>NZ_CP059488.1:2975000-3161380 GCF_016250455.1 Acidithiobacillus ferrivorans | reverse complement strand
GCGTAACCTGGTCAGAGGGTCTAAAGGTGAACAGTGCCGTACCCTCTGTCGCTACCACGTTCTGTGTCATGCGGTAGCGGAGTGGGCTCACTCCCCGCAACGGGAAGGGCATTTCATCATAATTCTCCGTCGGTGGAGTATATCCAAGTGTGGCCCTGCATGCCAGCAGATCCTCAGTATGGGCGATTTTTCGGCGGCGATGGATTTTCTGCTTAAATAGCGGCGTTATCACACCATAAATTTGCTATATGTTTTGTAACATATTGTTTATATAATAGTTGTAGAAAAAGTTTTTGTTGAAAATTGTTATGTTATATAATGGACTAGCGGTTCATTGTATGGCTGGCATGATGATTTCGACGAATATGATTTTTACGGAACATTCTAGATTAGAATATAACAAAATATTTTCTATTAATGAAACGAAATTTGGGCGAGGCCATGCACTACCCGACGGCGAGACCGTTGTCGGCGGACAAGGTAGCAGCAAACATGCGGCGGCCACGACCGGGGCTCTGCTTCGGCGGCAGGAAAAACGTGCAAGACAGGCACAGACGTGGACGAATCTTAGCCGCGATGACAGCCAAGATCGTGCCCGGCTTGATAAAGTTTTCCACAAAGAGAATAAACGGCAGTTACGTGAACTTGTTCGGGATCATGTTTCAGTAGGTTATGTAATCTATTGTAGTAAATAATATTTTATTGCCATACGACGTTTCCGCTCGGCGTTGGTACTCCACGGTTATGACGGAATCCCTCCGGCCAATAAAATATCCACAAAGTTATCCACAGGCTGTTCAGGGTCCTTGTTCCAGAAAACCCCTGTCGAGTGAGCGCTGAGCAGCAGGCCTTCCGGACGTTCAGACGTGTTTGAGGAATCACAGCCGGATCAGGCTGAGGAAACGTTGTGAACCTTCCTTGCGCCAGAAGTTCTATGCGCGGTGATCGGCGGCGGTTACAGGATCCTGATAACGCGAGGGTTAACAACGCCTCAAATGGCATTGACAAAGCCACTATATCTGGTAGAAGATACTAAAAAATATATCAACATCCTGTTATGTTTAGGTGTTCAGGTGTGGCCGTCTTTGCGGGATGGAGTTTTCGCCAGATGCAGGGGTATCCTAATGCGCAATACAGACTGGTTTACAGCCGTCAGCGTGTGGCCGTTGGTAATTAAGCGCAACGGTACAAGAGCACCTTTCGATCCAGATCGAATTTGCTCAGCCATCACCCGGGCGGGACGTGCGGCGGATGAGTTTGATGCCCGTGTCGCTGGGCGAATTGCGGAAGTGGTTTTGAACAGGTTGCAGCCCATCGTTATCAACCGTGACCCCACGATTGAACTGATTCAAGATCATGTCGAATTAACATTGATGGATGAAGGCTTCTACCGCACGGCCCGTGCCTATATCGCTTACCGTGAACAGCATCAACGCTTGCGCAGGGATCGTCTGACCATGGTGAATGCCGTTTCCTCGGTAAATGAGTACCTGGATCGGGAGGATTGGCGAATCAACGCGAATGCCAATCAAGGTTATTCGTTAGGTGGCCTGATTCTGAACGTCGCGGGGAAGGTAACCGCCAATTACTGGTTGAGTCATGTCTATCCGGATGAAATTGGCGCCGCGCACCGTGCGGCGGACATTCATATCCATGATCTCGATATGCTGGCCGGTTATTGTGCTGGGTGGTCGCTGCGAACCTTGTTGCAGGAGGGTTTTAACGGCGTGCCAGGGAAGGTGGAAGCGGCACCTCCCCGTCACTTGTCCAGTGCTGTGGGACAAATGGTAAACTTTCTGGGCACCTTGCAGAACGAATGGGCAGGCGCGCAGGCTTTTAGTTCCTTTGACACCTATCTGGCACCGTTTGTCCGCAAGGATGGGCTTTCCTATGACGCGGTACGGCAGAATATTCAAGAGTTTATTTACAACCTGAACGTGCCTTCCCGCTGGGGCAGCCAGACCCCTTTTACCAATGTAACGTTCGATTGGGTCTGTCCTGAAGATCTTCGGGAACAGGTTCCGGTTATCGGTGGAAAGGAGATGCCGTTCCACTATGGCGATCTACAGGTGGAAATGGATTTGCTCAACCGCGCCTACATCGAGGTGATGAGCGAAGGGGATGCCAAGGGCCGCGTTTTCACCTTCCCCATCCCAACCTACAACATAACATCTGATTTTCCGTGGGATTCGGAAAACGCCGAAAGACTGTTTGCCATGACGGCAAAGTACGGCCTGCCCTACTTTCAGAATTTCATTAATTCTGAACTCCAGCCCAACATGGTGCGCTCTATGTGCTGTCGACTCCAACTCGACCTGCGCGAATTGCTCAAGCGCGGGAATGGGCTTTTCGGCTCAGCAGAGCAGACGGGTTCCATCGGTGTGGTGACCATCAACTGCGCCAGGCTGGGCTATCTCCATAAAAACGATTGCAATGGTCTCTACCAGCGCATCGATGATCTGTTGGAGTTGGCGAAAAGCAGTCTGGAGATCAAACGCAAGATCATCCAGCGCCACATGGACACGGGGTTGTTTCCCTACTCCAAACGTTATTTGGGCACGTTGCGAAATCATTTTTCTACCATTGGGATTAATGGGGTTAACGAAATGATCCGCAACTTTACGGAGGATCGGGAGGATATCACAACGACCTGGGGCCATGAGTTCGCCTTGCGGTTTTTAGATTATATCAGGAATCGTATGGTCGTCTTTCAGGAGGAAACAGGTCATATGTACAATCTGGAGGCCACGCCTGCGGAGGGCACTACCTATCGTTTCGCCAAAGAAGATCGCAAGCGATTTTCCGATATTTTGCAGGCCGGGACCTTGGATAAACCCTACTACACGAATTCATCGCAACTGCCGGTGGGATTTACGGACGATCCGTTTGAGGCACTGGAACGGCAGGAGGCTTTGCAAGCCAAATACACGGGAGGGACCGTTCTTCACCTGTATATGGGCGAGCGACTCGCTAGCGCGGAAACCTGCAAACGCCTGGTGCGGCGCGCGCTGGAGCGATTCCGGTTGCCGTACATTACAGTTACCCCTACTTTTTCCATCTGTCCAGTGCATGGATACCTGGCGGGTGAGCATCCATTTTGTCCCATCTGTGATCAGGAACGCATTACAGAAAAGCGGCGGCGTTCTGCGTAACCTATAAAAGGAGAATATTATGTATCCTGAGATAGCCAACGAAAGACCAATAGAACTTGAGTTGAGTGATGACGAAAGGCAACCCTGTGAGATTTGGACAAGGGTTATGGGATATCATCGCCCGACCTCTTCGTTTAATATCGGTAAGCAAGGCGAGCATTTGGAACGTAAACATTTCATCGAGACCAAGCGTTTTGATGGGGATGGCGCTCCATCGGCGCATTAGATGAGCGTCGATGTGCCCAGTAGGAGGGACATTATAGTTGACAACAAATCAATTTTATTGCCGACGGTTGCTGGCCTCTCCCAGTTTAGTACGGTAGATTATCCGGGGCATTTGTGTGCCGTAATATATACCCAAGGTTGTCCGTGTCGTTGTCGTTATTGCCATAATACAAGCCTACAGCCGGGGCAGGGATCGTCAGTTATGTCATGGTCTACGGTCATGGGGTGGCTGGCGACCCGCAAGGGACTGCTGGATGCGGTAGCATTTTGTGGCGGCGAACCAACAGTCCATAAATCGTTGTTATTGGCGATTAAGCAAGTAAAGACATTGGGTTTTAATGTCGCTCTGCACACGTCGGGACTGTATCCACATAACTTTGCAAATCTGCTCCCCTATCTAGATTGGGTGGGGTTTGATGTCAAGTCACCATTTGCGCATTATCCCGATATCACCCGCGTACCCGGAAGTGGCGGCAAGGTAAAAGAATCTCTCGAACGGATGTTGTCCAGCAATATTTCCTATGAGATCAGAACAACAATACATAATACTATTTTAAGTAGCGCAGATCTTGTTATGATGGCCCATGAGTTGCAAATGCTTGGTGTATCTCGGTGGGTGTTGCAACGCTTTAACAAGGCTGGATGTGCAGATTTAGAGTTGATTGCTGGCCACACCGCAATAGAGCGTGATCTGGTTGCGCGGTTGCGTATCAATGTACCAAATATCTTGGTTAGATAGCGTGGTTGGTTATAGTACCATTATTGTAAGGATTCCGGTCGCACAAGTTTTATGACCTTTTCCGCTACCTCAATATCTATCGATGATTCGGCGCTAAACTCTCCTGAATATGCCGACTGTTCTTGCATGAGATCGTAACAATTGGCACCAGAAATATCCAATAATAAGGCGGGCATGTTTGCTGAGCGAAATGCATATTCTCGTTTGATGTAAAAATTATTACAACACATTCCTAAGTAGGCCTTGGTGCCACGTTCATTGAGGGCTTTTAGTGTAATTTCTAAATGTTCAAAGTTGTTTATTGTGGTGACTTGTAATCCTTGCTCTCTGGCTATTTTATATACTTGACCAACATCGCATTTTCCGCACTGGGAGCAGCCATCGTTATGCCGCCACTTGCACCAAGTGGGCTTGGCGCAGTATGGAACGAGTACCGTGTCAGCTTTTGCTGCGATATCAAAGGCATCCAGTGTTCCGTCAGGGTCATGGATCATGAAGGAACTCGCTGCCGATGGCGCTATGGAAAGTTTAGCAGCTATTCTATGTTGTTCGAAAAGGCGGCGGAGTAACACCATGATATCTTGTGGGGTAAACCTATACAATTCCCATTGATTCTCATAAAATAAATTATCCATTCGTTGCATGATTTCACCTTCTGCCGCCCCACGCAGTACGGATTCAATTTTACGAAACAGGTTATATGGTCGAATGTACACATTGCCATTCAAGTGCAAGGATGATATCCGGATGTTCGTGTCTAGTTGTATGCGCCCGTGAAGTACGCCGCCGGAGGTAATGGTAAAACCGCTATAGGTGATTTCATGAGCATTTTCTGTGAGATTGTTGTGATCACATAGATAGGTTTGCGATGTAGTGTTAACCCATGGGATCTGCATAAGCGTTGGTAAGTTACAGGATAGAGCTATAGATTGTGCTAAAGACTCCTTGAGATGTAATAAGTCTGCACTGCTCAGGCTCGGCAGCGTGGTGAAGTGATGACTGGCCGTACGCATGCCTTCTGGTGTTAGTTTTTCCTTTGGAACACGGAGAGCGCGAAGCATCGTATTTATGTCCAATGACCTATATAGCGTGGCGTTTGCGATTAGAACATTGTCTAACACACCGACATAGACACTTCCCAGCTTTTGTCCATTTTCATAGATATCATTTGGCCGAGTAAAATTAATATTTTCATAACCGCTATTATATAGACCACAACAAACCGCCATACAAATGGTGTCAAGCCATTGTTCGATACTTAAATGTTGCGCCGGAAGCGTTAAGCTCAAACTAATTTGTTTGTGATATAAATACGATGTACCGCCGCCGGTTAAACGCCGGACAATGGGAATGGATCTAGTCTGACAATATGTTGACCGCACAGCAAATCGCGCGTCCTCATTGGCACCTAATGCCACGGTTTGTGTGCTTTCGTAAAAGCGCAGCAATGGCATATGATCTGTACGCGTAACGATAATTTGCTGCGAATCCAGGACGATGTTATCGGCGCCGTTCCGAAGCCCACTATCTCCCCAAGTAAGTTTGTTCATAAATTTGTTTGCCATCAGTCGTTACGCCGGTGTGAATGCCATGCCTGGCAAGCCATGCCAATAGCCGTTACAAGCCGGTGAGCGAAGTGTGTCCTCGGAAATGGATGCGCCGTTTAAAGTCGCCTGAAATAGTTTCACAACGGTATCGGTGTCTTTAAGTTGTGGAGATATACGCACTATGTCTATGTTCATATTCAACATTGCTCCAGTCTCATGGAGGAGATCACAGGGAACGCCTGATTGAAGCTGAATGCCATTCATGGTGAACAAGCGTTCATGTTCTTGGGTAAACAATGGCCGCCCTTCTGGATCCCGTATGCAGCGTTGTTCACACGCATCCTTGCCGATATTGTCCGCGCGGGCAGTGAAGCAGCGTGCGGAAAACGATAGTGGTAAATATCCATACGCGAAGACCTCAGTTTCCATGGCCGCCGGCCTCATGTTTTGTAACGTGCCGATGGTTGTGGCGGATAGCTCAACCGGCGGCACCCACCGAACTACCCCAAACTCGGCTAAGAGCGACAATGTCTTGTTGTTATAACAGTTTATGTGAGGTCCTGCGACAAAGGGAAAGCGCCCCGTCAGTAAATGAACTGCAGACATGTCATTGGCTTCGACAAGGTAGTCGGTATTTGCACAAATCTTTTCTAATTGTAGAAGATCCGAGTTGGCTTCCGGGAGGGCTAGCGTGGACAGCACAACCTCCTTGCCGGCGTCGGTGAGGAACGCCGCAATGTTGAGCCAGTCCGCTCTACTCAGCGCGCGTCGTTTTGCGCACACGGTCTCTCCTAGATAAACTATATCTACAGGCCAGGTTGCTGCCGACTGATAAAATTGCTCTATGGTTTCCTTTGACCAGTGGTAGTGAATAGGGCCTAACGAAATCTTCATTTTTTGCTCGGAAACCCTGGAATCTACGCCGGGGAGGGATAGCATGGCCTGCGGTGCAAGCCCCATTCCCGAACTCCTTTTTAGAATGCTATCTTGTTGGGCGAATAACTATAGTCATTGGCGCGCTAAAGCACGCCATGAGCCGTCTGTATAATATCTGGAGTTAATGCCAAGGCCGGTGATATGCCCCGAGAGTGTGGGACTGTCCTTCAGAAAGGCGATCCAGGGCGGTGGTCCATTGGGTTTTTACGGAATATCGCTCAGGATTCGAAGCGCAAAGATCTATGGCCGCGCGCAAGACGCGCGCGACGACGGCGACATAGGCCGGACTTCTCTGGCGTCCTTCCACCTTGATGGCGGCTACATTATGCTGGAATAAATCTGGTAATATATCCAGGACATTTAGGCTGGTAGGTTCTTCAATGGCGTAATATGGCTGCGCGTTGGTATAGTAGCGACCCTTGCACAAGGTGGGATAACCAGTCGCCTCATTAAGGCCATGGCGATCAATCAACACGCCATTTAGACGAGACTGACGGCCCAGGGAGGTCTCCTCCCAGCGTACAGACTCGGCGGGTGAACAAACTCCGCTGGCATTGGGGGACCGGCCCGTAATGTAGGATGACAAGGCGCAACGACCTTCTACCATGACGCATAGACTTCCATAACCGAACACTTCGATTTCTACAGGGCTGTTGGCTATGGTATGCCAAAGTTGTGGTAAGGAGAGCACTCTTGGTAGAACGGCTCTCTGAATGCCAAATCGCTGGTGGTAGAACGCCAATGCCTGATAAGTGGTGGCAGAGGCTTGCACGGAAAGATGCAAACGCAGATTGGGATGCTGGCTTGCGGCATAGTGCAGCAAGCCAAGGTCCGCGATGATCGCGGCATCTATTCCAAGCAACGCAGCGCGATCCACCGCGCTGGTCCAGACAGACCAATTGTGTGTTTGTGGATAGGTGTTGATAGCTAGCAGGACTTTTTTCCCGGCGCGATGCGCATATTCGATGCCCCGTGCGGCATCATCCGGTCCAAAATTAAGCCCCGGAAAATTGCGCGCGTTAGTATCATCACGGAAGCCCATATACACGGCATCTGCACCGTTATCAACAGCAGCTTTCAAGGCAGGTAGTCCGCCTGCGGGGCAAACCAACTCCGGTTTCCGGTTATTCATATGATCTTCCTTCTACATGGATGAACTTTCACTCGTCAACGCCATTTTCGAATGTATTTATGGGCACTCAAGGCTGAAGGGCGCGATCCAGCAAGTCATGCAAGTGCTTGTCGACATGCATTCTGCGGATGCTGCGATCTATACTTTGCCTTATTCGAGGACCAAATGGGATCGGTAGACCGCTGATCGGGGTGAGCCAATCCAAGTCTATCGAATCCATAAAATTCTTCAGGTGGAGTCCGATAGATGTTTCTCCTTCCAGCACCAGGCGGCGCGCGAAGAAGAGGGTGTCGGGATCTTCGAGGCGTAGTGCGAGTCGGCACAAATCCTTGACGGTTCCGGCAATGCGCAAGTCGACGGGTCCAGCTGAGGCCAGAGCAATCCCCTCCCGCCTTATTGTTAAATGGAAGGATTTTCCAAGATCGGACACCTCAATCACGATGCGCCGCCCCGCTATCTGATGGAAATCCGCGCGATGTTTCGCCAGCACCCAATTGGCCGTGCGCACGAAGAGGGCCGTGAGCACGGGATTCATAAAAATGGTTGTTGCGCACTTATTGGGATGCTCAATCGCCATGTTGACATTCCGTTGCAAAAGCATTATCAATACACCATAGCAAAACACAAACGGATATGGAAGTATTATTATTGGGCTCGCGTGGCGCAAACGAGGTGGTTGACATGGATTTCCCATACTTAAAGATCAAAGGACGGTCCCTGCTCCCTGTGATACAGGGGGGTATGGGTATTGGTGTTTCAGCACATCGTTTGGCCGGGGCTGTGGCGGCGGAAGGGGCTGTCGGAACCATTGCAAGCGTGGAGCTACGGCGTTTACACGAGGATCTGATGCGACCCTTGCGGCGCCTGAGAGATCCTGCAGCTTCGGCCAAGGCAAACTTGATCGCGTTAGATCGCGAGATTCAGGAGGCGCGCCGGATCGCAGGAAAAGAGGGCTTTATCGCAGTTAATGTCATGCATGCCATTTCTGGCTATCGGGAGCATGTGCTCCAAGCTATCAAGAGCGGGGTTAACGCGGTTGTCGTGGGCGCTGGTCTGCCCATGGACTTACCAACGCTGGCAGCGGAGTTCCCCAAGATCGCACTGATCCCGATTCTTTCTGAAGGTCGCGGTGTTCAGCTGGTTCTGCGCCGTTGGATGCGTCAGAAACGTCTTCCAGACGCTATCGTTATCGAGAATCCCCAATTCGCTGGCGGGCACTTGGGAGCTACCAGATTGGAGGATGTTTCAAATCCCAAGTATGGTTTTGCAAATGTCCTGCCCGCGATCCGCAAGCTGTTTACAGAATTGGGTCTGAAACCTGAGCAGATCCCGCTCGTCGCCGCTGGAGGGATCGCTTCCGTTCAAAAAATGCGCGAGATATTTTCCCTCGGTGGGAGCGGGGCTCAATTGGGCACCCCGTTCGCTGTAACCACCGAGGGCGATGCGCATATCAATTTTAAGCGTGTCCTGGCTGATGCGACGCCTAAAGATCTTGTGACATTTATGAGTTCGGCAGGTCTGCCCGCGCGTGCAGTGCTTACTCCCTGGTTGCGCCGTTATTTGGGACGCGAGGAAGAACTGCGTGCTTGCGCGAGTCAAGACCATTCACTGTGTCCAAGCCAGACGGAGTGCTTGGTACATTGTGGGTTCAAGGATGGCAATTCGTCCTCCGGGCAATTCTGCATTGAGGCCCAGTTGGCGGCTGCACAACGAGGTGATGTGCAGCATGGGCTATTTTTTCGCGGCGCCGGACAGCTCCCCTTTGGTCAACAAATTAGAAGTGTTCGCGACCTTATTGCGATGCTGCTATGCGAAGCGGTATCGACAAGCACAGAGAATTGTATGCCAGCGATGGCAGTGTGACCGAATAGTCATGTCAAAAGCGGCAGTGCTCGACGAATACAGCGCCATTTTTTGCCAAAATACATCAGCTAATCATAATGTTAATTTATGCGAAATATGTAACTTTGTGGCATAAACTTTGCAGTATCACTGTGTAGGCAATCGGGCCGCCGGTGGGATCGGCACATAGATGGAAAGTGTTCGTGCTTTTACCAGGTTACAACACACTTGCGTGGCTAACATGGGTTTCATTCTATTGATATATGATTTAGTAATTGAAATATATGCATTATGGAAGTAGGAAAAATTCAATTACGCGGCTTATAGCAGAGAAGCTAACGATCCAGCGGATACGGGATGTAGCGGCTTATCTGTCCGGACTATATTGAGATGTGACGGGATTTTAATATGGTTGCATATTCATCACCGCTAGTGGATATGGTGCGCAACCAAGGTCTTGAAAATGAGTTCTGGTATTGATTTTTGTAATCGATAAATCGTATGTATTGATTCGCTAGAAATCTGAATGATACATCAGCAGATAATGTTCATATAATATGATCACGCTGGCGTATATTTAACATGGGGTTTTGTTTATAACCGGCCTATAACTATCGAGAGTCTGCAATAAGAGCTTGGTGGTTGCTGGCCCGATCAACTAAGGTGCCACATATGCTACAAAAAAAACCGTTTTTATCAGCCGTTTCCGTGCTAACGATAGCCATGGCCATGACGTCAGTAGCCTATGGATCCACTATTGCCAAAACGGTCTCAGTGGCTTCTCCTGCAGCAGCCACCAGTAGTGTTATGAACGTTACTGCTGCCACTTCGTCGGTTACTTCAGACGGTGTTCCCACGGTGGTGCAGAACTCTTGTATGGCCTGCCATGGCTTGCAGGGTGTTTCGCCAGATGGCGGTATGTTCCCCAACTTGGCAGGGCAATGGAAGCCCTACATATTGCGCGAACTTGACCATTTCAAGGCGCATACACGAGCGGATCCGTTATCTCCCATTATGTGGGGTATGGTGGCCCCGTTGACCGCCGCGCAGACACAACAGGTTGCCGATTACTTTTCTTCTCAGAAGCCCGCGTCAGGACATGTTTATGATCCCAAGCTCGTCGCCGAGGGGAAAAAGCTGTACTTCGGGGGGTTGCCCAAGATGCAAATGCCGGCGTGCATGGCATGTCATGGTACCACGCTGGCAGGTCTGCCCCCTTTCTTCCCGATGCTGGCAGGACAAAAACGCACTTATGTGATCAATCAACTGACCTATTTCAAGTCCGGACAGCGGGTCGCCACGCATAAGGGCATTATGCAATACATAGCCACCAGGTTGGATCAAACGCAAATCGCCGCGCTGGCCGCCTATATAAGGTCTCGGTGAACACCATGACGGAAAATGAATACACCAAAGCAAAGGGTGACGGCACTCTGGATGGGAAAACCATACTCGTGACCGGTGCGGGAGACGGCATTGGCAAGGCCGTCTCCATCGAGTATGCCCGACAGGGCGCTACGGTTGTTTTGTTGGGAAAAACGAAGCGTAATCTGGAGGGAGTTTACGATGAAATCACCGACTATGGATACCCGGAGCCAGCTATTCTCGTGGTGGATCTCGCCGATCCAACAGCCGATGCATTTAAAACCATAGGCGCGGCTATTTCCAGCGAATTTAAACAGCTGCACGGCATAGTGCATAATGCGGCAGAAATCGGGATGTTAACTCCACTGGAGAGCTATGAAGGGGCTCTATGGGATCATGTATTTCAAGTCAATATAAAGTCTCCCATCCTCGTGACGCAGCAGTGCCTGCCGTTATTGAAAGAGGCCGCGTATGCCTCCATCATTTTCACAACGGATGAGTCTGGTGTAAAGCCTAAAGGCTATTGGGGCGCCTACGGGGTGAGCAAGGCCGCCATTTTGCATATGGCGCGCATGTGGGCGATAGAGTATGCCAAAACGAATATTCGGGTGAATATCGTAGATCCTGGACCCTGTAGAACAGGGCTTCGCCTGATGACGCATCCCGGCATGCCGATGAAGCGATATACGCCGCCTGAAGCAATCACCCGTATCTATATGAGATTAATGGATGGTGACGTGTTGGGTCATAACGGAGAGTTGTTTTATGCCCAAGATTTTATCAATCCTGATTTGGATGACAGAACTGCAAGGGATCTGGCAACTTCTACAATATAATCCATCAAATAGCACATAGGAATCAATATCATGTCAGACGAAGCGCAAGACAACAAGCATGCTCCAAATATAACACGCCGCCGCTTTCTTACGGCGCTGGTGACGGTATCTGGTGTCGCGGTGGCGGGCACTATCGCAGTGCCCATGGTCAAGTCACTGGATCCAACCGCCGCCGCCGCTGCATTAGCCACTACGACCATTGATCTGAGTCCCATCGAACCGGGCATGCAAATGGTGGCATTGTGGCAGGAGAAGCCCGTTATTGTGGTAAACAGAACCCCGGAAATGCTGGCCTCGCTGGATGAGGCAGAGCAGAAGGGCATATTGAAGGATCCCAACTGTAATATTCCGCAGCAACCTCCCTATTGCAAAAACAAGTATAGGTCACGGGTGGCGGAATGGTATGTCGGTATAAAAATATGCAACCACCTGTGTTGCATACCGCATTACCGGCCCAAAAAAGCCAGTGTCGCGCCGTGGTGGCTCGGCGGATTTCATTGTCCTTGCCATGGATCGATGTACGATCTTTCTGCCCGCGTAATCAAAGGTTCACCCGCTCCTCACAATATGGCGGTTCCTGAATATGACATCGATGTGGAAAAGAAAAGCGTTGTTGTAACCAATATGTATCCGCTCGCGCATTTGTGCTGAGCGTGGTAGCCGACAAAGGAGGCTGATATGAGTTTCAAAACGTGGTTTGTCAAACGTTCGCCGTTGCCGGAGATGTGGCGGGAGCACATGGCTGAATACTACGCGCCAAAGAATTTCAACATCTTTTATTACGCCGGGTCTCTGCTTTTACTGATGGTAGTGCTGCAGTTCCTGTCAGGATTTTTGGTTCTGGCACACTACATCCCATCTGTTAGTGATGCCTATGACTCTGTATACGGAATCATGTACGACGTGCATTATGGTTGGCTTATGCAGTATATGCATGTCGATGGCGTCTCCCTGATATTCGTGCTTCTGTATATACACATGGCAAGAGGCATGCTTTATGGCTCCTACCGAGCACCGCGAGAGCTCGTATGGGTCATCGGCTATACGACCTATCTGGCGTTTATGGCGGAGGCATTTTTTGGATATATATTGCCGTATTCAAACCTGTCATATTGGGCAGGAACGGTAATTACCTCATTGTTCAAGTCTATTCCATTCATCGGAGAATGGGTCACCACTCTGGTGCGCGGTGGCTCCGGCATGAGCGGAGACACATTGGATCGCTTCATGGCACTGCATGTGACGGTGGTGTTTCTGGTCATTGTCGGACTGATCGTGTTCCATATTCTTTATCTACATAAAGTCGGTTCTAACAATCCCGACGGTCTTGAGATCAAGGCCAACAAAGGGCCTGACGGGCATCCGATAGATGCTATTCCCTTTCACCCCTACTATTCCGTGAAAGATCTATTCGGATTCGGTGTATGGCTATTCATTTTTGCGGCGATTATTTTCTATGCACCGACGGTGCATCATATTTTTCTGGAGCGTACCATGTCGACGCCGGCGAACCCATTGAAAAGCCTGCCTGATGTTACACCGCCATGGTATTTGTCGCCATTTTACGCCATGTTGCGGGCTATACCGAATAAGAATGGCGGTATTATATTAATGGTGGTGGCGGTAGTGTTTCCGTTCGTACTCCCATGGCTTGATAGAAATCCGGTGATATCGACGCGTTATCGCCCGATTACTCGTATTATGCTCATTATCTTTTTTGTCAACTTCCTCATGCTGGCCTATCTTGGCGAGCAACCACCGTTGCCTAAATATTTTATCCTGGAGCGAGTAGGGGCGGTTATATATGTGGCATTCTTCATTTTACTGCCATTCGTGAGCAAGTTTGAGCCGACCCGGACACCACCCGCGCGAGTCCGTTTCCATGCCCACTGATATTGCGCAGAGAGGAGGCATTATGAAAAAATATGTTGTGTGGGCAGGCATGGTCTTGGGGCTGCTTGCCAGTGCGCCCGGAGCATTTGCAGATAACGGGCCCAAGATGATAGCACCGCATTATACCTACAACTCAAAGACTATAATTGCAGGTGCGAAGCTGTTCGCAACCGACTGTATGGCTTGTCATTCTATTAAATTTATGCGTTACGAGTTTCTGACGAATGATCTGGGAATGTCCAAGGCCGATGTGCATAAGTATATCATGCTGCCGACTGGTTCCAAATATAAAGGGAATATGGTGTCAGCGATGCCAACCGACATGGCGCACAAATGGTTTGGCCTTCCCCCGCCGGACTTGAGTCAAATAGTTCGGTATAAGAGTCAAAATTGGGTATATACCTATTTGCTCTCGTTCTACCTTGATCCCAAGCAGCCATCCGGCTGGAATAATCATGTATTTCCCAATGTGGCAATGCCTGATGTGCTTGCACTGCATAGTGGGTTCGTGAATGAACAAGGGAAGGTGCTTCGTGCGGGTGACGAGTCTCCTCAGAAATTCAAGGAGCAAGTCTCTGACATCGTCGCCTTTTTAAGGTTTGTATCTGATCCGTCTGTTGTACAACGGCACGACGAAGGGCCTTGGGTGCTCGGTTTGCTTGCACTGTTTATTATCTTTGCCTATTTCCTCAAAAAGGAATACTGGAGAGACGTGAAATAAATTACCATCATTTAGGTCTGTTGCATCTTAAACGGTCAATCTATAAGGAGTAATGTCATGAGTAAGGAACAAAATGGAACCGAAAAGCCCCAGAACCTGAGTCGCCGTGATGTCTTGAAAGGTATCGCCATAACGGCTGGTGTAGTGGCTGCCGGGGCAGTGGTCGGGGTAAATCCCATCGGCGCGGCGCATGCGGCTGGAAAGTGTCCAGGAATCACACCTAAGGCCTCCCTGCAATATCAGCCACATCCCAAGGGCAAGGAGCAATGCTCTGCTTGCGCGAATTTTATCGCGCCGCACTGCTGCAAGGTCGTGGCTGGATCGGTGGTGCCAGAGGGGTACTGTATGGCATTTATTCTTAAGCCGGCATAAAAGCGTATTATGGGGAGTCTGCCACGCTTACTATAATCCTCCTGTGGGCGATGGTGTACGAACAATGCGGAGTGGATATTAGCGAGGTGCGGAGCTACACTTAAACTGGTGGGGTTTGGAGGGTGGGAGCAAAGTGCAGCGCCACCACCTGAAAGGCGCCGGAGGCTGTTATAACCGAAAGGTAGCTCTAGAAAGAAGGAGGTGCGGGGGAGGGCAGGTATTTTTCAATGCTTGCGAGCTACCCAGCCTTGGCACAGGCGCCAGGGACTCCGCGTAATGTTATGACTTTGCAAAAGATATCATGTACTGCGGTAGCGATGGCTGTATGCGCGCTGGCTTTTACAGCCCCCGCTTTAGCGGCTGAACAGCCAATGCAAGCAGCTATTCATGAGGGGGACCAGTTGTTCGCCGCGGCGTCCCTGGGAACCAAGGGTAATAGCTGTATGACGTGCCACCGTGGTGCCGGACGCGTCGAGGGTATGCTACCGAATGGTAAAAAGATTCCAAGCCTTCTTGGTGCTGCAGCCACCTTCCCTAAATATAATGAACGCGCTGGGAAGGTAATCACGCTGGAGATGCAGGTCAACTCCTGTATCGCAAATGGTCTCGGCGGGATGCCGCTATCCTCCAGTGGTCCAAAGATGGTGGCGCTTGTTAGTTACTTGACATCCCTGTCGCAAGGGAGGCCGGTTAATATCCAA
Source organism: Acidithiobacillus ferrivorans (assembly GCF_016250455.1). NCBI lineage: Bacteria > Pseudomonadati > Pseudomonadota > Acidithiobacillia > Acidithiobacillales > Acidithiobacillaceae > Acidithiobacillus > Acidithiobacillus ferrivorans. Next base: position 3,145,919 of record NZ_CP059488.1, on the reverse strand, counting down.
GGCGTGAAGGAATGATCGACGGTCGGCCCCCCGTTCTGGGGCGATGGGATCATGGGAGGTTTTGCTGACACAGTAAGGCTTAAGGTGCGCCATCGTTGTACCATGAAAATACGGCTCATGTTACTAATGGTGGCGCCACCATGGCGTGTACAAAAAAATAACGAAACATCCAACAAGGTACTGGCGGCCTCCGCTTTAAGAGGAGGCCTATTGATCTGTTCATTCCTGAATTCCTGTCAGCCAGTTTCGAATACAGGCTTAGAGGGGGTTGCGCCAGCCGACGTCCGACGTCTTAATTAAGTTATCGCTACTCGAACGTCTGTTTGGCAGTTAAGACGCTCTGTTTTACTTTGAAAAACTATGCGACTGGTTGAGGGAATAACGTATGTCTGGGCAGCAGAATGACTTAAAAAATACTTCAGCCGTGGTGTTGGACGATGTTATCGTGGCCCCATCTGCTTTGTTCGGTTCGCTGCTAATATTCTTTTTCAGTGTTCCGTTTGTGGTTTTTGGTAACGGGTTTTTGGTGATGGTTGGGGCGGTAATGATTGTCTTGTCATTCATTGATGCGGCAAATATTGCGACATTGATGTTAACCACAAAGTGTCTCGTTAATAATGGTAATCTGGTAATAAAATACGGTTTGTCACGGCGACTGAATATTTCCATACCGCCGCCGGCCATTCGAGACATAAAAATTAAGCAGACGTGGTTTGGCTCGATATTTAAGTACGGCTCAATAATTATTGTTGGTGATGACCTGGGGGTTATGCTGCAGTATATAAAAAACCCGTTGGCGGCAATGGAAGCGATTAGAAAATCCATCGGTATATGGCCATGAAAGGCTAAAATGAGCGAGGATTCATTCCGGATGGAATCCCGTTACCCGGAGGCAGGGGGGTCGCCGCCCGTCGTCCTCAGTATTGCCGGCTCTGATCCCAGTGCGGGGGCAGGCGTGCAAGCCGACCTGCTGACCCTGGCCAGCCTGGGCGTGCATGGCTGCACGGCAGTGACGGCGCTGACCGTTCAGGATTCGGTGAATGTGCGTGCCTATACGTCGGTGAATCCGGAGAATACCGTAGCGCAGGCCCGTGCGGTGCTCGACGACATGTCTGTACAGGTCATCAAGATCGGGATGCTGGGAAGCGCGGCCATGGTGGCCGCGGTGAGTGCGCTGCTGGCGAGTTATCCGCAGATTCCCGTGGTGCTTGATCCGGTACTGGTGGCCGGAGGCGGTGCGGCCCTGGCCGGGGCGGGATTACGCGAAGCCTTGGCCACCCAATTATTGCCACAGGTGACGGTGATGACGCCGAATGGGCCTGAGGCGCTGGCCTTGTCCGGCGCTAACGATTTGCCCACGGCAGGTGCCTGGCTCAATCGCCATGGGGCAGAGTGGGTACTGATCAGCGGGGGGCACGGCGAGGGGCCGGAGCTCGAGAATATGCTGTTTCACGGTGCGGTATTGCAGCGGACCTTCCGGCAGTCCCGGCTGCCCCACCGGTATCACGGTTCGGGGTGTACCTTGGCCGCCGCGCTGGCGGCGGGTCTGGCGCACGGTCTGAGCGTGGAAGCCGCGGTGGCGGCGGCGCTGGATTTCACGCATGCTTGCTTGGTGCATGCGTACCCGTTGGGTAAGGGACAGTATTTTCCGGATCGATTCTTTGGCGCGCGCGGGCATCGGGCGGGGCTTTAGATGGCCCGGCAGAACCCCATTATTTCGGGGCTGTATGCGATCACCGAAGCGCGCCTGATGCCGGAGCCCGTTTTTCTGGCGCAGGCCGAAGCGGCGCTACGCGGGGGCGCGCGTATTCTGCAATATCGGGACAAGGGCGACGTTGTGGCCGAGGCACCGAGACGACGGCGGCAGGCGGGGGCTTTGCGGGAACTTTGCGCGCAGTACAATGCCCTTTTCGTCGTCAATGATGATCCTCTCCTGGCGCAGGCCGTCGGGGCGCCAGCCCTCCATGTGGGGGCGGAAGATGCGCCGCTGGCAGCGTTGCGCGTGCAGTTGGGACGCGCCATACTCATCGGGGTTTCCTGTTATGGATCGGTGCGGCAGGCGCAAGAGGCGGCGGCGCAGGGGGCGGACTATGTGGCCTTCGGGTCCTTTTTTGCCTCTCCCAGCAAACCGCAAGCGCCGGTGATCAGCATGGCTGTGCTGACGGCGGCGCGTGCGGTTATGGATCTGCCCATAGTGGCCATCGGCGGCATCACGGAGGCCAGTGGGGGTGCCCTGCTCGCGGCGGGTGCGGATGCCCTGGCGGTGATTTCCGGTATTTTTGGTGCGAACGACGTGGAAGGGGCGGCAAGGCGTTTTACCGCTCTGTTTGGTGACCGTAAGGAGTGATGATGACGCAGACTTCACACGCACTGTTCAGTGCGGCGCAGCAATGCATTCCGGGAGGGGTTAATTCGCCGGTCCGGGCCTTTCGCGGCGTGGGTGGCGACCCGATTTTCATCGACCATGCCGAAGGCCCTTTCTTCTGGGATGTGGAAGGCAAGCGCTACATCGATTACGTGGGTTCCTGGGGGCCGATGATCCACGGCCACAGCCACCCGGAAGTGCTGGCGGCGGTACATGCGCAGGTGAACAAGGGGCTTGGCTTCGGTGCACCTACCGCCATCGAGGTGGAAATGGCGGAGCTGGTTTGCTCCCTTGTGCCGAGCATCGAGTCGGTGCGCATGACTTCCAGTGGCACCGAGGCGGTGATGACCGCCATTCGTTTGGCGCGTGGTTACACCGGGCGCGATAAGATCATCAAATTCGAGGGCAATTATCACGGTCACAGCGACAGCCTGCTGGTAAAGGCCGGTTCGGGGGCGCTGACCCTCGGCCAGCCCTCGAGCGCGGGGATTCCGCGCGAGGTAAGTCAGGATACCCTGGTGCTGCCATATAACGATCTCTCCGCGGTGGAAGAAATGATGTCGCAGTTCGGCTTTGATGTCGCGACCATTATCGTCGAACCGATTGCCGGCAACATGGGTTGCGTGCCGCCGGAGCCCGGCTTTCTGGAAGGCTTGCGCGCCGTATGTGATCAATATGAGTGCGTGTTGATTTTTGACGAAGTGATGACCGGATTCCGGGTGGCCGTGGGCGGCGCGCAGGCACTCTACGGGGTGCGGCCCGATCTGACCACGCTGGGCAAGATCATCGGCGGTGGTCTGCCGGTGGGTGCCGTCGGCGGTCCGCGGGAAATGATGGAATATCTGGCACCCACCGGGCCGGTGTATCAGGCGGGGACGCTGTCCGGTAATCCGGTAGCCATGGCCGCCGGTCTGACGACCTTGCGGTTGCTGACGGTGCCGGGTTTCCATGCGCGCCTGGCGGCGCAGACGGCCATGCTCTGCAAGGGCCTGGCGGAACGCGCCAAGGACGCGGGTATTCCCATGCAGATCAATCAGGTGCCCGCCATGTTCGGCTGGTTCTTTGCGGAGCAGCCGGTGCGCGGTTTTGATGCGGTGATGGCCGCCGACAGTAAACGCTACGCGCGCTTTTTCCATGGCCTCTTGGCGCGCGGGGTGTATCTCGCCCCCAGTGCCTATGAGGCCGGTTTCCTTTCGGCGGCCCACGGTGATGCCGAGATCGCCACCACCCTGGATGCCGCAGAAGCCGTTTTAGCGACGCTGAAGGAGGACGCATGAGCACCCTGTTCACCCGCATCATCAACGGTGAAATTCCGGCGCAGAAAGTGCTGGAAGATGACCGTTATCTGGCTTTTCTCGATATTCGCCCGGTGCGGCCTGGGCACACCCTGGTCATTCCCAAGATCGAACATGATTATATTTTCACGCTGGATGACGAAACCCTGGCCGGTCTTCTGCCTTTTGCCCGGCGCGTCGTACCGGCGCTGGAGCAGGTGACCGGTTGCAAGCGGGTCGGGGTCATGGTGGCGGGGCTGGAAGTACCGCATGCCCATGTGCACCTGATTCCCATGAATGCCATCCACGACCTGAATTTCGCCCATGCCAAAGAGACGCCGACGGAGGCCTTGGTGGCGATGGGGGATCAGGTGCGCGCGGCGTTGCGGGGTTAAGTCGTTGCGGTGGAAAGCCCCCCGGAAAATGCGGTGGTGGCTTTTGCTAGGAGTCGCTTGCGCGCTTTCGGGGCCAAATTTGGCGTTCGCAACGGCTAAAGATGGTCCGGCGCTCGTCGACATCAATCACGCCGATAGTGCCCAGTTGCGCGGTCTGCGCGGCATCGGCGAGAAACGGGCCGCAGCGATTGTCGCTTTCCGGGCGGCGCACGGCCCTTTCCCCGGCCCGGCCTCCCTGGCTGCGGTGGTGGGTCCCAAGCTGGCGCAGTCGCTGCGCGAAAGGGTGGTGGTGAGCGCCATTTCACAAAGCGTGTTGCCGCCGCACCCTTGACAGAAAAAACCGCGCTGTTAAGGTGAATATCCTAACTCCTTCTCCTGATCATCATTAGAGCCGCCGACCAGATATGCCGCATCACCTTCGCATTGGTACCCGCGCCAGCCCGCTGGCCGTCTGGCAGGCAGAGCATGTCCGTGCCGCCCTGTTGCGGCAGCACCCGGAAATAACCGTCGAGATCATCGCCATGACCACCAGTGGGGATACGCTTCTGGATGCACCCCTGCATGCGCTGGGCGGTAAAGGCCTCTTCGTCAAGGAAATCGAGGATGCCCTGCAGCAGCAGCGGGTGGATATTGCCGTACACTCCATGAAGGATGTGCCTGCGCAACAGCCTGATGGTCTGGAGATCGTCGCCATCATGGCCCGGGAAGACGTCCGGGATGCCTTCGTCAGCAATGCCTTTCTCCACCCCGATGCCCTGCCGAAGGACGCACGGGTGGGCAGTTCCAGCCTGCGGCGGCGGGCGCAATTGCTGGAGCGTTACCCCCATCTGCGGGTCGATGATTTGCGCGGCAATGTCGCCACGCGCCTGCGCAAGCTGGATGAGGGGCATTATGCGGCGATCATCCTCGCCGCTGCGGGCCTTAAACGCCTGGGTTTGTCGGATCGCATTACCCACCTGCTGGATATCGACTGCTCTCTGCCGGCAGTGGGACAAGGGGCCATAGGCATTGAGGCGCGCAGCGACGACCGGCGGACCCGGGAACTGCTGGCACCCCTGGCCGATGCCGACACCCACAACTGCGTGCTGGCAGAGCGCAGCATGAATCGGGTGCTGGGGGGGGACTGTCGGCTGCCGGTGGCGGCACTGGCGCAATGGCAGGGGCCGCAGATGGTTTTGCGCGGGCTGGTCGCCACCCCGGACGGCCGCCGGGTACTCCACGCCGAAGCGCGGGGCAGTGACCCTGTTGCGCTCGGCATGACCGTCGCCGCGGCGCTGGTCGCGCAAGGGGCGGCACAGATTATCGCGGATGTCCGAAACACATGAACGGCATTTCACTGCAAGGCAAAGGCATCGTGGTCACCCGGCCGCGCGCGCAGGCTGGCGAGATGCTGACCCTGTTGCAAGCGCAAGGCGCACGCCCCATTTTGTTCCCCGCCGTACAGATCGAGGCGCCGGAGAACTGGCAGTCTCTGGATGATGCTTTGCATCAGTTGGTGGCGTATGACTGGGTGATTTTTTCCAGCCGCAACGCCGTCGCTTTTGCCCTCAGCCGCTTGCAGAGTCGTAACCTGTCCTGGCCGACAGGGCCGCGTATCGCGGCGGTGGGCCGGGAAACCGCCAAGGCGCTGCGTGAGTTTGGTCTGCAGGTCGACCTGGTCCCCCGGCGGTTCAGCTCCGAGGGTTTGCTGGAAAGCCCGGAGCTGGTGGCCGTGCAGGGACAGCGCATAGCGCTGTTTGCCGGTGATCAGGGCCGTGAGTTACTGGAGAAGACGCTGGGCGAGCGCGGCGCGGTCATCGACAAGGTATTATGCTACCGGCGCGGTATTCCCGGCGCCAATCCGACGCCGTTATTGCATGCCTGGGCGCGCGGCGAACTGGATGCCGTCACCGTGACCAGCCCGGAGATCTTCAATAATTTCTACCAGATGGTGGGGGGGCTGGGACAACGCTGGCTGAAGAACACACCCATTATCGCCATTAGCCCCCTCACCGCCGCCGCCGTCACCACGGTTGGTCTGGCGGCGCCCTGGATTGCCCCGGAAGCCAGCGCGGCTGGCATGTTGGCCGCGCTGATGGCATGGGCGCAAGGTCTGGAGCCCGTTGCATGAACCTGCTCAATCTGTCATCCCGCCACGAACCCCGCCGCCTGCGACGTCATCCGGCCATGCGCCGGATGTTGCGTGAGCATCATCTGCGTGCGGCGGATTTCATCCTGCCGGTCTTTCTGGTGGAAGGCGATGGCGTTCGTACGGAAATCTCCTCCATGCCCGGCGTTTTCCGCCACAGCATCGACTCGGCGCTGCAACTCTGTGCGGAAGCGGTGGCGCGAGGCGTTTCCGGAGTGCTGCTCTTCGGTGTCCTTGAAGAGCACTGCAAGGATGCCGTCGGCACCCTCTCCTGGGACGCGGCGGGGCTGGTGCAACGGGCGATCCGCGCCATTCGCGACAACTATCCGCAACTGCTGATCATTGCCGACGCCTGCTTTTGCGAATATACCGCCCACGGCCATTGCGGTGTCCTGGATGCGGGCGGTGATCGGGACGATTATGCCACCCTGGAAAACCTGCAACGGCAGGCCATCTCTTATGCCGAGGCGGGCGTGGATATCGTCGCCCCTTCCGGCATGGTGGACGGCATGGTGATGGCTATTCGCGAAGCGCTGGATGCTGCGCAGCACCCGCAGGTCAGCATTCTTTCCTACGCGGTCAAATACGCCAGCGCTTTTTATGGTCCTTTCCGCGATGCGGCGGACAGCGCGCCGCAGTTCGGGGACCGCAAAGGCTATCAGATGGACCCAGCCAATCGGCGTGAGGCGTTTCGCGAGATGACGCTGGATATTCAGGAGGGCTGCGATATGGTGATGGTGAAGCCCGCCATGGCGTATCTGGATATCATCCGTGACCTCCGCGAGCGCTGCGACCTGCCGGTGCTGGCTTATCAGGTGTCCGGCGAATACAGCATGCTGCAGGCCGCTGCCCGGGCCGGTTGGCTGGATCTGCAGAGCAGTGTCCTGGAATCGTTGCTGGGCATCAAAAGAGCCGGGGGCGACGCTATCATTACCTATTACGCCCTCGCTGCCGCTGACTGGTTGGAATGAAGCCGTCGCGCCGCGCATTTGCCGCGCTGCCGTCGCCCTCCATGGGATTATTCGCGCCGGTATTGGACGTTCTCTTCCGGGTACGCTGGTTTGGGTCCGCCGCACTGGTCGGTATCATGCGCGTCCTGCGTTTGCGGTCGGAAGACCTCGATACCCTGTTCCCTTGGGTCTTGTTCTCCATGGTCATCAATGTGCTGGTCTGGCTCGTGTTGCTGGGCGGGTTGGCGGGAACCCTGCCGGAAAAGCCCCCGGTCAGCTCGCTGGTGGAAATTTCGTTAACGCCGAATCCGCTCCGTCCCCAGATTACCTCGCCCGCGGTACCCGCGCCACGCAGCCCGGACGGCATTCTTCCGCTCCGTCGGGAGAGCGCGCCGTCAACGGCGTCACCGGCGGCGCGGGCGATCGCCTTGAATGCCTATCTGAAGGACTGGGAAGGCCGAATCATGGCACTGGCCCAGAAACATCTTTTTGCGGGAGGGCATCCCGTCCTGCCTCGGGGGCGCGTCGTGGTCGCCGTCACTATCGCCCCCGACGGGCAACTGATGCAGATTGAGATGCGGCAGGGATCAAAGAACGTCGCGCTGGTAAGCGCCGTCGATACGATCATTCGGGAGGCGGCGCCCTTTCCGGCTTTACCCGCCATCTGGCAATCCCCGCCTACTTCGTTGCGCATAGTGCGGACCTGGAGCTTTGAGTAGAAAATACATACAATCAGGGTGTTGCCACCGGATCATGCACGCGTTCCAGGTCTTCCAGGCTTTTCTGTCGCGATTCCACCCCATAGATCAGGGTGGCGAGCATCCCCAGCAGGGCCACCCCGGCCATGACCACCAGGACTAAGGGTATTCCCCAGCTTTTTTCAAGAACAGGAAACAATACCGCCGAAATGAAGGCACCCAGGCGGGAAATACCCGTCGCCAACCCGGCCGCGCTGGCGCGCAATTCCGTCGGAAAAATTTCTACGGCGAGCGCAAAAACCGTTACCGACGGACCGATGCCTACGCCCAGAGAATAGACTGCGGCACCCGCGTAAATCCCGGCAATCCAGCCATTCCAGGAGCACAGCGCAAACAATCCCAGCCCGAGGGACATCAGGCCAAAGCCAGCGCTTTGCAAGGGAATCCGGCCCCAGCGGTCGAGGCGGGAGAGAATATAAACAATACCCAGAGCGGAGATCACCAGAAAGCCGGCATTGATGGCGGCGGCGGCCCCGTCACTGCTGGCCAACCCGTTGCTGCGCAAGACCAGGGGAAAATACAGACCAATGCCCAGACCCACCACATCCAGACAGAACCAGGGGAAAATGCTGAGCACCAGCCGGCGCAGCCAGACCTTATGCAGCAGCACCCGCCACGACTGGCGATGCCCCTGAAAAGCCGTCAACTGCGTGCTGAGTTCGGCGGACGTGTACTCCGGGTAGAGCCGGGTCAGGGCCGCACGGGCCGCGCTGGGATGCCCGTTACGCGCCAACCAGCGCGGCGATTCCGGGAGGCCGCGCCGCAACCACAGGAGAGCGAGCGCGGGGACGGCCGCGCTACCCAGCATCCAGCGCCAGGATGCGGCGCCGGTAAACAGCAGGGCCCAGCCGACACCGGTAGAAAGCAGAGCGCCAACATACCAGGCCAGATTTACCCGGGCGAAACGATTTCCCCGGTTGGCGGGCTGGCTGTATTCCGCAACGATGGTGGCCACCAGCGGATAGTCGAGGCCGATCGCCAGGCCGGTCAGAAAGCGACCCAGGAAAAGTATCGAGATATCGGGGCTGAAAGCGCTGACCAAAGCGCCGATGACATAGAGGAATATGTTGGGGAAAAGCAGTTTGCGGCGACCGAAGCGGTCGGTGAAGACGCCGCCCGCCAAGCCCCCCAGCAAAGACCCGAGTAACGCCATGGCCATGAGCAGACCGGTTTCGGTCGCGTGCAAATGCCAGGCGCTGTGCAACGGGAGCAGAACCACGGCCATAATGCTGAGATCGTAACCGTCCAGCAGCATCCCCAGCATGGCGGCACCCAGCGCGTGGCCGCGCTGCCTGTCCGTTCCGGGCCGGTTGCGGACGTTTGCAGTGGACAGGCCACCCTGTTTGTTCATGATGATCCCTTGCTATGTTGACCGGACAGAGGGGCTAGCTTATGACGTTGAGGTGCCATCGCTCAAGCCGGGACAACCCCCATTCTGCCGGGCTGGCATCACCAAGGTTGCCCAGACGCCCCCGGCCACATACAATTGCTGCGACAGCAACAAGGTGATAGGCAACGTATCCCCGCCCATTGATAATTTCTCTCAACTTGAGGCCGCGCAATGCATCGTAAAGGGATCATCCTCGCCGGCGGATCTGGCACCCGGCTCTATCCGCTGACCCAGACCGTCAGCAAGCAGCTCATGCCAGTCTATGACAAGCCCCTTATTTACTACCCTCTGGCGACCCTTATGCTGGCAGGTATCCGGGAGATGCTGGTCATCTCCACCCCCGACGATTTACCGCGTTTTCGCCAGTTGCTCGGAGATGGGAGTCAATGGGGCCTGTCTTTCCAGTATGCGGAGCAGGCACGCCCGGAAGGGCTGGCGCAAGCCCTGCTGATCGCCGAGGAGTTCCTGGCGGGGTGCCCCTCGGCGCTGGTGCTCGGTGACAATATTTTCTACGGCCACGAGATCAGTACAACGCTGCAGGCTGCCAACACGCGCGATACCGGTGCCACCGTCTTTGCCTACCATGTCGCCAACCCGCGTGCCTATGGTGTCGTCGAGTTCGGTGCCGACGGCCAAGCCATCGGCCTTGAAGAAAAACCGGAAACGCCGCGCTCCTCCTATGCGGTGACCGGCTTGTACTTCTACGACGGCGACGGCAGCAGGATGGCTCGGGAAATCCGCCCCTCGGCACGGGGCGAGCTGGAGATTACCGACCTCAACCGCCTCTACCTGCAGGAAAGGCGCCTGCAAGTAGAGGTGCTTGGTCGCGGCACGGCCTGGCTCGACACCGGCACGCACGCGGATCTGCTCAACGCCGGCCAGTTCATCCGCACCCTGGAAGAACGCCAGGGGCTCAAAGTCGCCTGCCCCGAAGAAATCGCTTACCGCATGGGCTACATCGATGGCGAAGCCCTCAGTCGTCTCGCCGTCCCTTTGCAAAAGAGCGGCTACGGTGATTATCTGTTGCGCGTTCTCAGCGAAGGACGCCAGCCATGAAGATGGAAGCCCTCGCCATTCCGGAGGTTTTCCTCATCACCCCCAGGGTTTTCGGTGACGCCCGGGGGTTTTTCATGGAAAGCTGGAACCGGCGCGCCTTCGCTGATGCCGGACTGGATCTCGACTTCGTGCAGGACAACCACAGTCGCTCCCAGCAGGGAGTGCTGCGCGGGCTGCATTACCAGATTCGTCAGCCCCAGGGCAAGCTGGTGCGTGTCGTGAGCGGCGCGGTTTTTGACGTGGCCGTAGATCTGCGCCGATCTTCCCCATACTTCGGACAATGGGTTGGCGCCACGCTCTCTGCCGAAAATCAGCAGATGCTCTGGGTGCCCCCCGGTTTTGCCCACGGTTTTTATGTGCTCAGCGAGTCGGCCGACTTTCTCTACAAAACCACGGAGTTTTACGTTCCAGAAGCAGAACGTTGCGTGCTCTGGAATGATCCGGATATCGCCGTTGACTGGCCGTTGCTGGCCGGTAATCCACCCCTGCTGGCCGGTAAAGATGCCGCAGGACTCGCTTTATCCGCGTGCGAGACCTTTCCATGACGCCCATGGCCGGAGAAGCTGACCGATATCGCGTGCTGCTGCTGGGCGCGCAAGGCCAGGTAGGCTGGGAGTTGCAACGCAGTCAGCCACCCTCAGTCATGCTGCATGCCCTGGGACGCCAGGATCTGGATATTTGCGATGCCCGCAAGGTGCGGGCGGCGGTGGAAAGTTTCCGGCCCGACTGCCTCATCAATGCCGCCGCTTACACCGCCGTGGACCGTGCCGAATCTGAAGCCGATATGGCCTATGCCATCAATCGTGATGGTGCCGCCCACTGTGCCCTGGCCGCCCAAGCCTGCGGAGCCCGCCTGATGCATCTCTCCACCGACTTTATCTTTGATGGCGCGCAATCCACCCCCTACCAACCCGGCGCAGCGGCATCTCCGCTCGGCGTTTATGGCGCCAGCAAGGCCGCCGGTGAGCAGCAAGTACGGGAAATCCTCGGTGATGCCGCCCTCATCCTGCGCACCGCCTGGGTCTATAGCGCCCACGGTAGCAACTTCGTCAAAACCGTGCTGCGTCTCCTGGCCGAGCGCGACGTGCTACGCGTCGTGGGCGACCAGATCGGTACCCCGACCTGGGCCGCGGGTATCGCCGCTGCGCTCTGGCGCGCGCTGGATCATCCGGATTTTACGGGCATTCAGCACTGGACCGACGCGGGCGTAGCCTCCTGGTATGATTTCTCCGTGGCGATTCAGGAAGAAGCCGTGGCTGCGGGACACCTGCAGCGCAGCATCCCCATAGAAATGATCCCAACGAGCGGGTATCCCACCCCCGCCCGTCGTCCGGCCTATACCGTGCTCGACAAGTCCACCAGCTATGCCACGCTGGGCCCCGCGCCCCACTGGCGGGCGGCACTGCGACAGATGCTGGCCGAACCCCAATTCCAATAAGGAGCACCCGATGTCCGTCACCGTTGATCCTATTATAGACAAGCGCCTGCTGGTCACCGGTGCTGCCGGCTTCATCGGTGCCAACTTCTGCCATCACTGGTTGCGCAAGCATCCGCACACTACCCTGGTCGCGCTGGATGCCCTCACCTATGCGGGCAATCGCCATAACCTGGCCGGACTGGAGCAGCACAGCGGCTTCCGCTTTGTCTCGGGGGACATCAATGACGCCCCGCTGGTCGAGCGGCTGATGACCGACCATCACCTCAACGTCATTGTCCACTTCGCCGCCGAAAGCCATGTGGATCGCTCCATCCACGACCCTGACGCCTTCATCCAGACCAACATCATCGGCACCCATAACCTGCTGCGGGTGGCCAAAAACCTCTGGCTGGATGGTCCGCAAGGCCGTATTCCCCATCGTTTTCATCATATCTCCACGGATGAAGTCTACGGCACCCTCGGTCCTCAGGATCCGCCTTTCCGCGAAGCGACGCCCTATGCACCCAACTCCCCCTACGCCGCCAGCAAGGCGGGAGCGGACCATCTGGTGCGCGCCTATCAACATACCTATGGACTCAGTACCAGCACCAGCAACTGCTCCAACAACTACGGACCGTATCACTTTCCCGAAAAGCTGATTCCCCTCTTCATCGTCAACATCCTGCATAACAAGCCCCTGCCACTCTACGGCGATGGTCGCCAGATTCGCGACTGGCTTTATGTGGAAGACCATTGCCGGGGCATCGCCGCGATTCTGGAGCAGGGTCGGGAAGGAGAGAGCTACAACATCGGCGGCTGCAACGAATGGGCCAATATCGACATCGTCCTGCTTATCGGTCAGATCATGGACGAACTCTTCGCGAGCGATCCCCGGTGGTTGCAGGCCTACCCGCATTCAGCGGCGGCGCAGGGCCGCAAAAGTGCCGACCTGATCCAGCATGTGCGCGACCGGCCCGGTCATGACCGCCGCTACGCCATCGACGCCACTAAAATCACCCGCGAATTGGGGTTTCAACCGGCCGTGGATTTCCCCACCGGCATCCGCCAGACCATCCGCTGGTACCTGGAGCACCCGGAATGGTGGCGCGCCGTCATGGACGGAAGTTACTGCCAATGGCTGGAACGACAGTACGAGGGTGACGGGCATTATCGCGCATAGCTATTTTTTAAAGGAGTGATGAGCCAGGCGCCGAGAACGGATTGGCCATCCTGCATATCCAGTGCCTGCGTAGCCAGGATGCAGTCGCTTTCCACGGCTTGTTGACAATCCGTACGCGCGCCGTACAATTAAACGAGACACGGAGGGTTGCCGCTATGACTTTGTCTGCACCGGAAAAAGATGAGCGAATCGACATTCGCTTGCCAGCCAGTCTCAAACAGCAGTTGGGGCGCGCCGCGTCGTATGCCGGTATGCCACTCTCGGCTTTTCTGCTCTCGGCCGCTTCGGAGCGTGCCAGTCAGGTTATTCACCAGCGAGAGGAAATCACGCTGACCCAAGAAGACTGGGTGGCGTTTCTCCAAGGGCTGGACGAAGAAGACAAGGAGCGCCCACGTCTGAAGGAAGCCGCTCAACGTTATGCAAAACGTTTGAGCGAGTGATACCCTTTGTGCCCGGCATGGGTGATGCCTGGCGTATCGAACCGCTGCACCGAAGTCATGATAAAAGCCACTTCGATTGCGGGAATCCGGTACTCAACGCGTGGCTGATGAAGTATGCCGGACAAAGCCAGAAGGCGGGGATAGCCCGAACCTTCGTGGCCCTCTCGGGAAAAGTCGGCGACCATTCCGTGCAGGGTTTCCATTCGTTATCCGCTGGTGGAATCGACAAATCCCATTTGCCCGCACACGCCGGCAAGCGCTTCCCTAAATTCCCCATCCCCATCATTCGACTGGCTCGGCTTGCCGTAGCCAAGGAATCACAGGGGCACGGCCTAGGGGAGCTCATTCTGATGGATGCCCTTCATCGATCACTGCAGGTTTCCAGGCAAGTGGGTTTTGTCGCCGTGCTGGTGGATGCCAAGGATGAGGCAGCCCGCAACTTTTATCTGCATTATGAGTTTGAAAAATTACCCGACCAGCCGATGACGCTTTGGCTGCCGATCACGGGGGTGGAAAAACTATTTTGAGGGCGCGCGCATGGCCATTATCCCCCATAGCCATTTTTTAAAGGATTAAGGATGTTTGTGTCGAGGGAGATGCGCTTAACGCGCATGCGCGGCTTCCCGGTCGAATGACCCGCCTCCCAGCGAATATCCCTGCCGCATTCTGGCTCGGGACCGTTCCAGCGCGAATTTTTCGGCATCCGACATCAGGCCGCCGACCTCAATGGGTGCGATGCGCGCCACGGGTCGCCCCCTTTTGGTCACAATGATCTCAGAACCATGGGACGCCATTTCGATGTATTTAGAGAGATGCTGGTTGGCTTCTCGAAGCGAAACATGCTGTATGGCCATGGGTATTACCTCATATGAACGGGTGCTTAGGCTGAAATGTAGGACATCTGTCGTTCATGGTCAATGGCCGCGCATCAGGATATCGTGTCCTTGAGAACGATCTTCGCGAGAGAGAATGGTCTTGCTGCCGGTAATAGGCATTGACCCATCCCGCCGCAGCACGCAGAATCTCCGCTCATGCAGACCAACATCATCGCCCCGCCCTGTGCCCCCGTCACCGGCTTTGCCCGTTACTGGCAATACCGCGATTTGGTGCGCAATCTGGTCGCCAAAGACCTCAAGGTGCGCTATCAGGGTGCCGCGCTGGGCTTTTTGTGGTCGTTGGGTAACCCCCTGGCGCTTATCCTGCTCTATGATTTTGTGTTCACGCACATTTTTCGCAGCGATCTGCCCCACTACATCCTTTACCTCGTCATCGGCGTCCTGCATTACAACCTCTTCTCGCAGGCTGTGAGCCAGAGTTGCGAGAGCCTCACCAGCGCTTCAGGTCTGATTCAGAAGATTTACTTCCCGCGCATTTTGGTGCCGACCGCCAGCCTGTTGTTTACGCTGGCGCTGTGGCTCATCGCCATCCTGATCCTGGTGGTGCTCTATCCATTTCTGGGTGGCGTCTATCACTGGGGGCTGCTGTTCTACCCGCTGGCGCTCGGGCTATATATCGCCTTCATCTGGGGCATCGTGCTGACCTTCTCTGTGCTGCAGGTCGAACTCCGCGACCTCAAGCACATGGTCGAGATCGCCCTGATGTTCGGCTTCTGGCTCACCCCCATCGGCTATGACATCCACGTTCTCAAGCCCACCACCCGCGAAATCATTGCCCTCAACCCCCTCACCCAGTTTATGGACCTCTTCCACGCCCTGCTCTACGCCGGCACCCTGCCCGCGCTGAGTCACGTCCTTATCGCCACCGCCTGGACCATCGGCACGCTCACCGTCGGCACGATCCTTTTCCGCCGCAAGGCCCGTCATCTGGTCGAAGACCTCTGATGCCCCCCGCCGTCCTCGTCGAGCACGTTCGCAAGGAATTTATCCTCCGCCACAACCGCGCCATGGGCATGAAGACGCGCTTCCTCGCCCTTTTTCACCAGAGCAAGCGCGAGCGCCGCGAGCATTTCCTCGCCCTGGACGATATCAGCCTGCGCGTCGAGCCGGGCGAAGCCCTGGGCCTGCTCGGGCACAACGGCTCCGGCAAAAGTACCCTGCTGCAGATCATCGCCGGCATCCTGGAGCCCAGTCAGGGCCGGGTCATCACCCGTGGCCGGGTCGCACCGCTTATTCAGCTTGGCGTCGGCTTCCATCCCGAACTCAGCGGCTATGAAAACATCTTTCTCAACGCCAGCCTCTACGGTTTTCGCAACTGCGACACCCAGAAGCGCGTCAAGGACATCATCGAATTCTCGGAGCTGGCCCACTTCATCGACACCCCCCTCAAGAATTACTCCTCCGGCATGCAGATGCGTCTGGGCTTCGCCGTGGCGGTGCACTTGCAGCCCGACATCCTCCTTGCCGACGAAATCCTCGCCGTGGGCGACCAGCCCTTCCAGGAAAAATGCCACGCCAGGATCGCCGAACTCCGCGCCCAGGGCATGACCCTCATCCTCGTCTCCCACAGCTCGGAGCAGGTCAGCAAATTTTGCGACCAGTATGTGCGTCTGGATCAGGGACGGATGGTGGAGGAGGGGCGGATTGATAAAAATACACCTACCCCATCGATCACGGCTATACCCGCGACGGCGTGAAGGGGCCGCTGTTTCCTGAGCAAAAAAGGTCGTCGATCAGAGCGGCCTGCCGTCATGGCCGGAGTGACTCGCGCGGCCTTAATCCACCCCTTCCGGATGGGAGGGCTCTCACCCTGCTTCAAAACGACCCCAAGTCTGCTTAAATGCCTCCCTTCAAGCTTCCTTACACCGAGGTGGCCAGGGGGGGACCCCCAGCCGCGCCTGGGTGCGCGCTTCAGGATACACATCCATATGTCATAGATCTCCGGCGCGATCTTATAGTTCTTGTTGAAGCAGTAATAAACGATGGTGTCCTCCGCAATGCGGAAATCCGCCCGCTGGTAGCTCTGCCCCTCGGGCAGACAACGGTGGCCGTTGAGCTGATAAATAGACAGGGTTTCCCGCCAGACCATATATCGCAAAATGTTCAACTGTGGTTATATCTTGGGATGCTGTCACTGACCAGCAAGGCAAGCAGCGAATAGAAATATCTGAACCCATGCGCGTTTTTGGTCCATTAAATTCTCACGGGAAAGATTTGGTAGGTGTACCACTTAACTTATATGCGCTGATAGCGTATATTCAGCCGAATGGGCATCGGCGAGTCCTCAGCCTTCACTAAAATCGTCGCCTATCCATGCTGTTTGCCTACTCCAAAAGCGTTTAGATGGACCTGATGCGCGAACAGATGCGGCAACTTGGGAAAGCGATGGAGCAGGAGTTACAGAATGGATGAACAGAGCTTTAACGAATTATTGGATAGTGTCACTGGGATGTGCCGTCACATGCGTGGCAAGGAAACGTCTGGGCGCGCAACGATTATTGAAGACCCAGATGTGAAAGCCATTCGAGAGACAACGAGGCTTTCACAGTCGCGTTTTGCGCTGATGATCGGGGTAAAGGTAAAAACGCTTCAAAACTGGGAACAGAAGCGGGTACGTCCCACAGGTCCAGCCAGGGCGCTTATGCAGATTGTTGCTGCTGACCCTCAAGTGGCTATCCGTGCGCTGCAAGGACATGTTGCCTAATTTGAAAATGATGAGTAATGTCTTGAATCGGCACCCAGTGGGCAGAGATGGAACCCAGAAAATCAGGCTATTTTGCCAAACCCGGTCAGCGGCCACCAGACATAATGATGCACAAGGTCTCAAATAGAGCAATAACTAAATTTAAGATAACAAAAAATGGCCGTAAAAACATAAAGCACTATACATTCTATACACGGCATACAAGCATCTGCTCACTGCCACAAAATCATATATAGTTTAACGGGTAAAAGATGAAACTAGTCAGCGTTATCGTTAGAAGCACAAACCGCATTTACTTAAAAGATGCAATAGAAAGCATATCAAACCAGACTTACAAAAACATAGAAATAATAATTGTTGACGCTTCTGGCACTGGAGAAATAGGCAATAGAGAACTTGAATCAAACAGAAAGATAGAGGTTGTCTGCACTGGAGAATCTCTTATTCGCCCAAAAGCCGCTAATGCAGGTCTTCTTGCAGCAAAAGGGGATGAGTTAGTATTTCTTGATGATGATGATATATTTTATGAATCGCACATCGAAAAGCTGATCGGTGCACGGTCTGAATACCCAGAAAAATTGGCAGCATACTCTGACGTTGAGGTTATAGGAAAGGATCTTAAAAAAATAATTGTTTATGGTTGCGAATGGTCTAAAAATAGGCTTTTATTGGCTAATTATATACCAATAAATTCTGTATTATTTTCAAGGAAAATATTAGATTTTGGCTGTGCTTTTGATGAAAATCTTTATATACTTGAAGACTGGGATTGGTGGCTGCAAGTAGCAAATTATACGTCGTTTAACCATATTCCAGGTGTTAGCGCATGTTATAGATATGAGCTTGGAGAATCTAACCATTCACGACTATATAAAGAATGGAGGTTTATTTTATATAAAAAATGGATTGGTATCCTTGGTGTAGACAGATTTATTGAAGAATCTTTCGAGTGGGCTCAACAAGCAGATTCAATGCGGCAGGAAAAATCTTTGCTTCTAGATGAAGCTAAGCAGCGTGATATTTATATAGATACATTGCGTCACTGTATCGGCTCTCTGGAAACGGAACGTGATTCCAACCGGCAGGAAAAATCTTTGCTTCTAGATGAAGCTAAGCAGCGTGATATTTATATAGATACATTACATCATCGGATCGGCTCTCTGGCAACAGAACGTGATTCAATGCTGCAATCTTGGTCATGGCGCGTAACGCAGCCACTACGAAACGCCAGCCGTGCTGCCCGCTTGGCTCGGAAGTTATCTCGCCGGATAAATCGCCAGTCTTTGTGGCGTGCTCTACAGCTGGCACGTCAAGGAAATTGGCGAGGGCTCCATCATCGGATGAGGCGACTACTGGTTACTGAAACGGTAGAACAAATAGCTGTGGTGTCATCGGACCAAAATATAACATCTGATTGGTCTACCTTATCTACTTGTATTATTGACAATACTCCGTCGTTTGAATGCCATCTGCCCGTAACAATAATTGTCCCTGTTTATAACGGCTGGGAGCATTTACCTGCATTCTTTAATTCGCTTCTTCAGAACACCACTGAACCATACGTATTGCTAGTTATTAATGACGCTAGCCCAGATGAACGGGTTGTTCCGTTCCTACTAAAACAGCAAGAGCGTTTCCCTCAGATGTCATTGTTGACCAACACCAGTAATCTGGGTTTTGTCCGAAGTGTGAATCGTGGTATGCAGGAAGCCAATGATGATGTAGTGCTGTTAAATACCGATACCATTGTTCCTTCATACTGGCTGGAAAGATTGTTAGAGCCACTTTATGATGAGAAAGTCGCCAGTGTTACCCCATTTACCAATGCAGGAACCATCTGTAGTTTCCCTCGTACATTGGAAGACAACGCGCCGATTTACGGATTGTCTGTCGATTCCATCGACATGGCCTTCAAACGTCTCGTTTATCAATCAATCGATATTCCAACAGCAGTAGGCTTTTGCATGGCTATCTCTCGCAGAGCACTCAACCACGTGGGTTATTTCGATGCGGAAGCCTTTGGGCGGGGTTATGGAGAAGAGAACGATTGGTGCATGCGCGCTGCGAACTCAGGCTACCGCCATGTGCTCTGTCCTAACTTGTATGTGTACCATGCGCATGGAGGATCATTTTTACCCGCAGAAAAACAAGATCTCTTAGCATCAAATCTGCGAATCCTAGATCAACGTTACCCAGATTACGGGAATTTTGTCCAAGCGCATATTCAGAAAAATCCAGCACAATTTTACCGTGAGGCAGCACGCCTTTTATTGATGCTTAGACCAGAAAACAGGCCAGCCTTGGTGATTGACCACAATCGTGGCGGAGGGGCTAATCACTTTCGTTCGCGCTTTGTTCAAAAATGCCTGGATGATAGCCGCGCCGTATGTGTCTATGCGGAAGATTACCTATTAGGAATACGGCAAATAACTTGCCATGCCGACGGGGACAGTCTATCTCTGAATGTCCCAGATCTTGATGCCTTTTCAGAGTTTATGAGAAAATTTTCCTTTGACGAGGTGTATTACAACAGTTTAGTCTTTGCGTCTGACCCACTGGCGACCGTAGATCGCTTGCGACACTTGCCAGAACAGACACGGTTTATAGTCAATATGCATGACTTTTATCCTCTTTGCCCCTCTTACACTCTGTTAGATGACCAGGACAATTTCTGCGGAGTTCCTGACGAGGATCGTTGTAAAGTCTGCATACGGCGGCATTCTGCCATTTTCCCAAATGCCCCTAGAGATATTGTTGTATGGCGTAACCATTGGCGAGAATTACTCGAACGTGCGAACTCTATCAGATGTTTTTCTGTGGATTCTGCACAGCACATGAAACGTGCCTATCCAGAATGTAGCGAAAAGATTTTTGTATTTCAGCATGATACCAGCTATTTCAAACCAGTGCCGCTATCCCCTGCATTTGATGGCCCTCTACACATTGGTATAATCGGTGGTATCAACAAGCAGAAAGGAGCAAAAATTCTACAGAATTTTGCCTCTTATGTGGAAAAGCACCAATTGCCATGCCAGATCACCTTGGTTGGCGAGATCGATCCTGATTATAAATTACCAGACCTAGTGACAGTTACTGGACGCTATACATCGGATGATCTGCCGCAGATCATCATAGAAACAGGGATACAAATAGTGTGGTTCCCCTCCATTTGGCCAGAAACATTTTCTTATGTGACAGCTGAGTGTATGGCTATGGATTTGCCAATTACAGCGTTTGATATAGGCGCACCTGCTGAACGCCTAAAAACCTACCATAAGTCTTTTATCCATAACAGCAAACTCCCAGAAGACTTGTATCTTGATTTCACGACGTTCAGAGAGCGCTTACTGGATTATCCAATTATCTCAAAAACGAACGTCTAAGCAATCAACCCTTGCGGGTTAGTGCCAATCAGGCTAATGCGGTTTTTGCAGTTCCACGGCAAGACTTCGTAGAGCCGTTTATTAGGCCGTGTGGGTAATTTTCGGGAATGTCACAGAGATACATACGCGAAAGGCTTGATGCCGTTGAGCCTGCAGGTTTTGATGATACTGTGAATGGTGCAGCAAGCTCGCCACCGGCATCATTTCACGCAAACAGATAATTTTTCTCCCAATTGTAAGCGTCTAAGCAACCGGCCCAAATCTCCTAAGCTGTCACTGATCCTGATCCGCATTATTGAGTGAGGACGTCGCGTTGCGAGTCGATATGCTGATGATCGATGGAGACATGACCGATTTTGGCGGGGGTACTGCTTTATTTGTTGGTCATAGTTCATACCATGCTTATCGGGTTGTCACACCCACCCACTACCGGTAGTCTGTTGAGCAACTCGTTTCATGCTGCGTGAAATCAGCGACAAGACTTGGCTACGGTCGATTAGTACCCGTTACATGCACGATTTTGTCGATTCGGCGGACTTGTCGCACTATGACTAATCCGGCTTCTAACCGATGTCTTTCGAGTTTGAGCCGAAGTAGGCGGCGCTGACCATGCACCTGTCGGCACCGCTGCTAGTGGCCTTGAAGTGTAAGGCCCATGCCCCCCGAGTTCGACAGTTAATCTCGCAACTCATTGATATTGCTTATAACGATTTCAAAACGCTCCACTACAACAGCGTCAATTGCTGAGACGCGGCTGGTTTTTTTACCCGGAGGGCATGCAGAACCTCGCTTTGACATTCCTGGATGGAAGACACCCCGGATACGGGTGGGGCGCCATTGAGACGAACTCGGTGATGCTGAATGCGGTGGAGTTGCTCCAAGGCTCGTTCCGGCGTCAGCCCGGTGTGACTCGCACGTAAACGACTGCGCATGACCCGATGCAGAATCAGCGCCCCCGAGTTCGACAGTTAATCTCGCAACTCCTTGATATTGAAAATAGCGATTTCAAAACGCTCCACTACAACAGCGTCAATTGCTGAGACGCGGCTGGTTTTTTTACCCGGAGGGCATGCAGAACCTCGCTTTGACATTCCTGGATGGAAGACACCCCGGATACGGGTGGGGCGCCATTGAGACGAACTCGGTGATGCTGAATGCGGTGGAGTTGCTCCAAGGCTCGTTCCGGCGTCAGCCCGGTGTGACTCGCACGTAAACGACTGCGCATGACCCGATGCAGAATCAGCGCCATGAAGCAGATCGCTGCGTGCGCCCGTATCCTGTCGGGCAGGCGGTGGTAGACCGGGCCGATTTCCAGCTCGGATTTGAGCACTTTGAAGCCCCGCTCGATATCGGCGAGAGACTTATAGCGGGCCACGACCTCCGCCGGTGACAGGTCCTGCACATTGCTCACGAGCAGGAGCTTGCCATCCATCTTTTCCGCCAGGGTGCGTGCGCTTTTGTCGATGTCGTAGCTAAACTGCTGTGCGGCCATATCGACTTGGATGATGCGCGATAAATGCGCCTCGCAGACGGCATGGTAGAAGCGTGCCTTGGCACCGCTGTCGGAGAGTTTGCGTCCCCGATGCTTTTGCCGTCGTCCTGATCATCCAGTTTGCCGGCCCACTGGTCGCCCTGAGTAATCAGCGCTTCGATCCGCGCATTCCGCTTGGCGGTCTGGTCCGCCGCCGTCATGGGATCATGGGCGATAACCAGCCGCAGGTCGTTCCAGGTGCGCTCACCGATGACTTCTTCAGTGGCAGTGTTGCACGACTCCCGCTGGAAACTATCCAGCAGATCGGTAAATTCATGGTACCGCCGCCCCGGTACGGCCAGGATAAACTCCAGCGACTGCCCGTTGGCCAGCCGGATCGCCTGCAACGCCTCCAGATTGTCCAGACTCAACAACCCGCGATCCGCGATGAGCACCAGGCGCCGCACTGTCGGAAAGCGCTCCAGCACTTTGCCCAGGGTCGGCAGCAGCGTTTTGGTCTCAGCGGTGTTGCCATCGAAGACCTCATGGTAGATCGGCAAACCTTCTGCAGTCTGCACGACCCCAGCATGAACTGGCGAGCGATCAGACCTTCCTTGGCCATCCCGAATTGACGGACGTCCTGGGGAACCGTGACCAGGCCTTCACTGCGGATCGTGGTGAGGTCATAGAAGACCACGGACAGGTCCTGATCGATCAGGGGGCGCAACAGTCCGGCTACCACAGCATCTACGGCACTCTGTTGCTCCATCAGGGCATCCATGCTGCGCAGGAGTTGCTGGTGGGTAATCGTTGTCACGGTGACATCCGGCAAGGCGACGGTTTCCACCCAGCGCAGTACGCCCAGTTTCGATTCGGGATCGCAGAGCCGGTTGAGGACCATCACCCGGATCAGCGCTTCCACATCGGTCGTATGGCGGGTCTTGCGGAACACCTGACGTAGGGCGCTGAACCCCAGCTCCTTCCAGAGTTCGGTCAAGGCCCAGACATCGCCAAAAGCACGCGCTGTTTCAAAAGCGATGGATGGTGGAGAAGAAATCGTTGGCGCCGGGGTGGGCACCTGGCCGCTGACCTTCATCAGGCCCTGAATCACGGCATTCAACTGACTGTCGACCTGATCCAGCCGCCCAAGTGTGGCGACGGTACGCTTTTTGACCTTTCCGGCATCATCCCGGTAGGACTCGACAAGCTGGACATAGCGGCGGCTGCCGGAGGTGGTGAT
The DNA here is from genome assembly GCF_016250455.1 of Acidithiobacillus ferrivorans. Taxonomy (NCBI): domain Bacteria; kingdom Pseudomonadati; phylum Pseudomonadota; class Acidithiobacillia; order Acidithiobacillales; family Acidithiobacillaceae; genus Acidithiobacillus; species Acidithiobacillus ferrivorans. The sequence continues at coordinate 3,122,872 of NZ_CP059488.1, read as the reverse complement.
CTTCACATGCATGCCGCCACTTTATCAGCGTTCATAGGCATGTCAACAAAAGAGCCTAAGTGATAAAACGTGCCACCACAGAAGTTTTAGAAAATAGGCGCTGAAACCCCTATGAATGCTGGGGCGATGTTACGAAATTGACGATTTTTGCCGATGAACTGTCGAACTCGGGAGCGCCATGAAGCAGATCGCTGCGTGCGCCCGTATCCTGTCGGGCAGGCGGTGGTAGACCGGGCCGATTTCCAGCTCGGATTTGAGCACTTTGAAGCCCCGCTCGATATCGGCGAGAGACTTATAGCGGGCCACGACCTCCGCCGGTGACAGGTCCTGCACATTGCTCACGAGCAGGAGCTTGCCATCCATCTTTTCCGCCAGGGTGCGTGCGCTTTTGTCGATGTCGTAGCTAAACTGCTGTGCGGCCATATCGACTTGGATGATGCGCGATAAATGCGCCTCGCAGACGGCATGGTAGAAGCGTGCCTTGGCACCGCTGTCGGAGAGTTTGCGTCCCCGATGCTTTTGCCGTCGTCCTGATCATCCAGTTTGCCGGCCCACTGGTCGCCCTGAGTAATCAGCGCTTCGATCCGCGCATTCCGCTTGGCGGTCTGGTCCGCCGCCGTCATGGGATCATGGGCGATAACCAGCCGCAGGTCGTTCCAGGTGCGCTCACCGATGACTTCTTCAGTGGCAGTGTTGCACGACTCCCGCTGGAAACTATCCAGCAGATCGGTAAATTCATGGTACCGCCGCCCCGGTACGGCCAGGATAAACTCCAGCGACTGCCCGTTGGCCAGCCGGATCGCCTGCAACGCCTCCAGATTGTCCAGACTCAACAACCCGCGATCCGCGATGAGCACCAGGCGCCGCACTGTCGGAAAGCGCTCCAGCACTTTGCCCAGGGTCGGCAGCAGCGTTTTGGTCTCAGCGGTGTTGCCATCGAAGACCTCATGGTAGATCGGCAAACCTTCTGCAGTCTGCACGACCCCAGCATGAACTGGCGAGCGATCAGACCTTCCTTGGCCATCCCGAATTGACGGACGTCCTGGGGAACCGTGACCAGGCCTTCACTGCGGATCGTGGTGAGGTCATAGAAGACCACGGACAGGTCCTGATCGATCAGGGGGCGCAACAGTCCGGCTACCACAGCATCTACGGCACTCTGTTGCTCCATCAGGGCATCCATGCTGCGCAGGAGTTGCTGGTGGGTAATCGCTGTCACGGTGACATCCGGCAAGGCGACGGTTTCCACCCAGCGCAGTACGCCCAGTTTCGATTCGGGATCGCAGAGCCGGTTGAGGACCATCACCCGGATCAGCGCTTCCACATCGGTCGTATGGCGGGTCTTGCGGAACACCTGACGTAGGGCGCTGAACCCCAGCTCCTTCCAGAGTTCGGTCAAGGCCCAGACATCGCCAAAAGCACGCGCTGCTTCAAAAGCGATGGATGGTGGAGAAATCATTGGCGTCGGGGTGGGTACCTGGCCGCTGACCTTCATCAGGCCCTGAATCACGGCATTCAACTGACTGTCGACCTGATCCAGCCGCCCAAGTGTGGCGACGGTACGCTTTTTGACCTTTCCGGCATCATCCCGGTAGGACTCGACAAGCTGGACATAGCGGCGGCTGCCGGAGGTGGTGATCTTCACATGCATGCCGCCACTTTATCAGCGTTCATAGGCATGTCAACAAAAGAGCCTAAGTGATAAAACGTGCCACCACAGAAGTTTTAGAAAATAGGCGCTGAAACCCCTATGAATGCTGGGGCAGCATTACGAAATCGGCGATTTTTGCCGATGAACTGTCGAACTCGGGCGGCCACGTTCGTGCGTGTCATGGGCATTCCGCTACAGGTGGGCACGAGGGGGTGCTCGGGGCGCAAGTCAGTATATACTTCACCCAGCCACGGATTTCAGCTGCTGTTTCCTTCCACAGGGGTACGGTGCGTTGCTTGCGGCCCTTGCCATGCAGGCGCAGCGAGGAAGTGGCCCCGAGCGTGACATCGGCCACTCGGATGCCAATCATTTCGGAAACCCAGGCGCCCGTGTTGTAGAGCAATACGAACATGATCCGATCACGGCGACCACACTCAAGTGGCCGTATCCGGTGCCGCGAGCAAGGCTTGAACCTCCTCACGGGGCCGCAGTTGCACACAACTGGCACGTTTGATCTACTGATGCTCACGAAGGGCGAGGAATATACCGATCAGGTGCAAGACTACTACAGAGGAGCGCTACCGTGAACGGGTGCTACGGCAACTAGCCCAACGCGCTAAAAAAATGGATAGGAGGCTGATTCCCGGTGAAACTGTCGCTTAGGAACTGTATGTATTCAATATCCTAAAAATTGTTTCTTTGAGCGGCCCGACGTAACTGCTAACTAGACGGCGTATCCCATGCAGTGATTGTTCATCCCGTAAAAACTTGGTGTAAGCCGAATACCAAGATATCTAATGCAGTATAGAATTATAGGACTGCATAGTATAAATGGCACAATGTTATTGCTTTAAATTTAGTGAAAAGTGGCGCCAACCCGACTTTTTTTCCAAGGGGTTCGTGATTTATTACCGTGCGGATTATACATTAAGTTTTTCTGTAATCTACTAGGTTGCGAGACCATGCTTTAGTAGCCAAGTGTACGCGTTTTGCGCCCATCCAGAACTGATGCCGAGAGTGGTTCCGACCTTGGTAATAGCCTTCCTATTGTTCGCAATGTTCATTAATAACCATTTGTGTTTGAAGTCATCCTGCGCCATTATCAATTGCCGTGATAAATTGTGACGATATACCCAAATTGCCAACGCGCCGTGCTTGAATTTCATGTTCGGATTACCGAAACTCTTAATAGTGCATCTTCCCCATTTAGAATCAGCCTGATCAAACACCACAAACTGTGGTTCCTGACTGCTTGGTAGTGCCGCAGCACCGAACCAAAAGTGATCGTCCCCGCTGGATAGGCGCGGGATAAGGTATCCCATATTGCAGCTCAACGGCCTTGCCGTAATCCCTTCGTTGGAGGCAATACCAAGGAGTGGCGCGCCAGCCTCAAAATATTGTCCATATCCATTGTAGAGATTATGTGTGACAAACCACTTGGCTAGGGAATGAGTACCGGCCCAGTTGGAGGTGTAGCGCCAACCGGCATGATCTATAGAGGTAAATCCGAATATGATATATCCGATCAAGGTGATTAACAGCAGTAATTTTGTGAGATTGCTGCCTGCAAACCAGCGAACGGCACCAAATGTAACCAGTGCCACGATGGCCAAATAAAAGACATTGACCAAGAAGCGTGACGCCCAGATACCATTGGCAAAGTTTGTCAGCACAAAAGCCGTTGCAATGATGCCTATGGATAACCCAGAAAATGCCAGCAACACCTTTACGGCTGGGCTGATCTGTTGCCTCGCTTGAAATGAAAGGGTTACTGCACCACACAAGCCAACGAGGTAAACGCCCCAAAGCATCCATGCCAGCTCGCCGCTTGGGAATGGGTAAAGCTGCAAGAGTATCCCCGTGCTTTTGGCTAGCAGCACCAGATGATGCGAGATGGCCGATAGGGAGGCGAAACCTATGCCACGTCCAGGAACTATGTGCAAAAGTTCGAGCCCGAAGTAAGCGATGCGGCCAGAGATGTAGGTAATAATTACAGCTTTGATTAACGCGCGACGCGTTGCCTTGTCCGTTTGGAACCACTTGGGAGACTTCCACGCGAGCAGTAAGACAGGTGCTGTGAATGCGGCATCGAACCAGGGATCAGAGATCGTGCCCACGCCCACGCATATCAACAACAGCGGAAGCGCCCATCCTGGGCGGTCAGTAAAATATCGGATCAGGCCAATGGCACCGAGTAATCCAAATGCCCATACGCTGTTGTGGGTAACCGGATAGGCCAGGATGGCGGGCTGCCCTATGGCCAGAGGACTGGCCAATAAAGCGAGCAGCCATGCCAGTCCCGCCCAGCGCCAAGATTTGGTGGCCACTTTAACGAGCAGGCCCGTTAACAGGGCATTCACAACAAAAATAAGCCATCCTTGGAAGATAATGGATGCCCCGGAAACCCCGGCCAAGGCATAGAAGATCAGCGCAAAAGGCAGCAGGCTCAGGATCTGGTTGTCTTGGGTGAAGCGCCAAGTGAACGGGAAACGCCAGCCGTGGTGGACGATGCCTTGATAGATCAGCGCCATCTCCGCCATGTCGGGATTCAACGGAAGCGTCTGAAACGCCGTTCCCAAGCTACTGATGAGTGCCGCAACAGAAAGTACCGCAAACAACCCCCAGCGTGTTCCCATGCCTTCCTCTATTTGATCAGATTTTTTGTTTTCAGGTGGCCTGAACACTAATCATATTGGTTGTCGTAACTACATGTGCTGTGGGGTTTATTAGTCGAAGGTGGATAGAGATGCAAGGTTCCAATGCTCTCATTATGCTGGGCTGCGGCTCAAATAAGTTGCATATCATTGAATGAAACTCCCCAATTGCAGGGATATTTGAATGATCACTCTCGATCTCTGCTTTACGCGGACTGATCGATATGGGCGAGAAGATCCCTCCGTCTGGTAGAGATGTACCTGTTGCCGGGCTCGGCGTCTACTGAGAGGAACGGTTTGGATCAGGCTGCGGTTGTACATCATCCTGCTCAACTAGAAACGAGGGATACAATAAGGCCCCCGCTCGAACAATGCGGGCCGCAGTGCGTCGCGCGGATGACCCTTGCTTGCTCATTATTTATACGGCATATTACCGTATACGGAGATTTGCCGTATTCCAGGAGGTGAAGTATGTCTGCTGTTGCCCGATTCGATTTAAAAATGGATGCAGAGGAAAAGGAAGTTGTCTCCCGCGCTGCGGCCTTAGTGGGCACCACGATGGCCGCATTCGTACGCACGGCAGCGAAAGAAAAGGCCCGTGCACTGCTAGATCGGGAGTCCCGCATCACGATGTCAGATCAGGATTTTCAGGCATTCACGATGGCGCTTGATGGAGCATTCACGCCCAATGCCGCGTTGCAAAACGCGATTGATCTCGCGCGCAAGGTTCGGCGTGCTTGAAGAGCAATGCCTCGATCCACAGCGCCATAACCGCCCAGCCTTCACCTCTGGCGTTGGCGAGTTGGACGAATACCTTCATCGCTTCGCCGTTCAACAAAGCAAAAAGGGCATTGCCGTGGTGCGCGTGCTGGTCGACACGGACCTGCCAAAAGCCATCCTGGGCTATTACAGTTTAAGCGCCGCTCAAATCGATGCGGCTCAAATGGATGCGCGTACACAGCAAAAATTGCCGCGTTATCCGGTGCCTTGCTTTCGTTTGGGACGTTTGGCTGTACATTCGACGCATCATGGTCTTGGACTGGGGCGAATCCTCATGGGATGTGTCGTTGCACGCTGTTTAGAGGCCCGCAAGCAGGTGACCGCGTATGCGCTTGTGGTCGATGCGCAGGGGGAGGAAGCCAAGGCGTTCTATGCGCATTATGGATTTACACCCTGCCAGGGTAACCCGATGATCCTGTACCTACCGCTTGGCGCGAACTGATACATGACTGAGAGGAACGGCTTGGATCAGGCTGCGGTGTACATCATTCTGCTCAACTGGAACAGCGCCGCCGACACCCTCCGCTGCCTGCGCGCATTGACCCTATTGCGTGGGGAGCTGGCGCGGGTGATGGTGGTGGACAACGACTCAGAACCTGCGGATCTGCAACGGTTGCGCTCGGGCATCGCCCGCTGGGGTCTTGCGGTGGAGCTGGTGGAAACGGGGGAGAATCTGGGCTTTGGCGGCGGCTGCAATATTGGGATCCGCCTGGCCCTGGAGCGCGGCGCCGAGTTTGTGTGGCTGCTCAATAATGATGCGGTGCCCCATCCCGATGCCCTGCAGGCGATGTTGCGGGTGATGGCGCGGGATGGGGAGGTCGCGGCGGTGGGCTCGGTGATTTATGACCTGGAGCGACCGAAGCGGGTGCAGACCTGGGGTGGGGGGCGGGTTTGGCGCTGGGCGGGGGTGGCACGGCATCATCGTCGGCCGGTGGCGGCACGGCGTCTCGATTATCTGACGGCGGCCAGCATACTCCTGCACCGCGAGGCGCTGGAGCGCACGGGTCTCTTTGATGACGATACCTTTTTTATGTATTGGGAGGATACGGATCTGTGCTTTCGCCTGCGCGCGCAGGGCTGGAAGCTGGCGGTGGCCGGGGATGCGGTGATCTGGCATCAGCGCTCGTCCAGCCTCGGGCATGCCAACCCCCTCAAGGATTATTATGTCACCGCCTCTTCCCGCCAGTTTTTGCGGCGCTACGCCCCCAGGCCGCGCCTGGCGATGATTCTGGGGGCGTTGGGGCGCATTGCGCGGCGCCTGCTCTGGGGTAAGTGGCGCAATGTGCGGGCGATCGTTTCCGCGCTGTGGGACCGGCCCTACGACCTTTCGATGTCGCCATTCATGGCCGTGGGAGCGCCGGGTTTGGGGCCGCTACGGGTGGCGGTGGATGCCAATACGCTGTCGGGGCGACTGGCCGGGATCGGGCATTATAGCGTGGCGCTTTGTCAGCAACTGGTGGCCGATGGGGGGGCGACTCTGGCCTACTTTACCGCCCGGTCTTGGGCGCAGGAGCCACCGCGGCCAGCGGGTCTGCGCATTCCCCAGTTGCTGCAGTGGCGCAAGCATATTCCCCTGGGTCGGGAGCTACAGTGTGTTTTGCAGGAACGGCAACTCGCGCGTCTGGAAAGGCGTTGGCGACCGGATCTCATCCTGGGGCCCAACTTTGTCCTGGCGCCCGGCAAGGCGCCGTCTGTCCTGGTGGTGCATGATCTCTCCCATATCCGCTATCCGGAGGTCCACCCGCCGGCCCGCGTGGCCTTTTTGAACAGACATTTGCGACCGGCCCTGGCGCATGCGCGGGCGGTGCTCACGGATTCCTGTTTTACGGAAGCAGAATTGTTGCATTACTTCCCGGAGGCGGCGGGCCGGACGCATGTGGTTTATCCCGGTATCAGTGAGCGTTTTGCCATGGCTCCGGCGGCGGAGGTGGAGGTGGCCCTGGACGGCGTTTTGCTGGGGGATGATCGGCGATTTTTCCTTTTTCTCTCTACCCTGGAGCCGCGCAAGAATCTGGCGGGCTTGCTGGCGGCCTACACGGCCTTGCCGGCGGCCATCCGTGGGGCGCACCCGCTGGTGCTGGTGGGGCAGATGGGCTGGCAGGAGAGTAATTTCGCCGCGGTCCTGGCGGAAATGCTGGAGCGTGGCGAGGTGCGGATGCTGGGCTACCTGCGCGACGAGCTGCTGCCGGCGCTCTATCGCCGCGCCCTGGCGCTGGTTTACCCATCCCTTTACGAGGGCTTTGGTCTGCCGCCCATCGAGGCCATGGCCTCGGGCTGCCCGGTGCTGGTGGCCGACGTGACCGCCATGCCGGAGGCCTGCGGTGATGCGGCGCTGTACTGCGACCCGCTGGATGTGCGGTCCATCACTGCGGCAATGCGGCGGCTGGCGGAGGATGAGGTCTTGCGCGCCCGGCTGGCGGCGGCAGGGCCGGCGCGGGCGGCGCTCTATACCTGGGAGGCGGCGGCGGCGCAGGTGCTGGCGGTGATGCGGGAGGTGGTTGGGCGTTAACTCACTCTTAAAATGCAGACCAGGCCCAAGGTTATAGTGGTCCCCATATTTGAGATGGAAGTTTAAGCTGGTTGTCTGGCTGAAAAAGGCTCTTCGTCAAATTGAATGGGTCGTTCAAAAGTAGGTTGTCGAGGACCGCTCAGCCAGGGGCGGATGGCCTGATTTTGCTGGGTTCGTTCCCCACACTCACGGCGCTCACATGCGACAAAAAGATAACGTCAGCCACCCAATACCCACTTTCCATGCGCTTTAATGGCGTCATACATAGCGTCTGGTGCCAGGTCTATTTCCTCTGGCCACGTCACCACCCCAAGTTCCAAGCCCACGGCGCTGAACACCTTGAGCTCTGAGAGGCATCCAAAAACGCCCGCACCTGGGCTATGAATCAGGGCATCCATCCAGACCTCGCCCTCTGTACCGTCCACAAAGCGGACATATAGTCGGTATCCGTCGAGCGCGCGCACGGAAGCCACGCGCCATGGTGCTTTCGGGTCGATGGGCGGTACTAAGGTAGCGGATGAATTTTTTTGAGTGACTGGTTGTGTGTGCATAGCTCCCAATTCTCCATGAGTTCAGTCCGATGCTCCTGTGCCCATTCCAACACCAACGCCAGCGCTCGTCTGGGCATATCGCCCTGGATAACCTCCAGCGTACGGATGTTTATGAGCACCTCATATTCCCCGTACAGGGCATGAAAGTGTGGCGGTGCATGATCCTGCCAGAACATCTGAATCAAGACACCGTAAAACATGCTAATGGTAGGCATGCAAAAAATCCATCATGGCCACCGTCGATTACACATCATCGCGGCTTTTTGACCATCAAGCTACCCCCAGGATGTCACAGTGACACCAGCGCGAACGCGAAGAATGGAGCTGATTTATCTTGATAGCTGCGTAGCGCCTTAACTTAACGCCCCCACATCCACCGTTACCGTCTGTCCCTGCAAGCGCGTATCTATCCGCCGTGCGGCCTCCTGCAACAGCGGTACCCAGCTTTCCTGACGGCGCTCAATGGGTGCGGAGATGCTCAGTCCGGCATTCCAGGGCAGTGGCCCACGGAGCAGTACCCCAAGGCAGCCGACGCCGATTTCCGCCTCTTCATTATCCAGCGCATAGCCGCGCTCCAGAGCCGTGCGGGCGTCCTTCCAGAGTGTCGGGATGTCATGCAGGGTGTGTATGGTGAGCGCCGGTAAGTGGGTGCGGATGGCATAGCGCTCGACCGCCGCCTCACCATTCAGCGCCAGCATCAGCTTGCCGACGGCTGTGGTGTGCAGGGGCGCGCGACTGCCGATCACTTGCTCTACCCGCATCATCCGCGACGGGGTGGCGCGCTCCACATAGACGACTTCGTCGTCCTGCTGAATGGTGAGGTTCACCGTCTCCTGCACCTGATCGCGCAGCCAGGCCATGATGGGCCGGGCGATGGCGCGCAGGTCGCTGCGACCGGGGGCGAGCTGCGCCCAGTCTTGCAGGTGGGGGCCAAAGCGGTAATGGCCGACGGCGTCCCGGGTGATCAATGTGTTGTCCTGTGCCGAAGCGAGAATGCGGAAGGCGGTGGAGGGCGCCAGTCCGGTTACGGCGGCGAGTATCTTGAGGGTGGCATTGCCGCCCTCCGCCGCGAGGGCGTCCAGCAGGGCGCGCAGGCGGTCGATGACCTGGATGGAGGAGCTTCTGTCGCTGGCAGAGTCTGACATGGAATATTCCGCATGGTGGAAACGATACCCTATTGCGGAATCATACGGTCTTGCTTACAGTGGGTGCAATCTTTTTTTGTCACAGGATCATCACGCCATGACCGCCCCAAGCACCTTGCCCGCTAACGCTCCCGCCTTTTGCGCGGGTATGTTCCACTTTGGTGAATCGTGGCCAGATTTTGCGGAGTACGGCCGCAGTGCCGCCATCGCCGCTGGCCACAAAGCGATCCCGCATCCGGCGGCCAAAGCAGCCGTCTACCAGACCCTGCTCATGGCCGACGCCCTGCGCTACTGCACCTTGCAGGTCTGCGCCGCCAAATCCTCCGGCCATCCCGGCGGCTTTGCCTCCAGCGTTGAGGCTTATGCGGCGCTGGTGATGCTCGGTCATACCAACATCGTCACCGAAGTGGGCCACCACGCCCCCGGTTTCTACAGCGCCATGTTCCTCGACAGCTCGCTGGAGGATATGGGCATCCGCGACATGAATGACATGATGGCGCGCTTCCGCGAGCAGCATGGTCTGCTTGGCCACCTCTCCGGTGCCATCCCCGGCCTGCTGGCGCCGGCGGGCCCATTGGGGCAGGGACAGCACTTTGCGATGGCGGGCGCGTTGCTGCATCCCGGCACCCTCTTCCCGGTGACCATCGGCGATGGCGGTTTCGGCGAGCCGTACGTGCTGAGCGCCATGAAGCACTTCCACTTTGCCTACCCGCAGGTCACCAATTACCTGCCGGTGCTGGTCTGGAACGGCTTCAGTCAGGAGCATCACTCCATGGTCTCCCTGATGACGAATGACGAGATGATCGCCTACTGGCGCGCCCATGACTTCGACGAAGTCATCCTCGTGGATGCCAGGGACTTCGACGATGCCGGTCAGGAAGGGGCCTATGTCGACTCCGCGCGCTTCTCCTTCGGCCAGCGTCTGGCCTTCATGGAGGCGGTGCTGACCGGTGTGGCCAGGGCGGCGGACAACGCCCTGAGTGGCCGTCACACCGCCTTCATCCTCAAGCAGTTGAAGGGTGCGGGCATGCATGTTTCGGGTGCCAAGTCCCATAATCTCTATCCCAAGGACACCCCGGAATCGCCGGAGATCAAGACGGCGCTGGAGCAACGTGCCCTCAGTCCGGAAGCCTGGGCGCTGGTGCGGGAGAACTTCGCGCGGGCCGGTGGTGGTCCTGCCGCGAAAACGGCGGTGACCGAGCAGGTGCTGGACATTGCCCCGCTGGGTGACTTCCCCATGCAGGATTTCAATGTCGGCGAGCAGGCCGTGCCCGCCACCGCCATGGGCGCGCTGGTGGCCTGGCTGGGGCAGCAGGACCCGCGCTTCGTGGTGACCAATGCCGACGGCAATGAAGCCTCGGCCATGAAGAACATCAACGATGCCCTGAAAATCCGCCACCCCACCGTGGATCCGCTGTACAACCAGCAGCCCGGCGGGCAGGTCTATGAGCCCTTGAACGAAGACGCCTGTGCGGGTCTGGCGGCGGGTCTGGCGCTCTTCGGTAGCCGTTCCCTGTGGCTGTCTTATGAGTCCTTCGCCATTAACGGCTGGCCCATCATGCAGACGGTGGCCCAGGCCATGGCCGAGCTGCGCCGCAAGACCCCGTCCACCGTTTGCATGTTCACCGCCGGTGCGCTGGAGCAGGGCCGCAACGGTTGGACCCATCAGCGTCCGGAGATCGAGAATTACTTTGCCGCGCAGATGCGCAACGGCAACGTATTCCTGCTCTATCCCACCGATGCCAATACCATCCAGGCGGCCTACGAGTACGCGGTGAACAGCGTCAACAAGTCGATGGTGATTGTGGCTTCCAAGAGCCCCCTGCCGGTGCGCCTGACCATGGCACAGGCCCGCGCGGCGGTGCGTAAGGGGGCGGCGCTCTTGCATGATACGGGTGCCGGGCAGCGCGGCACCGTGACCCTGGCGGTGACCGGCGATATGGTCCTGCTGCCGGTTTTTGCGGCCAGGGATGTGCTGGAGACAGAGGGTTACCGGGTGCGGATCGTTTCCGTGATTAACCCCCGTCAGTTGTATCGTCCGGTGGATGTGGCCGCGCATACCGTTTCCGAAGCCGATAGCGGCTTCATGCGCGACGCGGATTTCCACGCCCTCTTTGCCGGGGACTGGCTGCTGGGCATCAGCGGCGGCACCTCCGGGGCGCTGGAGCCGGTGCTGCTGCGCAGCCGGGCGACACAGCGCGATGTGCTGGCCTGGTTGCGGGGTGAGACCACTGCGACGCCGGGTGAGTTGATGGCCTTCAACGGGATTACCGCCGAGACCATCGTCGGTAAAATCCACGGCTTTAACGCCGCTTAGGGACGACGCGGATGACCGACAGCAAGATCATCGTCATTGACGACGACCCCACAGGTTCGCAAACGGTGCATTCGTGCCTGCTGCTGACCCGTTGGGATGTGGAAACGCTGGGCATCGCCCTGCGCGATCCGGCCCCGCTCTTTTTTGTCCTCAGCAACACCCGGGGCATGGCGGCCGCGCAGGCGGCGGCGGTGACCCGCGACATCTGCCAGAATCTGCGGGTGGCGCTGGACCGCTTGGCGGCGACGGGGCAGGCGCTACAGCCTATTCTCGTGAGCCGTTCCGACTCCACCTTGCGCGGCCATTATCCGGTGGAAACCGACGTCATGGCCGCGGAACTGGGGCCTTTTGACGCCCACTTCCTGGTCCCCGCTTTTTTTGAGGGCGGGCGCATCACCCGCGACAGCGTGCATTACGTACGCCAGAACGGGGTTGAAACGCCCGCCCACGAGACGGAGTTTGCCCAGGATTCGGTGTTCGCCTTCCAGCACAGCTATTTGCCGGATTATGTGGAGGAGAAGACCCAGGGGCGGATTCCGGCGGCGGCAGTGGAGCGCCTGACGCTGGCGGAGTTGCACGCCGGCTGCCTGCCGCGTCTGCTGGCGCTCAAGGACAATGCTTGTGTGGTGGTGGATGCCGTGGAACCTGCCGATCTCGCCGTTTTTGCCCGGGATTTGCGAGTGGCAGCGGCACAGGGCAAGCGCTTCCTGTTCCGCAGCGCCGCCAGCCTGTTGACGGCACTGGCGGACTTGCCGCCGCAGCCGGTCGCGGCCACTGCTATGGCGCGACTGGTGCGCGGCGGCAAGCCGGGTGCCATCGTGGTCGGCTCCCATGTGCGCAAAAGCACCGAGCAACTGGAGCACCTATTGCAGGAGCCCGGTCTGGAGGCGATCGAGGTGAATGTGGATGCCTGCGCAGGCGACGCGCGGTCCAGGCAATTGCCAGCCATTTTGCAGCGGGCGGCAGCGGCGCACGCCAAAGGCTTGGACGTGGTCATCTACACCAGCCGCGGTGAGCGCCGTTTTGCCGATCAGGCTGCCCGCTTGGCCTTTGGGGAGGCGGTGTCAGCCTTCCTCATGGCCGTGGTGCGGGGCTTGCCGGAGGATCTCGGTTTTCTCATCAGCAAGGGCGGTATTACCTCCAATGATGTGCTCAGCAGCGGTCTTGCCCTGCGCATGGCGCGGGTCATGGGGCAGATTCTGCCGGGCTGCTCGGTAGTGGTCTGCCCTGCTGATCATCCCCGCACGCCCAATCTGCCGGTGGTGATTTTCCCCGGCAATGTGGGGGATGTGGAGGGCCTCGCGCTCGTCCGTCGGCGTTTGCGCGGCACGACAATTGAGTAACGCGTTCCATGTCTGCCCCTCCTGACAGCGCCGCTTTTCTCGCCGAACTGCGGGCGGCGCTGTCGGCGGAGGCGGTGTTGAGCAGTGCGGAAGAGCTACGGCCCTATGAGTGTGACGGCCTCTCGGTGCTGCGCGAGTTGCCGCTCTGTGTGGTCTTGCCCACGGACCGGGAGGGCGTGCAGGCGGTCCTGCGAATTTGCCAGCGCTACGGCGTGGCGGTAGTGCCGCGTGGCGCGGGTACCGGTCTATCGGGGGGCGCGCGTCCGATCCGCGGCGCCGTCCTCCTCAGTCTGGCGCGCCTGCGTGATATCCTCGCCATCGACCTGGAAAACCGTACCGCCCGCGTCCAGCCAGGCGTGCGGAATCTGGCTATCAGTGATGCGGCCCGCCCCTTGGGCCTGTATTACGCCCCCGACCCTTCTTCGCAGATCGCCTGCAGCATCGGCGGCAATGTGGCGGAAAATTCCGGGGGTGTGCATTGCCTGAAATACGGTCTCACCGTCCACAATATTCTGGCGCTGGAAGTGTTGACGGCGGCGGGCGAAGCCCTGCAGATTGGCAGTCAGGCCCCCGACAGCCCCGGCTATGATCTGCTGGCGCTGATGACCGGTTCCGAGGGCCTGCTCGGGGTGGTGACCGAATGCACGGTGCGCCTGCTGCCGGTGCCGGAGCATACGCTGGTGCTGCTTGCCGCCTTCGCCAGTGTCGTGGCGGCGGCGGAGTCGGTCAGCGCCATCATTGCCGCCGGGATCATCCCTGCCGGATTAGAGATGATGGATCAGCTCGCCATCGAAGCCGCCGAGGATTTCGTCCACGCCGGCTATCCCCGCGATGCGGCCGCGATTCTCCTCTGCGAGCTGGACGGTTCGGCCGTAGAGCTGAAAGAGCGCCGCCAGGAAGTGGAGGTGATTCTCCAACGGCACGGCGCCAGTGCCATCCGCATGGCCGAGGATGCGGCGACCCGCCTGCTGCTCTGGAAAGGCCGCAAAGCCGCCTTCCCGGCGGTGGGGCGTTTGGCCCCGGACTACTACTGCATGGATGGCACGATACCCCGTCAGCGTCTCGCCGAGGTGCTGGAGCAGATCGCCGCCTGGTCGGTCGAATATGGTCTGCGGGTGGCCAATGTCTTCCACGCGGGCGACGGTAACCTGCATCCCCTGATTCTCTACGATGCCAATGCCGAAGGGCAGTTGCACGCCGCCGAAACCTTTGGACAGCGCATCCTCGAACTCTGTGTGGCCGTCGGTGGCAGTGTCACCGGCGAGCACGGTGTCGGCGTCGAGAAGCTGGATAGCATGTGCGTCCAGTTCAATGCCGCCGAGCTGGCGCAACTACATCGCATCAAATACGCCTTCGACCCCGAAGGTCGCCTCAACCCCGGAAAGGCCGTGCCCAGCCTGCATCGTTGCGCCGAGCTGGGGGCCATGCATGTGCATCATGGCCAGTTGCCCTTCCCCGAACTGGAGCGTTTTTGACATGGACCAGAGCCAAGCCTTACAGGCGACCGTGCAGGAGGCCCATGCCAGATCCCGACCCCTCACCATTCGCGGCGGCGGGACCAAGGCCTTCTATGGCCGGCAAACGCCGGAATGCGACCTGCTCGAGCTCAGCGGTCATCAGGGCATCGTCGACTACGCGCCCAATGAACTCTTTATCACCTTGCGCGCGGGTACACCCTTGCAGGTACTCGAAGCGCAACTGGCGGAAGCCGGACAGATGCTGCCCTTTGAACCCCCGTATTTCGGACCCGCCGCGACCATCGGCGGCACGCTGGCCTGCGGCTTCTCCGGTCCGCGCCGCCCTTACGCCGGATCGGCCCGCGATGCGGTGCTGGGCATGCGTATCCTCAACGGCCAAGGCGAGATTCTGCGCTTTGGCGGGCAGGTCATGAAAAATGTGGCCGGTTATGATGTGTCGCGGCTGATGGTGGGGGCGCTGGGCACCCTCGGCGTCCTGCTGGAGGTCACCCTCAAGGTCTTGCCCCGCCCTACTCACAGCCTGACCCTGCGCCAGTCGGCAGCCCCCGCCGCCGCCATCCCGCGCATGAATCACTGGGCTGGACAGCCCTTGCCGCTCTCCGCCACCGCTTATGATGGCGAACATTTGTATGTCCGTCTTTCGGGCACAGGGAGCGCCGTGCAGGCTGCACAAGCCCGGCTCGGTGGTGAGCGCCTGGCTGATGCCGAGGCGGCATCCTTCTGGGACGACTGGCGCGAGCAGCGCCACGTCTTTTTTCAGGGGGATGCGCCCTTGTGGCGCCTGGCCGTCGCCCCCGCCACACCGCCTTTGCCCCTCCCCGGCCAGACCCTAATCGAATGGGGCGGTGGCCAGCGCTGGTTGCGTGGCCGCCGCGATGCCACCGCCGTGCAGCGGTTGGCAGCACAGCACGGCGGTCACGGGACGCTGTTTCGCGGCGGCGCGCGCGGCGGCGAAGTGTTTCATCCCCTCGCGCCACCACTGCTGGCGGTACAACAACGGCTCAAAGCCGCCTTCGACCCCCATACCCTACTCAACCCCGGCCGCATGTTCGCCGCACTCTGAGGCTCGCCCATGCAAACCCAGATCGCCCCCCGCTTTCAGGACGACCCCGCTGTGGCCGAGGCCGACGCCATTCTGCGCACGTGTGTCCACTGCGGCTTCTGCACCGCCACCTGTCCCACCTACCAGCTTCTCGGTGACGAACTGGATGGTCCACGCGGCCGCATCTACCTCATCAAGGAGTTCTTCGCCGGGGCCCCGGCCACCGGGCATACCCTGACCCATCTGGATCGCTGCCTCACCTGCCGCGCCTGCGAAACGACCTGTCCGTCCGGTGTGCGCTACGCGCGACTGGCGGAAATCGGTCGCGAGTATATTGAGGCCGAAGTGGGCCGTCCGCTAGTGGAGCGGCTGAAGCGCCGACTGCTGCGTGCTATCGTCCCGCACCCGGGGCGCTTCCGGCTACTGGTACAACTCGGCGCTGCTTGCAAACCCCTGCTGCCGGAAGCCTGGGCGCGTAAGGTCCCGGCGCTGCCCAAACCCTTGCCGGCCAGATCCACTGCCTTGCAAGCGGCCCAGCAACGGCGGGTCATCGCCCTCGCTGGCTGCGTACAAAGCGTGATGACCCCGGCCACAGGGGTGGCGCTGGAACAACTACTCGGCACCCTCGGTATTGCCGCAGAGGTCCCGGCCAGCGCCGGCTGCTGTGGTGCGCTCAGTCTGCATCTCAACGCCCACGCCGAAGCCCAAGACTACATGCGCCGCAACATCGACGCCTGGTGGCCGCTGATTGAAGCCGGAGCCGAAGCCATTCTGGTCAGCGCCAGCGGCTGCGGCAGCATGGTCAAGGAATACGGGGAGGCGTTACAAGGCGATCCGGTGTATGCCGAAAAAGCCGCCCGCGTCGCCGCCCTGGCCCGCGACCCCAGCGAATGGCTCCTGGACCACGCCGAGGAAATCCCTTTTGTGGCTGCCGATCGCGGCACCGTCGCCTTCCACGCCCCCTGTTCCCTGCAACACGCCCAGCGCCTGCAAGGGGGGGTCGAAACGCTCCTGCAACGGGCGGGTTACCGCCTGACCGGCGTCCGCGACAGCCACCTCTGCTGCGGCTCGGCGGGCACCTACTCCATTTTGCAGCCCGTGCTGTCCCGGCAGTTACGCAATCAGAAGCTGGCGGCTTTGCAGGCCGAACAGCCGGATTGTATCGCTACGGCTAATATTGGTTGTCAGATGCATTTGCAGAGCGGGTGTGCGACACCGGTGCGGCATTGGTTGGAGCTTTGTGCCGAGGCTCTGCAAAGATGAACCCGCTAAATGACCCCTGGAATGAGCCGGTAGGTGCGATAGCGGTATTCTTGATAAGCGGGTCCGAAGGCATTCGTCAGGATGTGTTCTTCTTTGGCGATTCGCCAGAGGTAGACCACAATGACGGGAAGGATGATCATGACCGCGGTGGTCAAGCAACCAAACGACAGCGCCAACCCGGAAAAACACAGCAGCGCTCCCGTATAGGACGGATGGCGCACCATGCGGTACGGTCCATGCCGAATCAGTCGATGTCCGGGCTGGATAGCCAGGTCTACGGTGAAATATCTCTTTAACGTCATGATTGCATATGATCTCAACAGTAATCCCGCTATCAGCAATGAACAAGCTATCCGCGGCAGATATAGCGCTATATGCGGCTCCTGGCGGATTTCTGCCGCCACCATACAAGCCCAGCTTCCGACGCTGGCAAAGATCACGGTGTTGAATATGGTTGAGGATCCAGCGTCTTGCTTGTTCGCATGTATGGGTGACCGAAAAAAATATTCCAGATACAACTCCAGCAATATCCATGCGGATAGCGCCACCAATAGTAAAACCGCTGATACTGTCATTCACCACCTTCTTTGATTCTTTGCCCAGTTGGTATAACCCTAACCATGTCCCACCATACGCCATATTGCTGCCGCAATGAACAGCTACGGTGCATCCACAGACATTATCGTGGCTGATCGGCGGGAATCATGGCGCGGCAGAGGAAGAAAGGGGATCTTCGTTAATCCAGCCGTAGCCACCCCTTGCGATAAAATACCCACGCCGTCAGTACTTCCACCAGCACCAGCCCGCCGGTCACCGCCGCAAAGCCATAACGCCAGTGTGGAAAAGGCCCTAGCGGCACATTCATGGCTGCGGCACCCGGAATAAAGAGCGGAATCGTCGCGAGAATAATCAGCGCCGCCATGAATTTGAAGAGGTGGTTCACATTGTTGTGCACTACGTAAGCATAAGACTCCAGCAGCTCATTGATGGTCGCCTGATCACTGTCCACCTGATCCCGCACCTGGGACAGCTCGATGCGGGTGTCTTCATGGATTTCCATCAGGCCAGCGTCCTCGGCGGGCAGGAAATGGCCGATTTCACTGACCACGTACTCCAGTTGCAGCAGGCCCAGATCCAGCGCCAGCAGGCGGTCATTGATGTCCAGACCGCGATACACCACGTCATGCCGTTGCGCCTGGCGCAGATCCCGTTCCACCACGGCCATCTCCCGGGCCACTGACCGCGCTGTGGGCAGATAATTGCGCGTGACTTCGGCGATGATGCGCAGTACCAGTTCCCAGCGTTTGCGTGGTTTTCGCGGATCAATCAGTCGGCTCAGGAAGGGAATCTCCCGCTCGGCCAGGGTGACAAAATAGCCGGGTACGAAATACAAACTCAGGGGTACCAGCGTGAATTGTCCTGCTGCACCCTCTTTCGGTAGTGGTACCTGGAATTGCAGAGAAATCAATCGCTCTTCCTTGATCAGCGGGCGCGATGCCTCGCCTTCCAGGCGTTTGCGCAGAAAGCTCTCGGGGATGTCCAGGGTCATCGCCGCCTGCGTCAGCTCGTTGGCCGAGGGGGCGACCAACGCCATCCAGCTCCGCCGGTTGGCGTTCCCGGACAGCAGACAATCGCGGGTGATGCGCATCATGGAGCTGCCCTCACATGGAAAAGAAGCCGTGTTTGCGCGCCCAGTGCGCGAACAGCCAGGTCACGCCAAAGACATAGGCGAGTAATCCGAACCAGAGATAATGCCAATGCTCAAGGGGCAGGGGCGTCATCATGTGCCAGGGCATGATGAAAGCGATGGGCATCATGAGCAGGGCCAGCCATACCGTCATCACCTTCATCACCGTATGAGCATTGTTCTGGACAATGCCATTATAGGCATTGGTCACCGCCAGATAGCGCTCATGAATCAGGTTGACGCCCTCTTCTATCCGGCGCTGTTCGCGCAGTGCCACGTCCAGCAACGGATAGACCGGTGATTCACCGGGTGTGGCACGCAGCGCATCGCGGAGAATGAGGCCGGTTTCCCGCAGGGCGATAACCAGTTCGCCGAGGTCCCGATTCAGGACCACAATCTGGCGCAGTTCGACGTTACCCATGGAGGTTTTGAGGGCCATGCGCAGCACTTGCAAACGTTCCACCAGCACCCGCGCCACCCGCTCGTGACTATAGATGACATTCAGCAGCACGCGCTGCAGCACTTCGCCCATGGCGCTTTGCCGTAACTCGCCCAGCCAGTCCTGCTGCAACGGCTGGAGCAACATTTCCTCGCCCAGAATCGCCAGACTCCGTGGCGTATGATGCAGGGTCAGGTGCGTCATCCGTGCCACCGTGCCGAACTGCGCATCTTCTTCCAGCAGTGCTACGGGCAGGCGCAGGGTTATCTCATCATGGTGACAATAAAGGCGTTGTTCTGCGCAGTGCCGCAGCGCGGCTTCCAATTGCGGACACCGCTGCACCTGCTCCGGCGTCAGCAGAAAAAGCCCGTCAGCCGTATAGCGTTCGGCGGCGATCCATGCCCCTGCGGTTTTATCGTAAAACTGGCAAGCCATGGCGCGCACTCAGATCCAGTCTCTCTTGCGGAAAATCACGAACAGCATCCCGGATATCGCAAATCCGCCCCCCATGAGCACCGGCCACGCATAAGTCCAATTCTGCAGGGGCAGGGGTACATTCATCCCGTAGATGCTCGCCACCGTTGCCGGTGCCGCCACGACCACGGTCCAGGCCGTGATGATCTTCAGGGTGTTGCTGATATTGTTTTGCAGCACGCCGACATAGGCATCCATCATATTGGTAATGGTGGAGGCGTAAATTTCGGTCATGTCCCGCGCCTGCTGAAGATCGATGAGGGCGTCGGCGATGTCTTCCAGATCGCCCTCGTCCTGTTTGAGCAGCGGCAGGCGCATGGTTTGCTGCGCGACGGAGATATTCCCTTTGAGTGCCGAAGAAAAGAGAATGAGACTCTTGTTGAGCGCGAGAAGTCGAAAGAATTCATTGTTATTCTGAGAGTTGCGAAGTATTTTCTCGGTTGCGGCAATTTCGGTATTGATAATGCGCAGGGCGCGCAGATAGTCCCGGGCGATGGCCTGAAAAATCTCCGCCAGCAGCCCGCGCACATGTAGGGCCTTACCGCGCTGGCGCTGCCCGCGCAATTCGTCCCAGAGGGCGAGGGGCTGGGCACTGGCCGTTACCATCTGCTGGGGCAGGAGCCAGAGCCCCACGGGCAGGGTACGGAAGCGCAGTTCGGCGGCGGCCTGCATGGGGGCGGGCACCTTGAGAATGATCAGGGCGATATCGCCATCCCGCTCCAGACGCGGGCGCTCATCCTCGTCGGAAACGTCCTGAAACAGATAATCCGGCACCTGCAAATGCTGGGCGACAAAATCCAGCTCTGCGCTCGTCGGCGCCACCACCTGAATCCAGGTGGCGCTCGGGGGCCACTCGAAGTCCGCGGTGACTTTCAGTTCAGCATCCGTCTCTTCGTTAAACCAATGCAGCATTCCGACCCCTCCGTGCGCCCGTCAGCCCGTTCATATCCAGCCTTTCCGCCTGAAAATCAGTGCCAGCCCGGTAGAAATGCTCGCCCCCAGACCCAGCACGACCCAAAAAATCCAGGCTGTCTTTTGAAATGGCAGGGTCGTATTTACTCCGTAAAGGGTCGCCAGCAGACTCGGCACATAAAAGATCATGGCCAGCACCGTCACCACCTTCAGACCATGATTGATGTTGTTCTGCACCATGCCCGCGTAGGCGTCCATCATCGACGTACTGGTTCCGGCATAGACCCGCGCCCGCTCATGGGCTACCTGCAATTCCAGCAGGGCCGTGTCGATCTGCTGGGTGGCGGGCAGATCGTCGCGGATTTCCGGTAAACGGGAAATCTTGAAGGCCGTGGCGATATTGCCCACCAGCGCCACCTCAAAGCGGGTCAGACTTTTGCTGATCTCCAGCAGGGTAAAAAAGTCGCCATTGCTCTGGGTCCAGTCCAGTTGCTGCTCGTTGTCGTGGATGGCGGCATTGAGTTGATGTAGTGCGTCTTCGTAGCTCTGCGCCAGAATCTTGAGGATGGCGGCGAGAATTTCGACGCTTTCCGGTGGGCTGGAAAGATGCTCCATCTGCGCGAAAAAAGGCGATAATGGTGCGAAATCCCGGGCCAGCACCGTGGTAATTCGGTTCCCTTGCAGGATGATGCCCAGGGGCCGTTGTTCCCAGCTGTCGACATCCGCGTCATTACCCTTCACCGGGAATTGCAACGTAATGAAGACGCGCGCGCCATCGCGGCGTAGCCAGGAGCGCTCATCGGGGTCGAGGATGTCCTGGGCAAAGTCCCAGTCGTCCGCCAGCTGTCCCGCCCGTTGCCAGTCCGCGGGCAGCGGCGCCGTGAGATGCCGCCAGCCGCCCGCCGCCGGTTCGGGCGCCGACGTCAGGGCATGCGAATCTGCTGGCAGGGACACATCCATGATGCTCTCCAGATCAGAAGCGGGCTATTTCGGCACCGGTGCCCGGAGTCAGCGTTTATGAAGGGCGCCGCACGCCGTGCCCCTTGGACCGCAGGACGGAGCCTTTTATACTGGACTTTCCGTCATCCTGTAAAGGGAATACCGCCGTGAGCAGTGCGCAGCAGTCACCCGAAAGCAAAGCCTTTTTACCCCTCGCCATTGCCATCCTCACCGTCTCCGACAGCCGTACGCCAGCAACCGACAAGTCCGGTGACAAAATTGCCGAACTCGCCAGTCAGGCCGGACACCGGATTGCCGCCCGCCAGATCAGCGCCGACGACGCCGAATGCCTGCGCACGCAACTGCGTGACTGGATCGCCGACCCCACCATCGACGTGATCATCGCCACCGGCGGCACCGGCGTCACCGGCCGCGACGTCACCCCCGAAGCCCTCGCCCCCCTCATCAGCAAGCCCATCCCCGGCTTCGGCGAACTCTTCCGCATGCTCTCCTATCAGGAGATCGGCACCAGCACCATCCAGTCCCGTGCCGAAGCCGCCATCTGTGGCGGCACCATCGTCTTCCTTCTTCCCGGCTCCACCGGCGCCGTCCGTCTCGGCATGGAGGCCATCATCATCCCGCAACTGGATATCCGGCACCGCCCCTGCAACCTGAGCGAACTGCTGCCGCGCATCCGCCACGAGCACTGAGGGTATGGTCATGACAGACGACGAAAAGTGGGCGCGCTGGGACGCCTGTTATGCGCAAGTGGGGGCGGTTGAGCCAGAGCCGCTGCCTTTTTTGGCGGCGCATGCGGATTGGCTGCCCGCCGGTGGCCGGGCGCTGGATCTGGCCTGTGGACGGGGCGGGAATGCGTTGTTTCTGGCGCGCCGCGGCCTGGAGACGGAGGCCTGGGATTATGCGGAAAGCGCCGTGGCCGGGCTGCGCGAGCGGGCCGTTGGCTTGCCCCTGCAGGTGCAATGCCGGGATGTGATTGCCCAGCCACCGGCACCCGAGTCATTTGCAGTGATCGTGGTTGCACATTTTTTGCACCGGCCGCTGTTTCCGGCGCTGGCGGCGGCGCTGCGGCCCGGCGGCTTGCTGTTTTATGCGACGTGGGCCGGGGCGTATGCCGGGCGCGGGCCGCAGAATATGGCGTATCGGCTGGGCTTGGGGGAGTTGGCAGGGGCTTTTCCGGGGCTGATTTTACTGGAGTTGCAGGAGGATATGGATCGGGCGGCAGGGGTCTGGCGGTGCTAAGGCCGCACGCCCTGTTTCTCTCCGCCGCCATTCTCCTGGGCGGTTGCGCCACCCAACCGGCCGCAACAACCCGGGCGCCAGCCCCGAAGCCGGGTACCGCCCACACCCGTCATGCGACATTGGACTGGGTTGGCACCTATGCGGGTGTGCTGCCCTGCGCAGACTGCCCCGGCGTGCGTGAGGTCATCACGTTAAACAAAGATCACGCCTATGAGATCACCACCCAATACGTGGATCGTGGTGATCAGCTTTTTCGGCGCGGGAATGTGTTCTCCTGGGTTGATGGCAACACCATCCGGCTGGAGGGCTTGGGCGCTGGGCCGACGCTCTACCGTGTCGGCGCAAACCAGCTCACCCAACTGGGTAGGGATGGCAAAGTGATCACGGGCCCCCTCGCGGCGCGTTTTATCCTGAAAAAAATTGCCAAGACCCGGCGGAAACGCGGATAATCCCGCCATGCAAAATCAATTTGATGTCATCGTCGTTGGCGGTGGTCACGCCGGGACGGAAGCGGCTGCTGCGGCCGCCCGTCTCGGCGTGCGCACCCTCCTGCTCACCCAGAACCTCGACACCATCGGCCAGATGTCCTGCAATCCGGCCATCGGTGGTATCGGTAAGGGGCATCTGGTCAAAGAAGTCGACGCCCTCGGCGGTATCATGGCTCTCGCCATCGATCAGGCGGGCATCCAGTTCCGCACGCTCAACGCCAGCAAAGGCCCGGCGGTGCGCGCTACCCGCGCCCAGGCCGACCGCAGCCTTTACAAACGCGCGGTGCGGCGCCTGCTCGAAGACATCCCCGCCCTGCAACTGTTCCAGGGCATGGTCGGCGATCTGCTCATGGAGGGCGATCAGCTCGCGGGCGTCATCCTCGAAACGGGGCTGGTGCTGCGCGCACCCCAGGTCGTTCTCACCACCGGGACTTTCCTTGGGGGTCGGGTGCACATGGGTGACCAGAGCTACGCCGCCGGTCGCGCCGGCGATCCGCCTGCCAACGCCCTCGCCCAGCGTCTGCGCGCGATGGCCTTTCCGGTGGCGCGCCTGAAGACCGGCACGCCGCCGCGCATCGACGGTCGCAGCATCGACTATAGCGTACTGGAGGCGCAGCCCGGCGACACCCCGCCGCCCGCCTTCTCCTTCATGACCCAGCGCATCGCGGTGCCCCAGCGCGTCTGCCATCTTACCCATACCAACATTCGCACCCACGAGATCATCGCCGCGAATCTGCACCAGTCGGCCATGTATGGTGGCCACATTCAGTCGGTGGGCCCGCGTTACTGCCCGTCCATCGAAGATAAGGTCGTGCGCTTCGCCGCCAAGAGCGCCCACCAGATCTTTCTGGAGCCGGAAGGCCTCGATACCCACGAAGTCTATCCCAATGGCATCTCCACCAGTCTGCCCTTTACCGTGCAGGTGGAACTGGTGCGCAGTATGCGCGGCCTGGAGAACGCCGTCCTCCTGCGCCCCGGTTATGCCATCGAGTACGACTACCTCGACCCTCGCGACCTCCATCTCAGTCTCGAAAGCCAGCGCCTGCCCGGCCTCTTCTGTGCGGGCCAGATCAACGGCACCACCGGCTACGAAGAGGCCGCGGCACAGGGTCTGCTCGCCGGACTCAACGCCGCCCGCCGCGCCCGTGACCTCGCGGCGTGGACGCCCGGCCGCCATGAGGCCTATCTGGGGGTGATGGTGGATGACCTCGTCACCCGCGGTCTCGACGAGCCCTACCGCATGTTCACCAGTCGCGCCGAGTATCGCCTGCAACTGCGCGAAGACAATGCCGACTTGCGCCTGACCCCCCATGGCCGAGCGTTGGGGCTGGTAAATGACGCGCGCTGGACGGCCTTCAGTAGCAAGCAGGACATCGTGCAGGCGGAGCGCCGCCGCCTTGAAGGCCTGCGCATCCACCCCGGCAGCGCCAGCGCCGCGCGTATTGCGGCGAAGACGGAGCAGTCCCTCTCCCGCGACGTTACCGCCCTCGAACTCCTCCGCCGCCCTGACTGGGATTACGTCAGCCTGCTCAACACCCTCGAGTTGCCCCTTTGTACGGATGCCCAGGCCCGGGAGCAACTGGAGATCGAATGTAAATACGCCGGCTACGTCGCCCGCCAGCACGATGAGATCACCCGCGCCGCGCGCTGGGAGGGTACGGATATCCCAGCCGACATGGACTATGCGGCGGTGCGTGGTCTCTCTACCGAAGTGCTGCAGCGCCTCGCCCGGCAGCGGCCCCAGACCATTGGTCTGGCCAGCCGCATCCCTGGTGTGACCCCGGCGGCCATCTCCCTGCTCCTGATCCACGTGAAACGTCGCGGTCTGCAGCAGGTCGGCTGATTCCGATGGGCAAGCCGGAGATGTCTCTGCAGATACTGCGCGCCCGTCTGGATGCCGGGCTGGTGGCCCTCGGCCTCGAAAGTGTTGATGCGGAGCAGCGTACTCTGCTGATCCGCTACCTCGCCCTCCTGCAGCGCTGGAATGCCACCCACAATCTGACGGCGGTGCGCGATCCCCTGGCGATGGTGCCCCGCCATCTGCTGGACAGTCTGGCGGTGCTACCCTACCTGCCGACGGGCGCGGTGGCGGATATCGGCAGCGGCGCCGGATTGCCCGGTATCCCCCTGGCCATTTGCCGCCCGGCGCAACCATTTACCCTGGTTGAACCGGCGGCCAAGCGGATAGCCTTCCTCCGCCATGCCATCGCGGATCTCGGCTTGGCCAACGTGCAAGTTGCCCCACAGGGCAGCGAAGATTACCACCCCGATCCTTGCCCGCAAGTCATTATCAGCCGCGCCACCGCGCCCCTCGCCCGTCTCGACGCCATGACCCGGCACTTGCAGGGTCCGCACACGCGGGTGCTCGCGCAGAAAGGTCCGGGTGTCGAGGCGGAGTTGGCCGCTTGGCCGCGTGCCGCAACCCTCCGCATCGCGCGTCAGGAACTCGCTGTCCCCGACCTGCCGCCCCGTCTGCTGTTTTCCTGGTGGGTATCCGCAAGCACGCCCTAGCCCCCTGCGCCGCTACGGGGTACTCTAAAGGACAATTACTGTCGAAGATGGAAGTCCATCCAGTCATCATGCGCACTGTCGCTATTGCCAATCAAAAGGGAGGGGTGGGTAAGACTACCACCGCCGTCAATCTGGCCGCCGGACTGGCCCAGGTGGGCAAGCGCGTCCTCCTGATTGACCTCGACCCCCAGGCCAACGCCACTACCGGCCTTGGCTTCGGCAGCAGCGCGACGTCGACCATTTACCACGTCCTCCTCGGCGAATTGCCGCTGAGCGCGGTGCTACTGAACGCCTCTCCGGCGGGTCTCTCTCTCGCGCCCTCCAGCCCCGATCTTGCCGGGGCGGAGGTTGAGCTGTATGGCCGCCCCGACCGTGAGCAGCATCTTAAAAACGCGTTGGCCCCAGTGAATAATTTTGAATACGTGCTGATCGACTGCCCGCCCGCGCTCAATATGCTGACCATTAACGCACTGGTCGCCGCGGATAGCGTGTTGATCCCCATGCAGTGCGAATATTATGCCCTCGAAGGCCTGACCCAGTTGCTCGGCACTGTGCGCCGGGTGCGTGCGCAGCTCAATCCACACCTCGAAGTGCATGGCCTGCTGCGAACCATGTTCGACACGCGCAACCGCCTCTCCTCCGAAGTAGGGCTGGAGCTGGAGCGTCATTTCCCGGATAAACTCTATCGTACGGTGGTTCCCCGCAATATCCGCCTGGCCGAAGCCCCCAGTTTTGGCCGCGCTGCATTGGAATATGATCCGGCCTGTGCCGGGTCGCGGGCCTATCAGGGTGTCGCCGCTGAGTTTTTACGCCGCGAGTGGGTGGAGTGAAGCGGGTCGGTCTCGGGCGCGGACTGGACGCCCTCTTCGCCAGTGAAGGGAACGCGGGCGGCGCTATGCGCGAGGTTCCCATTGATCTGCTGCAACGCGGCCGTTATCAGCCACGCGGTTTGATCAGCGAGGAGTCTCTGGAAGAACTGGCCGCCTCCATCCGCAGTCAGGGGGTGGTGCAGCCCATTGTTATTCGGGCCATCGGCGGCGGTCGCTACGAAATCATTGCCGGTGAGCGCCGCTGGCGTGCCGCGCAGTTGGCCAGCCTCAGCCATATCCCCGCGGTGATCCGGGAGTGCAGTGACGAACAAGCCCTCGCCATCGGCATTATCGAAAATATCCAGCGCCAGGCTCTTAATCCTCTGGAAGAAGCCCAGGCCCTGCAACGCCTGCTCGACGAGTTTGGCCTCAGTCACGAAGCGCTGGCGGAATCACTGGGTCGTTCCCGGGCCGCCATCAGCAATCAGTTGCGCCTGCTGCGCCTCTGTCCAGACCTCCATCCCCATGTCGAAAATGGCGCCCTCAGCGCGGGGCACGCCCGTGCCCTGTTGACCTTGCCGGACGGGCGCCAGGTGCAGCTTGCGGAAAAAGTCGTCCGTGAGGCCCTGAGTGTGCGGGCCACCGAGCGACTGGTCCAGGCCGAGGGCCGGGCCAAAGCAGCCAATGCAGAGCCGGACCCCAATATTGCGGCGCTTTCTGCCCGGATCGCCGCGCAGCTGGGGTTGTTCGTCGACCTGCGTGCCCAGAGGCGGGGCGGCGAATTGCGGATTCGCTGGGAGGATCCGGAACAGGAGGCGGCACTTTTTCAACGCCTGGGTGTGTCGCTGGATGATGACGAAAGCTGAGTTTCGACGCTTGACGGGCTGCATCAGCGTGTTTAGACTCAGCGCGTATTCAAGACTTGCCTGTTGAAAGAGCACAAAAAACAAACGGCGATGCTCAACTTCTCGTCGTACGTGGGGCAAGTGACCGCAACTGTATTGACGGTGGCCCTGCTGCTGGCCGCCATAGCGGCTTGGCGCTGGGGGCGGGAAGCAGCCTACGCAGTGCTCTTTGCCGCATTCTTGAGCGTAATCAACATGCTCATTTTGGGTGGACGCCTTGTTGCGCTCCCCGCCTCCACGCAACGCGCTGCACAGCGCCTGGGCGGAGCGGTGTTGCAGCGCTGGATCATCACCATCCTCGGACTGATTTTTGCGATATTCTGGTTGCGCCTGCCGGTTGTCGGGCTGGTCGCCGGATTCTTGCTGACCCATTTCGTATTTTTGGCATTTCTGGTGCGGGAACGTTCCAGGCAAAGGAGTTAAGCGTGGCATCAGGCGATATCGCCCATCACCTCGTAAACTGGTCCATCGGCAAAGGCTTCTGGACCTTTAATCTCGACACCATCGTCATGGGTTGGGTCATGGCCGCGATTCTGGTCATCACCGCCATGGTGGTGGGCTCACGTTTGCAGACCAGCACCCCGAGCGGGATGCAGAACTGGCTGGAGGGCGCGGTCGATTTCATTGATGACCTGGTGCAAGGCAGTTTCCCCGTTAAAGATCCTTTGATCGCGCCGGTCGCGATAACGGTTTTTCTCTGGATTCTGTTGATGAACAGCCTGGATGTCATCCCCGCCTACCTACCCGGCATGGTCGCGCACTGGTTTGGGATTGCGGAGTTCCGCATCACCCCGACCGTCAATCTGAATACGACGCTGGGTGTGGCTATCGCGATCTTCCTGCTGATGGTGGCGACCAATCTGCGCGTCAAGGGCTTTTCCTACTTCAAGACCTATCTGACCCATCCCTTCGGAATCTGGCTGGCGCCGATGAACATCATCATGTCGCTGATTGAAGAGATCACCAAGCCGCTGAGCCTTGGCCTGCGACTTTTTGGCAACATGTTCGCCGGTGAGCTGGTCTTCCTGCTGCTGGGCATGCTGCCGTGGTGGGGCGAGCTGGTGATGGGTACCGTCTGGTCCCTGTTCGAAAGTTTAATCATTGTCCTGCAGGCGTTTATTTTTACCGTGCTGACCGTGGTTTACCTCGGCATGGCGAATATGCAGGATCATTAACAAGTTTATTATTCCACTTTGCGACACTTGTAAGGAGTTATCATGGACGCACATACCATTATTGTTGCTGCTACTGCCATTGCCGTAGGTATCATTTTTGGCGCCGCTGGTCTGGGTTCCGCGATTGGCTGGGGTCTGATCACCTCCAAGACCATTGAAGGCATCACCCGCCAGCCGGAAATGCGCCCGCAGTTGCTGGTGAATACCTTCATCTTTGCCGGTTTGATGGAGTCTTTCCCCTTCATTATTCTGGCCTTCGGCTTCTGGTTCCTCTTCGCCAACCCGTTCCTGGGCTGATGCTGGACCGGCTGAGCCGGTCCACTTGCAAGTGAGGTAGTCATGAATCCGGTAGGTATTAATGGAACACTGATCATTCAGTTGATCACCTTCGTCATCCTGGTGGCGTTGTTGTACAAGTATATGTATGGTCCTCTGCGCAGGGTCATGGACGACCGTCGCGCGAAAATTGCCGATGGTCTGGCAGCCGCGGAACGCGGTAAAGAAGAAATGGCCCTGGCGCAAAAGCGGGCGACAGAGCTGCTCCGTGAAGCCAAGGAAAAGGCGGCAGAAATTATCGCCAACGCCGAGCGTCGCGGTGTGGAACTGCGCGAAGAGGCCCAGAGTAAGGCGCGGGAGGAGGCCGACCGCATCATCGCCGGTGCGCGCGCTGAAATCGACGTCGAAACCAACCGGGCGCGTGAAGTGCTGCGCGGTCAGGTGGTGGATCTGGTGGTCGATGGCACCCAGCGCATCCTGCATCGGGAAATCGACGATAAGACCCATCGCGACATCATCGACCGTATGGTCGGCCAATTGTGAGGAGACTCCCATGGCCGATCTGATCACGGTGGCACGCCCCTACGCCGAGGCGCTGTATGATTTGGCGAAAGAGAGCGGTCAGGAACAGGCTTGGGCGGATGCCCTGCAGGTTCTTGCCGCAATGATTACGGATGCGCAGGCGCGGGCTTTTCTGAGTGATCCCGAGCGCGCTGAGGCCGAAAAAGTGGCGCTGCTCAGTGCCGCGCCAGTGAAGGTGGAGAGCAAGGCTTGGGAGGCATTTCTGGCCCTGTTGATCCACCATGATCGGTGGCCCGCGACGGCCGAGATCGGCACGCTTTTTGGTGCCGCCCTGCGGCATGCAGAGGGCATTGTCGACGTTCTGGTCACCAGCGCCGTCGCTCTGGACGCCAATCAGAAGATGACCGTGCAATCGGCGCTGGAGCGTCGTTTTGCCGGTCGCCAAGTCGCGTTCCGGGAATCGGTGGACGCGGCTTTGATTGGTGGCCTAGTTATTCATACGGGTGATCTCACCATAGATGCTTCCGTGCGTGGACAAGTGCAGCAACTTGCCCGAACCCTTCGCAGCTAAGTCTTGAGGAAATAGTATGCAACAACTGAATCCATCGGAAATCAGTGAACTGATCCGCGCACGGATCGCCGGCTTTGAAGGCCGCGTCGAAACGCGCTCGCAGGGCACTATCATCAGCTTGAGTGACGGTATTCTTCGTATTCACGGTCTGGAAGACGTGATGTACGGTGAAATGCTGGAACTCCCCGGCGGCCGCTTCGCGCTGGCCATGAACCTGGAACAGGATAACGTCGGCGCGGTAGTGCTCGGCGAGTTCTCCGGCCTCGAAGAGGGCGGCGTCGTCAAGTGTACCGGCAGGGTCATGCAGGTTCCCATCGGCAAGGCGCTGCTGGGTCGCGTGGTGAACGCCCTAGGCCAGCCTATCGACGGTAAAGGCCCCGTCGAAACTGAGGAATACGACGTTCTCGAAAAAATCGCGCCCGGCGTGGTCGAGCGGCAAAGCGTTGATGAGCCCATGCAGACGGGTATCAAGGCGATTGACGCCATGGTGCCAATCGGCCGTGGTCAGCGCGAGTTGATCATCGGCGACCGTCAGACCGGCAAGACCGCAGTCGCCGTCGATGCCATCATCAATCAGAAAGGCAAGGATGTGCAGTGCATCTATGTCGCCGTCGGTCAGAAGGCTTCGACCGTCGCTGGCGTGGTGCGCAAGCTCGAAGAACACGGCGCGATGGAATACACCACGGTGATCGCCGCCAACGCTTCGGAGTCCGCCGCCATGCAGTATCTGGCGCCTTACGCTGGCTGCACCATGGGCGAATACTTCCGTGACCGCGGTATGAATGCCCTGATCGTGTATGACGATCTTACCAAGCAAGCCTGGGCCTATCGCCAGATCTCCTTGTTGCTCCGCCGTCCGCCTGGCCGTGAAGCCTATCCGGGTGATGTGTTCTACCTGCACTCCCGTTTGCTGGAGCGTGCGGCGCGCGTCAACACCGATTTCGTCGAGAAATTCACCAACGGTGCAGTGAAGGGCAAAACCGGTTCTTTGACCGCCCTGCCCATCATCGAAACCCAGGCGGGTGATGTCTCGGCCTTCGTGCCCACCAACGTGATTTCCATCACCGATGGCCAGATCTATCTGGAAACCGACCTCTTTAACTCCGGTATCCGTCCGGCTATCAATGCCGGCTTGTCGGTATCGCGGGTGGGTGGTGCGGCGCAGACCAAGGTCATCAAAAAGCTGGGCGGCGGCATTCGTCTGGATCTCGCGCAGTATCGTGAACTGGCGGCCTTCGCGCAGTTTGCTTCGGATCTGGATGAAATTACCCGCAAGCAGATCGAGCGCGGCAAGCGGGTCACCGAGTTGCTGAAGCAGGACCAGTTCTCGCCGATGTCGGTGGCCGAACAGTCCGTGGTGCTCTTCGCCGCCAGCAGTGGTGCGCTGGATGACGTCGAAGTGGCCCATGTGCGGCCTTTCGAGAAGGCACTTCTGGCTTACCTGCACAGCAATAATGGGGACTTGATGACCGGACTTGAAGAGAAAAAAGAGCTGACGGACGACTTCAAGAAGCAACTCGACGCGGCGGTCAAGCAGTTCAAGTCCGGCTCGACGTACTAGGAGAGTAGCATGGCCAATGCCAAGGAAATCCGCGGGCAGATCAAGAGCGTTAAAAACACGCGCAAGATCACCCGTGCCATGGAGATGGTGGCTGCGAGCAAGATGCGGCGCGCGCAGGAGCGGATGCGCGCCGCCCGTCCCTATGCGGAGAAAATTCGTGAGGTATTGGGACATCTGGCGCAGGCGCATCCCGAGTACGAACATCCGTTGATGCAGGTGCGCCCCATCAAAAAGGCGGGCTTTATCGTGGTGACCACGGATCGTGGTCTCTGTGGCGCGCTGAATGTGAACGTGCTGCGCAATGTCGTTCACAAGATGCACGATCTCCACGAGCAGGGCATCAGCTCTGATCTCGCGGTCATGGGTAATAAGGGGCTGGGCTTCTTGCGGCGCCACGGCGCCCATCTGGTCGCAGAGCTCAACGGCTTGGGCGACAAACCGCATCTGGCCGATATGATCGGTCCCATCCGGGCGATGGCGGATGCTTACGCCAAGGGTGAGGTCGACGTGGTGTACCTGGTCTCCTCCCGCTTCGTGAATACGATGCTGCAGCGGGCCACGCTCGAACAGTTGCTGCCGGTGGAAAGGCCTGAAGTCCGCGCCGAGCCACGCGCGGAGATGTGGGATTACATCTACGAGCCCGAAGCCCGTCCGGTATTGGATCGCTTGTTGCAGCGCTATGTGGAATCTGTGGTGTATCAGGCGGTCATCGAGCATCTGGCCTGTGAGCAGAGCGCGCGTATGGTTGCCATGAAAAACGCCTCGGATAACGCCAAGCGCATGGTGGGCGACCTGCAGTTGGCCTACAACAAGGCGCGCCAGGCAGCCATTACTCAGGAAATCGCAGAGATCAGCGCCGGTGCGGCGGCGGTCTGACGATTGTGTATAGCATTTTTGGAATTTTTGAGGGTTAAATCATGAGCGAAGCGGTTGCTAAAGAAAACGCCGTCGGCCATATCGTCCAGGTGATCGGGCCGGTGATCGACGTGGCCTTTCCTCGCGGGCAGGTCCCGGAGATTATGGAAGCTATCGTGGTCAGCGATAAAAACCTGACCATCGAAGTGCAGGCCCAGTTGGGTGACGGCGTGGCGCGCGGTATTGCCATGGGTCCCAGCGAAGGTCTGAAGCGTGGGCTGGCCGTGAGACGTACCGGTGCGCCGATCAGCGTGCCGGTGGGCCATGCCACCCTGGGCCGTATCATGGACGTTCTCGGTGATCCCGTGGACGGCAAGGGTCCGATACAGACGGCGGAGCGCAAGGCCATACATCGTCCGGCGCCGGCATTTGACGAGCTGGCGGCGAGCACCGAGGTGCTGGAAACCGGCATCAAGGTCATCGATCTGGTCTGTCCTTTCGCCAAGGGCGGTAAGGTCGGCCTCTTCGGTGGTGCCGGTGTCGGCAAGACGGTGCTCATGATGGAGCTGATCCGCAATATCGCCATCGAGCACACCGGTTATTCGGTGTTCGCCGGTGTCGGTGAGCGGACGCGTGAAGGCAATGACTTTTATCATGAAATGACCGATTCCGGCGTGTTGGATAAGGTCGCGCTGGTTTACGGGCAGATGAATGAGCCGCCCGGCAACCGCCTGCGCGCTGGCCTGACCGGCCTGACCATGGCGGAGCATTTCCGCGATGAGGGCCGCGATATTCTGATGTTTATCGATAATATCTTCCGTTACACCCTGGCCGGTACCGAAGTGTCGGCGCTGCTCGGGCGTATGCCTTCTGCCGTGGGATATCAGCCGACGCTGGCCGAAGAAATGGGCAAGTTGCAGGAGCGTATTACCTCCACCAAGGTGGGTTCCATTACCTCTGTGCAGGCCGTTTACGTGCCCGCGGATGATCTCACCGATCCGTCCCCGGCGACGACCTTTGCCCATCTGGACGCCACAGTGGTGCTGTCGCGGCAGATCGCGGAGTTGGGTATCTACCCAGCCCTTGATCCACTCGACTCCTTCAGCCGTCAGCTCGACCCGGCGATTGTCGGTCAGGAGCACTACGATGTGGCCCGTTCCTGCCAGAAGACGCTGCAACGCTATAAGGAATTGCAGGATATCATCGCCATTCTCGGCATGGACGAGCTGTCCGAGGACGACAAGCTGCTGGTCTCCCGGGCGCGCAAAATTCAGCGCTTCCTGTCGCAGCCTTTCTTCGTGGCTGAAGTGTTCACCGGCAGCCCCGGCACCTACGCCTCATTGAAGGAGACGATCCGTGGCTTTAAGGCGATCGTGGCCGGTGAGTATGATCATCTGCCCGAGCAGGCCTTCTACATGGTAGGTACCATCGACGAAGCGCTTGCCAAGGCCCAGAAGTTGCAGCAGGGCTAAGCCATGGCGATGACCATAGATGTGCAGGTAGTCAGTGCCGAGGGCAGCATCTACTCGGGGGTCGCCGATATGGTGGTGGCCCCCGGCGAGATGGGCGAACTCGGCATTCTGCCGCGCCATGCCCCGCTGCTGACCGGGCTGCGTCCTGGTGAGTTGCGGATTATACATGGTACAGAGACGGAGTATCTTTTCGTCAATGGCGGGGTGCTGGAGATTCAGCCCCATCTGGTAACGGTGCTGGCCGACTCGGCAGAGCGGGCGACGGACATCGATGAAGCCAAAGCCATAGCGGCCAAGCAGGCAGCTGAAGCACGGATGGCCGGGCAGACGGATCAGATGGAGTATGCGGCGGCTCAGGCGGAATTGCTGGAGCAGATCGCGCGTCTGAAGACGGTGCGCCGTTTGCGGGAACAGGGGCTGCTGCGCTAACGCTCCGGCGAGCTCGCATGCTGGTTCAGGCGTATCATACAGACCCCAGTCGCCATCAGGCCACTGGGGTTTATTTATGGTAGGGCAGTTGGGCCGGAGTGTTGGCGGATTTTGTGGAGGTGAATAGTGCTATGTTGACGGATATCGTAATACTCGCCGCCGGGCAGGGCACGCGCATGCGCTCTGCTTTGCCGAAGGTGCTGCAAGCGCTTGGAGGCAAACCAATGCTTGCCCACGTGCTGGCTACAGCGGCGGAGTTGTCGCCACGGCGTATCCACGTGGTGATCGGTTTCGGCGGCGATGCCGTGCAGACTGCCTTCCCTGCCGCGCCGGTAAGCTGGTGGGCGCAGGTCCAGCAGCTCGGCACCGGTGATGCGTTGAAATCCGCATTACCCGGCCTCACGGGAGCGGAACGGGTATTGGTGTTGTATGGTGATGTGCCGCTCTTGACGGCTGCGACACTGCGCGAATTTCTCCAACAAACTCCGGCATCAGGACTAGGCCTGACGACTGCATCCCTCAGCGAACCCCACGGCTACGGGCGGATTCTCCGCGATGCGAACGGTCAGGTACAGGGTATTCGTGAGCACAAGGACTGTCAGCCGGACGAAAGCGTCATCCGCGAAGTAAATCTTGGGATGATGATAT
The DNA here is from genome assembly GCF_016250455.1 of Acidithiobacillus ferrivorans. NCBI lineage: Bacteria > Pseudomonadati > Pseudomonadota > Acidithiobacillia > Acidithiobacillales > Acidithiobacillaceae > Acidithiobacillus > Acidithiobacillus ferrivorans. The sequence goes on along the minus strand of NZ_CP059488.1, from coordinate 3,088,206 downwards.
TGCCGGTGGCGCCTCTGCAGGGGTGGTTACAAGGACTGTCGGCCCAGAATGCGCAGGGTGAGATTTATCTGACGGACGTGGTGTTGGCCGCGCGGGCGGATGGCTATGCCGTCTGGCCCTTTACGCTGGCGGATGCGACTGAGGCCCTGGGGGTGAATGACCCCATGCAGTTGACGGATCTGGAACGCGTGTTTCAGCGGCAGCAATTGCGTGCTCTGCAGATGCGGGGATTACGGGTGGCGGACCCGGCACGTATCGATATTCGTGGTGAGGTCACCTGCGGCCAGGACTGTTGGGTGGATCCCAATGTGTTGTTTGTTGGTGCGGTGCATTTGGGCGATCGCGTACGCGTGGGTGCCGGTGCGATTTTGCAGGACGTACAGATTGGCGATGATGTGGAAATTTTGCCCTACAGCCTCATCGAAGGTGCGCGAATTGCCGCCGGGGCACGGATTGGACCTTTTGCGCGAATTCGCCCGGGAACGGAGATCGGCGAAGCCGCACATATCGGTAACTATGTCGAGGTAAAGGCCTCAAAAATTGGTGCCGGCAGCAAAGCCAATCACCTGAGCTATATCGGTGATGCGGAGATCGGTACCGGAGTGAATGTGGGCGCGGGTACGATTACCTGCAATTATGACGGCGCCAACAAGCACCGCACCATTATCGGCAATGATGTGTTCATCGGCTCGGATAGCCAGTTGGTGGCGCCGGTGACCGTCGGCGACGGCGCCACCATCGGTGCGGGCAGCACCATTACCAAAGAGGTTCCAGCGGGTGCTTTGACGCTGAGTCGCAGTCCGCAGCGTACTGTTCCGCATTGGCAGCGGCCACGGTGTGAGAAAAAATAGCGCCAGATAGTACCGGCATTGTCTTCGATTACAGGGGAGCAGGATTATGTGCGGGATTGTCGGTGGAGTGAGCCAAACAGATTTGGTCCCCATGATTGTGGAAGGGCTGCGGCGTTTGGAGTATCGCGGCTATGATTCAGCCGGCTTGGCGATCCTGAAGGAGGAAACGCAAGGCACAGAATTGCTGCGGGTGCGCAGCGTGGGGCGCGTTGCTGAGCTGGCTGCCGCCGTTGCCGAGCGTGGCTTGCAGGGCGGGGTGGGCATTGGCCACACGCGCTGGGCCACCCATGGCGGCGTCACCGAAAGCAATGCCCACCCCATGATCTCCCATGAACAGATCGCTGTGGTCCATAACGGCATCATCGAGAACTTTCATGCCTTGCGTGCGCGTCTGGAAGTGGCGGGATACGCCTTCACCTCCGAGACCGATACGGAGGTCATCGCGCATCTGGTACACCATTATCGGCAGACGGCCCCGGATTTGTTTTCGGCGACCCGCTTGGCGGTGGGTGATCTGCGTGGCGCTTATGCCATCGCGGTAATTTCGACCCGCGACCCGGAGACCGTGTGCGTGGCACGGATGGGCTGCCCGCTGCTGCTGGGCATCGCCGATGACGGATATTACTTTGCCTCGGACGTGGCAGCGTTGCTGCCGGTGACCCGGCGTGTGCTGTATCTGGAAGATGGTGATGTGGCCTTGCTGCAGCGCCGGGCTTTGCAGATTACGGATCAGGCCGGGGCGCCGCAGCAGCGTGAAGAACATTGGAGCCAGCTCAGTGCGGCGGCTGTTGATCTGGGACCTTATCGTCACTTCATGCAGAAAGAAATCCACGAGCAACCCCGCGCCCTGGCCGACACCCTGGAGGGTGCGCTGAACAGCCAGCTCGATCTGGCGGATCTCTGGGGTGCAGACGCCGCGGACGTTTTCCGGGATGTGGATAGTGTGCTGTTTCTGGCCTCCGGCACCAGTCACTACGCGACACTGGTGGGGCGCCAATGGCTGGAAAGCATTGCCGGGATTCCGGCGCAGGCCGAGCTGGGGCACGAGTATCGTTACCGGGATTCCATTCCGAACCCGCGCCAGTTGGTGGTGACCCTCTCGCAGTCTGGTGAAACGCTGGATACCTTCGAGGCCTTGCGCCGTGCCAAGGAACTCGGCCATACCCGCACGCTGGCCATCTGCAATGTCGCGGAGAGCGCCATTCCGCGGGCGTCGGCATTGCGTTTCCTGACCCGGGCCGGCCCTGAGATCGGCGTGGCTTCGACCAAGGCGTTCACCACCCAGCTGGCGGCGCTTTATTTGCTGGCCCTGTCCCTGGCCAAGGCGCAGGGGCGTCTGCACGATGCGCAGCAGGCGGATCACCTGGACGCCTTGCGGCAATTGCCGGGCAGTGTTCAGCACGCCCTGAACCTGGAGCCGCAGATTCAGGGCTGGGCGGCGCGTTTTGCCAGCAAGGACCATGCGCTTTTTCTGGGGCGCGGCCTGCACTACCCCATCGCGCTGGAGGGCGCGCTCAAACTCAAGGAAATCTCCTATATCCACGCCGAGGCTTATCCCGCGGGCGAATTGAAGCATGGCCCCCTGGCCCTGGTAGACCGCGACATGCCGGTGGTGGTGATCGCACCCAATGACCGCCTCCTCGAAAAGCTGGCCGCCAATATGCAGGAAGTCCACGCCCGTGGCGGTGAGCTCTATGTTTTTGCCGATTCGGACAGCCACTTTAACGCCAGCGAGGGCGTGCATGTGCTGCGTCTGCCGCGTCATGCCGGTCTGCTCTCCCCCATCGTCCACGCTATCCCGGTGCAGTTGTTGGCCTATCACGCGGCGCTGGTGAAGGGCACCGATGTGGACCGGCCGCGTAACCTCGCGAAGAGCGTGACGGTGGAGTGAGGTGTATGGATAAAATAAAGATGTTTGTTAACGGACAAAAAAGTATCATCCCGGACAAAATAGTTTCATCCTGAACAAAAAAGTATCATCCTGCATTTTCAGCTTTGGAATGAAGGTGTATGCTGATCCACAGATCACCAGGTTGGGGATACCTACTATGGCTCGTTGGCGTTACGAGTTTGATGAAGGCAAAATCGCGCGCTTCCAGAAAGAAGGGCGAGGGCAAGGCCGCGGTACAAGTTACAAGCCGTGGCTGACCATACAGGATGTGGCCTCCTATGGCCGCTCACATCGAATTGCCGGAATCAAGACCGGCCGCGTACACCACTTCCTCTCCGACATTGAGCGAGATACTTTTTACCAGTTTGACTGGGCGGATACCGTTACGGACATCCGCGAGCAGTATCCCCTCGACCGTGAATACACCCGCCGTATTGCCGCGGATCTCGATATAAAGCATCCGCGAGACGCCGCTACAGAAATAGTCATGACTACGGATTTTTTGGTCGATATCGCTTATGAAGGGAAGCTGAGGCAGTTGGCCCGTGCCGTCAAGCCCGCCAGCGAACTCGAGAAACCTCGCGTCATTGATAAGCTGGAAATCGAACGGCGCTATTGGGTACAGCAGGGCGTGGACTGGGGAATCATTACTGAGCGAGATATCCCCGAAGCAATAGTCACCAACATTGCATGGCTGCATCCCTATATTACACTTGACCAATTGACCGCGCCTTACGAAGGTTACTATCAAGAAAAGGCACGCCTGCTGTTGCGGGCACTCCCGTCCCATCCCGCAACCACCTTGAGGCAATTCTGTCTGGCCATGGACCAGCAACTTGCTATGCATGTGGGCGACAGTCTCCTGCTTATCCGTCACCTCTTGGCACGGAAGGCGATTTCCTGTCCCATGGATACGGCTATTACGGACACCTGGCCATTGCGTCAATTTCAGGTGCCCACGGATGAATCCAGGAGGGCCAGCGGATGAAGGATTTGTCTGTGAATCTTTTGCTGGAGTTTCCAGAGGAACACCGAGTTGAGCGTGTGCTCTGGATTGATCCAGGAATGCGGGGTCTATATGCCATCGACATTCGCGATGCCAATGCTCTGCCAGAATTCTACCAAGCGGAAGAAATAGAGAAGATGCGCGATGCCGGCGAGTGGCGTGTGGTTGAGAATGACCCATGGCTACTCGCACTGGCGGATGAAAACATATCAGAGGTCTACCGAGACAAACGCGACTCCGCTTGGGAGACGATTCGTCCGCTGATTTTTGATCAACCGGCCATTTTCGATGCCATTGCCCGTAGTGAAGCGGTTAAAAGAGGCATGGAAGAATCTGGAGTAACCAAGCAAACGATTTACCGTTTTTTGCGACGGTATTGGCAGCGCGGCATGACACCCAACGCTCTACTGCCTGATTATGCGCGGTGTGGTGGGCTGGGCAAAGACAAGTCCGTTTCTGAAAAAAAACGCGGGCGCATTCCTGATCGAGATGATCTGGGCGTCAACGTGACGTCAGAGATGCGGCAGCTATTTCGTGCTGTTGCCACAAAGAAGTTCATCACCAATAGTCAGTTGGATTTTCGGGGTGCCTACGACGAGCTGATTGCCGATAATTTTTGCGAACGCGTCATCAACGAACACACCGGCCAGCAGGAACTGGTTCCGCAAAAAGATATTCCCAGCTTGCGGCAATTCCGCTACTGGTATGAGAAGGATAACGACGTCTTCCGTCTGGATCGTATACGCCGCACCCCCAGAGTATATGACAAGGATATGCGGGCAATCCTGGGATCCTCCACGGCCGAAACCGTTGGCCCGGCATCGCGTTATCAGATTGATGCCACCATCGCGGACGTATACCTGGTTTCCAGATACGACCGCACCATGATCGTGGGGCGACCCGTACTCTATATCTTGATAGACGTTTTCAGCAGAATGATTACGGGCGTATACGTGGGCCTGGAAGGTCCGTCCTGGGTCAGCGCGATGATGGCGCTGACGAACGCCGTAACGTCAAAAGTGGCCTATTGCCGTCAGTTCGGTGTTGATATTCAGGACGCGGATTGGCCGTGTCAGGCCATGCCCGACGTCTTGCTGGGCGATAAGGGAGAAATTGCGGGCAAGACCATAGAGACGCTCATCAAGAATTATCAGGTGCACGTCGAGAATGCCGCACCGTACCATGCGGACTGGAAAGGCATCGTGGAACAGCGGTTTCGTTTGCTTCCCGGGCGTTTCAAGGCCTTTACGCCGGGCTTTGTTGCTCCGGATTACCAAGAGCGCGGCGCCAGGGACTACCGCCTCGACGCGACTCTCGATATAGACCAGTTCACCCGCATCATTCTCTACTGCATCCTGTATTACAACAATCAGCACCCGCTCAGTGAATATGAAAAGTCACCGGATATGATCGCCGACCGGGTACCGGAAATTCCTTGCGAGTTGTGGGAGTGGGGTGTTGCCCATCGTAGTGGCAGCTTACGCGCATTCGCGCCGGAAAAAGTCCAGTTGAGCTTGATGCCGAGCGACGATGCGACCGTCACCGCTACAGGAATCCGCTATGCGACCTGCTTTTACACCTGTGAAAAAGCGATGGAAGAGCACTGGTTCGAACGCGCACGCCAAAAGGGACGCTGGAAAGTTCGAATCTCCTATGATCCTCGCCACATGGACGAGATTTATCTGCACGAAGACGTCAAGCGCGGGAAATTTATCCCCTGCACGCTCACAGAGAAAAGCCGTCATCATCGGGGTCGAATGCTATGGGAAATTCTTCAGGTAAATGGCGAAGAGAGGCGAAGCCAAAGGAATCATGAGCCGCAAGCCCTTCGTGGCCGCATCAACTTGAATGAAAAAATTAAGGGGATCGTGAATGAGGCGGAAGCCATGCGATCGGAAGCACCCCCACCCTCTGGCAGCGCGCGTCAGCGGATAGGAAACATCCGCGAAAATCGTAGCAAGGAGAGTCAGGAAAACAGAAAGCGGGAGGCTTTCAGGATGCTTCCTCCCGGTGAGGAAGCGCCGGGAACTGCGGCAGTCCTGCCTTTTCCCAAAACAAAAGAGACCGACGATTATCGTCTCCCCGGGATAGCGGATATTATGCGCGGGCAACGGGAGGATCAGGGCGATGACGACCACGGCGGATGAGGACCTCACGTTGCCCGAATATCGGGATAACCCCTTTATCGCAAAATTGCCGCCTCCCATGTCCACGCATGATGCCTTGCTGGCCATGGCGGCTCCACCCACCTTCAACGCGGCGGAGCGCGATTATCCCGCGCATCTGCGCGCCCATTGCATCTCGCGGCTTAAAGGCTATTTTGAGCCGCTGGAAACCCACCTCAGCCTGGAAGCAAAATTTGGCCTTCTGATCCGTCAAGGTTATCTGTGTCGCAACCCCACCACGGCTGACTATACCCGCCGCGTCCGGGAAGGCGCTACCCGGGTATTTGAAAAGGATCTCCCGAGTTCGACAGTTAATCTCGCAACTCCTTGATATTGAAAATAGCGATTTCAAAACGCTCCACTACAACAGCGTCAATTGCTGAGACGCGGCTGGTTTTTTTACCCGGAGGGCATGCAGAACCTCGCTTTGACATTCCTGGATGGAAGACACCCCGGATACGGGTGGGGCGCCATTGAGACGAACTCGGTGATGCTGAATGCGGTGGAGTTGCTCCAAGGCTCGTTCCGGCGTCAGCCCGGTGTGACTCGCACGTAAACGACTGCGCATGACCCGATGCAGAATCAGCGCCATGAAGCAGATCGCTGCGTGCGCCCGTATCCTGTCGGGCAGGCGGTGGTAGACCGGGCCGATTTCCAGCTCGGATTTGAGCACTTTGAAGCCCCGCTCGATATCGGCGAGAGACTTATAGCGGGCCACGACCTCCGCCGGTGACAGGTCCTGCACATTGCTCACGAGCAGGAGCTTGCCATCCATCTTTTCCGCCAGGGTGCGTGCGCTTTTGTCGATGTCGTAGCTAAACTGCTGTGCGGCCATATCGACTTGGATGATGCGCGATAAATGCGCCTCGCAGACGGCATGGTAGAAGCGTGCCTTGGCACCGCTGTCGGAGAGTTTGCGTCCCCGATGCTTTTTGCCGTCGTCCTGATCATCCAGTTTGCCGGCCCACTGGTCGCCCTGAGTAATCAGCGCTTCGATCCGCGCATTCCGCTTGGCGGTCTGGTCCGCCGCCGTCATGGGATCATGGGCGATAACCAGCCGCAGGTCGTTCCAGGTGCGCTCACCGATGACTTCTTCAGTGGCAGTGTTGCACGACTCCCGCTGGAAACTATCCAGCAGATCGGTAAATTCATGGTACCGCCGCCCCGGTACGGCCAGGATAAACTCCAGCGACTGCCCGTTGGCCAGCCGGATCGCCTGCAACGCCTCCAGATTGTCCAGACTCAACAACCCGCGATCCGCGATGAGCACCAGGCGCCGCACTGTCGGAAAGCGCTCCAGCACTTTGCCCAGGGTCGGCAGCAGCGTTTTGGTCTCAGCGGTGTTGCCATCGAAGACCTCATGGTAGATCGGCAAACCTTCTGCAGTCTGCACGACCCCCAGCATGAACTGGCGAGCGATCAGACCTTCCTTGGCCATCCCGAATTGACGGACGTCCTGGGGAACCGTGACCAGGCCTTCACTGCGGATCGTGGTGAGGTCATAGAAGACCACGGACAGGTCCTGATCGATCAGGGGGCGCAACAGTCCGGCTACCACAGCATCTACGGCACTCTGTTGCTCCATCAGGGCATCCATGCTGCGCAGGAGTTGCTGGTGGGTAATCGTTGTCACGGTGACATCCGGCAAGGCGACGGTTTCCACCCAGCGCAGTACGCCCAGTTTCGATTCGGGATCGCAGAGCCGGTTGAGGACCATCACCCGGATCAGCGCTTCCACATCGGTCGTATGGCGGGTCTTGCGGAACACCTGACGTAGGGCGCTGAACCCCAGCTCCTTCCAGAGTTCGGTCAAGGCCCAGACATCGCCAAAAGCACGCGCTGCTTCAAAAGCGATGGATGGTGGAGAAATCATTGGCGTCGGGGTGGGTACCTGGCCGCTGACCTTCATCAGGCCCTGAATCACGGCATTCAACTGACTGTCGACCTGATCCAGCCGCCCAAGTGTGGCGACGGTACGCTTTTTGACCTTTCCGGCATCATCCCGGTAGGACTCGACAAGCTGGACATAGCGGCGGCTGCCGGAGGTGGTGATCTTCACATGCATGCCGCCACTTTATCAGCGTTCATAGGCATGTCAATAAAAGAGCCTAAGTGATAAAACGTGCCACCACAGAAGTTTTAGAAAATACGCGCTGAAACCCCTATGAATGCTGGGGCGACGTTACGAAATTGACGATTTTTGCCGATGAACTGTCGAACTCGGGGCGCCTGTTCGCGGATGGACCAGTCGATGCGGGTGTTTTGGCGCACGGTATCGGCCACCTCTTTTGCAATCATTTTCAGGGCATCGTCACCCATGGCCTGTACGGCGGAATCATTGGTCGCCAGGGCATCATAAAATGCCGCTTCGTCCTTGCTGAGGCCCAGTGCAGCATGGCGTTGATCCAGCGCCTGTAATGCTTTGGCCAGCTCGATGAGTTCCTGCATCACCTCAACGGTATCCACCGAGCGGTTGTGGTATTTGCGCAGGGCTTCTTCCAGCTTCTCTGAAAACGCCTTGCTCTGGATCAGGTTGCCCTTGCCCTCTTTGCGTACCTTGTCCTGCAACAGGCGACGCAACATTTCCAGGGCCAGATTCTTTTCTGGCATGGCTTGAATCTGCTCGATGAAGGCATCGGACAGCAGGGATATTTCGCCCTTGGGTAGTCCAGCCACGGCATACAGGTCCACCACACCTTCCGGGGCAATCGATTGGTCGATCAACTGGCGGATGGCATATTCCTGCTCTTCCACCAGGGATTCCGCGTCGCTTGTCTTGTCTAGTGTGGCGCGGACACTCAGGAAGAATACGATCTCGGTGCGGCAGCGTTCTACCATGTCATCGCCGTCGGCCAAAGTTGCCGCCTTTTTCAGGCCGGATGTGGCATTTCGATACCGCCTCTTGATGCCTTCTTCTGTGATCTCTTGGGACAGGATGAACTCGGTGGCCTTACGCAGGGTGGCGACCTTCTCGGAACCATCCCCAGTCAAATAGTCCTGATAATCGCAATCATGGAAAATGCTACGGCAGATATCCAGCTTTTCCAGCAGTACCTTTATCGCAGCCTGCACGGTTTCCGCTGGATTGCCCTTGCCACCGGATCGGGTGTACGTCTCAATGGCGTTTTTCAGGTCCTGGGCGATGCCGATGTAGTCCACCACTAGGCCCCAGACTTATTGGTAAATACCCGATTGACCCGTGCGATGGCCTGAATGAGGCTGTGCCCACGCATGGGCTTGTCCACATAGAGGGTGTTCAGGGCCGGGGCGTCGAATCCTGTCAGCCACATATCCCGCACGATGACGATCTCTAGGGGTTGCACCCCGGCAGGGGGGTCATCGGGATCTTTCAGGCGGTCGCCAATATCCTCACAACCTCTTTTGGTGCGGATGTGTTGCTTCCATTCGATGGGATCGCTGGCGTTTCCGGTCATAACCACCTTGATGCGGCCCTGGGTGTCGTCATCGCTGTGCCAGTCTGGACGCAGTTTGGTGATGGCATTATAGAGTTCCACGGCGATTCGGCGGCTCATGGCGACGATCATGGCCTTACCGGACAGGATGCTCTTGCGCTTTTCCCAGTGATCCAGAATATCGGCGGCAATCTGCTCGACCCTTTTCGGCGCACCCACTAGGGCTTCCAGTTGCGCCCAGCGGGTTTTCAGGCGTTCCTTACAATCGAAATGGAAAGGTTTTTCGAGCTGCCCTGCACTTGAAGTCCGCCTGGCCACTGGTACAGATACTTGTACGGGACGTGCTCAGAAACGGACCGGTCGGCAAAACGCGTGTTTACCAGCGAAGCTGGCAGCGCTGCCCAGTTCTTCCTCGATACGCAGCAACTGGTTGTACTTGGCCACCCGTTCGCCACGCGCCGGAGCACCCGACTTCAGATGCCCCGTATCCAGGGCGACGGTGAGGTCGGCGATGAAATCGTCGGTGGTTTCGCCGGAGCGATGCGAGACAAAGGCCCCCCAGCCGTGATATTGCGCCAGCCGTGTGGCGGTGATGGTCTCGGTCACCGTACCGATCTGATTGAGTTTGATGAGGGTGGCGTTGGCAATATTGTCTTCCATGGCGCGGGTGATGATTTTGGGGTTGGTACAGAAGATGTCGTCGCCAACCAGTTCGATGACGCCACCGAGCTTCTCATTCAGCAACTTCCAGCTCTCCCAGTCGTTCTCCGCGAGGCCATCTTCCAGCAGAACCACCGGATAATTGCGGACGATTTCTTCGTAGTAGGCCACCATCTCCACACTGCTGATGGCCCGCTTCTCGGTACGTAGCTGATAGACGCCGTCCTTGAAAAACTCCGAGGATGCGGGGTCGATGGCGATGCCGGCGTCCCGGCCCGGTTCAAACCCAGCCTTACGGATGGCGTCCAGCAATAGATCATAGGATTCATGGTTGGAGGACACCATCGGCGCAAAACCGCCTTCATCACCGACGCCGACGGAGAGATGTTTCTCCAGCAGGATGGCCTGCAGGGCGTGATAGATTTCCGCCCCCCAACGCAGGGCTTCACGGAATGTGTTCGCGCCATAGGGCACCAGCATGCACTCCTGGAAGTCGGCGCCTTGCCAGTGGGCGTGAACGCCACCATTGAGTACGTTGAAACAGGGGACCGGCAGGCGGGTGGCGCCTGGGCCGCCCAGATAGGCGTAGAGGGGCAGATCGCTGTAGTTGGCCGCAGCGCGGGCGCAGGCCATGGAGACGCCGAGCAGGGCATTGGCGCCAAGCCGACTTTTGTTGTCGGTGCCGTCCAGTCCGATAAGGGTGTCGTCGATGGCCTTCTGTTCCCGGACATTCAGATACTGCAGGTCCGGGGCGATGATTTCTTCAATGTTCCGAATGACTTTTTCCACACCCTTGCCGTCATAGCGACGCGGATCGCCGTCGCGCAACTCTGCTGCTTCCCTGCTGCCGGTGGAGGCACCGGAAGGTACTGCCGCCCGGGCGCGGCTGCCGTCGGCCAGGAATACTTCTACTTCCACCGTGGGATTACCCCGTGAGTCCAAAATTTCGCGGGCGATGATATCTTCAATACGGCTGTCCATAAATGCTCCTGTCTCGCCGATCTTGCGTGTCGCGGCTATCGGTAGTAAACGAGAAAAATTAGTAGAGTGTCAAACATGGGTTAGTTGCGATAGGTCAACTGCACTGTGAATCTCGCGCAGCATGTCATCATCACTATCTATGGAGACCCAGTTCCGAAAAGCACCCGAACGTGCGAGTAACGGCTCAACCGACCGAAGCACTATAATGATTGTAAAAATGTTATTTTTTAATTACTTTTAACTGCTTGACCTAGCCATCACGCTTTACTACTATAATTAACATGAGTGGCGATGGAGTCCGCCCAATAACCGCCTTTATAGGCTAATGACTGCTACTGATCCTGATCGCAAGGTCGGGCGGTGGGGAGTTGGAAACCTATATAAAGGGGGAGGCATGCTCGGCGATATCGTCTTGCAGTGTGGACAAGTCTTGACGGTGATATGGTTATCACCGCTCTTGCACGGCTTCGTTGTCACCATGGAAGAGCGCGTTCAGCGCGGACAAGGGCCGTCCATATTCCAGCCCTATCGGGATCTCTGGAAACTCTTCCACAAAACCCTGCTGATACTGGAATCTGCGTCCTGGGTGTTTTTCTGGGCGCCGGTGGTGGCTTTTACCGCCATGCTCATCGTGCTGATGCTGATTCCGGTGCTGACCAATTTCCCGCTGCCCCTGTCCGATATGGGGGATATCCTCGGCGGCGGCCTGATTCTGACCCTCGGTGGTCGGCCTGCAGGAAACCCAACGCGGCGGGCAGGCCAGTCTCTATATGCTGGCCCTGTTGGAAATCGGCGCGGTGGCGTTGTTGCTCTGCCTGGTGCTGCTCGGCGCGAGCGATACGCAGTTTGCCGTCTGGGCAGCGAGCTGGTCCACTTATGGCACGGCGGCCTTCGGAGTGGCGGTGCTGTTTATCATCGGCTTCGGCGCCAAGCTCGGCATCCTGCCCTTTTACGAATGGTATCCGGGTGCTTACGGGAGTGGCAGTGGTGCTTCGGGGGCACTGCTTTCCGGCATTGTGCTGAACGTCGCGTATTTCGCCCTGGGACGGGCCATGCTCGACTGGTTGCCGGTCAGCGCCGCCACCGGTGTGGGCATTCTGCTGGTGGCCCTGGGGACGGTATCCGCCATCCTCGCTATTCTCTACGCCTTTCAACAGGAAGACTGGCGACGCCTGCTGGCATTTTCTACGGCGGAAAATGCGGGGCTGGCGGTGGTCGCGCTGGGTGCCGCCTCCCTGTTCCGGGCCGACGGCCTGTCCATGCTGACGACTCTGGCCTGGACGGTAGGCCTGATTCATCTCGGCGGCCATAGTCTGGCCAAGGGTGCCATGATGCTCAGCGCCGATCGGGTGGCGGCGGTGCGCGGCAACTATCAGATCGCGCAGAGCCGGGTACTGGCCCTCGCCCCTTGGACTTTAGGCATCGGCGCCCTGTTCGGGGCCATGAGTCTCGCCGCCATGCCGCCCATGGCGGGTTTTGCCAGCGAATGGTACCTCTTTCAAACCGTGTTTCAGGATTTCCATCTGACTTCTTCTGCCGCCCGGGTAGCGCTGGCGCTGAGCGGTGCTGGCCTGGCCCTGACCGCTGCCATTGCCCTGGCGACCATGGTCAAAGTCTTCGGCATCGGCCTGCTGGGACGGGAGGAAAACCCGACCGAAGTCACGGGCCGCTGGCCGCTTCTGGGTCTGGGTCTTTTGGTGCTGGCCTATGCCGTGGCGCTGCCCTGGACATTAGCGGCACTGGTCCGGGACGGCTGGCCCGCCGTTCCCGCCGCTGTGGCCGCCATGGTGCGCGGCCCGATACTGGTGCCATTGACTCCTCATTTCGCCTTTATTTCGCCCCCTTTGTTGCTGCTCATGGGAGTATTACTGGCACTGATTCCCCTGGGTTTGCTGGGCTGGAGCCAGCACAGTCACGGCCGCCGCCGGGTACCCGTATGGGGTCACGGCCTGCGCCGGATACCGGCGGACAATGCGGTGACTGCGCTGGCTTTTTCCAATGCACTGCGGGAATTTTATAGCTTTGTGTACCGGCCCAGCACCAATACCGAAAAAAGCCATACGGACCGCCATTATTTCGTTCATGAGGTGCACTTCAATTACAGTCAGGCCCCCGTCTTTGGACCCTGGTTGTTTCGCCCGGCAGTACGCCTGGTGCAGAATCTCAGCGACCGGATTGGTCTGACCTTGCAAAATGGCTCACTCAACGCCTATCTCGCTTATATCGGGATACTGTTGATCGTCATTTTGGGCAGCGTCTTTTATTTGTAATAGGAAGGAGTAAGGATGTTCGCAACATTCGGATATGTTACTTTTTTTGCCTTGATTGGCGTCTGGGCGCGCTATGGTCAGAATTTGCTGGTGCAGACCGTGTTTGGCCGTAATTTTCCATGGGCGATTCTGAGTATCAATGTGATGGGCTGTTTTCTCATGGGGTTTCTGTTTTTTGAGACCTTGGATCGTATCTCTGTGAGTCCAGAATTACGCACAGGCATACTTACTGGCGGATTAGGCACCTACACCACTTTTTCGACTTTTTCTGTGGAAACACTGGTACTTTTTGAAAATGGCGAGCCGGTTAAGGGCCTCATCTATGTATTTTCGACAATGGTTTTATGTCTGGGTGCGACTTTTTCCGGTGCCTGGGTTTCGCGCAGTATTTGAGAGGTGACTCATGACAACCGTATCTGTAGTACGTATTTACATTAAAGAAGGTGACAAGCATAGCGGACACAATCTTATGCAAGATATTTTCCGCATGCTCCATGATCAGTACAAGGTGCGTGGTGTTACCGCCTTTCGCGGTATCGCGGGTTTTGGCAGCAAAGGCGAGGTTTTTGCTGATGACATTATGCATTTCAACGTCCATCTGCCGCTGGTGCTGGAATTTTTTGATGAACCAGAGACGGTGGACATCGTGATGCCGCACCTGCGGGAATTGGTGCCACCAGGCCATATTCTGCGCTGGGAAGCCGATTGCGGCTGCGAATGAACCATCATTACTGCCCGCTCTGTTATGCGGAAATGCCCATCGGCTCAATCATCTGTCCGACCTGCGGGCAAGATGTTGAGGGCTGGGAACGTCACACACCGTACTACAACCGCTTGATCTGGGCGCTGAAAAATCCCCATTCCGAAGTACGGATGGGAGCTATTCTCAGCTTGCAGAATCACAGACGTGACGGTGCGGCAGGGCCGCTGGCGGAATGCGCCATGAACTGGCCTATTGATGTGGTGCAGGGAATGGCCGTTGTCGAGGCCATAGCCAAACTGCCGGACGGCGCCGAGAAAACCGCTGCCTTACGGCAATTACAGCAACATGAAGCCCATGCAATACGCGTTGCTGCAGGAGAACTGCTGGCAAAGGGAGCAGATAACGATGGTCATTCGACTTAAACAGTCAGTGGATGCACTGGCAGAGCGCGTCGTCCGTAAAGCCAGTGAATACCCGCGTATCGGCGTAGCGCTGTGGATATGCCACAACGGATCAGCCCATGTTGTGCCTGTGAAGGATTCCGTACTGTCCGGCCCTGGCACTGCTGAGCCCTGCCTGTTGATTGGTCATTATCGGACGCCCTGTGAACCTGAGAATATTGTCGAAGATATTGAGTGGGTGGTCCGCGCCGTCCATATGGGACGGCCACATTAGAATCACAGGGAGCACTTTATAAAATGCGTATCAGAAGGCTCGTACTGGATGTTGATAAGGCTTTTGCTCAGCCCAGTCTGTTCGATATTGCCGCCGCTATCGAAAAAGTCAGCGGTGTGGAGGGTTTTAACATTTCGGTGGAAGAAGTCGATCAGGAAACAGTCGGCACACTGATCAATGTGGAAGGTGACAATATCGATTATATCGGATTGCTCGCGGCCATCGAAAAAAGTGGTGCCGCCGTGCATGGTGTCGAGGAAATTGTCGTCGGCAATCGCATGGTCGATTACCGGCGACGGGCTAGCAAATGAAAATATCGCGCCGGGAAATATTTCCCATAGTACTTGGCCTTGCCGACGGAACATGCACGGCGCTCGTGCTCGCCAGTCAAAAGATGATGACGGGCGGCATCGACGTCTGGCAGGCCTTTCGTATTGGCATTATCACCTCTGCATCAGGCTTCTTACCCCTATGGGTAGCGGAATACGCCGGGCTGCGTAATGATCTGGTACGCATGGCGAAGCAACTGAATATGGCTTCTGCCCATGCTCTGCAAAAAAGCGACCTGGGCCTGCAAACCTTGCGTAACTCCTGGTTTATGGCGAGCCTTGCAACCGCCAGCAGTTTCGGCGGGGCGGCCATACCGTTGGCCCTGGCCGTACTCTTTCCGCGACTGATTTTTCTACCGCTTGTTGCGGCTAATCTCACCCTGATGGGTGTAGGTCTGGTACTTGGTTACTGGGTACAGGGCGCGCGCTGGAAGTGGGCGCTGGGACTGATGGGCATTGGCAATGTGCTGGCAGTGCTGGGCTACAAGGTGGGTTTCTCGTGATCAGCAGGAGACACCCATGACAGCACTGGGGACGCGTTTCGCGTTAAACCTCGCACAGGTCGCTTTTTTGCTGATTTTCGCCCCCTTGGTCGAAGGTGTGCTACATCGCCTGGAAGAAATCATTCAGGGCAAACGCGGACCCAGCATCTGGCAGACCTACCGGGATATCTGGAAGCTGTTCGGCAAGGATGAAGTCATCTCCGAGGAGTCCACCTGGGTTTTCCGTTTTGCGCCGATTATCGCTTTTGTCATGCCGATGTTTGTGGTGCTGCTGATTCCGGCGCTGACTGCCTACCCCCTCTTTTTTGCCTTCATGGGGGATATGGTCGCGGTGGGCTTTCTGATGGCTGTTTCCGGGTTTTTTGTCGCGCTGGCGGGCATGGACACGGGCAATGTCTACGCTGCGGTGGGCGCCAGCCGCACCCACATGGTCGGTTTTTTGGCCGAACCGGTGTTCATCATGGTGTTTTTTAGTGTGTCCTATGTGGCGAACAGCACCATCCCCTATTTTGTGAATGCCACCTGGGGGGCATCGTGGGGCAGCATGCTGCAACCTTCGCACTTACTGGTGATTCTCGCCTTTTTCCTGCTCATTCTCGCGGATGAGGGACGCATTCCGGTAGACAGCGCCGCAGGCAAGGTAGAAATTGCCATGATCAGTCACTCCAAAGGCCTCGAATATTCGGGTACCAGCGCAGCACTCATAAAATGGGGCGGGACAACCAAACTAATGGTGCTAGCCATGATCTTCGTCAATGTATTGGTGACGCCGTGGGGGCTCGCACAGGGTACGCAATGGACGGCGATACTCGCCGCGATCGGCCTGGTGCTCATCAAGCTGCTGGCTTTTGTGATTGTGCTCGCTTTCATCGAAACCACCCTCGCCAAACTGCGGCTCTTCCGGATTTCGGAATTTTTGTCGGTGGCCTTCGTGATCTGCCTCTTTGCCGTCAGCGTGCGCCTCGTGGGAATCGGTTGATGGATGCCACTGTGAGTCCCATCGCCCTCAGCCTGGACGGCTCCATCGCCGCCCTCTTCGTCGTGCTCGGTCTCGGGGTAATGGTATCCCGACAGATGCTGGGGACCCTGCGCTTTTTCATGTGGCAATCCGTCGCGCTGACGGCCTCGGCGCTGGTGCTGGCCGATGCTTTGCAGGCCATCAACCTGCTCTGGGTGGCGCTGATCACCTTCAGCACCAAGGTCATTGCGGTGCCGCTGGTACTGCGCTGGGCTGCCGGAGAGGAGATCTATGGGCGGCGCGAAGTGGATCAGGCCTTGAGCATTTCGGCCTCGGTATTGGTGGCGGCGACACTTGCGCTGGTGGGCTGGTTCGCTGTGGCGCCGGTACTGCCGATCCTCCATGGTACTCCGTTTGCGCAACTGAATTTGCCTACCGGCCTGATCATGGTGCTCTGGGGCGCCTTTACCGTCGCCCTGCGCCGGGAAAGTGTCGCCCAGTTGATGGGCCTCCTGATCATGGAAAACGGGGCTTTCTTCGGCTCCATCGCCATCGTCCACAATCTGACGGTCATTGCCGAGATTGCCGCAGCGGTGGACGTGCCGATTGTTGCGCTGGTCATCGGCCTGCTGATTCGCAGCATCCGCCGGGTGACCGGCACCACGCGGGTGGGCGGCATGGATACACTCCATGAACGCTAGCTGGCTACCGGCACTCATCCTGCTCATACCCTTCGTCGGGGCGCTGCTCGCCCTATTGAATCGGCGGGCCGCACCCTATATGACCCTGCTGGCGGCGGCCATCACTCCGATACTCGCCATACTGGCGGCGCTACAAGTGGAAAGCCACGGCCTGCTGACCGGAACGGATGGCCTCTTTGCGCTGGATGCCCTCGGGGCGCTCTATTTGCTGCCGGTGAGCTTCGTTTATTTTACCTCATCCCTCTATGCCATTGGTTATCTCCGGGCACGCCGTCAGGAACATCCCGCAGGAACGCCACCTCGTTACCGGGAATATTTCCCCCTGATGAACATCTTCGCGCTGGTGATTTTAGCCGTGCCGCTGGTCGCCAACCTTGCTCTGATGTGGATTGCCATTGAGCTGACCACGGTATTCTCGGCCTTTCTGGTGGCTTATGAGGACCGTGCCGAAGCGCTGGAAGCGGCATGGAAGTACGTGGTCTTGACCAGTATGGGGGCGATGATCGCGTTGCTCGGCGTGCTGATGCTCTATTACGGCACCCACGCCGTCGACCAACCGCCTACCTGGGACGGACTGCTGAAGGCGGCTCCGCAAATACCCGCGCCCCTGCTGCTCCTCGCTTTTGTCCTCTGGCTGATCGGCTTCGGTGCCAAAACCGGGCTGGTGCCCATGCATACCTGGCTGCCCGATGCCCACAGCCAGGCTCCGGCTTCGGTCTGTGCCGTGCTCTCCGGCGTCGAGACCAGTGCTGCCCTCTACATGCTCTTACGCATCTATCCGGTGCTGGCATCCAACCCCGGCATTCATGATCCGGCGGCCTGGTATATGACGGCAGGACTCATCACCGTCGGCAGCGCCGCCTTCATGCTTTTGCAGGTCCATGATTTTAAGCGGATGTTTGCCTACTCCACCATCGAGCACATGGGGATCATTCTGACCGCCTGTGGCATCGGCGCCGCCGTCCACGAGCAGGGCACGGTCTATCAGCTCTTCGCCCACGGCTTTACCAAGTCGCTGTGCTTTTATGCGGCGGGACTGGCGGGGATCGTCTTCGGCACGCAGGAAATCGCCAAGGTGCGCGGCCTCATCAGTCGCGCACCCGCAGTGGGCTGGGCTCTGGTGATCGGTACCCTGGCCATTGCCGGGGCGCCACCCTTCGCGCTCTTTCTGTCGGAGTTCGAGATTCTCTACACGGGTTTCCGCACCGGCCAGTATCTGCCCACCAGTTTGCTCACCGTCTTCATCGTGCTGGCCTTCATCGCCCTGGCCTACCAAGCCTCGCGCATCGCCTTCGGGGAGCCCGCCGGCCGATCGCTGCCTAAGGTGCGCCTGCCGCGTACTAGCCTGGCAGCCATGGCCATGGCCATTATTCCGGTCTTTATTTTCGGCTTTTATCTGCCACCGCCCCTCGCCCATCTGGTACACCAGGCAGCATACCTGCTGGAGGTCCACGGATGACGGCCGGTGCGAAAATCAGTGACTGGTTGCAGCAGCAGACGGATGTCACGGTGCGCGAGATTTATGCGGGCTGGCTGCAACTCGGCTGTAAGGCCGATCAACTCGTCACCCTGACCACTGCACTGGTCAACCACTGGCGGGCGGAGTTTGCCACCCTGCTGGTGGAAGAGACCTCAGCGGAAGCCCCCCTCGCCGTGCATTATCTTTTCTATCTGCCGGAAGACGGTTGCCTGATCGAACTGAAAATTCTGGTACGTCCGGGGGAGGAATTGCCCGCCATCAGTGACACCGTCCACGCCGCTGACTGGCACGAGCGCGAGGCCTGGGATTTATACGGCCTGCGTTTCAGCGGGCATCCCTTCCTCGGCGATTTTGTACTGCATGACGACGACTGGCCGGAGGGCCTCGACCCCATGCGACACCGTTTTGATGGTCGTCGACGGCCCGACGTGCATGGCTCCGGAGCAAACTGGGTGCCGCCGAAAATTCTCCAGGAGGAAGGCTCCATCCTCTTCCCCATCGGTCCGATCTGGGGGGATTTCAACGAATCCGGCCTGTGGCTGCTGGAGACCCCGGGCGAGCAGATTCGCTATCTGCACACTCGCCTCTTTTACAAATACCGGGGCGTCGAGAAGATTGCCGAAGGGCAGACGGTGGATCGCGCCTTGCTGCTGGCCGAACGCTTTGCCGGGGCTTCCGCTTTCGCTCACGCCTGGGCCTATTGTCAGGCAGCAGAGCGAATAGGCGATTGCACGGTGCCCGCCCGCGCCCAGAGCCTGCGCCTGATCATCGCGGAACTGGAACGCATCCGTCATCACGCAGCCAATATTGCGGAAATAGCCGGCTCCACGGCACTGTCCGTGGCCAAGGCCATGGCCCAGGGAATTGTCGAAGATCTGTTGCGGCTCAGCGCGAGGCTCTGCGGACATCGTTATTTCTTCGGTTTGCTGACGCTTGGTGGCTTGAACTTTGATCTTGACCCTGCGCAGCTCACCCTATTGGCCGAGACCCTGCCGACGCTGAATGGGCGCATGCGAGAACTGGAGCTTCTGCTGGAAAACAGCTCCAGTTTTCTCGACCGTATTGAGGAAATGGGCGCCCTGAGCCCGGAGCTCGCCCACACCTATGGCGTGGTCGGTCCCATCGCCCGTGCTTCGGGACGAGCCATCGACCTGCGTCGTACCCTGCCGTACGGCAACTACCAGACACTGCCCATGGACATCCCGGTGGAGCAGGAGGGAGATGGTTATGCCCGGCTGCGGGTCCTTTTTGCCGAGAGCCGTATCAGCACTGCCCTGATCCTCCAGGCACTTCAGGACGTGCCGACCGGCCCGGTGCGAATTGCCTGCCCCCTTCGGGAAGGTCATGCCCTCGCCTGGGTAGAGGCACCCTCTGGAGCAACCTTCCACTGGCTGCGCTGCGCTGCCGATGGCCAGGTGCTGCGCCTGCGCCTCGGAACCCCTGGCTTCCGCAACTGGCATGCTTTTGAGCGGGCGGTAGAGGGTGCAGCCTTTCAGGACTTCCCCATCATCCTGGCCACCTGGGGCCTTTCCGTGGCGGAGAATGATCGCTGATGAGCTTCTGGCCTTATTACGGATTAAAACGCGGCATTCAAACGACACCTTGGCCCGCAACGGAAGAGCAGACGCCGGGCGTCACGCCAGGACGACCGCAGGCGAGCCAAGTGGTCAATGCCGAGGCACTGGCGCAGGGTTGCCCAACCGGCGCCTTACAGGCGGTCGCTGCAGGAGTGGCCGTGGACTTTGCGCGCTGCATTCACTGTCAACGCTGCCGCCACGGCGACAACGCGCTGCACTGGTCGGAGGACTTTACCTGGACCAGTACCGGCGGGATTGGGTTGCCCCCGTTGGGCAGCCGCTTCCGGCGCTCCCTGCATGTCCTCTATATCGACGCCGGAGCCTGTGGCGCCTGCGTCAACGAAGTCCGGCTGATTGATGCGCCCGCCTACAACCTGCACCGGCTGGGTATTTTTATCACCGCCAGTCCTCGGGATGCCGATGTGCTGCTGGTCGCCGGTCCCATCACCGACGCCATGCGCACCGCCATCGGCAAGGCCTACGCCGCCATGCCTGAACCGAAACGGGTGGTGGGCATGGGCGTTTGCTCCATGAATGGCGGCATCTTCGGGGAGAGCTTCGCCTGTGCCGGTGGGCTGGGAAAAATCATCCCGGTGGATGTATGGATTCCCGGCTGCCCGCCACCACCGCTGGCTATTCTGCACGGACTGCTGACGGTGGTCGGGCGTGCCATACCGACGGCCCTGAAGGAACAGCCCTGATGCTCTATATCATCGCCTACCTGCTCTTCGCCGCTGGCCCGTTGCTGGCCCTGCTCCCCGGACGCCGTATCCCGTCCGTCCTGGCTTGGAGTACCATGACCACAGGCTGCGTACTCATGGGCACTGAGGGCGTCATCGCCATCGATGGTCTTGCGGCGCAACCCCTGATTCAGTTGGCCCTGCCCATCATTGGGCCATTCGACTTCGTACAGACACCCCTCGGCGGCTTGCTCATCCTGATTACGGCTTCGGTCTTTGCCGTTGCCCTGCCCTTCGTCGCACGGGATGCCAGCGCTTTTCCTCAAGGAAGACGTGCCCTTTTCCTCGCCATTGTCATGCTCACCCTGGCGGCGATGATTGGCTTTTTTTCCGCCGCGACCATCGTCTCCTTTATTTTCTGCTGGGAACTGGCAGCCATAGCCATCTGGGGACTGATCACCTTTGAAACCCGGCAGAGCAAACCGGTGGCGGCGGGGTTGTTGACGTTGGCGCTCTCCGAACTGGGTAGTCTCGCCGGGCTGGTGAGCCTGCTGCTGCTGGCTTCTGCCGCCAGCACCCCGCAGTTGGTTGGTATCGCCGCAGCGATACCACATCTCTCACCCACCCTCATCCTCGTCGCGGGACTGCTGGCCTTTTTCGGCTTCGGCATGAAGGCGGGCATCATTCCGCTCAATGTCTGGCTACCCGCTGCTCACGGCACCGCACCGCGTTCTACCTCGCCGATCCTCTCCGGCGCCACACTGAATCTCGGCCTTTACGCTTTTTTGCGCATCGATGCTCCCATTGCTCTGCATACCCCCGATCTGGGACTGATCATCCTCAGCAGTGGCGCCCTGACCGCGCTCATCGGCATCATCTACGCGCTGGTGGAAAAGGATATGAAGCGCTTGCTGGCACAAAGTTCGGTAGAAAACATGGGCATCGCCACCGCGGGTATCGGTGCCGGGCTGACCTTCGCCGCCTACGGTCACCCACTGCTGGGCGGAGCCTCCATGGTCGCGGGCCTCTATCACATGATCAATCACTCCACCTTCAAAACCCTGCTTTTTTTGGGGGCGGGCGGCATCGACGCTACCACGGGCACCCACAATCTCGATGAACTGGGCGGACTGATGAAGCGGCTGCCCGCGCTCGGAGGATTTTTTCTGGTGGGTGCCTTTGCCATTGCGGCACTCCCGCCTTTTAACGGGTTTGTCAGTGAATGGCTGCTGCTGGAGTCCCTGCTGCGGGTAGTGGAAATTCCTGACATCCCAGTGCGCATTACTTTTGCCCTGTCCGGCGCCTTGCTCGCCCTCACCTCCGGTCTGGCGCTGACCTGCTTCATCATGCTCTCCGGGAGTGCGCTCATGGGCCTGCCGCGCTCGGAGCGTGCCGCGCAGGCGCACAAGGCCCCACGTACCGTGATCATCCCGATGGGGATGCTGGCCGTGCTCAGCCTGCTGCTGGGATTGGCCGCTACCCTCATCATTCCGGTGCTGGGACGGCTGGCCGCCCCCTTGGTCGGCGCCAACCCTACCGCTTCGCTGGTGCCAGCCTTCTTCCACCCGCGGTCCAGCATTCCCCTCGCCGTGCAGCACGCGCTGAACCCTATTGGCGTCAACGTCGGCGCCGCTTTCCTGCCCCTGCGCGGCCTCGTCGTCATGCATCTGGATCAGACCAGCGCACCGGTCGTCTACGCCATGTCGACCATGCTGGCTTTTGTGGTGTTGATCCTGATGCTCGGCGGCGTCTGGCTGCTGGCGCGGGGCCTGCGGCATAAGCGGATCACCCGCAGCACCCTCTGGGATGCCGGCTTGACCCGGCTGCGCCCGGAGATGACCTACACCGCCACCACTTTCGCCGCGCCGGTGCGTGTCGTCTTTCAGGGGCTCTTCCATCCGCACATCGAGGAAGACGAGGAACGCCAAGGTGCCTTCGTCCTTACCCGCAGCCACCGGCAGGTCATCACCAACATCAGTGACCGGCTGGTACTGAAACCGATGATCAGCGCGGCGTTTACGGTGGCAAACCGCCTCGCCCGCATGCACAAGGGCCGGGTAAACACCTATGCCGCGTACATTCTACTGGCCATGGTGCTGGTATTGATTATGGTCGGTGGGACGGGACGCTGATGGGAGGTTTGATCATGGAGAACGACACTCAGTTCTGGAAACGGGCACAAAACTACGTGCTGAGTCGTCAGTCGGCGGATAGCGGCTTCTGCTTCTACCGGGTCTGGGGGGTGGAAGAGTCCACCGCGCCAGATACCTATTACGCCATTGCCGTACTCCGCTTCTGGGGCATGGCCATTCCCCGCAGCGCCGAGCTGATCCGCTGGCTGCAATCCCTGCAAGATGATCAGGGGCGGTATTCCAGCCTGACCAATGCCAGTTTTGGTGTGCGCGCCCTGAGTCTGCTGGCAGCTGCCCCCCTCTGCGATCCTCGTCCCAATTTACTGAATTGGGCGACGCAGGCCGCAGGGCGCAATGACACTGTCAACAGCGAGACGCTGCGGGACTGGCAGCGCTGCGTCCAACTGCAGCGCCTGCTCGCCCCTGTTGAGCCCCTGCCCGAAATCATGTGTAGCGGCGCTGAAGCGATTCTGCGCGGCATGGAGGCCGCCGCCGGAGGCTTCGGCAGTCACCCCAACCTGATCGACAGCGGCAACGCCTGGGCCTTGCAGCGGCTTCTGGGCCAGCCCCATCGCCCACGGGATCAAATCTTCCTACACGCCTGCGAAGATGCCACCCTCGGCCTGCGTCTCAGCCCCGATGGCGCCAGCACCCGTTTGGAGGTCATCTTCTGGGGGGTACTACAGATGGTGCGTCTCCACATCGCGCCGCTGTATCCGCAGGCCATCATGACCTATGTGCGTGCATGCCAGCCAGTGAATGGCGGTTTCGGGCGCAGCACTGGCGCCATTGCCACCCTGGAGGGCACTTTTCATGCAGTGATGATTGCAGCGGGCTTATCCCGTAACCCGCTGTTACAGACGTTGACGGGAGCTTGAACGATCGGGGGTATTCGAAAGTAGTTAACTTAGGGGGCAGACGTTCGCACTGAGTGAGCGGGTATTTCTGCCATTCGGCTTGAAAGGACAGGAGTCTCAACGTGAAAGATCTACGCACCAACTTTTTGGACCACGTCAAAAATGGTCTTAACGGAAAACCGCTGTTTCTGCGCATCCTCTTCTGGGATGGCCATGAATACGCATTCAATCAGGACATCCGCGTTACCATGCATCTGCATTCCGCCAAGCTCATCTCGCGCATACTCATGGGCAGTGCCCTGGACGTGCTGGGTGAGGGGTATGTGGAAGGGGATATCGGTATCGAGGGGTGCTATCAGGACATTCTAGCGGTCGCCGAGCAACTCAGCGACTCCTTCCCGGCCAAAAAATCCAAGGGCGGTATCTTCCGTAAACATTACGCCGCCCACAGCAAGGCCAAGGACGCCGAAGCCATCCGCTATCATTACGACGTCTCCAATGATTTTTACCGCCTCTGGCTGGATCGCAACATGGTCTATTCCTGCGCCTACTTCAAGACGGGCGAGGAGGACATCCATACGGCCCAAGAGCAAAAACTTGATCATATCTGCCGCAAACTCCAACTCCAGCCGGGCGAAAAACTTCTGGACATCGGCTGCGGCTGGGGTGGGCTTTTGTCTTGGGCGGCCCGGAATTACGGCATTCTGGGGGTGGGTGTGACGCTGAGCGAGCAACAATACGTCTATGCCAAGGAACGCATGGAACGGGAAGGCCTGGCCGATCGGGTGGAGATTCGTCTACAGGACTACCGCGACATCCCCGAGCGGGAGCATTTTGACAAAGTATCCTCGGTGGGCATGTTCGAACACGTGGGCCGGACCATGCTGCCGGAATATTTCGGAGCCATCCAGCGAGTGCTCAAGGAGGGCGGCTGGACCCTGAACCACGGCATCACCGCCAGCCAACAGGATGATGAGGACGGCCATCACTCGGGCAGCGATTTCATGGATAAATACGTCTTTCCCGACGGCGAAATCCCCCATCTCTGGCGGGTGGTGCGGGACATGGCGGGACAATACCTGGAGGTGTTGGACGTGGAAAATCTCCGTGCCCACTACGCCCAGACCCTCATCCACTGGGTACGGCGGATGGAGGAGCGCAAGGCGGAGACTCTTGCCATGATCGGCGAGAAGCGCTATCGCATCTGGGCCATCTACATGGCAGGTTGCGCCTATGCCTTCTGGCGTAACTGGATAGCCTTGCATCAGGTGCTGGCGGTGAAGCAGACCCGATCGGAACTCACACCTCGGCCATGGGAGCGGCGCTATCAATACCAGGACGACAGCTTCCGCTTGGCCGAACCCCAGTGGGGTGACCTTTAATCGGCCCACGCGCTGGCCGGAATCGGCCGAAGCATACGGGTTTCATTTATCCAGAAAGGTGAATCATGAATCTGAAAAATATAGCGGTTGGCCGGCATGTGCCGGATGACGTCAACGCCGTGATCGAGGTTCCACAGGGTTCGAGCGTCAAATATGAGCTCGACAAACCCTCCGGAGTGATTCTGGTGGATCGCTTCCTTTTTACCGCCATGCACTACCCGGCGAATTATGGCTTTATCCCCCATACGCTTTCTACAGATGGGGACCCTACCGATATTTTGGTGGTATCCCCCCAGCCAGTACAGGCAGGCGCCATCATGCGCACGCGCCCCATCGGCGTTTTGCTTATGGAGGATGAGCATGGTACGGATTGCAAGATTATCGCCGTTCCTCACCACGAGGTGGCTGGTGGATATGATCATATAGAGGATATCGGTGACCTACCCAGCTATCTACGCGACGCGATTTTCCATTTCTTTGAACATTACAAAGAGTTGGAACAGGGCAAATGGGTAAGGTTGCAAGGCTGGCAGGGTGCGGAAGATGCGCGCACCATGATCCTGGCTGATCTGGCGCGGGCCAATGCCACGCATGCCTGACCTGGTGGTGAAGATGCCAATGGTCTGGAGCCGCTCCGTGGGTAGCCCCGGTGTTTCGAACTGTTTCTTTGTATCGGGAGGGAGGCGAAGACATGATACTCAAGCAATCGGCCGATGCCCTAGCTCTGCGTGTCGGGCCGAAAGATACCGCTATGGTGGTAACCGGGAGGTTCCGAGAAAACCCTCTATGCCGCAGGTGAGGCACGACCGCTTTTTCAGGCGCGCCTATGGCCGATGAGGGTGGTAGGTCAGAGGGCGCGCGCATGCTGCCTCTGGCGGATGACCCATCATGGTTGTTCCCGCTCTTGTGCTGCGCGGGTTTTGGGGGGCGACTAAGCTACGAAATGATCCGCAGTCCCCTGACCGCCCTCTATGCCTGGCATCTGGGGGCGCCAACGGCGGTCATCGGTCTGCTGGTTGCGGCGGCGACCATCACCGGGATTGTTGTCAAACTGCCTGCAGGTAGTCTGGCGGATCAATTTGGTTTTCGGCGGTTGATGCTGGTCGGAATGATGGTGACTGCGGTCGGGCCTTTTTTGTATCTGCTGGTGCGGATTTGGCCGCAATTGCTGGCCGTTCGTTTTTTCCATGGTTTATCCACGGCGCTCTACGCCCCCGCCGCATCGGCGCAGGTAGCCAAGTCCTTTCCGTCGCAGCGTGGGCGCAGGCTCGGTCTTTATGGGGCGGCCGAAAACGCCGGAGTCGTATTGGGACCGGTCATTGGCGCCGCAGCGATCGCTCATTTGGGTTTTGCCGCAGCCTTCGTCGTCTCGGGAGGCATTGGCCTTCTTGCACTTTTGATGA
Source organism: Acidithiobacillus ferrivorans (assembly GCF_016250455.1). NCBI lineage: Bacteria > Pseudomonadati > Pseudomonadota > Acidithiobacillia > Acidithiobacillales > Acidithiobacillaceae > Acidithiobacillus > Acidithiobacillus ferrivorans. Next base: position 3,061,589 of record NZ_CP059488.1, on the reverse strand, counting down.
TCCTGCCTTTTCCACGGGATGCGCCAGTTCATGATGGTCGGCGGTCTACCGGCGAAGTCCTCCGCGTGGCCGCCCAAGGTGTACGTCAGATCATCGGCGATCCGGCTATTCGTCTGGTTAGTCTGATAGAAGCCGCCCTCTATTTCGGCATAGGTACGCTGCAGGCGTATCTACCGCTGTATGCGCTGGATCAGCATATCCCCATCCTGAAGATCGGCTTCTTATTTGGCGCCCAGGGGATAGCGTCGATTCTCTTCCGCCCGGTCTTTGGAATGGCCTCTGACCGCGTTGGGAGAAGGCCTTTTATCGTCGCTGGGATCGGTCTGTGTGCAACGGTACTGGCAACCATCCCCCATATGGGGCAGTTCCTACCATTACTTGGCCTAAGCACGTTATTTGGATTAGGCACGGCCATGGTGACACCTGCGACGACGGCGATGATAGGAGATCTCGTCAGGTGCCGGGATTTCGGTGCGGCCATGGGCGTATTCGGTAGTCTATGGGATGCGGGACATGCCGGTGGCCCATTAATTGCGGGAGCTTTTATCGCATGGATTGGTTATCGCAGCGGATTTTCGATCATCGCCGGCGTCATGGTCGCGGCTCTGGGTATATTTCTTTGCGGCAACCGGAAAAACTCCGCAAAATAAATCCATAAACAAAGAGGGAAATAGGAATGTCAAAAGCCACGGTGAAGGTAATAAAGTATTTTTTGTTTTTTAGCATCACTCCGATGGTCGGAGTAATCATATATTTTTCATTTAAATTTTTAGGAATAGACATCAGCTTAAAATATATTTTATATTTACTAATATTGCTTCTCTTTGTGAAAATTGTTATTGGTGGAGTGATTGTCACCGCCCTTAAAAAAACTAAACCTGATTAGTACGCCAGCACACACCCGTGACTGTCGCGCATGGCGTCTATCTCGCAGCTTTTGTCTTCACAGATGTAATGGATGCCTCCCCCTACTGGACCGGCAGCGGGGAGTTTCGGAAGAGAGCCCCCGCTTGATCCGGACGGCATCAAAGTAATGGGATGAACCTCTCCTTCCCTCAGTCGTGGTCCTATGCCACGATAAGGGGTCCATTGAAGAAGGAAGATCATCCCATGAACGAGGTTAAAACCATTGGTATCGATTTGGCAAAGAATTTGTTGGCGCTTCACTGCGTTGACGCGGCCGGTAAGCCCGTATTTCGCAAAATGGCGCGCCGGGCTGACGTTGCGACGGGGGGTGGCAATGGCGGCAATGGCCGAATTCCGGTAGCTCGTGGTGCCATCACCGAACGCCCGCTTCTGGCCGACATTACTCATCCCCAAGTTGGACGGGAATGACCGGTTACGCTGCCCTGCCGCCGTTGAAGTCTGTTGGTCGGCAGCTGCATACCGCCCATTCACCCAACTATACGGTCGCTATTTTTAGTGGCTGTGGCCCTCGCATCAGTAAAATTCATCGTCGATATAATCTTCCGAAGCCAATTCGCGTCGTGCAGTCTTTATCCAGCGTTTGAGGTAGGCGGGTTGCGAAAGTCGTTTCATCTCCTGCCGTAATCCGCTAATGTCCTGTCGGGTTGCCTGAATGGTTTCCTGAATATCCCGCGACAGACCATGCGGTGAGTGTATCGCAAAAAGGGGTATACCGAGACTGCCGGCCAGATGCTGCTGAAGTGCCTGCATTTTACCTTTTAAAGTGGCCAGATGTTCCTTGAGAGCCTGGTTATACTTTTTCAAATGCGCATCGCCCAGCTTATGGACCGCTTGCGCGTCCATCAGGCCCAACTCGTGCTGGAGAGCCAGCAGTTGCAAGAGATCATTTTCCCCATAGGCCTGATTGATCCGTTGCATCAGCGCCGTTTTCTGGGCACGCATGACCGGATCCGCCTCCCGGTCGGGATGCACAGCGCTGACCAAACGCCGATAAATGCCCTGCAGGGACTGGTGGATCTGCCCCGCCTGTTCTGCCTGATGCGCTTCTTGCGCCTTTTGCCGGGCCGTTTTGGGTCTGGTACGTTGGCTTTCTCGCTGTGACTGCGTTTGTGGCGTTTCCTCTTCCGTCCATGCCTTTGGATTTTCTGAAGACCCTTTTCCATCACCCGCAGCTTCAGGGTTTAGGTTGAAAAAATCCTCCATGGACGCTTTCATCTCGGCGAACATGGCCTGTTCTTCTGCGTCGGGGCCATGCCGATCATGTATTTCTTGCAACTGTGGATCGGAGGATTCCGTCATGAGGTTCTCGGCCAAACGGGCAATCATCTGGGATAGAGTCTCGCTATCCGCTTTCCCCAGTTTCTGGGTCAGACTGATGGTGTCCAGCTGAACCAGCAGCTGAATACGCAATTGCAGATGCTGATCCCGCAACGGCAGAAGGTCCTTGAGCACACGCTGTCGCGTCGCCTCCATAGCAGCTTCCCAATCGCTCATCTGCTGGCGGGCTTTGGCAATCTGCTGGCTGAGGCGGTTAAAGTCTTTTGTTCCGGCGACAGAGAGGTGTCGGTCTGTGCCGGTGGCGTCAACACCAGCGCAGGAAATCGTAATGGGGGCATGCCGATGTCCAGAAATAGGGAAAAGGTGAACCGTGACACAAGTCTACGCCGGTGCTCTTTCATGGCGCAAACGCGCTTTCCCGGACACACCACCCTCCCGTGCGCTGTCTTTTATCTATACCGGAATAGAGGCTGATCCCGGTTATTCCAGCTTTGCTCTGGCCAGATCCGCCCATCGTGTCGTGTAGGCAGGGGACTTGTTGCCGCGTTTCATGGCCCATCCACGCGGTTCCTGCAGACCGGCCACGCCCGGCTGCAGGGTGCCGCTGCCAAAACGCGCATTCACCTGGTCCAGCGTGATCATCAATTGATTGGCGCGCGCCTCATCTTCTGCCGACGTAAAAAGGTCGGCCTGCAAGGCATCCGCCGAGGTGATCTCCAGGAGATGCACGCCCGCCTTGGCATAAGCCAATCCCGACCGATACATGTCCACCAGTGCGATGCGGCCGGCCTGCAGGAACACCCGGGTATCCTGACTGGGATGATTCAGGGCGACGGTTCTCGTGGCATGATATTGCGGTAGATGGGCCTGAAAGGGGCTGGTGTGAATAAACACCCGCAGGGCACCGGCCACCGAACCCTGACGACGCAGTTTATAGGCGGCCTTTACGGTATACAGGCTGATCGCTTCGCCCAATTCCTCTGCGCTGGTTACCGGGCGGCCGAAGGATCGCGAGGATTGAATCTCCTGCCGGGGCGGCGGGATGTCCACCATGGCGATGCAAGGTTCCCCGCGCAGTTCCCGTATGCTCCGTTCCATGAGGATACTGAAGCGCTTGCGCATCAGCGCGGGATCCGTCTGCCGGAGATCCCAGACCGTCTGAATTCCCGCCTCCTGCAATCGCGTGGTCCACTGGCGACCCACCCCCCAGACTTCGGAAACCGGCAGTTGTTGCAAGAGACGCTGCTGATCCCCTTCAGCCAGATCGTCCCACACGCAGACTCCCGCATATTCAGGCATCTTTTTGGCGACATGGTTGGCGAGCTTGGCGAGCGTCTTGGTCGCTGCGATGCCTACCCCGACCGGCAATCCCACCCATTGCCGGACTCTCTGCCGGGCCGCTTGTCCCCTGTGGAATAGTCGGTCTTGCGCAAAGCCCCGCAGATCCAGGAAGCATTCGTCGATACTGTAGACTTCCTGAATAGGGCTGAAGGTCGAAAGAATCCCCATCATGCGATTGCTCATATCGGCATACAGGCTGTAATTGCTCGACAGGGCGATGATTCCTTCCCGTTTGGCCAGCTTCTTCATCTGAAACCACGGTGTCCCCATGACCACACCCAAGGCCTTCACTTCAGCCGAGCGCGCGACAACACAACCATCATTATTGGAGAGCACCACCACGGGCCGCCCTTCCAGATCCTGGCGAAACACCCGTTCGCAGGAAACATAAAAATTATTGGCGTCTACCAGGGCAATAGCCATGGGGGCCTCAGACGCGATGCAGCACCCGGGTCACCACGCCCCAGATGCAGAGTTCTTCCCCTTCTTTGAGGATGATCGCGGGAAACTCGGGATTTTCCGCCACCAGATGCACGGCGCTGCCGATCCGGCGCAAACGTTTGACGGTGAGGTCGCCATTGATGGCCGCCACCACGATTTTGCCATCCACCGGGGTAATGGCCCGGTCCACAATGATCTCGTCCCCATCAAAAATCCCCGCGTCCCGCATGGACCAGCCGGTAACCCGCAGGATGAAAGTCGCTTCCCTGTGCTGGATCAGGTGGGTATTCAGATCAATCTGTTTTTCGACATAGTCATCGGCAGGGGACGGGAAGCCTGCGGCAATCCGGGACACCATGAGTGGAAGCGTACAGGCGCGATGATGGCCGCCCACGGGCTGTGGCGATGAGGCCAGCATGCCTTTGGCGCCCAATGTACCCTGGGATACGGGTATCGGATCACAACGCATAGGGTTGCTTCCGATCCTGGTCGTTCCCTTTTTGTTGTGCGGCGGGCGTTACCGTCATTGGGCTGGTGGCAGGCGTCCAGGTGACATGGCGGGCGTCTTGAAATACGCCGCCATTCCCGGCCGCATATTGTGGAGACTGATGGCCCAGCCAGGCGGCCAACAAAGGGGCCAGGATCAAAACCAGCAGCCATTGGGATTTCTTGATGGGTTTTGCGTTCGTTGTTTGCATCAGAATGTGCTCCGCAACCGTGTACTATATATTTATACAGTAACCGTTCTACGATGCGCAAGTATCCTCTCAACGCCAGTATTCTCAGATCATCCCATCAGTCTGGCGCCGTCCCGTTCCAAGGCAAAACCGCCTCTGGTGTATCGTAACGGGTGCTGTTCACCTGCGGAGAGACCGGAAAGCTTTCCCAGGAAAAGTCTGCAGGCCGAAAACAGGGTTCCAGGTGTGTCCGCCGCGCATGAGGATGCCACCAGAGCGGCCAATGGCTGCGATCCAGCACCAAAGGCATACGTTCATGGATGTGCTGCAAGGCAGGTAGGGCGGGGACGGTAATGATGGCGAAGGTCTCCTCGGTCTGACCTTCTGCGGTGGTGTGCTGATCCCATATCCCGGCAAGCGCCAGAATACGATGATCTTGCGCCCGGATGAGCATGGGATACTTTTCAGAAGGGTCTTCGGGGACAAAGGGCCACTCAAAATACCAGTCCGCTGGCACCAGTGCCCGCCTTGCGCGAAAGGCTTCCCGAAACAGGGGTTGGGTAGCGACGGTTTCGGCCCGCGCATTGATGGGTCGGATGTGGGTACGGGTACTCCAGCCCGGTAAAAATCCCCAGCGCATGGGTACCAACTCCAGGCCGAGATCCGGGGCCTGTCGAACGACGGGGTGTATCTGACCCGGAGCGCGATTATAACTGGGTGGGTAATCCCCGAGAACGTGCAATCTCCCCCACTCCTGCTGAAGCGCTTCAGGACTGTGAATGAAGCCATAGCGACCACACATAACGCCTCCCGACAAATACAGGCTTTGTCGGTCATGCTACCATTTTCCCAGAGTCAGCGGAGATCCGCTGCGTTCAAGAGTCTTTTTCAAATGGCTAAACCGGAGCGCCAGAAGCAGGACACCCCCAATGAACTGCTCGGTGGACTGATCGAACGGGTCACCTTTCATAACTATGGAAGCGGCTTCTGTGTGCTGCGCATCAAAGCCCGTGGCCACAAGGAATTGGTCACCGTCGTGGGGCATGCGGCCACGGTCACCGCAGGTGAATGGATCACCGCTTCAGGCATCTGGATCACCGATCGCGATCACGGCCTGCAGTTTAAAGCCGCTTTTCTGAAAATCTCCGGCATGATCCGGGGCATTGGTCCCGTCTATGCCAAAAAGCTCGTTAAAGCTTTTGGGGATCAGGTATTCACGGTGATCGAAGAAACACCGGAACGCCTGGCGGAAGTGGAAGGTATTGGCCCTATTCGCCGGGAACGCATGGTCAGCGCCTGGGCGGACCAGAAAGTGATTCGTGAGATCATGCTGTTTCTGCACACCCATGGTGTGGGTACCGCCCGGGCGGTGCGCATCTTCAAAACCTACGGCACCGATGCTGTTCGGGTCATGACGGAAAACCCCTATCGGCTGGCCCGGGATATTCATGGCATAGGCTTCAAAACCGCTGACGCCATCGCCATGAAAATGGGTATTGAACCCCATGCTCCCATTCGGGTTCGGGCAGGCATTTCCTATGCCCTCATGGAGGCACGCGACGAGGGGCACTGCGGATTACCACATGAGGAACTGATCCCTCTGGCCGAAAAGTTGCTGGAAGTCCCGACAGGCGCCATCGAAAGCGCCATTCAGGAAGAATTACGGGAAGGGGCGATCATCGCAGATCAGGTGCAGGACGCCGATTGTGTCTTCCTGGCCCCCCTTTACCGCAATGAACAGGGCATCGCCAGCCTCCTGAAACATCTACGTACTGGCAAAGCCCCATGGGCGGGCATTGCGGCCGATGCGGCTATTGATTGGGTGCAGAAGCGGCTGAACATCGCTCTCGCGGACAGTCAGCAATCAGCCATCCGTATGGTGTTGCAGGAAAAAGTGGCACTGATTACCGGCGGCCCCGGTGTGGGAAAGACCACGCTCGTGAACGCAATCCTGAATATCCTCGACGCCAAGAAACTGCGCATCGCACTGGCCGCCCCCACCGGACGTGCGGCCAAACGCATGAGTGAAACCACCGGCAAAGAGGCCAAGACCATCCACCGGCTCCTCGAAATAGATCCCAAGGGCGGTGGGTTCAAACGCAAAGAGGATTACCCCCTCGATATTGATCTTCTGGTCCTGGATGAATGCTCCATGATCGACGTGCCCTTAATGCACGCCGTCCTCAAAGCTCTGCCATCCCAGGCGGGACTGCTAATGGTGGGCGATCCCGATCAGTTGCCCTCCGTAGGCCCCGGCCAAGTGCTGGCGGATCTGATTGCCGCCAAAACCATCCCCGAAGTTCATCTGACGGAAGTCTTTCGCCAGGCGGCGCAAAGCCGGATCATTCAGGCGGCCTATCAGATCAATGCAGGGCACACGCCGGACCTGCGAAACCCGGGTGGGCTCAGCGATTTTTATTTCATCGCAGCGGATGATCCAGCGGAAGCGGCAGAAAAGCTCGTCAAACTGGTCACCACCCATATCCCACGTCGCTTCGGCCTGGACCCGCTGCATGATATCCAGGTGCTTTGCCCCATGAACCGCAGTGCGCTGGGTGCCCGCGCGCTCAATGAAGCGCTCCAAACGGCCCTCAATGGTGAAAGCACACCAACCATCGAAAAGTTCGGCCGCCGTTTCGCGCCCGGTGACAAGGTTATGCAGATCCAGAACGATTATGAAAAAGAGGTGTTTAACGGCGACATCGGATTTGTGCAAGGTGTGGACGTGGAAGAAGGCACCCTGACCGCAGACTTTGAGGGCAGAGAGGTCAGCTATGTTTTTGGGGAACTGGATCTCCTGCAACCGGCCTATGCCATCACCGTGCACAAGAGTCAGGGTTCGGAGTATCCTGCCGTGGTCATTCCCATGAGCACGCAACACTACCCCATGCTGCAACGCAATCTGCTCTATACTGCTGTTACCCGGGGCAAGCGTCTGGTCGTGCTTGTGGGTCAGAAAAATGCTGTGGCCATGGCGGCGCGGAATGGATCCGGGAAACGGCGATGGTCAAAACTGCGGGAGTGGATGCAGTAGCTTGGGACGAGTGAGGCGAATGGTCGCAATAGACTGATAGCGGCCATTGGGTTGCCCAGATGCCGGTTAGCTAATATTCGGAAATCGATCACATCATGGACGACTTGGCTCGCTGAATTGCACTATACTTTCCCCAGTACGGCATGCCAGCAGGAGAGATCACCATGGCAATGGTACGACAGGCTGTTCGCCGGGTATCCGTAATGGATACCTTCGCCGGGTATCCGTAATGGATACCTTACTATTGGGCGAGCAAAACTCACCAGACACAATGATACCCTCTGTTTGGTGGAGCTAACCGGGTGGTGACTTACAGATCCTTCGGCTCGCTCACTCAAAAGTCTCCCATATCCTCTCCCTGCGTCATCACCACTGACGCTCAGGAAGAACGTGGCTTCTGGGTTGCGAATGCAGTGCTGGTTGTGAGATCCAGGCGGCGCTCCACGTAATCATCGGCGGGAGAAGGAAATCCCGCAGCGATTTTGCTGATGAAAACTGGGCGATAACTCGGGCTCGCTGCAGGATCCGGGCAAATGACGGTGAGGCCTGCGCGTGTGAGTTTTTCGATGGTTTCTGGTTTCAGCGTCATAGCCCTGGCTCTGCGCGTTGTAGGCATAGGTTCCCACGGCCTGAGCTTCGCAACAAGTGGAGTTGGTCTGCTATTGCTGTGTGGCCTTTTCCTTCTTTGGCGCATCGGGGACCTTATGCGAAAACTCGACAACATCTCCCAGTTCCATCACCTGATTGGGCGGGAGCCGGAAAAAGTCGGTGGCATTGGCGGAAATGCGGAGCATGATGGCAAACAGGTGTTCTCTCCTTAAAGAAAGCGGCGCCTTGGCGGTCGGAATGACCCGTTGGCGAGAAACGAAATAAGTGGTATCCAATGGATTCCATAGGTTGTCTGAATTTTCAGCAGATTTCAGAATCTCAGGAATGTCTGGGTGTTCCATGAATCCATAACGGGCAGTGAGTCGGCGCACCCCCTGCCCGTAATCCAGCACTACCACGCGGTTCGCGGGAAGGACGCGGGGTTCCTCCTCAAATTTGATGGTGAGGATGATGACTCGTTCATGAAGCACCTTGTTGTGTTTCAGGTTGTGCAGCAAGGCATGCGGAATGGCCTGCTCGCGCATGGTCAGATATACCGCAGTGCCCGGGACACGGATAGGATCGCCAGGGGTGACGCCGCTCAGAAAGTCTTCCACCGAAAGGGCATCCGGGTACAGTTTGCGGGCGAGAATTCCTCGTCCCCAGCGCCATGTCGACATGGTGGTGAATACCGCCAGGCCGATTGCCAGAGGAAACCATCCCCCCTCTACGAATTTCAGCAGATTCGCGCCGAAAAAAACGCCGTCCAGCAGGACAAAGAAACCGCAGAACAGGCCCGCTTTCCACAACGACCATTTCCAACTGTGGCGGGCGACGAAGAAGACCAGGATGGTGGTCATCAACATGGTGCCGGTAACCGCCGTACCATAGGCGAAACTCAGCGCGTTCGAAGACCTGAACCAGAGGATCACCACGATAACCGCCACCATCAACAGCCAATTAAGCAGGGGGAGATAAATCTGTCCGCGTTCGGATGCCGACGTGTGAATGATGGCCTGCCGTGGCAAATATCCCAACAGCAGCGCCTGTCGTGTCGCCGAGTAGGCTCCGGAAATTACCGCTTGTGAGGCGATCACCGTGGCGATGCCAGATATCACCACCATAGGTATGGTTGCCCATGCGGGGAAAAGCATGAAAAAAGGATTCTGGATCGCTGAGGGATCAAGTTCCAGCAAGGCGCCCTGGCCGAGATAGTTGAGGGCCAAGGCGGGCAGCACCAAAAAATACCAGGCCATGCGGATAGGCCGCGCACCAAAATGACCCATGTCGGCGTAAAGCGCCTCCGCACCGGTGACGGCGAGGACGACGGCGCCCAGGATCACTAACCCACCAATGCCGTGTATTCCGAAAAATTGCAGGGCGTACCACGGGTTGAGCGCAATCAGCACTTGCGGATCTGCGACGATCCAGGTGAGCCCCGAGCCGAAAAGCAGTAAAAACCATACCAGCATGCTCGGACCAAAGAGGTGGCTGATGGCCGCCGTACCGCGTCGCTGGACCATAAAAAGTCCAATGATCACTCCCAGCGCCAGAGGGATAACCAATGGTTTCCATGCGGGGGACGCGACCTCCATGCCTTCCATGGCCGACAGCACTGAAATGGCCGGCGTGATGACACCATCTCCGTAAAAAAGAGCCGCGCCCAAAAGCCCGATACTCAGTATCCACCAGCGCAATCGATTGGAGTGCCCGGTTGCATGAGAGGCCAAAGCGGTCAGCGCCATGACGCCGCCCTCGCCTTGATTGCTCGCCCGCATGATTACCCAGGCGTATTTGACGCTCACGACCAGCACCAGGGTCCAGAAAATCAGGGAGAGAATACCCTGGAGATTTACCGCGGTAGGTTGCAGGGACATGGCGGACAGACAGGCGCTGAGAGTATACAGCGGACTCGTGCCGATATCCCCGAAAACCACACCAAGAGCGGCCATGGCCATCAGCGGAAGGGTTGCACCACCCTGCAAGGGTTTCTTCTGATCAGCCATAACATCCTCATGAAAAGACTGGCGGCGAAGAATACCACCATACCTGCCGTGATGTGGGGGTTCTGTTTTTTAGGCGCTCAAATGTCGATCCACACCCGCTCCGACGCACGGGTCACCGCCACATAGAATGCGCGATGGTACTCGTCAGCGCCAGCCTTCCTCACCATGCTATACAGGTCGTTCAGGTCCACGATAGCATAATGGAACGTGCTGCCCTGGGACTTGTGGGCTGTCGTGCGTTGACATTTGATGGACGTTGAGTTGTGATAACCTGACTAACGTTTCGAGATTGGAGTGCTGTGCGCGTTTTTCGCCTGTTCGTTCACCGGATAGCTTTTATGGTCTTGCTTCTACTGTTGCCTTGGATGTTGGCACCCGTAGACGCTGCTCCGGTTCTGTGCGCCCTGTCGATGACAGGGGTGGCCGCACACGGCACACAAATGCCGCGTTGCGAACAGGCCCTTGGTGTTCCGGCCCAGCAGCAAGGAGCTTGCCTAACTGCTTGTTGCCACCACGATATGATGACGCCGGTAGCGGAGGGTGCCCACAACGTCACCCCCGCCATGTCAGCCTTCGCCGTTTCCGTTGCATCCTGGATCACCCTCTCTTCTCCTAAGCCCGTTCCACACTTTCTCCGCGTTGCAGCCCACACTGGTCTTCCCCCACTCTCTGCAGTTCGTTTTCTCATTTAGCCTCCTGCCTGAATCCGTAGTCCTGCGCACATAGTCGCGCCGGACAGGAAATTCGCGTCTTCGGCCCTAACTCGGGCCGTATGTGGAGGCTATATGAGCGATGTGCAAAGAAGTTCTGGAAATAAATATTTTCTAACGTGGGTTGCGGCTATTCGCAGGGGCTCAGGGCCACTCTCCCTTCCCGTCATGCTGATGATGGTGTGCGGCCCTTATGCCAGTGCCGCCCCATTGAGCCTGCAGAGCGCGGAAGCGATTGCCCTGCGGCAAAATCCCGGTCTCGGCGCCCTGACCCAAAAGATTGCGGAATTGCGGCACAAAGCCGTGGCCGTTGCCCAGTTGCCCGATCCGCATCTTGATCTCGGTGCCGCAAACCTGCCCCTCAACAGCTTCTCCATGAACCAGCAGCAGATGAGCATGCTGAGCGTGGGCCTGAGTCAGACTTTCCCCTCTTTTGGCAAACTGGGGCTGGAAGGACAGCAGGCGGGGATTGAGGCCCAGGCGGCCGCCGACACCCTGCGCGGCCAGTCCGCCGAGCTGGTGTTGTTGCTGCGCCGTGCCTGGCTGCAAGCCCTTTATACCGAAAATGCCATGGTCACGGTCCGGCATCAGGAACAGTTGGAGGCCGAAAGTGTGCAAGCGGCACTGGCGCTCTACCGGTCCGCTCAAGGGTCACAGGCCGAGGTACTCCGTGCCCAACTGGCGCGCGACAGTTTGGCCAATGACATCACCAGATTGCAAGCAGAGCAGGCAAGCGATCTGGCGCAAATCGCCCAGATTCTGAATCTGCCGGAACCGCCGTCCATAGAAAAGCAATGGCCGAATCTGCCGCCACCCCCCACTCTTGCCGAAATGGAAGCCCGACTTTCCGGCCAGCCCCTCCTGCGCGCCGCCCAGGCGCAAACCCGTGCCGCGCAAATGGGCGTGCAGGTAGCCAAAACCGGCTATTGGCCGGACGTCACCGTCAGCGTCGGTTATGGCCAGGATTTCTACCCCGGCAGCCCCAACTGGCTGTCAGCGGGGGTTAACCTGAGCCTGCCGATATTCCCGGGGGATCGTCAGGACCAGGACGTTGCCGCCGCCCAGGCCAGGGCCCAGCAGGCGCAATATCGCTATGACGATCAACACCTGGCCCTGACCCAGCAGGCGCGCGCCGCCTTTGCCCGCTATGAATCCTACAAAATCCAGTTGCAGCGCATGGATCGACAACTGCTGCCCACCGCACGGAATGCCTTTTCCGCAACGCTCGCCGCCTACTCGGCGGGCGCGCCGGACTGAACACGGTGTTGCGCACCCAGAAGGAAGTGCTGGACTACGCCCTGACCCGCCTGCAATACCGCCGCGACCTGGCCATCAGCGCCGCAGAACTGGATTTCCTCACCGCCCAAGGAGAGATGCAACCATGAAGTCACGCAACTGGATCATCGGCATGGGTCTGCTCGTCCTTGGCGTAGTCCTCGGGCTGGGGTGGTGTGGTGGTTGCGGGCGCCGCCCTGCCGCGGCATCGAGCGCCAACGTCGCCGCAACCCATCCTCAGGAAAGTACCCCCAAGGGACGGCACATCCTCTACTGGGCTGCCCCCATGGATCCCAAAATCCATTCGGATCACCCGATGAAGGACAGCATGGGGATGGCATATATCCCGGTCTATGCCTCCAGCCCGAACGCAAAAAAAGAGTCCGGTCTCAGCATCGATCCGCGCCTGGCGCAAAACCTGGGGGTGCGCCTTGTAGCGGTGCAGCGCCGTCAGATGGGGCATGCCATCCATACCGTGGGCACCGTGGCAGTGGACGAGAACCGGGTCTATTCCGTCACGCCGCGTTTCTCCGGCTGGGTGACACGCTTGCACGTCCGTGCCGTGGGTGACCCCGTGCAGCGCGGCCAGGTGCTCGCCGAGATATATTCTCCCGAGCTGTATAGTGCCCAACAGGAATATCTCATTGCCCGCCGCCAGGGTGGGACGACGGAAGACCCGGCACTGCTGGCGGCCGCCAAGGCGAGATTGCGACTGCTGGGCATGCCGGAAAATCAGATCGCGGCGCTCGCCCGGCACGGCACGGCGGAGCGGGACGTGCCGCTCATGGCGCCCGCTTCCGGGGTGGTCGAGACCCTCAATGTGCGCCAGGGCAGTTATGTCTCGCCGCAGACGAATCTCTATGAAATCGCCAACCTCGACCGGATATGGGTCAATGTGGCGCTCTATTCCTACCAGTTACCGTGGGTACATATCGGCGATGCCGTGCGCTTGCATCTGCCCGCCTATCCCGGCAAATCCTGGGAGGGACGCCTGAACTTTCTCTACCCGACACTGGACCCCAAAAACCGGACGGTAACGGCCCGGCTGAGTTTTCCCAATCCCGGCGGGATGCTACGCCCCGGCACTTATAGCGACGCCACGGTTCTGGCCAGCGCTGCGGAGACTCTGGCGGTGCCCAGCAGTGCCGTACTGCGTACCGGTCAGAGAGATTACGTGATGCTGGGCGAGGGCCAAGGACACTTCCTGCCGGTACAGGTCGCCCTGGGGCCGGAGGCCGACGGTTGGGTAGCCATCGACAAGGGACTCAAAACGGGTGACCGGGTAGTGGAAAGCGCCCAGTTCCTGCTCTATTCCGAATCCCGGTTCCAGTCCGTCAAGGCCCGTATGTTAGGGGGTAACACGGCGTCCACCAAGAGCGCCATGGCCGGGATGGATATGGGTCCAGGAGGGCAGTCTCATGATTAGAGCACTCATGCGATGGTGTATGGCAAACCGCGCACTGGTCGTGATCGCCGCCTTGGTGCTGATTGCCAGCGGTCTGTTGGCGATGATCGATATCCCCCTGGAGGCTATCCCCGACATTTCGCCCACCCAGGTCATCGTCAAGACCTCCTACCCTGGTCAGGCTCCGCAGATTGTTCAGGATCAGGTGACCTACCCCCTGGAGACCACCCTGCAGGAGGTACCCGGTGCCCAAGCCGTGCGCGGCTACTCCATGTTCGGGGACTCCTATGTCTACGTCCTCTTCAAAGGGGGCACCAGCATCTATCAGGCCCGCAATCTGGTACTCCAATACCTGAGCCAGGTGCAGTCCAAGCTGCCGCCGGGGATCACCCCGGCCCTGGGGCCGAACAGTTCGGGGGTGGACTGGATCTTCGAGTACGCCCTCAGCGATCCCGGCGGGACCTTGAATCTGGCCCAGCTCACCACCTTGCAGAACTGGTTTCTCAAGTACGAACTACAGGGCATCTCCGGCGTTGCAGAGGTGGCCACGGTGGGGGGCATGGTGCAGGAGTACCAGGTGGTAGTGGATCCGCAGAAACTCCTCGCCTACCACCTGACCCTGCCGGAAGTGGAGGCCGCCATCCGTGCCGCCAACGGGGAGACCAGCGGCTCGGTGGTGGACATGGGAGAAGCCAGTTATATCGTCCGTACCTCGGGCTATATCCATTCCCTGAAAGATTTGGAAGATGCATCGCTGGCTGTACGCAACGACGTGCCCATTACGCTGCGGCAGGTGGCCCGTGTGCAGTTGGGCCCGCAGCTGCCCAATGGCATCGCCGATCTCAATGGCCAGGGCCAGGTGGTGGGCGGGATCGTGATGATGAACCAGGGCGGCAACGCCTATGCCCTCATCCACCAGATCGAGCGCAAGCTAAAGGACATCCAGCCCTCCCTGCCCAAGGGCGTGCAGGTCGTCACTACCTATAGCCAAGCCCCGCTTATCCGGCACAGCATTCACACCCTGACCGGCAAGCTGCTGGAAGAATCCCTGGCAGTGGCACTCATCTCCCTGCTCTTCCTGCTGCGCGCGCGTTCGGCGCTGGTGGCCCTCGTCGCCCTGCCGCTGGGAATACTGGCCGCCATCCTCATCATGTGGGCCATGGGTGTCCCCGCCAACATCATGTCCCTGGGCGGCATCGCCATTGCCATCGGCGTGATGATGGATGCCCCCGTGGTCATGATCGAAAACATGCACAAGCATTTGGAACACAACCCCGGCGTCGACCCCTGGGCGGCGGCGATGGCGGCGGCGGCGGAGGTCGGTCCGGCACTGTTCTTCTCGCTGATCATCATCGCCGTTTCCTTCCTGCCGGTCTTCGCCCTGGGTGGCGAGGAGGGCAAGCTCTTCGCGCCGCTCGCCTTCACCAAGACGTTTTCCGTGGCCGCCGCCGCCCTCCTTTCGGTCACCCTGGTGCCCATTTTGATGGCCTGGTTCATCCGCGGCCGCATCCGCCCTGAAAACAAAAACCCCCTGAATCGGGTCCTGGCTTTCCTCTACCGTCCGCTCATCCACGCTGTCCTGCGCGCCCCCTGGATCATTTTGATCCTGGCCCTGCTGCTCACGGCCACTCTCTTTTATCCCTGGAACCGCCTGGGATCGGAGTTCATGCCGCCGCTGAACGAAGGGACGCTGCTCTACATGCCGGTCACCCAGGACCCGGCGGTTTCCATTGGCGAGGCGGCGATGATCTTGCAGCAGACCGACCGCATCCTCAAGACTTTTCCCGAGGTAAAAACGGTTTTTGGCGAGGCGGGACGGGCCCAGACGGCGACAGACCAATCGCCCCTGTCCATGTTCGATACAGTGGTGAACTTGAAGAATCCCGACCAGTGGCCAGCCGGGATGACGATGCAGAAGCTGCAAAGCAAGATGAACAAAGCCATGAGCATTCCCGGCCTGTCGAGTATCTGGACACAGCCGCTCAAAGGACGGGTGGATATGCTGACTACCGGTCTGCAGACACCACTAGGCATTAAAATCGGCGGAACGAATCTCGATACCCTGAACCGCCTGGGGCAGGAACTCCAGACCGTCCTGCGCAAGGTACCCGGTACCCAGAGCGCCTATGCCGCTCGGGTCACCGGCGGCCGCTACATCGTCATCCACACCGATCGCGCCAAGGCCGCCCGTTATGGCCTTTCGGTGGCGGATGTGAACCGTCTCGTGGAAACGGCCATCGGTGGCAAGGTCCTGACCACCGCAGTACAAGGGCTGGAACGCTTCCCGGTGGATCTCCGTTACCCCCGGGAACTGCGCCAATCCCTGTCCACCCTGATGGAAAGCCGCATCGCCACGCCCAGTGGTGCCCAGATCCCTCTGGCCCAGGTAGCCGATCTCCGCATTGAGGGGGGCCCCGCCATGCTCACCAGCGACAACAGTCGTCTGAACAGCTGGGTCTACATCGATCTGAAGCCCGGCACCAACATCGGTGCCTATGTGCCCCGAGCCAAAGCAGCCATTGCGAAAGCTGTCAGTCTCCCGGGAGGTTATACCGTCTCCTGGGTAGGCCAGTATCAGGTCATGGAGCAGGCCGCCAAGCGCCTGGAACTGGTCATTCCCGCCGTCATTCTGCTGATCGCCCTGCTCCTCTACTTCAATTTTAAAAACTGGGTGGAGGTGACCATCATCCTGCTGACTTTGCCCCTGTCTCTGGTCGGTGGTTTCTGGCTCATCTATTGGCTGAATTACAAGCTCTCGGTGGCGGTGGCAGTGGGTTTCATTGCCTTGGCGGGCGTGGCGTCAGAATTCGGGGTGGTGATGCTTCTCTACCTGGACCAGGCACTCCTCCGGCGGCAGGCCCGTGACGCCTTGCGGACCTGGCATGACCTTCAGCTTGCCGTCATCGAGGGGACCATGCTGCGCCTACGGCCCCTGGCCATGACCTTGACCCTGGTGGTGGGTGGCCTCTTACCCATCATGTTCAGTCATGGCGCCGGTGCCGATGTGATGAAGCGCATTGCCGCCCCCATGGTGGGCGGCATGTTCAGCGCCGCGTTACTGGCGCTGCTGGTAATTCCCGCCCTTTACGCCCTGTGGCAGAAGCGGCGATTGGGCCTACGATGATGAGACTACGGATGAGGAGGAAGTAATGATGTTGGCAACGGACACCCGCTATATCCTGCACCCTGTCTGGGACCCGCTGCTGCGGGCACTGCATTGGTGGATGGCGCTTGCCATGATGGCGCAATTCACCTCAGGCGCGACCCTCCTGGCCCTGGGTAATGACATGTCCGACGCCCTGATGGGGAAGATCGACATCATCCATTATGTCGGCGGCTATGCTTTCGCCGCCGGGCTGGTGGTGCGCATCATCTGGCTCTTTGTCGGCCCTCCGACGGCGCGCTGGCGCGACCTCCTGCCCCTGACGTCAGCCCAGCGCCGCATCTGGCGGGAAACCCTCTCCTGTTATTTGAGCGGCTTCCGACGCCCGATTTCTCCCTATCGGGGGCATAACGCTTTCGCTGGCCCCGCCTATCTTGCCTTTTTCCTGATTGCCGTGGTGCAGATCGCCTTGGGAATCAGTCTCTCGCTCATGCCAGACAGTGAAGCGATGAACTCCCCGTTGATGGTGATGCATGAATGGGGATTCTTTCTGCTGCTTGCCTTCGTCATTGTCCATGTGGCGCTCGTGATCGCGCACGAGGTTGCGGGCCGCCACGGCTTGATATCGGCCATGATCCACGGTCACAAGGGGTTCACCGAGTCGGAACACCAAGCCCTTCATGCCGATTGGGACGCTGCGTTCGGTGTCCAGGCAGACCTGAGCGGCGGGACGAAAGGGCTGGACGATATTACTTCAAATAACGGAGATGTCACGAAAACCAGGCATGAGTGATGGGTAGGCGAGTGGTACGGACGGTCAAATTCGCCATGGGCGGAAAGGAAGGGCACCGGAAATTGTAGTCATAACCAAGTGCTTAATTTTTGATAAACGAACAGTTCAACAACAGCAAGGAGACAAACATGAAACGTTTTCATCTCACCCTCATCCTGGCGTGTTCGGCGGTGGTCACGCTTCCGGCATATGCGGCCACGGGCAACATGCCGGGCATGGACAATATGGGCACCGTATCAGGCCAAGCGACCAAGGCCCAGACCTTCATGGGGCAGGGCAAAATCAACAGCATCAATCCCGCTGCGAACATGGTCAATGTCGCCATGGGCCCCGTCAAGGCCCTTGGCTGGCCCAGTATGTCAATGAATTTCCTGCTCCAGAACAAGGCTATGCTCAACGGCTACAAGGCTGGAGAAATGGTGAAATTCAGTTTCGCAAAGGATGCTGCCGGGGGGTACATCATCACCAGGATCACGCCGGTCAGACAATGAAAATACGGAGTAACCCTGTAATCCGGCACATCGGGGAACACCATGGGGATATTATCGAGTTATATCATCCACTGGATTGCCACTAAATTTAGCTGAATAAATACAGTAGGATTCACCATGACACTGGGAACATCCCACCAAGAAATATGCAAAGAAAGTCAGATCATGACGATCAGATTTCGCCATGCTGCCCTGCGGGGTTTTATGATGACGATTCTTATGACCGCGCCATTATCTGCCTATGCACGCGAAGATCATGCGCCAACCAATCCAAGGTATGAGACAAAAATACTGACAGATAAAGCAGAATATTTGACACACACCATGATTGTACAGATCAAGGATGGTCACTGGACGGAAGTCGTGAAGGACGCCCGAAAGATTGCCGAGATTGGCAAACAAATACAGGCAATAAACGCTTATTGATGTAGCCGCTGGCGCCATCAGGCCTTCATGGCGGGCGGAGCGATAGCATCTACTGGCCGGATGGCTTGGTGTAACGGGATGATGCCTTTGTGGGGAAGGGATGATCGGGCGGAAAATTGGTCGTGGCGCTGAAGGCAAAATTCCCGTTATTTTGGCTGCTGAAAGTTAAAGGTGAGGAATGAATACATGCTTAATCCTAAAAACAGCAGTTCCCGTTCGCTGAAATCAGGAGATTCACCTGATAGGATGGAGTTTTTCGTTGTGAAGATGGTCACCCAACGGCTGACCACTTGGCGGTTTGCTTCTCATGGTCTTTGGGGGTGGAAACACACTTGGACGGGCACGGACTGCTTGCGGTGCTACTGCAGAACCGCAAGCCCACCCCCTGTCATCGGGTAAAGGCTGCGCGGGATACAGCCAGCAGTGCGCTGCCGCTTATTGGCGTAAGGCAAAATCACCATAACGGATTTTAGAGTTATTTTGGTGAGGTATTCGGGTATATATTCGTCGAACAGCCGGTGCAGAGGTTACGCTACCGCCAGGTACAGCAAACTCAAGGGATACCACAAATGGCTAATTGCTGTGAAGACAAAAGCTGCGAGATGGACGCCATACCGATCCCGTGGCCACAACCTAAACATGAGTTCCAGTTGGCTGTGCTCTCGAAATGACTTGATCGCCAATGTCGGTGTCTTACTCGCCGCCAGCAGGATCAGCACCACCGGGTGGCCGACCGCTGGCGGATCCATCAGCTACGGGAAGCATTGATTCAGAGCCCGTCCTTTTGGAAACGGCTCTGGCTCTTTCTCATTCTCATCGGGCCAGGAATTCTCGTTATGATCGCGGACAACGATGCCGCATGGGGTGATAACCTATGCTCAAACCGGCGCCGCCTACGGAATCGAATTTTTCATTCCGTTTCTCATCCTCATGGTCCCCGTGGCCTATGAGGGATCGGGACATAATCGCGGAATTATGGTCGTTGATTGCTGCTCTTGACGCACATAGCTGGCGTACCCTCTCAAAAACCTGCGGGGAGCCAAGTCCAGCGTCCCATAACATTACCATGAACCCGGAAAAATCAGCTGTTCCAACCTCTGCTGGGCAGATGGCACAAGACAAAATGGTATCAATTGTCCTGACAATGCAACCACCCCATCGCCTAACGAGGCATAGCAAAACGGTGGGTGCGACAATTTGCCGCATGTAAAAATATTCGAACCAGATGTAAGATTATCCACTTCGGGACGATAAACTTGGTGTCTGTTGGCAATAATCAGCGCGGGCTATAGCTTTAACAGCGTCTTTGGTGTCGTGCTGCGGTGAAGATTGGATTCCAGATCCGACCTGGGAGGTGGACGGTCCCGCTACTGTGGCCAAATACGCCGAACTTCTTTTGATGGTTAGCCGTAACGAAGCAGTCAAACCATCCGTCACTGCATGTGATGGCAATTGGGTCAAGAGTGAGAGCGACTGAACCTATGACAATTGAAAAGGACGCCGTCATGAATAAGCTCCTCATCGCGTTGCTCGTAATAATCGCTCTTGCAGGGTGTTCGCGTTCCGATGGCCTGGATGATAGCCATACCGTGAAATGGTACATGGCACACGATGCCGCAGCTAACCCCTCTTTTCTTGTTGGCTTTTTTGGATCGGCGAATTCGGGTAACAAACGCACTCCCTGCGAGGCCAGGGAGACTGAAGCGCAAAAGGCCCCGTAGGATATCGCCCCATTATTCGGGGATGATAGCGGTGACAGAATGAAAGAATAAACGAGTGACCGCTTTCGCTGCGATGCTGTCATTGGAGGTAAGAGCGCACCGGGGGTAGGACGATGGCACCCTGGTGTTCCTCGTCTTCCTCAATATACGGATGAAGCTCCAGAAATTCTGACCCGCACCCCATGAGTTTCTACTCTCTGATATCAATCGCGGGGTCAGGGAATGGCACCTTCAGACTTGCCAGTTTGGCATGCGTTACCCTGTTGAGTAGAATCCACAGTTGCGCCTTTGACAGCCTGGGGAGCAGTTGGTGGCAGGTCTCCGTGCCCTTGAGATGGACCATGAACGAGTGAACTCCATCGCTGGGTGAGGAAATGTATAATTAAATCCATCTTCTAATTAGAATGAGATCGCACCGTGCTCTAGGCATTCAAAAAGGATATTAATGACCCAGCGGCAAGTATGATATAGGCTTTACAGGGTATAAGGTGGGCACCTCGCCGGAGATTCAAGGCTTGATGACATGCGTTGCATCGCATTGGAGATCGCACGATTTTAGACGCTGGCTGCTAGCCAAAGTAGCTGACAACTGGGAGCGCTTTGTATGCTGACCGGCAGTAAGGAGCAGGCAGTTTACACGCCTAGCGAAGACCCCATGTATCGACATAATCCTTTCATTGAAGCTTTGCCGCCCATCTTGCCTATGGAAAAGGTGGCAAGTCTTCTGCGGAGGCACCCGGTATATCACCAAAGTGAGCGCGAATTAGCAGCGAGTAAACGTCTGGAGGCAGTGCAACGGATTGCGAACTATGTAGAACCGCTGCCCATTTTCCTGGAGCTTGAGCAACGCTTTTCGCGGATGCTTCGCAACGGCTATTCACCCCGCAACCCGATCTCTGCCGAGTGGATCAAACAGCTTCGCTCTGGCTTCCCTGATCTCGATTGGGATCGTGGAAAACCCGATTATCAACCCCTCGTCCGCTCTACCGCAGCGGGCTTTGCCATAATTGGTACCAGCGGAGTGGGTAAGACGACCGCCGTTGAAAGCGTACTCTCCCTTTACGCTCAGCAAATCCAGCACTCCGGCAAATATGGAGGTCACGCGCTTGATCGTGTCCAACTGGTTTGGCTGAAACTTGAGTGTCCCCAAGATGGATCATTGAGGGGGCTCTGCCTGAATTTCTTTCAAGCCGTTGATGAGATTGTCGGGACCCGCTACTACCCTAAGTTCGGTAATAACCGACGGCGATCCGTCGACGAATTGCTTCCAGAAATGGCTAACGTGGCTGCGGTACTGGGGCTAGGGGTTTTGGTCATTGATGAGATCCAAAGACTGAATGAAGCCAGTAGCGGTGGTGCAGCCAAGATGTTGAATTTCTTTGGTCAAATGGTCAATCAGTTTAGTGTTCCTGTTGTACTGGTGGGGACATTTAAAGCGCTTCCGCTGCTGAGTGGTGAATTTGCACAGGCGCGCCGTAGTGCGGGACAAGGAGATCTCGTCTGGTCCAACCTGCCTCAGGATGATGTTTGGGATTTCTTTATTGAAGGCGTTTGGCATTACCAGTGGACCAAATCGGAGACCCCGCTAACGCCGACGATCCGCAATGTCCTATACCAGGAATCACAAGGCATTGTAGATATTGCGGTGAAACTCTATATGCTGGCTCAGTGGGCAGTGATAGGACAGGAAGATGAAACAATCTCACCGGAACTGATTGGTGATGTTGCCAGAGACAGCCTGCAACTCGCTCGGCCAATTCTTGAGGCGCTCAAGAAGCGAGATCTTGCCGCACTCGGTAGGATCAAGGATATCATGCCGCCCATCAGTGACCTCGAACAATATTTACGTGGAGCACGCGAACGGGTAACACTCGAAGGAACGCTTGATACGATGAAGGCTCAGCGTGTCGCACAGCAAAAAAATGCTCATAAGGAACCGGACGAAATTTTGATGCGCGTCGCCGAGGTTTTGCTGGAAGCAGGGTTCCCTGTCGAGATGGCCCACCAATGTGCTGAGGAGGCATTGAAGCAGCATGCCGACGAAACAGAACTGGCACCGGTGATAAAGGATGCCCTGTTGCGAGCCGTCGGCGTTCGGCCTCCGTCAAGTGGTACAAAGAGAAATTTGTCACGCAAGGACCAACACCAAGAGACGCAAAAACCGGCAGTGGAAAAAGCGTTGGCTGAAATGATTAACGTGCGAAAGGGGGAGATCACGCCCCATCAGGCGCTAAATAACGCTGGGGTCATTAAGCCAATAGAAGAATTCTGGACTAACAAATGATAGCCTTCTTCCCTGAGCCATACCCTGACGAGTTACTCTACAGCATATGTGCACGCTATCATATTATGAGTAGGAATCATGACTTTAGACACACGGTAGAGGACCTTTTTGGTTGTCGCCAGGCTTGCGCTGTATACGACTTCCCTTCTCGACTTGCTGCCTTATGTGGCCGGTTACCGAGGGGCAGCTCACATACACCGGCGAGTCTGATACGCAATCACACACTATTTCCACTTTATCAGCCATTTCTAACGGACTATTCTGCCGGAAAGATTGCTAAGGACATGGCAGCCAGTAATCAAGGCGGAACCATTCACTGCTCAATTGGAGTAATGGCCAGCTCTATTAAATCGCCCCGTTTCCTACGCTATTGTCCGGTTTGCAAAGAGTCTGACATCACTGAATTCGGAGAACCTTACTGGCATCGTGCACACCAGATAGCTAATTTGCGGGTCTGTCATAAACACGGTTCACCACTTAGTGACTCTGACGCTGTGATAAGTGCACCAGTTAATAAACATGCGTTCATAGCCTTAGATTATAATCCCGTTATCCGCACAGGAAACCCGTCACATGACAACCTCGAAAGGCACATTACCGTCGCTAATGCGGTCTCCTGGATTCTTCAAAATAATTTACCCACATTAGGATTTGGTAGAATTGTTCATGCATATCATCGTTTCCTAAAATTACGGGGTCTGATAACTTGTGAAGGGCATGTTCGACAAGACGCATTTCGTCAGGCATTTTTAAACTACTATGGTGAGGATTTTCTCCAGGAAGTCGGATGCGTCCTTGTCAACGGAGGCCACCAAGGATGGCTCGCGGCCATGGTGCGGAAGCGACGTAACTCTGCGCACCCTTTACATCATTTGCTTCTAATTCAATGGCTCTGCAGCACTCCAGAGGTTTTTTACCGTGCATGCCTTCAAATACAGCCGGAGATAGTCGTGCCGAATGCCCTCAACCTGTCGGGTATACACGCGAAGCACCACCAACCTGTATCCATGGCTGCGGACAGAGAGGGTCCTGAAATATCAAAAGGAGCAGCTTTGGTTCAGAACAGCCAATTGGGAAAACGCCGACGTGAGTGGCTTGCCATCGTACGACGTTCCTCAGGCGTTTGCAGGAAGCAGCTGCGAGCGGCTAACCAGGCGGCTTTTGGCTGGCTATATCGGAATGATCACGATTGGCTGTATGACCATCTTCCTGCACCGCTACCGCGCGCTAAGGCTCAGGACCTGCGTGTTGACTGGAACCAGAGAGATCAACATTTCGCCAACGAAGTGCGGCGGTCAGCGCAGGTAATTCTAAGCGAAGCCCGGCCTAAGCAGGTGACGGTGACGGCCATAGGGACCCACATCGGTTGTCGAACACTGATACAACGTCATCTGGATAAGATGCCTGTGACGGCAGATGAACTCCGACAATGGGTAGAATCTACAGAACAGTTTCAGATGCGCCGACTGGATATCGTCGCTCGCAGACTCCAATCCGAGGCGGTGGAACTTAAGTCCTGGCGTTTGGTGAGGGTGGCAGGTTTGCGCCCCGGCTACTCTCCGGCTGTGGCAGCGCGCATCCAGGATTGGGTTGGTTAATCTATGGCTAGCATTCAAGTGTAGTATGGCAAGGAAGCTCCTTATTGCTGACTGGCCGTTTGGGCAAGGCGAACTAGCGACATTGCACTGGTTACGCTCACCTTATATGGCTGGTGATGATCGTGGCTGGTGCGTCGACGCTGTATTTCGTGGCGTGGAAACTGGGAAAAGTCATGATATCTCTCTGCCGTGGGGCATGCTGCCATACCTCAGGCTGGGCATGCTATTCGAAAATGGCAGACCAAAAACACGATCTACAGATGCAGGACAAATATCTATTGTTCGCCTTTTCAATGACGCGAGATTTGGTTTGCGGCGTGTCGGGGGGGTTGTTTTAAAAAATCTCTACCCCCTTAATACGCAAACAAATCTTGATGAGTTATGTATTAAGATTGAGAACGAAGATCAAATAATATTGGTCCCATGCATAGAAATAGCAAGGTCATTTTTTGCACAATCTAGATTTTTGTCTTACGCATTGTTGCAGCCCGACAGTTTCTCCGACTTTGTGCGGGCCTGGCACGCTGATGAAAAAGTGACTCTAGAATTTTCCAGTATAGTTCCTAAAAACATGATGAAATCAGATTTTATTATTTCAGTAGCAAAGATACTTTTTGATCAGGAATGGTCGGATAAGTGGCGCGCTGTGTGGATCCGGCGTGCAGCGAAGGCATTAAAAATAGACGATAGAAATTATCCAAAGTTAGAATGCTGGCCTCCTGTAGGACAGAACAGCAGTTGGAAGGTGCGCGGAGTCACTTGGAATAATCAGTTACTCGTCCTGGAGATATTGGGAACGAAATATCGTGGCAATTTACCTTTTCATGAAATTGAATACTCACACCCTAGGTTAAAAAAAGGGATTCTCGGAGATGAACGCTCTGTGTCGGGATCGAAGCCTGTATCGGAGGATGCCGAGGACGAAACCCTCGTGGAGAATGTGGTTTCATCACCCAGTCACTTGGGTCGGCCCATCGTTCTTTACACAGAACGAGCGGAGCATTGCTGCTTGACCGTCGTCACTCCCCAGTCAGTACGAGAAAAGGTCGTAGTCATAAATAAACTGACAGGAGGCTCTGACCGGACCTCATCGACGGGTGACATGGGAACGAAAGCAATACGGCCTGTGAGTTTACAGGACGAAGGAAGCTGCGGCGACGTGGATGCCGGAGAATTTACAGGGGGCGATAAGTCAGGTGATATACCCCCTAATTTTAAAAAGTTGATCACCGCAATGGAATGTGTTCAGGAAGCCCACTTACGTTTGCAGTTTGAATATCAAATTGGTTTGGCAGGATCCAGGATTGGCGGGGGCGACGAAGAGCCTATAGAATATTTGCTGATCACGCTAAAATATGCGGATGCTACCGGCTATATACTGGATGTGGATCAGTCCACTGGGCAGGGCATTTCTACGGTGGTTTTCGAGCTGGTTAAGCCCGATGTGGTGGTGGACAAGATCGTTAGAAAACTGGTGGACGACTGCATTGCCGCTAATGGATTCCTCAGCAAGGAGCTTTTAAAGGGTCAAGCAGGGCGGATCCGATATGCGTTGGCTAAACATACGCAGACAGATGGCTATGAATATGGCTTGAGGTTGGTCAGAAAGCTGCCTGGTATTATGAAGCAAATAGGTGAGTTAAGCTTTTATTTTGGGGGTTGGTGATCCTGGGGGTGGATAGCATCATTTCCCCGTAGGGCGTACGACTACTACTGTAATCCCTGCCCGACTAAAGTGGCGAGAGCGCATACTATAATAGTGGTAGCCCCTGAATCCCACACGTTTAGACCGCGCTTAGTATCCCTTTGCATTGTTCCGGGCTTGTTCAGGATTTACCTGCTGCAGGAAAGCTATAGTGGGTGGACGATCCAGACGCAGCAGGCTTGGTCACATCGGTTAGGCGCGCGGCGGCGAAGGGGATGGGCTTCTCATGGCGACCGCCCATCTCACAGTCAGTATACAACATTATTCTTCAACCGGCGTGCGCGTGAAATTTCTGAGTATACAACATTATTATTTTTTTCTGGAGCATGAAAAATTCCAACTTATTGACTATAAAAAGATTTCAAGTATACAACTATTTTTTATCTATACAATGTTGTTAACGGACAAAAAAGTATCATCCCGGACAAAATAGTTTCATCCTGGCGTTTCCCCTGAATTACGGGGGGCTGGACCTGCTTGACAGACGCACCCGACTCTACCGCGAATAATGCAGGCATGGTCATGGGGTGGTGGTCCTCGGCGAGGCCTTGCTCACGGACGACTGGCTGCCGTAGTATTCTCTATGATCTGATGACAGTTAAAGACTGATAGCCGTCATTCGGCTTTTTGGATCAGGCCTTGTCATCAGGTTATCTGTGGATTTGTTCCGTAGCACGATTCCTCCTACCTAATTATGCGCTATATTGCGGTGCAGGTAAGTTCAGTCTCATCCTAGACGTCATTATACTCGTAAAATTAGTAAATAGCAGGAGGGTGATACTATAATAGTATGTTTATCAATGCATTGCGGCGTTTAAGCCCTGTCCTTCCCGCTCTTGAGAGCGTCAGCCAGGCTGAGGGCGGAGAGGATGTCCACGGAGTTATAACCGGGATCGCAGAATGTCTAAGTACTATTTCCATTGAATAGGTTCTCGACCATTGTACGTCATATTTTTCCGCCGCACACTCACGCCTTCGATTCGTCTGTCCTGACTTTCAGCCCAAAATTTTGGTTGTTTATTGTCGTTACAGGAATCGGTGCCGGACTGGGAGCAGATGGATTGATGGCCCTACTTAAGGCCGTCCAGCATGTCAGCTATGGCTATGAACAGGGCCATTTTCAGACGGCGGTAGCACAGGTGTCCGCATGGCATCGGTTGGCCGTATTGATCGCAGCCGGACTGCTGGCGACTTTTATGGTTTGGCTGTTGCGTAAGTTGTCTCATGGCGCTAACAGCGACATTGTCCACGCTATTTGGTTTCAATCCGGACGCGTGAACTTCTGGCACACCATAGTTCAGGCCATGCTTTCTATGACCATTGTGGGGATGGGTGCTTCGCTCGGACGGGAGGGTGCGCCCAAGCAGGTAGGGTTGGCTATTGCCAGTGTGCTTTCCCGTTGGGAACGTCTGACATCGGCAGAAACCCGGTTTCTTGCGGCTTGTGGCGCTGGCGCCGGCATGGGTGCTATTTACAACGTGCCTCTCGGGGGCGCGCTTTTTGCGCTGGAAGTCCTGCTGGGCACCGTTGCTTTACCGCTTATTTTGCCCGCCATGACCGCTGCATTGATTGCTACAGCGGTATCCTGGATCACCCTCCCTAACCAGCCCACCTACACTATACCGGTTTATTCGTTCCATCTTGGAGAGTTGCTCTGGACCCTTCTCTTCGGACCATTGGCTGGGGTCATGTCCGTTTTATTTGTGCGGCTCATTATTTGGGTTGATGCCCATAAACCACAGTCCGGATGGTCCATGTGGGCCCCCCTACCCATGTTTGCCCTGCTTGGCATTCTCGCCATTCCCTATCCACAGCTTTTGGGGAACGGTTTGGATATCACTGAGTTTGCCTTTAGCAATCAACTCCCGTTGCTCCTGATGCTGATTCTTTTTGTGCTGAAACCATTGGTGACAGCCGGATGTCTCGGTAGCGGCGCCCCGGGTGGACTCTTTACACCCAGCATTACCTACGGCGCTGTATTTGGCGGTGCCATGGGCGATTTATGGTCTTTTATCTGGCCCGGAACCCCAATGGGGAGTTATGCCGTTATCGGTGCCGGCGCAGTGCTCGCCGCAACGATGCAGGCCCCCCTGGCGGCGGCAGTGTTGCTTCTGGAGCTCACCCACAATACGATGGCTATCATGGTCCCTATTCTGCTGGCTATCGCAGGTGCCATCATCACGGCGCGTTTACTGGATATGCGTTCCATTGATTCGGGTCCTGCCAGCATTCAGCCTTTTATTGAGCAAATCACAAAGCGCCCTTTACATACTGCGTTTAATGATCTGATAACCCCATCGCTGAATATTGTGCCCGTATCAGCCAGCTATAGCCAGCTTGTGTACTGGATGACCGCCGATAATGCTCCGCAAAATCTCTATGTGCTCGATCACAGTGGTAAGCTCGTCGGTGTAATTTCGTCAGAAAAGCTTTGGACGGCGGACGCGCTAACGCGCACCATGGGTATCGCTGCGGCCTTTGATTTGAAAATGCCCGTAACTGCCATTAGATCTGATCAAAGCCGAAAAGAGGTACTGAACCTTTTACAACAACCATCTTTTTCTCAAACACCGGTGGTTGAGGGTGTCACCATGCAATATATGGGTATCATCAAAAAACCTGAAGTTTAGACATCTATGAATCGTGCTTGTCCGGTTGATGTACCCAAAAGGTGAGGGTATGATTTCAGTCGATGCAAATGGACATTTTTCAACACGATGACCTTCCTTTTCCGCAATTTCTGCCCGAGTTTCAACGGCTGCGCTGGCCGGGCGGGTCTGTCTGCACTTATTGTGCAGAGATTGGCGATCCCAGGCGAATAGCCACGTGCCCCAGCTGAGATAGATGTCGCCAATGCCGTCGCAATACCGGACTTACCGTTGGAACGGTGATGGAAAGTTCTCACACACTTCTTCATAAAATCGGGTCTGCGGTCTTCATCCACATATGTCTTTGAGAGCCAACCGGATAAGCACAGTATGAACCTCTCCGGTTTGGCTCTCCACTTCGAGTGGGTTAAGCCGCAGATGTAAAACAGCGCCTGAGTGTGTCAAGTTTATTCATCTTTGATCAGATCGGGAATTTTATGTTTATGTTTTAGTCCATAGAGTTACGAAGCATTACAATACTCCATAGGTGGCAAATGTTTGGTGCTGTCGCATGGTCAATGGCTGACGCTGATTGGCACCCAGACAACGAAGCAGGGTCCACCCGGCGGCAGCCTGGGTTGTGGGCGGCAAGCTGCGACGTGTCGCGTCTGGTCGTTACGCAGTAACGAGCCGTCCACAAGGCTGTGGAGTTTATGGGTAAGGCGGGGCGCTAGGTGATGTGTTGTCATTGTTGACATCGCCGCCACGGAATTACATGATAGCCTCCATGAAAGCCACCTTGATCACCAGCTTCAAGGATGTTGCGCCGAACGGCGATCTCATGGAGATGGTGGTGTGGCGCGTACCAAAGCCTGTGCCGCCATGTGGGCACTGCTCAAGTACCGGCTGGTCTACGTGGTCAACGGCACAAGGGTGATCGGCTATGACAACGAGCGTGGCAAGGGCGACCATCGTCACGTCACCGGCGAGGAAAATGAATATACGTTCACCAGTGTGGACCAGTTGATTGAGGATTTCACCGCGGAGGTGGAACAATGGAAATGCGAACACTGACCATTACCGTACAACCGGACTGGAAAGCAGCCCTACGCGCTGCGGGTAAAGCTGCGCAGGCGGAAACCTACCAAGGGGAAACCCTGAACTTTGAATCGCCGGATCTGTTCCTGGGCCGACTGACCGCGCTACGATGGTCTCTGGTGCGTCAGATCATGAGTGCGGGGGAAGTATCCATCAGGGAGCTGGCCCGGCGGGTAGGCCGGGATGTGCGTCGCGTTCATGACGACGTGCTGGTGCTCGCCGAACTCGGACTGATAGAGCGCACGACCAGCGGCGGGGTGCGCTGCCCGTTCGCCGACATTCATGTGGATATGCACTTGCGCAAGGCGGGATAACGCGGTGACGGAGAAAGGAATATGACACGGCGCATGATTGTACAGACAACCGATCCTTATCAAATCCAAGAGGTCATTGAAAAGGATGGGCGGATTCATTGGGAGATTTTTGGTCCCTATGGATTTCTCAGCGATCATACATCGTTAGCTGATGCGGAAGCGAAGATAAAGGATCTCACCAAAGGTGTTACGCAGTAACGAGCCGTCTGCAAGACGGTAATCGGGCTGGTGCATGTGTGAGTACGGTCAAAGATATTGATGGTTTTGGATGCGCTGATGGTCACGTAGCGTGAGGGGCTGGGGGTAAACCCCCTCGAAGAACTTGAACAAATGCGCCTGTTGGGGGAATGTCATTTTCCAGCCAAGAAAAGGACCCCGCCAGTGTGCCATAACCTTCTGCATGATCCCAAAATATTTCAGTTGTTGTACCGCGTTGATGAGGCCCTTGCCGAAGAAGCCAGGACCACCCGGTGTGCCTGTGGTGGGAAGTGGCATCGGGCGGACTACCCCCGCAAGCCGAAAGGTTGTTTACGGGGTTTCATAATGCGGTACGCCCCGCGCTTCAGTTTCTGCTGCAGTCACTGCCGCAAGCGCAGAACGTCACCCTCCGTGCGTTTTTTCGGGCGCCGGGTCTATCTGGCCCTGGTGATCCTGCTGATGGCCGGGCGGCTGACTGCCAGAACACCGGGCGCTCAGGCGGTTTGTGCTTTGCTCGACATTCCCGGCCGCACCTGGCGAGACTGGTGGATACAGGACTTCCCCATGACGGCCCTTTGGAAGGCGGAAGTCGCCTGCTATCTGCCGCCGGTCCACCGGGAAGAAATAAAAATTGATGAGCCCCTCTGAATATACTAAACTATTTTCAATTTAGGCTGAAAACGGGGTAGTCTGGTGTCCTTTTCCCACGACCCTCGACAGAATTACTTACTCGCGGCGTTGCCGTCAGACACACATGCCGCAGCTCTTTTTCCCAAACTGGAATTGATCGCGATGCCGCTCGGGATGTCAATCTACGAATCCGGCAGACCCATACAACATGCCTACTTTCCTACCACCGCCATCGTGTCATTACTGTATGAGACAGAGGATGGCGATTCCGCCGAAATCGCCATCGTCGGCAATGATGGCGTGGTCGGCATTTCTCTCTTCCTGGGGGGGGGGACGACTTGTAATCGGGCCGTTGTGCAGAGTGCTGGTTACGGCTATCGACTGCCCTGCCAAACGCTAAAGGATGAATTCTCACATGATAGTCCGATGCAGCGTCTCCTGCTGCGATACACGCAGGCATTGGTGACGCAGATGGCACAGACTGCCGTGTGCAATCGGCTTCATACTTTGGATCAGCAGTTTTGCCGATGGTTGCTACTAAGCCTTGATCGCCTGTCATTCAATCACTTGGTCATGACCCAACAACTGATCGCCAATATGCTCGGAGTGCGCCGTGAAAGTGTTTCTGTGGCTGCCGGAAAGCTGCATGAGGCGGGCTTGATCGACTACAGGCGGGGCCACATTACCGTCATCAATCGCCCCGGACTGGAAGCACGCGTCTGTGAGTGTTACTCCGTGGTAAAAAAAGAGACAGACCGCCTGCTTTCTGACATCTGTATTCCGTGACCGAAGATTCATGGTGAGATCGTTGCACGGTCAAATGCTGTTACGTCCATCGCAATCCCAGGTTCAAAAGGAGCTTTTATCCCGTGGTCACTCAGGGCGATCTGAAGAACTGCTCCTGATGGAACGTAGGGCATAGGAAGTGTCGGCACCTCTCTGCTATCGTGGGAAGTTCTAACGCTTTTCACTCAAGAAAGAGGCCCGCCCCTCGTATCGTATCCAGCATTCTGTCTCTGCAACAGCCTATCGACACCCTTTCCCGTACCCCAGAGATCTATCGGCCTGTCCGCTGTTCCCATTGTGGGCTCAAGTCTCCATGGCGCCACGGTTGCTATAGCGGCACATATCCCGCCACCCACCAGCTCCCAGCACCCCATACAAGAATCCAAGCCACAGCACCCAGGAAACTCCACCAAGCGAAGCGCCAGAAACCCATCTTGGCATTGCCCGCCACATAACCCTGCAATTGCCGCAAGGGAACGAGGAAGCGCCCCAGCATGACGGCCATCGGACCATGTCGTTTGAAAAAACGATCCGTCTTCTCCAGGCGCGACGCGGTGATCCCAATCCACCGACCCCAGCGCAGCGGAACAAGGTGACCGAACCGGCTGCCGAGGCCGTAAGCCCCATAATTTCCCAGAGTGGCGGCGATAACGGCCACCGGAATAAGCGGCCAGATGGAGAGTGCGCCATCCCTGACTAAAAAGCCCACTGCCACCAGTATGGATTCCGCAGGCATGAAGAGCACCCCGAAACTGTCAAGGAAGAGAGCTCCAGATATGGCCCACAACCCGTATCGATGGAGGATGGGCAATGCCGAGTGCGCGGCAGAAAGCAAAAACGGCGGAATATTCACGGATTATCTTCCTTGACGGGGTTTCATCATCGCTATCAAATCCGGTTTTCGTCAATTATTTCTGGCCCTCCGCATCCCGGACCATGACGACGAGGGCAGGTTTGGACCATCGCCAATCCCACGCACTCACCATACGCGTGTGCCGGTAAACCGATTTCCTGCCATAAGGTGGAGTGGTCGGTGGTTTACGGTTGTCTATCCAATGTGATGCAAAGCACAGAGGATACGTCGCGGTTGATTTACCATCCCTCATATCTCCTGCTTCAGGTCCATATCATGTCTCATATTCAAGACGCACAACAGTGCCATCGGTTGCCGCCTGATATCGGCCAGCGCGTTTATTCTCCCGGTCCGTTTCCCGTTACCATGGATTTCACTACAGCCTCTGGCAAACCTTTGAGGGTTCGGGTTCCTCGCAGCGTTTTTGATCAGCTGTGTCTCCACCACGGAAATGCCTATAAAGCAGGCTGTTGGATTACGGTTCGCTGTTGTGAGGTCGAAACATTATCCATAGAAACGATTGCACGCTATGTGAATATGATGGCAAAAAACATGCTGAATCGTGATGGGACCATGCCACAAATGTTGCCCATTGAGGTTTCCTCCACCATACTCTCCACCGTGGGCAATTAGGTTGCGCTGTCAAAGCCCCCTAATTTTATCCATGGATGTCCAATCGTTCATTATTGGTCCGGTCTGAAAGTGTGCGTAAGTGGAAACGGTCAACTGATCAGGGTGACTGGTGTTAAGCAGGCCAGTCCGCCCACCAAGGCAATCCCACTTCCAGGCAAGGTGAACCCCATAAAGCACCATGCCTTCCTGCAGCCCCCCTCAAAAGCCCCATCGAGGGCGGGATAATGGCTTTTCAGAAGAAAAAATATGTATTATTTATAATGTGCTCCACATTTTGGCTGCTATAGGGACACGTGGTGGGCGATCAATTGCTGCAATCTGTGGCAAGAACAGGAAAAGTGCGTCATTGGTGGATTTGGCATCATCCAAGGTACGGACATGGGACCACAACCTCCCCTGTAGACTAGTAGAACAGACCCGCGCCATGAAATGATTGGGCGCCATAAAAAGTCGCAAGGCCTTATCAAGAATTCTCAGATGTCTGTGTCCAGTGTCTCCATACGGCGCGCCCGGCTGGCTCGGGTCAGAATATCCCGCTCATCTGCCAATGCCCGCTTGGCCACCTGAATGGCCTCTTGCAGATCCTGGCGCTTGGACTCAACCAGGTCACCACCAGCATCCATCAGGCGTGCGGTTTTCTCCTGGATTTCATCAATGAGTACGCCGATACGTTCTTCCGCCAGCGACTCCAGATTACGCAAGCGATCCCGTCCCTTATCCATAGCGCGACGCAGCTCCTGGCGCGTCTCTGCGCCACTGGCCGGGGCCAGCAACAGGGCACCAACCGCACCAACCAGCACTCCGATAACAAAGCCTTCCGCATTCTTCATAGTGCTCTCCTCGCTGTTTCCAGCTAATGTTTCCGGGAAAAATAACGCCATCCCGTGCGCAGCGCACGGTACCATAAGCCCAGTTCGTGAAGCGGCTGAACCAGGGTATCCGTCGTGTCCATAATCTCCTGACTCAGATATTTGAGCGTGGAATCCACTCGTCCCATCTGTGCACGCCCAGTCTGGGTGATATGTTTAATGTCCGCCAAGGCTATCTTAATATCAAACATCAGCGGTCCAAGATCCTGCTCAACCCTGGCCAACAGCCTTTCCAGACGCAAGTGAGTCCGTAGGAGTAAAATTGCAGATACCGATATGATGCGCACAGGCTTCACTAGAATGGCAATACATGCCCCATCACCGCCAGTCCGGCGATACCAAGGACTGATGGTCCACCATATTCCGCACCCCAACATCTTAAAAGCCACGCAATGAACCGCGTGGCCCAGGGAGCCTATGACTTACCGGTAAAACGTAAGGCTCGCTTCGAACTACCTACAGTAGTAGGCATGGACCTGATCTGACCAAGTTTTATCCGCCATGTTCGGCCAGTCATTTTTATCGAAACCAGGAGCACCTTTAAGATATTCCTTTTCTACATTCAGCACAAAATACCTGTTCTTTGCGTCGAGTGTTAAGCTTATCCAAGGCACTGCGAATAACTTTTCCCCCATTCCCAGAAAACCACCGAATGACAGAACGGCGTATGCCACCTTACCATCATGCAGGTTAAGCATGATTTCTTTGATACTGCCGATGTTCTCAGACTTGTGGTTGTAGACATCACTCCCGATCAGCGTTTCAACGCCCATAAAAGCGGGGGCGGGGCTATTTTCGCCGGCAGATGTGGTTATGCCCTTTGCACGACTTTTGTATATGCCATATTGATCACGATCTTCGTAATTCATGAGAACTCTCCTTTGTGAACGAAATACTACTTCAGTCCTTATTTTTTATTTTTAAATCGTTTTTGACCATTTTCACGCCACCGACAGCCGCTGCAATACGAACAGCGTTTTCGGACTCTTTCATGTTCTTAACAGTCCCAGTCAAGGTCACGGCACCTTGCTTAGTATCGACGTGTATATTTAAGCTCTTGAGCATTTCATCTTTCATCAGCATGGCCTTCACTTTTGTCGTAATGACCGCACTGTCCATATAACTACCCACACTGCCATTCTTCGACGGCATTTGTTTCTGCTGCGCCATGGCTGGCGTTTGGCCCGATGTTGTCCCATAACCGGCAGCCTGCCCATTGGCATCGACCGCAGCTGTTAAACACAGGAAACAACCAACAATGGGAACCAATTTCTTGTATGAAATATTAGTAGACATTATATAACTCCTTTGTTTATACATAAATTACAGGATGGTCGCATACCGTTTGAAGCTGGTTTCTGATGCAGGCATGCTATATTTGCACGGCACAACGGAACGTCAAGGGCTTCGCAGTGCCGTCTCGCGGATTCGGCGGCGTTCCAAGAATGTACCAGGAGAGCGCCTATGGCCTGGCCGACGAAAAGTAGGACGTAGTTATTTGGCATCCAATAAGATACCGAAAAGGCAAGCAACAAATTGGCATTATGTACAGCGCGAGATTGGCTAAGGTAAACCCTATTATGTTCCTGGCACGGTCCTGTAATGACAATGGATTAGCCTGATTCTGGTAGTTTGCGTTAACATTCATTGAATTATGCCTTTCGCTGATGGACGGTATGCGTCCAATTGAACAGCGCGCTAATGTTCATTACCTTGACTGTACCCAACCAGGTCTGGCCGATATGGGTTGAAAACGCCAGCATCTGCGATATACCCGAATTCTGCTATTGAGTAGCAACCAGGAAAGTGATGTCCACTATTACCTAGTGCTGAATGTGTTAGCATGTTTCTTGCCTGCATCTTTTCCATGCTCTTGGGCAAAAGCCGAATGCCCATTGGCTGAATGTGCCTGATGCGCGGCACCCGCAGGATCGCCTGCTTCATAGAGCTTCCTTATGATGCTCCTGTGTCTTCATTTTTGATGCGTCCTTCATCGTTTCCAGCGTCATATGATGTCTCCGTATTAAGCTCTGTAATGAGCCAGATACAATAAGATAATCATGTTATGATTAACGCACAGCGTAAGGTGTTCTATGAAGTCTGTCTGTGTGGTTTATAACATATAAATTTAATTTAACTGATGTTCTCTGCCTGGCAATGCGCCGCCAAGTGAGGCGCGCTACGGAATAAAATAAACTCTATGCGTCTGACCAGCGCTCTGCAGAGCGTCAAAAAGAGCGGCTAGACCCTGAAAAAAGCAAATAAAAAACACGCATAGAGCATGCGTGTCAAATGCACAGGGCAAGAAAATCTCTACTACCGCGTCAGGTGGACTTGCGCAGAGAGTTCAGCAATATCGACCCACACCATTCCCGTGCTTCGGGCTGAGCGCATCTTAAATATGCTGGGATGGATGAGTTCGACTACATTCCGCGACCACCAAGGCCTCGATCGTCTGTGTGAGCGGCTGCACCATAAAATGCATCTATGGATTTTGACCAGGTGTGGTCTGTCATATTAGGCCACTGATCCTTGTCAAATCCGGGCGCATCTCTCAAGTAATCTTTCTCTACGTTCAGAATGAACCGTCTGTTCGTCGTATCGAGCGTGAGTGCAGTCCACGGTACCGCAAAAAGCTTTTCTCCCATGCTCAGGAATCCCCCGAACGAAAGCACCGCATAGGCGACCTTTCCACTACGCATGTCCAGCATGATCTCCTTGATGCTACCGAGATCTTCCTCTCTCTGATTATAGACGTCATTGCCAATAAGCGTGTTAGCACCCATCAGCGCGGGAACGTAATCATCCCCTACGCGGGTCCCGGTAGTAGCGGATGCTCTGTTTTTGTATATCCCATACGGATCACGTTCTTCATAGTTCATAGCACTACTCCTCATTAAATTATTATTTAGATAGCTTTGACTTTAAATCTCCAAAGTCGCCCCGAATCTTCCCGCGGAGTTTTTCTACTCCCCCATCATGTTCCTGCTCTTTGCGGCCAGTAAGTTTACCAATCTCTTCTTTGACCTTGCCTGTAGCTTCTTTACTACGGCCTTTTACTTGATCTCTGTTCATGATTGCCTCCATGTTTTACTATTCGTAAATACGCCGTGCCCTCGATTGAAATATCGAGAAGTAGCACTCTTTAACCGGAATGCAGATGAAATATGCCAAAAAAGCTGAGCAACCACATGATTACGACAATAACCACCACAATATTCAATATCGTCTTAATCGAAGAAGCCATGGGTAAGAAGCTGTTAATTAGCCAGAGCAATACCCCGACGATGATCAGAACCAACACCACATAAATTAAAGCGCTCATAATCTCTATTCTCCAGCGCTATCCGGCGCAGGGTAACATGTATCCATCCACCCACCCACCCTTAGATCTGCGGGACCCCATCCTCTATCCATCTGCCGGACAGGGCGGGGATGGTGTACTCCACGATGGCGCCTAGTTTTGGGTGGTCTTTGCCTTTACGGAAGCTATTTCATGCTTCAGTTTGACAATCTCCGCTTTTCCGGCTTGTATCCGTTTGGTCTCCATGGCAGCGGCTTTCCTGTTATGGTGATAAAACGATAATTCATGGTATAGCTCCTTATCTGTATTCAGTTCCGAGCGATTTCTCCGAGGTCCAGCAGCCTTCCTACCGAATCCCCCTTTATGCGTTATATTTACAGACAGAGTTTGCCTCGTGTCTGTACGTTAATTAACATTGCGGTAAAGCTCTGCATCAGAATCCGGTAAATTCAAGTGCTCAACACCAGCTTTTCTGCAGACACTGGCAACCTGCCCGTGCAAACAGGCCCCATATTCCTTGTAAACTTTTTCCAGCGGCCTTGAGGTGGCTGTCTGTCTCAGCCAATATGTTGGCTAACGCACATATTACTAGCTTGAAATGGCCTGGAAATTAAAATATGGTGCTGTATGGTTGTCGCATGTTTGGAATGGTGGCATCGCTGATTTATGCTACACTTCGGATGGGAGGAAAGTATCCGTAGTGTGCAAACATCGTCTATCTGATTAAAGCGACAATGGTTGCATGCATGCGAGTTACGAGAATTACGTGATGAACATTAGCCATCAAGTTATAACTCCTTGCATTTGATGCGGTCATGGAGCGCGCATTCGGCTTCATTGTGGAGCGATGTTTTCTGCTTGGGTTTGGCCGGATAGGCAAGGGGAAGTCCATGGTGAAAAAAATTATTCCGAGACATGTTGGATTTATCCCGGACGGGAACCGTCGCTGGGCCGTAAGTCAAGGTCTACGGAAAGAAGCCGGCTATGCGCACGGCGTAAACCCTGGGCTACTTCTGCTCGAAAGATGTAGGGAGTATGGGATCAGCGAGGTGTCTATCTATGGATTTACTCAGGACAACACCCGGCGGGTCACCGTCCAGACGATCGCATTCAGAGAGGCTTGTGTTAAATTTGCCTTTGAAGTTGCGCGGCGTGGCGCAGCACTGCTTGTTGTTGGTGATGAGACGTCAGTACAATTCCCTGATGCGTTAAAGGAGTTTCGGCAGCGACGTGGTTCTGGAATGAAGGTAAATTTTCTGGTCAACTACGGTTGGGAGTGGGACCTGGCTGGTCTTGGCTGTGGCTGTCTGCGCTCCAGTGACGTT
This sequence comes from Acidithiobacillus ferrivorans, assembly GCF_016250455.1. NCBI lineage: Bacteria > Pseudomonadati > Pseudomonadota > Acidithiobacillia > Acidithiobacillales > Acidithiobacillaceae > Acidithiobacillus > Acidithiobacillus ferrivorans. The sequence goes on along the minus strand of NZ_CP059488.1, from coordinate 3,023,188 downwards.
TCACGTATGGATTTGATCGTACGTTGGGGCGGGGGGCGGCGGTTAAGCGGTTTTCTTCCGGTTCAATCTGTGTATGCGGATTTCTATATTAGAGATGAATATTGGCCTGATTTTGATATAAAACATTTGGACAAAGCGCTTGATTGGTATAATAAACAGGACAGGACGTTAGGGGGTTAAGCAAATACCACATTAATTGTTACTTACGCGAGGACTTGACATGATTGGCATAATTCTTCTGGTAATACTTGTTATGATTTTGTTAGGCGTATTTCCAGCATGGCCACACAGCAGAAGCTGGGGATATGGTCCGAGTGGTATCGTTGGTGTAATACTTGTCGTACTAATTATCCTACTTCTTCTTGGCAGAATATAAGAGCTGGACTTTATTTCTGTGACTTTTATGGAGCTGGAGCGTGTGTGAAACAGCGAACCGGTCTCTTAGAAGCCTTGCTGCTAATGCGTCGCCATGGTATCAAAAGTTGAGCGGTAGAATGCATGTTTATCTCAAGCATGGCAAGTTCGTTAATTCGTGGAATCCTCCCCTTGAAAAGGGGGGTTTTTACCCTGTTGGCGCATTGATATAATATCAGCCACCCCGTTTTAAGCTACAGGAAATGGGAATGTAATTCGTCGTTTATTTCTCAATTTTCACCTGGGCAAAAGGAGTTGGCATAATGGGTTGATGATATGGCTTTTCAGGTTGGTGATAATGTCCTATGGGTTGGTGATGGCAAGCATTATTCTATTGGTTTTATAGCTAAGGCCGCAGCGACTGATGGTAACACTATTCACATCAGATATCCCATGTCTTACATTTTAGCAAGGGCCGTATGGATGGACGGTTCGCCGGCCCTGAAGGTTCTCACTCCGGTCCAGAGGAGCAAGGAAGATCCATGAAAATAAAATGGTTTGATAAGCCGCAAAAACATGATTACCCAGCTGCCGCCTCCTATTTGAGCTTGACGATGAATCAAGGTGAAGCGGAGTCCATTGTAGACGAATTGAAACAAGCCGATATAACCGAATTTGCAGCCAAAGATATTTTCAGAGCCTCTGAACTATCTCTGCTGGGGGTGAGCAATAGCCATGTCGAGCAAGATACGGCTCAGATTATTCGCGGCGAAAAATTATCCCCTCTGTTGCTTTATAGAAACAAGATCAATGGCAAATTAATCATTGCAGATGGCTATCATAGACTCTGTGCCGTTTATAAATTTGATGAGGATGCCATGATTCCCTGCAAAATTATTTGAGTCGAGGTGGAAACGATGACCAATGAGCCTCGTCAGCACGTTGTATCTCTACCCGAACGGCGCATGCTGCATGCCCCCCTGTACCGCCTGATTTTCTAGAGCCATCGCACGAGTGGCGGCGTCTGTTTTCGGAGGCTTGGGGTACATTTCTTCTCGTGGTTGTTGCGGCCGGCTCTGTCGTTGTTGGCGCCTGGAGTCATGGCGCAATATCACTGAGCATGATGGTCGTCGCACCCGGCTTGATGGTCATGGCCATCATCTATTTCATGGGTGCCGTCGGCGGTGCGCACCTGAATCCGGCGGTCACACTTGCATTTGCGGTGCGCCGTAATTTCCCATGGAAACGGGTTCCTGGCTATATCTTTTCCCAGTTCGTCGGGGGCATCGCCGCGGCCCTTTTCTTAAGGGCGATGTTCGGCACAGTCGGCCTATTGGGAGCCACTGTTCCTGGAAAAGGGATCAGCGATTTCAAGGCACTTGTCATGGAAGTATTGTTAACTACCGGCTTGGTCAGCACCATACTCGGCACGGCCTCAGGGGCGCGCAATATTGGCTCCAACGCGGCGCTCGCCATTGGCGGTTACATCGCACTGGCTGGGCTTTGGGCGGCGCCAATCAGTGGCGCTTCGATGAATCCAGTCCGGTCTTTTGCCCCCGATCTGATACGCGGTGACTTGCGTACATGCTGGATTTACATCGTCGGCCCAATTATCGGTGCGATGATTGCCGTGGGATTCGAATGGATACTCAAAGGCAAACCCACCGCCGCTGGAACAATCGCGGCGGAGGGAAGCCTCGACTAATGCTGAGGCGATCCCACCCTACGGAGCTGTTGACCGAGGGTCGGTCTTGGTCAGCTTCTGATATATGCCGAGTCCAACCAAGGCAAGAACGGATGCAAAAATAATGATGGCCGGGTAGGGTAATAATGAAATGTTTTTTAACCCCGCCTTAAATAGGTAAACCAGCCCCTCAAGTCCTACAGAAATAATAATGATTACAAATATTTTCACTACGCCTCCCGTGATTTCTTTCTGACTCAGTGGATCCTGCGTTCTTGACAGATAGATCTCTTCTTCGATGATGTAACGGCCGACTTCAATGACTGCCATCGCGATCACCACCACGCTGATCATGTTCAGAAGCCCTTCTGATATGGATCCGCTATAGATTAAAGCAATCAATAATTTCCATATCGACCAAGCCATCAGCGACCAGGCTGACAGAAAAAGCAAACAGGCCGTAATAATAAAGCTGATGGCGATAAGCTTCTCAAATATTGTTTTCAATTTTTGATCCCTCACTGTGGAGTCTAGGCCGTAAGCGGCAACTGAGCGGCGTATCTTGTGGTTTACCGGGATATGTTATAGAGGTCGGTCTCTGTGGTCCAGCGGAACGGAAAACCGGGTAAACTGGCCGAAATGGATAGCCAAATATAATTTTTGTGAACTTAACAGAAGCAATGGCGGCAATCCTGGGGAGCTCGGCAACATGCGGTTTTAACTGACGTCTTTTACGGATGAGATCGAAGTACGGCTGTTTGTGGGTGCGAAGGCCACGCTACGAATCGATGGTATTGAGGTTGTAGAATTGGATACCCCAACCATGGTAACGAAACGGTGCCGTAAGACGTGATTTCGCACCAATAAACGGTAAAAGTCATATGAAAATTTTCTGTCGTTTGTTTAAGTTCACTCAATGTTAATTGCCGCACAGACACAAGACAGATCCCGCCTGTAGACTGTAACGCTTAAAACCTGATTCTCCAGGATAGCTGCTGGATCTCGAGGATTTCACTCGGAACTGCATAGGAGTAACTATACCATGAAATGTCGTATTATCACCGTGATCCGTGCCGACGCTTTCGGAACCATTCTGGTCGCTCTTCAGGCGGATGCAGTAACGGTCTGCTGCCCAACTATATGAACACCACACATTTGATTATTAAATCCCGTACTGTCGCTACGCAACTACAGAAAACGAATCCTAGTGCCGCGCGACATCTGATCAAGCTGATTGACCGCTGGGATGCCTTGCGTTTTGCGCAACGCAAAATATGCGATCGGAATCCCATGTGTGCGCTACCTTCTCCGCATAATGGGACACAACTTCTCAAGGAGATTCATGTCGCTAGCAATAGAACTTTATTTGTTATGCTGAATCACCAGTTATTTGATGCTCTTTGTCTTTGTGTCGGCAATGCTTACAAAGCTGATTCTTGGCTTGCGAAACGGGTGCAAGAGGTTGGTGATCTGTCTGACGACACGATTAGGTCATATCTTATGGTCATGTTTAAGGAAGTATTATCAAGACACGAACCTATCCATTTTAAAAATAATGAAGAGGCGGCAATAAGTTCTGTGATAAGCCACATTATTCAGTAGACTGGTGCCAATCAGCGTCTTTGCCCGGCTTAGTCAACGCCTAGGCAGCAACTACAAGGCAGACTGCTGGATTGTGGTTCGCTGTAGTGAGGTGAAACCTCTCTCAGCTGAAACCGTTCAGCAATACATCAATATGATGGTCGGAGAGATCGTTTGTCAGGAGAATGACCGTCGCACGCAAATCACACCAAATATTGAGGTGCGATTTGCTTAACCGTCTGGCTATACCGTAACCGTGCAGTCCCGGACAGCGACCATCACACAATTTGTATCATGCTGTCTCATGGAAACTTGCATTATGCTTCACGAAGAACTATTTTTGAGTAAGGTATAGCTTTGAGAGAGATGCCATGTGTGCTGCCCCCCCAGCAGACAGCTTGCAAACCCTCAAGGGACTCCAAGAAGCATTTCAGCCTCTGGCGTGCTCTATAAAAAAGTTCTTTGGGGTTGCGCAACTTTCCGTTACCACATGATAAAAGACCTTCTGGAGCACTGTCCAGATGAAGAAGTGGCCGATCTTGCTCACGATCTCTGGAAATCGTTGACAATGGAAATCACCTTTCTAGTCGGACAAGAAGGGTTTGATACGCTCTATGCAAGAAGCGTGTTTCTCACGGAAAACGCCTCACCCTGGCAGGATCATTCTGCACCTCAGCCTTTGGATAGACCCATAACAGATCCCTTACTACCCTCTGCTGAAATTCCCCTGACCCCTGCACAAATCCGCGTCACGACCCGTCAGTTGTTGAACGTTTTTATTGGTGTATTATCAACACTGATTGGAAACCAGGTCACTGCGCGAATTTTAGATGTTGCATGGAAGAAGTTCATGATGCATCCGGTTAAAGAGTAAAATGATGAACGATAACGTGATGATACGTCAGTTACCCACTGGTGTGCCTGGCCTAGATGCCCTGCTGGGCGGAGGGTTGCCGGAATTCTCCTTCAATCTGATCGCGGGCGCGCCCGGTGGCGGGAAAACCACTTTGGCCCATCAGATCATGTTCAGCCAGGCAGGACCGGATCATCGCGCAATCTTTTTTACGGTGTTAGGTGAACCAACCCTTAAAATGCTGCGCTATCAACAGCAGTTCAGTTTTTTTGATACCAGCAAGGTGAACGCATCCATTCGCTACGTCAATTTATCGCAAGACCTGCAGCAGGGGGACTTTGACCAGGTGTTGACCCGCATTGTGGATGAGGTGCAAGCCTACTCACCAAGCCTGGTTTTTGTGGATTCATTTCGTTCCGTGATGCAATCGGGTCCGCACGATCAATTTGCCATGCAGCGTTTCTTGCAACAACTGGGCATGGCAATGACCAGTTGGCAGGCCACCACCTTTTTAATTGGGGAGTACACCCCGTCAGAGGCGGCCTCCAGCCCCATATTTACCGTGGCGGATGGCATTATCTGGATGACTCAGAATCTGTACCGGGACACCATGGTGCGCAAAATACAGGTACTGAAGATGCGTGGACAAAGTCAGCGAACAGAGCAGCACACTTTTCGGATTCAAGAGAATGGCCTGGAGATTTTCCCTCGCGCAATTGCGGAATTGAGTGGCCAATTCCACTCCACTGCAGTGCCCGGTCACGAAAAACGCATGGCGATGGGTGTACCGGGGCTGGATGCGATGCTCGGTGGGGGGCTACCCACAGGATATGCGCTACTTGTGGTAGGCCCATCCGGATCTGGGAAAACGATTCTCGCCACAGAATTCCTGGCAGAGGGGGTGCGCCTGGGCGAACCCGGTGTAATTGCTGCCTTCGAGAAAAGCCCCAGTCAGTTGTTGAATAAAACCCTGTATAACATGGTGCAAAGCGGCCAGGTCGGAATGATCGACGCCCGCTCTCTGAGCCTGTCGATTGATGAAACGCTCCATAATCTGATCACCCGCATTCAGCACTTGCAGGCCAAACGGGTGGTTATTGATTCTCTGTCGGGCTTTGTGCTCGTTCTAGCCCCAGAGTTTCATGAAGAGTTCCGCAGTGCCTTATACCGCATGATTGCGGTACTCACCGGTATGGGGGTTACGGTGTTGATGACCTCTGAATTGGAAGATCGCTACACCGATTTGCGCTTTAGTCCTTTTGGGAGTGCATTTCTGGCCGATGCCATTATTGTACAACGATATGTGGTGATTGCTGGCCGCTTTGAACGGGTCTTATCCGTCGTCAAGGTTCGTGGCAGCGCACACAGCAAGGACATTCGACTGTTTGAAATTACGGATAAGGGCATTGTCCTCGGTGCGCCGCTCTCCGAGTATTCCGGTGTTTTGTCGGGAAACCCGATATTGGATGCGGGGCTGGGATACGCAGAAGAAGAGCGTGGCCCATGAGCGCGCATCCGCCAGTGGATGATTCCGAAGCAGAGCATTCTGACGAACACGAGCTTTTTTATCTTCGTCAGCAGAAGCAAATCTCAGAAGATGCCTCTGTCTCTGCTCGGGAACTAGCAGCCAGAACTCGGGAAGCTGTAGCGTATGCACGTGAAGAGGTTGTACACCAGCGAGAGGACTCAGTTCTTGTCCGAGAAGATTCTGTCATCTCTCGGGAGCAGCATAATAATGCCGTAGAGCTGCACCAGAGCATTATTGATGAGCAGCTGCTACTCTTGCGACAAGCCAATGCCCGGTTAGTGGTTGCGATGATTGAGGCTCACGAACTGGCTGATCAGGTGCAGGCAGCCAGAGATCAGCTCGACTACACCGCACAACATGATGCACTCACAGGATTACCGAACCGGGTTCTTCTGCAGGACCGACTGAGCCAGGCGATTGAGATCGCGCAGCGACAGACACGACCACTGGCAGTGATGTTTCTGGATCTGGATCGCTTTAAGCACATCAACGACTCCTTGGGGCATGGGATAGGTGATCTATTGCTCCAATCCATAGCCCACCGCCTGAAGGGTTGCCTGCGGCACTCCGACACCGTCTCCCGGCAGGGAGGGGATGAATTCGTGGTGCTACTCCCCAACATTGAGCATGCGCAAGACGCCGCACTTTCTGCCGAGAAAATCATTGCGACACTGGCACCTTCTCATCTGCTGAACGAACATGAAATACATATTGGTGTGAGCATCGGTATCAGTATTTATCCGGATGACGGAGGCGACACCGATACTTTGCTCAAAAGTGCAGATACGGCCATGTACTATGCCAAAAACAATGGAAGGGATGCCTATAAGTTCTTTGAGCAGGAGATGCATGCACGGGCCTTGCAGCGGCACGCGACAGAAGTCGACTTACGTCACGCCCTGGAACGGCGGGAATTTATCCTGCATTATCAGCCCGTGGTGCATCTGCGCAGCGGTAAGATAGTGGGATTTGAGGCACTGGTGCGCTGGCAGCACCCAGAACGAGGTCTCCTGCTCCCCGAGGAATTCATCCCTATTGCTGAAGAGAGTGGTCTGATCCTACCGCTGGGTCGTTGGGTACAGCATCAGGCTTGCAGTCAGGCACAAAAGTGGATCATGGCGGGCTTTGCACCCATGACCGTCGCCCTGAACACTTCGGGCTTTGAGTTCCGAAACAAGGATTTTGTAACCAGTGTTCGAACCATGCTTGCAGAAACAGGCCTGGAGCCACGATTGCTGGAACTGGAACTGACTGAAACCGTTCTCATAAACAATACGGAATCCACTCAGGCGGTACTATCCGCGCTGGTAGAGATGGGCGTAAAACTGACTATCGATGACTTTGGCACGGGTTACTCCAGTCTACGCTACCTGCAGCAATATCCTATCTATGCACTAAAGATTGATCAGTCATTTGTCAGTCAGATGGTCATCAGTGAGGCCAGTAAATCGATCGTCCACGCGGTGATCAGCCTGGGCTCAAATCTGAAGATGCGGACCATTGCCGAAGGGATCGAGACCGCAGAGCAGTATGCGTCACTCTTGGCGCTCCATTGCGATGATGCACAAGGTTATTTCTTTTCAGAACCCGTAACCGCCGAAGCATTTGCAGCACTGCTGCATGCTGATATGTCGCATTAAAGGCAACACGCCGGACAAGATAATTGTCGCTGAGCATAGCCATATGCCTCGTAATCATTTGCTGGCACCCAATTTATTTATAAGGAACGGATAAATTTCGCGGATTCGGGCGTATAGAACCCCACTGAGGAAAAAGTGAGTCATGCGGCCTTTTTGCGGGGTAGGTCATCGGTATCTGCCCAAAAGGCGGAAGTACTGCATTGTAATTTTCCGGTCTAAACTAGAGGCATTTATGGCAAAAAAGATATTCCTCTACGCGCTTCCCACGCTGAGCATGCTCATGTCTGGCTGTGCTTCAAACCTGCCGAACGCTGAACGCTTGGCGGCATTGCCGGTGACCGGGCCACCCAAGATCCAAAGCAACGGAAGGGAACTGCCTCCGGCCAAGAGCAAGGCGCTTATGGACAACCTCGAGAAGGAATCAGGCGCCACGAGCATCCTGACGCGGCAGTTAAAGCTGATGGAGGAGATAACCGGCAAGCCGATTATCGCGGGCAACGAAGCGATGCTTCTGACTGGACCCGAGGCCATTGCAATGATGCTGAAGGCCATTCGCGGCGCAAAAGACAACATAAATCTTGAGACGTACCAATTCAGCAACGATAAAACTGGCCGGAAATTCGCTGGTCTTCTACTTCAAAAGCAGGCTGAGGGTGTGCAGGTAAACCTTATATACGACAGCATCGGCAGTATAGATACGCCCGCCGCCTTCTTCCGACGCTTGCGGGCGGGTGGTGTCAACGTCATCAAATACAACCCAACAGATCCTTTCCACCGCGATCACCGCAAGATATTGGTGGTTGACGGAAAGACGGTATTCACGGGCGGCGTCAACATCACCAGCGATGAGGCTAGCAGCGGGGACGAAAAAAACGCGGCAAAACCTTGGAAGGACGCGGACGTCATGATCCAAGGCCCGGCGGTCGCCGCATTCCAGAGACTGTTTCATGATACCTGGAAACGGCATAAAGGCCCCATATTACCAGAACAGGACTACTTTCCTCCTCTCAAGAAAGAAGGCGATGACTACGTCATGGCCATAGGGAGCAGACCCGGGGAGCGGAATCGCCTGACTTATTTGATGTATTATACCGCTTTCTCAAATGCCACAAATTACATCCACGTTACAGCGGCTTATTTCGTGCCGAATAGGGCAATTATAAACGCACTAACCGGCGCAGCAATGCGGGGGGTAGACGTCCAATTAATACTTGCGACCGAGAACGACGTCCCGATCGCAGTATATGCCGGGCGCTCTTACTATACCCATCTTCTTAAGTCCGGAGTCCGAATCTACCAGCTGAAAGGGCGTATCCTCCATGCGAAAACCGCAGTGATAGACGGTATATGGTCAACCGCAGGTTCCACGAATCTGGACATGTGGAGCTTCGCAAACAACAAGGAGGTTAACGCCGTCATAGTAGGGAAGGACTTTGCAGGCAAAATGGAGGCGATGTTCGAAAACGACTTGCGGAATTCAAAGAAGATAACTCTGAAGCAATGGCGGAAGCGGTCGATCTTTGAAAGATTCAAGGAATCGTTCGCACGCCTGTTCGCGAACTGGCTTTAATCCGCGAAATTGGAGTCCGGCAGAGGATTTCGAGGAAGCTGCGCCGCGAGCGGGTCGGCACGACCTCCAAAAAGCAGGAAAACCGCTCCAAGAGGCGGAGAGAAACGAGACAATAAAGGGTATGGTAGTGATTCCGACTTTTTACCAAGGGTCGGTCGCACAGCACCATTACGGTGTCAAGCACTCTCACCGGAGAAAATGGCAACGGGTGGTTTTCCCAAGTTGCGTTTCTGGGAGGATTACTTTTTCTTCGAGAAGGCCATTATGGTGGACCCATGGGTCCACCATACTTTGGGTATCCCCCACCCTACGCGATCGGGTCGTGCAGACGGCAACGATGATGGTCATAGAACCAATTTTCGAAGCTGATTTGCAGCCCGAGCAGTATGCATATCGGGCGGGGCGGAATGCGCTGACGGCGGTGCGGGAAGTGCATAGTCTGCTGAAAACGGGTCACAAACAGGTCGTGGATGCGGACTTGTCGAGCTATTTCGACACGATCCCGCACGCTGAGCTCATGAAATCAGTGGCGCGCCGGATAGTAGATCGGCATCTGCTGCATCTCATCAAGATGTGGTTAGATGCCCCGGTGGAAGAAGGCGATGGGCGGGGAAATATGCAACGAACGACCGTGAACCGGGATCAGGGGCGAGGCACCCCGCAGGGTGCTCCCATCTCACCATTACTATCCAGTATGTATATGCGACGGTTTATTTTGGGATGGAAGCAACGCGGATACGAAGAGCGCTTCGGGTCGCGAATCGTCTGTTATGCCGATGATCTCGTCATTTGCTGTCGGTGGCAGGCGGAACAAGCCATGGCCGCCATGCAGGATATGATGGGGAGGCTGAAGCTGACGGTGAACGCAGAAAAGACCCGGATATGCCGGGTTCCGGAGGCTTGCTTCGATTTTCTGGGCTATACCTTTGGGCTGTATCACTCGGAAAAGACAGGGTATTCCTATGTTGGTATGCGTCCATCCAAGAAGAGTGTGCAGCGGATGGTCGCCGCCATTAGCGCGGAGACGACGTCACAAAAGGGATTGTTGGATGCCAAAACGGTGGTGGAACGTCTGAATCGGATGCTGGAGGGCTGGGCCAATTACTTTTACTTGGGCCCTGCCCGGAAAGCGTACCGCGCCTTAGACGAACACGCCACCCGACGGCTCCGCCGGTGGTTGTGCATGAAGCATAAGGTGGCGAAAAGCGGGGGAACGCGCTTCCCGCATAAGTACCTATACCAGGATCTGGGATTGGTACGCCTACCTGAGCGGATGCGGAACCTTCCGTGGGCGAAAGTGTGATGTCTTGTCCGAGAGCTGGGTGCGGTAACACCGCACGCCCAGTTCGATGAGCGGGATGTGGAAACGGGGTTATGGTTCGGCTATTGAGACACCGCAAACGAAAGGGCGGACAACAGAGTAGGCCATACCTAACGCTACCGCGTCACATCTCGACTCTACGTCATTGGGTGTAGCGCAAGCACAAGGGATGCCCGTAGGCGCCAGGATGAAACTTTATTGTCCACCATCACCGGGTCGGCAAAGGCGGTGGGGCTACTCAGGATGATACTTCGTGAAACGTGGAAATTGTTCAAAACGTAGAATCAATGGGATACGGCTGATCCAGGATGATACTTTTTTGTCCGTTAACAGGAATGACTCATGAGTAACGCCAGGACAACACCTGTCTTCGCCACCACTCGCGTGGACTATGAGAGAGTTACCGGCCGGAATGAGGCGCATTGGATTGTGGTGGATCAGCCACAAATGAATTATATTTAGTCTGGAAATGTAATTCAGGAGAGGGGCATGCGAAGCACGATCACAACACGCGGGCAGACGGTGATTCCCATTGAAATCCGCAAGCGTTTTGCGCTGGGGCCAGCGGATGGTTTGGAATGGATAGTGGAAGGAAAAGAAATTCGCGTGGTGCCATTGCCGCGCGACCCGGTTGCGGCATTCCGTGGGCAGGGCAGGGGGCAATCCACTGAGCGGTTGCTGGATGACCGTGATTGGGATCGACGGCAGGAATGAGCGCGTCGGTCTGGATACTGGATACGTCTGCGCTGTTGACCTTGCGTGACGACGAGCCTGGCGCGGATCGAGTAGCTGACCTATTGGAGCAGGCCAAGCGGAGAGAAGTGGCGTGTTGTGCGTGCTTTATGACCGCGATGGAATTGCTCTACCGCGTCTGGAAGGACGAAGGAGAATCTGCGGCACGGCTGGCCTACGAACAGGCGCAATCGTTACCCATTGTCTGGGTACACGAGAGCCCGGAATTACTGGTGGCCGCCGCCGAAATCAAGGCAAAGCATCGCCTATCGTTAGCAGACGCATGGATTGCGGCAACCGCCCGTCTGCGCAACGGGACTTTAGTCCATAAAGACCCGGAGTTCAGCAGCCTCCATATCCAGCAGGAAGCCCTACCCTTCAAGTAGGAGATACCCATGTCACAAAGCAGTGGATTACTGGTCATTGACCTGCAATACGGATTTTCGCCCAAGCCGGATCTGGTGGAGCGTATCCGGGATGCCGCCCAAGAGTATTCTGTCGTCGTGGCCACCCGATTCGTCAACCTACCCGGCAGTCTGTTCACAACCCGCTTGAACGATGGCCACGATGGCGGAGCGGTGATCGACGTGGGGCATGAAATCGTCCTTGAAAAAACGGGTTACGGGTTGAACCAGGCGGCAATCGACGCCTTGCGGGAATTTCCGGAGATCACCGAATGGGGCTTGGTTGGTAGCCGGACCGGTGCCTGCATTATGGCCTGTGGTTTTTCTCTGTGGGATGCGGGCATTCCCTTCCATGTAATTCGGCACCTATGCGTGGAGGAAAAAGGACCATTGTGCGAAGTGGTGGATGCGGTTTTGCAGCGGCAGTTTGGGGTGTGATTTATGGAAGCGAACGAGAAGCCTGTGGCAATAGCGATGCCCGCGAATGGCTCTCGGATCTGCGGGAACTGGCGATGAACAACATCCAGCAGAAACAGCAGCAGGCGATGACGGTTATGCAGGCGATGCATACTGCCGCGCAGAGTGATCCCCTTAACAGGGTGCAACCCTATTATGCACAACAGCAGAATCCCGGTTGGTGGCCAGGGTACCAGGGGATGCTCCAGCAAGGCTTCGCACAGCCGCAACAGCAGGGCGATGGTGGGTTCTTCTCGGAGTTTATAAACTCCGGCTTTGGCCGTGCCATCGAGATAGGCGCGGGATTCGGGATCGGGGACGACCTGATCAATAAGCTGTTCTGATGCTCCACTGGTTTCTCACCACCCTGGCCGCCCTGATTCATGCCGCCAGTCCGATCCTCAAAGCCTACGGCCTGCCGGCGATGTTCGCGTTACTCTTTGTCGAGAGCGCGGGCGTGGTCTTCGCGCCCGGGGAGGCTATGATCGTGGCTGCTGGATTCCTCGCGGCCAAAGGGCTGTTCCCGGTATGGGTGGTGCTGCCTCTGGCGATGGTCGCGGCGACCCTGGGCGGATATGCGGCCTATGGTCTGGGGGACCGCTACGGACACAAGGCCTTGCTGCGCTATGGCCGCTATATGGGCATCAAACCGCCCATGGTGGATAAGGTCCATACCTTCTTCTGTCGTTTCGGCGCGCCCGTGGTGCTGGTCGGACGCTTCATCGTGCCGCTGCGCCAATTGCAGGGTTACATGGCCGGAGCCTCGGAAATGGGATTCCGGGCGTTTGCAATATGGAGCGCGATAGGTGCCGTGCTGTGGGTGGCTGCCTGGGGCGGTGGGGCATTTTTGCTGGCGGAGAGGATCCCTGTGTGAAGCTGTTCGCCATGATGGCTCTGGCCATCTTCGGTCCACTGGTGGTTTTTGGTGGCGGAATAGCCATTTTTATGGAGTAACCCTGAATCAGGGCAACGCCTCGACTTATAAGATGGCTATTTTACTTCCTATAGAATGGATTATTGGTACTGGAGCAATTTTCATCAGCCTGATCGAGAAAACAGCTAAGACATGAAAGGCAAACCATTAGGCTCCCTTCTCTTTTTCTCGTTGGTAGAACTATATTTCCTGCTTACGCTTGCCATCGGCATCTGGGAAAAGAAAATACCCGTCATGCTCGGTCATTTTGATTATGGTGATGCGTCATTTACCGCGCATCCTGTGTGGTATACTTTTGGCGTGATGGAATGGGCGGTACTTTGCATGTTTTGTGGCTTCATTATTTGGCGGGTATGGAAAAGAGGATAACGTATGCTGGTACGAAAGCTCGCTGCTAGGCCAGATTTGGATATTCCACTATTTCTGGGCGCGTTGTTGCTCCCCGTTGCGACGTTCATGCTGTGCTCCGTAGTCCCGCCGCTGGATTTTACCCGAGCCTTGGCACACAACGGTAAACCCGGCTTCGGGGTCGTATTGCTTATCGGATCGGTTGTGGCTGCTGCCAGCTTCTTGCTGGTTCTCAGGGAAGCCAGATCGGTTCGTGCATGGCAAAAGCATGCGGATCACGTGATTCGAGAAGAACCGAGATTTAAATCCGTACCATCTGGAGAAGTGGCGACTCCATCTTTGGCTGATCCCGAAAGCGTGTTTATGTCCAATAAGAAAAGCGAAGTCCTGCTTCAAAGCTGGACCAGCACATGGTTTTTGTTATTCGGCATCATGATCGGTGGTTTTGCGTTGATGAACCCGCCAGCTTCGCATCCGTTTGCGTGGCGTATCGGGGGAGCGGCTTTCTTTTTTGTTGCCTTCTGGTTTTTTCTGATGCGCTTCAGATGGTCTCCATGGGGCATTCCAGAAGTGGAGATTACGCGAGAAATCATCAAGGTACCTAATCCATCGTTTGTATCCATAGATGGCGCGACGAAACTGGTGTCCAAGTATCAAGAGCGAAAGCAATATATAGGTGTGTTCTCTATCCCGTTAAAAGAAATTACGTCCATTTCCTGGGCCGCTATCGGTTATAAAGGAGCGGCTGAACTGGTTATTCATGCAGGCGGATTTACCGTGGCCCACCCTTTGAGCAAAAAACCGCCTCTGGAAGTGATGCACAAGGCTTGCGTTATTCGGTCTTCCTTATCGGCCAGCGGCATTACACCAGATGCCATCGTGGTTTTCGCGGAACGCCTTATCGAGCAGGCCCATGGGGAACTCACATGATCTGGATATTCTCAGGTAAAAGGCATCACCGGGTTGGCGATTCCTATTTTGATATGGCCGAAGAAGGAGCAATACCTTGGGCTGTTGGAAAATCTGGTGTGACGGCGCTTGTGCCCCGAGTAACCCTGGTCCTTGTGCCTGGGGATCGGTGATTCAGTCTCCGGACGGCGTCCGCACGGAACACTTCGGCTTCATTCAGGCGGTGGGCACCAACAATATCGCCGAACTGACCGCCGCTGCGGAATATGACCGCATTGATGCCCGTACTATCTGAGGAGTCAATCCATGGAAATCAAAGCCATTCATGAGGAGTGTGATTATACGGCGGCGTTGACCCTGGTAGATCGCCTGTGGAATGCCCCAGCGGGCAGCCCGGAAAGTGACCAGTTGGAAGTGATCGCCATACTCATTGCGGACTATGAGCGGCAGCAGCACCCTGTTGATGATCCCGATCCTATTGCCCTGCTGGAGCATGTCATGGAGGCCCGTAGTCTTTCCCGTAAAGATCTCGAACCCTGCATTGGCTCTCGGGCACGGGTTTCCGAAGTGCTGAACCGACGGCGGCCACTCACCCTGGAAATGATTCGCCGCCTGTCAGAGCAACTGGATTTACCCGCCGAAATACTGGTGCGCCCTTATCCGACACGATCCCACGCTGCTTGGCCTGCCCCAGCCTGACCCGGCTGGTGAAGATACTGCCGCCAACAGTTACGTCTTTGAACGCCGCGTCGATATGGCCAAACCCGACGGTAGCGTCACCCGCGGTTATATCGACCTCTACCGGCGTGGAAGTTTTATCCTCGAAGCCAAGCAGACCGGGCAAGTGCTGGACAGCCACGGGTGGGAAAAGGCTATGCTTGCTGCTCACCCGGCTCATCATCAAAAAATGGGGAAATAACCTGGGCGTCAGACTACCCGCTACCATTGCCAGCGAAGCTCATCTCCGTGCGGGCCAAGAGGTAAGACTTTCGGTTGAGCATGGACGTATTATCGTTGAGCCAGTCAGCATAATCGCCAATCTGACGCTGGCGGATCGTCTCAATCTTTTCGATCCCGCCTTACATGGTGGTGAGGTCATGGCGGCTGAACAAGTTGGCGCTGAATTGTGGCGATGCCAGTGGGCTGGGTGCCAAATCCGGTAGGAAACCCTATGGATCGACTGCAGCCCTCATGCCGGAAAGGAAATGAGGTGTAACGGCTTGCAATCGAAAACTGCGTGCTCGCAATCAACAGGGATCGTCACCTCTTTCTGGTGTTATCTCCGTTACAACTTTATTTTTATCCTACAGCGGTGGGTCGAGGACCACATCCGGGACTCCGGATAAGACGGTTTCTATGGCCATGTGGTACGTATCCACCATCTTCAGAAAGCGCAGGCAGCAGTATGGGCGAAGGCGGATGGCAATTTACTCATGCACGGGTAGAAGAACTTCAGTTTGTATGTTATCGGCCATCGCACCCCGCGCGCGTTTTCGTGAACACCCCACCAAGCCATATCTCTGGTTGCTGCCTCCTGAAGTGTAGCAAAGAACTTTCCTGCTTTTTCGTTCAGGGACCCCTGCGACCAGTAGTTGGCTCTAATGGGTGGATACACGCCTTGCAATAGTTACTTGAGCATATTGATTACACTTTGATTCCAATGGCCACCGATCATTGTATATCCCTTTTTGGCTGCAGCGCACGAGGCAACCGTCATTTGTGGGTTATTTTTGGCACACCACACCATTTGAGTATGTAAAGCATCCGCATTTTTGCCCCGCGCAAACCAGGTAGCGTTATGTCCAGAATAAGGTCCCTGCCCTGCATGTGTGGAAGAAGAGCATCCAGCCAGACCAGTGACAAGCAGGCCGGTCGCAAATAGTGTCAGGAATTTTTGCCATCGCAGGTTTTGGATACCCGATAAATCAGCACCTGGGTGATCAGGTGACCCGAACACCGGTGACGCGAAAGGCACCGCTTGGTTATTATGAATAAATCCCTCTTTCCGGAAAACAGGTATTTTCATCATTCCTCTCCTTGATTGACGTGATTAAAAGATAAACAGTCAGAATTACGGCGATCATGAAACAGAAATGCGACACATGCTTGCCAGACCTGCACATCCTGCTGTTGACATAAATATTTCAGACGAGCAAACGACCAGCTTCAAGATTAGGATGAAGAATCTGGTCCTATAATATACGACGCTTTACCTGCTTGAAAACAGAAAATAGCCTGGTATGGGGGAACTCGCCAAAAACCAGAACCATTTAAAAAACCATATAAATCACAAACAAAATTATTGATAACGCATAAAAATAGTCTGATGATGGCAAGACTTCCGCTATTCGAGATTCTCCGTAGCTATAACGACCGGCAATAAAGGCTACCGTGTGCTGTTATCGCCAGATAAGGAATCCTCGTCTTTCAGGCAGGGGTGCTGTCAACGACCCTTAAATAGCGAGAGACCGGTTGTTTTAGAAACACCAATAATCGCGCCAGCGAGAATGGTCTTTATAAAAAGAATTAATAACAGCATGTACAGGACATACATAAGGCTAATGGTTATCCCAAACGCTTGGAATGAAATATACACGATTAACGCAACCATGGGAGTGATACTAAAAATTAAAAGATAATTTATTGCGTTGCTTGTAGACTTTGACATTTTCATGCCCTCCTGTTCTGTGGAGACGTGAAACGTTGTCTAATAAGTTATAACGTTGTTGCGCCCCCAATCCTGTACGGGAAGCTTATGGCTCTCGTGCCAATTACGCTATTACCGTTGTTTAGTATAGCACATTTTGGTCAGTTCACAGGGGGTGAACCTTTCCGAGGCGCCAGCGTTCGACAGCAATCTTGCAACTTATTGACGAATCTGGTGATGATGAATACGGCGGGGTTGCTCCAAAGGCCCGTTCTGGCGCAGTCCGGTGTAACTCGCACGTAAACGACTGCGCATGACCCAATGTAGAATCAGTGCCATGAAACAGCTGGACCAGATCAAGGCGTCTATGTTATAGCGACAGACTAACGCATAGCCTTACCGAATAGAAAGCCACTTTTCATCCAGGCACTACCAAGGAGTTTACATTGGTGGATCAAGACTCACAGCCTTCATTGATATGCAGTGCCACCCCGGCAACGCCGTCGAGTGGCCAAAACCTTGGGATCGTGACGCTCACCATGATGACTGCGGCGCTCTTCTTTACTCTGCGCAACATGCCAATGATGGCTGCTACCGGTCTGCAAATGATCTTTTTCAATATCGTCACTGTGTTTGCTTTCCTGGTACCCATAGCATTGGTGGCTGCGGAACTCGCCACCACATGGCCTAAAAATGGGGTATTTCACTGGGTGGAAGAGGCCTATGGAACGCAATGGGGTTTTACGGCGGTCTGGCTGCAATGGGTTCAGAGCGTATTTGGTATCGCATCTATTCTTGCTTATATTGCCGCAAGCCTGAGCTACGCCTTTGCACCGCAGTTCGCTAGCAACCGCTGGTTCGTTTTCAGCGTGATCATCCTGGTATACTGGGTTGCCACCTTAGCGAATCTCCGAGGCACCCGCGCTTCTGGCATCATTTCGGCGGTATGCCTGAGCAGCGGGGTGCTGGTTCCCAGCTTGGTTTTAATTGTCATGGCCATTATTTACGTGATCACTGACCATCCTGTTCATCTGAACCTAGCGCTCACCCCGGACAACTGGTTGCCGCTTTTGAATCCGCAACACCATCTTTTACTCTTTCTCAGTTTCATTTTCGGGGTGGTGGGCATTGAGGTATCCGCTGGGCACGCCCGAGAAGTCAAAAACGTGCAACGCAATTACCCCATTGCCGTATTCGCTGCCGCCATCATCGGCTTTATCATTACCCTGCTGGGGGGACTCGCGGTCGCTATCGTAGTGCCTGCCACCCGGCTAAATATGGTGTCCGGCACGGTACAGGCACTTCAACACCTATTTACCGCATGGCATCTGGGCATGTTGTTGCCTTTCGCCGCCATACTCATAGCTTTTGGCGCTGCTGGACAGGTAAGCACCTGGATTTTGGGGCCTATCAAGGGAATATGGGCCGCTTCCCGTACTGGAATTTTGCCTACATCATTTCAGGAAGCCAACCAGCATGGGGTTCCTCGCAACCTGCTTCTGGTTCAGGCTGTTTTCATGAGCACCGTGGCCCTGCTCATTCTCGTGATGCCTTCGGTAAACATGGCGTTTCTGCTGCTTACCTCACTCGCGGTGGTGTTGTATTGCTTTATGTATTTATTGCTTTTTACAGCAGCTATACGGCTACGCTATACCCATCCGGATGTACGGCGCCCTTATCGTGTACCCGGGGGACGCAATTGGGGTCTTTGGTTAGTTGCCAGTACCGGTTTTCTGACATCACTCACCTGTCTCTTCATTGGATTAATTCCGCCAGGACATATGCGGGAAGGCATTTATGCCCCAGCCATACTGGGATCTCTCGCGGTCATGGTCCTGTGCCCACTACTGCTGTATCGCTTCCGGCACCTCCCTTCTGCGAAGGCGTCCATCTGAAATGCTGAACACCCACTGTCTTCAAGGTACTGCCACCATCGTATAATTAAGGAGTTACTGCATGGTTAAACACTTCACCGAAGATAGCAATCTTACTCCTGCTTATGGTTCACGCACTATGGACCATACGATTCCTAAATACCGTCTGCCAGACAACGAGATGCCCGCCCAGACCGCCTATCAGCTCATCCATGACGAGTTGATGCTGGATGGTAATGCCCGCCTGAACCTGGCCACTTTCGTTACCACCTGGATGGAGCCGGAAGCCGAAAAGCTCATGGCAGAAACTTTCGATAAAAACATGATCGACAAAGATGAATATCCTCAGACGGCGGAAATCGAAACGCGCTGTGTAAATATGCTGGCCCGTTTATTCAATGCGCATCCGGATGAACACCCGGTGGGTGTTTCTGCCATAGGCTCCAGTGAGGCGGTCATGCTGGCCGGCATGGCACTCAAGTGGAACTGGCGTAAGCGTCGTGAGAAGGCAGGGGCATCGGCAGCCACCCCCAATCTGGTGATGGGTCGCAGTGTGCAAGTGGTCTGGGAAAAGTTCTGTCGCTATTGGGAGGTGGAGCCGCGCTATATCCCGATGCATGAGGATCGTTACACCCTTAAATCAGAGGAAGTGCTGGCACTGGTAGATGAAAACACCATTGGCGTGGTGACGGTGTTGGGGACGACCTTTACCGGTGAATTCGACCCTATTGCCGAAATACATGACGCACTGGTTGTCCACAACCAGAAGACCGGTTTGCAGGTGCCCATCCACGTGGATGCCGCCAGCGGAGGCTTTGTCGCGCCTTTTTTGCAGCCGGATCTGCTTTGGGATTTTCGTCTGCCTAATGTCGTTTCCATTAACACATCAGGCCATAAGTATGGTTTGGTATACCCGGGCGTGGGTTGGGCTCTCTGGCGTGGCGAAGCCCACCTGCCTGAGGAACTGGTATTTCATGTCAATTATCTGGGTGGAGATATGCCCACTTTTACCCTCAATTTTTCACGACCGGGTAACCAGATTGTTGGTCAGTACTACAACCTGCTGCGCTTGGGTCGTGCGGGCTATACGCGGATTATGCGTAATCTACGTGATACGGCCTTGTGGCTTTCTGGGAGTATTGCCCGCATGGGTCCCTTCGTGCTGCTCAGTGACGGTAGCAGTATTCCGGTGTTCGCCATGCGGCTCAAAGACAGTTCACGCTTCACGGTATTCGACTTGTCGCGACAGTTGCGGATGCGTGGCTGGCAGGTGCCAGCCTATACCTTGCCGGAAGACGCCACGAAATTGGCCGTATTACGGCTGGTCATTCGCGAGGGGTTTTCCCGGGATATGGCAGATTTGCTGTTGAAGGATTTAAAACAGGCCGTCACCGATCTGGAGCAGACACCACCGACACAAAAAAGTCAGGACGATGGGCGGCGCTTCCACCACAATTAAAAAATGACAACGCATGATCTGCGCGGTCCGCCGATCATGGGCACCCCGAAAAGCGTACATCCTGGTCACCGCCATTTTCTGCTCAGGTGGTCACGATGGGTCAACTTTTGGTCTTTTTCGTGAGCGTCACGATGATGACGCAGGGAGTCTCCCTTCAAATCCAATTGGTGGGCACTTTGCAGCAGTCCGTCCAGTAACGCATCGGCCAAGGTGGGCTCGCCCAGATATTCGTGCCAATGATTCACCGGGAGTTGGCTGGTAATCAGCGTGGCTTGTTGGTTCACCCGGTCATCTAAGATAATCAAATCCACCTTGGCGAGCGTATTCAGATAACGCCCGAAGCTGCCATTACCACGCCACCGTCGTCTATCTCACCTAGCACCACATGTGCCGATGATCCTACGCACCGCCTGGATCATGCGCGATATTTGCGGGGTTGCCCTATCGTCGGGTGCCGTGGTCAAGCATGATTCATGCCGCAGTCGGCAATCTGGCCCCTACTGCCGCGCGCATTGTGGATGCCGTCCGGGACGCCCACATGGCCCATTTCGATGAAACCGGGATGCGGATCGCAGGCAATCTCCGCTGGCTGCATACGGCCGCGACACAAACCCTGACCCGGGGCGGTTCAGCACAGGGTGGCGTTATTACACGGCACCCGTTGCCATAGCCTATTCAAGTCGTAGCTGCGATGACCGCACGTAAGCGCTCTTCGTCATAGACTTTGCTTTCCACCTTGCAATATACCGCCCCTTCATCAGGAAACACGGCCACCTCCGCCACACCCGGCAACTGCAGGAGCCGCTGTGTCAGACCGTCAATATCCCTATCATCATCAGGTAATGGGAATATCCGCGTTGCCACATAACGCGGCGACCGCATGGTCAAGGCAACCACCAGCCAGATCAGGTAAATAGCGGCAACAGCCCAGAAGACGTCACTGTAGTTGCGTTGACCTGGCAAGTAGAGCAAACCTCCGAGGAGCCCGCCACAAAAGGCCCCGAAGAATTCAGCAGTCGTATAGACTCCCGTCGCGGTCCCTTTGGCTCCGGGGTGTGAAAACTTGGCGACCAGGGAAGGCAAACTCGCCTCGAGGATATTGAAGCCCACAAAGAACAGAAAAAGGGCGATGGCGATAGACCAAATATTATGGCCGGAGAGCGCCATCCAGACCACGGACGCCACGAGAATGGCAACGGCCAGGACAAACACTTCCTTGAGCTTGCGTTTGGCCTCGCCCACGATGATGAAAGGCACCATAGCTACGAAGGAAAGCAACATCACCGGCAAATACAGCATCCACTGGTCAGCCTGAGATAAGAGTGGATGATGGGAATCCACCAAAACCAAGGGCAAAACTACAAAAATAGCGGTCAGCCCGGTGTGCAGGGCAAAAATGCCGTAATTCAGACGCAACAAATTCGGATCCCGCAACACGGTTCCAAGAACTGCCGGGTTCATCTCTGCATCTCGGTGAAAGCGTGCTGGGACTTCCGGTATCACCTTATACAAAACACCGATAGCAAGAACGGAGAGTACCGCTGTCACCCAGAAAATCCCCTGCACACCAATCCAGTGCGCCAAAGGCGCGGAAAGCACCAACGAAACACTGAAGCTTATGCCAATGGTGATGCCGATGATGGCCATGGCCTTCGTCCAGCGCTCCTCGCGCACCAGGTCGGCGGTCAATGCGATGATGGCGGCTGCCACCGCCCCAGCTCCCTGAACGATACGCCCTACCAGCAGCCATTCGATACTGGTGGCCTGGGCGGCGATGACGCTGCCAATGGCGAAGATTAACAATCCGGTGGCGATGACTGGTTTCCGTCCCCATTTATCGGACAGTTTGCCAAAGGGAATCTGGAACATCGCCTGGGTCAAACCGTAGGCGCCCAAGGCGATGCCGATAAGGGCCGGATGCTCCATAGCCCCATGCAATCCATGGGCATAGACAGAGAAGACCGGTAATACCAGAAACAAACCTAAAAGACGCAGACCGAAAATCCCGGCCAAGGCGAAAATAGAGCGACGTTCCCGTCGCTCCAGCACGTTTTGCACTGCGGCCATACTTGTTCTCCTTATATGTTTGTTGGAAACAAAATTAACTCAAAGCCTAAGACAACGAAGCGTCACAATGGTTCTCCAATAAAATACATCAAGAATTACAATATGAAACACCACTTCCGCACTAAAAATTTAACAAATATCGGGTCCATCGTCAGATCGGGTGGGTAGATCCAGTCCCTATGAGACCATCTAATGCCTATCATTTGCAGCTTTTATTGTGCCAATAAAAATTGCACGAAAGACAGGATCACCCTTTACTTGATGGAGAATAGCTGCTGAAACGTGACCAATCCAATAAACCCATGCCATATAAGAAATGTATCTATGGATGCCAGAAAGCGTGGTAAAAGCAGCGGCTCCAGCAGGGGACGAGGATGCGCCGCGCCCACCGGGTATTACGAGAAAAATAAGCACACCGGTAATTGCTAATGCGGTCATGATAAGTATCCCAATACCATGCCAGAAACCAGGCAAACCAACGGTGCGTCCTGCCTGCGGCAGCCTCCCTTTAAATAGGGTGGTCATGTCCGCTTTTATCATGGATAACCCGCTAGCGTTCCATGGGAAAAGAATGGACGACTGCCCATCCGCATAGATCCATAACCACTCTACCAATAGGATGGCAGCGGCTAAAAGCCCAACCCATTCGTGAATAATGAAGTACATCCTAGTATTCGGGTCAGAGGTCCAAAAGCCTTCGAACAATTCAAAAGTCAATGTGCTTGACAATCCCATATGCAACCACCTGGTGCCACTATTCCATGATGTTTCCTGCATGAAGGTCTCCTTTTCATCGTTCGCAATAAAATTTAATTTTATGGGCCGGATGATTCATAGCCACATGCAGTCTATATGCGTTGACAGAGAATGCCGACAATGTCGGCCAAGACGAAAATGGAGCGATGTTCCCGTCCCTCCAGCGCGCTTTGTACTGTAGTAATATTCTATCTCCTTGTTAGAGCCTCCAGGAATATAAACATCAAAAGTTGATGCACACTCCTTGCTGTTGAGCAAAAAAGTCTGGGTCGGTGCGTAGATCACTTGTCTGCCATATTTTCCTCTACCGCATAATAATTTTCCGGTATCGACAAACCTTCACGATGCAGCGGCAGGGTATATATGCTGTCACGAAGGAATGCGCGGCGTACAGCAAAAGCAGTCAGGGCTGTCACCATGGCCGGCAGCAGAACATGGTAGTTTCCGGTTAACTCCACCACCATCACGGGCGCACTGAGCAAAGCCCCGGTGGTGGCCGCCACCATGCCGGCCATTCCACACAGGGCGAACAAGGCCGCCAGATGCGGGACACCGATAACGGGTTCCAGAAGCATTCCCAAACAACTGCCAAGTGCGGCCCCCATAAACAGGGAAGGCGAGAAAATCCCCCCGGAACCACCGGTACCGATCGTCAGGCTGGTCGCAATGGCCTTGAGGGCTAGCAAAAGCAGCAGGAGCAGCGGCCAATGCATCTGGTTGAGCAATATGCCGGATATCCCGGCATAGCTGCCGCCGATCAAATAGTAATGGCCCGTCAGCCGACTGGTGATATAGAGCAGGATGCCCACCAGCAACATGCCGGACATATGGCGCGCATAAGGATTTTGTAGCCGTTTCCGACTATAGGCATCGACACGGTCCATCAGCCGGATAAAGCCGAGACTCATCAGTGCCATGAGACTGCCCACCACGGCAAAAGTCGGCAACATGAGGCTGCCGTTCCAATGGCTGATGTAGGCATGGGCAAGGAGATGATCGCTCCCGAACACCTCCTGCGTCATCCAACTGGCAGAGACTGTTGCCACGAGTGTGGAAAGGACGGTCCAGGGCCGCCAGTCGGGCACAATCACTTCCATAGCCAGAAACCACCCACCCAGAGGCGCATTGAAGACGGCGGCGATACCGGCACCGACACCACAACCCAACAAATGGATGCGTCGGTGATCCGGCACCCGAAAAAGATGCCCTACCAGGGCACCGATAGCAGCACCGAACTGCATGGCCGGACCCTCGCGGCCAGCGGAACCGCCCGTGCCAATGGTGATGGCTGTCGCCACCGGTCGTATGATCGCAATCACCGGCCGCATATGGCCCTGATCGGCATGCACCGCACGTAGTATCTGGCTGACACCGGCACCCTGCGCTTCCGGTGCAAAGTTGCGCACCAGCACGGTTACCAGCAGGGCGCCGATCACCGGCACAAGAATAATCCATGCGCCCCACGGGGAGACGGGAGTATGTTCCCGTGCGTTTTGCGCAATACCAAAAGTGCCTAAAATCGCTGCATTATGAATGCCGGCAATCAGATAATGGAAAAGTACGGCACCCAACCCGGTCAATAAACCCACTCCGGCACCCAGCAGAATCAAACCAGGACCTTCGTGATGCGGCTTGCGATGAAACCATGCGGAAAGTTCCATCAGAGTACCCCTATCATTGCGCCGTGTGAGGGCGTAGCAAGCGCATGGGCAGGGAGGTGTAGGCCAGCACATCCTCAACCGTCACAATAGCTATAACATCTTCGTGATGTTCCGGGGGATCAATCCGGCAGAGTAGCGCGCATTCCTGATGGGTGGCACGGAATCGGGCGACCAAGTCATATATTTGGTAATCCACAGGAACACTAAACCAATCCTCGCTGGCGAAATTTTCTATGGGGGTCGAGGTTTGTCGGTGTCGCAGCAACTCACGTACGCGTGGAGCGGTCAGTACCGCACGGGGTTGCGTCCCTTCGATGATCAGGATGTGCGGTATTTCACGGCCGCGATGGAGCAGCACCGCGATATCTGCCAGCGTCCGGCTACCTTTTGCCCGGATCAGCGGAGTTTCAATAAACTCTCCAGCCGGACGCATCAGGTAGAGGTTGCTGTGCCGCGCCTCAGGAATGGAATGACCGCGGCGGATCAGTTTGCGCGTGTAAATCGTCTCCCTTGTTATCAGTCGACGGACTCCAAAGGCCAGAGAGGCGACGATAATCAAGGGAATAATAATGTGGTAGTCGCTGGTCATTTCAAAAATCATTACGGCACCAGTAACGGCGGCACCGGTAGATGCGGCGACCATCCCGGCCATCCCCAAGGCGGCCGCGATGGTCATACTGACCCCGATTCCCGGCAGTAAATGATTGGCGATGACGGCATATAGCCCACCCAGCACAGCTCCGACATACAGCGCAGGAGAGAACACACCGCCCGACCCACCGGAACCCAGCGTAACGGAAAAAGTCAGGATCTTCAGTAAAAGCAGGAGCAGGAGAAAAACGGGCTGCGTAATGACGCCGTCGAGGATATCCTGAACCGTCGCATAACCCACGCCTTCTACGTAGTAATGACCAGTAAAGGTGATCATGAAATAAATGATCAAGCCTACGCCCAGCATGCCCGCGGCGTGTCGTGCGTAGGGATTTTTGATCCAGTGGTCGAAGCGATCCTCGGTCCAATACAGACTGCTTGTGAACAACAAGCCGGCCCCGCCTGTCAAAAGACCGAGCAGAACATAGGCGCCATAGGCCCCGGCACTTTGATGCAAGGTCCGGTTGATCATGTGCTGAGAGATGATAAACGACGGATAATTACCCAGAAATAGGCGTGATACGAAGGCGGCGGTACCTGTGGCGATCATGACTGGAACAAGGGTCCGTGCACTGACTTCCACCAGCATAAGCTCGATCGCAAACAATATGCCGCCCACCGGGGTGTTGAATGTTGCGGCAATACCGGCGCCCGCTCCCGCCGCAATCAGTCCCAGTCTCTGCCATTCTTGCAACCGCAACCACTGGGCCAGGCTGGAGCCGAAGGCGGCTCCGATCTGAATAATCGGCCCCTCCCGTCCTACCGATCCGCCACTGCCGATACTGATAGAAGACGCGAGCGCCTTCACCAGAACCACCACGGGCCGAATAACGCCGCTCCCATAATAAATGGCATCCATAACTTCAGGTACGCCGTGCCCCTTGGCTTCCAGCGCAAAAGTTCTGACGAGCCAGACCACCACAAGCCCGCCGAGAACGGGGACCAGCACCACCCCAAAACCCCAGAAGCTGGCTGCGGAATGCTGCAAGTCATCAAAGCGTGAGGAAATCTGACCGAAGAAGAAGGCATTATGCATCAGGCCGATAAGACGCCGGAAAGCGACCGCACCCAAGCCCGCGACAATCCCCACAAAGAACGCCAGAATCAGATGAAAAGCCGGGTTCGTCCGAAACACCCCCTGCCATCCCTTGACGTGGTGTTCCATGACGAGGGTAT
The DNA here is from genome assembly GCF_016250455.1 of Acidithiobacillus ferrivorans. Taxonomy (NCBI): domain Bacteria; kingdom Pseudomonadati; phylum Pseudomonadota; class Acidithiobacillia; order Acidithiobacillales; family Acidithiobacillaceae; genus Acidithiobacillus; species Acidithiobacillus ferrivorans. Next base: position 2,996,583 of record NZ_CP059488.1, on the reverse strand, counting down.
CCATATCGGCGGCTAGGGACGAATCTTCAGGCATCAGGGCACTTTGGTCAGGTTTTTTTAAAAATTACGCTATACTCAAGGCTTAATCAAATCGATTTAACTGAAAACAATATCGGAGAACCCGATGACGATAGATGCCGAGCAGTTGCTCACCCTCCTCACGGTTGCAGAAACCGGCAGTGTCAGCGAAGCCGCGCTACGCCTGGGACGGGGACAACCGGCCATCTCGGAACGCCTGCATAAACTGACACGGGAAATCGGTGAGCCTTTATATGTCCGTGAGGGAGGTGGTATTCAGTTGACTCCGGCAGGGCAGGCACTTATTCCCGATATCCGGCAATTACGCGCGAAATTGCAAGACATTGAGAACCTGCTGATGCGCCAAAAATCCTTGCAAGTGGGAGAACTCCGCATCGCTTCTACCAGTCTTATCGCCAATTATTTACTACCACAATATTTGCAAAGCTTTCAGAAGAAAAATCCAGGGGTTAATCTCTTTATAAAAAGCGGAGTGGCTTATTGGGAACATATCAACCTTTCCGAACTGGACGTCTTCTTTTTTGAAGGAGAGATGGATATACCTCATCTACCGGACAGTTATGAAATACAACCATGGCTGACAGGCGAAATCATCGCGGTCATGCCCAAGACGCATCCACTGGCATCGGCATCGGCGCTGAGCCTGAAAGACGTGCAACCTTTTCCTGTCGTCTGGCGTGAACCTTCTTCCGGAGTCCGGAGGATACTGGAGAAGGCATTCAGAAAAAAGGATATCCTGCCTGCGCATTTCATTGAAGTAGCCGATGTGGAGTCCGTGGGCGCTATGGTGAAGGCGGGTTTGGGGATAGGTTTTATGACGCGCACCGTGTTTGAGCAGAGACCAGATTGGGACCTGATCTCTCAGCCTATCACATCCTCGCAGTTGATATGGCAGAGTTATATAGCTATTCCCAATCCGGCAAGACGTTCACGTACCTTGTCTGTTTTTCTGGATATTGTGGATTCATCTATGTTGATGGGCCGAGTTTTTGCTGAGTCAGCGCTATAAAATCCTGGTGTCTGGGCGTTTTGAGTTCCAAATGCTTATAGACCCTGATCTTGGCCCAATCCTCAATGAATATCCAAAGAATGCAATAGATCCATACTGCACCGGCCTCCCCCCAGGTGATAGAAGGCACCTGCCCCATGGGATAGACTACAAACAATGTCGCCGCGGCTTTGGTCAGAATGGCCGACCAGAGGAGGATCGCCGAGGGGTAAGGTTTCCGAAAGAAGGGCTTGCGCGTGCGTGTAATGAACAAAGTCAGGTGCCCGGCGATTGCCAGTTTGAGAAAAATCAGGGTTTGCAGATACGCGATGCCCATATGGAAATAATCTTTGCCAATGAGCAGCATGCCGAAGGTTTGCAGAACTCCTATAAGCCCCAAGACAGTGGACACCGTGAGAACACGATGCATATCCCAGCGCACCGGTTTGGGATCCAGCCAGGTGTACCTAGAGTCCCTGCGCTGGCCAAAAGGCTTTGTTTGAGCCCATGACCTGCCCGGCACCCAATACCGAAACGATCGAGAAAGTGGCATCGAATCCGCTTATTAGCTGCCGTTGTCAACCAATAGTATAAGCATGGATCAAACAGTTGGTCTGTCCGCTGAAATACTTATGGGGCATGGGCGCTTCACGTCGGAGCGACTGTATTTGCAGTCTCGAGCCTTATACACTGGGCAAGCAGCTGTCGATTGCCAACTTGATCAAGCTGAACAAGTTGCAACCTGATCAGGAGATACAACATCAATTGCGGCAACGCAATACCCTGGTCCGGCACTTCAAAAATCCAGAATTCTCGACTTCCTGCGAATCTCGGCAGGGACTGTGGAGCAATGCGAAATGCTTGTGCATGCACTTCTGGAAATCATTGTGTCTGCTACATCAGATGTTACTTGCTGACGTGCCAGAACGCCTGACTTGAAGGGGTTAATGATAAATATGCAATGGCTATATCTGGCAATAGCAATCGTATCCGAGGTTGTTGCAACTTCTGCCCTCAAGGCAGCAAATGGTTTTACCCGCTGGGAAGCATCTCTTCTTGTGGTGGCCGGATATGCGTCAGCGTTCTACTTTCTTTCGCTCGCGCTACGTACTATCCAGCTTGGTGTGGCCTACGCTATCTGGTCTGGTGTCGGTGTTGCCTTGATTATACTGGTTGGTTGGGTAATTTACCGTCAGCCTCTTAATGTGGCATCATTCATCGGTATCGTACTCATTGTCTCTGGCGTGATAGTGCTCTATCTTTTTTCCAGATCGGCAACACACTGACGCCGTGTTTAACAAGAGCGAGAGGGGAGTGCCAAAAGTGACTCCAAGATGACCGTTTATGGCTAATATTAGGACGACATATGACATTGACGGTAACTATAAACCGGGCCAGTGCAGATGGTTCTCATGAAGTCGCCGTAATGGTTGGCGAGTTGCTGAGTGAAATCATGAACGTAATTGGCGTTCAGGCTTTCCACTTTGATCTGGTAGAAACAACGGACCGATTGACAAACTTTCTTAACCAAGAAAAATACTTCGTATTTGTCGCGCGCAACGATGACGGAGATGCCGTTGGCTTCGTGGCACTCTATGAAAGCTATGCGCTTTATGCTGAGGGTTCCTTTGGAACGATCCCGGAACTCTATGTCCGCCCCGAATACCGTTCGGAACAGGTGGGATCCCAACTGATATCTTGCGCAAGGTCCTTTGGCACGTCACGGGGTTGGAAACGTCTGGAGGTCACAACGCCACCCCTTCCTCATTTTGATAAAACGTTGGTATTTTATGAGCGGGAAGGCTTCGCCGTTACTGGTGGTCGCAAGCTGAAGATGACTCTATGAATTGTTGGTCTAAACAGTGCGTTCAGTCAGCGCTGGTTTCGCCAGATTCCTCTGAGCCACATATTCTGCATGTCGGGCGTCGGTTATGAAAATCCTTGCTCTATCCGGTAGCCTGCGCGCCAATTCAATCCATTCAGCACTCCTACGGGCGGCCGCCAGACTTGCTCCTGTGGAAGTAAGCGTAACGGTATACCGTGGACTGGGGGATCTCCCGCTATTCAATCCAGATGTCGAAGATCAACCTGTTGAAGCGGTCACGAACTTCCACGCTCAAGTGGCCAACGCCGATGCCCTACTCATCGCTAGCCCGGAGTATGCGCACGGTGTCACAGGAACCATCAAGAACGCGCTGGACTGGCTCGTCAGTTTCGCGCCGTTTACCTATAAGCCGGTGGGCATACTCAATGCGTCGCTGCGCGCGCAACACGCGGACGCGGCGTTGCGCGAGATTCTGAAAACGATGGCCGCCATGGTCGTGGAGGAAGCCTCAATGACCATTCCACTTCTCGGCGCCAACCTCGATGAAGACGGTATGGTTTCCACGCCATCTGTCGCGGCACCCATCCGGGAGGCGTTGGTCGCATTGTCCGAAGCAGTCGTTCGGGCAGCGGAACAACAACAGGAATCATAATGTACCAGATCGAAACGGAGATAGAGATCGCCGCATCACCCGAACGGATATGGTCGATCCTTATGGATTTTTCCGCCTATCCTGAATGGAATCCCTTCATCCGGTCGCTCAGCGGTGACGTCACTCCAGGGCAGTTGCTACGGGCAAGTATTCAGCTCCCTGGGGCAAAAGCCATGATCTTCCGCCCAAAGGTGCGGGTGGCAGAACACTTGAAAGAGCTGCGCTGGCTGGGTCATTTGCTGTTGCCGGGACTGTTCGATGGGGAGCATTATTTTCAACTTGCTGCCCTCGCCAATGGTCACACGCGATTCGTACAGGGAGAGAAATTCTCCGGTATTCTGGTGCGCCTGTTTGCCGCCCGGTTGGGGGTTAGCACCAAAGCGGGCTTTGTGACGATGAATGCGGCCCTTAAGGCTCGGGCGGAACGTGAAGCCGGGGATGGGTCGATGCATCAGGAAATATCCGGCTGATAAAACAGCCGATTTGGAGCGAGGGAGTGCACGTGAACCAATATCATCCGCCCGTAGCGGACTTTCTCATGAATACGGCAGTCGTTGATTGCAAGCATCCGCAGATTCAGATCCTGGCGGCCTCTTTATCCGGTCAGACGCCCTTAATAAGGGCTAAAAACTGCTTTGATTGGGTGCGTGATCATATTGAACACAGTATTGATTTTCATCGTGAGGAGGTTACCTGTAAGGCATCCGATGTGCTGCGTATCGGCACCGGTCTATGCACCGCGAAAAGTCATCTACTGGTGGCCTTATGGCGCGCCAACCAAATCCCTGCGGGATTCTGTTATCAACGACTGACGCTGGATGGCCCCAATCCGCCCTATTGTACACACGGCTTCACCGCGGTCTGGCTGGATGATTGGGGCTGGTATCGTTGTGATGCACGCGGCAACAACAGCAAGCCCGGAATCCACTGTGCATTCACGCCCGGACAAGAAAACCTGGCCTATCCGACTATTTATAACGGCGAGCAGACCTATCCGGATGTTTGGGCAGAGCCTTGGCCAGACCTGCTTGCCGCCATGGAGAAGCTGCAAAGCATATCGCAGTATCGGAGCGATCCCAATTGACGCCTGCCCGCCCGTCGCTGACCTGTGCGTAAGCGAGCCTACAGCGCCGAACATACATAGCGCGGAGACCGGCCATGTACTGCCCTGACCCGTTTGCAGAAACCCGCCCAGAGGTTTTACGGGCACTGATTCAGCGTTATCCCTCGCGACACTGGTCAGTGTGGGCGGTAATGGTCTGGAGGCAAATCATATTCCCTTGTACCTCGCAGCCGGAGGAGGAACGCAACCGGTACTGCAGGGACATGTGGCGCGCGCTAATCCGCTGTGGCGGGAGGCGCCCCTGGACGGCGAGGTGCTGGTCATCTTTCAGGGGCCGCAACACTACATCAGCCCCTCTTGGTATGCGACCAAGGCGGAAACCGGTAAGGTGGTGCCTACTTGGAATTATGCTGTCGTCCATGCCTATGGTCCGTTGCAGGTCAGGGACGATCCCGATTGGGTACGGCAACAGATGGTCGCCCTGACCGCGCAGCAGGAGAATGGCTTTACCCTGCCCTGGCAGGTGGATGATGCGCCCCAGGACTTTACGGAGCGGCTTATCGGGCAGGTGGTGGGCATCGAAATCCTCGTCTCCCGCTGGATGGGTAAGTGGAAAGTCAGCCAGAACCAGCCGCTTGGCAACCGTGACAGTGTCGTCGCGCACCTGGAGCAGCAAAACCGGTCTGATTCCGGGGCCATGGCTGAATACGTTCTGGCCAGCCTGAAAGACGGCAAAAAGGAGCGCCTTGAATGACGATTACCGTGGGTTTTCTGGTGTTCCGAGGTATTCATCCGCTGGATCTGGCGGCTCCCTCGGCGCCATATCCGTCAGAGGGTGTGCTAAGAGGTTGATAAACAGGTCTGACGAAACATTGAAAGGACGACTTCTGCCTTGATAGCGATATGAAGCATTCACTCACCCTGGATTCCGGCCAGGTTGTATCCTATGAAGATGTTGGCGATCCGAACGGGAAGTTGCCGGTATTGTTCTTTCACGGTACCCCCGGCTCCCGCCTACAACTGGAGTTGCTGCCTGCGGCCCTGCGTGAGGGGCTGCGCTGGATCGCCTTTGACCGACCGGGTTACGGAGAATCGGATCGGCAGTCAGAATCGACCCTGACCGAAGTGGCGACCATAGGCCGGGCCTTGGTAAATCGTCTGGGGCTTGACGCCTTTCATGTGCTGGGTTTCTCCGGCGGTGGCCCTTACGCGCTGGCCTGTGCCTACGCTATGCCGGGGCGGGTGCGCAGTGTGCACCTGGCGAGCAGCGCGGGACCGACCGCGCTTCCCGAGATCTGGTCTGCTTTGCGTCGCCAAGACCATATCCTCTTTGTCCTGGTGCGCGGGGCGCCGTGGCTCTTCAGGGTTTTGTTGCGCCTCAGTATGGGGGGCGTGCGCCAGGAGCCGGAGCGTTTCGTGGCGCAGTGGGCGGCAAAGATGAGTGCGGGTGACCAGTCGTTGTTGGCAGCACCTGACGTCCTGGCGAAGCTGTGCGACGATTTGCGGGAGGCGTTGCGGCAAGGAACAGCAGGAATGGCTGATGATTTCGTGATACTCAATCGCCCTTGGCTTTTCCGTCTGGAGGATATTCGGGTGCCGGTGCATATCTGGCAGGGCGCCCAGGATCAGGTGATCAGTCCACAGATCGGTTTGGCGCTGGCTGCACACCTGCCTACGGCGCAGTATCATCTGCTGGAGTCGGGTACGCATATGATTTTACTGACCCACGCTGCGGAAATTAGGGCGGAGATCCAGGATGTATTGCCTTGACCCGTTTAGGTCTGAGTATGAGACGGACGGCATTGCAGTAGGCCCGCACCCGGAAGGGGTTGGCGTCCTCTATCTCCAAAAGGTCGGCTATTTCGTCGAATATGCGCGCAATGTCAGAATTGAGAACCGGCATGGTTTATGGCTACACCGGCGGCGGTGTTTCGCGCAAAATCTGCAGTACCTCATCGTCCTTAACTTCCCGGAAGTCCGTAAAGAACTCTCCTACCGCACGAAACGGCTCTGGGGCCGCCAGGTAAACCAGATCATCGGCCAGAGGGCGCAAGCGCGCGATGGTGTCGGGAGGGGCCACGGCAAAGGCGGCGATCAGGCGGGCAGGTCGCTGCTGGCGAAGGAGACGCAATGCAGCCCCCAGAGTAGCGCCGGTGGCGACGCCATCGTCAACCACAATAACGATCCGCCCCTGTGGGTCAATGGCCGGGTGAATCGGCGTGTATTGCGCGCGCCGCGCTTTGATCACCTCCAGTTGCCGGGCCGCTTCGTCGCGGATGTACTGCCCGTCGATACCAAGACGACTGACTATAGGATCGGTCAATATCCGCCCATCCTCATCGACGGCGCTTATGGCGTATTCGGGGTTGCCTGGCGCGCCGATTTTGCGCACCAGGACCACGTCAAGATCCCCGTGGAGGGTATTGGCGATGATGCGCCCCATGGGCAGCGCTCCGCGTGGAATGGCGAGCACCAAGGGATATTTGCCATCGTAAGCGGCTAGGCTAAGGGCCAGTAATTCCGCTGCCGCTTCACGGTTTGCAAAATGTTCTGGTACTGTTCGCGCGCTCAAATCTTCCATCCCCGTAACCGCTCCAGCAAGTCCACCGCCAGCGCCGCGCCCGCCATGTCGATCTCCAGATCGCGACTGAGGCGGCGACTGAGACGGGCGCGGTAAAGATCGAGGCTGCGGAAGCGCCAGTGCTGCGGGCCACTGCCCTCGGGATGGATGACGCCGTAGCGCACCAGTTGCACGGCTTCGCCTTCAGCGCAGTGGAGCAGGGTGCAAAAATGCGGAAAATCGAAGCAGAAATCGCCCTCTTCCAGCAATTCCGCTTCGATGACGGTGATCGGTGGTGAAACCATGGGGTATCTCCTCTGTCTTCTGGTTAGCGGCGGGGATGGAAGTCGGATATCTCCGCCAGTTGGTTCCACAGGGCTTTTTCCGGCTCACTGATTTTTTTGGGGACGACAATCTGGATCACCGCATACAGATCGCCGGGCGTTTTGCCGCCAGAGCCCGGCAACCCCTTCTGGCTGAGCCGTAGCTTCTGCCCGCTGGTGCTGCCGGCCGGAATCTTCATACGTACGTCGCCATCCAGGGTGGGGACCTCGACGCTGGCGCCCAGCGCCGCCTCCCATGGGGTGATGTGCAGGTCGTGGTACAAATCGCTACCCTCTACCCGAAACCTGGGGTGTGGCTGGAATTGGATGTGCAGGTACAGATCCCCATTGGGACCGCCGCCCATGCCCGGTGCGCCCTGCCCGGCCATACGCAGCCGCTGACCTGCGCGGATGCCCTTAGGAATTTTGACGGTCAGGTGCCGCGCTTCCCGGCGCATACGGCCATCGGATCCCATGGTGGGCACTTCCAGGCTGATCTCGCGCTGGGCGCCGTGGGTCGCATCCTCCAGACTGACCTGGATAGTAGCCTCGCTGTCTTCGCCCTGGCGGCGGAATCCGCCGCCCCCGCTGCCACGAAAGCCACCACCCTGCTGCTGGCGGAACATGGACTCGAAAAAATCACTGAATCCGCCGCCCCCAAAATCCGCACCACCACCGCCCGCCTGCTGTCCCCAACCGGGCGGTGGACGGAAATCCTGACCGGCGCGCCAGTTGCTGCCCAATTGGTCATAGGCGGCGCGCTTCTCCGGGTCTTTGAGCACCTCATAGGCTTCCTGAAGATCCTTGAAGCGGTCTTCTGCATCCTTTTCCTTGCTGACGTCAGGGTGATATTTGCGCGCCATTTTGCGATAAGATGCCTTGATCGCGTCGGCATCAGCGCTACGTTCGACACCCAGAATCCTGTAATAGTCCTTGTATTCCAATTCATCCCCCTTATCATTGGTTATAGCAGACAGCGGCCTGACTGCAAGTCTGCTTTCACAATGCGGTCATTATGCCGTATTTTCAAGCGTGGATACCCAAGCCCGAGGAGTTGCTGTGTCTGAATGGTCTGCTCTCAATCCCCGCCAACTGGAGGCGGTGACCCTGCCGCCCGGCCCGGCGCTGGTGCTGGCCGGGGCGGGCTCGGGCAAAACGCGGGTGCTGACCAGCCGCATTGCCCATTTGCTGGAAGGAGACGTACACCCCGGCGAGATTCTCGCGGTGACCTTCACCAACAAGGCGGCACGCGCCATGCGCGGGCGCCTGGATGCCATGGTGGCCATGGATTTGCGGGTCTTGTGGATGGGGACCTTCCACGGCCTCGCCCACCGCCTGCTGCGCATGCATCACGCGGCGCTGGGCTTGCCCACGGATTTTCAGGTTCTGGATGCCGATGATAGCCAGCGTTTGCTGCGGCGGATCATGCGTGAAGCGCAAATGGATGAGAAGCAGTGGCCGCCGCGGGCTATGGCCGGGCGTGTCGGTCGCTGGAAAGACGAAGGTTGGGGGCCGGAGCAGGTGCAACAATATGAGGGCCTGGCAGCGGCACCCTTCATTCCCATCTACAGCGCCTATGAAGCGGCTAAAAAGCGCTCCGGGTTGGTGGACTTCGGTGACCTGTTGCTCTATGCCCTGCGTCTCTGGGAGTCGCCGGAAATCCTCGATCATTATCAGCGGCGTTTTCAACATATTCTGGTGGACGAGTTTCAGGACACCAATGCAGTGCAATACGCCTGGCTGAAGGGACTGGCGCGGCATGGGCAGATTTTCGTGGTCGGCGATGACGATCAGTCCATTTATGCCTGGCGTGGTGCGCGCGTGGAGAATCTGCTGCGCTTCAGTGAAGACTTTGCCGGAGCACAGGTGGTGCGGCTGGAGCAGAACTACCGTTCGACGGCACCTATCCTGCAAGCCGCCAATGCGGTCATCGCCCACAACCCTGATCGTCTCGATAAAACCCTGTGGACGGCGGAGCCGGGCGGTGAGGCTATTCAGCTCTATACGGCCTACAATGAGGTCGATGAGGCGCGCTATGTGGTGGGCCGCATTCAGCGCTGGCTGGAAGCCGATGGTCGCCGTGCCGAATGTGCCATCCTCTATCGCTCCAACGCCCAGTCGCGGGCTTTTGAAGAAGTGTTGGTGCGCGAAGGCATGCCCTATCGGGTCTATGGCGGCCTGCGTTTCTTCGAGCGTGCCGAGATCAAGGATACGCTGGCCTACCTGCGCCTCACGGTCAATCACCATGACGATGCCGCCTTTGAGCGGGTGGTGAATGTGCCCGCGCGCGGCATCGGTGCGGTCAGCGTCGAACGTCTGCGTCATCTGGCCCGTGCGCGTGGCCTCTCGCTCTGGCAGGCGGCCGGAGAACTGGGTCAACCGAAAATCAACGCCTTCCTTAATCTGCTGGATGATCTGGCCGCGCGGACGGCAGAGACGGATCTCGGCGAGCGGGTGGAGACCGTGCTGGCCCGCACCGGCCTGCGTGAGTGGCACAGCCGCGAAAGCGATCGTGCCGAGGGACGGCTGGAAAACCTGGACGAGTTGATCAGCGCCGCGCGCAGTTATGCCCAGGACTGGGCTGCCGACCCCAATCTGGGTGATCTGGTGCCGCAACCGGGGAATATGCTCTCGGAATTTCTGACCCATGCAGCGCTGGAGGCTGGGGATGGCGCTGGCGATGCCTGGGAAGACTGCGTGCAATTGATGAGTTTGCACAGCGCCAAGGGCCTGGAGTTCCCACTGGTGTTTCTGGTGGGGCTGGAAGAAGGGCTCTTCCCCCATCAACGCTCTCTGGAAGACCCTCAAGGACTGGCCGAGGAACGGCGTCTTTGTTATGTGGGCATGACCCGCGCCATGCGCTTGCTGGTCATCAGCCATGCCGAGAGTCGCCGCCTGCATGGCAGTGAACGGATGACCATGCCCTCCCGCTTTTTGCGGGAGATTCCCCAGGAACTCCTGCAGGAACTGCGGCCGCGGGCGCGGATCAGCCGACCGGCTATACCCGTGCGGGCAGCGGCACCGGATATGCCCTTTCCGCTGGGCTCGCGCCTCCAGCACCCGGTCTTTGGCGAGGGGATGGTGCTGGACTATGAGGCAGGCGGTCGCCAGGGCCGGATTCAGGTGCAGTTCGCCTCGGGCAGCAAGTGGCTGGCGCTGGGGGTGGTGGCTTTGGAGCGGTTGCCTTAAAAAAGGAGTGGAGCGTGATGAAAACAGGATTACGTGGACTTTTGTGCTTGTTGTTCCTGCTGTTTGCCCCTGCCGTCTGGGCGTCGGTGAATATCAATACTGCTGATGCTGCGGCACTGGATACGCTGCCGGGTATTGGTCCGGCCAAGGCACAGGCGATGCTGGAATACCGGCAGGCGCATGGACCTTTCAAGCGCGTGGATGATCTCGCCAGTGTCCATGGCATCGGTCCCAAGCTGTTAGAGCACTTGCGCCCGATGCTGAGCCTCAGCGGCGACTCGGTCTTGCCGCAAAAAGCGGCCCGACAGGCTGGTCACTCTCATGCTGCAGTGCCGGTGGGGGAGGAGCGCGTCGTTCGGCGCGGAAGTCACGGCTATATTCTGGAAAGCTCTCCACAGAGCAATGCCTTCTCGCTCAAGGACTAAGCTACCCCGCAATGATCTGGCTGTATTTCATCCGGATTAGGCCTTGCCCGCCAGCGAGGATTTGTTCTTCGGCATTGCGCTTAAATCCTGAAGTCATGATCTTGTTAATGATGTTGCGGAGCCGTGGCGGGCTGGTGTTTATACCATCTGCCGACGCTGCAAAAGAATCTGCCGGTATTCCTCCGGGTCTTTGCATTGGGTGATGGTACCGGGGCGACGAAAATGTATGGCATCCAGGCGCAGAAGCCAGAAGCGTAGGGCGGCGGCGCGCAGCAGGGGGAACCACAACACTTCCTCGCCCGCCTGCAGGGGGCGAGTGGCCACATAGGCATCCCATAACGCACGGACCAATACGGGGGTAAGGTGACCATCGGTCTCGGAGCACCAGGAGTTGGCCACTACCGCCAGGTCGTAGAGCCAGACATCATCCCCAGCGTAGTAAAAATCGATGGTGCCCGAGATCCGGCCGTTCTCGAACAAAACATTATCGGGGAAAAGATCGGCATGCACGACACCACCGGGGAGCGCTGTGCGATCCCGGGTGCCCTGATAGGCCAGCTCCTCAGCAATGAGGGCATTATCCTCGCGGCTCAGGTGCGGTACCAGATGTCTGGCCGTCTCCTGCCACCAGGAGAAGCCGGCAGGATTAGGGTGCCGCTCGGGAAAGCCTTCCCCGGCCAGATGCATCCGTGCCAGCAAGGTTCCAAGCGCGCTGATTTCGGCAATAGAGGGCGCCCGCCCCTCGATGGACGTACCGCGCAGACGCTGAACGATGGCGGCGGGTTTGCCACATAACGTGCTGAGACTGTTTCCTGCCAGGGTGTGCATGGGACGCGGGCAGGGAATGCCGTGCAGGCTCAGCCATTCGGTGAGATCAAGAAAATAAGGAATTTTGCTGCGCGGCAGACGCTCGAAAAGCGTCAGGACAAAGTGACCTTTTTCAGTATCGAGGAAATAGTTGCTGTTCTCTACGCCAGCGGAAATACCAGTCAGCGCGAGGGCGCCACCGAGGTCGTAATCCCTGAGAAATTGCGCGAGTTCGAGGTCACTGACACTGGTATAAACAGACATGAACGGTACTCAGTTACCAGCGGAAAATAACCCACTGAGGCACACTCAGGTGTTCAGCCGCCGTTTGTGGTACTTCGGTGAAACGGCCGGTGCCGCCCTTGTCTTCCAGATAATAAGGCGGAAACGGCTTGGGTGGAATGACCTTGACCATGTACACCTTGCCATTGACCTTATACTGCTCAATCTTGGAGCCTTGTGGCACCTTGATCTCGGCTTTAGGCCTAGCCTTGGCATCGGGGGCCAGGGTGGGCAGATGCAGTTTCTGAATATCGTCCGCTGCCCACGCGGAGAGGCTGCTGCCTAACGCAAAGCAGGTACCGACAACTAGGGCGAATATGCGTATGGACATGGTAATACTCCCTGGGGGTCCTTAAAGGTTGAGAAGGGCCTCTGTCTCAGCGGCGGACGGCGCAAAGCCGCGTTTTTCATAGTGATTAAAAATGGCCGATACCACTTCGTCGGTGTCGTCGATCATGGTGATGAGATTGAGATCTTCCGGCCTGATGGTCCCCGCCGTCAACATGGATTCCCGCCACCAGTCGATCAGTCCTTTCCAAAAACTGGACTCCACCAGAATGATCGGCATCTTGCGGGTCTTGCCGGTCTGTACCAGGGTCAGACACTCGGCAAGTTCGTCCAGTGTTCCGAAACCGCCCGGCATCACCACATAGGCGACCGCGTATTTCACGAACATGACTTTGCGTGAGTAAAAATGCTCGAAGGATATGGAGACATCCTGGTAAGGGTTGGTATGTTGCTCATGGGGTAGTTCGATATTGAGCCCGATGCTGTAGCCCGTGCCGCGAAAGGCGCCCTTATTGGCGGCTTCCATCACCCCGGGACCGCCCCCGCTGATGACAGAAAACCCGGCATTGGAGAGTTTCTCGGCGATCTCCTGGGTTTTCAGATACCAGGGATGCTCCGGGTCAATGCGGGCGGAACCGAAAATGCTGACACAAGGGTCGACGTCGGCCAGTTTTTCGTAACCGCGCACAAATTCGGCCATAATCTGAAAGATTTTCCAGGCCTCGCGGGTGAGGCGGCCCTCGCCCTTGTCGCGCAGCTTTTCCTCTTCGAGATGTGCCCGCATCCGTCATTCCCGTGTCAAAGGTGGTAATTTTCCGTATTATGACGGAAATCCGCAGAGAAGTCCCAAACTATGCCTCAAGACCCCCGTATCCTCGTCGACGCCTCCAGCTTCCTCTATCGTGCGTTTCATGCGCTGCCCGACTTGCGTGCGCCGGACAACCTTCCGACCGGGGCTATTTACGGCGTCGCCAACATGCTCCGTCGCCTACTGAAAGAGTATCCGAGCGACGAAATCATCGTCATATTCGACGCTCCCGGTGGCACGTTCCGGGACAGGCTCTATCCTGAGTATAAGGCACAGCGGCCCTCCATGCCGGAGGAGCTACGGGCTCAGGTTTCGCTGCTGTACGAATGGATCAGGGCCATGGGGTTGCCGCTGGTCATCGAACCCGATGTCGAGGCGGACGATGTCATCGGCACGCTGGCCCAGGCGGCGGCGCCTGATCAGGAGGTGCTCGTCATCACCGGTGACAAGGACATGGCGCAATTGGTAAGCCCGCGGGTGCGTCTCATCGACACCATGAAAGGCGTGGCAACGGATGTGGCGGGGGTCGAGGAGCGCTTTGGTGTGCCGCCGGAGCGCATTGCCGACCTGCTGGCCCTGACTGGGGATAAGGTCGATAACATTCCCGGCGTACCGGGTGCCGGACCGAAAACCGCCGCCAAATGGCTGATGCAGTATGGCGATCTGGACGGCGTGCTGGCCCACGCCGGTGACATCAGTGGCAAGGTGGGTGAAGCGCTGCGCGCCGCCGCACATTATTTGCCCTTGAGCCGCGAGCTGGCGACCATTCGCTGTAATGTGACGCTGCCAGCCGCGGCTTACGCACGCCGGGAGGCGGATGTGGCCACCCTGCGCGCGTTAGCGCGGCGCCTGGGTTTCCACGCCTGGCTTAAGGACCTGCCGGTGGACGAGACTGGGGAAGTGCCGGAAAAGCAGAGCAGTGATATTGAGCGCGCGGCCTACCTGGCCATCACCACTGTGGAAGCGCTGAACATGCTGCTGCGCGCCCTGAAAACGGCCGATGTGGTCGCTCTGGACACGGAAACCACGAGCCTTGACCCGCTGCATGCCGATCTGGTGGGGATTTCCTGCGCCTGGCAGGCCGGTGGTGACAATCAGGCAGTCTACATTCCCGTTGGCCACCGTGACGGTAGTCCGCAACTGGATCGGCAGACCGTGCTCACCGCCTTGCGCCCGTGGCTGGAAGATCCGCAGGCCGCCAAGCTGGCCCAGAACGCTAAATACGATTGGCGGGTTTTCTGGCGACATGGTATCCACCCCGCTGGCCTGCTGCGCGACACTTTGCTGGAAAGCTACGTCTTTAACAGCAGTCACAATGGCCATGATCTTGACAGCCTCGCCGAGCGCTATCTGCAACATCAGAACATCCGCTACGAAGAGGTGGCCGGCAAAGGCAAGTCAGCGCGTAATTTTGCCGATGTGCCGGTAGTGGAGGCACTGCCCTATGCAGCAGAAGACGCGGATGTCTGTCTGCGGGTGGATGCGCGGCTCTGGCCACAGTTTGCCAGCGAGCCGGGCTTGCAGCGGGTGTTGATGGAAATAGAAATGCCGCTGGTGCTGGTGCTGGCGCGCATGGAAGAAGCGGGTGTTAAAGTCGATCGCGTCCAGCTCGAAGTGCTCAGCACGGAGTTGAGCAAGGATATGGCGGACTGTGAACAGAAGGCCTTTGTCCAGGCGGGGCAGTCCTTCAATCTCAACTCCCCCAAACAGATTCAGGAAATCCTTTTCGACAAAATGCAGTTGCCGGTACTCAAGAAAACCCCCGGCGGTCAGCCGTCGACCAATGAAGATGTGCTCGCCCAGCTCGCTGTTCACGCCGATCTGCCGCGCCTGATTCTCGATTATCGCGGCATGGCCAAGCTCAAGAATACTTATGCGGACGCACTGCCGCAGATGATGAATCCCGACACCGGCCGGGTCCATACCCATTTTCAGCAGGCGGTGGCGGCCACTGGACGGCTCTCATCCAGTGAGCCGAATCTGCAAAACATACCGGTGCGTACTGAACAAGGCCGGCGTATTCGTCAGGCCTTCATTGCCGAAGCCGGGCACTGGCTGCTCAGTGCGGATTATTCCCAGATAGAGCTGCGCATTATGGCTCACCTCTCTAAAGATGCGCGCCTGCTGCAAGCCTTTGCAGAGGGTCAGGATATTCATGCCGCCACCGCTGCCGAGGTCTTTAATCTGGCGCCGGGGGCGGTGGACAGCGCCGCGCGTCGTGCCGCCAAGGCCATTAACTTCGGCCTGATTTACGGGCAGACCCCTTATGGTCTCGCCCAGCAGTTGGGCATTGATCAGGCCACCGCCAGACAGTACATGGACCGCTATTTCGAGCGCTACCCCGGCGTTCTTGCGTATATGGAGCAAACCCGCATCCTGGCGAAAAAGCAGGGCTATGTGGAGACGCTCTTTGGCCGCCGTCTGTATGTACCGGAAATTCGCTCCAGTAATCCGGCCCGGCGTAATTATGCCGAGCGTGCGGCCATTAACGCACCCATGCAGGGCACTGCGGCAGATCTCATCAAGATGGCAATGATTGCGGTAGATAGCTGGTTGCAGGAGGCCCCGGAGCGCGGTCGGATGATTCTCCAGGTGCATGACGAACTGATTCTGGAAGTGCCGGAGGCCAGTCTGGCGGTTGCGCAGTCGGTGCTACGGGAACGTATGGAGGGCGTTGCGGAGTTGGCCGTGCCTTTGCTGGTAGAACTCGGTGTCGGCAGGCACTGGGACGAAGCCCACAGTTGATCTCAGCCCTTCTTGTCCGCCTCTGTCCCACTGCTGCTGAAGCGGAACATCTTCATCACCGCATTGCTGTCCAGTTGTTCACCGTTGAGAGCCATCGCCAGCAGTTCGCCGCCGAGCACCTGGGGGGCGATAATCATGTCCGGCTGTACCCGGCGCACCCGGCCCAGATTTTTGCTGTCATTGACGGCGGCTACTGTTTTGGCCGACCCCTCCATTTCTTTGACTGCCAGCACGACAAAGGCGTTTTCTGAATCATCCGCGCGCAGGGCGAGCACGGCTGCGGCCTGCTCGGCCCCGGCGCTACGCAGCACATCCGTATCGCTGGAGTCGCCGATGATCAAATCCTCTGGCTGATAGATGGAGTCATCAGGCTGGTGTCCCATAACCACTACTACGGGCAGATTGCGGCCTTTGAGTTCGCGATAGCTGTTGCGTGCCAGCGGGGTGTCCCCGGCGATAATATAGTGGTCTTTACGGATCATGCGGCGTTTTTCTCCTCGCAGGGCCGATTGCAGGCGGTTGTTTACTGCCGGAACGATAATGGCTGAAAGCGAAGTAGCAAATACCGTTATCCCCAGCACAATCAAAGATACCACAAAAAGTCGCGATTCGTTGCTGACCGGCAGGATATCTCCATAGCCCACAGTGGCCATGGTAACCACCGAAAAATAGAGCGCCGTAGAAAGGCTGTGAATTTGCGGTTTGAATCCGTCCCCCAGAATATATGCGCCAAAGACGCCATAACTCACGACCATGATGGCACCGACTAACGCAAACAATGTACCAGTTGCCAGGCTGCTGCGATTGAAACGGCCGCGGAACACCCACAGAAAAAGCACCAGGGCGGCATTGTAATAAAGCAGCACGGAGATCTGATAGGGGTGCCGATAAATCCCGAAGGCAAGGATGGCCATCGCCATAATCAGGACAAGGGCCCAGGCAAAACGGGAGCGAAAGAGCAGACCCAGGGACATGATGAGCAAGATGACGCCTGCAGCGCCCTGGGGAATACCGCGAAAGGCATCGAGCACAAAGCTGTGGGAGACAGCTGCCAGACTGCCGACGTAGCTCAGGCCCAGCAGATGCTCCAGCGCCGGGAGGATATTGAAGATCCCGAGAAAACCTACTGCCGCCGCGATGGGGAAATGCGGATACCAGTCCTCCAGGTGGAGGAGGTTCGCCCAGCGCTGCCCGCGCACGCGCCAGCGAACATGCCAGTCTGGCCGCACAGGCCAGGGGTGACGTTCACTGAACTTTTTGGGCACGCTTCACTCCAAAGCCGTGGATAGCCTATTGGTTGTCTGGATCCGGTCTATCCTCCCTGGCCGGATCATGAGTCCTCCCCTCCCTTTGAGGGCTCGCTATTGGCCCCGGCATCCGCCGGGGGCTTTTTTTCCGCTTCTGGCGTGAGCCAGGTCGCTATACGTTCATGTAAATCATCTATACCAAGCCCTGACTGGGCAGAGAAAAGCTGCATGGCGATCCCCCGCAATTCTGGAATCCGCCGCAGGCGGGCCATTTCTTGAATGGCCGCGCCGCGACTGAGTTTGTCGGCTTTGTTCAACAAGACATGCACTGGTCTTCCGCAGCCCGCCGCGAAGGCAATGAGATCGGCATCATGAGGGCCGTAGGGGTGGCGGATGTCCATCACCAGGATCAATCCGCGCAAGCTGCCGCGCCGCCGCAGATATTGTTCCAGCAGCGGTCCCCAAGAACGCCGTAGCGCTTCGGGTACCTTGGCATACCCATAGCCAGGCAGGTCCACGAGGCGCTGACCAGGATCGAGGTCGAAAACATTGATGGCTTGGGTACGGCCCGGAGTACGACTGACTCGCGCCAGTGCCCGTCGTTCAGTCAGCATATTGAGGGTGGATGACTTGCCGACGTTGGAGCGACCGGCAAAAGCCACTTCGACGCCATCATCGGCGGGTAACTGTTCCGCTTGGGTCACACTCAGGCGATAGGCAGCCCGCCGTAGCGGCGCGAAACGAAAGGAATTGGGGTTAGTATGGTCCATGCTTAGAGCATAGTCGCCGCCTACCCCGTCTGGCAATGCGGAACCATAACATTGCGCCCGTCGCGGTCTGGGCGAGGTCATAGGCTGCGGATGTTGCGGGTCTCGCGCCGAGTGCAAGAGGCGCTGTCGTTGCCTCGGTTGTTTCCTGATCTTGTCACCTGTGTGGCGTCATTTCTTTTCTAAAAAATCGCTGAAAAAAATACAAATACGCACCTTGCAGTACCCCCGCAATGAGAAAGGGTGTTACCAGCATCTCTGCCTGAAAGAGCGTAGCGGCAATCGTCGGACCAATGGCACGCGGGGCCTGTACAGACAGGCTGTTCACCGTCGCGGCCAGGCCCCGTCGGTCCTCGTCCACCAAGCCGAGAAATAGCGCCTGCCGTGAACCTATGTTCCCTTGATTCAATGCCCCGCGGGCGATAAAAATCAGCATCGCCAGCCAGAAAAACGGCGAGAACGGCAGAACCAGCAACAGAAGCAGTCCGAGCAGGCGCATGCGCAAAACCGTTCCCACCAAGCCAAAGCGCCGGGTGAGGCGCAGACCGATCAGCGACATGAAAGCGGCACTGACGAAGGCGAGTGCCATCGCGCCACCAATCGCCGCTGGTCCCACCCCAAAGCGCAGGTGAAACCAGTACGCCATCAACGGCCCCACCATACCAATTCCCAGACCATTCAGGGCATTAATGGTGCCGAAAGTCAGCAGCACCCGCCAGATGGGCTTGCGCGCCGCTGGAGGGGCTGTCTGTATCTGCTCACTTTGCTCCGCTGGTGCCGCAGCAGTCGGCGACTCTTCTGCGGCATGCAAAAACAGCAGGCAGATAAGCGAACCCAGCAAGACAACCAGGAAGAGTGGTCTGTAAACCTCAGCACCCGGCAACACGCCCGCTAAAATACCGGGTAGGGTGGCCAGTGTGGCACCCGCCGCC
Source organism: Acidithiobacillus ferrivorans (assembly GCF_016250455.1). Taxonomy (NCBI): domain Bacteria; kingdom Pseudomonadati; phylum Pseudomonadota; class Acidithiobacillia; order Acidithiobacillales; family Acidithiobacillaceae; genus Acidithiobacillus; species Acidithiobacillus ferrivorans. Next base: position 2,977,643 of record NZ_CP059488.1, on the reverse strand, counting down.
ATCCCAAAGAGTCCGACGCTGGTATTAAAGTGAAAAATCTTTCCCCATTGCTCGCTGGCCACACTTCGCGACATCCAGGATTGCTCCGCCGGGGCGAAGGGACCGGCCCCGCCGTTGGCGCCGCGACCGAAAGCCCCGAGAATGGCAGCCAGAGTAAGCCAGACAGGTTGCGCGGTACTGAGCGCGATGGACGCAGCGATGAGTTGAATTCCTTCGTAGCCCAATAGAAAGCCTTTGGCGCCAAAGTGATCACTCAAGGGACCCACCAGCAGGGTTGCTAAAGCGCCGACCAGTAGGCTAACCGAGTATAACACGCCAATACTCAGCGTTGCCCAGTGCAGGGCATGCAAATAGAGTGCGAAATCCACGACCAGCGCCCCCTGCCCCACGCTGCGGGCGGCGCGCGCGCTCATCAGCAGCCGAGTATTACGGGGTATCCCCTTCAACAAGGGGTTCACCGCTCAGGCAGAGGCGGGATCAATCTGCTGACTGCGTCGGGTTATGCGATTGTGCTCATCCACGTACACTAGTTGCGGCTGGAAACCGGCAACCTTCTCTTCCGCTACCTGCGCATAGGCCGCAATGATGAGGATGTCCCCCAAGGCCACCCGCCGCGCCGCCGCGCCATTGACCGAAATGATCCCCGACCCGGTCGGGGCGCTGATCGCATAGGTACTGAAACGATCCCCATTATTCACATCGTAAATATGTACTTGCTCATAAGGATGGATGCCTGCCGCAGCCAGCAGATCGCTGTCAATCGCGCAGGAGCCTTCGTATTCCAGTTCGACGGCAGTGGCCCGCACCCGATGCAGTTTGCCCTTCAAGAGGGTCAATAAAATCATGGCAGATCCTTATTCTGAAGTTGCTGTTTCGCCAGATGGTTCACCCTCCAGGCGACGGACACGAGGATAATAGGTGTCCCTACCATAAGCACCATTTCTCCCCAGAGGCTTAACATAACGCCATGCTCCCAATGCAATGCAATCGGCTCAGTTTACTACCAGTATGGGCTGTGGGGGAATCTTCGTGGTTTCAGGGTTCTATACTTGAGTGAATATAAAAGATATCGGGATAGCGGAATATGCCGGAAAACACCTGTGACGGACTGAGTAGCGACGAGGCGCGGCAACGGTTTGCCCAATATGGCCCCAATGCGGTCGCCGAAGAAAAACCCAAAAACTGGCTGCTTTTTCTCCACAAGTTCTGGGCACCCGTGCCCTGGATGCTGGAAAGCACCCTCATTCTGGAAGCCATATTGGGTAAGTGGCCAGAAGCCATCATCATCACTTTGCTCCTCATTTTTAACGGCGCGCTCGGTTTCAGTCAGGAGCGCAAGGCGCAGAGCGCGCTGGCACTGCTGAAAGAGCGACTGCGGATTCAGGCCCGCGCCTGTCGCGACGGACAATGGCAAAGCCTCTCGGCCTCTGACCTGGTACCAGGTGACCTGGTTCATGTGCGGGTCGGCGACATCGTCCCCGCCGATCTGCATCTCAGCGATGGCAGCATACTGGTCGACCAATCCGCCCTGACGGGAGAATCCATGCCCGTGGAATGCGCCGTGGGCGACACCCTCTATTCCGCATCCGTCGTGCGTCGCGGTGAAGCGTCAGGTGAGGTCACGGCGACCGGTGCCAGGAGTTATTTCGGTAAAACCGCAGAGTTAGTGCGCGGCGCCGGTGCCAAAAGTCACTTGGAAGAATTGGTTCTCTCCATTGTCCGCTATCTGATAATAATGGACGTTGTTCTCGTCGCCGCGATCCTGATTTACGCAGCCGCCAACCATATCTCTCTTGCGGAAATACTTCCTTTTGCGCTCATCCTGCTGGTTGCTTCAGTGCCGGTGGCGCTGCCTGCCACCTTCACTCTGGCCACCGCCATCGCCTCCCTGCATCTGGTGCACCGTGGGGTGTTGGTCACCCGTCTGGCCGCTGTGGAAGAAGCTGCCGCCATGAGTGATCTCTGCAGTGACAAAACCGGCACGCTCACCCAGAACCGCCTCAGCCTCAGTCAGATAAAAACGTGGCCCGGCGTAGAAGAGACGCAACTGCTCAGTATGGCCGCCATGGCCAGTGACAGTGCCACCCAGGATCCCATTGATCTCGCCATCCTCCGGAAGTCGGCAGCCCGGATCGCAGCGCTGCCTGATCGCCAGCAATTTGTGCCTTTTGATCCTGCCACCAAGCGTTCTGAGGGGGTTTTCATGCAGGGTGACGCATCATGGCGCGCACTCAAAGGCGCCCCCCAGATCATCGCCAAACTCTGTAGCAATACGGGCTGGGAAGAAGCGACAACGGATCTCGCCGCCAGCGGCGCACGGGTACTTGCGGTGGCGGCCGGCCCGGATGGTCAACCGCGTTTTCTCGGCCTGCTCGCACTCGCTGACCCGATTCGTCCGGATGCCGCCGAAGTTGTTCAGCATTTGCAGGAGCTTGGCGTTCGGGTCCGCATGGTCACCGGTGACAGTTTGCAGACGGCAAGAAATGTCGCCACATCGCTGGCCATCACGGGTAGTGTTTGCGACCGCAACGCCTTGGCTGAGGACTGCGCGGTCTACGCCGGTGTCTTTCCCGCCGACAAATTCCATCTGGTGCAAGCTTTACAGAAAAAAGGCCGGATCGTCGGTATGACGGGCGATGGGGT
>NZ_CP059488.1:600000-2970000 GCF_016250455.1 Acidithiobacillus ferrivorans | reverse complement strand
AAAACCTACTGGAGGTCCGAACCCACGCCCGTTGAAAAGGTCGGGGATGAACTGTGGATAGGAGTGAAAGGCTAAACAAGTCCGGAGATAGCTGGTTCTCCCCGAAAGCTATTGAGGTAGCGCGTTTGGTATTACTGCCGGGGGTAGAGCACTGTTACGGCTAGGGGGCTGTCATGGCTTACCAACCCGTTGCAAACTCCGAATACCGGCAAGTACGAGCCAGGCAGACAGACGGCGGGTGCTAACGTCCGTCGTCAAGAGGGATGAAAACCCAGACCGCCAGCTAAGGTCCCCAAATATGGCTCAGTGGGAAACGATGTGGGAAGGCAAAGACAGCTAGGAGGTTGGCTTAGAAGCAGCCATCCTTTAAAGAAAGCGTAATAGCTCACTAGTCGAGTCGGCCTGCGCGGAAGATTTAACGGGGCTCAAGCCATATACCGAAGCTGCGGGTGTGTTCTATGAACACGCGGTAGGGGAGCGTTCGGTAAGCCAGTGAAGGTGTGCCGGAAGGCATGCTGGAGGTATCCGAAGTGCGAATGCTGACATGAGTAGCGATAAAGGGTGTGAAAACCACCCTCGCCGTAAGCCCAAGGGTTCCTGCGTCAAGTCAATCTGCGCAGGGTGAGTCGGCCCCTAAGGCGAGGCCGAGAGGCGTAGCTGATGGGAAATCGGTTAATATTCCGATACTGTTGTGAGATGCGATGGAGTGACGGAGAAAGGTAGCTCAGCCGGGTGTTGGACGTCCTGGTTTAAGCGTGTAGGGAGTCTTCTTAGGCAAATCCGGGAAGGCAATTCCAAGGCGTGATGACGATCCTCTACGGAGGAGAAGTGAGTGAACCTACGCTTCCAGGAAAAGCTTCTAAGCTCTAGTCTTACGATGACCGTACCCCAAACCGACACAGGTGGGCAGGAAGAATATTCCAAGGCGCTTGAGAGACCTCGGGTGAAGGAACTCGGCAAATTGACACCGTAACTTCGGAAGAAGGTGTGCCCTGATAGGTTGTACTCCCTAGCGGAGGAAGGCTGAAGGGGTCGCAGAGAATCGGTGGCTGCAACTGTTTAACAAAAACACAGGGCTCTGCAAAGACGAAAGTCGACGTATAGGGTCTGACGCCTGCCCGGTGCCGGAAGGTTAAGTGAGGGGGTGCAAGCTCTTGATCGAAGCCCCGGTAAACGGCCCGTAACTATAACGGTCCTAAGGTAGCGAAATTCCTTGTCGGGTAAGTTCCGACCTGCACGAATGGCGTAATGATGGCCACACTGTCTCCACCGAGACTCAGCGAAGTTGAAGTCGCTGTGAAGATACAGCGTTCCCGTGGCAAGACGGAAAGACCCCGTGCACCTTTACTACAACCTAGCATGGGACTTTGAGATGATTTGTGTAGGATAGGTGGGAGGCTGTGAAACTGGGACGCTAGTTCTGGTGGAGCCGTCCTTGAAATACCACCCTGGTGATCTTGGGGTTCTAACCTCGATCCGTTATCCGGATCAGGGACAGTGTTAGGCGGGTAGTTTGACTGGGGCGGTCTCCTCCCAAAGAGTAACGGAGGAGCACGAAGGTACCCTCAGCGCGGTCGGAAATCGCGCAGTGAGTGCAAAGGCACAAGGGTGCTTGACTGCGAGACAGACAAGTCGAGCAGGTGCGAAAGCAGGTCTTAGTGATCCGGTGGTTCTGTATGGAAGGGCCATCGCTCAACGGATAAAAGGTACGCCGGGGATAACAGGCTGATTCCCCCCAAGAGTTCACATCGACGGGGGAGTTTGGCACCTCGATGTCGGCTCATCGCATCCTGGGGCTGTAGCCGGTCCCAAGGGTATGGCTGTTCGCCATTTAAAGCGGTACGCGAGCTGGGTTCAGAACGTCGTGAGACAGTTCGGTCCCTATCTGCCATGGGCGTTGGAGATTTGAAGGAAGCTGCTCCTAGTACGAGAGGACCGGAGTGGACGTACCTCTGGTGTTCCGGTTGTTCTGCCAAGGGCATTGCCGGGTAGCTATGTACGGTCGGGATAACCGCTGAAAGCATCTAAGCGGGAAGCCCATCCTAAGATGAGATCTCCCGGGGCATAAGCCCCCTAAAGGGTCGTGGAAGACTACCACGTTGATAGGCTCCATGTGGAAGCGCAGTAATGCGTGTAGCTAAGGAGTACTAATCGCCCGTGTGGCTTGACCATATATCACCCAAGCATCCAAGTAAAAGAAGCCTTCCCTTCAGCAACACCCTGAGCGCACGCCAACACCCGCGCCCAGGACCAGACCAGTTTAACCTTGTCTGGCGGCCATAGCGCAGTGGAACCACCCCTTCCCATCTCGAACAGGACCGTGAAACGCTGCAGCGCCTATGATAGTTGAGGGTCTCCCTCCGCGAAAGTCGGTCACCGCCAGACACCTATACCTCATCAACCCCGACTCAATACAACGAGCCGGGGTTGTTTTTTGTCGATTGGCCGCAGGAATGCCTGGTTTTTCCGCACGCGAGTTTAAACAACCTGCCCCGCTGCCTGTCCTGATGCCCAAGCCCACTGAAAGTTGTAGCCGCCGAGCCAGCCGGTGACATCGACCACTTCACCGATGAAATAGAGGCCCGGCACCAGCTTCGACTGCATTGTGCTGGAGGACAGTTCATTGGTATCGACCCCGCCCAGCGTGACTTCGGCGGTGCGGTAACCTTCGGTGCCGCTGGCGGTGACAGGCCAGGCGTTGAGCTGACTGCCGATAAGACTGAGCTCCGCGCTGCGGTATTGACGCAGCGGCCGACTGTCGAACCACTGCTCACACAGGCGCTGCGCCAGCCGATTCGGTAGCGCATCGCCGAGTACGGTTTTTAGTGCGGCAAGAGGACGAATTGTGCGCTGTTCGATCAGCCATTCCGCCGCGTCCTGTTCCGCAAGGAGGTTGATACACAGTGCGTCGCCGGGTTGCCAGTAGGAAGAAATCTGTAAGATCGACGGTCCGCTGAGGCCGCGATGGGTGAACAGGAGGCCGGCGCGGAAAGCCTGCTTACCCACGCTAACCTTCGCACTGGCTAGGGACACACCCGCCAGATTTCGATAATGCTCCTGATGGATGCCGCTCAGGGTCAGTGGCACCAGACCGGCGCGGGTGGGTAGTGTGTTATGCCCAAACTGGCGTGCCAGATTGTAGCCGAAGCCCGTGGCGCCCATGCTGGGAATCGATAGGCCGCCCGAGGCGACGACCAGTGATTCGGTAAGCACTTCACCACGCGTCGTACGCACGCTGAAGCCTTTCACGGCTTGTCGTACCTCTTGCACGGTGCAACTGGTCTCCAGTGTCACACCTGCTGCGCTGCACTCAGCCACCAGCAACTGCACGATTTGTCTGGAGGAACCATCACAGAACAGCTGACCGAGTTCTTTTTCGTGAAAGGCGATGCCGTGTTTCTCCACGAGTGCGATGAAGTCCGCGGGTGTGTAGCGCGCTAGCGCGGACTTGGGGAAATGCGGGTTGCTGCAGAGGTACTGGCTTGGCGTTACCCCGAGGTTGGTAAAATTGCAGTGGCCGCCGCCAGACATCAGGATTTTCTTGCCGACTTTGTTGGCATGATCGATCACCAGCACGCGCCGACCGCGCTGACCGGCCGCGATCGCGCTCATGAGGCCAGCGGCACCAGCGCCAACGATCAGCACATCCACTTTCACCCGTTCACCATGTGTTCAATCTGGCGCGTGTATTTTGCGTTGATGATGACTATGCTAGCTGTTTCAGTCACTGCAAAGTTACTTTGTCTGGTTTTAGTGGCGCTCATTATTTTGCTTGTCCTGGTGATATAACCACAACAGGTTATTTTGACTTTAGGTGCAGTGTTTTTGCGTGTCGGGAGTGGAAGCTGCCCTCTCTCCCAAGACCCTGACGGCGATTCGTCTATGATAATGGAGGGCTGCTCGGTACGAAATAGGCCACCGTCGGGCGGCGCTTTGACAGGATAAACAGAGAAGACGGGTTTTCGTGCGGGAGGCCAGTCACGGGAACGCTGAGCCACCCTTTCCTTGACAGTACCAACCAGTCGGTCTTATATGGTGCCCCATTTCGGAATATTTATGAGGCAAATATGGAAGTGATTACTGCAATAAAAAATCGACGTGCTACAAAGTCCTTTGATCCGCACCACAAAATGTCCGAAGAAACACGACGGGTGCTGCTGGAGATATCGGCATTGGCACCCAGTGCGTATAATATTCAGCATTGGCGGATTGTGGATGTACAGGATCCAGCGGAGCGGGCAGCTATTCGCGAGGTCGCCTGGGGACAGGCACAGGTGACCGATGCTTCCGCGCTCTATGTGCTTTGTGCCGACCTCAATGCCTGGCAGGAAGAGCCGCAGCGCTACTGGGTGACATCGCCGCAGCCGGTGCAGGATTTTCTGCTGCCGAAACTGGACGAATATTATCGTGGTAAGCAGGAGGTGGCGCGGGATGAGGCCATGCGCAGCCTGGGCATTTTTGGTATGGCCCTGATGCTGGTGGCCCAGGATCTCGGTTATGACTCTTGCCCCATGGATGGCTTCGATTTTAATGCCGTGGCTCAGATTATCCATCTCCCGGCAGATTTTGCGATTGGCTATATGGTTGCGATCGGTAAAGGCACGGATAATGCTTGGCCTCGTAATCGGGAACCTGTGGAGAAACTGGTATATATCGATCATTTTTGAGCCCTGGGCAGATCGTCGCGGTGGGAAATGCTCTATACTCGTAGCTCATCATAGCGAGCAGGTGACCACCTGCAGGAGAGTGAAGAATGCCTGTCAACGAAGGGACTGCGGACCGGATTATCCGCGTGATTGTAGGTTTGGCCATTATTATAGTGCTGGCAGCTTTTCTGCCTGGCGCGAACAAATGGTGGGCGTTGGTGGGTTTGGTGCCACTGATTACCGGGCTCACCGGTTTCTGCGCGCTGTATCCCTTGCTGGGCATCAAGACCTGCCCGATGAAGCCGCGAGCAAAATCCTGATCCTCTGAATGCTGTTTCCCGGCACTTACGGGCGTTGCGTGAAGGGCACGGCGGCGACTGAGCCTTTCTTGCTATACGCCTCTTGGATATACCTCGGTGGGCCGGGTGAAGTCCAAGCCCGTGGTGCGCCCCGTGCGCAAGCCAACGGGGATGATGCCATTGCTTGTTAACCTGAGCAGGGACGCGCGGCCAGCCGTTCTCGCTTTTTGATGCCTTGGAAGCGGTTTGCACGCAAAGTTGCCTGAGAGCCCGCAAACACCTTGACATCCACCCCTATCATCGCTAATCTCCCGCCCCTCAGTGAAAAACCCGAAGCCGGAGTTGTGTGATGAAGACCTATTCTGCCAAGTCTCATGAAGTGCAAGGGGACTGGTTCGTGGTGGATGCCACCAATAAAGTTCTGGGCCGCCTCTCTTCAGAGTTGGCCAAACGTCTGCGTGGCAAGCATAAGCCCGAGTACACGCCGCATGCCGATACCGGCGATTACATTGTCGTCATCAATGCCGACAAGATCGCGGTCACCGGCAACAAGGCCAAAGACAAAATTTATTACCATCACACCGGCTACGTCGGCAACCTGAAGAGTGCTTCCTTCGAGAAGATGATGGAGACGCACCCGGAGCGGATCATCGAACTCGCGGTCAAGGGCATGTTGCCCAAGAATCCGCTGGGTCGGGCGATGTTCAAGAAGCTCAAGGTCTACACCGGCTCCGAGCATCCTCATTCGGCGCAGCAGCCGCAGCCCCTGAACGTTTAAGGCGAAGATTTTATGGAACAATATTACGGAACCGGTCGGCGTAAAAGTGCAACAGCCCGCGTGTATTTGCGCCGTGGCTCAGGCAAAATCGTCATCAACAAACGCACTCTGGAAGATTACTTCGGCCGCGAAACCTCGCGCATGGTGGTCATGCAGCCTCTGGAATTGACCGGTCACGGTGGCCAGTTCGACATTCTGGTCAACGTCAGTGGCGGCGGTGCCAGCGGTCAGGCGGGTGCAATCCGCCATGGTATCACCCGCGCCCTTATGGTTTATGATGAAACCTTGCGGCGGCCTCTGCGCACGGCGGGTTTTGTCACCCGCGACGCTCGCGAAGTGGAACGTAAGAAGGTCGGCAAGCATAAGGCCCGGCGTAGTCACCAGTTCTCCAAGCGTTAATCACGCGCGCTTCAGACTGGAAAACAAGCCGCCTTCGGGCGGCTTTTTCCGTTACAGCTAAGATCATGTGGAGGGGAGTATGATTCATGTGGGCATTGTCGGTGGTACGGGGTACACCGGGGTGGAGTTGCTCCGTTTGCTGCTGCCGCATCCGGAAGTCGAGGTGACGCTCATTACTTCCCGTGCAGAGGCTGGGCAGCGTGTGGACGAACATTTTCCTAATCTGCGTGGTCACTGTGATCTGTGCTACACCACGCCAGATCCCGCGCTGCTGGGTCAACTTGACGTCGTCTTTTTTGCGACGCCCCATGGGGTGGCGATGGACCGCGCCCCGGAGCTCTTGGCCAAAGGCGTACGGATCATCGATCTGGGCGCCGATTTCCGCCTGTCAGATACGGAAATTTTTGCCCAGTGGTACGGTATGGCGCATCGTGCGCCCGAAGCGCTGGCCGAAGCCTGCTATGGTTTGCCCGAATACTACCGGGCGCAGGTCAGTGAAGCGCGGCTGGTGGCCAATCCGGGCTGTTATCCGACGGCGGTTATCCTCGCTTTTGCGCCGCTGTTAGCGGCTGGTTTGCTGAATGAAGAGCTGTTGATCGCAGACTGTAAATCGGGGGTCAGCGGCGCGGGGCGCAGCGCTAAGCTTGGTCTGCTGCTTCCTGAAGCAGCAGACAGCGTCAGCGCTTATGGCGTGAGCGGCCACCGGCACCGGCCGGAAATTGAGGCGGTGCTCTCTGCGATCAGCGGCACCGAATTGGAACTGCAGTTCACGCCGCACCTTATGCCCATGATCCGCGGTATCCATGCCACCCTCTATGGACGCTTGCGTCGACCCATGAGTGACGCGGCATTGCAGGAACTCTATGCGCGCCGCTATAGCGACGAGCCCTTTGTGGATGTGATGCCCTTCGGCAGTCATCCCGCCACCCGCTCTGTGCGGGGTGCTAACGTCTGCCGCATAGCCCTGCACCAGCCACGACCGGGACAGGTGGTCGTTCTCTCGGTCATTGATAATCTGGTTAAAGGGGCCGCAGGGCAGGCCGTGCAAAACATGAACCGCATGTTCTCGCTGCCGGAAGATTTGGGGTTGGCCCATGTCGCGCTATCGCCATAACGCCGTTCAGAAGTCCTCTGTGTGGAGGGGCGACAGGGTAATCTGCTGAAAACAATATCAATGTTTTATTTGTGTATAAATGCTGTAGCCGTTTTTCTACAGGCAAATTATATAACACCATGAAAAAATAGGTAATAATTATGGCATCATTTGTGCTTTTCCATCCAAACATCCCATCTGGAAGGCGGCATACGGTCCTTAATTGATGCCTGTTCTCGGTGGGTTTGTTTAATAAAAACAAGGAGTTTTGTGATGATTAAGCTATTAGCATTTGCTGTCGGTCCACGCTGGCTGGCGTTTGTCGGCCGTGTGGTGTTCGCTTGCGGCTTGGCCTGTGCGCCAGTCGCCACATGGGCGGATGATGGGCCATCTCTGGGGCTTGTTATTCCGGGGTTGAGCGTGTTTCTCGGTAATGCACCGGGTTATTATGCGCCGCCTCCCCCGGTCTACTACGCGCCGCCCCCGCCCCCGCCAGGTTACTACGTGGCGGCGCGGCCGGCGCGAGTCTATGGCCCCAGACGATGGGAACGGCGGGGTCCGCCGCCTTGGGCCGGACGCTGGCGGCGTGGTGATGACTGACTGACAACATGGGATGATGCGGTGGTTTGCCCGGGATAGAATGAGACGGTTCTGCTACGGAGGTTCAAGGAGTGCTCCAATTTGGTGTGTAATGCACATTTATGGTGCACTCGGGCCAGGGTGCCCAGTTGACACCTTGTGATTATTCTTTTGTTTTGTATGAATATAATGAACATTATTGGGTAATGTTGCTGATGGCATGATGTTTGCATTTTAGCAACAGTGGTTAATTTTTTCATACAAACTGAAGGAGTCGTTATGTTGCACCACAACGCTATCCATACTTCCCGCTCTTTGCGCAGATCGGTACTCGCTGCCATCGCCCTAGGCCTTCCTATGATCGCTGGGGTAGCTCAAGCCAGTCCCCTGTCCATGCCTGCCCCCCTGACCTTCAGTGCCGGCCCTCTTGGTAAGCTGGATGTGCAGGGTATTGCCAGTGGTATGGCTTTTTATCAGGATTTTCCACAGGGCACAGCCGGTACTATTGGCGCTAAGAATGTTGGCGCTGATATTACTAATGGAATGGTCATTATTCAAAAGAATACGGGCGCTCTGCAGTTTTATATCCAGGCGGGTGCCTACAGCTTCCCCACGCTGGCGGCTGCAATGCCTTCCTCCACGAGCGACATTAACTTCTTCGGTGCCATGCCCGTCGCCTACTTAAAGTACGCTCCTTCTTCTGATTACTCTGTGGAGGTTGGCAAACTCCCTACGCTTATTGGCGCCGAGGGTGGTTTTACCTACCAGAATATCAATATCGCACGTGGCCTGCTGTGGGATGTCGAGCCGATTGTCAGTCGTGGCGTTCAGTTTAACGCCAGTAACGGTCCTATCAGCGCCTCAGTTTCCTTGAATGACGGTTATTACTCCAATCGTTATAATGTCATGAGTGGATTGCTGAGCTATGCCATCAATGGCTCCAATACCGTGAGTTTCTATGCGCAGGGGCCACTCGGTAATGTCCGTACGAGCTCCCCGGATGTTGCTTATTCGTCGACTGGGACTGCCAGCGACATCTATGGCGTGGAGTATGTCTACAGTTCCGGGCCGTGGATGATCGAGCCCTACGTGCAATATATGCATACCCCGCAGTCAAACCGGTTGGGCATTGCGCACTCTTTCTCCAATTATGGCGCTGCTCTGCTGGCTGATTATAGTTTCACTAATACCATATCCCTGGGTAGCCGGGTAGAATATTTGGATGTTGGCGGGAAGCCTGGGGAACAGATTAGTGGCGTGGCGGCCAGCTTGACGGACTTGCCTGCTGATTCCCACGCTTGGTCCATCACGCTGACCCCAACTTACCAGGATGACGGCTTCTTCGCACGGGCGGATCTCTCCTACGTTGCGGCGTCTGCTCCTGCCGGATTGGGGCTGTCTGGCGGCACGAATACCACCCAGCTCCGCGGCATGCTAGAGACTGGTTTCATGTTCTGAGTCCTGCTTTGTGATCAGCGCCCCGAGACCATCGGGGTGGGCTCGCCGAGAAAACCCGCCACAGAAGTAGGGCGGGTTTTATGCGTACTGGCGGTGCGTACCTGGGTATGTTTGCCCCCTATCGGGGCAATTCTTGCCAGCTGCGGGTAAATACGCCTTGATTTTTCGGCTTCTATGCGCTGGCATGAGCTTTGCTAGGTTGTTGGTGTGGTATGGTGAACTTGTGTATCCTCCTCTAGCAATATTCATGGGCGGCCCTCCCGCCCATTTTTTATGCGCCTTGTATCATTACCAACCAAATATTTTCCCTTCTGTTATAAGCCGGGTCCAATTTGAGTTTGGGATCGTCCCTGCGGGCGCGATGGTGATCAATATGCAAGCACCCTTGACGTTTTGCCATAGCCTGGGCCATCATTCCCAAAACTTTGCTCTCAGTATTCACTCGCGACCTGCATCCCAGCGATGCGGTCCATTTTTTGCTTGGAGGACCATGGACGCCACGGACCAGAAGCGCCTGTTGCGTGAAATGCTTTTTGCCCGCCGTTTCGAGGAACGTTGTGCGGAGGCCTATCACGAACGCCAGATCGGCGGTTTTTTGCATCTCTACCCCGGTCAGGAAGCCTGTGCTATCGGTGTGCTGGAAAAGGCCCGCCCCGGTTCGGACTATGTGGTGACCGGTTATCGCGACCACATTCATGCACTGAAGTCGGGGATGGATCCCAAGGTGTTGATGGCAGAGCTCTTTGGCAAAGAAACGGGCTGCTCCAAAGGCCGCGGTGGTTCCATGCACCTCTTTGATCCTGATGTGCACTTCATGGGTGGCTACGCACTGGTCGGTGGGCCCTTCCCACTAGCCGCTGGTTTCGCTAAGGCGATTCAGTTGCGTGGCAGCGATGAAATCTCCATCTGCTTCCTGGGTGACGGCGCCAACAATCAGGGTACTTTCCATGAGACCATGAACATGGCGAGCCTGTGGAATCTGCCGGTGCTCTTTATCTGCGAAAACAATCTGTATGGCATTGGCACCGCCATCGAACGTTCGACGGTGGAAATCAATCAGTACAAGCGTGTGGCCTCTTATGGCATTGAGGCGGCGCAGTGCGACGGTCAGGATATTGATGTGGTCATGGCCCACGCCGAAAAGGCGGTGCAGCATGTGCGTGAAAAGCGTAAGCCCTACTTCCTGGAGTTGATGACCTACCGTCTGCGCGGTCATTCCATGTCAGATTCCGGTGCTTACCGCTCCAAAGAAGAGGTAGAAGAATGGGCACTGCGCGATCCCATCGGTATATATAAGCGTCGTCTGATGGATGCCGGGGTGCTCAGCGAGGATATCTTCCACGCCATGGACGTGGCCGTTCAGGACGAAATCGAGAACGAGATCGTGCGTTTTGCCACCGAGAGTCCGGAGCCGCGCGTCGAAGACGTTGCCCGTTATGTGTATACAGAAGGAGGCAAGCAGCCATGGCTGAAATGATGTATTGGCAGGGTATTCTGCGCGCCCACGATGAGGAAATGGCGCGGGACCCGCTGGTCTTTGCCATGGGTGAGGATATTGGCGTCGCTGGCGGTACCTACAAGGCGACCAGCGGTCTCTTCGCCAAGTACGGCGAGCTGCGGGTAGTCGACACCCCCATCTCCGAAAACAGCTACACGGGCATCGGCGTCGGTGCGGCCATGATCGGGGCCCGTCCCATCGTCGAGATCATGAGCGTCAATTTCGCCTGGCTGGCCATGGATCAGCTCATGAACAACGCCGCGAAAATCCATTACATGTCCGGTGGACGTATCCGCTGTCCCTTTGTGATGCGGGTGCCGGGCGGCACGGCGCACCAGTTGGGTGCCCAGCATTCGGCGCGCATGGAAAAAGTCTTCATGGGTATTTCCGGCCTGCGGGTGGTGACCCCGGCAACGCCGCGCGACGCCTACGGCCTGCTGAAAAGCGCCGTGCGTTGCGACGACCCGGTGGTGATCATTGAGCACGAAAGTATGTACAACCTCAAGGGCGAAATACCGGATACGGAGTTCTTCACCCCGCTGGAAGGGATAGAAGTGATGCGGCCCGGTAAAGATGTCAGCATTTTTGCCTACAACATCAGCGTGCACTGGGCGCTGGAGGCGGCGCAGCAGCTGGCGCAGGAGCATGGTATTGATGCCGAGGTCATCGATCTGCGGGCACTCAAGCCCATGGATCGGGCCGGTATCGCGGCCAGCGTCCACAAGACGCATCGCGCCATTATTGTCGAAGAAGACGAGGCGCCCGTAGGCGTAGGTTCCGAGGTGATCGCAATCGTCAACGAGGAATGTTTTTTCGACCTCGATGCCGCACCAGTGCGGGTGCATGCCCTGGATGTGCCCATTCCTTATAACCGTCGCTTGGAAAAGGCGGCGATCCCCAATGCCGGGGATGTGGTCGCCGCGGTGCGGAAGATGCTGGGTCGATAGTAGTATCCGGCGACCTGTTCTGGTGGTTGATCGTGACCCGTCCGGCGAACGGCGACACGGCCTCCCTCTCAATCTCGATTTGAATGAATAATGGTGAAACATGGCTGAACCTTACGTCATCAAGATGCCGCAACTTACTGACACCATGACGGAGGGTGTGCTGGTGTCCTGGGAGAAGCCCGTGGGCGCACGGGTGGAGCGCGGCGATGTGGTGGCGACGATAGAAACGGATAAAGCCATTATGGATGTGGAGGTGTTCCGCTCGGGTTATCTGGCAGGGCCTCTGGCCGACGCCGACAGTGTCCACCCGGTGGGCGGGGCTATCGGCTATATCACCGATAGTGCGGTGGCGACGGTAGCGGCGCCTATTCAGGCGGCGCCTGCTGCTGCTACACCAGAGCCGATGGCCGCTGCGGTATCCGCCCCTGAGGGCTATGCGGTGAAAATGCCGCAGCTCTCCGATACCATGACCGAAGGCGTGCTGGTGTCCTGGGAAAAATCTCTGGGTGCCAAGATTCAGCGTGGGGATGTGGTGGCGACGGTGGAAACGGACAAGGCCATCATGGATGTGGAAGTCTTTCGTGAAGGTTACCTTTCCGGTCCGTTGGTGGCGGCAGATGCGGTAGTGCCGGTAGGTGAACCTATCGCTTGGCTGGTGGCGTCGCCGGAGCAGGTGCAGCGCGACAGCGCGACAGCCAGCACCGGTACGGCGAGCAGCGTCAGTTCCGTGCATGCCCCCGCAGCGACCGTGGCCGCCGCCATGCCTGCTCTGGTGTCGGGCGCGCATCCGGCGGCACGCCCGCAGCAGGGCGCAGCCAGCCCCTTCGCCCGGCAGTTGGCGGGTCAGCAGGGGGTGGATCTCAACAGGCTGCGTGGCAGCGGCCCAGCAGGTGTGATTGTCGCCGCCGACGTCCTCGCGGCTGGCGGCGATACGGCACCAGTCGCCACCACCCGCCCCAGTGAGCCTGCCGTGCCCGGCAACGGCCGCGCCATGACGGCCATCGAAAGAGCCATCAGTCAGGCGATGGTTGCTTCCCTGAGTATCCCGGTTTTCCATGTCACGGTGCAGGCCAAGCCCGAGGCTCTGATCCGCGCGGCCAAGGCGCATCAGGTTTCCGTCACGGTGGCTATCGCCAAGGCCGCTTCCCAGGCACTGAGCAAGCATCCTTTGGTGAATGCCGCCTATCAGCCCACGGATAAAATTGTCGAACGTGGCCAGCATGACATCGGTATTGCCGTGACCACGGAAGATGGCGGGTTGGTGGTGCCGGTGCTACGTGGGGTGGAAGGCAAGGGCCTTGATCAGTTGCAAGCAGAATGGACCCCGTTGGTGGAGAAGGCGCGCAAACGTCGTCTCAGTCCGCCCGAATACACCCATCCCACCTTCACTATCTCCAACATGGGCATGTATGGCATTGCCCAGTTCGATGCCATCGTCACACCGGGCACGGCGGCCATCATCGCTATTGCCGGCAATGGCCCCGAAGGTATGCCTATCACCATTACTGCGGATCATCGGGTGGTGAACGGCGCCGAGGCGGCCCTGTTTCTCAAGGACCTGAAGCAGGCGATTGAGCATCCGGAGGCTTGGCTGGCCAGCACGGGACCGGTGATTCCTGAAGGGAATTATGATGTGCAGGTGCTGGTCATCGGTGCGGGTCCTGGTGGTGAAGACTGTGCCCGCGAGTTGGTGGAGAACGGCGTCAAGGCCGCAATGGTTAACAATGCGCCTTTGCCCGGTGGCGAATGTCTGTGGCGCGGCTGTATCCCCTCCAAAGCCTGGCGCGCCGCGGCAGACCGTATCCGAGACCGTGAGCATGATGCCGCCATGGGCCTTAGCTTGGGCAAGCCCAATTTGGATTGGGTGCAACTGGAGCAGCATCGCCGTGGCATTCTCCAGACGCGCGGGGAAATGGCCCTGAAAACCGATCAGGGCATGAAGATTCAGGTGCTGGAAGGCTATGCCCGCTTCACCGGCGATCATAGTGTCGAGATCAGCGGTAAAGATGCGCGAACGCTGACTTTTGGCGCTTGTGTCATCGCTACGGGTGCTCCGGCCTTTGTGCCGCCGATTCCCGGTATTCAGGAGGCGTTAAAAAGTGGCGCCGCTGTGACTTCTGATACGGTCTGGGACTTGAAGCAGCCCCCCAAACGCCTCTGCGTCATCGGTGCGGGAGCCATCGGCATGGAAATGGCGCAGATGTTCCATGACTTTGGCGCCGAAGTGCGGGTGCTGGAAGCCTTGCCGCGGCCGGTGGCGGAGATGGAAAAGGAGGTCGCGGAACAGTTGATGAAGGCCCTCGCCCACAACAGTCCGCGCTTGCAGGTGTTGACCGACGTCAAAGTGGCGGGTGTCACCGGGCAGGTCGGTCAATTAGCGGTTCGATATCAGATCGGTGAAGAAGCAGCGACTTACAACTGCGATCTGCTGCTGGTGGCAACCGGCAAGCGTCCGGATACCAGCGGTCTGAACCTGGCGGCGGCCGGCGTAACGCTCGGTGAGCGGGCTGCCATCGCTACGGATGCGACCGGGCGGAGCAATGTGCCCCATATTTATGCTGTTGGTGACGTGATTGGCGGTTACATGCTGGCCCACACGGCGGGTCAGCAGGGGCGAATTGCGGCGGCCAATCTGCTGGGCCACAGCGTTCGCTACGATGCGGCGAAGGACTGCGGTGTGACGTTCACCCGACCGCAGTGCGCCTTTGTCGGTTTGTCCCTGGAGCAGGCGAAGGCCGCGGGCATGGACGCCGTCGAGGTCAAAGTGCCGATGAGCATTGATGCCAAGGCGATGATGACCGGTGAGACCGATGGTCTGATCAAAATAGTTGCTGACAAGGTGAGCCATCGCATTGTTGGTGTACACTTTCTGGCCGATCATGCGGATACCCTGGTGGGTGAGGCGGTGCTGATGGTAAGCGCTGGTCTGACCCTGGAGCAGGTGGCCGAAGCCATTCATCCGCATCCAACGCAGACTGAACTCTTCGGCGAAATGGCGCGGCGTCTTTTGTCCCGTCTGCGCCGCTCCGTCAAGGCAGGGAGCTGATTGGGTTGAGTATAATGCCTCCCCCCCCCGGACATTCCGGCACCGAGTGGGTGTTAACGTGGTCTGTGGCGCGACTTGACGCCTGTGCGTAAAAGCGAGCAAAATACTCGGGTATCCACTGGATGAAGCGCCGCGGCGCATGGAGCGATGCATGATGAGCACAGCAACCGAAACGATGACTAATCTGGATTCCATTCCCCCGCTTATGACCCTGACGCAAAATGCAGCGGACAAGATTGCTTCGCTGGTCGAAGAAGAGGGTTCTGAAGGCCTGAAGCTACGTGTCTTTGTGACAGGTGGCGGTTGTTCCGGTTTTCAGTACGGTTTTACTTTCGATGAGAATATGAATGAAGGTGATACGGAAGTGCAGCAGTTTGGCGTGAGCCTGCTGATCGATCCCATGAGCTATCAGTATCTGGTAGGTGCAGAGATTGACTATAGCGAGGGGCTGGAGGGTGCACAGTTCGTCATCAAAAACCCTAACGCGACAACGACCTGTGGTTGTGGGTCTTCTTTCTCGGCTTGATTGCCGGATATGGTACTGAAGTGCCCCAAGGGGAGGCCGATGGCCTCCCTTTTATTTTACGGGCAGGTTATGATGATCTAACGATCGTGGTCTGCGGGGGCCTTTGTTGAGGATGCCCTCCGTCCGAATGATAAAAGGAGTTCTGTATGGCGGAACCGAACTTTGCGCCAGGTCTGGAGGGGGTGGCTGCAACTCACTCCAGCATTTCCAATATTGATGGTGTTGCTGGCTTGCTGAGTTACCGTGGTTTTGCCATTGCGGATTTGGTGGCGTATAGCAGTTTTGAGGAAGTCGCGCTCTTGTTGCTGGACGGTGTCCTGCCGAGCGCGGCTGATCTGGGAGAATTTGATCGCGGGCTGCGTACCCATCGCCAGGTCAAATACAATGTCCGGGAAATCATGAAGTATATGCCGGTAACCGGGCATCCCATGGATATGCTGCACTGTGCTGTGGCCAGTCTGGGCATGTTCTACCCGCAGCAGGAGCTCTCCGACGCCGAGCGCGAAAATACGCTCCATCTGGATGCTATGGCGATGCGGATTATTGCCCGCATGCCGACTATTGTGGCCATGTGGGAGCAGATGCGCTTTGGTAATGATCCCATTCCACCAAGCCCAGACCTTAGTCACGCAGCTAACTTTCTGTATATGATCTCGGGCCGGGAGCCGGATCCGGCCTTTGCCAAAATTCTCGACTCCTGCCTGATTCTGCACGCCGAGCACACCATCAATGCCAGTACCTTCTCCGTGCTGGTGACCGGCTCTACCCTCACTAACCCCTACCATGTTATCGGTGGGGCAATCGGGACACTGGCTGGTCCGTTGCACGGCGGTGCCAATCAGAAGGTGATAGAAATGCTGGAAGAAATCGGCTCTGTCCAGCGGGTAGGCGCCTATCTCGATGAGAGGATGGCTAACAAGGATAAGATCTGGGGCTTCGGGCACCGTGTCTACAAGACCCGTGATCCGCGCGCAGCGATTCTCAAGGATATGATGGAAGATCTGGCCAGTCACGGTCACCTGCGCCACAGTCGCCTTTTTGAAATCGCCATAGAGATGGAACGCCAGGCTACGGAGCGACTCGGCCCCAAGGGCATCCATGCCAATGTGGATTTCTACTCGGGCGTGCTGTATCACGAGATGGGCATCAAAGCGGACCTTTTTACGCCTATTTTTGCTATGGCGCGTTCTGCGGGTTGGCTGGCCCATTGGCGGGAGCAGTTGGCGGACAACCGGATTTTCCGGCCTACACAGGTGTATACAGGGGAACAGAGTCAACACTATGTGCCTGTGGCACAGCGGTCTTAGGAAAAACGCATGACAGAAGTTTTACAGGATATTCCCTTCCTGGCCACTGATCGGGTGGAAGCGCTGCTGGATATTGAGCGTCACCTGATCGCCGCACAATCCACTATTGAGCGCTGGTTTCGTGGACAATGGCAGCGGACGCCGCCGCCGTTCTATGCCTCTGTGGACTTGCGCAATGCTGGGTTTAAGCTGGCGCCCGTGGACACCAATCTGTTTTCAGCGGGATTTAATAATCTCAATCCGGAGTTTTCGCCGCTGTATGTTTCGGCTATTCAACATTATCTGAATCAGTATCATCCGGGTCTGGAGCGGGTGCTCCTGATCCCTGAAAACCACACCCGTAATCTTTTTTATCTGGAGAATGTGGCGCGGCTGCGCGAATTGCTGGAACTCTCCGGCCTGGAAGTGCGGGTGGGCTCACTGATTCTGGAAGATCGCATGGCTTATAATCTGCCTTCGGGTAACCTGCTCCTTCTTGAACCGTTGCAGCGTGTCGGCGGGCGTTTGACGACGGCGGGCTTCGATGCGCAACTGATTTTGCTGAATAATGACCTGTCAGGCGGCGTGCCTGAAATACTGGAACATCTGGAACAACCTGTCCTGCCTCCCCTCGCGGCAGGCTGGCGCAACCGGCGCAAATCCCAGCACTTCGCCCATTATCGTGCTGTCGCGCAGGAGCTGGCGGAGGTGATCGACATTGATCCATGGCTGATTGATCCCGTTTTTCGCCGCTGTCAGGGCATTGATTTTATGCGCTCCGAAGGACGCGAGTGTCTGGTCGCCAATGTTGATGCCGTGCTGGAGATCACGCGCGAGCGCTACGCCCACTATGGCATCCGCCAGCGGCCCTTTGTCATCGTCAAAGCCGATGCCGGCACCTATGGCATGGGCATTATGACGGCTTATTCGGGTGAGGAGTTTCTGGACCTCAACCGCAGGGAACGCACCCGCATGGCCAAGAGTAAAGAGGGCCTGCCGGTGAGTGATGTTTTTATTCAGGAAGGGGTTTACACTTTTGAGCAAACCGCCCAGGAGGCCGTAGCTGAACCGGTCGTGTACATGATCGGTCAGCAGGTGTTGGGTGGCTTCTACCGGGTGCATACGGAACGCGGGCGTGATGAGAACCTCAACGCCCCAGGAGCGCACTTTGAGCCCATGGCCTTTGGCCAGACCTGTGTGGTTCCTTGCCGGAAATCACCGCCCGATGCGCCGGTAAACCGTTATTATGCCTATGGCGTTATTGCGCGCCTGGCGCTGGTGGCCGCGACACGGGAGATGGCGGACTGGCGGCTACAGGATGCGCAGGAAGCAGGCCAATGAGTATGCTTAAGGCCGCTATACTCATGGACCCTATCATTGGCATCAAACCGGCTAAAGATACAACCTTTGCTATGCTTCTTGCGGCGCAGGCACGCGGGCACCAGTGCTGGGTGTTTACCCTGTCCGACCTGTTTCTGCGTGATGGGAGTGCCTGGGGGCGATTAAGTGCCGTGGTCGCGCGCGATGATGTGGAAGACTACTGCACGCTGGGTGAGCCGGAAGAACGTCCCCTCGCTGACATGGATGTGGTGCTGATGCGTAAGGACCCACCCGTTGATCTGGAATATCTTACCGCCTGCTATTTGCTGGAGCACGCAGGTACCTGGGTGGTCAATGATCCGGTCACCCTGCGCAATGCCAATGAAAAGCTCTATGCCCTGCATTTCCCGGATTTTCTGCCGCCCTTGCTCGTCAGTCGCGATCTTGGGGATTTGCGCGCCTTTCTCGTCGAGCATGGCGAGATCGTCGTCAAGCCGCTTTCGGCGCGGGGCGGCGAAGGGGTGTTTTATTTGCACTTGCAGGATCGCAATGTCGGCAGCATTCTGGAGACGGTGACGGACTGGGGCCGGCATTATGTGATGGCACAGCGCTATCTGCCTGCTATCCGCGCGGGCGACAAGCGTATCCTCCTGGTGGATGGCGTGCCGGTGTTGGGTGCTATGCTGCGGGTGCCTTCGGCCTCGGATTTTCGCGGTAATCTGGTGGCCGGAGCACAGGCCGTTGCGGCAGCACTTACGGACCGTGACCAGGAAATCTGTGCGGCGATCGGGCCCGCCCTGCGTGCTGCGGGCCTGCTTTTTGTCGGTCTGGATGTGATTGGTGGATATGTGACGGAGATCAATGTGACCAGCCCCACCGGGGCACGGGAAATCAAGCGCTTCTGCGGGGTGGATGCAGCGGATCTGCTCTGGCAACGTCTGGAGCAGGGGCGATAATGCCGCTATGCCCGTGCGGCTGGTCACCGGCACCTGCCGTTTTCGAGCGAAAACACGTATCATGGGAACTATGATCTTTTCATCCCTCAAAAATCATCTGCTCATTGCCATGCCTGAGCTGCACGACGGCGTTTTTGATCGCACCGTGATCGTGGTGTGCGAGCACAATGCCGAGGGCGCTATGGGCGTGGTCATCAACCGTCTGGTGGATATTAATATGTCTGATGCCCTGCGTGCGGTGGATATCCAGCCTTCAGAAGAAATGATCCATCGTCCGGTGTACTGGGGTGGGCCCGTACAACCCCAGCACGGATTTATCCTGCACTCGCCGCGTGGCGAATGGCTTTCCAGTCTGGAGATTAATGACGATCTGGCGCTGACCAGTTCGCCGGATATTCTGCAGGCTATTGCTCAGCACGAAGAGCCGCAGCGTTACCTGCTGACCCTGGGCTATGCCGGCTGGGGCGCGCAGCAACTGGAAGCGGAACTGCAGGATAACGCTTGGTTACACGGCCCCCTAGATATGGCGGTAATTTTCGACCTGCCCGCCAATGAGCGCTGGCAGGCCGCAGCGCGCTTGCTGGGTGTGGATATGCGGCTGCTCAGTGGCGCGGCGGGTCATGCCTGAGCGGAGCGGGCCGCTGCTTGGGATAGACTTCGGTGAGCGCCGGATCGGGATTGCGGTTTTGGGGGAGTCGGGGTTGGCGCCGCAAGGGGTTGCCACCCTGCGCAATGGCGAGGGTGGTCCGGACTGGGATGGCTTCGCCCGTATCCTTAAAGAATGGCAGCCGCGCGCGCTGGTTTTGGGTCTGCCGCTGCACATGGATGGCAGCGAGGGTTTTATGGTGGGCCGGGTGCGCAAGTTCGCCGAAAGTTTGCAGTACCGCTTCTCCCTGCCTATTCATTGGGTAGACGAGCGCCTGAGCAGTCACGCCGCTGAACTGGTCCTGAAAGATCGCGACTTTTCGCCAAAGAAACGCGGCCGTTTGCTGGACCAAGCCGCAGCCTGCGAGATTTTGTGGACCTTTCATAATGCCCGAGGCGACGCATGACGACCGACTGGGATGTGACCGCACTATTAGAGGGCATGGCGCGTGATCTGCGTCCCCTCATTGATCCGGAACAGACGGCAATGATCGGTATTTTTACCGGTGGTGTCTGGCTGGCGCGCACCCTGCACGCCGCACTCGCTTTGCAACAGCCCCTGGGGCAGGTGGATATCTCTTTTTATCGTGATGATTTCAGCCAGATCGGTCTGCATCCGCAGGTGCGTGCTTCGGATATCCCCTTTGGTATAGATGGTCGCGACATTATCCTGGTGGATGATGTCCTTTATACCGGTCGCACCGTACGCGCCGCGATGAACGAAATCTTCGACTACGGACGACCGGCTCGCATCCGCCTGGCGGTGCTGGTGGATCGCGGCGGGCATGAGTTGCCGGTGGCCGCTGATGTGGCGGCACTGCGCCTGAATGCCACGGCGGGCGAGCACATCAAGCTGCGCGGCCCCGATCCGTTGCGTTTGGAGTTGGAGCAGCGGAGGCCGCAGCCATGAGTACTACCCTGCGTTTTGGTGAAGGTAACTTGCAATACGATGCGCAGGGCCGCCTGCGCCATCTGCTCAGTACCGAAGGATTGCGGGAGCGGGAATTGCTGCAGATACTGGATACGGCGGAGTCTTTCCTCAGCATTGCAAAGCGCAGCGTCAAAAAGACGCCTACCCTGCGCGGACGCACCATCGTCAATCTCTTTTTTGAGAACAGCACACGGACGCGCAGTACCTTTGAGCTGGCCGCCAAGCGCCTCTCGGCGGATGTGCTGAATATTGCGGTCAGTACGAGTAGTGCCAGCAAGGGCGAGTCCCTCATTGATACCGTCGATAATCTGATGGCCATGCAGGTGGATGGTTTCGTCCTCCGTCATCCCGAAGCGGGTGCAGCCCATCTGATCGCCCGCCATCTGGGTGACTCGGCACTGGTGGTGAATGCCGGTGACGGTCAGCACGCCCATCCCACCCAGGCCTTACTGGATGTGTTCACCATCCGTCGCCTGGCGGGGCCGATTGAAAAGCGAGTGGTGGCCATCGTCGGCGATGTGCTCCATTCGCGGGTGGCGCGCTCGCAGATTCATGCCTTGTCCATTCTCGGTTGCCCGGAAATTCGCGTCATCGGCCCGCGCACCCTGGTGCCCGAAGAACTTTCGGCGCTGGGCGTGCATGTTTACCACGATCTGCAGGCCGGTTTGCGTGGGGTGGATGTGATTTGTGCCCTGCGCCTGCAACGGGAGCGCATGGCGTCGCACCGCCTGCCCAGTCTGAATGAATTTTATCACCGTTTCGGGCTGACACCGGAGCGCTTGCAGTGGGCAGCACCCGGCGCGCTGGTGCTGCATCCGGGTCCTATGAATCGCGGGGTGGAGATTGCCTCGGAGGTGGCCGACGGTGATCAGGCGGTGATTCTCCAACAGGTAGCCCATGGTCTGGCGATGCGGATGGCGGTGCTCACCATCCTCGCTGGCGCGGCGGGCGGGGAGTGAAGACCATGCACAGAATCATCCGCAATATTCGGGTCATGGACCCCAGTGACGGCTTTGATGCGGTCACTGATCTGGCCGTGGCGGGCGGTCGGATTGTCGCACGGGGCACGCTGCCTCCGGACTTTACGGCAGAAGAAGTGCTGAATGGCACTGGCTTGATCGCCTGCCCGGGATTCATCGAAACGTCTTTTCAGGCGCATACCCCCGGTCACGGCCGGGATGGTGACCTTGCCAGTGAGTTGCGTGCGGCGGTAGCCGGTGGCGTGACGCAGGTTTTACTGCGCCCGGACACGCTGCCCATGGCCGACATCCCGGCCGTTTTGCAGGAACAGCGCGTTCTGGCGGAGCGTCTGGCCTTGGCCAATGTGCATCTGTCCGGTGCCCTTACTACGCAGCTTCAGGGTGCGGCACTGACCGAGATGGCGGGCTTGGCAGAGGCCGGTGCTATCGCCTTCAGCCAGGCCAAGGAGCCGGTGCTCAGTGCGGCTTTGTTGCGGCTGGCGCTGAGTTACGCAGCGGATTTGGGCTTGCCCGTATTACTCCATGGCGAACAGCCGGAGTTGGCTGCCAACGGGGTGATGCACGAAGGCCGTCTGAGCATCCGTTTAGGCCTGACCGGCCGCCCAGCCGCGGCGGAGCAGATCGGCGTGCAGCGGGATATCGCCATTGCCGCGCTCAGCGCTTGCCCCATCCATTTCCCGCACTTGAGTATCGCTGCGGCGGTGGCCGAGGTTGCGGCGGCCCGGCAGCGGGGTGAGCCGGTGACTTGTGGGGTGAGTATCCATCACCTGCTGCTCACCGAGCAGGATGTCGGTTTCTTCAATCTCCACGCCAAGATCTTACCGCCTTTACGCGCCGCCGCAGAGCGCGACGCGCTGCGGCACGCCATTGCTACGGGTGCTATAACGGCCATCAGCAGTGATCACAGCCCCTGGGGGGTGGACCGGGAAGGCATGACTTTCACCCAGGCACCATTCGGCATTGCTGCCGTGGAATGGCTTTTGCCGCTGGCGCTACGTCTGATGGATGAAGGGGTGTTGGATTTAATGACGGTGCTGAACTTGCTGAGTGTTGGCCCGGCCCAAGCCCTTGGTTTGCCAGTGCCATCCCTGGCGGTCGGCGCCACCGCTGACCTCTGTATCTTCGATCCGGAGTCTTATTTCACGGTAGAGCCAGGGCGTCAGTGGAGCCGCGGGCGGAATCTTCCTTATGGACAATGGGAATTGCGCGGACAGGTGCGCTATACATTGGTGGCGGGTCGGATGGTTTTTCGAGGGTGAGCGGGGGCGGGAGGCAAATGTGACCGTCAGCGTTCAATTTAAATTGAATTGATTCGCATCGTCTGGTCGTCGTGGGCTTGGGCGTTTTCTTCCTGCACTTGACTCTCGCTGCTGGCTCGGCGCTTGCGGCGCTGCAGATGGGGGTCATGATTTATTCCCTGTGAGGGAAGATGCTCCATTGCTCCACCAATCTCCTATACTAAAAACTCGAGGTGTGGGATACACCCCGCCTTCCCACTAGACTGGCGCGCGCTGGAGGTGCCTTATGAACCCAAATATTTCCCGCATCCTATGGGTGCTTGCCGCCGTGGCGTTCAGCTCGGCGATGGCTCCGTCCGAGGCTGCAGTTGGACATCCATCGCAGCCTGCCATGGGCAATATGGACAAAGCGACCGGAGGAAGCGGCACCACGGAGTCCGGAAAAAAATATATCAAGATTCTTTCCCCTGCCAATGGTGCACAACTCAGTGCCGGTACCCCTGTGGTCCTGTCCTATGATGTCACTCTGGCTCCCAACGGCAATCATATCCATGTCTATGTTGATAAGCACATGGCTGGCCTGAGCCATGAATTGAAAGGTAACTTTTCTGTAGGCAAGTTGGCGCCCGGCACACACACTATTTGCATCAAAGAGGCTACAGCGGCCCATGTTCTCATCGGGGTCAACCGGTGCATTGTGGTTACGGTTAAGTAAAAATGACGGGCTTTTTCTTCAGCACCCAGCTTCTGCTCTATGCCTGCATTCAGGCGTTGCACAACTTGGGGGCGGTGGCCATCGTAGGTGGAGGCGCTGCAGCGCTTTTGCTGGCGCGCCGTTCTCCTGGCATACAGAGGACGCTGGTGTGGGTAATCACTTTGGGATGGGTAAACCAAGGGGTGACCGGCACCCTTTTTGGGGCTGCCAGCTATTACTATGATGGCCGTTTGCCCGATATTCATGGGATCGCTCTGACGGCTCTGATTCTCAAAATGGCTTGCGCAGTTCTGGGCATCATCCTCGGGATGGTCTACCTGCGTTTTGAGCGTGGATGGTCGGGGGCAGTGCAGCGCCGGATCCTGGGTTTTGATTTCGGCTTGGGTGTCACCGCCCTCACTGCCGCAGCATTTCTGCGTTGGTTTTCTTGATTTTGTAGGCGTGTTTCCTAACCCCGCTTAGGTGTGTCGGACACCCTATGCGAAAGCTCGACGACATCCCCCAGTTCCATCACCTGGTTGGGCGGGAGCCGGAAAAAGTCGGTGGCGTTGGCAGAAAAACGGAGCAGGATGGCGAAAAGACGTTCTCGCCATAAAGCCAGCCCCGCGTCGGCGGTCGGAATCACCCGTTGGCGGGAGGCAAAATAGGTGGTATCCGATGGGTTCCAGCGGAAGTTCGGACGCTCCGCGGACTTCAGAATCTCCGGAATATCAGGTTGCTCCATGAATCCATAACGGGCAGTGAAACGATAGATGCCTTGTCCGTAATCCAGAACCGCTACGCGGTGCGTGGGAAGAATGCGTGGCTCATCTTCAAATTTGACGGTGAGGATGATGACCCGTTCATGAAGCACCCTGTTGTGTTTCAGGTTATGCAGCATGGCATGCGGAATGCCGTGCTCGCGCACGGTCAGGTATACCGCCGTGCCCGGGACACGGATAGGCTCGCAAGGGGTGACGCCGCTCAGAAAGGCCTCCACCGAGATAGCATCCGGATACAGTTTGCGGGCGAGTATCTCCCGCCCCCACCGCCATGTCGACATGCTCGTAAAAACTACCAGACCGATCATCAGCGGGAACCATCCCCCTGCCACGAATTTCAGTAGATTCGCGCCGAAAAATATCCCATCCAGCAGGATAAAGAAGCCGCAGAAAAGGCCAGCTTTCCACAGCGGCCACCGCCAACTGTGGCGGGCGACGAAGAAGACCAGAACGGTGGTCAGCATCATGGTGCCGGTAACCGCCGTACCATAGGCGAAACTCAGCGCGTTCGAAGACCTGAACCAGAGAATCGCCGCGATAACCGCCGCCATCAGGACTCCGTTGAGCCCTGGAAGATAGATCTGCCCGCGCTCGGATGCCGAGGTGTGAATGATGGTCAGACGCGGTACGTAACCCAGCAGCAGGGCTTGGCGCGTCGCGGAATAGGCTCCGGAAATCACCGCTTGCGAGGCAATCACTGTAGCGATGCCCGATATCACCACTATAGGCAGAGTCGCCCAGGCGGGGAAGAGCCGGAAAAAGGGATTCTGAATAGCCGAAGGATCGAGCTCCAGCAAAGCGCCCTGGCCGAGATAGTTGAGGGCCAGGGCGGGCAGCACCAGAACATACCAGGCCATGCGGATGGGTCGCGCACCAAAATGACCCATATCGGCGTAGAGCGCCTCCGCCCCAGTGACGGCGAGGACTACCGCGCCCAGGATCACCAACCCACCGATGCCATGTATTCCGAAAAAATGCAGGGCGTACCACGGGTTGAGCGCAAGCAGCACCTGCGGATCAGCGCTGATCCAGGTCAGTCCGGAGCCGAAAAGCAGCAGGAACCATACCAGCATGCTCGGACCAAAGAGGTGACTAATGGCTGCCGTACCGCGACGCTGGACCAGAAAGAGTCCAACGATTACTCCCAAAGCCAGAGGGATGACCAGCGGTTTCCAAGCCGGAGAGGCGACCTCCATGCCTTCCATAGCCGACAGCACTGAAATGGCTGGAGTGATGATGCTATCTCCATAAAAAAGAGCCGCGCCCAAAAGCCCAATACTCAGTATCCACCAGCGCAATCGTCCAGAATGCCCTGTTGCATGGGCAGCCAGAGCGGTCAGCGCCATGACGCCGCCCTCGCCTTGATTGCTCGCCCGCATGATCACCCAGGCGTATTTGACGCTCACAACCAGCACCAGAGTCCAAAAAATCAGGGAAAGGATACCTTGGAGATTTGCCGCTGTGGGTGGCAAGGACATGGCGGACAGGCAGGCGCTGAGGGTATAAAGCGGACTCGTGCCGATGTCCCCGAAGACCACACCGAGGGTGGCCATAGCCAGCAGGGGAAGGGTTTCTTTCTGGTCGTTCATGATGACGTTCGCCAGTGCCTGTACGGCTGCAAATACCGAAGATAAAAAATGAATATTCGCTCGAATGCTTCCTTTACCAAAATCAAATGCTTCGATCGCCGCGAACCGGTACTCCATAAATGCCCTGACGATCGCGGAAAGCTACTTTCGAGCGCTGTCCAATCCATGTCAGTAATTTTATGCATTGGAAGAGGGCGGCAGGGCAGTGGCTGCTGCAGCGGCCCGCATGCCCTGCACCGCCTGCCCCAATTCTTCCTGAAAGAGATGGCTGTGCCCATGCAACTGACCGAGCAGGCGATGGAGCTCCTCGCGCGTCCCGCTTTGCCGTACCTGGAGAATTTTCCGACCCAGGATATGCACTGTTTCGTGCTCGGCCAGCAATGCCTCTACCCCTGTCAGTTCTGACGCATGGGCCTGCAGCCAGGTCGTGATCGGGCAGTCGGCCAGTTCCGTATTCTCGTAACCCTGATGATTCATCGCCGACTCTGCTGCCGCCCGCACCCAGCCCAGATGCTGGTACAGGGCCAGCATCGGCGTGTCCGCATCCCCGACGCCGAGGACAAAGCTGCGCACAAAATCCGCCACCGCTTCCGCCTGCAGCGGCCTGGCAATGGCGTACCCCTGGAGATAGTTGATTTTCATCTCGCGCAGTAGGGCGATGTGCGCTTCGGTTTCCACTCCTTCCACGGTGATGAGGACGCCCATCGCCAAGCCCAGATTGACGAGACTTTCGACGAAAATCAGATCCTGGGGTTTGTTCGACAACTCGCGGATGAAACCCTGATCGATCTTGATCTCGTCAATGGGCAGATTTTTGAGTCGCAGGAGAGAGGCGTATGCACTCCCCACGTCATCCAGGGCGATTTTGATGCCCGCGCCGCGCAGCCGTTGCAGATGCTCCAGGGCGACCCCCGGTTCGAGAATTTCCCCGATTTCCAGCACCTCCAGCACCAGGGATTTCGGAGGGACACTCGGATACGCCGCCAGGATGCCAAAGACCGTATCGGCAAATCCGGGTTGATCGAGTTCTTCCGGGGTGACATTGATGCTGAGAAAGAGGTCCAGTCCGGCTTCCCGCCACTGTGCGAGCTGTCGCAGTCCCGTTTGCAGCACGAAGCGCCCCAGTGCCTGACGCTCCCGTAACCCCAGGGCGGAAAGGAATTTGTCGGGGGAGACCTCCCGACCCTCCCGGTTCCACCGGGTCAGGGCCTCGAGACCCGCCACCCGATCCGTCGCCATGGCCACCAGAGGCTGATAGCGGAGAGTCACCGCTCCGCTGGCCAAGGCGCGCAGGAAATCCCGGCGCAACAGTTCATCGCCCATGCTGACATTGCCAATATCCGGGTGGTAGAGCTGCACCCAGCCCCCGCTCTCGCGACTGGGGCGCGCCTTGGCCGCATACATGGCCTGGTCCGCGTGGCGCAGGAGCAGATCGGCGTCCGCCTCGTCAAAAGGATAGATAGTCAGTCCCAGGCTCGCCTGAATACGGACCATCTCCCCCTTGATGTTGAAGGGCTGTGCACTCGCGGTCTGGAGACGGGCCAGAACCTGATCCAGTTCATCCATATCGCGCAGGCCTTCCAATAGCAGCACGAACTCGTCACCCCCCAGACGCGCCACGGTATCCGTCCGCCGCACTGTGCCTTGCAGGCGGCGGGCCATTTCTTTCAGCAGGTCGTCACCGGCATCATGGCCATAGGTGTCATTGACTGGTTTGAAATCGTCGATGTCGAGAAAACCCACGGCCAGAAGCCGCTCCTGGCGTGCAGATCGTGCCAGTGCCTTGCTTATCTCTGCATCCAGAGCGCGACGATTAGGTAGGCCGGTGAGCATGTCGGAGAACGATTGCCGCGCGAGATCATCCACCAATCGATGCCGTTCCGTCACGTCCACAAAGGTGCCGAGAATGCGCTGCACGCCATCCGTGCCGTCCAGACGTTGAACAGAAAGATCCACGTATATGACCGCTCCATCCAGACGGCGATAAGGCACATCTCTGAGCATCCCGTGGCCTTCGCTTAGGACCTTCTGATTAGCCGCGCCTACCCGATCGTAGGTTTCCTCGTCGAGGTAGAATCTCCGTATCGGGTGCCCGAGCAAATCCTCCGGGGAAGAGGCCCCGAACATTTCCAGCATTCGGGCGTTCACTTTTTCGAAAATCCTTTCTGGAGAGCGTATGACACCAATGCCAGACGACTGCGTGTTCAACAACACCTCGTTGAAGGCATTGGCTTCCCGCTCCCTTCGCAGAATATCCAGGCGATCGAGGCCATAGCCGACGTCTTTGGCCAAATCCGTCAATATCTTCTGGAGATCGGCATCGAAAATATTATCTTCACCGTGACCCATCGCCAAGATGGCCCAGCGCTTGCCACCACGGAAAATGGGTAGAGCGGCGTTCGCACTAATCCCAAAGGCTTCGGCACGCTGCGCCCAGGGCTTCATGCGAGGGTTTTTGGTGAATGACGCATTGTAAACCAATTTTTGATCGCGCCAGGACAGGCCTGCTGGTCCTTGTCCCTCTGGAAGTTCTGCGGACGCGGATATACGTATCCCCGCCAGATAGCCCATTGGCCCGACGGCGGCAAGCATTTGAAACCAGCCATCGCTATCGGGCTGGCCAATCCACGCCAGCCGCAGATGGGCATGATGGACGGCCAGTTCGCAGAGGGATCGCAGCAAATCTGCTTCGTTCTCCATCTGGGCGATGGCTTCATTGGCGCTGGAAAGCAGCACACTGAAATCGATGATCCGTTGTAGGCGTCTGGCGCTGTCCTGCTGGGCGGCCTCCAGCAACTTGCGCTTGCTGATGTCACGCGTGGTGGCTAGCAAGTAAGGCTTGTCGAGTTCGACAGGCACCACGTTGACCTCCACAGGAAACGTCGAGCCATCCTTGCGACGGTGTATGGTTTCGAACAGCGCGTGTCCCGATTTCCATAACTGCGCAAGCCCATTCTGGGGGGCAGCGCTGTAAGCCGTGTCTATGTCGTAAATGCTCATGGACAGGAGTTCTTCACGGGTGTAGCCCAAGGCGAGGCATCCCGTCGTGTTTATGTCTAAAAAACGTAGGGT
This sequence comes from Acidithiobacillus ferrivorans, assembly GCF_016250455.1. Taxonomy (NCBI): domain Bacteria; kingdom Pseudomonadati; phylum Pseudomonadota; class Acidithiobacillia; order Acidithiobacillales; family Acidithiobacillaceae; genus Acidithiobacillus; species Acidithiobacillus ferrivorans. Next base: position 2,941,238 of record NZ_CP059488.1, on the reverse strand, counting down.
GACAGGATCGAGCACCTCGATGGTGTCGCTGGAATTGTCGAGCAAGGCGCGGAATAATTTTAGCTTCGTCTCGGCCTGCTGATATTCGGTGGTGCTATGCATAATGGTCACCAATCATGTGCGTTGCCCCTTTTATATTTGCAAACTCACCAAATGGCTCTGCATGATTTCCACTGACCGGCGTAGTGCCTGCAATATATTTGGGTCGGGGATGTCGGTGTTCGCCGCAGTCGTCGGCCCATCGCCGGTGGCGCGCAATGCTGAAGGTGGGGCCATGTTCCATCGGCTGGGTGCAGTGGACCTGCGTCGCGAGGGGGCCCGGAAACAGTGCTCGACCGACGGCGATGGGATCGATCAACCCTCCATCCGCCAAAATCAGACCGTCGTGGCGCTGCGGAAGAGAGGAACACTTCCTGCCCAGTGACCATATCCGTCGCTACGCAGGCGAAAGGCCGGGCGGAATTCCTCAAGCTTGCGATGCCGGGCCGGTCATAGCAGGTATTGGGTGATGGCACTGCCCCAGCTGAGGCCCCCGCCACTGAAGTCAGGAAAAACAGACGCAAGGTTTCCGACCAGTGGGTCGCGCACGCCGCCCGAACCCGGGACCAAGGTATGCCGGGTTGCCGCTGCATTCCGCCGTGGCTACAAAGATGGGCAGGAAGGCGGGGAAAATAAAAAGCGCCGTTCGGAGAGCGGCGCCCTGTGGCGATCATCCCAACCGGGATTATGCCTCGCGCACGTCCTCAGCCTGCATACCTTTCGGTCCACGGACACTATTGAATGTTACCCGCGCACCTTCCGCCAAAGTTTTGAAGCCGTTGCCCTGGATAGCAGAGTGATGCACAAACACATCTTCCTTGCCATCTTCCGGGGTGATGAAACCAAAACCTTTGCTGTCGTTGAACCATTTTACTGTGCCAGTTGCCATGTTTAAGAACTTCCTATTACGTTAAATCTGGGCCATTTTCCCAGCTGGGAAGCATAATGGGTTTTATGCCGGGGTGCAAGGAAATATTGACGTATTGGGAAACCACTCACCCACCATGCTCAAAGGTGGGCGGCGAGCGGTCCGTTTGCTGGTCCCTTTTGTCGCCGCTGCCTCATTGCCGCAGGTGCACTCCCGACAATGATCGGGTTCAGGAATTGTGGTCAGTATATTTTATGATTTTCGCACGGTTTTTGAGTGGTGTTTTTGCGACCGCGGCGGTCGCTTTTTATTTGGGGCATATCTTCTATGCCCTTTAATCATAGTAAAGGCGTTTCTTGCGTTTTATGGCATTGGTGGGGCGCTGCATTTTCTGCCAATCTGCTGCTTTTCCCCCTCATGGGTCGCATCGCGTTATTGTGGTTTTTTCCGCGGACATTATGGTCGCGCCAAGGCTTTCTGCGTGGTGGCAGTCTGGACGAACTGCCTCGAAAACCAGACACTTGCAGTGCTTCCAGCCGGTTTAGGATGCTATGCGCTTGATGTCGAAGCTTTCCCCGGGATTCTCGAAGGCAGCGGGTACAAAGCTCTGGGCGGCCAGCCAGGTGAAGACGGTTTCGGGCTGGATCTCCGCGACCGTCTCAGGCGCGGTCGCGCCGGTCCACTTCGGGGGACAGGGGGACACAAGGCGTGGAGTGGTGGCCTGAACATGATGTCCGACAAAACCGTAGGTACCGGTGAGCAGGGTGGTCATGAGGATTTGCTCCTGGTACGGGGTAACTGGAAAGCGGTCCAATGGCGTTCCACGAAATCGATAAACTCCGCGCGGAAGTGCTCCGGAGCGAAGCGCATGGCGTTTACGCGGCAGGCGGTGGGCTGGATCACATCACCCTCTCGCTCGAAGCGTTCGACCGCTGCAATGATCGCTGCTTCGGATTGTTCCGCGAAAAAGAGGCCAGTGGGTGGGCGCAGCGGGATCTGTCCCGCTTCGGGGAGTGGGACAATGGTTTCCAGGGCGCCGCCCTGACCAAAGGCGATTACCGGGGTCCCGCAGGCTTGGGCCTCGAGTGGGGAAATACCGAAGTCTTCCTCCGCGGCAAACACGAAGGCGCGCGCCCTCTGCAAGTAATCGCGCAGGACGGCGGCCTCGGCAAAACCGAGCAGGATGACATTCACGCCCGCCCTGGCCTTGATCTTCGCAAAATCCGGCCCGTCACCGATCACCACCAGGCGTTTATCGGGCATGGCGGTAAACGCGGCAACGATCAGGTCGATCTTTTTGTACGGTACCATGCGTGAGGCCGTGACGTAAAAGTCCTCCTTGCTGGTGCCCATGGAAAATTCGCTCACGTCCACAGGCGGATAAATGACCGTGGATCCACGGCGGTACACCTTATAAATGCGTCGCGCAATATATCTGGAGATCGCCATGAATTCGTCCACTCCAAATGCTGTGCGGTTATCCCAGAGGCGGATGTAATGCAGGATAATTTTTGCGATCCATCCTTTCATCCCGGTGCTCAGGCCCGATCCCAACAGGTATTGATGTTGTAGGTCCCACGCGTAGCGGATAGGCGAATAGCAGAGACAAAGGTGCAACTGATCTGGCCCGGTCAGAACCCCTTTCGCCACCGCATGGCTGCTGGTCAACACCAGATCGTAGACGGAGAGGTCGAATTGTTCAATGGCCAAGGGCATCAACGGGAGATAAGTCCGATACTTTTTTTGCGCCAGGGGTAAGCGCTGAATGAAGGAAGTGGTGACGGTTCTGTTACCGATAAATCCGCGGTCTTCCGGCGGCAAAAAATCGATCAAACTGTAGAGGTCCGCTTCCGGGTAGCATAGCAGCATTTGTGCCAGAACACGCTCCGCCCCGGCATAGGTCACGAGCCAGTCGTGGACGATGGCGACCCGTCTGGGTGTCTGTGTTGTCACGCCGACAGGCCCTGGCGCGGAGACCGTTCGTGCGGGCGGAAGAGGGCAGCAACAGTACTGAGTATGGGAGCGTTCTCAAGGGCCATCGGGCAGTACCATAACGTTAATAGTCCACGTGGTCAATTGCATCGGATGGTCTTCGGCCCCCTATGGTGGCATAGGGGGTGCCCTTTTATCAGTTCTTCGGGCCATCTTCATCCTTATCCCGGAAGCTTTCCTCGGCAGCATCCATCTCGTCGGCAACATGCTGCGACGGCTCTGCTGTATCATCAGCGGCCGCCTCTACGCCGGGCCGGGATGCGGGCAGCCGTGCTGCGAAGAACAGTCCGACTTCAAAGAGCATGTACATGGGAATGAGCAGCATGACCATGGATAAAACATCGGGAGGACTGAGTACTGCCGATGCGATGGCGCAGATCAGGAATGCGTAGCGGCGACTGCGGCGCAATGTGGCCACTTGTAGCACCCCGATACGTACCAGTACGACGATCAGGATGGGAATCTGGAAGGCGAGGCCAAAGGCAAGCGAGAATTTGACGATGAGCGATAGGTAACTATCGACTTTGGGCATGGCGGTAATATCATTGCCAGAGAAGCTCACAAAAAATCGGAAGGCATTCGGGAATACGATAAAATAGGCAAAGAGCATCCCGCCGATAAACAGGAAAACAGAGGCAAAAATGAGCGGGAAAAAGGCCTTGCGCTCGTGTTCATAAAGGCCGGGGGCTATGAAGGCCCAAAATTGATACAGGACAATGGGTAGCGCCAGAACAAATCCGGATAGTAAGGAAAGTTGCACATAGGTTAAAAATACTTCAGGTAAACTAGTGTAAATTAAGTGACTACCCTTGGGTAACACCTCAATCAGCGGTGCGGCGAGAATAGTATAAATCGCTTTGGAAAAGGGGTAAGAGGCCATGAAGCCGACAAAAACGGCGATCACTGCAAATAATACACGGCGACGCAATTCTAACAGGTGGCCGATAAAGGTATTCTCCGCCAACTTGTCCATGCTTAAAAAACGTCCTTAGGCGGTATTGATGTGCTGGTGAGTTTGGACAGACTATACAATCAATGCAGGCGGCGGTTTTCTGGTCCGGGCAGCTCTGCATGCTGCACGGGTGCCGGCAGTATATCGAGTTCCCCCTGTTTTTGCTCTGCTATGATTTCTGGCGTTTCGTCGCTTACTGTAGGGATAGCTGTAGCGGTAACGTCCGCAGGCAAAAGTGCTTCATTGGCGTAGTCCCGCAGTCGGTTTGCCTCTTGGCGCAGGTCATCCAGTAAAAACTGCTGTTCGACCTCAGAGCGCAGGCCCGTCATGGTGCGCCGCATGGCGCCGTACCATTTCCCCGCAGTGCGCGCGAGCTCGGGCATTTTTTCCGGTCCGACCACGAGCAGTGCAATGATCCCGAGTAGTGCGAGCTCGCCGAAGCTGAAGTCGAACATGAGCGGTCAGCGGTTAACAGTTTCGTGTTCTTTGCTGGGCTGGACATCGGCGTCAATGGTGTGGCTGATGATTTCCTTCTTTTCCTCCTCTTCCTTGACGGCAGAGCGGAAGCCCTTGATGGCAGAACCCAGGTCCGAGCCCACGTGGCGCAGCTTTGCGGTGCCAAACAGCGCGACTACTATCAATAAAATGATGACCAGATGCCAGATGCTAAAAGCGCCCATGACTGCTCTCCTTCCCCCGCAGGGGTTTACGCACTACAACCAACTGTTGGACCATAGGAAAATAAATCGGTTGCGTCAAGCTTGGGGACGCCGTGCCGCCTTCTCTTCCAGGCCGGAAACGCCCTCACGGCGCGCCAGTTCCCCGAGGACATCATCTATATGCAATTCATGTTCCTCCAAGGCCACCATCAGGTGAAAGAGGAGGTCTGCTGCCTCTGCAATAACCGGTTTCGGCTCAGGATTCTTGCAGGCGATGATAAACTCGGTGGCCTCTTCCCCCACCTTTTTCAAAATCCGATCCTGGCCCCCATGGAGCAGTTGTGCCACGTAGGATTGGCCGGGATCAGCCAGCCGCCGACTGTGCAGGGTGGCCTGTAAACTATCCAGGATGCTGCCGGGCGGCGGTGCCTGATGCTGCCAGCCATCGCTGCCGGGTTGGCCGAGAAAGAAGCAGGTTTTCTCTCCCGTGTGACAGGCAGGACCTTCCTGAATGACACGCATAAGAATGGTGTCACCATCACAGTCGAGGCGCAGATCGACCAGATGCTGGACATGGCCGGAGGTCTCGCCTTTACGCCAAAGCGCTTGCCGGGAGCGCGACCAGTAGGTGCCCATGCCCACATGAAGCGTCGCCAGCAAGGCCTCGGCGTTCATCCAGGCCAGCATCAGTACCTGGCCGCTGCGTGCGTCCTGAGCAATGACCGGCACCAAGCCGTCGGCATTCCAGTGCACGGCGGCGAGTATGGCCGAATGCTTCGCTTCCGTATCACCCATGCTGGTCAGACCTCTCGTTGATGTCCTTCTACCCAAATATACGCAGTTACGGGTTGACCGGTGCGCCAAGCCGCGCTCGTCAGCGGATGCTGCGTACCGGGATACCCGCCTCTGCCATCTGTGCCTTGACCTCGGCGATGCGAAACTGGCCGAAGTGAAAGACACTGGCCGCTAATACCGCATCGGCATGCCCTTGCTGGATGCCTTCGGCGAAGTGCTGGATTTCTCCGACACCACCCGAAGCAATGACCGGGACCGGCACGACATCGCTGACGGCACGGGTGAGGGCGAGATCGAAGCCGACCCCCGTACCATCGCGATCCATACTGGTGAGCAGGATTTCACCGGCGCCGTATTCGGCCATCTGCCGCGCCCAGGCCACCGCATCCAGGCCAGTGCTGCGCCGCCCGCCGTGGGTAAAAACTTCCCAATGATCCGCCACGCGCTTGGCATCGATGGCGACGACGATACAGGAGTTACCGAAACGTCGGGCGGCAGCGCGCACCAGTTCCGGTTCATGGACGGCGGCACTGTTGATGCTGACCTTGTCGGCACCGGCGAGAAGCAGGGCGCGGATATCTTCGACGCAGCGCACGCCACCGCCGACCGTCAGGGGTATGAAGACTTGGGCCGCCACGGCAGACACCACATCGGCAAGGGTGCGGCGTTCTTCATAACTGGCAGAAATATCGAGAAAGGTAATCTCATCAGCGCCCTCGTCGTTGTAGCGTTTGGCCACCTCCACCGGGTCGCCGGCATCGCGCAGGGCAACGAACTGGACGCCCTTCACCACCCGGCCGTGGTCGATATCCAGACAGGGTATAATGCGCTTGGCGAGCATCTGCTTAAGCCTCGGCCTGGGCGCGGGCCCGGCTAAAGTCCAGGGTCCCCTCGTAGATGGCGCGACCGGTAATGGCGCCGGTGATGCCGTCTCCTTCGTGGGCCTTGAGCGCCAGCACCTGTTCCAGATTGGCGATGCCACCAGAAGCGATGACTGGCACGGGTACGGCCTGCGCGAGCGCTACCGTTGCGGGAATGTTCGGGCCGTTGAGCATACCGTCGCGGCTGATATCGGTGTAGATGATGGCCTCGATACCGTCGGCAGCGAAGTGCTGAGCGAGATCAATGGGATCGTGGCGGGACAGTTTGGACCAGCCTTCGGTAGCCACTTTGCCGTCACGGGCATCAATGCCCACCATAATATGGCCGGGAAAGCTTACTGCGGCGTTAGCGACGAAGCCGGGGGCCTTGACCGCCTGCGTGCCGATGATCACGTAGCGAACACCTGCTTGAATGTAGGCTTCGATTTGCTCTTCGCTGCGGATACCGCCGCCGACCTGAATTTCGAGCTCGGGGAAACATTCGCAGATGGCGGCGATCGCCTGTGCATTGACCGGCGCTCCCTGCACGGCACCGTCGAGATCGACGATGTGCAGACGTTTGGCGCCGGCTTCCACCCAGCGCTGCGCAGTGGCGATCGGATTATCCGAAAAAACCGTGTTGTCTTCCATCCGGCCCTGCCGTAAACGCACACAGTTCCCGCCCTTGAGGTCGATGGCCGGAATCAACAGCATGACAACTTCCTCCACACAAAGTTATTCCAGAAAACAGGGTCAAAGCGCACAGCTTGCTCCACCGTCACCATCCCAGCCGAGAAAATTTCCCAGCAGGCGCAGGCCTGTCGTGCCACTTTTTTCAGGATGGCACTGCAGGGCAAATAGATTGTCCGCCGCCATCGCGGCACAGAAGGGGAAGGCATAATCGCTAAAGGCCGCGAGTATCTCGGGGGCGGCGGGTTCCACGTAGAAGGAGTGCACGAAATAAAAATAGGCATTTTGTGGAACACCAGCAAAAAGAGGATGTTCCACCAACTGATGCAGCTCATTCCAGCCCATGTGCGGAATTTTCAGGCGGCGGCCATCTGCCGCCTGCAGAGCTTCTTCCGGAAAGGGAATGACCCGTCCCGGCAGCAGACCAAGTCCGGCGTGTTCTCCATGTTCCATACTGCCGTCCATGAGCATCTGCATCCCGAGGCAGATGCCGAGGAAGGGCCGAGTCTGCGCCGCAACGCGGACGAAGTCACTGAGTTCACGGGCCTCCAGCGCGGCCATGCAGTCACCAAAAGCACCGACCCCCGGAAAAATGATGCGGTCGGTGGTGGCCAGTTCGCTGGCCTGATCGCTGATAATCGCTTTGCCACCCAGATACTCCACGGCCTTGGCCACGGAATAGAGGTTGCCCATACCGTAATCGATAATGCCGACGCGGGTTGTGGCAGCGCTCATAGGGTCAGGGTACCTTTGGTACTGGGCACAGCGCCTGCCATGCGCGGATCGGGGGCGACAGCCATACGCAGGGCACGACCAAAGGCCTTGAACAGGGTCTCGGCGATGTGGTGGGCGTTGTTGCCGCGTAAGGCGTCCAGATGCAGGCTCACCTGAGCATGGTTGACGAAGCCCTGAAAGAATTCATGGAAGAGGTCCACATCAAAGCCACCCACCTGGGCGCGCGGGAACTCGACCGCAAAGACCAGTCCGGGACGGCCGGAAAGGTCTACCACCGCCCGTGACAGTGCCTCGTCCAGCGGCACGTAGGCATGACCATAGCGCTGAATGCCCGTCTTGTCGCCGACGGCACGGGCAAATGCCTGACCGAGGGTGATACCGATATCCTCTACCGTGTGGTGGGCGTCAATGTCCAGATCACCCTGGGCCTGAATGCGCAGGTCGAAAAGGCCATGGCGGACGATTTGATGGATCATGTGATCGAGAAAAGGTAGCCCGGTGTGCAGTTCCGCTTGCCCGGACCCATCGAGATTCACGGCAACCCGGATCTGGGTTTCGAGGGTGTTTCTTTCGACTTCGGCTTGACGCGGCTTCACAGTAAAGACTCCAGTACGGCCAGAAAGCGATCATTTTCGGCGGGGGTGCCGACACTGACCCGTAGATATTCGCTGAGACGGGGGTGACCTGTAAAGGCTTTGATGAGCACCCCGCCTTCGCGCAGCCCTGAAAATAGCGCTGCAGCTCGCCCGGGGGCATGAAAGAGCAGGAAGTTGGCGGCGCTGGGCCAGATCGCCAGGCCGTAGGAAGAGATGGCCTTAAGGAGCCTTTCCCGCTCGCTACGCAGGACTTCGGCCTGCGCGTCCAGCACTTTGGTATGGCATAAATAGAAAGCGACGCTACGCTGGGTGAGCACATTGATGTTGTAGGGCAGACGCAACTTGTCCAACTCCTGAATCCACGCCGTCGGCCCTGCCAGCATCCCCAGCCGTAACCCTGCCAGGCCCTCCTTGGACAGGGTGCGCAGGAGGAGGAGGTTGGGTGTGCGTCCCAGGCGATCGGCAAAGGTCGTCTGACTGAAAGCGTGGTAGGCCTCATCTACCACTACCAGGCCGGGTGCGGCAGCGACGATGGCTTCCAGATCGGCCTCAGGGAAGAGGCTGCCGCTCGGGTTGTTGGGCCAGTCGAGGAAAATGATGCCAGGCTGTTGCGCGGCGATAGCGGTCAGCATGGCGGGGAGATCCAGCTGAAAGTCCGCGTCCAGAGGAATGCCCGTAAAGGCTAGCCCGAGTTGTTGCGCCAGGATGCGGTACATGACGAAGCTGGGGTCCACCGCCATGATGGGACGCTGGCTACCGGCCACGGCGGTCACCAGAATCTGGATCAGCTCGTCGGAGCCGTTGCCGAGCATGAGTTCTGCACCCTCAGGCACACCGATATGAGTTTTGAGGGCGGCGATGAGGGCGCCCGGGTGCGCGTCCGGGTAGCGGTTGAGGGGCGCATCGGCGAGGCTTTCCAGCCATTGCTGGCGCAGCGCGGCGGGTAGACGGTAAGGATTCTCCATGGCGTCGAGCTTGATGAGCCCATCACTGGGCGCCACCGCATAGGCCTTGCTGGCCAGCAACTCCGGACGCAGCAAGCTCTGCATCAGGGCGATCGTCGCCTCGTCGCTCATGATCCAGCTTTGGGAATGCGGCAGGCTGCTGAGCGGGCATGTGCGGTCAGCCCTTCGCCCCGGGCGAGGCCTTCGGCGATCCGCCCCAGATGCGCGGCTCCAGCGGGGCTGGCATGGATGAGGCTGCTGCGCTTGATGAAATCGTAGACACCCAGTGCCGATGAGAAACGTGCGCTACCGCCCGTGGGTAACACATGATTGGGGCCGGCGACATAGTCGCCGAGGGCCTCACAACTGTGGATACCCATGAAAATGGCGCCAGCGTTGTGGATGTCCGCCAGCCAGTCTTCCGGATCCGCTACGGCCAGTTCCAGATGTTCCGGCGCGATACGGTCGGCAATGGCGCAGGCCTCGGCGCGATCGCGCACGCGGATCACCGCGCCGCGGTCTGCCCAGCTCTTGCGGGCGATAGGTGCGCGGTCCAGTACCGCAAGCGCAGTATCTACGGCAGTGAGCACCGACTCGATATGCGCATCGTCCCAGCTGATGAGGATACTCTGGGCCAGTTCATCATGTTCTGCCTGGGAAAGCAGGTCCCAGGCCAGCCATTCGGCGGGTGCCGAGCCATCGCTGATGACGAGGATTTCGCTGGGCCCGGCAATCATATCAATGCCGACCCGGCCAAAGACCATACGCTTGGCGGTGGCCACATAAATATTACCGGGGCCGACAATTTTATCTACCGCCGGGACACTCTCTGTACCATAGGCCAGCGCCGCTACCGCCTGCGCGCCGCCGACACAGAATACCCGATCCACCCCGGCAATAGCCGCCGCCGCCAGCACCCAGGGATTCACCTGCCCCTGGGGGGTGGGGACGGTCATGATGATTTCCTGCACGCCCGCCACGTGCGCAGGGATGGAATTCATCAGCACCGAGCTGGGATAGGCGGCCTTCCCACCGGGCACGTAAATCCCCACCCGGGACAGGGGTAGAATGCGCTGGCCCAGCACCGTGCCATCGGCCTCGGTAAAGGTCCAGCTTGCGCTGCGCTGGTACTCGTGGTAACTGCGGATACGTTGCGCCGCCTTTTCCAGGGCGGTGCGCTGACCTGGCTCCAGGCCATCAAGAGCCTGCTCCCAGTGGCTGCGGGGGATTTCCAGATCGGCGGACGAATCCGTATGCAGGCCGTCAAAGCGCTCGGTATACTCGCGTAGCGCCGCATCGCCCCGGTCGCGGACCGCAGCGACAATCTCCCGCACCCGTTCTTCAATCTGCGGATCCAGGTTGGCGTCCCAGTCATGCAGGGCGTGAAACTGCTGAGCGAAATCGGGGTTGCGGGTATCCAGACGATTCATGACGCGACTTGCGCCTCCAATTGGCTGATGAGGGTTTCGATGGCGTGGCGCTTGAGTTTCATGGCCGCACGGTTGACCACCAGACGGCTGGAAATAGGCATGATTTCTTCCACTTCCACCAGTCCATTTTCTTTGAGCGTCCGACCGCTGGAGACCAGATCGACAATGCGATCGGCGAGACCGACCAGCGGTGCCAGTTCCATGCTGCCGTAAAGCTTGATGATTTCCGTCTGTACACCGCGAGCATGGAAATAGTTGCGGGTGATGTGCGGATATTTGGTCGCAATGCGCACCCGTTCCCAGTTTTGCGGGGCATCGTGGGCTGCCAAGCTGGCAGGCTCGGCCACTGCCATGTGGCAGATGCCGATGCGCAGGTCGAGAGGCTCATAAAGGTCTAGGCCTTCCTGCTCCAGCAGCACATCCTTGCCAGCGATACCCACATCAGCAGCACCCCAGGTCACGTAGGTTGGCACATCACTGGCGCGGATCACCAGAAAGCGCACTGCAGGATCTGTGCTGGGGATGATCAATTTGCGGGATTCATCAGGATCTTCCGCCAGATGGATGCCTGCTCCCGCAAACAGGGGGATGGCTTCTTGCAGAATCCGTCCCTTGGACAGCGCAATGGTGATACCGGTACTCATGCGACGCTCCTGCTGCTGTTGCTGATCCGGCGAATATCCGCCCCTAAGGCGCTGAGTTTCTCTTCGATGACCTCATAACCGCGATCCAGATGGTATATACGGTCAATGAGGGTTTCGCCCTCTGCCACCAGCCCGGCCAGGACCAGTGAGGCGGATGCCCGCAGGTCGGTCGCCATTACCGGCGCGCCGCGCAGGCGGGGTACCCCGCGTACTACGGCGGTCTTGCCGTCGGCGTTGATGTCGGCACCCAGTCTCCGCAATTCAGAGACGTGCATAAAGCGATTTTCGAAGATGGTTTCGGTGATGACGCCGCTTCCTTCGGCGATGCAGTTCATCGCCATAAATTGCGCCTGCATGTCCGTGGGGAAGGCCGGATAGGGTGCCGTGCGCACATCCACCGCCTGCGGCCTGCGCGTCATGCGGATGCGGATCGTGTCCGCCCCGGTTGTCACTTCAGCCCCTGCTTCCCGTAGTTTGAGGATGACGCTTTCCAGCAAGCCCGCATCGGTGCGTTTCAGGCAAATATCGCCGCCGGCCATGGCCGCCGCCACCAGATAGGTGCCCGTCTCAATGCGGTCCGGCACAACACTATGCTCGGCACCATGCAGTTCATCTACGCCCTCAATCTCGATGACCGATGTCCCCGCTCCGGAGATGCGCGCACCCATGGCCGACAGGCAGTGGGCAAGATCGACAATTTCCGGCTCGCAGGCGGCATTTTCGAGAGTGGTGCGTCCCGTGGCGAGGGTGGCTGCCATGAGCAGGTTTTCCGTACCGGTGACGGAGACGATCTCCATGACAATGCGGGTGCCGCGTAAACGGGATGCCTGTGCTTTAACGAAACCGTCCTCTACGGTGATTTCAGCGCCCAAAGCCTGTAGACCACTGAGATGGACACTCACCGGACGACTGCCGATGGCACAGCCACCAGGCAGACTCACTTCTGCCGAGCCATGGCGGGCCAGCAGCGGACCGAGTACCAGAATCGAGGCCCGCATGGTCTTCACCAGTTCATAAGGGGCGACGACCGAATGTACCGGGCGCGGATCGACTTCAATCCCGAGCTGACCGTCTACCAGCACCCTTGCACCGAGTGTACTCAACAATTCCAGGGTGGTGGTGATGTCACGCAGATGCGGAATGTTGCGCAGTTGCACCGGCTCACGTGCCAGCAAGGTGGCGGCGAGACAAGGCAACGCCGCGTTTTTGGCCCCGGAAATCCGCAACTCACCGCGTAAAGGGCCATTACCACGCAACAGCAGCTTGTCCATGGGCGCAAATCAGCTCGCGCTGGCCGCTTGCGCGCTGTCGACCAGCTTCTTCAGTTCGCCCTGCTGATAGAGATCGGACATGATGTCTGACCCGCCGACAAACTCTCCTTGAATATAGAGCTGGGGAATAGTGGGCCAATTGGAATACTGCTTGATACCGTCGCGAATCTGCGGGTCGGCCAGGACGTCCACCGTAAAGAGGTCCTTGACGCCGGATTGCTGCAACAGTTGCACGGCACGGGCCGAAAAACCGCATTGCGGCGCCCGTGGGTTACCCTTCATGTACAGCACGACGGGATGCTTCTGAACCTGTTCCTGAATGAGTTCCTGAATCGTTGCCATGATTATCCTCGTTAAATTAGGGGTGAGTACGCCGATTAATGCGCTGCAGGGTGATGGACTGGTGGTGCCTGTTCGGGCGTCAGGGTGCGCAGCGAGAGGGCGTGAATCTCCTCGCGCATGCGTTCGCCCAGCGCATCATAAACCAGTTGATGCTGCTTGATGAGGGAAAGCCCGATAAAGGCCGGAGAAATGACCAGTGCCTCGAAATGGGCGCCGTCGTCTCCCAGGACTTCTATAAAAGCGTCGGGAAGCCGTTGCTGGATGAGTGATTTGATCGTATTGGCATTCATGGGGTGTAGTGTAACGTAAAAATGCCGCCGTGTGATGTGGCCACTTAGACCCAAACGTGTCATGCCGCGCTGGATCAGGGAGCGATACTCTGTAAGTGCCTACTGGCGCAACTTGTAGCCGCGATCCAGCAGGTGCCAGGCGAAAAGACCCGTGACGCCCGCGAAAACGATACTGACGCCAAGACATGTCCATACGCTGACATCAGAATCTGCGAAAAAGCCATAGCGAAACCCGTCGATGATGTAGAAAAACGGGTTGAACAACGAGAGGTGCTGCCACACGCCAGGCAGGGACTGCACGGAGTAAAAGACACCAGCAAGAAAAGTCAGAGGCATGATAATGAAGTTTTGGAAACCGGCAATCTGATCGAATTTCTCCGCCCAAAGTCCGGCAATCAGACCCAGTGAACCCATGCCGCCCGCGCCCAGAATGGTAAATACCACGATCCACAAGGGATGCAGCAGCGGTATCCGCAGATACAACAGCGCCAGTGCAAGGATCGCAATCCCCACCAGTGCGCCACGCAGCACGGAGGCGGCAACCATAGCAATGTATATTTCGGTAGGGCTGAGCGGGCTGAGCAGCAGAAAGACGATGTTTCCCGTCACCTTGGCTTGAATCAGGCTGGAGGAACTGTTGGCAAAGGCATTTTGTAAGATCGACATCATCATCAGGCCGGGCACGATGAAGGCCGTATAGCTGACCCCCGGATAGACCGCTATATGTCCGCCCAAGGCGTGCCCAAAAACCACCAGGTAGAGGATGGTGGTGATCAGCGGGGCGGCAATGGTCTGTAGCCACACCTTGCCGAAGCGCAAGGTCTCTTTGTAAAAGAGGGTCCAGGTCGGTGCGAGGCGGGCATGTGCGGGGCCGGGATCTGTCACGGCCCGCTTCATGAAAGTCTCAGGCATCGTTGCCGCGCAGGCCGGATTCGAGGATTTCGACGTAGGCGCTGTCGCGGATGCGGCGTTGCCACTCGTCCATGCGCTCGTGGACGATACGGTTGTAGAGCTGCATGCGTGCGGCGGCCATGATTTGTTTCTCTTTGACCGGCTGCTGGCGTTGTGCCTGAGAGTGCAAAATGTATATGGCATCCCCCTCGCGGATGGGACTGCTCACCCCACCCGGTTGCAAAGTGACCAGAGAACGCTCCAGGCTGTCTGGCAACTGTCCGGGAGCGACCCAGCCCATTTCCCCCCCCCGCGCGGCGGTGCTGGGGTCCTGGCTGTAAGTGCGCGCCAGTTTCGAGAAGCGGGTACCATTTTGCAATGCCTGCTGGATGTCCTGCGCGCGCGCTGTCGCCTCCTGCAACTGCAGGCTGTTGCCGGCCCGCAGGACGATCATGGCCGCCTTGACCTCGGTGACCGTCGGTTGCGCATGTTTGACATCGAGCAACTTGAATATGTGAAAGCCGGTAGGCCCCGGAATAACGGGGCTGATTTCGCCCGCCTTCAACTGAAGGAGGGTTTGGGTCACTGCGGGTGGGAGTTCGCCCGCCTTGACCCAGCCGAGGCGCCCGCCCTGCAAGGCATCGTGGCCGCTGCTGACCTGGGCGGCGAGGCGCGAAAATCTCTCGCCGGCCACCACGCGCTCACGGGTTTGCTCGGCTTCGCGCCGGACGGCGCTGACGGCGTCCGGTGTCGGGTTGCCGGGCAGCGGGATGAATATTTGCTGCAGGTCGAAACTCACGCCGCCCATTTCCTTGAGCTGTTGCGCGAAGGTTTTTACCTCGTCGGGGCCGATGTGGACCCGGTTCTCCACTTCCTGCTGCATGAGGCGATCCACAAGAATGCGATCCCTGAGGTCGTTGGTAAAGCTTTCCCACGACTGCCCTTGATTGGTCAGCGCCTGGCGTAGCTGGTCCTCGGTGAGGTGGTTGGCTTGAGCGAGGTTGCTGATAGCCTGGTCCAGCGTCCCTTTGTCAACCTTGATCCCGGCCCGGTGCGCAATCTGCAGCTCGATGTCCTGGAGGATCATCTGCTGTAGCACCTGGCGGCGCAGGATGTCTTCGGGGGGCATGGCGTTGGGGTCTTGCGTCTGCAGGCGGGCACGCACGGCGATTACCCGTTGCTCCAGTTGCATGGAGGTGATGATGTTGTCATTCACCACCGCAACGACTTTGTCGAGATTCTGGGTGTTTTCGGGTAGCGGCGCTGCCGTCGGTGCTTTGGCAGAGTTTTCCGAATAAGTGTGTGTTGTCGTGCCGGGTGCTACCACCGGCGCGGTCGGCAGCAGGGTATTGCGGTTGAGAAAAGGCGTATTTGCCCAGGCTAACACCGGAGCGGTTCCCAGAACGATGCTCAGGGCGAGTAAAATAGGACGGCGTTTGAGCGACATCAAAACTCCATGCTGGCGCCCGGCACATACTGGCTGAGCAAACCGTTTGAGGCATTGCCGAGGCTGGTCAGGCCACGCAATACGATCTCCAGATAAATAGCGTTATTGGACTGCCCGCCAAGAAGGATCTGATGATAAACCATCATATGGGCTGCCCAGCAGCCGCCATCATAGCCGATCCCTGCGAGCTCCTCCAGCGGCTTGTGATCGGTGATGTCATACTGATAGCTGCCGAGCGCCTGCCAGCGCTTGTAGATTGGCCAGGCACCGGAAAGGCCGGCTTGATGCACGAAGCCACGGGTAAAACGGTAGTCCAGGTTAATGACGCGTTGCGGGCCGGGCAACCACTGGGCGCGCAGGTTGAGCCGCTGCAGGTTGCTCTGCTGGGCGTTGACCTGTGAATTGGCGAGGAGGTTGATGTCCGGAAGGGGCGCGTATTGTCCCTCAAAAAAATAATTGGACTGCTGGGTTTGCGGGACAATATCGCCGGCGAGGTTGATCTGGCGCTGGTTGAAGTAGCGGATCTGGCCGACAGCCGCTTGCCAGAGCTGGCGCCCGCTGGGCGTGAGCCAGGTGCCACGCAGCCCCAGCGCGACCTGATTGGCAGCGTTGATGCGATCGCTACCGGTATAGAGGCTGTTATTCTCAAAAATCATCGGAAAGTTCTGATAGGGTTGACTGGCATCGAAAATGGGGATGCCGTTCTGGGCCTGTAGGGGAATGTAGGTATATTTGAACAGGGGTTGCAGCAGTGCCGTGCTGCCGTTGCTGCCATAACGCACGAAATTGAGGCCGCCCTTGAGGCTGAGTGCCGGCAAGGTGCGATTAATGGCGCGCGCGTAGGGGAGATTACGCTGAATCTGATAGTGACTGTAGTAGAGCCGGGCCTGCGGTTCCAAGAAGCCCCAACCGCGGCTAAAGCGCCAGCCGAGGGTGGGGGTGAGGTCGAGACGCTGACCGACGGGACCCGCCGAGGCCGAGAAATAGTTGAAGCTGCTGTGCCAGTCGAAATAGCCGTTGCGCCCCACCCGCCAGTAGGCATCGGCAAAGAGGCGGGGGAGTTGGGAATAGGGCGCAACACTGTTAGGCACCAGCACCTGATAGCCCTGCAAGGTGGCGCCGGCGTTAATGTGTGTACTGTTGTAATACAGACCCCCAGAGGAGCTGATGTAGGGGGCGTTGCCAATGCCGCCCACGAAACTGCTGCCGAAATTCGCTGTGCCGCCAAAATCCGAAAGGAAATTTTTGTAGCTGACGCGGTTATAATCGGCGTTGAAGCTGAATCCGTCGCCCAGATTTTGCGTGTGCTGCCAGGAGATGGCCCAGATATTTTTGTGGGTCAATTGGTCAGAGGGGAGCAGATCCATATAGAGTTTGCCACTGTAATTGGGTTCCAGATAGCGAAATTCATTCTGTAACATGACGCCGCGCTTGCTGAAGTAGTTGACGGTGAGGGTGTCGTCCATGTTGCGAGCGATATCGAAATAGTAGGGAATACCGAGGTAAAAACCGTTGATGGTAGAGCTGCCCACACCGGGGGCAAGAAACCCGGAGTGTCGTTTCAGCGGAAAACTGAGGTAGGGCATCCAGAATATGGGCAATCCAAACACGTCTACCGTGGTATTGCTGGTGGTGATGTAGTTGTCATTCTGGTTGAGGTCGATGCGCTTGCTCCAGAGCTGCCAGGCCGGTTTTTCGCCATGACAGGTGGTGTAACAAGCTTCATTGAGCTGATACCGACCCTTACTCAGTTCTTTGCCGTTTTCGGCGTGGCCGTGCCCTTGTTGCGCTTCCAGCAGGTAGCGGGGATGGACTATTACCCCTTCGTTGGCCCGCAAATGGATGGTGGCCTTGGGTGCCGCCGTGACCAGGCCGGGGCTGACCATGCGCACGTGGCCGTTGGCGATGATTTCATCATGGGCCTGGTCGTAGTGCACGGTGTCGGCATAAACCCGGCGGTCACCGTAAAGGACTTCGACGTGGCCACTGGCTGTCCAGTGACCGCTGCCAAGACCGTGGACCTGATCGGCATAGAGGGTGATTGGACTCTCTGCGGTGGCGGCGACAGCTATTCCGGGTGTCAGCAGGGCGCCAAGCAGGGCCAGGCGAATGCCAGAACGCAGGACATAGCTACCGCTTCCCGGGCGGGTTGGCCGGGGGCGGGATTTTCCGATATTGTGCAGAGGACTTTTCATAGGAGCGTAAAATCGCACAAAATGCTTTTATGCCGCAATCTTTCCTTGCCTCGAATTCTCGCCGCGCGGCGGCGGCCCCTCTGTCACCCGCCGCCGTGCACTGGCTCGCACAGCAGGGCGTTACGGTAGCGTCGGCGCGTGCCATTCCCGGTGATGCGAGCGGGCGACGTTACTGGCGCCTGTCACCGGGCCTCATCTTCATGGATGCTCCGCCGCCGGAGGATATTCTGTCCTTTTTGCGAGTGCAGCACCGCTTTGCCCGCGCGGCCCTGCCGGTGCCTCGGGTGCTGGCTGCCCAAATAGCCCTTGGCTTTGTGCTGCTGGAGGATTTGGGGAACGACGATTTTAAGACGGTGCTGGACGCCGGCGCGGATGTGGATCGGTGGATGCAGCAGGCAATAACCTTGGTCCTCAACCTGCAGCAAGCCGGGCAGCGGCAGGCAGCATTGCCCCCTTTGCCATTTTTCTCACCAGCCCGTATGCAGGATGAACTGACCCTGTTTACGGACTGGTATCTGGGCAGGCATCTTGGTCTGGTTCCGAGTCCGCAGCAGAGCATTACTCTGCAAACCCTTTTTGCCGTGTTGCTGAATAATGCCGCAGCGCAGCCACAGGTCTGGGTCCACCGGGATTTTCATGCGCGTAACCTCATTATTCGGCGGGACACGGGTTTGTTGGCTATGATTGATTTTCAGGACGCGGTGCTCGGACCATGGACCTATGACCTGGCTTCTCTGCTGTGGGATCGCTACTGGGATTGGGGGCGGGCACAACGGGATGCCTGGGCACTGGATTTTTTGGCGGCGCACCAGCATGCTGTCGCCCTGTCGTCACCGACGGATTTTCTGCGCCGTGTCGGGCGCATGGCGCTGCAGCGTAACCTGAAGATTCTCGGTATTTTTTGTCGCCTGGCTTACCGCGACGGGAAATCGGGTTATCTCGATTTTCTACCCCGGTTCTGGACTTATGTCGTAGATGCCCTGGATGCTGACCCACTGTTGCAGCCTTATCAGGAGCTTTTTGCCCCATGGCAACCGCCGTTACCCGGGCGATGATCCTGGCCGCGGGTCGGGGCGAGCGACTCCGGCCGCTGACCGATCATGTCCCCAAGCCTCTGCTGGAGATTGCCGGAAAGTCTCTTATCGTGCGCCTCCTGGAGGCGCTGGCGGCGGCGGGTATTCGCGATGTGGTCATCAATGTCGGGCATCTGGGTGACATGATCATGCAGGCCCTGGGTTCCGATTGGCAGGGGTTGCGCATCCATTACAGCGACGAGCGTGATGGTCGCCTGGAGACCGGGGGCGCTCTTGTGCACGCCCTGCCCCTATTGGGGAACAGCCCTTTTTTGCTGGTGAATGGGGATATTTGCACGGACTTTCCCTGGGCGCAGCTTTGTCAGTCTTCCTCTGCGCGTGCGCATCTGGTGCTGGTGCCCAACCCGATGCAGCACCCGCTGGGCGATTTTGCACTGTCTGCCGGCATGGTGGCGTTGGCGGGCGAAGAACGTCATACTTACGCAGGCATCGCGCGTCTTGATCCGGAGCTGTTTCGGGACTTTCCTGAACAGTCGGCTCCTCTGGCTCCCTGGTTGCGGCAATGGATTGCGGCGGGTCTGGTGGAGGGGAATTTGTACCAAGGAAAATGGATGGATGTGGGCACGCCAGAGCGGTTGCGGGCGGCCCGGCGTGATTGTGCGGAGGCCGGGCATGGACTTTGATCCGGCTGCGCTGCAGGCGGCGGTGGCTCTGGATGCCGACTCGCGCGACCGCTGGCGCCGGGAGTGGGGTTTGCTCATGGATCTCGCGGTCTGGGGAGATTTGCGCAGCGGTCAGATCGGCCTGACCGGCAAGCTGCGGAAACGGGTGCTCGAATTCGGGGAGCGCCTGCGCTCCTATGGGAATGATCGGAGCTGGATTCCACACCCTCGGGAACAAATCAAGAATGCCCTGAGTACCAGTCTGCAGATGCGTGAGTCCCTGGAAAAACTCGGCGAAATTGCAGAACAGTTTAATGATGGGGCCGACCTTGCCGCCTTGCGAGCCGTGTGGAAGGCTATAAGTGCTGCGTTGATGGCCGATGTGGTGACCCGGGAAGGGTTGCTTGTGCAGCTATTGAACCAGCAGTATCAGGAAGAAGTGTGATCCAACCCTATTCAGGTTACCCAGCACATTATATGAAGATTGTTTACGCTTTGGTTATTATTGGTGCGCTTGCGCTCTTTGCCCTGTTCTTGTGGTGGGTACGCGGGCAGGTGGGCGATGCCGCTGCCCCCCGTGATAGTGTAGGTTGGTACGCCCGGCATCCTGACGCGCGGAATGCCGAAAACCTGAAATGCTGGAAATTAATGCAAAATACCCCATTTGCGGATGTGGATAAGGTTATGATTGCGCATCCCCACTGCCGTGCGGTTTATGAAGCCGTCCAGAGGCAGAACCCCGCCCATGCGAATTGACGACTGCCGGTGACGAGCTCGACTGTAACGCCAGAAAGTCTGTTGGCTACTGGCCGAGAGGTGTTGCGCCTGGAAGCGGCGGCGGTGGCGGCACTGGAAGCGCGTCTTGACGCGGACTTTGTGGGAGCTTGCGAGCTTCTGCTGAACTGCCCCGGCCGTATTGTCGTCACTGGTATGGGTAAGTCCGGGATTATCGCTAGAAAAATCGCAGCGACTTTGGCCAGCACGGGCAGCCCTGCCCTTTTCCTGCATCCCGCCGAAGGCAGCCACGGTGATCTGGGTATGCTCACCCGCCAGGATTGCCTGCTTGCTCTTTCCAACTCCGGGGAGACCGCCGAACTTCTGGCTATTTTGCCCGTGGTCAAACGCCTCGCTGTGCCTTTGATCGCCATGACCGGCAATCCGCAGTCCACCCTGGCGCACAGTGCCGCGGTGCATCTCAACTGCGCTGTGGCACGGGAGGCCTGCCCCCTCAACCTGGCGCCCACGGCATCGACGACAGCAACCCTGGCCATGGGAGACGCCCTGGCCATGGCGCTGTTGCAGGCGCGCGGGTTTTCGGCAGATGATTTTGCCCTGTCCCATCCGGGTGGCAGCCTCGGCAAGCGCCTGCTGCTGCGGGTGCAGGATGTGATGCACCGGGGTACCAGCCTGCCTAAGGTGCGAGCGGATACGCCATTATGCGAAGCGGTACTGGAAATCAGCAGCAAAGGACTGGGAATGACGGCAGTGGTGGATGCAGAAGATCGGGTGCTGGGGATTTTTACCGACGGTGATTTACGCCGTGCCTTCGCGCGGCGCCAGGATATCTGGGAACAGCCCATGGCTGAACTGGCCCATGCCAAACCGGCCACTATTGTCGCCGAGGCCCTAGCTGCTGAAGCCCTCGCCCTGATGGAAGGTCATCGCATTGGCGCGCTTCTGGTCATCGATCATGAGGCGAGGCTGATTGGTGCCTTGAATATGCATGATTTGCTGCGCGCAGGCATCGTATGAATGAATGGATATCGCCCGACGCGGATTTAATGAAACGTGCTGCCCAGATCCGTCTGTTGATCCTGGACGTGGATGGGGTGTTGACGGATGGCCGTTTATTTTTTGACGATGACGGCAGGGAGAGTAAAGCCTTTCACGTGCGTGATGGTTACGGCATCAAGCTTGTGCAGGAACGGGGTATAGAGATTGCCGTTATTACCGCGCGCTATTCTCCGGCAGTCGCCCATCGTGCTCATGACTTGAGCATCAAGCGGATTTTTCAGGGCTGCTCGGACAAGAATCTAGCCTACACGGAACTCAAAATAGCCCTTGGCCTGGATGACGCGGTGGTGGCTTATATGGGAGATGATCTTATTGATCTGCCCATTCTTACCCGCGTTGGTCTGGCTACGGCCCCGGCTGATGCCCACCCGGAGGTCGGTTGTCGAGTGCACTGGCAGAGCGCGCAGCAGGGTGGCCGTGGTGCGGTACGGGAGCTCTGCGAGTTGATTCTGCGGGCGCAGGGGCATTGGCCAGCAATCATCGCCAGATCTGCCGGAGCCCTGCCTTGATCATCAATCAATCCGAAATCAGGTTATGTCGCGGAAACTGATGCCGCGTTTCCGCGCCCCCAGCCTGGGCCTGTCCCTGCTCTTGCTCCTGCTTGCGGCACTCGTGTGGTGGTCGTGGCCGCAGCATCCACTGTCTTTGCCATACATCGACTGGCATGGTCAAATTCATAAGGGAGATCAGGCGGCCGAAGATGTGGTCATGCGCCAGTACACGGCGGCCGGGAAACTGGATTTGCTGGCCACTGCGCGGACGGCTTATCACGAACCGCGTGTCGATCGGACCATGCTCAGTCAAGTTGCCGTCGAGCGTTTCAAGCCGGGACAGCAACTCCATCTGCGTGCTAATCAGGGTGTGGTAGAGCGTCATGGCCATCGGATTGTCTTGTCAGGCAATGTTATTAGTACCTTGCAACCGGATACCCGCGTACTCACCACAGAGGTGCACTATGATCCGCAAACCGGCATTATTACGTCCCGAGAGCCGGTACGGCTGGAGCGGGGTCAAGACTGGATGACCGGGGTAGGTCTCTGGGCTTCGGTAAAAACCCAAGAGATAAATATTTTGCATGATGTGCGTGGCATGTATGTTCCTTAAGCGATTTTCTTTCCGGCGCTTCTGGCCGTTTTTGCTCGTTGTGGTGTCTATTACCGCCCTGGCGGCACCGGTTGCGGAGCAGGGGCTGGCTAAGGGCCCCATTCAGATCAGCGCGGATACCCTGTATGGCAAAAATAAACCGCAGCAGCAGGCCGTTTATACCGGGAATGTGGTTATGATCCAGGGTGATGTGGTTATTCATGCCGACAAGCTCACTATCGACGCGGTCGGTGGCAAAGTGCGGCAGGCCACGGCGGTGGGGAGCCCGGTTACCTTCACCATGTCCAGCGCGCAGCGCCACGGGTATGGCAACACCCTGGTCTATAAACCGACCAGCGGCGAAATTGTGCTCATTGGTAATGCCCATCTCTGGCAGGGAAAGAATGAGATCAACGGTCAGCAGGTCACCTATTTCCTGCAGAATCAGCAAACGGCTGTCACCGGAAATCCCGGTCAGCGGGTGCGGTCGGTCTTCTATCCCGCCGCAGCGGGCCGTTCCACGAGCGCTGGGAAGCCATGAGCGAGCTGTTGCAGGCGCAATCCCTTTTCAAGTCATATCGGCGGCGAGCCGTGGTGCGTGATGTTTCGGTGCAGGTGGCGGCCGGTGAGGTGGTGGGTTTGCTCGGTCCTAATGGGGCGGGGAAAACCACCACTTTTTACATGATGGTCGGATTGGTGCGCCCTGAGCAGGGTCATATTTTTTTGCAGCAGCGGGACATCACGGCACTGCCCATGCATGAGCGGGCCCGCATGGGGCTGGGTTACCTCCCCCAGGAGCCTTCGGTTTTTCGCCAGATGAGTGCCGCTGACAATGTTCTTGCCGTGCTGGAAACTCTGCCATTGAGTAAGGTGGAGCGGCAGGAGCGCTTGGAGCAATTGCTGAGTGAGCTGCATCTTCATCAGCTGCGTGACACCAAAGGACATAGCCTTTCGGGTGGCGAACGGCGGCGGGTAGAAATTGCGCGGGCGCTGGCCATGAGTCCGCGTTTTATTTTGCTGGATGAACCCTTCGCTGGTATTGATCCTATTTCTGTTCTCGAAATCCAACGGCTTATCCAGGATTTGCGGGAGCGCGGCATCGGGATTCTGATCACCGACCATAACGTGCGCGAGACTTTAGGCATTTGCGAACGCGCCTATATACTGCATGATGGCAAAGTGCTGACAGCGGGCAGTCCGCAGGAAATTGTGGATGATCCTATGGTACGGCAGGTTTACTTGGGAGATCAGTTTCAAATCTGATTTTTGGAAATTATGAAACAAGGTTTAGAACTCAAGCTCGGCCAGCATCTGGCCATGACCCCGCAGTTGCAACAGGCGATCCGTCTGCTGCAACTGTCTACGGTTGATCTGCAGCAGGAAGTTCAAAGCATGCTGGAGAACAACCCGCTGCTTGATGAGGATGCTGGGGATGAAGACGGTGGCAGTGGGCCGCCCCCGGAGACGCTTGCGACGCCTTCCGAAGACCGTCAGCTGGATCTGGCCGCGGAGGATACGCTGCCGGATGAATTGCCTTTAGATAGCCAGTGGGACGATGTTTTTGATATGGGAACGTCAGGTTCTGGCGGTGGTTCTGACGAAGATATGCCAGATTTTGAATCGCGCAGTAGTCACAGCCAGAGTTTGCAGGATTATCTCCGCTGGCAGGCTGATATGACGCACTTCAGTACTGACGAGCGCAATATAGCGGAGTTGATCATCGACGCTATTGATGAGCGCGGTTATCTGGCGGAAAGCCTGGAAGACCTCGCTGTCAATATGAATGTGGAGGACGATGCGCTGTTGGCGGTATTGCTGCGCGTGCAGGACTTCGACCCGCCGGGCGTGGGTGCCCGTGACCTCAGTGAGTGTCTCCTGCTGCAACTGAAGCAGATGGTCGGGGAGGATGCATCTATATTGCTGGCGCAACGCATTGTGAAGGACCACTTGCAGGCCCTCGGGCGCCACGATTACCCACGTTTGTGTGCCACGCTGGTGGTGGATGAGGAGACGCTGCGTGGGGCGATGACGCTGATTTCCGCACTGAATCCTAAACCGGGTGAAGAGGTGGGTGCTGAGAGTACCGAGTATGTCATCCCCGATGTGATCGTGCGCTGGGTGGGTAAGCGTCTGCGCGTCGATCTGAATCCCGAGGCGATGCCTAAATTACGCATCAACGGTCGTTATGCGGGCATGGCGGGCGGGAAAGATGCAGCGCATAAATATATTCAGGATCAGCTCAACGAGGCGCGCTGGTTCATCAAAAGCCTGCAAAGCCGTCAGGAAACCATATTGAAAGTGGCGCGGGCTATTGTCGAAAGGCAGAAGGACTTTTTTACCAATGGGCCGGAATCCATGCGGCCCATGGTCCTGCGGCATATTGCCGAGACAGTGGAAATGCACGAATCGACGGTATCGCGGGTCACTAATCAGAAATATATGATTACACCCCGTGGTCTTTATGAGTTTAAATACTTTTTCTCCAGTCATGTGAGTACCGACAGTGGCGGTTCCGCATCGGCCACCGCTATTCGGGCGTTACTGATCAAAATGACTCAGGCGGAAAGCGCACGGCATCCGCTGAGTGATGCGGAAATCGCCAAGGTGCTGGCCGATCAGGGTATTCAGATTGCGCGGAGGACAGTGGCCAAGTACCGCGAGGCGGCCAATATTCCTACTGCGAGCCAGCGGCGGCGTTTGTGAGGGTGATATCGCCGCCAGGGTTTTTTGCCGGCGCCGTTGGCGCTACACTGAAAGTGGACCCCGTAGTGGGACAGGATTCATAACGATCACCTCACTTGTTAGGAGAGCGCCATGCAAATTACTATTACCGGGCAGCATCTGGATTTGACGGATGCCATTAAGAACTATGTCGATGGAAAGATTGGACGCCTCGGTCGGTACTTCGACCACGTTATTAATGCTCAGGTGGTGCTGAAGCACCTCCCCCACGAAAAGCTGAGTAACGTTGCAGATATTACTGTCAATGCCCCTGGGCACGTCTTCTATGCCGAGGTGCATGATGCTGATATGTACGCAGCTATAGACCTTGTGGCCGATAAACTGGAGGCGCAGGTGCACAGCTACAAGGAAAAGCTACAGGATCGTCGTAATGATCACCCCGCTGGTTTGGCTGCCATTGCGGAAGTCGACTGAATAACTATGGTGACTCTGCCTCTTTCCCCGGTCAATATTCGTATAGATCCGCCTGTGGCTGATGCTGGTGATGTGCTGCGGACGTTAGCGGAAATCCTGGCAGGGTCTACGGGCCTGTCCGCTCAGGGGATTGCTGTTGCCTTGCAACAGCGCGAGATGCAAGGATCTACGGGCATCGGGCATGGAGTGGCTTTGCCCCATGCCCGGGTGGAGGGTGCGAATCAGATAGCCATTGCCGCATTGCGTACAGCGCAGGGTATTCCATTTGCGGCGCCGGACGGGTTGGATGTGTATATTTTTCTGGCGGTGGTGGTGCCGAAAGCGGCCGCGACCGCGCATCTGGAGACGCTCTCCGCATTAGCCGCGAAACTCGCCGTGGACGAAGTGCGCGAAGCATTGATGAAAACTCCTGATCCCCAGGAGTTTTTTCGTTTATTGGCGGGGCCAGCGTAAGTTGTACCACAAAGCAGGCTGGTTACAGCCGTGAGTGTCGGGCAAGGCGGAGTTATGGAACGACAAATTAGCCTGCGTCGACTCTGGGCGGAGCTGTACAGCGAATTGCATTGGCAGTGTCTGCATCAACCTGGAGAAGATCATTACCTCCGCGGTGATCCTTGGGCGGGAGATGATGTGGGTGGGGCGGCACTGGTCGGATTTTTTAATTTTATCCGGCCACATGTGGTACAGATTGCCGGGCTTTGCGAGCTCGCTTACCTGGGTGCCCATCCAGAGGCTATGGAACAGTTTTTGCCCCATAAGCTGCGTCTGCTCGTTATTTGTGAAGACCAGGTACTGGATGATCATCTCTATGAAGCTTTGAAAGTCAGGCAGATTGCCGTGATGACGACGCCAATTGGCGCGCAGATGGTTCTGGCGCGGGTGCAACGCCACCTGCATCAGGAGCTGGCGCCCCGCCAGCAGGTGCATGGTGTGCTGGTCGATGTGCTCGGGGTGGGATTGCTTTTGCAGGGCGAGGTAGGGATTGGCAAGAGCGAGTTGGCTTTGGAACTGGTCAGTCGTGGCCATCGCCTGGTGGCTGATGACAGCGTGCTCTGTATTCGTGAAGCCCCGAATATCCTGACCGGGCATTGTCCGGCCCCACTGCGTAATTTTCTGGAAGTGCGAGGTCTGGGGATTATTAATATCCGGGAATTCTTCGGTGCCGCTGCCATTGTGCACTCCAAACGTATCCGGCTGGTCGTCGAAATCCAGGATATGCGTGACATGGAAATCGCGGATATTGATCGCTTACAGGGCAAGGTGGATCACCTGGATATTCTCGGAACCCCATTGCCCCGGTTGTGCTTGCCCGCTTCTGCGGCGCGCAATTTGGCGGTACTGGTCGAGGCGGCGGCACGCAGCCAGTATGTAAAGGAGTCCGGCGGCGATATGCTCGCGGATTTTGAGGCGCAGGTACGATTGAGTGTCGGGGAAGAATGATGGCGGAGCAGGACTTTATTATCGTCAGTGGTCTATCCGGTTCAGGAAAATCTACGGTCTTGCAGGCCCTGGAAGACCAGGGTTATTACTGCGTCGATAATCTGCCTGCCACCTTGTTAGTGGAGTTCGGGGCGCAGCTGGCGCGGCGGGATGCCGGCTTCATGCTCGCCGCCGTGAGTATCGACGTGCGCAACCGCGAGTTTCTCGCCGCTCTGCCACAGGCGCTGACCGAGCTGCGCGAGCGTTACTCTTTGCGCCCGCGCATCCTTTTTCTGGAAGCGGATGAGGGTACTTTGCTACGTCGTTTCAGCGAAACTCGCCGCCGTCATCCCCTCACCGATGACCTCGCAGAAGCATTGGGCGAACCGCTGCTCACGGTGTTGCGGCGTGAACGCGAGATGGTTCAACCGCTTGCCGATGTGGCTGACAAGCGCCTCGACACTTCGCAGATCAATACCCATCAGTTGCGTTTGCGGGTGCAGGCATGGAGTCTGGCGTCGCATCATTACAGCGGCCTAGTCTTGCTGTTGCAGTCTTTTGCCTTTAAAAAAGGTCTTCCTTTGGACTCCGATTTCGTTTTTGATCTGCGTGCCTTGCCCAATCCCCATTACCATCCCGAACTCCGCCCCCTAACGGGTCGTGACACACCGGTGCGCGATTTCCTGGAGAAAGCCCCAGAGGTGGTCCGTGCCTTCAATTCTTTGCGCAGCTTCCTGCAGGCATGGCTGGCGCCTTTTGCGCAAGAGCACCGTAACTATGTGACGGTTTCTCTGGGTTGCACCGGGGGACAGCATCGCAGCGTATATATGGTGGAGGCATTGGCGCAAATACTTGCCGGAGAGGGGCAGCGGGTCCTGATCCAGCATCGGGAACTGGGTATTACCGAGACGCTGCAATGATCACCATCGTGCTCCTGACCCACGCGGGACTGGGTGAGGCCTTCGCGGCAGCACTCCGGCATATTTTCGGGACCATGCCGCCAGCGTTGGAGATTCTGGAAATCCTGCCTGATCAACCGCCAGAGGAGGGGCGGCGGCGCTTGTGGGGTTTGTTAGAGAAAATAAGTGATGGTGATGCCATGTTGATTCTGAACGATCTTTATGGTGCCACCCCCGCCAACCTCATTCCGGCCACTCTCCCGGAAGGTCGTGTAGCGGCGGTGAGCGGTCTTAATCTGGCGATGCTCCTGCGTGCCTTATCGCGGCGCAGTGAAGGTCTGGCGGCAGCGCGTCAGGGTGCTCTGGAAGGCGGCGTCCAGGGTGTCGCCGATATTCTCGAACAGCGACCGCACGCTATCCTGCTGAGGATACCTGAGTGATTTTTGGTCATGAGAAAGGAGGCAAGTGGCGGTGACCCTGCGCGTAGATTATCCCATTATCAATCAGCTCGGCCTGCATGCGCGGCCTTCGGCTAAATTTGTCAGCCTTTCGGTGCGCTATCCCTGCACGGTCTGGCTGGCGCGTAATGGTCAGCGGGTCAATGGCAAGAGCATCATGGGGCTAATGACCCTCGCTGCGGCGCAGGGGACCGTTTTGACCCTGGAAACGGATGGTGAGGAGGAGCAGGCTTGTGCCGATGCCTTGCTCGCCCTCGCGGCGGATCGTTTTGGTGAAGAATCATGAGTTTTGAACTGGCGGGGATTGGCGCCTCTGGTGGCATCGCCATCGGTATGGCGCTGGTACTGGAGCCAACCACTCTTGATATCCCAGAACATATACTGTTGCCTGAAGCCGTAGAACCGGAAGTGTTGCGCCTGCGTGCAGCCTTGAGCAGCGCCCGGGATGAGTTGTTCTCGGTGCGCGACGCAATCCCGAGTGATGCCCCGCAAGATACCCGTCTGTTTATTGATGCGCACTTGTTGATGCTCGATGATCCAGCGCTGCGCGAGCGGCCCCTGCGGTCTATTCGTGATGAACATCGCAATGCCGCCTGGGCTATTCATTTGGAGCGGGAGCGGCTGCTGGAGATTTTTGACCGCATGGAAGACGCGTATTTGCGCGCTAAGCGGGAAGATGTTATTCAGGTGATAGACCGGGTGTTGCGCCATCTGATTGGTGTAAAGACCCCCGTCCTGCAGAGCGCCGAGGGTCAGATCATCATCGCCGAAGATCTGACGCCAGCCGATACGGTGTTGATGAAAAAAGACAAGGTGCTCGCCTGGGTAACTGACTTTGGTGCCGCAAACTCCCACTCGGCTATTCTTGCCAGAAGTCTTGGGCTTCCTGCCGTGGTGGGCACGCACTCGGCGACGCGCCTGCTGCGCAGTGGTGATGTGGTGATTGTCGATGGGGATCAGGGGATTCTGCTGGTTGCGCCGGATGCCCTGATATTGCAGCAATATCAGGCTTTGCAGGAGCAGCGACAGAGGCGTCGGCGACTCCTGGAAGAGCAGCGTGATCTGCCCGCGATAAGCGCAGACGGGGTGCTTATTCATCTGCGCGCTAATATTGAATTGCCAGACGATACCGATATAGTGCGGCGCATGAACGCGGATGGGGTGGGTCTTTATCGTAGTGAGTTTCTCTTCATGAATCGTCCGGATATCCCGGACGAGGAAGAGCAGTTCCACGCATTTGCCCGAGTAGTCGAGCAAATGCGTGGGGCACCGGTGACGATCCGCTCTCTCGACATTGGTGCCGACAAAGGCCTGCGCGATGACGATGCCGGGCTCCATGCGGCGCTTAATCCGGCCCTTGGCTTGCGTGGGCTGCGTCTTTGTCTGCGGCG
Source organism: Acidithiobacillus ferrivorans (assembly GCF_016250455.1). NCBI lineage: Bacteria > Pseudomonadati > Pseudomonadota > Acidithiobacillia > Acidithiobacillales > Acidithiobacillaceae > Acidithiobacillus > Acidithiobacillus ferrivorans. Next base: position 2,911,702 of record NZ_CP059488.1, on the reverse strand, counting down.
TCCGGAGTGGTTCCGGCCGCATCTGCGCGCCATTCTCCGGGCTTCGGCACTGGGGCCGGTACGGCTGATGCTACCCATGCTCAGCAGTATGGGGCAATTGCTGCAAACTCGGGCGCTGGTCAGCGAGTTGCAGGCCGAATTGTGCGCCGAAGGGTATAGCTGTGACCCGGATATGCCTCTGGGGATCATGGTGGAAGTGCCTGCCGTGGCGATGGCCGCACACTACTTTGCCGGGCAGGCCGATTTTTTCTCCATCGGCACTAACGATCTGATTCAGTACGCGCTGGCGGTGGATCGCGGTGATGATGACGTCAATGATCTTTTCGATCCCTTGCATGCCGGGGTATTGGCGATGATTCAATACACCATCGCCGCCGGCCATGCACGGGGCATCCCGGTGGCCATGTGCGGCGAGATGGCCGCGAATCCGGCCTTCACCGCCTTGCTGCTGGGCTTGGGCTTGCGTGAATTCAGCATGTACTCCGGCGCTATTCCCGAGGTCAAGGAAGCGATCCGACAGACCACTATCGTGGATGCTGAGGCGTTAGCCGCCCGCGCGCTTTCCGGCGAAATGCCGGTGTTGCCGGGGGGCGGGCATAGTTAGGCTGATTCTGCGCAGGATTGCGACGGCTGTTATTGTCGTGTTGATCTTTATCGTTTCGGGTGCGCTGTTGTTCTGGTTCTGGGGTGGTCCCCGCTACGTTTTAGAGAGGATTTTTGCTGCCCGCTTGCAGCAGCCAGTGCATCTCGCCGCCGACCCGGAATGGCATTGGGGAAAACAGCAACTGCGGGTCACGTTGGCGGGTCTGTGCGTCGGTCCGGCGGCCCACCCACAATTCAGCGCAAATCGGCTCATGGTGACATTAGACTGGCACTCCCTCCTGCACGGCCAGCTGCAACCCCGGCAAATTGTGCTGGATGCGCCCGTGCTTAACGGGCCATGGAAAGGCGGTGGTAGCGTCGGCGGAGCTGTTCTTTCCCTGCCGGTCAAGATGATCGTTCGCGATGGTACGTTGCGCTGGCCGGATGTGGTGGGGCATATCCTGTCCCTGACGGCGGTGAATGGGCAGGTGTTGGCGACGGGTCCCAGTCAGTTGGCGGGTGACTGGCACTGGCGGGAAAAAGTCGGGCGCTGGCATTTTGCGGTCGAGATGGCGTCGGCACCGGCGCTGTCCGCACGGAATATTTCTTTGCAAGTGGGTACAACCATTGATCCGACGCTCCTGCAGGTGGCTATTCCAACGCTCCAAAGCGCAGTAAAGGACATGGTCGTGCCGACGCTGCACGTCCGTTGGCAAGCGCGCGGGCACGGTCCGGCGCAATTGCGCTTGCAGGCGTTACGTCTGAACATGGCGCAAAGCCAGCTTGCAGTGCAGGACGGCGCGCTGATCGCGGGGAATGACTTGGCACTCCAGGTCCAGGCAGTGGACCTTAACTGGAAGACGTTGCAGGGTCATCTGGCTTATCAGCTTAGCATTCGGCGTTTGCCCCAGTTGGCCACCCGCTGGGGGCTGCCCCTGCCGAAGTTGACCGACCCTAATGCTTTGCAGCGATTGACGTCGACGGGTACAGTCCAGTTAGGCACCCCCCATTTCCAGTGGACCGTCACCCAGGGCGAGTTGGATCACAGTGCCTGGATGGGCAAAATATCGGGGACCTGGAGACCGCTGGCTATCGATGTCAATCTGCGCATGGCGCAGCTCAATCTCGGGCAATATTTGCCGGTTCCCCAAGCGGGCAATGCGGCGCAGCTTCCCGCCCTGCCGCAGCAGTGGCCAGTCACTGGTGAAATCCACGTCGCCAAGCTCCTTTGGGGCAAAATGCGCGTCCGCGATCTGGTTATTCGCAGCACAAGTTCCAAGGCGCGGCCATGATCCCCATCGCGGAAACCCTGCTGGACTGGTACGCCTGCCACGGGCGCCACGACCTGCCGTGGCGCCAGAACCGCGATCCCTATCAACTCTGGCTTGCAGAAATCATGTTGCAGCAAACTCAGGTGGAGAGCGCCAAACCGTATTACGCCCGCTTTTTGCAGGCCTTGCCGAACTGGCAGGCATTGGCAGCGGCGCCCCAGGATCGGGTGCTCGCCCTGTGGAGCGGACTCGGTTATTACGCCCGTGCCCGCAACGCCCAGCGCGCGGCGCAGGAGGTGGTTACGCGCTTCGGCGGTCACTTTCCCAATACCCTCGAAGCCGCCGTCACGCTGCCGGGGGTGGGCCGCAGTACGGCGGCGGCGGTGCTCGCCAGCGCCTATGGGCAAAGACAGGCCATCCTCGACGCCAATGCCCGGCGCGTGCTCATCCGTAGCCATGCGATAGAAGCTGATCCGAAAGTCAGTGCGACTCAGCAGTGGCTTTGGACACTGGCCAGCGCCCTTACTCCTGAAGACGCCCATGGCTACAATCAGGCCATTCAGGACCTCGGTGCCCTGATTTGCACCCCACGCCAACCGCGCTGCACGGCCTGTCCCCTGGTCAACCGTTGTCTGGCCCATGCCCAGGGACGCAGTCATGCCCTGCCCGTGATCGTTAACAAGGCCCCAAAACCGCAGCGCTGTACCTTCTTTCTCCTGGTCGTGGATACGGAAGGGCAGATATTGCTGGAAAAGCGGCCGGATTCCGGCATCTGGGGGGGGCTCTGGTGTTTGCCCCAGGCGGCATCCGATGGTGGTGCATTCCCCATCCTTTGTAGTGATACCTTGCATCCGCTGGAAGACACCCCTGCTGTGCGCCAATCTTTGCAAGCGGCCTGGTCGCGTCGTCTGGGGCTGAATCTCCAACTGAAGGCATTAGAGGAAGAACAGCAACATGTTTTTACCCACTTTCAGTTGCGTTTTCGCTGTGTCCATGCGCGCGTTTTGGGCAGCGCTGTTGCGGATTCAGCTGCCACTCTGCGTTGGTATCGCCCCGCAGACGCTCTGACACAAGGATTGCCCACGCCCGTTCGGCGGATTTTACGGGATAGGAGCGGGGGTTGTTGACCCCCCATTTTGTGTTATGTGTGCCGCCCACTTAAGCGGTCATGCCTTGTGGCTTATTCCTGACTGGTGAGTTCAGGTAATATACTCCTACACAGCTTTATCCACCCCAGAGTTATTGAGGAGCTTCTGTTATGTCACGAATGGTACAGTGCGTAAAACTCGGCCACGAGGCCGAAGGTCTTGATCGACCGCCTTATCCCGGCGCCCTCGGCGCACGAATTTATCAAGAAGTCTCCAAGGAAGCCTGGCAGGGCTGGCTCAAGCACCAGACCATGCTCATCAACGAGTATCGTCTTTCTCCCATCGATCCCAAGTCGCGGACATTCCTGGAAAAACAGATGGATGCCTATTTCTTTGGCGATGGTGCCCAGGCCCCTGAAGGCTATCTACCGCCGGCGCCTTAAATCACCTCAATAGATGCTGCAGGGTGCTTTCTGGGTGCCCTGCAATCCGTGCAGATCTTGGCGTCGTTGCCGGACGACAGGCGCGAAGCGCGCCAGATCATGTTGGTATTGCAAGACTGTCAAGTCCTGTCGCCTAAAGGTGACGCTGTAACTTCTCTTCTTTATGTGCTCCCCCCGGTTTTTCTGGGGTGAAAAATAATAGCCATTAAAAGCATGCCTATAAATATTGGCATGACTCGTGCTTATACCTTTTTGCTGTCGAAAAACAGCCCCGCCGAGCGCGGAAACTGGAACCACTTTTTGAGGAGAGCTTACCGATGAAGAAGATTGTTGCCCTGACTGCTGCCCTGTCTTTCCTGACTGCCACTGCTGCTTTTGCCACCGAAGTCCCCGCCGTAAAGGCTCCAGGCAAGACCATGGAGCACAAGGTCATGGCGAAGAAGGTCGAGCACAAGAAAGTCGGGAAAAAGGCACCTGAGCACAAGAAGTTCGAGAAAAAGGCGCCTGAGCACAAAGTGATGGAGAAGAAGGCCAGGCCTGCGGCCTAAGGATTTGCCGGGTTGCGCCTCTGCGGTGTGACCTGTTGAGATCTGATTTCCAAACCTGGGGTTTAACTCCAGGTTTTTTAATATATGCGCCAGCGTGGGCGCACTCTTGCGGTTGCACTTGGCGCGATAGCTCTTGCACTTTCCAGCCCACGAACCTACGCTGAGACTCTTTTTCTGCGTCGGAGCCTGCTGGTCTATGGCATTACGCCCGAGTTCCATTTCCAAGCTGGCCGTCATTGGCTTTGGCCTGGTCATTGTGCCGTTGGTGCTGGTCATTGTCAGTGTGACCATTTCTATTGCCCATTTTGCCGAGCAGGGGCAGGTGAGTATTCTGCGCGCGGTGGCGATGAGCGATGCTGCCAACCGGATGAATAACGCGGTGCGCTCCATGGAGCGCTACGGGCTGCAATATACGGTGTTACAGGACCAGGCTTTACTGGTGCTCTATGATCAGAGTTTTACGGAGTACAAGAAATCCAGTGCCCGATTTGCTGCTGCCGGGCCGTCTCCCGTTGATCGACGACGTCTTCAACGCTTGGCCGATCATCTGGCCCATGCTCGCCAGATGTTGCCGCTGGTGTCGTTAGGGGGAAATCGCAGTGCACTGGAGAGTGACTTCAGCCGTGCCAGCGCTGAGGCGCAACACCTGCAAAGCGATGTCAATGAAGGCATCAGCACCGAAGTGGCCAAGTTGGGCACGCGGGCACTGGCGATCAAGCGTCTGACCATTGTAGAAGTGCTGCTGGTGTTGCCGCTCTCCATTGCCTTTGCGATCCTGTTTATCGTGCTGATCACCCGCCCCATCCGGCGTCTTGACCAGGCGGTTTCCGGTCTCGGTGATGGTGATCTGGAAACGCCCATCGCCGTGCAGGGGCCGCGAGATATTGCCAGTCTGGGCGATCGTCTGGAGTGGTTGCGTAATCGGCTCAATGCATTGGAGGCGGCAAAATTGCATTTCCTGCGGCAGCTTTCCCATGAGTTGAAGACGCCGCTGACGGCCATCCGTGAAGGCGCAGAGCTGCTTCAGGAGGACCTGGGTCACGAACTGGGTGCCGACGAACAGCAGGAGATCGTGCATATTGTTCGCGACAACAGCCTGCGTCTGCAGCGACTGATTGAGGATCTCCTGCGTTTCAGCCTGGCCGAGGGACCGGTGGGTGCGGGTATGGTACAGGATATCTCCCTGACAGCGGTTGTGGAGGACCTGCTGTTGAGCTATAAGCCCAGTCTGCGCAGCAAATCACTGCATCTGGTCACGGAGCTGGCCGACGTGCGGGTGCGTGGTCATGAAGACCGTCTGCGGACTATTTGCGATAATTTGTTGTCAAATGGCGTGAAGTTCTCGCCGCAAAACGCTACCATACGTATATATTTGCAGGTACAGGACGGACAAGCGGTCCTTGATGTTCAGGATGAGGGGCCGGGTGTGGCGCCCGAAGAGCGTGAAAAGATTTTCGATATTCTCTACCGGGGCGAGGCCTCGGAAGCCGGGAAGATCGAGGGCAGCGGGTTGGGACTGGCCATCGCCAGAGAATATGTACTGAGTTACGGGGGAAGTCTTGAATTGCTGGATAAAGAAACGCCAGGGGCCTGCTTCCGGTTGCGCCTACCGCTCACCGATCATATTGCTTCCCACGGTGCTTATCGTGCTGACCTTGGCGGGTTGCGCAACCACACCGTTGCGGACCCCCCCCAACACCGTGACCCTCAAGCCAGGTGAACAGGTGATACAGACCAGCACCTTGGCGGCCTTGCAGGCCCAGATTGCGGCACTGGGAAAAGCTACTCCAGTGACTGCGAGTGCTGCGAGTTGTGTTTCTGAAAAAGCGGAAGCTGCCAGTTTGAGTAAGCAACTTGCCGATGCCCGGGCTGGTGATCCCGGCTACCAAAAACTGGAGGCGCGGGCGAATGATTTGCAAAACCGGCTCGCCGAGTCCCGGCAGCGCGAGGTGGGCTTGCGTAAAAAGCTTGATGAACTGGTACAAATCGAAAAAAACGCGCGCTTACCTCAGGGGCACTAAACCAAATGGAAAAGGGCAGAATTTTATTGGTGGATGATGACGCTGATCTCTTGCGTTTGTTGTCTTTGCGTATGAAAACGGCCGGCTATGCCGTCAGTACCGCTGCCAGTGGCAACGAGGCGCTGTCAGTGTTGGCGATGGAGCATCCGTCTTTGGTCATCACGGATCTCAAGATGGACGAGATGGACGGGATGGCACTGCTTGACGCCATCCGCCGTGACTACCCGACTTTGCCCGTCATCATCCTCACTGCCCATGGTTCCATCCCTGATGCTTTGCTGGCGGCAGATCAAGGCGTCTTTGCCTTCCTTACCAAACCCTTTGACGGCAAGGATCTGATGGCGCAGGTCGAACGCGCCTTCAGCCTGACTGCGGCGGTTCTGCCCTCTTCAGGTAAGAAGGGCAGAGACTCCAGTTGGGACCGTATCCTGACCCGCAGTCCAAAAATGCAGACGGTGTTGGATCAGGCGCGTCTGGTGGCAGCGTCTGATGCCAGTGTTTTTGTGCATGGTGCCAGCGGTACGGGTAAAGAATTACTGGCGCAGGCCATTCATCAGGCCAGTCCGCGCCGTAATCAGGCCTTTATCGCACTTAACTGTGCCGCTTTTCCCGAACAACTCCTGGAGTCAGAACTCTTCGGGCATAAAAAGGGCGCCTTTACTGGCGCGGCCAATAATCATCAGGGACTGTTCCAGGCGGCGGATAGCGGCACACTCTTTCTCGATGAAATCGGCGACATGCCCCTCTCCTTGCAGGTCAAGCTGCTACGGGCCCTGCAGGAACGGGTAATCCGCCCTGTTGGCGCCACCGAGAGCATCGCCGTGGATGTGCGGATCATCTCTGCGAGTCACCGAGATCTGGAGCAGGAGATGGCTGCCCGACGGTTCCGGGATGATCTCTATTATCGCCTTTGCGTGGTGACTCTGGATCTGCCTGCCTTGGCTGAGCGCCCCGAGGATATCCCGCTGCTGGCCGAGTTTTTTTTACGCGACACGGCGGCCAAAAATCGCAAGGATGTCCGTGGTATCGCGCCGGAGGCCATGGAACTGCTGGTGGGGGCGCCCTGGCCGGGTAACGTCCGGCAACTGGCCAATGTCATTGAACAGGCGGTGGTGCTGTCTACCACTCCGCGAATCGGTGCGCCCCTCATCCGCCACGCTCTGCGCGACAGAGAGGGTGAAGTCATGCCCCTGGCCGATGCCAAGGGCCGTTTCGAAATGCATTATCTGATCCAGATTATGCGCATGACCCGGGGCAACGTGAGTCAGGCCGCGCAATTGGCGCAGCGCAACCGCACGGAGTTTTATCGTCTGCTGCGCCGCTATCACCTGGACCCCGCTGCCTTTAAAGAAACGGGCAGCGATGAAGGCGAAGCGGAGGTATAGTGGATCACCCGATACGCTGAAGAATCGGCGATCCACTCTTGAGCCATGATCAACGGGTTGCCGGGCAGGCAATCCAGGCTCAGCCGCAGCCATCGGGAAAATTGCTGGTTCAGGGAATGGTCGGGGCTATCAAGATGTACAGATGCTCAGGTTCTCATAGTTAAGCAGAACGAGCATCAGCTTCTGGAGACTTTTCATGAAGATAGAATCCATTACCTTGGTGCGGCACGGTATGACGGAGTGGTCGGATAGCGGCAAACATACCTCGGTGACCGATGTGGCATTGACGGCGGAGGGTCGGGTAGACGCGCAAGCGCTCTGGGGATCCTTTGTGGAGCAGGGGCATTTTGATGGCGTTTACTCCAGCCCTATGCTGCGGGCGCAGCACACTGCCATTCTCGCGGGGTTTGCCGATCCTGAACTACACCAGGGCCTCTGTGAGTGGCGCTATGGCCGCTATGAGGGCATGACGACCGCCGAAATCCGCCGGGAAAATCCGAAATGGAGCGTTTTCCGTTGCGGTGGACCGGGTGGTGAAAGTCCGGAAGCCGTCAGTGCCCGTTGCGACGGGCTGCTTGAAGAATGGGATGAGAAGGGCCACCGTCATGTGCTGTGTTTTGCCCATGGCCACATTCTGCGGGCGCTGGCCGCCCGTTGGCTGGGGCTGGAGTTGCGTTTTGGTGATCATCTGCACCTGGACCCAGGCAGTATTTCTTGCCTGGGTTGGGAGCACGAAATCCCCGCCCTGCATCTGTGGAATTATCGCCCACAGCGCCCGGTCATCGGGCCGCGCGCTGGCTGATTCAAACACCTGCCCGGCGATGATCGCTCAGGGCAGCAGAAAGGCTGGTGCGACCTGCGCGGCCTGTTGCATCCCGGCGTGATAATAATGCGTGCCCGAAAAAGCATTGGCATCATCAGCGCGAAACGCATCCATAGCCAGACCTTTGCGTCCCAGTGTCCCGCTCCACCAGCCGGAGGGATAGCAGAACTGCGGGAAGTACACACTGTTCACCGCATCAAAGCCTGCTTCCGTCATGCGCTGCTGGCACTGACGGATCAGGTCGGCATGTAACAGGGGAGATTCAGACTGGGCCACCAGCACGCCCTGATCTGCCAGCGCCTGGTGGCAAGCCGCGTAAAAGTCCGTGGCGAAAAGCCCCGCCGCCGGTCCGATCGGGTCGGTAGAGTCAACGATGATTACATCATAACGTCCGGCTTCGGCTTCGGTGACCCAGGCGATGCCATCGGTAAAGTGAAAATGGGCACGCGGGTCATTATTATTCTCACAGAGTTCCGGAAAAAAGCGCTCCGCAACCCGCGTGACCCGCTCATCCAGTTCTACCTGCACGACTTCTTCGACTTCCCGATGGCGCAAAACCTCGCGCAGGGTGCCACAATCGCCGCCGCCAATGATCAGTACCCGTTTGGGTGCCGGATGGGTAAACAGCGCCGGATGGCTCATCATCTCGTGGTAGAGGAAATTGTCGCGGTCGGTGACCATAACCAATCCATCCAGGGTCATGAGGGTGCCGAACTGTTCGGTCTCAAAAATCTCAATGCTTTGATAAGGGCTCTGCTCGCGATGCAGAACTTCGCGGATTTTCAGGCTCAATGCTGCGCCGTGTTCTTCATAACGCTCGGTGTACCACAGTTCTGTGCTCATAACCGTCTCTCTCAACGCTGGGAATGGTGGGGGGCTTGCGGGGGATTTTGCGGAAGATTCCAGTAAAAGAAAAGGGCGGACCGATTATCCAGGTCCGCCCGTTACCGCAGTGGGTCATTTCAAGCGCAGAGAACCGGCTTGACGCGCAACTCATGGGCAGGAACGCCCATCATGTCCACTTGCCCGCGCTTCATCTCCATGGTGGAGACTTGCCCGGCGCCAAAGGCTTCCTTGAGATAATTCAAGGCCTCCTCGGGCTGGATGATATCGCCGCAGGTGAAAATATCCACTGCGGCGTAACCATATTCCGGCCAGGTGTGAATGGCCAGATGCGACTCGGCGACGATGACGGCGCCGCTCACCCCGTAGGGCGAGAAGTGGTGAAAAGTTTGCGTCACGATGGTGCAATTGGCACGCCGGGCGGCCTCGAGCATGGCATCTGTAACATAATCAACATCAGACAAGGTACTGCCGTCACAATGGTAAAAATCTGCGACGATTTGATGTCCCAATGAGCGCATAGGTGCCCCCCTTACCAAAGTTAATAAACGGTTAAGAAGTAGCTCCCGTGCACCCCCAGACAGTACTTGGTTTTATGCCCTACCTTGCTGGAACGATGCCTTGCTCCAAGTCTCTTAAGGACTGACCCCCTTAGTAACTGCTTTCGGTGCCGTGGAAACAGACGACGAACTATACACTTCTGCGCTGAGGATGCAAGGATTTTTAGCGGGTAACGAGGTATGATTTTCGTCGTTACTGCGCGGCGTTCTGGCCCCACACTGACCGTTCGGTTTATACTGTGCGCCATGATCGCAAAAGCAGAGAGTGCCCATGGCCGCTGAGGCCCTTGTCGAACTGGAAAACGTGCGTTTTTCCCGAGGACCGCATCCAGTCCTGGCGGGGGTGGATATGCGTATTCCCCAAGGGGCCATCGTCTCCCTCATGGGCGCGAGCGGTGGCGGCAAGACGACTCTGCTGAATCTGATGGCCGGCACCCTGGCGCCCCAGTCCGGGCGCATACGGGTGGCAGGGCAGGATCTGCAAGCGCTGGATTTTGAGGGGGTATACCGATTACGGCGCCGCATGGGCATGCTTTTTCAGCACAGCGCCCTGTTTACCGATTTTAGCGTCTTTGAGAATGTTGCTTTTCCGCTGCGCCGCCATTTCCGGCTGAACGAGAGTATCTTGCGTAAACTGGTGTTGATGAAGCTGGAGGCGGTGGGATTGCGGGGTGCGGCTGGATTGATGCCCGCCGAGCTCTCCGGCGGCATGGGTCGGCGGGTGGCGCTGGCCCGTGCGGTGGTCATGGACCCGATGCTGATTTTTTACGATGAGCCCTTTACCGGCTTGGACCCCATTAGTGTGGGAATTATCGCGACTCTGATCCGTCGTCTCAATGATGCCTTGGGTGCGACCAGTATTCTCGTCAGTCACGATGTGCAGGAGACTTTTTCTATTGCAGAATACGGTTATATCCTCGCGGGCGGCAAAATTATTGCGGAAGGTTCGCCAGCAGCCTTGCGGGCCAGTGATTCAGAACTGGCCCGGCAATTTCTTGGTGGGCAGCCTGATGGGCCGGTGCCCTTCCATTATCCCGCAAAAGACGATTTTGCGACGGCTTTGACGGGCTCAACGGCGGCCGGCGAGGTGGTTTAGGTTATGGCCTTTCTGGACTTTGTGCCGAACCTGGGGCGGCGGGTATTGCTGACGATTCCCAACCTGGGTGCGGCGACCCGTTTTCTGCTATGGAGCTTGGTAGCGGTGATCAACCGCCATTTCAGCTTTCAGCAACTGCTCAAGCAGGTGTATGGCTTTGGGGTGCGGTCACTGCTGCTGATGGTTGTCGCTGCTTTCTTCACCGGCATGGTGCTGGGCTTTCAGGGCTATTACGCACTGGTGCGCTTTGGCGCGACTTCGGCACTGGGTACCCTGGTCGCCCTGTCGCTCCTGCGCGAACTGGGGCCAGTGCTGACGGCGCTGCTCTTCGCCGGGCGGGCGGGGTCGGCGCTGACCGCCGAAATCAGTTCCATGAAGGCGACGGAGCAGTTAAGCGCCATGGAAATGATGGCAGTCAACCCGTTTGCCTGGGTAGTGGCACCCCGTCTCTGGGCGGGGATCATCGTCGTGCCTATACTCTGTGCCATTTTTGATCTGGTGGGCATTTTCGGCGGGTATCTTATTTCGGTGCCGGTGCTGGGCGTGGATGGCGGCACTTTTTGGGCGCAGATGCAGTCCAACGTAGCGTTCTCCGGTGATATCCTGACCGGTCTGTTCAAGGCCCTTTGCTTTGGGCTGGCGGTGACCTGGATTGCCGCCTGGCAGGGTTACGCGGCGCAGCCGACCGCGGAGGGTGTGGGTAACGCCACAACCCGCAGCGTGGTGACGGCATCGCTGGTGGTGCTGGGTCTTGATTTCATTCTTACGGCTTTGTTATTCACCTAAGGGGTAGATGGCGCATGGAAAAACGGGCGATAGACTGGTGGGTGGGCATTTTTGTGCTCCTCGGCATCGCTGCTTTGGTGGTGCTGGCGCTACGCGTAGGGAATCTCTCCGGCTTCGCTTATAATGATGGTTATGTACTGCATGCGGATTTCACCAATATTGGCAGTCTCAAGATGCGCAGCCCGGTCAGGCTGGGCGGAGTCACGATCGGTGAGGTGACCCACATTGGCATGGACCCCAAGACCTTCATGGCGCAGGTGACCATGCGTATCGAACCGAAGGTAAAATTACCGACGGATACGGGGGCATCCATCTACACCGAAGGACTTCTGGGCGAACAGTACGTGGCCGTTCAGCCGGGTGGCATGCCACAGGATCTGAAGCCGGGTGGTACCATTACCATGACGCAAAGCGCTGTCAACATTGATCAACTGATCGGCCAGATGGTCTTCGATAAGGCCTCGGGCAGCAAATAGGGAGAATTCTGTATGCGTCAAATTTCTTTGATTTCGCTGGCATTTTTTATTCTGGCCTGGACATTGCCTGCCGCGGCAGAAGACACGCAGGGGGCGGTAACCGTTGTTGAGCAGCTTACCAATAGTGTACTCAAGGTGTTGCGCGCTAATGAAGGCAAGCCCATCACGCCGACCGTGAAGAAGGATGTGGCGGACATTGTCCTGCCGCATATGGATTTCACCACCATGTCGCAATATGTGATGGCGCGGTACTGGCGGCAGATGAGCCCGGTCCAGCAGCAGGAATTTGTGGTGCTGTTCAAGGATCTGCTGGTGCGCACCTACAGTAATTCACTTAATCATTATCACGGGCAGACGGTAAAAATCACGGGCAGCCAGCAGATCTCCCAGAATCCGCCAGTGGCACAAGTGAACATGGTTATTCGTCAGAACGGTGGTGGTCCAGATGTTCCGGTGATTTATGCTCTGCTCTATACCAATAACTCCTGGCGGATTTACAACACCTATATTGACGGGGTCAGCATGGTGCTCAACTATCGCCAGAGTTTCGGGCAGATTGCTGCAAGTCGCGGTATCCCGGCATTGTTGCAGGACATGAAGACCAAGAATGGCATGGGCGGCAAAACGGCGGCCGCGGCTTGAGCACAGTGACTTCCTGGGAGCGACGGATGGTTGACGGTACCCCCAGGCTGTTCCTCCAGGGAGACTGGCGAGTGGCACAACTGGATAAGGCCCTGCGCTCTTTTGCATGGGCGAAAGACGGTCAGGATTGCACGGAAATTTCCGTCGCAGAGTTGGAGGCTGCAGACAGTGCCACACTCGCGGTGCTGATGGAGTGGACCCAGCAGGCCACCGAGCGCGGAATTGCCCTGCGTATTCGCGGGGCATCTTCCAACCTGCAAGAACTGGCGAGTTTGTATCATCTGCAGGATATTTTGCCGCTGTATCATGACTGATTCCCCGGCTATTCACATCGCCGGATTGCGCAAAATCTATGGCAGTGGGCATCTGGCCTTGGCGGGCGTAGATCTGGATGTGCATGCCGGAGAGTTTTTTGGTCTGTTGGGCCCCAATGGTGCGGGGAAATCTTCGCTCATCAATATTCTGGCCGGAATCGTGCACCGCTCCAGTGGCGTGGCTGAGATCTTCGGCTTTGATGTAGAGCGGGATTTTCGCCGGAGCCGTCAGTTGCTGGGGGTCGTGCCCCAGGAGCTGGCTTACGACCCTTTCTTTACTGTGCGGGAATTTCTGCGCATGCAGTCCGGTTATTTTGGCTTGCGTCACAACGATGACTGGCTTGATGAGCTGATGATGGAGCTGGATCTGACGGACAAGGCCAACGCCAATTTGCGTGCTTTGTCCGGTGGCATGAAGCGGCGAGTGCTCATCGCCCAGGCTTTGGTGCACAAACCCCCGGTGGTGGTGCTGGATGAGCCGACCGCGGGGGTTGATGTGGAACTGCGTCAGGGGCTCTGGCGTTTTATGCGGCGCTATAATGAAGAGGGCCATACCGTTATTCTCACCACCCATTATCTGGAAGAGGCCGAGGAACTCTGTCAGCGGATCGCCATCCTCCAGCAGGGGCGAATCGTTGCCTTGGACAGCAAGGATGCATTGCTGCGTACCTCCAGTTGGCGGGTGCTGACGGTGACTTTCGACCGCGATCCGGGCACGCTCCCTCCTGAATTGGCCGAGTTGCTGACCGGTGCTGCAGAAAATACCAGAGTACTCAGGATTGACGCGCAGAGAAGCCCGTTGGGGGACGTCCTGGCACAATTGCAAACACTGCCCGCCCAGATCCTGGATTTACACCTTCAGGAGCCACGTCTGGAAGATGCCTTCACGGATATCCTCGGACAAGGGCGCTAAGCTTGGCGGACCATTTGCGTCTTGATCTTTTCCTCAAGACGTCACGTCTGATCAAGCGCCGCAGTCTGGCTAAAGATATCTGTGATGGCGGATGTGTGCAGATCAACGGTCGGCTGGCTAAGGCGGGGGCGATGGTGCAGGTGGGTGATATGCTCACTATCGATATTCGGGATCGACTGATGCGGGTACGGGTCCTACGTATTCCGCAGCGAATTGAAGGGCCGGAAGGGGTGGTGGAAGTGCTACCCGAGGAGGCTGGGGAATGATCACGGAGCCACGTCTGTTGCTGACAGTGGGGGAACCATCGGGCATCGGCCCGGATATCTGCCTGCAACTGGCCAGCCACGCCCTGCCCGCTGGGGTTCTGCTCATTGGCGACCTGCACTGTCTGCGCCGCCGTGCGCTGACTCTGGGCTTATCGCTGCGACTGGAGCCCTGGCAGGAGGGCGATCCCTGGCCAGCGCCGGAAAATAGTGTATTGCACGTGCTGGATGTGCCGCTGGCTCAGCCTTGTCGCCCCGGCCATCTGGATGTGGCTAATGCACCGGCGGTACTGGCTACTCTGGATAAAGCGATGCACCTGTTACGTGCAGGTGCTGCGGATGCACTGGTGACGGCCCCGGTGCATAAGGGCATCATCAACGATGCGGGAATTCCCTTTACTGGGCATACGGAATATCTGGCGGATGCTTGTGACCGTCCCGAAGTGGTCATGCTGCTCGCCGGTCGCGGTCTGCGAGTGGCGCTGGCGACAACTCACCTGCCTTTGTCTAAAGTGGCGGCAGCCATTACCCGGGAAGGGTTGGAGCGTACGCTGCGCATCCTGCACCGGGCCTTGCGTGAAGACTTCGCCCTCCTGGCACCCCGTATTTTAGTCGCTGGCCTGAATCCCCATGCCGGGGAGGGGGGGCACCTGGGGTATGAGGAGCAGGATATCATCGCGCCAGTGATAGCTGTCTTGCGGGGAGAAGGGCTGCGGGTCAGTGGCCCGTGGCCGGCCGACACCCTATTTACCCCTCGCCTGCTGGAAGATGCCGATGCCGTGCTGACCATGTATCATGACCAGGGCCTGCCGGTGCTGAAATACCATGCCTTTGGTGAGGCGGTAAATATTACTTTGGGTTTGCCCATTGTGCGCACCAGCGTGGACCATGGCACGGCGCTGGATGTGGCGGGCACGGGTCGGGCAGAAGGCGGCAGCTTGCTGCGGGCGCTGGATGTCGCTGCGGAAATTGTCCGTAACCGGCGTGCCGTAGCCCGTTGATTCGGCCCGCCACCGCATTGTTAGAAAATGCGACTGTGTCCTTCCGGCACTTGGGCGATCAGGAACTCCATTTGATCGGCGAGAATGCGCCGATTACTGAGCAGCAGATACTCCGCCCAGGTTGGGGTGAAGGGCACCGCGAGCAGCGGCATGTGCGCCTCATCGGGGGTGCGGTTGTCCTTGCGACTGTTGCAACTGCGGCAGGCGGTCACCACGTTGGTCCAGATATCCCTGCCCTTGCGGGAGATGGGAATAATATGGTCACGGGTGAGTTCGCGGAGGGGGAAGTGTTTGCCGCAGTACATGCAGAGATGACGGTCGCGATGAAACAAGGTCTGGTTGGACAGTGCCGGAGGGCGAATGGTGCCCTGATGGCGACCACGGACGGCGATGACCGGATGAATGTCGAGTTGCGAGAGAATGCCACTGCGGCGGCAGATGCCGCCGTGAGCGGTAAAGAAAGGATTCCCCAGTGTCCAGGCAACATTACCCCGGACATAATGGGCCGCGGCTTCTTCCCAGGTTTCCCAGGCCATGGGACGACCACCGACGTCAAGGCGCAGCACGAGGTGCATAGACTTTCCGTTTCGCATCGCCTGCTAGAGGCGTCGACCAAATATAGCATGAAGATGTGCTGATGTTGCAAGAGGGGCGCCTGCCGCGTGCAAAAAAGCGTTTCGGACAGAATTTTCTGGTTCAGCCGCAGATCGTTGCGCGTATTGTGGCGGCTATTCGCCCCGTGCCCGGCGATCAACTGGTGGAGATCGGGCCGGGGCCGGGGGCGCTGACCAGGGCTTTGCTTCGCCTCTTGCCGCAGTTGACGGTGGTAGAACTGGATCGGGATATGATTGCCGGTCTACGCGCACTGGCGTCGCCGGAACAGCTACAGGTCATGCAGGCGGATGCGCTGGAGGTCGACTTCGCGGCCCTGGCCGGTGCCGGGAATATCCTGCGGGTGGTGGGTAACCTGCCTTACAATGTGGCGACGCCGCTGATTTTCCATATACTGGAGCAGGCGGAACAGGTGCGGGATATGCACTTCATGCTGCAAAAAGAGGTGGTGGACCGCATGGTGGCGGTGCCAGGAACCAAAGCTTACGGACGGCTTTCGGTGATGATACAGGCGCACTGCGCGGTGGAATCGCTGTTCACGGTGGCCCCCGGCAACTTCTTTCCGGTACCCAAGGTGGATTCGGCGTTCATGCGCCTGGTGCCGCACCGTCCAGGATTGCTACCCCTGCACCTGCAGGCGCCTTTTGCGCGGATCGTCGCTACCAGCTTTGCCCAGCGCCGCAAGACACTCGCCAATAATCTGCGCGGCCTTTTGAGTGCGGATGACTTGCAGGCTTTGCAGATCGATCCCGGCTGCCGCGCCGAAACGCTGGATCAGGCTGCTTTTTTTCGCCTCGCCGAGGCCACAGTTGAACAAGGAAACCGATCATGAATCATTTGGAAGTTGCCGAGAAACTGTTTGCCGAACTGGAATGGGAAGCGAAGACGCTGCCCGATTATCCGGTCCTTACCTGCGCGCTGCAGGTGCCGAATGGTGTGCTGGACATTTTTTGCCATGTGCATGGCGAACGGGAGCGTGTCCTGTTTTACCTGCGTCCCCAGAATCTGGAGATAACTATGGAAAAACGCCCGGCGGTGGCGGAATTCCTGACTCGCGCCAATTATGGACTGGCCTTGGGTAACTTTGAACTGGATCTGGACGATGGGGAGATCAACTTCAAGACGATTCTCCAGGCACCGGCCACGGTGTTGAACACCGCCCTGCTGCGTCCTTATCTGTTGATTGGCGTAGAGACCATCAACCACTACCTGCCAGGGCTGGACCGGGTGCTGAGTGGTCGGGAAACCCCGGCTGCCGCGATCAAGGCGTTGGAGACTGCGACAGCAGTCCATTGACTCCGGGGCCGATAATCCCGCTGCCCAGCAGCAGTGGGGTGATGCCCATGCCACGGATTTTGGCGAGGGTGGGCTGGGCGGCGGCCAAGGAGTCGAAGGTGCCGGTGCGGAGCCGGTAGAGGATATTGTTATTACTGGCTTCCACCTTTTCCATCTGGATGCTGACTCCCAGCAGGGCGAGGCGGTCACGCAAGACGACGGCCGCGGCGCGGTTGGTGAAGGCGCCCACCTGAATGGTCACCGGCTGGTGGACGACGCTGGTGCTGCTGGTGCTTGCCGCACTGGGGATGCCGGGGCCGTTACCGAGGATGTCGGCAGGAATATCCACATGCATATTGGGCAGGATCTGGTAAAAACTGAAGTCGACGCCGCTGTGGGTGGAAGCCACAGCGGCGCTGCTGGAGGTGGTGACGGCGAGCGGACTGCGCACCGGAGTTGCTATACTAGTCAGGGTGGCCGGTGTGGACGCTGAAGGGTGGGTGGCTGCTGGGCTAACAGGCTGTTGCTGAGCGCTTGCCGGTGCGCTATTGCTGGCGCTCATCGCCGCCGGTAGCCCTGCCCCGCTACTGATGAAACCGAGCTTTCCGGTGCTGATGGGGAGCTGTGCTATCCACCACCAGGCCCCCGCACTGAGCATGATTATCAGAAGAAGCAGCAACACCCAAGGCCAGCTCCGTGCCGGACGGGGTGGTGTTTCCTCGCTGTCATCCTCCGGCTCAACCGGCCGCCGTGCGGTGATGGGCGGGCGTGCCTCCTGCGCTCGCGGGCGGCTGGTTTGATTTTTGTAATCGCGCATAATCCTTTACATCTGCTCCGGTGCGCTGACGCCGAGCAGGCGTAACCCGTTGGCAAGAGTCTGCGCGACGCTCAGACAAAGCGTCAGGCGGGCGTGGCGTAGCGGTGTCTCCACCACCAAAATTCTGGTCGAATTGTAGTAGGTATGAAAGGCCGCAGCCAACTCCCTGAGATAGAAAGCAATCTGATGTGGTTCGCGATCACGGGCCGCCGTGGCCACTACTTCCGGGAAGCGCCAGAGGACATCGGCAAGGGCGATTTCGCGGGGCTCCTGGAGGATTTCCAGGTCGACGCCGTCTGCTGCAGGCAGGCTGAGGCCCTTTTCTGCGGCTTGACGCAGCAGTGAATACACCCGGGCGTGAGCATACTGGATATAAAATACCGGGTTTTCTTCGGAGTGCTTTTTGGCCAGCTCCAGATCAAAGTCCAGATGCTGGTCGGCGCGGCGCAGCACATAAAAGAAACGCGCGGCATCATTGCCTACCTCCTCGCGCAGTTCGCGCAGGGTGACAAACTCGCCGGCACGGGTAGACATGGAGACTTTTTCCGTAGCGCGATAAAGGATGGCGAACTGGACGAGGACGACTTCCAGACGCTCGTCTTCCAGGCCGAGGGCGCGCAGGGCGGCTTTGACCCGGGGCACATAGCCATGATGATCGGCGCCCCACATGTCGATGACGTGGGTGAAGCCGCGCGCAAACTTTTCGGCATGGTAGGCTACATCGGAGGCAAAGTAGGTATAGGCGCCATTGTCGCGCCGCAAAACCCGGTCCTTGTCGTCATCAAAAGCCGTGGCACGAAACCAGAGAGCGCCTTCATGGGTGTAGCAATGTCCGGCTTTTTCGAGGGCGGCGACAGCGGCATCGACAGCACCCGCATCCATCAGACTGCGCTCGGAATACCAGCGTTCATAGTGCACGCCGAAGCCCTCCAGATCGTCGCGGATATCGGCGAGAATCTCGTCCAGCCCGGCGCTGTGCAGGGTGCGATAGTCTTCACCGAGGGACTGCTTCAGGTGGGCGATGAGGGTGTCGATGGCGCTATCACCGTCGCTCATCTCGGGCAGGTTCGGTAATCGGGCCGTTGCATACTGTAAGCGGTCGCCGACCCGCTGCCGAAGACGAGCCGCGATCTCGCGTACATAACCACCGCGATAACCATTCTCGGGAAAGGGCCAGGGCAGCGCTCCGGCGGCTTCGAGATAACGCAGGTAGACGCTGGCGGCGAGAATATCCATTTGCCGCCCGGCGTCGTTGACATAGTATTCGCAGAAGATGTCGAAACCATTAAAGCGGAGGAGGTTGGCGAGGCTGGCACCGTAGGCGGCACCGCGTCCGTGTCCGACGTGCAGGGGACCCGTCGGGTTGGCCGAGACGAATTCCAGCTGCAGGCGTTGCCCCGCGCCATTTTGGTTGGCGCCGAATCGGTCCTGTTCAGTGCGCACCTGGTGGATCACCGCATGGAATACAGCCGGCTGCAAAAAGAAGTTGATAAAGCCGGGGCCGGCAATCTCGGCGCGGGCAATCCATTCTGATGCAGGCAGTGCCGCAACGATATCGACGGCGAGATCACGCGGCTTGTGCCCGGTGGCTCTGGCGAGGAGCAGGGCGATGTTGCTGGCGAGATGGCCGTGTTCCACCTGTTTGGGGCGGTCCAACTCCAGGGTGGCGGGAATCCCTGGAATGCGGCCCTGGGCGTGGAGTTGTTGAAGCGCCCCTTGCAGGGCCTGGCTGACAAATGCTTTCACAGGGCTACCTTATGCACGAAATCTCTGCTTTAGTGTAACGCAAGCCAGCGCTTTACGGCAGGGGTTGTTGTATCTTGGATACTGTAACTGGAGCAGAAGATCAATGGGGGTGCGCATAATGCATGATTATCTGAGAGGTTTCCGGCACTGGCTTACCACCCCGTGGACGCTGCCCGGTGGTATGGTTGTCGAGCCCATCGGTATGGTCGAGTTTTTGATTATCCTGGTTTTTTTATGGTGGGGGGCGGCCTGGGTGCGGCGGCTCACGCGCCGGGTGCTAGGCCGGCAACTGGAGCATGCCACGGCTTACGCCATCTCGCGGCTCATCTATTACCTGGTTATTGCCCTGGGCATTTTCATTGCCCTGCAGACGATCGGTATCAATCTCAGCAGTCTGGCTCTCTTGGGTGGTGTGGTAGGTGTTGGTCTGGGTTTCGGGTTGCAGAATATTTTCAGCAATTTTGCGTCCGGACTCATTCTGCTCTTCGAGCGCAGTATCAAAGTTGGCGACTACATCCAGATCAAAGAGAACGGCCTGCATGGCGAGGTCAAAAAGCTGGGCGTGCGCTACACCCAGATCGTGACCAACGACCATGTGGATATCCTGGTACCCAATTCCCAGTTTGTGAATGGTGAAGTGATCAACTGGAGTCTGGATGACCCGATTATGCGGATTCATATTCCGTTTCGCGTGCCCTACGGTACCGACCGGGAACGATTGCGGAATCTGGTCATAGAAACTGCGCTCTCCTTGCCTCTGACGGCAAGAGATGAACATTATCCGCCGACCTTGTGGTTGAACGCGTTCGGAGATGCGGGCTATGACTGCGAGATGATCGTCTGGGTGGAACGTGCGGGACTGATACGTCCCGGCGGAACCCGTGCCAAATATAACTGGGCACTGGCGGATGCTCTGGAGCAGGCGGGCATCGAAATACCGCGCCCGCGTCAGGAGGTGGTGGTGACACCTTCCCTGGCGGCGGCACTGGCCACTGTGGAAAACTCGTCCTCTTCCTCCTCCACATAATTGCGCGGATCATCGGCTCTGCGTAAGGCGCTGGGCGGGATGATAAAGACGTAGGCGGTAATGGCCGCTATCAGGCAGATCCACATCGACAGGCGCAGCAGGTTGTCGATGCTCAGGGTGCCCGCCTGCACCTCGATCAGGGTGTGCAGGTGTTGGGCGGAGAGTGCTACTTCCGGATCGAAACGGCTGATGTGGTCGCGCAGATGGTCGCTGGCAAGGGCGCTGTAGCGGGCCCAGTAGACGCTCAGCAGGCTCACCCCGATGTTGGCACTGAAGACGCGAATGAAATTGCTGGTGGTGGCTGCTGACGGAATTTCCGCAGCGCTGAGGCCAGAGAGGATAACCATGGTCAGCGGCACGAAGAGCATACCGACGCCCATGCCGATGAACAGCATCGGCCAGAACAGATCACTCAGACTGCTGATGGGACTGAGATAGGCGCTGCCGTAGGCGAAGGCAAAAATGGCAAAGCAGAGGGTCGTCAGCTGGCGCAGGCCCAGTAGTCTGCGCAGGCGGTCCATCTGGGTCGATAAGGGAATAGCGCCAAGACCAATGGGAATAAGCACCGCGCTCCCCCAGAAGCCGTTGAAGCCGAGGGTTTCCTCCGCCCAGAGGGGCAGCATGGAGGCCCAGCCCATGAACATGGCCCAGCCCAGGCAGAGCAGCAGTAGCCCCAGCCAGTAATTGCGCCGGTGCAAAAAGTGCAGTTGCAGCAGGGGATAGCGGGCCTCGCTTTCGCGCCAAGCAAAGAACAGCAGGAAGACGAAGGCGAACAGGGTCATTTTCAGGATGAAGGTGGAATGCCACCAGCCGTACTGCTCGCCCTGATCCAGCACCACCTGCATGCTCATCAGGCCGCCGTAGAGCAGGCCGAAGCCCCAAGCGTCGAAAGGCGGCGTCCGGGGATCACCATGATCTTTGGGAATGCCCGTACTACCCAGAAATAGGGCGACGCCCCAGATTGGCAGGGAGAGTAGAAAAATGCTGCGATAGCCGAGTTCCGTCGCCAGCAGGCCGCCAATGGCTGGCCCGAAGAAAAAGGGTACCAGCATGGCGTTACTCCAAAAGATGGTTACGAGGCCGTGAAGTCGGCCGGGGCTATGGCGTAAAAACAGACTCTGGCTCAGCGGTACCAGCAGCCCCGCCGCTATACCCTGCAGAGCGCGGGACAGCAGCATGATCCAGAGATTATCGGTCACCGCACTGATGACGGTGCCCACCATGGCCACGCTAACCGCCACCTGAAAGACGCGGCGCATCCCGAAGCGGGCGGTCGTCCAAGGCATCAGGGTGATCCCCAGTGACCAGTGAACAATGAAGTAGGTCAGGGTCCAGAGGGCATGATCGCTGCTGGTGGAGAGGCCGCCCGCGACGTAGGGGAAAATACCCTGCACCGAGGCGCCATCGAAGGAGCCCATACCGAGGGCGAGGCCTACCCCCGCAAAGAGAGGCCAGGTTTTAGAAAGGGACTGCGCTGTTTCCACCAGGTTAGATCCTTGGACGTTGGCCCAATTTAACGTTAACGCTAATATTCAGTCGCGGGCGCTGCTTGCTTTTCTGGGCTTGGTCACCCCACGTCGGCATAACTTTGGTGCGCGCTGTCTTAGAAACCGCCGTCGGCCGTTGCCATCATTAGAAAGGCGCCGGAACCGCCCGCCGGATGCTCCAGCCAGATCAGGGGCAGATCAGGACGGCGGCGGATGAGGGCTGCTTCGGCATCGCCGGTTTCTACCACCAGCACGCCGCCCGTCTGCAGGTGCTGTGGCGCCTGCTCCAGCAGGGGGAGCAGGCAATCCAGGCCATCATCGCCGGCGGCCAAGGCGAGACGGGGCTCGTGCCGGTATTCGGGGGGCAGCTCCGCCATGGCCGCCGCATCCACATAGGGCGGATTGCTGAGGATCAGGTCGTAGCGCTGTCCATCCAATGCGGCGAAGAGGTCGGACTGATGCAGGTGCACGCGCTCCTCCAGGCCATAACGCTGCACATTCGCGCGGGCTACGGCGAGGGCCTCGGCGGAAATGTCTACCGCATCCACTTCGGCGTCAGGAAAACGCAGGGCCAGGATGATGGCCATACAACCGGAACCCGTGCCGATCTCCAAAATGCGCTGTATCTGCGACGCCTCTACCCAGGGCGCGAAGCCCTCTTCAATAAAGGGCTCCAGCAGGCTGCGTGGGATGAGGACACGCTCATCGACGCTAAAACGCAGTCCGGCAAACCAGGCTTCACCGGTGATGTAGGCGGTAGGGCGACGGAGCATCTCCCGCTGATAGAAGTAGTTGAGCATGGTGTTTTTCTCGCCATCCAGCAGGCGGGCCGCGCCGAGTTCTGCAAGGTCTTCTGGCTCCAGATGGAGCGCCCGCGCGATCAGGGTGTCGGCTTCGGCGCGGGGTTGCTGTTGGCCCTGGCTGAAGTCGAGCCCGGCAGCGGCAAAACGGCTGGCTCCCCAACGCCGGTAATCGGTTACCGTATGCAGGGCAGTGATAGCGAGGGCAGCATATTGTTCGAGGTTCATTCAGTCTAACTCCAGCCAGACCGGGCAATGATCGGAGCCGGTCACATCGGTGGCAATCCCCGCTCCGCGCAGGCGCGGCAGCAGGCTTTCATGTATCCAGAAATAATCAAGGCGCCAGCCGATATTGCGGGCGCGGGCGTTGGTGCGCTGGCTCCACCAGGAGTACGTTATGCTGTCCGGGTGCAGGTGACGGAAGCTATCCACCCAACCGGCCGCTACCCACTGGTCCAGGCAGACCCGTTCTTCGGGGAGAAAGCCGGATATTTTCGCATTCTCTTTGGGGCGTGCGAGGTCGATGGCCTGATGGGCAGTATTGACGTCGCCACAGAATACCACCGCCCGACCTGTGGCGACCCGGGCGTTGATCAGCTCCAGAAAGGCAGCGTAGAAATCCAGTTTGAAGGCGAGGCGTTCAGTATCTTTCTTGCCGTTGGGGAAGTAGACATTATACAGGTCGAAATCCCCACAGTCGGTGATAAGCACGCGACCTTCCCGGTCGAAGCGCGGGATGCCCAGGCCCGTTGCCACTGGTCGGCAGGGTGCTTTGCTGAAGGTGGTAACGCCGCTGTAACCGGAGCGCTCGGCAACTGCCCATTGGCTATCGTAGCCTTCCAGTACGGTTTCTGCCGCCGGAAGACGATTCGGATCGGCCTTGCTTTCCTGTATGCAGAGCACATCCGGTTGCGTCGCCGCGACCCAGTGGACTAACCCCTTGCGACAGGCGGCGCGCCAGCCGTTCACGTTCCAACTATAAAGGCGCATGGTCACGACTTCTCAACGCATTACCCGCACGGCCAAAAAATCCCCTTCGGTCAGTACCCGTTCCAGAATGGCACGCCCGGCATCGCCAGCGGTGCCTGCCGTAGCGAGCAGGGCGAGCCCTTCCCGCGCCGCTGTTGGGCTGATAACGCCATAGCGCAGGGCTAGTTGATAGAGCACGGCAACACTGATTTCCTGGCCGGGCTGTTTGACCAGCTCCCCCTGAAACTGCGCGAGCGGCCCGCCGTAGAGGAGCAGTTTGCGCACGTGGTCGATATTGGGCAGTGTCGAGGTACTGGTACTCATGATTATTCCTTGCTGACAAATCATCCATTAAACCGTGCGGTGACGGACCCAATGGTGGCGTTTGGTATGTGACAACTAATAAGCCTTGTCCGGACCCGGCCAGCCCTGGCAACGTAGGGACCACAGCCCGCCACTTTGTGGCGCAGTGAGCAGTGGACCCAGTTCTGTCAGGGCGGCGCTAAGCGCCTCGCGCAGGCCCCAGGGTGCATTCACCACGATCAGCCCGCTGCCAAAAAGTTGTTCCCGGCCTTCCTCCGGCATCTGCGACAGTTCGCAGGCAAAAGCGGGCAGGCGCTCACGCAAGGCCTGCCACAATCTGGTGATCGTACCGCGGATTTTTACCGGGTACCAGACGAGATACACCCCTTGCGGCCAGCGCCGATAGGCGCGGATCAGGGTGTCCGCAAGGCGCTCCCATTCATCTCTGCGTTCAAAGGGGGGGTCGATCAGGACCAGGCCACGTTTTTCAGGCGGGGGGATCAGCCCGAAGAGGGCGCGATAACCGTCTTCACTGAGGATGCTGGTGTGCGCCCGCTGGCCCATCGCCTTGCGCAGGCGCGTCGCTACTTCGGGCTGCTGTTCGCAGAGCACCATCCGGTCGCCGGGCCGGAGCAGGGCGGCGGCAAGGGCGGGTGAGCCGGGGTAGTGGCGTAACCTGCCATCGCTGTTCTCATTGCTGATGATTTTCAGCCACGCACCCGCATGCGGCAGGCTGCGCCGGTCTGCCCACAGGCGCGCAACACCTTGCATGTGTTCCCCTTGCGCGCCTAGGGTGTATTGCCCCGCTCCTGCATGGGTGTCGATGTAAGCGAGTGGCGTGTCCTTACGGATCAGTGCTTGCAAAGTGAGGCTCAGGGCCAGATGCTTGATGCAGTCGGCAGCATTGCCGGCGTGATGATGGTGGTCGTAATTCATGGTTTGTTTATCTTTCTGGGGTTGGCTTGGGGCGATGCTTTCGTCATGATAACAGATAGCCGTCCAGACTCAGTAGAAAAGGAGAGATGAAGATGCGACTTTATGCTACGCAGACCAGTCCCTATGCCCGGAAAGTGCGTATCGCGCTGCTGGAAAAAAACATCCCCTGTGCTTTGGAGTGGGTGGATCTCCGCGCCACCGACCATGGCGCACTGGAGCACAATCCCTTAGGTAAGATTCCTGTGTTGGTGCGTGATGACGGCGCGGCCGTATATGACTCAGCAGTAATCATCCAGTATCTGGAAATTTTGCGCCCCGAACCAGCCATCATCCCGCATGATCCGGAAGCCCGTATTGCGGCATTGCGGATTGAAGCGCTGGCCAGCGGTATTATGGATAGTACGGTTGCCTGGGTGTTGGAGCAACGTCACAGTAACGATTGCCAGGATCTCGATATGTTGCAGCGTGCCCGTGGCAAGATCGTTGCCGCATTGGCGGTGCTGCAGGAGGAGACATGCGGGTGGAAAGATGTGGCCGCAGCGCCCGTGTTAAACCTGGCGCAGATTGCGACCATCGCCGCGGTCGGTTATGTCGATCTGCGCGCGCCGGATTTCTTGTTGCAATTCCCGGAGTTGACGACCTGGATGCACGCCCTGCGTCAACGTCCCGGCATCAGTGCCACTGTGCCCCAGTAATTTTCGTGAAAATTGCCACCTGGAACGTCAACTCCCTGAAGGTGCGTCTCCCGCAAGTGCTGGAATGGCTGGGTAGCGAGCAGCCCGATGTCCTTTGTCTGCAGGAGACCAAGTTGGTCGATGCGCGTTTCCCGGCGGCCGAACTGGCGGACGCAGGTTATCTGTCGCTCTATCACGGTCAGCCGACCTATAACGGTGTTGCCATCCTGAGCCGGACGGCACCCGAGGACGCCCGCTGTGACTGGCCAGATGGGGGTGACGGACAGGCACGACTGTGCGCCGCCAGCTTTGGCGACATACGCGTCATCAATGTTTATGTGCCTAACGGTCAGGCCTTGGACAGCGACAAGTATCCCTACAAATTACAATGGTTGGAGCGTCTGCGCACGCTGCTTGCCGAGGAGTTGCAGCGCTGGCCGCAATTGCTGCTGGTAGGGGACTTCAATGTTGCCCCTGACGCCCGTGATGTTTACGATGCTGCGTCCTGGGGGGACGGCATACTTTGCTCACCTCCCGAACGGGCGGCGCTGGGTGCGCTGTTGAGCCTCGGGCTGCATGACAGTTACCGTAGCCTGTACCCGGACGCGCAGGCGTGGAGCTGGTGGGACTACCGCGCGGCAGCGTTCCGGCGCAATCAGGGGCTGCGCATCGACCTGATCCTGGCCTCGAGTCCACTCCTGGCGCGCACTCAGGATGTGGTCATCGACCGCGCCGCGCGAGCGGCAGAGCGTCCGTCAGATCACGCGCCCGTCTGCATCACGCTGGAGAACGAGACATGATTGGTATCCTGGTCGTCAATCTGGGCACCCCTGATGCGCCTGCCGCCCCGGCAGTGCGCCGCTACCTGCGCGAGTTTCTGAGTGATACCCGAGTAGTAGAACTTCCACGGATACTCTGGTGGCCCATCCTGAATGGGCCCATTCTGCTGTTTCGTCCTGCCCGTTCGGCGCGCAATTATGCCAGCATCTGGCTTCCCGATGGATCACCCCTGATGGTCTATAGCCAGCGCCAGTGTGATGCGCTGCAGGCCCGCTGGGATCAACAGTTTCCCGGTCAGGTTCGGGTGGAGCTGGCTATGCGCTACGGTAAGCCGTCCATTGCACAAGGCTTGGCGGTGCTGCGTGATGCTGGATGCCGCAAGATTTTTGTGGTGCCGCTTTATCCCCAGTATGCGGCAGCGACTACCGCCTCCATTTTTGATGCCGTGGGCAAAGCGTTACGACAATGGCGGGAAATTCCAGAAATTCGCATGATTCGGGACTGGTATGAACACCCTGCCTATATTCACGCCCTGGCGGATAGTATCCGTGCCTGGTGGCAGGAGCACGGACAGGCGGAGCGCTTGCTGATTTCTTTTCACGGCTTGCCGGAAAGCGGTGTTGCTAAGGGCGATCCCTACCGTAGCCAATGCGAGAAGACCACCGCACTGCTGGTAAAGGAGCTCGCTTTGTCTGATGAACAATGGGTACAAACTTTCCAGAGTCGCTTCGGCGCCGCCAAATGGCTGCAGCCCTATACGGATAAAACACTCGTTGAGTTGGCACATTCCGGAGTGTTCCGCATCGATGTCGTCTGCCCCGGGTTTAGTGCGGACTGTGTGGAAACACTGCAGGAAATTGCCCTGGAAGGCAAAGAAACTTTCCTCCAGGCGGGCGGCCAGGAGCTACGCTATATTCCTGCGCTCAATGACAACCCCCTCTGGATGGCGGCGTTCAGTCAGATTCTTGAACCCCATTGGCGTCATTGGGAGAGCTCGGAAAATTTTGCCGTTTCCGCGCAGTCAGGCTAAAATCGGCTCGAAACTACCTTAGCAGTACCTTTTTCAGGCTTTTAACCCATAGGACTCGCGCCATGATGATCAGCAAAGACAAAGTCGTCACTATCGACTATTCCCTGACCGATGAAGAGGGGGAGCTGATTGACAGCTCTGTGGGTGAAGAGCCCCTCGTCTATCTCCATGGCCACCACGGCATCATCCCCGGCCTGGAGCAGGCTCTGGCGGGGCGTCGTGTCGGTGATAAGCTAGAGGTTTCCATCCCACCCGAAGAAGGTTATGGCGATTGGGACGAAGATCTGGTTGAAGTAGTGGGTGTGGAAGATTTTGACGACCCGGAAGAACTGGAGATCGGCACCCAGTTTGAAACCATGACTGAAGATGGCACACGCCTTGCCACGGTAATCGATATCGAAGGCAACGAAATTACCGTCGATCTCAATCACCCGCTGGCTGGGATGACGCTGAACTTCGATGTGACGGTGCTGGAAGTGCGGGATGCCACTACCGAAGAGCTGGCCCATGGTCATGTGCATGGGCACGGAGCGCATGACGAGGATCATTGATGCGTTGATGCTGCACTGGTTGACGCGCTTGTTGGCTGGGTAGGCCGCCTTGCGTGGTCTGGGTCTGATGTCTGGAACCAGCGCCGACGGTGTAGATGCCGCTGTGCTGGATTTTGACGTCGCGGGTTGTGCGGGTTACCAGGGTATCTTTGGGTGCTCTTTTGATCCGGCTTTGCGTGCGGAGGTGCTGGCTGCCAACCGGCCACTGAGCGTTGAGGCGATGGCGCGGCTTGACCGGCGTCTGGGTGCCTGTTACGCGCAATTGGCGAGCGCTGCTATTGCCCATCTCGGTCCGGTAGACTTTATCGCCTTGCACGGGCAAACCATTCGTCATCAACCGCACCCGGCACCCGGCTTTACGCTGCAAATTGGTGCGGCGGCTGATATTGCCGTGGCCACCGGTCTGACCGTGGTCCACGATTTCCGGCGTGCCGATGTGGCGGCCGGGGGAGAAGGGGCGCCGCTGGTGCCACCTTTCCATCAATTCTGCTTTCAGGAAAAACAACCCCGTCTGGTACTCAATCTCGGTGGTATGGCCAACGTGACTTGGTTGCCGGGCATGGACGACCCCCGTCCATTGCTGGCTTTCGACTGTGGGCCAGGCAATGTGCTGATGGATGCTGCCATGCATTTGTGCAGTGCTGGGCGATTGACCTGTGATGTGGATGGCCAAATGGCCGCTGACGGACTTTGCGATGCTGTATGGTTAGCGGACCTGCTGACCCACAGGTTTTTCCGGCAGCCACCCCCCAAAAGCACCGGGCGGGAAGTGTTCGGGTTGCCCCTGGTGACGCAATGGTGGTCATCCTGGCAGGGCACCGCGGCGGATTTTCTGGCCACACTGACGGCATTGACCGCGGTTTCTGTGGCACAGGCGATAAGGACTTGGACACCGGGTGCTGCAGAAATGCTGGTGTTCGGTGGCGGTGCCGAAAACCCGACTCTGATGCGCGTTCTACAAGGGGCCCTGGCAGAGACCCGAATTGTGCACGGTGGGCAGTACAGCGGCATTCCCAGTCAGGCTTTGGAGGCGTTGGCTTTTGCCTGGCTGGGCGGCCAGTGTTTGCTGGGGCAGCGTCTGCCCTGGGCGCACGTTACCGGGGCGCAACGCCCCATGACTCTGGGTAATATTCTGCCCGGAGATAACTGGCCAGATCTGCTTGTCCATCTCTCGAAAAGGATGGAAATCACCGCAAAGGAAAGATCATATGGGGCGCTTCCCACAGCCTGACATCAGCAATTGCTGGCATCCCGGCGGCGGAACGGCCGTTTATGGCATTCTCGGTCAGTCGGTCACGCACAGTCTCTCGCCATGGATGCATCGTCTCTTTGCCGCGCAGCAGGATCGGGACCTGGTTTATGTGCCCTTTCCGGTGCATGCAGAGGCGATCGCCACGGCGCTGGCCGGACTGCCGGCGCTTGGTGTGCGCGGCGTGAATGTTACGGTCCCCCATAAAGAGGCCGTGTTGCCGCTGATGCAGCAGCTCAGCGCGACGGCGCGTGCCATCGGCGCGGTGAACACCGTGTGTTTCACGCCCTCGGGCATGGAAGGATACAATACGGATGCACTCGGTTTTCAGCGGGCGCTGGAGCGTGCCACAGGGCTTGGCTGGCAACAATATCCGGCGACGGTGATTGGCGCGGGGGGGGCGGCCCGGGCCATCGTCTACGCGCTCGGTCATGCCGGATGTCCGGCCATTTATTTAGCAAATCGCCACCTGCCGCGTGCCGAATCTCTGGCTGCACAGTTTCCCGATCTCCCGGTGCACCCCATTCCGTTGGACTCGGGGGCACTGTCTGCGGTGTTGCCCCTCAGTGTGTTACTGATCAATACCAGCGTGCGGGGCTTGCATGGGGAACATCACCCGGAATTGGATCTGACCCGCATGCCCAAAAATGGC
This sequence comes from Acidithiobacillus ferrivorans, assembly GCF_016250455.1. Taxonomy (NCBI): domain Bacteria; kingdom Pseudomonadati; phylum Pseudomonadota; class Acidithiobacillia; order Acidithiobacillales; family Acidithiobacillaceae; genus Acidithiobacillus; species Acidithiobacillus ferrivorans. Next base: position 2,881,739 of record NZ_CP059488.1, on the reverse strand, counting down.
AGTGTATATGATATCGTCTATAACCCTTTGACAACGCCTTTACTACGCGCCGCCCGGCAGGCCGGGCTGGGCGCGATTGATGGGCTGGGCATGTTGGTAGAACAAGGCGCGGAGAGTTTTCGAATATGGACGGGAACTTTGCCGCAGACCGCCGCCGTGGAGGAGATCTTACGCCGATGGCTACAAATCCAGCACACATTGCGTTGACGCCCGTATTGCGGGCATTAGTCAGCAACGGGCTAAGCGACGAGGCACAGTTGCAAAGCCTTGCCGCCGATCCGGCGCGTGGCAAGATGCCGCTGCTGTTTTACGCGGTTGAGAAGGGGGCAGTTCCTGCCACTGTGCTGATGGCGCACCTTTCGGCGCGCTATAACATGCCCATGCTCGATCTGGATGCAGTCATGATTAATGAGTTGCTCATCCGGAAGCTCGACAAAGGACTGATGACCCGCTATCTGGTGCTGCCCTTGTCGAAGCATGGGGACACCCTCTACCTCGCCATGGCAGATCCTACGGATTTTAAGGCGGTGGAAGATGTGAAGTTCAACACCGGCCTGCAGGTATTGCCGATACTGGTCGAGGCCAATAAGTTGGTAAAGGCGGTGAATGCCGCGACCAATAGTATGCAAGGCGGGATTGACGCTGTTTTCATGGATAAACCGCGCGACGAAGAAGAGCAGGAAGAATTCGATCTTGCCCAGGACAATGATGGCAATGTCGAGGATGCGCCCGTGGTGCGTTTTGCCCGGCAATTGCTGCTGGATGCCATTCAACGCGGGGTTTCCGATATTCATCTGGAACCCTATGAAAAGGATTTTCGGGTGCGTTACCGCCTCGATGGCGTATTGCAGGATGTGCTGCATCCGCCGGTGGCGTTGCGTGATGGTGTCACTTCGCGCCTGAAGATTCTCTGTCGCCTGGATATTTCTGAGCGGCGTTTACCCCAGGATGGCCGTCTGCGGGTCAGGGTGCCACCGGCACGGGTTATTGATTTCCGGGTCTCTTTTTTGCCCACCAGTTTTGGCGAAACCATTGTGCTGCGCTTGCTGGATCCGGCCAGTTCCAAGGTGCCCATAGAACAATTGGGCTTTTTGCCAGACCAGCGCAAAGCTTTTGAAGTGGCTATCCACCGGCCCTACGGTATGATCCTGGTCACCGGCCCCACGGGTTCGGGTAAAACAACGACCCTCTACACCGCGCTGAATATTCTCAACACCGGCGACTGCAACATCAGTACCGCAGAGGATCCTGTGGAAATCCCGGTATACGGGATCAATCAGGTGAATATCAACGAGCGTATCGGTCTCAGCTTTGCCGCGGCCTTGCGTTCCTTCCTGCGCCAGGATCCTGACATCATTATGGTCGGTGAGGTGCGTGATCTGGAAACCGCGGAAACGGCCATCAAAGCCGCCCAGACGGGTCATCTGGTGTTGGCCACCCTGCATACCAATGATGCACCACAGAGTCTCACCCGTCTGGAAAATATGGGCATCCCTACCTATAACATAGCGGGCGGTGTGCACCTGGTGATGGCGCAACGACTCGCCCGCAAACTCTGCCCGCACTGTAAAAAGCCGCTGCGCATTCCCGAATCGGTCCTGATTGAGGCGGGATTTGCGCCCGAGGATCTGCAGGGCTGGCGCCCTCTGGGCGCGGCGGGCTGTGATCAGTGCAATAACACCGGGTATAAAGGTCGGATGGGACTCTATCAGGTGATGCCGGTGAGCGATGCTATGCGTGAAATCATTATGCGCGGAGGTACTTCCATCGACCTAGCGCGGCAGGCGGCACAGGAGGGGGTACTGACCATGCGGCAAAATGGATTGAGGCGGATCAAGGAGGGCGTCACTAGCCTTGAGGAGGTTTTGCGGGTGACCAATCTTTGATTTTGCCTCCCCGTCTGCGCGGATATTTTGTACGGAGCGTCACAAATACGACACAGTGGGCGGTAGTGGTGCGATGAATTATGGCGGTGTAACGTCCAGCAGAACTCAGTGGCGGGGCGCATAATATGCCGGAGATGGTGGGCGACTGGCGGCGCCTTTGGGGGATTTCCGCTTACCGCTTGCTCATCACCGCGGTTATTGCGGTCCTGTTACACTTGCCAGCCAGTGAGACCATTATCGATCTGGGGGGACACGTAACGCTGTTGCGTGTCCTCACCCTGGTGGCCGCCGCGGTCAGTCTCGGTTATTTGTTGGCACTTTTGTTGCGGTGGCCGGTGCAACCGCGTCGCCACGCCTGGATTCAGGTGTCGACCGACACCTTGCTGGTGCTGCTGTTATTGTATTTCGGGGGAGGGGTTAGTGGTCCCTTTAGTATCCTTCCTTTCTTGCTGCTGGTGTCCACGGCGAGCCTGTTGCGCGGCAAAAGCGCTTTTGTTTTTGTGTGGATATTGCTTACGCTACTGGTTGGTGAGCCACTCCTGGGTGGAATGACGACCGTGCACCCGCCGCTTGGCCAGCTTTTTATATATATTCTGGCGTTGGTGGCGGTGGCAGTGCTGGCCGACAGTCTGGTCATCAGCCTGGAACGCGGCAACCGCCTGGCGCTGCAAAGAGATGCAGAGGTTGTCAATCTTAACGCCCTGAATCGGGAAATTGTGCAGCATATGGATGTGGGTGTTTTCGTGCTGGATCGGCAAAACCGCGTTATTCTCAGCAATCCCATTGCGCGAACGCTTTCGGGATACCGGCTATGGACTTCCGCACCCGCCGACCTCGATCTGGTGCAGCCGCAGCTGGCCAGCGCATTGCAACAACCAGCACAGGGGGACGGCGAGATGGTAATCACCTTGGGTGGACGTGATCCAACCCTGCAGGATGGTGCACAAACCCTGCTGGTACGCAACATCGCTCTGCCTCGGAGCCCCTATCGTCTGTTGCTGCTCCGCGATGCGTCAGCATTGCGTGCCCGCGAACGGGAGGCCCAACTGGCAGCGCTGGGTCGTCTGGCGGCCAATATTGCCCACGAAATTCGTAACCCGCTCAGCGTGATTCGGCACGCTGGTAACTTGCTTGGTGAGCGCGTGGAAAACCCCGACTCGCGGCATCTTTTTGAGATACTGGAACGAGAGACGGTGCGCATCAATGCCATCGTCGAATCGGTACTGGAGATGGCCCGCCCCAGCCCGGCGCATTCCGAACCCATCCCGTTGGCAAATTGGTTGCAGGTGCTCATCGCCCAGCTGCAGGCCGACCCGCTACTTGCACCTATGACGATTGTTGTCTGGGAAATTCCCCCGCAGCTTCAGGTTTATGCCGATCCTGCGCAGCTACGCCAGGTATTCTGGAATCTGCTGCATAACAGCGCGCAGTATGGGGTGACAGAAGAAGATGCGACGATGCGGGTGGAAATCGAGACGGTGCATGCGGACAAGGAAACCGTCATGGTGACACTGCGGGATTTTGGATCGGGTGTGCACCCGGAGGTGATGGAGCGTATTTTTGAGCCGTTTTTTACGACCAATTCTCAGGGTACCGGACTGGGCTTGTCTATGGTGCGCGAGCTGTTGCGTATCAATGGTGGTCGCATTGATTGTGAAAATCATCCACAGGGCGGTGTGCTATTCCGGATTTTTCTCCCCTGCTGGTGCCTGGAGGGGGAGGAATGATGGCCGATTTTTCCGTGTTGCCACCTGCCCTGATCGTGGATGATGAGCCGAATATCGTTGAATTGCTGGGCATTACGCTGCAAGGTATGGGCATCGCTGTCATCGGTGCCTATTCCCTCGCAGAGGCCTACGCCTGCCTCGCCGAAGGTCCCCCCTCTTTATGTTTGAGTGATCTGCGTTTGCCGGATGGTTCGGGTATTGATCTGGTACGTCGTCTGCACGTGTTGCATCCGCAAGTGCCGGTCGCCATGATTACCGCCTACTCCTCCGCTGATGGCGCCGTCGAGGCGATGCAGGCAGGGGCCTTTGATTACATGGCTAAACCCATCGAACTTGCGCGTCTGCGGCGACTGATATCGCAAGCTGTCGATCTCGCTCGCCTGTCACCCGTTGGTTCGGACGGTACGCAAAGGCTGGTGGGCGATTCTCCGGTCATGCGGCGCTTACGCGACGATATCCGCCGTGTTGCGCGAAGTAATGCGCCAGTACATATTACCGGTGAGTCTGGTACTGGTAAGGAGTTGGCAGCGCGTGCGATCCACGCCTCGGGGGTCCGTCACGACAAACCTTTCGTGGCAGTCAACTGTGGTGCCATTCCCGAGGGACTGGTCGAAAGTGAGCTCTTTGGTGCCGAAAAGGGGGCTTACTCCGGTGCTGTACAGCGCCGCGAGGGGCTCTTTGTGGCGGCCAATGGCGGCACCATTTTCCTGGATGAGATCGGTGAACTACCGATGATGGTGCAGGTTAAGCTCCTGCGCGCTATTCAAGAGCGCAGCATTCGTCCGCTGGGTGCCGCGCGGGAAATTCCCCTGGATCTGCGTTTCATCTCCGCTACCCACCGCGATTTGCAAGAGATGGTTATCGCCGGTAACTTTCGTCGGGATCTCCTGTATCGGCTGGATGTCGTGCGCCTCCAAATGCCCCCCTTGCGCGAGCATCCGGAAGATATTCCGCAGTTGGCAGAGGTGATTCTGCAACGTATCGGGGGTGCGCAGCCTGGTGTGCCGACGCGGTTGCCCGCAGGGATCCTTGCGCGACTGGGTGGCTACGCCTTCCCCGGCAATGTCCGCGAGCTGGAAAATTTGCTGGAGCGTCGTCTCGCGTTACAGCGGGACGATATTCTACCTGAAGAACTTATATCTTCTGGCAGCGTGGCGCCAGAAAGCAGCGCGCTTGCCGCTGTATCGGTAAGTGTTGCGGCAGCTGGTTTAGACACGGCCGAGGCAGCATTGCTGCGCCAGATGCTGGAGCAGACCGGAGGCGACCGGCATCATGCCGCAGATTTGCTGGGTGTCAGTGTGCAGTCGTTGGAACTGCGACTCAGCAGATTGTCTCTGGAAGAAATTGCATGACACAGGATGCAATGAGTGTAGCCTATCTCTTAATTGCTCTGCTCGGTCTGCTCATCGGCAGCTTCCTGAATGTGGTGGTACATCGGGTGCCGCGCCACGAATCCATCATTCATCCCGCGTCGCACTGCCCGCACTGCGGCCATCTGCTGCGGCCCTGGGAAAATATCCCGGTCCTGAGCTGGTTGTTGTTGCGTGGCCGCTGCCATGCTTGCGGCAACGCTATTGCCTGGCGTTATCCGGCGCTGGAACTCCTGACCGGCCTGCTCAGTCTGGTGGTCGTCGGGCAACTGGGCCTCACCTGGCAACTGATCCCGGCCTTGGTATTCACCTGGGTACTGCTGGCGCTGGCCATGATTGATCTGGAGACGCAACTGTTGCCTGATCGTATTACCAAGCCGGGACTGCTGATCGGGTTACTGCTGAATGGGTCGGCACTTTTATGGCCGGGGATAGGGTTGGTAACGCCCCTGGATGCCTTGCTCGGTGTATGCATTGGCTATGGCAGTCTGTGGTTGCTGGCCACGGTGTATTATCGGGCGACCGGGCGGCACGGAATGGGCGGCGGCGACCTAAAATTGCTCGGCATGATCGGTGCTTGGCTGGGCTGGCAGGCGGTCTTTTTAACCCTGTTTATTGCGGCACTGAGTGGCGGATTGGTCGCCCTGAGCTTTCTGCTGCGCGGTAAGGGCCGGGACTATGCCATGCCCTTTGGTCCTTATCTGGCGCTGGGGGGCTGGCTCCTGCTGTTGTGGCCGCAAGCCATCCTCTCCGGCTATCTACACCTGCTGGGTTCCTGAATGGCACTGCGGATTGGCCTGACAGGAGGGGTGGCCTGCGGCAAAAGCACGGTCGCCGAGATGCTCAAGGCGGCGGGCGCCCAGGTGCTGGATGCTGATGCCATCGCCCGCGAACTGGTGGTGCCGGGCAGCCCGACCCTGCAAGCCATTATTGCCCATTTTGGCCCGACTTTTCTAGGCGAAGAAGGTGGCCTCGATCGCGCCGCATTGCGGGCACGGATTTTTAGTGATCCGGCGGCGAAAGTCTGGCTGGAAGCCCTTCTCCATCCCCTTATCCGTGCATCCTTTATATCGGCCAGCAATGCATGGAGTAGAAGGCATCGACAAGCTCTAATAGTCTGGGTGGTGCCCCTGCTGGTCGAAAATGGCTATCGCCCATTGCTGGATCAGGTCCTGGTCGTCGATTGTCCCCGCTCCGTGCAAGTAGAGCGCCTGCGTGCTCGTCCTGGCTGGACAGAGGGCCAAATCTCTGCGGTGCTGGCGGCGCAATGTGATCGTGCTGTGCGTAATGCCGCCGCCGACTGGATTATTCCCAATGAAGGGTCGTTGCCTGAGTTGCAGACCCAGGTTGCTCTCTATCTTCGTCATTTGCAGGGAACATAACGATTTGCTTAGGGAAAGCACCTGTGGCAACCTGTGGGGTACTGCCCGGAAATGGTGCGCTGTTTCGTGGCACCGTGGCTTCGTGCAGTGGCGGTGACTCTTGAATGAGGTACGGCATGGCCGTTTATGAACACCCACTCCATGAACGCGCACGCCTTTTGTTGCGCTTGGAGAGCGTCTTTGCGCAGGTGCAACAGGAAGTGGCGGACACAACCGGTCTGCGCGATGCCTTGCGTCCTTTCAATGAACTGCTTGATTTTTGCAGCCGCCCGGAGTTGCGCCTTGATATCATTCTGGAACTGGAACGGCTTGGGCAGAGCCTCGCTGTCTGGGCGCAAAACCCGGAGATTGACGAAATCCCTTTGCGCGCCTGGCAATTTCGCATAGACCAACAGCTCAAAGTGCTGCGCGAGCACCGTGAACCTTTCGGCCAATTGTTGCGCCATCAGGAAATCATCCAGCTCGCGCGCGGCCGATTGGGTGTGGCCGGGGGGCTTGCGGACTGTGATCTGCCCATCCTGGCGTTCTGGAACCAGCAAGCCCCCGCGCGGCTCCACGGTCTGCTGAATAACTGGCAGAACAGTTTGAGGATTTTACAGAATAGCACTGATCTGATCCTCGCCTTATTGCGCGACTCCTGCACATGGTTGACTGTGGAAGCCCCGGAGGGGCGTTATGGTGCGCCTTTGGATCCGCGCCGTCCGCCCTCTTTGATTTGTCTGGAACTGACAGATCAAGCCGATTATTATCCGAAAATCAGTGGGGGTATTCATCGCTTTCATATTCAGTTACTGCAATGGTTGGACCAGGGAACGGCACGCGCGGTAGAATCCACGGTAAAATTCAAACTGGGCCTCAGTGCCCTCTAGACGATCAACCCTCTTCCAGTAAAGGACCGTACCATGCATATCGGCACCACCCTCAGCCAATTTATTATTGAAGAAACGCGCCTCTACCCCGGCGCCTCTGGCGACTTCGCCGCTTTGCTCAACGATCTCACCATTTCCTGCAAATTTATTGGGGCGCAGGTGTATCGCGGTGCTTTGGTGGGAGCGTTGGGTAGCGCGGGGACAGATAACGTGCAGGGTGAAGTCCAGAAAAAGCTGGATATCATCTCCAACGAAGCCATCCTCAAGTCCATGGACTGGACTGGCCATCTTGCCGGCATGGCCTCTGAGGAGATGGATGATCCTTACGCCATCCCCCAAAATGTGCCGCGCGGCAAATATCTATTACTTTTTGATCCCCTGGACGGTTCCAGCAATACCGACGTCGGTATCAGCGTCGGGACCATTTTCAGCATCCTCAAGGCACCAGTAGCCGGGCGTGACGCGGAACTCGCCGACTTCCTCCAACCCGGTGTGGAGCAGGTCTGTGCCGGCTACGCCCTTTATGGTTCCAGCAATATGCTGGTGTACAGCACCGGCTACGGGGTCAATGGCTTTACCCTTGATCCATCCATCGGTGAGTATATGTTGACCCACAGCCAGATGCGTATTCCCGAGGACACCAGCGAATATGCGATCAACATGAGCAACCATCGCCACTGGCAGAAACCGGTGCAACGTTATATCGACGAACTCAATCAGGGTACGGATGGACCCCGTCAGCGCAATTTCAACATGCGCTGGGTTGGCTCCATGGTTGCGGACGTGCATCGCATTCTGTGCCGTGGCGGCATTTTTCTGTATCCCTTTGATCAGCGTGATCCGAAAAAGCCCGGCAAGCTGCGTCTGCTCTACGAGGCCAATCCCATGTCCTATCTGGTAGAACAGGCGGGCGGCGTGGCCAGCACCGGTACGACGCGGATCCTGGATATCGATCCCCAGGGTTTGCACGAGCGTGTCCCCGTTATCCTGGGTGCCAAGAATGAAGTGGAGCGGGTAGTCGCATATCATCGTGACTCATTTTGAAGACCACGAGGTCGGCGCAATTTGATTAGGGCAACTCCAGTTGTCTATAGGTTCAAGCATGCGACGTTGAGGAGATGCCTGGGGGTGTTATGAGAAAATGTCATCAGTTCAAAAACACCACAAAGACGAACAAGGCGTTCATAGCGTTATTGACGCTTGTGATCAGCCTCGCGTTCCCGGTAGCGGTGTACGCCAATGGCGTACCTTTGAAGCGCGAAGCCCAGCATGTCGGGCGCGCGCTTGGTTCCACCGCACATAGAATCGGTCAGGTCGGGAAAGAGGTTGGCGTTGGGATTGCGAAAAGTGCAGTCGACGTTGGGCATGCGGCAAAGGCGGGAGCGATCGAATTTTGGAGCGCCCTGCGGGGACGCGGTACGGCGAATAATCGTTCGCTGCCCCCTCCCAAGTGATAAAGAATCAGGCGGGATCATTATCACTTTCTGAAATAACTGCGTTGTAACGTGCCAATATGATACGCCTTCCCCATTTTATGGCCGATTTTTTAAGGAGAAAAGGTGTGGGAGTTCTTGTTGATAAAGGTGCAGCGTTGATGGCGACGGGGGGTAACGCAAGCAGTATGCATGCTTTTTGGAAAGGTGTACTTTTTCTGTCTGTCCTGATCGGCTATCAAATGCTCACCTATGTGGATATTTCTGCAAAAAATCCGAATGCACTGGTTGTACTTTCGGCATTTATACCTGTTATGGTTGCCCTATTTCTGGTGTCTCGGTGTGCGCGCTTTAAGGAATTTTGGGTTATGATGGCTGCTATTTCTGGCGTAATAATATGGCGTAATAGTGCGACTATTGCGCACTATGTTGGCTGGATATGTATGGTGCAGCGGAGTGCGCTGTTTACCCTGTTAGCATTTGCTTTCGGACTCACTTTGCGCTCCGGCCACATACCGCTGGTCTCACGGATTGCAGAGATGGTGCATGGTCCACTGAATGCACGACTGGCGCGCTATACGCGCCAGGTGACGGTGGCATGGACACTATTCTTTACAGCGCTGGCAATTTTATTGTTTTTAATATTTTTTATCCTTGGTCAGCATGTATGGGTATTGATTTCCGGTGCGGCTAGCACAGTATTGATTGCATTAATGTTTATCATTGAATACGCTGTTCGTTGCCGCCAAATCCCCATCAGTGAGCGGGGCAGTATGGGGGCTGGCGTCCGGGCTTATTTTGCCGACAGGCAATCCGTTGCTATTATAAAATCGGATTCATAATTTGGAATTTATGATGTTTATTTTTTAACAGGGGGTTTTTCTAGGTATGAATTATCTCCCGATGATGACGCATCAATCACTGGATGATGCCGTGGCCATTCGCCAAGGCCGAGGTGTCACTCTGCGGCAATTCCTGGCTGATGTGAATTATATCCGACAGCTACTCCGGCCTGGACAGCATTTGCTGAATACCTGTCAGGATCGGTACCATTTCATGGTAGGCCTCGCGGCGGCAATGGTTGCCGGGAAAACCAGCTTGCTGCCTTCCACGTACACCACCGAAAGTGTTAAAAAAATAGTCGATTTCGCGCCAGACCTGTTTTGCATTGGCGATGATGGGAATGATATGGGCTTCCCATACCTGGCGTTTCCGATTGTTCTGCCAAATGCGCCTGTCGATAGCTCACCCACTATCCCGCGCCTGGATGAATCGCTCCCGGTGGCTTACGTGTTTACATCGGGGTCGACTGGAATACCCGTACCTCACCTTAAAACATGGGGAGATCTCGTGCATTCGGTGCGGGCGGAGGCTCAGCGCCTGGGGTTGCTCGATGGCCGCACCTACACGGTGGTAGGTACCGTTCCACCACAGCATATGTATGGCTTTGAATCTACCATTCTTATGCTTTGGCAATGTGCTGGTATAATCGCCACGGAGCGCTATTTCTACCCAGCGGATATCTATGCAGGAATTTCCTCAGTAGCGCGACCGCGCGTTTTGATCAGTACTCCTGTTCACCTTCGTTCTATGCTCGCTACTGATACGCCATTGCCAAGTGTGGATTTGCTGCTTTCGGCCACGGCACCACTAACTCGGGATCTCGCAGTAAGCGCAGAAGCCCGCTTTGGCGGCGAGCTGCTCGAAATTTATGGCTCCACGGAAACTGGCGTAGTGGCAACGAGGCGCACGAGCCAAACGAAGGAGTGGCATTTGCTCCCGGGATTGTCGTGGATGACGAAGGGTGATCGGATTAGGATACAGGGCGGGCATTTGCAGCAGGCGATGGCGGTTGGCGACGCCGTAGAAATAGTGGATGAACAACATTTTCTGTTATATGGGCGGATGGAGGATCTCGTAAATATAGCAGGGAAACGTAGTTCTATTTCACATTTAAATCATCAGCTCACATCTGTCTCCGGAGTTCTGGATGGGGTGTTTTTTATGCCCGATGAAAGTGATGATGGGCGAGTAACACGTTTAGTGGCATTTGCGGTGGCCCCGGACTTGGATGTAGAAATAATAATTGAGCGGCTCAAGCAGTGTGTGGATCCAGCGTTTATTCCTCGCCCGCTAAAGATCGTGGATAGCCTGCCTAGGAACACTACTGGTAAGATCTCACGAGAAGCCTTAAAAGCAATGGTCGAAGCTTTGATGGGTAATGAGGAGCGTTCGTCTGAAATATTATGACCATAGGTTTACAATTCCGGTTGGGCACCCGGTATTCGCTGGCCATTTTCCGGGAAATCCGATTGTGCCCGCCGCCTTGCTTCTGGATGAGATTGTTTGCGCTATGGCCGCAACGGGAGATTTGCCGATAAATGATTGCAGTATTAGCTCGGCGAAATTCTACAGCACGGCGGCACCTGGTGAATTGCTGAATCTTCGCGTGCTCGTGGCAGATGCACTGCCCATGACCTTTGAAGTCCATGCGGGCGCTCGTCTGGTCGCATCCGGCGACTTCTCTGGGCATGTTTTGGAGCGACTCTAATAATGGTTCACCGGTTTAGCACGGTTCAACAATCGCCGGATAGCGAGTGGTTTAGAAGCCCCGAGCGGGGAAGCCGATTTATGCTGCGCCTGATGATCTGGATTTCGAAAAAGATGGGAAGGACTGTCGGTCGTGTGGTGTTGTATTTGATTGCGGGCTATTTTTTGCTTTTTGCGCCCGCTGCGCGGGTTGCCTCCCGGGTCTACCTTACCCGCGTTCTCGGGCGCCGCGCCGATGCCAGAGATATCTATCGTCATTTCCTGACGTTTGCTACGACGATTCACGATAGAGTGTATCTGCTCAGTAATGATGATTCATCGTTTACTATCCAGTCGCATTTGTCCAAAGACGTGGAACAGGCGATTGCCGACATGCGTGGAGCCCTGCTGGTGGGGGCGCACCTGGGCAGCTTTGAGGTATTGCGGTCTGTCGGTCTGAAGTATCCTGGGGTGCCGGTGGTGATGGTGATGTATGAGGATAATGCAAAAAAACTCAATGCCACGCTGGCGAGCATGAAAACCGGAGAGCGACCTAATATTATCCCACTCGGTCGTTGGGACACGATGCTGCGTGTTCAGGAGCAATTGGAAATGGGTGCGTTGGTTGGTTTCCTCGGTGACCGGTCCGTCGGGTCAGAGAAAAAGCGGATCGTCCCATTCCTCGGAGAGCCCGCCGCATGGCCGAGCGGCACTTTTCGTATTGCGGCACTGCTCAATCGGCCCTTGTATTTTATGGCCGGTCTTTATACGGGTCCAGGGCACTATGAAATATTTATAAAGCAGATTGCCGATTTTTCTTCGGTAGAGAAATTGGATCAGGACAAGGCTATTCAGGATGCGATGTTAACCTATGTCAATGAGATTGAAAATTGCTGCCATATGGCCCCTTATAATTGGTTTAACTTTTATGATTTTTGGGTAAAAACTTCTAATATTTAAGTGAGAGAGGATCATATAAAATGAGTACTGAGCGCGCTCAACCGGAGTCTCTGGCCGCGATCACCGCGCCCAGTAGTAACATTTTATTTTTCAGATCACTACTGCTTCGGCGAATATTTTATCTGCCCAGAAGATATGTCATTGGCGCTGTGCTCGCTTTTTTCCTCGGGGGCTCCATGATAATACAAGCGGCCTCCGCGGCAGACTGGAACATAACACAATTAATGCATGCATTGGCGCAAGTGAAGTCTAGCCAGGCCTCTTTTGTAGAGACCAAGTATATTGGGTTTTTGGATAAGCCAATACAATCATCTGGCAATATGCGCTTTGTGGCACCGGATACGCTGGAAATGCACACTGTCAAACCCAGAGATCAGGTGATGCTGGTACAAGGCAATGTTCTCACCATGGATAAATATACTATTAAATTGGACGATCATCCGGAACTGCTCGCCTTTGTCGATAGTATTCGCGGGGTATTGACCGGAAATACGGAGCTGTTAGAGACGCATTTTATGCTTTCCCTCAAAGGCAAAAAAAATAGCTGGACGTTAATTCTGGTACCGAAGCAAAATGCGTTTGCAAAACAGATCAAGCATATCACCGTTAGTGGTATCGGGCACCTGGTACGCAGTATTGAAATTGTAAAAGCAAATCACGATTGGTCGTTTATTAGTATAAGAAATTCGTCTACTCCATGAGAAAATTCCGATGGTTGATTCTGGGCGTGTGGCTGGCGATTCTGATCGGCGCCATTGGCATAATAATCAATACAAAATTTGAGTCCACGCTATCCGAATTTTTGCCAAGATCATCTAGCGCACAGCAGGAGTTATTGAACGAGCAGTTGCGCAATGGTGTGCTCTCACGCAAGATTTTAGTGGGGATCAACGGCGGCGATGCCGCTGCAAGGGCGCGTATTTCCACTCAAATGGTTCGCGATCTCCGTAAGAATAACCAATTTGAATTTGTGAGTAATGGGAATGCGGGCGTGAATTCCAAAATATATAGTTATCTATTCACGCACCGTTATTTGTTGAGTGCAGCTACCAAGCCGGAGCTATTTTCGGTAAGAGGGTTGCACGATGCGATAGAAAAGACACTCAATGACCTGGCTACTCCAGGCGGTGAGGCAATGGTAGCGCTTTTCCCGAGTGACCCTACTGGAGCCATGATTGGCATGGCGAAGGGGATGAGTGGAATGGCGAAACCGCGAGTCCTGGATGGTGTGTGGGTATCCTCGACTGGAGATAGCGCATTGCTTTTGTTGCAAACGCGATTTCCGGGATCGGATAGTAACGCACAACAACAGGCGATAGCTACTATAAAAAATATATTCAGGTTGGCGCAAAGGGACATGGGGAGCTCTGACCAAAACATCAAGTTACAGTTGAGTGGTGTGGGTGTGATTTCTGTGGCGGCGCGCGATACCATCGTCCATGCCGCAGAGTTGATGTCGCTGATAAGTGGCACATTAATTATTATGCTGCTTTTGTTCGTATACCGGTCGCTGGCGGTGCTCGCTTTCAGCCTTGTACCCGTGATGTCTGGTGTTGTCGTTGGTATTGCGGCGGTGTCTTTAGGTTTTGGGATGGTTTATGATATCACTTTGGGATTCGGCACGGCGCTGATCGGGGAAGCTGTAGATTATTCAATATATTTCTTCGTGCAGGCCGGGGAAATGGCTACTGGTGCGGAGTTATGGAAAAAAAAATATTGGCCCATCATCAGGCTGGGCGTTTTCACCTCAGTGGCCGGTTTTGCCAGTCTGCTGTTTTCTAACCTGCCAGGACTCGCACAGCTCGGCCTCTATGCTATTACCGGCCTACTCACCGCCGCGGGTGTTACCCGCTTTGTATTGCCGAGACTGCCATTGCATCATTTTAAGCGGCGCGATTTCGAGCGGGTGGGTGATATTCTTCTCGACATTATGCGTATGCTGTCGTCCGCAAGATGGGTCGTTATTCTATTGACAGTCATTGCGAGTGGCATTTTGGTTGTCCATCGTGATCATATCTGGAGTCACGAACTGTCGGCACTTAGTCCGGTTCCTAAAGCCGATCAGTTACTCTATGCGAAGTTGCGTAAGGATATGGGGATACCTGATGCAGGATATCTGCTGGTTGTCTCCAGACCAACCCGTAACTTGGCTCTGGAAGAAGCTAGTAAAATTGAGCCGCTATTAGAACGGCTCCAGGTCTCTGGTATTATTGGTGGCTTTCAAACACCTACTCGTTTTTTGCCCGGCGTAGGATCCCAAGTGGAGCGAAGATCAGCTTTGCCTTCGGAACCTGTTTTGACCGCGCGTTTAGAAGCAGCGGTGCGCGGCCTGCCAGTGTCAGCATCACGGCTCTCCCCGTTTGTCCACGCGGTAGAGCGGGAGCGGAAGCTGCCGCCACTGACTTATGCTGAGCTGCCAGCAAGTGTTCGGCAAATGGTAGACAGTATGCTTGTGCATCATGGCCAGGAGTGGAGCGTATTATTACCTGTTATAGCGCCATCATCCGGTAAGGTTGACTCTAAGGCAGTGCAAGCAGTAATGACGCATAATCATGTTGATGATGCTATTTTTGTTGACATTTCTGGCGCCACAAACACGCTTTATTCCGGGTATATCAGGAATGCTCTCAAGCTTTCTCTGACTGGTGTTTTAGGTATTATCATTTTATTGTTAGTGGTCTTTCGATCCGTGATGCGCGTTATTCGAATCATGTTACCATTAATTGCTGCAGTACTTTCGGTGGTGGCTGTATTTGTGATGATGGGTATCGAGTTGAACATTATGAATCTCATTGGGCTGATGTTGATAGTTGCCGTTGGGTCTAACTACGCACTATTCTTTGATCGTGGAGGACAGCTGAACGGAGAAGGCTCATCGCGTACTTTAGTATCTTTAGTTGTTGCCAATATGGCCACGGTCATCGGTTTTGCGCCCCTGGCGTTCTCCGGAGTCCCAGTCCTTCAGGCAATTGGTGCCACGGTTGCTCCCGGCGTGATATTGGCTCTTTTATTTTCTGCCAGCTTGGTTGAGCGAAGAAAAGTGATAATACAACACACATTGTGAGCGCAGAGGCTTACTGTTGAGGGAGTGTTGTGCTTAGCCAGGTTGATGGTTTTGTACGTAATTACAAAGGTTTCTTAGGCAACTGAATATCTCTGTTTTATTGGCTCCTTCGCCAGATAGCATTACCCCATATTTCTTGGTGATTACCATAGACAGCTCCAGGAGATCAATAGAATCCAAGCCCAATGGACCGCCATAGAGTGGGGCTTCTGGATCTACCTGCAAAGGGTCCCCTGGCAGGTTCAAGGATTTTATAATTAAACGGCTTAAGTCTGCTTCTTCTGGGGTAAGGGCCATTCTTTAAGTATCTCCATTTTGACTGTCGTTGTACGTCAGATTCCGCTGGCCTGCCAGAGTGTGCATGGCTTTATTCGCTCTGCACGCGTTGTCAGGAGTGCACCGTTCTCTTGTTTCTGCCGGTGCTCCCTCGTCGAACGTAGTGTTGGGATTGTAACCCAGAATAAGGTGCCGTCCACCATCCTCTGTGGCGGGGTTTGCCAGCGAAGAGGGCATCGGGAGGCGGTGTGATCAGCGGGTGCGGGTTGACTTTTGGCCACTTCGCCATCACAATGGTGTTACAATATCACATTGATTTATAATATATATGTCCATTCTGATGATTTCTGGCGTGACCGCTACAAGTTGCATTGGACGCGGTCTGGAGCAGACCTTGGCCGCATTGCATGGGCGGCGGGGTGGGCTCGCGCCTTGTGTATTCCGCGACATGGTCGTCGATACATGGGTCGGTGAAGTGGCTGGCGTGGATGACGAAAAAATGGATGCAGATCTGCGCGACTTCAATTGTCGTAATAATCGCCTTGCCCAGCTCGCACTTTCTCAAGATGGTTTTACAGATGCTGTTGAGGCGGCCGTCGGTCGCTGGGGGCGACGACGCGTGGGTGTTTTCCTGGGAACGAGCACTGCCGGTATGTCACGTACCGAGTGGGCGTTTCAACATCGTGACGCAGTGAATGGCCAGCTACCGGCAGAATTCGTATATGCAGGTACCCATAGCCCTTATTCCCTTACGGAATTTGTCCGGCGTAAGCTTGCTCTTGCAGGGCCTGCGGTGGCGGTTTCGTCGGCATGTTCTTCCAGTGCGAAGGTCTTCGCCACCGCCCAGCGGATGATAGATTGCGGCCTGATTGATGCGGCAGTGGTGGGCGGTGTGGATTCATTATGCGCGACGACACTCTATGGTTTTGAGTCTCTGGGTCTTTTGGCTAAAGAACCTTGTCGACCATTTAACGGTGATCGGGCGGGCATTTCTATTGGGGAGGCGGCCGCGTATATGCTTGTGGAGAGAGTGGCCGGTCCTCAGGATCGCGAAGCCGTCTGGTTGTTGGGTGTCGGCGAATCAAGCGACGCCTATCATATGTCCTCACCACATCCGGAGGGTCTGGGTGCGCGCCTGGCTATGGAGCGCGCGTTGAGCTCCGCAGGATTGGATCCTGAGCATGTTGACTATATTAATCTGCATGGTACTGGCACTGTTGCAAATGATGCGGCAGAGGCAATTGCCATAGCGAATGTCTTCGGTACCGCAACACCTTGCAGCTCGACGAAAGGGGCTACGGGTCATACATTGGGTGCCGCCGGCGCTTTGGAAGCGGCCATATGCGTATTGGCCATTCAAAACGGCTTTATGCCGTCGAGTCCGTATACCGGACCGCGGGATCATGCGATGAAAATTAATTATATTTCCCAAAATCAGGGAGGTGCGATCTCCACGGTGTTAAGTAATTCATTCGGTTTTGGTGGCAGTAACTGCAGCCTGATTTTTGGCCATCCCATTTAACGAACCGGGGTTTCGCTATGCATCCTGTGTATGTGGACGGCATTGGAGTGTTGGGGCCGGGCATCGAAAGCTGGCAAGAGGCCGTATGTTTACTGAAGGGTGAACATACTTATCTGCCCGGAAAGACGATATTGTCGCCGCCGGAATCCTTACCCCCGGCAGAACGACGCCGCGCCAGCAGAGGGGTTATGGCCGCACTGCAGGTGGGATATGCGGCCTGCGCCATGGCGGATGTCTTGCCTGCGGAGCCGGCATCGGTGTTTGCCTCTTCGGGGGGCGATGGGGATATCTGCAACGCCATTTGTTCCGCGCTGGCCGCTGGCGACCATCTGATATCGCCCACCCAGTTTCACAATTCCGTGCATAACGCGATTTCTGGTTACTGGGGTATTGCCACGGGTGCGATGGCGCCATCGTCTGTGGTGAGCGCCTATGATGGAAGTTTTGCGGCTGGCCTGTTAGAAGCCGTATCGCTGCTGGTGTCGCTCCGTACCCCTGTGTTGCTGGTGGCCAGTGATCAGGATTATCCCTTTCCGCTGTCCACCGTTCGCCCGGTACCCGATATTTTTGCGGTTGCATTGTTATTGACGATAACGCCGCATCCCGGAAAATCTCTGGCGCAGATCCAGATTGCCGGCGACCTGCCCTTTGCCGAGTTGCCGGGGCAAGCGATGTCCGACGTGCTGCTTGACGATCTCTCCAGAGCCATCCCCGCAGCGCGTTGTTTGCCGCTGCTGCAAGCCATCGCGCGGCGCGATACCGGAAATATCGTATTGGAGTATTTGCCTTCTCAATATCTGCTGCTCGAAGTGGCGCCGTGTCGATAGGTCGTCAGTGGATCTCCGATCACCTTCCGCATAAAGGCAATATGCTCTTGCTGGATTGCGTAGAGCGCTGGGATGACGAGCAGATTCTCTGTGTCGCGAGCAGCCATCGAAGCGCAAGCAACCCATTGCGTGTGGGTGGACGGCTGGGTGCGATTTGCGCCGTCGAGTATGCGGCACAGGCCATGGCTGTACATGATGCATTAGTCCGGGCGAAAGAGGGCGGTGAGCCTCAAAGGACCGGTGCTGGTTACCTCGCGAGTGTCCGCGAATTATGTCTGGAAATAACGCGCCTCGACGATATCGAGGGCGATCTGGCGGTTAGTGCAACAAGACTCGCGGCGCACAGTAGTTTGCTTTACAACTTCGCTATCGCTACTGACCGACGTATACTCGTTAGGGGTCGGATCATTATTTTCGTGGCGGCCCAACAGGAAGCCCCTGATGTGTAAACGTGCCTTGGTGACGGGCGGGAGCGGTAGCATTGGTGCCGCTATCTGCCAAAGGCTGGCGGCAGATGGCTTTGACGTTATTATTCACACGCATCGCAACCTGGTAAAAGCCACCGCTTTGGCGGTGTCCATCAGAGACGCAGGCGGTCGCGCGGTGGTGGCTGCCTTCGATATCACCGACCGCGAGACGACGACGCAGTCCATACAGGCGTTGATTGCATCGGGGCCGATACAGGTGTTGATCAATAATGCCGGAATCCACGATGATGCGGCTTTTCCAGGGCTCAGTCCGCAGCAGTGGCAGGAGGTCATAGATGTTTCGTTGAACGGCTTTTTCCATGTGACGCAGGCCGTCTTGATGCCCATGATCCGCACCCGCTGGGGACGGATCATCAATATTACCTCCGTGGCGGCGCTTATGGGGAACCGCGGACAAGTAAATTACGCAGCAGCGAAGGGTGCGTTACATGCGGCGACTAAATCGCTAGCGTTGGAAGTGGCCAGCCGGGGTATTACCGTCAATGCCGTAGCGCCCGGGATTATCGCCACGGAAATGAGTGCGCAGGCTTTTGATGCTGCGCGAATCACCCAGATGGTGCCCATGGGGCGGGCGGGACAACCGGCCGAGGTCGCTGATCTCGTGGGTTTCCTGGCCTCAGAAAAAGCGGCTTACATCAGTGGGCAGATTATATCGGTCAATGGTGCCATGGTATGAACATAGAAACAATTTCATGACCATTGCTAAGCATGTTGCGGATTTGGCAACCCAGCAATCCGAACGTCTGGTATTTTTTACCTTGGCACAACTTTGCATTATTATTCTGGCCGCGCGCCTTGCGGGAAGCTTTGCTGCTAGAATAGCCCAGGCCACTGTTGTTGGAGAAATTATTGCGGGCATTCTGCTGGGTCCTTCATTATTCGGCTGGATAATGCCCGTTCCTTTTCATTGGGTTTTCCATTCTATTCCGTCAGGGCCGTTAGATGTCCTTTCCCAGTTAGGCCTTATCTTGCTGATGTTTCAGGTCGGCCTGGAATTTGATTTTTCGCATCTCAAGGAAAAAGCCAATCGCCGTGTAGTGTTATGGATAGCGATGGCTAGCCTGTTGTTACCATTCGCTACGGGTCTTGGCGTGGGCTTCATGAGCGCTCCTCAGCTTTCTCCGGAAGCGAACCGCTGGGTTTCGGCGCTCTTTGTGGCTACCGCTTTTTCCATTACGGCTGTTCCTGTTCTCGGTCGCATTATGATGGAGCTGGGCATAACGAAATCCCGCCTTGGGGTGATCGCAATCAGTGCTGCGGCGATAAATGACGTGGTGGGCTGGTTGTTGCTCGCACTGGTAACGGCCATGGCGCTTGCGCAATTCCAATTTCCCTTATTTTTGGCTAAGGTATTTTTCGTTTTGCTTTTTGTCCTGGCGTGGTTTTTTTTCGTTCGGCCACTCATGAAATGGGCGGTCCGCCACTTTGACGCTGAGCATGGAATGTCTGCGACTTTTCTGGGCATCGTTTTAGTGAGCATATTCATCTCGGGTATGATTACCTCAGCGTTAGGAATATTTACGATATTTGGTGGGTTTATTATGGGTGTCATATTGTATGACGAACACGCTTTTGCCAAACTATGGCAAGAGCGTGTTGCCCCTTTCGTTTTAGTCTTTTTCCTGCCAATATTTTTTACCTATACCGGCTTGCGAACTAATATTACTGCGCTCGATGGTGTTGGACTGTGGATTTGGTGTGGTTTAATATTGATATTGGCGACGATCTCTAAGGTTGCTGGAGTGTATGTCGCCGCACGGATTTCAGGATTAAATCATCATCAGGGAAAAATAATTGGGGTCATGATGAATACCAGAGCACTCATGGAGCTTATTGTCATTAATGTGGGTTATGATATGGGGGCTATCTCGGTAAATGTTTTTACCATGCTGGTCATTATGGCTATTGTGAGTACTATCATCACAACGCCGTTGCTGCGGCGCTGGTTACCCCATGTGCATGGGCAACATGGGGGGGCGTTGCTACTAAAATACTGAACAGTGGGTCATATGGCAGCTAATGCTGTTGCTGTATCCGGCGTGCTAATAACATCGGCAGGCGTATTATAAAGCCGAGAAATAAACGGGTATGCATCCAGGTCAACAGAATGTTATCACGCAGGTAATGAAAATGAGAAACCCCGCCGTCGCTGGTCTCAAAATAACGCACGAATGCCGGTAAATTGATAATACGGATTCCCATCCAAGACATTCGTACAGCAGCTTCAGGGTCGAAGTCGAAACGCCGCATCCAGCGCTGTTTGTGCATGAGGCGCTGCAGGGGGGCTAAGGGATAAACGCGAAAGCCAAACAGGGAGTCACCAATACCCCCACCTAGCGTTTCCAGATTGGCCCACCAGTTAGATATCTTGCGACCTTTTACCCGAAGAGCAGGGGCGCTGGCATCAAAAACCGGTACGCCGAGGATCATGGCGTCAGGGTTGTGAGCCGATGCCTGCATAAAGGCAGGAACCGCCTCGGCGGGATGTTGACCATCAGAGTCCATCGTCAATACATGGGTATAGCCCCGCGCCTGGGCTTGCGCCAAGCCAAAGCGTATAGCTTCACCTTTGCCCCGGTTGCGGGAGAGAAGAAGAATGCGCAATCCACTATCCCGGCGCGCTAATTCCTGGAGGCCTATTGCCGTGCCGTCGGTGCTCCCGTCCACGATGACCCAGACAGGGCTCCAATGCTGACGTGCCGCGGTCACGGTTTCATAGACTTTAGGTCCAGGGTTGTAGCTCGGAATAAGCAATAAGTGGGTGCTGGAGGGTTGTTTCATTCCAATTCGTCGGCTGCCGCTGCTGCGGCATTTGGTGGTAAAGGGTTGCCTGTCAAAGCTGAGTGAAAATAGGTTTCCAGTTCCGCCATCGAACGGCGTACGTCCGTTGGTGGATCGAAGCGGCGACCTATCTCTATACGGTAGTGAATAGGCATGGTCGGCTTACGAAAGAAGGGCCATCCCTTACCGAGAAAGGGAGAGTCTGCGGTGATTAATAGGGTCTGAATGGGGACATGGGCCTGCTTGGCGATCAGCGCAATGCTGCCCCGTATGGTTCCGATGGGAAGGGGGTGACTTCGGGTGCCTTCCGGAAAAAGTAGTAAATGACTGCCACCACGTAGTTCCTCGACGGCAAGGTGAAGCATGTGGCGTAAGGCGTCATTACGAATGTAACAAGCCAAGCGCGCGCCAGCGCCAAAAAATGGATTATCTACCAATTCCGCTTTCATAATGCATGCTAGGCGCGGCATGCGCGAAAGGATCATAATCGCATCGAGTAGTGATGGGTGATTCGGTGCGATGACCATCGGTGATTCATCACTAAGTGTATCGAGTGCGCTAATATCAAAATGACAAGCACCGAGAGCGGATAATGCCCGCAGATACAGCCTAAACCCCATGGAAATAACCCATCTTCCCGCTAATTTCCGCAACTTTATCGGCAATATAATGTTCATGGGTAGTGCAAAAATAGACCACAAAAGACTAATGGTCGCCAAGAGCGCGAGACCAACGTAAAATACCACATATTCTCTGGCAGAGCGTATTTTATCAATAAATCTCATGGGATGAATATATTGATCGTAAAGGCCTGGCCTGCAATAGCACTTGGCTAGCATGTATCTGCATGGATATCTGACCCTTAGCCGGTATGTAGTCCAACATTGACGTCGCCCTAAGCAGAAATAAGGATCTTAAATAACTTACCAGAATTTCTTAGCTTTTGTCACGGATTGCAATTTTTGTCAACCGCTTCGCGCTTGCTGCCGAAGCTGTTAAATTTTGGCGTTAGGATGTGCAACGAGACATTATTTTTACGGAGTATTAGTGTCCACTGTTATTATCAGCAGGGTATCTGTTGATCCAAATCGAGAGTTATTGTCATAAGTAAGGACACCTTGGCCCTTATAAGACGCTTCTGTACGGCGCGTATCCCCGCCAAAGTAGAACGGAATAAATTGCTTGCCGGTAATGTGGCTCGATGTGTGGTCTGGAAAGCCAATCAGTTGTTCGACCTGGCGTCTGGACATGCCTATCTTCAATTTGGAGAATGGCGTACCGGGAGCGGGGAGGACGTTGGTTTTTGGGGCGACAGCAGTGACCGGTGCCGCGGTAGTGCTCGCCGTAGGTGCCGCTGCTACGGCCCCGGATGCTGGAGTGGTCGATGCGGATGGATATTCTTGGGTGGCGCAGCCGAGCAACCCCGAGGCAAGGCAGGTAATAGATAATAGTCTGGCGATACTTATGGTTGATTTCATTGAGGTTGTTGCTCCGATGTGGAATTCCTGGTGGTGCTTAATCTAAATTTGTCGAATAGGGCTAAGTCAGATGGCTCGATCAGTCAATATTTTTACCGGAATTAAGGTTGACTATTGCTCATTCTATCCGCGAGATATCAAAAAGTAAATGATCAGAATAAAATTGTTTGCACTGCAATCGGTATTTCCTGGAAAAGGTTTCTACTACTACTACTTTAAGGCGCTGGTATCATGCAATGTAGATACTGTGCATTTTTTATAAATGCACGACGCCGCCTGTGGCCTCGATCTCCACGAGGAGCTCGGATCTGCAGATGTCTGCCTGAGTGTATAGCGTTTTCGTCGCGGGTGCGATAAGCCGATTCAGTTCCGTCTGGATAATGGATAGGTCCGCTATGTTGCGGAAATAGACGCGATAATTCAGCGTGTTTAATGTATGTAAATGATGCCCGGCGACGCGATTCGCTTCATCGATAACCGCGGAAATGTTCCGTATGCTTTCCTGGGTTTGTGCGGCGACATCACCGATGTGCAAGGTGTCGTGGCCAACAATGCTGGCGGTTCCGGAAATAAATAAGGCATGTTGCTGATCTAGATTGAGCCATCCGCCGCGCGAGAAGGTAGGGCTGCATGGCCCATACTCTTTGGGGTAGCGATAGGCGCTAATCTGTCGGGGATTTTCCAGAGCCACGGATTTGTGCCGCCCGGCGAGAAAATGTACGACTAAGTTTGCGGAGGATGTCCCTACGGCACTCGCGGCGGGGATGCTACTTTCTTCGGTAAGTCGGTTGTGGGCAATGAACGAACTTTGGCGCCCAATATTGAACTGGCGATAGTGTTCCAAGCCGTGCGTGCTACGATTGATATCGGGTAAAAAATTCCAGACGCGGAGTAAGTGAAGGTGTCCACTCTGGTGGAGGAGGTTGAATATTTGCTGATAGGCTTCTTGAGCGCATGACTGAATGGGCGGGGGACTGATGTTGTCGCCATCGTCTGTCGGTGATGTTATAGCCAGGGTTATGCTGCCCAAAGTAAGGGTTGCACTACGCCGATAGCGTATATCCAAATAGTGTCCAGGAACTACAGTCTGTGTGGTACTCCAGATTTCACAGACATCAGATCCGTAAATGCTCAGGGGTGTTTTTAGAATGCCACTACTTTGGTCGGCATCAATCCCCGCGCTGAGTGGACTATCGAACAGCACGATACCGAGGATGTTTTCAGTGCGCAGCGCGTCATTGTTTAATGCCTCTGCTGCCGGAGCATAAGTAAGCGTAAGCCGCGTGCCAGTGTCTGTTGTCATGATGTCATCTAAGCGCATGGTTAAATCCTGATGTTCTCCTTTCGTTTTTTGTATGCGGCCCAAGACGTTCCGAGGTGCCGCAGCGACGTCAGGTAATAGACCATTTTGAAGATCCGTAGGGAAGTCCAAATCGGTGTTTTATTGAAAATATCCCCAGCGAGAACGGATAGTACGGCCTCTTTGGTGCGTGCCTGGTTACCCGGAAACATAAACATATGGCGCAGGGCAGGCTGTGACATGCGATAAATATACCAGGAGAATACCTTGCCTCCGTGCCGAGTTTCCCGGTCAAAGCGACGCAACGCAGCGGCAGCACGTCGCGGTTGCCGCAGGCAGGTATCAATAGTATCGGCACCGATAAAAGCGCTTTGCATGGCGAGCATGACACCCGACGAAAAGACCGGATCGTAAAATGCGAATGCATCCCCCAACATGAGGAAGCTTTCCCCATGGGTCTGCGCGCAGATATAGGCGTAATTGCCAGTAGCTTCGACATCGGTCACGCGCCGTGCGTCTGCTAATCGCAGCGCCAGCGCGGGAGACATGGCGATAGTGTCCGCAAAAAAATCTTCCACGGGTTTCTTGCGCGTTTTGAGATAAGAGGGCCATACCACCGCTCCCACGCTGGTGGTTCCGTCGGCTAACGGGATGAACCAGAACCACCCATGTTCAAACCAGAATAGCGAAATATGTCCCTCTGCGCTGTCGGGGAGGCGATGTGCCCCACGGAAGTGCGCATAAAGGGCGGAGCTGTTATGTTTTGGGTTATTCTGTTTGGTCTTGAAGCATGTCCCGAGAAATGTATCTCTACCGGATGCATCAACCAGGAACCGTGCTTTCCATGTTTCTGTCGATCCATCCTCGCGGAGGGCGTAGACTATGGCACCTTTTTCGTGCGGCAAAAATTCAACCGACCGGGCCCGGCAACCCTCAATCGTTGTCGCGCCTTTTTTACGCGCATTGCGAAACAGAATATCATCGAAGTCGGCGCGTCTGACCTGATAGGCCATGGGCATGGACTTGTCCCATGCATCGGCAAATAAGAAAGTTTCTCTTTTCTTTGTATGGTAGGGCGAGTTGAATTCTGCGCCCCACTTTTTCATCCCAATCTGGTCTACCTCTTGGGCAACACCCAATTTCTGCAGCAGCGGTAAATTGGCGGGAAGCAGGGATTCACCTATATGAAATCTTGGATGATGTGCTTTTTCTAGTATGGTGATTTGGTAGCCGCGCTCTGCGAGTAGCGCACCGATCGTCGAGCCTGCCGGTCCGCCACCTATAACCAGAACGTCACATTCGTGTATCACAGGATGTGCGTTGGATGTCTGTTGTTCTTTGGTCATCTGTCGTTCCTCCAGTGGCGCTTTCTATAAAAGCTACACTGACTAGTTAGCTCGGCGTATTCGTCGATGATGTGTGATCACCGTAAGCACTTGCAATGCTCTGCTCGTATATTGGCGGGAGTGTTTTAAGGTCCTGAAATATCATGGATAAAGATACGCTGCGCACTTCCTTATGCTGACACAGTTCTAGTAGTCTGGGTAACACAAGCAGAGCCAGTTTGCCCTCATGCAATAATAGTATGTCGCCGGCAGCCAGATTGCGGCTGAGGCGACGGAGCACGGTGTCTGGATTTCGAGAGGTTGTGTCATAGCCACGTCGAGTCCATGCGACGTGCTGCAGGCCGAGGTGCCGTAATACCCCGCCCAAGAATGGACTGCGAAAGCCAAAAGGCGCGCGGAAGAAACGTGGTGCTGTCCCATGTGTCGCAGTTTTGATGGCTTTTTGCGCTTTAATAATATCGTTCGCTAATGTAGTTGTGCCACTGAACGCGAAAAGTATATTGTGGCGATAACTGTGATTTTCTACGCTATGGCCGCGACGAAGTATTTCGGCGACTAAATTCGGGTGCGCAGCAACTTTCTCACCGATGCAGAAAAAAGTGGCTTTGGCGTTATGCAGGTCTAGCTGATCAAGTATTTGAGCGGTTATTTCTGCATGTGGCCCGTCATCGAAGGTGAGCGCAATTTCGCGACGCGCGATAGCGGTTTGCGGCAGGCGGACTAAATTCGGACTGATCAATTTGCAGCGAGGGCAAAGGACTAGCATAGCAAGCATGACTTGGCTGGATATTACACTTGCCAAAATACCTAGTATTATCGTTTCTAGCATGAGTTGATATATTCTCTTTGTCGACTCTGTGAGTTGTTGTAGCGACAGATTATCTCTCTTTCAGCAAGGAGTCACTCACTGCGCCCATGGCGGTCCCGGCGCGCGCTCTGGCGGCGGTCCACCCAGCGCCGCGGACCCCCCAAGCGGAGCTGGGCTGCCGTCAGAAAGTTCTGTTCCACCGCCCCCTGATGCCTTGCTGGCAAGGTTGCGCACCAGCGGGGCTGATCACCAACGGCGCGGGCATGGTGCCTCATATTTTAGAGATTGCTGTAACAGCGGTGTGCTATTTTTCTGGATGTGCAAGAATAACCTGTTCTGTGCGGTTTTATTCGCAGAAATCGTTTTTCAAACAAGTGGATATATTACATTGGTTGGGATTGAACAGTGGCATCTACTTGCTGGATCCTACCGTCGGCAGCTGAACTCTCTTGAGAATTCCGAAAAATCGTCTATAAACGAGTTATGGATGATTTTGAATGCAGCGGCAACAGGAGCAACCCTTATGTCTTTGGCTTGCACTGTTTATATGGCTGGATGCTGATGATGGAGAATAAAATTGTTACCTGAAAGTGCTAAGCCCTATCTGCTCAATGCCGTCTATCAGTGGTGTGTGGACCAGGGACATACCCCATATATCCTGGTGGTTGTGGCTTATCCGGGGGTGTCTGTTCCGAGTGGCTACGAAAAGGATGGACGGATGATTCTTGATGTCTCGCCGCGCGCTTGCCACAGTCTCAATATGGCGGATGACTGGATTACTTTTAACGCCCGCTTTGGTGGGGTCGCCCGCACGGTAGATGTACCGATGGCGGCTGTGGCGGCGATTTACGCCGCGGAGACGCAGGAGGGGATGGGCTTTGCCGATCCCGAAGCTCCAAGCACACCGCCGTCGTCCCCAGAGGGAGGCGGTATTGAGAGCGCGGACAAACCCGCAGGTAAGCCCGAGCGCCCTGCACTGCGGGTGGTGAAGTGAGGCTTGACCTGCTGCTCGGTACGCTGCTGCTCCTTTGCGGAAGCATGGCGGAGGCCAATATTTATGCATACACCGATAGCAGTGGGGTAGTGCATCTGACCAATGTGCCTGGCGGGAATGACAGGTACCGGATGGTCATGCGCACGCCGAAAATGGCGGTAGCCCTGGCGCGCGCAGATTTTAACCAGGTGGCCAAGGCGCATTATCAGGCACTGATTCGGGCGGCAGCTAGCCGTTATGGAGTCAGTCCGGCGCTGGTTAACGCCGTGATTAGCGCCGAGTCCGGTTATAATGCGGGGGCGGTTTCACCCAAAGGGGCGATCGGGCTGATGCAACTCATTCCGGCAACGGCGGATCGTTTTGGGGTGGCCAACTCCTTTAGCCCGGCTGACAACATCAATGGTGGCACGGCGTATCTGGCCCATTTGCTGCGTGTATTTGGCGGTGACCTGAAACTGGCCGTAGCCGCCTACAACGCGGGATCGAAGGCCGTGATCCAGGCGGGTTACCATATTCCGCCTTTTGCGGAAACCCAGGCATACGTGCCGCGGGTACTCGCTTATTATCAGCAGTACCTGAATAGCAGCGGCAAGGTGGGCGGCGTGAATCCGCAACTGGTGGCGCAAGCCGCTCCGCAGCTCATTCAGGTATCTAATCCGTAGGCTTGTAGTTTCTTCCGCAAGGTGTTGCGATTAATGCCTAACCACTGGGCAGCCGTGCCGCGTTGCCCGCTACAGTGCTGCAGCGTGTTAGCAAGCAGAGCACGTTCCACTTCGTCTATTATCAGTGCATGCAGGTTGCTGGGCACTTCGCCCTGCAAATCCGCCAAATAGCGGTCCATGACCGCGGTTACGCAATCGCTCAACGACAGGTTCGTGGTTTCCATGGCCAGCCCTGCTCAGGGGCGACTGAGGAGTGTGACTTGGTAACCGGCTGCGGTCGTTAATGCTGGGCTGCTGAGTGTAAATGGTACCGCAGTGCCGGGAACAAACCCGGAGCTGGCATGGAATGCGCCGCTCAGGTATTGAGCGGCGGTAAACTGCAGGTGCGCTATCGGTGCACCGTAGATATTGCTGAGGGTGACTTCGATCACTGGGTAGGCCTGGACTTTGTTGGCCACATTTTCGATGTTGCCGGTGATGCGCGCCAGATGCTTCCCCGCCTGGGTAACCTGACTGTTTAAAATACGGATGTCTTTGTTAGGGCCCGGCCACGGAATGGTGACACCCAGTTGTTCGGCGCTACTCAGTAATATGTGGCGTACTGGCGCACTGGTGGCGGCGTAACTATAGCTGCGTGTCCACCAAAGTGCCTGCCCAATTAGAGCGGTAATCAGCAGGATAATCGCCAGGATGAGCAGAAATTTACCCAGAAGGCGCCCCAGGTTGCTACCGGCACGCGTATCCTCTGCGGCAATATCAATATGAAAGATTTGTTGGCAGACGCTGCATTTCGCTTGATAGTGATGCTCGCGCAACGCATTGTTATCGGTGGCGAAGGTCGATTCACAGCGGGGGCAGGTGATTTCCATGGTCATACTCCGATTTTGCGCTGGCCAGAGAGGAGCGACCAGTCTTCTTCGTGTTGCGGGGCGGCGAGATCGAAATAGGGTCTATAGGCGGCGTTAATCTCCGCTTCCTGATGGTGCAGGATGCCGGACAGGGCGATCCAGCCTCCGGGACGGACAGCGTCAGCCAGGGTGGCGGCGAGGGCCAACAAGGGGGTCGCGAGGATGTTGGCGACCAGGATGTCGGCCATGGGCAGGCTGGCGTTTTCCGGTAGCGCGAGCTGCAGGCTGGTACTGACGCCATTGCTTTCAGCATTGGCGGCGGCTACCTGCAGCGCAACGGGGTCCGTATCTACGCCGAAGGCTTGGTCGACTCCCAGCAGCAGCCCGGCGATGGCCAGGATACCGGAACCGCAACCATAATCGATAAGGCTTTCGCCCCCGCGGATCTGCGCGTCCAGGAAACGCAGGCAGAGAGCCGTGGTGGCGTGGGCGCCGGTGCCAAAGGCCTGGCCGGGATCGAGATGGAGCACGCGAGTGGCGTCGGCGGGCGCCGCATCCCAACTGGGGGTTACCCAGAGGCGACCGAAGCAGCGTGCCGGGAAAGCGGCCTGCGTCGCCGCTACCCAGTCCTGTTCCTCCAGCGGCGTGAACTGTGCTGCGAATTGCTGCCAGTCATTGTCTCTGACCAGCCTTTGCAGGGTCGCTTCACTATGGTCGTCGGCAGGAAACAAGGCCTGGCACTGGCTGTTCTGCCAGATCAGCCCTGCATCGAATACGGCTTCACTGTCGTCGCCTTCAAGAAAGCTGACGGCTTCTGCGCCAGCATCCTGTAATTGCACCTCAATGGCTGCCGTAACTGCCGCGGGGACACGCATGTCGAGCTGCCACCAGGCAATTTTCATAAGGCGAGCAAGGTCTCAAGATAGTGGATATGTACCCCGCCGGCGGCGTACTGGGCCTCTTCCAGGACCCGCCGGTGCAGGGGAATATTGGTCTGGATACCCTCAATGGTGGTCTCGCGCAGGGCGCTGCGCATACGCATATTGGCTTCTTCACGGTCGCCTCCGAACGCGATGATTTTGCCGATCATGGAGTCGTAGAAGGGCGGCACGCGATAACCCGCATAAATGTGACTGTCGACCCGGATGCCAGGTCCACCGGGCGGGTGCCAAGCGGTAATTTGTCCAGGAGAGGGTACGAAACGTTCTGGGTCTTCGGCATTGATGCGGCATTCGATGGCGTGACCGCTGAGAACAACGTCTTCCTGCCGAATCCCAAGCGGCAAGCCCGCTGCAATGCGGATTTGAGCCTTGACGATGTCGATGCCGGTAATCAGCTCCGTGACCGGGTGCTCGACCTGCACGCGTGTATTCATTTCAATGAAGTAGAAGGTTTGGCTGCCCGGGTCGTAGAGAAACTCGATCGTGCCGGCGCCCCGATAGCCCATATCCTCGCAGGCTTTGACCACCGATGCGCCGATTTCAGCCCGCTGGGCGGCGCTGATGCCGGGAGCAGGGGCTTCTTCGATCACTTTCTGATGGCGGCGCTGCACCGAGCAGTCCCGTTCACCCAGATGAACGCAATGGCCATGGGCATCGCAGAGTATCTGAAACTCGATATGGCGCGGCGTCTCCAGGAATTTTTCCATGTACAGGGTGGGGTTGCCGAAAGCCTTGCCCGCCTCTGCGCGGGTCAGATTGGCGGCGTTGATGAGGTGTGCTTCCGTATGCACGACCCGCATACCGCGCCCACCACCACCACCAGCGGCCTTGAGAATGACGGGATAACCGATCTCGCGGGCAATGGTTTTGAGGGCTCCATTATCGTCGGGCAAAGCTCCGTCGGAGCCCGGCACACAGGGCACTCCGGCCTTCTTCATGGCCGTTTTGGCGGCAATTTTGTCGCCCATCAGGCGGATGGTCTCGGCACGTGGGCCGATAAAGGCAAAGCCACTTTTTTCGACCCGTTCGGCGAAGTCGGCATTTTCCGAAAGGAAGCCGTAGCCGGGATGAATGGCTTCGGCATCCGTTACTTCGGCGGCCGCAATTACGGCGGGAATGTTCAGATAGCTTTTGTCGCTGGACGCCGGGCCGATGCACACCGACTCGTCGGCGAGTTTGACATGCAGCAGATCGCGATCGGGCTCGGAGTGGACGGCGACGGTGCGGATGCCCAGTTCGCGGCAGGCGCGCTGGATACGCAGGGCAATTTCGCCGCGGTTGGCGATGAGGATTTTCTCAAACATCTCCATTCTCGGGAGCAATGATGAACAGGGGTTCACCGTATTCGACGGGTTGGCTATTGCTGGCCAAGACCTTGATCACTTTTCCGGAGATGTCGGCCTCGATTTCGTTGAGCAACTTCATGGCTTCGATAATGCAGAGGGTCTGGCCAGCCTTGATAAGGCTGCCTTCTTCCACAAAGGGCGCGGCTTCGGGGGAGGCGGCGCGGTAAAAGGTGCCAACCATGGGCGATTTTATTACGTAACCTTGGGGCGGTTGCTCAACGGCGGCAGGTGGTGTGCTCGCTACCGGTGCAACAGTGGGCATCGCTGCAGCCACTGCCATTGGCTGAGTGTAGGTAACGGTCGGTGCCGTATGCGCAGGCGCGACGTGCCGGGTGATTCGGACTTTGTTATCGCCCTCGACCACTTCTATTTCATCAATGGCACTTTTTTCCAGCAGCTCGGCCAGGCGGCGGATGAATTGGATATCCATGCTCTTTCCTTGGTATCAGTTATGAGTTGTTGCGCTTCAGGCGCCGATGAATGGCATCCAGCGCCAGGAAATATCCATCCGCACCCAGCCCCGCGATGACGCCCTGGGCGAGATCGGAGAAATAGGAGTGCTGGCGGAACGGTTCCCGGGCATGGATGTTGGACAAATGCACTTCAATAAAGGGGATCTGGACAGCGGCCAGAGCATCACGCAGGGCGACGCTGGTATGGGTGAAGGCTGCGGGGTTGATGATGATGTAGGTAACGCCCTGGCGGACCGCTTCCTGAACCGCGTCGATCAGTATATGTTCGGCATTGCTCTGCAGGCTGCGCAGCCGCCAGCCCCATCCCTGCGCGTGCGCCTGCAGCCCGACATCGATCTCAGCGAGGGTGGTCTGCCCATAATGGCCGGGCTCACGGCTACCCAGCAGATTCAGGTTCGGTCCATGCAGTACAAGGATATGAGGAGATGATCCAGTCATAGCTTCCGCGTAACACTAAGTATATTCGTAAAGTCTGCCGCAAATGGCCGGATAAATCTAGGTCATTCGTGCCTGCGGCGGCGGCTAGGGGAAATAAATGGGGCCATCGCCCAAGGCGGGGATTTGGCGTAGAATACAATGGGTATATGTGAGACTTCGCGGATTCTGCTGCAATGCCTGGAGGGGTCGGCGCGCAACTTTCGTCAGATGGGTGGAAAGATTGAGATGTCCAGGTACCCATTATTGAGAACGCCAGAGAGAGGTGTGTTCGTTATGTTATACCCTGAGTTATTCAAATCGCTGGAGGCCGCACGCTGGAACATGGCCACGGATATTCCCTGGGAGCAGTTTGACCGTAGTCTGGTGAGCGATGAGCAGTTGCGCACGATCAAGATGAATGCGGTCACCGAGTGGTCCGCACTTCCGGCGACGGAGATGTTTCTCCGGGACAACCGGAATGACTCCGATTTCTCGGCTTTCATGTCCATCTGGTTCTATGAAGAACAGAAGCATGCTTTGGTGCTTATGGAATATTTGCGCCGCTTCGCGCCGGAGTATCTGCCGACAGAAGAAGAGTTGCACAACGTGCGTTTTGAATTTGATCCAGCCCCGGCGATGGAGACGCTCATGCTCCATTTTTGTGGCGAAATTCGTCTGACGCATTGGTACAAATGCGCGGCACAGTGGCATAGCGAGCCGGTGATTCGCACGATTTACGAGGTGCTTTCCAAGGATGAGGCACGGCACGCAGGTATTTACCTTAAATATATGCGGCGTGCTATTGATCGCCTTGGGGATACCGCGCGCCTGGCCTTTGCCAAGATTGGTGTGCTCATGGCTAACACCAAGACGGCGAAGGCATTGCATCCCACCAATCTCCACGTCAATAAGGCCATGTACCCCGAAGACAGTGTGCAAAGCCATTTGCCGGACCCGGGCTGGCTGGAGCAATGGCTGGATACCCAGATTCATTTCGACGTGATCTGGGAGGGTAAGGTAGTCAATGGCATTTTGCGTAATCTTTCCGCTTTGCTCGAAACGCCCATTCAGAGTGCCAAGGACCTCAGTCGTTACCGCAAGGCGATGAGCGCCGCCGACCGGGATGCTTCTGGGCACATGGTGGTGGGCTGAGCGCGCTGTAGCGCTTTGGCGGCGAGAGGTGCGTCACCGGGTATAAGAGAAAAATGACGGAAGATCCATGGCGGACCCTTACCCTGGATGCCCGATTGCAGTGGGCATTGAGTCCGGAATTGCCAGAAGTATACCGGCCTTTTCTGTTGACGGAGCAGTGGATGCAGACCCGCTGCTATTTTGCCCGCCGTGCGGACCTGCGGTTGGAGGAGGTGGCGGTGCTGGCAGCGGATGGGGACTACGTTATCCGCCTGTGCATTGCGAAAAGGCCGGATTTAACGGCGGAACAGGTGGGGGTTTTTTGTCAGGATCAGGCCCCTAACGTGCGCTATGCCATCGCCCGCAATCCATTGCTGACGCAAGTTCAGCGTACACAGTTGCTGGCGGATGCAGACGAACTGGTGCGCCAGGCAGCGGCTAAGGGGCCGCGGCCGAGCAAAGAACGCTGCCGTCCAGGCCAAGCGCCGTTATTGCGCTGACCTGGTTTTGTCGGCCTTAGTCCGCCTGACGGCGTAAAAAGGCGGGGATGTCCAGGTCGGCATAGTTCGGGGTGTTATTGCCGCCGCGCGCGGCGGCTACCGAGGCCGCGGGGCGTTCAGCCTGACGCATGCCAGTGGGCTTGTCGAGATTGCGCCAGTCTGCGGCAGTAGCCGGGGCCACCGCCGGGCGGCTGCGAATATTTTCGATCGCCAGACGCACGGGCTCCCGCTGCAGACCGGTGGCGACCACAGTGACCCGCAGTTCCCCTTCCAGTTCTGGATCCAGCACGGTACCAACCTTGACGTTGGCATCATCAGCGGCATAGCCACGGATCAGTTCGCCGACTTCTTCAAACTCGCCCAGGGTCAGGTCCATGCCAGCAGTGATGTTGACCAGAATGCCGCGGGCGCCGGAGAGGTTGATATCGTCCAGCAGCGGACTGGAAGCGGCGCGGGTGGCCGCGTCCTTGGCGCGGTTTTCGCCGCGACCGCTGGCGGCACCCATCATCGCCAGGCCCATGCCAGACATGATGGTACGGACATCGGCGAAGTCGAGGTTCATCAGACCGGGGCGGGTGACCAGTTCGGAGATACCCTGCACGGCGCCAAGGAGGATGTTGTCGGCGGCCTGATAGGCATCCTTGAGGCTGATGTTCTTGCCAAGGACGGTCAGCAGCTTTTCGTTGGGGATGATGACCAGTGAGTCTACGTACTGGGAGAGTTCGTCGATGCCGGAGAGGGCGTGCTGCTGACGCTTCTTGCCCTCGAAATTGAAGGGCCTGGTGACCACGCCGACGGTAAGGATGCCCATGTCGCGGGCAATGGCCGCCACCACGGGGGCGGCGCCGGTACCGGTGCCGCCCCCCATGCCGGTGGTGATGAAGACCATGTCGGCCTTCTCCAAAGCCGCGCGGATTTCATCACGACCTTCTTCGGCAGCCTTGCGGCCGACTTCGGGATCCGCGCCAGCACCGAGGCCGCGGGTGATCTGGGCGCCGAGCTGGATGATGTGGTTGGCGTGGGAATGGCGCAGCGCCTGGGCATCGGTATTGGCAGTGATGAATTCCACGCCTTCCAGACCTGCT
This sequence comes from Acidithiobacillus ferrivorans, assembly GCF_016250455.1. Taxonomy (NCBI): domain Bacteria; kingdom Pseudomonadati; phylum Pseudomonadota; class Acidithiobacillia; order Acidithiobacillales; family Acidithiobacillaceae; genus Acidithiobacillus; species Acidithiobacillus ferrivorans. The sequence continues at coordinate 2,847,296 of NZ_CP059488.1, read as the reverse complement.
ATACACATGTTGTTGATGGCATTACCGCCGCCGCCACCGACGCCGATCACTTTGATGACCGCGCCTTCCTGTTCACATTCATTGAGTTCAAACATGGTCTTTCCTCTTCTTGAAGTCCTGCAAAATGGTGTGCCTCAGCCCTGCAAGCAGGAATTAGCCAAAGCTCGTCTGTACCCAGGAGCGCATCTTGCGAAAAATGCCGCCGAAGCTGGTATCCATATGATTTTCCCGGGCTGCAATAGCCGGGTTCTGTAAAGGCTCTGCCTGGCTCACCACTTGATTGTGGAGACCATACATGACCAGGCCCACCCCCGTGGCATGGCCCGGCGTACGGACGACGGTTTCCATGCCGGGCAAATGCATGGGTTCACCGACGCGCACTGGCAGGTGGAGGATTTCTTCGGCCAGTTCGGCCATACCTTCCAGCTTGCTGGAACCGCCGGTAATGACCACTCCGGCCGCGACCATATCTTCATAGCCGGTGCGCCGCAGCTCAGCCTGGATCAGCTCAAAGAGTTCCTTGATGCGGGGCTCGATGATGTCGCCGAGAATGCGCCGGGATATGGTCCGGGGCGGGCGTGTGCCGACGCTGGGGACGGGGATTTCTTCATCTTGCTCGATGAGGTCACCGAGGGCGCAGCCGTAGAGCTTTTTGATATTTTCCGCGTCGACGGGTGGGGTGCGCAGGCCGAGAGCGATGTCGTTGGTGACCTGATCGCCGGCAATGGGGATGACAGCGGTGTGGCGAACGGCGCCATCGCGGAAGATGGCGATATCCGTGGTGCCACCGCCGATGTCCACCAGGCAGACGCCCAGTTCCTTCTCATCGGCGGTGAGGACAGCGTCGGCGGAGGCGAGCTGTTCGAGAACCAGATCCTGTACCTGCAAGCCGCAGCGTTCGACGCATTTGGTGATGTTTTGCGCGGCGCTGACGGCACCGGTGACGATATGCACCCGGGCCTCCAGGCGCACGCCGGACATGCCGACGGGCTCACGGACGCCTTCCTGGCTGTCAATCATGAATTCCTGGGGCAGGATATGGATGACGTTCTGATCCTGGGGAATGACGATGGCACGGGCGGCATCCATGACCCGGCCAACATCCTCATTGCTGACCTCCTTGTTCTTGATGGCGACGATGCCGTGGCTGTTGTAGCCGCGGATGTGGCCGCCGGCAATGCCGACCACTGCGCCGTGAATCTGCACACCGGCCATCAGTTCTGCTTCCTGCACGGCGCGGGTGATGGCCTGCACGGTGGATTCGATGTCGACAACCACGCCCTTTTTGAGGCCGCGGGAGGGATGTTGACCGACGCCGATGATTTCCGCCTCACGGCCCCCCCTGGACTGGGCGACGATGCAGGCGACCTTGGAGGTGCCGATGTCCAAACCGACAATGAGTTCCGGATTGCTGCGTTTCATTTCATCTTGCTCCTTCGGATCGGTGATCCGTTACTGACTGCTGACGGTGGCCGCCGTGGGCATAGCGACCGCAAAGCCATTGGTGTAGCGCAGGTCCATGGTGGCCCCTGGCACGAGGTATTCTTTGACTTGGGAGACAATAGCCACCCAACGTGTTAAAGCGGGAAGGATGTTTTCACTGCCCAACAGCAGGCGCACCTTATTGCTCAGAATGCAACGCCAGCCGCCGCGTTGATCTTCTTGCAAATCCAGCACCTTGACGCCCAGAGGGGTGAGGATCTGATTGAATTTGGCCATTTGTGCAATCAGCCGGGCACCGCTATCCGCCGGTCCTTCGAGGTTGGCCAGATTACCGGGGACCTGACTGGGAGGAACGCTGAATACCTGACCCTGGGCATTCACCATTTGTCCGGCGCCGCCCAGCCAGCGGGCCACGGGCACCTCGGGTTTGATATCGATCTGCAAGCGATCGGGCCAGACTCTGCGGACTTCGGCATCGGCGACCCAAGGTAGTGTATCGAGGGTGTGGCGTACCTGCTTCGGGTTTACCCAGAGAAAACCCTGAGCAACGTAAGGTTTGAGGGCGGCATTGACCATAGGCAGCGGAATTCTCGCGGAGGTGCCGGTGGTGGTCAGAGTGCTGATGGGCATGAGCTGCGGCTCGCGCACCCAGTTCCAGCCCAGCCAGCACCCCCAGGCGAGGGCGCTGAGGCCGACGCCGCCGACCAGTACACGACCGTAAAGGCGCCACGGGATGGGTTGACGAACTTTGGGTGGGGCTGCCGCTTTGCGTTTGGGCGGCGTCTTGAGGGTGGCGGCAGGCCGTTGCGGGTGCTGCCCATGGCGGTAATCGCGCATGACGCTAACCATGTTTCACTCTCCTCTGCGCAGTGCGCAGTATGGCGTTGCATAATTCCGGGAAATCCATGCCGATCGCTTTGGCGGCCATGGGGACCAAGCTATGGCTGGTCATCCCGGGTACACTATTCACTTCCAGCAGATATGCCTGACCCTCGGCGCCGATCATGAAATCGACGCGTCCCCAGTCGCGGCCGTCCAGCTCGGCAAAGGCCTTGAGCGCCACTGCCTGCAATTGCTGATCCAGTGTGGCACCAAGGCCTGAGGGTAGGAGGTAGCGGGTATCGTCGGCGAGATACTTGGCGGTGTAGTCGTAGAAGGCGCGCGGTGTTTCGATGACGATAGGCGGCAGGGCACGGTCGTCGAGGATACCGACGGTGGCTTCGTGGCCGATGACGGCCCCCTCGCAGAGGACTTCGTCTGCAATTGCAAAGGCGCTCTGCAAGGCCGTATCCAGTTCTTCCGGACCGCTGACCTTGCTGACCCCGAGGCTGGATCCCCCGTGATTGGGCTTGATATACAGGGGCCAGCCGAAACGGGCGCCAATATCCGGTGCGTTCTCGCCGCGGCGCAGCAGGATACCGTCGGTCACCGGTAAACCGGCTGCCCGCCAGAGCTGCTTGCAGCGCCATTTATCCATGGCGAGGGCGGAAGCGAGCACGCCACTGCCGGTGTAAGGGATATTCAGCATCTCCAGGCACGCCTGGAGCAGACCGTCTTCGCCCACCGCCCCGTGGCAGATATTGAAGACGATGCCCGCCTGGCTGTCCGCCAGCTGTTGCTGCAGGATGGCGGGCTGGATGTCGATACCTACTGCATTCAGGCCCAGTCCCTGCAAAGCCTGCAACACGGCCTGGCCACTGCTGAGAGAAACTTCCCGTTCTCCCGAGGGGCCACCGTAGAGGACGGCGATGCGCGGCAAATCAGACATCAGCCACCTCCCCGATGATGCGCATCTCCGGCTGCAGGTCGATGCCAAAGCGGTTGTACACTTCTTGTCGGACGCGGATGACCAGTGCCTCGATTTCTTCGGCGCGGGCGCTGCCCCGGTTGATGATGAAATTGGCGTGTTGGTCGCTGACTTCAGCGTCCCCGTAACGCATGCCTTTGAGTTCCGCCGCCTCGATGAGCCGGGCGGCATGATCGCCAGGTGGGTTGCGGAAGACGGAACCGCAGCTTGGCCATTCCAGAGGCTGGGTGGCGGCGCGGTATTCTTGCCAGGCACGCAGACGGTGCATGACGGTGTCGCTGTCTGCGGGGGTCAGGCGCAATCCTGCGGCGATGAAGCAGGCAGCGCCCTGACCCAGGACTTCCCGGTAACCAATCTGAAACTCGGCGCGAGACAGACGTTGCACCTGGCCATCGGGATGTAACACCTCGACCCATTCCACCAGGCTCCAGGTGTCGCCACCGTGGGCGCCGGCATTCATGCTGAGACAGCCGCCCAGGGTGCCGGGAATGCCAGCCAGAAATTCGGCGTCGGCGACCCCGGCTTTGGCGGCGAAGTGGGCGATCTTGACTGCACCGACGCCCGCTCCGGCACGGATCAGGCCGGACGCGTCGAGGGTGATTTCATCCAGGGTGTTGGCCAGGCAAATGGTGGTGCCGCGCAGACCGCCATCGCGCACCAGCACATTGCTACCCAGCCCGAGCCAGGTGAGAGGAGCGACGGCGAAATGCTGCAGGAAAGCCTGCAGATCTTCCAGCGTGCCGGGCAGATAGAAGCGATCGGCCGGGCCGCCGACCCGCCAGCTGGTGTGGCGGTGCATGGGTTCTCCCAGGCGCAGACGGCCCCCAATAGAGTGCATCATGCGGGATCCCCCCCGAAGACCTGCGGCCATTGTGCCGCCAGATTGGCGATGCTGCCCGCGCCGAGGGTCAGCAGTACGGCCCCGACGGGGAGTTCGGCGCGGATTTGTTGCGGCGCCGTGAGTAAATCAGGCAGGAAGCGGACAGACACCCCTTGCGCAGCCATGGCCGCGGCGAGGGCATGACTGCTGACACCAGGCAGAGGCGTTTCGCCGGCACTGTAAATGTCCGTCAGAATCACCCGATCCGCCGCCGCCAGACTGCTGACAAAATCCGCAAAGAGGGCTTGGGTGCGGCTGTAGCGATGCGGCTGAAAGGCCAACACCAGCGGCCGCTCCGGCCATACGGAGCGGGCTGCGGCGATAGTCGCGGCAATTTCCCTGGGGTGATGGCCGTAATCATCCACCACGGTGATTCCATCGAATGTGCCGACCAGCTCAAAGCGGCGACCGACACCACGGAAGTCGGCCAGAGCGGTAGCAATAGTGGACTCCTGTATGCCCACCTTGCTGGCAATGCCGATGGCGGCGAGGGCATTGAGGACATTGTGGTGGCCGGGGATGCCCAGTTCTACGTCCAGCCAGTGCACATAATCACTGTTCACCCGCCGCCACACGGCGAAGCGACTGCCAATGCCGTGCACGGTGACATCACGCGCTTGCAAATCGGCATCGTCACCGAAGCCATAGCGCAGTACGGGGGTGTGCAATTCGGGGATGAGGCCGGCGACCATGGGTTCATCGGTGCAGAGAACGGCGAGACCGTAGAAGGGCAGGCGCTGGAGAAATTGCAGGAAGGCGCCACGCAAATTGTCGAGGCTGTCGCCGTAGGTTTCCATGTGATCGGCGTCGATGTTGGTGACGACGGCCATGACGGGCGAGAGATAGAGGAAGGATGCATCAGATTCGTCCGCCTCGGCCACCAGATATTCGCCACTGCCGAGGGCGGCATGAGTACCCGCGCTCTTCAAACGGCCGCCGATGACGAAGGTGGGATCCAGTCCGCCAGCCCCGAGAATGCTGGCCACCAGGCTGGTGGTGGTGGTCTTGCCATGGGTCCCGGCGATGGCGATACCCTGCTTGAAGCGCATCAACTCCGCCAGCATCTCGGCGCGGCGGATGACGGGAATGCGCAGTTCGCGGGCCGCCTGAACCTCTGGATTGCTTTCGGGAATGGCGGAGGAAATCACGACCACATCCGCGCCGCGTACATTGGCCGCTTCGTGGCCGCTGAAAATCCACGCGCCTAAGTCCGTCAGGCGCAGGGTGGAACCGCCGGGGCGTAAATCGGAGCCGGATACGGCATAGCCGAGATTCAGCAGTACTTCGGCGATGCCGCGCATGCCGCTGCCGCCGATGCCGACCATGTGAATTTGGCGGACCCAGTTACGCATTGTTGCCTCCGGCACATTCTATGCACGCTGTCGCAACGGTGGCGGCGGCATCGCCCTTGGTCTGCGCGCGCGCGGCTTCGGCCCAGCACTGGCGGAGTGCGCTGTCGATCAGCAAGGGATTCAGCACGGCGCGCAATTGTATGGCGTCCAGTCCCTCCTGACGCAGCATCCTGGCCGCACCAGCCTCCTCCAGAAAGCGGGCGTTGGCGGCCTGATGATCGTCTACTGCGAAGGGAAAGGGGATCAGGATAGCGCCGAGACCAGCGGCGGCGAGTTCGGCGATGGTGGCGGCGCCCGCGCGGCAGAGGGCGAGATCGGCCCAGCCCAGCGCCGCCGCCATATCCTCTATAAAGGGTTCTACCCGGGCGTCAAGGCCTGCCTGCAGGTAAGCCGCCTGCGTGCTTTCTAGGTGATCCTTACCCGTCTGATGCCAGATGGCAGGGCGCTCGGCGGCGGTCATGCTGCTCAGCGCGGCGACACTGACTTCGTTGAGTGCTTTGGCGCCCTGGCTGCCGCCCATGATGAGCAGACGCGGTGGTCCGTTACGGTTTTTGAAACGTTCTTGCGGTGCGGGTAAGGCGCGAATAGCCGTGCGCACCGGATTACCCACCCACTCTCCGTGGGCTAGGCGCGCGCCGGGAAAACCGAGAAAAACGCGTTTGGCCAGTGGGGCCAGCAGACGATTGCTGAGACCGGCGATGGCGTTCTGCTCATGCAGGCAGAGGGGGCGTCCCAGGGTCCAGGCGGCAATGCCGATGGGGGCGGCGACATAGCCCCCCATGCCCAGCACCACGCGGCTCTGGGTTTGCCGCAGAATCGCCCGTGCCTGTAAGATCGCCTTACCCACCCGCCAGGGTGCACGCAACCAGCGCCCGATGCCTTTGCCGCGCAGGCCCTGCATGTCCAAGGCATGCAGCGGGTAGCCGCGTTCCGGCACCAGGCGTGCTTCCATCCCGGTAGCCGTTCCTGCAAAAGCGACCTCCACGCCCCGGGCGCGTAGTGCGTCGGCGACCGCCAGGGCCGGGAAGACATGGCCGCCAGTGCCGCCTGCTGCGATCAGGACGCTGTCAGCCATTCTGGAGTGCCTCCCCGACGACGGCCTTGCTGTTGGGCAACGCCGGATAACGGCGGCTTACGCCGAGGACGACGCCTAGTGCCGCGCAGAGGAAGACCAGGGCGCTGCCGCCGTAACTGATCAGCGGTAGGGCAAAACCTTTGGTCGGCAGAGCGCCGAGATTCACACCCATGGACATAACCGCCTCGCCTCCAAACCAGGTCAGCGTGCCGTAACAGAAAAGGGCGAAGAAGGCATCTCCGGCCGCCGCAGCACGGCGGCCGACGCGATAGATCCGCCAGCAGGCGATGCCATAGAGCAAGGTCAGGGACCACACACCGATCATGCCGAGTTCTTCGCCGATTACCGCCAGAATGAAGTCGGTATAGGATTCGGGCAGGTAGAAATATTTCATTATCCCGTCGCCCAGACCGACCCCGAAGAGGCCGCCACGCCCAAAGGCAATGAGGGATTGCACCAACTGGAATCCGGCCCCGTAAGGATCGGCCCAGGGGTTTTGGAAGGTCGTGATGCGGGCCAGACGATAGGGCGCTGATATGGCCAGAATTCCGAGCGCGCTACCCGATACGGCGCCAGCCAGGATGACGTAACCCAAGGGCAGGCCACCCAGAAAGAGCATGACCCCGGTGAGGAGCACCACCATCGCGTAAGAGCCGAAATCCGGTTGCAGGAGCAGGAGCATACCCAGCAGAGCAAGTACCACAAAAATCGGCCAGAGCCCCTCTTTGAAGTGGCCCAGCAACTCCCCCTTACGCACCACGTAGCGGGCGAGGAAAAGCAGCAAGGCAAATTTCAGCAACTCAGAAGGCTGCAGGCGGACAATGAGGAAGTTGATCCAGCGATGGGAACCGTTCACCGATACGCCGATAAATGGTATGAAAACAAGGAGTAGAGCGGCGATGGAAAGGCCCATCAGGGGGAAAGTGATGCGCTCCCAGAAATCCAGGTCAATGCGGCTGGTGTAATAAAGTATTGCAGCGGCAAGAAGGGCGTAGAGGCCCTGCCGTTCGGCAAAGAAGAAGGGGTTGCCGGTTTCGTGCTGGGCGATGGGCGCGCTGGCGGAGTAGACCATGATGAAGCCGAAGCCGAGCAAGGTCAGAATGATCCACCAGAGAACATAATCGGCAGGGCCGTCTTCCGCTAACCACCAACTTGGCCTGGTCATGCCACCCTCCCCGTCACGGTCTGCACGGCTGCGGCAAACTGACGGCCGCGATCCTGATAATCGGTGAACATGTCCGTACTGGCGCAGGCAGGTGAGAGCAGCACCTGATCGCCACGCTGCGCCATCTCCGCTGCCGCCTGCACCGCCGACAGCATGCTGTCGGCGGCGTGTACCGGTAACACGCCAGCCAGCAGCGCGGCGATGTGCGGGCCATCCTTACCAAGGACGATGGCCCCCCGTTGACCGCGACAGGCTTCCCGCAGCGGGCTCAGGTCAGCCCCTTTGGCATCGCCGCCCAGAATCATCACCAGGGGTCCCGGCAAGCCGGACAAGGCTTTGAGGGTGGCGCCCAGATTGGTGCCCTTGGAGTCGTCGTAGTAGTTCACCCCATTCACCTCAGCGATCCAGGCGAGGCGGTGGGGCAAACCGGAAAAATTGCGTAAGGCCTGCCGGATGGCGGTAAGTGGGATATCCACGGCGCGCGCGAGCAATGCTGCCGCCAACGCATTTTCGGTGTTATGCCCACCGCGTAGCAGGAGTTGATCCAAAGCCAGCAACGGACCATCGGCGCGCAGGCAGAGCTGATCATCGGCGGTATAGGCGTCGCGATCGTCTGCCCGGCCAAAGAACCGTAGTTGCACGCCGGCCGGAACGTGGTCGGGGAGGGCGGCAGTAAAAGGGTCTTCAGCATTCAGCACCAGGGTATCTCCCGCCCCCATCGCCTGGAAAATGCGCGCCTTGGCGGAACCGTAGGCGGTATAGCCGCCGTGCCAGTCCAGATGGTCAGGGCTCAGGTTGAGGATGGCGGCGGCGCGTGGGTGAAAGCGTTGGCAGGCAGCGAGCTGAAAGCTGGACAGTTCCAGGACATAGAGCTCCGGCTCGGGGCCCGTTTCCGGCAAAAGGTCGAGGGCGGGGGTACCAAGATTGCCACCGACGGCGGCGTGTAGTCCGGCGGCGTGTGCCATCTCGCTAAGCAAAGTGGTGACCGTACTTTTGCCATTGCTGCCGGTGATGGCGACGATGGGCGTCCGGGCGATCCGGCCAAAAAGTTCGATATCGCCGATGATCTCTATGCCTGCTTGTCTGGCGCGGAGCAAGGCGGGCAATGTCGGTATCAGTCCTGGGCTGAGTAGGATGAGATCCGCACCCAGGAATACGTCTTCGGGAAGGTCGCCAAAATGGAAATCGACGTCTGGGTAACGTTGCCGCAAATCGGCGGCATCTTCTAGCAGGCGCGTGTCCGCGACCCGGCAATGGGCAGCACCCAGGCGCAGGGCAGTGCGCAAGAGGGACTGTCCCGTCTTGCCCATACCGGCGATGCATATCTTTTTGCCGTTGAAGTCCATGTCAGCGTATCTTCAGACTGGAGAGTCCGACGAGGACCAGAATCACGGTGATGATCCAGAAACGGACCGCCACCCGAGGTTCTGGCCAGCCTTTTTTCTCAAAATGATGGTGTAGCGGCGCCATGCGGAAGACCCGTTTGCCGGTGAGCCGGAAAGAGGTCACCTGGATGATGACGGATAAGGTTTCTACCACAAAAACGCCGCCCATAATGACCAGCACGAGTTCCTGACGGGCGATGATGGCGACGATGGCCAGCGCCGCACCCAGCGCAAGGGCACCGGTATCGCCCATAAAAACCTCGGCCGGATATGTGTTAAACCAGAGAAAACCGAGTCCCGCACCCACCAGTGCCCCGCAGAAAATCAGCATCTGTCCGGAGCCCGGCACCCAGGGCACATCCAGGTAGCGGGCAAAGACCGCGTTGCCGGACACGTAAGCGAATATTCCTAAAGCCGCTGCGACCATGACTGTCGGTACAATGGCCAGCCCATCCAGTCCATCGGTCAAGTTGACGGCATTGGAGGTGCCAACAATCACGAAATAACTGAACAGGATGAAACCGATGCCCAGCGGAATCAGGACATGCGGTACAAAAGGCAGGATCAGGCTGGTCTCTATCGGCTTGTTGGCCAGGGCATAGAGCACACTCGCCGCAGCGAAGGCCACCAGCGACTGTAAACCATATTTGGCCCGTGCCGAGAGTCCTTTGCTGTTTTTGCGCCGCAGCTTGCGCCAGTCGTCGATGAAGCCGATGGCGCCAAAGGCCAGGGTGGTGAGCACGGCCACCCAGACCAGCGGATTACGCAAATCCGACCAGAGCAGTGTCGTCAGGACGACTACCAGCAGGATCAGGGCGCCCCCCATGGTGGGTGTACCCTGCTTGCTCAGGTGGGTTTCGGGGCCATCATTGCGGACTATCTGGCCGATTTTGTACTGACGCAGGCGGGCGATAAAGAAAGGACCGATGAACAACGAGAGGATCAACGCGGTAAGGATAGCCAAAACGCCGCGCAGGGTCAGATACTGAAACACGTAAAAGCCGTGATAAAGGCTGCCGAGTTCCATAAAGAGGGCGTAGAGCATCAGGTATTCCCCCCGGTTAAGGCCTGCACGACGCGCTCCATGTGGGCGGCGCGGGAGCCTTTGACCAGTACCACGGTGTCTCCGTCCAGGCGACTTTGCAGGGCAGCTAGTAAAGGGGGCAATTCGGAGAAGACGGCGGCGTCGATGCCAAAGGCATCGGCTGCTTCTGCTGCCAGCGGGCCGAGTGCGTAAAGGCGCTCAATACCGAGTTGCCGCGCCAGCGTCCCCGCCTGCCGATGGTAAAGTGCGGCTTCGGGACCGAGCTCACCCATGTCACCGAGGACCAGAATGCGTTGGCCGGGCTGCGCGGCGAGCACGCGCAGGGCGGCTTCCAGAGAGGCCGGATTGGCATTGTAAGTGTCATCCAGAATCCGACTGCCACGGGGGCCGGAGCGCCACTGCAAACGTCCGGGGATGGCCTGCAGTCCGGCCACTGCCCGTTGAATCTGCGGAATGGGAATGTCGAGCGCCAGCGCCGCGGTCGTGGCCGCCAGGACATTGCGGCCATTGTGTTGACCGGGCAAGGGAATCTCCAGAGTGAATTGCCCTTGCGGAGCGCGTACTTCCAGATAGCCGCCACCCTGTTCGTGGGCGCGCCAGTGGCCGCGTACCCGCGTCGGGCGATGCTCCAAGCTGAAGCGCCAGACCTCCCCCGGTGCCCGTTCCGCCCAGAAATCCGCGAACGGATCATCGCCATTGAGGATCGTGATACCGCGCTTGTCGAGACCGGAGAGAATTTCGCCTTTGGCTGCGGCAATGGCGGCAATGCTGCCGAGGCCTTCCAGATGCGCGGGGGCGGCATTGTTGATCAGGGCCAGGGTGGGCCGCGCCAGCCCGCTGAGGAGGGTGAGTTCGCCGGGGTGATTCATGCCCATTTCCAGCACCGCGTAGCGATGCTCCGGACCGAGTCTGGCGAGCGTCAGCGGCACACCGACGTGATTGTTTTGATTGCCGAGTGTGGCAAGTACCGGGCCGGACTCGTTAAGGATGGCGGTGAGTACCTCTTTGACCGTTGTTTTACCGCAGGAGCCGGTCACTGCCAGCAGCGGCAGGGTGAAACGCCGCCGCCAGTGGGCGGTCAGTGTCTGCAACGCTATCAGGGTATCTCCCACCAAGACGCCGGGTGCGGTGACAGGGGTGCCGGTCAGCACGGCCCCGGCGCCCTGAGCAAGAGCAGCAGACACGAAGTCCTCGCCATTGAAGCAGTCGCCGCGCAATGCGACAAACAGTTGTCCCGTCATCGCCTGGCGGCTGTCCGTAGCGATGCCCTGAGTTTCTTGGTGGCCAGCACTGCCGGGCAACAGCTTACCTCCGGTTATTTCAGCGATTTCTTTCAGTGAATAACGGATCATGCGCTGAGCACCTCCGCGGCAATACTGCGATCCTGAAAGGGTAAACGCTGCCCCAGTACCTCCTGGACACGCTCGTGTCCCTTGCCGGCGATGAGCACCCAATCCCCTGCCTGTGATGCGGTGATGGCGGCCCGAATGGCCGCCGCGCGGTCGTGAATCACGGTAGCCTGACCGGGCCGTTCCATACCGTCCAGGATGTCGTTGACGATAGCCTCCGGCGTTTCGCTGCGTGGGTTATCGTCGGTGAGAATGACGTGGTCGGCAAGGCGTTCGGCCACCCGCCCCATTTCCGGACGTTTGCCGCGATCCCGATCACCACCGCAGCCAAAGACCACGGTCACGGCACCTTTGGCGACTTCGCGCAGGTCGGTCAGCACCCGCTGCAGCGCGTCGGGGGTGTGGGCATAGTCGATCATCACCTGTGCCTTGCCGGGGACCGGAGCCAAGCGCTGATAACGACCTTCCGGCAAGTCGAGTCCGGCGATGGCGGTGTCACTGACCGGCCAGCCCATACCCTCGACAGTGGCCAGTGCAGCCAGCAGATTCTGAACATTGCTATTACCGATGAGGGGGCTGCGCAGGTGCCGCGGGCCGGTAGGGGTCTGCAGGTCGAGCAGGGTACCGCTGGCTCCGGGATGCCACTCGACAGCCTGGTAGTCGCCGCTTTTTATCCCGAAGCGCAGTTGCCGAACTGCCGGCGCCACGGCGGCAGCGATCTGCCCGGCGAATGTGTCGTCGCTGTTTACTACGGCCAATTGGAGGCCTGGCGTCTGGAAGAGGCGGGCTTTGGTGCTGCCGTAGTGCGCCATATCCCCATGAAAATCAAGGTGATCCCTACTGAGATTGGTAAATACGGCGGCGGCAAAGGGTACTGCCGCAACCCGTTCCAGCGCGAGCGCATGGGAGGAGACTTCCATGGCGATGACTTTGGCACCCTGGTCGCGCAGCGTGGCCAGGGTCTGCCACAAAGGGACCGGGTCCGGTGTGGTGTTGGCGTGGGAGATAAGAGCATCCACGCGGCCGTAGCCGAGGGTGCCGATGATCATGGCAGGCTGCGGCGCGAGTTCGGCGATGAGGCGAGTGACGCTGCTTTTGCCATTGGTGCCGGTAACGCCAATGATGACGGGCGCCCGACCCTCGTCCCAGCGATGCCAGCGGCGCAGTGACCTAGCGAGCAGAGTGCGTGCCTGCGGGCTTTGCCAGACGGGGTGACCCTGTTCAGTGTAAATACGCTCTGCACTGCCCTCTAACAGCGCTGCAACTGCACCTGCTGCCCAAGCCTGTTCCAGAAATTGTCGGCCATCGCCATGGTTGGTGTTCAATCCGACGTAGAGCATGCCCGGTCGCAGGCGACGGGTATCGGTTTCAATGCCCTGCAGGGCAATCCCCGCCAAGGCAGCAGGAGTGGCGGGCAACAGGCTGGCGAGCGTTTCAGTGTGCGGCATCGCCAGCCCCCTCGGCCCAATGCTGCTCCTGGTCTGCGCTCATGGCTTTTCCTGCCGTGGCATTCCAGACACCGGCGCTGGCATTGGGTTGTACGCCCATTTGATGCAGGGCAGCGCTCATGGTTACCCGAAATACCGGGGCAGCAACTACCCCGCCATAACGCCAGCCCTGAGTCGGTCCACGCACCACTACGGCCATGACGAATTGCGGATTGTGCGCGGGCGCAAAGCCAACAAAGGTGGTATTCACCTGATGCTTATGAAAGCCGCCCTTACCATCGGCCATGATGGACGTACCGGTTTTTCCGGCTACCGAATAGCCGGGAATCGCGGCAAGGAAACCGGTGCCGCCCCGACCGGTCACACCGGCGAGCCAGTCGCGAAGTCGCGCCGCAGTCACGGCCGGTATGACCTGCTGACTGTGCAGAGGGGCGTTGCTGGTGCTGCGCAGTAAGGTGGGTTGGACATAGACGCCGTTATTGGCGATGGCACCATAAGCCGCCGCCAGTTGCAAAGGGGTGACGGAGAGACCATAACCGTAAGCCATGGCGGCACGCCGCGCCACATCCCAGCCTTGCCACGCGGGAACCGTACCGCCGGTTTCCCCCGGCAGTCCTAAGCCGCTCACCTGCCCAAAACCGACATTGCGCAGCATCTGGTAGAAATCGGCAGGCGGTGTCCGCAGGGAAATTTTCGCCGCACCTATGTTGCTGGAATACTTGAGCACCTGAGCGAGGTCGAGGGTTCCGTGACGGACATCGTCCTGAATGCAGTAATGGGCCACCCGAAAGCAGTTGGTGTTCACATCAAACGTGGAATTGGGCTGAATGCTGCCGTCATCCAATGCGGCAGCGATGGTAAAAGGTTTTACCACCGATCCCGGTTCGAAAGTGTCGGCGACGGCGCGATTATTGTAGAGGTCTGGCTGATAATCGGCGCGATCATTGGGGTTAAAAGAGGGATAGCTGACCATGGCGAGAATTTCGCCGGTATGCACATTCATCAGCACTGCGGCTCCGGAGCGTGCCTGAAAACGCTGTACGGCGGAGGCGAGAGCAGTGTACGCCACATACTGGATGTCGCGGTCAATGCTGAGCGTGAGTGCCTGGCCGGGCAGGGCCGGTTTGGTTGTGCCCAGGATGGCGAGCGGATGTCCCAGATTGTCGCGCAGCCCGGTTTCTTTCCCTGACTTCCCCTGCAGCCACTGGTTATAGGCCAGCTCCAACCCTTCAATGCCGCGCTCGTCTACATTGGTGAAGCCGAGCAATGGCGCGGCGATACTGCCGGACGGATAGTAACGCCTATTTTCATTGAGGCTGTATAAACCGGGTACATGCAGGGCGAGAATAGTAGCAGCACGTTCCGGAGCAATCTGGCGGGCAAGGAAGGCGAACCGGCTGCCGCCGTTATGGATTCGTGTGGCAAGGGCGGTTGTGCTGATCCCTAAGGCGGCGGCAATTTGTGGCCAGTGGGCTTGCTGCGGATTAAACAACCGGGGGTCTACCCAGAGGGTTTGCACCGGGACGGACAGCGCTAACGCTTTGCCGGAACGATCGAGAATGGGGCCGCGCTGCGCCGGTAAGGCGAAATGTCGCAGATACCGTAGTGCGCCCTGGTTGCGTAGAAACGGACCGCGCTCCACCTGCGCGCGCCAGGCTTGTGCCATAATCGCCGCCAAACCCAGCGCAACTGCCACCCATACCGCGGTCGCCCGCCACGCGGGAAGCGTAACGGGTTGCGGCGAATGGAGGGGGGCGCCGGGATAGGTCATGGTGCTTTGACCATGACAATTTGATCGTTTTTGGGGGCGGCAAGCCCGAGTTTTTGGCGCGCAATATCGCCCACGCGGGCATTGGAAGCGAGCGTGGCCTGCTCCAATTGGAGCTGGCCCCAGCGGTTGTCCAGGGCGAAATGCCTGGCCTGGGCTTCCTGTAAGGCGATGAACTGGCTACGGGTATTTTCTCTTGCCGCGACGATTCCGAATAGAGTGGCGGTAATCAGCAGGGCGAAAATAATGGTGCTACGCCGCATGTCATGTACTCCTTTCGGCAGCCCGCAGCACGGCCGAGCGGGAACGGGGGTTGTCGCAAGTTTCCCGGGCACTGGCCCGCAGGGCCTTATCTACAGGCTGCCACGGCAGAGGTGGGAGCTCGCTGGCACGCAGGGGTATATCAGCACTGATACGATAATCGTCAGCGCGGAAAAAACGTTTTACCAAGCGATCTTCCAGAGAGTGAAAGCTGATGACCGCCAGCCGGCCGCCCGCGCGCAACGCATTCATGGCCTGGGGGAGAAAGGCTTCCAGTTCTTCCAGTTCGCGGTTGATGAAAATGCGGATGCCCTGAAAACTGCGGGTGGCCGAATGCTGTCCGATTTCGTGACGGGGCAGTACCTCAGCGATCAAGTCCGCCAGTTGCAAGGTTCTGGTGATCGGAGTTTGTTCCCGGACCCGCAGGATGGCGCGGGCGATAGGGCGGGCAAAACGTTCCTCGCCGTATTCGCGCAATACGCGCGTTATTTCCGCTTGGGGTGCGATGGCCAGCCACTCTGCGGCGCTCATGTCCGCCTCGGGGTCCATGCGCATATCGAGAGGGCCGTCGCGCAGGAAGCTGAAGCCGCGACCTGCCTCATCCAGTTGCGGGGAGGAAACGCCGAGGTCGGCGAGAATGGCATCCACGCTCTCCCACTCCAGCGTAGCGAGCACCCCGGCCAATTGGCTGAAGCGTGCCTGACGGATATATACCCGGGAGTCCTGCGCGAAGCGGGCGCGCAATGCGGCAATGGCGGTCGGGTCGCGGTCGAGGATGAGCAGGGTATCTGCCGCCCCGAGTTCGGCCAGCAAGGCCGCACTATGGCCGCCGCGCCCGCCGGTTGCGTCGACGCAGCGCACCGGCGCACCGGTATGGAGTGCCGGACGCAGGACGGCGATGGTTTCTGCCAGAAGAACGGCAACGTGTGCTGTGCTTGGTTCATTTTCACCTCTCACAGGACCAGATCACCCAGGCCGGCGAAACCATTGGCGGTGGCCAGCCAGTTTTCCTGGCAGGTATCCCAACGGGCAGCATCCCAGATTTCAAATTTGTCGATCTGACCCACCAGTACCAACTCCTTGTCCAGCTCGGCGAATTTGCGCAGGTTGGGAGAAAGGAGAACGCGGCCTTGGGCATCCAGGCGGAGCTCTTCAGACTGTCCCACAAAAAGACGTTGAAACTGACGGGCCGCGGTATTGTTGCTGGGGAGTTCGGCGATGCGGCGTTCAACCTTTTCCCAGGTGGGCAGGGGGTAGGCGACCAGGCAGCGTTCTCCTTCCTGGCTCTGGGCATCAATGGTAATGATTAATTGTCCGTCGCAGTGGGCGCTCAGCCAGTCGCGGAAGCGCGCGGGGACGTTCATGCGGCCCTTGCTGTCCAGGCTGTGTCGATGCGTTCCCCTAAACATGTCTGCGCTCTCCTCCAAAAACTTCCACTTTGCCCCACTTTCCCCCACACTTTGAAGGTTAGAGGGAAGGGTGCCTGCTGTCAAGGAGAAAAAACGAATAATTACGGCATGTTAGAGGGTGTTTATAAAGAGTAAACAAACTACTTGAAAGGGTCTCTGCAATCGTCGGATTACATGATGCAAAATGCACCTGATGATACTCTTTCTTCAGCCGTGGAATGCGGGGGGCACTGCGCATCCTGTTTTTCTAGGGGATTGATTTTTATAGGCGCTGCTGACATTTCCGGGCTGTCTGCCGGGATAAATGGGGGCTGGTGGTAAAATTTGGAGTGGGCCGATAAGCCGGGTTCTGTCGTGGACGACCATTCCTCTAGGCCTGCACTTACGCACAGGCTCCAGCAACCTACCCGCGTGCACCGCGGGCCACGGTATCGCACGCCTATTTGGTCTTGCTCCAGGCGGGGTTTTCCCTGCCATTTCCGTTGCCGGAAATGCGGTGCGCTCTTACCGCACCTTTTCACCCTTACCGGCGCTTACGCGCTTGGCGGTATATTTTCTGTGGCACTTTCCGTAGGCTCACGCCTCCCGGCCGTTAACCGGCGCCTTGCCCTATGGAGCCCGGACTTTCCTCCCCGGATTGCTCCGCGGCGGTCGTCTGGCCCACTCCGTCGCGGAGCATACGCGTTTTATGGCCTTCTGTCAGAAGAAAAACGCATGTCCAGATTTTGCGCACTATACTGTGATGCGTCTTCACGTTGCATCAGAATCCTGCTGCGGCCCGCTGCGGTGGCTATGGAGAGGAGTGGAATACCATGATCAATGACGGTTTTCTCGATGAGGTACGGGAAGTGCCTTCGGTTACGCCGATGGAGCGAGTGGTGGCCTGGTCTGTTTTCCGGAGTCGTGAGGATGCCCGGCAGCATTTAGAGCATGTGTATCTGGCAGAGGGGCAGGGCTTGGTGGGTGGTTGTGGCCGCGATAGCGTCGCGCCGTACTGGTGGGTAGGAGTCCAGGTACAAGATATCAGTCAGTGGGGAAACGTGACGGCAGTGAATAAACGCGGTCGTCTCGGAGACTAAGTTCGGACAAGCGCTGGTGCAGCGCCACCGTCAGAGATTCGCGGTCGTGGTAATCACCGCTCACCTGTAGTTCGTGGGCAAGAGCCAGCGCTTTGCCCAACTGCGGCCCGGGGGTGAATCCCTGGGCCATCAGGTCAGACCCCTTTAGTAGCGGGTCTGGGAGACCGCTCCAAAGGTGCATCTCTTGCCAAAGCTTGCGGGTGACATCTATGGCCGGGGGATGCTCTGTGCCTGCGCCGCGCGCATTCGCCAGGGCGACATCCAGCAGTAGGGGGCGGTCAGGGACCTGTAGGGCAAGGCGGGCATAAGCGGCGCGCCCTGCGCCATCGCGGTGCAGGGCACAGGGCGCGGCATGCCAGCGCAGGAGTGGCAGCACCTGGTGGCTGAGATGGTTGCCGGGAAAATAATGGCTTAGGAAGGCCTCGGCGGCGACACGTGCCTGTTCATGTCCGTAAGCGCGCCAGCAACCTTGGGGGTCGCGTCGGGTGGTACTGGCTTTGCCGAGGTCGTGTAGCAGGGCACCCAGCATGAGGATGATGTCGCGCTTTTTATCGCCGCTGCGTAGTTGGCCAGCAGCGGCGAGTACCCGCCCGGTGTGTATCCAGACATCCCCTTCCGGGTGGGCATCGGGACGCTGGGGTACGGCTTGCAAGGCATGGAGTTCGGGAAATTGGGTAATGGCGCCAGTAAGGGCGAGACTATCCCAGGCCCGGATCAGATGCTGGCCGCGCAGGAGCAATGCCTCCCATTCTTTGCGTATGCGTTCTCGGGGGATTTCTTGCAGGCGAGGCGCCAATTGGCGGCAGAGTGTGGCGCTCCGGGCTTCAATAGAAAAACCCAATTGGCCTGCCAACCGGGCTGCGCGAAAAACACGCAAAGGGTCTTCTCCAAAAGTGTCGGCCGCTACTACGCGGAGCCGCCGGGCGTGGAGGTCCGCTACTCCCCCAACATGGTCCAAGAGGCGCTGAGCCTGCCAGTCCCAGGCCAGGGCGTTGACCGAAAAATCCCGCCGCTGGGCGGCGATGGCCCAGGGCAGGTGCGGGTTGATCTGTCCGCCGCTTGCTTGGGGCAGGGAAATCTCCGCGCCAGCCGTTACCCAGACCGCACAGCGGCCACCTACCCGATGCGCGCCGAAGGGTTCCAGACATTCGGCCAAACGGGTCTCGCCTAATCCATGTATTTCCAGATCCCAATCATGGGCGAACATCCCGAGCAGGGCGTCGCGCGGTGTGCCGCCCACTACCAGGACTCGCGCTCCCGCCCGCTGTAATGCCGTTAGAATGGGAGTCAGCGCAGCGGGTGGCGTAAGCAGCATGGGGAGGTCAGCCGTTGCTGTTGCCCATACGCGCCAGCAGCTCGGCGTAGTGTTCGGCGACGACGCGCCGTTTCACCTTGAGGGTCGGGGTGAGTTCGCCGTTGGCTTCACTCAGCGCCTCTGGCAGCAAGGCGAAACGCCGTACCTGTTCATGCGAGGGCAGATCAGCAAGAGCGGTCGAAATGACTGTATGGATAACCTTGCGGATGGCGGCATCGTCGGCGCGGGCATCGACACGCTCCTTGAGGAGCTCCCGATTGGGAAAGATGAGGGCTACGAGATAGGGCATGCGATCGCCGAAGACGACGGCCTGGTCGATCAACGCTTGCGCCATCAGCCGCATCTCAATTTTCTGCGGCGGGATGTTCTCGCCGGCGGAATTAACGATCAGATCTTTCTTGCGGTCGCTGATATGCAGGTAACCATCCGGGTCCAAGCTACCCACGTCGCCGGTGTGTAACCAACCGTCCACCAGGGTCTCGCGTGTGGCGCTCTCATTGTTCCAGTAGCCCAGCATGACGGACGGGCCGCGGACCAGGATTTCGCCATCGGCAGCGATGCGTCCTTCCAGATTGGGCAGGAAGTGTCCCACGGTTCCTGAACGAATGGCCTCCAGAGGATTGGCGGCGATTACCGGGCTCGCTTCGGTCATGCCATAACCTTCGACAATCGGTAATCCCAACTCAATAAAAAATCTGGAAATTTCAGCATCCAGAGGGGCGCCTCCAGAGACAAAGAAACGCAAGCGACCACCCAATTTCTTGCGGAGATTACGGATCAGCAGGCGGCGGGTAAGAGAACGTTGCCAGCGTGCCGCCGGACGTCCCTGCGGATCAAGCCCCGCCCCCCGGCGCAGAAAACGGCCGAGCAGGCCCGGTCGATCTTCAATGCTCCGTCGTACCCGGCTATAAAGCAGTTGGAAGACCCGCGGCACGGCGACCACAATGTCCGGATGCGCGGCTTCCATGTCGCGGAGGACCGTGTCCGGGCGTTCCGCATAGGCGACTTCCAGCCCCAGCAGATAGGCGCCGAAATGCCCCGTGCCCCGTTCGAAAACGTGGGAGAGGGGCAGAATGGAGAGCAGGCGTTGTCCGGTATGTAATGGCACCAACGGTACGAATCCTTCGATATTGCTCAGGATGTTGCCGTGACTGAGCATGACGCCCTTGGGCCAACCCGTCGTCCCGGAGGTGTAGACGATGGTGGCCGTCTGTTGGCGTTGCAGCGCCGTGAGACGTTCTTCCAACTCGATATCGCGCAAGGAGGTATCCTCCTCTTCCAGCGCCCCCCAGTGCCGCAGCCCGACCTCTTGCGCAGCATTGGCATCGCGTAGCAGGATGCGGTCGTTGGGTACCCCCCAGTTTTGTATATGTCGCCACTCGCGGGCACTTTCCAGCAGTATCAGCCCGGCGCCGCTATCGCCCAGTACATAATGAATCTCGCGCGGGCTGAACGTCGGATAGAGAGGAACGGTAATGGCGCCAATGCTGAGGATGGCGAAATCCATGATCGCCCAGTCCAGAGAGTTGGGGGCCATCAGAACCACGCGTTCCCCGCTGCGTACCCCCAGGCGCAGGAGTCCGTGGGCTCGTAAGCGGACGCACCCAACAAAGGCCGTCGCCGTTACCGGCTGAAAAACATCCCCTTGCCGTTGCAAGGCAATGACACCACCCGGGTCGCGCTTGCAGCGTGCAAAGAGGCCTGCTGGCAGACTTTGGAGGCGGGCAAGCTCCACACTCATGTCAGCGCATGGCCTTCTCGGCAGGGGTCAGGCAGCGTTTGAAACTCTCCAGAGTGAAGACGCGATCCATGTACTCTTGCGTTGCGCGGGCTGCCGCAGGCAGGCTGATTTCCAGAACCGGGAGGCGCCACAGCAGTGGGGCGATGGCGCAGTCGAGCACCGAGAGTTCATCGCCGAAGAGGTAACGCTGCTGGCTGAAGATACTGCTTAGTCCGGCAAGGGTGCTGCGGATCTGCTCTTTAGCCGTTTTGATCTGCTCGGCACTGTAGCCCGGCTGAAAGAGTGGGGCGAACCAGTCGCGGTCGAAACGCAAGAGACCCAGGCGCACCTTGGCGCGGGAGATGGGGTCCACAGGAATCAACGGAGGGTGCGGAAAACGCTCATCCAGATATTCCATAATGAGGACAGATTCGTGGATGGCCAGGTCACGATCCACCAAGGTAGGTACCTGATTGTAGGGGTTGAGTTCCGCGAGATCTTCTGGTTTGTTGGCGAGATCGACGTCGATGGTCTGGTACTCCATGGCTTTTTCCTCCAGAACGAAGCGGACGCGGTGCGCAAAAACACAATCGTTGCCGGAGTAAAGGGTCATCAGAGTTTTTTTGCTGCTGGGGGTCGCCATGATATAGATCCTTGTATTGGAGAAGCGCGTTTCGGTGCGACTGCGGTGGTGCGGTCACCAGATCCTTTGGATTATACATAACTGGGTGCGCCTTGGGGTGATGTGCCGTGCTTGCCCGCTAAAAAAGTCGATCAACGCATGTGTTAATTGAATGTCAATGGAATATTGTCAGGTGTGGCAGGTCACTGTACACTCTCTGACCAGTTGGTTAGTTGTATGGAGACAACAAAAGTTGTAAAGTGGGCTACATGTCGTTTAGCGGGAGGGCGATCCCTAAGATCGCGGATAGGGAATAAAATTATGATCCGTCAACGTACGCTCAAAAATATGATCTGGGGTACCGGTATCGGCTTGCACAGTGGCAAGAAGGTCTATATCGGCCTGCGCCCAGCGCCGGTAAACACCGGAATCGTCTTCCACCGCAGTGATATCGAGGGTGGCGCCTGGATCAAGGCAGATCCTCTGCATGTGGTGGATACCCGCCTGTCTACCAATATCGGCGATGGTCAGATACGGGTTGGTACTATTGAGCACCTGATGTCGGCCTTGGCGGGACTGGGTATTGATAATGCCTATGTAGATCTCGACGGACCGGAAGTGCCGATTATGGATGGCAGTGCTGCACCCTTTGTATTCCTCATCCAGTGTGCCGGGATCGAAGAGCAAAATTCACCAAAGCGTTTCATCCGCATCACCAAGCCTCTCAAAGCAGAAGACGGTGATCGGTGGGTGCAACTGGAGCCCTTTGAAGGTTTTAAGGTGAGTTTTACCATCGATTTCGACCATCCAGTGATGAAAAATGGCGGTCAGGAAGTGACGGTGGATTTCGCGCGAACCTCGTATCTCAAAGAAGTGGCGCGGGCACGCACCTTCGGTTTTATGCGTGAAGTCGAGACCTTGCGGAGCATGGGGCTCGCCTTGGGTGGCAATCTCGATAACGCTATTGTGGTCGATGATTACCGTGTACTCAATGAAGAAGGCCTGCGTTACACCAACGAGTTCGTGCGCCACAAGGTACTTGACTCCATTGGTGATCTCTATCTGCTTGGTCACCCGCTAGTAGGTCATTTCTCTGGTCACAAGGCGGGGCACGCCCTCAATAACAATTTGCTGCGGGCGCTGCTTGTCCGTCAGGATGCCTGGGAGTTTGTGGATTACTCCGAGAGGCGTGCGCCATTTTCCTTCGCCGATGCGCTGACGACAGCCTCCGCCTGAAGGCTGTCCAGAGTGGCTGCTAGGCGCTTAAGCGCGACGGCTATGGCTTGTGGCAGATGATCGGCTTCTGCCCGTAGTGCTTCGGCCGCCCCTGCTGAAATATAAGGCGCTTTCGGGCTTTTGGCGGGTTGCGGCAGCCGGTATGACCAAGGCCGTACCGCGGCGGTGATTTGCTGCGCTGGAGTTTTCGGGAAGCGATTATTCCATTGTTTTAGTATGTTCTTTTCATTTCTTCGTAACCATGAAATCCATACCGGACTCTGACAGAGTACACTCAACACCCCCCCAGACCAATCAACCAGCCAAGTATGGTCCTGCGCCTCCAGTGCGAGTAACGCATTCCAGTCCATTTGACGCTCACGCAGTAGCGCCCCGCGACGGCAGACCTCGCCGATCGGTCCAGAAGGGTTTTGCGTCATGGGGCGCCAGCTGAGTCGTCGTTTATCATCCATAGGCTTTCATGCTACCCTGCTCGATATTTTTTACCTAGGCTCGTGTGCTCATGTTTGGAACTATCATCCGCCATGTCGTTGGCAGTCGCAATGACCGCCTGATCAAGAAGGCCCGTGCTGTCGTGGCGCAGATTAACCTCCTGGAGGATCGCTACAAGGCCATGGACGATGTTGCCCTCGCCGGGCAAACCGCACTCTTTAAAGAGCGGATAGCCCAGGGCGAAGCGCTTGACGCGCTGCTGCCTGAGGCATTTGCGGTGGTGCGTGAGGTGACGCAGCGGGTGATGGGTATGCGCCAGTACGACGTGCAGCTCATCGGCGGCTACATGCTCCATGAAGGCAAAATCGCGGAAATGCGCACCGGTGAGGGCAAGACTCTCGTCGCGACCTTGCCCGCCTACCTCAACGCCCTGCAGGGTAAGGGCGTGCATGTGGTGACGGTCAATGATTATCTGGCCAGCCGCGATGCCCAGTGGGTTGGTAAGATTCACGGTTTTCTGGGTCTGAGCGTCGGTACCATCATCTCGGACCTGTCCAGCGATGAGCGCCGCGCCGCTTATGCGGCCGACATCACCTACGGTACCAACAACGAGTTCGGTTTCGATTACCTGCGCGATAATATGGCGTTTTCTCCGGCTGAGCGGGTGCAGCGCGGACTCCACTACGCCATCATCGACGAAGTGGATTCCATCCTCATTGACGAGGCGCGTACCCCGCTGATTATCAGCGGTCCTACGGAAGAGAATACCGACCTTTACTACCGGGTGGACAAACTCGTCGGGAATTTTGTGGTCGATGAGGACTATACGGTCGATGAAAAGGCCCGGCAGGTGATGCTCACGGAAGAGGGCATCGAAAAGGCGGAACGCCTGATGGCGGAAAGCGGCCTGCTTGACGACGGCAATCTCTATGATCTGGCCAATGTCACCCTGGTTCATCATCTCAACCAGGCGCTGCGTGCGCATGTGATCTACCGGCGGGAGACAGATTATATCGTCCGCGACGGAGAGGTTTGCATCGTTGATGAGTTCACCGGACGCATGATGTCCGGGCGCCGTTGGTCTGATGGTCTGCATCAGGCGGTGGAGGCCAAGGAAGGGGTGGCCGTTCAGAATGAAAACCAGACTCTGGCCTCTATTACCTTCCAGAATTATTTCCGTATGTATGAAAAGCTTTCGGGTATGACTGGTACTGCGGACACCGAGGCCTTTGAACTGAACCAGATTTACGGGCTGGAAGTGGTAATGATACCGACGCATAAGCCGGTGAAGCGGACGGACTTTGCCGATCTTATCTATCGCACCAGCCAGGAAAAGTGGGCGGCTATTGTTGAGGATATCCGCGATTGTCAGCAGCGTGGCCAGCCGGTACTGGTGGGTACTACCTCCATCGAGCATAACGAATTCCTGTCTCACCAACTCAAACAAGCACGGATTCCCCATGAAGTTCTGAACGCCAAACAGCACCAGCGCGAAGCCGAGATTATTGCGCAGGCCGGTAAACCTGGAATGGTGACCATCGCTACCAATATGGCGGGGCGTGGTACCGACATTGTGTTGGGCGGCAATGTCGGACATCAGGTGGATATGGTGCTGGCTAACCCGGATCTGGGAGAAGAAGAAAAAAGCCAACGGGTCGAATCCCTCAATGGCAGTTGGCAGGGACTGCATGATGCGGCGATAGCGGCGGGTGGATTACATATTATTGGTACCGAACGGCATGAGTCGCGGCGGGTAGACAATCAGTTGCGGGGGCGCTCCGGTCGTCAGGGCGACCCCGGTACCACCCGTTTTTACCTTTCCCTGGATGATCCGCTGATGCGTATTTTCGGCAGCGATCGTCTGGGCGGTCTGATGCAGAAGCTGGGCATGAAAGAAGGTGAGGCGATTGAACATCCCTGGGTGACCAAATCCATCGAAAACGCCCAGCGCAAGGTGGAAAGTCGCAACTTCGATATCCGCAAGCAATTGCTGGAATATGATGACGTGGCCAATGAGCAGCGTAAGATTATTTATCAGCAGCGCAATGCCTTCATGGATGCGGATGACGTCAGTTCGGAGATCAAGGCGCTGCGTGAAGATGTCCTCGACGCAGTGTTGGCCGACACCGCGCCCGAAGGCATTATGGAGGAGCGCTGGGATCTGCCCGGCCTGGAAGCGGCGCTGGAGCGGGTTTTTAATCTGCAGGTTCCGGTCGGACAATGGCTGGAGCAGGATAAAGGCCTCGCCTACCCCGTTTTGCGGGAGAGGATCATGGCGATGGTGTTGTCTGCTTATGCGGCCAAGGAAGAACTCCTGGGCAGTGAAATGGCGCGTCACTTCGAGAAGTCCATCATGCTGCAGGTTCTGGACAGTCAGTGGAAGGATCATCTGGCGAGCATGGACCATCTCCGTGAAGGCATTCATCTGCGTGGATATGCCCAGAAAAATCCCAAGCAGGAGTATAAAAAAGAATCTCTGACCATGTTCAACGTCATGCTGGGGCGGTTGCGCGAAGAGGTGATCAGTACTTTGTCGCGCTTGCATGTGAGCCCAGCGCCCGCAGAGCCGGTGGATTGGGATGCCATCGCCCGAGTCGTTCAGCCCCAGCATTTGCAGTTTTCTCATCCTGATTTTACGGCGGTGGCAGTGCCCGCCGTCGAAAATGCAGGCCTTGCTGTGGCGGGGTTCGGGATCATTGGTGAACAGGAAGCTGGTCATAGTCCGGCAGTCAATGAGGATAAAGTGGGGCGGAATCAGCCCTGCCCCTGCGGTTCCGGTAAAAAATACAAGCATTGTCATGGGCGTTTGCAATAAGGAAAGCGTATGGCCGTTGGTCTCCACCCTCCCCGGAATATCCTGCCCATAGCGGGGGTTCGCCTGAGCGTGGCAGCAGCAGGCATTCGTTATGCGAATCGTGCTGACCTGACCTTGATCCATTTGGCGGAAGGATCTCAGGTGGCGGGTGTTTTTACCCGTAATCGTTTCTGCGCGGCGCCGGTGCTGGTGGCACAGCGTCACCTGGCAGACGGCGCTGGCGTGCGGGCGCTGGTGATTAATACGGGCAATGCCAATGCGGGTACGGGCGCCGCCGGGCTGCAGGCGGCAGAGGCGAGTTGTCGGGTGGTGGCCGGGCAGTTGGGTTGCGCGCAGGAGGCCGTCTTGCCTTTTTCTACGGGTGTCATTGGCGAACCGGTAGCGCTCGCGGAGAAAATTGCCGGGGTGCTGCCAAGCTGTATCGAGACGCTCGCCGAAAATCACTGGGAGCTGGCCGCAGCCGCGATTATGACCACGGATACCATTGCCAAGGCTTGCTCCCGGCAGTTGGAAATGGATGGTGTGACCATCACGGTGACGGGTATGGCCAAGGGCTCAGGGATGATTCGCCCGGATATGGCCACGATGCTGGCCTATATCGCCACCGATGCCCCGTTGCACGGGGTAGCCTTGCAACAATGCCTGCAAGAGGCCATGGAACAATCCTTCAACCGCATTACAGTGGACGGCGACACCTCTACCAACGATGCCTGTATCCTGATGGCAACTGGGCAGGCGGCGCTGCCGCCCATCTCTTTAGCAACGGATCCCCGCTACGGAAGACTGAGAGACGCCATCACGGCGGTGGCGCAGTGGCTGGCGCAGGCTGTTGTGCGCGACGGCGAGGGGGCGACCAAGTTTATTCCGATCCATATTCTGGGCGGGCGTGATGCAGCCGAGTGTCTGCAGGTGGCTTACCGGATGGCTCATAGTCCATTGATCAAGACGGCTTTCTTTGCTTCTGACCCGAATTGGGGGCGCCTGCTGGCGGCCATCGGTTCAGCCGGCGTGGACGACCTGGAAGTGGATGGGGTGCAGGTCTGGCTGGGCGATACGCGCATCGTCCGCGACGGTGCCCGCGACCCTGATTATAGTGAGGCGGCCGGACAGGCCGTGATGGCCCAGGAGGAAATCCCGGTGCGAGTTGATCTGGGCAGAGGTGCCGCCGAGGCGCAAATCTGGACTTGTGACTTGTCCTATGACTATGTCCGTATTAACGCCGATTACCGTAGCTGATGCGCACCGTTCCTGTCGCCACTGGAATTATTGAAGATGCCGCCGGGCGCTTGCTGATTTCGCTGCGCCCAGAGGGTAAGCCCTGGCCAGGCTTTTGGGAGTTTCCCGGCGGCAAAGTAGACCCTGGTGAAACGCCGGAGCAGGCCCTGGTCCGGGAGCTTTGGGAAGAGTTGGGGATCACCGTTACGGCACCAGAGCCGTTCCGGGTGCTCGATTATACCTATCCGGAGCGTACGGTGCGCCTGCATTTTTACCGGGTGCGGTACTGGACGGGCACTGCCTATGGGCGGGAAGGGCAGGAAGTACGTTGGCTCTATCCCTGGGAAATTCCGGCGCTGGAATGTCTCCCAGCGAATTTTTGTATAACGGCGGCGGTATTAGCAGAGGCTTTGCCCCAGCCGCCTCTTTGCCTGATTGCCGATCCCGACAGGTTGCCGTTACTTGATTTCCGGAAATCTCTGGAAGCCGCGCTTGGCGCTGGATTGCGCTGGTTAGTGCTGCGCTGCAAAACGGTGCCGGATGCCCCGACTGCCGCCGTACTGTCGGCGCTGTGTGCCGAGGCGCTGGCGCAGGGTGCGCAGGTCTATCTCAATCATCCCGATCCCTTGCCCGGCTGGCCGCGGAGCGGACGTCATCTGACGCAAACTCAGCTCGACGCAGGCGTACGGCCTGACGCGGCTTTCGGGGTGTCTTGCCATGATGCTGCAGGCTTGCTGCAGGCGGCGCGGCGCGGCGCCCGTTATGCTTTTCTCTCGCCGCTTTTCCCCACCCCGAGTCATCCGGGTGCGACGGCGCTGGAACCTCTGGCTTTTGCGGCGATGGCCACGGAATCGTCTCTGCCGCTCATTGCGCTCGGGGGAGTGACGGCAGCACGGGTGCCGGTGGCGCTGGCCGCTGGGGCGCGCGGCGTGGCAGTGCTCTCCGGTATTCTCGAAGCACCGGATCCTGCTGCTGCTACCCGTGCTTATCTCCAGCACTGGAATGGGTAATGGCCCTTATTTCTGTCGTTATTCCGCTTTACGATGAGATCGACAATATCCTGCCGCTTTGTACGGCCCTGAGCCATGCCCTGGGAGACGCCGATGCCGAGGTGATTATCGTCGATGATGGCAGCCGGGACGGGAGTGCCGCCGCCCTGGACCGCGAGGCAGAGGCGCGGGGCGCGCAATTCAAGATCATCCACCTGCAGCGCAATTTCGGCCAGACAGCGGCCATGCAGGCGGGGATTGATGCCGCTCGGGGCGAAGTTATTGTGACCCTGGATGCGGATCTGCAGAATGATCCCGAAGACATCCTGCCTTTGGCCCGGCACTTGCTGGAGAAAAACCTGGATGTGGTGGCGGGCTGGCGGAAGGACCGTCAGGATGACTTGCTCTTGCGTAAGATTCCGTCGCGTCTGGCTAATCGTTTGATACGCCGTCTCACCGGTGTTTATCTGCACGATTATGGATGCACCCTGAAGGCCTATCGGGCTTCCGTGATCAAAGGGGTGCGTCTCTATGGCGAGATGCATCGTTTTGTCCCGGCTTGGCTTTCTACGTTGACCTACACGGATCGCATTGTCGAAGTACCGGTGCGCCACCACCCGCGCCGGGCCGGACAGAGCAAGTACGGCATCACCCGTACCCTCCGGGTGTTGGTTGACCTGCTGTTTGTGAAGTTTTTTCTCGGTTACAGTCAGCGGCCCATGCATTTTTTCGGGGTAATCGGGCTGGTGTTATCAAGCATCGGTTCGACCATGCTGCTGTATCTTTTGGTGGACAAATTTGGCTATGGTGCGGCGATTTCCGGGCGCCCCATGCTGATTGCCGGTGTGCTGTTTTTCCTCGCCGGACTGCAATTTCTCAATACCGGTATTGTTGGGGAGATGTTATCGCGCATTTATCATGAGTCTCAGGATAAAAAGACTTATGTGGTGCGGCACACGATACATCTTGATCCACCCAAGTGAAGCCCGTCCCCATTCTGATGTATCACAATATTGCGGTGGCGCCGCAAGGCGTGAAGTTGCGCGGTCTTTATATCTCGCCCCGGCGTTTTGCGTGGCAGATGGCGCTGCTGCATCGCTTGGGTTACCGTGGCCTGTCCATGTCTGCGGCTATGCCCTATCTGCGGGGTGAGCAGGAGGCCAAGGTGGCGGTGATTACCCTGGATGACGGTTATCGCGATAACCTGGAAAACGCCTTGCCGGTGTTGCAGCGCTATGGATTCACCGCTACCTGTTATGTAGTGAGTGCTGCTCTGGGTGATCACAATTACTGGGATGCCGAACAGCTGGGCGCAAGTAAGCCATTGATGAACCTCAATGAACTGCGCAGCTGGCAGGCGGGCGGGATGGAAGTCGGTGCGCACAGCCGTCACCATCCTCGCTTGCCGGAGCTGAGTGACGCCGCCTTGGCTGATGAGGTCGCAGGCTCACGGCAGGAGCTGGAGGACCTCCTGGGGGTGCCGGTGACGCAATTCTGTTATCCCTATGGCGCGGCGGGGCTGCGCGAACGGGAGGCGGCCCGGCGCGCTGGCTTTGTTGCCGCGGTGACGGTGCGGCGGGGCCGTCTCTCGCCGGGTGCTGACCTTATGGATTTACCGCGGGTGATGGTCGGCGGGCATCATGCACCCCATGTTTTCCCCCTGCAACTGCTGACCAGGCATGAGGACCGCCATTGACTGCCACCCCGCGTCTGCTCTGGGTGGGCACCAACCCCGGCGGCGGCGGTACGGAGACGCACATGATCACCCTGAGCCGCGCCCTGGCCGAGCAGGGGGCGGAGGTGCATTGTCTGGTGCATCCGCAAGGACGGATCGCCCAGGCGCTGGAGACGGCGCCGGTGACCCGGCATTTCGGCGTCTTCCGCAACAGCGCCGATCCCGGCGGCATCCGTGCCTTGCATCGGGCTATTCGTATAGTGCAGCCGGACTGGGTCATCGGCAGCTTCAGCAAGGAATACTGGCCGCTGGCACTGATCAGCCGCAGTGAGGGGCGGCGCCTTGCGCTCTTTCGGCACATGGACCTGCGACTCAAGCCCAGTACCCGCTGGTTGCTCTCGCGCTGGCCTCTGCGCTTGTTCGCTATATCCGCCTATCTGCGGGAGCGACTGATCTTGCAAGGCGTGCCCGCAGAACGTGTCGAAGTATTGGCGAATCCCCTGCGCCTGGCAGATTTCCAGCGTGATTTCACGGCGCGAACACGGCAGCGCGCCGCCTTGGGATTAGCGGATGAGGATTTTCTCGTGGGCTTTGTCGGCGCTTGGCACCGGGGCAAGGGTGTTTTTATGCTGGCCGACGCCATCGATGCCGCGCATGCCACAGACGCACGGGTGCATGGGCTGTGGTTGGGGGGAGGCACCCATGAAGCGGAGTTGCGCGTGCGTCTGGAGGACAAGCCCTGGCATCATCTGCTGGGCTGGCAAGACCCGGCAACGCCCTGGTACAGCGTCATGGATGCCCTTGCCTTACCGTCTATCGAGCCGGATACCTTTGGTCGCGTTTGCTTGGAGGCGGGGGCTAGCGCGACGCCCGTGCTGGGGGCAGCCATGGGCGGAATCCCGGAGAGTTTTGCAGCGGAGCGGAGCGGCCTGTTATTGTCTGCCGGAAACATGGCAGGCTGGCGGGACGCTATTCTTCGTTTTGCGGCGGATCGGCATTTGTGCGCGGAGCTCGGTGCCGCCGGGCCGGAATATGCCCGGCGTTTTGACGCCGGCATCATCGCCAGCGATTTTCTGGCCACCCTGGCGCGATGACATAGATGCTTCCACGTCTTATGATAGGGGCTGTTTATTCGCTGAGGCAGGGGGAAAGGTCATGCAGGTAGCCATGTTGCGGCCTTTGTCCGTCAAAGAGTATCTGGAAGGTGAGGAGCGCGCCGATATACGCCACGAGTATGTGGCCGGGCAGGTCTATGCCATGGCTGGGGCCAAGCTGCGTCATAATCAGATTGCGGGCAACCTGTATGGACTGCTCTGGCAAAAGACCCGTGGTAGTCACTGCCAGGTTCTGAACAGCGATATGAAAGTGCGGGTAGAAGCTGTAGATGCCTTTTATTACCCCGATGTCGTGTTGCGTTGTGGTGTGCCGTTGTCCGGAGATACCCTCTATCTGGAAGATCCTTGCCTTATCGTCGAAGTATTGTCGGCGAGCACGGCGAATGTGGACCGTCGTGAAAAGCTACAAGCTTATCAGACGCTTCCCAGTCTGCAGGAATATGTTCTGGTGGATAGCGAAAAAGCCGTCGTCGAGGTATTCCGCCGGCATCCTGAAGGTTGGTGGTACGAGTTGCTGAATGACCCTGAAAGCGACCGTTTGCGCTTCCGATGTGTCGACCTGGCACTTTCAGTAGAGGACATCTATGCCGGCGTCGATCTGCCTTCGGCCCTGCCGACGGATTGAACGCAGCCCTGATGCCACGTCCTTTGCCCGCAGAACCCCGACGTATACTTCTGATCAAGTCGCACAGCGCCGGTATCGGCGACATTCTGCGCAGTTCAGCAGCATGGGCGGTGCTCAAAAAGCGCTGGCCGGAAGTGGAATTGCATCTGGTATTCCTGACCCGCTGGCCGGGTTATCCGAGCGAGGCGCTGATTCGGGAGCATCATCTGCTGTCCAGCGCCCATTTTCTGCCCATGCAAGAGGGGCGCTTTGCCGGTATTCGGGGCGTTGGCCCGCGTACGTGGCGACGATTACTGCCCGAGCTGCGGCGCATCGTGCAGGATCTGCAACCCGACCTGATTATCGACCACGAACCTTTTGGTATAGAGACGAGTATCGCCGCCCGCTGGATGCGGCACTTCTGCTCGGCGCCTACGGTTGGGGTGAATCAGGTGCTGGGACGGGGACGATTCTATGACCATGCAGGACCAAATTTGCAGCGTTATGCCCATCAGCATGACTTGCCCTGGCCCATGGACTATACGGAGCGGGACTGCGCAGCGTTAGCGGCTTTGGGGCTGGAGCGGGATGGCCAGCGGATCGTGTTGCAAGAGACAGCGGCGGGGCGCGCCTTCCGTGAGCTGTTGCTGCCCAGGCTGCCTGCGGACCGGCTGGTTATCGGCCTTAATATTGGCTGTGGTACACCGGATGCGGAAAAAAAACGCCCCTCCGTCGAATTTCTGGTAGAAGTGATGGGGCAGGTTGCGGCCGCTTCTCCCCATATCCTTTTGCTGACCGGCGCCCCCAACGAACGCAGCATCAATCAAGGTTTTCTGGGGCAATATGCGGCGCGCTGGGGTGATGTCGAACACATTCTGGATATTGCCGGCCAGACAACACTCAGTGGCTTGACGGGTGCACTGGCGGTTTGTGATATCTTCGTGTCCAGCGACTCCGGGCCATACCACATGGCCGTTGCCATGGGTGTATCCACGCTGGCGCTGTTTAATTTTCCGAGTCCGGAACATTATCATAGTGAGGTTGCCATTGTTATGATGGAACATTGTGATGTGGCAGCATGTGTGGCGATTGTTTTAGAGAATATGGGTCGAGTGAAGAGGTTGTCTGACTTATGAAATGGCGGGTCCCAGATGGCTTGCTGTTCACTGCTTATGCGCTGCCATTATTTTCTTTTCCGTTGAGTACGGCAGGTGCTGGTATTTCGGCAGGGCTTTTGCTGGTGATTTATGTGGTAAGTGGCCATTGGCGGAAATGGCGCCAGATCTTCGCGCGGCCCTGGGCGATACCACTTGCGCTGCTCATCGCTTGGACGCTCCTCGGTCTGCTATGGACCACCGATATGTTCTTCGGACTGAAGGTCGCGGAAGCCACCAGTTACGGTATTTTGGCGTTTATAGGCGCCACATTGCCCTGGAAGGCGCGCTGGATAAAGCTATTAATCAGGCTATTTCTTTCTGGTTTGTTGATCAACGAATTCCTGGCGGTCATGATGACTTGGGGAGTTTTCCCGTGGAATAATACCGGCGGTATAGCCTATACGGGTTTTTGTGGTCATATTTTCCTTTCCTTGGCAATCGCCCACGCGCTTCTGTGGCTGACTTGGGACTTCAGGCAGCAATGGAACTTTCCCCGCTGGGTTAATGTGCTTATTGGTCTGATGCTGTTTGCACAACTACTTGTTATCCATGGGCGTTCTGGTCAATTACTACTGGTGCTTTTGCTTCCTATAGCAATCTGGATGGTTTATCCCGGATGCTGGCGCTACTGGGTATCGATGGTTTTCACGGGGGCCGTCGCCGGATTGTTTGCGCTGCCTTCCATTCGCGCCCATTTCATGCTTGGAGTCCATGAGTTGTTGCGCTTCAACCTGAGTCACGCAGCTATTTATTCAAGCTGGGGTATTCGTCTCCTGGCAATGATCGGCGGTGTGATGATGTTTTTTGCACATCCATTTTTTGGGGTTGGGACAGGCGATTTTTATCCCGTCATACTGAAAATGCAGGCAGCGCATCAGATTCCCGCGACCCCCGGTTTTATCATGAATAGTGCGGCTAACAGCTATATCAGTGAAGCGGCATCTTTGGGGATTGTCGGTCTTGGGCTTTTCCTCTGGTTTCTCTGGTCTCTAGGGCGTGAAATATGGGGGTCGCGTAATCTTCCGCAGAACTGGTTCGCACTTACTTATTTCTCCATTTATCTTGTCGGTGGGCTTTTCGATGGTTTGAGTTGGGGATATGCTGATGCTATTACTATCGCGCTGCTGGCGGGCTTGCCCCTATACCAAAGGTCTGTGATTGAGCCTGCAGAGACGAGCGACTCATAATGGGCGCTCGTCTATCGGTGGTTTATATTACTAAAAACGCCGGGCAGCATTTCGATCGCTCACTCGCAAGTGTGGCCCATATCGCCGACGAGTTGCTGGTGGTAGATAGCGGTTCTCAGGATGATACGTTAATGGTAGCGCGAAGCACGGGTGCTCGTATCATTGAGCGCTCCTGGCCCGGCTTTGCTGCGCAGCGACAGTTTGCCGTGGCGGCGGCGGAAAATCCGTGGGTTCTCATGATGGATGCCGATGAAATACTAACCGAGGCGGCTGCGAAGGCTATCCGAAATACTTTCTTGATCGGGGAGCCTGCAGGTGTGGCGGGTTATCTGCTTGAGCGCAGAAGCTTTTTTCACGGCAAAGAAATTTGTTATGGCGATTGGGCGCATGACCGGGTATTGCGTTTGTTTGACCGCCGATGTGGCGCTTATGGGGAAAGTCTGGTGCATGAGGCGTGGGAAACTCACGGAACTGTCGAGCAAATCCCAGGTTGTGCGCTGCACCATTATTCTTACGCCAATTATGGCGAGTTACTCCATAAAATGTGCCTTTACGCTACCCTCAACGCCCAGCAGGTCCACCAGCGCGGCAAAGCACTGCACGCTTACATGCCCATGACCCACGCACTGGCCGCTTTTTGGCGCGGCTATTTCTGGCGCTTGGGATTTCTGGATGGTATGGAGGGTGCTGCCATTGCCTGGACTACGGCGCTGGGCGCGTTCATGAAATATGCCATGGCGCTGGAACTCAGAGACTGCGATCGGCAATGAAGATTTTGCTTGTGCGCCTGAGTTCCATGGGCGACGTGCTGCATACCCTGCCGGCGTTGACGGATTTGCAGCAGGCCCGGCCGGATCTGCGCTTACATTGGTTGGTAGAGCCTGCATTCGCACCCATCGCACTGCTGCATCCCGGGATCGCGCGGGTGATTCCCTTTTCTCTGCGCAACTATAGAAAACAATGGTGTGGACTGGCGGTCGCGTTACGGGATTTGCGCCGGGGTTTACGGGTGGAGCATTACGATCATATTCTCGATGCCCAGGGACTTTATAAAAGTGCGTTGCTGGGCCGTCTGGGCGGTGCGCCGCTGTGGGGTCTGGATGCCGCCAGCGCCCGCGAACCGGGCGCCACTCGGCTTTACCATCGCTGCTTTCCCGTGTCCTGGGGGCAGCCCGCCATCAGCCGGAATCGCCAGCTCTTCGCGCAGGCTTTGGATTACCCCCTGCCGGAAACGCCGCCGGATTATGGTTTGCAGGTGGCCGCCGCGCGCCTGCGTAAAGATACGCTGGCGCAGCCTTGGGGTGAACTGGTGCAGCAGCCCTTTGTGCTGGGTTTTCACGGGACCTCGCGGGAGAACAAGGAATGGCAGGAAGACTATTGGCGGGTGCTGGCCGCCCGCTTGCGGCCGGCGGGACTGCGTTTGTTGTTGCCCGCAGGCAATGCCCGCGAGGCGGCGCGGGCGCAACGGATCGCGATGCAGGCGGATAATGTGCTGGCGCTGCCCACCGCTACCTTGCTGGAGCTTGCCGCTGTGATCGTGCGGGCTGATGCTTATGTCGGCATGGATACTGGCCTTTCTTATCTGGCCGGCGCCCTGGGGCTGGCGGGGGTTACTTTGTACGGACCGACGGCCAGGGGGCGGTTTTCGGTGGCGGAGAACCGTCAGGCCAGCCTGCAAAGCCGCGAGCCTTGCTCGCCTTGCGGTAAATCCCGATGTCCGTTGCCGGAAGCGAAAAATGGCCTGATACTCTGCCAGCAGGCCCTGCTCCCGGAGCAGGTCTGGACGGCCTTATCCCCTTTGCTGGAGCAGCGACGATGAAACACCCCCTGGTGCTCCTGCCGGATGAGCGCCGCCGCTACCGGCGCCATCAGTTCTGGACGGATCACGGCATTTTCCGCGAGCTGTTTTATGCGAACTTTCACAAGATTGCGCCAGGCGTGTTCCGCTCGGCTCAGCCGTCACCGGTCCAGTTACGGCACTGGCAGCAACAACATGGTCTCTGCACGGTATTGAACCTGCGTGCTCCGGCACCTCACGAACCCCATTACTGTCTGGAGCAGGAGACCTGTGACGCCCTGGGCATGACGCACCTGACCCTGCACGGCTTTGGTTCCCGGGATCTGCCGGAACGCGACAAATTGCTGGCGGCCATCGAGGTGCTGGATCGATTACCCAAACCTTTTTTGCTGCACTGCAAATCCGGGGCGGATCGGGCCGGTTTCATCAGCGTGCTGTATCTCCATCTGGTGCTGGGGATACCCCTCAGTGAGGCGCAACGGCAACTGCGTTTGTGGCCCTTCGGTCATATCCGGCACGCCAATACTGGCATTCTCGACTGGTTTTTCATCAGTTACCACGATGCTGCCGTCCACCAGCCCTCCTTGACCCTGCGTGATTGGATCAAGGACGGGTATGAGCGCGAGCGCGTCCTGAAAAACTTCCGGCCCTGGTATCGTCTGGATTGGCTGACTGACCGTATTTTGCACCGCGAATGATGAGCCGTCGCTTCTACGCCTTTCTGCTCTGGCTGCTCAGCCCTGTTATCCTGGGTTTTACCCTCTGGCGGGTCTGGCGACGACCTGCCTACCGGGAGCGCTGGTGGGAGCGTTTCGGCTGGGTGCCGCGCCGTTCGGATCGGCCTATCTGGATTCATGCGGTGAGTGTAGGGGAGACCATCGCGGCAATTCCCCTGGTGCGGGCTTTGCAGGCACGTTATCCGGAGGTGCCCATTCTGATGACCAGCACAACGCCGACGGGAGCTGCCGTAGTCCGCCAGCGCCTGGGTAAGGAAGTGCTGCAGCATTACCTGCCTTACGACCTGTCCGCGGCAGTCACGCGCTTTATGCGCCGCCAGCGGCCGCGCCTGGGGATTATCATGGAGACGGAGATCTGGCCCAATCTCTGTCATGCAGCCAGCCGCGAGGGCGTGCCCCTGATGCTGGCCAATGCCCGGCTTTCGCAGCGCTCACTTCGGGGTTACGCCCGTTTCCGGACGCTCTTTGCCCCCGCATTGGCCAGTATGAGCGCTGTTGCGGCCCAGAGTTCGGAGGATGCGGCGGCTTTTCGCCGCTTGGGGGCAGAGCACGTGGTGGTGACCGGTAATATCAAATATGACCTGCCGGAACCCGTCACCGCGCGGGAGCGGGGGCGCCAGTGGCGGCAGCGTTTCGCTGGCCGACCGGTCTGGGTATTCGCTTCTACGCATGCTGGTGAGGAGCAGATGGCGCTGGCGGCGCTGGAAGACTTGCAGCGCCAATGGCCGGATCTGTTGCTGGTGCTGATTCCCCGCCATCCCTCGCGGCGACTGGAGGTGATGGCACGCATGCAGGCAAAGGGGGTGTCCTTTGCCTTGCGCTCGCGTGCCGAGGACGTGGGGGCGCGCGCGGTTTTTCTGATAGATACACTGGGCGAGGTGATGGACTTCTACGCGGCGGCAGATGTGGTGACCATCGGTGGCAGTTTTGTGCCGGCGGGGGGGCATAATCCCTTGGAAGCTGCAGCTCTGGCCCGCCCAGTTAGCTTCGGCCCATATATGGATAATTTTAAGGGCATCACCCAGGATTTACTGGCGGCCAACGCTGCGGTTCAGGTTGTGGATGTCGAGGCCCTGGTCGCGCAGTTGGGTGCGTGGTTGACTACCCAGGAGCCAGCGACAGAGATGGGTGACCGTGCCCTGGCGTTTCTGCAACAGCAGCGTGGCGCGCTGGGGCGTACTCTTTCACTGCTAGATCATATCGTTCCGTAAGTATTTTAATAGGGGTAGTCCCAGCCTTCCGGCTGATCTTTGAAACGACGGTGAACCCACCAGTACTGTTCTGGGGCTTTACGGATAGCGGTCTCCAGTGCGACATTCATCGCCGTGGCATCCGCCTCCGCATTGCCGCTCGGGAAGGATTCCGGCATGGGCACGATCTCGATACGAAAACCCTCAGCACTTGGTAGCCGATAGGCAAAGAGTCCGAACACCGGACTTCCGCGGCGCGCTGCCAGCCGGCCTAGCACCGGTGTCGTGCAGGCGGGACGGCCAAAGAAAGGGGCATAATCCCCTTCGCGCGGATCGACGTTCTGATCCGGAAGTATACCGACCACTTTTCCTTGCTGCAGCGCGTGGAGCAGGGGGCGGACACCACCCTTCTTGGGAACCAGCTGCGCACCGCTGCGCCCGCGTCCGGCCACCATCTGCACGTTGACAGCCGGATTGCCGGTTTCCATGTAGAGTACGGTTACCGGCCAGCGTTGCCCGATATAGAGCACTGCAGCTTCCCAGGCCCCCAGGTGCGCAGTAAAGAAAATAACCCCATGTCCCTTGGCTAAAGCGGTGTCCACCAGATCGTCCCCACGCACTTCGCGGATCAGGCCGAGGGCGCGGGGCAAGGGCCAGTACCACAGTGGTCCCAACTCCAGGGCCGCCTGGCCCAGTGCCCGGAAATGCGCGCGCCGCAAGGTATGCCGCTGAGCCAGGCCCATCATGGGGAAAGCAATGGCGAGGTTGGCGTCCACCACCTTGCGCGCCCGTATCATACTGAGCCGCACCAAATCGCCGAGCATTGTACCCAGAGCCGCCCGCCATCCTCTCGGCAAGTAGCCTGCCCCGCGCAGAATGCCTGCCGCCAACGAGGCCACTGCCTTTTGTCGCAGATTTCCCGGTACCTCAGCCACTTTCCCCTGGCCTCCTCCATTTTGTGGCAGGTATTGTAGGATAGGGCGAGGCGTTCGGATACCCATTGCTCGCATGGTATTGCCCGCGAAGAGGTTCCCGGACTACCGGTGCAGCGCCTGCCGCAGGCGGTCCAGGCCTTCCTCCAGCACGTTCCGCGGTGCGGCGAAATTCAGTCGCACAAAACCCTCGCCGCCCGGCCCGAAACTGGGGCCGGGATTGAGGCCGAGACCAGCTTGCAGCAGACGCCGCGCCAGCACGGCGTCTGCACCGTAAGGATGCAC
The DNA here is from genome assembly GCF_016250455.1 of Acidithiobacillus ferrivorans. Classification (NCBI taxonomy): domain Bacteria; kingdom Pseudomonadati; phylum Pseudomonadota; class Acidithiobacillia; order Acidithiobacillales; family Acidithiobacillaceae; genus Acidithiobacillus; species Acidithiobacillus ferrivorans. Next base: position 2,808,806 of record NZ_CP059488.1, on the reverse strand, counting down.
ATCCAGCCAGGCCAAATAGCCGAATTCCGGAGGATGGTAGCCGACTTCGGGTAATTTTACGGCCAGAAAATCGGCGATGAAGCGGGCATTATTGCTCAGATACTGACGTAATGCGGCCTGCCACTCTGTACCGTAGCGCCAGGCGCTGGTCATGGCGGTCAGGGCGAAGAGGTTGGTGTGCTGAATCTGGCTGCGCTGGATTTCATTCAGAAAGGCGTGACGCAGCCCGGCATTCGGGATGACGCTGATCCCGCCACCCAGTCCCGCCAGATTGAAGCTTTTGCCGGCAGAGCTCAGCAGGATCGAGCGCGGGAAGCGACTGGGGAAAGGGTAGTGCGGATGCTGGCTGAGATCGGCATGGATTTCATCGCTGACCACCACGCAGCCGGCATCGGTGCAGAGTGTGCCCAGTCGTTGCAGTTCTTCCGCTGTCCAGACCCGCCCCACCGGATTGTGGGGCGAGCAGAGGAGCAGCAGCTTCGCCTGCCGGACGGCGATTTCCAGGGCATCCCAATTCATGCGGTAATGGCCGGTGTCATCCGCGATCAGCGGGGCCAGCAGCAATTTCCGCCCGTTGTCCTCCACCGCGGTGATGAACGGGGGATAAATGGGAGGCATGACGATGATCGCCTCGCCCGGTCGGGTGAAGGCGCGCACGGCTGCGTAAAGGGCAGGAACAACACCGCTGATACAGGCGACCGCGTCGCTTTCCGGCCGCCAGTTATGGCGCTTGGCCAGCCAATCGGCGGCGGCCTGCAACATGCTCCCTTCATTGCCCGGATAACCGAAAACGGGATGCTGCAGACGTTCCTGCAAATCGGCGAGGACCGCGTCGGGTGCGGCGAAATCCATATCTGCCACCCACATGGGCAGCACTTCAGCACCAAAACGTTCTGCCGCAGCATCCCATTTAAGGGATCCGGTTCCGCGTCGTGGAATGACTCTGTCGAAGTCGACGCTGTCCTGTGCCGCGCTCACAAGCGCTCCCAGACGGTCACCTGCGCGATACTGTGCTGATATTTGCGCGCCGTTTCGCGAATGACAAAGGACAAATCCTGCGGACTGTCATCGCGCAGACGGAACGGTCCGGATAAAATTTCACGCAAGGCGTCAAAGGTACTCAGATTCTCCCCATCCCGTTTGAAACCGCCGAGCCATTCCGTCCGTGCGGTATATTCTTCCAGCCAGGTATAGGGCGAAGTGATGACCAGCAGCCCACCGGGAAGGATGCGGTCGGCAATGTCTTCCAGAAATTTGCGGGGATGGTGCAGGCGGTCAATGAGGTTGGCTGCGATTACCAGATCATAATCCCGATATAAGGGCCTCAGATTGCAGGCGTCGGCCTGGAAGAAGTGGACCCGGTGCGCCGTCCCGGTCAGGCCCAGGGCAGCGAGATCCGCCGTTTGATAGCTTTGCAGTTCACCTTCTTCGGTCAGTGTGTAGGAGAAGTGCCCGCGCTCGCGCAGTTGCACGCCGACGCTGATGAAGCGTGCCGAGAAATCGAGGCCAGTGACCTCGGGGCAGTGCCTTGCCAGTTCAAAACTACTGCGACCAACGGCACAACCGATGTCCAGGGCGCGCCGCAAGGGCTTACCCGCCATAGCCTCCACCGCGATGCGCGCGACTTCCACCGCAAAATTGGGCACCCCATAGTATTCGCGCCCATAATGAAATTCCGCATACTGGGAGACCAGGGCGTCACTCTCATAGACCGGTACCTCAGGCAGCGCATTGGGCGAGGTCACATAGCGGAATCCCGCGTGCTGGAAGAAGTGGCGGCGGAAGGCATAGCGGGCTTCCTGCTGCATTTCGTTGCCGAGACTGATGAACGAACCGCCCTTGATGAGATTGTGCTGCTGGTCGAAGGTGGGCACCGTGAAGTCATCATAAAGCGGATGTACCTCGAAACCGGGAAAGGGATAGATGGGCGTCGCGGTCCATTGCCAGACGTTGCCGATCACATCGTAGAAATTCCCCTGTTTGAATTGATCTACGCGGCAGGGCGAACAACCGCCGGCAAGTCCGATATTACCGGGCACCGCATCATCCCAGGCAGCGCAGTCCGCGAGTCCGCTGAGATCACGCAGGCGCTGCCATTCATCCTCGCTGGGCAGGCGCAGGCTCTGACCGGTCTGGGCTGATTTCCAGCGGCAGAAGGCGTCGGCTTCCAGCGCATTCACCTCCACCGGCCAGTTCCACGGCATGGGGCGCTCCTCCGCAATCAGGCGTAGCCGCCAGACGCCCTGATCCGGGACCCAGAAAGTCGGGTGCCGGGCTTGGCTGAAGCGGCGCCAGCGATCTCCCTCCACGCTCCACCAGCGGCTCGCGCTGTAGCCATCTTGCTCCACGAAAGCGAGGAACTCCTGGTTGCTGACCAAAAAGCGGGAGGCATGAAAGGTCTGTAACGCCGCCTGATGAAGACCATATTCATTATCCCAGCCGTAACGAGGATCCGCGCGTTCTTTGCCCAGACGGACGGCGCCACTGGCCACGGCCTGCAGGATATTGTCCGGCGCAGCCCCTGCGGAGGTCCAGGGACGGAAGGCTTCCACCGGCCGGACGCGGGACAGAGGCAATTGCCGCATGAGCACCGAACTGGTCTCCAGATGGATGTTTTCATGCTCAATTCCCATGAGGATCACCCACCACGGCGAATCCCAGGTGATGGGCAAAGACAGGGGCATCTCGCGGATCAGGCCATCCACCAGTTCCCGCACCTGCTGCCGGTACTGCCGGACGTCGTCGACGGAAGGCCAGTCATAATGGGTTTCGTCCAGGTCGTCCCAGGACATTTCATCGACGCCGACCGCAAAAACGGACTCTAAACGCGGATCGAGACGCTGTCCGATCAGTCCGGCTACCTGGAGTTTGTTTACATAGAAGGTGGCGCTATGGCCGAAATAGAAAATCAGGGGATGCCGCAGGGGAATAGCCTTCTCATACCACGCGGCCGGCTCTGCCAGATGATCAAAAAGCTGTTCATACAGCGAAAAAGTCGCGTGAAAGGTCCTGCGAATCTCTTCCCGCTTTTGCTCAGCGTGCTCGCCGTCGAGACGGAGCGCAGCGATACGTGTACGCGCCATGGATTCCCCTTCTGTACGTCCTTGGTGTCTTAGTGAGTCAGTCTAACACAAAGATACCGTCCGGTCGGATGCGTGGGAAGGGGTGATCCTACCTACAGGCGGCGGTTCAGACACTCCTTCATCAGTAGATACCTGCGGCAGTCACCGTCTGAGTTACACGCCGCCATTATAATCCATCTGCCGCCAAGCCTCGAAGACCGCGACAGCACAGGCGTTGGACAGGTTTAGGCTGCGCTGGCCGGGGCGCATGGGCAGGCGCAGTACCTGCGTGGTGGGCAGACTATCCAGGAGACGGGCAGGCAAGCCGCGGGTCTCCGGGCCGAAAAGCAGCGCATCGCCGGGCTGGTACGCGACGTGCTGATAAGATTGCGTGCCTTTGGTGCTGAAGGCGAATATGCGTGCATCCCCCAAAAACGCCCGGCAGTCCGCCCAGTCCGCATGGCGATGTACCTGCGCGAATTCGTGGTAATCCAGCCCGGCGCGGCGCAGGCGATGGTCATCCCAGGCAAAACCCAAGGGTTCCACGAGATGCAGGGTGGCTCCGGTATTGGCGCAGAGGCGGATGATATTGCCGGTATTGGGGGGGATCTCCGGTTCATACAGGATGACGTGCAAAAATGACTCAGACAGCAATGGATTCTCAGAGGACACGGGCGAGCACCCAGATGTCAATGCGCTGCACACCAGCATCCCGCAGGGTGCTGGCAATCTGGGCGGCAGTGGTTCCAGTCGTGAGTACATCATCGACGATGGCGACATGATCTGGAACGTGCCGGCGCAGGATAAAGGCCGCATCCAGATTATCCCGCCGGGCGGCTGCGCTCAGCCCGAGTTGGTGGCCGGTATTGCGGCGGCGCTGTAGCGCTCCGGGGATGACCGGGATTTTCCAGCGGTTGCCCCAGCGACGGGCGAGCAGCATGGATTGGTTGTAACCGCGTTCGCGCAGGCGCTGGCGATGCAGCGGCACGGGCAGCAACGCATCTGGACGGGACGGCGGATGCCCGCCCCAAGCACTGGCCCAGGCATCAGCCAGGGGTCTGGTCCAGTCCAGACGCTGCTGAAACTTCCACGCGATGATGGCGGTGTTCAGGGGTTCGGCATAGATAAATGGGGTATGGACGTGGTCATAGGCGGGGGCTTCCACCGAGCAGACCGGGCAGTCGCCATTGTCCAGCAAGGGTAGCGCGCAATAGCTGCAACGCTCGGCGGGCAGACGCGGCCAGTCGCCGAAACAGCCGGCACAGAGCGGCGCGCCGGGTGCGGCACAGGCGCGACAGCGTTCCGGAAACAGCCAGTGGCTGAAACGCCCCGCTGCGTCGTGTAGCCGGGACAGATGGGGAAGGATCCGGTGCAAGAAGTTCCTTTGCTTTTTAATAAGGTCGTTTGGCAACGCCAGTCGTTGTCACTGGATCTGATTCTCGCGCCCCTGCCCTCCATTGACAAGGCACAGACCCATCCCTATAAGAAGCTATGCATACGGAATGGGAAGAACAATGGCGTGTGGAGTTGTCCGCCTTGCGTGCGCACGACCTCTGGCGGGAGTTGCAGGTCCTGCAACCCGTGCCAGAACGGGGGCCGCCCGCTTTTATGGGGGCGCAGGGCGAACCGCTCCTGTCTTTTGCCAGCAATGATTATCTGGGCCTGAGCGCAGAACCGGCCTTACGTGACGCCGCCATCGCCGAGATCCAGCAGAACGGGGTAGGGGCTGGTGCGGCGCCGCTGCTCGGTGGGGAGCGACCCGCCCATGCGGCGCTGGCATCCGCCCTGGCGCACTGGTTGGGGGTGGAGGCGGTACTGCTCTTCGGTAGCGGTTATCTGGCCAACCTGGGCGTTATTTCCGCACTGGTCGGGCGCGGTGATCGCGTCTATGCCGATCGTCTCAACCACGCCTCGCTGGTGGATGGGGTGCGCCTCTCCGGCGCGCGCCTGCATCGCTATCGGCATGGCGACATGACGCATCTGGCGCAATGGCTGGAACGCGGCGGCCGGGGACAGGCCTGGATCATCACGGACGGGGTGTTCAGTATGGATGGCGATATCGCTCCACTTCCTGAACTTGCCGCCCTGGCGCAGCAGTATGGTGCTGGGATCATCCTCGACGAAGCCCATGCCTTTGGGGTGCTGGGGTTGGAGGGAAAGGGTACCGTGGCGCACTGGAACATGAACCTCCATGAGGTAGACGTCATCATGGGCACCTTGGGTAAGGCCTTTGGTGTTTATGGTGCCTTCGTGGCCGGCAGTCAGGATCTGGTGGATATCCTGCGCAATCGCGCCCGCAGCTTCATCTATCATACCGCTCTGCCCTCTGCCTTGGCGGTTGCCGCCCTCGCCGCGCTGGATCTTCTCCGGCATGGCGATGCCCGGCGCGAGCGCCTGACGCAGCACCGGCAGCATCTGCGTGCGCAAGTGCCCGACGCCCCCTGGTTGGCCAGCGAGACACCTATTCAGGGCCTTTTGCTGGGCGATGCGCGGCGGGCGCTGACGGTCAGCGCCCAATTGCGCCGCGCTGGCCTCTACTGCCCAGCGGTGCGGCCACCGACGGTGCCGGCCGATAGTGCGCGTCTGCGTATCACCCTCAGCGCGTCACACAGCCACGATGATATCGAGCTTCTGGCGGCTGCGCTCCGGGGAATCTTATGAACTGGGCGCGTCAGGTCAGTGGTCAGGGGCGCCCGCTGGTGCTGCTCCACGGCTGGGGGATGGAAAGCCGGGTCTTCGCTTCCTGGCGGCCCTTTCTGGAGGCGCATTTCACCTGTGTCAGCTACGATCTGCCTGGCCACGGACAGACGCCCTGCGCGCCCTCCGGCCTGGCTTGGCTAGCCAGTCTGGAGGGGCTCCGCCAAATGCTTGCTCAGGAGGCCCCCAAGCCCCTGTTGCTCGGCTGGTCCCTTGGAGGGTTGTTGGCCTTGGGGATCGCCTTGCAACACCCTGAATTACTGGATGGACTGGTGCTGGTATCCGGTTCCCCCGCCTTTTGCCAGCGCCCCGACTGGTTTCCGGCCATCCCTGCCGCGACTCTGGAGGATTTCGCTCAACGCCTGCGCGAAGACCCGCAGGGTACCCGGCGGCGCTTCCTCGCCCTGCAGGTGTTGAACGATCCGCAGGGACGCCGCGCTCTGGAAGGTCTGCGTGCCTGGCCTATGCCGGATCAGCGCTGTCTTGCCGATGGGCTGGGGCTGCTGCGGGAGGTGGATTTGCGCGGACAACTGACGGCGCTGCCCATACCGGTACAACTCCTGCACGGGCGACAGGACCGCATTGTGCCCATCGGTGCCGCCGATTATCTCCACACGCGGTTATCTGGTAGTCGGATCATCCGGTTAGAGCGGGTAGGCCACGCCCCTTTTCTGGCGCAGCCGCAAGCCTGCGCCCAGGCACTGCTGGAGACCTGGGGATGAGTGCCGAAAATCCTTCCTTCCACATGGAAAAACGTGCCGTGCGGCGGGCCTTTGAGCAGGCCGCAGCGGCGTATGAAGCCAGTGCCGTCTTGCAGGATCAGGTCGGCGCACAGCTCATTGAACGGCTGGACCTCGTCAAGCTGGAACCACAATGGATACTCGATGTGGGCAGTGGTACCGGTCTGCAAAGCCGCCGTCTCAATCGCCGCTATCCCAAGGCGCGGCTGCTCGCCCTGGATCTGGCGTCGAATATGTTACAGCAGGCCCGGCGTCGCAAAGGCTGGCGGCAGCGTCAACATTTTTGCCAGGGTGATGCGGAAAGCCTGCCACTGGCGACGGCCACTATCGACCTGCTCTACGCCAATATGTCCATTCAGTGGTGCAATGATCTGGATCAAGTGCTGCGCGAGTTTGCCCGGGTGCTGCGCCCTGGGGGTCTGCTGATGTTTAGCACCCTCGGTCCAGACACCCTGAAAGAACTGCGTCAGGCCTTCGCGGCGGTGGATGAACGCCCCCACGTCAGTCATTTTATCGATATGCATGATATTGGTGATGCTTTAGTGCGTCAGGGCTACGAAATGCCGGTGCTGGATGTAGAACATTATCAGCTCACCTATGCGACGGTGGATGGTCTCCTCCGCGACCTGCGTAACATCGGTGCCACCAATGCCGCCGCAGGGCGCACCCGTGGCCTGCTCACCCCGCGCCGCTTGCAGGTGCTGCGCCAGGCCTACGAGGGTTTGCGCGCCGATGGTCGGCTGCCCGCCACCTATGAAGTCGTCTATGGGCATGCCTGGAGCAGCGGTCCACGCGCCCTTCCGCGTGCAGACGGCAGTGTCGCCATCCCCTTGACCCAATTGCGCCGCCGCCCGTGATGCAGGAACAGCGATCGCGAGGTCAACAAGCGCGCCCTGCGCGCGGAATTTTCATCACCGGCACCGACACGGGCGTTGGCAAAACTGCCGTCACGGCGGCGCTGGCCCGGCTCTGTGCCGGTCACGGCATGCGCGTTGCGGCCCTCAAACCCGTTGTCTCAGGGGTCGAGACCGACGGCACCTGGGAAGACGTGGAAATTTTGCGCGCCGCCAGCCAGCCCCCGCGCAGCATTGCCGAAACCAATCTCTACGCCTTCGACCCACCGCTGGCCCCCCACTGGGCGGCGCAGCAGGCGGGCGTCACCGTGGATCGCGGGCGCATCGCAGCCTTCGTCCGGGCGCAATCCATGGCGATGGACTGCGTACTGGTGGAGGGCGCGGGTGGTTTTCTCGTGCCGTTGGGCGCTGACTGGGGCTTTGCGGAACTGGCTGAGGACCTGCATTTCCCGGTGCTGTTGGTGGTGGGCTTGCGGCTGGGAGCCATCAACCATGCCCTGCTGAGTGTCGAGGCCATCCGCGCCCGGGGTCTGCCCTTCGCCGGATGGGTGGCGAACACCCCGAACCTTGCGGTCGCAGAGGGTACCTTGGCGACCTTGCAACAGTGTTTACCGGAGCCTTGCCTGGGGGTGTTGCCCTATATCCCGCACTGGTCCGCCGCCGTTCTGAGTCCTTATCTGTCTCTTTCGGCGTCCTTATATTGATGTTAGACTGACTTCGCATTGTCATAAAAAAACAAAAGGCAATCAGCCGCGATGTCGGGGTGAAAATTCACGGCATCGCGGGCGGGGTTCAAGATAATTCTGATGGAGCGTGAGTGTCATGAAGTCATTCAAGAGCATATTGCTGTTGGTGGTGACAAACCTGCTGATATTCGTCAGCCTGTCGATCAGTTTTGCCATTCTGGTTAATTTTGTTCTACCCCTGTTTGGGGTGGATCTGCGTGGCTCGGTGAGCAACACGGATCTGCTCTGGGCGCTGGTGATCGGTTTTGGCGGTGCCTTTATTTCGCTGCTGATGTCGAAACATCTGGCGCGCGCGGGGCTGCAGATGCAACGCATCGACACACCGCAGTCGACCAAGGAGCATTTGGTGTACGACTCGGTTGCACAGTTCGCTAATCGCCTGGGCATCCGCATGCCGGAAGTCTGGGTGTACTGGAATGATGAGCCTAATGCCTTCGCTACCGGACCGGGTCGCAATCATAGCATGGTCGCGGTGAGTAGTGGCCTGGTCAACCTGCTCAGCGACAATGAGGTGCAGGCGGTGCTGGCCCATGAGATGGGGCATGTATACAATGGCGATATGGTGAGTACCACCTTACTACAAGGCTTGATGAATACGTTTGTATTCTGGCTGTCCATGCTGGCCGCGCGGCAGTTTGATGACCGGCCCATGATCGCTTTTATGGTGTCCATAGTTTTGCAGATTGGCCTGTCTTTCCTGGCGCTGATTCCCATCACCTGGTTTTCGCGCCGCCGGGAGTTTGCGGCAGATCGTTTTGCTGCCGAGCAGGTGGGTGTGGCCCCGATGATCTCGGCGCTGCAAAAGCTGCATCAGCGGGCGGAAGCCATGCATGTGGTGCATGACGTGGTGCGCGATCCCATGGCGACAGCCTACATTTCCGGAAGCTGGCGCGGCTGGTTTGCTACGCACCCCAGCCTGGAAGCGCGGGTGGCGGCCCTGCAAGCACTTCAAAACGGGTATAGTTACCGGTAGCTAGTAGCGCAAATGGGGGATTGGTCTTTGATGCAGGCAGGAGGCAGTGCAGTTGCGCCCTGAAGGCGTATGTCCGGTCCTCCTGCGCGGTCATGACCGGTCAGCCCCTTTCCCCGACCCGGAGCAGGCCGACGGCAATCTGGTCGCCATCGGTGGAGATTTATCCCGGGAGCGTCTGCTCAGGGCCTACGCACAGGGCATTTTTCCTTGGTTTGCTGAGGAGGACCCCATTCTCTGGTGGTGCCCTGATCCCCGTGCTGTCCTGGAACCCTCGGCGGTACATGTTAGCCGCAGTTTACGCAAGTCGGCCCGTAACGGGGACTGGCAATACCACATGGACAGCGACTTTGTCGGTGTTATCGACGCATGTGCGGAGCCGCGCGCCGGGCAGAGCGGTACCTGGATTACTCCGACGGTGCGTGCCGCCTATCTGGATCTGTTTGCCGCCGGAGCGGCGCATTCCTTGGAAGTCTATCAGCGGGACCGCCTGGTCGGCGGGCTCTACGGCGTCGCCCTCGGCGGACTCTTTTTCGGAGAGTCCATGTTCAGTCGGGTGCCCGATGCCTCCAAGCTGGCTCTTGTTCTGCTAGCGCGTCATCTCCAGCACTGGGGCTTTAGCCTGATTGATACCCAGTTCATTACCCCACATCTGCAAAGCATGGGTGCGCGCGAATGGGCGCGCAGGGCTTTCTTGCAAGCGCTTGCCGATCTGCGCACCCAACACCCACAAGCCGACTGGAAAATCTCATTATCTTTGCACGAGATGTTTTAGTCATGGCCTTCTATATATCCGCTTTGCAGAAATGTCCCTACTTGCCGGACCAGGAAGAACTTTTGGTGCTCAGCGATCCCCGCGAGATGGTGGGCAATGTCCAATATGACCAACTCTTGCAAAAAGGATTTAGGCGCAATGGCTCGGTGGCCTACCGCCCGATGTGTCCGCAATGCGATGCCTGTATTTCCGTGCGTATACCCGTCGCGGAGTTTCAGCCGGATCGCGGCCAGCGCCGCACCTGGGGGCGGAACCAGGAGATTCAAATACGTGAACAGGCCCCGCAATGGGATGCTGCCCACGCCCGTCTCTTCGCCGAATATCAGTGCTGGCGGCATCCGGGGGGGGGCATGGATGAACACGCGGATCGCCTGTACCGGGAAATGATTGTCGAAACCGGTGGCGTTGATGCCCGCCTGCTGGTCTTTGAGCAGGACAAACACCCGCTAGCGGTGGCACTGGTGGATGTGCTGGACGGTGGTGTGTCTGCGGTTTACACTTTTTACACGCCGGATCTGCCGCAACGTGGCCTGGGTATTTTCGCTATTCTCAGTCAGATTGAATGGACCAGGAAACAGCGCTTGCCCTACCTTTATCTCGGTTATTGGGTCGCCAGCAGCCCGAAAATGGACTATAAAAAGCACTTTCGCCCTCTGGAGGGCTTTGTGGCGGGTGGCTGGCGTCTGCTGTCAACGGCGCGTAAGCGCGAATGAACAATGCCGCACCAAATATTTTCAGCACCTTATCGCCGTGGACCATAGTGGGGGTGATGGGCCTCTTGGGCAGCGCCTGGGCTTTGTCCGCCTGGCAGCGGCTCGGCGTAGGCAAGGAACTGCTCTGGTCTGCGGCGCGGGCGACGGTTCAATTAGGGGTCATGGGATTTTTGCTGGGTTGGCTGTTCCGCCAGCACCAACCGCTTTTGCTGGTACTCTTCCTGGTGGCCATGATCCTGATGGCTGGTCGTTTCAACCGTAAGCGTGGTGCCGGTATCCCTCATGCCTACTGGATCGGGGTGATCAGCATCACGGTGGCGACTGCGGTCACCCTCGCTTGGATGCTCCTGTCCGGGTTGGTTTTCTGGCGCGGCGAATCATTGGTCCCCATTGGTGGTATGATTATTGGCAACGCGATGAACGCGGTATCGCTGGCGCTTAACCGTTTGCGCAGTGAAGTGGACCAGCGCGAGGATATGTTGCTGGCTATGTTGGCCCTTGGCGCCCATCATCGCCAAGCTATGCGTAGTCTGTATAGTAGTGTTGTGCGCAGCTCGTTGATCCCGACTATCGACAGTCTGAAAAGTGTCGGCATGATTCATATTCCAGGAATTACCGCAGGTATGATTCTGGCGGGTATGGCGCCACTCACTGCGGTATCCATGCAATTGGTAGTGATGGTGATGTTGACTGCGTCGGTAACCTTAAGTGTCTCCACGGCGGTTCTGCTGGCCGCACCGCGCGCCCTGGTTTTTTCTCAACGTATTGCGGGGTAATACTCTAATGGCGGCTTTAGCCGGACGTTTTCGCGGCTTTTTGCCGGTAGTGGTCGATGTGGAAACGGCAGGATTTGATCCTGACCGTAATGCTTTGTTAGAAGTGGCTGCGATTATCATTGGCGGCGAAGTAGGGCAGTTACGGCCGGTAGCCGCTCACCACTTTCATGTGCAACCCTTTGCCGGGGCCGTGCTCGATCCGGCGGCATTGGCATTCACCGGTATTGATCCCTTTCAGCCACTGCGCGGTGCGATTTCCGAGGAAGAAACCTTGCGCGGGATCTTCCGGCCGGTGCGCACGGCTGTAAAGGCTGCCCAATGTCGGCGGGCCATTCTTGTGGGCCACAACGCCTCTTTTGACCTGTCGTTTATCAAGGCAGCAGAAAAGCGAACGGGTGTTAAAAATAATCCCTTTCATCTTTTCAGCACCTTTGACACCGTCAGTCTGGCCGGTTTGGCCTATGGTGAGACCGTGCTGGCCAAGGCCGCTATGGCCGCCGGTCTGGACTGGGACCACACCCAGGCGCATTCAGCACTCTATGATGCGCGCCAGACGGCGGAATTATTCTGTCGGATTGTGAATCGCTATGATCTCAACCGGGAGTACCCCTGAAGCAGGACCAGCATGCCGCACATCTGTTAGAATGTCCGCTAAAATAGTTTAAATTTTTATGAAAGGAAGTGCGTATGCCTTACCGTCTGCATATTGAACCCAGTGGCCATGAGCTGGATTGCGATAGTGATGAAACTATCCTGGAGGCCGCCCTACGGCATGGTTTTAACATCCCCTATGGTTGTCGCAATGGTACCTGTGCGACCTGCAAGGGACGTATTCTCAGTGGCGAAGTGGATTACGGGAAGGTGGAAGAAAAAGTATTGTCGGCCGCGGAGAAGGCGTTGGGTTTGGCGCTCTTCTGTCAGGCAATGCCCTTGTCCGATGTAAGCATAGAAGTCCGGGAGATCGGCGCCGCCAAGGATATTCAGATTAAAACCCTGCCGTCGCGGGTGGCCAAAATAGTGGATTTGGCACCTGATGTGCGTGCTCTCTTTCTAAAGATTCCGACTACAGAGCGCCTGCAGTTTCTGCCTGGGCAGTACATCGACATCCTTCTGAAAGATGGCGGCAGGCGGAGTTTTTCCCTTGCCAATGTACCCGGCGACGATGCGCTGTTAGAGCTGCACATTAAAAAGGTGTCGGGTGGCGCCTTTACCGGGCATGTTTTTGGTGCTTTAAAAGAAAAGGACATCCTGCGCTTTGAAGGCCCATTAGGCACTTTCTTTATTCGCCAGGAATCCACGCGTCCTTTGCTGATGGTCGCCACTGGCACAGGCTTCGCGCCTATTAAGGGTATGCTCGAGTCGCTCTTCGCGCAGGACTCCATACGGCCTATCCATTTTTATTGGGGTGTACGTCATGCGGAAGATTTTTATTATCACGATTTACTGAGTGAATGGCAGTCGCGCCATGACCATTTTCAGGTAACCCAGATAGTATCGCGCCCGGATGCTTCCTGGTCGGGAGCCACTGGTTATGTTACTGCACAAGTCATTCATGATTTTCCAGACGCGAGCGCAATCGATGCTTATATTTGCGGGCATCCAGATATGGTGTTTTCCTTATCCGCTGCTTTACAGGGAGTAGGATTGAATCCAGAACATGTTTTTGCCGATGCATTTGTATTTGCCAAAGCAAAAACAAGCTGACATAATTATCGCATTGGTGATTTCTTCCGCCATGACAACCTGATTTTAAGGAGTGATCGAGTATGGAAGCACAAGCAAAGAAACGTCATCGCCGTACCTCAGAAGAGCGTCTGGCGGATTTAGAAGAGAAGCAACGCCAGACAGAAATGCGGCTGCGTGAGCAGTTGGCAAAATTCGAGCAGCAGAAGCGGAGTTTGCAGGAAAACCCACGCGCACGTCGTGAGCGTGAAGCACAACGGCGGTCATTGATGGACCGCATTTCTCGTTTGGTGCCTGATTGGGAGCCTGCGCAGATTCTTGCGGCTGTCGCTGAAGTTCGTGACCGCGTGGGTGACAATAGCCATCTGCTGGGTGAGTTGGATAATCGTGGAAACGCGCTCATGCAAGAATTGAAGCCCCGTCGTGGACGGCGTCCCCGTTCCGCGATTTAGTCCTCGATCTGAGCAGTTTTTTAAGTACAGAAGCCCCCGCAGCGATGAGTTGCGGGGGCTTCTTATAATACGACATTCCCCTAACGCCTTTTGCATCCCCGCCAGCGTGCCAGCATTGGTACGCGGTGCGCCATGTAAGCGCGGATATACCATGGGTTATTGCGGTTGCGCATCAGTTGACGGACACGGTGTTGCATGGCGTCCAGCGTCAGTTCCGGCTCCTTGAACTGCCCGGCCGCATAGCAGTAGCTACAGTAATGGATACTATGGCTGCCGTCAGTCTCCGTCCCGCCGCCTTGGGGATCAAACTGTAGCGGCATGCCGCAACTCTGGCAGCGGTTTTTCTCAATTTCCAGTAGACGTATGCATTTTTTCATGGCGAAATTTAGACATCCTCCGGTGCTATCAGTTCAAGAGCCTCAATATAGATATGCGCCATACCCAGCAGGAACACTACATTAGGGAGAATAAAAACCAGCGCAGCGGCCAGGCCGACCCCCATGCTGAGTCCCGCGCTATATAAGGAGGTGCTCGTTGCCACTGGCTGCGCAAGTATTTCGCCGCTGATGAGTCTGTCGCCAGACAGTGCCCCCAGCATTTGCCAGAACATGTCTGCACTGCGGATGATTTCTGCGGCCAGCACCGGGGTAGCCGCCGTTAGTGCCATGCTATATCCAGTGTAGAGAATCACCGCGATGATAATTCCCATACCCGTTGCCAATGCGGCGAGCAGCAACATCATCAGCAGAATAGAACCTGGTTTATTGCGTGCAATGGCGATGGTATGACGGAGTGAGTTGCCTACGCTTTCGCCGTGCCATAAAGCGGGTCCGGAGAGATTGAAGACAATAATGGCGAGGACAAAAACAATGGCGTTTACTAACATGATGGCAGGGAAGAGCGGGACAAAGAGCATCGCGCCAATCCCCGGTATCTTGCAAGCGAGAAATCCCAATACTTCTACGACAAAAATGCCCAAGAGCAAAAGACTTTCAATAATCAGCAGCCCCAGCAGGCGCGGCAGCACCCGTATGCCAAAGTGGAGACTTTTAACTATTCCCGGCAACGGGTCACCGCGCGCCTCGTGCAGTAGAACACCGCCAGCGCCCAGGTAGCCGACACCAAAACTGATCAGCAGAATAATCACCCCAATGGTGGCACCAGCCCAACCCCCAGGCCATTGTGCGAAGAGTTCCAGGCCAGAGATGCCCAGGAAAACGGCGATGATGTACACCAGAATAGGTTGCCATAAGGTAATGCCGCGCAGCGCCCGCAACAATAAAGCGAAAGACAGGTCTCCCTGGCTGGGTGTATGGGTAAACATGTGTGTAGTTCCTTAGTCGCCATCCTTGGCGCCTAGAATAGCAAATTGCAGGCGGATGGTGGATAACTATCGGCCCTTGTCCACAGAGGGACAATTACCATGGGTGGTGCTACACTGCCCGATATTGACCGATTGGTCGGGTATTGTGCAACTGTGGTCGCCATATGCAGATTGGAGGCGGAGGGTTCATGGGGGATTTGCCACTGGCAATCGAAGGTGAGGGTCGGCAGCGGATTTTAGCGGCTGCTGAAAAACTTTTCTCCGATAAGGCATTTGATGCCGTCTCCATGAACGCCATCGCTTTGCAGGCGGGTATCAGCAAAGCCAATATCTATCATTATTTTCCCAACAAAGATGCGCTCTATCTTGCGGTATTGCGCGCTGCCAGCCACAATTTACGGACATTGCTCAATGATGCGGTCAACGCCCACGGAGCCGTGGTGGATGTGCTCCGGCATTTCGCGCGCTGCCATCTCCAGGCACTGTTAGACCGACCGGAATTGGTGCGTCTGGTATGGCGGGAAATTCTCGAAAAGGGCGCGCCCAGAGCACAAGAGTTCGCCGAACAGGGCTTTGCCGATGTATTTTCGGCATTGGTCGCCGTGCTCGAGGCCGGTCAGTCCCGAGGTGAACTGCGGGTGGATTTTGACCCGGCCCTAGTGGCAACCCTGCTGTTGGGTGCGAATGTCTTCTTTTTCCAGTCCCGCGATATCCTCCGTCATTATCCGCCTATAACCTTTGCCGACGATCCTGCAGGTTATGACGCTGGAATTGTGGAAATTCTTTTGCGCGGGCTGATTCCAGCATCTTCGATAGATACGGCGAGTACACGATGAGCTCTATGCACAATGATCCGCACTTGCAGGCGCATATATTGGTAGAGGCGTTGCCTTACATGCAGCGTTTCCATGGGCGTACCATCGTCATCAAATATGGTGGTAATGCCATGACCGAAACCCATCTTCAGGAGCAGTTTGCTTACGATGTGACCCTGATGAAACAGGTGGGCATGAATCCGGTGGTGGTACATGGCGGCGGACCGCAGATCGGCGCCATGCTGGGGCGACTCGGGGTGCAGACGCATTTTGTGGATGGCATGCGCGTGACGGATGCGGCCACCATGGAGGTGGTGGAAATGGTTCTCGGCGGGCGCGTTAACAAGGAGATCGTGCAGGCCATCAACCGGGCGGGCGGGCGGGCGGTGGGGCTGACGGGAAAGGATGGTGGATTGCTGCACGCCCGTCCTTTGCGTCGCAACGGTGTTGACCTCGGTCTGGTGGGTGAGGTAGCCCAGGTGAACCCTGATGTTATCCGACTGCTGGATCAAGGCGAATTCATTCCGGTGGTGGCGCCGATTGGTGTAGGCACCCAGGGCGAATCCTACAATATCAACGCAGACTTGGTGGCAGGTGCCCTCGCCGCGACGCTGAAGGCTGAGAAGCTGATTCTGATGACCAATGTCGCCGGAGTACTGGATCAGGACGGACGACTGCGCACGCATTTGGAAGCTGCTGAGGTGGCTCGGATGGTTGCCGATGGCCATATTTATGGCGGCATGTTACCCAAGATTCAGTGCTGTCTGGATGCGGTGGCCGCCGGGGTCCACGCCGCGCATATCATTGATGGTCGGGTACCCCATGCGTTGTTGCTGGAGATATTCACCGACGCGGGTGTAGGCACATTGATCTCTGATTAACCTCTGCTTTCAGAGGAATGGCCGCAGTGCCTTGACCCAACGCGGTGCTCCGCCCGTATCCACCGTTACCGACACGCTGGTACCAATCCGGAGCGGGAACCTGGGGTCCGGGTTGGTGATGAGGACCCGCACGGGCACGCGTTGCGTCACCTTGACCCAGTTACCCGTAGCATTTTCCGGGGGCAGCAGGGAGAAGGCGTTGCCCGCACCACCACTCAGGCTCACTACCTTTCCTTTGAAGCGATGGTTAGGGTACATATCAATGGTGAGTTCTGCAGTCTGGCCGGGATGTACCCGGTGGAGATCGGTTTCCTTGTAGTTGGCCTCAACCCAGTATTCCGCATTGCCAATCAGAGGGAACAAATCTTGATTGACATTGACCACGTCGCCCACATGGATATTATCCACTTTGCTGACGACCCCGGTGATGGGCGCGTAGAGGGTGGTTTCGGAAAGGTACATCTTCGCGGTGCTGACCGCCGCCTTGGCGGCGGTGATACGCGCGGCGTTGAGCCCTTGCTGTGCCCGCCTTTCCGCCAGGGCAGCCTGATCAGCGGCCAAGCGTGCCCCGGCACTTTGCGCGGCGGTCAGCTGATTGTCTGCCTGTTGCGCAGACAGGTATTTCTGTGCCGCCAATGCCGCCGCGCGCTGTGCGTTGCGCTGGGCATTCTGGTAATTGACTTGGTCGGCGCTGATATTGGCCAGCGCTCCGGCAATGTTGGCCCGAATGGCGGTGGTCTGCCTTTCCGCCTGCATCAATTCAGCCTCGGTTTTCTGCAGAGCGTAGCGATAGGCCCGCGGGTCCACTTTGACCAGAGGCTGTCCAGCCTGCACGACCTGATTATCATGTACATAAATAGCGACGATATGCCCTGTTACCCGCGGTGCAATGTCCACGACATGGGCGTGTACATAAGCATCGTCCGTGTTGGGGTAGTAATCAGCAATCTGGAAGTAGGCGTAGGCGCTAAAAGCAACGACGACGATGATGATCAGAACCGGAAGGCGTTTGAGCCAGCGCATAGGTATCCCTTGTTGCAATCCAGGTAGCCGGGTGACTCTCCGGACCTGTTTCTGAAAGTCGGTTCATGCGAAGAACTCATTTAACATAAGGTCTTGCGCGTAATGTCTGTACGGCTCAGAGCGGCCATAATATTTTTGACACGTATGCTGAGTGAACGCATACTGACCGTTCGGTTGATACCATAACGCAAACGATTCCTGTCGGCAAGGCGGCCGATATATCGTTAATAAGGAGTGGTCATGAAGCAGGATATGAGAGTCTGGGCAGGGATTATGGGTAGCGCTGCACTGGGTGTGTTGGTGACAGGGTCGGCGCAGGCAGGTGATACAGGGTTGCATGTGATTCAGGGCGGCCCTGCTTATTTCAGTGCCGGCATTGGTGCCTTTAATGCGGCGGGTGTTGAGCCCGGTCCCGGACATCGAGGTAATGCGACTCTTCCCGAAATCGATCTGGAATACCAGTCTGCCTCCAAATTGTTCGGCATTGGCGCGCTTTGGGGTATAGTCGCTAATACCAATGGTGGTTTCATGGGTTATACCGGCTTGTACTCGGATGTCGCCTGGGATCACTGGGTGCTGACGCCAGTGCTCGGCATAGGTGGATATAATCGGGGGCGGGGCAAATACCTGGATGGTGTCTTCCAGTTCCGCCTGGAGTTGAGTCTGGCCTATCAGTTTGCGAATCAATCACGATTTGGGCTTAAAATCGCCCATATTTCCAACGCATATATCGCCCAGGAGGATCCTGGTGAAGATGAGATCATGCTGAATTACTCCATTCCCTTGTCTTTTGGTGACCACTCCTCCTGAGATAAACCAGGGCCTGTCCGGGCTCGTTTTGGCGCGGGTGATCAGGCTTCGCTCCGGTGCAGCCCTAGTCGGCTGAACAGCGACTGATCGTGGCCCATGCTGGCATTGTCTGTCGTCAGCAAGCGATCCCCAAGGAAAATACTGTTGGCGCCGGCCAGGAAGGCGAGAGCCTGCAATTCATCGCCCATGGCTCCGCGCCCAGCGGAGAGTCGTACATAGGCCTTGGGGAAGAGTATGCGGGTAACAGCTATAGTGCGCACAAACTCGAAGCCATCAATGGGTTCGGCCGCTTCCAGCGGGGTACCGGGAACGGGAACCAGGGCGTTGATAGGGATGCTCTCCGGGGCTTGCGGCAGATGTGCCAGCACCTGCAGCATACGTGCCCGGTCACGGCGGGATTCACCCATGCCGAGGATGCCGCCGCTGCAGATCTTGATGCCGGCGCCACGCACTGTCTCCAGCGTGTCGAGGCGATCCTGATAGCTACGGGTGTGGATGACTTCGCCGTAAAACTCGGGTGAGGTGTCGAGGTTGTGGTTGTAGTAGTCGAGGCCGGCATTCTGTAAGCGTTCTGCCTGCCCGGGCTTAAGCATGCCCAGCGTGACGCAGCTTTCCAGGCCATATTCTTTGACCACGCCAATCATGGCGGCGACTTTTTCGATGTCCTTGTCGTGCGGGGAGCGCCAGGCAGCCCCCATGCACAGGCGTTGGGCCCCGTTGGCTTTGGCCTCCTGTGCGGCCGCCCGAACCTGATCAAGATCCATGAGGGCTTCCGCCTTGAGCGCCGTCTGGTGATGGGCGCTTTGTGAACAGTAGCCGCAATCCTCAGGGCAACCACCTGTCTTGATGGACAGGAGGGTGGAGCACTGGATGGCATTCGGATCAAAATGTAGCCGATGCACCTTTTGCGCCTCAAAAATCAGATCGTTGAAGGGGCTGGCATAGATTTCGAGGATGGTATCAAGAGTCTGAGGTGGTGCGGTGGTGTTCATCAGTCGTCCCTGTTGAGAGCAGGTGGGTGGGAGGATTCCGCGTATTTTCTGAGCTGGGCCTGAACACCGGCAGACGCCGCGCGGATGCGCAGTGTTTTGTCTCGCGCGCTTTCGCCCTGCACCAAGGTAATCTGCGATCCTTTGAGGCGTAGGGTAGCACAGAGGAAGGCAGCAAGGGCAGTGTTGGCAGCGCCCTCCACGGGCCGGGCGCGCAGACGGATCTTGAGGGCATCGCCGTGGCATCCGCTGATGGCATCGGCCTTGGCACCCGGCTGTACCCGGACGCGTAAATACAGATCGTCACCCTGTACGCGCAGGTATGGGGGCGGTGCTTCTATAGGTGTCATATGCCGCAGCCTGCCGGCAATGGGTTAGCCGCCCAAATTGAGGATGGCATTGACCAGCAGGCCTTTGAGCAACTCGATGAGAAGCATGGCCACCAACGGGCTGAGATCAATGCCACCCAGTGGCGGGATGATCCGCTGTAGCGGATAAAGAATGGGGCCGGTCACCCGCTCGAGGAACTGGACGATCGGATTGCGCGGATCGGGCTGTACCCAGGACAGGATGGCACGGATGAGAATGGCCCAGAACAGCAGGGTCAGGACAAGGCTGGTAAGACGGGCTGCCATAATGCTGAGTTCGGTCACGTTATATCCTTTTTGGGGCTGCCCAGAGCGCGGCTGCGCTCGGCCGCGGCGGCCAGGGCCCGCTGCGCCAGTGGTCGCAACTGCTCTTCCCAGGTGGCTAAACCCGCTGCCGTGGTGCCGCCGGGGCTGGTGACCTGATGGCGCAGTTCGGTCGGGCTGAGCCTGCTGGCAGCGGCCATTTGCGCGGTACCGAGTACGGTTTGTAAAGCGAGCGCGCGGGCGGTGGGTCGGTCCAGGCCTTGCAGCACGGCAGCATCTTCGAGTGCCTCCAGAAACAGCAGGATGTAGGCAGGGCCGCTTCCAGAGAGCGCAGTAACGGCATCCATCAGCGACTCATCACTCAGCCAGTAAATCTGGCCCACACTGGACATGATGGCTGCGGCGGTCTGACGTTGGGCAGCGTTCACCGAATCGCGGGCGTAAAGGGCGGTTGCTCCGGCACCCACCTGCGCCGGGGTGTTGGGCATGCTGCGCACGATGGCGCTCCCGGTGTTCAGTTCGGCGGCGATGCGCGCACTGCCGACGCCCGCGGCGACGGAGAGAAAGAGCACCCCGGCATCGGTAAAGTCCTGCCGCCAGGGCGCGAGCACCGACGAGATTTGTTGCGGCTTGGCGGCATAGATCACCACGCTGTTGGTCGGTAAACGCTGCGCTGCCGCCGACAGGCTGCGAATGCCGAACTCTTCCGCAAGTGCATCACGGCGCATGACGCTGGGGGCGTGAACCTGAATCTGCTCGCCCGTAACGCCTTGAAGCCGCAGGCCGGCGATGAGCGCGCGTGCCATGTTACCGGCACCAATGAAGACGATATTCTGAGTAATCATAAGGACTCCTGGGTACGTGCTCCGAAGAGGATGGTACCAAGACGGATCTCGGTGGCGCTGTGTTGCAGGGCTTGGAGGTAGTCCGCCGAAGTGCCCATGGAGAGGGTATCCAGATCGGCATGGACCGGGGTCTGTTGCAGCGCGAAGAAAAGTTCTGCCATCCGGCGGAAGTCGGCGTCTGCCTGCTCCGCTTGTGGGTGGACCAGGGCCATCAGACCGCGCAGCCGTAAATGGGATAATCGGGAAATAGCGAGGGCCAATTCGGGAACTTCTTCGGGGGCGCAACCCCCTTTGCTGTCTTCCGCACTGACAGCGACCTCAATCAGCACGTTTAACGGCGCTACCATGCCCGCGCGCGCGGTATTGAGTCGTTCAGCGATGAGTGAGCGGTCTACACTTTCCACCCAGTCAAAATGCCGGGCTAATGCTGCAGTCTTGTTGCGCTGGATGCGGCCGATGAAGTGCCAGACGATGCCATCCAGATCGCTCAGCGCCATTTGCTTGTCCAGGGCTTCCTGCAGATAGTTTTCGCCGAAGTGACGGAGGCCGAGTGCATAAGCGCGCCGCAGTGTCTTTGCCGCGACACCCTTGCTGGCGGCGAGCAGACATTGTGGTGGACGATCGGCAATCGCACATTGCACATGGGTTAGGCGTTCGGCGAGGGGCATCGGTCTCCGGCAGACGTGGGCGAAATGGTCAATGTCGACTATAGTAACGCTCAATAGCCTTTGGTCCCAAATCACGGGCCGTTTCTTTTGGGAGCTGCATGATGGACATTTCAGAACTGCTCGCCTTCGCGGTGAAAAACAATGCTTCGGACACGCATATCTCGGCGGGTTTGTCGCCTATGCTGCGGATCAACGGCGATATTCGCCCCCTCAATGTGGAGGCGCAGGACAGAAAGGCCGTACATGGCATGATTTACGACATCATGAATGATTCTCAGCGGAAGGGGTATGAGGAAAATCTGGAAATCGATTTTGCCTATGAACTGCCCGGTGTGGCGCGTTTTCGGGTGAATGCCTTCAACCAGGACCGTGGGCCCGCGGCGGCATTTCGGACGATTCCCGCCAAGGTGCTGAGTCTGGAAGATCTCAATGCACCCAAGTCTTTTGTAGAGATCATCAACGTACCGCGTGGACTGGTGCTGGTCACCGGGCCGACGGGGTCAGGTAAATCTACGACGCTGGCGGCGATGGTGGATCATATCAATGCGAACCGCGCTGACCATATTATTACCATTGAAGATCCCATCGAATTTTTGCACACTCCCAAGAAATGTCTCATCAACCAGCGTGAGGTAGGTGCCAACACCCACTCCTTTGAAAATGCCCTGCGCTCAGCTTTACGTGAAGATCCGGATATTATTCTGGTGGGCGAGTTGCGTGACCTGGAGACCATGCGCCTGGCGCTGACTGCGGCGGAAACGGGCCATATCGTGTTTGCGACGCTGCATACCAGTTCGGCGCCGAAAACTATCGACCGTATTGTCGATTCCTTCCCTGGGGGGGAAAAGGATATGGTTCGCGCGATGTTGTCAGAATCTCTGCGCGCAGTTATTTCTCAGACCCTGCTCAAAACGGCTGATGGCAAAGGCCGGGTAGCCGCGCATGAAATTATGATTGCCACACCGGCTATCCGAAACCTTATTCGCGAAAATAAGGTGGCGCAGATGTATTCGGTGATCCAGACTGGACAAAATCAGGGTATGCAAACGCTCGACCAGTGCCTTGCTGATTTGGTGCGGTCCCACAAGGTAACCCGCGAAGATGCTCTGCGCCGGGTACAGAATAAAGACAGCTTTATGAATGTGGCCTGAGGATAATTTATGTCTGTACTGGATGATCTGCTGATCTTGATGGTGGAAAAAAACGGTTCTGATCTTTACCTCACCGTAGGCTCGCCGCCGGTTATGAAAATTGACGGGCGGGCGGTTTCATTAGGGACTGAGATGCTGAAGCCGAGTCAGGTGCTGAATCTTGCTAAAGAGATTTTGGGCATGGAGCGGTTGCAGGAATTCCAGCAGGAAAAAGAAATTAACATGGCCATCTCCGCGTCCGGGATTGGGCGTTTCCGGGTCAATGGCTTTTTTCAGCGTGGTGAACTGAGCTTTGTCTTGCGCGCCATTAAGACGCAAATTCCCAGTCTGGAGCAGCTCAGGCTGCCGCCCATACTGAAAAATCTGGCCATGGCCTCCCGAGGTCTGGTGCTCTTCGTCGGGGCTACCGGTTCTGGTAAAAGTACTTCTCTGGCATCGATGATTCAGTATCGCAATCAGAATGCGGCGGGCCATATTCTCACGATTGAGGACCCCATTGAATTTCTTCACAAGAATGCGATGTCTATCGTCAATCAGCGCGAAGTGGGTATCGATACCCTGAATTACGAGCGGGCGCTGGAGAATGCCTTGCGGGAGGCGCCAGATGTTATTCTGATCGGCGAAGTGCGTAGTCGGGATACCATGGACCATGCCATGGCATATGCAGAAACCGGACATTTGTGTATGTCGACCTTACATGCGAACAATGCGAATCAGGCCATTGAACGTATCATCAACTTTTTCCCGGAGGACCGTAAAAAACAATTGTTGATGGACCTTTCGCTCAATTTGCGCGCCGTGGTCTCACAACGCCTGTTGCCGATCAAGGGGCAGGGCGGGCGCGTCGCCGCGATAGAGGTGCTGATCAATACCCCGGCTATTGCCGATTTGATCTATAAGGGTGAAGTGGGCTTGCTGAAAGACGCCATGGCGCGGACGAATGATGTGGGTATGCAGACGTTTGATCAAAGCCTGCGGCAACTGTTTATGGATGGGCTGGTGGAATATGAGGATGCCCTGCGCGGAGCCGATTCGCAGAATGACCTGCGCCTTGCCATCAAGCAGGAGTGCATGCGACGTGGCGTAGAGGACCCGGGTGCCAGTACCTCTGCAGAGGGGCAGTGGCGCATTCAGTCTTGAATGGCTGGTGGGTTCTGCTGGCCGCGTGGTCAGCCTTGCTGGCCTGGCTGATACTGGTCCTTGGGCGGGGCGCCTTTTGGCGGGCAGATCAGCGTCTTCCCCTTAGCGAAAACGGCACGCAGCGCACATGGCCGGAAGTTACCGCTGTGGTGCCTGCGCGTAATGAAGCAGAGGGTATTGGTGACTGTGTAAGTGCTCTATTAAGGCAGGACTACCCCGGTGTGCTGCACGTCATCGTGGTGGACGACCAGAGCAGCGACGGCACCGCGGAGCGTGCCCGGGAAGCGGCATGTCGGGTGGATGCTGCTTCCCGTTTGGAGGTGTTGCGCGGCGCGCCGCTGCCGGAAAACTGGGCGGGTAAAGTCTGGGCCATGGCCCAGGGGGTGAACGCGGCAGGCCTGGTGCCGCTGCTCTGGTTCACCGACGGCGATATTGTTCATGGGCGGGATGTTCTGCAACGCCTCGTCATACAGGTGGAGGATCAAGACCGGTCACTGGTCTCGCTGATGGTGATGCTCTCTTGTCGCAGTTTTTGGGAGCGTCTTCTGATTCCGCCCTTCATCTTCTTCTTCCAGATGCTGTATCCCTTTCCCTGGGTCAATAACCCGCGCCGGGCGCTGGCTGGCGCTGCGGGGGGGTGCATGCTGCTGCGGCGGGCGACCCTCGAAAAGGCGGGTGGCTTCGCTGCCATGCGCGGAGCACGCATAGATGACTGCACGTTAGCGGCTTTAGTGAAGCCGCATGGAGCTATCTGGCTGGGTCTGGGAACGGAGAGCTACAGTCTGCGTGATTACCAGCGGCTTGGCGAAATATGGCGGATGGTGGCGCGTTCTGCCTATGTGCAACTGCAGTTCAGCCCCTGGCGCTTGCTAGGGGCGATATTAGGGATGATTTTTCTTTATGCCTGGCCGATAGGGGGGCTGCTATTCGGCCTTTGGACGAAAAATATCTGGTTGGGGTTGCCCGCGCTGCTGGCCTGCATGCTGATGTTGACGGCCTATCGGCCCTCCCTGCGTCTTTATGCGCTGAATCCGTTGTGGATGTTCAGCTTGCCCCTTGCCGCCCTGCTCTACACGCTCATGACGTTGGATTCTGCCCGTCGTCATTATGGTGGCCGGGGTGGCGCGTGGAAGGGGCGGCATTACGGTATGCCCGGAGAAAAACAGTAAACACTCGGATTAAAGAACACCAGCTCGATCTGCTTACGTTTGCCGATGCGTCGCAGGTGGGTGGCGATCCCGAAAAGCAGTTCAAACACAGGTCCACCGCGTCCGCCAGCCCACCGAGAACCCGCACCGATAATGGTCACTTGGGTCATGTGCTATTCCTCGGAGTCGAAAAGCCTGGACGTGTTAACGGACAAAAGTATCATCCTCGACAATTGGGGTGTCATCCTAGCCCTCTGATCCACAGACGACAGGCCTTATCTACAGACGACGGGGTGCCTAGTATCTTGTGGGACGAACGGCAGTAACACACTGTTATGTATTATGTAAAAATTGATTTAGGTCATTCATTTTGCCCCCCGCTTGACTAATGTGCTATTCCGATGCTGGTTTACCGAAGGGTGACGTGCCAGTTTAGTTATACTATGATTTTGGCGTCGCTCCATGTCGGTATTAGGTCGTATGTCATGGGCACTGCAAAGCAGCCAGCTCAAAATGTTGGGCTAATGAGCTCGCCGGATGAAGCGCGGAGAATTTGGCCGTCAGTTGAATTACCGGCTCCCTGGTCGTCTGTGTATATGACATGATCGTTTTTATCGCGTGAACCGCACCGAACGGAGCAAAAAACCATGCCTAATGACCGCCTGACCTTCTATACCAACCCCATGTCGCGGGGCCGCATCGTGCGCTGGATGCTCGAGGAATTGGGTGTGCCTTATCAGGCGGTGCTGCTCGACTATGGCACGACGATGAAGGCCCCCGAGTATCTGGCCATTAACCCCATGGGCAAGGTCCCTGCCATCCAGCATGGGCAGACCGTGGTGACGGAAGCGGCGGCCATCTGCGCCTACCTTGCGGATGCCTTTCCCCAGATGGGGCTGGCACCGGCCCCCGATGATCGATTGCGAGGCCCGTACTTCCGCTGGCTGTTCTTTGCCGCAGGCCCGTTGGAGGCCGCAGCCAGCAATAGGGCCATGGGCTTTGTCGTGCCGCCGGAACGTGAGAAAATGATGGGTTACGGCACTTATGCGGCGGTGATGGATGTGCTCGAAGACGCGGTGGAACAGGGTAAATATCTGCTCGGCGACAACTTCTCGGCTGTCGATGTGTACGTGGGTGCGCATTTGGGATTTGGCATGCAATTCGGCACGATCGAAAGGCGCCCAGGCTTTGAACATTACTGGTCACGGGTCAGTGCCCGCCCGGCTGCCATCAGGGCCAAGCAGATCGACGATGATCTTTTACCCAAGGACGCCACAAAAACATGACAGGGAATAAGGTCTGGCGGCGTGATACATTTTGTCGCCTGAAGCTGTATAGCTCTATACTGCATGGTACCCCCTTATCGTTGAGCGAATGGGCAAAAAAACCGCCCGAATGCTTGGGATACGTGCTGGTCCACGGAATGACCCACCTGCTGAAGCTGTCCCACAACCTCTGTTCAGGGTGCTGGGTGCTGATGGACCATTTCATGCCCGACTGACGTCATCAAAGGCATCAGTTCACTCCTCTGCGGGTGCGGCGGGAGGGGTGATATCACGCATTGCACGACCGCTCCATACAGTCCAAAATCCACCCCTACACGAGGGGGACCCATGTTTGACAATCTGACCCAGAAACTGACCCAGACCTTCAAGAACTTGCGCGGCCAGGGACGGCTGAGTGAGGATAATATCCGCGACGCCCTGCGCGATGTGCGGCTGGCGCTGCTGGAGGCCGACGTAGCCCTGCCGGTGGTCAAGGACTTCATCAGTAACGTCCGCGAAGAGGCTATGGGCGAAGCCGTGGTCAAGAGCCTCACGCCGGGGCAGGTCTTTGTCAAGATCGTCCATGATGAGCTGGTGAAGTTGATGGGCGCGCACAATGATCGTCTTGATCTCAGCGCCCGCCCCCCGGCGGTGATTCTCCTCGCAGGTTTGCAGGGCTCGGGTAAGACCACCACCAGTGCCAAGCTCGCTCTGTGGCTCAAGGACAAAGAAAAGAAGCGCGTGCTGATGGTCAGTACCGACGTCTATCGTCCTGCCGCCATGGAGCAGTTGGCGCATCTCGGTAAAGATATTGCGGTGGATGTGTTCCCCTCCAGCCCCGACCAGCAGCCGGTGCGCATCGCCCAGGATGCGGTGGAAGCGGCGCAGCGCGGCGTCTACGACGTGCTCATCGTCGACACGGCGGGGCGTCTGCACGTGGACAGCGAGATGATGGCCGAGGCGCAGGCCTTGACCACGGCGGTCAAACCGGTGGAACTGCTTTTCGTGGTCGATGCCATGACCGGTCAGGATGCGGTGAATACCGCCAAGGCCTTTAACGACGCCCTGCCGCTGACCGGCGTGATCCTCACCAAGGCGGATGGTGACGCCCGCGGTGGCGCGGCCCTATCGGTGCGGGCCATTACGGGTAAACCCATCAAGTTTATTGGTATCGGTGAGAAAATTCGCAAGGGCCTGGAGCCCTTCTATCCGGATCGCATGGCCTCGCGCATTCTGGGCATGGGCGACATCGTCAGTCTGGTGGAGCAGGTCCAGCAGGATGTGGACGAAGATCAGGCCCGGAAAATGACCGAAAAGCTGCGCAGCGGCAAGGGCTTCGATCTGGAAGACTTCCGTGAGCAGTTGCGCCAGCTTGAGCGCATGGGCGGTATGGCCAGTATCATGGATAAGCTGCCCGGCATGGGTGAGTTGCCCGCCGAGGCGCAGAGCGCCATGCAGGATGGCAAGTCGATGCGCCGACTGGAAGCCATCATCAACTCCATGACGCCTGGCGAGCGGCATCATCCGGACATTATCAAAGCCTCGCGGCGGCGGCGGATTGCTGCGGGTTCCGGGACGAGCGTCACCGAGGTCAACCGTCTGCTTAAACAGTTCGAAATGATGCAAAAGATGTTCAAAAAAATGGGTAAAGGGGGTCGGGGGCTCAGCCGTTTGCTGGGGATGAATCCAAAATCGATGTTGAAGGGCGGTTTACCCTTCCGTTAGAGCTTGTTTTTAGTTACGATACGCGCCTTTCTCCCGCACAGAGGGAGAGGATCATGGTTAAGGAGAACACATGGTAGTCATTCGTATGGCCCGGGGCGGCGCCAAGAAGCGGCCTTTTTATCACATTGTGGTGACCGACAGCCGTAGCCGCCGGGATGGTCGTTTTATTGAGCGCCTGGGCTTTTACAATCCCATTGGCGCAGTAGCCGAGCTGCGGATCAATAAAGAACGCGCCGTTTACTGGTTGAGCCAGGGTGCCCAGCCGTCCGACACCGTCGCCGGCTTTCTGAAGAAAGAAGGCGTGAGCAAGACGGGTGTTGCCAGCGTCTGACGCCGGGGAGTGGGTGGTGCTGGGGCGCGTCTCCGGCATCTATGGTTTGCGCGGTATGGTAAAGGTTTTTTCTTTTACCGAAGAGCGCGACACCATTCTCGACTACTCGCCCTGGTATCTCGGCCCGGATCGGCGTCTTTGGGTGCTGGAGGACGGGCGTATGCAGGGCGAGGGTGTGGTGGCCAAGCTTAAGCAGGTGGATG
Organism: Acidithiobacillus ferrivorans; assembly: GCF_016250455.1. Lineage (NCBI taxonomy): Bacteria > Pseudomonadati > Pseudomonadota > Acidithiobacillia > Acidithiobacillales > Acidithiobacillaceae > Acidithiobacillus > Acidithiobacillus ferrivorans. Next base: position 2,780,388 of record NZ_CP059488.1, on the reverse strand, counting down.
ACCGTGAGCAGGCGCGTGCCCTTATCGGGCAGGAGATTGCCGTGCTCAGAGCCGAATTGCCTGATCTGGGGGCTGGTGAATTTTACTGGAGCATGCTGATCGGGTTGCGGGTACTGAACCGTGAGGGCGTCGCTTTGGGCACCGTGGCTGCCTTCCTGGAGACCGGAGCGAATGACGTGATGGTGGTCGACGACGGCAAGGGCGGTGAGCTGCTCGTTCCATGGTCGGCCGAAGCCTCTGCGGGTGTGGATCTGACCGCCGGGCAAGTGATCGTGGATTGGCAAGCCGACTGGTGATGCGTTTCGATGTTATCACCATTTTTCCGGGGCTGATCCATGGTTATTTGCAGGAGGGCATTGTCGGACGCGCGCTGACCCGCGGGCTGATTGAGGTGCATACCTGGAACCTGCGGGATTTCAGTGACAACGCCTACCGGCGGGTGGATGACCGCCCTTTCGGGGGGGGGCCGGGAATGCTGATAATGGCGCCGCCTTTGCTGGCGGCCATTGCGGCAGCGCGGCAGGCCAACCCCGGGGCGCCGGTGATTTACTTGTCGCCCCAGGGGCAGCGCTTGCAGCAGCAGGCCGTGCAGAATTTTGCAGCGGTGCCTGGTCTGATTTTGCTGGCTGGCCGCTATGAAGGCATTGATGAGCGGGTGCTGGCGGCGGTGGATGCGGAATGGTCCATCGGTGACTACGTGCTGGCGGGTGGTGAGTTGCCGGCGCTGGTGCTGATGGAGGCAGTGGCGCGCCAGTTGCCGGGCCTGCTGGGGCATGCGGATTCAGCAGTGGAGGACAGTTTTGCGGCATCTGGTTTGTTGGACTGCCCGCATTATACCCGGCCCGAAGTGGTTGCCGGGGAAAGTGTTCCGGAGGTGCTGTTATCTGGAGACCATGGGCGTATCCGCCGCTGGCGTTTGCAACAGTCGCTTGGCCGCACCGCCGAGCGACGCCCGGATTTGCTGGCGCAAAGAGGCTTGCAGGCGGGTGAAAAAGAATTATTGGAAGAGTATCGCCGTCAGGGCGGCGAAACGCAGTAATACTAGGCTAAGGAGTTGGGTATGAACATCATTGACGAAATCAATCAGGAACAAATGAAGTCGGTACTGCCGACTTTTGGTGCGGGCGACACAGTAGCCGTTCACGTAAAGGTGAAGGAAGGCGACCGCGAGCGTATCCAGATTTTTGAGGGCATTTGCATTGCACGCCGTAATCGTGGCCTGCACTCTGCTTTCACGGTCCGCAAAATCTCTAACGGTGAAGGGGTGGAGCGCGTGTTTCCCTCCTATTCGCCGCTGGTGACCAAAGTCGAAGTGAAGCGTCGTGGTGATGTGCGCCGCGCCAAGCTCTACTACCTGCGTGATCTTTCTGGTAAGGCCGCACGCATCAAGGAAAAGCTGGGCTGATGCAATCTGACGCGGCACTCGGCCATGGCCGGGTTCGGGTTGGATGAGAGCATGCTAACGCCGGGTTCGCGGGCGATCCTCGAACACTGGCGTTCTGCTTCCGTATCTGGGCGGGAAATCCTCTGGGCCGATTCCGCTCAGCGCTTGGCCTTGCGCGCTGCTTGGCAACAGAGTTTGTTGCCGCACTGGTGGGCCGCCGCCGCAGATGCGCAGGCCCTGCAGATTATGGCGGACACCCTGGCGCTCCTCGCTGAGGCGGAGTCTTTGCCCCCTGCACTGTTAGCGACTGCCTTGCAGGTGCAGGAGGCATCGCTGGTGCAGCCAGCAGCTATCCTGCCCGCTGCGCTGAGGTCTGAGGCCGCCAACCCCATGCCCTTGGACATGGAGGCGGACACCTTCGCCAAGGCTATTGAAGACGGTGATCTGGAGACGCTGGCGCCGCTGCTGTTCAGTATGGCGGAGGACGAGAACGCCCGGCGAATCGTCCTTACCCGGCTGGCCCAGCGCCTAGCCGATGACAATCATGCCCAAGGCTTGCGCACCATTCTCTATGGACAGTGGCATGATGCCGCCGCCGATCTCCCCGCTCAGCCCTTCTCACTGGGGGCGATGGCGCTTTTGCAGAGTCACTGGCAACTGCCTGCCGGGGTAGCGGTGGTGGTTCCTGAAGGGCGTGCCAGCCGCGCCCCGGCCACGGACAAACCCCTGCTCCATGCCCTGCGAGAACGCGATTTGCCCGCCTTCATGGGGCGTATCCGCGCCCTCGGCGACCAGCCTATGGACGCCATACGCCAGCTTTTCCTGACCGTTACCCTGATGATCATTGAGGGTGGTGGTGGCAAGGACCCTCTGCCACTGATCCGTCTCTATGTCTGGCTCGGCAGTTTGCTGGCCTTACCGCACCGCAGTTTGCGGCAGGCACGAAAAGTGTTGTTCAGCGCTGCAGCGACTACTTTTGGCTTTGCCGGATGGCAGCGTCAGGAAGACTGGCCGGATTTCTGCACGCTGGCCGCTTATCGTGAACGGGCAGCCACGGAGCCAGTACCTGCGCCATGGAGCTGGCAGAGTGCATTATATGCCGCCGCTGCCGATGCTGGCCCGCAGTGGTGGTTGCAGGTGGCAGAGCGTGGTGTGGCACAAGCTTGCCCGGTGGGTTTTTGGTCTTTGTGGCGCACTGCGCAGCGCGCCGGGTCCTTGACGGGAGGCCCATTGGCATGGATTCACCCTCTGGTAGTGATGCGTCTGTATCTGGCATAGACCAGTCAATGAGTACCGCATCTGCTGCCCTGCCAGTCGAACGCCAGCAGATTGATGCCTTTCTCGACGCGCTGTGGCTGGAAAAAAACCTCGGTGAAAATACCCTTGTCGCCTACCGGCAGGATCTTCTGCAGGTGGCCGTCGCGCTCGCGGCGCAGGGTCTGAGTCTGGGTACCGCCGATGAAGGGGCGCTGGCACGCCTGCTGGGGCAGAAGTTACAATCCGGGGCGGCCTTGCGCTCCGTGGCCCGGCTGCTTTCCAGCATGCGCCGCTTCTACGGTCACGCAGAGCGGGAGGGCTGGGTAATCCGTGATCCCAGCCGTAACCTGCAAAGTCCCCGCCTTGGTCGCGCGTTACCCCATGTCCTCAGTGAAACAGAAATAGAGGCATTGCTGCTGGCCCCCGATTGCACACGCCCTTTGGGACTGCGCGATGCAGCCATGCTGGAGTTGATGTACGCCTGCGGTTTGCGGGTGTCGGAGCTGGTGAATCTGGAGATGCGCCAGGTGGACCTCAGTGCCGATCTGGTGGTGGTTTTTGGCAAGGGTCGCAAGGAACGCCTGGTGCCCATGGGGGAAGTGGCCGCCGGACGCATGGCGCAGTATCTGCAAAGTGGTCGTCCGCAGATATTGGGCGAACGCATCAGTGCCGCCATTTTTGTGACGGGACGCGGGGCTGCCATGACGCGGCAGCGTTTCTGGCAAAACATTGAGCATTACGCGCAGTCCGCTGGAATTACTCAGACCGTGTCGCCGCATAGCTTGCGCCACGCCTTCGCTACCCATCTGCTGAATCATGGCGCGGATCTGCGCAGTGTGCAGTTGATGCTTGGCCACGCAAATCTCTCCACCACGGAGATTTATACCCATGTGGCGCAGGCGAGGCTCAAGGAATTACATCAGAAGCATCACCCGCGCGGGTGATGCTTCTGTAATTCCCAGAATCTGAGGTTCTGGGAGGCGGTGAGAGACTAGCCATGCTCCGATCACGAACAAAAAACACCCCGCGACCGATGGTGCGCCACGGGGTGTTTTTCTGCAAAACCAGACTTATTTTTTAGGTAAGGTCACCACCACATAGATGCTCGCCTTGCCCTGCCGCACCAGTAACGGGATGGGTTGGTTCGCAGGCAGACTGGCGACAATGTGCTCCAACTCGGTGGGACTGTTGACGTCTTGCTGATCCATCTGCTGGATGATCATGCCTGGCATAATCCCGGCTTCTGCTGCCGCCCCTTCACTGACCCCGACCACCACGACACCGTGATGCACGTTCAATTGCTTCTCAATGTTGGGGGTCAGAGACTGGACATGGATGCCCATACGGGAGACTTTGCCCACTTGGGCAGGCTGGGCAGGTTCCTGGCTGCCGGAAGGCCCTGCCATGTTTTTGGGTAGGGCAGTAACCAGGACATCTTTGGTTTCCGCCGCACCGCGGTGGAGGATACCGACCTTAGCCTGCGTGCCCGGCAGGGTATTGCCAACCATAGGCGGCAGTTGCCCGACATTGTACACCGGCTTGTTGTCATAAGTGACAATGACGTCACCGGGCTTGATGCCCGCCTTGGCGGCCGGGCTGCCCGGCATGACGGAGGCGACGAGTGCGCCCACCGGTTCCTTGAGATGCAGTGCTTGCGCCATGGGCGGCGTGACATCCTGCACTTCTACGCCCAGATAGCCGAACTGGATCGCTTTGTGGTCCTTGAAGTCCTGCACCACCCGCATCACGGTATTGATGGGAATCGAGAAAGACAGGCCCATGTAGCCGCCGCTGTTGGTATAGATCTGATCATTGATGCCGACCACCTGGCCCTTCATGTTGAAGAGCGGTCCGCCCGAGTTGCCGGGATTGATGGGCACGTCGCTCTGGATGAAGGGGATGTATTCGTCATCGGGCAGTGGGCGGTTCATGGCACTGACCACACCTTGGGTCACGGTGTTGTAAAAGCCGAAAGGCGCGCCGACGGCGAGTAGCCATTGGCCGACCTTCATGTCATCCGAATTGCCGAGGGGCACGGTGGGCAGGTCCTTGGCGTTAATTTTGAGCAGCGCCGTGTCATAACGTACTGAAAGACCGATCAGCTTGGCCGGATAGGCGTGGTGATTGGTGAGGGTGACGACGACATGGTTGGCGCCGCGTACGACGTGGCCGGCGGTGACGATATAGCCATCAGGACTGATGATGAAACCGGAGCCGAGCGATTGGATTTTTTCATGCTGCTGTGGACCTGAGCCGTTTTGTCCGGGAGCCATGAAGTGATGAAAAAACTGATAAAAAGGCGAATTGGGTGGAAAAGGGTTGGCCTGCTGGTGGATGACCTTATTCGTGGTGCTGCTGATATTCACTACCGCTGGGCCGTAGCGGTCGATAATCGGGGTGAAATCCGGCAGAGCGACCAGTGCTTGTTGGGGCGCTGTGTTTGTCGAGATAGACAAAGCTGGTGCCGTCGGCGCATCGGCTTGTGCCCACTCCGTTGCACCCAGGGCAAAACCAAAACACGCCGCTACCACGGCAGTAACTACTAGTTTACGGCGCTTTAACATGGAATTCGGGCGATCATTCGCCATATGATTCTCCTTCGGGTTTTTGTCTTGCAGCTTTCGGTATGACCCGGGTTGGACTCCGGGAGTAGGCCGGGAGTTCCAGCCAATCCACACAACATAACACATAACTCGCAATGGGAGACGATAGCTGGCAGCAATGTCCTCAGTGCAAAGCGCGGGACAGGCGGGTCCGGTAAAGCTCTACCAGTGGTCCCTGATTACCTTGCAACGCAAATATTTTAAGTACGGTTTTGCGGGCCAGGCCGTCCTGATAGTTTTTGTGGCGCTCGACCATCCCGATGAGCTGATCCAGGGCCGCTTCCTCTTGCCCCTGCAAGAGCAGAAGTAAGGATCGCTGATACATGGCCTGGGCACGGGAGTCGCCATTTGCGCTGGCGATGGTGGCTTCCAGTTCGGTCATGGGTGGTATGCTGCGGGCTGCCGCAGTGAATTCCAGCAGGGCTTTCAGGCCTTCGACCTCAGTTTCCATTTGAAAGGTGGGGGACATGGCGTCGATCTGGGCCTGGGCGTCGGCATGGCGGCCCTGCTGGATGGCTAAGTGCGCCAGTGCCAGGCGTGCCGAATCGTTCCTGGGGTTGAGGCTGATGGCCTGTTTCAGCAATGCTTCGGCCTCTGCGGCTTTGCCCTGGGCAATGGCGTCAAGGGCCTGCACGCGCAGGTCGTCACCTGGCAGCGGCAGGTTTTTCTTGATGAACTGACGCACGGCGGATTCGGGCAGCGCCCCGGTAAATTCATCGACGACTTTGCCATCCTTGAAGGCCTTGACGGCCGGGATGCCGCGTACCTGATACTGGCGCGACAGGTCGGCGTTTTCGTCAGAGTTGACCTTGGCGAGCACGAAGGCGCCGTCCATTTCTGCCGCCAGTTTTTCGAGGACCGGACCCAGGGTTCGGCAGGGTGCGCACCATGGTGCCCAGAAATCGACCAGTACCAGCACCTTCCGGGATAGCCCGACGACAGCTTCCTGAAAATTAACGAGATTCACTTCGAGAACGTGTTCACTGACTGCCATACGAAACTCCTGAGAAGAAGAGGATAGACTGTAACGCCTTTATTTATCGTTTCAGGTATGGTCAAAAAGGGGTCTTTTCAAGGTGCGGCCGATTTCCGGGGCGCTTACTGCTGTTCAGCTTTAGCCAGAGCGTCCAGCACGGACTGGAGCAGACTACGCCCGAGGGGTCCCATGCCGCGCTCCAGTTTAAGGCGGTCGTACTGGTTCCGGGAGAGGGGGCCAAGGGCCGCGCCCATGCGCGCCATATCGCCGCCGGCCCGCTGCATCTGACTGGCCATATCGCCCAGCCAGGCCAAGGCTCCCGGCTCACCGCGGCGGGCGGCGAGGATAACGCTGGCCAGACCGGGCGCGGCGAGGGTGGGATCAGCCGGGTCTCCGGCTTTGGGCAAGGTCTCTGGATTTTGCAGGCCCATGAGGATGGATTCGATAATGATGCCGTCTTCTTCGTCCAGTCCCTGCAGCAAACCCGGCTCCCGCCGTCCGGCCAGTATGTGGCGGATGACGGCAACCAGATCGCCCCAGCCATTGGCGGCGGCGACGCGCAGATTTTCTTCCAGCGGCGCCCGGAGATGGGTATTCTGGCAGGCGGCGACGACCTGCAGGATGATTGCTGCGTGGGCGCTACGGATCTGCTCTCGACGTTCGGGGAGGACGGACATGCGGTGAATTCCAGTTATATGGTTGCCGCTTATTTTGCGGCATTGGCTGCGGGCGTGCAAAAAAGCTCAACGATTGAGATGTCGCGCCAGATAATGCCCGGTATGGGACAGGGGATTGTGCGCCACCTCGTCCGGCGTGCCGGTAGCGATGATTTGGCCGCCACCGGACCCCCCCTCGGGGCCGAGGTCGATGAGCCAGTCCGCCGTCTTGATGACGTCCAGATTGTGTTCGATAACGACGATGGTGTTGCCCGCGTCGGCCAGCTTCTGCAGTACATCGAGGAGCAGGGCGATGTCATGGAAGTGCAGGCCGGTGGTGGGCTCGTCGAGGATGTAGAGGGTTCGCCCGGTATCGCGGCGGGACAGTTCGCGGGAGAGCTTGACGCGCTGTGCTTCGCCACCGGAGAGAGTCGTCGCCGACTGTCCCAGACGCAAATAACCGAGGCCCACATCCAGCAGGGTCTGCAGCTTGCGGGCGACGGAGGGGACGGGGTCAAAAAAGGTCCGCGCGTCCTCTACCGCCATCTCCAGGATATCATGGATACTTTTGCCCTTGTAGTGAACATCCAGGGTCTCGCGTTTGTAGCGCTTGCCGCCGCAGATATCGCAGGGGACATAAATGTCCGGCAGAAAGTGCATTTCCACCCGGATGACGCCGTCGCCTTCGCAGGCTTCGCAGCGCCCCCCCTTGACGTTGAAACTGAAGCGGCCGGGATTGTAACCGCGGGTGCGGGCCTCGCTGGTGGCGGCGAAGAGTTCGCGGATAGGAGTAAACAGCCCGGTATAGGTAGCCGGATTGCTGCGCGGGGTGCGGCCGATGGGGCTCTGGTCGATGGCGATGACCTTGTCCAGCTCCTCCAGTCCACGAATTTGCTTGTGCGGCGCCGGGCTCTGGCTGCTGCCCATGAGCACGCGGGCGCAAGCGGGGTAGAGGGTGTCATTGATGAGGGTGGATTTGCCGGAACCGCTGACCCCGGTGATACAGGTGAAGAGGCCGATGGGGATACGCGCATCCACCGACTTCAGGTTATTACCGGTGGCGCCTTGCACCTCCAGCCAGCGCTGGCTGGCATTGCTACGCCGCTGCTCGGGGACGGCGATGCAGAGGTCTCCGGTCAGATAGCGTCCGGTCAGCGAGTCCGGGTTGGCGCGGATTTCTTCCGGCGTGCCCTGGGCGATGACTTCACCGCCGTGGGTGCCAGCGCCCGGCCCCATGTCCACCACATAATCGGCGGCGCGGATGGCGTCTTCATCATGCTCGACGACGATGACGGTGTTGCCGAGATCGCGCAGATGCTTGAGCGTGCCAATGAGGCGGTCGTTGTCGCGTTGGTGCAGGCCGATGGAGGGCTCGTCGAGGACGTACATCACCCCCACCAGACCGGCGCCAATCTGCGAGGCGAGACGGATACGCTGCGCTTCCCCACCCGACAGGGTTTCGGCGGAGCGGTCGAGGCTGAGGTAGTCGAGGCCGACATCCACCAGAAACTTCAGACGACTGCCGATTTCCTTGAGGATGCGCTCGGCGATGAGGGCTGCCTGCCCTTCCAGTTGCAGATGGGTGAAGTGTTGCAATGACTCGCGGATGGACAGCACCGAGGCTTCCTGAATGGCCAGCGAGCCAACCCTGACCATGCGCGCTTCTTCACGCAGGCGGCTGCCATTGCAGGCCGGACAGCGCAGGCGGCCCATATAGCGCATGATTTCTTCGCGGACGAGGTTGGACTGGGTTTCACGCAGGCGCCGTTCCAGACCGGCAACGACGCCCTCGAAGTTCAGCTGGTGACTGTGCGTCCCTTGCTGGACGGTGATGCGTTCAGGACTGCCGTGGAGAATCTGCTCGCGAATATCGAAAGGCAGATCCCGCCATGGGGTATCCAGGGAAAAATGAAAGTGTGCGGCCAGCGCCGTGAGCAGGGGTGCGTAGTGCTCCTGATGGCGCTTGGTCCAGGTGGCGATGGCCCCATCACGCAGGCTCAGTTCCGGATTGGGGACGATCAGATCGGGGTCAAAAAAGGTGATCTCGCCGAGGCCGTCACAGCGCGGGCAGGCCCCGGCGGGATTGTTGAAGGAGAAGAGGCGCGGCTCCAAAGGCGGGAAGGAGCGCCCGCAACTGGGGCAGGCATGGTGCGCGGAAAATAGCCGCTCTTCCGCATGCTGTGGTCCCATGAGGACGGCGATGGCCTGATCCTCGGCGAGGCTGAGGGCGGTTTCCAGAGACTCGGCCAAGCGCGGCCCGCTGTCGGCGCGCAGTACCAGTCGGTCGATGACGGCCTCGATGCGATGCTTGCGCTTCTTGTCGAGTGCAGGGATTTCGTCCAGTTCGAGGAGTTGACCATCCACCCGGGCGCGAATCAGGCCGCGGGCACGCAGGCTGCCGATGATGTCCTCGTGACTGCCTTTGCGGTCACGCAGCACCGGTGCCAGGATCATGAGCTTTTCGCCTTCGGGCAGGGCCAGGAGCTGATCGACCATTTGGCTGATGGTCTGACTCTGAATGGGCGCGCCGCAGCACCATGGGGTGCCGGCACGGGCATAGAGCAGGCGCAAATAGTCGTGAATCTCGGTGATGGTGCCGACGGTGGAACGGGGATTGTGGGAGGTGGACTTCTGCTCTATGGCGATGGCCGGGGAGAGCCCTTCAATCGCGTCCACATCCGGCTTGCCCATGAGGGAAAGAAACTGGCGGGCATAGGCCGAGAGGCTTTCCACATAGCGGCGCTGACCTTCGGCGTAGAGGGTGTCGAAGGCCAGCGACGACTTGCCCGATCCGGACAGCCCGGTGATGACGATGAGGCGGTCGCGCGGTAAGGTAAGAGAAATATTCTTGAGGTTGTGGGTGCGGGCGCCCCGGATATGGATGTGTTCCATGCAGCCGACATGCTCTTTTTGGGGACAATGGGTTAGTATAAAGCTTTCGGGGACACCCGTCCCCTTGACCATAAGGAGATCAGACGATGGCGGGAGTGAATAAGGTCATATTGTTGGGGCATCTGGGACGGGACCCGGAGATGCGCTATCAGCCCAGTGGTGGCGCCATCGCGAACTTCAGCGTCGCGACTTCTGAGACCTTCAAGGACAAGGAAGGCAACAAGCAGGAGCGCACCGAATGGCATCGCGTCGTGCTCTTCGGACGCACCGCAGAAATCGCCGGCGAATACCTGCGCAAGGGTAGCATGGCTTATGTGGAAGGCCGCCTGCAGACGCGCAAGTGGACCGACAAGGAAGGGCAGGAGCGCTACACCACGGAGATCGTCGGCGATCGTCTGCAACTGGTGGGCGCGCGTGGGGGCGGCGGCGGTGCGGCGAGCTTTGATGAGGAAGATCAGTCCCGGCCGAGTGGCGGCAGCAGCAGTGCGGGGAGTTCGCGGAAGAGTGAGATGCCGCCCGCGCCGGCGGAGGATTTTGATGATGATATTCCGTTCTAGTTCCCACCTCCACAATCGGTTAGTTGGTGGAGTAGCGATGGCATACGTGTGGATGGTGACTGAAGCACGGGAGCGATGCCGGACAAACGTGGCCCCAGACCCAGACCGTGGGTGCGCGCGAGCATACAGCCCGTAACGAAAGTGAACCTGAACAAGCCTCGTAAATGTCAGCCATACAGTTATGCTGGGAGAGTATGGTGTAGGATGGTTCCGTCGAGCCTCTAGAATGGGGGCGAAGACCAGTGAGTCTGAGTGGATTACTAACCATGTAAAATTCAGACAGGAACTCGGGGTATTGAGGATGGGATGTATGTAAAGGATCGAGTGGAACAGTCGAGACCTCTACCCGCCGTGGATTAACCCCCGTAAATAGGGACAGACCAAGAGATAACTAACCATGCACTGGATCGCCCCCTCCGAAAAAGATACCGCCAGCGCCACGCTGGAGAAGCGCCTGTGGGATACCGCCGACCAGTTTCGCGCCAACTCGGGCCTGAAGGCGCAGGAATACTCCGGTCCCATCCTTGGCCTCATCTTCCTGCGTTTTGCCGAAGTGCGCTTTGCCCTCCAGCGCACCAGGCTTGAAGCCGCCGGCGCTTCTTCGCGGCGCGGCAGCCGCGTCGATGAGCCCGCCGCCTACCACGCCGAAGGCATCCTCTACCTGAGCCCCGAGGCACGCTTCGACACCCTGCTCACGCTTCCCGAGGCCGCAGACATCGGTGCCAAGTTGAACGCGGCGATGCGCGAGATTGAGAAGCACAACCCGCAGCTCGCCGGGGTTCTACCCAAAACCTACAACCTCTTCACCAGCACCTTGCTCAAGGAGCTGCTGAAGAAGGTTTCCGAAATTCCGGCGAGCGTCGATTACGACGCCTTCGGCCGCATCTACGAATACTTCCTCGGCGAGTTCGCCCGCACGGAGGGCCAGAAGGGCGGCGAGTTCTACACGCCAAGCGCCATCGTCAAGCTGCTCACCGAAGTCATCGAGCCCTTCCACGGCCGCATCCTCGACCCCGCCTGCGGCTCCGGTGGCATGTTCGTGCAATCGGCGCGCTTCGTCGCCGAGCACCAGAAGAATCCCGCTGCCGAGCTCGCCATCTGCGGCGTCGAAAAGACCGACGAAACCGGCCGCCTGTGCCGCCTCAACCTCGCCGTCCATGGTCTGGAAGGCGACATCCGCCACGGCGGCAACGTCAACAGCTACTACGACGACCCGCACAACGCCACCGGCCAGTTCGACTTCGTCCTCGCCAATCCGCCCTTCAACGTCAATGCGGTGGACAAGGAACGGCTCAAGGACATGGTCGGCACCGGCCGACGTTTCCCGTTTGGCTTGCCGCGCACGGACAACGCCAACTATTTGTGGATTCAGCTTTTCTACTCGTCGCTCAATGCCAAGGGCCGCGCCGGATTCGTTATGGCCAACTCGGCCTCCGACGCGCGTTCGTCTGAGCAGGAAATCCGCCAAAAGCTGATCGAAGCGCGGGCGGTAGATGTCATGGTCGCCGTTGGCCCCAATATGTTCTACACCGTCACTCTGCCCTGCACCCTGTGGTTCTTCGACAAGGGCAAGGCCAAGACAAAACGCGCCGAAACCGTTCTCTTCATTGACGCCCGCCACATCTACCGCCAGATGGATCGCGCCCACCGCGACTGGACGCCCGCACAGATCGGCTTCATCGCCAATCTCGTCCGCCTCTATCGCAGCGAGGCGCTTGACCTCACACTCGGCGGCAGTGACGCCGAAGCCAAGCTCAAGGAAGTTTTCGGCAAGAAGCCCGCCTATGCCGACGTGCCCGGCCTGTGCAAAGCGGCGACGCTGGCCGAGATCGAAGCCCAGGGCTGGTCGCTCAACCCCGGCCGCTATGTCGGCGTCGCGCCGGGCGAAGCCGTCAGCGACGAGGACTTCAAGGAACAACTCGAAACGCTGAACGAGGAACTGGAATCGCTGAACGCGCAGGCACGGGAACTGGAACAGACCATCGCGGCCAACGTATCTGAGCTCCTCGAATAATGGGCTATGAAAAGGTTAAGGTTGGTGAGGTCGCCAGCATTCGCGGGGGGAAAAGGCTGCCGGCAGGTAAAGCTTTCACCACGTCAGTGACCGCCCATCCGTATATCAGAGCTCGCGACATCGGTGGTGGAAAGGTGGTAATTGTTGACCCCATTTTTATTGACGAAGTCACCGCGCAAAAGCTGGCCCGATATACGGTAAAAAATGGCGACGTATGTCTAACGATTGTTGGCGCAAATGTTGGCGCAATGGGCGCTGTGCCGCCAGACCTCGATGGTGCAAACCTTACGGAGAATGCCGTCAAAATAGTTAGCAACGGTAGGGTTGACCAAGCATTTCTGAAATATGCTCTTCTAAGCGAAGATGCTATGGCTCAAATGAAGGTGCTTGCTGGTGGCGCTGCTCAACCGAAACTCGGAATCTATAAAGTTGAGACCATTGAGTTTCCTCTTCCCCCGCTCCCCATCCAGCAACGCATCGCGGGCATCCTGTCGGCCTACGACGAACTTATCGAGAACAGCCAGCGGCGCATCAAGATTCTGGAGTCGATGGCCCGCGCCCTCTATCGCGAGTGGTTCGTCCACTTCCGCTTCCCCGGCCATAAAAACCACCCCCGCGTCGCTTCTCCCCTCGGCGAGATTCCGCAGGGGTGGGAGGTGAAAAGGCTGGAAGTAATTATTGCGGCGCACATAGGCGGCGGTTGGGGCAAAGAGACGCCAGATGATGACTACACCGAGCCTGCCTGGGTCATTCGCGGCACCGACATTCCAGAGACACGCTATTCGCAAGTCGCGAGTGTCCCGTACCGTTTTCATTCGGCGTCAAATCTGAGGTCGCGCAGGTTGGTCGCGGGCGACATCGTGTTTGAAGTTTCCGGCGGCAGCAAAGGCCAGCCGGTCGGCCGCACCTTGCTTGTTACTCCTGAACTCCTAGCCAGTCTTGGCGGCGACGTTATTTGCGCAAGCTTCTGTAAACGCATCCAGCCAGATGTCGCCGGTTATGGTTCGGAGTTACTCTACCTTTCGTTCCTTGAGGGCTACGAATCCGGCGAGATTGAGCAGTACCAAGTTCAGTCCACCGGCATCTCCAATTTCAAGTGGACGGAATACATCGCCAACACTGATCGCGTCGTCCCACCAGAAGCCCTTCGGGAACAGTTTCGCGGACATGTCGCATCGCTATTCACACAAGTCGCAACCCTTGGCCGGAAAATCCAAAACCTCCGCCGCACCCGCGACCTACTGTTGCCACGCCTGCTCTCCGGCCAGATCGCCGTCGAGACCCTTCCAGAAGGAGTCGCCGCATGACGGAAGCCGAACTGAACGCCCTGCTGGATGTGCGCTCGGAGAACGAGCACATCGAGTTCAAGGAGGCCAAGAGCAACTTCCACTTTGAAAAGCTGGTGGACTATTGCGTCGCGCTGGCGAACGAGGGTGGCGGCCGCATCGTGTTCGGCGTGACCGACAAGCCGCCGCGTCGGGTGGTCGGTACGGCGGCCTTCGAGATGCCGGAAAAGACGGTGGCCGGCATTTACGAACGGATTCATCTCAAGGTGTTGTGGCAGGAAATTCAACACCCTGACGGTCGCGTGCTGGTTTTCGAGGTGCCGCCGCGCCCGGTCGGTCATCCGCTACACTACGACGGGCGCTACTGGATGCGCGCCGGCGAGGAACTGGTGCCGATGACGCCCGATCAGTTGAAGCGCATCATCGACGAGGGCAAGCCCGATTTCATTGACCAGCCCGCGTGCAGCGGTTGCACCGAAGAAGATGTCGTTTCGCTGCTGGATGTGCAGGGCTACTTCGACCTGCGCAAGCGGCCCCTGCCCTCGACGCGCGCCGAGGTGCTCGAGACCTTGGCGGGGAAAGGGTTCGTCCGTCGCGAAGACGGCACTTTCACGATCACCAACCTGGGCGCCTTGCTGCTCGCCAAGCGTCTGACCGACTTCGAGTCCGTGGCGCGCAAGGGGGTGCGGCTAATCGCCTATGACGGGGTATCGAAGCAGAAGGTACGCGACGGCAAGGACATCACGGACCAGAAAGGCTACGCGGTCGGCTTCGAGGGGCTGGTCAACACCGTCTTCGATCAACTGCCGGCGAGCGAGGAAATCGCTGCCGCGCTGCGCACCACGACGCACGCCTATCCGCTCAAGGCGATCCGTGAGTTGATCGGCAACGCCATCGTCCATCAGGATCTGACCGAGCAGGGTACCGGCATCACGGTGGAAATCTACGGCGACCGGATCGAGGTGACCAATCCCGGTCTGCCGATTCTGCCGCTGGACCGCTTCATCGACGAGAACCAGTCGCGCAACGAGCGCTTTGCCGATGTGCTGCGGCAACTGGGCATCTGTGAGGAGCGCGGGCACGGCATGGATGCCGTGGTGGCACAGATCGAGCTGCACCAGTTGCCGCCGTACCGCTGCCGCCTGGGAACGCGCCATACGACCGTCGTGCTGTCACGCTACAAGCCCCTCAAGGATTTGTCGCCCGAGGAACGGGTGAATGCGGTCTATCAGCACTGCGTTTTGCGTTTTGTGACCAACCAGCTCACCAACAACGAGTCGATCCGCGAGCGATTCAAGATCGACAAGAAAAATTCGGCCATCGCGTCGCGCCTTTTGGGTGAAGCCGTCACCGCGAATGTGATTCGTGCGTCGGACCCCGATGCGGCGAACAAGCTGATGCGTTATGTTCCCTATTGGGCCTAGGGGGATTTGCTTGATGGCTTGCTTTGGGATGTCGCCGGAAAGCGAGCAATCGCATGATGTTGAAGGGGAGTTTTGTTTGATGGGTGCTTGATGGGGTACTCTGCATCGCCCGGAAATTGTTTGATCCGGCAAGAGGGTGGGGGCGCCGCCAAGGAAGTAATTCATTAATAAACAAATACTTATTTATTTGATGGGTCTTTGATAGAAGTTCTGCAACTACATCCATGAGCGCTCACGCCTACTCCGAAGACCAGCTTGTCGAACAGCCCGCCATCGGGCTGTTTGCGCGTTGGGCTGGCAGCTGGTGTCGGCGATGGAGGAAACCTTCGGCGCGGGCGGCACGCTGGGGCGCGAGACCAAGGGCGAGGCGGTGCTGGTGGAGCGCCTGCGCGCCGCGCTGTGCAAATTCAACCCCACGCTGCCGCCGGAGGCGATCAGCAACGCCGTCGATGAGCTGACCCGCGACCGCTCGGCGATGAGCCTGGAGGCGGCCAACCGCGAGGTCTATGGGATGCTCAAGGAGGGCATCACGGTGTCCGTGCCCGACCGCGATGCCCTCTCCCCCGGCCCCTCTCCTAGAGGGCGAGGGGGGCAAACCACTGAGCGCCTGCGCGTGGTGGATTGGGAACACCCCGAAAACAACGATTTCCTGCTGGTCAGCCAGTTCAGCGTGACCGGCGCGCTCTACACCTGCCGGCCTGACCTGGTCGGCTTCGTCAATGGCCTGCCCTGGGTGGTGATCGAGCTCAAGAAACCCGGCGTGCCGGCGCGTGCCGCCTTCGATGAGAACCTCACCCACTACAAGCAGCAGGTTCCGGCGCTGTTCTGGAGCAACGCGTTCCTTATAGCCTCCAACGGTACCGACAGCCGCGTCGGTTCGCTCACCGCCGACTGGGAGCGCTGGGTGGAGTGGAAACGGATCGAGCGCGAGGACGAACCCCGCCGCGTGTCGCTGGAAGTGGTGCTGCGCGGCACCTGCGACCGCGCCCGCCTGCTCGATCTGGTCGAGAACTTCACGCTGTTTTCCGAGCACAAGGCCGGGCTGGTCAAGATTCTCGGCCAGAACCACCAGTTTCTCGGCGTGAACAATGCTATCGCCTCGATGCTTGAAGCGCGCAAGATGGGCCACGGGCGCGGCGGCGTATTCTGGCAGACGCAGGGCAGCGGCAAGAGCTTCTCGATGGTGTTTTTCGCGCAGAAGGTGTTGAGGAAGCTCACCGGCAACTGGACCTTTGTGGTGGTCACCGACCGGGTGGAGCTGGACGAGCAGATCGCCAAGACGTTCAAGACCGCCGGTGCAGTGAGCGAGGCCGAAGGCGACGCATGCCACGCTGCCAGCGGCACTCACTTGCGCGAGCTTTTGCGCGGCAACCACCGCTACGTCTTTACCCTGGTGCACAAGTTTCAGACGCCCGAGCTGCTGTGCGACCGTTCCGACGTGATCGTGCTGACCGACGAGGCGCACCGCAGCCAGTACGACACGCTGGCGCTCAACATGCGCGCCGCGTTGCCCAAGGCGATGTTCCTCGCCTTTACCGGCACGCCGCTGATCGCCAGCGAGGAGCGCACCAAGGAGGTATTTGGCGACTACGTCTCGATCTACGACTTCCAGCAGTCCATCGAGGACGGCGCCACCGTGCCGCTGTTTTACGAGAACCGCACACCGGAATTGCAGCTCATTAACCCGGACTTGAACGAGGAGATCTACGAGCTGATCGAGAACGCCGACCTCAATGCAGATCAAGAGGCCAAGCTGGAAAAGGTGCTGGGGCGGCAATACCACCTGATTACCCGCGACGACCGGCTGGAAACCGTGGCACAGGACATCGTGCGGCACTTCCTGGGCCGGGGCTTCGTCGGCAAGGCGATGGTCGTGTCCATCGACAAGGCCACTGCGCTGCGCATGCACGACAAGGTGAAGGCGCACTGGGCGGCGGAAACCGAACGGGTGCAAAAGGATCTGGCCGAGCTGGCCTATCTGCCGCGCCGCAGGGGGATGACAGCCGAACAGGCCCGCCGCGACCTGCGGATGGCTGAGCTCAAGCAGCGGTTGTCGGTGCTGACCACCACCGACATGGCGGTGATCGTTTCGCCGGGGCAGAACGAGATCCAGCAGATGCAGAAGCTGGGGCTCGACATCGAGCCGCACCGCAAGCGCATGAACGAGTCACAGCCGGGGCTCGACGAGAAGTTCAAGGACACCGACGACCCGCTGCGCCTGGTGTTTGTCTGTGCCATGTGGCTGACCGGATTCGACGCGCCGAGCTGCTCGACGGTCTATCTCGACAAGCCGATGCGCAATCACACGCTGATGCAGACCATCGCGCGCGCAAATCGGGTCTTCCCCGGCAAGCACAGCGGCGTCATCGTCGATTACGCCAACGTCTTCGCCTCGTTGGAAAAGGCACTGGCCATCTACGGGGCCGGCAAGGACGGCAAGAGCCCGGTCAAGGACAAACAGCAACTGGTCGAGGAGTTGCGCAAGGCGATTATTGATGCGACTGCCTTCTGTACCCGTCATGGCGTGATGCTGGATGAGATTGAGGCACTGGGCGCGGGCAGTTTGGATCGCTTGCAGAAGATTGAAGACGCGATCAATGCGTTGATTTCCCCCGATCCGCTGCGGCGTGAGTTTTTCGGCTACGAACGGCTGGTGAGTACCCTTTATCGTGCGGTTAAACCTGACCCGACGGCACTGGAGTTTGCCAGTCGGGTGGCTGGCCTGACCACACTGGCCGAGGTCATTCGCGTCAAGCTGAACCCGAACCCGCCGGACATCACGCAGGTGATGAGCGAGATTAACGGCCTGCTTGACGAGTCCATCACCGGACACGCCATTCGTGAGCAGGGGCCTCCGGC
The DNA here is from genome assembly GCF_016250455.1 of Acidithiobacillus ferrivorans. Lineage (NCBI taxonomy): Bacteria > Pseudomonadati > Pseudomonadota > Acidithiobacillia > Acidithiobacillales > Acidithiobacillaceae > Acidithiobacillus > Acidithiobacillus ferrivorans. The sequence goes on along the minus strand of NZ_CP059488.1, from coordinate 2,762,480 downwards.
GCTGGATCTCTCCAAGATTAACTTCGAGGCGCTGGTGCAGCGATTCAAACAGTCCAAGCACAAAAACACCGATATCGAAGTGCTCAAAGCCGCCATACGCGCCCAACTGGAAAGAATGATCCAGTTAAATCGCACCCGAGCCAACTTTGCCGAGAAGTTCGAAGCACTGATCGAAAGCTACAACGCGGGCAGCCGCAGTATCGAGGAACTGTTCGAGGAGCTGGTCAAGCTGTCGAACAGCCTGAATGATGAGCAGGAACGGCATGTCCGCGAGCACATGAGCGAAGAAGAATTGGTCATCTTCGACATCCTGACCCGTCCGGCCCCAGCGCTCACGACCGAAGAGCGCGCCGAAGTGAAGAAGGCTGCCCGTGAATTGTTGGCGCGCCTGAAGGTGCTGCTCGTCCTGAACTGGCGGCAAAAATCCACGGCGCGCTCGCAGTTGAAGCTGACCATTGAGGACACCCTCGACAGTGCATTGCCCCGCGCCTATACGCCCGAACTGTACAACCAGAAATGCTCGGCGGTGTTTGAGCATGTGTACGAAAGCTACCCTGAACGGAATGTTGGGGTCTATGCATGATCTTGGCGGGGTTACAGGCCGCTGTGAGGCGGGAGGTGTAAGCATGGCAACGGCACGACAGCTTGGGCAAGCCATAACGAATCTTTAACGAGGTCGACTTCCTCGCTTGGACGGAGTGCGCGCAACGAACTGAAAAGCCGATTGCGAGCGCTCCTCATTGAGTCTTCTCAGGATCTTACCTCCCCAACGCCCTTTCGATCTTCTTGTCCGTCTTGTACTGACTCAGCGCATACACCGCCCAGATGGCCGCGGGCACCCAGCCGATCAGCGTGATCTGCAAAATCAGGCAAACAATCCCTGCAATCGGGCGGCCAATAGTGAAAAATACCACAAATGGCAGAAAAATAGCTAAAAACAGGCGCATGTGCTCCCCCTATAGGCCTTCTCTTGTCGCCTGTCCATACTACGACCGGCGCTGTCAGCGCTTCAAGCCCTTGCCGCACTTTTACCGGGCAAGCACTGCCTTCTGCTAAACTCCGGGCCAGACACCCCGGGGATGCGCCCGTGCCCGCCCTCACCTACAGGAGCTATAGTGACCGCCGCCAAACCAGATCGGACTCAAAGACTACGTGTGCTGCGCCGCTGGGCGCTGGGTTTGTTGCTGGGGGCGCTGGCGCTGTTTCTGGTGGCGGCGGCACATGACTTTGCCGGGCCCTGGGCCTGGGTGGGGGCCTTTGCGGAGGCGGCCATGGTGGGTGCTTTGGCGGACTGGTTTGCGGTGGTCGCACTCTTCCGGCATCCCTTGGGATTGCCCATTCCGCACACGGCGATCCTGCCGCGGAACAAGGCGCGTCTGGCGCGCCGTCTGGCGGAGTTTGTCCGCGAACACTTTCTGGAGGCCGAGGCCATTGTGCGCCTGTTGCGACGCGCCGATCCGGCCACCTGGCTGGCGCAGTGGCTGAGTGATGCCGGGAACAGCGCGATGTTGGCCCGGCAGGTGGCCGTTCTGCTCCAGAAGGCTCTGGCGCTCAGTGATGACGACGAATTGCGCACGGCCTTGCGGGCGGTTCTGGGGCGGCAATTGCAGGGCATCGACGGGGCACGCTGGGTAGGCAGTATTCTGGCACTGTTGACGGAAGATCATCGGCACCAGACCCTGCTCGACGATGGCATTCAGCGCTTGCGCCGATGGCTGGATGGTGAAGATACGCAGCACCTGCTGGCAGATCAGATCGGGACGATTCTCAAGCGCGCCTATCCGACGCTTTTTGCATGGATGGGGGCGGTCATGGACCCCGCCACGCTGAGTGAGAATCTGGCTCGCAATCTGGTGAGAGCGGCACATCAGTTGTTGCAGGAAATTGCGAACGACCCGGAGCACCCCCGCCGCCTGGCTTTCGATCTCTGGATGCAGGATGCCATCCTGCGTTTGCAGACGGATGCGGTCTTTCAGGCACGGGTACAGCGTTGGCAGAGCGGTTTGATCGCCCATCCGGCGGTGCAGACCTACATGGATGGCCTGCTTCGTGATCTGCGGGCCTGGCTGGAAAGCGACTTACAGCGCCCGGATTCCCGCTTGCAGGGGCAGGTGCAGCACCTGTCGCAGCAACTGGGCCTTTTCCTGGGCGAGCAGCAGGCATTGCGCGACGCGCTCAATGGCTACCTGGAGGACAGCGCCCGCCGTCTGGCGCCTGCCCTGCGCGATGGCCTGGCCCAGCACATCGAAGCGACGATACATGCCTGGCCGGATAAGGACATGGTCCGCCTCCTGGAGGAAGGGGTGGGTACGGACCTGCAGTATATTCGTGTTAATGGAACGCTGGTGGGCGGGATGCTCGGCATTGCCATTCACGCCCTGGCTCTGGCGGTGCCGTTGCTGATATAGCCTCCCTATCGGCCAGCAGAACCGGGATCGGAACACGCCCTGGCGTGCGGCAAATCTGGTTGCGTATCCACGCTGACTCCGCTTGCGGCCAAAAGCTGGCGAGCCAGACGGCTTTTTACGCCGTTGTCGGCGGTGAAGTGCAGGGATATCCGGGCATGACGAGGTAGTGGCGGCGCTGTGCCCGTCCCGATGGGGACACCCAGCCGACGACATAGTTGACGGGCAACTCCGTCATTCCCATCGACGACGGCAATGTCCCCGCCCAAGGTGTCGTTTATCAGGTCGTTGATCCAGCAGTAATGGGTACAGCCCAGGACGACCACGCCAATGTCCGCAGTGTGCGCGGGCTGGACCCTCAGCTGCAGATAGTGGCGGGCACGGGCTCTCCAGTCCGTATCCTGCGTCTCGATGATCTCGGCGAGACCGGAGCAGGCCAAAGGGCGGACACGTTCCTGCCCGTTTTCCAGCCGGTCCAGAAGGTCCCGCAGTTTTCCGCCACTGACGGTGATGCTGGTGGCGAGCAGGAGAATCCCGCCCTGGGGGTGGTCTGTCAGCGCCTTCCTGATGGCGGGTTCGATGCCGATAATGGGTACGTCGGCGCGCTCCCGCAAAGGCGCGACGGCGGCGCTGGTGGCGGTATTGCAGGCGAGGACTACCGCATCTACGCCAGCGGTGATGAACCAGGCATAGGCTTCCTCTGTCCACTGCCGCACCTGCGCGGGACTTTTGTCGCCGTAGGGAGCGTGGGCGTTATCGCCATAGAAAAGATAATGCGCGTCCGGCAGGTGGCGCAGGCAGGCCAGCAGGGTGCTGAGGCCGCCGATGCCCGAGTCGAAGATACCGATACGCATCAGTCGTGCAAAAACGCCTGATCAGCGAGCAGCGCGGCACCGCGCATACCGGCGAGGTCATCATCATTGCCGCGCTTCACTTCGACATTGCCGCGCAAGGCCGGAATCAGATCCGCATCGAGGCGCTGCAGCATGGCCGGGGCGAAACTCTCCCAGGCGGCGCTCATACCACCGCCAACTCGCACTACGCCGACATCGCTTACCTTGAGGATATGGGCCAGTGCCTGTCCCAGACAGGCGCCAGCCGTCTGGAAAGTACTGACGGCTTCAGCGTGACCAGCGCTGGCCATTTGGGCGATGACAGCGGTATCTGGCGCGGTGCCTGTCAACTCCACATAGCTGGATTGTACGCCCCGCGCCGAGGCGTATTGCTCCAGGCAACCCTGATTGCCGCAGCCGCAGCGCCGCCCCCCCGGTACCACGATAATATGGCCGATTTCCATGGCGCTGCCGTGATCGCCGCGCCAGGGACGGCTCTGCTGTATCCAGCCACCCCCGACCCCTGTACCGAGACCGACATAGAGCAGATTTTGCAGTTCGGGCTGCTCCTGACGTTCCTCCCAGAATTCGCCATAACCCGCTGCGTTGGCGTCATTTTCGACCAGGACGGGGAGTTGGCAGGCGGTGCGCACGGCCGTTTGCAGGTCGAGCTGGATCAGTTGCGGGATGTTGGGGGATTGCAGCAATATGCCGTCATCGTTGATAAAGCCGGGAAAAGCAATGCCCACCCGGGCGATGCTGGGATGATGCCGACGCAGGTCGGCAATGCCTTCAGTCAGGAGCGTGGTGACCAGCGTGGCGGCGCTTTCCGGGTCCGGAGCCTGGCCGCATTTTTCGCGCAAATCCACCTCACTGCGCGTGGAGTCCAGAAAATCGTTACCCCGAAAGACGCCAAAGCGCAGGTTGGTGCCGCCCACATCAATGCCGATGGTCAGGCCCTCAGCCATGGGTAATGACCTCTGCCTGTATCATTATGGTATGGGCTTTGCCCGCCTGGACTGACCATTCCAGATCCAGGCGCAACGCCTGCATGATTTTCTCAAAGCCAGCTTCCGATTGCGAGACGGTTAGATGTGGTGCGCTCTGCCAGCGGACCGGCGGGTTGAAATGCAGGATGATTTTGCCGCCCATAACCGCATCCTCCAGGACGATTTCCCGGGTCGCTGCACCCTGAACGGGGCTGCCAAAGCCACCCTGTGACTGGCCATTGGCAAAGAACTGCCCTGCCGGGCCATCGCAACTCGGCATGGCCAGAAAGAGCCGGGTGCTGAAACGATGTGCTTCCGCCCCTTTGTGTGCTGACTCAATGTGGTAGTCCACTGTGAGGCGGTTTTCCGACAGGGTGTAGCGCTTGCTGGTTGCCCATTCGTCCGCAACGCCGCCGGAAAAGTGTGGGCTATTCTGCAAACGGCTTTCGCTGTAAGTGATGGCGCTCCCGTCGATCCATTCCTGAAAGCTGTGGCAGGGTGTGGCGTCCGGCGTAAGGTCCTCAGCGCTGATGTCGGTTTTGAAGCTGACGCGGTCGTGGGCGGAGGCAATGCCTTCGCTGGGGGCTTCGGGCGCAATGGCACCGTGACGAATCTTATCGTAATACGCCTCATCACGGCGGGCCAGAGTGTCGCCGAGGTTGTGTCGTAGCGCATAGCAGTCCCATTCCACCACGGCAGCGCTGGGGGCTGGGCGGATGATCAACTGGAGGGTGTGATTGTGATAGAGTAGTTCGTCAACCCCATCCATATCTAAATCACTGCTTTCCAGAGCGGGACGCGCGGTAATCTTGTCCAGTTGTGCCTCCAGGCGGACGATGGCGTTGAAGACGGCGCGCCGCAGGTGCGGTAGATATATGCCACCAAATAGTCCGTGCCAGTAGGCGTCATTGGCTTGCGCTTCGTGCAGGTCCGCGCGCATGGTTTTGCTCTGTTGGCGCTTGGGCAAGGCGTGAAAGCGCTGCGATAGCCGGAGCATGCGTTTGTGCATCCAGTTGGATTCCGGGTAGCGGGTCAGGAAGTTTTTCCAGATGCCGCCGCGGATCAGGGCTTTACGCTGTTCCAGCCGACCAGCCGTTTTTTCCTGCTCCAGGAAGGCGGCGTAGCCGCGCGCCGCATCAGGGGCTAGCGTCCATTCGTTCATCTCGCTGTAGGATACCGTCGGCAAATAGATGATACCCTGGGGGCGATTCTGAGCCAGATAATCCCGAAAACGCATGGGCTGAATGTATGGCGAGTCGAGCACGCCACGCAGGAATTGCTCCAGCCAGCCCTTCTCGTACACCCAGCTATAGGTCTCCGGCCAGACGCCAAATTTCTCGATATCGTCGAAATAAATGCCGGCACTGCCTGGATGCTGCTCGGAGAGGCCCTCAATGTACGATACTGCGGCGTCCGCTTCAGAGAATGGCAGGCGGTAGCGTAGCGCCTCAGAAATAGGAAAAACGTCAATGCTCTGGCCATTTTCTTCGGTGCGGTGGAAGTTGCCGAGCTGATCTGCCGCAGCGCCCGCACAGAGAAAGTGATAGTCGTCCACCATAACGTAGCGCACGCCGGCCTCGTTGAGGGCGGGCACCACACTGGGGTCCCAGACCCGCTCCGTGAGCCAGGCCCCGACGGGCCGCTGTCCGAAGCGTTTCTCCAGACGGTTGGCCATAGCCTCAATTTGGGCGATACGGTCGGCGTGAGGAATCGCGGCGAGCACCGGCTCCGTATCGCCGGCGCCCACCAACTCCGCCTGGTTGCGGGCTACCATCTTTTGCAGCAAGGTGATGGTTTTGGGGTGCTGGTCAATCATATAAGCCAGCAGCCAGCCGCTGATGTGGATGGCGAAAGGAAACCCAGGAAAGCGATACATCGCCTCTAAAAATGGGTGATAACAGCGGCGGACGGCATCGTCGATGACGTGGGGGAAGTTGCCGACCGGCTGATGGGCATGGACGCCCAGGAGAAGGGGGGTGCTGTGGGTCATTCAGTGTCCTTCCGTGTGGCTGCGGCGCATGGAACCACCGGCCTCTGCCGCACCGCCGCCATGGCTGATGGGGTTGCTGAGGGCATCGGGGGCGGGGAGTTGCATCAGGGAATAGAGCTTGCGGAGGTTGAGGCGATACAGATGGTCGAAATCACGGACGGAGTCCGATGGGTTGTAGTCGCCGAACCACCAGAACCAGTCAGAACCTTCACAACGACCGAGTTGTTCAAGAATCTTGGCCTGCTGCTCCGCAGAGAATTGCCCGCGATGCTGATCCACGTCCTGTTTGGCGGTGCAGAGCAAATCCCATGCGCGGTTTTTAGCGGCGTCGCCAATCCAGGTGCTGAAGCTGCCGTAGACCCAACTCCCTGCGGCCAGCCGGGGTATGGCCTTCACGTCGTCTGGATGGCTGTTGATGAAATCGCTGAAGGTACACATCCGGATGTGGGGGTGATTAGCCAGGGATTTATAGAGTTCCGAGAGAAAGTAATAGCCATTGTAGGGATAGTATTCCCAGGCATTTTCGCCATCGAGAACAATACTGACGACCGGGTTTGCCTCGTGCTCCGTCTGCCGCCAGATGGTCTCCAGTTTGTGGATGAAGTCCGTGACGGCATCATGTCCGGACCAGGTTTTGTAGTCGAAGCCGATGGTGTCGGAGAGCGCATCATCGCGGAAGAAGAGTACGGGTCCTGTCCCCTGCAATTGATAGGGACGGTACAAGTATTCCACCCGGCCGCGGGGGCCGCTGTCATCGTCGCTGAGCAGCAGGCTATGGGTCAGTACGCCTTCACCGGAAGCGGTCCAGCGCACCCCGGCGTTGCCGAGCATTTCGACAAAGGCGGCAGAGACGCCCCCTTCGGCAGGCCACATACCTTGCGCCGGCACTCCGAAATGCTGGAGATAACTCTGCTGTGCCTGGTCGATGTGCCAGCGCGCGCGCTCAGCCCCGCCGGGATAGCCCAGGCAGTCGGGTAACTGGGCGTCCGTTACCGCTTCGCGCGCGGCGTGGAAGTCGAGCAGCAACGGCCCGATGGGATGGTAATAGGGGGTGGTGGAAATCTCAATGCGCCCCGCTTCCGCCAGGGCGCGATAGCGGGGAATCAGTCCGCCAATCAGTTCTCCGAGAAAGTGGACGAGTTGCTGGCGGTCTTCCTGGCTGAAACCGTGTCCCTTGGCAAAAAGTGATTGCAGGAAAGGGCTGCTGCGGCGCACGGTCTCCCCGGTCCAGGCTAGGTGATACCAGACCAGAAGATCCGCGAGGTATTGTATGGAGAGGTAATCCGATATCTCCTTAACGTCCTCCAGCATTAACTGGTAAATGTCATACAGGCGACGATAATCCGGGAAGGGGTTGAGCATGTGCTCCGGGTCGAGGCGGAAACATTGCTCCAGCAGGAAATGCCGCTGTTCATTAGGCAGTGCTTTGAGATTTTCCATGGCAAGTGCAATGAGCAGCGGATCGCGGAACTGTCCGCTCTGAAACTGCGCGGTGTAGTCCTCTAATTGCTCGACCAGAATCGGCACACAATTAAACACCCCGCGGGCGAGGGGATTCTCCTCATAGTGGGCGATCATGTCCGAATAGTCTTTGCAGGCGTGCAGATAGGTCCACGGCAAGACGTAGACGCCGTCGGCATTGCGGTAATCGGGTTGGTGCATGTGCCAACAGAAAATGACATGAAGCGCGCGCGCCGGGGGCATGGGATTACCTCACAAAATGTAGTTGCTGGCCAAGTAACTCCGGGGTAATCAGGGTCACGCCGTTGGGCGTGCGATAGAAACGACGGGCGTCTTCGACCGGATCTTCACCGACCACAAGCCCGTGCGGGATAATCGTACCTTTGTCCACTACCACCTTGCGCAGGCGGGCACCTTCGCCCATGCGCACGTTGGGCAGGATGACCGAGTCTTCAATCAGCGTGTGTCCGTCATTGATCCGCACGTTGGAGAAGAGCAGTGAGCGGCGGACGGTGGCGCCGCTGATGATGCAGCCGCCGGAAACAATGCTGTCCAGCGCCATGCCGCGCCTACCTTCATCGTCGAACACGAATTTGGCCGGCGGTAATTGTTCCTGATAGGTCCAGATCGGCCAGCGACTGTCATAAAGATCAAGATCGGGAGTGACATGTACGAGGTCGATATTAGCGGCCCAGTAGGCATCCACTGTGCCCACATCCCGCCAGTAACAGCGGCTGTTGCCTCCGTCGGAACTGGAAATACAGCTGTTACGGAAACGATGCGCGATTACCCGATAGCGCGACACCATATAGGGAATGAGGTCGTTACCGAAATCATGGGTAGAGTCGTGGCTGTCGGAATCGCGGATGAGCTGTTCATAGAGAAAGTCGGTATTGAACACGTAGACGCCCATGCTTGCCAGGGCGCGATCGGGATTGCCAGGAATGGGGACCGGATCCTGGGGTTTTTCGGCAAAGGCGCTGACACGATCCTCGCTGTTGACGGACATCACGCCGAAGGACTTGGCTTCTCCCAGCGGCACCTCAATGCAGGCGACACTCATGTCGGCCTGGCTTTGGACGTGCTCGGCAAGCATCTGTCCGTAATCCATTTTATAAATGTGATCACCCGCCAGGATAATCACATAGCGCGGCCGATGGGCGCGGAGAATGTCGATGTTCTGGAAAATGGCATCGGCGGTGCCCTTGTACCAGCCGGTGTTCATGCGCTGCTGAGCGGGAAGAATTTCGGTGAACTCGCTGAACTCGCCGCGGAGAAAGCCCCAGCCGTGCTGGATATGACGGATGAGACTATGGGATTTGTACTGGGTGAGGACACCAATGCGACGAATGCCGGAGTTAAGACAATTAGAGAGGCAGAAATCGATGATGCGGAATTTGCCGCCGAAGGGGACGGCGGGTTTGGCGCGCCAGTCGGTCAACGGACCGAGGCGGCTGCCGCGCCCGCCGGCGAGCACCAGAGCCAGGGTATTCTTGGTGAGGTTACTGACGAAGCGGGGTGAATTGGCTACTCCGAGACTGCCTTCTTCCGACATTACCCTCTCCTTGATTTTGGCATGGAACAAACCTTCCTGCAGTATAGGTGAGATTGTCGAGGTACCGACTTTTAAGGTACTGAACTTCAGCGGTGGCAGCAAGGACTCTGTGCAGGAAAAATTGCGCGTCGGGTGGAGCAGCGCTGCTCTGCAGATGTGTTATGCTCAAAAAGGGCGTAAGTATGGCGGCGACACAGCGAGAACAGGTTCACCCCGGATGGCGGGCAGAGGAGGGTGCAGTGACGGCAATGCTGAAGCATGACAGTACAGCGATCGATCTGTCCGGCGAAAGCGCAGACTGTTTGGCGATCTGTGCGGCGCGCCATCCGGATCCCTTCGCCTGGCTGGGCCAGCACGTGGCTGGTCAACAGTCCGTGCGGCGGGCCTTTCTACCTGGCGCGTTCCGCGTTGAGATCCAGACCCCGAAGGGATGGAGAGCCATGGAGCCGATCCATAGCGACGGCGTCTTCATACACCAGGGTGAGGCACTGCCCCTGCCCTACCGCTTGCGCTGGGAGGACCGGCACGGGCTTCACGAACATTATGATCCCTATGTCTTTGGCCCGGTGCTGGGGGATTTGGAGGTTTATCTCTTCGGCGAGGGGCGCCTCTACGAAGCCTATCACCATCTCGGCGCGCACCGTCGCCAGCACGAGGGGGTGGATGGGGTATCATTTGCCGTCTGGGCGCCTAACGCCGAGCGGGTCAGCGTTGTTGGCGATTTTAATGATTGGGACGGGCGCTTCCATCCCATGCGCGCGCGCGGCCTGAGTGGTCTCTGGGAATTGTTTGTCCCCGACTTGGCGGTTGGTGAAATCTACAAATTCGAGATGCGTCACCGCGATTCCGGGGTGGTGTTTGTCAAGACCGACCCCTACGCCAATGCCTTTGAACTGCGGCCGAGTACGGCGGCGCGGGTGGTGGAAGATGACCATGTCTGGACCGATCAGGACTGGATGGCGGCGCGCGCTGGCCACGACTGGCAGCATGCCCCCATGAACATCTACGAGGTGCATCTCGGTTCCTGGCAGCGCGATGCGGCGGGCCATTTCCTCAGTTATGAGACGCTGGCGGAGCGCCTGGTAACTTACTGTAAAGACATGGGCTATACCCACATTGAGCTGATGCCAGTGATGGAGCACCCGCTGGATGAATCCTGGGGCTATCAGGTGAGCGGCTATTTTGCGCCTACCAGTCGTTTTGGTACCCCCGATGGCTTCCGTGCCTTTGTGGATCACTTTCATCAGGCAGGTATCGGCGTGCTCCTGGACTGGGTGCCGGGGCATTTCCCCAAGGATGACTGGGGGTTGGCGCGTTTTGATGGCACCGCGCTGTATGAACATGCCGACCCGCGCGAGGGGGAGCACAGCGATTGGGGCACTTACATTTTCAACTTCGGGCGTAATGAGGTGCGCGGTTTCCTGCTGGCCAACGCCTGTTACTGGGCGGACAGTTTCCACATTGATGGATTGCGCGTGGATGCGGTGGCGTCCCTGCTCTACCGCGATTATTCGCGCCAGGAAGGCGAGTGGATTCCCAACCAGTACGGTGGCCGGGAGAATCTGGAGGCCATTGATTTTCTGCGCGAGATGAATGTGGTCCTCAATGCGCGCCATCCGGGTATCCTCACCATTGCCGAAGAATCCACGTCCTGGCCCATGGTCTCCCGCCCCACCTATGTCGGCGGTCTGGGTTTTTCCATGAAGTGGAATATGGGCTGGATGAATGACACCCTCGCTTATCTGGAGCAGGACCCGATCTACCGCCGCTTTCACCAGAACGATCTGACCTTCAGCCAGCTTTACGCCTATACGGAAAACTTCGTGTTACCCCTGTCCCACGACGAAGTGGTGCACGGCAAGCGCTCGCTCCTGGACAAAATGCCCGGGGATGCCTGGCAGCGTTTTGCCAACCTGCGTTTGCTCTTCAGTTACCAGTTTGCGCATCCTGGCAAAAAACTGAATTTTATGGGCAACGAGTTCGGCCAGGGGCAGGAGTGGGATTGTGGGCGGGCCCTGGACTGGGACCTGCTGCATTGGGACTGGCATCAGGGTATTCAGCATTTGAGTCGGGATCTGGCGCATCTGTACCGGGATATCCCGGCTTTGTATGTGCAGGATTTTCAGAGCGAGGGTTTTTCCTGGGTGGATTGCCATGACGCCGATCAGTCGGTGCTGAGTTTTCTGCGCTGGGACCGGGATGGCGGCTTCGTGTTGGCCGTGTTCAATTTTACGCCGGTGCCACGATACAATTATCGCCTGGGGGTGCCAGCGGCGGGCCAGTATCACGAGATCTTCAACAGTGATGCGGGCGCTTATCACGGCGGCAATGTTGGCAACTTGCCGCAGCAGGCGCAGGCCCAGGCCTGGATGGGGCTGTCTCATTCGCTGGAACTGGTGCTGCCGCCTCTCGGGGCGCTTTATTTACAGTTGACTAGGACAACATGACCCTGGGGGTGACGATGTTTATGGTCTATGTCGTCATTGCTTTTGTCGCCGGGCTGGCGGAGCTTTTTACGGGTACGTTTTACCTGGCTGCGGTGGCGCTGGCGGCCTTGTTTACGGCGATCACCGGGCTGCTTTTGCCGGGCACGGTGCTGCACTGGGTTTTTCTCGGATTTTGTCTGGTCCTGCTGCCCACCGGACTGTGGCTACGTCATCGTTTGGCCGCCAAAACCAAAGATCTCGGCGATTTTGATCTGGGGCAGGGCGTGGATGTGGTCAGCGGGCCGGACAGCAATCAGCAATACAGTGTGCGTTATCGCGGTGCCGAGTGGCTGGCGGTCGTCGACGATGGTCCTTCCCCTTGCCCGGGCGACCGGGCCGTCATCATCGCCAAGACGGATAACTTGCTACATTTAGGCGTGCTACCCCGACAAAATTCTGGCAAGGAGCCATTATGTCCTCCCTCATCGTTATCCTGATTGTTGTTGTTGCTGCCTTCTTCATTCTGCGGACCACCATCCGGGTCGTGCCGCAACAGCGCGCCTGGGTCGTCGAGCGCCTGGGTAAATATCATGCAGTATTGCAGCCGGGACTGAATTTTATCATCCCTTTTCTGGACCGCATTGCTTTCCGTTTTGACATGCGCGAGGTGCCCATGGAGGTGCCCGCACAAGTCTGCATCTCCTTCGACAACACCACTATGACCGTGGATGGGGTACTCTATCTGCAGATTACCGATTCTGTAAAAGCGGCTTACGGCTCCAGTAACCCTTTCACGGCGGTGATTCAGTTGGCGCAGACCACCATGCGTTCAGAGATCGGTAAATTGCATCTGGATGCGGCGCTTTCGTCCCGGCAGTTGCTGAATACGGCCGTTGCTTCATCGGTGGACGAGGCGGCGATCAACTGGGGCGTTAAGGTGCTGCGCTATGAAATCAAGGATATTACTCCGCCCCAGGAGATCATTCGCGCGATGGAGCTGCAGATTACTGCCGAGCGGGAAAAACGGGCGTTGATCGCCAAGTCCGAGGGGCAACGGCAGCAGCAGATCAACACCTCCGAGGGACAACGTCAGCAGGACATCAACGTCGCGGATGGTCGCAAACAGGCGGAAGTGTTGCGCGCCCAGGGTGAGGCCGCAGCCATCCAGTTGGTTGCCGAAGCCACCGCCGCCGCCATCCGCGTCATCGGCGACGCGGCGCGGGCGCCGGGTGGTATTGAGGCCTTGCAGATGCAGCTCGCCAAGGACTATATCGACAAATGGGGCAACCTCGCCAAGGCGAGCACCAGTCTGGTGATCCCGGCGGATCTGGGCAATATCGGTGCACTGGTGGGTACGGCGCTATCCATGGTCAAGCAGCAGGGCGGGGCAGCGTAAGCTTGAACACCGTCTGAGGCGCCCGCGAAACCCGGATTCACGGGGGCAAAATGAGGAGGGATGTTGCTATGGGGCCTGGGTCAAATGGCCCCAGGTACTGCCTCTGGCCAGGCTGCATTGTCCAGCCAGACATCGGCTGCTGTGCCTACCAGTGCGGCGGGAATGGATTCGCCCCGTAGCCAGGCCGCGAGTGCCACCCGCTTGCCGCTGCCCGTGGTGAGAAAAAACATCTCCCGCGTGTACTGTAATCGCCAGCCGCTCAGGCTCACCCTTTGGGGCGGCGCCTTGGCGGCATCGTGGATGGCGAGGGTGGCGGGGCTGCTCTTTTCCAGGCCCCAGTCGTGACCGGGAAAAAGGCTGGCCGTATGGCCATCCTCACCCATTCCCAGCAGGACCAGATCGAAGGCATGCGGCGGAAGAACTGCGGCGTAGTCGCGGGCGGCCACTTCGGCGCCCCGCTCGGCCGGGATGTGATGAATCTGCCGCGCCGGAATGGGTACCTGGGACAGCCAGACGGTGTCCAGCATCAGGCTGTTACGCTCCGGGTCCTGAGGCGGCAGACAGCGCTCATCCCCATGATAGAGGTGCCAGCACTGCCAGTCCCGGCCCAATTGCGGAAGCATGGCATAGGCCGCGCGGGGGGTGTTGCCGCCGGCGACCACCAGATGGAAGGCGCCGCGCGCGGCGATAGCCTCTTGGGCCATACGCGCGATGGCTGCTGCCAATCTCTGGGCGAGGGCTGCGGTATCCGGATGTATATGCCAGGTGTTGCGGTTCCGGGCTGCTTCCATGTTGATGCACTCCTGTGTGTTCCGGATGATGATCTGCAGGCGTGGTATTTCCCCCGGATCTTTTGCCGGAAAGGATAGCCGCACTTTGTGGCTTGGGTCTATGATGCTGATTATTGAAATTGCCCTAAAGGAGGCAGAGATGGGTGGTCTGGAGGACTGGATAGGCAATACCCCCCTATGTGAACTTCGGCGCTTGTCGCCGCATGCGGGTGTGCGGATTTTCGGGAAGCTGGAAGGTAACAATCCCGCGGGTTCCGTCAAAGATCGCCCCGCCGTGAATATGATTCGCCGGGCGTTGGAGCGTGGCACCATCACTTCTGCTACGCGCCTGATCGAACCCACCAGTGGGAACACGGGTATAGCCCTGGCCATGGCGGCCGCGGTGCGGGGTTTGTCCATCACCCTGATTATGCCGGAGAACATGAGTATCGAAAGGCGGCAGGTGATGCGTGCCTACGGTGCTGAAGTGATTCTCACGCCAGCCGCTCGGAGTATTGAGGGGTCCATTGATCTCGCGCGCCAGATGGTGGCAGCGGGAGAGGGCTTCATGCTCGATCAGTTCTCCAACCCCGATAACCCCGAGGCGCATTATCTCAGTACTGGGCCGGAGATCTGGCGCGACACCCGCGGAACCGTGACCCATTTCGTCTCATCCATGGGGACGACGGGGACCATCATGGGCACCTCCCGCTATTTGCGGGAAGTGTCGCCCCGTATTCAGATTATCGGCGTACAACCGACGGAGGGGGCCAAAATTCCTGGTATCCGGCGTTGGCCGAAAGCCTATTTGCCGCGCATCTATCACCCCGAGTCTGTTGATCAAATTATCGACATGAGCCAGGAAGAAGCCGAGGAAATGACCCGTCGTCTAGCACGGGAAGAAGGGGTGCTGGCGGGCATTTCTTCTGGTGGCGCGGTGGCTGCGGCTATCAGAGTGGCGCAAAAGCTGGACCATGGTGTGGTGGTTGCCATTATTTGTGATCGGGGTGACCGTTACCTCTCTACGGGTGTTTTCCCGGCTTGAGAGAATGATGCACGGGCGCAGCAGAGCTTTGCCGATAGCCGTCCGCTTGTCTATGGCGCTGTGCCTGGGGCTCGCTATCAGTAGTATGATGGCCGGGGCACAAACTCTGGAAATCAGCGCCGCACAGGTAAGCGGAGCGGGCTGGACGGCGCAGCGCTTGCGCGCGACGCTGACCACGTCGGCGCAGGGCGACCAGCTCAGTCTGGCGGCGGGCGTCGTGCAAGCGGGCAAACGCAAGCTCTGGCAGCGTGCCCGACTGCGATGTAAGCTCGATACGGCGCAGGGTTGGGCGTGTCGTCAGGGGTTTCTGGCGGTGGAGGGCAGTCCGTGGGGCGCGCTGCATGGCGACGGGCACGTACAGTTGCGGCAGGTGGGCGGCAGCGCGCAGGCCATGCTGGCGTTGCGCGCTGCGCAATTCGGCAGCGCCCGCGTGCAGGTGCAGAGTACCGCCGCCGGACAATGGCGTTTGACCGGTGCGGGTAGCTTGCCGGTTGCCGGTCTGGTGCATGCATTCACTCTGCTGCCGGCCACCTGGCAGACCTCGGGGCAGGCCCGGTGGCAGGTTCGGGCGCGGGGCGCAAGCTGGGCAAAGGCGCGGCAGATAGTCTTTGCATTGCAGGGCGGCCAGCTCCAGTTCAGTAGCCCGGACGGTTTGCAGGCCGCCCAGGGCGTCGCATTGCAGCTCCAAGGGGACGGTGTATATACCGGACAATGGCACGGCACCGCCCGGATGCGTTGGACCCAAGGGGGTATCCTCTGGAGTCCATGGTACTGGACAGCCCCCGCCGCACCGGTGCGGGTACAAACCCGCTGGCAACAGACGGCCAAGTCCTGGCAACTGGACCGGGGAAGCATCCGCTGGCCCGGCCTCGGGCAGGGCGGTTTTGCGTTGAACTGGCCAACGCAGGGCGGGGTGCTGCGCTGGCGGATCCGGGATATGGATGTAGCGATGGCGCCCCTGTATGCGAACTGGATTAAACCGCTGGCTCCCCCCGGCGGCCTCGCGGCCCAGTTGCAGGCCGCGGGGCAGGTGCATTTTTCCGTGGCGGGAGAGGGTGGTCTGAGTGCGCTGAAATGGGATCTGCGCAACGCGGCTATTTCCAGCCCCGGGGGGCAGCTTGCGGTGACGGGCGTGCATAGCCGGGGCGCCTGGAGTCGTACCGGGAAGACCTCTGACGCGATGCTTCGCTGGCAGTCTGCGGAACTCTATCATATTCCTGTGGGTCCGCTGCGTGCGGAGCTGGTCCTCAATCCCCAGGGCTTTCAGTTGCAACAGCCTTTCACCCTGGCCCTGCTGGGGGGCGAGCTGCATTTTCGGCATCTGGCGGCACGTTGGGCAGGGCCCCGGTCGGGTTTTAGCATGCGCGGCGACTTGCGGGGGGGCAGCATGGCCCAGTTGACTAGGATCATGCATTGGCCGCCATTTATCGGGACGGCATCGGCCACCATCCCGGAACTGCAGTATCACGCGGGAGACATCACCACCAGCGGCGTACTTGCCGCCCAGGTGTTCGGAGGCGAGGTGCGGGTGGGCGATCTGCATATTGAGAATTTCTTCGGTGCTTTACCGCTGCTGCGGGCTAACATCGGGATTGCCGGGTTGCGACTGAAGCCCTTGACTGATGCCTTCCACTTTGGCTACATCAGCGGAGTGCTCAATGGTGATGTAAAAAATCTCACCCTGCTGAACTGGTCGCCGGAGGCTTTTCAGGCGCAGTTTCATACGGTTCCCGTTCATGGCGTGTCTCAGAAAATCAGCTATGCGGCGGTCCAGAGCCTTACCAGGCTGGGCGGTGGTAACGGCATCAGCGGATTTTTTCAGGGCATGTTTCTGCGGATGTTTAAGACCTTTGCATATGCGCATCTGGGGATGGGTGTGCATCTCAAGGGTGGTGTCGCTGAATTGTCCGGAGTGGCGACAGAGGATTCAGGTTTTGTGATCCTTCAGGGGCAAGGGCTGCCCAGGGTGGATATAGTGGGGTACAATCGCCGGGTGGACTGGGACGAGTTGCTGGCGCGTCTGAAGACCGCCATGCATAGTGGTGCCCAAGTCGGTACAGGAGAGTGAGTAAATGACAAAGCAGGGTTGGCTGAAAACGCAGGGCTGGCGCAGTGTGCTGGCCATAGGATTGCTTATGGTGCTGTCCGCTTGCGTGACCGTCAATATTTACTTTCCGGCTGCGGCGGCCCAGAAACTGGCGGATCAAGTGGTCGGTGAGGTGTATAAGGCCGCTGCCAAGGGTGCCTTGCCGGCCCCGGTTGCTCCGGCAGTATCGGCGCCGACGGCGCCGGCACGATCCGCCGCCCCGGCTACGGATTCCCTGAGCATGACATCTCCCTACCATGCGGCCAGCTACCTGTTGGCCATGGGCTTCTCGGCTATCAGCGGCACGGCGGAGGCCGCCGCGAACCTCGATGCTTCCAGTCCCGGGGTGCAATCGGCGCGGGCGCAGGTGGAGGCACTGGCGACGCAAATGCATCCTTACTTTGTCAGCGGCGCGGTGGGTTACACGGCCAATGGTCAGGTGACGATCCATGATGCGGCAGCCGTGTCGCTGCCGCAACGGGCTCCGCTCAATGGGCTGGTGGGCAGCTATAACCAGGCGCTCAGCAATCTCTATCAGCAAATCGCTGATGCCAATGGCCATCCCGAGTGGGCGGGGCAAATTCAGCAGACTTTTGCCCAGGCCTGGATCAGTAAAGCACCCGCGGGATACTGGTATCAGTCGCCCAGTGGTCAGTGGCAGAAGAAATAGTCACCATTTTGCAGAATATTCTGGTTTTTGACATCGAGACAGTGCCCGACGTTGTTGGCGGGCGGCGGGTGCATGGCATTGCGTTGGGGGATGACGCGGGCGTGGCGGAATTGCTGCAGCACCAGCGTCGCATCGAAACCCAGGGCGCCACGGAGTTTCTGCGCCCTTATTTGCATCGGGTCGTTGCTATCTCTGCCCTCTGGTGGCAGGGCGAGCAGGTCAAGCTCAACAGTTTCGGCAAGGCGGACGATGACGAAGCCACTCTCGTCGCGGCCTTCTTTCAGTTCATCCAGCGCCATGCCCCGCAACTGGTTTCCTGGAATGGCGCGGCCTTTGACCTCCCGGTACTGCATTACCGCGCCCTGCTTCACGGTATCCCTGCGACCCGCTACTGGGAGCAGGGACAGACCGATCAGAGTTATCGCTGGAATAATTACACCAGCCGTTACCACGAGCGCCATCTCGACCTCATGGATATCCTCTCTGCCTATCAGATGCGCAATGTCGCCCGCCTTCAGGACATGGCGTTGTTGTTGGGACTGCCTGGTAAGCTGGGGATGAGCGGCGCGGAGGTCTGGACCCATTATCAGGCCGGGGAACTGGCGGGCATCCGCCACTACTGCGAAGTCGATGTGCTGAACACCGCCCTGGTCCATCTGCGTTTTGAACTGACCCGCGGGCATCTCGACAAATCGACTTATGATGTCTGCCAGACGCAATTGCGGTCTTACTTACAAAGCCGGGACGAGGCCCACGTCCAGGAATTTCTCACCCAGTGGCCAGAGAATCTGCATGTCGCGTCCCAAGCCCATTCATAACGCTCAGCCTGAGCAGGTGTTTATCGAAAGTCTGGATGCCGAAGGACGCGGGATTGCCCGTGTGGAGGGCAAGGTGCTTTTTGTCGATGGGGCGCTGCCTGGCGAGCGGGTCTGGGCACGGCGTACCCAGAACCACAAGAGCTTTGATCGTGCCGAGTTGCTGCAGGTGGTCAAGGCATCCTCCCTGCGGGTGTCGCCGCCCTGTCCGCACTTTGGCATCTGCGGGGGTTGCAGCCTGCAGCATCTGGAGCCAGCGGCGCAGGTGGCTATCAAGCAAAGACAACTGGAAGATAATCTCTGGCGCATCGGCAAGGTCCGCCCAGGACGCGTCCTGCCCCCCATTCATGGCCCGAGCCTGGGCTATCGAAGCAAGGCACGACTCTCGGTGCGGACGCCAAAAACCCGGGGCGCACTGGTCGGTTTCCGCGAACGCAACAGTAGTTATGTCGTGGATATGGGGCAATGTCTGACCCTTGATCCGCGCATCGGGCAACGCATTCTGCCTCTGCGGGCGCTGATCGGGCAGATGCAATCGCCCCAGGATTTTCCGCAGATTGAAGTGGCCGCTACGCCGGATGCGGTTGCTCTGGTGTTTCGCCACATGCGGCCGCTGGCGGAAAGCGATCTGCAGCACTTGCGTGCTTTTGGTGTGCAACACGACCTGCAGATATGGTTGCAGCCGCGCGGGCCGGAGACCCTGCATCCTTTATGGCCGGAGCAGCCGGAACCCCTTCATTATGACCTGCCGGATTATCAGTTGCGCCTGCGTTTTGATCCGCTGGTCTTCACTCAGGTCAACCAGGCGGCAAATCAGGTGATGGTGCGCCGCGCCATGGCGCTGCTGCAGCCGCAACCGGGGGAGCAGATCCTGGATCTGTTCTGCGGACTCGGAAATTTTACCCTGCCTATTGCCCGATTGGGAGCGCAGGTGCTTGGCATTGAAGGGGACGTCCGGCTGGTCGCGCTGGCCACCGAGAATGCTGTCGCCAATGGCCTGGCGGATAAAGCCCAATATGCTGTAGCCGATCTCACGCAGGCGCAGATGGAAGATTTTGCTCCAGTGGGCGCCATCGACAAAATGCTCATCGATCCGCCCCGCAGTGGCGCTATTGAAGTGCTGCGCAGTCTGACCCCCGATGTCCGCCGCCTGGTGTATGTCTCCTGCAATCCGGCGACCCTGGCCCGTGATGCGGCGTATCTGGTACACGAACGCGGTTATCATCTGCAAGCGGCTGGCGTCGTCAACATGTTTCCCCATACCGCCCATGTCGAATCCATCGCCCTCTTCGAGCGCTGAGATGCCCGCGCACTGGCTTTGGGTGGATGTCTCCACCCAACGATTGCGCGAGATGAACGGTGTTGAACGGCGCTCGGAGTATGTCGTATCTACGGCTCGTAATGGGCTCGGTGAACAACGTGACAGCGGTTGCACGCCGCGCGGATGGCATGTAGTGCGCGCGCACATCGGTGAAGGCTTGCCCACGACAGCAATCCTGCGCGGCAGGCGCTGGACCGGTGCCTGTTACAGCGCGGAGTGGGCGGCGGGCCAGCCGCGGCAAGACTGGATTCTCGGCCGCATTCTTTGGCTCTCCGGCAGCGAAAACGGTTTTAACCGTGGTGGCCGCCAGGATACCTTCCGCCGTTATATCTATATCCACGGTACTGCCGATGTGGATCGTCTCGGTCAGCCGGTATCGGCAGGCTGCGTGCGGATGGCGCCGGATGCGGTGTGCATGCTCTTTGCGGCATGTCCGGTAAATACCCCTGTTTTTATTGGCCTGCAGCCACCGCTGCGTTCCCCCGCTAGGAGGTACTGAATGGCCTGGATCCGCTTACCCCGTTTTCGTCGTGCCGTAAACGTTTTCAATCCCAAACTCTTCGAGAACCTTTCGCTCGCGGCCTTTCTGGCCTGGGTCGGTCTGGGTTCCGATGCCCTGTCTTCCTCCGCCTATGGTCCTCCGGAAATCTACAATGCCCTGAAGGGGCATGAGTATCTGGCCGTTTTTCTGGCCATCGGCATCCCGCTCTCGGTGTTTATCATCTCGGCAGGTTACAAACAGGTCATTGCTCTTTTCCCCGATGGCGGGGGCGGTTATCACACTGCATCTACCCTGTTAGGGCCGATAGCGGGCTTGGTGAGTGGCGCCGCTTTGGTCGTTGATTATATTTTAACGGCAGCGATCTCCGTGGCATCGGGTACCGAGGCGTTGCTGAGTACCATGCCTTCCTCCTGGTACAGCGAGCGCATTCTCTTGGATGCCGCCGTGTTGCTGTTTCTGATCTTCATCAATTTGCGCGGCATGAAAGAATCCATCAAAATTTTGTTGCCGATCTTTATGGCTTTCGTCTTCACCCACGTCATACTGCTCGGCTGGGGACTGCTGGCGCACGTGGGAGATGTGCCAGCCATCGCCCGCAATACGGTCGTCGGTGTTCAACATGACAGTATGCAGTACGGCTGGATCTTCATTGTGGCGCTGATATTGCGGGCCTTCAGCCTGGGTGGTGGTACCTATACGGGTTTGGAAGCGGTGGCCAATGGTGTGCATATTATGCGTGAGCCGCGTGTGCAGACAGGACAGCGGACGATGACCCTGCTGGCGACGTCCCTGTCTCTGATCGCGGGCAGTCTGATTTTTTTGTATCTGATGTATCGTGTGCATGGCCAGCAGGGGCAAACGCTGAATGCCGTGCTCTACGGCGCGATTACCCAGGGATGGACCGTGGACGGTGTATACTTCGGTCCGGCGGCGGCACTGCTTACCCTGATTAGCGAGGGCCTGCTTCTCTTCATCGCCGCCAACACGGGTATTATCACGGCGCCTATCGTCATGGCGAATATGGCCGTCGATCGTTGGTTGCCAGAGCGTTTTTCTTATCTATCAGATCGTTTCGTGTCACGTAATGGCGTGTTGCTCATTGGTTTTTCGGCTGTTGCCATCCTCCTCGCGACGGGCGGACATGTCAGCATTCTGGTGGTTCTGTACAGCATCAATGTATTCATCACCTTTACCCTGACCATGGCAGGATTGAGCCGACACTGGTTTGCCCAGCGGCATCAGGAGTCACGCTGGCGGGGCCGATTTGCCGTCAGTGTCTTGGGCTTTATGGTCACGGCATCTATTCTCGCCATCACCATTTTCGAGAAATTCGATGCGGGTGGCTGGTTCACTTTGCTGGTCACCGCGATTGTGGTGGGTCTCGGATATTTGATCTATCGCCATTACAAAAGTATCAGTAAAATCACCGCCGAACTGGACGAAACCATGCTGGATGTGGTGCCTGACCATCTGGAGTCCGGCCCTAACCTGCCTCTGGATCCGCGTGGCGCCACGGCCGTATTTTTTGTCAGCCGTTTTGACGGTCTGGGACTGCATACCTTGCTGACTGCACACCGTATGGTCAGTGGCTTCGTCAAGAACTATGTTTTCCTGCTGGCGGGTATTGTAGGTCAGGGTGAATTTAAGGGTATCAAGGCACTGGAAGACCTGAAGGTGTATGTAGAGACTGAGGCTAACCAGTATATGGCCTTTTGCCGCAACGAGGGGATGGCGGCAACCTGGTTCGCCACCTACTCCACCGACCGTATCCTCGCGATGGAGGAGTTAGCCAATGTCGCTATCCGTTATTTTCCGCAGAGCATCTTCTTTGCCGGGCGAGTGATTGATACCTCTGTGCAGGGACCCTTCCACGGCTTGCTGCATGATGAGGTCAGCTTTATCGTGCAGGATCGCCTGCAGCATGACGGTTTCAGTATGATGATCGTACCCGTACACGTGCATGGTATTCCCAGCCAGCCGCCGCGGATCGCGCTGCCTATTTCCATGCCGCCGGATATGCAGCTGGTGCAGAATGAAGAAGTGGACAAGGAAGAAGCCAAGGCTCGCGCCGCAGCCAAGGCGCAGGCCAGTACGCAGGAGTCCGTCCCCCATGCCGCTACAGACTGATCTGCAGCGCCCCGCACGGGGCCCGCTGATGGTGGATATTGCCGGGCTGCAGCCCACTGCCGCTGAATGCGCGATGCTGCGTCAGTCGGCAGTGGGTGGTGTCATCCTTTTTGCCCGCAACTGCGTCGATGCCGAACAGGTGCGTGCCTTGTGCGACGAATTACATGCGCTGCGTTCCCCGCCGCTGCTCATCGGCATTGATCAGGAAGGAGGGCGGGTGCAGCGTTTGCGCGCCGGAGTGACGCGCTTCCCGCCCATGGCGACTTTGGGTCGGCTGGCGGACCGTGACGGCTTGGAAAAGGCGCAGACGGCAGCGCGGGACTGGGGACTTCTGCTCGGTACGGAGCTCCGGGCGCTTGGCCTGGATATGGACTTTACCCCTTGTGTGGATCTGGATCGCGGCGTTTCTGCGGTGATTGGCGACCGCGCCATCCATCGCGATCCCGAATGGGTGGGGGGTATCGCGGTAGCGTTCTGGGCGGGCATGGTGCGGACCGGCTTGCAGGGGGTCGCCAAGCATTTTCCCGGTCACGGTGCGGTAGCCGCCGACTCTCATCTCGACTTGCCTCTCGATAAGCGCCCGCTCAGCGCCATTCAGGAAGACCTTCAGCCCTTCGCTGCCCTGATTGCTGCGGGGATTCCGGCGATTATGCCCGCGCACTGCCTCTATCCCCAGGTGGATCCTGAACGGCCTGCCGGTTTCTCGCCGCGCTGGCTACAGGATATCCTCCGCAAAGATATGGGCTTCACCGGTGTGGTGGTCAGTGACGACCTCAGCATGGCAGGTGCGCATGGTGTCGGCGATATGGCCGCGCGGGTGGATGCGGCACTGGCGGCAGGCGCGGACTTGCTGCTAATCTGTAACGATCCAGAGGGCGCGCAAACGGCAGTCGTCCATTTACAGTCCAAGGATAAGTTCCCGACGGGCAATCGCTTGGAGAGACTCGCCGGCAACGCTGCAACAGCACCTTTGTCTGCTGCAGACCGGGCGCGCTGTTTGCAGCAGATCGAGCAATTGCGGGCCCTGACCCCAGGATTCGCTGGCTGATGTGCAGACAAAAAGGTTAACCCCTTGTTTTTCCCACGGCGCGTATTAGAATACGCCCTCACCTTTTACTCCTTGTTCGGGCGATAGGCGCCCGGACTCCGCAGTGAACCATAAGGAGCAACTTTTGCGTCATTATGAAATTGTGTTTCTGGTCCATCCTGACCAAAGTGAGCAGGTCCCCCAGATGATTGAGCGCTATCGCGGCATGATAGAGGGCGATGGCGGGCATTTTCATCGTCTGGAAGACTGGGGTCGCCGACAACTGGCCTACCCCATCAAGAAGGCCCACAAGGCTCATTATGTTCTGATGAATGTAGAATGCAGTGCTGCTGCCCTGGCTGAGTTGGAAGATGCGTTCCGCTTCAACGATGCGGTTTTGCGTCACCTGATTCTGGCCCGCGCTGAAGCTGTCACCATCCCTTCCTTTCTGGCCCGCGATGAGAGCGATCGGCGTGACCGCAGTGAAGATACTGCCGAAGACGAAAGCGTGCCGGACCACAGCGATAACGAAACCGTAGCGACGGTTTAAGGAAGGAGAATTCAAATGGCATTTAATCGGGACAGAGATCGGGATAGTGATGGCGACAAGCGTGGCGGCGGCAGCAGTAACTTTACCCGTCGCCGTAAGTTCTGTCGTTTCAAGGCGGAAGGCGTCAAAGAAATTGACTACAAGGATCTGAAAACCTTGCAGGCCTATGTGGGTGAGACGGGTAAAATCGTCCCCAGCCGGATTACCGGAACCAGCAATCTGTATCAGCGACAATTGACTACAGCGATCAAGCGTGCCCGTTTTCTGGCGTTATTGCCCTACGTCGTGCGTTAAGGCTCCGGCGTTTCGGTGGCGGCGCAGACAGAAGGTGGGGTCTTGCGCTGGTTTCTCAGCGGACGCTGGCAAGCCGGCATTAGTATTGCTGTACTCTTTAGTGCGGCGGGACTGGTTCCCTTTCTTGCTGCGCCGTTACTGCTCAACTGCGTCGCTTTGGTGGCGCTGGTTACCCTGCAGGCCGGGCGCAAAGAGAGTTTTGAAGTCCTCCTGATTGCCGGGGTTGCTGCCGCACTGTTTACGCTGAACCCGTGGTATGGCGTCGCCTTTGCTCTGGTGGCCTGGCTGCCGGGGCGGCTGCTGGGGGAAGGTTTGCAGTGGGACGTGCAGTGGGGCGGGGTGGTTTGGGTGGTTATTGGTCTGTCGCTCTTGGCGCTCGCGCTCTCGCTTTGGGTCATACCGCGAGGCGTGGGTCCTGCCTTCTGGCAAACACAGATGGAACATTTGCTGGCGCCAGCGCGTAAAGAGTTAAGTACGACGCAGCGCCAGGTCTTGGGTGATATGACCCGCTTGATGCCAGGGATTCTAGCCGCCGGCATGGCACTGCTCTGGACACTGGCGGCCTTGATGGCTAGTCGTTGGCGCGAACGTTTCCAGGGCGTTCTGGTGCCACAACGGGTGTTTCGGGACTGGGTGCTGCCGGATCAGTTAATCTGGTTACTCGTCGCGACATTGTTGGGCATTAGCCTGCTGCATGGCAATGCGCTATGGCCAGTACAGAACCTTGCCATTTTGGTCGGTGGGCTGTATCTGCTGCAAGGCTTGAGTTTTATGCACCTGTGGTTTGCGTCAAGGGGTTGGCCCCTGTTCGTGCTGACAGCTTTTTATATCGGACTGATCCTGCTTTCACAGCTCTTGCTGGTAATTGCTGTGCTGGGCATCGTGGATCGTGTTTTTCATCTGCGTCAACGACTTGCCAGCTCGCGGTCCTGATGGCGCTTTTGCAGGGAATTTTTTGGAGGAATTGGAAATGAAAGTGATTTTGCTGGAACGTATCAACAAGTTGGGGCGTCTTGGTGATGTGGTCGAAGTGCGGCCGGGCTATGGGCGCAATTTTCTGGTGCCGCAGGGGAAAGCCATAATGGCCAACCAGCGCAATCTGGAAGACTTTGCCGAGCGTAAAGCGGCTTTGGAGCATGTCGAGTCAGAGCGTCTGCAGGCAGCTCAGCAGCGCGCTGCCATACTGGCGGAAGCCGTGGTCAAAATCGCCCTGCAAGCAGGTGAAGATGGTCGTTTGTTTGGCTCGGTGGGCTTGCATGATATCAGCGCGGCTCTGGCGGTTCTGGGTCATGAAGTGGCCCATTCGGAAATCCGCCTGGCGGATGGCCCGATCAAGCGGATAGGTGAATTTCCAGTGCGGTTGCATCTGCATCCGGAAGTGGAGCTGGACGTGATGGTGTTCGTCGAGCGCGCCTGACCCTGGCACTGGCGGGGACGGCGGAGTGTTCGAGTCGGCGGACTATGGCGGCGGCGGGGTCAAGGCCCCGCCGCACTCTATTGAGGCAGAGCAATCGGTCATCGGTGCCCTGCTGATTGATCCCGATACAGCAGATCAAGTAACCGAGGCGGTGACGGCCGAAGCTTTTTATGAGCGCCGTCATCGCCAGATTTTTCAAGCGATCACTGCCATGCTGGGTGCCGGACGGGCAGTAGACGCCGTCACGGTCTCCGAGTGGTTGCAAGATCACGAGCAGCTTGCCGATGTGGGCGGGGTGCAATATCTTCTCATGCTCGCCAACGAGACACCCTCGGCGGCCAATGTGCTCGCCTATGCGAGCATCGTGCGGGAGCGGGCCACTCTGCGTGATCTTATCCGGGTTGGCCGGGAAATTGCTGAGCTGGCCTATCGTCCGGAAGGGCGAGAAGCGCAGGCCCTGTTGGACGAGGCGGAAAGCCGGGTTTTTCAGCTCGCCGAAGGACAGCAGCGGGCCGGAGAGGGCTTCCGGCAACTCAAGGATGCACTTCCGGCGGTCATCGACCGGATCGAGACCATCGCCCGCGAGAAAAAAGGCGTCACCGGCCTGTCCACAGGCTTTGCCGATCTGGACGAGAAAACCTCCGGTCTGCATCCGGGTCAGCTCATCATCGTTGCTGGTCGTCCTAGTATGGGCAAAACCTCTTTCGCCATGAATATAGCTGAGCATGTCGCCTGTAACGAAGGCAAGCCGGTGGCGGTTTTCAGCATGGAAATGCCGATAGACGAAATCGTCTTGCGCGCACTCTCGTCGCGAGGACGGGTGGACCAGCACCGGCTGCGCAATGGCAGCCTGGGTAATGATGACTGGCCGCGCATCGCGCATGCCATTGGCGAACTTGGCAATGCGCCGTTGTTTGCCGATGATTCGGCAGCGCTGACGCCGACGGATTTGCGTTCGCGGGCGCGTCGGCTGAAGCGAGAGCATGGCTTGGCGCTGGTTGTGGTCGACTATCTGCAACTCATGCAGGTGCCGGGGCGGGGTGACAATCGGGTCGCTGAGATTTCCGAGATCAGCCGTTCGCTCAAGGCCTTGGCCAAAGAGCTGTCCATCCCGGTGATTGCCCTCTCGCAGCTCAATCGTAGCCTGGAAAACCGGACCGAAAAGCGTCCGCAGATGTCGGATCTGCGTGAATCCGGTGCTATTGAACAGGACGCCGATCTGATTCTGTTCCTGTACCGCGATGAGGTGTATTACAAGGACAAGGAAGAGGTGAAAGGCATTGCCGAGGTGATTATCGGCAAGCAGCGTAACGGACCCATCGGGACCGTGCGGATGAGTTTCTTCGGTGAATATACCCGCTTTGAGAATTATGCGCCGTCCGGGGATGGTTTCGGGCATTAGTTTTTCACCCGAAGCGGATTTCTGCCAGGGGATTTTTCTGCGCTTTGCGGTATCATGCGTTCATGACGCGCCCTATTGTTGCCAATATTTCTACTGCTGCTCTGCGCCATAATGTGTCCGTGGTACGCCAGCACGCGCCCCACGCGCACATTATGGCGGCGGTCAAGGCCAATGCCTATGGGCATGATGTCGCACTCTGCGCCCCGGTGCTGGCGGAGGCAGGTGTCGATGCCTTTGCCGTGGCTACTCTGGAAGAGGCGGAAACCCTTCATGATCTGCGCCTGGAGCGACCTGTTTGTCTGCTCGGGGGGCTTTTCGACGCGAAGGAGGTCGCTGTTGCGGCTGCGCGCGGTTATCTACTGGTTATCCATGAACAACGGCAGCTGCTCTGGCTGGCGATGCATGCCGCTGACGCGCCTCTGCGGTTGTTTATTAAAGTAGATACGGGTATGCACCGCCTGGGCTTTGCACCCGACCAACTGTCGGCATTGTTCGCTGGATTGCAACGCTATCCCCACTGGCAAGTGCTGGGGCTGATGAGTCATCTCGCCCGCTCCGATACGCCGGAAGACCCTTTCAACCGCCAGCAGGCAGGCGTTTTCGCTGCGGCTGTTGCGCGCTTTGGTCATTGCACGGCAGGTCAGCATACCCTGGCCAATTCGGGGGGGGTGCTGGCACTGCCTTTTACCCATCACCACTGGATTCGTCCTGGGCTCATGTTGTACGGCCTTTCGCCTTTCGCCGGGCGTAATGGTGCCGAGATCGGTTTGCAACCCGTTCTGTCCTGGCGCAGCGAAGTGGTGGCCATCCGCGCACTCGCCCCTGGTGACTGGCTGGGCTATGGGGCTACCTGGCAGGCTCCTGCGCACTGCCGGGTGGGGGTCGTGGCGGCTGGCTACGGTGATGGTTATCCGCGTCACCTGGGTTCGGGTGCGCCGGTCACGGTGGCCGGACAGACTACCCGGACTTTGGCACGCGTGAGTATGGATATGCTTTTTGTCGACTTGACGGCCGTGTCGGCGGAAATCGGGGCTTCTGTCGTGCTTATGGGGGCTGGCGGACCAGCCCTCGAATCCCTGGCGGCGAGACTCGATACGATCTCCTATGAGTTGGGCTGTCGTATGCAGATGCGTGTTCCGCGCCAGTTGGTCTCATGAGC
This sequence comes from Acidithiobacillus ferrivorans, assembly GCF_016250455.1. Lineage (NCBI taxonomy): Bacteria > Pseudomonadati > Pseudomonadota > Acidithiobacillia > Acidithiobacillales > Acidithiobacillaceae > Acidithiobacillus > Acidithiobacillus ferrivorans. Next base: position 2,734,240 of record NZ_CP059488.1, on the reverse strand, counting down.
CGCGACAAAACCCTCTTTGTCTGTCAGGAATGCGGTAGTACCGGCAACAAATGGCTGGGACGCTGCCCAGATTGCGGTGCCTGGAACAGCTTTGTCGAGCAGCACGTGGAGAGGACTGGGGTCAAATCGCACACCACCTATGCCACGGCCAGTCCACCGCAATTTCTGCATGCAGTACCGATTGCGGATGTGGGGCGCAGCACGACGGGTCTGGCGGAACTGGACCGGGTGCTGGGCGGCGGGCAGGTGCAGGGAGCCGCTATTCTCCTGGGTGGGGAACCGGGTATTGGCAAATCCACCCTGCTGCTCCAGACCGCCCATCATTTGGCTCAAGCCAGTAAGGTGCTTTATGTCACCGGGGAGGAGTCCGCAGCACAAGTCGCCTTGCGCGCGCAGCGCTTGGGCTTGGGACAGAGCTCCGTACGGGTAGTCGCCGAAAACCACCTCGAAGCGATTGAAGGATTGCTCCAGACAGAGCAACCGGCGCTGGTGCTGGTCGATTCCATTCAGACCGTCTATACCGACACGCTGCAATCGGCTCCGGGCTCGGTAGCACAAGTGCGGGAGTGTGCGGCCCGCCTGGTGCGCTTTGCAAAGGCCACGGGCACCACGGTCTGGCTGGTGGGCCACGTGACCAAAGAGGGGGCCATCGCCGGTCCGCGCGTACTTGAACATATGGTGGACACTGTTCTCTATTTTGAAGGGGAGGCGGGTAGCCCTTATCGGATTGTGCGCGCTATCAAGAATCGCTTCGGTGCAGCCAATGAACTAGGTGTTTTTCAGATGCATGAAGAGGGGTTAAGCGAGGTTGCCAACCCTTCACAGCTCTTCCTGTCGCAGCATGACCGACCTGTAGCAGGGAGTGTGGTGATGGCGACGCAGGAAGGGACCCGACCACTTCTGGTAGAAGTGCAGGCGCTGGTGACACCGAGTCCGCTGGCTAATCCCCGCAGAGTCGCCATTGGCCTGGACCCTAATCGCCTTTCTCTCCTGCTGGCTATCCTGCATCGTCACGGTGGCAGTGTATTTTTTGATCAGGACGTTTTTGTGAATATCGCAGGTGGAATCAAAGTCAACGAACCAGCTGCCGATCTTGCGGTGGCCTTGGCCCTGCTCAGCAGCTTCCGCAATAAACCTTTGGAGGGTCGCCGGGTCGTTTTCGGCGAGCTGGGTCTGGCGGGAGAGGTGCGTCCGGTGGCGGGTACTGAAGCGCGGGTGCGGGAGGCGATCAAATTGGGCTTCAAGGGCGCGATTCTTCCGCGTGGCGACAAAATTTCGAGTACCGCTACTTTCAAGTTGTGTCCAGTTGCCCGTCTTGGCGATGCCATAACAGCGGCCTTCGACGGGGGATAAGCCCCTACGCGTTCGCCGCAATGCATTTGTCGACCGGATACGTGTTTGTAGCTTGCAATCTCTTTTCGGAGCGGTTAGGGTGGCTTGAGAGTGCGCATAAGAAATCGCATAATTTACTGATATATGAAGCTATTCCTGAATTTTTTCCGATGGCCTGAGAGGGGAGTTATTATGCAACAGCCTGCCATTTACTCTGCTGCACAGAGTGTGTTTCACTCATCCAAACGTGGATTTGTAGGGTCTGCTCTGTTCGCTTTTGGCCTGCTTGGTCTGGGAACCAGCGTGGCCTTCGCGTCCAGCATGGAGATGTCGGCGCCAGGATTGGTGCGCACCGCGATGACTGCGGGTGCCGTGGCAAGCCCTGCGGAGATAAAGAATTTTGCAGCCGCGGTTCGGGGGATCAAGCCACTCAACGAACAGGTCCACAGTGCCCTGAGTCAGAAGGGTATCACTGCCACCAAGCGGGAAGAGTTGAAAAAATCCTACATGGCCAGGGTAAACAGTATTCTTGCCAGTAATCATCTGACGGCGGAGCAGTACACCAGCATGCTCAAGCAAACGCAGGACGATCCGGCATTTGCCAAGCAGGTTGAAGGGGCCATGCAGTAAAGTCTCATGCTACCTGTGCCCCGGTTTTGTTTTTGGAATGGACGGCGTATTGTTCCGCACGTTAACGGCATTTTTTAACCCTACTTGAATGGGGGCCGGGATTGAGGCGGATTTCCGCTCTCTCTGCGGTTTGTGTGATAATTGGGCACTCAGGAGGTTCTCCCATGCCCAAACTCAATTTGCCCCGCCCCGATTATCCTGCTCGCCGCCGTCATCTGATGCAAAAAATGCACGCCGCCAGTGTCGCGATTATACCCACCGCCATACCCAAGAGCCGCAACAGCGACGTGCAGTATCCCTTTCGTGGCGACAGCGACTTCTTGTACCTGACCGGCTTCGTGGAGCCTGAAGCCGTGCTGGTATTGGTTCCAGGGCACGGTGATGGAGAGCAGATCCTGTTCTGTCGTCCGCGTGATCCGGAGCGGGAAACCTGGGAGGGGCGTCGTGCTGGGCTGGAAGGTGCTCTTGAGCAATGCCGGGTCGACCGTTGCCTCTCTATTCATGATCTGAATGATATCCTTCCACAACTGCTGGAAAACCGGGAATTATTGTTTTATCCCATGGGTCAGTCCACCGATTTCGACGCACGGGTAATGCACTGGCGTAATGTCGCCAAGAGCAAAATTCGCCAGGGTGTGCGCTACCCGCTCGAAGTGGTCGATGTTGCTGATCTGATCCATGAGATGCGGCTGTTTAAGGATTCTGCAGAGGTCGAAATCCTACGGGCGGCGGTGGGTATCAGTGGCGCCGGTCACCGCCATGCCATGCGTCAGTGTCAGCCGGGTATGCTGGAGTATGAACTGGCCGCCGAGATTGAGCACGTTTTTCATCGCCTCGGATCGCCCAGTGTGGCTTATCCCAGTATCGTCGGTGGCGGGGTCAACGGCTGTATTCTGCACTACACCGAAAATGATGCGGAGTTGCATGATGGCGATCTGGTACTGATCGATGCAGGTGCAGAGGTGGGCGCCTATGCTGGCGATATCACCCGGACCTTGCCGGTCAATGGCGTTTTCAGTCCCGCACAACGGGAAATTTACGGAGTCGTTCTGGCCAGTCAGGAAGCGGGGATCGCGGCCATACAGGTGGGGCGCTCCGTTGCCGATTATCATGACGAGGCCGTCCGGGTGCTTGTGGATGGTCTGTTGGATCTGAAAATACTTTCCGGAAAGCGTGATGCAGTTATTGAGCAGGGCAGTTATAAGGCCTTCTATATGCACAGGACAGGACATTGGCTGGGCATGGATGTCCACGACGTCGGCCATTATCGCAGCGCAGATCAGTCCTGGCGGAAGCTGGCGGCGGGGATGGTGCTGACGGTAGAACCAGGGCTGTATTTCTCCCCGGATAATCCATCGGTACCGGAGCGTTGGCGTGGTATTGGGATTCGTATTGAGGACGACGTGCTGGTGACTGCCAATGGGCCGGATATTCTTTCAGGCGACGTGCCCAAGGGCTTGGCCGATGTGGAGGCGATGATGGCGGCTGGACCCGGCAGTGGGCGATAATCGTTTGCCAAGGGAGAAGACCTCATGTTGGTTCAGAGGCCGTTGGTCGATGGTGTCGGCGCGTGTATAAAACGTAATTTTGCCTGCTTTACCCCAAAGTCCATAGCGCGCTGAACACTACTCATAAGAATGTCGGCAGCCATGTGATAACGGGAATTCATAGTATCCCAGACAATACCATCTATCACCCGCCCAGAACGTAACACGATGTTGATGCGCTCACCACAGCGGTTACCGCCATTCTTCAGGAAAAATAGGTCCTGTGACAGTGCAATCTGGTTGGGCCGGTTGGCGCCGCAGGCAGCGATATCCGGGTTTCCACTGGTTTGGTCGGGAAGCGCATTATAAGCGGTAACTCGCTGAAGGTAAAACATCTTATGCCGCATGAGTAGGGCGCCATCACTACGAGCAGACCCATCTCCGGAAGCTGATTGTGTGTCCGTAGTTTTTTCCATCTGCCCGCCTATCCACTGAAGGCTTTTTGCGCTTCTTGATAGTTTGTTGAGTAGCGGAGCTGGCAAGTCTGGTGAATTGAGCGCCAAAGCGTTGGGTAGTAATAGTGCAAACAGAGCAATACTCAGCCCGACAGATAATCGTTGTATCAAGTCTATCTCCTTATCTGAGCTGGCCTATGGTGGCCTATCCCAGTTTCAACGCATCTGGGATTTTTCTCAAAATATGAAACGGAACAATATATTACAAAAAATGTGGAAAAAATCAAGGAGATAAATTTATTGTATTGCAAACAATGAGTTGGTTTGCAACCCTGGGGTGTTGGTTATGTGTGGGAGAGTCGCTCCAATGCGGCCAGATGGTTTGAAGAGGCTTCGCATTTTTGCTGAGTGCCTGGTATCTGTGGACTAAACGGCGGCCTGGGGGTGTTCGCAGATGCTCAGTGTGCTAGATTATGACTATCGTCGAAAAAGTACGACTAAAGGCTGGCGTATTGTTGTTTTTTTAGCTATGCTTTGCCTGCTTGTTATTCAACCCAACAAAGGAGACTGCTATGAGCAAGTTCACCACCGCCTTGAAAGTAACCGCGCTGATTTTGCCCTTGGGCTTGGCCGGTTGTGCGACCACCTCTGACCTCGGCAAAGTTGCTGCCAAGGCTGACGCCGCACAGTCCACCGCCAACGAGGCTTTGGCCAAGGCCAATTCCGCGCAGAGCACCGCGACAGATGCGCTGAGCAAGGCTAACGCTGCGCAGAGTACTGCTGATCAGGCGATGAGCACAGCCAACGCTGCCAATCAGAAGGCTGATGAGGCCAATGTGAAGGTAGAGCGGATGTTCAAGAAGGCGATGATGAAGTAATTCTCGCGCCTGTTGTGTGTGATGGGGCCCTGTCGATTCTTTGGTGGGGCCCTTTCGCATTTGAGGGTTGGATAGGATCGGAGACAATTTCGTTCGTGTTCGATGCGGCCACGGTGTTCCCTAAAACGGCCACTTCCAATCCTGAATATCCTGTCGATCCACCCCAAATTCGTAGGCATGGTTCTTACAGGCGAACTGTTGATCAAGCAGTGTTTCTCGCACACCGGACCCAATGTCGCAGAGGCGGGGTATCCGGTCAATGGCGTCAATGGCCAGGCTAAAACGATCCGTCTGATTCAGGATCGCGAGTTCCAGAGGCGTGCTGATATTGCCCTTCTCTTTGTAACCACGCACATGAATATGATGCTGTCCGGGTCGCCGGTAGGTTAATCGGTGGATGAGCCACGGGTAAGAATGGAAATTGAAGATCACCGGCTTGCTGGAAGTGAACAGCGCTGCGAACTCACGATCCGTCATCCCGTGTGCGTGTTCGGTATGTGGTACCAATTTGAACAAGTCCACCACATTCACAAATCGAACCTTGATGTCGGGCACGTGTTGACGCAGTAAGGTGGTGGCAGCCAGAGACTCCAGAGTCGGCACGTCACCACAACTCACCATGACCACATCAGGTTCAACCCCCTGGTCATTGCTCGCCCAGCTCCAGATGCCGGCGCCCCTTGTGCAGTGTGCCACCGCCGCCTCCATGTCCAGGTACTGCAGATTCTTTTGCTTATCCGCGACAATCACATTGACATAATTAACGCTTTTCAGGCAGTGATCGGCGACGGAAAGCAGGCAGTTGGCATCCGGCGGAAGATAGATGCGTACCACGCTGGGGCTTTTGTTAGCCACCACGTCGAGAAAACCGGGATCCTGATGCGTGAAACCATTGTGGTCCTGCCGCCAGACCAGTCCGGTCATCAGCAGGTTGAGTGACGCCACATCGGCCCGCCAGGGTAGTGCGTTACATTTTTCCAGCCACTTGGCGTGCTGGTTGAACATGGAGTCAATGATGTGGACGAACGGCTCGTAGCTATTGATGAAGCCGTGCCGCCCGCTCAGCAGATAACCTTCCAGCCAGCCTTCTATCGTATGCTCGCTGAGCATTTCCATGACCCGTCCCTGCAAGGCCAGTTCGCCGCCGTCGGCATCTTCCGGGAAATATTCCCCGAGCCAGACTTTTTGGGTGACCTCATAAAGGGCTGTGAGTTTGTTGGATTGGGTCTCGTCCGGGCCGAAGACGCGGAAGTTCTGCATATTCAGCCGCATGACCTCCCGAAGAAAATTGCCAAGAGTGGGTACATTGCCAGTCTGGGTTCCTCCGGCTTTTTCGATCTCCACGGAGAACGTGCGGAAGTCAGGCATATCCAGAGGGCGGCGCAGCAGACCCCCATTGGCCACGGGGTTGGCACTCATGCGCCGCCGCCCCTTGGGCGCCAAAGCTTGCAATTCAGGGATCAGTCGCCCTTGCGCATCAAAGTGTTTTTCCGGTTGGTAGCTGCGCATCCATGATTCCAACAGGGTCAGATGGGCCGGGTTGGCGGCAACGTCCGGGAGGGGGATTTGGTGGGCTCGCCAGAAACCTTCCAGATAATGCCCGTCCACCTTCCGGGGGGCCGTCCAGCCTTTGGGACTTCGAAGAATGATCATCGGCCAGCGGGGGCGGTAAGCTGCGCCGGTCTGCCGGGCCTTTTCCTGGAACTTGCGAATCTCCAGGACACAGTGTTCCATGGTGGCAGCCATCGCTTGATGCATGCTCTCTGGATCGCTGCCTTCCACGAAGTAAGGGGTATATCCATAACCGACGAATAGCGCCTCCAATTCCACATGGCTAATGCGCGCCAGAATGGTGGGGTTGTTGATTTTATAGCCGTTGAGATGGAGCACCGGCAGGACCGCCCCATCGGTGATCGGGTTGAGGAACTTGTTGCTATGCCAACTTGTGGCCAAGGGTCCGGTCTCCGCTTCGCCATCGCCGACCATCACCAGGGCGATCAGGTCGGGGTTATCGTAGACGGTTCCAAATGCGTGAGAAACACTGTAGCCGAGTTCGCCGCCCTCATGAATGCTACCGGGTGTTTCCGGAGTCGCGTGGCTACCGATGCCCCCGGGGAAGGAGAACTGCTTGAAGAAGCGCTGCATGCCCACCAGATCTTCACGGATGTCGGGATAAATCTCGGAGTAGGTTCCTTCGAGATATGCCTGAGATAGTACCGCCGGTGCCCCGTGACCGGGGCCGGAGATGTAGATCGCGTTCAGATCGTACTTGTTGATCAGCCGGTTAAAATGAATATAGGTGAAGCACTGGCCAGCGTCCGATCCCCAGTGGCCCAGCAAGCGTGGTTTTATGTGTTCCAGTCGCAGCGGTTCCCGGAGCAATGGATTGCTCCTGAGGTACAACATTCCCAGGCACAGATAGAGACTGGCTTGCCAGTAGGCGTCGGTTTTGCGCAACTCATCCAGAGCAAGCGGAGTTCCTTGGATGGTTGTGCGAGCCGGTCCATAGGCGCTGAGGCTCTCGTCTTCGTACACCGTCGTCGGTGCCGTGGCGGAAGTGATCATGATGGGATGTCCTCCGTAGTCTAAAAACCTTGGAACTGAGGTTGGGTGTGAGGTGGATGGAAAAACCGGTTTTAGTCATCCGCCTGCCGCCCTCACCTGTTCAATCGGGGAGGAATGGTGAATTTGCTGCTGCTACCGTCGCTGCCAATGGCCCCGGCCCCAGAACCAATGTCCGTCCCTGTGCCACCAACGGTCGGGTGCCCAGTGGGCGTAGGGATGGGGTGGATAGGTCCAGCGTCCCGGCCCCCATATCCATTGCCCCCGCCAAAACCAAGCCCCTGGTATCCATACCATGCCCATTGCCGGAGGTGGCGGAACCACTAGCACAGGCAGAGGGGGCGGCGGCCCAGGCACGACGATTGCCCCAGAACTTGGCCCCTCCACATAGGCGGGTCCAGGTGCCACCACACAACCACTCAGGACTGTGAGCCATCCCACCACCAATGCTACCCGCCACCTCCTATGCGCGCTCATTTTCCTAGATCGCCGCGCTTTTCAAGGTATTCATCACGCTCGATCTCGCCGCGCGCATAGCGCTCATCCAGGAGTTTGAGGGCTACACCATTTTCGTTATCGGCCATGCTGCTCTTGCAGCCATGGCGATGCTTGCATGCAAAGGCCCCGCGGATCAGGAACACAATGCCGCCCACGATTCCCACGAGAGCCAACAGGCACAGCAATCCCCAAAACAGTCCGAAAGCGCCCATCATGCCAAAACCCCAACCACCCATCATGTTCGGACCGGGATAGAACTCTACCGCCGTGTCTGGCGCGGTGGCGGTAGCTGTCTGTGCCAAAGCCAAAACAGGCGCCATCATCACCACCAGAAAGCCCGCTATGGTGGCTGTCCGGATTCCCTTTCTTCGCTGTGATGCATCCATGCTGTTCATCAATCGATCTCCCGCCGTGGAATGTCGGAATGCCATCCCCTGATGCAAGTATAGTCCGGCTTTGCTGCCACGGCTGTGGCGTGCGCCAGGGTTCGCCAATAGAAACTTCTCAAACATCGCATTACTGCCAGGAACCCCATCAGGTCGGCCTTCCCCGATACAAGGTAGAGCTCACTATCGAGAACCATGGAGCACACCCATGGGTATCCCTACCGTGATTCCCGTTAGATTCGGTCATGGCTCAGAGTTTTTCGAACCGCCCCTATAATAAAGCCATCTAAACTCCAGCATTTGTACTATCATCACTATGATTACTGATGGTGTGTTCTAGAGGGTGGAATCGATATGTCATACAGTCAGATTTGCGGGGCAGATGCCGTCGTTGTGAGCCGACCACTACTGTATTTTGGCGCCAGGCTCACCATAGAGCCATGGGCGGAGCGACTGTGTAGCGAAGATTGGCAGCTGCGATATGCGGAAAATATTAATGAACTACAAAAACTCTCGTCTGCAGCAGAATTCAAGGTGGGTATAGTCGCGCCGGATCACCGGGACATTATCAATAATTGCCGGTGCGTGGAGTCCACCATTGCCCGGGCAGAGCATATTCGTTGGATCGTCTTACTCCCCAAGGATGCCCTCGACCTCCCCCCCCTGCGTGAGCTGGTTAGCGCCACGTTTTACGACTACCACACCCTGCCTGTGGATTCCGACCGTCTCCTGCTTACCTTGGGCCATGCCTTGGGGATGGCAGAGATTGCCGCCGATGCGCCGCTGCCCGAAAAAGGGGAGGTGCGCAGTAACGGCGAAAGCGAAATGGTCGGCGCCAGCCCACAGATGCAAAAAGTCTTCAAGGAAATCCGCAAGGTCGCCGGTGTAGATGCACCCGTGCTGATTACCGGCGAAAGCGGCACGGGCAAGGAACTGGCCGCGCAGGCTATCCACGAACGCTCCTCGCGGGGCCATGGGTCATTCATTGCCGTAAACTGTGGGGCATTACCCACCAACCTCATCCAGTCCGAACTCTTCGGCCATGAAAAGGGCTCATTCACTGGCGCCCATCAGCGAAAAATCGGCCGCATTGAGGTCGCCTCCGGTGGCAGCCTCTTTCTCGACGAGATTGGCGATCTCCCCATGGAGCTCCAGACTAACCTTCTGCGCTTCCTACAGGAAAAAACCATACAGCGGGTCGGTGGCCGCGAAGACATCACCGTGGATGTGCGGGTGATCGCTGCCACCCATGTCGACTTGGAAAAGGCCGTTCGCGAGGGTCGATTCCGCGAGGATCTTTACTATCGTCTCAACGTTCTTCAGATCAGGATGCCTGCCCTGCGCGAGCGCGTCGGCGACGTGCCCCTGTTAGCCCAATATATCTTCCACCGCTTTGTCGAAGAAAAAGGACGGAAGATAAAAGGATTCAGCAAAGACGCTCTGCATACCATGAACAACTTCGACTGGCCGGGCAATGTTCGCGAGCTGATCAATCGGGTGCGCCGGGCCATGGTCATGTGCGACAACTTCCTGATTTCCCCATCCGATCTTGGACTGGAGCAGAGAAACAACTCCCGGTGGGTACTTACTTTGGGCGAAGCGCGGGACAGGGTAGAAAGCGATACCATCCGCGCCGCTCTCGCCCAAAACCAGGGCAGCGTTTTGCTGGCATCGAAACAGCTTGGCGTTTCCCGCGTCACGCTATATCGGCTCATGGAGAAGCATGCACTCAGCACCAACTAAATACTAATACTTTTTGGCTAAAACACCGTTAGCTATTATCCACCAGGAGGAACCTTGAGTTATGAAACAACAAGGCTTGATGCAAGCAACAATCTACGCATCCGCAATACTGGCAGGCACCTTATGGTGTGCCAGCCCCGCCTGGGCCGACGCCGCCTCTTCGAGCGCGGCTCCGCCAAGCAAGCCGGTAGGCCAAGCCCCGGCTGAACAAAGCCGTCCGCCAGCTATCGAAACCCTCATCAGCACCACTGGAGTGCTTACGCCAGCAGGCAAGTTCGTCATTGAGCCCTTTATCCAATATACTCATTCATCATCCAGTATCGCCGCCGTGCAGGGTTTCGTGCTTGCACAGGTACTAGCCATTGGCAACATAAATATCCAGCAATACACCAACGACACCGCCTATGCCGGTGTCACCTTCCGCTATGGGGTGAGCAACCGTCTGGAAATGGATCTCAGGGTGCCTTTCGTCTATGCGCAACAAAACACCGCCGTCTCAAACCTTACCAACAACGGTGTCCAGCAGGCATTCAACAGTACCGGTTCTGGTCTGGGAGACATTGAGCTCTCCATGCATTATCAGATCAATAAGGGTGGTAATGGCTCGCCCTATTACATTGCCAATTTGCAAGTAAAAAGCATGACCGGCAGTAGCCCCTTCAGCATGCCCATCTATCAGAGTTATCCGGCCGGAATTCTTGAACAGCAGCCGACGGGTACAGGCTTCTGGGGTGTCCAGCCTAGTCTCACGGTACTCTATCCCTCTGACCCGGCCGTTTTTTACGGGAATGTGAGCTACCTCTGGAACATTGGCCATAATGCCGCCGGCACTTACATTAGCCCCGGCAACGCCATCGGCTTCGGCTTTGGTGCGGGCCTATCTCTAAACGACCGCGCGTCGATTAGTCTCGGCTACAACCAAAATATCGTCAGCGCGCCTAAAGTAGGCGGCATTACTCCGCCCTTGGCGACAACCCTGGAGGTAGGATCTTTTCTGGTGGGCTGGTCTTACACCCTCAATAAGAGCACATCCATCAATCTGAATCTGGCCGTAGGCGCTACCCGTCAGGCACCGGACGTGCAACTCACACTCCGGGTCCCTTACACCCTCTAGAGGGGCATTCGGGGACATATTGCGTCATGGATATGTACATGGGGGCCCACAGCGGGGGCTCCCTGTTTTTCTGCTACTTTTCCAAGACGATAGTTATAGCGTCTTGGCGAAGGAAAAACCTCCGTACCCGGTATTGGGCAGGCCACTGGTGTAATTGACCCCACCTTGAGAAATAATCCAAATGAACTATTCACTTTATTATCATATGGATGCGCTTTGTGCGCGTGTGCGGGGAGTATTTTATTTGTATTCATGCCTTTCAACTTTTTTCAGCTGCCTAATAGCGCGGCGTATAATTCCTGCGCACATTGAGCAAGCGTATAGACAGTTCTAGCTCCTAAAAACGGTGATTAACACAGAAGACAAGCTTGTTGAGGCGTTTTTGCTGGTATTTTCCGGTCGCGCCGTGGAAGGTGCCGAGCAGGCAAGCTTTGCCATCCGTTTCCATAGAAGGTTAGTTGCCGCTGAAGGAACCAGATGTCTGCATCACAGAAGCTGGCAGATTTTGCAAATTGGGCAGGATTACCACCAACGGCTGCGATGCGTTTGGCCTGACGCCATTTTGGATGTTGCCCCGAGAACTGCCACCCGATTCTTGGGTGTTGGAGGATGTGGTCGGCAGGGGCAACTCATCCCAAAGTATGACCACCGGCATTTGATGGGCAGAGATTACCAAGCCGGGTACAGTTATTCCCCCACCACGGGCTTGACGCAAGGTGGCGTTGCTGACGATCGCGCCTCTATCGAAGGTCGCAGGTTGGATTGCCGGAAGGCCATGACCGCCCGCTGCTTCTGCCGCCATGACGGGCGCCCCGGCCCATATTCCAAGCACCAGCCCGACGCCGATTATCGTCCGTATCATCTTCCGAGACATGGCATCCTCCTTCCCACCCTATCCGCCTACGGGACGTTCAAACTCCGAACGTTACCCTGCTGCAACGTCTGACCAATCTGGGTCATTTGCTGGGTATGTATCGCGTTGCTGACATCCAGATTGATCACGGTTGCATGCTGGATCACCTGGTTATTGAGGTTGTTCTGCACCACCGACAAGGCGCTGGCAGCCTGGTTGAGGAGGCCGCTGGAAACCTGGTTCGCATTCCCCACCTGCACGATCTGCTGCACCCCACTCCCCTGTGCCACCACCATGGTCTGCTGAACGTTGGTACTCTGCGATGCGATAATGGTATTACCACTGGGGCCGGAATCTATTCCCGAGCGCGAGGCCAACATCCCATTGACATAAGTGGTCATCTCCACACCAAACTTCACCACCATACCCCCGGCCTCAAAACCACCGCGCAATTTCGCCAATTCAGCTACTGGTACCGGCATTCCGAGCACCGACATAGCCGACGCGCTGACAGGACCGGCCATGCAAAGGATGGCAAGGACCCCCATGAGGGGACGTTGGAAAGATTGATTCGACTTGCAAACGAACGCATCCATGATCATTTCCTCCTGTTATTTTATGAACGCTTCAAAACGTTCCAGCCCGAGGCAGCGTGAGAAGGAAAGAACCCAGCGAGGGTTGCTGCTGCATGGCTGCTGCCAGCGGGGCCCGCGGCACCTTGTCCCATTCCGCGATGCTGTTAAAGGAAGCTTTGGCCATTTTGATGCCTGGCCCACTGGTAATGACAAAAAGAATCCCATTTTTCTTCCACATGGCATCAAAGGATTTCCGGGAGATAAGACGCAAGCCCAAGGCCGGGTCACCGACCAGCACCTCATCCTGCTCAACACCTTTCACCACCACAAAATGCATATAACCATTAAAATCGATAAGAGCAATCGCTGGCAGATTCACCTTGGCCAGATTGCTCAAAGAAGTCCGGAAGCCGTTGGCCGCAAAGCCATGGGCATCCAGATAGGTTTTCATATCGAGTAGGGAGAACCCTTCCTTCTCAATGACTGGTTTATCACCGTGATCCCACATCCATTTAAATACCTTCATTTCATCCATAGGATCGTTATAGCTATAGGTGAGCAAAGTGGCCACAGCCGCAGATCCACAACTAAAATCGTATTGTTGATGGATCACCGACTGAAAGCGCATGGCATTCATGCTTTTGACGGGAATGTTGAACTGGCCGCCAGCGGTTGCCAAATAAGCAGCGGCCACGGCCTGCCCCTGACTCAGGATTAGCATGACCAACAATGAAACCAGCGCAAACAACCAGCGGTTAGTAGACATGAGAAACTCCCATCAATGCATGGTCAGATTGAGCTGCATCGCATTCTGAATGAGGACATTATTGCCAGAGTTCTGAATGACCGTTACAAAACCGGAGGCATTGCCAAAGGCACCACCCTGGATGATATTACTACCAGTAACGACCCCATCACCTACCGTATTTCCCGTTGATGTCCCATTCATCATCAAGGTGGACAAGCTCTGATTAGGCAACGCCTTGCCCGCAGAATGTACTAACACCTGGGTGCCTACGGCAGCACCCAGCAGGGCCAAACCGGATGCGCCGTCCATCGGCAAGGTGGACGCTTGCGCGCCGAATGCCCAGGACAGAAAAATACCCGTTATGAATAAGTGACGCACGCGAATGTTCATGATCCTTCTCCTCACATTCTTGGTAAAAATGGGGAATGCCGAGACTTTGGCACCCCCCACTTTGCATCGCGTGACTTAGTTGTTGACCTGGATAGAGGTCTGGTTCTGCAACATGCTGTTGGCACCGGTGTTCTGGTTGAGAGCGATCACACCAGAGGCGTGCTGGAAGGCATTGCCACCGATGGTGGCGTTAGCCGCATAGTTCGCCTGGGTGAAGGCACACGGATTGCAGGGATTGCCCGTGGCAGATACCTGCAGAGCGTTCCCCGCTACCACACCCCCCAGTGCGCCAAAGGCGTTGCCGCTACTGGAACCCACCTGGCTGACCTGTACGTTGGTCTGATTCTGCAGGAGGCTGTTAGCGCCGCTGTTCTGGTTGGCCGAGATAATGCCCGAGGCGCCATTGAAGGTATTGCCATTGATGGTGGCATTGGCGTTGTAATTGGTTAGACCGTTCTGGCCGTGGTAGTTGTACCCAGGATCAGCGGAGATATCGACCGTGTTTCCCAGGACGGCACCCCCCTGCAAAGAGAGCAAATCCACTTTACCGGTAAAGCAACTACCATTGGCGCAAGGACTTAATTCGTTGACCTGCACGTTGGTCTGATTGTCCAGAAGGCTGTTGGCGCCGCTGTTTTGGTTAAGGGAAATGATACCCGCTGCGTTGGCAAAGGCATTGCCACCCAGATAGGCGCTACCGTCATAATTGGTCTGGGCACCATAGGTGCTTACTCCGATCCGGTTTCCATACACCAAGCCCAGATCCACGCTCTCCATTTTCGCTTTGATGTCGCCACTGACGGCATTCACCTGTACTTGGGTCTGATTTTGCAGCAAGCCATTGGCACCGCTGTTCTGGTTGACAGAAACGACACCGGTCGCATTTTCAAAGGCCTGACTATTGATGGTTGCATCAGAGCCGATATTGGTCTGGCTATTGTTCAACCCATTACCACTGGTCGCAGAAACTGAATTGCTGTTAACCACGCCCACCTTCACCACATCGCTATTGGCCTTGGCGGGTTTGGCCGAATGGTGGGGTGGGGGTGGATTCTCCCAAGCAAATGCGGCACCAGAAAACGCAAGAGCCAATGCAGAAACTAAAATAGCTGACTTTTTCATGACTTCCTCCAATCAATTTGTGTTCCCAAAAGGTTCCAGAAAAATCTCCTGATCATCCTGGATCGTCGCTTTAACGCGTCCCCAAAACATCTGGAGGGACGCCTTCCTTTAGCAATCCCCATGCCATTGTTGTAAGTAATTATCTTTAAATAAGTTATTAAAAAATCCCAGCGTCATGGTCGAAGGTAATCTGTAAAGTATTCGCAACAATCCTTGCTCAAGTTCGCGATAAATCCCCTTAAAACATCACCATTGCCGCGTGTAACACAGCATTCCCGGCGGGCGCGAACTTGCTTCAGAAAAGATACAGGTGCTGGTGCCACAACCATCTCTGGGGCACTTCGAATAACAAAAATTTCACGACTTGAGAATGGAATATCCCCCTTTCCTCGCCACTTTCAGGCGATTTTTACGCATTATCCCTACTTTATCTGCGTATTTCCAGTATTTTTAGCCTTTTTCGTGGGCTTTGGACGGATTGATCCCTACCTGGCCACCGATTGCTGCATTAAGCAGGTAAATCGCCGCATGTTATAGACCAGATTCATCATGCCGATTTTGACTTCAGCGCGAGCCATACCAATGGTGCGCAGAAACTTACCACCCTGCTGTACCATGGCGCCAAAGGCATGCTCAACCCGTGCGCGGTGGTGTGACCGGCGCGTGTTGGCCAACTCCTGGGCCTTGGTCAAGGGGCGGTTGCGTTGCGCCTTCTCGTGGATTCGGCTGCGGTAACCTTTTTGACATAGCATTTGCTCCGCTTCCGTTGAACGATAGGCGCTGTCCGCAAAAACCTGTACGCCCTGATTCTCCGGGTCCAGAAGCGCTTCCAGGCACTGACTGTCATGCACAGCGGCATCCGTGACCATGTACTGATGAATCAGCTTGTGGCGCTTGTCCACGTTGATATGGTTCTTGTATCCGAAGAAACTGCGGCCATTCTTTTGGTCCAGCGGGCATCGGTGTCTTTCTGGCGGCGCTTGGCGGGCTGATCCTGCCACGTCTGGGGCGTTTCGCCCTGATTGACCTGTTCCCGCTCCTTCCGGTGCATCCGTTGCCGTGGAACCGTCACAAAACTCGCGTCGATGATTTGCCCGGCCCGTGCGGCGTAGCCGGCTTCCCGCAGAAAAGCATGGAAGGCCGTGAACAGTCGCTCCGTCAGTTTGGCCTGGGCCAGTGATTCACGGAATAGCCATAAGGTCGTGTTATCGGGTACGGCTTCCTCCAACCCAAGCCCCAGGAAACGCTGAAAACTGAGGCGATCCCGAACCTGGTATTCGGTTTGTTCGTCGCTGAGATTGTGCAGTTGCTGTAACACCATCATCTTGAAGAGCAGCATCCGGTCGTAGGGCTTCCTCCCTCCCGGCCCTTTGGGTTTGGCCTTCGGCACACTCTCCAGAATTGGGCGGAAGCGCTCCCAGGGAATGAGCCGGTTGAGCAGCGGCAGGCCGTCGCCCAGCAAATCCAGTTCCCGCAACCGGCGGTCTCCGGGGAAAAATCCTGTTTGCCCTACCAGTCCTGCCATGGTTGCTCTCCCTTCCAATCGGCTCCCTATATTTTACTGGAAGTGGGGAGTTTTTCGAACCGCCCTCTGGCGAAAACAGGGTCTACATAACAGGCGGATATCTGGCATGTTAAGGGTGCCGACGGGCAGGAGAGATCATGCTGACAGGGTTTTAGGGCGTGGAAACGCGGGGGTGCCCGCTTGTCTCACTAATCGCGCTGAATAGGGCTTGCTGGAAGAAATCGGCCGCATCCTCGGCGGCTGTCCAGTCCACCGTGCTCTCCGCCTGGAAGGCTCTGAGCGTGGCCTCCAGCACCCGGTGGTAGGCATGATGGGCGATGTCGATAGTCGTGCCAGTCAACCCCAAGGCCGCGATGGCGGCCGTTATAGGGGAGGGCAACGCATCCTGTAGTTGCAACCCCGCCAGCCACTGGGGATTTTTCACGGCCAACCCTTGGATCAGCCCAACATATGAAAGGTGATGGGCGAAAATACCGATGAGACTGTTGGGCGACGCTTCTTGTCGGGGGAGTGCTTGCCGCAGCCAATCATGCAGAGCACCAGCGGGCATCGCCGGGGCGATGGCATAGCCCTGCACCATCGGCACCTTGAGCACGTTCAGTGCATCGAGCACATCGGCCGTCTCACACCCCTCCGCCACGAAACCCACCCCCAGGCTACGGCTCAGGTCGAGCATGGTCTGAATAAAATGTAAGCCATTGGGATTGGCCTTCAGGGTATGCACAAAGGCCTGGTCGAGCTTGATTTCATCAATGGGAAGGTCCTTGAGCCGCAAAAGCGAGGAGTAGGCGCTGCCGATATCATCGAGAGCTACCCGCACGCCAAGGGCCTTGATATCGAAAATTCGCGCCCGCGCTTCGTCCATGGAGATAAAATCACTGCCTTCCAGTATCTCCAGCACAATGCGCGACGGATCAATATTGCCCGCAGCCAGGGCATCATCCAGGCAGCGCAGGCAGGTGCCGGAGAGGAGCAACTCCGGTGTAACGTTCACTGAAACCCATAGCGTATGGCCAGCTGTGTCCAGAGCGGCCAGCTCTGCAATAGCCTGGGAGAACATCAATTGGGTCAGCATGCGCTGGTCTTCGGAGTCGAACTGAGGAAGAAACTCCTTGGGAAGGATGATGGCGCCCTTCTTATCTTCCAGTCTGGCCAGCGCCTCTATACCGACAACACGACCGGAGGCGAGATCCATCACCGGCTGATAAAAAACTCTCAAGCCATCCGCAACCAGTAAGGAACGCAACGTTTTACCAGCCTTTCTACGCTGGTCCAGAGTGTCGATGTAGCAGCTCCAATACTGATCCCGTTGCCCCTTGGCCGCCTTCGCGGCATAAAGGGCCTGATCCGCATGGCGCAAAAGCAGGTCCGCGTCGCTGTCATCCAATGGGTATACGGTGAGCCCCAGACTGGCACCCACTTCGATGGCGAGGTCCTCGGAGAGCCTGAATGGCGCTTGGAGGACCTCGCCCACCTTGGCGATGACCGCCTCCAAGTCGCCCAGATCCTGCAGGTCTTCCAGTACCAGTACAAATTCGTCACCCCCCAGGCGCGCGGCAAAATCCGTATGGCGCAGAACCCGTTTCAAGCGTCCGGCCAGATCTACCAGGAGACGATCACCCATGGCGTGTCCATGGGTATCATTAATGGCCTTGAAATCATCGAGATCGAGCATCCCCACGGCGAGCAATCGTTCATGACGAAGTGCCCGGGCGCTGGCATCGCCCAGACGCCGGGCAAGGCCGAGTCGATTGGGCAGACCGGTGAGGCAATCGTGGTGGGCCTGCCAAGCATGAGACTCCCGTTCAGCCGCCAATTGTTGGCGGCTATGATATTCATCCAAGGCAATATGGATATTGCCCACCAGTTGATTTAAGAGGTTGCACAGCGCAGGACTGAAATAATCGGCCTCGGCGGAGTCCACCATCAGCACCGCCACCGGCACCGCCCCCCCGCCTGCAAAGATGGGCCAACCCCCAAAGGCCAGCACGTCCTGGCACAGCAACTCTCCCCGGGCCGCGCGGATATCCTCATCTTTTTTCACATCTTCAATCACCAGCGGCACCGCCGCATGGTAGACCCGCGCGGCAGCCATGCGCCCGTAGGGAAGGTGGTCGGGGTTCAGCGATACCCGGAGCGCTGCCATGCGCTCTTCACGCGCCTTGGAACGTGCAGCCACCCCCGCCTGCTGCAGCCATTCGCTGCCCGGCTTT
Source organism: Acidithiobacillus ferrivorans (assembly GCF_016250455.1). Taxonomy (NCBI): domain Bacteria; kingdom Pseudomonadati; phylum Pseudomonadota; class Acidithiobacillia; order Acidithiobacillales; family Acidithiobacillaceae; genus Acidithiobacillus; species Acidithiobacillus ferrivorans. The sequence continues at coordinate 2,715,729 of NZ_CP059488.1, read as the reverse complement.
ACCATCCATACCAGCACCCCCAAGGCATCGGTGTATTCCATCAACAATTGCGCCAGACGTTGGTAGAGTATCTCCGGCGCTGGTTGGCGCAGCATTTCCTGCTGCAGTATCTCCAGCACCTGTTGATAGCGGTGCAGGCGCATGAGTTCCAGTGCCGTTTTCCGGCGATTCAGAAAGGCCCCGATGTCTTCAGCCAGATGGGAAATCAGGCCCACGACATCTTCCGGGAAACTTTCCCCCTCGCGCTGGCAAATAGAAACGATTCCCCGGTCACCTTCATTGAAATAAAAGGGCGCACCCGCAAAGCCCTCGATGCCGTTAGCAATGGCTAGATCCCGCCAGGGCGCCATAATCGGGTCGTCACGATGGCAGACATAAGGTTGCCCCGAACGGACAGATTGCCCACTGGGTCCAGCCCCTTCGGGAGCATCCGGATCAACGGATACCCGCATGCCGGCGAAGCCCGGAACCCCAGGACCCGCCGCAGCCGCAATGGACAACTCCGATTGTCCATTGGGAGCAATACCAATCCAGATCAAGGGAGCTTGCAGGATATTGGCGATCAGACTGGCTCCTCGGGACAGAACATCCTCTACGGACGACTCGGGTTGTGGATGCGTCAGCATCCGGTTTACCTGGGTAATAGCCCGATAGAATAGATCGCGGGAGGTCGCCCGCTGTACTGCGGCCCGTTGAAAACCCTCCTCCAGCCAGAATGCATCCAGTTGCAGGCGTCGGCACAGGGCGTGCCAAAGCGATCGGGATGATGCTGGTTTAAGGCCAAGGGCCTCTACGCCCCTCTCGAAATCCTCGGCGAGAAGCCCATAACTGAAGGTGATCCACTGGATGGGCAGCCCCATCTGCTGATAGTCGGCGCCCGCGTGCTGCAAGAACGCCCGTCGCCCGGCGTCATAGTCTGTGCCCAAAAGCGCGGCATAATGGCCCTCCATGAGTGGCAGCGCCCGCGCCAGGAAAGGCTTGCACAGCAGGGGCTGTAGACTCTTCTCCTGTTGCAGGAGCGCTGCCCAGTGATGGGCAAATGCCTTCGCCCGCGGCGCGATGGATGGACCATGGCGCCGCAGCAGGGACTCTTCACCCGGATCAGGCACGAAAAAACGTGGCAGTAGATCTGATCCCACACCAATGAGTGACATTTACATTCCTCTCTTGCCACCGCTAAAGATATTTAGGGCAACATTTGGTTCCGGAGGGCAGCACCCTGTCACCCGGCGGCACGCTCCGCCGCCTGGTAGACATACACCGGCGCGACGGAACTCCCTACCCGCTCACTGAAATCCGCCCTGATGCGCAAAGGTTGCTGATGGTATTTGCCTTGCATCAACATTTGCACATCGGCCTCGGGACCCAGAGCAGCATAGGTCAAAAAGGTGCGGGGTCCGCTGGTGTTGCCGGAAATCAAGCCCACCCACTGCTGATCGCCAAAAACATCCAACCGTTGATAAAAAACAGGAATCCAGCGCCGGACAGCATCGGCATGGACTCCGTGCCCCGTCAACCAGAGCTGCAGACTCTCCAGGGGAGTTTGTACCCGCTCCGACAGTCCGAGAACCCGCCATTGCAAATCCGAGCCGTAGAGGAAAAGCCCTAAACGGTCCCTGGCCGCATCGTCCGGCCAGATGAATCGGCAACCCACGGTCCGGACTTTACCCATTTCGCCCTCATTTTCGCCAATCACCTCCGCAGAAAATGGAATCTCTCCATCGGGAATCAGCAAACGACCGCTAATTTTACCGTGTACGGCCATCTCTTGCGCTAATCGCGAATAAATACGAAATCCGGAAAGCGATACGTCTTCGGCAATGGCCAATTCCGACGGACCCGACGGATCATCAATACGCACCACAAAGCGGCACGGGAAAGCGATATTCATTACGCCGGTGACGACGCAAAAGGGTCATAGCCACCACCAGCGCCGCCAACCCGATATTCACACAAGACCATAGGATGTTGGCCACCAGTGCGCCCGTAGGGAGCGCACCGTACCCAGATAATCCCCATATCCCAAAAGCAATAGCAATTGCATTCGCCGCCAGTATGGAATATTGGGGGATTATGTAGTGATGATCGCCATGATGGGAGCTAACATTCTTTGGCGTCACGGAAAAGGCGATTCTTTCTCTGAACCAACCCAAGGTTGACACCATGAGCGCCCAGAACCTCGCCATATTGAACTGCTCTGTCTGGAGCACACGGCCATAGCCGCGATTGATTTCCTCAAAAGCCCAGAACGTGAGTACGTAATAGGGGATGAAGTGCCACAGAAAGGTGACACTACCAATATCCACGATGGGTAACCATCCCAGAACCAATACCAGCACCGGTGCAATATAGAATATTCCTTTCTGCCAACCATCAAAGTAGGTAATGGCTGATGCCAGATAATTGATTCTCTGAGGTATGGTTAGGCCACGAGTGAACAGAATGCCCTCTTTGCGCCACACCTGCATGGCCCCTTGCCCCCAGCGTATGCGCTGCTGTAGATAAGGGCCTATGGATAGCGGTGCTAACCCATACGCCAGAGATTCCGGATGATAGACCGACGTATAACCTTTTTTGTGCAGGCGCAGAGAGGTATGCAAATCCTCCGTGACCGTTCCTGTGGCAAAGCCACCAATACTATCCAGTGCCGTCCGGCGGATCACCGCACAGCTACCGCAAAAGAATGCGGCATTCCAGTAGTCCTTGCCGCGCTGTATCACGCGAAAGAAAAGTGACTGCTCCGTCCAGATACTCTGACTGTGCGAATTTTTTATATGCTGGTATGAATCAAGATTATAAAAATCCTGTGGCGTCTGTACGAAGGCCACATTTTTGTCGCTAAAATATCCCAGGGTATGTGTCAGAAACTCTTTTGCTGGAATATGATCCGCATCAAAAATAGCCAGAACATCCGCCTCGATATGGTGCAGGGCGTTATTTAATGAGCCGGCTTTGGCGTCGGTGTTGTCCGTGCGCGTAAGATAGTTGCACCCGATCTCCCTGGCGAGGCGCCGCATCTGGGGTCGGCGGCCATCGTCCAGTAGCCAGGTCTGATGGGGATAATCCATACGGATGGCACCTAGCAATGTCTGGCGCAGCATGCCCACAGGTTCGTTGATCGTCGGTACGAGTACAGCGACCAGTAAACCGGGGGGGGCGGGCGGTGCTTTCCTTACTGTCAGACGCCAGGTCATGAACAGATGGAGCATGATGGTAAAGAAACTGAAAAGCTCCGCTCCATATAGAACAACAGAAAAAACCAGATGGTCTTTATTCAGGACTCCCGCCCGCCAAGGGAGATACCAGACTGCGGCGAAGAGAAAAATGAGGATGACGACTGTTTTCCCCTTACCCAGGGATTCATACGGGATTTGTTGAGTCATAAGGCACCTCCATTGGTTTATTATTTTCTACCGGTTACGCAAAGCATATACAGCCACGGCCGGCAGGGGTGGGTAAAATAAGGTGCCCTGCCCCTCGCCAATACCGCTATCCATCACATAAGCAAGCTGGCTGATTTGTTCAACATTCTGGGCCATAAGCCGGGCCTCATATTGCCCGGCCCATTCGTTCAAATCCGCTATAGCCCCGTGGACAAGAGCGAGGTCCTCTCCGACAAATATATCCATATCCAATTTGATGATTCCCGGCTTCAACATACGCAGTAGCTTGGGGACCAGAGCAAGATCATCCACATGATCGAGGACAATACCCACCCCCAGCTGCCGAATGGCCGGCATCCGCGAAATCCAATCAGCGGGTTGTAACACCAGATCCTCTGCATTGATTTCCAGCCTGATCAGGTACGGCAACAGCGCAGATTCTCTGATCACGGCATCCAGCAGCAGGGGAAATGCGGCATCGCAGAGAAATGCCGGGGACACATTAATCCCCAGATGCATCCCGGCGATAACTTGTGGAGGCCATGACGCAAAGTTTATGCACGCGTGGCGCAAGGCCCAGGCTTCCAGGGACAGAAGGACACCATGAAGTCGCGCGGAGGGGAAAAACTGTTGCGGGTAGAGCAGTCCGTGGCGAGGGTGCTGCCAGCGTAGCAATGCCTCTACGCCACAGATTGATTCATCCGGGAGGTGCGCCTGTGGCTGGTAGTGCAAAAACAGTTCATCGTGATGTATTGCCGCCATCAGTTCTGCGCCAGAAAACCCTCTATCTGATGTAATGACGGAAGGGTGTGCCGGGTTGTACAGTTCCATGTCCGTACCTCCTGGACGTGTAGTCTGTAGCAAAGCCGCCTTGGCATTGGCGATCAAATCCGTGGGAGTGAGCCCATGGAGAGGGTACAAGGCAACACCCATATCCGAATCGATGGCACCACGCTCAGCCATAGCGGAAAAGGGGCTATCCAACAGGGCATGAAGGCGGCGTGCCAGAGACAATGCGGCCCCAGTACCCTTCACATCCTCTGCCAAGAGGGCAATATTTTGCCCGTTCAACAGGGCAATGCTGTCGATGCGCCGCACCAAGGGCAGCAGGCGGTCATAGAGCTGGCGTATGAGGCCAGGATGCACAATGACGCCACGGGTGATCTGCGACACCAGACAGTAGCGGGGGCGAATGAGCAGCAAGGCGAAGTTTCCCCCGTTTTTCTGCACTCGGTGGATCGCGCAAACCATTCGCTGCTCCAGCGAAAGCCTGCCTGCCGGATCATCCTGCGGCAAATCCATACTGTCCCCCTCAATTCACGAACAACAGGCAATCGGTGACGTTCCCTTCCCTACATCTACTTCTCGTTATGGAAATGGCTATACTGAAAGCAAGAGTCATGCCGCGAAGCGTAACGGCGCCGGAGAGCCTATAAACCTGACAAACGTGGCAACGAATAGCGGTGTTTTGTCCCGGCCCTCTGTAACGTTATTGTGACAACCTTGGACGATCGCCTTTCGGAAACTGCTTTCTGCGTCGGTTTATTTGGTGTTTTTTATGGTGTGAAGGAATGTTTCAGGAAAGCTACAGTCAGTCAGGATGAAGGGAGGGTTGCCCCAGGGAGCAGCAGATTCGGTGGGACGGATACTGGGCTATGCGCAAAGAGATCTGCGCAGGGATCTGACGCGAACGGAAGCCCGCCCGTCAGTCAAGGAAAGCAGTTTTCTTTGCTTTTCGGGGATTCGGATATCCCGCAAAAAAACAGACACAGGGTAAGACAAGACATAAGGCCGCCTCGTTTCTGACTCCATCCGCCAAAAGCGGCAAGTACCCCGTGAAATACGACTGGCACGAAACAGAGTGATAACGCCAAAATTACCGTCTCCACAAATCGAGAAGCTGTATGCGTAACATACAGGGAAGAGAGCATCAGAAATCCGTAGGCAAACAAAAACGACTTTCCAGCTTCAAATGCGGCGTAGTCCGGGCGGATCGAAAGGTCCAGCGAGATCAACGCCGCCGACGTGGTGGTGACACTATGACTGCAAAAACCACCTGTGGCAGAGGATTGTATGCGATAAGCCGCCGACAGGATGCCGGAATGACCCCAGCAATGATCCGGTCAGACGTGCAGAGCTTCGGCGCGAATGCGCACACCCAAGGCTTTGGCTACCTTGAGAATGGTGGCAAAACTGGGGTTGCCTTCTCCGGAAAGGGCTTTGTAGAGGCTTTCCCTGCCCATGCCGGCGTCATGGGCCAGTCGGGTCATGCCGCGTGCGCGGGCAACGGTACCCAGCGCCCTGGCGATGAAGGCCGCGTCATCCCCCGCCTCTTCAAAACAGGCGTTGAGATAAGCCGCGATGTCCTCTTCGGTTTTCAGGTGCTCGGCACTGTCCCATGTGTGCAATTCCAATTTTTCCATGATTCACCCCTCCAGTTGTCGTGCCAACTTCAATGCCAGGGCAATGTCGGCCGATTGCGTGGATTTGTCGCCTCCGGCCAGAAGCACGACGAGTTCCAGGCCAAACCGCTTGAAGTACACCCGATAGCCGGGACCGTAATGGATACGCATTTCGGATACGCCTTCTCCGACAGGTTCACAGTCGCCAAAATGGGCCAACTCCATGCGATCAATGCGCACCTGAACACGCACCCTCGCCCTGCGATCCCGCAGGCCATGGAGCCAGCGATCAAAAATCGCCGTCGTTTTGATGCTGATAATGTGGAGGAGTGTATCCCAAATTATACACCTGTCAAGCCGCTGGGTTCGGTTGTGAGGAGTACGCCGCTCAAGTACTGTGAGCACTTGCGGACCTTGTGGGCCAGATCCCGATTTGAACGGCCTGTTGACGCATTGATAAAAAACGGCCCAGATTTTTAATCTTCTGGTTTGTGATGATGCGCGCTTATTCTAGGGATGCTGCCTTCCCTTATATCGAGAATGTAGTAAACTATTCCCAAGCACAAAATAGAAACTCCATAACCAAAAATGGTGGCAGCGTGCAGTGCTTTGGCGTCTAGCAGAATATACTCTCTCGATATGCCCAATATCGCAATGAGAACAACTGTTTTAACACGGACTATTTGTCCACTATGCTGAATAGAATGGAAAATCGTATGGTTAAATTCCAGGGCAATCAATAGGCTCATTATGGATCCAAAGACGACTGGAAAGCTATGTTCTTGCATTGCATCATCTGACGTGTTTATTAGATGTGCGATGCTGGATATCAGGTTCCAGAGAGCAACCAAGATAAGAATTGTAAGCAATAGCGAAATTACCAATGAAACGATCTGCTCAAAACGCTCGTAAAGCGTAAGAACTGTCCAGTCCGTGCGGAGTCTTTCAAGAAACCATCTGTGTTTCATCGCGTGATCTCCAATATTTGTTTCGCATTATATATGATTATTTTTTGTGTAAGGCGTAAACATTAACCACCTGAAATGCTCTTAATAACAGCAGGGCAGTGGACGTTGTCGAGTAGCACATCGGCCATGACATGTCAGAAATGATGAAATCAATATCTATCATGGCGGATGTCCATATGATTGCTGATCATATATGATTTATATAAATAAATATTTCTACTTTTTGTGCAGCTATATCTTTTAAATACCTGGTTTTGTTGCCATTGATTCTACTGCTGCTTGTAGAGCCTGCTCTGCCAAGCAGTAGGAGGTGAGAAGCGTAGAGACACAAAAAAATTGATAATCATATCCAGGCCCCCCTCTTTCGATTATTGTGTGGGAAGCGTAATCACGACAAAAATACTCCCATGGTGATTGCGAATATGCATGGAAATAGGTGTATTCGCTGGGAGAGCCTTAACCAGATGAGCTAATTGTTCAGGGCTGGTTACCCGCTGTTGGTTGATGGACAAAATCGCCATTCCACTCCGCAGGCCGATAAAAGATGCTGGCCCCGGATAGACGGACTGAATCAACACGCCGTGATCCACCCCGAGTTTCTGCTGCTCCTTTGGCCCCAGGGTGCCAACACGCAACCCCAGACGACGAATGTCGATGCTCCGTTGATTGGTAGCCGCCAGCATCTTTTGCGGCATGTTACCTACCTGGACCTGCAAGGTTTTGGACTTCCCATGATCAATGACGCCGATGGCTACAGTCCTGCCTGGTGTTGTGTCGCCCACTAATGGGGGGAGCGTGCTGATGTTGTAGATGGGACGGTGATCATAAGCCACGATCACTTCCCCGGATTTAAGGCCCACTTTTGCCGCAGGGCTGGAGGGCACAACCTGCGCGATCAATGCGCCTACCTGTTCAGGAAGGTGCAACGCCCGCGCCATTTGTGGGGTCACTGACTGAAGTTCGACGCCCAACCAGCCGAATTTTAATTTCTGATGGCGCTCGAACGCATGAACAGCATGCATCGCGGTATCAATCGGAATGCTGAAGGATAATCCCATGTAGCCGCCATCGGTGGTATATATCTGGTCATTGATTCCAACGACCTGTCCGCGCATGTTGAAAATCGGACCACCCGAATTTCCAGGATTGATGGGCACATCACTTTGGATGAATGGTATGTATTGATCATCATGGGGCAGTGATCTGTCCATGGCGCTGACCACGCCTTGCGTTACGGTGTTATAAAGTCCAAACGGCATGCCAATAGCCAGCAGCCACTGACCGACCTGAAGGTTCTTTGAATTCCCCAATTGTACGATAGGCAGATCGTGGGCATGGATCTTAAGCAATGCGGTATCATAACGGACTGACAGACCCACCACTTTGGCTCGATACGCATGATGATTTGTCAAGGTCACCATAATATGGCGCATGCCCCTTACAACATGCCCAGCCGTGACGATATAGCCATCGTGAGAAATAATGAATCCAGAGCCGATCACATGTGTTATTTCATTTTCCGGCGGCGTATAATTTGGTAGTCTGTGAAAAAATCTATAAAATGGTGAATTTTGAGGGAATGGATTAAAAAACCCCTGATGTCCATGTGTTGTTTTTGTGTCAGAATCACTGATGTTAACGATTGCATTGCCATATTTTTTTACAATCGGGCTAAAGTCCGGTATCTTGACCAATCTCGGCATTGTCGCTGCCCGACTTGGCGAGGGCAGAGGTGTAATAGTATGACCGGATTCCCCAAAAACCCATCCTGTTGCCCCCAGTCCTAAACCCAAAGCAACGGCAACAGTAAGGGATATGATATAGTGTGGTTTTCTCCATTGGATTTTTTTCATGGCGCACCTTTATTATATGCCTCTTAACACTGGATCAAGGGTGATATCCGCGACCTGTTTCCGCTCCCCGGCGGTTCGGCTTTGTCGTCCGCAAATCCGACGTGTCCGGTGAAGGTTTGTAAATTTGGTATCCGGGAACGAGATAATCCGGATTGATCTGCTGTTCCCTGGCCTGTTGTGGGGTTCTACAGGTGTATACCTCACCGGCGACATGCGTCAGATGATTTGACGACTGAGCTAATGCCGCAACGGAGTAGGACAGGGGCAAGATGCTGACAGACAACACCTTTTTTTGAAGTTCATTTTAAGTGCCTCCAGATAATTGACAGGGTTTTACCTGTGCCGTATCTGCTAAATCGGATCAGGGGCCGACCATCTGGATCAATTCCACTATTAAATTATCAAATTTCCAACATGTTATCATCCATTCCAGGGGATGTTGAGGGAGGAGTGAGGCTTCATGCAAATACACGAAGCCTCATCCTAGCGCTCAGGAAATCGCAATCTTCTTGCGTTTGGCAGCTTCTGTTTTGGGCAGAGTCAACTCTAAAATGCCATCCTTGTATGACGCCTTAGTTTGATCGCTGTTCACATCTGCAGGGAGCTGCACGGTGCGAGAAAACTCTCCACATCGACGCTCCCGGTAGATGTAGTTCCCTTCTTCCCGAGCATTATCTTCTTCCTTGATGCCGCTGATGTAGACCTGATTCCCATGTACCTGGACATCCAGCCTGTCCTTGTCTACACCGGCAATCTCTGCCTTCAATACAAAAGCGTCATCGTGGTCGAGGACATCGATATGCGCGATATGGGGTTGCGTGGACTGTCGGGTAATGAAAGGAGAAAATACACCCGGCCATACTGTCTCCATAAGGCTTTCCAAAGGTTCTACCTGGCGAACATTCCTGACCGCAGAACGTGAAGCTTCATTTGCCATTTTACACCTCCTTAATATGCATCAATAGAACACCAGCCAGGTGACTGTACGCCTGGACTCTGGCATGCAAAGTTATGGGTACGAGTTCAGATGATTTCAAGGGGAGTTTTAGGCCTTTTGGAGGGGCAGCAATGGTAGTGATGGTCCACGATCTCCGTATCCCAGGTGGCTGCTGCACCAGACAAAGCAAATCCGCCACTGATCATCGATGCAAATACTCCATTGGCGTTCCGATCGTCGGAGAACTTCTCCATGCTGTTGCCTGGCGGTACAGCCAAATCTTTGATCCGCTCCGCGCGATGCAATTGCGCCAATTTCCGTTGTGCCACCCGCAACACCTCTGCTCCAAAGCGGCATATCTGCAGGTCGGCGAATACTGCGACGGTTTGCTTGTCGGCAAAGCGCATGATCATCGGTGAACGCCAACGTGCCACGATAGTCACCTCAAATGACCGTGTCCGTTGGTCCCGCTCTTCGCATGAGGGATGCCCACCCTCGCGCCAGATAAAAACGACTCTGCCATTGTGTCTTGGTAAGATTGTCCACTGGATGCTCCCCAGATTTTGGGGATGCCTTCGCCTGACCCATTCGCTTCCTGTCCGACGAACTCCAAAATGGGCAGAAAGACACCGATGATCATGACCAATTCAAGCCAGCCGACCCCAATACTGCGAGAGGTGGTTTGATGAGAGATAGAGGGAGCAGAGACCATTGACCAATATGGTTGCCACCAAACAACCAACCATCCCGAAGCCAGCCAGCAGGCGGTTCACCCAGGGTATCGAAATCACGGATCCATATACTTCGGACTGGTATCGCAAAACACGATCCTCGACGCTGCCTTGACGCCTTTTCACGCCAAGGCTGATCCAGTAGCAAGTGTATACGGCAGCACTGGCATCTATTGCGCCCAAGATCGGGTGTTCCACAAAGACACTGGGGGTGTGGGTTCGACGTATGGAGGTGGATGTCGGCACCCGTCCTGGCGTCACCACAGAGGAAACACAGCGTATCAAGGCGTTGGAACATGAGGTCAGGGAATTGCGTAAAGCTAATGAAATTCTGAAGCTGGCCAGTGCATTTTTGCCCAGGCGGAGCTCGACCGCCATTTCAAGCATTGAGGGCTTTTGTCGATCAGAACCGAAACCGCTACGGGGTCGAGCCCATTTGCAAGGTATTGCAGGTGGCCCCATCGGGATACCGGCACTACGCTGAAGGTCGACGTAACCCGGCTTTACGGAGTCCCCGCATCTTCCAGTACACGTACCGGCTTACCACCCACAACCTGCACTACCGCCGGGGCTGCGTGGCCCCTTCGTTGTGCTGGCTCAGGGCCGTGGATTGCGGGGATAACACTTTGCAACGATCGTCTACCGGGTAAACGATTTATTCCTTATCGATATGGGTGGCCATCATCGGCCCTGAGGGCCCGCTTTTGCCGTAAGTTCAATCCCCAGGACCTTCATGACTGCTAGCGTGGTCTTGAGCGTCGGATTGCCGCGCGCGCTGAATGAGCGGTACAACTGTTCACGCGAAAGACCAGTTTCTCCAGCGATCTGAGCCATTCCCTTGGCGCGGGCCACGACGCCCAGCGCGTGCGCAATGTAGCCGGCGTCTGCAGATTCAAACGCATCGGCCATGAAGGTTGCGATGACCGCGTCTGATGTCAGCTCTTCGGCAGGATCAAAAGTAGATAATTTTTCACTCATGGTCATTCACTCCATTCAACAGCCAAGCGTTTCGCCACCCTGATGTCCTTCGCTTGCGTGCTCTTATTGCCACCACAGAGCAAGACGATGATCATGCAAATGGACGGGGATACTGCTCGGACACGAACTGCACGAACGCGAGCAACAACACCGTTCAGCCAGTCAACGGCGCAAGGCGGATATCCAGATTGAAAAACATTTGGGCGAATTTGGGTAGCTCAGCTACTGGACTTCCAGTTCATCGACAATCGGCAGAACCTGATCTTTATCGGCCCGCCGGGCGTGGGCAAACCCCACCTGGCCACCGACATTGGAGCAGGATGAAATCTGTTTTCCCTATTGTGAGAATCGTCGGGCGGAACATCTGGATTAGTCTACGATCCTATGAGGTTGTCGTGGACGAGCCGTATCGGACGCAGTGACAAGCGGTATCATCTCTGCGTTATCGCAAGGGGTCAGCCCCGGCGCTGTGGCCGCGCCGGCCCTGAATCCCTCCTGGTTGTTATATTTTAGGAGCGCACGAACTGTAAGAGGGGCCCGATGTCGTGATTGTCGGCAGCGCGCAGCGCAGCAACGTATGTCTGCCGGGTTTCTCCTGCATTAACCAAGTTGACCCGGCCCCAGCTAAACCGGGGACATCCCAGTTTCACCAGCAGCAGATCGGTGGCAAGGCGGGCATGGCGTCCGTTGCCGTTGGGGAAGGGATGAATGTAAACCAGCCGATGATGGAAGCGTGCTGCGATCTCATCTGGCGGATAAGTCTCGTACTCGATCCAGTAGCGGCAATCGTCCAGCAGGTTCCTCAGGCCAATCGCAATACGGAAGGGATCGACCCCGATGTTTCTTTCGGTCTGCCGGAAATCACCCGCCCAGCGCCAGACTCGCCCAAACATCCGTTTGTGCAGGCTCTTGAGGAACTGTTCGGACAGCACGTCGCGTTTGCGGGAGTATGCCCATTCTTCGGCCTCCACGATGTTGGCCTGTTCCGCCGCGTTCAGTTCACGGCGCAGCGTGATATAAGACGGAATCAATCCCTCCCGTCCTTCTGGCGTGAGCGGAGTGGCCGCGTCGTCCTGTTCAAGCAAAGGATCAGTCAATCCGTATCCTCCCACAGCTTTGAACTACTTTTTGCGATGAACTGCTGGACAAGTCGTTTGAGCTGCTCGTTCTCATCGCTCGTTTCCACGCCTTGGGCTTCGAGTGCCATCGTGTGGCTTGCCGATTCAAGCCGTTTTTGGGCAAGCAGACGCGCACGCTCCTTGACCAGCGTGTCCAGGGGTTTTCGGGGCACAAAAGCGTAGACCAGGCGGCAATCCAGTGCCTGTGCTGCCCGCTCTAGGCTCTCCAGGGTGATGGAGCCGGTTGCTTCTGCTTTCTCGATCATTACGGCGCGCGGCTGGCTAACTCCAAGCCGCTTTGCAAGCTGGGCAGTGGTCATCCCAAGGGCTTCACGGATAGCTTTGACCCATCCACGCGACGGGCGGATGAGGGCTTCTTCGTTAGCTAGGACACACAAACGTTTGTCGAGCTGACGGCGGGCGGTGGCACGATCTTCAGAGCGCATTTGATAATCCATATACTATTGGAGCACGAGTTAAGAATAACACTCGTATTATTAAGAATCAATATTTTGATAACATATATGTGATTATTAAATTTTAAAGAATAACAGGAGTGTTATCTATTTCTTGTCAAGACTTGGTTCTGAGGTAGGCCAGCAGATAGCCGTACTGCTCCGGTAATCATACTACCGCAACGCCCGGATGTTGGGTTCGTGGATCAGCCGGTGGACCGCAACGACTTGACGAAGTGATGGCCGACGATCTGATAACCGTTGCGCTGATAGAACTTGTGCGCCAGATGGTTGGTGACGTAGGCATCCAACACCATGGTTTCGCAGCCCTCTCGGTGCGCGTAGCTCTCTACCCAATCCATGAGCTGTTGACCGATGCCAGCCCCTCGATACTGCGGGTCGACGATCACGTTGTCGACGTCCAGATAGCGTCCACACCAGAAACGCGTTCCCAGCCAGATGCCCGCCACACCGATACAGTAATCATCCGCAAAAGCGGCAGCGCATTGATATCCCTGTGCGATCATATTCTGAAGTCTTTGCGCGAGCACCTCCGGCGGCACGCCAGGATTGAGTGTCTGTACCAGCGGTAAGATCCTGGCCAGTTCATTCTTCGCCAACATTCGAATCACCATCTCCGCTTCCCTGTTATTTCTCTAAATCACGCATTGTGCTTTCCGCCTACCATCATGGTTCCTGCGTGGGTTCGCGCAAAACACGGATATTTCCCATATCCACCGGATTCAATTCCCCATTATTACGGTACAGGCGTTTATACTGATTCGGGTAATCCGTGACATCCTGATCCAGTCGCTGACCTATGACCAGACACACGAGTGTTTCCGTCCCGTCGTTGCTGATGCTGTGCGCGACCGTGTGGCGCGGAAAACCGACGAAGTCGCCTGGGGCGATGAGATACTGATCACCCTCCATGGTGAGCATGACCTTACCAGGCAGCACGTACACGGCTTCTTTTTCATAATGATGCAGATGGTACTCGGTACTCTCTTGACCAGCTCTATCTGGATGAGATGTATGCCCAGTGCCGGAGGCCTACGGCATCGCCCAAAGACTTGTTGATACGAACGGCGCCGGGATTAAGAAAAGGAGTTGTGAAAAATCCGTTCTATTCGCCGCGATGCGTTAAAGCAGATTCATCCCGCCATCCACCACAATCACCTCTCCCGTCAGATAAGCCGATTCCGTCAGCATCAGAGCGACATCAGCGATATCCTTCGGGCTCGCGCTTCGTCGCATGGGAGCATCGCGAATCCATTGTTCGCGAATGGCCGCCCAATCTTCGGTCAGCGGCGTATCCACCAGCCCTGGGGCAATAGCGTTCACCCGGATATCGGGTCCCAGGGTTTTGGCGAGCAGGCGAGTGACGTGAATCAATGCAGCCTTGCTGGCGGCATAGGGTATAGAAGCCCCCTTGGGTCGCACGCCGGCATGGGAGCTGATATTTAACACCGATGCCGGATGGTCGGCGGTCGATGCTGCCCGCAGATAGGGTTCGCTCAGCGCGACGAGTTGCCAGGGCGCCACCACATGGAGTTCGTAGAGGCTGTGCCAGAGATCAGGTGTCGCGGCCAGTAAATCATCATGCGGAATCACGCTGGACTCACCCGCGTTATTGACCAACACGTCGAGTCGACCGTAGTGCGCATACACCTGGTTGATGAGATCCCTACGCGCATCTTCATCTAGCAGATCTGCCTGAAAATAGCGGGCACCCGCCAGCGTTGCTGCCGCTTGTAGACCCGCAGCGGAGGACGCGCGGGAATGCAGGGCCACCCAATATCCCGCCTGCGTTAAACGCTGCGCGATAGCCAGACCAATGCCGGAGGTGGCGCCGGTGACGAGGGCGACGCGAGGATTATCGGTCATGACCCATGGCCCGAGTGATCATAAGTGGCCACCTCCAGCAAATTGCCATCAGGATCCCGAAAGTAGACAGAAATGATCGGCCCCGTGGCTCCAGTGCGTGGCACCGGACCGGTTTCCAGAGCGACACCGCAGGTCTGCAGATGGGCGAGCACTTCTTGGATACCACCAGCCACGATGAAACATAAATCCGCCGACCCGGGAGTGGGACTGGCCGCATGCGGCGCGATGGGATGCCCTGCCGAATGCAAGTTGATTTTTTGCTGCCCAAAGACCAAGGCCTTCCGCTGGTCACCAAAGGTAATTTCCTGCATGCCCAATACCCGTGAATAGAAGGCGATCGTAGTATTCATGTCGGCCACGGTCAGGACGATATGATCCAGGCGGTCTATGCGCATAGCGTGATCTCAGAAAATGTTCGTGGAACAGATTGGGGACAAAATCATTCCTGTCTGGCGGGATCATGGATAAAACAATGGTACTTATGCATTAGAGCCATGTCCAAGCTTACCGTTACGTCCGATTACGGCAGGCTAGCGGAGAAAGGCCTAAAAATCGTTTAAAGGCCCGGCCAAAATGCGCGAGCTCATTGAAAACACACTGGTAGGCAATGGCTGCGATGGAGATTTTGCAAACAGTGTGACTTTCCAGCAAGTCGCATGCATTGGGTGGGGGCTGGTCATGGATACTCGCCGCGACACCGCTATTTTCAAGTGATTCCGTGCCTAATGGATACTGGATACTGGATATTCCAGATATCCCAGTGCTGCACGGCATACCCGATCAACGAGTACGCGCTGGTCTGATTCGCCGGCAATACCTGCGGCGTCAATCATGCCCTTTGCAAGAGCGACCAGATCATGTGCCGCCTCCATAACTTTTGAAACACCATGTCGTTCCAGTAACGTCGCCATATACCGCACAAGCTCATTCGTCAGTTTGGCTGTTTCAGGTCCCAGGGGCAGTGTGGCTTCCCCATACTCCAGCGCCCGAGCCAACGCTGGCCGGAGCAACTGGTGGGCCACTGCGATCCGGATGAGTGAACATACGTCGTCTTTTAGCGAGTCGCCGGGGGCATGCGCTATGCGATCAATACCTGCCAGCAATATAAGGCGTTCCCGCCGAATCAGCTCGGCCAGAATCGCTGCCTTGCCTGGAAAGTATTGATAGAGCGATCCGATGCTGACACCCGCGAGTTCTGCAACCGCATTGGTGGTCAGCGCATCCAGCCCCTTGCGCTCCAGAATACGAGCCGCCGCCTCCAGGATGGCGTCCACCGTGGCGGCAGAACGTTGTTGATGAGGGCGCTTGCGAGGTTCGAGTCGCATAGTTCAAACACGAGTAGAAAATGTGAGTATCTGCTCGCAAAATATTTCCTGTCAATTCAACCAGGAGATTTCCCATGACGACGCAAACCTACACCCTGTTTATGCTGCTCAAAACCACCCGCCAATGGTTAGACCAGGAACCAAAAACCCGCTTTGCATTTATCAAAGAGAAGGTTAACCCTATCCTCGAAGCCCATTCGACCGTCAGCATGCGTTTTTTCGACACGGAATCCTACACCGCGCGCATCAGCGATATCGTGGTGTGGAAAACCTCTGATCTTGTTGCCTATCAGGGCGTCATAAAGGGATTGCGTGACACCATTTTCTGGGACCATTATTTTGAGGTGCTGGAGATCATTCCCGCAGTGGAAGATGGCTATGCGGCCTATTATGCCATGACTCCGCTGACTGGCGGTGCGCAAGCGGGTTAGGCAAATATCGTGGAGCGGACGTTCAAATCATACACAAAAAATTTCACGCTGACGTGGCGACGCGAACCAGCCATTTTCGAAGTGCCGATTCCTCTTCTCGGGAAAGCCCATCGGCCAGCTTTTGCTCAATACCCTGCACCCGCTCACGGCAGGTCGCCAATAACGACTTGCCTGTCTCGCTGAGGTCAATCCGCTGGATACGGCCATGGTAATGATGCGGCTGGCGCACGATGGCCCCGGCGCGTTCCAGGTTGGCGACAATGGTGCTGACCGTTTGCGGGGTAAGGAGAGCCAGCCGCGCCAGATCGGCATTGGAAATGCCGGGATAGGCGGCCAGCATGGTGAGCACGGAAAATTGTGGAGGCGTTACACGCAGGTCGGCGAGCGCCCGTTCCATCCGATGCCGGTACGCCCCCGCAGCCTGCCGCAGCAGGTAGCCCAGATAACCATTTTCCCCGCGTTTGCCCTCTCCCGCTTGAGGGATGAGGGGTCTTGGCGCTGCGTCGTCCATATTGTAAGCACCCTGATATATTGTTAGAGTCCTGATACTATCCGAGTCACCTCATAAGGAACAAGCCATGTCCACGGAGCATGCCCGCATTGACTACCTCTCCTTCACCAAGACCGCGCCCGAAGTGTACGCCGCACTCCTGGCGATGGGGAAAGCGGTCGATGATTCCGGCCTCGAAAAAAACCTGACGGAACTTATCAAGGTGCGGGTATCGCAAATCAACGGCTGTGCGTTCTGTATTCAGTACCACCTGAATGTCGCCCGCCAAATCGGTGTGGAACCGGTCAAGCTGGATCTGGTCGCGGGCTGGAGGGATGCCGGTATTTTTTCTGCACGGGAGCAGGCCGCTTTGGCGTGGGCGTAATGTCTGACGGCGCTCGCGACCCAGGGGGCGCCCGACGCCGTCTATGAGATACTGCAGTCTCAGTTCACGGAAACAGAAGTGACGTTCCTGACGGTGGCCATCGGTGCCATCAATCACTGGAATCGACTGGGTGTTGGTCTGCGATTTTCGCCGCCGCCCCCTCGCACGGGGGGGCACGTATGATTCCAGCGGAGAACGGCCCGGAGAACAGCGGGGAGGTCTCCGCAGCGGTCGAGTTCCATTATGTCGATCAGGAAGACGATGTCCTGGCCTGCTATCCCCTGATCCGGCAACTGCGGCCGCACCTGGATTCTGAACGGGAGTTTCTGCTGCGCTGGCAACAACAGAGTGCCCAGGGTTACCGTCTGCTGGAATTTACTGCTCGGAGAGGTGGTCGTCTGTGAATCATACCACTGTTTCCGAGCGAAAAACCTGATACCAATATTTGGCCCCCTTCCGGTATTAGCCATTGATCGACGAAGCATGAAACTTAATCCATGCTTCCAGATCCGAAAAAACGGTCACCTGTTGCCAAGCGAAAGCCCACAAAACGGCGGGGCTCCCCGGTATTTGTCGTTGGTTGACAAACGTTGCCGCCAAATCTATAGAATCACCACATTCTGGTCGCGGGAGTATCGCCCAGAACAACTGCCCAGAAGACGGCAAACCTGCACCTTGCACCGAATTGGTTGATATGTCTTGGATATCCGCGATGAAGGCTGCGCCGCCCATGCTGATATCCACCAACCGGACAAAAATCGATGGGGAGCTTTCATGCGCTTCGCGCAATCCCACCTTGATGGGCGGATTGACGGTGTACCGATGATAAGTTCGTTGTTGCGACCAATAAACCGGCCCTGGATTCACAGTGACTGACTGGTTGCCAACATTAGTTACTTTACCCAAAAAACCGGCGTGGAAAACGTCATCACGCCCGATCACCAGAATGTCTCGGCCAACCAGGCTTTTTCGATCCAAAGAAAAATCCTTTTGCATGACGCCAGTTGCGGGGTGTGACCACTGTGGGATGGTCAGACGTATTGTTCCACTACGGTCCAGGATCGTCATCAGCACCCCGAAGTCCCGATCGGGCTGAAATTCCAGGACGGCTGTTAATAATCGAGATTCTGAGAGCCAGTTTGCCAAAATGCGGGCAGGGTCGCGGACCATCTCCCAGCGGCTGAAAAGTCGTTGGGCTTGAACGGCGAGTGGTGGAGTGCCGATCGTCAACGTATCTGAGGCGCGCAGGTCTACGCTATCCGAGGGCCGCGCGGTGGTCGCTGTCTTGCTGTCGGGCGTCCATTCTAATATCTGTACTTTATCCCAATCCACCATGGTATTCCGTCAATCCTATCTGCGTGTTACCAGATACTCTAAGCGCATGCTGGCAAACATCGAAATCGGGCTGTGGATTGCGTGATCAGCCAGTCCTACGCTTGGTCCGCTGTGTTTCCCCGCATGGCCTTCACCGCCTGCCCCAGCCCTTCCTGAAACCGATGACTGTGCACATGCAACTGGCCGAGCAGGCGATGGAGTTCCTCGCGCGTTCCACTTTGCCGTACCTGGAGAATTTCCCGGCCCAGGATATGCACTGTTTCGTGCTCGGCCAGCAAGGTCTCCACCTCGGGTAGTTCCGATGCATGGGCATGCAGCCAGGTCGTGATCGGGCAGTCGGCCAGTTCCATATGCTCGTGACCCTGATGATTCATCACCGACTCTGCTGCCGCCCGCACCCAGCCCAGATGCTGGTACAGGGCCAGCATCGGCGTGTCCGCATCCCCGACGCCGAGGACAAAACTGCGCACAAAATCCGCCACCGCTTCCGCCTCCAGCGGCCTGGCAATGGCGTACCCCTGGAGATAGTTGATTTTCATCTCGCGCAGGAAAGCGATGTGCGCTTCGGTTTCCACTCCTTCCACGGTGATGAGGACGCCCATCGCCAAGCCCAGATTGACGAGACTTTCGACGAAAATCAGATCCTGGGGTTTGTTCGACAACTCGCGGATGAAACCCTGATCGATCTTGATCTCGTCAATGGGCAGATTTTTGAGTCGCAGGCGAGAGGCGTAAGCACTCCCACGTCGTCCAGAGCGATTTTGATGCCCGCGCCGCGCAGTCGCTGCAGATGTTCCAGGGCGGCCTCCTGTTCGAGGATTTCCCCGATTTCCAGCACCTCCAGCACCAGGGATTTCGGAGGGACACTCGGATACGCCGCCAGGATGCCAAAGACCGTATCGGCAAATCCGGGTTGATCGAGTTCTTCCGGGGTGACATTGATGCTGAGAAAGAGGTCCAGTCCGGTTTCCCGCCACTGTGCGAGTTGCTGCAGTCCCTTTTGCAGCACGAAGCGCCCCATTGCTTGACGCTCCCGTACCCCCAGGGCGGAAAGGAATTTGTCGGGGGAGACCTCCCGACCCTCCCGGTGCCAGCGGGTCAGGGCCTCGAGACCCGCCACCCGATCCGTCGCCATGGCCACCAGAGGCTGATAGCGGAGGGTCACCGCTCCGCTGGCCAAGGCGCGCAGGAAATCCCGGCGCAACATCTCATCGCCCATGCTGACGCTGCCAATATCCGGGTGGTAGAGCTGCACCCAGCCCCCGCTCTCGCGACCAGATCGTATTTTGGCGGCATACATGGCCTGGTCCGCGTGGCGCAGGAGTAGGTCGGCATCCCCTCGTCAAAGGGATAGAGCGTCAACCCCAGGCTCGCCCGGATGCTGACAACCTCTCCCTGGATGTAGAAAGGCTGCGTAATCGTGGTCTGGAGACGGGCCAGAACCAGATCCAGTTCATCCATGCTGCGTAGGCCTTCCAGCAACAGGATAAATTCATCGCCCCCCAGGCGCGCGACCGTATCGGCTCGCCGTACCGCGTTCTGCAGGCGGCGCGCCATTTCCTGGAGCAGATCGTCACCGGCGGCGTGCCCGTAGGTGTCATTGACCGGTTTGAAGTCGTCGAGATCCAGAAAACCCACGGCCAGAAGCTGTTCCTGGCGGTCGGAACGCGCCAGCGCCTGAACAAACACCAGTCGCAGGCCATCGCGGTTGGGTAGGCCGGTCAGGGCATCGTGGATGGCGCGTTTTTTTTGGTGGTCCCGCTCATCAATGAGAATCTCTTCTTGCCGATTACGCAGACGCATCTCCCGCGCCAGCAAAAACAGCGTAAAGGCACCAATCCCAAGCAGGCCCAAAACGATGCCAATATTATTGGGCAGCAGCCTTTTCTCCTCGTCCCACCAGGCTTGTTCCGCCAGAGACGATGGCCATCCTGCAGCGATGGTCCATGGGTATCCAGGTACTGGTTCATGCACTTGATTGTCTGAGGAAAACTCTGCAGGGAAGGACCGGAAAGAGAAAGCTTTCCCTGCCGGAAAAAAACAAAGGGTACATGCTGGGCATCCAGCAGAAACAGGTCGTAATTGGGTAAAATGGTAAGCGTATCGAGACTCATGATATTGATCGGGCTGCCGACTGAGAATAACAGATGGGCGCCTCCGGCATCATGCACCCTGTAGCGCATAGTGATTACCCGCGCGTGCATCCTCTGGGCATAGTGAAGCTTGCCAATCAATCGGTTCGGGTGGCCTGGCAAAGGCGTAAAATCATTCGCTAGCGAAATCGGCTGGGAAGATTGCGGCAACGTTGACCAAAGAATGCGATCCCCCAAGCTGTTTTGAAGATTGATGGCCATGACATTGGGATATTGTGCCCGGAGGATTTGCACCTGCTCTAAAGTCCTGGTGCCGGGTGTCTGCACTCCGGCATCTTGGGGCAACAAGACGTTGCCGACGTAGACCAAATTATCGAAATACTTATTGAAAACGGCCGCTACCTGCAGCGCCGCGCTCTGCGCGGACAGTGAGGCGTGCAGTTTGATTTTCTCTGCAGCGACTCGATGCAAATGCTGGGACTGCTGAATGTACAGCGCCGTCAGCAGGCTCGCCAGAAGCATAAAGGCTATGCCCACCTGCCGGAGGGTGCGGCGCTGCGTAGCGGTTAATGGTGCAGTGATCATGGTAAGCGGGTACGATTTTGGGAGGAATATCTGAATAGTAGACAATGGTATCTTTCCGGCACCTGGTGAAACTTGCTCCAGCAGCGGTGATAGCTTGTCATTCCGACCATCCTATCGTTGGTGTTCGGCTGCACCATTCTAGATCATAACGATACCGGGTGTCCTCTTTGGGTGTATCAAAATGAGTATAAACATATTCGCTATAAAAATGGATTGACGATATGCAGGCGCCCCTCAAGAATCTGTCCATGATGCATATCCTCCGTGTATAGCGTGACGCAATGCGCCATGAGGGCTGAAGCCGCGATCATGGCATCCCAGATATTGTACTGATAGCGCTCTGCAATCTGGATGCCCTGAATATGCGTGTCCAGGGTAACCGATGTGACTTCACAGAGGCGATAGAGAGGCGCTAGCACCTCCCGGACTTAGGGCAAGGACATCGCCATCTTACGCCGAGCGACAGAAGCAAACTCGTTCAACACCTGGACGCTAATGATGTTCCTGCACGATGACACTTTCTGAGTCAATCCAGCGTCAGCCATTGACCATGCGTCAGCACCAAACATTTGCCACCTATGGAGTGTTGTAACGCTTCGTAACCATATGAACTAAAAAATAAACATAAAATTCACGATCTGATATAAAAGGCGAATAAACTTGACGCCGATTTCTGGTCAAAACTTGATACACTCAGGCGCTGTTTTATAGTAGAATGCGGCAGTTCTGGGATTAACTCCATGCAGCCACATCAACCTATACCTTCCGCCAATGATCCACATGTCACTACAGTGGCGGATGCGCGGCGTTACCAGTTCCGAAGTTTGACTATTGTGCTGCTGCTCTTCAGCGCCTATGGCGCCGTCGTAGCGTTAGCGATGCCGGGCTGGATATTGATGATTATGATGTTGCTCTTGTTGCCCCGCTGGATGATCTATACCCACGAACTGTTTCATTTACGCGGCCCCACGCAAGTGGATTTCGCCACGCGATTGATGCCTCTGCCATTTACGCCTTTTGCACTGGGTTATGACGAATTCAGGCAAATCCATTTCAGGCACCACAAGCATCCAGCGACTCGCGCGGACCCTGATGCATTTCACCTGCTGGGAGGACCATGGCGGGCAGCCTGGGGGGCTATAACCGTGCCCGAGCAAGCGTTTTTCCGTTGGATAAGGCAGCCCCATGGAATTCGGACACTTTCGCCAGGCTTCTGGTGGCGGATTGGCATTTTTGGCGCTTGTCTTTTGGTAGGCGGTTGGACCTTTCTCTGGTTCTGGATCCCGTTGCGTCTGGTGTACGCATTAGGGGATTTCTCGTTTTTTTATCTGCCGCATGTGCGCGACGGTGTGCCTGGCACTTACTGCCTGAAACTTCCCCGGGCATTCCAGGTGCTGGCTGAGCTGCTCTATGGCCGGACCCTGGTGCGGGCGACGATGTTTCATGATCGTCACCATCTCCACCCCAGCATTCAGGCTCGCGCGCTTCCGTTTTGGAACCCTGAACATTTATGACTGCGTACTGAATAACGATCCTTCAACTGCATTCTCTTAATTTGGTCTCGCAGCACAGCAGCCCCTACGGGGTAAGGCCGAGATTGATCATGTCGCGTACGCCCAGACTGGCCAGCCATTGCACCTCGTCCTTAAGTTATCCTCCTTCGAGATGCGTGTCGGCCACCGGTCATGGGTGCTGCCCGGCAGCCAAACATGCGAGTGCGTCCTCCCCCGGTAGGTTGCTTGTCGCTCAACCGGCACTGTCGTCATCAGAAATCGTGCTCCGCCGTGCCAGCAGGTGGTGCATTTCCTCCAGAAACCAGGCGCATCCGAAAGCACCTAGACTGACGGCCGCTGCCACCCGGAAATCGACGTGCAGTGCTTGGACAATTCGGCTCTGGTAAGCCAGGCCCGCTGTAGTGTCGGACAGCGACATGCCACCGATGAAATGCGCGAAGACTGCGCTGAAGCCCGCCACCCCCAGAGTGCCGCCCATGGACCGGAACAGGGAGGCTGTGGCAGTGGCCACCCCGAGATGCTTTTGCTCCACCGACAATTGCGCGGATAAAACCAGCACCTGCATCGTCATCCCGAGACCCACCCCCAGCACGACCAGCATGCCGTCGATGTGCCACAAGGTGGTAGTCAAACCGATGGTCGACAGCAAACCCAAGGCCACACTGATCAGCAAAGTGCCGAACACCGGAAAGGCTCGGTAGCGTTGGGTACGACTGATCCATCGACCACTGAAAATCGACGTACCCAACATTCCGAAGAGCAGAAAGAGCATTTCCAGACCGGAATCGGTCGGGGTGAATCCGCGGACGTCCTGCAGATATAACGGCAGAAAGCTCAGAGAGCCGAGCATGGCGAGCCCCAC
This sequence comes from Acidithiobacillus ferrivorans, assembly GCF_016250455.1. Taxonomy (NCBI): domain Bacteria; kingdom Pseudomonadati; phylum Pseudomonadota; class Acidithiobacillia; order Acidithiobacillales; family Acidithiobacillaceae; genus Acidithiobacillus; species Acidithiobacillus ferrivorans. Next base: position 2,691,997 of record NZ_CP059488.1, on the reverse strand, counting down.
GAAGAACGAGATGATTACGCTCAGGGTGAACGTCCGATAGCGGAAGAACGCCAGCGGCAACAGAGGCTCCGGATGGAAATTCTCCACTAGGGCGAAGGCGATCAGTGCACCGATGCCGAAGGCCAGAAGAAACCAGGGGCCCGAGCCGGACAATGCGTGTGTAGAGCCTGCGACGCTGGCGAAAATGACCAGTGCGCTGAGTCCGGTGATCAGTAGCAGGCCACCGATGAGGTCTAGCGGTGGGGTTGGCGTCTTTTTGCGCGCCGGAAATGCGAGGCCAATGATGCCGAGCGACAGCGCTCCAAAGGGCACGTTGATATAGAAGATCCAGCGCCAGCTCAGGGTCTCCACGATGAAACCGCCGAGAAAAGGACCAATCAGGGTGGCTAGCCCAAACGCGGCGCCCACCAATCCTTGATAGCGGCCCCGCTGGGTAATCGGGATGAAGTCAGAAATAGCAGCGATGGCTGAGACCAGCAGGCCGCCGCCACCCAGGCCTTGAAGCGCTCGGAAGGCGACCAGCGCGTCGAGGTTTTGGGCCAAACCGGAGAGTGCAGACCCTGCAAGAAAAATGAGGATGGCGATCTGCAGCAAGCGTTTGCGGCCGAAGAGGTCTCCCAGCTTCCCGTAGACCGGCAGGCAGACGGTCGACGTCAATAGGTAAGCGGTGATGATCCAAGGCAAGTGCGCGAGGCCATGAAGATCCCGTGCGATGGTTGGCAAGGCCGTTGAAACGACGGTCTGATCCATGGCGGCGAGAAAGATGGCCGAAAGTACGGCAAAGAGCATCAGCCGGGCTGACCAGTCCAGACGGAAGGGTGCCGCTTGGACGGAGATTGCGGTGGATGGGTTAGGGGTTGCAGGTTGAGGTGTGGACATGGATGCCTTCGGGTTACCGACCGGTTAGCATAACGCCAAGACTGGGGCTGGAGATAGCCAGCTATGGTAGCAGAGCTAGCCAGGAACCACGTGGCTGAAGCATTTTATCGTTTAACGGTGCCGAAGAGGTTATAGCCGTTTGATCTCCGTAGGATCATTCGTCTAGCCTGTTCTGCGATGTTGTTGGTGAAAGGCACCTCCGGGATCGCCCCAGTCATGTAACAATAGCCTGTCCGGATATGACCCGTGTCACTTCCGGTAGAGACCTGTAGGAGGTGCCTATGAAAACATTTACCTGTCCCAACTGTGCCAATATGGTTTTTTTTGAGAGTACAGTTTGTGAGAACTGTAACGCCAATTTGGGTTTTGTTCCCGAACAGCAGTTTATGGCCGCCTTTTTCCGGCAAATGAATGGTTCGTGGGAACCCGCAGGTATTTCTCCACAATACAATATCCAGCCATGTCGCAACTATGAGTCCGTGCAAGTCTGTAACTGGATGGTAGCCAAAGACGATGGCAACGACCTTTGCCAGAGCTGTCGCTATACGGAAATCATTCCACAACTCAGCTTGCCTGAAAATTTGCATTATTGGTATCTGCTGGAGGCAGCAAAGCGCCGCCTTATTTATTCTCTAAAATTTCTAGGGCTCCCAATTCCGGGCAGGACAGATGATCCGCAACATGGTCTTGCATTTATATTTATTGCCGATTCGGCAAAGAAGAAAGTGCTCACAGGCCATAGTTCTGGTGTGATCACGTTGAATATCTTGGAAGCAAATGATGCCGAACGTGAAAAGCGTCGTTTCTCCATGCATGAGCCCTATCGCACATTATTAGGTAATTTTCGTCATGAGATAGGTCATTTCTATTGGGATTACCTCATTGCCAAGAGCTCATGGATGGAGTCATTTCGAGAGATATTTGGCGACGAATCCAGAGATTATCAGGAGGCCTTGCAGCAATATTATCAGACAGGGCCGGCGACAAATTGGCAGATGAACTACATCAGCAGTTATGCCACCATGCATCCATGGGAAGACTGGGCGGAAACATGGGCACAATATCTGCACATCAAGGACACCTTGGAAACCGCTATAAATTGGGGTGTAAGCATCCATGTGAGTGGTCAGCACGCCGCCTCTGTTTCAGGGGCGGACATTAATCTGAATACGCAATCCTTTAGAGAGATGCTCATTGAGCAATGGCTACCGTTAACACAATTCTTGAACAGCATGAATCGCAGCCTGGGGCAACAGGATAGCTACCCTTTTGTTTTAACCGATGTGGTCATTAACAAGCTGGAGTTTGTTGATCAATTGGTAAAGGCCTCGCGGCGGTAACATGACCTGCTCATTTTGAGCAGCGAATGTCTCCTTTCTGGAAGAGCCATTGGCCGATGCCGATAAGGTTTTGCGGTGGTCGTGGCGTACCTCCGACATTGAAAACTGGCGACAGGAAAGTCGAAGCTGCAGGAGTGGCTGGTGGCTCAGGGTATCAAGATCTTATTCGTGGTGGTGCCACCAGTCTTTGACCCTATCCGTGAACCGGCGCCCGTGTTCCCGGCTGGTGGCGACATTCCCACCCTCACCGGCCAGACGCCAGTCCTGATCAAACTGCGTCCGCAACTGCGCGACCTCACGACCACGCAGGATCAGCCCCATTTCCCGGTTTTCGTTCAGAGAGGATGTGCTGTAATTTTCCGACCCGATGAAAGCCTCGTCCCCAGCGATTTCCGCCTTGGCGTGCATGTAGATGGGTGACTTGGGCATTAGCCGCACCTGCACGCCGTGTTGCTCCAAATCAGCGACGTTGCGTTGATCTTCGGCACTGATGCTGGCGGGAAGAATCACCCGTGCCGCGTGACCTTTTGCGGCAATGGCGCTGAGAATGGTCCGGTCATCGCCCATCTCCTCGCTTTCGATGTCCACCGGCCCCGGCTGATCAATGACCGAAACCATTTGTGCGGCACTCCCGGGAGAAAGCACGAGCACCTGATGGGGATACGGCCCTGCCTTCTGATCATTCCAGTCGGCATCGAATACCCTCTGTGCACCCGAGTTCGACAGTTCATCGGCAAAAATCGTCAATTTCGTAACATCGCCCCAGCATTCATAGGGGTTTCAGCGCGTATTTTCTAAAACTTCTGTGGTGGCACGTTTTATCACTTAGGCTCTTTTGTTGACATGCCTATGAACGCTGATAAAGTGGCGGCATGCATGTGAAGATCACCACCTCCGGCAGCCGCCGCTATGTCCAGCTTGTCGAGTCCTACCGGGATGATGCCGGAAAGGTCAAAAAGCGTACCGTCGCCACACTTGGGCGGCTGGATCAGGTCGACAGTCAGTTGAATGCCGTGATTCAGGGCCTGATGAAGGTCAGCGGCCAGGTGCCCACCCCGGCGCCAACGATTTCTTCTCCACCATCCATCGCTTTTGAAACAGCGCGTGCTTTTGGCGATGTCTGGGCCTTGACCGAACTCTGGAAGGAGCTGGGGTTCAGCGCCCTACGTCAGGTGTTCCGCAAGACCCGCCATACGACCGATGTGGAAGCGCTGATCCGGGTGATGGTCCTCAACCGGCTCTGCGATCCCGAATCGAAACTGGGCGTACTGCGCTGGGTGGAAACCGTCGCCTTGCCGGATGTCACCGTGACAACGATTACCCACCAGCAACTCCTGCGCAGCATGGATGCCCTGATGGAGCAACAGAGTGCCGTAGATGCTGTGGTAGCCGGACTGTTGCGCCCCCTGATCGATCAGGACCTGTCCGTGGTCTTCTATGACCTCACCACGATCCGCAGTGAAGGCCTGGTCACGGTTCCCCAGGACGTCCGTCAATTCGGGATGGCCAAGGAAGGTCTGATCGCTCGCCAGTTCATGCTGGGGTCGTGCAGACTGCAGAAGGTTTGCCGATCTACCATGAGGTCTTCGATGGCAACACCGCTGAGACCAAAACGCTGCTGCCGACCCTGGGCAAAGTGCTGGAGCGCTTTCCGACAGTGCGGCGCCTGGTGCTCATCGCGGATCGCGGGTTGTTGAGTCTGGACAATCTGGAGGCGTTGCAGGCGATCCGGCTGGCCAACGGGCAGTCGCTGGAGTTTATCCTGGCCGTACCGGGGCGGCGGTACCATGAATTTACCGATCTGCTGGATAGTTTCCAGCGGGAGTCGTGCAACACTGCCACTGAAGAAGTCATCGGTGAGCGCACCTGGAACGACCTGCGGCTGGTTATCGCCCATGATCCCATGACGGCGGCGGACCAGACCGCCAAGCGGAATGCGCGGATCGAAGCGCTGATTACTCAGGGCGACCAGTGGGCCGGCAAACTGGATGATCAGGACGACGGCAAAAGCATCGGGGACGCAAACTCTCCGACAGCGGTGCCAAGGCACGCTTCTACCATGCCGTCTGCGAGGCGCATTTATCGCGCATCATCCAAGTCGATATGGCCGCACAGCAGTTTAGCTACGACATCGACAAAAGCGCACGCACCCTGGCGGAAAAGATGGATGGCAAGCTCCTGCTCGTGAGCAATGTGCAGGACCTGTCACCGGCGGAGGTCGTGGCCCGCTATAAGTCTCTCGCCGATATCGAGCGGGGCTTCAAAGTGCTCAAATCCGAGCTGGAAATCGGCCCGGTCTACCACCGCCTGCCCGACAGGATACGGGCGCACGCAGCGATCTGCTTCATGGCGCTGATTCTGCATCGGGTCATGCGCAGTCGTTTACGTGCGAGTCACACCGGGCTGACGCCGGAACGAGCCTTGGAGCAACTCCACCGCATTCAGCATCACCGAGTTCGTCTCAATGGCGCCCCACCCGTATCCGGGGTGTCTTCCATCCAGGAATGTCAAAGCGAGGTTCTGCATGCCCTCCGGGTAAAAAAACCAGCCGCGTCTCAGCAATTGACGCTGTTGTAGTGGAGCGTTTTGAAATCGCTATTTTCAATATCAAGGAGTTGCGAGATTAACTGTCGAACTCGGGGGGACCAGCACACCACCGCAGAAGGTCAGACCGAGGAGGCCTTCGCCATCATTACCGTCCCCGCCCTACCTGCCTTGCAGCACATCCATGAACGTATGCCTTTGGTGCTGGATCGCAGCCATTGGCCGCTCTGGTGGCATCCTCATGCGCGGCGGCCACACCTGGACCCCTGTTTTCAGCCTGCAGACTTTTCCTGGGAAAGCTTTTCGGTCTCTCCGCAGGTGAACAGCACCCGTTACAATACACCAGAGGCGGTTTTGCCTTGGGACGGGACGGCGCCAGACTGATGGGATGATCTGAGCATGCTGGCGTTGGGAGGATACTTGCGCATCGTAGAACTGTTACTGTATAAATATATAGTACACGGTTGCGGAGCGCATTCTGATGCAAACAACGAACGCAAAACCCATCAAGAAATCCCAATGGCTGCTGGTTCTGATCCTGGCCCCTTTGTTGGCCGCCTGGCTGGGCCATCAGTCTCCACAATATGCGGCCGGGAATGGCGGCGTATTTCAAGACGCCCGCCATGTCACCTGGACGCCTGCCACCAGCCCAATGACGGTAACGCCCGCCGCACAACAAAAAGGGAACGACCAGGATCGGAAGCAACCCTATGCGTTGTGATCCGATACCCGTATCCCAGGGTACATTGGGCGCCAAAGGCATGCTGGCCTCATCGCCACAGCCCGTGGGCGGCCATCATCGCGCCTGTACGCTTCCACTCATGGTGTCCCGGATTGCCGCAGGCTTCCCGTCCCCTGCCGATGACTATGTCGAAAAACAGATTGATCTGAATACCCACCTGATCCAGCACAGGGAAGCGACTTTCATCCTGCGGGTTACCGGCTGGTCCATGCGGGACGCGGGGATTTTTTGATGGGGACGAGATCATTGTGGACCGGGCCATTACCCCGGTGGATGGCAAAATCGTGGTGGCGGCCATCAATGGCGACCTCACCGTCAAACGTTTGCGCCGGATCGGCAGCGCCGTGCATCTGGTGGCGGAAAATCCCGAGTTTCCCGCGATCATCCTCAAAGAAGGGGAAGAACTCTGCATCTGGGGCGTGGTGACCCGGGTGCTGCATCGCGTCTGAGGCCCCATGGCTATTGCCCTGGTAGACGCCAATAATTTTTATGTTTCCTGCGAACGGGTGTTTCGCCAGGATCTGGAAGGGCGGCCCGTGGTGGTGCTCTCCAATAATGATGGTTGTGTTGTCGCGCGCTCGGCTGAAGTGAAGGCCTTGGGTGTGGTCATGGGGACACCGTGGTTTCAGATGAAGAAGCTGGCCAAACGGGAAGGAATCATCGCCCTGTCGAGCAATTACAGCCTGTATGCCGATATGAGCAATCGCATGATGGGGATTCTTTCGACCTTCAGCCCTATTCAGGAAGTCTACAGTATCGACGAATGCTTCCTGGATCTGCGGGGCTTTGCGCAAGACCGACTATTCCACAGGGGACAAGCGGCCCGGCAGAGAGTCCGGCAATGGGTGGGATTGCCGGTCGGGGTAGGCATCGCAGCGACCAAGACGCTCGCCAAGCTCGCCAACCATGTCGCCAAAAAGATGCCTGAATATGCGGGAGTCTGCGTGTGGGACGATCTGGCTGAAGGGGATCAGCAGCGTCTCTTGCAACAACTGCCGGTTTCCGAAGTCTGGGGGGTGGGTCGCCAGTGGACCACGCGATTGCAGGAGGCGGGAATTCAGACGGTCTGGGATCTCCGGCAGACGGATCCCGCGCTGATGCGCAAGCGCTTCAGTATCCTCATGGAACGGAGCATACGGGAACTGCGCGGGGAACCTTGCATCGCCATGGTGGACATCCCGCCGCCCCGGCAGGAGATTCAATCCTCGCGATCCTTCGGCCCGGTAACCAGCGCAGAGGAATTGGGCGAAGCGATCAGCCTGTATACCGTAAAGGCCGCCTATAAACTGCGTCGTCAGGGTTCGGTGGCCGGTGCCCTGCGGGTGTTTATTCACACCAGCCCCTTTCAGGCCCATCTACCGCAATATCATGCCACGAGAACCGTCGCCCTGAATCATCCCAGTCAGGATACCCGGGTGTTCCTGCAGGCCGGCCGCATCGCACTGGTGGACATGTATCGGTCGGGATTGGCTTATGCCAAGGCGGGCGTGCATCTCCTGGAGATCACCTCGGCGGATGCCTTGCAGGCCGACCTTTTTACGTCGGCAGAAGATGAGGCGCGCGCCAATCAATTGATGATCACGCTGGACCAGGTGAATGCGCGTTTTGGCAGCGGCACCCTGCAGCCGGGCGTGGCCGGTCTGCAGGAACCGCGTGGATGGGCCATGAAACGCGGCAACAAGTCCCCTGCCTACACGACACGATGGGCGGATCTGGCCAGAGCAAAGCTGGAATAACCGGGATCAGCCTCTATTCCGGTATAGATAAAAGACAGCGCACGGGAGGGTGGTGTGTCCGGGAAAGCGCGTTTGCGCCATGAAAGAGCACCGGCGTAGACTTGTGTCACGGTTCACCTTTTCCCTATTTCTGGACATCGGCATGCCCCCATTACGATTTCCTGCGCTGGTGTTGACGCCACCGGCACAGACCGACACCTCTCTGTCGCCGGAACAAAAGACTTTTAACCGCCTCAGCCAGCAGATTGCCAAAGCCCGCCAGCAGATGAGCGATTGGGAAGCTGCTATGGAGGCGACGCGACAGCGTGTGCTCAAGGACCTTCTGCCGTTGCGGGATCAGCATCTGCAATTGCGTATTCAGCTGCTGGTTCAGCTGGACACCATCAGTCTGACCCAGAAACTGGGGAAAGCGGATAGCGAGACTCTATCCCAGATGATTGCCCGTTTGGCCGAGAACCTCATGACGGAATCCTCCGATCCACAGTTGCAAGAAATACATGATCGGCATGGCGGCCCCGACGCAGAAGAACAGGCCATGTTCGCCGAGATGAAAGCGTCCATGGAGGATTTTTTCAACCTAAACCCTGAAGCTGCGGGTGATGGAAAAGGGTCTTCAGAAAATCCAAAGGCATGGACGGAAGAGGAAACGCCACAAACGCAGTCACAGCGAGAAAGCCAACGTACCAGACCCAAAACGGCCCGGCAAAAGGCGCAAGAAGCGCATCAGGCAGAACAGGCGGGGCAGATCCACCAGTCCCTGCAGGGCATTTATCGGCGTTTGGTCAGCGCTGTGCATCCCGACCGGGAGGCGGATCCGGTCATGCGTGCCCAGAAAACGGCGCTGATGCAACGGATCAATCAGGCCTATGGGGAAAATGATCTCTTGCAACTGCTGGCTCTCCAGCACGAGTTGGGCCTGATGGACGCGCAAGCGGTCCATAAGCTGGGCGATGCGCATTTGAAAAAGTATAACCAGGCTCTCAAGGAACATCTGGCCACTTTAAAAGGTAAAATGCAGGCACTTCAGCAGCATCTGGCCGGCAGTCTCGGTATACCCCTTTTTGCGATACACTCACCGCATGGTCTGTCGCGGGATATTCAGGAAACCATTCAGGCAACCCGACAGGACATTAGCGGATTACGGCAGGAGATGAAACGACTTTCGCAACCCGCCTACCTCAAACGCTGGATAAAGACTGCACGACGCGAATTGGCTTCGGAAGATTATATCGACGATGAATTTTACTGATGCGAGGGCCACAGCCACTAAAAATAGCGACCGTATAGTTGGGTGAATGGGCGGTATGCAGCTGCCGACCAACAGACTTCAACGGCGGCAGGGCAGCAGAAGCAGTCATTCCTCTCTGCCGTAAGACGTTTCCATTGGTGCAGGCGAATCAATAATAACGAGGGCTTTGGATGTTTCATCTGCTTGTGGCATATAGCGGTTGGCCTGATGGTGGTGGGTCTATCTCAAATCGTCGGATCTACATTAAATCTGACGAGGAGCCCGGACAGCTCGTCCTGAACGAGGGCGGACGGCTTGATGCCACTAAGGTCAGCAGATTCCCTGCACTCCTCATGACCGAAGTAGGCGGCGATGGTCCGCAATTAGCTCGTGTCGTCTATATAACCTCCGTTGTGCAGGGACCAACGGAAACCGCTATCCAATACGTCGCCGAAAACGGCATCAAACCAATACCGAACGAGGACATCGAAAGCTTTGCGTCACAGCTCGGCATTAGCAGGAACGCCCTCACACATACGCATTGGGAAGTAAAGCAAGCAGACCTCTTCAAGTTCTTGTTAATGAATCAGCAAAAGGCTCAACCCGCCTCTCAAGTCTTTAGTCTTGAGGCCATACATCAGCCTCAGCCAAGCCTCGTTTCAATAATGATGCCGTTTGCAGCGGAGTTCGATCCAGTTTACGCAGCAATACAGTCAGCGGTAAACTCCCTTGGGCTCAAGCCAATGCGCGCAGACAATTTCTGGGAACATCACTACGTAATACAAGACATTGTGAACCTGATCGCCAGAGCGCGAGTTGTGATATGTGATCTTTCAAGCAAAAATCCCAACGTGTTCTATGAGGCTGGCATTGCGCATGCACTTGGAAAGGAAGTAATACTGATTGCGCAGTCTCAAGATGATGTGCCATTTGACCTTAGGCACATTCGTTATGTTAAGTACCTCAACAATGCGCAAGGACTTTCGGTGCTATCTGATGCCATCGCGTCGCGGATACAAACGGTAATCGGCCAGTAGAAAACGTGCGAATGCGCATAGCAACTCGCCATAGGCGCTACGGCCCTAACGGGCCGCAACCTGATCTCAAATTTTAAATGTTTATGAATGTCAATCAGCGCTAACACCTCATCAACCATCCGCACCAAATACTGATCACCTATCCGAGGGCCTGTCGACATGGCAACCCGTTGACGCGACATCGGAAATACTGGGCACGGGCAATCGATTAACCTGGTCAATCATGCTACTGATTTCAGCCAGAAACTGTTCAATATGGGGCGCTGTTTGACAGACTAGCGTGCTAGCTGAAGCCGCAAGCGGGCGAAACCGCCGCCGGCGCTTGTCTGCTGGAGCGTCAGGGCTACGGCAAGCATGCTGCTATCTCTTTGATTGGTTGATCCTATCTCTGTTTTTTTACGCTGTGTACGATGAGCAGCATTGAATCTTCTGCGAATTCATCAGGTTGCAGCGAATCTGATATGCATGAAAATATGAAGAATCAATGAGTTATGGAAGACTTTGGCAGAGCCCTGGCTGGAGCGTTGGGTTAGGCCTCAAATCGCTCATGAGAGTTGCATCGCAGAGTTCGCCTTGATAGTGGCTGTGATGTCAGGGCGCTCCGGAGTAATGACTTCGCGGAAAATGTCTTGAATAAATGGCGCGACCCAATACTGGGAGTTCTCCTCTGGCTGCATGCCGCACTCAAGTGCGTCCAGATGATCGCTGGACATCATGTAATGGTCGTTTAAGAAAAAGACATATCCGAGGTGAAACGTAAATATATCTTGCGTATCTCTTCTAAACCTTTCAAGCAACTGGCCGCGGTTCTCTATATGAATCTCGTTGTCATTGAGCATCACATGGCGATAGAAGTTGTAGTGCGTATGATCATTACATCTGTCGCGCAGGCGTTTGTATTTGTCATCTCCGTATAAGGGCGGTTCGAAAAACTCCCCACTTCCAGTAAAATATAGGGAGCCGATTGGAAGGGAGAGCAACCATGGCAGGACTGGTAGGGCAAACAGGATTTTTCCCCGGAGACCGCCGGTTGCGGGAACTGGATTTGCTGGGCGACGGCCTGCCGCTGCTCAACCGGCTCATTCCCTGGGAGCGCTTCCGCCCAATTCTGGAGAGTGTGCCGAAGGCCAAACCCAAAGGGCCGGGAGGGAGGAAGCCCTACGACCGGATGCTGCTCTTCAAGATGATGGTGTTACAGCAACTGCACAATCTCAGCGACGAACAAACCGAATACCAGGTTCGGGATCGCCTCAGTTTTCAGCGTTTCCTGGGGCTTGGGTTGGAGGAAGCCGTACCCGATAACACGACCTTATGGCTATTCCGTGAATCACTGGCCCAGGCCAAACTGACGGAGCGACTGTTCACGGCCTTCCATGCTTTTCTGCGGGAAGCCGGCTACGCCGCACGGGCCGGGCAAATCATCGACGCGAGTTTTGTGACGGTTCCACGGCAACGGATGCACCGGAAGGAGCGGGAACAGGTCAATCAGGGCGAAACGCCCCAGACGTGGCAGGATCAGCCCGCCAAGCGCCGCCAGAAAGACACCGATGCCCGCTGGACCAAAAAGAATGGCCGCAGTTTCTTCGGATACAAGAACCATATCAACGTGGACAAGCGCCACAAGCTGATTCATCAGTACATGGTCACGGATGCCGCTGTGCATGACAGTCAGTGCCTGGAAGCGCTTCTGGACCCGGAGAATCAGGGCGTACAGGTTTTGCGGACAGCGCCTATCGTTCAACGGAAGCGGAGCAAATGCTATGTCAAAAGGTTACCGCAGCCGAATCCACGAGAAGGCGCAACGCAACCGCCCTTGACCAAGGCCCAGGAGTTGGCCAACACGCGCCGGTCACACCACCGCGCACGGGTTGAGCATGCCTTTGGCGCCATGGTACAGCAGGGTGGTAAGTTTCTGCGCACCATTGGTATGGCTCGCGCTGAAGTCAAAATCGGCATGATGAATCTGGTCTATAACATGCGGCGATTTACCTGCTTAATGCAGCAATCGGTGGCCAGGTAGGGATCAATCCGTCCAAAGCCCACGAAAAAGGCTAAAAATACTGGAAATACGCAGATAAAGTAGGGATAATGCGTAAAAATCGCCTGAAAGTGGCGAGGAAAGGGGGATATTCCATTCTCAAGTCGTGAAATTTTTGTTATTCGAAGTGCCCATAACAAGTCGTTAATCGGTTTGAGCGTTTCTGACGCTCTTATGTATTGAGACATCACTCGGTAATCTGGGAGCTTTTCTTTACTCTGAAGCCAGTTGTTAATTTTCTCAACGATAAATTTTTCGATGCTAAAGTTATCTTTCAGGTAAAGATTTGAATAAACGTTAATTACTGCCGAATCGTAGTACTTCCGGAGCAAAGCGTATGCGTCATTGATACGCCCGGAAAGAAGGATGATTTTAATCGACTCAACTGTGCCCTGCATGGATGAGTAAACGTAGGTGTTGATGTTGCAGATTGCTTTTGTACCCATCGGTACGAACTGGAATACTGACATAGCTAATTGCTTATAGAACTTCGCATATTGATCAAGTTCAGCGAATACCTGATGCTCCGTGTATGCCTTATCGGTTACCTGCACTGGTCAAGTCCTTCGTTCTGTTGAGGCCCAACGTTGTGGTAAGGGGTGGGTGGCTTCTCGTCCGCCCATCTTGATCGTAAGTTTATGCATTTGTACGTAGCAACCTCTCAACCTCTGCATTAAGCCCTCTGTTAAACAGAGGCTCATTATATATTCCTTATGCATAACGTAAATTCGATTGCACTAACGGTGCAACATGACGTCCACAATCATGGTATAATACGCCCGTTGTCAGCCTCAATCATGAACGACTGTTACTGGTCGGATGATATCTTTTGCTTTTCGCTGCTGAATGTCTGCAATCAGTCTTTAACGGTCATCTTAGTGCGAAAAAACTTCTGTGGCACTCCTTTTTGATTATGCCGCGCGAATACTTTGGTTTGGAGCGTAGTGCAGTGGCATGAGGCGATCCTCCGCAACCGCTAAAGTGATATAGTCGTCGCCCACAAGAAACTCAACTTCCACGTAACCAGGGTCCAACTCTTCCACGACGGTTCCGACCTGGCCACGCAGAAGGTGTTGCTCTGGTATGGGTTCCAAAAGCGCTACAACGTCGAGTAGTTTCATGATGTCCTCACATAGCAACTTGTCAGCCTGGGAACGTCTTCTCCAGTCCTGATGATCCAACCCGTGCGAACGATCGCGGACTTTCCCTGGCGCTGCATGACAAAATCCACCTGGTAACGCTTGCCATGGCTGTCGGCCACCTTCTCGGTGGCCTCGTTGCTCAGTATGGCACGGAGGCATACTGAGCGCAGCAGCTCGGCATCTTGCTGGCCTATCCCCAGGCACGAGGCGAACACCCTGGCCTTGTTGCCTCCGGCAAGGTGACCGGGATTCAGGGTGTATTCTCGTAGCTTGCGAATGTCCAGGATCGCCCTTTCTGCATTGGGTAGCATCATATCTGTCAGAGACAAGCCTTCGATTACAAACGAATACCAGACAGGATCATAGTGCATTTCCTGCAGCTGGACCATACCTTTGCCAGTCAGCCCCGTCCATCCTCAGCCTCACGCACCTGCGTAAGGAGTAGCAAGTTTTGCCATTCATCCGAAGTTTCCCGGATTGGTCCCGACGCCGACCATGGAGTTCCGGAGCACCGGGTGGCGTGATCTTTGCGCTGTGAATGGTCAGTGATGCAGCGGAAGCAGTCATTCATCATCAGAAACAAATATCCATGTTTAATATAAAGATTATATAATTTTATTTGCAGCACGTTGGTGATATGATTTTGCAGAACACAGACCACTCCATTACATCAACCCTGGAAACGTGGCCACTTAGTCTGATTCCTTTTAAAAAAACTATAGCAGCCAAATGGGAGTGCAACTTATTGCCGCCATTATATACAATATAATATCTTCTCTTTTTTGACAGAAGAAAGTCCTTAACGCCGACATATCTTGACGAGCCAAGAAAGTATGAGGTAATAGCAATCGATTCGATGAGTTTCATTATCAGGTTATCTCTCTTTTTAATAAAAAATAGAGTAGCGCTGCCAACTTTCGTTAAATCTTTAAATTCAATAAAAAAGAAATTATAATCGCCATTTCCGTCTTTGCATATTTTCAACACATCTATGGCATAAGACTGGCTATAACGGTTTTTGAATGCCGGATCGTTTCTAGCGTTATCGAAGCATACCCAGTCCTTCTCTGCGTTACTATGTAAGCCATGGTTCCAACTTTGTATATCAACAACAAAGGTCAGTGGTACAACGTATTGTTTTAGCTTAATCATGGTTTACCCTCAAATCTTCGAGCTTGGGTATTGGGCTATAGAGTTGCTCATATATTTCTTGGGGGCAATCTAGATGTTTAATGATACAACCATCGGACTCTGGAATAGATGCATGCCAACTAACATCGCTCGTTTGCTCGGAATAAAGCTCAATCGCCTCAGAAAGATAAGGACTATGAGTTGTCACGATTAGGTGCATCTTCTTAGACATAAAAACTAATAATTCCGCCATTTTCAATTGCCATTCAGGGTGAAGATGTGTTTCTGGCTCGTCAAGTATAACCAATCGATCTTTTCTGAATGCACCATTCCTAGCTAAGGCCAAAAGTAAACCAAACCATTTTACCCCGGATGCTGTTGATACCATATCATAATTACCACCATGCCTAGGTTTCCAATTATATGAACCGGATTTATTTTTTTGAAAGTCACCAGCTATAATATCCATGATTTTATGCGCGAATTCATTCCCCACATCCATGTCGGAATCAGCTTCTTCATCTTTTGCAAGCTCTAATTTGGTGAAGACATCCCACTGAACGTATGGATAGCGTATTTTTTGTCCAAGGTTAAGAACACTGCTCGCCTCTTTCAACGCTTGAACGGAGCGAAACAAATCTATCATATCCCAGATGAGTGGAGTACTTACTATCATTGCGTCTCTGAAATATTGTTCAGAGTCATCATTTGTTTCGGCGTCTAGCATGTAGGGTTTCTTATCCCTTACTGTTATTTCGTAAACCCTATTTCCTTCGCGCTCAAGCTTTGCGCTTCCTTCGTCGCTGCCGAAACGGAATAGTTTTTTACCGAATAGCATCGCCTCCATATCACAAAATACTTTCGCTCTCGTTTTTTTTTCAAATGAACTTTTTGCTTTATTATTTTTGTATTTCGAGATTACATCAGATTTAATCATGGCCATGAGGAGCTTGCCAATGGTGCTTTTTCCAGAGTTATTTGGGCCACCTATAACCGTCAGATTTTCAATCCTTACATTTGCTGAAGATATGACGCCTATATTTGAGATTGTAAGATCAAAGTGATTATCATGCAATGACATTTTTTGCCTCTTCTGTGTTTATAGATATGATAATCCGCGTCTGACCTGGGAATAAAAACTATGTGCCTTTGTCATGCGCAGGGTCAGGACCAACCTTGGCTTTTTCGGTCTCTGACAAAAATCGTGGTTATTCATAGTTTATCGCATCCCAACGACCGCAAACAGTCTTTACCGGCCCTTCGGCATCCTTCACCCCAGCATCTTCGCTAAGTCTTCAGCCCGCAAGTGAGTATAGCGTTTGAGCATTTGCAGCGTCTTGTGGCCGGTGATGGCCGCAACCTGCATGGGGTTCAGCCCCTTCTCGAACAGACGGCTCGCGGCTTCGTGGCGGAGGTCGTGCAGCCTTAAATCTTCTATACTGGCGCGGTCGCAAGCCCGAATGAAGGCTTGGCTGAACGAGTGGGTAGCCATCGTTTTCCATACCGAGCCGGTGGCTTCTGGAGTTCCGCCCAAGTCATGGAGAATTTGCAATGCGGCACACGACAACGGCACCTCGCGTGATTCCCCGTTTTTCGTGTCTTGTAACAAAATGGATGGAGCGGTCCACTGCACATCTTCCCATCGCATCCCAGACAGCTCACCGCGCCGCATCGCTGTTTCGACCAGCAAGACAACCGCGTGATCGTGAGGATACGGTAGCTGCGCGATCAACGCACCCCATTCTCCTGGCTGAATTCGTCTATTCCTGCCCTTCGCAGGAGCGGGGAGCTTGATCGACCGCATAGGGTTCACCAAGGACTCCATGCCCCATTCTCTTGCGGCGACGGTAAACAGATTCCCCACGATGGCCAGTTCCAAGCGCACAGTGTTGGGAGACACCCCCTCATTCAAGCGACTCTTGACGTATGCCGCGAAATCTTTACCTCGTAGGGTGTTCAGTGTTCGTTTGGAGATGGGCCGCTCTAGCCATTGCCGTATCCGACACAATTCTTGTGCCGATCCTTTCTTATTGATGGATATCTCGTCGGCATATCGCTGGAGAGCCTCACCAAGCGTTGTGCTCTCTGCTTCGGAGCGGTCGAGCCAGACCCCCCGTAACATTTCCGACTCCGTGACCTTGGCCCATGCCTCTGCGTCGCGTTTTGTTCGGAAGGTTCGTGTCTGGCTTGGGTGGCCTCGTTTCCGAATGATGGCCTGCCACCCGATTATGACGAGCTTGTTGTTCGCATCAGGACCTTTTCTTGCATTGATCGTTGCCACCGTGCTGCACCTCACGCTGCACCAAATTTCAACCCAAGTGCAGCATAATTGCAGCGTAAATACAATAATGGCCTAGGTAGTATAACCTAAGCCATTGTTTTGTTTGGGGTGGCTGACGGGGCTCGAACCCGCGACAACCGGAATCACAATCCGGGACTCTACCGACTGAGCTACAGCCACCATTGATAGAGCGGAGATCATACAATGGCTAACGCCCGGCTGCAAGGTCAGTAAGCGGCATCAATCCATGAACAGCGAGCTGACGGAATCCTCTTCCGCAATCCGGCGGATGGTTTCGGCCAGCAGTTCGGCAACGGACAATATGCGAATCTTGCTGCTGGCCCGGGCATCCGGCCTGAGCGGTATGGTGTCGGTGACGACCAGTTCATCCAAGTCAGAGCGTTCGATGCGTTCCATGGCTGGACCAGACAGAACCGGATGCGTGCAGTAAGCGCAGACCTTGACGGCGCCTTGTGCCTTGAGGGCATGGGCCGCTTCGCAGAGCGTGTTGGCCGTATCGACCATGTCGTCCACGATGACGCAGGTGCGGCCCGCCACATCGCCGATAATATTCATGACGACGGACTCATTGGGGCGTGGCCGCCGTTTGTCGATAATGGCGAGGTCCACTTCGAGCCGTTTAGCGATGGCGCGGGCGCGGATAACACCACCTACATCGGGAGAAACCACAATTAGTTCTGGATAGCTCTGGCGCCAAATGTCGCCCAGGAGAATGGGGGAGGCATAAATATTATCAACCGGTACGTCAAAGAAGCCCTGAATCTGGTCAGCGTGCAGATCCATCGTCAGGACCCGATTAGCGCCCGCAGTGGTAATCAGGTCGGCGACCAGTTTGGCGGTGATGGCCGTGCGTGAGCGTGATTTGCGGTCTTGTCGGGCATAGCCATAATAAGGCATGGCGGCAGTAATGCGATTGGCCGATGCGCGTTTGAGCGCATCGATCATGGTGAGTAGTTCCATGAGGTGGTCATTGGTGGGCGAACAGGTGGGCTGGAGCACGAAAACGTCCCGGCCGCGCACATTTTCCAATATTTCGACGAAGACTTCGCCGTCACTGAAAGAGCTCACCTCGGCACGGCCAATGGGAATTTGCAGGAAGCGCGCCACCTGGGCAGCCAGAATGGGATTGGCGTTCCCGCTGAAGACCATGAGATTGCCGTGGGCCATGTGATGTCTTTCTCTCTTTCGCAGGTGGCAAAACAGTCCGAGGACAATTTGGCTGGGGCGCCAGGGATCGAACCTGGGAATGCCGGAATCAAAATCCGGTGCCTTACCGCTTGGCTACGCCCCAATAATCATTGCTCGGCAAGATCGTACAGAGGATGCTTATTGCATCCACGCACGGACCATGCGCGCCAGGGGGCAGGCACCCGCGCAGCAATTTGTTGTGCGGAAATATTATCCGCTACCAGCCCGAAAACACAGGCGCCGCTACCCGTCAAACGAACATCATGCACGCCCTGATTTTTTAGCCAGCGCGCACCATGTTCGACTTCCGGGTAGCGGGCGCACACCGTAGGTTCCAAGGTGTTTTCCGTCGCCCCGCCGAGAAACGCGCCTATTGTGCTGGGCACATGATGCCGTGTCAATTCAGGGGCAGTGAAAATCTCCCGGGTACTTACGAACACCTGCGGGTGCAGCAGCACATAGTGACTTTCCGGGAGGGCGTCGAGCACTTGCAAACGCTCGCCCACACCCTCCGCCCAGGCACTACGTCCGAAAATAAATACAGGAACGTCAGCACCGAGGCTGGCACCAATTTCCATGAGTTCTTCGCGGCGTAGACCGGTACGCCACAGCCGATTGAGCACGATGAGGGTGGTAGCGGCATTCGAGGAGCCCCCGCCGATACCCCCACCCATGGGCAGGATTTTATCAATGTGAATATGGACTCCTTCGTGGACAGCGCCGACATCGGCCAGGCATTTCGCGGCGCGGATACTGAGATCGTCCGCTTCCGGCACGCCTTCCGGTCCGCCGCTGCGGGAAAATTGCCCGGCGGGGCGCGAGTCAAACTGGAGTTGGTCAGCCAGATCGATAAACTGAAATACGGTTTGCAACTCGTGATAACCGTCGCTGCGCTGGTCGACAACGCGAAGCATCAGATTCAGCTTCGCGGGTGCGGGATAATTTTCGCTCATGGGACGCTGTGGCCTCCCATACGCCACTGGGTGATGGCGAGGCGTAGGGTGATGCCCCCCGGACCCGTGGCTTGGAGCAGTTTGGGCATGGTCAGGCCGCCTACTGGCGCATATTGGAGATAATGAATCTGCCAGGGGCCGCTGTGGAGTACGGTGGGCAGACCGGCTGGATTCTGCTGTTCAGTTACCGCCGCGCTGCGCAGGCCAAGCATCCAGTCCGGCAATTCACTTGCGGGTAGTTCGACGTGGAGGACCAGCGCGAGGAGGGCGTCCAGATTGTTTGCTTGTCGTGTTTCGCCATTGGCCAGTTGCAGATGTGCGCCTTGCGGGTCGACTTCGATGCGCGCGACCGTACGGCCGAGAGGATCATAAATGGAAAGTTCCTGGTGGTGGGGGGACTGCTTCCAGCGGAATCCGAAATCTTTGCTCGTTTTCGGTGTGCTGAGAGCGGCCTGTCCACTAGCTTGCCAATATTTCAGGCTGGCGACGACCTGATTTCTCTCGGTCGTTGACAGGACGATGTGAGTGGACGGCTGGATGGGGGGCGTGGTGGCACAGGCGGATAATACGCCGGTGAGCAGGAGTGCGGCCAGTGTGCGGATCGGTCTCCGAGCTGCGCGCGGAGCGAGTTGCCTAAAATAAGAGGCGGTCATGGCTGGTGGGCCAGATCGCTTTTGAGGGTGGCATCGTCCGGGTGTTTTTGCAGCGCACTTTGCCAGACCTGCCGGGCATCTGTGTGGCGCCCTAGTGACCAGAGAACTTGCCCGAGGTGTGCGCTCACCTCGGCATTGTCAGGTAAGGCCGTATGGGCTTTCTGCAGATACTCCAGAGCCTGGAGGTTGTCGCCCTGCACGTGCTGCAGCCAGCCGATACTATCCAGAATCTCGGGATTGTCAGGATTCAGGCTCAATGCTTTGCTCAGTAACTTTTGTGCTTCGGCCAGGTTGCTGTGCCGTTCGACCAAACTGTAGCCAATGAAGTTGTAGGCTTGTGCATGATCCGGTGCGAGGCGGATAACTGTACGCATGGCTTTTTCCATGGCCGGATAATCGTTCAATTGCTCATAGATGGTGCCTTGCGCGTACCAGAGCCCAGGTTGGTTCGGCATGCGCTGCAAGGCCTGCCTGACTACCTGTAGGGCTTGGTGAAGATGGCCGCTGTCTTGCAGCAGGTTTGCTTCCAGCAGCGGAATCTCTGCCTCATGCGGGCGCGCGGCCGCCAGGGTCTGCAGTTTTTTGATGGCTTTGTCGTGATGACCCAACAGATATTCCACGCGCGCGCTGCGCAGCTCTGCCTCAGGATACAGAGGGCCGGAATGAATGCGCTGGTACCATTGCAATGCTTCGGCCCAACGATTCTGTGCCTCGTAGAGGCGCCCCAGATAGTAGAGCGGTGCGGGGGACTGGGGTGCCAGCGCGCGGGCGCGCTGCAAAGCAACTTCCGCGTCTTTCCAGTTGCCCCGCTCGACGTCCATAAGGCCGAGAGAAAGGATGATATCGGGGTCATCGGGGTTTTGTCGTGCCATGTTCTGGTAGAGGCGATAGGCCTGTGTCAGGCCACCCATTTTGAGGTAGAGCGCAGCCAGATATAGACGGGCGAGCGTGGCCTCCGGGTGGCTGGCCGTGAAACTTTGAATGCTATGCAAAGCGGCAGTAGTGCCTTGGGTGGCTTGCTGTGCTTCGGCGAGACTGATGGCGGCTTCCTGCCAGTCCGGACGGAGACTGAGCGCTTTCACCAGCCAGGGGATGGCGTGTTCTGCTTGTTTTTCATCGAGATCAATACGTCCGAGCGCATAATAGGCGGCTGCGGATTGCGGGTCTTTGTCGGCTAGCGCACTCAACAACCGCCGCGCCTCACCGCTGCGCCCGTGGGTCACCAGTAATTCAGCGAGTTGCAGGGTGACTTTCGGGTTGTTGGGAAAGCGGGCAAGCGTGGCCTGGAGTAATTGAATGGCTTGCTCATCCTTACCCGTGGTGAGGAGCAGCGCGGCTTCAAACTGATCTGCTTGGGCGTTCCTCGGGGCGGTCTCGCGCCAGCGCTTGGCAAGTTGCAGAGCACCTGGAAAATCGCCAAATTGCGCGGTGATCTGTGTGGCGCGCCCGAGGACATTGGCTTCTGGCGCCAGCTTGGCGGCTTCCCGCCAGGCCGGGACGGCCAGTTGTGGCTCCCGTTGCACGGTGGCGAATTCGGCTACTAACAGATAGTAGAGCTGCTCCCCGGTCATGCCACCCGAAGCGGAGTCGGCGGCTGCACCTCCGGCGGCGAGGCTAAGTACAATCCCTGCCACGATGCCCCCAAGCCTACTCCTCATCTACCCATTCCCCGCATTTTTTGCCAGCAGGCACAATAACCGCTAGGGACTTGGCTTGCAATCCTGTCCGGTGTCGGCGACAATTCAGCCCCTTCATCGTCGCTCTGCAGGGACGGTCGCTGCTATTTTCTGCCTTGGTCTAAGTCATCATACTGCCCCTATCGCGGTCCGGGAAAAAGTCGCTTTTTCTCCGGAGAACCTTGCTGTGGCCTACCGCTACTTGCTGGAGCAAGGGTTGGCCAGGGAAACCCTGATCGTATCGACTTGTAACCGCACGGAAATTTATGTGCACGGCGGGCAGGGCTACCATCGCCAAGCCGTGCAAGACTGGCTCTGTCACTTTCACGGCGTGGACCCGCGATTGCTGGATGGACATATTTATTACTCCAGCGATGCGGAGGCCGTGCGCCATCTGTTTCGCGTGGCCTGCGGGTTGGACTCCATGATCATCGGCGAACCGCAGATCCTTGGTCAGGTCAAGGATGCCTATCAGGCTGCTGCGGATAGTGGTGCCGCCGGGCCGGTGCTGAATCGCCTGCTGCATTGGGCTTTCCGCGTGGCGAAGCGGGTGCGGTCGGAGACGGCCATCGGTTCAGCCCCGGTCAGCGTGGCCTATGCTGCCGTGAGTTTGGCCAAGCAGCTGCTGGGCAGCCTGGAAGGCAAGTCGGTGTTGCTGATCGGCGCCGGGGATACCATCGAATTGGTGGCGACTCATCTGCGCGAGCATGGGGTGGGGAGTTTTGCCGTAGCCAATCGCAGTGCAGAACGCGGCCAGCAGTTGGCCGCGAAATTTACTGGCAATGCCCATGCTCTGGAGGCCATCCCGGAGCTCCTGCATGACGCCGATGTGGTGGTGAGTTGCACGGCGAGTCTGTTGCCCATAGTTACGCTGGAAACAGTCTCTGCAGTTATGGTACGGCGGGCGCAGAGGGATCTGATGCTGGTGGATCTCGCCGTACCCCGGGATATCGCCCCGGAAGTGGAAGGTGTTGAGCAATGTTTTCTCTACACACTGGACGATCTGAATGACATCGCCCAGGCGGGCATGCGCGCACGCCGCGAGGCGGCAGCGGTAGCAGAGCTGATCATTGCCGATGAGGTCGGTGAGTTCCAGCAGTGGCGGGAAAGCCTGGATGTGGTGCCCGCCATCCGTCGCCTGCGTGATCATGTGGAGGAGCGGCGCCAGGAAGAGTTGCAGCGCTTTACGCATTACTTGAATCAGGGGCAGGACCCCTTCGCGGTACTGGATGCTTTTTCCAAGGCACTGATGAATAAAGTCCTTCACGATCCCATTGCAACCCTTCGCCAGCCTTGTCAGGATGCGACCAACGAAAGTCTTGTCGCGGCACTCGATATTCTCTTTCATCTCAGTGACGCCGAAGGATGAGTCTCAGCCCGCGTTTGCAGGGCCAACTGGAGCAGTTGGCCTTTCGCTTCGATGAATTGAGTCAGTTGCTGGCGCGCCCGAATGTGGCGAGCGATGCGCAGCGTTTTCAAAGTCTTTCCAAAGAGTTGGGGGAAATCGGCCCGGTGCTGGACCTGCTGCGTCGTCATGAGCAACGGCGGCAGGATCGAGATGACGCCGAGCGCATGCTGATGGACGAGCGGGATGCGGAACTGCGTGCCATGGCCAGTGAAGAAGTGGCGGCGGCACAGGCAGAACTTGATCGGCTCGAAGAGTCCCTGCGGGTGCGCCTGCTGCCCAAGGATCCCAATGATGACCGTAACGTTTTCGTCGAGGTGCGGGCGGGGACTGGTGGTGAGGAGGCAGCACTTTTTGCGGGAGTGCTGGCCCGGATGTATATCCGCTACGCCGAGAGTAAAGGTTTTGCAGTGGTCACCCTTTCCGCCTCCGATTCGGAACGGGGTGGCTACAAAGAAATCGTTCTGGAAATCAGTGGCCGCGGCGCTTATTCCCGTCTGAAATTCGAGTCGGGTGGGCATCGGGTACAGCGGGTGCCAGAGACCGAGGCGCAGGGCCGTATCCATACTTCCGCCTGTACGGTAGCGGTGCTGCCCGAGGTGGATACGGTAAGTGAGATCACCATCAATCCCACTGACTTGCGCATCGATACCTACCGGGCCAGTGGCGCGGGCGGGCAGCATATCAATAAGACCGACTCCGCTATCCGCATCACCCATATCCCCTCCGGTTTGGTGGTGACTTGTCAGGAAGACCGCTCCCAGCACAAAAACCGGGCGCGGGCCATGGCGCTGCTGCAGGCGCGTCTGCTGGAACAGGAGCAGGAGAAACAGCAAAGTGCGGCGGCGCAGACCCGGCGCCTGCTGGTGGGTTCCGGAGATCGCTCCGAGCGTATCCGTACCTACAACTTTCCGCAGGGGCGAATCACCGATCATCGAATCAATCTTACGCTGTATCGGCTGGAGGCGGTGCTGGCGGGGGATCTTGACGCCGTGATCGAACCGCTGATCAAAGAATATCAGGCCGATCTTCTGCAGCATCTGGGTGATGACCTCTGATTCGGGCGTAACGCACAATCCATCGCGCAGTCTGCGCGACTGGCAGGATGTTCTGCGCGACCAACTGCGTGTACTGAGCGATCAACCAGAGCAGGAGGCACGCTGGCTGTTGGCCGCCGTCCTTGGGCTGGATGGGGCGGCGCTGCTGCGCAATGCGTTGCTGCCAATTTCTGCAGAGGAGGAAGCACGGATTACCGTACTGCTCACGCAGCGCCTCGCAGGTAAGCCCTTGGCCTACTGTTTAGGTGAGTGGTCATTCTACGGGCTGGATCTGTGCGTGGCCCCTGCGGTGCTGATCCCTCGTCCGGATACTGAGACATTGGTGACTCTGGCCCTTGAGGGATTGGCAGAGAATACCGCAGCGCGGGTGCTTGATCTTGGTACAGGTTCCGGGGCCATTGCATTGGCCATTGCCCAGGCGCGACCGCTGGCGGAGGTCTGGGCTGTGGAGCGCAGCCCGGCGGCGTTACATGTCGCGCGCGCCAATGGTGCACTTCTGGCGCCGCAGGTGCACTGGCTGGAGGGCGACTGGTACGCACCACTGGATAGCGCCTTGCGTTTTGATCGGATTGTGGCCAATCCCCCTTACCTGGCCGATAACGATCCCCATCTTCCTGATTTGTGTCATGAGCCTTGGGATGCCCTGGTGGCCGGTCCCAGCGGTCTGGAGTGTCTGGAACGCATCATTGCCGGTGCGTATGAGCGACTTTCGCGGCAGGGCGTGTTATTGCTGGAGCATGGCCCGGATCAGGGGAACGTAGTGCGCGGTTTGCTCAACAACGCTGGTTTCGGTGCGGTGCAAACCCGCCGTGATCTGGCCGGGCGCGAACGCGTGAGCAGCGGAACAAGGACTTAACCATGCCCGAATTGCCTGAAGTCGAAGTCACCCGCCTGGGTATTGCCCCCCATCTGCTGGGACAGCGTCTGGAGGGTGCCGTGGTGCGGGATGGTCGCCTGCGTCTGCCGGTGAACGCCGATCTTGCCGGGCGGGTGGCCGGGCAGCGCCTGTTGAGTCTCCGGCGACGGGGCAAATATCTTCTGCTCGACCTGGAACAGGGAACGATCCTGATCCATCTGGGGATGAGCGGACACCTGCGCGTCCTCCCGCAAAGCACCCCGGTGCAGAAACATGATCATGTCGACCTGCTCTTTGCCGACGATCTGTGCTTGCGCTTCCATGACCCGCGCCGTTTTGGCGCCGTATGCTGGCTCGCCGATCCCGACCAGCATCCATTTCTCCGACATTTGGGGCCGGAACCGCTAGGCGATGATTTTACAGCAGAATACCTGTATCAGCGGAGCCGAAGCCGACAGGTGCCGATTAAATCCTTTCTCATGGATGCCCATATCGTCGTCGGCGTCGGCAATATTTACGCCAATGAGTCTTTGTTTGCAGCGGGTATCGATCCGCGTCGCCACGCGGGGCGGATCGCTCTGCAGCGCTATGGGAAGCTGGTGCAGACAGTGCGCGATATTCTGGAGGCAGCTATTGCCCAGGGCGGAACGACCCTGCGCGATTTTACCCGGCCCGATGGCAGAAATGGCTATTTTCGACTATCTCTTGCGGTGTATGGACGGGAAGGGGAATCCTGTACGCAGTGCGGGGCGCTGTTACGTGGTATCCGTATCAGTGGCCGAGCGACGACCTATTGTTCCCATTGTCAGCGCTGACCAGTCGGGAGTACGCATGAGTAAAGAGCATATGTTGGAGACATCCCCCATTCTGCAAGGGCTGCGCGCGTTAAATAATTGGCGGCAAAAAGTGATTGATGGTCTTCATGAAATGGCGGCGCTGACGGCAGATCTGGGCTTGCTGCCCAGCGGGACCATGCTGCAGCTGGAAACATTGGCTTATGAAACGGAGCAGGACAGCCTGCGTATCGCTTTTGTCGGCGAGTTTTCGCGCGGCAAGACCGAGTTGATTAATGCCCTCTTTTTCTCGGATATGGGGGGGCGTCTGCTGCCCTCCAGTTCCGGTCAGACAACTATGTGTCCGGTGGAGATTCGTGGCGCGCCACAGGGGCGGCCCGAGTTACAGCTCCTGCCCATTGCCAGTCGTAGCCTTGATGTCAGCATCGAAAAACTCAAAAAGGCGAGGAGCGCGTGGACGCGATTGCCGCTGGTGCTGGAAGAAAAAAACGAACGCAGCCAGGCGTTGGCCTATCTTACGGAAACGCTTTGCGTGAGGATTGAAAATGCTCGCCGCATTGGACTCTGCCCGCCGTTCAACCGTACACCCAAAGATCGCGAGCGCACGGTTTGTCCCTCCTGTGGACTCAACAAAGTGCTCATTCCGCGCTGGCGCCACGCCTTGCTTTATCTGGCGCATCCTATGCTGGATGCCGGTCTCACGGTGTTGGACACCCCCGGCCTCAACGCCATTGGTGCAGAGCCAGAACTGACTTTCGGCATGCTCGCCGATGCCGATGCCATTATTTTTGTGCTGGCTGCGGACACCGGCGTTACCCAAAGCGACTTGACCATCTGGGACCAGTATCTGATACGTAATGCCCACCAGAAGCAAATTGTGCTCCTCAACAAGATTGACACCCTCTGGGACGAATTGCGTGATTGGTCGGGAGTGGTGGCAGAAATTGAACAGCAGGTGGACAAAACGGCGGAACGGTTATGTATTCCTCGTGAGCAGGTTATCCCGGTTTCCGGTCAGAAGGGGCTCGTCGCCCGAATCCGCCAGGACCCGGAATTGCTTGAACGCAGCGGGATGGCATCCTTGGAGCATACCATCGCTGCGGTGCTCTTGCCCGCACGGCGAATGGCCATTCAAGCAAAGTGCCAGTTCTTGGTGGAACACGCCATTCTCGATCAGAAAAATTTGTTGCATGAGCAGATTAATAGAATCTCGGTGCAGATGGAGAGCATGCGCAGCCTCAAGGATCGGACGGCTGAGAAAGTGCCCGAACTGGTGGCGCAACATCAGCGGTTACTCCAAAGTTTTGAGAAAGACCGGTATGCCTTCGAGGAAAAAAAGGCGGCTTTCCGTCAGGCGGTTGAAGAGTGCCTGCTTGTTCCCTTAGCGCCGGCTTCTTTTGATTTTGTGATCAGCAACGCCAAAGCGGAGATGCTTTCCGTATGGACGACTGCAGGTATCGTCGAACGTTTCAGACTGTTCTTCGAGGAGGCCATAGCCCATTTTGATAAAGCGCTACAAGGTGCGCAGCAGGTGTCGGCACTGGTGGCTGGGGAGTATCAGGTGTTGCAGAACCGTTATCGGTTGCCTGTGTTGCGGACGGTGCCCTATGCCATCATGCCGCGACGGGCGGAGCTCGTTGGTATGGCGGAAAGTTATGAGCGATTTGGGATGATGCTGGAGATCGCTATGAACACCCAGAGTGCCGTAGTGCGCAAGGCCTTCTTGACCGTAGCCAGTCGAACCCGCGATTTCGTCGTGGAAACCAGACGGGAAGTAGAGACCTGGGTAGATCAGATCATGGCGGTCATGAACCAGCAACTGCAGGTTTTTCACGACAATGCCGAAGAGGAACTCAATGCGTTGCAAAGTATTGCTCAGACCGTGGGCAATATTGATACCCGCATTCAGCAACTACAGCAGAGCCTGCAGATTGCGCAGGAGCAGATGGCCCGTCTCGACCATGACTCGGCGCCATTGCTCCATCTGTTGCAGGAATCGCTCAGCACTGTTTCGTAAGCTGCAGAAATTTTTGTTCCAGAGTTTCCGGCGACTCTGCATGGTCGGGGTCGCTGAGGATGCAGTCGACAGGGCAGACCTCCATGCATTGCGGGGTGTCATAGTGACCGACACACTCCGTACAAAGATTAGGATCAATAACGTAGATCTGCGGGCCCATGCTGATGGCGTTGTTGGGGCATTCCGGTTCGCAGACATCGCAATTGATGCACTGATCGTTAATGAATAGGGACATTACATCCTCCTCTAGGCACCCTTGTATTCTACTTTTCTGTAAGCCTGGGGTCCATGCCGACACAAAAGTGCTGCTTTAAGGCCGTGGCCACGGCGGGCTGGACGAAGGCGTCCACATCTCCCCCCAGACGGCTGATTTCACGCACGAGGCTGGAAGAGAGAAAAGTGTACTGATCGGAGGTCATCAAGAAGAGGGTCTCTATCTGGGCATTCATGCGCCGGTTAATGGAAGCCAGCTGAAACTCATGCTCAAAATCCGATATGGCGCGCAGCCCGCGCAGGATCAGATGGGTCTTTTCTTCCTGAAGCAGGTGAATCAGCAGTCCAGGAAATGGCCGTACCCGCACCCCTGGAATCCCGCCTAAAGTTGCCTCGGCGAGCGCGACCCGTTCTGCGAGAGGGAAAATAGTTGTTTTCGCCGTTTGGGCGGCTACCGCCACCACGACCTCGTCAAATAGTGCAGCGGCGCGCCGCACCAGATCTTCATGACCATTCGTGATGGGATCGAAGGTGCCGGGATAAATAATGCGGCGTTCTGTGTGAGGCTTAGTCATGGGGGGGCTCCGGCAAAATGGTATAGAGAGTATGGTGCGAATCGCCGCAGCGGCCGCGCCGATAAGCGCGCCAATGATTGGGGATGGCGGCGTCATCCCATTGTTCGGCAGCGGAGGTCTCCAGATACAGCCAGCCTTCTGCGGCGAGCTGCTGACCATTCCACAATATGGGGGCCATCCGCGTAGGCCAACCTTGGTCGAAGGGCGGATCGGCAAAGATGATATCAAAGGATCGGGGGCAATGTTGCAGGTATCCCCATGCATCTGTGCCAGCTAACTGCTGTGCTACTACACCGCAGGCGGCCAGATTCCGGGACAAGAGTTGGCGGTGTTGTGGGTCTTTCTCGACGAAGACCACTTCGCGCGCGCCGCGTGACCAGGCTTCCAGTCCCAGCGCACCGCTACCTGCAAAAAGATCCAGCACCCGTGCTCCAGCCACCTGTCCTCCCAGCCAGTTGAATAGCGTCTCGCGTACCGCACCCGGTGTGGGGCGCAGGGAATGACCGGCTGGAGTGAGCAACCGTCGCCCGCGATGGCGACCCGCAATAATAGAGACGCTCATACAGGCTGATCCCGCGGCAAGAAACGCCGCTCATGGCGCGCTGCGGCATTACACGCATTGTTCGATTCCGCCCTTCGGTGGATAATGAGGAAATTCATAGTGTCTGAGGTCTGCCTAGCCAATGGTGTTTGACTGGTTCAAGCGTAACAAAAGCCTTCCTGTGGGGGAAACGTCGCCCGCTATAGCAGAAGAGTCCGCGCAGGCAACAGCCTTTTACGATGTGCCGTCGCCAGAAGTGCCGACGCTCGCTGACACACCCGGAAAAGGGCTTGTCTCCCGTCTTCGACAAGGCCTGACCCGAAGTCGGGAACAACTGGTCGAGGGTGTGGGGCGTCTGGTGCTCGGTAAAAAGGTCATTGATGCAGAATTGCTGGATGACCTGGAAGCCTTATTGCTGCAAGCTGATCTGGGCACGGCTGCAACCCGGGAAATCATGGACAGCGTGACGGAACGGGTACATCGCAAGGAACTCATGAACCCCAACGCGCTCCAGGCGGCATTGCGCGAGTCGCTCCTCGATATCCTGCGTCCCTGCGCGCAACCGTGGTTGCCCGAGAAGGGGCGTTCTCAGGTGTTGCTTATGGTGGGCATCAATGGGGCGGGCAAAACGACCACCACCGGCAAGCTGGCGGCACACTGGAAGGCAGAGGGTTTCGGCATAGTCCTCGCTGCCGGAGACACCTTCCGCGCCGCCGCCGTAGAGCAATTGCAGGGCTGGGGTAAACGGGTGCAGGTGCCCGTGGTGGCGCAGGGGACGGGTGCGGACAGTGCTTCCGTGATCTTCGATGCGCTGACTATGACCCGTGCGCACGGCAGCGACTTGCTCATCGCCGATACCGCCGGACGCCTTCATACCCAGGGCCATCTCATGGAAGAGTTGAAGAAAATCAAGCGGGTCCTTGGCAAACAGGATCCAGAGGCGCCACAGCAGATCTGGCTGGTGCTGGACGCGGGCACCGGCCAGAATGCTCTTAATCAAGTGCGTCAGTTTCACGATGCGGTAGGGTTGACGGGTATTTGTATCACCAAACTGGATGGCACCGCCAAAGGTGGCGTGGTGGCGGCTATTGCCAAGGCCCTGCCCATCCCTATTCGCTATATCGGTGTTGGTGAGCAGATCGAAGATCTACGTCCTTTTGACCCCGAATCTTTTGTCGATGCCCTTTTTGCGGAGTCGAAGTCATGATCGAGTTTATCAACGTCACCAAGCATTACCCGGGACGGCATCACGTCCTCCGCGAGGTGAATCTGCATTTGCGTAAAGGCGAGATGGCCCTGCTGACGGGGCCTTCTGGTGCTGGTAAAAGTACACTACTCAAGTTGCTTCTGCGGTTGGAAGATGTCAGTCGCGGCACGCTGATGGTTAATGGCGTCGATGTCTCCACCCTCAGGCGCCGTCATATTCCCGCCTACCGGCGGCGGATCGGTGTCGTCTTTCAGGACCATAAGCTGCTGATGGATCGCGATGTGTTCAGTAATGTAGCGCTGACCTTGCAGGTGGGAGGCCTCACGGGCCGGCAGATACAAAGCCGGGTACGGGCGGCGCTGGAGAAGGTGGGGCTGGGGGATCGGGCGCAGGATTTGCCCGCGACCCTGTCTGGCGGTGAGCAGCAACGTGTGGGTATTGCCCGTGCTATCGTCCATACTCCAGAAATTCTGCTGGCGGACGAACCGACGGGTAATCTGGATAACTCCCTGAGTACGGAGATTCTTGATCTCTTTCGCGACTTTCATCACCATGGAACGACCGTGCTGGTGGCCACCCATGATCAATCGCAAGTCAATCGCCTCGGCCTGCCGGTATTCCACCTGGAACAGGGCCATCTGCACACTCATGAGGAGGACAAGGCGTGAATCTCCACATTCGTCTGGAAGCGGCAAAAAATGCGCTGAATGCGCTGATCAAACAGCCGGTGGCCACGCTGATGACTGTGCTGGCGCTGGCTATCGTTCTGGCGCTTCCGGTGGGTCTTTTTGCTGCCCTCAACAATCTCCAGCAGTTGTTGGGGCACTGGCGGGATCAAGCGCAGATCTCCCTCTTTTTGCACCAGGAGGTCTCTGCCGCAGAGGTTCAGAAACTCCAGGCCCTCCTCGAACGCGGCACCGGGGTGGTGAGCGTGCGTTATGTGGGCAAAGAGGCGGCGCTGACGGAGTTTGAGCACCAGGCCGGGATGACGGCGGCCATCCAGACCTTAGGTGAAAATCCTTTGCCAGCCTCTTTTGTGGTCGAACTGAACCCGCTGGCGCAGAGTCCAGCTGCGCTGCAAACATTAGTAGTCTATTGGGGCCAGCAACCGGGAGTAGCCAGCGCGCAATCAGATCTGCATTGGGTGGCGCGTTTGCAGGCGATTCTTGCCTTAGGTAAGCGCGCGGTGTGGATTCTCGCAGGATTGCTCGCCGTGGGTGCCATCCTGGTCATGGGGAACACGATTCGCCTGCATATCGCCCAGCGGCGTGACGAAATCGACGTGGCGAGTCTGGTAGGGGCTACCCGCGCCTTCATCCGGCGTCCCTTTCTTTATCAGGGCCTGTTTCAAGGGGCGGTCGCCGGGATGATTGCCTGGCTTATTGTCGCTATTACGGTAACCGTTTTGCAGGGGCCGGTGGAACAATTAGCAGAACTCTATGGGACCAGATTTCACTTGCTGGGTCTGAATTCCAGGGAGGGTCTTATGCTTATCGCCGCCAGTGCGCTTCTCGGTTGGTTGGGGTCGCGCCTTGCAGTGGGGCGGCACCTCGACCATACTTTTTCCTGAGGCCTGACTCCGCAAAACGGAACATGCGGTCGTATTCGGAGTCCAACTACGCGTGACGGTGCATGAGGATTGCCATGAAAGAACTTGCGATAGCCGGTAAAGATTTGGTTAGCCCCGACGGGCTCGCGGCCTACCTGCGTTTTGTGAACGCGCAACCGCTTCTGCAGCCGGAAGAAGAGCGTGATCTTGCCCTGCGCCTGCGTGATCACGACGATGTGGATGCGGCTAAAGATCTGGTGCTCAGCCACCTGCGTTTTGTGGTGCGGGTAGCGCGGGGCTATCGAGGGTATGGGTTGCAAGAAGCCGATCTGATTCAGGAAGGTAATATTGGGCTGATGAAGGCGGTGAAGCGCTACGACCCGGATCATGGCGTACGTCTGGTCTCCTTTGCGGTGCATTGGGTCAAGGCGGAGATTCACGAATTCATCCTGCGTAATTGGCGTATTGTCAAAGTGGCCACTACCAAGGCGCAGCGCAAACTGTTTTTCAACCTCCGTTCCAGTCGCACCCACACCGGCTGGATGGGTGGCGAGGAAAGTGCCGCCATCGCGAACGATCTGGGCGTTACCCAGTCGCAGGTGTTGGAGATGGAAGGGCGGATGTCCGGTTACGACTATTCGCTTAACCTCGAACCCAATGAGGATGGAGAGGGGGGGCGTGTCCTGGAGTTGGCGGATCCCACCGGGTCTCCCGTAGAGCAACTGGCGGAGCGAGACTGGGATCAGCATCAGCACAAGGCCTTGCACTCGGCGTTGTCAGTTTTGCCCCAGCGAGATCGCTACATCATTGAGAACCGCTGGCTTAGCGAAGACCCTAAGACCTTGCAGGTGTTGGGCGATGAGCTGGGCGTTTCGGCAGAGCGGGTACGACAACTGGAAAAAAGCAGTATGGGAAAGTTGCGTCAACAGATGCTGGCGACTGCTTGAGTGCGGTGCTGCTTTTTCACGTCGACGACGCCGGTCGCTGGCCTAATCTGCTGGCCAATGTTCGTAACGCTCAGGCAGCGGCTCCGGAGCGGAGTTTGCGGGTCATCGCGAATGGTCAGGCGCCCATGTCCCTCTGGGCGAAGGGCCACTGGCGGCGCGAGATAGAAGAGCGCATCAGTGCTGGCGTGCGGGTCGATTTTTGTGAAAATAGCCTGCGTAATCTGGGTTTAGATCCTGATGACCGGCCGCTAGGCAGCCAACTGGTTGCCGCCGGAATCGTTGCCATTGCCGATGCCCAAGCGGTCGGCGCCCTCTACATTAAGCCCTGACCCCGCGGTGCAGTCACCCCATCACAAAATATAGCGGGACAAATCCTCGTCCTGCGCCAGATCTTTCAGGCGGCTGTCCACGTAGGCAGCGTCGACCTCCAGAGCCGTAGTACCGCTGTCCGGCGCGACAAAAGCCACCTCTTCCAGCAACCGCTCCATGACGGTGTGTAATCGCCGAGCCCCGATGTTCTCCACACGCTCATTGACCTGCTGGGCAATCTCGGCAATGCGCTGCACACCCTCCTGAGTAAAGTGCAAAGTCACCCCGTCGCTGGCCAGCAAGGCACTGTACTGCCGGACCAGCGCATTCTCCGGCTCCTGCAGTATGCGTACCAAATCTGCCGCACTGAGGGCTTCCAGCTCCACGCGAATAGGCAGGCGGCCTTGCAGCTCTGGAATTAGGTCTGAGGGCTTACTGAGGTGGAAGGCACCAGAGGCGATGAAGAGAATGTGGTCGGTCTTCACCACGCCGTAACGGGTGCTCACATTGGAGCCTTCTACCAGTGGCAACAAATCTCGCTGCACGCCTTCCCGGGAGACGTCCGAGCCCTGCTGAGTGCCAGCGCGCACTGCCACCTTGTCGATCTCATCAATGAAGACAATGCCGCCGGATTGCACCCGCTCCAGCGCCAGGGCGCGGACTTCCTCTTCATTGACCAGCTTGGCGGCTTCATCGTCCGTCAACAGACGCTGCGCTTCGCTAACGGTGACGCGTCGCGTGCTGGTTTTGCCTGGTGCCATGTTAGAGAACATATCGCGGAGCTGGTTAGTCATTTCTTCCATGCCCGCCGGGGCCATGATCTCTACACCACCCTTGGGCGCACTCACTTCGATCTCAATTTCCTGCGCGTCCAGCTTGCCTTCGCGCAGCATTTTGCGAAACTTCTGGCGTGTACCCTCATCGTTGCGTGGCACAGTGCTGTCGCGGGGGCCGGGGATGAGGATGTCGATGATCCGCTCCTCGGCCAGCTCCTCAGCACGCTGGCGCAGCGCGACCTGACGTTCGCTGCGGATCATATCTACAGCGGTTTCGGTCAGATCGCGGATGATGGATTCCACATCCTTACCCACGTAGCCGACTTCGGTGAACTTGGTGGCTTCTACCTTGATGAATGGGGCGTTGGCGAGTTGCGCCAGACGCCGGGCGATTTCCGTTTTGCCTACCCCTGTGGGCCCGATCATCAGGATGTTTTTGGGAGTGATTTCCTGATGCAGTGGCGGCGGCACCTGCCCGCGTCGCCAGCGGTTGCGCAGGGCAATAGCCACGGCACGCTTGGCCTCGGATTGGCCGATGATGTACTTGTCCAGCTCCTGGACGATCTCGCGGGGGGTCATTTCAGACATGCTCATAGTTCTTCAATCGTGTGGTTGTGGTTGGTGTAAATGCAGATATCGCCGGCAATGCTTAGGGCACGTTCGGCAATGCTGCGGGCGGGCAGGTCGCTATTTTCCAGCAGGGCACGCGCCGCTGACAAGGCATAAGGTCCGCCGGAGCCGATGGCGATGATGCCGTATTCTGGCTCCAGTACGTCTCCTTGACCGGTAATAATCAGGCTTTGTTTATCATCGGCGATGGCGAGCATGGCTTCCAGACGGCGCAGTACCCGGTCGGTGCGCCACTCCTTGGCCAGTTCCACGGCGGCCTTGGCCAACTGGCCGGGGTGAGCCTTATGTTTGGCCTCAAAACGCTCCAGCAGGGTAAAAGCGTCTGCCGTAGCTCCGGCGAAACCGGTCAGGACGCCCGGATCTATACGGCGTACCTTACGGGCGTTACCTTTCATCACCGTATTGCCGAGGGTCACCTGGCCATCTCCCGCCATGACCACGTTGCTACCCCGGCGGACACAAAGAATCGTTGTCCCGTGCATTTGCTGCGAATCTGTCATGTTTTTTCCTCAAAATGTTTCGTATCCTGAGCGCCGCGTCGTGATCGCGGGTGCGCCTGGTCGTAGACCTGTGCTAATTGCTGATAATCCATATGGGTGTAGATGGCGGTGGTGCCAATACCGGCATGGCCCAGGTATTCCTGTACCGCGCGCAAGTCGCCGGACGATTGTAACAGATGGCTGGCAGCACTATGGCGCAGGGTATGGGGATGCAGCGGTTGTCCCAAGCGCGCCGCACCCAGTTTCTTGACCCGTATCTGGATGCTACGCACGCTGAGTCGCTGGCCGCGTTGATTGATGAAAAGCGCTATTTCTTCACCTGCAGACACCGCCGGGCGCAGCGCAAGGTAGGCGCGGAGTGCCGCCCAGGCGGGCTGACCCACGGGTACGATGCGTTCCTTGTGGCCCTTGCCCAACACCCGCACCGTACCCCCATGATAATCTAGGTCGCCTACATTCAGTCCTGCCAGTTCGCTGACGCGCAGGGCGCTGGAGTACAGCAGTTCCAGGATCAGTTGATCACGCAGGCGGATAAAGTCTTTCTGATCCTCTGCGGCGCCAGGGGTGGGTTGCATCAGCACGCGCGCCTGATCTACGGTCAGCCAATCGGGCAGACGCTGCTCCGCCCTGGGCATGGCAAGGCCCTGCACCGGGTTGCGCAGTTTGGGCGCGTCATGTTGCAGATGGCGATAGAGGGCACGTATCGCCGCGAAATGCCTGCGCAGGCTGCGAATGGCCACGCCCCGGCTGCGCTCCGCCATGAGGTAGGCGCGCAGGCTGCTGCGCTCTATTTGCGCGATCTCCGTCTGCCCGCGTTGCTGTGAAAACCGCGACCAGGCGACCAGGTCATGGCCATAGGCGCTGATCGTGGCCGGACTGGCCCTGCCGCTCTGCCGGAGCGTTTCGATAAACTGAGTAACGGCCGCTTCAATCAACATGGGCTCAGGCAGCGATCCAGTGCCGCTGTAACCAGGCGGGCAATCTGGTCGAGCAGGTCGGCCCCGGCGTCCTCGGCATAGCGGCCGGGGTGCTGACTGCCGAGCAAAATACCCCCTTGCAGATGCTGACCGGCAAGCGGGATCAGGGCGAAGGACTCCAGTCCCGCCCCGGCAGCGCCGAAGAGGGTGCTGCGCAGGGTCGGGCTGAGGGTCAGTCCGGTCGCGGCGCGCAACAGCGGGAAGCCATTCAGAATCTCCTGAAAATCCGCTTGCTCCAGTGGCAGGAACTGCGGCAGATCGGCCATGGGCGTGCGGGCGATCAAGGCCATTTCCTCGACCTGAAAACCCTCCCGTAAACGGCCGATAACGGTGTGAAGGGTCGTGGTACAATCGGGCGTCTGCAGCAGTTCGGTAGCCAGATCGGAGAGATGCAGGCCGAGTGCGGCATTCTGTTGGGCGGCACCTAGCAGTGCACTAATACGCTGATGCAGATGGACGTTTTCCTCGCGCAGTACCTGTACCTGCCGCTCCAGCAGGGACGAGGCTGAACCACGTCCGACATGGGGCAGGGTCAGGATGTGGAGCAGGTCTTCCTGATCCCACAAAAATCGCGGGTGCTGGCGGAGATAGGCCCGGACCTGATCCGCCTGGTCATCCATTTCGGGGGCCGTGGTCACTCAGTCATCCTCCCAGTGGGTTTCATGGTAGCGTTCAGCGGCGCCATGCACCTCCAGCGCGGCGATCAGGCGTGCCAGCATCTCGCCCTCCTGATCATTGAGTTTATGCAGAAAATTAAGTTCAGCTGCATGACTGTTCAAGCTTTTGGCAATGCCCTGCAATATCGTGTCCTGCATGATGTTTCTCCCTTTGCTGCCTATGACTCAGTGATTCAGTCTGACAAGGGCCAGACCCCGTCAAAAACCACTTGCGCCGGGCCAGTCATCAGGACCGGTTGCCCCAGGCCCGCCCATTCGATCTGTAAGGTGCCACCAGGCAGAGTCACCGTCACCGCATGATCCAGCTCGCCCCAGCGGATACCGGCGACTACTGCCGCGCAGGCATTGCTGCCACAGGCCAGAGTCTCCCCGGCACCGCGCTCCCAGACCCGCAGTTGAATATGGCCCCGGTCACGGACTTCCATGAACCCCACATTGCAGCGCTGGGGAAAGTCCGGGTGTATTTCCATACGGGGGCCGAGGGTGGCTACCGGTGCATCGGCCACGCTGGATACGCGCAACACCGCGTGGGGATTGCCCATGCCGACAGCGGCGATGCGCAGCGTGTCATCCCCTATGGGCAGCAGGTATTCGGGCGCTTCTTCCTTGCCGCAGAAAGGAACCTCAGCCGGGGTGAGTCGCGGGATGCCCATGTTGACGGTGACTTCACCATTATCCTGGTGATGCAGGATCAGCCGTCCGGCCAGCGTCTCGACGGTGATCAGCGCTTTGTCCGTGAGTCCGGCGCGGCGCACGAAGACGGCAAAGCAGCGGGCGCCGTTGCCGCACTGCGCCACCTCAGTGCCGTCCGCATTAAAGATGCGATACCGGAAATCACAATCGGGGGACGTCGCGGTCTCTACGAGCAGAATTTGATCGCAACCAACGCCGAAGTGGCGGTCGGCTATGGCTCGGATGGCCTCGGGGCGCAGCTCGACCCGTTGACGAACGCCATCGAAAACGACGAAATCGTTACCCAGGCCCTGCATCTTGGTGAAGCGCAGGGAGGGGGGCACAGAATCAGTAAGGGAGTGGCTCATGTGCCGAGTTTAGCAATGTCTGTCCGGGGAGGACAGAGCGCGCGAATCGGAGGCTTCGGGCTATGTTTTCCGTGGCTCTTGCATGTCGTGCTCCAGATTTTTCAGCCTGGTTGAGGTGGCATCGCAATGGTTTGGCCATGCGTGGGCGCGCATAATCGTTGTTTTTATTGGCTGGGGGACGTGGATTCGAACCACGGTTAGCGGAGTCAGAGTCCGCTGTCCTACCGCTAGACGATCCCCCAAGAGAGGGGCGAATGATAGCCGTGGCGGCCCGTTCATGTCAAACAGCAGGGGCTTTACGGTTGGTTTTTGTGGTGCGTTGTAAAAAAGGTGTTGTGAAAATGTTGCAAAGCGTCCGCTCCGGTGCTATAGTTTCCTTCGTGGTACTTGAAACATCGCTCTCGAGGAGGAGCTTAATCATGAAAAAGAATCTCGTAGCTTTGGCCGTTGCGGCGGCTTTTGTGGTCCCTGGCGTTGCTTTCGCTTCGACCAGTTCCAACCGGGACACCGGTCCGGTCGTTTTCGGTTATGCCCAGATCACCGGTGCCCAGCAGTTCGGTACCCCAGCCTCGCAGTCCAGCGGCCTGATCTTCGGCGCCAACCGTATCCGCTTGGGCTTCAAGGGTGAGGCGGTTCCCGGCGTAACTTATTACGTTGAGGGCGCCTATGATGAGGCGGGCTTAGGCAATGGTTTGCCAAATGGCCTGAATAACGGTCTCGGTGGTAACGTGCTGGGTGGTAGTAGTGCCCAGTTGATGGATGCTTATATCAACTTCGCACCGGTGCCCTTCGCCCAGTTGCAGGTCGGCAAGTTCAAGACCCCGGAAGGTCTGGAATACACCAGCGTGGCCGGCAATGAACTGACCTTCATCTACCGCAACATGGGCCAGTCCCTGTTGCCCGGACGTTCCGTCGGCGCCATGGTCCATGCGGGCAACGTGATGGGCACGGGCATTGGCTATGCCGTGGGTATTTTTGATAACACCTCGCTGGATAATTATACCGCCTTCAGTAATGCCCCCGGCAACACCTTTGGCGGCGGTCAGGGCGGCTTGCTCAACGGCAACGGCAAGTACATCACCTCCGGCATGTTGAGCTACAGCATGAGTCCGCTGTTGACCGCGGAAGTAAGCGGCAGCATGGGAACGGCAAGGACCTATCATGGTACTGACAAGCTCACCAGTTGGAATGTGGGTCTCAGTGGCGGCATGATGGGCATCAACTACGGCGCCGGTTATACCCGGACTGATGGTACTAATACGATTGGCTACATGAACGCGAGTCCTAACAGTGTCGGCACCGTCAATGCCAGCGACTGGCATGCGGAGTTGGCCGCCAATCTGCATGAAATGAGCCTAACCCCGGACTGGTTGGACGTCGAACCTGCCGTGCGTTACGACCAGTACCATGTGACGGGCGCTGGCACCCTGGGTAATGCAACCGTTGGTGTGAACTACTTCGTGAACCCCAATAATCCCCATGCGGCGGAAGTTCAGTTGAACTATATTCTGGCTACCCGTGGTGGTTCCATCGACAACGCCTATGGTTATCCCAACGGTAATTCCCCCATCAACGGTGTTGCCTACAACACCCTGATGTTGCAGTTCCAGGCTGGTTTCTAAGTTCAAACAAGCCTTCGGACCGCTTCGGCGGCTCCATTGCCGCCCCTTCGGGGGCGGTTTTTATTTGCTTTTTCGGGTGGATACCTTTATAAGAAAACCCGCTGCGGGGCTTGTGCCTCTGCGTTTTTTCTTATGACCGTTTTTGGGGAATATTAGTGTCTCGTCAAATCCGTAACATTGCCATCATCGCCCATGTTGACCACGGTAAGACCACGCTGGTGGACCAGCTCCTGCGTCAGTCGGGTACCTTTGCCGCCCACCAGCAACTGGAAGAGCGGGTGATGGACAGCAACGACCTGGAAAAAGAGCGCGGCATCACCATTATGGCCAAGAACACGGCGGTGCAGTGGGGCGACACCCACATCAACATCGTTGACACTCCCGGCCATGCCGACTTCGGTGCCGAAGTGGAGCGGGTGCTGGGCATGGTGGATGGCGTACTGCTGTTGGTGGATGCCGTTGAAGGCCCGATGCCGCAGACCCGTTTCGTGACCCGCAAGGCGTTGGAACTCGGTCTCAAGCCCATCGTGGTGATCAACAAGGTGGATCGCCCCGGCGCCCGCGCCGATTACGTCATCAGTGCCACCTTTGACCTCTTCGACAAACTGGGGGCGACGGAAGATCAACTGGATTTTCCCGTAATCTATGCCTCCGGTTTGCAGGGTTATGCGGGGGAAGATCCCGAAGTCCGCTCCGGTGACATGAAGCCCCTCTTTGAGATGATCCTCAGTCATGTGGCGGCGCCAGAGGGTGATCCCGAAGGCCCCCTACAGATGCAGATTGCCGACCTTGATTACTCCAATTATGTGGGGCGTATTGCGGTGGGTCGTATTCGCCGTGGCACCATACGTCCGGGACAGGATATCGTGTTGATTCACGGCGTCGACAAGACCCAGACCAAGGCGCGTATCTTGCAGCTCCTCGGCTTTGATGGCCTCAAGCGAGTGCCGTGGGAAAGTGCCACGGTGGGCGACATTGTCGCCGTAACCGGCATTGAGGAACCCTCCATCGGTGCCACCATCGCGGCGCCTGAAGCGCCTGAGGCGTTGCCTTGGAAGCCCATTGATGAACCCACCCTGAACATGACGTTTCAGGTCAATACCAGCCCCTTCGCGGGCCGGGAAGGGAAGTTTGTCACCAGTCGCCAGTTGCGCGAGCGTCTGTATCGTGAGTTGCTGATCAACGTTGCGCTGCGGGTGGAGGATACCGACAATGCCGATGTGTTCATGGTCTCCGGGCGCGGCGAGTTACACCTGACCATCCTCATCGAGAATATGCGCCGTGAGGGCTATGAGCTGGCAGTGTCACGCCCCCGGGTCATTCAGCGTCAGGTGAACGGCGTATGGGAAGAGCCTTACGAGGCATTGACGGTAGATGTGGAAGAGCAGCATCAGGGCACGATCATGGAGCGTTTGGGCATCCGTCGCGGCGAATTGCAGGATATGATGCCCGATGGCCGGGGCCGGGTGCGTCTGGAATACAAGATTCCGGCGCGTGGTCTCATCGGCTTCCATACGGAGTTTTTGACGGCAACTTCCGGTACC
Organism: Acidithiobacillus ferrivorans; assembly: GCF_016250455.1. Taxonomy (NCBI): domain Bacteria; kingdom Pseudomonadati; phylum Pseudomonadota; class Acidithiobacillia; order Acidithiobacillales; family Acidithiobacillaceae; genus Acidithiobacillus; species Acidithiobacillus ferrivorans. The sequence continues at coordinate 2,652,171 of NZ_CP059488.1, read as the reverse complement.
GGCGTGATCAGCCATATTTTTGAGGGTTATGGTCCGGTGAAGGGAACGATTCCGGCGCGCAATAACGGCGTGCTGATCTCCGCAGAAGAGGGTGAGGTGGTTGGTTTTGCCTTGTTTAATCTGCAGGATCGCGGGCGAATGTTTGTCAGCCCCGGTGACAAGGTCTACCAGGGCATGGTGATCGGTATTCATACCCGCGACAACGATCTGGTGGTCAACCCGCTCAAGGAAAAGAAGCTGACCAACATGCGCGCGTCCGGTTCTGATGAGAACATCATGCTGACGCCGCCTATTCGCCTGACGCTGGAAGGCGCGGTCGAATTCATTGCCGATGATGAGTTGGTAGAGGCGACGCCCCAGTCCATTCGTATCCGGAAGCGTTATCTGACGGAGAATGAACGTAAAAGAGCATCGCGCGGCGGCAGTTAAGCCTTCGCTATGGATTGCTGAAGAGAGATGGCCCGGAGCGAATGTAAGTAAGGCTCCGGGCCATTTTTTGTCGCGTGTCGCAAGCGATGCCTACTGTGTGGGCGCGGCGCGCGTTTTTTCCAGGGTGATCAGGCGGAACCAGCCACCGACCGCGGCGGGGATATCGCTGACGATCTGCAGTTCGGGCCGTTGTGCCAGAAGATCCTCAAACACCAGGTCGGTATGGGTGGCAATGGGGCCGGACAGGGGGGCCAGTAGGCGCCGCCAGAAGGCGCGTTCACCGCGGCGAAGAAACTTGTCGAGGAGCAGTATCCGGCCGCCAGGTTTGAGGACGCGGCTGGCTTCTGCGAATGCCAGCCCGGCATGGGGTACGACGGCAAGTATGAGATGCATGACGACAATGTCGAAACAATTGTCCGGAAAGGGCAACGCCTCGGCGTCAGCCTGAATCAGCGGGAAATGGGGAGACAGGCTTTGTGCGTGACGGAGCATGGCGTGCGTGAGGTCGATGCCGACGGCCGCGCAGGTGCCAGGCAGATAAGGAATATCCAGACCGGTGCCGATGCCATCGATCAGGACGCGGCAGGGTGCCGACGGAATATTGCTGAGGCTGCGTTGCCGCAAGGGTGCGGAGAAGCCGCGCACTGCCGCATTATAAAGGGGCGCCCAGAGCGCGTAGGCGCGCTGCAGGCTCTGGTAGCTCAATGAAAGACGGTGGCCACCGCCAGACGAAAGGCGGGGATGGGGACGAGGAAACTTTCTCCCGTATCGCTGACCCACTCGAAGCTGCCGTGCATGCTGCCTACCGGCGTGGACAGGACGGATCCGCTGGTGTAGCGGAAGCGTTGACCGGGCTGTAGTGTCGGCTGTTCACCGACGACACCCGGTCCTTTGACTTCCTGGATATGACCTTCGGCGTCGGTAATGATCCAGTGGCGATTGAGGAGTTGTGCCGTCTGCGGACCGTTATTCTGCATGGTAACTTGATAAGCGAAGGCGAAATGTTCCTGCTCTGGGCTGGACTGTTCCGGCAGATAGCGCGTCTCGACGCTGATCTGGATTTCTGTGGGGGGTTGCTCTTCCATGGGTGTGCTCCGGGCCGTTGGTCGGCGTTACGATTCAGAAACAGTCTAACGGTCCGGGGGCGGGCTGCCAAGTTATACCGGCTAACCGGTCAGCGCTTGGGTGCCGCGGTCGGGCGCGGGCGGTAGAGGATGAGTACGCGCCCGATGCGGCCGACAACGTCGGCATGACTGGCGCCGGACAGGGTCTGTATCATGTCATCCCGTTCGTCGTGGGATACCTGGGGCAAACGTATCTTGATGAGTTCGTGGGCATGGATGGCGCCTTCCAGTTCGGCGAGAACGCCGTCGGTGACGCCGTGGGCGCCGATCATGACGACAGGCTTGAGGGCATGCGCTTGTCCACGCAGGTTTTGTCTTTGTTTGGCGTCCAGCATGGTATCCTCGTCAGTCTGATTGGGCTGCTATGGTGTAGCGGCAGAGTGTACGTTTGTGGAGGGCGGGGGTCAAAGTCCGGGGGTTTGTTGTGGCCAGAAGTAAATCCAGCCAGAAGTGGCTGACGGAACATTTTAAAGATCCATTCGTGCAGCGCGCGATGAAGGAGGGGTATCGCTCGCGCGCGAGTTACAAATTGCTGGAGATTCAGCAGAAGGATCACCTTATCCGTCCGGGTATGCGCGTATTGGATGTGGGCGCAGCGCCGGGTGGCTGGACGCAGGTGGCGGCGCCGCTCATCGGCAAGAAGGGGCGACTGGTGGCGGTGGATCGTTTGGCGATGGACCCGGTGGCGGACGCCATAGTGATCTGCGGTGACGTTTATGAAGACGCAGTGCTGGCAGCCTGCCGGGATGCGCTGCCGGGTGGCGCTGATCTGATTATGAGCGACATGGCCCCCAATATGTCCGGTATTGCCAGCGTCGATCAGGCGCGTGCTATTGATCTTGCGGAGCTGGCGCTGGATATGGCTCAGCGCTGGCTGGTGCCGGGTGGCTCGCTGCTGATCAAGGTGTTTATGGGGTCCGGCGCGGAGGATTTGCGTCGGGCGCTGCGTCGGGACTTCAAGAAAATAGTGGTACGCAAGCCGGAAGCCTCGCGCGCGCGCTCTACTGAGCAGTATTGGTTGGCACTGGACTTTCAGAGAGTTGCGCAGGAAAGGTTGGACAACGGCGGTGCGAGTTCCCTATAATTCGGCCACGCGCAGTTAGCTCAGATGGATAGAGCGTCGGCCTCCGAAGCCGAAGGTCACTGGTTCGACTCCAGTACTGCGCACCATAAAAAACAGCGACTTAAGTTTTACTCTTGATGCCAAAATGAATTTATGCCACCCTGACGCCATACTAGGATAAGAAGCAGGGTGCAAATATGGCAACGATCAGATCCCGAGAAGACCAGGATGGCATCACCATCGGTTGGCAAGCCCAGATCAAGCGTAAGGGCTTCCCCATGGTCGTTAAAACCTTTCGCACCAAAGCCGCGGCTACGCAATGGGCCACGGTGACGGAATCGGAAATGATGCGGGGCCTTTTTGTGTCCCGAAGCGAATCTGAGCGCACCACGGTTGATTCCTTAATAGATAGGTATGCTCGTGAGGTGTTGCCTACCCAGAAGGGTGGGCATCGGGAAGTCTCCAGGGTGAAGCATATAAAGGAAGGGCTTGGTAAATACTCGCTCGCTGCTCTGACATCATCCTTGGTCGCTGATTATCGTGATGCCCGTTTGAAAATCGTCGGTCCTCAGTCTGTGAAGCATGAACTGGGGCTTCTCCAGCGTGCATTGAAGAAGGGCGCACAGGAATGGGGGATCGCTCTACCAGGTGGCATCCCTACCTTCCTGGTGAAAAAACCATCACTGCCGGCCTCACGGAATCGGCGACTAGTCGATGATGAGGAAGACAGGTTGTTGACCGCATGCGCAGATGCTCGCAACCCATGGCTTCGGTCGGTCGTCGTCTTTGCCATTGAAACCGCGATGCGGGCAGGTGAGATAGTAGAGACATGGAAGCAGGATCCGTCCGGGGCGCTGGACGCCAACGAAAAACATCTGCAGGTAAAGGTCAGTAGCGGCTTGATATGGGAAAATGTAGATCTGAAAAAGCGCACCGCGCACCTGCCAACGAGTAAGAACGGCGATGCACGCACAGTGCCACTCTCCAGTCGTGCCGTAGTGACGTTGGAGGCTCTGCCGCGCAATCTGGACGGGCGTGTGTTCGGCGCCACTTATGAAGGCGTGAAGCAGTCCTATAATAGAGCATGCAAGCGTGCAAATATCACCGGCCTCACCTTCCATGATCTCCGTCACGAAGCCACCAGCCGCCTCTTTGAGAAAGGCTTCAATCCCATGGAAGTGTCGGCCATCACTGGCCACAAGACATTGCAGATGTTGAAGCGGTACACTCACTTAAGAGCGGAGGACCTAGCGAAGAGAATGGGATGAATCTACACTTTAAATAATGCGCAATATTATGGAGGATTACTATGAAGTCAGAAATACCCTATCGTGGCCGGATAATCAGGAAAAAATCTAATGGGAAGTGGGAAATTTGCATTGATGAGTCAACCAGCAACTGTCACGGGAACTTTGACAACGAAGATGCTGCCAAAAGACAAGTGGATGATGATTTAGATCATTATCCAGGCTCAGGAATGGAAATATGATGTTTTATTATTCAGATTCTGTATTTCTTTTTATTTTATAAGGATGATGAAAAATGGTGTGGATTATAACGTGCAACAAGGATAATGGAGCGGTAGGTACATCGCTGCATGAGCCAAAATTTTTTGATACGAAGCAAGCTGCACTCGATTGGATATCTGAGAACAAAGGTTTATTCCCAGACTGCAAACTTGATCCAGAGGAGTGCAAACCGGTAGGCCCTGGAATCATAACGGCAACCATCGAAACGAAGGAACCGCCTGAAATTTCTGGGTATCAGATTTATCAATACGACTTTTCTAATTTCTAGGGGGACCAAATCCACGATCTCCGGCATGAGGCCACAAGCCGTCTCTTTGAAAAGGGCCTGAACCCCATGCAGGTCGCGGCCATCACGGGTCACAAAACTTTGCAGATGCTGAAACGCTATACTCACCTGCGAGCCGAGGATCTGGCGAAAATGCTAGGGTAACCTAGGTAAACAAAGCGGAAGAGGTTATGGGGCGGAACGAAATGAATACATTGACTGAGTTTACTGCTTTAGGTGTATTGGCAACTGCTATCGCAGCTGGCTCTACTGCACTTATGGCTTACTTTACAAAGCAGTCTATAAAAGAATCAGTGAAGCAAACTAAAAAAATAATCAGATACGAGAATGTTCCCGTGTTACAGATAGAGCAAGATTGGAGTGGTTCGGGATATAGCAGGAATCAGGCTATAGACTTTACTAGCGAAAGGGGTGAGGGGGCACTTTCTCCAACAGACTATGTTAACAAGTATAAGCGTGGTGATTACGAAATAAATTTACCGATAAAAAATATTGGCAAAGGTCCCGCCATAAATTGCAAGATCATCGTAACATTTCAACACGATTCTATAACCGCCAACGGGAGCCTTATGGCGCTTGGTGTGGGAGAAAGCACTCTACGCAATCAAAAACGAATATATGCAACAGTGAGTCACCCTAATCCTGCAAATTACAGCCACTCTCTTGGTGGTCAGTGGGTGATAACTTTACAATATAGCGATATATTTGGCAACATATATTACACTGATCATCATAAAGATCCCAACAAGGAATGGGGTATATTTAGGGAGAATGGACTGCAAAATTATCCTCGATGTAAGGCAATACCGTTGCTGTCTCGGTTTATAAAAATACGCAAGAATGTGGATTATAGTAACTGAACGACTTTCCCAGGCGAGATAAAACGTGTCTAGTCGCGTGGTATGCAAGTATTCGCGTAACAGATCAACGCGGCCTCGATGACTTCCTTTTGCACCGCATTGTCAAAGTGCTTCACGAGGTCATCTAGGGCCATGTGAGCGCGTCCACCCAGCATCACCGACACCTGCTTCCCGCTATACCCGCTATCCGTGAACCGGCGGCGAAAGCGGCTCGCGGCAACCCGCTCAGCGTTAGTCATTGGACGGTCTCCCTTTGGCTTGCGGCCCCTGCGTTTGGGTTGTTCGGCTATCTCAGTCATGCTGTCATCCTCCTGCGATCTGTCCATGTGGAAACAATACGCGACTAGACGCTCTATTGCAAGCATTATTATATAAGCGCGACTAGTTTCAAATAAAGTGGAAGCCTATTCGCGTCTAGTTTCGGTAACACAAATCTAGCGGCTTCTTCACCAGTAAGGTCAAACTAGCCGAAACGCTATTTTATCCATGATAGAGTTATCAATAAAATCATGGTGTTGCATTGCTATCGCGTGTGGTTTAGAGTCGTGTTTTCCATGGCGCAACGAGGTGCAAAATGAGTATGAAGACAGAATGTGGACAAAGTGTGGACAGCAACTGGGGCAACGTTCCGTGTCCTGCCGTATTTATGGGAATGGGTGACGCCGATCTGGCGGAGATGCACATGTGGTTAAGCAGGAATACTCCTGCTCGGGCGCTTTCGACGCCAAGCGCAAGCTATCAGGAGGGGGTGTATTTTTGCTTGGGGCAGGTCGGCATCGGTTTTACCGCAATTACTGATGCCGCAATCATCAAAACCTGGCGTGACCGTCATGGGTCCGAGTGGACCTGGAACGATGAAACGATGGAAGCTGACTGCGACGCGATGCGTCTCGTTGGGCAAGGCGTTGACTCGTCAGACCTGTCCAAAGATGAGTTCGCTGCGTTTGCGCAAGGCATGCTTGATGCGGCAACCGCCTGCGGGTGGGTTGGACCTTGCTGATCGCAAAGGCCGAAAGGCGCGTTAAACACTATCGGAAGCACCGCGCAATTAGCAAGTATCACGTCAATGAGAAGCCCCACAAAAAGTGGGGTATCATGTTATTTTACCTGGCGTCCCTCCACATTTCCGCCGTCGCCCCCTTTCCCCTTGGTGTCCCCCGCGCCCAAATTCCCGGCATTCGTCCCCGGATTCGTAGTGCTCTCTGGCTTTGCAGCACTGCTTCCAGCACCAGTGCCATTCATGGCCGCGTCTGCCTTTCTTTGCTTGTTCATGGCACCAACGCCATACGTCCCAGTCGCCAGCACTTTTGCCTTAGTTGCCCCACTCGTCGCCGCCTGTACGCCAATTTCCCCTTCGTGTAAGCCACCACCAGCACGAGCACCAAGGTAAAGTGGTACAACATCTGCGAGATGCGTGATCAGCTTCATAACGAGCTTAATCGATCCCCAGATCGTACCAATGATCACGGCAAGCACAGCAACTGACCCGACGATCCCGAGATGAAATCCATTCATTCCCATCATGTAGATGGTCATCGCCGCACCGACAAAATGGCCTACGATGAAGATCAGGAAGAACATGATAATAAAGCCAAACGTCAGCAAGACCGGCCGCATAACAATGCCTGTGGCCGCCGAGTATCCATACTTGGTTTCATTCGACGCAAATCCCTCCCCCTCGGCATAAGCATGCGCGGCGGCCCAGAGCGGCGCGGCGACCATCAGTTCCATGACGACAAACAGCCAGCCGATCACCGCGAAGATCATAATGACGCCGGGAATGGCAGGGATGACGTAGGCGATAATGGCACCCTCTACGACCAGAAATAACCCGATAGGCACAGCGAATTCGCTTGCACCACTCATAGCAGACACAGCACGTGCTCCGGCACCCATCACTTTGCCGGCGCCGTATGCCAGGGCTCCGCCGGTTGCTGCTGCTCCTGCGACTTCGGATGTGCCTGTGAGATCGGCCCCGGGCACGAACATGCCCGCAGCGAACCCCCCTGCATAGCCAACGCCTTTTGCGATGGCTATGGTGGCGCTGGGGCCAGCCGCGACGATGCCACCCGCCAGAATGATGTCGTGTCCGTCGGACATCATGTTCGCCAGCGGATTACCGGAGTCCAGAGACCTGACGACATTCATGACCTTTCCGCCCATCCAGCTTGCCCCACTTCCGGATGAAAGTACGCCGCCTGCGGACATCCCGGTGGTCGCCACAGCTTCCGCACTGCTCATGTAATTGTTACTGGATTCATAATGATTGATCGCTGCGTCTGCGGTAAGCATGACGGGTTCAACGAAGTTTCCAGAGTTTTGCGCGACATAAGCCATGTTCGGCATCATGATTTTAGGCTGCAACATCTTCAAGTAGGCTTGTGACGCGGCATTGATGTTGTTCAGCGTCCAGTAATAGAAAGAAGAGGATGCCCAGCCAAGACCAGACGCTTCGTTCGCGAAAGCCTGCGTTTGCGCGATAAGCGCCGACTGCTTGTTATTGTTCATCTGGTTGTAGGCCGTCGCCTGCTGAGTCTGATACATCTTCACCGCTGCTGCAATCTGTGATGGGAGAACAGGACTCGCGTCCGTCTGCACATTTTGATTAACGATTTGTGTTGCAATGGGGTAAATCTCATTCATCGCGCCGACGACGGCGTTTTTCTCAGACACACAGACAGGGTTGTTTTGCGCTGGCTGGACGACCGATGCCGCCAATGAAGACCCCGGCAAGCCAGATTGGGCCACGGCATTTGCTGTATAGTTGAAAGCGTTGGTTACCATGTTGCCCAGGCCAGATATCCAGCCACCACCAAAGGTTCCCTGGTTGGCACCCGTGCTGCTCTGCATCTGGTTGGAGCATGAGACCTCGATGGTGCCGAGTCCTGCGATAAACTGTTTTGCGGGCACCCCGGCAACAGTGGTGCCGGCAGCGGTGGAAGCCAGATGCTGGGTCAGTATCCAGTCTCCGCTGTTCACCCCGCCGCGCCAGATCCAACTGCTACTCAATGGCATATGATCCCGCTGAATCAGGTACTCCTGAGCAGTCGCCATCAACAACGCCTTACCGACAAACCGGTTGTCCCGCGTGGTGCTCTGCTGGCTCGGCATCAACGTCCCCGACATTTTCGGTATTTCATTGACAAACCCCGACCAGACATCATCGGCGACCCCGATACCCCAGTAAACTCCCAGCAACGCGATACACTGAATCAACGCGAGTCCTTTGGCCCAGGGCAGCGGAAACAGCATGGCGAAGGCGGCAGGGCCTCTAATTGGCGCCCAGATGCTGTGATAACGCTTCCCCAGGGGCGTCCCTTCGTGTGCCGTCGCCATCCCGCCGACCGTCGCTTGATAGACGAGCAAGGCGCTGACATACATGAGTAAGGCGATATCGAAAATGGAGAACAGGTGCGCCAGGACGGAACCTGCTCCGCTGGGGGCGCCGCCGGTCGCCAGTAGCCACCAGTTTGGCCCGAGCAGCGATGAAAGCAAGCCGGTAGAGATGTCCGTGCTGGGTGGTGACAACGAAATGCCGATGCTGCTCATGGGGTTTTCCTTTTAATAGTGTCTGCTTCTGTTAAGGTGTGCCAAGCGGAAACATTATTATTCGGCCTCTTCTTCAACCCCGGTTTCTGCCAGGTCCTCATGCTCTTGCTGGATTCGTGGCACCGGTAATGCGGGTGCATTTCCTCCAGTAAAGTCGGACATCTCGGTTACCATTTTCATCATTTCAAAAGCCATTCCCGCGCCGGGGATGAGCGCGTCCAAAGCTTGCCCAGCCATATGATCACCCATGATTTCGCCCACGCCTCCCCCTTCGCCTGGTTGCTGCGGTGGTTGGTCAACCTGCTGGTGTTCGGGTGGCTGGATGTTCAATTGCTTCGGCTGCTGTGGGTCTTTCTCTTTTTTAGCGGGTACGTCAATGACTGGTGGAATATCCACCTTCGGGGGGACGGCGCCCCAAATTGGTCGGGCATAACGCGGTAGCACCCATTGCGCCTGATGCTTCTCTCTGCTTCCTCGCTGGTTTGGATTTGGCTGGAATGGCCAGTCCAGCAACCCGACGTGCTCTGACCCTGCCACGGTCATGATTGCGCGAGGCCCCTTTTTCGTAACCTTCACTATTTGCCCAAGCTGCGAAGGCAACACCGTGTGCTCCTTCACCCGTTGGTAGCTGCCGCCCTGGCTGCTGCCTCCGCCTTGGCTGCTACCAGACTGCACGTTCGTAGATGCTGCGTAACGCTCCAATTCTCGCTCCCCCAAAATCGCCGCCGCCCATTTTTGGTCCTCTGGTTCAACTACGCGACCAACAATTTTGGTTGCAGTTTGCATGGCCCAGTCCCGCGCTATTGCTTTTGAGTACTCCTCTTCAATTTGGTTAATGCCTTGGCAACCCAAGGCAATTCTGACCCCTTTTGACCTCAGAACATCCAAGGCTTCCGTGATTGACGGAACCTTCCCCATTCTGGGAACCTCGTCGAGGATGAGCCAGATTCGCCGTTCGTCAGACGACTCGATGTCCGGCAAATCTTCCAGCTTCAATACAATTTGTTCGATCAGGCTGGCGCACCACGCTTTACTGATTGATTTCGCAGATGGACGGAATCCAAGGATGGCAATAGGTGGAACTTTGCCTGCAATCCATTTATTTACACTCCATTGCTTGCCCCTTGCCGCGTCTTTCAAATCATCCGCCGCCACCCCAAGGTTCACCACATGAGTGAGGTAAGCGGATATGTTGGCAAGAAAAGACGTGGTCGTTTTGCTATCCGCTCCGCCTGATATAAGTGACGCGGCTACTGGATTTTCTCGCGTTATTATTTCCTTGAGCACTTTGAAATCAGCGAGAGCTTCGGCGCAGCGCTTCGCCAATTCCGCGAAGCCCCAATCTTCGCCGTGTTCACGTTGAACATCGGATATGATGCCTGTAACCAATGATCTGGCCCCATTGGTCCACATCGGATTGTCTGATTTTTCAGGCTCAGGAATGAGCGTATTGGCCAAGGCTTCGGCGTCAAGCCGGGTGCGTATGTCTCGCCCCAGTGCCCATACCGCAGACCGTGTATCCCACGGCGCCAACAGCGCGAACTGCTTTCCGATTGCCTCACCTTTCCCTATTTTCTGTTCAAAATCTCCCTTGAAACTGAAGATAATGGCCTTATCCCCGCGTTCGATTATCTGGTTAATCACGGGCCAGAGAATGGTGGTTTTGCCTGCACCTGACCCGCCAACAATGAGCAGGTGCGAGGCTTCCAAGGCTTCGGTGGTCTGGATTTTGGGGTGGATTCGGATGCCCTGGTTTTTTCCTTTGACCGGCGGCGATGCTTCCAGAATCGCCTTTTGCATAAGTTGTGGTTTCCGTGTTAATTGGGATCCGCGAATGTGGATCTCGGCGGAGATGTTACCGGCGAAAAATCCCAAGATGCCGCCAGCGCACACCCCAACTGCGGCACCCGCAGAGAGTGGTAAAGCAAACGGCTGTGGGAATATTCCAGTTTGATGAATTGCCGCGATGATCGTGTCCGGAGATAGAAAACCCGCGCCTTTCCAGATTCCCACAAACTCCCAGCCCGCAACGTACCCGGCCAGGGCGCCAACTGCGGCACCCAAGCCTATAACCTCAAAAAAACCAGAGCCTGATTGAAAACGCGGATCGTTCGGGCCAGTGTATTTATCCATCAATATTCCTTGCGCACCTTGCTGAGGTAAAGATTTCTAGCGGGCTTGAAAAACCAGCCTGCCTGGTAAATGAAACGCCAGAACACTTTCTTTTCCCATTTTGTATTCATCATTCTGATCTCCTGTGCTGTTGACCTTCACTAATGTGCGCAAGGCGGAAACATTTTTATTCCCCGAGTTGCATCTCCGCCTCCGGCTCGGAGGAGAACTGATATGCCGCATGTTCGGGTTCTGGTTCACCTTCTCGCTCCTGCCCTGGCTCCACCTCCAGTGCGCGCTTTTCGGCAAGGTCACCCTCTCTCCCCAAGTCGCGAGAGGCCGCCCAGCGGGCGGTTTGGAGTTCGTCCAGACTTTCTGGCGCCTGCATCTTTGAGGCGTCAAGCGCGCTTTGCTTGTCTGCAAATTTGCCCCATGCCTTACAGAGTTTTTCAATGTTATCCGTGATAACCGTAAGTCCGTTTTTTTCTCGGCTGCAGGCAACATAGGCGCTTTCCGCAGTAGCAACCTTTGCTGCCTCGCCCACAACAATAACCTGCTCAACGGTGGCACCTTGGGAACTGTGGACGGTTCTGGCATAGGAATAGTCGATGACCTCTCTGCGCCGTGGGTCGATCGCCACCTGTTGGCCAGTGGCGGTCAGAATGATCGCTTTGCCGGTCTTTTCATCGACCCCAACCACCCGCCCCTGCGTGCCGTTTATAATGCCCCTCTCGGTATCGTTTTGCCGGAATACGATCTGGTCACCCACACTTAACAACATATCCCGTGATGTGTATGCGCTCATTCTCGCCTTGGCGGGATCAACGATGATCTGCTTTTTTGGGTCATCGAGTGCCCGCAAGGTAAGTTTTCCGCCGCCAGTGCTCGTTACGCTCCACTGAGAATCCTTAGCTGCCGATACCTCGCCGGTTTCTTTGTCTTTCACGTCAGCATTGAATTGCACGAGGACTAGACTGTTATCTTTGCCTTTGCTCACGTAATGCTCCGCGCGGGTGGCAGACTCGCGGGTCAGATCCAGTTTATCTAATGCTGTCACTGTGACCTCGCTTACACCTATGCTACCCTCCGCCCGTAACCCCTCGCGCACTTTCCCATTGATGGCCTGGCGGGTGGCGTTGGTGGCCGCCAACACAAGCGTTTGCTGTCTGGCGTCCGGGGTAAGGCTCAAGTATTCCCCAGCCGCCGCGTTGGCCAGCGCCACACTCTTGTCCTCGCCCTTCGGCACTGTGACTTCACGCATGTAAGTTTTGGCAAGCTCCACGCCTCGCACCGCGTCGCCCTTGGCGAATGACCGGGCGATTTCCCGTAACTTTGGATCTTTCTGCCGCTGTATTTCGTCGATTGTCGCGAATTTAATGACACCCTTTTCTAACATTTGCGCCAGAGGCGTTCCGGCTTCAACCGCGTGCAACTGGCGCGGATCACCAACAAATAAAATCCGCGCGCCCTCCGCATCCGCTTTCTTTAAAAAAGCATCCAGATCCTTCGCGCTGACCATTCCGGCCTCATCCATGATATATAGTTTTGGCTGACCCGCTTTGTCCGGGTCTATTTTCTGGAGATTGACGCTGGCCAGAGTGCGCACATCATCGCACCCTGCGCTGGTCAATTCGCTAGCCGCTTTGGTCGTAGGAGCAACCCCGATCACTTCATATCCGGCCTTTTTATACTCGTCGGCAATGACCGCCATGCTGGTGGTCTTACCGGCGCCAGCATACCCAACTATCCCCATATAACGGTCAGTGGATGTCAGGGCCAACTCGATGGCGGCACGCTGACCGCCACCGAATGTGAAGCCCTGTTTTTGCTCACGCTCCGCGATGATTTGCGCTACTCTGGGGTTTCCGGCGGCTTGGGCGGATTCAAGTCGCAAGCTTTCAAGTGGTCGCTCACCAGCACTTTCAGCGCCTGGCAATAAATCCGAATTTTGTCGCTGTCCGTTACCTGCCAAACGCTCTGAGCGCAATTCTTGCAGACCGTGGGCGGTGATATCAGTAAAGTCCTCAATGTGGGACGCGTCGCGGGCAGACTCATCGGGTTGATCAGTTGTTCCATTTTGATACTCCTTTTCAGCGGTTGATATTGATACTTCGAGTACAACGCTTTGTTCTGGTACAACGGCTTCGGACTTACCCTGGCCGTCTTTTGCCCGGTGGAGGATCTCCGCTTCGCGGTATAAAGCGGACTTGGTCGTGAACTGGCGGTCATGCAAACCTTCGGCCTTGCCTGCATAGACCAATCCCCCCGCTCTTGATTTGATGGCGCCGTCTATGGCCTCCGGTGAGACATCGCCCAGGCCAGCACTGAGCGCCTCTGCCTTGAGAGACTGTTCAGAAAAGACAGAATCGCGCTCTGATAGATGGCGGATGGCAGATTTAAGGGCATCCTCTGCCGTTATCTGCGCTACCGGAATACCAGTGGCCTCACGCATCACAGCAGCATCATGGATGGCGTGAAGGTCCATATTTTGTTCACGAAATTCGTGACGCCAGGCATAGAGTTGGTCAATCTGATTAAGTGTCGATTTATTACCTTTGGTTTTATTTTGTGCGGCCTGGCGCTCCTTCGCTGACACCTCACCACGTTCTCCGCCGATTTCGTTTTTTATATCCTGGGAACGGGGAGAAAAATATTCAATTTGCTCCCTGCTGATGCCTGCGATCTCAAAGTTGGCGCCCTTGCCTTTCTCGATCTGGTAACCCAACGCTTTCACCTGCCTGGCCAGTTCAGCTTTATATACTGTGTCAGCGGTCATTTTCTTTTCGTTGTTGTGGCCCCAGTCTAGCTTCATGCCAACCCATTTTCCGTCTGCGCGTTGCGTCATATTTGAGATGATGGCGTGCGTATGGAGATGAGGGGCTACCTGCCCCGTCGATGAATCGCGGGCATCTTCGTGGGTATAAAGCCCTGCGGTTAAACTCTCCGAAAAGTCGTTGCCCTTACCGCCGCCTTTGCCAATGCGAGCATGAACCATTTCCTGTTCCACATAACGCATGGCAGCCCTGACGGCGTTCTGGTGGGCCTGGACAATACGTGGATCCTCGACCGACATAATGGAAACGCTTTTCGGCGCCGCGATGGTTAATTCTTCTCCCATTCTGCGCGTTTCTGCCGCCTGACCACCTCTTGTCGATATGTCTTCCCCGGTATGCCTTACCTGACCGGATAACGCGCGCACCATATCTTCAGCCGTCACCGCCCCGGCAAGGCCCTGCGCTTCAGCGCCTTTTCCAAACCATTCCGATTGCGCACCACCACTCATTGAATAGTACCCGGTCGCTTTGACCTCCCCGGACCTAGTCATGTGCTCTTCGTATTTGCTTTCCATATATTTTGCTACGGCGGAAGGGGAACCCGATAAGTGCGTATTCCGGATCATGGCTTTGCCCTCCTGCGCGCTGCTTTTCGCTCAACATCTTGATTGATGTAATAGAAAAAGGCCGAGAGAAAACGGCTGTTGATAAGCATGTCTTGATCGCGTTTATCGCCCGCCAATGCTCGCGTAACAGCGGACTGGATAGACTTTTTTGCAAAGTGCGCAACGCCGCCTCCGATACGAATTTCATCTTGGGTCGGCGGGGTCATTCTGCACGCTCCTTTCTGGTGTATTTAGTGGTCATGGCCAATTTCCTTCATATGGTCGTACCGCGATTCATAGCGCACATTTTCTGCCGGGAAACCGTATTCAAAATCTGATTTTTTCTGTAACTCTAGACGGCGCTCGGTTACCACTTTTGATGCGCCTGGCATTTCGTGTTTCCGCGCCTGCCTCCGATGCTTTTGCAGCAGCATGACTCACCTCCTTATATTGATGGACCACCGGACGGGTTGGGTACCCTCATGAATGTGTGCCAAGCGGAAACAAATGTGGAATGAGAATGGGCGGCTGCCACGTGCAACGACCGCGTTACACAGTGGCGCTGGGAGTCTGGAGAGCGACCGTGCGTAGCGCCGGGAGCGGTGTAGCACAGAGTGCCGCGCAAACGGCACGGTCCCATCCCGATAGGGGTGGGGCTGTGCGTGATAAAGGGCACTGCGAAGCGGTGCCCGTCAATCCCGATTCTTTAAGACTAACATGGCAGATTGGCGACTTATTGACGGCTAGCATGGCAGTTAGACGGCTCATTGATGGCAATCTGACGGCATACGAATGGCGCACGTTTTCCCTACAGACAGCATTCCGGTGGCACTTTAACAGCGCAATTGTCCGACAAAAGCAAATTGGCGGCACACACGGCAGATTGGCGGCGAGTGTGGCGGATTGACGGCGCACATTTCCAAATGTTTCCGCTTAGCACACATATATATGGATGGCACTTGGACCATCCAAGGGGATTCAGAATGACAAGGAAACTGGATGATCTGGTGGCGCTCGGGGTGAATCCTTCGCGGCACGGTTGGCAATCACTGTTACTGGAAAATTACGAACAGATAACGAATGCACGGCGATTACTTTGGACCTGGGTGGATATTGCCGATGCCCTTGCCGTTCCGAAAGACAAAAGCGGGGACCTGGGCAAGGCGTTTCGCAGGATCAATGCGGGAATAAGAACTGGCAAAGTGATGGTGCCAAAGTCGGGCAAGAGTTCCCGCCAGCCGGCTATCAGTACAAGTACAGATGTTGCAGAAAATAAGCCTTCAAGAATTAAGTTTATCGGACCTCAATAAAGGAGCATTACCATGAAAAGCATTTTGGTGGTACACGGGGATAAGGGGGGTGTCGGCAAGTCCACATTTGCGGCTTTGGTGGCTGATTATGCTGTGCATACGTTTGGAAAAGCTGCGTTGGTCGAAGGGGACAGCACTATTTTCGATGTCGCTCCGCGTTTTGAGAACACGAAAGACATGAACATTATGGCCGTGGATTTGGCGAGGCCTGATATGTCTGAAGACGCGATTGTCGCACTCTTTGATGAAATTGAACGGGGCGTTGATGGTGATTCCCATATCATCATCAATACACCCGCCAGTGCCGGGAAGACGCTTGATGCCCAAGCGGACCTGATTGTTCCGGCAATCGAAGGGTTAGGCTATAAACTGGTAGTTTGCTGGATGGTGGATGTTGGTGAAGACAGCGCACGACTCAGCATGCAAAGCAAGATTTGCGAGCTGGCCGATCTAAAAGTTGCGGTGCGAAATACTAGGCTGAAATCCGTCGACGCATTGCCGTGGGCTACCCACAAAGCCCGCACTGCCTGGCTGCAAAGTGGCGGTCTGGAAGTCACGCTGCCCGGTCTGACTGAGCGGGTAGTCAGTAAGCTGCGGGAAATTCAAATGCCACTCTCTGAGATCGTCACCGCAGACGTTGGGCTTTCCGTCATCGAACGTCAGGCCGTCAAGCGCTGGGTAGACACAGCATGGGCTGAAGGTGTGGCACCCATTTACCAGACATTGGGAGAATGATATGGAGGATCTGAACGATTTGGAACACCTGGAAAATCTGGCGTGCGAGAGAGGGGACGCCACCCTCCCGGCATCGCAAGTGTCCGAAACCGAAACGCACCAAGGACAACCAGAACCTTCGGGTTATGACGTGATCGCTGATCTGCTGCCACACGAAGAACTCAAAGCGCTCAACAAATGGACGCAAACCTACCAATTACGGGGTGATGACCCGTTTTACGGGGGGTACATCATGACTAAAACAACGTTCGCCGCCGCGATAGCGGCGGGCAAAGCGGCAACGATCATCCATGATGAGGTGACAAGCATACCAGCCATGATTCAAAAGGCGGTGATTTCCGGTGGTGAAGATGTGGCTGGGCGGGTAAGGGCTGCCCTGGTGTCTAATTTGGGAGAGTTCGCACAGGCAATCGGCCAAGGGGTTCATCTAGCGACAGACCAGGCGGTTGTTAAGGTGCAAACCGCGTTGAAAGATTTTGACGGAAAAGTGGATAAGGCCATAATTGCCAGAAAGGATGCGGTGGTGGCGCAGTGGGTTCAGAGCGGTAGTGACGCATTGGACCAGAAGGTCAGAGAAGCCATAAAAACAGAACGTTCAATCAATCTGGTCATCATGCTTTTCGTGATTTTTGCTACGTTTCTTCTCGGCATTGTGTTGGGTACGCAGTTGCCTTGGCATTTTTAATTTCAGGTTTTGTGTGTCGCAGTGTTGCCCCCTGTTCGGGGGCTTTTTATTTGCGACTAGTCGCGGTAATAAAATGTTTTCATTATCGTGACTAGCCACGAAATTGGCTGCCGCTTTATTTGTAACTAGACGCGAAACAGGCTTATCCATGAAATCCACGGCCCGAAGCCCCGCCAACGGAGACCCCCAACAAGGGGTCGGTTGGCAGGCGGGGTTGTGGTCGGCAAGCTGGCGCGTGCGCTGGCTGGTCGTTACGCAGTAACGAGCCGTCCATCAAGGCGGTGGAGTTTGTGGGTAAGGTGGAGTATGGTATACATGTAACATGTGAGTCCTCATATGCATTTTATTACGGCTTATATATATGCAAAAAAAACAAAAGTGTTGCTCAGATGACGACTTTAAAAAGGCAGCTATAAGAGCTATAGAATTCAAGTCTGAAATTGAGCGTAAGATTGAATTTTATCAGAATAACAGCTTGCTTACTAAAATAAGCATGTCAATTGGTGGTATTTCAAAGATGAAGCGCCAAGGGTTCCATGTCGCGATAAGGCCATCACATTATATTTCTTGTATTTTGCCTTTTTCGAAACCGCATTGTTCACTCAACGATATGCAGCCCGCCTTTGCAGATCCTTATCTGACAATTCGTGGTAATTTTCAGATATATAGCCAGCATGGTACAAAGGAAGAGCTAGCAGAGATAGAACGCCTTAACAATATAACAGCCAGTTATGTAATGAATAACAATCAACCACATTATGATCTAGCTAGATATTGCACTATAGATGGATTTCCATTTTTTATTCCACTAGAAGGGAAAAATAGGGTTGACCTCTTTAGACGTCACTCACAAAGCATTCACGCAATGGTAACAGCAACCGAATATCCACGCCCTCACGAACTCTGTATTATCAAGACGCAACCCTTCAGCCTTTATTATTTACATCACAAAAATAAGCAGGGAGTCAATGTTGAGCCTCTAGCTTTTCCAAGCGTTTCCATCCCGATACTAAAGTGCTACGGTGTTCACGAGTGTGGCTTTACCCCTCTGTGGTTGCGTTCTTATTTAGAGTGGAGGCGGTCACGCAATCGGGTGACATCAAGTCAAATGCGTAGCTAGCTGCCTATCATGCGGCAAATACACTACCACGGCGGCGCCCCCCCTCTTGTTGACGGACAAAAAAGTATCATCCCGGAAAAAATAGTTTCATCCTGAACAATAAAGTATCATCCTGGCGTTTCCTCTGAATTACGGGGGGCTGGACCTGCTTGACAGACGCACCCGACTCTACCGCGAATAATGCAGGCATGGTCATGGGGTGGCGGTCCTCGGCGAGGCCTTGCTCACGGACGATTGGCTGCCGTAGTATTCTCTATGATCTGATGACAGTTAAAGACTGATAGCGGACGTTTGGGGCGGACTAGGATTTGCGTGATAGACTCGTTTTGTGTTGTGCTTGCACTTGACACCGCCTCTAACGTAGGGCAATGAAACTATGGCTATTCCTAAACGGTTAAAAAATGCGCCCCTCATCGAGGCGATATGGCAGATGCAGTTCAACGTGCCTGGGGCTGGGGACATTCTGGCGGGCCAGCTTTATAAGGCATTACAGGTAAGCCATCCCCACCTGAGGCATACACCTCTTCCAACGATCAACATTCCACCAATAGTTGCCGACATGGACCCCAACCTACGTTTTGCCCCGAAAATTCGGTTGGAAGATCCAGACAGCTCATTTCTTTGGCAGATTGGTAATCGTGTCGTTACTGTTAATTGTCGTGCGCCCTACGCAGGATGGGAGAGGTTCAAGGAAGAGATTGTGCAAACGATAGGTTTTATTCGTGAGAGCGGTTTGATCCAAACTACCGAGCGACACAGTCTGCGCTATATAGATTTGATAACTCTGGAGCCTGCCCCCGACCTGTCGTCCTTGCAGCTATCGATAAAGTTGGGGAAGTTCCAAATTGGTAAGAATCAATTGCAAATGCGGGTCGAACTCTCGGATGATGGTGTTGGTCATGTGGTTCAGATTTCTACACCAACCAAGGTGGGTCCGATTGGAGGCCAGCGCGAGGGAACGATAATTGACTTGGAGAGCTACACGCCTCAAGAGAAGAGCTGGGATGCAATGGTGAGCGAAATCGAAAGCTTGCATGATCGGTCTAAGACGTTTTTCTTTGAACAAATACTGACATCACATGCAATCGAACGAATGGACCCGGAGTATTAAAAACGATGAATGAATATGCTGTATCTATTGCAGCTAAGTCTTGTTACTTATTGCTTGCAACAACGTTAAGCTATAATATGACTTCAACATCTTCCATAGACGTTGAGCCGCATTATATTCCGTATTATTATAGTGCACCTGTTTCAGTGTCTATCAATTCCGCGCTAGACATCACTGGTGATGCTGTGGTCGATTACTACCAGCCACGCACTGAGTTAGGCAAAAAACTCATCGCTTTACGCCGAGAATACGTCTTAAACGGTGGTCGACTTCTTGCTGAACCTGAGTTGGCGGATGAAATTCGGCTGCGCAAGGGAGGGGGCTTGGGTGCCTAAGCGAACTTATATCGATTCTAATATTTTGATCGCAGCATTCTTAGGACAGGATGATTTAAGCAATAGCGCGTTCCAACTCATTGATGATAAGGATCGACATCTGGTTGCAAGTGATGCCGTTCGCTTGGAAACTCTACCAAAACCGCATTATGAAGGTAATCAAATAGAAGTCGATTTTTACGAAACAATTTTTGCTTATGCAGAGATGTTGCCATGGGATACCAATGTGCTCTACCATGCCCAACAGCTTGCGGAAGAAAATGGTATTGCAGCAATGGACGCGATTCATATATCGTTTGCGATTTCCGCGAAAGTTGATGAATTTGTCACAAAAGAGAAACCAACAAAACCAATGTTTAGGGTTCTGGATATCCCTATTCGATCTATTTCCTCCGCTTAGAAGAAAGCATATTAGGTGACAGTTTCCATTTCACCGACGGCTCCCTGTCGCGGTTGAGCTCTGAGCCCTGATGGTCGGCAGCAGACCGTTTCGGACGTTCATTGCCGGCGATAAAATAACATCATCCGACCCAAACCGGCCATCCAGCCTCGTGACAGTATACAGGGTGTAAACACTGATTGATTGACGGGTTGTTGGTCACATATTAGCGCGGAAAAGGCCCCCGCAAGGACCACCCGAGTTCGACAGTTAATCTCGCAACTCCTTGATATTGAAAATAGCGATTTCAAAACGCTCCACTACAACAGCGTCAATTGCTGAGACGCGGCTGGTTTTTTTACCCGGAGGGCATGCAGAACCTCGCTTTGACATTCCTGGATGGAAGACACCCCGGATACGGGTGGGGCGCCATTGAGACGAACTCGGTGATGCTGAATGCGGTGGAGTTGCTCCAAGGCTCGTTCCGGCGTCAGCCCGGTGTGACTCGCACGTAAACGACTGCGCATGACCCGATGCAGAATCAGCGCCATGAAGCAGATCGCTGCGTGCGCCCGTATCCTGTCGGGCAGGCGGTGGTAGACCGGGCCGATTTCCAGCTCGGATTTGAGCACTTTGAAGCCCCGCTCGATATCGGCGAGAGACTTATAGCGGGCCACGACCTCCGCCGGTGACAGGTCCTGCACATTGCTCACGAGCAGGAGCTTGCCATCCATCTTTTCCGCCAGGGTGCGTGCGCTTTTGTCGATGTCGTAGCTAAACTGCTGTGCGGCCATATCGACTTGGATGATGCGCGATAAATGCGCCTCGCAGACGGCATGGTAGAAGCGTGCCTTGGCACCGCTGTCGGAGAGTTTGCGTCCCCGATGCTTTTGCCGTCGTCCTGATCATCCAGTTTGCCGGCCCACTGGTCGCCCTGAGTAATCAGCGCTTCGATCCGCGCATTCCGCTTGGCGGTCTGGTCCGCCGCCGTCATGGGATCATGGGCGATAACCAGCCGCAGGTCGTTCCAGGTGCGCTCACCGATGACTTCTTCAGTGGCAGTGTTGCACGACTCCCGCTGGAAACTATCCAGCAGATCGGTAAATTCATGGTACCGCCGCCCCGGTACGGCCAGGATAAACTCCAGCGACTGCCCGTTGGCCAGCCGGATCGCCTGCAACGCCTCCAGATTGTCCAGACTCAACAACCCGCGATCCGCGATGAGCACCAGGCGCCGCACTGTCGGAAAGCGCTCCAGCACTTTGCCCAGGGTCGGCAGCAGCGTTTTGGTCTCAGCGGTGTTGCCATCGAAGACCTCATGGTAGATCGGCAAACCTTCTGCAGTCTGCACGACCCCAGCATGAACTGGCGAGCGATCAGACCTTCCTTGGCCATCCCGAATTGACGGACGTCCTGGGGAACCGTGACCAGGCCTTCACTGCGGATCGTGGTGAGGTCATAGAAGACCACGGACAGGTCCTGATCGATCAGGGGGCGCAACAGTCCGGCTACCACAGCATCTACGGCACTCTGTTGCTCCATCAGGGCATCCATGCTGCGCAGGAGTTGCTGGTGGGTAATCGTTGTCACGGTGACATCCGGCAAGGCGACGGTTTCCACCCAGCGCAGTACGCCCAGTTTCGATTCGGGATCGCAGAGCCGGTTGAGGACCATCACCCGGATCAGCGCTTCCACATCGGTCGTATGGCGGGTCTTGCGGAACACCTGACGTAGGGCGCTGAACCCCAGCTCCTTCCAGAGTTCGGTCAAGGCCCAGACATCGCCAAAAGCACGCGCTGCTTCAAAAGCGATGGATGGTGGAGAAATCATTGGCGTCGGGGTGGGTACCTGGCCGCTGACCTTCATCAGGCCCTGAATCACGGCATTCAACTGACTGTCGACCTGATCCAGCCGCCCAAGTGTGGCGACGGTACGCTTTTTGACCTTTCCGGCATCATCCCGGTAGGACTCGACAAGCTGGACATAGCGGCGGCTGCCGGAGGTGGTGATCTTCACATGCATGCCGCCACTTTATCAGCGTTCATAGGCATGTCAATAAAAGAGCCTAAGTGATAAAACGTGCCACCACAGAAGTTTTAGAAAATACGCGCTGAAACCCCTATGAATGCTGGGGCGACGTTACGAAATTGACGATTTTTGCCGATGAACTGTCGAACTCGGGGGACCAGATTCTTGGTATCTGAAAAACCACGGTTTAATGGGTAACTGTCGCCCCTGTCTGACAGCTTAGGCTGCTGTCTAGGAACTTTTGTCCACTATAGCTTAGAGCTTCAATACGTTAGGAATCTTCAAGAAAATTCAGAAAGTTGGTATTAGTTTTTGAGAAAGTCTAATAAACATTGCGGTGTTTCAGCATACTGTGAAAGCTCTGAAAGTATATTATTCTTCGATAAGTTAAGCCCAACCCTACCTTTCGTTTTGAAAAATTGTGGATTTTCGGAATTTCTATCATCTCTTAATAACGTCAAAAATATCCTCAAGAACTCTATAAGATATTTTCCCCTGTAGCAACATGGTTTATTTTCTAAGAGGATAAACTTTGAAATCTGCTTTAACAGCTCGGCATCATCAATATCGCTCGCGTCTGGAAACAATTGTGAGAAAGTCTCAACTTCATATTTCTGTTCAATGCCACCCAGAGAAATACGAACCATACTTGTAATATCTTGCCCGCGCAGGTTAAGTCTCGATCTTGAATTCTCATTTTTAACGTGCAAAAAAATAAAAGCATTCAGAATTGTTGTTGAATCACAGAACTCATTTATCAGTCTATCGTAAACCTTGATAAGATATTCCAATTCGCTTTCTTCAGAATCATCAGAGAGGCTCTCCACGCCATATTCATTAGTTAGTATTCTGCGAACCGCGCTTACACTTACATAAAAATTCTCTATTGAATAACAAGGCGTGACATACAATTTTTCAGAGCATGCATAGTGACATAACTCATCAAAGTCTCTATCAACAAAAAAAATATGTTAGCTTTAGATAGTTTTTCATGCTTAACAACGAGGTTATGAAGTTTCAAAACATCCGCTTTTCCATGACAAGATAGCGGGTAGCTACCACCACTACTTGCGCGGATCACTCCGTCAATTCTAACGCTATAGTACTTCGCATCATTTCCTTCGAATACAAAGAAAAAAGCCTCATGATTTTTTTCATATGCTAATATAATCTTTTGGTATAGTACCGTATAGTTTTCACGACTCCGTCTAAGATCAGAAACAAGATCAGCCATCGCTTCGCTCCCGATAACTAACATTCAATGCTTCAGCATAACTATCAAGTTGATTTTCGAATATAAAAGGAGAATGCGTTGCAGCGAGTAATAAGCCGCATTGCCCAGAAGCAATAATGTCAGGTAATAGAGTCTTCTGCCACTCAATGGAAAGAGACAATTCCGGCTCATCAAAAATTATTAAGCTTTTTTTCGTCGATTCCAGATATAGCTTCGAGAATATAGATACAAGCTGTTTTTCTCCCGAAGACAGCTTCTCTAATAAAACTTCAGTTTCTGTTCTTTTATTTATCACCTTGATGGTTACATTACTTTCGTCGTACCTGATTTCCTTGCCTCTCAAGTAATTGTTTGAAACCTTAACAAACTCCTTGATTCTATTGTCTTTATCTTTTTGTTGCTCATAAATATCTAGGAGATTAGATAAAAAATAGGCGAGCGTACGGTGGTTATCATTTCTTATATCCCCAGACTCAACCAATGATAAAATTTTCGTCTTTGTTTCTTTTGAGACGTTTGCTCCAAGCCGATCCAGTACAATTTCCAATGCTTCTGGATTCGAAATCTTTTCGAGCTGTTCCTGATCTACAAAAATACCCGTCATTAATTCATCTAACATTCTTCCGCTAATTTTGGAGTACCAAGTAATTGCTGACTCAATAATTTCTGAAGTTACCTTTTTGAATCTTCCCGACACGTCACGCATGCCAAAATGGATTAGTTGCTCGTTCTCATCAGAAAACTCCCCTTCGTAACCCAATCTCTTAAGGTCCTCTTCAACACGTCTGTAAGTTGGTAAATAAAAAACTTCTAAAGGTGTGGAAATTTTTATTTGATTTTTTATTTCAGAGAGATTGGAGGAAAATAAATCATCATTCAATTCATTGCGAATCATCTCCAGCATACGCTGAAGTTCCATGGTTGGGCCAGGAAACATTCTATTTGCCGTTTGGAACTCTTTAGTTGCCCTAATACCCTCTAATTTATCGATGGTTATAGCCTGTTCAATAAGGTTCTTGGTGGTGCTATCTCCTAAATATCGTGTTAGCCGTTTGTAATGTAAATTGCGTTCCAAATTGCTGGGGAGCTCCACCGCAATGTCGTTCCTCGATAACTCCACATGCTCTTCACTTGAGAATTCAAGTATTATTTTTTCAAACTCAATTTGTGATAATCTTCTGAATTGACCCGTAAGCAAATAAAATAAGGAGTTCAGCACCGTAGTTTTCCCAGTGCCATTTTCAGCAATGATTATTTTGTAAGCGGAATCAAATTCAAGATGTACATCCTTATCGCCGTGCAAACCAGTAATCTTGAATGACCGTATGCATGGATTGAGTTTTGTATCCACACCAGACTCCTCATAATTTTAAGCAAATAGGCCCTAATAAAAAATGGACAGTGGTTTAATCTGTCGCTGCACAAGATTGCGCCAAGATTTAACATAAACTGGTATTATGCGACATGGTCCAACGCCTATCTCCTTCTCTCACACCAGAACGGCTGTTCTTGGCCGATAATAGCCCTTCCCATGCCGGCTGTGAAGGTCCGTTTCCGCTGCTTATGTGTCATTGGGTGTAACGCAAGCACAAGGGATGCCCGTAGGCGCCAGGATGAAACTTTATTGTCCACCATCACAGGGTCGGCAAAGGCGGTGGGGCTACTCAGGATGATACTTCGTGAAACGTGGAAATTGTTCAAAACGTAGAATCAATGGGATACGGCTGATCCAGGATGATACTTTTTTGTCCGTTAACAGGCGGGGGTGTGGCATTCTTGATCGCTACCAGCATTGGACAGCCTAAACTCTAACGCCTGGTGAGAATGCTCACGAGTGCGACAGTCGGCGCGCTACTGATGAGGGCGACGGAGATTTCCCAAGGCCAGTGCAGGAATGCACCGTAGATCCCGAAGCCCAAAGAAACAGCGTAGATCACGGTGAAAATCGCAAGTACTGGCCACATGAGCCGCCGCCGCATGGCTGCGTTCTCCAGTTCAATAGTGTCCTTCAGGCGTTGCTTAGACAACCCTGAAGATATCGGACAGGGCGCCTGCTGCTGAGCGCCATAAGGGATCCAGCGTGGGGATGGATGCAGGGTTCTCGCCGCGTAGCACACATGCTGCCCTCGCCAACCATACTGCATCCTTGAGGAGATATCGCCGCGCTAGAAAAGCACTCAAACCTGAGCTGCTAAACTTGTTACGGCTCAACAGCGCCGAATCCACCAAATAATCCAAACGAACCGCGAGGTGTGCATTATTAGGTACGGCATTCGCATAGATCGCTTTCGCGTTCCGCTCCAAGGTTCTTGCCACCCAAACTATCGCCCAAGAATGCCCCACCAATTCAACGATGGCTTTCATAAGCCGCTCGGTCTTGGTTAGGTATTCGATGCTGTTGTCATGCAGTTGAGTAGCCATGCCGAGAGTATAGTACGGATTCAACGGCCCACTCAATGTATTAGATGGGAGGGGCGGCACCGTTTCGCCCTCGTCTGGTCCACGAAAAACTTTTCTGGCCTGACCACCATGGATTTCCTTCTGGGCTAGGCAGGTTTTCTTGACCAGGATGGCCCACCCTGTCGATAACGCGGATCTGCTTGACCAGGGTGGGCCATCCTAAGCGCTGTTATCTGATATAGGTTCGTGTGCCACAGGCTTTTGTTCATCTGAGACGATCAATCCAGAGCGCTGCCTGTACCATGTCCTCCGACTAATATTCTGCTGCTCCCATGGGGCGGCTTCAGTGATAGATCCCGCGCGGCGCACTACACCGCTGCGCCTGCCCCTTTCCGCCTGCAATTCTGACGTATGGGTGCGCTGGATAAGCTCTTGCAGACCACCTGGGGTAATATGGGTCCACGTCCACTTGCTGATGCTTTTGGCAGTAGCCTTCACTTCGGAGAATGGCAGCGGGGCCTGGAATTGCCCGTTAATGCTCTCTAGACGCTCCAGGACAACTTTTGCCCAGCGATCGAACCCATTGGGTGCCCAATGCTCCCGAATTGCCTGGTAGGCCCAAACTCGGCCATCATCAAACATGGTGACATTCCTGCCCAAGCCGTGAGCCTCTTTCACCGTTGCGCGGTATGCCTTGGCATTTGCCGCGCTCAAGTCCAAATATGCAGCCAGATCCCCCAGGGAATACCTGTGATCATGCAAATTCCACGTCTCCCAACTGCCGTGCAAAGGATTTTTAGTGATGAGCCCGGCAAATCCAGGATCGGCATCCAGTTGCCTGCACAGAGATCCTTCGATGGCCGAGAGGTATCTCAAAGGCTTTAGCTTGGCGGCGCTGGTACGGCAAACTCCCGCCGAGAGGAAATACAGAGCGTGGGCGTGGCCATTTTTAGGGTTAAGGACAACGCGATTAGGTAGTGGCGCCCGGCGCTTCTCGAAATAAGCACGGTCTACTTGGCGGTCAATGTCCTGCGCCAAAGTCCAGACCATATGCCAGGAGTTGTACTGTAAATAGCGGTACGCCAATGCAGTCCGGGCCGGTCTGATGCTCAACCCGGCACCTAGGTCATTCGTACACCACGGCTTGTATGGCAGGTGATCCGTGAAAGGCCTGTGATCATGATCCTGCGTAATCGACCGCTGTGCCTGAGAAGCCAGTTTTTCCTTTCTGGGATGCCTTACGGACAGATTGGCATTAAGCCTTTCCAGCTCAGTTTGTAGTGCCAACCGCTGATGTTCATCCTCACAATTCTTCAGGGCACGTCGAACATTTTCACGTGTCAAAGCATTGTTGCGTTTGAGAATGGAAACCCAATCTTTTGAAAGCTCAGATGCCATGGTCCACCCCCGCGACGGTTAGCCGTGGGGTTCGGCCTACGTCGGGGGGTGGTTCACATAAACTCGCAAGGAATTGTCTTAGTCCAATAGTGCCGCGCTTTGCGTTGCCATTCACGATTTGTCTGATTCTACGCGTCGTTTTTCCAGTGTTCTCAGCAATTTTTTTTGTTGGCAATCCCAACAAAAGAAGGCTTAATACTTCCCTGTATTTGCCGGTATATTGCTGCATGGCAAAATCGCGTTTTCTGTTTATCCGCTCCGAAACAGCGGCATTAAATTCCGCCGTTTCAAGGCATTCCTGCTCTGAAGCCCCGCGAATCAGTTGAATATTGGCCGCTTTTTTATTGCGGCGTTTACGTTTTCTGGGAGTATTTGGCAGATCCGGGAGCCGCGGTCCGGGCTCTGAAACAGCGCGCCGGGTGTCGTATTTTTCCCTGCCATCTTCGTTTTCAGGGCATGTAAAAAGTGGCTGAGCCAATGAATCAGGGTCTGGGATATCCTCATCCCAACCCTGGTGTTGTGACAACCAGGTATCGGCTTCTGCCTGCCTCTTCTGCTGGGCGTGCTGGGCGGCGCGGTTCATTGCGCACCGCCTTTGACTGCCGTCAACGCAATTCTTGGGCGGCCTGCTTTGCGCTTGGGCGCCGCGACCGGTGCGGGTGTAGAGGTATGCTTTGGGCGGTTATTCAGCCATTCCTGAACGGATTCTGGGGTCCACCGGGGACCGCGGGCGCCGGGAATGCTGATCGCTTTCGGGAGTAAATGAGGTGTCTTCGAGTAAAGATTTTGAAGAGTGTGCTTACTTATGCAAAGAAGAGCGGCCAGCGCGCTTTGATCGTAGAGATGGAAAGAGGAGGACGGGCGGCGCTCCGGGTCTGGGTCACTATCGCCATCATCATTGCCGTCACCAGATTTCGCC
This sequence comes from Acidithiobacillus ferrivorans, assembly GCF_016250455.1. Taxonomy (NCBI): domain Bacteria; kingdom Pseudomonadati; phylum Pseudomonadota; class Acidithiobacillia; order Acidithiobacillales; family Acidithiobacillaceae; genus Acidithiobacillus; species Acidithiobacillus ferrivorans. The sequence continues at coordinate 2,624,186 of NZ_CP059488.1, read as the reverse complement.
GATGACCTGGTGCCATCTCCAGCGCGCCTTCCTAGCCTTCCTGCCGAAGCTTTTTTGGGAGAGCGTGAGAGCACAGCTTCCAGATTAAGCTTGGAAACCTCTTTATAGATGCGAGTTGCCCGCAGCGCAGCTTGCCGTTGCAAGTAATCCAGTTGCGCACGGGTCAATGCATCGTTGCGAAGCGCTTCCAGAGCGTCCTCATGGTACTGGTACCTGTCCCTGCTGCCGTCAGGGGCGGCAAGAGAAGATGGCCTCCGTATGGCTGTGGTGCGCTTTGGGGTAATTCGGCCCGATAGAAGCAGGCGTTCAAGGGATTCTTTGGTCAAGGCTGCCATTTTGTGTCTCCATATTTTCTGTGTTTAGACCGCTTCGCCTTCTAGGTCTGGGCGGGGTAACCCCCCGCCCAACAGAGGAGACAAAGCGCCAAGGGAGCTACCCCGGCAACTCAAATTATACATGCCATGCCCAGGGCAAACAATACTTTCTTCAATAAATTCAACATAGTAGTGCATAACGCCACGTTACATACGTTAACGATATTTATGGGCTGGACGTGAGCCAGATTCACGGCGTCTGTCAAAACCCATTGAAAGTTTACTGTGAGTTGATAAAAGCGCTGGTCGCTCATGAAAATAAGTCCTGACAAATGGAATGAGTCTAAGGGCTTGGGGTTTGATTTGATGGGCGTCACTGTGACAGGGTGGCGAGCTAAGTAGTTGATACCGGCGCCACCCTGGCGCCATACTGAAAATGGGAACGGCAGGGAATATCAGGGAATGGCGATGCATGAAATATGGCGTAACACATTGCAACTTCTTAAGTTATTTTTGTAACGCGTTGATGCGGAAAGGATTAAAAATGGGCGGTTTCGGCCTCCGAAGCCGAAGGTCACTGGTTCGACTCCAGTACTGCGCACCATAATAAGTTAAAGGTCTGGGTATCGTGCCTGGGTTTTTTGGTTGCCATCCTGCTTAAACGCTCTACTGAGGTCAATTTTAGACGCTTTTGTGCAACGCATTGTTAGCCGCTAAAATGTAATGACCCTGTCACTATCGGTGACCCAATCCGCTAATTCTGGCATCGTGGACTTTTCCGCGCCCTCAAAATAGGGATGATTCTTGTAGATGCCACAACGGGTCATACACGTTCCACACACCTTGACCAAAGCGCCTTGTGCAATGAGTTCCTTGAGCATCTTGGACAAATCCTGGTCGTATCCTTCTGGCGGTTTGCAGACATCACGAGCCATGTCGACGGAATCATTCATCAGGAACACTCTTACTTCTTGGCCCGCTTCCAAGAGTTTTCCGGCAAGACGCAAACCATTCCAACTCACGTCAGTGTTGTCATAGGGCTCACGGTTGAAAATTATCAGCACTTTCATGTGGTTTCCTTTCATTTTCGGGGCCATTGGATGTAAAAACCACAGCCTTGATCGGTGGATATCCACTCACGTCCGTATCACACACAAATAAAAGTATTAACACATATTAACATTCATAAAACAAATGCGGCAACTCAATTGGAGGGCGGTATGCTCAACAAGGATCGAATGTCTCCTGACCACCTTGCCCATTCCGCTGTCTGGTAGCTCAGTGCGCAGATACTATAGGTCTTGGATCCTTGATCGAAGTCAAGGATTATCCTGACCGCGACAGGCACCATTTACGGACGCACACCACAACTTCAGGAGACGCCCATTATGTTTTGCTATCAATGCGAACAAACCACACGTACCCCCGCCGGAATAGGCTGTACCAGCGAGCCGGGAACGTGCGGCAAGGATGAGGCCACAGCCGATCTGCAGGACATTCTCACGCACCTTATTAAGGGCGTTGCCCAGTATGCGCGCCGGGCGCGGGCGGTGGGTGTTGCCGACAGACAGACGGACGACTTCATTTTTTATGGCCTTTTCACCACGTTAACCAACGTGAACTTCACTGCTACACGTTTTGTCCACCTGATCCAGGAGGCCACCAAAAGGCGTGAGCGAATCAAATTATTGTACGAGGAAGCGGCGCGAGAACAGGGCACGGCTCCCGAAATCCTGTCCGGTCCAGCCACCTTTCAACCCGCCGATAGCCTGGAACAACTGCTGCGTCAAGCCCCTGGCGTCGCCATAAACGCCAACGTAGAGCATCTCGGATCAGATGTGATCGGTGCTCGCGCCCTCATCATTTACGGCATGAAAGGCGTAGCCGCTTATGCTCAACACGCCCGCGTCCTGGGTTATCAGAGTGACGAGGTCGATGCCCAGGCTGAGGAAATCCTGGATTACTTGGCAAGTAATCCAACGGACCTCGATGAAATGTTGGAAGAATCATTGGCAGTTGGTCGTTTGAACCTGAAGGTGATGGAGTTGCTTGACGTTGCCAACACCGAGACCTTTGGAGCGCAGGAAATTACCTCTGTGCGCATCTCCCCGATCAAAGGGAAGGCCATCCTGGTCAGCGGTCACGATCTCCATGATCTGAAGCAAATCCTGGAGCAGACCAAGGATCAGGGAATACATGTTTACACCCATGGAGAGATGTTGCCAGCCAACGCCTATCCCACGCTCAAGGCATACCCTCATCTGGCAGGGAATCTAGGGGGCGCATGGCAGGAGCAACAGCGCGAATTTGCAGATTTCCCTGGGCCCATCGTCATGACTTCCAACTGTATCATCGAACCAGGCAGAAGTTATAAGAATCGCATTTTTACCCTTGGCCCAGTGGGGTGGCCGGGTGTCCGTCATATTGACAATGGGGATTTCACCCCCGTTATCCAGGCTGCCAAGGCCTTGCCGGGATTTGCCGCCGATGCGGAAGATCAACGGATCACCATCGGTTTTGGACATCACACCCTCTTGGGTGTGGCTGGCAAAATCGTAGATGCGGTAAAATCCGGAGACATTCGCCACTTCTTCCTCGTCGGTGGATGCGATGGTGTTTCTCCGGCGCGCAACTACTTCACGGAGGTGGCGGACAATGCCCCCGCCGACTCGGTAGTAATGACCTTGGGTTGCGGTAAGTATCGATTCAATAGGCATGAGTTCGGAGATATTGGCGGCATCCCCCGCCTGCTGGATATAGGCCAATGCAATGATGCCCACTCCGCCATCCGGGTAGCGGGTGCCCTGGCCGAGGCGTTCAATTGTGGGGTCAATGACCTGCCGTTGTCGATCATGCTCTCCTGGTTTGAACAAAAAGCTACAGCCATTCACCTTTCCCTGCTGGCTTTGGGTATCAAGGGGATCAAGCTGGGGCCAACCCTACCTGCCTATCTCACACCAACTTTGGTGCAGAAGCTCCAATCACGTTTCGATCTTGATCTCGATCTTATTGGCGAGGCGCAAGCGGATTTGCAGGCGGCCCTGACGCATACGGCATAACACAATGGATCGCTGCTTCGTTCTGCAACGGACGAAGCAGCATAAGGATGAGCACATCATGACCAATTACGATATCACTATCCATACCCGTGATAGGCAACGGGTGTCCTTCGCCTGTTCTGAGGCGGAAGATTTACTCTCCGCTGCGGACCGGGAAAGTATCCTGCTTCCTTCCCAATGCCGGAAGGGAACTTGCGGAGCCTGCGTGGCCACTGTCACCGCAGGTGCTTATCGCCTGGGGGAAGTGAGTATGGAAGCCCTGCCAGAAAATGCGCAGGCACGAGGCGATGTACTTCTGTGCCGTACCTATCCGCGAGCGGATCTGATTCTGGAGGCGCCTTATGACTACAACTACATCCGCTTTGAGCGCATTCCGGAGCGCGAGGCCGAAGTGATAGAAGTCACTATGGTGGCTACGGGTACGCGACGACTGTTGTTACGCCTGCAACCCGATGCGCAAGGGGGAGCTGCGGAATTCGAAGCAGGGCAATTTATGGAAATCCAGGTTCCTGGCAGCGATGCGCGTCGCGCCTATTCTTTAGCCAACAACACCAACTGGAATGGCGACCTGGAATTTTTCATCACGCTGCGGCCAGGTGGTGCCTTCTCTACCTATCTGGAATCCGCCTTGGTGGGCGACCGCCTGAACCTACGTGGACCACTTGGAACCTTTACCCTGAGAGAAAACGGTCTGCGGCCACGTTGGTTCGTTGGTGGCGGGACAGGTCTCGTGCCGTTACTGTCGATGCTGCGACGCATGGCAGATTGGGGAGAAATGCTTCCTGCGCGTCTGTACTTCGGCGCGAGATATGAAGACGAACTCTTCTGTCAGGAGGAAATCCGCGAGATTCAGGATAAACTTCCCCAATTGCAGGTTAAGATATGCCTTTCACGTCCTGGCAATCAATGGGCGGATTATCGGGGCAGCGTAATGGATGCCTTGCGCGATGACCTGGGTAGCCTAGCGGTCTTACCGGACCTGTATGTTTGCGGATCAACGCGACTGGTCCAGGGCGTAACGGAATTAGCTCTGGGCCAAGGGTTGCCGGACTCCTGTTTGCAGTTCGAACGGTTTTTGTCTGCATAGTGCAGTGTCTATGCCTCGGAATTCCAGGTGACGTGATTGTCCGCAGCGAAATGTTTTTGCTCCATGGAGATTTCCTAGCGCCAAAAACTTACATAAAACCTTACCATATCTGTCGCCTCCACATGGTGGGGTACATCAGGTGGTATCCAGGCGGGACGCTCGGGGCTTAATGACCAGTTACGTCCGCTGCCGTCATCCAGGCAGTAACGCAGCCGACCCTCTAGGACCACGATGCGTCCCCAAACCCCAGCCTTGGTGTGATGATCGTGCAATAAACCGGCGGGTATATGCTCCCTATCGAACTCGGGTGTGCGTTTGTATTCTTCCAAGGGTGCGGTTGGCTCTGGCAAAGATGTCTCAGCAGAATGCTCGCCGGTATCCAGATAAATGCGCTTATCCCGCACCTTGCCCCACGCTTCGGCGTCTGCCAGTGCCGGTTTTTTCTGAATGATCACAGGCCATGTTTTAGCGAGCTGTGTATTGAGTTCCGGATACTCTTCCATGCCATTCGGCAGGTCCGCGTCCTGGTAAATTGCATCGACCGGGCACTCGGCCACACACAAGGTACAATCAATACACTCCAGAGGATCTATGACTAAAAAATTGGGGCCCTCATGGAAACAATCTACTGGACACACCGTCACACAGTCGGTGTACTTGCAGAGAATGCAGGATTCCGTCACTACATGCGTCATGCTTGCTCCTCTGTGCGGCGTACCCGCCGCGGCCAATGATCATGAATGCTGAACACGAGGTGCAGTAGCCATAAAAACAGCAGAATCTCCGCGATGGTGCGATGCCAGGGGAGGAATCCGCCATGATTCTGCCATAACAGGATGCCGATACACGCAGTGATGCTGGCAAAAATGAGGAAAAGGCCTTCCACCGGGGCATCAAGGCCATCACGAAGTGATTTGGACGCCCCAGCCTCCCGGTGTAACTGCCGATGCAGTTGATGCCGAGATTCCACGGAGAGCAGAAAAATGCGCGCAGCCGTCTGCCGCCCCGGCGTACTGCTCAGCAACCAAACCCATTCCCCCGCGAGAAAGCCTGCTGCAGTCAGGCCATCGGCGATATGAAATGCATAAATCGAGGTATCTCCCATGGCGAGCAAGAAACCGGAGATTAATTGCAAGGTAACCGTCAGTACCGAACCCAACAACACGAACAGCGCCCAGCGCGCCCGGCAGGACGTAGCCATTTTATTGTGCCTGACGTCGCCGCGCCATGGTCGCGCCTATGCTCGCCCGCTTTCCCGTATCCAGCATGCCTTCGGCGATGGGGAATATTTCTTCATTCTCCATGGTCACATGGGCGCGATTCATGCCGATAAAAGGCTCCAGCCCGAGAGCGTGCATACGTCCCGCTTCCACCACAGCCAGGTCTTGATCCAGCCGTTGCCACTGTTCCTCCAGCTGACGATGCTGCGCCGCCAGATTTTTCACCGAGGTACGCAGAACGGCCGGAAACTCCGGCTGCTGTAAAAGCCAAGGGAAAAGATCTTCCTCTTCATCGGCGTGATGCTGCGGGGCGGCCAGCAGAAAATAACGGCGTATCCGGGTGGCGGCATGGCGCGCCTCATTATCCGCCCCGCACTGGGTGAGGTGTTCGGCGAGCCGCTCCAAAGTCAGGCAGTGCCCGAGGATGCGCTCATGGCAGGCACGCAGCAGGCCAATCGGGTCATCGAAGGTGGGGGCGGGTTCCCCCAGGAGGTTCATGACGGATCTCCACCTGCCGTATTCACGGTAAAACGTATCCGGATTTCGTGCGGATCACGGACTTCGTAGGCAATGGCGACTTTATCGCCGTAGCGGGTGCGGAGTTGTTCCAAAAGGGGCAACGGATCATGGTCGTTAACAAAAAGCATCGTTTCGCCTGCCGAAAGCGCATCCAGTGCCCCGAAGATGGCGGCATGCCGAAAGCGTTTGGCGATACCGCGCGCGTCGAAGGGATAGACGGCATCGCTGCGTAAGTGCTGATGATGTAGCTGTTCTTTCATGGGAGATATCCTCGAATCGTGAATACGACAGCCCATGGTTGTTCATCTCAGTCAGTTATTCCTTGATCTGCGTCAAGGGCTCATTAAAAGCATTGCTTTGTTCCTCAGATTCTTGCTGATTGACCCCGTTCCAGGCGGAAAACACCGTATAGACTTTACTATACCGTAACAGGTGACTGTGTTCCTGAGTGGGCAGGAGTTCGCCCATGCCATAGGCGCCTAGCGTGGGGAGTTGTGGAAAACGCTCCCGCCAGAGGGCCAAATCACGGTCTTCGCCGCCAAAGAAGGCAACATCCCGCCCGATAGAACTGGAAATCCAGGCGAAGGCCGGAGACGGCGCATTCGTCGCCAGGGCCTCTAAGACCATGCGGGTGTCACGTTCCGCAGAAGGTGGGTCGCGGAGGGTAAGAAACGCACGGGATCCCTCCTCCAGAGCCCGCTCCAGCCAGAGCCCGCTACGATTGATATCGGTAGCCCGGATATGCAGCAGGTCGGGTGGCGTATCTGGATGGGTGTCCATCCTGACTTCGCCGATGAGTAAACGCTCCAGGGGCAGGCGAGCCTCCTGGCGGATACTGAAGGGGATGTTCTGGGCCAGCATGGGTAAGGCCAGATAACGCTCCAGTTGCAACAGCAGGTTGCCTTCCTGACGGGTAACCGGAAGTATTGCGCTCAAGGGCCGCAGCCCTGCCGACCAGGCAGAGTGCTGCGCAGATATTCCCCGAAAACACAGTTCTACAGGTTCGCGTCGGGCGCTGGCATGCAGCCAGAAGCACCCGGTACGACTGCTCACGCTGCCGAAACCGGCGGACTGGCCAAGCCAGTGCGGCGTCGTCTGATCCGGACGCGCCCAGCGCAGACGTGGCATGCCCGGCTCCTGACTGCTGCGGCTGAGCCCCAGGGGTGAGGCGAGCAGCAGCACGGCGCAAGCGGGATCCCCCAGTGCCTGACCGGCGTCGGTGAAAACGCCGGGGAAAGTCGCTACTGCGATCTGCAGGCACGCCAACTGCCGCATCTGTGCCTGCAACATGGATGGATGCACAGGGGACAGCGGAGGGCTGAATAGAAAGAGGGCGGCGGTAATGGTCTGCCCGTGTAGCTTGTGGTGGGCCTCTTCGACCGCCTGCGCCAGCAGTCGCTCAGGATGCCGGGCACCCATGGCGAAGCCGGTGCTGGCTAGGATGACTTTGCTTCCCACTGATTTTTGTCCGGCCATTCGCAACACTGGAAAAGCCGACAGTGGCCACAGCGCGGCCGCTTGGCCATGCAGGTATAGCGACCATGGAGGATCAGGAGATGATGTGCATCCTGCACATATTCGGCGGGTACTGCAGCGAGCAAGGCCTGTTCGACAGCCAGAGGGGTTTTGCCGGGAGCAATACCTATCCGGTTGCCGACCCGGAAGATATGGGTATCTACCGCAATGGTGGGTTGCCCAAAATGGGTGTTGAGGACGACATTGGCGGTTTTCCGCCCGACACCGGGGAGCGCTTCCAGGGCCTCCCGATCTGCGGGCACCGCACCGCCATGCAAGGCCAGCAGTTGTTGGGCCAGGGCATGCACATGACGGGCTTTGGCGTTAAACAGCCCCAGACGACGGATATGGGCCTTAATGCCGTCCTCACCGAGCGCTACCATGGCGTCTGGAGTGGGTGCTGTTGCAAAGAGTGTCTGAGTACAGGTGTTGACGACCTTGTCTGTACTTTGCGCGGAGAGCACTACGGCGACCAGAAGCTGAAAAGGGGAGCCGTAGTTCAGCTCTGTTTTGGGGTTGGGAATGGCGGCACGCAATGCCGCAAAGCAGCGATGAATTTGATCTGGATCTATGATGTGCTACCCACGGAAGCAGAGGATGGTGCCGGGAGATATGCTGCATGCGGTGCCGGAGCTCGGGTCTGTGACCTGACCCGACACCGTTACCGCAGATTCAGACGTGACGATAACGACCAATCTCCGGCGCTTCCGGTCGGGGATGGTTTGCCGCGACGGCATTGGCGGCGGCGATCCATTCTTCATGGTCGTGTTCCAGGGCGTGGAGCATGTCGTGGTCCAGCTTGGGCAGGATGCTCCCCTTGATGGTTTCGCCGAGGTCCAGCATGCGCGTGGCAACCGCGTAGCCGTGCAGATGGAAATCATGGTCAGCATGGGTGCCAAAATGGTCGCTGCTGAAGAGTACGCCTTTGGCGGCTTTCAGATCGGCATCATTCATGACGTAGTCTTTCGTCCACCGGTACCACTCTTCAAAATATTTCTCTTGCGCTTCAAGGCTCCAGTCGTGAGCCTCAAAAAAGGCGAAGACCGAAACGCGGTTGGCCTTGCCAGAAAAAGGAAAGTGACCTGACATTATACGACTCCTCCTGCATGTGGGTGTAAAAGCCTTTGAGGCATTGTAGCCGTTTATGGTTGCAGCGCAACGCAAAAGCTTTTTTATAGGGGATAATGATCTCCAATGACCGGGCAATCTACCAGCAAGCCCCGCGCCCGCAGCACCTTGGCGATGCCTTCCCGGCCATTATCCTCGCCATGGACGAGAATGGTGCGCGTCGGTTTTTGATCGCCGTACCAAGCGAGGAGTTCGTCATGGTCGGCATGGGCCGAGAAGCCGCCGATGGTATAAATTTTGGCGGCGACGTGAATCTCCTCACCAAATATCCGCACGGTTTTGGCGCCGTCGATGATGCGCCGCGCCAGCGTCCCCTGGGCGGCGTAGCCGACAAAGATAACGCTGCAGTCTGCGCGCCAGATGTTGTGTTTGAGATGATGGGTGACCCGGCCGCCAGTCGCCATGCCCGATCCGGCCATAATCAGGGCGCCGCCCTTGATCAGGTTGATGCCCATGGATTCGTTGGTTTCGCGGGTGAAGTGGAGGTTGCGCAGGGCGAAGGGGTCGGCGCCCTGTTGCAGACCTGCACGGGTATCGGGGTTGAAGCACTCCGGGTGACGACGAAAAATCTCCGTGGCGGAAATGGCCATGGGCGAATCGAGAAAGACCGGCAGGTTGGCGGGGAGCTGATTATTGCGCATCATCTCGCGCAGGTAATACAGTAAATCCTGGGCGCGCTCCAGGGCAAAGGTGGGGATGATGGCATTGCCGCCGCGTTTCAGGGTATCGAGGATGGCATCGCGCAGCTCGTCCACCGAGGGCCTGATGGCTTTGTGCAGGCGGTCGCCGTAGGTGCTTTCCATGACGATGACATCCGCCTGTGGTGCGGGGGTGGGTGGGTTGATGATGGGCTTACCGCGATTGCCCAGATCACCGGAGTAGACGATGCGCTGCTGCTTGCCCGCTTCACTGGCTTCTACCAGTATCCAGGCGGAACCGAGAATATGACCGGCGTCTCCGAAGGTCACACTGACGCCGGGGCAGACCGCTATTTTCTGCGCATAATCCGCGGTGCGTCCAAAGCGATCCATAGTATCGAGGACGTCGGTGAGGTCATAAATGGGCGCGGATTCTGTTCCACCCTGACGCTGGTGACGTCGGTTGGAGCGTCGCGCCTCTTCTGCCGCAAGGCCTGCTGCATCCATGAGCACCAGTCGCGCCAGCTCACGGGTGGCTGCCGTGGTGATGATCTCGCCGCGAAAGCCACGTTTCACCAGTAAAGGAATGCGCCCACAGTGATCGAGATGGGCATGGGTCAGCAGCAGATAGTCGATATCTTTGGCGTCAAAGCCGAATTCGGTGCGATTTTCTTCTTCCAGGTCGTGTCCGCCCTGAAACATGCCGCAGTCGATGAGCAACTTTTTATCGCCAACGCTCAGCAAATGACAGGACCCGGTGACCCCCCCGGCGGCGCCATAAAATTGCATTTCCATATGCTTCTCCCCCTGGGTTTCGCTTGTTTCCCGGATCTGCTGCGCTTTCCAATCCCAAGTATAGCGGATCAGCGGCTAGCGGAGGAGGTTAGTGACCGTCCGCGCGCCGCGCCAGCACCGCGTGATAAAGTTGGAGATAAGCACGTGCCGATTGCTGCCAGCTATAGTCGCCCGCCATGGCCTGATCTTGCAGTTGTGACCATAGCGCTGGCTGACGGAACAGCGCTTCCGCGCGCAGCACAGTATCACGCAGGGCATCGCTGTGCGGGCGGTCAAAAACAAATCCGTTGCGTTGTAGTGGATGGCGGAAATCGTCGGCATCGGTGACCGTGTCGGCCAGTCCGCCCGTGCGGTGAACGATGGGCAAGGTGCCGTAGCGCAGGCTGTACATCTGGTTCAGGCCACAGGGCTCGAAGCGGGAGGGCATGAGAAAGGCATCTGCGCCTGCTTCGATGCGATGGGATAGCCCTTCGTCAAAGGCGATGCGCGCTGCCATCTGGGTCGGATGCGCTGCGGCCATCTCCAGCAGTTGCCGCTCAAAAGATTTATCGCCACTGCCTAATACCACCACCTGCATGCCGTGGCGTAACAGATCAGGGAGAATATCCAGTACCATATCCGTCCCCTTCTGCTCCACCAGGCGGCTGATCATGCCGAGGAGGAATACCTCGGGATCGGGGTAGAGGCCGAGACTGCTCTGCAGTTGCGCTTTACACTGCGTCTTGCCGAGTCGATCTTGTAGCGAATAATGTGCGGGCAGATAAGGGTCCGCGCCGGGATTCCAGTGGATAGCATCAATACCATTGAGAATGCCCGACAAATGCCCAGATCGGGTTTGGAGCAGCCCATCCAGTCCCATACCGAAGGTGCTCGTCTGAATCTCCTCGGCATAGGTGGGGCTGACGGTGGTGAGCTGGTCGCTATAAGCCAGACCTGCTTTCATGAAGGAAAAGGCCCCGTAGAGTTCTGTCCCGAGCCAGTGAAAATCCGCTGCGGGCAAGTGCAGAGGCGCCATAGCGGCGGGCGCGAAGCAACCCTGATAGGCCAGATTATGAATGGTGAAAAGGACGGCGGGTCGCGCTGCGCCGATCCGTGCCTCGAGATCGAGTAGGTAGGGTATCAGTCCGGTTTGCCAGTCATTGGCATGGACGATGTCTGGACACCAATGAAGCCCTGCTACACGTCCTTGGGCGATTTCGACAGCTACCCGGTTGAGCAGGGCAAAGCGTCGGTCATTGTCTGGCCAGTCTTCGCCTTGAGTATCCTGGTAAGGACCGCCGTCACGCTCATAATAGGCAGGATAACGGAGGAAAAGCACCTGTGGTCGCTCCGCCAGCGACCACAGCTCGGCCGTTTCACCCGTATAGGGCACGTTGACGGCACAACACCAACGCATATCACTCATGGCCGGGCGCCCATAGTAAGGCACCAAAACGCGAACATCGACGCCCAGTTGCCTTAACGCCAGGGGCAAAGCCCCGCCGACATCCGCGAGGCCACCCGTTTTGGAGTAGGGTACCATCTCCGAGAATACAAAAAGTGTTCGTAACATAGGGCGTGTGTTCTTCTTTGTTTGAGTGTTGTTGTTAATATAACACAAAAGCGGCGCGTGCTTCACGAGCGCCTGCGCTGAGCAAATTTTGAATGATGCGCCAGTGTCGCCTATCATCGGCGGTTGGAAAATCCCACAATGCGGTTCAGGAGTGACATGCATGGAATGGTGCGAGCGTTTTAAGGAGTTTCGGGACCGGCAGCGCTGCGTGGTATATTTCCCCAATTTGCATGAAGGCGAAGATGCTGAAGCTTACGCCATTTTTCTCGCGCTGATGCGGGTGAAAATGGGCATTATGGTGCTGGCGCCGGATCGGGAAGAACGCTACGAACCCGTTTATCGGGAGGCGCTGAAATACCATCTGCAGACCATCCGTCATAGTCGTTTGCTCACCAGCTTGGTGCCCCTCAAAACCCGCGTCTATTTTGTGGAAACGGCGGAACTGCGCGATGCTTTCTACGGCTGCGTGGATTTTTGTGTGCCGGGTGGCACTCTGGCAGGCGGTGCCGTGGATCTCGCCAAAGCCATCGCGGATGGTTGTCCCCTCATCCTCGGTCCGAAAATGCCGGATAACGCGGTACGTCAGGGCTTGTTAGCCGCTGGCGCTGCAGTATGGGCGCAGGATAATGCGGAGATTGTCGACCTGGCGAAGGCCTGGCTGAGCGATCCGGCAGCGGCTAAGGCAGCAGCGGGGAAGGCAAAGGTGTGGTGGGCCAGGCACGCGGCTTAGTACCCGTATTTCTGCCCCGCGCGTCTGGTCTGGCCAGCGTTCACTGGCCGCAAAAAAGCCCCGAACCGGCGAGGTCCGGGGCTTTTTTGCGGGGGACTGAAAAATCAGGCCTGCTGCTTCAGCGCCTTCAGGAAGGTAGCGGCGAAGCGCATGGCGAATTTCAGCACGAACTGGGTGTCCTGGGCGAAGAATATCTTAATCAAACCGAAGATCCCGCCACCCTTGTTGCTCTCGTCTTTCATCTCGGTCCTGGTCTGCTCCAGCGCCTTCATCGTCTTGTTCACGCCGCTGGCGAAGACTTCGTCGGAGGGGATCATGGGGACGATTTGCGTCATGATCATGTTCAGCTTGCCGATCAGGCCAGCCTTCTGCAGGCTACCCACCAGCGCGAAGACGTCGGGCAGCATGTCCACTAGGTGAGCATCATGCAGGCCCTGAACAATTTCCTTGATCCGTGCGTTGATGCTTTCCGCGTCGCCCTGTACAGCCTTGGCACCGATCTGCGCGATTTCCAGCCAGGCCAAGGCACCCTGGCTAATGGTGCTGCCGATGTGGCGGATAGTACCGTCATGCCAGAATTCGCCGACCATGTCCGCAGCAGTGCCGAAGGCAATGCTGAGGTCGTCGCGCGGTATGATCAGTTTTTCCAGGTGGATGCCTTTGTCCGCAAGCGCCTTGGCAGCCGCCTGCAGTGAGTCGCCGGCGGCTTCCGCCATGCCCAGCAGGCTACCAACACGATCAGCCAGGCTGTCAGAGCTACCCTGCGCCAGCGCCTTGGCACGCATTGCGATTTTCAGCCACTTTTCGGCTTCTTCCGCGAGGTCGTCCAGCTTTTCCGGCAGGTCTATGTCGCTGAGGATGTTGCGGACCGCGCCCACGCCATCTTTACCCGCCTGGATGAAGAAGCCCGCGCTGGCGGCATAGCCGACGAGGTGTTCCACCTGGTCCAGCAAGCCTTCTACCCGCTGCGCGAGATCTTCAGCGTTGCCCCGTGCCAGAGTCTTAACCCGCAGCGCGATGTGCATCCAACGGCTACCACCGGCACCAATAGTGGCGAGCGTGCTGCTCATCTCCGCGCCTTCCAGCACCTCCGGTATGGTATCGCGCAGGGTGCCGATGGCGATGTTCATCTGTCCGCCGAGGATTTCCGCCATGTCGAGCATGCCGCTCAGACGCGCCTGCAGGTTGGGGGCGTCACCCTGAATGAGGCGCTGGGCCCGCTTGGCCATCTGAATCCACTGGTCGGCCATTTCCTGGATTTCGTCGAGGCGATCCGGCAGGTCGAGCTGGCCGACCATGTTGCCGACGACGCCGATACCCTGCCTGGCGCTATCCATCCAGTATTGTATGCTTGCGGTGGCGCCATGAATTTTCTGCACCATATCTTCCGGATTTTCGCCGATGATGGGGCATTTGAGTTCAGCACTGAGGGCGGCGAGGGAGCTGAAGAAACCGGCGCGCTGCAGGTTGCCAAGTAGTTGCAGGACTTCCTTCAGGGTCTTGTCGAGTTCCGCATTCTGGACGTCGTTCAGCACGTTGCGCAGGCGATCCAGTGGCTCCTCACCGGAGTTGCCCTGAATAAAGGCTTGCAGCGACTCCGAAACGCGCTGTAGTTGTTCCAGATACGGCTTCATGGTCTCCATGAGCTTGTCGGTATCGATGGCCCGCGGCAATTCGTTGAGGATGTCGCGCAGCATCTGCAGCAGGTTCTGTACCTGCAGGGCGGCGTCACCGACTTTACCAAGTCCTTCCCACTGACGTTCATTGAGGGTGCTTACTGCTGCTGACGATACTGCATTCGCGTTGGCCATGATGCGCTGATCTCCCGCTGAAAAGAATGTCGCGATAAGTGCTTTTGATTAAGCCAGGTTAGGCTTCCAGGACCTGCCCTATTTACCACAAAGGGCCTCTCTTTCCTACCCGTGCCGGTCTGGCCTATGATCTTCCGGTATATTCTGACAGGCTAATCATTATGCTTTATGGCAGTAAACGAGAAACATATCGACAGGTCTTTCTGGACAGTTGGCGGGCCTATCAGGAGGGCCGTCCGTTGGAAGGGGTGCAGACGCGGATTGTCGCCGTCATTCTCCGCCATCCGGAATATCATGGCCTGCTGGCCGATGCGCAGCGCGGGCTGGAGCAGGACTTTCCGCCCGAGCAGGGACGGAGTAACCCCTACATGCACATGTCCCTGCATGTGGCCCTGGAAGAAATCTTGGCATTAGGAGAGCCTGCGGGTATCGTGGACCTCTTCGACAGCGCGCGCCGCAAGCTGAGTGAAAACGACGCTGAACATCTTTTCGTGGATTGTCTGGGAGAGATGATGTGGCAGGCGCAACGCGCAGGACGCGCCCCCGAACTGACGGCGTTGTTGTCTTGTGTACGCCGTGGTCTGGGTTTACCGGAGATGGCGGGCTGAACGGTGGCGCCACTCAAACATTACTCGGATGGGAGAATGGCAGCATGGTGAAGGGCGTAAATCAGGCAGCGACGGGTGCAGAGCAGATACACTGGCGCCTCGGGGATCTGTATGCCGGGGTGGGCGACCCGCGCCTGACCGAGGACATGCGCTGGGCGGACAACGCCGCGACGCGCTTCGCAGAGGTCTATCGTCCCGGTCTGGGTGGTCTGGACGCGGCGCAACTAGCGGCGGCCATGGCGCAGTTGGAAGCCATCCGCCAGCGCATCGGTCGGGTGGGTACCTTTCGTTACCTTAGTTACGTGACCCATGCCGATCAGCCGGCGTATGGTGCCGCTCTGCAGGCCTACGAGGAGGCGGCCACGGCCATTCAGAATCAACTGATCTTCTTCGATATCGCCTGGAATGCCGTTGAGGATAGCCGGGCAGAAAGCCTACTGGCAGATCCAGCACTAGCGCATTGGGCGCACCTGCTGCGCAACTGGCGGAGGTATCGTGACCACCTGCGTAGCGAGAGTGAGGAGCAAATTCTGTCGGAAAAGCGAGTGACTGGGCGGGCGCTCTGGGAGCGGCTTTTTGATGAGACATTGACGGAGATGCGCTTTCCCCTGCGCGGCAAGCAGCTGACCGAGCAGGAGGTGTTGACCCTGTTGTCCGATCCCGACCGGGAGTTGCGTCGGGATGCGGCCGAATCCCTCAGCAAGGGGCTGGAAGGGCGCTTGCATACTCTCACTACCTGTTTCAATGCCGTCCTCGCCGATAAAGCTCTGGACGACCGTCTGCACCGTTATCCCCACTGGCTGAGTGACCGCAATCTGAGCAATGAAATCTCCGACAAAATGGTCAAGGCGCTGGAACATGCAGTAGTCGGATGCTATGGGCTGGTGGCCCGCTATTACCGGCTCAAGGCTAAATTGCTGAAGGTCTCACCGTTGATGGATTATGACCGCTATGCGCCATTGCCAGGCGACGAACGCCGCTACGACTGGACGGAGTGTCAGCGCATCGTGCTGGCGGCGGTGACGGATTTTTCGCCGGAACTGGGGGCCATCGGCCAGCGCTTCTTCGCCGAGGGCTGGATTGACGCCGCGCTGGTGCCGGGCAAGCGGGGTGGGGCCTTCGCCCATCCGGTGACCCCCGATGTGCATCCCTATCTCATGGTCAACTACACCGGCACGGTGCGGGATGTGATGACGGTGGCCCACGAACTGGGGCACGGTATCCACCAGTATCTCGCCCGCGAACAAGGCTATATGAACGCGGATACCCCTCTGACCACGGCGGAGACGGCTTCGGTTTTCGGCGAGATGCTGACTTTCGGACAGCTGATGCGCGAGGAGCAGGACCCCCGGCGGCGGCTGGGCCTGCTCTGTGGCAAAATCGAGGATACCTTTGCCACGGTGTTCCGGCAGATGGCCATGCACCGTTTTGAAGAGGTCATGCACGGCGCGCGCCGTGCCGAGGGCGAACTGAGCAAGGAGCGTCTGGCGGAATTGTGGATGCAAACCCAGACGGAGCAGTTTGCCGACAGTATCCAGTTCAGTCCCGGTTATCGCTGGTGGTGGAGTTATATTCCCCACTTCATTGGTTCGCCGGGCTATGTGTATGCCTATGCCTTTGGCGAATTGCTGACGCTGGCACTGATCCAGCGCTATCGGGCTGCTCCGGCCGACTTCGTGCCTGGTTACATCGCCATGCTGAAACTTGGCGGGAGCAAGGCCCCAGCCGAGGTGGTGGCGACGACCGGCATTGATCTGGAAGACCCGGAAATCTGGTCGCGGGCGCTGGATTATATGGCCGGGATGGTGGATGAGGCCGAAAAACTGGCGGAGGTACGCTGAATATGCGTCAGGAAAAGGACAGCATGGGCGTTATCGAGGTGAACGATGACGCCCTCTGGGGTGCCCAGACGCAACGCTCCCTGCGTTATTTCGCCATCGGCGCTGAGCAGATGCCCCTCCCGGTTATCCACGCCCTGGCACGAATCAAGCGGGCGGCAGCCTCGGTGAACGCCGGGCTGGGCCTGCTGGATTCGACGCTGGCCGAAAAGATCAGTGACGCAGCGGCGGAAGTCATCGCCGGGCGCTGGGATATGCAGTTTCCCCTGCGGGTCTGGCAGACGGGCAGCGGCACCCAGAGCAACATGAACGTCAATGAGGTCATTGCCAACCGGGCTAATGAAATGGCGGGGCAGCTCCGGGGCAGTAAGACGCCGGTACACCCCAATGATCACGTCAATCTGGGTCAGTCTTCCAATGATGTTTTTCCGTCGGCCATGCACATTGCCGCAGCTTTGGCGATGCATCAGGGGCTGCTGCCGGCACTGACGCATCTGGAGGGAGAACTGGAGCGTAAAACCCGGGATTTTGCCCGGCTCATCAAGGTCGGGCGCACCCATCTGATGGATGCGGTGCCGCTGACCCTGGGGCAGGAGTTTTCCGGCTATGTGGCCCAACTGCGGCAGGGCATACACGCACTGGAGCAGACCCTGCCCGGTCTTTATGCCCTGGCGCTGGGCGGGACAGCCGTCGGTACCGGTCTCAACTGTCACCCGGATTTTGCCAGTACCGTGTGCGCGCGGTTACATGCGGAGCTGGGTCTGCCTTTCCGCCCTGCGGCTAATGCGTTTGCCGCCCTGGCGGGACATGAAGCTCTGCAGCAACTGAGCGCGGCGCTCCGTGGCCTGGCTATGTCCCTGATGAAAATTGCCAACGATATCCGCTGGATGGCCTCCGGTCCGCGCGCCGGTCTGGGCGAGTTACATCTCCCGGAAAACGAACCCGGCTCCTCCATCATGCCCGGCAAGGTGAATCCCACTCAGGCCGAGGCTCTGACCATGGTCTGCGTGCATATTTATGGCAATGATGCGGCCATCGCTTTTGCCGCCTCCCAGGGTAATTTTGAGTTGAATGTCTACAAGCCAATGATTGTCTACAATATTCTGCAGTCCATTGTACTGCTGGGCGATGCTGCCCGCTCCTTCAGCGACCACTGTCTGCGCGATTTGCAGCCGGCAGAAGACCAGCTCCGCCAAAATATGGAGGAGTCGCTGATGCTGGTCACGGCCCTGACGCCGGTCATCGGCTACGAGCGCGCCGCCGCCGCCGCCCAGCATGCCCATCGTGAGGGTTGTACCTTGCGTGAAGCAGTGCTCCATCTCGGCCATCTCTCCGCGGAAGAATTCGATAGCTACATGCGCCCGGAACGCATGTTGGGGTTATAGCGCGGTAAAATGCGCTTGACTCCGTAGAGGCGGGAGCGGCGCCATGTTATGCTCCTCCGCAGCTTTTGGCATACGCGAAAGGGGCAATTCATGATTTTGATCCTGCAGGCCGACCTTGGTGAGCAATCACCGATCTTCCAACAACTGCTTACCCATTTGCGCGGCTTCTCCGGTATTCACTTTCGAGTTCATCAGGAACAGGGTGCTGAGCAGCTACTCAGCGAAATCTACCTGATCGGCGACACCAAACAGCTCCGGATAGAAGATATGGAAGCGCTCCCCGGGGTGGAACATGCCATTCGCGTGTCCCGCGAGTACCGGATGCTGGGTCGCCATAGTGATGACCAGCGCAGCAATGGTTTTGAGTACAATGGGGTGCGTTTTTCCCAGGATAATCTGCATGTCTTTGCCGGGCTCTGCGCAGTGGATACGCATGAGCATGTGGAGCAAATGCTGCGTGCCTTGCAGGAAAATGGCCAGGTTTGTACCCGCATGGGGGCCTACAAGCCGCGTACTAGCCCTTACGCCTTTCAGGGACATGGCAAAAGCTGTCTGCCCTGGGTATTTGATCTGGCGGGCAAATACGGCATCCGCGTCATCGCCATGGAGATCCTCCATGAGTCGCACATGGATGAAATTCGTGAGGCGCTGGAAATGACCGGCCATCCGACTGGCGTCATGCTGCAAATCGGTACCCGCAATACCCAGAACTTCGAGTTGCTCAAGGCGGTGGGGCGGCAGCAGGAACTCCCTGTGCTGCTCAAGCGCGGTTTCGGCATCACCCTGGAAGAATCCCTCAATGCCGCCGAATACCTCGCTTCGGAGGGGAATACCAAGGTGGTCTTCGGGCTGCGTGGCATGAAGACGAATCTGGGTGACCCGCACCGCAACTTCGTGGATTTCGCCCAGGTGCCGGTCGTGAAGCGGCTGACGCGGATGCCCGTCTGCATCGATCCATCCCACTCCGTGGGTAGTCGCGATGTGGGTCCGGATGGCATCATGGATGTGTTCCATGTGACCGCGCAGGGCGTGGTGGCCGGTGCCAACATGATTCTGGTGGACTTCCACCCCGACCCCGCCACCGCGCTGGTGGATGGCCCACAGGCGCTACTGTTGAAAGAACTTCCGTGGTTTCTGGAGGATGTACGCCTGGCCCGGGAAGCCTATGAAGAGCGCCGGGTGCTGGCGGCGGCGCAATCCCTTATTTAACCCGCATGCCCGGTTGCGCCCCGCTGTCGGGAGATAACAGGAAGGGGCCGCCTTCAGGGCCGCTGGCGGCCAGTACCATGCCCTCGGACAGGCCGAAACGCATCTTTCTGGGGGCCAGATTGGCGACCATGACCGTCAGGCGCCCGACTAGGCTGGTCGGGTCGTAGGCACTTTTGATGCCGGCAAACACGGAGCGGGTGCCTTCGCCAATATCCAGAGTCAGGTGCAGTAACTTGTCGGCGCCCTCTACGGCCTCTGCCGAGACAATGCGGGCAATGCGCAAATCTACCTTGCTGAAGTCATCCATGCTGATGAAGGGGTTTTCCTCTTTCAGCTCGGCTGGAGCCGTTGGTGACGTTTGGGTCGACGCGGGGCCTTCTGCAGAATTCTGGATCAAAGCATCTACCTGGGTTTTTTCCATGCGTTGTAAAAGATGTGTGTAGGGCTGGATCTGGTGATTGAGAAGCGGCTTGGTCAGGCCCGCCCAGTCCAATTCGCATTGCAGGAACTCCAGCGATTTGCGCGATAGCTCCGGCAGCACGGGGCTGAGCAGGGTGATCAGCACCCGGAAACCGTTCAGGGTGACGCTAGCGACACGGTGCAGCGCCTCGCGTTGGGTCGGGTCTTTGGCCAGGGCCCAGGGCGCATTCCGATCCACGTAGGCGTTGATCTGATCCGCCAGCGCCATGATGTCACGCATGGCCTTGCCGTACTCCCGCCCGGCGTAGGCCTCACCGATGACCTCCTGGGTCTGCAGCAGCTCGTCATAAAAGGCCTGATCGCTGCCCAGAGAAGCGGCCAGTCGGCCCGCAAAACTGCGCTGGATGAAGCCCGCCGCACGGGAGGCCAGATTGACCACCTTGCCGACCAGGTCGCCATTGCCCTTGAGCAGGAAGTCTTCGAGATTGAGATCGATATCTTCCACATGGCTGTTGAGCTTGGTGGCGATATAGTAGCGCAGGAACTCGGGATTCAGGTGCTGGAGATACTGCTCCGCGCTAATGGAGGTGCCCCGCGACTTGCTCATTTTGGCACCATTTACGGTCAGGTGCCCGTGGGCGAATATGCCCGTCGGCAGGCGGTGTCCGGAACCCTTGAGCATGGCCGGCCAGAACAGACCGTGAAAATAAATGATGTCTTTGCCGATGAAATGGTAGATCTCGGCGGTAGATTCGGGACCCCAGTAATCGGCGAAATTGCGGTCATGGGTCGCGCACCAGTGTTTGGTAGCGGCCATGTAGCCGGGCAGGGCGTCCAGCCAGACATAGAAGAACTTGTCGGGGGCGTCGGGGATTGGGATGCCGAAATAGGGCGCGTCGCGGCTGATATCCCAGTCGGCCAGGCCAATGCTGAACCATTCGTCCAGCTTGTGGGCGATTTCTTCCTGCAAGGTACCACTGTGAATCCACTGCTGGAGGAAGTCGCTGAAATCACCGAGCTGAAAAAAGTAGTGCTCCGAGTTGCGGCGCTCGGGTACGGCACCAGAGACGGCGGAAACGGGATTGATGAGGTCGGTGGGGCTATAGGTGGCACCGCAGGCCTCACAACTGTCGCCATACTGATCGGCAGCGCCACAACGCGGACAAGTGCCGCGAATGAAGCGGTCGGGCAGAAAAATACCGGCGACCGCATCGTAGGCCTGTTCGATTTCGCGGACGTTGATGTAATCTGCGGCCCGCAGAGCACGATAGATGCCCTGAGAAATCTCAAAGTTTTCTGACGAGTGGGTGCTGTGGTACAAATCGAAGCGAATACCAAAACCCGTGAAGTCGCGCAAATGATCGCCATGCATGCGGGTGATGAGTTCTTCTGGCGTGATACCCTCGCTTTTGGCACGGAGCATGATCGGCGTGCCATGGGCATCATCGGCGCAGACATAGACGCAGTCGTGGCCGCGCAGGCGCTGGTAGCGGGCCCAGATGTCCGTTTGGGTGTACTCTACGAGATGCCCGAGGTGGATGGGTCCGTTGGCATAGGGGAGTGCGCTGGTAATTAATAGGCGTCTTTTCATAGTACAGATAAATTACAGGGGATAAGCTTTGCAGGCAATGCCGCCCACCTACTGGCAGGCTGCTTTCATGTATGGTATAAAGAGCCCCTTTTTTCAGGGAGATTACCAGATGTCCAGAGTATGCAAGGTGACAGGCAAGAAGCCCATGGCGGGGAATAATGTCTCCCACGCCCACAATAAGACCCGCCGTCGTTTCCTGCCTAATTTGCAGTACCACCGTTTCTGGGTGGAGAGCGAAACCCGCTGGGTGCGTATGCGGGTAAGCACGAAGGGTATCCGGACCATTGACAAGAAAGGGATTGACGTCGTTCTGGCTGAGTTGCGCGCCGCCGGCGAAAAGATCTGAGGATTGAATCATGCGTGAAAAAATCAAGCTCGTTTCCACGGCCGGTACCGGTCATTTCTACACCACCACCAAGAACAAGAAGACCAAGCCTGATAAGCTGGAGATGAAGAAATTCGATCCCAAAGTCCGGAAGCACGTGATGTACCGGGAAGACAAGATCAAGTAGCACCCGTATTCGGCTTGCCTCCCGGTGGTCTGCCCTGAATCTTCGGGAGGGGTTGGGCCGTTCCTTTGCTCCGCCATCATTTTTTGCTAAATTACTAGCACTCATGATGGTTGAGTGCCAAGGATGATTTCTCCCGCCATGTTTCCCCCCCTTATCTGCGCTACGCAGCCGCTGTCCTTGCCCGTTGGACAGGGTGAGCCGCTTTGTGTGCGTTGCGCATTTTGGCCGGAGTTGTAGACGGCCATGGATGAACGCGCACGACACCTGCTCAAATCCCTCATCGAACAGCATATCGCCAATGGCGTGCCGGTCGGGAGTCGCCAGTTGGCCCGTGATGCCGGCCTCAACATCAGTCCTGCTACCGTGCGTAATGTCATGGCGGATCTGGAGGATGAGGGCTACCTGATCTCCCCCCACACTTCTGCCGGGCGCATTCCCACCCGTGTCGGTTATCGTTTTTTTGTCGATGCACTGCTGCGGGTGGTACCGCTGTCGGCAGAGTCCCACCGCTTGCTGGTGCATCGTATCGGTTTTCGTGCTCCGGATACGGAGCAGGTCCTGCACGCAGCCACAGGTATTCTCTCTGAATTGACGCGCATGGCGGGCTTTGTGCGGGTGCCACGCCGGGCAACCCGGATTTTGCGGCATGTGGACTTTATCGCACTGCATGAGCGCGAGGTGCTGGCCATCTTCGTCACCGACAAAGGGGATGTGGAGAATCGTCTGATCCGCACGGAGCATCCCTTTGGTGCGGCAGAACTGGCACAGGCAGCCAATTTCTTCAATGCCACCTACGGCGGTCGACCACTGCAGGATGTCATCCACAATTTGCAGCGGGACCTGCAGCAATCCCGTCATGAAATGGACCGCATTCTGCGCAGCGCCATGGCGCTGGGCTTGGAAATGCTGGAGGAAGATCAACAGCGTATGCTCATCGAGGGCGAGTTTCAGTGGCTGGATATGCCGGAGCTGGCGGGCAGTGAACGCTTGCGCGAACTCCTGGCCGCGGTGCGACAGAAGCGCGATCTGGTGCATTTACTGGATGAAAGTATGCGCGGTAGTGAAGTGCGTCTTTTTATCGGCGAAGAGTCGGGCTATGCGCCGCTCAGTGACTGCAGCGTGGTATCGGCGCCCTACAGTGTCGATGGGGAAGTGGTTGGGGTGCTGGGGGTGATCGGACCGATGCGGATGCCCTACCAGCAGATTATTCCGCTGGTCGACGGAACAGCGCAGTTGCTCGGTCGCGCTCTGTCGCAATCCTGATGCTGCCGGGTCTTGAAATACTCTGACCCCTTCCCCATATCGTCTTGGACTCAAACTTTCTTTCAGGGGTTGATTGCGCATGAATGAAGAAGAGAAGCAGGAATTGCCGTCTACTGGAGCAGAATCTGCCAGCGAAACAGTGGTGAACTGGGAAGAGAAAGCGGAAGGCTACCGCAACGATTATCTGCGCGCCTTGGCGGATACCGACAATCTGCGCAAGCGCCATGAAAAGCAGGTGGAAGACGCCCGCAATTATGCCGTGGATCGTTTTGCCCGCGAATTGCTGCCGGTGATTGACAGCCTGGAGCTGGCGCTGGCCAGCCCGGTGGAGGGCGCCGAGAGCATCGCGCAATTGCGGCAGGGCTTGGAAAATACGTTGACACTGTTTGCGCAGGCCTTGGGAAAAGCGGGCATCGCCCCCATAGAAATGGGCGAAGGGCGTTTTGATCCCCACCTGCATCAGGCGATTGCCATGGTGGAAACGGAGGGGGACGCAAACCGGGTTCTGGCGGTGCATCAGAAAGGTTATTTGATGCATGACCGCTTGTTGCGACCATCCATGGTTTCCGTTTCCAAAACACCTAAAGCGGCAGAATAACACAACCCACACCAGACAGGTTTTGCATATTCAGGAGATGATAAAATGGCAAAAGTAATAGGGATCGATTTGGGAACCACCAACTCCTGCGTCGCCGTGATGGAAGGCGATAAGGTCAAGGTGATTGAGAACAGCGAAGGCAAGCGCACCACGCCGTCCATCGTCGCTATCACGGAAGAAGGCGAGGTGCTGGTCGGTGAAGCGGCCAAGCGTCAGGCCGTCACCAATCCGGAAAATACCGTTTATGAGGTCAAGCGTCTGATCGGTCGCAAATTTGACGATGCCGAGGTGCAGAAGGACCTCAAGCATGTGCCCTACAAAGTCATCAAGGCCGACAACGGCGATGCCTGGGTGGAAGTGCGCGATAAGAAGTACTCCGCGCAGCAGATTTCTGCCTTCATCCTGCAGAAGATGAAGAAGACGGCTGAAGATTATCTTGGCGAAAAGGTCAGCGAAGCGGTCATCACCGTGCCCGCCTACTTCAACGATGCGCAGCGGCAGGCGACCAAAGATGCTGGCCGTATCGCCGGTCTGGAGGTCAAACGCATTATTAATGAGCCGACCGCAGCAGCGCTGGCTTTCGGCGAGGACAAAAAGCCCGGTGACAGCAAAATTTCGGTGTATGATCTGGGTGGTGGCACCTTCGATATCTCCATTATCGAGATTGCCGAAATGGAGGGTGAGCATCAGTTTGAAGTGCTCTCCACCAACGGTGACACCTTCCTCGGCGGCGGCGACTTTGATAACCGGATCATTAATTACTTGGCCGATTCCTTCAAGGCGGAATCGGGTATTGATCTGCGCGGTGATCGTCTGGCCATGCAGCGTCTGAAGGAAGCGGCCGAGAAGGCGAAAATCGAACTGTCTTCCGCACAGCAGACCGACGTCAACCTGCCCTTTATCACCGCAGACCAGAGCGGGCCGAAGCATCTGAACATGAAGCTGACCCGCGCCAAGCTGGAGTCGCTGGTAGAAGATATCATCGACCGTAGCATGGCGCCGTGCCGAGTGGCTATGAAGGACGCCAACCTGGCGACGAATCAGATCACCGACGTGATTCTGGTGGGTGGTCAGAGCCGGATGCCCAAAGTGCAGGAGAAGGTCAAAGCCTTTTTCGGCCAGGATCCGCGTAAGGATGTGAATCCGGATGAGGCGGTGGCTATCGGTGCAGCCATTCAGGGCGCCGTATTGTCCGGTGACAAGAAAGACGTGTTGCTGATGGACGTAACACCGTTGTCTCTTGGTATTGAGACCTTGGGTGGCGTGATGACCAAACTGATCGAGAAGAACACGACCATCCCGACCCGCAAGTCGCAGATTTTTTCGACGGCGGAAGACAACCAGTCGGCGGTGACGGTGCATGTGTTGCAGGGTGAGCGTGAATTGGCGCGGGATAATAAGTCGCTGGCGCGTTTTGATTTGGCCGACATTGCCAACGCACCACGCGGCATGCCCCAGATTGAGGTGACCTTCGACATCGATGCCAATGGTATTCTCCATGTATCGGCCAAGGACAACCAGACCGGCAAAGAGCAGTCCATTAAAATCACCGCAGGCTCCGGTCTGTCCGAGGAAGAAATCAAGCGGATGATTCAGGAGGCTGAGGCCCATGCGGCGGATGACAAGAAGGCGCGTGCGTTGATTGAAGCACGCAACGAGGCCGACGCCAGCATGCACGGTGCGCGTAAGGCGGTGGAGGAACATGCCACGGCCCCTGAGCACGACAAGGCCAAGGTGACCGAAGCCACTGCGGCGGTGGAAGAAGCGGCTAAGGGGGAGGATGTGGAAGTCATTAAGGGCGCGGTAGCCACCCTGATGGCTGCCATGTCGGCTTTGTTGCAGAGTGCCGCCGCCAGTCAGGCGCAGGCGGAACCCGGTGCTGGTGCACCGGGCCACGGCAAGCCGGACGACGTGGTGGATGCCGAGTTCGAAGAAGTCGACAAAAAGTAAAATCACTATCGGTCGCGAGGGGGCAGGGTCTGTTATCCTGTCCCTTTGCCCGTTTCAGGAAAGAAGATGGCTACACGGGATTACTACGAAGTACTGGAAATTACCCGCAGCGCAGATGACGGCGAGATCAAGAAATCTTACCGGCGCCTGGCGATGCGTTATCACCCGGACCGTAATCCGGATGATGCAAGTGCTGAGGACCGCTTCAAGGAAATCAGCGCGGCCTATGAAGTGCTCTCCGATCCGGAGAAACGGCAGGCTTACGACCGTTTTGGTCATGCCGGAGTAAATGGCGGCGGCGGTCGACCGGGTGCTGGCTTTGGCGGTTTCAGCGGTGGTGCTGGTTTCGGCGATGTCTTCAGCGATATCTTCGAGCAGGCCTTTGGCGGTGGAGCGCGCGGCCAGGATTCGGGACGGGGTGCTGATCTACGCTATGAACTCGAATTGACACTGGAAGAAGCCGCACTGGGTAAAGAAGTTACCATTCAGATTCCCAGTTCGGCGACTTGCGAAGTGTGTCATGGTAGCGGTGCCAAGCCGGGCAGTGGCGTTGAAGATTGCAAGACCTGTGGGGGGCGTGGGCAGGTGCGGATGGTGCAGGGTTTCTTCTCCGTCACGCGCCCCTGTCCGCAGTGTAATGGCAGCGGCAAGACCATCAAAGATCCATGCACGAACTGTCATGGTCATGGCCGGGTGCGCAAAAATCGGGATTTGCAGGTGAAGGTGCCTGCCGGAGTGGATACGGGAGATCGTATTCGTCTGAGTGGCGAAGGCGAAGCGGGTGAACGGGGGGCAGCGCCGGGAGATCTGTATATTCAGGTGCGGGTCCTGCCGCATACGCTTTTTGTACGGGATGGCGATGATTTGCACTGCGCGGTACCCGTCAAATTTACGACTATGGCTATGGGCGGTGAGCTGGAAGTGCCGACGCTGACCGGTCGCGCCAAGGTGCAAATTGCTCCGGGTACGCAGTCGGGTGCGGTATTCCGCCTGCGTGGTAAAGGCATCAAGGGGGTGCGCAGCAAGCTCAATGGCGATCTGCACTGCCAGATCCAGGTGGAGGTGCCAGTGCACCTCTCCCCCCGGCAAAAAGAATTGCTGGAGGAGTTCGCCCAGGAAGGCGGCGATAACGCCCAGCATCCCCAGCAGGAAAGCTGGTGGAATAAGGCCAAAGACTTCTTTGACCGGATGGGTCTTTAATGGCGGAAGCGTGGCGCGTTGGCGTTACGGCGGTGGCGGGCCGTATGGGGCGGGCTTTGGTACAGGCCATTGTCGCTCATCCTGAGTTGCAATTGGCGGCAGCCGTAGGGCGCAGCGGGGCTGCCTATCTGGGTGAAGACGCTGGCCGTCTGGCGGGGGTTCAGGCCTTGGGTCTGCCGGTCGGTGCTGATCTCGCAACTGCCCTGCCTGCTCTGGATGTGGTGATTGAATTCGGTCCGGCAGAGGCCGCTCTGGCGCATGTGGCGGCCTGCGTGGCGGCAGCGAAACCGGTCGTGGTGGGTACGACGGGATTTTCCGTGACCCAGCGCGCGCAACTGGCAAGCGCCAGCCAATATATTCCATTGGTGCTCGCCCCTAATATGAGCGTCGGCGTCAACGTGTTACTGGCCTTTTTGCCCGCCATCACCGCAGCCCTCGGTGCGGAATATGATGTGGAGATTGTGGAAGCCCATCATCGTCACAAGATGGATGCACCTTCAGGTACTGCCCTGGCCCTGGGACGGGCGGTGGCGGCGGGCCGCGGCCAGCGCCTGGATGATATCCAGTGTCTGGATCGCAATGGCATTGCCGGCCCCCGGGTGGCCGGTAGTATCGGCTTTGCGACGCTGCGCGGTGCGGACGTGGTCGGTGACCATACGGTATGGATGGCGGGGGCCGGAGAGCGTCTGGAACTGACCCACCGCGCGGCCAGTCGGCTGAATTTTGCCGAGGGCGCCTTGCGTGCCGCCAGTTGGCTGCGGGGCAGGGCACCGGGCCTGTATGATATGCAGGATGTTCTTGGTCTGAAGGATTTGGCTGCCCTACAATGAATACCATCTGATATACGAGGAGCATCATCATGCAATATGTCGTAGCTAACCGGGTTCCCGTCAAGGCGGAGTATCGTGCAGAGTTTGAGGAGCGTTTTCGGCGCCGGGCGGGCGAGGTGGATAAGCAGCCGGGCTTCGTGCGTATGGAAATCCTGCGTCCGGTAAACGATGACGGTTTGTATGTGGTGCTAACGCACTGGGCCGATCAGGCGGCCTTTGAGGCGTGGATGAAAAGTGCCGACTTTAAGACCGCGCATACCAATCCATTGCCCAAAGAAGCTTTTGGCGAGGGCGGTGGTATAGAGCGTCACGAGGTGATTATCAGTTCTGAAGTGTCGCGCTGAGAACGGGGGGATGTCATGACAGGATTGACGCGGGAACAGGTCGAGCAGTCGTTGCGCGCGGTGCAGGACCCCTATCTGGGGAAAGATCTGGCGGCTGCGGGTGTCCTCAAGAGCGTTGATGGCGTTGCCGTCAAACTGGAATTGCCTTACCCCAGTCTGGGGGTGGCCATCAGTTTGAGCGAGGAGGTGGCCCGGCAAATCCAGAATGATCATGGCATCAGCGCGCAGGTCACCGTCGGGCACCGTATCCTCTCACATCAGGTGCAGCGCGGCGTCAAGCTGATGGAGGGCATCAAAAACATCATTGCCGTTGCCTCCGGCAAGGGTGGGGTCGGTAAATCCACCACGGCCGTCAATCTGGCGCTGGCGCTGGCCAAAGAAGGCGCCGCGGTAGGTATACTCGACGCCGACATCTACGGACCAAGCCAGCCGCGCATGCTGGGCATCTCCGGCAAGCCGACCAGTAAAGATGGCAAGAAAATGGAGCCCATGGAAGGGCATGGCATCAAGGCAATGTCCATCGGTTTCCTCATCGACGAGGAAACGCCCATGGTCTGGCGCGGACCTATGGTCATGCAGGCGCTGGAGCAGTTGCTCTCGGATACCCGCTGGGGCGAGTTGGATTATCTGGTGGTGGATCTGCCGCCGGGTACTGGCGATACCCAGCTCACCCTGGCGCAGAAGGTACCGGTCTCCGGCGCGGTGATCGTCACGACGCCGCAGGATATTGCTTTGCTGGACGCCCGTAAGGGTTTGAAGATGTTTGAGAAAGTGGGTGTTCCTATTCTCGGCGTGATTGAAAACATGAGTTTTTATATCTGCCCGAAATGCGGCAATGAGGACGATATTTTCGGACACGGCGGCGGTGCGGCCATGGCCGAGCAGGATGGGGTGGAATTTTTGGGCGCGATACCACTGGATCGCAGCATTCGCAACGAAGCCGATAACGGCGCACCGACGGTGGTGGCGCAGCCGGATTCCCGTCTCGCCAAAATTTACCTGGAACTGGCGCGGCATGTGGCCGGACGGGTGGCGATTCAGGCGGTCGATCACAGCCACAAGTTCCCCAACATCGTCGTCCAGAACCGCTGATTCGCAGCCGCTTACAGGAAGTCTCCACCATGAGCATCAAATCCGATCGCTGGATCCGCCGCATGGCGGAACAACACGGGATGATCGAGCCCTTTTCACCGCGCCAAGTGCGGCACATCGAGGGAAACCCCATTATCTCCTACGGGTTATCTTCCTATGGTTACGATATCCGTTGCGCCGGGGAGTTTAAAGTCTTCACCAATGTCCGTAGCGTGATTGTCGATCCGAAGAATTTCAGCGCAGATTCTTTTGTCGATTTTACCGGGGATACCTGCATTATCCCGCCAAATTCTTTCGCCTTGGCGCGCACGCTGGAATACTTCCGTATCCCGCGTAATGTGCTGACCATTTGTCTGGGTAAATCCACCTATGCCCGTTGCGGCATCATCGTCAATGTCACGCCTTTCGAGCCGGAGTGGGAGGGCTATGTGACCCTGGAGTTCTCCAACACGACGCCCTTACCCGCGAAAATCTATGCGAATGAGGGGGTGGCGCAGGTGTTATTTTTAGAGTCAGACGAGGTTTGCGAAGTATCTTATGCCGACCGCGGCGGCAAGTATCAGGGCCAGAGTGGTGTAACCCTACCGAAGGCTTAACAGCGGCTCAGGGCAAAGGCTCTTTGGTGTAGGCAATATTGGCCTGCTCGGAAGAGTAAAGATCCATCGGTTTGTTGGCGCGCAGGTCATTTACCCAGTGGGGATTGAGCAACAGGGATTTGCCCGAGAGGATCATGTCGGCATCCGCCAGCGCTGCCTCGGCGGTGGCGAGATCATGAATGCCGCCGCAGATCAGCAACGGCTTCCGGGTGGCGCTGCGGGTTAATTGTGCCATATTTTTGCCGGTCCCGAAGGCCTCGTCGCTAAAGCGATAGGTGGAGACCGAAATGGCGTCGATGGGGAGTTGATCCAGGAATCGAATTACCTGTGTCCATTCGTCGGCATCGGCGAACAGGGAAACTTCCATATCCGCAACACCCCAGTTGGATATCCGGAAAAAGAGCAGTTTGTCAGCAGGCACATGCGGACGCACGGCCTCTACGATTTCACGGGCAAAGCGGAAGCGGTTTTCGACGCTGCCACCATACTTATCTGCACGCTGATTGCTGTAGGCCGACAGAAACTCATTGATCAGGTAACCGTGTGCGCCGTGAATTTCTATGCCATCGAATCCAGCCGCAATGCCCCCTTTAACCGTTTCGACGAAACCCTGAATGACATGCGCAATGTCAAAGGACGACATCACGTCCGGCATGGGGTAAGGCGCGCTGGTCAGCGGGTTGTTTTGTTTGGGGATCAATGCACTGGGTGCGATAGTGCGTTCGGCGGGATTAACCTCATTCCAAGCTATTCTGCCACAATGAAAGATTTGCAGCACCGATATGCTGCCCGCAGCACGGATTTTTGCGTTGACCTGCGCCCATATATCAATTTGCCGCTGCGTGGTTAAGCGCGCCTGGCCAGGATAGCCCTGGGCGCTCTCATAATCGCTGACGATGGCTTCTGTGGTGATGAGCGCGACATCGTTTTCGGCGCGGCGGATCAGGAAATCCAATACATCCTGACGGGGAATGCTGTCCTTTTCCGAGGACATGCGGGTCATCGGCGCCAGCCCGATGCGGTTTTTCAGGGTGTGGCTGGCCATTTTGAGAGGGGTAAAAAGATCTTTGCTGGTTGGCGACATCTGCGTACTCCTTAACGTGTTGCCAGTAGCCCAATGCGGGCGGGCAGGACGGTTGTGCGAGCAAGATACCATGTGGTCGGTATGTTGCCTAGCGGGCGCCAGGAGACTCCCCAGATTTCGGGATGGGTAAACCCGGCGCGTTCAGGTTTATGGTTCATCCACGGCCACAAGGATATGGCGCAAACGCTCCGGCTGAAACACCGCCCAATAAAGTCCCCAGAAAAAAATAACCATCACCAGCGCGACAAAAAGCAGGGTGGCTGCGCCTTCTCCGCCGGTGGGCAAGGGCCAGAGGCTGACCGCCATCACTTTAATCAGAAGCGGCAGGCTAATACCGGCGATGATCAGGCTGAGCCAGCGCCGGGCATGGCGCTGGCGGAATAAAAACCAGGGCGTGGCGATGTTGGCCAACCCATAAATCAGCAAAAAGGCCAGCCCGGTAAAGGTACCGAAGGTGCCGACCACCGATAATATGGGAATTCTCCACAAGGCGACCACCGCCACACTCAGGAGCACGATGATGGCGAGCACCCGCAACGCCCGCGCCGGAGTGCCGTAACGTGGGTCCCGGTGATGGAAGAAACGCGGGATGACCCCGTGCCCGGCCATGCTGTAGAGGATCCGCGAGATACTGTTTAGGGTGGCAATAGTGGCGGAAAATGCCGCCGTCGCCATGGCGAGATCGGAGAAAATACCCAGCCAGGGATGCCCACTGGCTTTGGCGATGGCATTGAGCGGAGCGGTGCTGTTGCCCAGAGAGGCGGGGATCTGGGCAAAAGCCAGCACCTCAATATAAGCCATGGCGACAAAAAATCCACCGACCATCAGCACGGAAAGCACCATGACGCGCGGGATGGCGGTGCGCGCCGCGCTGGTTTCACCGGCCAGATTCCCTGCGGTTTCAAAGCCGCCATAAGCCAGCAACGAGAGAATCAACGCCTGCGCGAGCGGTGCTGTGTGTAAGCGCTGGAAATCCCATTGGGCCGGATCAAGCCAGCCAAAATGCCAGAGTGTCACCGCCGCAATCAACACAATGCAGAGGATGGAGAAAATCTCTACCCAAAGCCCCCAGCGCGCGGAAATTTCGATGCCGCGCAGCGCCAGCCGCCACGCCACCAGCAGATAGAGCACCGCAATCCCCGCAATCCAGCCCATCCCGGAAACCGGTGCAAAAAACTGCAAAGCCTGCTCGACAAAAAGCCCGCCGAGCAGAGGTGCTGCCGCCAAAGCGCCAAAATATCCGGCCATCATGGTGAAGCCCGCGATCATGCCGGAAATCGGATGCAGGGCCTTGCTCAGATAAAAGAACAGCGAGCCGGGGGAGGGGAAATGTCTGGCCAGAATGCCCACCTGCACGGCCACCAGGGTCATCAGAACGCCGATGAGGGCATAGGCCAGCCAGGTAAAAGCGCCGCTGTGCACAGCAACCAGAGAAATTGTGACGGCCGGCATGGCCGATGGCGTGATATTGGCGACCGCATGGCCCCATAATTCGCTGTTGCTGACTTTAAGGCGAACGCCCCCATTGCTGCCCAGTCCACCTTCGGTGCTGGTCCAGCGAAACCTCATGCCGCCCAGATCGCCGACAGCAACTCCGCTTGGGGCAGCACGGTTTTGCTCGCCTCTTCCTGAAAATCCGGCGGGAAGCCATGCTTTTTAAAGATACGCTTCACCGTCCTGATTCATCACCTCGCCAGCAAGGATGCGGTGCAACTCGAAAATGAGTAAAGCGCAAGTCAAGTCATGAGTCAATCTATCGCCTCCAAGGGCAAGCCCGGAAGTTATCCTTCGTAATGTAGGGCGAAACTACCAGTTCCTCACGCAGTAACGTGCGTAAGGAACGACGCGGCTGGCTGGCTGGCATAGATATGGTCCATCTGCAGGAAATGCACTATGATCCTGTCTGATATTCCTTTGCAATCGTCGGTATGAGTATCAATGACGGCCTGGGAAGCGTCTTCGCATGAAGATGGCGGTAAAAGCCTGATTACGGTCATTACAGCACGGCGCGCCCTCAAAAACAAAAAATGAGCTTCATCTTTCCGTAATCCTTTAAACCACCTATGCTCGGTCGGAGGTGCTAGACTGTGCACATGGTAAACACTCGATATGGGCGAGGTTGCCACCATGAAACTTCATGTTGAATACGAGATGGAAGAGGATGGCCGCTGGATAGCAGAGACACCAGAAATGCCCGCTTCCCCAACTACTATCGAGACGATGGAAAGTGCCCCGGCATGAGCCAATGGTCGTCTTTGAGGATGTGGCTTGTTTGGCCGCACTCATTAATGATTGTTGGCGCGAGCACAATGTCGATATCTGTCTGGAATAAAAATCACCGTAGCAAGCAGATGGAAATTTGACCCGCAGAGATGAAATACCCATAGTAATGTTTTGACGCGCTTGTTTTTTGATATTTTTTACGGGGAACGACTTGTTATTAGTGGACTTTTTCGCATTTAGCTTGGTGCGGCAAGGCGACGTTAGCTATCTGCACCAGTCTGCGCTAATCCACCAGCTTTATCTGGCGTTAATTCAGTGCATGCCAGATGCAGTCTAGACTCCACAGTGAGGGACCAGAAATTGAAAACAATATTTGAGAAGCTTATTGCCATCAGCTTTATTGTTACAGCCTGTTTGCTTTTTCTGTCAGCCTGGTCGCTGATGGTCTGGTCGATATGGAAATTATTGATTGCTTTAATCTATAGCGGATCCATATCAGAAGGGCTTCTGAACATGATCAGCGTGGTGGTGATCGCGATGGCAGTCATTGAAGTCGGCCGTTACATCATCGAAGAAGAGATCTATCTGTCAAGAACGCAGGATCCACTGAGTCAGAAAGAAATCACGGGAGGCGTAGTGAAAATATTTGTAATCATTATTATTTCTGTAGGACTTGAGGGGCTGGTTTACCTATTTAAGGCGGGGTTAAAAAACATTTCATTATTACCCTACCCGGCCATCATTATTTTTGCATCCGTTCTTGCCTTGGTTGGACTCGGCATATATCAGAAGCTGACCAAGACCGACCCTCGGTCAACAGCTCCGTAGGGTGGAACCGCCTCAGTATTAGTCGAGGCTTCCCTCCGCAGCGATTGTTCCAGCGGCGGTGGGTTTGCCTTTGAGTATCCATTCGAATCCCACGGCAATCATCGCACCGATAATTGGGCCGACGATGTAAATCCAGCATGTACGCAAGTCACCGCGTATCAGATCGGGCGCAAAAGACCGGACTGGATTCATCGAAGCGCCACTGATTGGTGCCGCCCAAAGCCCAGCCAGTGCGATGTAACCGCCAATGGCGAGCGCCGCGTTGGAGCCAATATTGCGCGCCCCTGAGGCCGTGCCGAGTATGGTGCTGACCAAGCCGGTAGTTAACAATACTTCCATGACAAGTGCCTTGAAATCGCTGATCCCTTTTCCAGGAACAGTGGCTCCCAATAGGCCGACTGTGCCGAACATCGCCCTTAAGAAAAGGGCCGCGGCGATGCCCCCGACGAACTGGGAAAAGATATAGCCAGGAACCCGTTTCCATGGGAAATTACGGCGCACCGCAAATGCAAGTGTGACCGCCGGATTCAGGTGCGCACCGCCGACGGCACCCATGAAATAGATGATGGCCATGACCATCAAGCCGGGTGCGACGACCATCATGCTCAGTGATATTGCGCCATGACTCCAGGCGCCAACAACGACAGAGCCGGCCGCAACAACCACGAGAAGAAATGTACCCCAAGCCTCCGAAAACAGACGCCGCCACTCGTGCGATGGCTCTAGAAAATCAGGCGGTACAGGGGCATGCAGCATGCGCCGTTCGGGTAGAGATACAACGTGCTGACGAGGCTCATTGGTCATCGTTTCCACCTCGACTCAAATAATTTTGCAGGGAATCATGGCATCCTCATCAAATTTATAAACGGCACAGAGTCTATGATAGCCATCTGCAATGATTAATTTGCCATTGATCTTGTTTCTATAAAGCAACAGAGGGGATAATTTTTCGCCGCGAATAATCTGCGCCGTATCTTGCTCGACATGGCTATTGCTAACCCCCAGCAGAGATAGTTCAGAGGCTCTGAAAATATCTTTGGCTGCAAATTCGGTTATATCGGCTTGTTTCAATTCGTCTACAATGGACTCCGCTTCGCCTTGACTCATCGTCAAGCTTAAATAGGAGGTGGCAGCCGGGTAATCATGTTTTTGCGGCTTATCAAACCATTTTATTTTCATAGGTCTTCCTTAATGTTTACAGCAGGCGACTTTGACGGACCCTGCACATAACAATGCCACAGTGGCACCTCCCAGGTCTTACCTAGATGGAAGAGTGAAAATCCCAAAGAAACTTAGCAGCCATAAAACCACAACAATGACTACGACCGCATTCAGTATGGACTTGATAGAAGACGCCATAGGTATAAAGTTATTGACGAGCCAGAGAAGTACGCCAACCACTATCAGGACCAGCACCACGTGAATTAAGGGTGTCATCATAGATCTCCGTGTTTATAATACAACAATGATTGGCTTTATCTTTAAACACCACGTACCAATCGTATTGGTCATATCCATCCCTTTAGAATGATTCATAATGCCAAGATCTCCGATTTTTCAATCATTAAAAATGAAACCATCACCAATGAGGAGGACCTTATATTCGGCCCACATGAATACGCTTGTTCTCGATCGTGCCAGCCTTCATGTCTTTGTGCGCATTCAGACTGCGCGTAGGTCCTGGCAGGCGGACAAAATCACAGACAATTTACATAGGCAGTTAAGCCACCTGCCAGAAAAATATAACTACCCTTTTAACCGTGAATGGCCGGTGGTGTAACAGTTGCCTGGACGCCTAGTTGGCGGCTTAACAATCTGAAAAACCGCTGGGAAAGTGTTTGTTTCCCATCAAACCGACACCCATATTAACTTTGGTGACCTTGGCGCTAGGCGACTCCAATTTAACGCCCACCCTCGTCCCATCCATGGTTTTCCCATAAATGGCCTTTTCATTCGTCTTCTTTTGAATACTACCAGTATAACTAATGTGCATTTCACCTGATACCGTACGAGAAGCAGCGCTAGCCTGCTCAAGGCTCACTGGGTAATAGGCTTGGTATTCGGCCAATCCTCCGCTTTCTACGTAAGTAGCCCCTCCGACACCAGCACCGGCACCCAGCAAAGCCACACAACCACAAGGCCTGCGCACAAAAGATGGTGCCATCCGTTTAACCGAATCTATTCACTTAGTATGGATTATGGATTTTCACTATTATTGGCATTAGCTGCACGCATCGCTTGGTTGGCTGTTTGTTGCGCAGAATTAGCCGTTTGTTGTGCGGTATCTGCCCGCTTGATGGCTTCATATTGCGTGTCTTGCACAGTGTTGGCCTTCGTGAGCGCTTCGTTAGCAGTGTCTTGAGCCGCCTTGGCCATTGTTTGAGCCGCATCAACCTTGGCATTCATCTGCGATAGGTCTGGCTCGCTTGCACAGCCGGCGAGTCCCATGGGTATAATCATCATGCTGATCGTGAGTAGTGTCCTAAAACGGCTATTCGTTTTCTCATACATGGCATTTCTCCTCTTTCTTGATAAATAACCACAACCAAGTCGGTCTGTCGCAGAATAAATCACCACGGCAATAAGAACGCGTTAGTGGCGATTAAAATCGCAATGCAATATACCCGCCCCTTTTCAGATTCACGGTGGCTCAACGATGTACATCTACGATGTCATCGCACCCCGATAGCCATCAAACCCTAACACTCCACCTTAGAGGGTAGTACATTTAAAAAAAAACGCCAGTTGGATGGACTAGCGCAAGGAACGCAGCGGCTGATGACCTTGCCTTCCTTGCTCTTGATCCCTTCCAGATTGGTAACGGCCCTTTGGACCCGTAGCCCTATGGCCTGCGCTGTGGCTTAATGGAATTCGGCGATCCGTTCCGAAATGGCCGCTGGGAGCAATGGTTTGGAGAAGAGGGCGCCGTGGGTGTGACACAGCGGACATTCTGTTTCATGAGCGCAGTCCATTGAGCATTCAGCGGGGGGCACGTCTGTGCCTCCAATCGTCGTTTTTGCATAATCAACGGCATTGAACTATAGGTTTTACAGAGGTTGCTGCGCGACGAAAGAGCGAGGGGAAGGTTTTGACAGCAGAAAAAACGGAGGCGGGGACCGCGCCGGACACGGCAGCGGTAGCTTCTGCTGGCGGGGATACCCTCTGGTACAAAGATGCTATCCTCTACGAACTGCACGTCCGCACCTTCCAGGATAGCAACGGCGACGGCATCGGCGACTTCCCTGGCCTTACCAGCAGGCTGGATTATCTCCAGGATCTGGGGGTGAACACTCTTTGGCTCTTACCCTTCTATCCTTCTCCCCTGCGCGATGACGGCTATGATATCTCGGACTATCGGGGCATTCACCCCGACTATGGTACGCTGGACGATTTTCGTCATTTCCTCCATGAGGCGCATCGCCGGGGCCTGAAGGTCATCACCGAACTGGTCATCAACCACAGCTCTGATCAGCATCCGTGGTTCCAGGCGGCGCGACGCGCTCCGCCCGGCTCGGCCAAGCGCAATTATTATGTGTGGAGCGATACGGACAAAAAATTCCCGGAAACACGTATTATTTTCTCCGATTCCGAGCGCTCCAACTGGGCCTGGGACGACGTCGCCAAAGCCTATTACTGGCATCGTTTCTTCTCCCATCAGCCGGATCTGAACCACAATAATCCACAGGTAGTCAAGGCCATGATTCGGGTACTACGCTACTGGCTGGACATGGGTGTGGATGGTCTGCGTCTGGATGCCATTCCTTATCTCTGCGTGCGCGCCGACACCGACAATGAAAATCTGCCCGAGACCCATGCCGTCATCCGGCAATTCCGCTCTGCCGTCGATGTCCACTACCGCGACCGTGTCCTCCTGGCGGAGGCTAACCAGTGGCCGGAAGATGTACGCGAATACTTCGGGCAGGGTGATGAGTGCCAGATGGCCTACCACTTTCCCTTGATGCCCCGCGTCTATATGTCTTTGGCGCTGGAAGACCGCCATCCCATCACGGATATCCTGCGCCAGACGCCGGATATCCCCGAGAACTGCCAGTGGGCCATCTTCCTGCGCAATCACGACGAACTGACTCTGGAAATGGTGACCCGGCAGGAACGGGATTATCTGTACCGGGAGTATGCCGCAGACCCACGCATGCGCCTGAATCTGGGTATTCGCCGACGCCTGGCGCCCTTGCTCGGCAATGACCGACAGAAGATCAAACTCCTGACCTGGTTGCTCATGAGCATGCCCGGTTCGCCCATCGTCTACTATGGCGACGAAATCGGCATGGGCGACAATATCTATCTGGGCGACCGCAACGGCGTGCGTACCCCCATGCAGTGGAGCCCGGACTACAACGGTGGCTTTTCCCGCGCTGACCCTGAGCAGCTCTATCTGCCACTCCTCATGGATCCGGTCTATGGCTACCAAGCCGTTAACGTGGAGTCCCAAAGTCGCAATGCCTCGTCTCTGCTCCACTGGACCCGCAAAGTCATCGCCGTGCGCAAGGAACACCCGGTCTTCGGTCGTGGGAATATCCGCTTCCTGCGCCCGGGCAACCGTAAGATGCTGGCCTATTTACGGGAGTACGCAGGAGTATCCGTCCTTTGCGTGGCCAATCTCGCGCGCACGGCGCAGGCGGTGGAACTGGGGCTGGAGGCATACGCTGGCCGTACCCCGGTGGAACTTATGGGGAAAAGTGCCTTCCCGCCCATCGGACAGCTACCCTATCTCCTGACCCTCCCGGCCTACGCTTTCCTGGCCTTCGCCCTCGCCGAAGACACCACTCCACCGGCCTGGCACGAAGAACGCCTAGCGCGTCCGGAGCTGCCTGCCCTCGTCCTGCTGGAGGGGTGGCGCACTTTCCTCTCCCTGGATGGAGAGGCCAGCGATATCCGTCGCGTCCTCGCCGCACGCACCCGCCGACAGCTGCAAGAGGAAGTTCTCACACCCTATCTGAGGGGTAAACACTGGGCAGCGGACGACCGGGAGACCGTCCCTACGGTCGTCGTCGAGATCGAGGATGAATGGCGCCCCCCGGGCGGCCAGCAGGGCTGGCTCTGGATGATCATCCAGATTCCCGGCACGGATGGCGAAAACAGGCACTACTCACTCCCTCTCGCCATCGCCTGGGAAGACGAGCAGGAGAATCTCATGGATACCTTTCATACCTGGATTCTCGCCCGGGTCCGGCAACGGGAGCGACTGGGTGTTCTGCTGGATGCCTTTGGTGACGATGCCTTTTGCCGCACCTTGGTTCGCAGCATGGACACCGGCGGCGAGCACCCCTTCGCCGACGGTGTCCTGGCCTTTGAGAAAAGTGCTGCCTGGGATTTCAGCGAAAGTGATTTGAATATACTGCAGCGCCCCAGCCTGGAGCAACGGCACAACAATATCCTTTTTGGAGAGCGGCTCTATCTCAAAGGCTATCGTCATCTTCAGGCAGGAGGTGATCCGGAGTTCGAAGTGGGCGTATTTCTCACGGAGGTCTCCCCTTATACCCATATGGCACCCGTTCTCGGTCGGGTGGAGTTTCGTCCGGCGCAGGGCGACGCCCTCGCTCTGGCTCTCCTGCGCCGCTATATAGAAAATCAGGGCGATGCCTGGACTTTCAGCGTGGAATATCTGGAACGTACACTGACCGAGCGCATGACGGCGGCGGTACCCGGCGCGGATGCCTCCCCACAAAGGGAGAATGATCATGGTCTTTACCGACTGCGCATGGCCACCCTTGGCCGTCGTGTCGCCGAGCTGCACCGCGCCCTGGAACAGCCCGGCGGCGATCAGGCCTTCGATCCCGAACCCTTCACCGCCGAAGACCTGGCACAGTGGGTGGACCACACGGCCCAGGCTGCGGAAAAAGCCGCTGCCGCCCTGGAGGAGGCCTTGCCCGGCTTACCCGAGGGCCTGCGCCAAAACGCGCAAGACTGGCTCGCGGCGCAGGCACGGATTTCCGAACGCCTGGCAACTTGGCGCCATTTGCCCTTGCCCGCCACGCTCACCCGTATCCGCTGCCCCGGTCACCTGGGCCTCGCCCAGGCTTTACTGGTTGATGAAGATTTTATCCTCATCAATCTTGGTGGTGATCCGCGTTCGTCGCCCGTACAAAGACGCCACAAACAGTCCCCGCTGCTGGATCTGGCCGCCATGCGACTCTCGCTGATGGCGGCTGCCCTGGCCGCCCTGCGCCGTCTTTCGGCGCGCGCGGGAGATGATCTGCCCCAACTCCGGGAATGGGCCCGGACCTGGGCAAAACAAAGTCTGGATGCCTTCGCACACGCCTATGACGAGATAGCGACGGGTGCTGCCTTTTATCCGGCGGACCCCTCTCTCCGGGAAAATCTCCTGGAACTGGCGCTCTGGGAGCGTCTCCTGGGCGATATTCCGGAGCTTCTGGAGCCGCTACAGGAAGATATCCTGGGCGGTTCACTGCGGATTCTTTTGGCCGGTATGGAAACCGCGTCGGAACAAACACCCGACGCCGCCATTTGGGCAGGTTTGACGTAAAAGGAGCATAAAGGTGAAAAGAAAACCTGCACTATGGCCAGGTTGTCCCTATCCTTTAGGCGCAGCATGGGATGGAAATGGGATCAATTTTGCCCTCTTTTCAGGGCAGGCCGAGCGCGTGGAGCTCTGCCTGTTCGATGCCAAGGGGGAGCAGGAGACGCATCGACTCCCCCTGCCCGAGAAAAGTAACGAGATCTGGCATGGCTATCTGCCTGAGGCCACACCCGGCCTCGTCTATGGCTACCGGGTACATGGTCCCTATGCGCCCGAACAGGGCCAACGCTGCAATCCCCACAAACTTCTGCTGGACCCTTACGCCAAAGCGATGGTGGGCACACTGGACTGGAATGACGCGCATTTCGGCTACCACATCGGCAACGTCAAAGCGGATCTGTCGTTAGATAAACGGGATGATGCCCCGCAGATGCCCAAGGCAGCCGTGGTGGATAACCGCTTCGATTGGGGCGATGACCGGCCGCCGCGCACCCCCTGGTCGGACACGGTTATCTATGAGGCCCATGTGCGTGGGCTCAGTATGCAGCACCCCGAGGTTCCCAAAAACCTCCGCGGAACCTGTGCCGGTCTCGCCTCAGCGCCCATACTTGGGCACCTACAAAAGCTTGGAGTGACCGCCATCGAATTGTTGCCGATACAGACTTTTGTAGATGACCGCGATCTGGTGGAGCGTGGGCTGCGCAACTACTGGGGTTACAATTCCCTGGGCTTTTTTGCGCCCCACCCCCTGTATCTGGCGAGCGGTAAAATCGACGAGTTCAAGGAGATGGTCAAGGCACTTCACAAATCGGGTATCGAGGTGATTCTGGACGTGGTCTACAACCATACGGCCGAAGGCAACCAATTGGGTCCCACCCTCAGCTTCCGCGGTATCGACAACGCCGCCTATTATCGTTTGGTCGCGGATGAACCCCGCTATTACATCGACACTACCGGTTGTGGCAATTCCTTCAACGCCGATCACCCAAGGGTCATGCAGCTTATTCTGGACTCCCTGCGCTATTGGGTGGAAGAAATGCACGTGGACGGCTTCCGCTTCGATCTCGCCGTTTCTTTGACTCGCCCCTTCCGCTCCGATGACCGCATGGGACCACTCTTCGAAATCCTGCTCCAGGATCCCGTGCTCGCCCGGGTCAAACTCATTGCTGAGCCCTGGGACCTGGGGGAAGGTGGTTACAAACTGGGTGCATTTCCGCCCGGCTGCGCGGAGTGGAATGACCGCTACCGCGATACCTTGCGGGCCTTCTGGAAAGGCGACGACGGACAACTTGGAAGACTTGCCGCGCGTCTGGGCGGCTCCGCTGATTTGTATGCCAGGGCCGGACGCGGCCCCGCGGCGGGCATCAATTTCCTTACCGTCCATGATGGTTTCTCCCTGCATGATCTGGTGAGCTACAACGAAAAACACAACGAAGCTAACCAGAACGATAATCAGGACGGCAGCGATAATAATCTTTTCTGGAATTGCGGCGCCGAAGGCGAGACAGACGACGCTGAAATTAACGGCCTGCGCGCCCGGCAGCAGCGCAATCTTCTGGCCAGCCTGCTGTTCTCCCAAGGGGTACCTATGCTGCTGGCGGGTGATGAACTCAGCCACAGTCAACAGGGCAACAACAACGCCTATTGCCAGGATAACCCCTTGAGCTGGCTGCGTTGGGACGTCAACGCAGCGCAGCAAAAGCAACTGGATTTCCTCACACAAATAA
This sequence comes from Acidithiobacillus ferrivorans, assembly GCF_016250455.1. NCBI lineage: Bacteria > Pseudomonadati > Pseudomonadota > Acidithiobacillia > Acidithiobacillales > Acidithiobacillaceae > Acidithiobacillus > Acidithiobacillus ferrivorans. Next base: position 2,582,021 of record NZ_CP059488.1, on the reverse strand, counting down.
TCCAGTTGCGCCGGGATCATCCCAGCTTGCGACGTCGGCATTTTTTCCGCGGCCAGGCCGTGGCGCCAGACCAGACTAAGGATGTCCTTTGGCTTCATCCCGGCGGACGGGAAATGGGCGCCGAAGAATGGCAGGAAGGTGACGCACACTGCCTGGGTTTATACCTGGCGGGCACGGAGCTCACAGAGCTGGATGCACAGGGTCGGTCGGTAAAAGACGAGGATTTTCTGCTCCTGCTGAACGCCTTTCACGATAGTGTACCCTTCACGCTGCCGTCGCTGGCCGATGACAAATTATTCTGGGAGCTCCTCCTGGATACCGCTCAGGACGACGGCGCGGCCAAAGGGGCGCGGCAGAGCGGAGAGCGCTATCTGCTGCAAGGGCGTTCCCTCGTCCTCCTGCATCATGGGGGAAGGAGAAAATGATCCGCCGCCACGACATGCCCTTTGGCGCGATGGTGGAGGCGGAAGGGGTCCTTTTTCGGCTTTGGGCGCCGCGCGTGCAGCAGTTGGAGATCGCCCTGTCCTGGGCGGGCGGCGAGAAACGGCGCCCCATGGCGGGTGCGGCTGGTGGCTGGTGGCACCACTTCGCCCCGGGCCTGGGCAGCGGCGTCTGTTACCAGTTCCTACTGCCCGACGGTAGTGCGGTCCCCGATCCCGCCTCTCGATACCAACCCGAAGATGCCCAAGGTCCGTCGCTGGTCATCGACCCCGCCGCCTACGCCTGGCAGGACTGCCGTTGGCGGGGTCGGCCCTGGTACGAGACCGTGATCTACGAACTCCATGTGGGGACCTTCACCCCCGAAGGGACTTTCCGGGCCGCCATGAAACGCCTGGATGATCTGGCAGATCTGGGCATTACGGCGGTGGAGCTTATGCCTTTGGCAGACTTTCCCGGCCGCCGGGACTGGGGCTATGATGGCGTGCTCCCTTTCGCCCCGGATGCCGTTTATGGCAGGCCGGAGGATCTCAAGGCCTTGGTGGACGCCGCCCATGGCAAGGGACTCATGGTCTTCCTGGACGTGGTTTATAACCACTTCGGCCCCGAGGGCAATGCCCTGCATCGCTACGCCGAGGATTTTTTCACCCCAAGGCATCATACCCCCTGGGGTCCCGCCATCAATTTTGACGGACCGAACAGCCGCGTGGTACGCGACTTTTTTCGACATAATGCCCTGTATTGGTTGGAGGAATATCATTTTGACGGACTGCGTTTCGACGCCGTACATGCCATCTGCGACGACTCCCATCCCGACATCCTGGAAGAAATCGCCGCCGCTGTGGCCGCCGGGCCCGGGCAGGATCGTCAGATCCACCTGATGCTCGAAAATGATCACAATGCTGCTCACTATCTTGGATCAGGGGGCTATCGGGCCCAATGGAATGACGATTTCCACCATGCGCTGCATGTGCTGCTGACCGGGGAGAAGGACGGCTATTACAGGGATTTTGCCGACCAGCCCACCGATCATCTGGGTCGTTGTCTGGCGGAGGGGTTTGCCTGGCAGGGCCAAGCTTCTGTCTACCGCGGCCAGCGTGCCCGTGGTGAAGCCAGCGCGTACCTGCCCCCCATCGCATTTGTCAATTTTTTGCAAAACCATGATCAGATTGGCAATCGCGCCCGGGGCGAGAGGCTCTCCCGCCTCTGCCCCGCCGCAGCCCTGCGTGCCGCCGTCGCAGTGTTACTTCTCGCTCCCGCGGTGCCGCTCCTTTTCATGGGTGAAGAATTCGCCGCCATCAGCCCTTTCCTCTTCTTCTGTGATTTCAGTGGGGAACTGAGTCAAGCCGTGCGGGAGGGACGGCGCCGGGAATTTGCCGCTTTCGCGCATTTTTCCACCGGGGAGACAGCAACGCAAATACCAGACCCCGGTGCTGAATCGACCTTTATCGCCAGCACACTGGATTGGACACAGCGTAGTCGCGGCCCGCACGCGGATTGGTTACAGTATTACCGCCGGCTTTTACAGATCCGCAGGGACGAGATTGTGCCCCGTCTCGCCGGAGTTCCGGGGGACAGCGGCACCTGGCATCTTCTGGGAAAAACCGGCCTGGCAGTGCACTGGCGTCTGGCCGACGGCGCCATACTTTCTCTCTATGGGCAATGGGCACCAGAACCCCTGTTTTTGGACCTGATCCCTAAAGGCCGGATGGTCTTTGCGCAACCACCGGAGGCAACCGCCCTGCTGCAGAAAAAACGCCTCCCTGGTTGGGGAGTGCTCTGCCTGCTGGATGAAGACGCTGGGGAGCAACCCCCATGAAAGCATCCTTCGACAAGGACCTAATCCGTGAACTGTGTCAAAGCTATGGCGTTCTGGAGCATTATCACAACGCCTTCGGAAGGAAGCACGTTGTCCCGCAAGGCACTTTACTGGCCTTGTTAAACGCTTTGGGCGTACCGACAGAAAATGCGCAAGCTGCCCGCGAAGCCCTGCGACAGAAAGAGGCGGCATCATGGCAATCCCCCCTGCCGCCGCTCCTGGTGCAGCGGATCACCCCCGAGCCCCCCCGGGTAGCCCTTTCCCTACCCGTGGACGTCGCTCAGGAGATCTGGCATTGGCGCTTTTATCCTGAGGAGGGGGAAGCCCGAGAAGGCACATTCCAGCCCGCTGACCTGGAACTGCTGGAGGAAGGCTGCATCGGCACGCGAGTCTACCGGCGTTGCCGCCTGGAGTTGCCCTTTGCTCCCCGGCTGGGTTATCACCATCTCACCCTGCAGGGGCCAGACGGGCGCCGGGCAGAAATGCCGTGGATCACCGTCCCCGAAGCCTGCTATACGCCCGAAGCCATCCAGGAGTCGCGGAAAGTTTGGGGCCCTGCGCTGCAACTTTACGCGCTGCGTTCGGGTCGCAACTGGGGTATGGGTGATTTCAGCGATCTCCTGCAGGTGCTGGACATTGCGGCCCAATCTGGCGCGGAGCTGGTTGGTCTCAACCCATTACATGCGCTTTTCCCAGACAATCCCCACCATGCCAGTCCCTACAGCCCTTCCAGTCGAAAATTCCTCAACATTCTCTATGTGGACGTGGAAGCTGTGCCGGAGTTTGCCCATTGTGAGGCGGCCCACGACAAGGTCTATGACGCTCATTTCCAGGCCGATCTGCGCGCCTTGCGCGGCACTGACCTGGTGGACTATGGGGGGGTGGCCGCCGCCAAGCGGGAGATTCTGGAGCTCCTCTATCGCGCCTTTCGCGAAACGGAACTGCCGGGCAATGGCGAGCGCGCCCGTGCCTTCCGCCAATTTCAGATAGAGGGCGGCGCGGCGCTCTTCCGCCTGGGGGTTTTCGAGGCCCTGCGGGAACACCTCCAGACCCAGGATCCTCCCCCCTGGGGTTGGCCGGTCTGGCCTGAAAAATATCGTCGTCCCGAAGCACCTGCGGTAGCGGAGTTTGCCACGCAGCAGCCGGATCGTGTGGAATTTTTTCAGTATTTGCAATGGGTTGTAGCCGAACAGTTGGATGCAGTCGGCCAGCGTTCCTATGCCCTCGACCTGGGTATCGGTCTCTACCAGGACATTGCGGTGGGCGTCGACCCGGGTGGTTTTGATGCGTGGAATGACCAGGACCTGTATGTCCCCAACATCCATATAGGCGCTCCCCCCGATGCCTTTAACCGTAAAGGCCAGGATTGGGGACTGCAACCGTGGCACCCTCTGCGCCTACGCAAGGCAGCCTATGCGCCGTTTGTCGCCCTTTTGCGCGCTAATATGCGGGTTGCTGGCGCCATCCGTCTGGATCACATCCTGGGCCTGATGCGTTTGTACTGGATACCTGCCGGTGAAAGCCCCGCAAGAGGCGGCTATGTGCGCTATCCTCTGGACGAGCTCCTCGGCATCCTTACGTTAGAGAGTCAACGTCATCATTGTCTGGTGGTAGGCGAAGATCTGGGCATGGTGACAGAAGAAATCAGGGACGCCCTCCAGTCCTGGGGCATCCTCTCCTATCGCGTGCTTCTGTTGGAAGCCGACCCGCAACACGGATACCGGCCTCCAGAGGATTACCCGGCATGGTCGGTGGCGGCGCTAACAACCCACGATCTGCCCACTCTGGCGGGGTTTTGGCAGGGGCTGGATCTGGATACCCGCGCCGCACTGGATCTGATCCCCGATACCGCGACGCGCGACAGTCTCATTGTTGAACGTGCCCGGGACCGCAGCTTTCTCCTCCTTGCTCTGGAACGGGAGGGGCTTCTGCCGAGAGGGGTTGGTGTACAGCCGGTGGATCTCTCAAAACTGACAGATGACATGATTCGCGCGATTCATCACTTGCTGGCCCGTGCCGCTAGTGCCGTGCTACTGGTACAAATGGATGACGTTCTGGCCGTGACGGACCAGAGCAACCTGCCCGGCACGGCAGATCAGTACCCTAACTGGCGGCGCAAACTCCCCCTGACTCTGGAACAATGGGCCGAAGATCCGCACGTCAACGGCCTTTTCGCGACCCTGCGCGAAGTGCGTCCTGTGCCGCCACGCGGACAGATCGCTGAGGCGACAATCCCCATTCCACGCGCCACTTATCGCCTGCAGTTTAACCAGAACTTCACCTTCAATGATGCCGCCGCCCTCGTTCCTTATCTGACCCGTCTCGGTATCAGCCATTGCTATGCTTCGCCCATCCTCAAGGCCCGCAAAGGCAGCCCGCACGGTTACGACATTGTCGATCATAATGCGCTGAATCAGGAAATCGGCAGCTCCGAGGATTTTCTGCGTTTTTCCGACACTCTGGCCGCGCACGGCATGGGCCTCATGCTGGACATCGTACCCAACCACATGGGTGCGCTGGGCAGTGACAATGCTTGGTGGCTGAATGTGCTGGAGCACGGACCAGCATCGCCCTACGCGGACTATTTCGACATCGACTGGTATCCGTTGAACCCGCAACTGCGCGGCAAAGTGCTTTTGCCGGTCCTGGGCGACCATTACGGCCAGGTCTTGGAAGACGGCGAGCTGAAACTGTGTTTCGCAGCGGAACAGGGAGAAATCTACATCCAATATCTGGAAAACAGTTTCCCTGTAGATCCCCGCGAATATCCGCGAATCCTCGACCTGCGTGCCGATATCCTGCGCACCGAGCTGGGTATGGAGCACCCCGACACGCAGGAACTGGCCACGCTTTCCGACGCCTTGCGCCGTTTGCCAGAGCGGTACAGTGCCGAGGCGGAAAGCCGGGCAGCCCGGGTCAGAGATGGCACGGTATATCGGCGCCTGCTGGCGGAGCTCTGTGCCAGATCTCCGGAGGTCACGGCCTTTCTGCAGGAAAACATAGTGCTCTTCAACGGCCATCCCGGTGATGCAGAAAGTTTTGACAGTCTGCATCGGTTGATTGAGGCGCAAGCCTACCGCCTCGCTTTCTGGCGCGTGGCGGCGGATGATATCAATTACCGCCGCTTTTTTGACATTAACGATCTGGCTGGCTTACGGATGGAGGACCCCGCCGTTTTCGGCGATGCCCACCGGCTCATTTTCCGACTCCTGTCCGAAGGGCGTGTAAATGCCCTGCGCATCGATCACCCGGATGGACTCTACGATCCGCAGATGTATTTCCGCCGCATCCAGGCTTGGCGGGCCTGGCGGCAAGCCCGCCGCGACAAGGGCGGCAGAAGCCTCTACCTGGTAGTGGAAAAGATCCTCGCAGACGGCGAAGCCATGCCCCCGGACTGGCCGGTACACGGCAGTACCGGCTACGACTTTGCCAACGACGTGACCAGCCTTTTCGTGAATGACCGAGCGCGGGCGGCCTTCGAGCGCCTGTACAGCGCCTTCATCGGTCATCCGTGCGACTTCGATACGCTCCTCTATGACTGCAAAAAACTGATCATGAAAAGCTCCATGGCCAGCGAACTCAATGTATTGGCTGACCATCTCAGCCATATTGCCCAGACCGACCGGCGCACCCGGGACTACACCTTGAACGGCCTGCGCTGGGCACTCCAGGAAGTGATCGCCTACTTTCCGGTCTACCGGACCTACAGTGCCGATGGAATTCTTCTGGATGCGGACCGGCAGCGCGTCCAAACCGCCATAAACCAGGCTCGCCGCAACAGCCAGGCGGAAGATGTCAGCGTCTTCCAGTTTCTGGAGGAGGTGCTGACCCTGTCCGCCCTGCCTGGGAACCCTCCGGCCTACACTCGGGAGCGTATCGCCTTTGTCGGCAAATTCCAGCAATACACCGGCCCGGTGATGGCCAAAGGCGGTGAGGACACCGCCCTCTATCGCTACCAACGCCTCACATGTCTCAATGATGTGGGCGGCGATCCCCGTCATTTCGGCATTTCTGTCGCCGCCTTCCACAAAAGCTGCCGCGACCGTGCTGCGTACCGCCCCCACGACATGCTGACCAGTTCGACTCATGACAGCAAACGCTCCGAAGACGTACGGGCCCGCATCGCCGTGCTCTCGGAGATGCCGAAACGCTGGCAACAGGCACTGCAACGCTGGCAGCATCTCAATAACGGCAAAAAGGGTCGGATCGACGGCAATTCCGCTCCCGATGCCAATGACGAGTACCTGATCTATCAAACTTTGCTCGGCACTTGGCCCGCTCAGGAAACGCCCGATGCCGACTACGTGGAGCGCATCGTCGCCTACATGCGCAAGGTGGTCCGTGAAGCCAAAGTGCACAGCAGCTGGATCAATCCCGACAGCGCCTACGAAGAGGCCCTGGAACGCTTCATCCGCGCTATTCTGGACCAAGACTCCCATAATCCTTTCCCGTCGGCCTGCACTGATCTATGCCGAATCATTCGTCATTTCGGCACACTCAACAGCCTCGGCATGACCCTGCTCAAACTCACGGCCCCCGGTGTGCCGGATATTTATCAGGGCTGTGAAGACTTGGTCTTGCACCTGGTCGATCCTGACAATCGACGACCGGTGGATTTTGCCGCTTATTCTGATGCGTTATCAGAATTGGAATCGCGATTCTCGGTGCATGTGCGCACAGAAGACCTGCAGGATCTCCTCATTGAGCCCGACCGGGGCCGTCTCAAGCTCTATCTCACCTGGCGCAGCCTGGAGGCCCGGCGCCAGCGGCCAGAGCTATTCCAAAGCGGCAGCTATATCTCTCTGCGCGCGTGTGGGAAGCATGCGAAGCATCTCTGCGCCTTCGCCCGCAAAGGACCAGACGGTGTGGCCTTGACCGTGGTGCCGCGTCTCTGCTTCCGCCTTCTAGGCGCCGACGAAAGCCACCCTCTGCCGCTAGGGCTTGAGGTCTGGGAAGACACCGCGCTGATTCTTCCCAAGAACTGGAAAGCACTGCGGTTCCGAAATCAATTCACCGGTGAGGATCTGGACCTGCAGGGAGGGGCAGAGGCATTGTCCGTAGGTCGTCTGCTTTCACGCTTCCCCCTAGCGCTCCTCTTGGCTGATCCAGAGTCATCGGTTCAAGCTAAGAGTTAATTTCCTCATGCTTGTATTCCGCCGCGTCCATATGGTTGCGGAGCTTATCGGCCGCCAGCCAGAGTTTGGCTTCAAAACCGATATTGGCGGTGGCGGCGGTGGCTTTTTTTTGTCCGGAAAAAATGCTCGTCAGCAAGTCTGCTGTGCGGCTGTGCGGATACGATAACGCTCCAAGCGGATAACCAGGAGAATACCAATAATCTGCCCGGCAAAAATTGCAACAAATTCCAGTAGGTAGTTTGTTGCAAACCAATGACCTACAGCAATAGACAGTATCAAAATGGGCATAGCATAAAGTATAAGATTTCCAAGGGTAAGAGCGATACCCATTATCTGCACGGCCCAGGCTGATGGCGTAGCCTGAATATTATGATTTTGGTTGGTTTTCATCACATCACACCTCTTTGTCGATGAAGGGATTGATCCGGTTGTCCGTACTAACCGCATATTCCTGTTTAATAAAAGCGAAATATGCCTGCTCTACTACCAACGCGTCTTCCAATGTCAATACATCGTCTATCATAAAGATGGTGGCGAAATGCTGGCAGCGAGTTTTTTTGGTCGACAGGGGATGACGAGCTTGTTTTGATCCAGCTCAAAAATCTTTGCGGATGAACACAACGCTTCCGCGGTGCTTGCCGAAGCGTGTGGCTAGGGGAAATAACGGTTGTGGGTGTTGTGTTCCCGGGCAACAATAAGCATTCTTTCCAAACTGCCCGGGGGTATTATAGCTTTAACTTCCTTTTACTCTGGTACCGACATGTCTACCCTTTTTCTTTAAGTCTAGCCAATATGCCGTCTTCAGAAGGTAGGCGAGGATTGTGAATAGCAATAGAATGCCAATAATGTACGGACCAAGAGCCATTCTCTTGAAATATGACGGATCCGAGGCATACCGGAGAAATGCGACGACATCAGCAACATTCTTATGGTATTCCGCAGGAGACAACTTCCCAGGATAAATGACCTGGCCTTTGGGTCCTACGGTACCCCCCCATGGGGCCAATACATTAGGCATGGCAACCATCGGGAAAACATAGTTATTCCAACCCGATGGACGGGCAGGATCCCAATAAAATGACAGTAGATACGTATAAATAAACTTCGATCCCAAATATCTGTCCATATGACTCAGGTCCGGAGGTGGCTTTCCTAACCATTTGGCTGCCATGTCAGAGGGCATCGGAGAATCTATTGTCCCCTTAAATGCGGCGCCACTCGGCAGCATTATGTCCTTCACCACCTCACTTTTCGACATACCCAGATCTGCAGTGAGGTATTCATAACGCAATGAACTGACAGAGTGGCAAGCCATACAATGGGCGGCAAAGTACCTGGCCCCGGCTATCACGGTGGTTCGATTGAACGTGTAATGAGGTGTCATCCAATGCACGGTTTCACCCGCACCAAAAGCCAGAGTGGGCACCAACATTGACACAAACAAGAAACATAAATATCTGTACTTGCTCATCCTGTTACCCTCTCCGGTACGGGCCGCGTTGGCTCTATCATGCTAATGATAGGCAGCAATATATAAAATCCGAGGTATAAAGCTGTTGCCACCCGTTCTATCAAGAAGAATTTAGGTAGCGGTGGCTGTTCACCCACCCACGCCAAAGTAATGAAGGAGATTCCGGCAACAATAAGCATGGTCTTGTATACAGGACGATATCTACTAGACCGAACGGGATTGCGATCAAGCCAAGGTAGCAGGAACGGCAGCAACACCGAGGTAATCATTATCGTAATTCCATAATACTTGTTAGGTACTGCCCGGAGCATTGCATAATAAGGCGACAGGTACCATGGCGGGGTCACGTCTGGCAAGCTAACCATCGGGTTCGCGGCAAGGAACGTTGTACGCTCCATAAAGATACCATGCATTGTCGGCGCATAGAATATGATCGTGACAAATATGGTCAGGAAAACACCCACCCCAAATAAGTCCTTCACCGTATAATATGGATGAAATGGTATACCATCTAATGGTTTTCCATTTGCCCCCTTGTGTTTCTTTATTTCGATGCCATCAGGATTGTTTGAGCCCACTCTATGCAAGGCTACAATATGCATCACGATAGCTGCGAGAATGATAAGAAAGAATAGAACAACATGCAGCGCCAGAAAACGCTGCAATGTCGCAGTCCCAATGCCTGGACCACCGCGTGCCAGCGTGGTGAGGGAGGGTCCGACTATCGGCACCGCATGTATGATCGAGGTGATCACCTCTCCGGCCCAGTAAGACAGGTTTCCGAATGGCAGCACATACCCGACAAACGCCTCGGCCATCATTAACAAATAAATAACATACCCGATAATCCACACCAATTCTCGTGGGGTGCGATGCGATCCGTACAAAAGTCCACGAAACATGTGGGCATAAAGCAATATAAATATAAGGGATACGCCATCCACATGCATATAGCGTATCAGCCAACCCCAGTTGGTGTCATACATGATACCTTGCACAGAAGCGAAGGCACCCTGGGAGGTGGGATCGTAATGGGCCATCAAAAAAAAGCCGCTGATTAGCTGAATTACGATCATCAGCAGGAGCAGGGATCCTGCATAATATAGAATGTTAAAGTTTTTTGGTGCGAAATACTCCGTTAGATGCTCTTTTACAGTCTCATCTAAAGGAAGTCTCTGATTAACCCATACTGAGAATCTACTCATCGGAACTACCCCTCAATTATCAGCTAGTCAACACAAGTGAGCTTTTGGATACATATGGGTAATCGTGGTGCTCATCTTTTCAGTGGAGATCTCATACTCCGGCACAGCCATATTATGCGGGGCAGGGGAACCTTGTATTACCCGGCAAGACAGATCATACATGGAACCGTGGCATGGGCAGTGAAACCCTCCGAGCCACCATGGCGCAACGCTACCTTTCTTTGGCCTATAATGGGGGATGCAGCATAAATGATTACAAATGCGTATCCCGACATACCATTCAGGAATCCTGGAGCGATACATATTCGTACAGTAGGGAGGTTGCTGTGGCACTTTACATAGCGGGTCTTTTAAAATCCCTTTATCCATCGTCTCTTTTAGTGAAGCCAACATCTCCGGGGTCCGATTTATTATTATTACCGGTTTTTTCTGCCACGGAACCGTAACCTGCATACCAGGTTCAATGGGGCTTAGATCTACCGTGGTTGACGACGCCGCCAATGCTGCTGCTGTTGGTTCCATTGATTCAATTAGCGGCACAACAGTCATCCCACCTACCACTACTCCGACAGCAGATGTCGCCGCCGTCAAAAATCTCCGACGGGTAATATTCTTATGATCGTGTTCCGCATCTGTAACCGTTGTCATTTCTATAACCTCGCTCATGCCCCAAGATCCACATCGTAATTACTAGAGTATCCCTATTCTGCCGCGGCTGGCATTGTCCGCATCCATAGAGATCGCCTTATTGTACCAGAGCAACCTTCCTACTATCGTCGTGCTCCGCGTCTAACCATTCTCTAGCATCCATTATTTGACCGCGTACTCCCTTGCTATCTGGCCCCATCAAATAATTATAGACTGGCATTATTGCCTTTGGTGGTGGGACTGACATTATGGATGCCCCGGGGTGTGTCCGCACCCGCATCCCCGTGCGGCACGGTCCAGGATTTATCACATTTACTCGAACATTGGTCTTCTGCAATTCAACGGCGAGCGTGAGGGCGAGATGCTCCGTTGCCGCTTTACTAACGGCGTAAGCACCCCAATAGCCTTTTGCTTCGCGAGCACAATCGTCAGTTATAAACACTATTGAGCCATCACTTGATTCCAGCAGCATCGGCAAGCAAGCTTGCGTCAACAAGAATGGAGCAGTTGTATTAACTCTCATAGTGCCCTCCCATAACTCCTCATCATAATATTGGATTGGAGTTAATATATCGAGCTCCGCTGCATTATGCAGCACGCCATCTAGTCGGCCTAAATTCTCTTTTAGGCGTTGCGCAAAATCTATGTAATCGCTCGCTTTTGCGGTGAGCAAATTCATAGGGTGTATAACTGCCTGTTTATACCCTGAATCTATAATCTCGTCATACACAGCTTCCAGTTTTCGTTGCGTTCGGCCTAATAAAACGACCTCGGCACCCAAGCTGGCAAATTCCATCGCCGCACAGCGCCCAATCCCTTCACCGGCACCTGTGACAACAATCACGCGGCCACTTAGTAAGTTATCGGCAGGTACGTAATTATTCATTGGTGCCCCCTGGCAAGCTTCGTACATAGGTGGCTAACTCAGTAATCTGTGCTTCAGATAATCGTGATGCGACATAACGCATTATAGCGTGTGGGTCATTCGTTCTGAGACCTTTTTTGAAATAATTCAGTTGTAACACTACATAGGCTTGTCTTTGCCCCGCCAAACGAGGAAAGAGCGGTGGATCACCCAAGCCGGTTGGACCATGGCATGCCATGCACGCTGGCACCTGCTTATTAGAAATGCCGCCTTCAAATATTTTCTTACCCGCTGCCGCCAATTTTTGGTTGACCATCTTCCCTTTTGCCGGAATCTGCTTGGAATAGTAGTCGGCCACGTGCTGCACCTGTGCCGGAGTTAATGAAGCAGCCATGCCCCACATGATTGCCTTTGCCATAGGGTCCGCGCGCGTGTGACTTCGAAAGTTATCCAGCTGTTTGACTAGATACGGAGCCCATTGCCCCGCCAAGTCTGGAAACATCGCTCCTTGTGGAGATATTCCAGTCATTCCATGACATGCCATACAAGTGCTGCTCACTGATTGCGGAATATTTCCGGTTTGGGTATCCGCCGTTGTTTGTGCGCTTGCTGCAGAATGTGTTACGGCTGTGACGACCGCTGTAGAAGAAGCGGTAGCTGCGGCGACCCCTGCAGAAGAAGCGGTAGCTGCTACTTGCTTATTGTCATGCACTGTTGCCGCCGCACACTCGGTCATGGCAAAAAACACCGTGCCCATACTGACGAGCACGATAGGTACGGCTGCCCTTATTGCGCCAAGTCCTTTGGTGTAGCTAAGTCGGACCATCTGTCTCCACCCCCGCGTTAGCATGTACTTATCATCTTATACCCATTCACTTCCCATGTTCACCTTAATAAGACTATAGAAATTGATTATGGTCAACCCCCAATGTTCGTTATTGTCGCGATTGCTCGAAATAGAGCGCAAATTGCGTTCTTCAAAGGTGAGGAAGGGTGGCACCGTAGCATAGCGGCAGGATGCCGCCACTTCCGCCTAATCCTGGGGTTTGTTGTGCCAATATATTAGTTAATAATAGAAAATTAATGCAGCAATAATGCTTCAGACAAGGCTGACCCTTGATAGAAAAATCCGTAATCTTTCAAAAATCGGCAATAATACAATTATCAGGTATTATTATATCTTGTTGTCGGCAAAGGCACTTTTTGAGGATTGCGGAGCGAGGGCGCAAGGTCGAATTGCTGGTTGAAGCGGCATCCTTGACATAAATGATCGTTTTATAATGCTGTCGCTCCGATTGCAGGATATTTGGTCATTCGGGGGACACATGCCCCCTCTGCGCTCATCGCCCAGGCCTCCATGGCGAGACACTCGCTTCCCGTTATTCTTCTGGCCAATCTTTCCCATACAGTTTTTCTCCATGCTCCTGGTGCTGGAGATAGTTTTCATAGGACGGGATCATTTTCAGCTCCAGCCCGATGAATGGGCGCGGTTCAGCCAGCACTTTCGCCCGATAATCGGAAAGCTCTGGATGCCGTTCCAGAAACGCAGCCATTTCTCCGAGTTTGTTTGGCGGAATGGGCTTGTATTGATCATGATGGTCCTTGGAGAAGACCACCCAAGGGGCTTCCAGCGTCATCCATATGATAAGAGATACCGCTATGGATAAAATGTGCGGATGGAACGATCCCCATATCAAGTAAATGCTTGCTGCCGATATGGCAGCTGCAAAAATAGAATAGATTAGAAGCGCCAATGTGATCATGTTCTTTTTACTTTCTATCTCCGCCTTGGTCAGCGGCCTTTCGTAGAAATTCATGGCATCCCTCCGGTCTTGCAAGTTAATTACTTCAGTGCAACTGTATAATTAGTAGATGCATTGGGCACGAAAAAGTCGCGTTGCTGTCTATTATAGAGGGAGCTTCCTCTAATTTAAAATACCGCACATCAGTTATTCTAACGCATCATTAATATAGGGTGTTTTGTCAAAAAATGAAGCGCTGTAATGCTTACTGAACCCCCTGGTAAATTTCCGCAGAAGTCCCGCTTATAAAAGCTTCTTCGTTCGCATCTGGGGACCAGTTGGGCAGCATGCGCTGGCAAGCGCGTGCAAAGGCGCCCACGCGGCGACCGGTATAAAACCAGTGACAGCAGCGTCGTATCTCTTCTACACTGCTCATGCGTCGGCCTTTGAATTCGCGGCTTGGATAGACCAGGTATTCACCGGGGAATGTGAGCAAGCGTGAAGTGATACTCTGGTAAAGCTGGGTGACGTTGCTACTCTGCGGAGCGCAGACGCCCACACCTCCGGCGAGCAGCGTTTCACCGGTGAAGAGACGATCCCGCCACTGGTAGGCCACCGCACAGGGGCTTTGCCCGGGCGTATGGATAACTTTTACGGTTTCCTCACCCAAATACAGGGTGTCACCTTCTCTGGTCCGCAAGTCGGAGTGGACACCGGGTGCCCACTCATGCAGAACCACGCGCCCATCGGTAACGGCTTTTAAGGCCAACACCGTGTGTTCGTGGTCCAGATGGATGCAGGTTACCAAAATGTATTGAAGCGATAGATCTAGGCCTGCTATCGTTTTCAGCATGCCATCAACGGTGGCGAGCATGGGATCGACCACCGCCGCTGTGCGCGTTGCCGGGTCAGCGAAGAGGTAACTCAGCCTTTTGGTCTTTGGGTCAAAAAATTGTCGGAAGATCATGATCCCTGCCGTGAATTCGTTCTTGAGAGTAGTCGCATCGACACCATCTCCGAAGAGCTAAAAGACTGCCCTACGCTGGGTTAACAGAAAATTTGATGGAAGTATAAGCTTTATCAGAAAGAGAGGGAAATTGCTGGAAGCTGGGGCCGCCTGTCTTAGCGTTTCGATCAGCAGACCCTGTCTGGCAGTGGCGGGGTGGAATCGCCCGTACCAACCGCAGCCAGAGCCATATCGACAGTAAGTCGATCGAGGTGCGGGGCGAAAATCTCTATAAAAGCATATATGTACCGGCGTAAATAGCTTCCCTGGCGCAGGGCAAGGTAGGTGGTGCTCGGTTCGAAAAGGTGACTGGCATCGGCAACGCCCAAAGTCGAATCGCGCGCCGGGTCGTAGGCCATCTGCGCCACGATACCAATGCCAAGTCCGAGTTCCACATATGCCTTGATCACGTCCGAGTCGATGGCGGATAGCAGCACATTGGGTTTGATGCCCTGTGCAGCGAAGGCTTTGTCGATCGCGGAGCGTCCGGCGAAGGCCGTATCATAGGTGACAATGGGATACGCAGCGATCGATTTTAAGGTGAGGGGGCGTTTTTCCAAAATAGGGTGGCCGCGGGGCGCAACGACAGCGCGATTCCATTGATAGCAGGAAAGGGCGACCAAGCCGATGTGCGAGTTAAGGGCTTCGGTGGCGATGGCGATATCGACATCCCCCGTTGCCAACATTTCCGCGATCTGCGTGGGGCTGCCTTGGCGCAGCCGCAAATGAACCCCTGGATAACGCTCGGCAAAAATCTTGACCGCCTTGGGCATGACGTAACGTGCCTGGGTGTGGGTAGTGGCAACCACCAGCCTGCCATAATCCCCGCGCGAGAACTCCTGGCCCACCTTCCGGATGTTTTCCATGTCGTTCACCACGCGCTGGGCGAAGTCCACGATTTGCTCGCCCGCAGGCGTCATCCCGATCATCCGCTTACCTTTGCGCACAAAGAGTTCGACGCCGAGTTCATCCTCCAGAAGCTGAATCTGCTTGCTGACCCCCGGTTGCGAGGTATACAACGCTTCTGCGGCGGCTGAGACGTTGAATTTCTGGCGCACCACTGCACAAACGTATCGTAGCTGCTGTAAGTTCATTGATCCCCATTATCTTAACTGATGCCTGCATAGATGAGATGTATTATTATTTTAAATTGCATATATTACCAGCCAATTTTGACCTACAAGCCCTTGCTTACTAGCTTGGACTGACCGAAGACCGTCCGATGCCACGGTCTGCCAGACTCTGGTCTAAACTGAAGGTTGGGTGGATGTTGTGTATATTGGCAGTATCAAGTCAGGAGGATCAGCATGGCAACGGATTTGCGAGCACTCAGGAAGCAGGTTGGGCAAAGTATCTGGTTGGATAATTTGTCACGCACCCTCATCCATGACGATATTTTGCGGCGTTATATCGACGAGGACGGGATCAGCGGGGTGACCTCCAACCCCAGTATTTTTCAGAAGTCGATTCACTCCAGCCCCTACTATCAGGAGGATCTGCGCCAGCCTGCAGACTCCGCAGAACGGTTGTATGAGCGCCTGGTGGTGGATGATCTGCGTAAGGCCTGCGATCTGTTGCATCCGGTGCATGTGGAAACGGACGGCGATGACGGCTGGGTGAGTTGGGAGGAGTCGCCGCGGCTGGGGCAGGATGAGGCCGCTACGGTGACTGAGGCGCAACGGCTGCGTGGGTTGGTGCAGCGGGACAATCTGCTGATCAAAGTACCGGCGACGCCCGCAGGTATTCGTGCCTTCGCAACGCTCATTGGCCGTGGTGTGTCGGTCAACGTGACGCTGATGTTTGGGCTAAAACATGTCCGTGACGTATTTGCGGCCTATCAGAAAGGAATGACGCAGTGGGTGGCCAGCGGTGGTGATCCGCGCAAGGTGAAAGCGGTCGCCAGCCTCTTCCTGTCGCGGGTGGATACGCTGGTCGATCAAAAGCTGGAGATTATTGGTACGTCAGAGGCTTTGGCATTGCGGGGTAAGGCGGCCGTAGCGATGGCGAAATCGGCATACACCATTTATCAGGGGGTTTTTCACGGTAAGGACTTTGCGGCGCTGCGCGCTGCGGGGGGCAGACCCCAGTATCTACTCTGGGCCAGTACCAGTACCAAAAACGCTGCTTACTCCGATTTGCTCTATGTCGAGCCGCTGATGGGGCCGCAGACGATCAATACCTTGCCCGATGAAACGTTGGTCAAACTCCGTGATCACGGCAGCCTGGTGGCACGGATCGAAGATGATATGGCAGGAGCGCAGCAGACTATGGCGCGACTGGCCAGCCTGGGTATCGATATGGACGGAGCTGTCGCGGAGCAGTTGCAGGCCGAAGGTCTGGCCGTTTTTGCCAAAAGTTTCGAGGAAATGCTGGCGGAGGTGGGGCGCGCAATGGGGTGAGCGGCGCGCCGTGATGGTTCGGCGTACGTCTTAGAAGCCGACGGTGTTGAAACCTGCGTCCACGTAGGTGATCTCGCCGGTGATGCCAGAAGCGAGGTCGGAGCAGAGGAAGGCGGCGGTGTTGCCGACCTCTTCTTGCGTCACGTTGCGGTGCAGGGGCGCATGTTCCGCATAATGATCCAGAATTTTGCGGAACTCGCCGATGCCGCTGGCCGCGAGGGTACGGATAGGCCCCGCGGAAATGGCGTTGACGCGGATGCCGTCCGGCCCCAGCGCGTAGGCGAGATAACGGACGCTGGCTTCAAGGCTGGCCTTGGCGAGTCCCATTACATTGTAGTTGGCCATGGCGCGCTCGGCGCCGAGGTAGCTGAGAGCCAGCAAGGCGCCCTGCCGACCCTGCATGAGCGGGTGCATGGCCTTGGCCATGGCGGTGAAGCTGTAAGAGGATACCTCGTGGGCAATGCGGAAGCCCTCGCGGGTGGTGGCGTCCAGATAACTGCCGTTGAGTTCGTCTTTGGGCGCAAAAGCCGCGCCATGAATGCCGATATCGACGCCGCCCCAGAGTGACTGGATCTTATGCATGGTGCCAGCCAGTTGCTCCTCGTTCATCAGGTCCAGTTCCAGGGGTTCTGGTGCACCGATTTGGCTTGCCAGCTCTTCCACCCGGCTTTTGGTGCGCTCGCCCTGATAGGTGAGGAGCACTTCCGCACCCTGGCGATGCATGGCCAGAGCGATACCCCAGCAGATGGAGCGGTCATTGGCGACGCCGACAACCAGTGCCTTTTTTCCTCCCATAAAACCCATTGCAAAAACCCCTTACGCCAGAATCAGCGCGTATAAATGGTGAGACGTGAGCCCGGTTGAATATCGCTGGCCGAGGCTAGGCGATTCCACTGCATCAGCGAGTGGGGCTGGACATGGAATTGCTGGGCAATCTGCCAGAGCGTGTCGCCCTGACGCACTACATAAGTTGTCGTCCGTGCCTGGGTGGCCGCGCGTTCCTGCCGGTGATTGATAGCGGCAACTACTGTGTGTGCCGGGATGTTCAGCACCTGTCCAGGATGGAGGACGGTCCGCTCGGTGAGGTGGTTGGCGTGGGCCAGTACGGCGACGCCGACCCCGGCGCGTTGCGCGATTTGCCAGAGACTTTCACCGGGCCGGACGGTAAGGCGCTGGTGACCGCGCGCGGCCGTATGGACCAGTGTTGGTGTGGCACCGCCACGGATATGGAGGATTTCGCCGACCTGCAGGTCGCGCGCGGAACGGATATGGTTCCAGCGCATGAGGTCGTGGACGCTGACGCCGGCCCGCTGCGCGATCTGCGCGAGCGTGTTGCCCGGACGCACCCTGAGCGGCTGGCTGTTTTGCGCATAGACCGCATGACGCAGCCCGCTGGCGCCATAGACAACCAGGTGTTGTCCGACCTGCAGGTCGCGTGCGGAACGGATGTGATTCCAGCGTTTGAGATTGGTAATGCTGACCCCGGCCCGTTGCGCCAGATGCCAGAGCGTCTCACCGGGGCGGAGGGTGATGTGACTGAGTCGTGGTGCTGCTGCAGATGCGGCTACGGGTCGTGCGGTTACTTCCCGGGGCATGGTCAAAAGCGCTGTTTTCAGTGCTCCAGCCTTGTCTTTGGGAACTACGAGCTGGTAATCAGCCGGTGCGATGCCATAGCTCAGCCCGGCATTGAGGCGCCGCAATTCGCTGACCGGCATGTTCATCAGATTCGCTGCTACGTTGAGTGCCACGGACTTTGGGGTGGTTACTACCACAATATGTGCCGCATTGGGAATGACGGGCAGGGAAACATGGTAAGCCCTGGCGTTTTTGATGACCTGCGCCAGGGCGAGTAACTCGGCAACGTAGTTTTCTGTTTGCTTCGGGAGGGTGAGGTCCCAGAAGTCCGTGGGCTTGCCCGCCGCGACATTTTGCTGGATGGCGGCGGAGACGGTGCCTTGTCCGGCATTATAGGACGCGATGGCGAGGAGCCAGTTGCCGCCAAAATAGTTATAGAGATAAGACAGATAGTCGAGAGCGGCGTGCGTGGAGGCGGTGAGGCTCAGGCGGGGATCACCGTAGCGGGTATTTTGCAGGCCGAAATTGCGTGCGGTACCGGGTATGAATTGCCAGAGACCCGCTGCGGCCGCCGGAGAATAGGCCTTGGGGTTATAACCACTCTCGATAGCCGGTAGCAGCGCCAATTCCATAGGGAGGCCGCGCTGCGCAATTGCTGACACCACATAATAAAGGAAAGGACGGGAGTTATCGAAGATTTGTTCCAGCTTACCCTGGTGTTGCAGGAACCAGGTACGCCATTTGTCCACTTCTACCCGTGAGACCTCGCTGATCCGCAGGCCGTCATCAATATGTGTCCATACATTGCCGATCTCCGTCTGGTGACCAAAGGCACCTGATGCCTCGAACTGCTGCAGGGTGGCTGACAGGCTGGAAGCGTTGCCGCTTTGCCCGTTGCCGGATCCACCGCCTTGCAAATCCGCGGTTTGCCCGTTGCCGGACCCACCGCCTTGCAAATCCGCAGTTTGCCCAGTGCTGTTCAAGGCTTCTGCCACACCACTCTGAAGATCACTTTGTTGCAGGCCTATGGTCTGACTCTCCGCCCAGACCATAGGAATGCCCCCCAGCGCCATCAACGTGGCGACAGCGATGATTCCCTTTTTCATGCTACTCCTTCCTGGGCAGGCTCGGTCCACAATGGGCGTCCCGCAGATATAATCCTTCGTAAAATGATATTATAATAAACAGTGAGTTGGCATCGAGCTTGTCACCCGTTACTGGATAATAAGCAAAAGGAATGCCTTGAGTCAAACGATGTTTTCCGGTCTGTGCAGGGCATGATTCGCGGCGAAAGCCAGTGGTGCGAAGGATACCGGCGGGACAAAGAGGCTGTTACTATCCTCTTTTCGCTAGTCTCAGGTTGCGCGCCATGTCCGTTCGTACCCGTTTTGCCCCCAGTCCCACCGGTTATCTGCATATTGGTGGTGTGCGCACCGCGCTTTACTCCTGGCTGCATGCACGTCAGCAGGGAGGGCACTTCGTGCTGCGTATCGAGGATACGGATGTGGGGCGCTCGACGCCGGAAGCGACGGCCGCCATTCTGGAGGGGATGGCCTGGCTGGGGCTGGACTGGGATGAAGGTCCGTTCTATCAGATGCGGCGCATCGACCGCTACCGGGAAGTGCTGGCGCAGATGCTGGCGGCAGGGACGGCCTATCATTGCTATTGCAGCCGTGAAGAAGTGGAAGCCATGCGCGAAGATCAGCGCGGGCGCGGCGAGAAAGCGCGCTATGACGGACGTTGCCGGCAGCGCACGGCTGCGCGTGATGGGGTCACACCGGTGATCCGCTTCCGCAGCCCGGATGGCGGTGAGACCGTGGTGGAAGACCTGATTCACGGTACGGTGCGCTTTCAGAACAGTGAACTGGACGATCTGATTATTGCGCGCTCCGACGGGACGCCGACCTACAACTTCTGCGTGGTGGTGGATGACTGGGATATGGGGATCACCCATGTGATCCGCGGCGACGATCATCTCAATAATACGCCGCGGCAGATGCAGATTCTGCAGGCGCTGGGTGCGCGGGTGCCCGCCTATGCCCATGTGCCGATGATTCTCGGGCCGGACAAGCAAAAGCTGTCCAAGCGTCACGGGGCGGTGAGTGTGCTGGAATACCGCGAGCAGGGTTTTTTGCCTGACGCGCTGCTCAATTTTCTGGTGCGGCTGGGCTGGTCCCATGGCGATCAGGAAATCTTTACCCGCGAGGAAATGGTGGAATTTTTCCGCATTGATACGGTGAACAAGGCGGCATCGGCCTTCAACCCGGAGAAGCTGTTGTGGATCAATGCCCAGCATATGCAACGGCTGACGCCGGAAGGGCTGACGCAGCATCTACTGCCTTACCTCAACGCCGTGGGCGTAACCGAGTCTTTGCTGGCGTCCGGACCGGCCCTTCCGGCGGTGGTGGCGCTGTTGCAGGAGCGCTCCAAGACCTTGGTGGAGATGGCGGCGGCGGCGGCGATGTTCTATGTGGCGCCGGTGGCCGGTGAACCCAAAGATGTGGAGAAACATCTGCACGGACAGGGCGCCTTGCTGGTAACCCTGGCGCAGGCGCTGGACGCATTGCCGAACTGGGAGGCGGCGGCGATTCACAGCGTGCTACAGGAACTGGCGGTGACCCATGCCGACGGTAAGATGGGCAAGGTCGCGCAACCCCTGCGGGTGGCGGTGGCCGGGCGGGCGGTGTCACCGCCTATTGATGCGACGCTGGCTTTGTTGGGCAGGGAAGAGACGTTAGTGCGTTTGCGGCGGGCGACCGCCTGGATCTAGTCCCTTTTCGCCATTTAGGGTCTGCTGATACTTGGCGCGGAGCGGTGCTTTTGCGATGATGGAGGCGTCCGTTGTTCCCGACCGATTTCCCGCAGATTCAGGAGAGCAGTGCATGGCTATGAATGTCACCCAGAAGATTATTGCCGCCCATTTGGTTAGTGGTACGCTGGAAGCGGGGAGCTCTATCGCAATCCGTATCGACCAGACCCTGACCCAGGACGCCACGGGGACCATGGCCTATCTGCAATTCGAGGCCCTCGGCTTGCCGCGTGTGCGCACGGAGCTCTCGGTGTCCTATGTGGACCACAACATGCTCCAGTCGGGTTTTGAGAACGCTGATGATCATCGTTTTCTGCAAAGCTTTGCCGCGAAATATGGCGTGCATTTCTCGCGCCCCGGCAACGGCATCTGCCATCAGGTGCACCTGGAGCGTTTTTCCAGGCCGGGCGGCACCCTGCTGGGCTCCGATTCCCACACGCCGACATCCGGCGGAGCAGGCATGCTGGCCATCGGTGCGGGCGGTCTCGACATTGCCCTGGCCATGGGTGGTTTGCCTTTCAACCTCAATATGCCGCAGCTGGTCGGGGTCAAACTGACCGGCCGCTTGCAGCCTTTTGTCAGCGCCAAGGACATTATTCTCGAAGTGCTGCGCCACAAGACGGTGAAGGGTGGTGTCGGTAAGGTGTTTGAGTATTTCGGACCGGGGGTGGCGCAGCTCAGTGTGCCGGAGCGGGCGACCATCACCAACATGGGTGCCGAATTGGGTGCCACCACCAGTGTGTTCCCCAGTGATGCCGTGACCCGCCGTTACCTGGCGGCGCAGGGGCGTGATGCCTCCTGGTCGGAGTGGGTGCCGGATGCCGATGCCAGCTATGACGAAGTACTGGAAATCGATCTCGACCAGTTGGAGCCCCTCATCGCCTGTCCGCATAGCCCAGACAACGTCCGGAAAGTGCGCGAGGTGGCGGGAACGCCCGTGGCGCAGGTGGCTATCGGATCTTGCACCAACTCCTCCTACACCGATTTGATGACGGTGGCGCAGATGTTGAAAGGGAAAGTCATTGCCGACGGCTTGAGTTTGGGGGTGTCGCCGGGCTCGCGTCAGGTCATGGAAATGGTGACCAGGGATGGTGGCCTGCTCGATTTCATCGGAGCGGGTTCGCGTATTCTGGAATCGGCTTGCGGGCCCTGTATCGGTATGGGTTTCGCGCCGCCTTCGGAAGGGGTTTCGATACGTTCCTTCAACCGCAATTTCTATGGGCGTTCCGGCACTAAAAATGCGGCGGTGTATCTGGCGAGCCCGGAAACCTGCGCTGCCTGTGCCCTGACCGGGGTGATCACCGATCCCCGCGACCTGGGCTTGGCGCCCATTCACATACCGGTGCCGGAACGCTTTCTGGTGGATGACCGCATGGTACTCGCCCCCGCCGCCGAAGGCAGCCCGGTGGATATCATCCGTGGCCCCAACATCGCCAAACTCCCCACCGGGCAGGCCGCACCGGCAAGCCTGCAGGGCGAGGTGCTGATCCGCCTGGGAGATGACATCACCACCGACCACATCATGCCGGCCGGGGCCAAGGTGCTGCCGCTGCGTTCCAATCTGCCCGCCATTTCGGAGTTTGTTTTCCATATGGTGGATGAGACCTTCCCGACCCGTGCCAAGGCGGCTGGCGGCGGCTTTATCGTAGCGGGACATAACTACGGACAGGGTTCCAGCCGTGAACATGCGGCGCTGGCACCCCGCTATCTCGGGGTGCGTGGGGTACTGGTACAATCTTTTGCGCGCATTCACCTCGCTAATCTCATCAACTTCGGCATCTTGCCCCTGACTTTTGTGGACGCGGCGGATTATGCCAAGATGCAGGCGGGGGACCAGCTGAGTTTGGATCTCAAGGGGCTGGCGCTGGGTCAGGTGCTGACTCTGCGCAATGCAACCCAAGGGCTGGATATTGCGGTCATGCCGCAGTTGGCGAGTGCCCGTGATCTGGAGTTGATCCTGAAGGGGGGCGCCTTGTCCTGGGCCAGCGAACAACTGGAGAAAGTATCGTGACCATGGCGCATATTCAGGTTCCGGCTCAGGGGCAGCCCATTACCTGGGTGGATGCGGTGCTGCAGGTACCGGAGCAGCCCATTATTCCCTTCATCGAAGGGGATGGCATTGGCTGCGACGTCACGCCAGCCATGCGTGCGGTGGTGGATGCAGCGGTGCGGGCCGCCTATGGCGGTCAGCGGCGGATTGCCTGGATGGAGCTGTTCGCCGGGCAAAAGGCCGTGGCGCTCTACGGTGAGGGGCAATATCTGCCCGAAGAAACCATGGCCGCCATCCGGGAGTATAAAGTCGCTATCAAAGGGCCCTTGGAGACGCCAGTAGGCGGTGGTATCCGCAGTCTCAATGTGGCGCTGCGCCAGGATCTGGATCTCTACGTCTGCTTGCGGCCGGTGCGTTATTTTGCGGGCACGCCCAGTCCCGTGTGCCACCCGGAGAAGGTGGATATGGTCATCTTTCGGGAAAATTCCGAGGACATTTACGCCGGTATCGAGTGGCCGGCGGGCAGCCCGGAAGTGGAAAAGCTCCTGCGTTTTTTGCAGGAAGAGATGGGGGTCAGCAAAATTCGCTTCCCCGCCAGTTCCGCCATCGGCATCAAGCCGGTGTCGGTGGCGGGCTCGGAGCGATTGGTGCGGCGCGCCATCCAGTATGCGCTGGAGCATGGCAAGCCTTCGGTGAGCCTGGTGCATAAGGGCAATATCATGAAGTTCACCGAAGGGGGTTTCCGCGACTGGGGCTATGCCCTGGCTGAGCGGGAGTTCGCCGGAAGGGTCTTTACCTGGCGGCAGAAGGCGACTATCGCCAAAGCCGCAGGCAAAGCAGCCGCGCAGCAGGCAGAACAGCAGGCCGTTGCCGATGGCAAGCTGATTATCAAAGATGTCATCGCCGATAATTTTCTCCAGCAGATTCTGCTGCGTCCGGAGGATTATGCGGTGGTGGCGACGCTCAATCTCAACGGCGACTATATTTCCGATGCCCTGGCGGCAGAGGTCGGAGGGATTGGTATGGCACCCGGCGCGAACCTCTCGGATACCCATGCGATTTTTGAGGCCACCCACGGCACGGCACCGGACATCGCCGGGCAGGGCAAGGCCAATCCTAGCTCGCTGATTTTGTCGGCGGTGATGATGCTGGACCATCTGGGCTGGGGCGAGGCGGCGATGCGCATCGTGGCAGCCATGAACGCGGCAATCGCCAGCGGCGAGGTGACCGGTGACCTGGCGGCCCTGCGCGGTGATGTGCCCGCCCTGAGTACAGCGGAGTTTAGTGCGGCGCTGGTGCGTCGTTTGTGAGGAAGCTTCATGAATTTGCATGAGTATCAGGCCAAGCGCCTGCTCGCCGAAGAAGGGGTGCCCGTGCCCCGCGCTATTCCCGCTTTCTCGGTGCGGGAGGCCGTGAATCAGGCTCGTGAACTGGGTGGCCCGGCCTGGGTCGTCAAAGCCCAGGTCCATGCCGGTGGGCGCGGCAAGGCCGGCGGGGTGCGGGTGGTGCATAGTATTGCCCAGGTGGAAAAGACGGCGCAGGAATTGCTGGGCAAGCCGCTGGTTACGGTACAGACCGGCCCCCAGGGACAGCACGTAGCGGCCTTGCTCATCGAAGAACCCAGCCAGATTGCCCGCGAGCTCTATCTGGCCTTGATGGTGGATCGGGGGCAGGCGCGGATCACCTTTCTGGCGACCCAGGAAGGTGGCATGGATATTGAAGAGCTGGCCGCTTCCCGGCCGGAGGCCTTGCATCGGGTCGTGGTCGAGCCGCGCACCGGCTTCCTGCCTTTTCAAGCACGCCAGCTCGGGTTTCAGCTTGGGCTGGATGCCAGCCAGGTACAGCAGCTTACCCGCATCATGCAAGGGATGTATCGTCTGGCGCAGCGCCTGGATGCCCTGATGGTGGAGATTAATCCCCTCGCTATCACCATAGACGGCAAGCTGTTGGCGCTGGATGCCAAGGTGGTGATGGACGACAACGCCTTGTATCGCCATCCCGAGTCTGACGAGCTCTTTGATTCTACCCAGCAGGACGGGCGGGAAATTACTGCGCGGCAGTTTGGACTGAACTATATCTCCCTGGAGGGGAACATCGGTTGTATGGTCAACGGTGCTGGTCTGGCCATGGCGACCATGGATCTGATCAAACTACACGGCGGCGAGCCCGCCAATTTTCTGGATGTGGGTGGTGGCGCGGCCGCGGACAAGGTCACCCAGGCCTTCAAGCTCATTCTCTCGGACATTCGGGTAAAGGCTATTCTGGTGAATATTTTTGGCGGGATTACCCGCTGTGATTTGCTGGCGCAAGGGATTATCCAGGCCGCGGCAGAGGTGGGTATTCATCTGCCGGTGGTGGTGCGGCTGGAGGGTACTAAAAAGGAGGAAGGTATGGCCCTGCTGCGTGACAGTGGGCTCTCTTTGATCACCGCCGACGGTCTTACGGATGCAGCGATGAAAGCCGTCGCTGCGGCACAGGGTTGACGTGTCTATCAATATCCTCTGGTTACAACGTCTGTGGCCGGTGCTGCGCAGCTCCGGCCCGCTGATTTCCCGTCTCACCGATGTCTATGTAAAACGCGGCGCCGATCAAAAAAGTGCTGAGGTGATGGCGGAGATGGCGGTGTTGCTCGATCAGATTCTCGATGAGCGGCTTAAATCTGTCGCGCAGGCTGACGATATCGATGCGTTGCGCCGGGATCTGGCGGCTTTGCGCGCGGATGTCGATAGCATCACCCCGGCGCCCCGGCGCAATCCTTATGTGCTTCTTCTGCTTCTCGGAGAGGTGGTGATTGGTATTCTTCTTATCATGATTCTGGTGCATCTATGAGCATATTGCTGTCCCGCGAAACGCGGGTGATCTGCCAGGGCTTTACCGGCAAGCAGGGAACTTTTCACTCGCAACAAGCCGTGGCCTATGGCACTTGCATGGTGGGTGGCGTGACCCCCGGCAAGGGCGGCAGCCGCCATCTTGATCTGCCGGTGTTTGATACCGTGGCCGATGCTGTACAGGAAACCGGGGCCGAAGCCAGTGTGATCTATGTACCCTCTCCTTTTGCTGCCGATGCCATCATTGAGGCGGCTGCCGCTGGTATCCAACTCATCGTTTGCATCACCGAAGGTATTCCGGTGCATGACATGCTGATGGTGAAGCATTATCTGGCGGACACAGCGACGCGACTCGTCGGCCCTAACTGTCCGGGAATCATCACGCCGGGACAGTCCAAGATCGGGATCATGCCCGGCGCCATTCACCAGACCGGACGGGTAGGCATTGTCTCTCGCTCCGGCACCCTCACCTATGAAGCGGTAGAGCAGACCACCCGCCTGGGCCTGGGGCAGAGTACCTGTGTCGGTATCGGCGGCGACCCCCTGATCGGCATGAATTTTATTGAAATATTGCAGCTTTTTGAGGCGGACCCGCAGACCGAAGTGATTGTCATGGTGGGCGAGATCGGCGGACGCATGGAGGAAGATGCGGCGGCCTTTATCCAGGAGCATGTCCGTAAACCGGTGGTGGCTTTCATTGCTGGTTCCACGGCGCCCAAGGGTAAGCGCATGGGGCATGCGGGGGCTATTATCGACGGTGGCGCAGGAACGGCGGCGGCCAAATATGCGGTACTGGAAGCAGCGGGCGTCTATTGTGTGCATTCCCCCGCCGATTTGGGTACTCGGGTGGCCGAGGTACTGGGGCGCTGATGCGCATCGCCCTGGCGCAAATCAACTGCCGGGTCGGCGATGTGGCGGGCAATGCTGATCGTCTGCTGGCCGCCGCTGCAGCGGCGCAAGCTGCAGGTGCCGACCTGTTGGTGACACCGGAGTTGGCCCTCAGTGGTTATCCCCCAGAAGACTTGCTCTTGCGTGCCGACTTTTTGCAGGTCTGCGACGCTGCCTTGCAGCGTCTTGCGACAGCAGCGCCTCTGCCCATGCTGGTAGGGCATCCGCAGCGTGAGCAGGAGCGCCTCTACAACAGTGCCAGTCTGCTGCGCGGGGGGCGAGTCGAGGCGGTTTATCACAAACACTGTCTGCCGAATTATGCGGTATTTGATGAAGCGCGTTACTTCACGCCGGGGGCGCAGTCGCTGGTGTTTGCCTGTGCCGGACTGCAGTATGGGGTGGCCATTTGTGAGGATGTCTGGCATGGGCCGGGAGTGGCCCACGCCGCTCAGGCCCAAGGTGCAGAACTGCTGCTGGTGCTGAATGCGTCGCCTTATCACCTGAACAAACAGCGCGCCCGGGAAGATCAGGTGGGTGCCCTGGCCGCCCAGTGTCAGCTGCCCATCGTTTATGTGAACCTGGTGGGCGGGCAGGATGAACTGGTCTTCGATGGCCAGTCCTTTGCGGTAGACCAGCATGGACTATTGGCCCTACGCACATCCCAGTGTGAGGAGATGCTGGCACTGCTGGATATCGACAAGGATCACGCCGATATCCGTATACAGGCTGCCGAGCCACTGCGACCGCTGCCGGATGAGACCGCCGAAGTCTACGATGTATTGCGTCTGGGCGTA
This sequence comes from Acidithiobacillus ferrivorans, assembly GCF_016250455.1. Classification (NCBI taxonomy): domain Bacteria; kingdom Pseudomonadati; phylum Pseudomonadota; class Acidithiobacillia; order Acidithiobacillales; family Acidithiobacillaceae; genus Acidithiobacillus; species Acidithiobacillus ferrivorans. The sequence continues at coordinate 2,554,409 of NZ_CP059488.1, read as the reverse complement.
CATGATTATGTGGAAAAAAATGGCTTCCCTGGTGTGGTTCTGGGTCTGTCCGGCGGGGTGGACTCGGCGCTGACCCTGGCGATAGCGGTGGACGCCCTTGGTCCGGAACGGGTCCACGCCTTGATTATGCCTTCCCGCTATACGGCGGAGATGAGTATTGCAGACGCTGTGGCTGAGGCGCAGAGTCTGGGGGTGCGCACCGACATCGTGTCCATCGAGGGGCCGTTCAACACCTATCTGGAGACGCTGGCACCGCTTTTTGCCGGATGCGCAGCCGATACCACGGAAGAGAATTTGCAGGCACGTATTCGCGCCGCATTGCTCATGGCCTATTCCAATAAATTCGGCCATCTGCTGCTGACCACAGGTAATAAAAGCGAGATCGCCGTTGGTTACGCGACCCTGTATGGCGATATGGCCGGCGGTTTTGCGGTGATCAAGGATTGCCCAAAGACCCTGGTCTATCGTCTCGCCCATTATCGCAATAGCCTGGGTCCGGTGATCCCGGAGCGGGTGCTGACCCGGCCACCCTCGGCGGAGCTGGCGCCGGATCAGCGCGATCAGGACAGCCTGCCTCCCTATGAGGTCCTGGATGCCATTATTGCCGCTTATGTGGAAGAAGACCGCAGCGCTGCGGAGCTCGTTGCCGCCGGTTTTTCGGTGGAAACAGTGACGCGGGTGCTAAGGCTTATTGATCGTGCCGAATATAAACGGCGTCAGGCGGCGCCAGGTGTGCGGATCAGCGCCCGCGCATTCGGCAAGGATCGGCGCTATCCTATAACCAATGGTTACCATTCCTGGGAAGCCCTGTTGTCTGCAAGAGGAGTTTTGCGATGAAAAAAATTGAGGCGATCATTAAGCCCTTCAAACTGGATGATGTGCGCGAGGCCCTTCAGGAGCTGGGTCTGGCTGGCATGACGGTCACCGAGGTCAAGGGTTTTGGCCGCCAGAAGGGACATACGGAACTCTATCGCGGTGCCGAGTACGTGGTGGATTTCCTACCCAAGCTCAAGTTGGAGGTGGTGGTCGGTGATGATATGGCGGATCGCGCCATCGAAGCCATTGAGCTGGCGGCGCGGACCGGCAAGATTGGCGATGGTAAGATTTTCGTCAGCGCGGTGGATCGGGTGGTACGCATCCGTACCGGGGAAGAGGGCAATGAGGCAGTCTGATGAGAATAATGGCGGGGCGCTGATCGCCCCGCCGGAGTTTCTGCTTAGGGCTTCGCACTGCTGCCGAGATCAGAAAGATACTTGCTCTTCGGATAGTTGTAGGCGAGTACGGAGGCAGTGGTCTGCGCCAGATTTGGCAGGTTCAGATGCCGGTAGGAGCGCGCCAGATAATAGAGCGCCTCTTCCCGCGCGGGGCTCAACTGGTAGCGGGTGATCACTGTATTGCAGCGGTTCGCCGCAGCGACATAAGCGTGACGCACATAGTAGAATTTGCAGATATTCAGGTTGCGCTGGCCGAGGAGGTCGATGATCTTGGCCATGCGCAGGCGGGCATCAATGGCATAGGCACTGTCTGGCCAGCGTTTCGCCAGCGTGTCGAGGGTGCTGAAGGCCTCTTCGGCAGGTCGGGGATTTTCCTCCACACCCTGAATAGCTTGGTAATAGGCGATGCCTTTCAGGTACCAGGCGTAATCCACATGAGGATTGGCCGGGTGCAGCTTGATGAAGCGCTCCGCCGCCGCCACCGCCGCCTTGGAATCCCCGCGCTGATAATAGCTGTATGCCGTATTGAGTTGCGCTTGTTCGGCGTAGGGGCCGTATGGGTAGCGGGTCTCGAGATCTTCGTACTGCTTAATGGCAGAGGTGTAGTCGCCGTGCTCCATGGCCTTTTGGGCGGGTTGGAACAGCGTCTCGGCAGACTCGTGGCGATCCGCAGAGCTTTCAGGTTTATTCGGGCTGCTGGCACAACCGGCGATCAGGGCGGTACAGCACAGGGACATCAGTATGCGTTTGCTCATGAAGGACAATAGTCTATAGTGGCGAACCATGAGCGACGATAGTACGGGTATTCCCATGATTTTGCCAGAGGAGCAGGCCGGCCAACGTCTTGATGCGGTGTTGAGCCAGTTGCTGCCGGAAACCAGCCGCAGTCGAATCCAGACCTTGGTGCGGGATGGCCGGGTTCTGGTGGATGGTGTGGTCGAAAAGCCCAGCGCACGGATTCGCGGTGGTGAACAGGTAGAAATCAACTGGCCGGAGATCGAGCCCAGCACCTGGCTGGCCCAGGATCTGCCTCTGCATATTTTGTATGAAGACGCGGAGATTCTCGTTGTGCACAAACCGGCAGGGCAGCTTACTCACCCCGGTGCCGGTCATGCCGACGGCACGCTGGTCAACGGTGTGCTGGCCCATGTGCCGGATAATGCCTACCTGCCCCGCGGCGGCATTGTCCATCGGCTGGACAAGGACACTACCGGCCTGCTGGTGGTGGCAAAAAGCGAGATGGCGCGCCAGTCGCTGATCGAGCAACTCGGTGACCATAGCATGCACCGCGAATATCTCGCGCTGGTGATGGGGGCGATGACTGGTGGTGGTCGGGTGGATGCGCCCATCGGTCGCCATGCCCACGATCGCCTGCGGATGACCGTGCGCGATGACGGCCGACCGGCGCAGACTGAATATCGGCTGGTGGAGCGTTTTCCTCGTCACAGCTACCTGCGCCTGCGCCTGGCGACGGGTCGTACCCATCAGATTCGCGTGCACATGACCCATATCGGCCACCCGCTGGTGGGCGATCCGGTCTATGCGGGGCGAATGATGGTTCCGCAAGGGTTGGATGAGGTCGCGCTGGCCCATTGGCGGCAGTTCCGCCGACAGGCTTTGCATGCCTGGCGTTTACGCCTCTACCATCCAGAAAGCGGGGCGCTGATGACGTGGGAAAGCCCGCTGCCTGAAGACATGACCGAATTGCTGACGCTGCTGCGCCATGCGCGTGATGGCGACTGAAGAGGCTGGTTATTGGGTGCCGGACTGGCCCGTGCCCTACGGGGTACGCAGTGCCATCACCGTGCGTAGCGGTGGTGTTAGTCAGGGGACCTATTCATCGCTCAATCTCGGCAATCACGTGGGCGATGCGCCGGAGGCGGTGGCACGAAATCGGGAACGGCTGCGGTCCGTGCTGAAATTGCCTGGGGAGCCCTGTTGGTTGCGGCAGGTGCATGGCACGGGAGTTGCCGCCCTGATGGCTGCGCCAGCGCGCGCTTTGGAAGCGGATGGTGCAGTCACCGCCATACCGGGCATGGTGCTGGCGGTGCTTACCGCTGATTGCCTGCCAGTACTGGCTTGCGGCGGGGACGGTCGCCATATCGGTGTTTTTCACGCCGGCTGGCGCGGCTTGCTGGCGGGCATCCTGGAACGCGGTGTGGCGGCCATGCCGGTGGCACCAGAGGATATTCTGATATACTTGGGACCCGCCATCGGGCCTGGGCATTTCGAGGTTGGGCCGGAAGTGCGGGCGGCTTTCCTGGCGGAGGATGCCGGGGCGGCAGCCGCCTTCCGCCCCGGACATGGGGACCGCTGGCTCGCGAATATTTATGCACTGGCGCGGCAGCGCTTGCAGCGGGCCGGCGTGCAGGCCATTTTTGGCGGTAATCTGTGTACGGTGGCTGACCCCGCGCGTTACTTTTCTTATCGGCGTGACGGTGTTACCGGGCGTATGGCTTCTCTGCTCTGGAAGGAGGACGTATAGCATGGCGACTTTGCAATATGCAGAATCGGCGCAGCGGGTCACGGATGCGGCGCAGATCGCCGCCATCCTGGCGGCCCTGGGTGTCACTTTGCAGGCGATTCCGTTGACCGGGGTGGGCGCAGCGGCGCTGCTGGCCCAGCCGCAACTGGATGCAGAGGCACAAGTGGCATTGCTGATGGCCCTGGACGATGTCTTCCAGCGTTTGCAGCGGGAAAAGGGTTATCAGGAGCGGGATCTGGTCGTGCTGTATCCCGAGCATCCACAGTTGCCGGAACTCAACGCCCGCTTTCATCGTATACACACCCATGATGATGAAGAGGTGCGCTATATTGTGGACGGGGAAGGGGTTTTTGGCTTCGTTCTGGAAGACGGTGCACAAGTCGAGTTGACCGTGCAGGCGGGGGATTATGTTCACATCCCGGCGGGCGTGGAACACTGGTTCCACTTGAACGATGCGCGGCGGATCAAAGCGGTGCGCTACTTCAGTGCGCGCGGTGGCTGGACCCCGCATTATACGGACCGCGCCCTGCAGCATTTCCCCAATCCATGACGGCTTTTATTGAGGTCGATTACCAGTTCCCCGCCGGGGTAGACGCCCGGCGGCAGGCGCAGGCTATCGCCATCGGCCAGACTGCCGGGAGCTGGGATGCACGCTTTCAGCACCGGGAGGCGCAGTTGCGTGGCCATCTGGGGGAGGTGATCGCCATTGCCGAACTGGCGATTGGGCGGCATCAGGCCACAGTGCGCTTCCCCGCCGCCAATGTGGATGGTCGTCTCGGCAGCCTGCTCACAATGATTTTCGGCAAATACTCCCTGGCGGGTCCCGCCAAGGTGATGGCCATCCGTCTGCCAGAGCGCTTTGGACAGACACCACGCTTCGGGCTGGATGGTATTCGTGAACGACTGGGGGTGCATGAACGACCCTTGGTCATGGCTATCTTCAAACCGGCGCTGGGGTTGACGGCGGCGGACCATGCCGCGATTCTGGCGGAAGTTGCCGTTGCCGGGCTGGATATTATCAAGGATGACGAAATCCTCCCGGACCTGCCGATGGCGGCGACCCTGGCGCGCTGGGAGGCGTGCGCGCCGGTGATCGAGGCACGGCGTGATCAGACGGGTCGTGATTTGCTCTATGCGGTGAATCTCTCGGGGGATGCCCACCAGGTGCAGACGCTGGCGCTGCAACTGGTGGCCGCCGGCGCCAACGCGCTGCTCCTGAATGTGCTGGCGTATGGTTTTCCGGTACTGGAGGCACTGGCCGCCGATCCCGACATCGACGTGCCGATTTTCACTCATCCCGCCCTGGCAGGTGCCTGGTGCGGCGCGCCGGATTACGGTTTTGCCTATGGGGCCTTGCTGGGTACGGTGATGGCCTATGGTGGCGCGGATGCGGTGCTCTATCCGGCCCATTATGGCAGTTTGCCCTTCGCCGCGGCGGACGAATGGGCCATCGTCGCCGCGCTGCGGGCGCGGGGCGTGGCGCCGGTACCTTCGGCGGGCGTGCATCCCGGCATGGTGGGGCGCATCCTCGATGACTATGGAACTGAAGTTATCCTCAATGCGGGGACCGGGATTATGGACCATCCCCAGGGTGCCGCGAGCGGGGTGCTGGCTTTTCACGAAGCCATCGAGCGTTGGCAGAATGCGGCGCCGCGCACTCTGGAAGATTTGCCCGCCGGACCCTTGCGGGCGGCGGTGGAGAAATGGGGGCAGGGCTGATGCAAAGAGCCATTTTTTGTGACTTCGACGGCACCATCACCGAGGCCGAAGTCTTCGTGGCCCTGATGCGCCATTTTGCGCCGGAGGCCGCCGCCCGGGTGTTGCCGGAAATCTATGCGCAGCGTCTGACCCTGCGTGATGGCCTGCCCCAGGTGCTCGGCACCATCCCCTCGCGGCACTGGCCGGAGCTGGAGGATTTTGTACGGGATACGGCACTGCGTCCGGGGCTGGTCGGCTTGCTGGCCCATGCCAAAAAGGCCGGTATCCCCTTTATTGTCGTTACCGGCGGCTTCACGCGCATGGCCGAGATCGTTCTCGCCCCTTATCGTCAGGAAATTTACGCCATCCATGGTCTTGAGGTGGATGGCACGGGCGAATGGCTGCGGGTGTTCTCGCCTTGGCAGGATGACCATGAACTGGTGGCCAAGGCCGCCGTGATCGCGCACTATCACCCCGAGGATGCCGTCTGCATTGGGGATTCCATCACCGATTTGCGAGTGGCCCGGCAGTGTCCCCTGGTCTGCGCACGGGATCGTCTCGCGGAATATCTGCGGGAGGAAGGGCGGACCTTCCTGCCCTTTGATGATCTCAGGGATGTGAGCGCGGCCCTTGCGCAACGTGGCTGGTGGCAGGAAGTGGTCCATGCACAATGATCCGCGCACCCATCTCGCCGCCGCAGCCCGCGATTTTTATGCGCGCGGCTGGATGCTGGGCACTGCGGGCAACCTGTCGGCACGCCGCGATGCGGACACTTTCTGGATTACCGCCAGCGGCCGCCCCAAGGATCAGTTGGGCGTCGGGGATTTTGTCCTGGTGGATCTGCGCGGTCAGGTGGTGCAGGCCCCGCCGGGACGTAAACCCTCTGCCGAAGTTGCCCTCCATGAGGTAGTCTACCGGCATGTGCCGGACGCCCGGGTCATTTTCCACGTCCACTCCATCGAGGCTAATCTCTGCGGGCACTTTGCGCAGCAGGGCCGGTTGCGCCTGCCAACTCTGGAAATGCTCAAAGGCCTGGGCGTGCCCGATGCCGAGCCGCAGGTGGACCTACCGGTCTTCGCCAATCATGTGAATGTCGCCCGGATTGCCGAAGATATGGACAGGGCCTTTGCCCAGGCGCGGCCCCGCGTTCCCGGTGTGCTGATTCATCAGCACGGGGTGACGGCCTGGGGTCCGGATTTCCTGGCGGCCAGGCATCATCTCGAATTGCTGGAATACTGTTTTCGTTATCTCGTACAGGCGAAAGCCCTCGCCATAGGAGTCTAGGATGAGTCAAGCCCTTCTCACCGTCATCGGCGAAGATCGCCCCGGTATCGTCGCCGCCGTCACCCAAGCCCTGTTCACTGCAGACTGCTCCATCGGTGATGCCTCGATGATGCGTCTCGGTGGTTACTTTACCATTATGCAGGTCATCGATTATCCGCGTGATCTGGGCTCCGTGGAAATGGCGCTGGACCCCGCCATCAAGCGCCTCAATCTGCGGGTGCATCTGGACCCTATCTCCAGCGTGGCGCTGACTGCGGACATGCCGAATACCCGGGTCACCGTCTACGGGGCCGATCATCCGGGCATTGTCGCGGGCATCACCGGGGCCCTGGCGGCTATCGGGTTCAATGTGATTGATCTGGAAAGCGAGAGTTCCGGCAGTGCCGAGCGGCCACTCTATGTGATGGTCATTCAGGGCTATGCGCCAGAAGGTGTGGAGAGTGTTCGCAAGGCCGTGCTGCCGTTGCGGGAGAGGGAAGGGGTGGAAATCGGTGTACATCCCATCGAGGCGGCGGTGTTCTGATGGCGGTACTTTCCATTCTGACCTATCCGGACCCCAGACTGCAGCGCAAGGCCGAGCCGGTCAGCGTGTTTGACGACGACCTGCACCATTTTGTCGATGATCTGACGGAGACCATGTATGCCGGTCCGGGGGGCGTGGGTATTGCGGCGCCGCAGGTGGACCGTCCACAGCGTATCGTGATTGTCGATGTGCGTCCTAAACTGGGGGACGACTGCCACGGGCGCATGATATTGATCAATCCCGAACTGGCGGCATGGGAGGGCATGGCGGTGGGTCGGGAAGGCTGCATGTCGGTGCCGGACTTTACCGGCAATGTCATCCGCGCTGAGCGCATACAAGTGCAGGCGCAGGATGTCTCGGGACGAGAGCGGAGTTATGAGTGTGCAGGCTTCGAGGCCCGTGCCGTCCAGCATGAAATGGATCATCTCGACGGTTTTCTTTTCCTGGACCGGCTGGTTTCGCGGAAGATTGATCTCTTCCGGCGGAAAAATTACAAGAAGTAGGCTGGCGTCGCTGACCGGACTACAGGTACCTGCGACACGCAATTTAGTCCGCTCGGACTGACAAATATAAGGCCCGAGAGGCCCACCCCATTTTCAGTTTTCCGACCATGCCCGTGGCTGGAAAATCGCGTCTAAAATATCTTCGCTTTTCCTGCGTGGCCATCGGTAGTTCCCGCAGCACGCCTCCGAAAGTTTCAGACCGTTGCATTTTTTGAATCTATATCACGCAAAAAAAGAACTTTATCGAATCCAATGATGTGTCCATCATGGGATGGAAGAGATTCGCGGGCGGATTCAAGTGGTCGCACTGTTATGGTGCAGAACTGCATTGCCTGCACTGAAAAAGAGATTGTTGGCCGGTTGGTTTTTGGTAACCCAATGATTTCAATGATGGGCACTTCCAACAACTACCAATGGCATATTTTCTGCTCAGTCTATGCTGGATAATTTTAATCATCTTGTGCTGGAGTTTATATGATATCGTTCAGTTATCTTGTACATCTTGCCAACTACTCAGATGGTGTTCTGTACATCTTGATGCTCCTTTTCGTGGTCGAGCTTGCGGTGATTTTCGATCGGAGCTGGTACCTGCGTAACGCTATCAGCAAAGGTAAGAAAATCCTTTGGGGAATATCCGTTCGCGGCAAGTTGCGGCGTCCTGATCTGGAAGAGTTGGTGGCTTTATCGAAGGGGCTTCCCGAAGAAGCTCTGCTGGGTGTGGCGCTCCGGCATTTCAATTTGATTCATCACTACGGCAGCGCTCGTGGCGAAGCCTTTGCGAACCGTTTGGATGAAGCTATTTTCCTGACGACGCCCAGTCTGGACAAACGCCTTTGGATTTTGGACACCATCGTCACCCTGGCGCCCCTTCTGGGTTTGTTCGGAACCATTCTCGGTATGTTCCACGCGTTTTCCATCCTTGCGGTGCCTGGTCATAATCCTACTTCCGTTACTGGCGGTGTTGCGGATGCGCTGATTGCCACCGCGTCTGGACTTTTTATTGCCATGATCGGCTTGCTGAGTTTTAACGCCTTCAACAATGCCATTGAAAAAACCATTTATCAGCTCGAGTCGTTGAAAGTGGTGCTCATGAATCGCTTGGATGGCGCGCCCGTGGTGTTAGAGGATACGGCAGCCAAGGCCCCGTCATCAGTTGCCGCGTCTGAAATGACCGCATGAGGTTTCAGAAGGTTTTTTTACTTTGCCAGGAAAAGTAAGGAGTAGAGAATGTTACCCCAACGCCGGCCCCGCAAAAAGGGGCGTGTCGAAATCATCCCGATGATTGACGTTATGCTGTTCCTGCTGGTCTTTTTCATCATGATTACCTTGCAGATGATTACGGATAAGGGATTAAAACTGGACTTGCCCACTTCCAGCGAAACAAAAGTGCTGCCGCATCCACATTTCGTGCTCAATATCGTGAAGGATGGCGGTGTGGTGGTGAAGGGCAAGAAAATGAGCCTGGATCAACTGCAGAGTTTTCTCGCGGGCGACGGCGATGCAAAACACACGCAGGTAACCATCGCGGCCGATAAAATGGTTCCTTTTAAGGATTTTGTGCAGGTGATGGATGCTTGTCAAAAATCGGGTGTAACCAGTATTGGTATTGCAGCGAAACCCGCGTGAGCATTTGCGTCTTTACTCGGGGTAAGGTGAGCGAATGCCAAACGTCCAGCAGGCGAGTGAGACAGTGTTCGAAAATGGGAATAAATTTATATGACTACCGTGATGCCTAGGACCACCAATTATTCACTCATGCCGGAGCCGAAGGAACGTCATTTCAAGTATGCCGTGGGCGGTGCCGTGATGGTTGAGGTCCTGCTCGTGCTTGGCTTGATCTGGTACGGAGACAATACGCCTCCGGTAAAGGCCAAACCCAAGGAGCACGTCATTGCGGTACAAATGGTGACTTTGCCGCAGCAGCCACCGCCACAAGTGGTACCCAAGCCTCTACCCAAACCGGTTCCTCCCAAGCCGGTGGTGCATCAGGTGACGCCGCCACCACCGCGTCCGCACCCGAAGGTGGTGATTCCGCCGAAACCGGCGCCAACACCACCCGCGCCGCCGGTCAGGACGGTTACTCCACCGATGCCGGTAACCAAACCGACGCCAGCCCCTAAGCCGGTGGTGACTCCACCGCCTGCCCCGCCGCCCATGTCGGCTCAGCAGACGGCGTCATTGATGGGACGTTATGTCGGGATGGTACGGCCGATAATTCAGCAGAGCTTGCGTGTTCCCGCTGAGTTGCGGGCGATGGGACTGAGTGGCAAAGCGACTGTGGAGTTTGAAATTTCTCCTTCGGGTCAATTGCTTTGGGCGAAAATCATCAAGCGGAGTCCTTTAGGTGCGGTAAATCATGCGGCCCTTGCAGCGGTAAAGGATGGCGGCTTCCCACCATTCCTGAAAAAGATGCCTAAGCAGAATACGGTTTTTCAAATCGACGTAGAAGTGGGTGCCGGATCAAGTTAGTGTTCTATGCATGGGCATTTTAGTTCCACCAATTTGGTAACACCGGGGAAGAAAAGTGATGGGTGACAGGCATTCGATTAGTGCCACGACAGAGGCGGAGCGCACGAGCTCAGCGCCGCAGGTCGCTTTAATCTGGCTCGCCGCGACCATGACCGCCTCCAGTCTGCCGGTCGGGGTTCTTATCGCCCAGTTGTTTCCCTTGGCGCCGTTTCTGTGGGTTGTGCTGCTGGCGTCCACGCTATTTGCCGCTGTGGGCATCCTCAGTATCCCGGGATTCGTGTATGGGATTCCGACCATGGCGGTTTCCGCCCGCGTTTTTGGAAAGTCGGTCAATAAGTTGATTTCCCTGAGTAACTGGTTGTCTCAGTTGGGTTGGCAGGCCGTGGTGTTGGTACTTGTGGTATATATCCTCCGCAGTGTTTTTGACAGCTATGGATTGGTACCGGTGAATAGCAGTATTTATTATGCCTTGGTACTGGCTGTTTTTGGCAATTTTGTGGTGCCCGTTATCGGATATAAGGCCATCGTGATGGCGCAGACGGCGGGGGCACTATTTCTTGCTTTGTTTGCGATAGCCATACTGATATATCTGCATGGTGGAGAGGCGCTTCCGATGATGCCTACCGTCGACCACTTTGACGGAATTCAAAGCCTGGGTGGAATTTCATTGGCGCTCATGGGCGGTGCGTTCTCATGGACGATGTTTGCTTCGGATTATTCGCGATATGTGCGGCATGACACGAGCCTGAGCAAAATGGCGCTATGGCCCAGCATCGGCGGATTTGCGGGCGGCAGCCTCATCCTCGCATTAGCCATCACGCTGTATGTGCATGGTGGTATCCAGGTAGGACCTGCCGGGCTTACCATCATGGCGACTGGACTGGGTACTTCGGTACTGTATTTAGGTTTTTGCACGTTTGCGATATTAGGTTTGTTGGCGTCTAATTTTTTGAACTCCTACAGTTCTGCTTTCAGCCTGGCGGTGGTGGTGGGCAAGGATCTGGATCGCAAGAAGTTCACGCTTCTGGATGCGCTGCTGGCAACACTGGTCGGTATCTACATGCTTTTTGTGGCGCCATCATTCTGGGATTCTTTTCAGACTTTTTTGGATTTGCTGATTATCATAGCGGCGCCGTGGACCGGTGTGATGATCACGTATGTTTTGTGGGATGTGCTTCCGGAAGCGCGCGGAAGGTTGAACAGGCTGCCACATAGGCGTGCTAATGTCTGGGTGCTCGCTATAGGGGTCACGGTTACCGTGGTGTTCTCAAATAATCCGATTTGGGAGGGCTATGGAGCGCATCTATTGCATGGTACAGACATATCACCACTGGTGGGTGTCGTGACGACGATTGTGGCATCCATACTCTACCGGGTTTTGTTTTGTCACCAGACGATCCCCGATGGGCAGGGGCGGGTGGGCATGTTATCTAAACCGGTTGTCCGTAAGATTACAGATTAAGGTGCTAACAAATGCAGATGATGGAAAAGATATTTAGGGCGCCGATACTCAACCCGATAGATGCAAATACCTGGAGATTTTACCAGGATGGTGCTTTAGGTGTCGATCAGGGCCTCATTGTGCATATGGGTGATTTTACTGCGATGCTGGGTCAGATCGGCGCTGATATGGAAGTTGAGAATCTGGATGGTGTTATTGTTCCAGGCTTTGTCGATAGCCATTTGCATTGGGTGCAACACCGGGTCAGGGGCCGTTTTTCTGGCGAACTCCTGACCTGGTTGCAAGAACATATCTGGCCGGAAGAGGCGCGCTACGTGGATACTGATCTGGCCCAGGCTGCGGCGACTCAATTCTACGCCGATGTATTGCGCGCGGGGACCGTGATGGGCATGAGCTATTCCAGCCCACATGCCGAGGCCACGCAGATTGCACTGACGGCGATGCGTGGCGATTGGGTCATTGGTAATGTCCTGATGGCGATTCACGCGCCCCACACCTTGACCGACTACAGCCTGCATGATCCCGACGCGTTGCGTGCGTTTATGTGCCAAACGGATAAAACACACTATGCACTGACACCCCGTTTTGCGCCCAATCTGACGGCTGCATCGCTGAAGACACTGGGACAGATTGCCGCCGAGAGTCAATGTTTAATCCAGACGCATCTCGCGGAATCGGTCACGGAGCTGCAATGGGTTAAAGAGCTGTTTCCCGACGCGGCGCACTATACCGAGGTGTATGACCGCGCGGGTCTGCTGACGCCCAGGACGATATTGGGCCACTGTATTGAAATGCGTGACGAGGAATGGCGCTGCCTTCGGGAGCGCGGCTCCTGGGTCGCGCATTGCCCTACGAGTAATGAGGCGCTGGGCAACCGACGCATGCCCTTAGAGCAAGTACGTGCTTACGATATTCCCTTTGCGTTGGCGAGTGATATAGGGGGTGGTCCCAGCCATAGCATGCTGCATGTCATGCAGCGATTTCTGGGAACACATCGGGAAGCGGACGTTGCTGTTGCGCCTCAGGAGGCCTTGTATCGTTCTACCAAGGCGGGTGCTGAATGTATGGGCAGAGGTGCCGTCGGCGGTGATTTGACGGTGGGAAAACGGGCTGATTTTGTGCTTTTGCCGCAGAAGCCCGCAGCATCTTCTGTGGAAGCCTGGTTTGAGGAATGTTTAAGCGGTAAGCCGGCCGATCTGGAACAGCGTCCGCTGGGAACCTGGCTCAGGGGTGAGCGGGCGGCCTAAGCGATGTACATGCATAGTCTTATAAAAACATACGGAGCAACACCTTTTATGGAAAGTATGACAAACATTAAAAGGGGGCTGGCTGACTTTGTGGAGGATCTGCCCAAGGTAGAGCTGCATCTGCATATTGAGGGCACTTTGGAGCCCGAATTACTTATCGCGCTGGCCCGGCGTAACGGCGTGGATATTCCCTATAAGACGATAGCGGCGGCACGGACGGCATATCAATTTGAGGATCTGCAAAGTTTTCTGAAGGTCTATTATCTGGGGGCGTCCGTATTGCGGGAAGAGCAAGACTTTTATGAGCTGACTCTAGCCTATATGGCCCGCTGTAAAGCCCAGCAGATTCGGCATACGGAACTGTTTTTTGATCCACAGACGCATCTTGCCAATGGCGTGCCATTGGCGGCGGTGATGGGTGGCATCAACGCCGCCTTGCGCGACGCCGAGCGCGACTGGCATATATCCAGCGCGCTGATTCTTTGCTTTGAGCGGGATCGCGATCCAGAACCCGCGGTGGCGCTCTTGGAGCGTGCTTGTGCTTTGGGGGGCATTGCCGGCATTGGTCTCGACTCCGCTGAGTTGGGCAATCCGCCGGAAAAGTTTCAGGAGGTGTTTAAGGTGGCCAAGTCCATGGGCTTGCATCGTGTTGCCCATGCCGGGGAGGAGGGGCCGCCCGCCTATATCTGGCAAGCGCTGGATGTGCTGGATGTCGAGCGCATAGATCATGGGGTGCGCTGCCTGGAGGATCCGGCACTGGTGCGGCGTCTGGTGGATGACCGAATCCATCTCACGGTCTGCCCATTCTCCAATGTCGCGCTCAAAGTGTTTAGCCAGTTATCTGAACATAATCTGGGTCGCTTGTTGAAAGCAGGGTTGTCGGTGACGATTAATTCGGATGACCCGGCGTACTTCGGTGGATACCTGAGCGAAAACCTCATGGGGACACTTTCCAGTCTGGATTTGACAGCGCAAGACGCCTTACTTCTTGAACGTAACGCCGTTGCCGCTGCCTTTTGTACGGACCAACGAAAGCAGTCCCTGCTCAGGGATCTGGATCAGTATGGCGTGTCACAGCAGAACCTATGATAAAGAACTCGGCAGGGAGAATCTTCGTGAAAAAAAATACGCTTTGGAAGAATATGATGTTATGTGGTGCCGTCGGCTGTTCATTGATGGCGCCACTGGCCGCCGCACAGACTATACCGGCAGTAGCAAAAATGAGCCCGAAAGTGATCGTGTTGACGGCATTCCCGCCCGAGTGGCAAGCATGGACGGTGCAAAAATCTTTTCATCATAAGATTTTGCATGTGGCAGGTCTCATCAAGCCTCTGCTCTGCGACAGTAAAGGCGTCTGTGTTACAGAAACCGGTGAAGGGGAAATCAATGCCGCAGTCACCGTTACCAGTCTGGTAAAAGACGCGGCTCTGGATGTGAAGAAGACTATCTTTATTCGCAGTGGCATCGCCGGTGGTGTGGACGTAAAAGAGTCTGCACTGGGCAGTGTGTATATCAATAACTGGGTGATCTCCTGGGCTTTCGGGCATCACTATTTGAGTGATCAGAAGCAGTTGGCGTGGTCACCTCCGGGGTGTGCAGATTACGCCGCTCCTGGCCATTGTGGTGAATACGCCCATAATCTATATGAGAACTTGGCTTATAAGGTCAATCCGGAACTCTTGAGCATGGCGGTGAAGGCTGCAGCCAACGTGCAATTGGAAAACTCATCAGAAGCTAAAAAGTTGGATAAAATATTCGCTATTTACGTGGCGCCGAAAGTGATGGTGGGTGCTACTATTACTGGAAATGACTTCTGGATTGGTAAAGAGAATCAGGCTATTGCCGAGAAAATTGTGCATCTATATAGCCATGGAGAGGCACAATATACCAATACCGCCATGGAAGATCTTGGGGACATCACCGCGCTCTCTCGTTTTGGTCTGGCAGATCATTATTTGTCCATACGCGGGATCTCTGATGTGGATGTCCCGCCCCCTGGTAAGACGGAAGAGGAAATCTGGAGAACCGGCGATTTGTATGCCGGTGCGCTCGCCGAGCGTAATGCGGTCATTGTCACCAAGGCCATTATCGCCCACCTGCTAAAGGATTCTGCGTGAGCGTGGATGTCATTAAAGTGTCCGTTGTGAGCGTTCTGGCTCGGGAACAAGGAGTACCACCGTGTCTTTGATGATCATTAACCAGCGACGTGACCAGCAAGTGGTTGGTCCAGCCCGTGTCGATGGATTTGCCAAAATACGGGGGGCGGCGCTTTACGTGGATGACCGGCCCGCTGTCGATGCGCTTCATGGGGCTACCGTACGCACTGCGGGAGCGGGTGGGACTCTACAGGAAATCGTTTTTGATCCTGCTATAAACTGGTCTGAGTTTGTGGTGGTGACTGCCCAAGACATTCCGGGTATTAACGCGATAAAGCTCCTTGAAAATGATCAGCCGGTGTTGGTAGAGCGCGCATTCCGGCACGCTGGGGAGGCCGTGGTATTACTGGCTCATGCAGACCCGGAAAAGCTCAGGATAGCGCTGAAAGGTGTTTCCTTGGTGGAATTACCCAACCCGGATCCGGTTTTTGATATCGATGACGCGTTGCAAGCGCGGCAGGAGATTATACCCGGCAATATTTATGCGGATTATCTTCTGGATCGTGGTGATGTGGCAGCGGGGGTGGCTCTTGCCGATGTCGTGATCGATGAGGGTTTTCTCACCCCGTCGCAAGAGCAACTCTACATTGAACCGCAAGGTATGTTGGCACATTTGCAGGCAGACGGCGGTATTTTGATGGAAGGTTCCATGCAGTGTCCCTACTACGTGCTGGATGCATTGGTTCAGTGTCTGGGGATGGATAAGGATCATCTGCGGGTAGTGCAAAGCACCACCGGGGGGGCCTTTGGCGGCAAGGAGGATTATCCTTCGGTGATTGCCTGTCATGCCGCTTTGCTGGCGCGCAAAGCGGGTGGTCGACCGGTAAAGCTCATTTATGAGCGTGGCGAGGATTTGCGGGTAACGCCGAAGCGTCATCCTTCCCGTACCCTGATTCGTTTGGGAGCCAACAAAGCTGGAGAGTTGCAGTTTATCGATATGGATTTCGCTATTGATGGCGGTGCTTATCGTACCCTCAGTCCGGTCGTGCTCTCCCGGGGTGTCATTCACGCGCCGGGACCCTATAAGTGCCCCCACATCAGGATCAGGGGGCGTGCCGTCGCTACCAATCATCCCCCCTTCGGCGCCTTTCGTGGATTTGGTGCGCCGCAGAGCATTTTTGCCATGGAAGTAGCCATGGATCGGTTGGCGAAAAAGCTGGGTATGGACCCTGTGGAGTTACGCAAAAAGAATTTGCTGTGTACCGGCGATTTGAGCCCCACGGGCGATGTGGTTGGTAAAGACTGTTTTGCTCATGCGGTGCTCGATGCCGCATTGGAACACACGCACTATCAGCAGCGACGGGAGGAATATAATGCCTGGAATGCCGCTGGCCACCCGACCCGCAGAGGTATCGGTTTGGCGACTTTTGCGCATGGCGCCGGATTTACCGGTAATGGTGAATTGCATCTGGCTTCCCGTGTTTCTCTGCAAGCCTTGGCCAATGGGCACGTCGAAATTCTCTGTTCCAACACCGAAATGGGGCAGGGCGCGGCGACTACGCTGGTCCAGATTGCGGCCGCTGCGCTGGGTCTGCCCATGGACAGCGTGCATCTGGCGCAGACGGACACCTCCAGGGTGCCAAATTCCGGACCAACGGTCGCCTCCCGCACCTGTATGGTGGTCGGGGAGCTCATTCAGAAAGCAGCGGGACAGCTATTGCAACGTTTGCGGGAAACGACGGGTTTGGCGCAATCCTATGACGTGCAAGGCTTCGCTGCAGCGTGTGCAGGGCTTTACGCCGCCGCCGGGGATGCGTTGGTGACTGCACACTACCACCCGCCAGCAGACATGCTCTGGGATGAGCAGACTTTTTTGGGGCGGGCCTACGCCAGTTATGCCTGGGCCGCTTATGTTGCCGAAGTAGAGGTGGATATGCTGACGCTGGAGACGCACGTGGTCGATTTTACTGCCGTTCAGGAAGTCGGCAAGGCGGTGCATCCGGTGATTGTGCAAGGCCAGATTGAGGGCGGAGTCGCGCAGGGGATTGGTTATGCCCTCTATGAGGACGTGCTCTGGAATGAACGCGGGGTGATGGCCAATGATCGGCTGACCAATTACATCATTCCGACCAGCGCTGATTTGGGATTTATTCAGGTGGTATTGCTGGAAGGTGGATTAGGGGCCGGGCCTAAAGGAGCGAAGGGCGTTGGTGAGTTGCCGATGGATGGTCCGGCTCCGGCTATTGTCAATGCCATTCAGCAGGCACTCGATATCGATATTCAGCAGATTCCGGTGATGCCTGAAATGCTGCTGAGGCTGACCATGCGCGAAGGAAATTCATGATGCCGACGACTATGCATATCAACGGTAAAATATTTCAGAGTGGTTCAGCACCGAATGCCCGTTTACTGGATGTATTGCGTAATGAATGCGACCTCAAGGGGACCAAAGAAGGCTGCGGCGAAGGAGAGTGTGGCGCCTGCGCGGTGCTGGTGAATGGCCGGCTGGTGAATAGCTGTCTGGTTCCTCTCGGGCAACTGGCGCAGGCGGTGATTACCACGGTAGAGGGCCTGCCCGCAGACAGTGCCCTGGCACGGGCTTTTGTGCAGTGCGGCGCTACCCAGTGCGGGATTTGCACGCCGGGGATGATGCTTGCCGCGACCGCCCTGTTGGCGGAGCATGCGAGCCCGACTCTGGAGGAGATACGCTGGGGCCTGAGCGGTAATCTCTGTCGCTGTACCGGGTATGGGCGCATTTATGCGGCTGTCGCCCAGGCCGCCGGAGGGGCTGCCGATGTCTGAATGGATAAGGCCCCGGCATTTGCCGGAAGCCCTGGAGATATTGGCGGCAACCCCCGGCTCATATCGGGTGATTGCGGGCGGGACCGATCTCATGGTGGAGAGTCATCTCGCCCCGGAGCGGCGCCCGGATGCCTGGCTGGATATCAGCGGCTTGCCTGAGTTGCAGGGGCTGGAGACGACAGAAGACGGCATCCGAATTGCCGCTGGCACTTCGCTGGACGAGATCCGCCGACATGCGGAGGTGGTCGCCCACTGGCCGATGCTGGCCGCTTCGGCGGCGGTGACCGGGGCGCCACCCATTCAAAATCGCGCCACGCTGGGTGGCAACATCTGCAACGCCTCCCCGGCGGCTGATAACGCGCCGGTATTGCTGGCCTATGGCGCGCGTCTGGAGATCGCCCATCAGCACGGCCCGCGCTGGTTGCCTTATGTAGATTTCCATCAGGGGTATCGTAAGACGGCCTTGCAGGCGGGAGAATTACTGAGCGCCATCTGGATTTCCTATCCTCCAAAACACAGTTGCGGTTATTTTCGGAAAGTCGGAACTCGGGCTGCACAGGCTATTGCCAAGGTGAGTATCGCGGCGCTCATCGAAAAAGATAGTGATGGAATTATCCAGAGCGCGCGTTTCGGTATGGCGAGTGTGGCGGCGACTCCTTGTACCTTACCATCCGTGAGCCAATATCTGCTGGGACGTGCGTTGCGTGATATTTCCGAAGCTGATGTGCGCCATGGGGTAAGACAGGATATTGCACCGATTCAGGATATCCGCTCGACGGCAGAATACCGTTTGGAGATAGCCTCCCGGCTGGTACTGGAGGCTATCTCCATGTGCAGAAAATCGCAACAGGAGGATTGAAATATGAGTGTCTATGCAAAGCAGGCAGCGACCGTTTATGTGGATGTACCCGTGCTGGATGCTACGCCGGAAAATCTCGAAGAATATGGGGTGATGATCGGTGAGGCGGTGCACAGGCCCGGACTTTCAATTCCCTTTTATCAGGGGAGTGTGGAAGAGGGGCAAAATCTCGATTTTGAATATACCGGTCGCGCGGTGATTCGGACGGCGCGGATATCCCACCGCAGCCCGGAAATCACCTGGCTGGAACGGCATTTGAATATGACACAGATTTTTGTCGGTCTGGGCAGCACGCCCTTCGCCATGGTGCTCGGGAAGCCCAATCAGGGTAGCGGGGGAAATATCCCCCAGCTGGAAGATGTCCGTGCTTTTCGCATTCCAGCGGGGCAGGGGGTGATGATTCATGCGGGTACCTGGCACGATTTCCCCATGTCTATGGGCGATCCGGTGACGGTCATGACCATGAATTCTGACGAGGTGGTCACTGCTTTGGCGAACGCTCAGGCAGCAGATGAGATGGACGACGGGGACGTGTACAAGATCGACATCCAACGTCGTACCGGGCGGGTGCTCCGGGTTCCCTTTTAATCGCAGAGGGCGAAGACCATGCGTACCTCAGTCTACCGGTTTTTTACGACAGACCCTGCCGACGTTTCCGGACTGGTCCGGGCGATTGCCGAGGGGATGATAAATCCCCAGAGCATCGTCGCGATTATTGGCAAAACCGAGGGTAATGGTGGCATAAACGACTTTACCCGGACTTTGGCGATGATGGCTTTGAGCCAGGTGCTGGCAACGCATTTGGATTGCCGTCCAGAGTTGGTGGAAGAGCGTGTGGTGTTGTCCTTTTCGGGCGGTAGTGAAGGGGTTGCGGCGCCGCATATTCTGGTGTTTGCGGTATCAGGCCGGGCGGCGGAGCAAGCGTATCCGATAAAACGTCTGGCGCTTGCATCTGCCCATACCCGCCCTTTTAGCGCGCAGGAAGTGGGGCGGATGGCGATGGTGCGGGAGACCGCCCGCGCGCTCACCTGGCTCATGCATACCTTGCAGGTTGAACCTGCGGATGTGCATCTGGTGCAGATCAAAGGGGCGATGCCAGCGCTGGACTCTGCTACGACTGAAAACGTCCGTGCCGAGCACCTGCGCTGTGACATGGCCTGGTCACGCGGCGCTTCTGCCCTGGGGGTGGCCCTCGCTTTGGGTGAGGTGACCGAATCCGAACTGTCGGATGACGCCATCAACCGGGACTGGTCTTTGTACTCCAGTCGGGCCAGCGTTTCCGCCAAACCCTTATTGCGGCGCTCCGAAATGGTGCTGTTCGCCAATTCGTGTTGGTGGGACGGTGATTTGGTCATCGCCCACGGGGTGATGCAGGACATCATCGATGTGCCGGCGATCCATGCCGTGCTGAATCAATTGGGACTGCAGCCCGTCAACGGGCAGTTAGCGACTGCCGATGCGGAGAAGGTGCTGGCGGTCTTCGCCAAATCCGACGCCGACCCGCGCGGCCATATCCGCCATCGTCGTCATACCATGTGGACAGACGCGGATATCTCCGATATGCGTTATTCCCGCTGTGTAGTTTCAGCCTTGTTGGCTGGGGTCACGGGGGAAACCGGCATTTATGTTTCGACGCGCGCGGAGCATCAGGGTCCCCAAGGGGGCGGGCCGGTGGCCGTGATCGGGTACGCCTCATGAATGCCCTCGCCAGTCGTCAGCGGCCCTTGCTTCCGGTCCGGGAAGCGGTTGTGACCCGGGTGCGGGGGTCTGCGCCCACGGCGGTCGGGGCCAGTATGCGTCTGTTGGAAGATGGCTCCCTGCTGGGCACGGTAGGTGGTGGTCGTATGGAATATCAGATCTGTCAGGCGTTGCGCACACCCCGTTCTGACGCATCCCCGGCATTGCTGAGTTTTACCCTGGGCACGGCGGATGATCAGTGCTGCGGTGGGCAGGTGGAAATCTGTGTGCTGGATGTGCCCCTATTTTTTTCCGAGCTGTACCAGTCTGGCGCCTCCCGTCTCTATCAAAGGGATTCAGCCGGCCGGTTGCAGCTTGTGGCCGGGATTACCCGTCTGGGACGGCAAATCGGTTCATTGGATGCCTTGACTGTGCTTTTGCGCGCCGATGCTCCGGGTATGGATGTCAAGGAACGGCACTTCGCGCTGCCCGCTCCCCACCATCAACCACTATGGATTTTTGGTGCGGGGCATGTAGGGCGGGCGATCGCCAGCATGGCTCGTGAATTGGATTTCGCATCGTCCGTATTCGATCCGCGCCCTGAGTGGGCCGATCCTGCCGCCTTCCCGCCAGAAGTCACCCTGGTGGACACTTGGTCCTGGGTGGATCTGCAGACCCCGGCAGCCGATGTCATGGTGCTGATCATGACCTACAGTCATGCCATGGATTATGCGTTACTGGAGCATTTTATCGGGAAACCGCTGGCTTATCTCGGGGTGATTGCCAGTCGGTCCAAAGCGGCGCGTTTTAGTCACGCTCTGTCCCGTGCCGGACATGATATTCCGGACTATTTGCACATGCCCATGGGTTTGCCCGGACTGGGTAAAAAGCCCCCGGAGATCGCGATCAGCGTGTTGGCAGAGTTGCTGCAATTACGGCACCAAAAAGCTGATTTCTAACAGAAGGAAAAACCGGATGAATCCGCCTAGAACAGATGCTGAAACGCCCGTGGATACGTATATGAACTATCTTTTCGATGCTTTGGGGCTCAGTGTACGCGAAGAATGGCGTGCGGACGTGAAGAATTATTTCATGCTGAGTGCGCGGATGGCCGAGGTGTTGGAAGCACATCCGCTGGACATGACGGAAGATTTGGCTCCGGTATTCCGCCCATGAAGACAGAGAACGACCCATTTCCGCAAGCGCAGGAAATTGCGCAGCGGGTCCGTAGCGGCGAGTGGCGCGCAGCGGAGGTGGTCCAGGAAACGCTCCGTCATATCCATGCCAGTAACGGCGAGATCAATGCCTTCACAGGTATCACGGAAACGCGTGCCTTGCGGGAAGCGGCGGCAGTGGACCGGAAGGTGGCGCGGGGCGAAGACCCCGGCCCTTTGGCGGGTGTGCCCTTTGCCGTTAAAAATCTTTTTGATTTGCAGGGCGAGATTACCCTCGCCGGGTCAAAAATCAATCAGCAAGATGCCCCCGCTGCCACCGACGCGACTGCCGTGCGGCGCATGACCGAGGCTGGCGCCATTATGCTGGGCGCCCTTAACATGGGCGAGTACGCCTACGATTTCACAGGGGAAAACATTCATTATGGGCCGTCCCGTAATCCCCATGATCGGTCGCGAATGACCGGAGGGTCCAGTGGCGGCAGCGCTGCCGCCGTAGCGGGGGGCATGGTGCCCATCGCCCTGGGTTCTGACACCAATGGTTCTATTCGGGTGCCGTCTTCCCTCTGCGGTATTTTTGGACTAAAGCCGACCTACGGCCGCTTGTCTCGGGCCGGAGCCTTTCCTTTCTGTCCCAGTCTCGATCATGTTGGTCCGCTGGCACGTAGCGTGGCGGATCTCGCACTGGCCTATGACGCGATGCAAGGGACGGATGCAGCGGACCCTGTTTGCGCGAACAGGCCGAATGAGCTGGTCAGTGGACTGCTGGCAGAAGGGATTGGTGACCTGAACATCGCGGTGGTGGGCGGATATTTTGCGCAACAGGCAACGCCTGCCGCAGAACAGGCCTTGGCTAGGGTTGCCGCTGCACTGCAGGTAAGCGAGCAGATCGAAATTCCCGGAACCGCGCAGGCGCGCGCCGCCGCCTATCTCATCACCAATGCCGAAAGCAGTAATCTGCATCTGAACCGTCTGCGTCATCATGCCGCCGACTATGACCCGGACGTGCGGGATCGCATGCTGGCCGGTACTTTGCTGCCGGCTTCCTGGAGTATTCAAGCCCAGCGTTTCCGGCATTGGTACCAGGCGGAAGTGCTCAAGGTTTTTGCGCGTTACGATCTGTTGCTGGCACCTGCCACGCCCATGTCGGCGCCCGCCATCGGCCAGCGCACTATGGAGCTGGATGGTGAGCAGATGTTAGTCCGGCCCCATCTGGGTTTATACACCCAGCCCCTCTCCTTCATTGGCCTCCCAGTAGTAGTGGTACCGGTGGCCAGTACGGGGGCGATGCCTATTGGTGTTCAGATTGTTGCGGCACCCTGGCAGGAAGCAAAGGCACTTAAAGTCGCCAGACAACTTGAGTTGCACGGATTTACCAGTCCAATCCCCACCCGCTAAGAGGAAAAATCCCATGGTTCACGCCGAAATCAACGCGCCCGAAGTCTTACAAGAAGTGCAGGCCGCTTTTTTCCGCTATGAAAAAGCATTGGTTGAAAACGACGTTCATGTATTGGACGAGTTATTTTGGAATAGCGTACACACGTTGCGCTACGGAGTGGCAGAAAATCTCTACGGCTACGCAGCCATTGCCGAGTTTCGGGCATCCCGTCCAGCCCCGGCGCTGAATCGGGAGTTGGTCAATACGACGATCACCACCTATGGACAGGGCTTTGCGACCGCCAACACGGAGTTCCGGCGCGAACAGGTGCATGGCCGACAAAGTCAGACCTGGATACGCACGCCAGAGGGTTGGCGTGTCGTCGCGGCGCATGTGAGCTTGATGCCGAAGGCGACTTAAGCGGCAGCATGGATGCCGCCATCATTCTGGCGGGCGGCCAGTCCCGGCGCTCCGGGCGACAGCATAAAGCGTGCAGGCGTCTGCACGGCGATGGCTGGAGCTGGATTGACCGGCAGGTGGATATCCTGCGGCAGGCGGGGTTTGCCCCGGTGTATCTGGTGACGGGGTATCGGCCACGGCGAGTTTTGGCTTGCCTGCATCGGCGTGTCATGCGACGGCATAACTTCCGGGCAAGGCGTGGGCCTTTCTCGACGCTGCAGTTGGGGTTGCATAATCCATCTGGCCCGGCGCTGGTGGTGCCAGTAGATGCGATTTTGCCACCCGCGCCGTGGCTCAGGCGGTTGCGGCGCAGCGCACATGCTCGGAATATTGCGGCAGCAAGTCCGATAGATCGTTGGGGTGGCGGCGGGCATCCGCTGATGCTGTCGCAGTGTTGGTCACAGTCACTCTGCGCAGTACCTGTGGATGCAGCCGACGCAAGGTTAGATCGGCAACTGGGTTATTTGTCGGCGGCAGAGCATATTCGTTTGCCGTGGAACCACTTTTTTCGTTGTCCCCGGTTGAACACCCGCCGGGAATGGCGTTCAGCGCGTCATAAACTGAGGGCCATTCTGTGAAACCCGTTCAAATCTCTTTGTCGGCGAGCTCTGCGGGCGGTGCCGTGAGTGCTCCGCACGCGCTGGCGGCCGATGCCGGGGCAGCCATTTTGCGCAGCGGTGGTAATGCCATAGAGGCGGGCATCGCGGTGGCATCGACCCTCGCCGTGGTCTATCCCCACATGAACGGGCTGGGGGGTGATGCATTCTGGCTGATCTCGGACGGCGATGCGCACACGGTGCGCGGACTGGCCGCCGCTGGTCCAGCCGGGCGATACTATTCGGCGGCGCTGTTTCGTGACCGAGGGCTGCGCGAAATTCCGTTCCGTGGTGGCTTGTCCGCCATGACGGTGCCGGGTGCGGTGGGTGGTTGGGGGGCGGCGTTCGAGTTCTCCAGAGATTGCTGGCAGGGCCGTAAATCCTGGTCGGCCGTGCTGGAGAGCGCCTATTGCCACGCCGCTACCGGTTTTCCGCTCAGCCCTAACCAGAGCCATACCCTCACCAGATTTGGCAACGCGCTCCGTCAGCAGCCGGGTTTTGCCGCGCAATACATGCCGGGGGGGGAGGTAATGTCAACCGGGCGACTGTGGAGTCAACGGGCGCTGGCACAAACGCTCGGGACTCTGGCGGAGAATGGTGCAGAGGCTTTTTATCACGGTCCGCTCGCCTGGCAAATGGCGAAGGGTCTCAAAGCCGCTGGCAGTCTGTTGACAGAAGCCGATTTGTGGGCTTTCAAGCCCCGCTGGGTGGAACCGTTGCGCACCGCTTTTGGTGTCGGCGAGGCTATCAATATGCCGCCACCCACCCAAGGAGTAGCCTCACTCATGATCCTCGCCCTGCTCAATCGCGTTGGACTCAACAGCGGCGACCATCTGGGCGCGGAACTGATTCATAATACGGTAGAAATCACCAAACTGGCCTTTCAGTACCGGGATCAGCTAGTAGCCGATCCCGGCTTTGGCGAGGTGGATATTGCGGCATTGCTGAACCCGGATTTTCTGGATGACTGCGCCAGAGAGGTACATCCCCTTATCGCGATGCCGCTGCCGTCCATTGGACTCGCCAAAGGCGATACGGTCTGGTTCGGGGTGGTGGATGGGCAAGGGCGGATGGTGAGTGTGATTCAGAGTCTTTACCACGAGTTTGGCACCGGCGTGGTGGCAGGCAATACCGGGGTGCTGTGGAATAACCGCGGCTGTGCCTTTTCTCTGGCGCCGGGGCACGTCAATGTACTGGAGCCTGGAAAACGCCCCTTTCATACCCTTAATCCAGCGCTCTATGCCGAGCAGGGGCGGGTGCAACTCGCCTACGGCAGTATGGGGGGGGATGGCCAGCCCCAGACCCAGGCGGCGCTGCTCATGCGCGCCAAGCACTATGGGCTTTCCCTCGCCGAGTCGGTAATCAGTCCGCGCTGGCTGTATGGGCGTACCTGGGGGGAAGCCTCGGCGGGTCTGCGTCTGGAGCGGCGCTATTCCGACGCCGTTTTTGGGGATTTGTGCCGCTGGGGGCACCAGGTGTCGTGGGTGCCAGATTACAGTGATTTTATGGGCCACGCGGGTATGGTTGCGCGTGATCCGCAGGGCGGATTTTCGGGTGCTGCTGATCCGCGCAGTGATGGTGGCGTGGCGGTGCCGTAAGATGGCCTTTTTAAATGAACCCCTATTCCATGTCTAAGCTGTATGGTGTTCGCCTAGGCTCATATTATTTAGTTCCTCTGCTATGCAATTGGAAAAACGAGCGGCAGAGACCGAAATTCCTCGGTTTTTCAGTTGCGCACAGACTAATGGCACGGGGCGTATGTCCACGGCCGAAATCGGCCGATAAACTATATTTTCGTTGACGCGATTTTTAGGCATTCCCGTTGAAATAACAAAGCCAATGTTTTGGGTGCCGTACAACAGGCCGCGCATCACCTCATAGGAGTTGGTCTCGGCGGCGATATGGGCTTCTGATCGCCGACTACGGAGCGCAGACTCCAGCATTTCGCGCGAGGTAAGCCCCGGTGCCGGCAATACCAGCGGATACTGGATGCAATCGTTCAAGCGAAGCGTACCTTGACCGGCAAGAGGGTGCGTGCGGTCCATAGCCGCCACCAAAGGCTGCTCGGATATGGCAAGGTCGATGACGTCTGGGTGTCTGGGTGGTGCCACGATGACCACCAGATCTGCTTCAAATGCCAGTAGCGCACGAATCGCATCGCTGTGTTTCGCTACCGTCACCGAGAAGGAAACTCCCGGATACTGCACTCTGAATGTGTTAATGATTCTCGGGATAAAATCGGCCGCCAATGCGGGGCTGACTGCGAGGGAAATATGGCCGCGGCGAAGTCCGTTGAGGCTGTCTATTTCTGAGCGTAAGCGCTGCATGTCGGAAAGGTGGCGGCGCACATAACCCAGGAAAACTTCTCCCGCAGCCGAGAGGCGCATCCCGCGTGGATGCCGTTCGAAAATGCTGGTGCCCAGTTCCTCTTCCAGATCCTGAACGCGGCGATCCAGTGCCGATGCCGTGATATGCAGCTTTTCGGCCGCGCGGCGGACCGAGCCTTCTCTGACGATTGTGTCAATGTAGTTAAACAGGCGCAGGTGTTTCATGACCAATCCTTCAAAGCGTTGCGTTTTAGGTAACACATTCGCAAAAAAATAACACTTTAATCGTAGATTGTATATGGCCAATATATCCATGCAGGCAATTGGCACCCGATCAATAAGATGATAACCGGCGCCTCGTTTTGGGGCAGAAAATTTCGTTCTGCCCCATTATGGGGCAGACATAGAAGGATCACACGTCTTGCGTAAACATATTGGTCGGTCGGCATGGCATATATGCTGCTTCTCGCTATGGCGATATAACTACAGGAGTTTATAATGAACAAGACCACTAAACGTCTTTTAAGACAGGGCTTATTGGTGGCAACGGGATTTCTGGGTAGCTCACTTCTACCGGTGTATGCAGAAACGACCACCGCCACGCCGCCTCCAGCCAAAAAGATATATAAGATCAAATCAGTCTCCAAGAATTTATTGCGAACCGTAGAGAAGGCTGCGCTCACCCAAATAAAGCCGGTGTTTGGCGCTGAAACCGCGCTGATTCCCAAAAAATTCCTGGAAGGTCAGGAGTCAACGCAAAATGCCTCAACCATTCTGAGTTTTGTGCCTGGGGTGAATGCCACCAGCACGAACCCCATTGGCGTCAAGACCCATATTTCGGTGCGTGGCTTCTCCCAGACACAAGTAGGCTATACCTTTGATAATTTGCCCATTGCGGATTTGTTCAATGGAGGTTTATCCGGCGGAAATAACAATTATGCAGATTTGACGAATCTCATCCCGGTCACGCTGGGTGAAACTTCGGGCATCCGCGTGACCTACGGCACTCCCTCGCCAGATATCAACGCCATCGGGGCAATCGGCGGAAATATTGATTATCTGCCGAAGATTCCATCGGTAAAACGTTACGAGTCGGTATTTGCTGGTTTTGGTTCTTTTAATACGCGCAGCTATGGTGCTGAGATAAACACTGGAGTAAGTCCTGGCTATGGTAACCTCCTGCTGAGATTCTCTTCGCGCCAGACCGCAGGCTACCTGGACCACAGTCCTGATCGCGAATACTCCTACTATGCGGCCTATGATTTGCCGCAAATTTCGCCGACCTCAAAATGGTCAGTCATATTTTTGCTGAATAAAAACCAAGGTGCCACCGCCGCGCGAATGCCGACCGCGCTGTTGCAGCAGTATGGACCTTATTATCAGTGGCCACTGTCTTTCACCTACGCAAATAGCACGGCGGAACACATGATGGCTATTGTGCAGAATAAAACGCTTATATCTTCTCACGCTGTTTTTGGTGTAAAGGGATTTTATGCCTACACCAACTCCAATCGTTTGGAATATGTGAATCCCAGTGCCAATTCGCCTTACAACAGTTTTGTCACTTTTTATCTGAACCCGGCGCAAACCGTCTGCCAGTATTCGGGAAATGATTTTGCCGGTAACAATTCTGCAGCATGTCAGGCGCAAACAATTAACGGGGATAATTATCACAGTTATAGCTATACCACAAATACTTTCGGGTTTAATCCTTCTGTCGAGTGGCTCAGTCATTATGTGGACTTGAAAGCCGGAGGACTGGGCGCGGTCTCTCTGTATCATTCGCGGGACTATGTTTACGGAAGCCCGAATGTCCCCGAAGTGGCTGGTTACAATAACCTCTGGAATGAGCACGCATGGCGTCTGTACGGTAAGCTCTATGCGCAGGCCAAAATCAAGCTGACGCGCTCTTTGGCGATTACCCCTGGTCTGAAATATGAGACGGTAAGCACGCATATCAATGATGTACCGGGGTACTACTACACCGTAGGTGCCAGCAGTGGCCGCTCTTACAGTGAGGTGAGTCCATACGCTGGTATCCAGTATAAGCCGATAAAAGCGGTAACGCTGTATGCCAACTATGCGGTTGGGTACAAGTATCCGAACATCACCGCATTCTATGCGGCTGACAGCAATGCCACATCGACATCGCCATCGACGCCGGTGACGATAAAACCGGAGCAAGTCAACACGTACCAGTTTGGGGCGGCTTACAAGCATGATGGCCTTGACGCGAGTATTTCTTTCTATCGCTCAGACTTCGCACATACGTTCAGTTCCTACTATGATACAACAACAGGGCTGACTTATGAGTACAATATCGGTTCTTCATCGTATCAGGGCATTAACATTGCTACTGCTTACGCGCTAGATAGTTATATATCGCTTTATGGGAACTACTCGCTTCAGGCGGCGCATTACACCTCAAATTCGTCAAGTGCCTATGGAGTTGCCACCAGCATTGGAGAGCCGCGGGCCAATACCCCGACTTACCTTGCGGGCATGGGGATAGAAGGGCATTACATGGGTACGCGCGCCCGGTTGTACGGTAATCTGGTCGGCCCGCAATATATTGAGGCCAGTACGGGTGCACCAACTTCCATCAGTATGCCCGCCTATGCGACCATGAACTTCAATCTTGCGCATACCTTTCAGATACATCAGTACGGGGTAAAAAATATGACGTTTAGTCTGAGCGGGGTAAATCTCCTGAACTCCGAAGCCTCGGTGCTGGAAAAGCAGTTCCCTTATATCAATCAGCCCGGCAACTATCTCGTAGCAGAGCCGATGATGCCGCGCTCCTTCTTCGGAACTGTAAAAATGGTGTTTTAGGGTAAAAGCTCAGCGTGGTGCCGCAGGTTATCGGGGCATCACTCAAGTTTTTTACACGCTGGGATTGACGGTGGTCAGAAGCTGGGGGGTGAGTTGGCACTGACTATTTCACAGATTTCATGCCCTGCATTGACGAAGCGATGTGGTAGCTGGCTGTCGAAGTAGTATCCGTCACCGGGAGAAAGACTTTGTACTTTGTCACCAATGGTTAGTTGAATTGTGCCCCGGACGATGATGCCACCCTCTTCACCGTTATGGCGCAGCATGGCTTCACCAGTGTCGGCACCCGGCTCATAATATTCGTGCATGATCTGCATGGCTCGGCCTTTGGATCGGCGCCCTAAAAGTTTCATGATGATTTTGGGGTCCATGGCGATATCGGGCAGTTCGTCGGCACGGAAAAAAACTTCATCGGAAGGTACTAGGTCCAAGGTAAAGAACTCGGCAATGGACATGGGAATGCCATCAAGAATTTTTTTGAGCGAGCTGATAGAAGGGCTGACCCGATTTTGTTCAATCAGGGATATGGCGCCGTTAGTAACGCCGGCGCGACGGGATAACTCGCGCTGGGTCAGGCCATAAATTTTGCGCACCAATAGAAGCCGGTGGCCAATGTCATCGCTATTGCTCATAGGTTTAAGAATCCAAAGGGATAGGGTTTTCACATTATAGATTATCCGGGAAATGATGCAAAAAAATCGGTGAATTCTGGAGCGCGTTGTCCTTAGCGTAAGTTGCCGATGACGTTGTGGAGTATGTCGGCTATTTCG
Source organism: Acidithiobacillus ferrivorans (assembly GCF_016250455.1). NCBI lineage: Bacteria > Pseudomonadati > Pseudomonadota > Acidithiobacillia > Acidithiobacillales > Acidithiobacillaceae > Acidithiobacillus > Acidithiobacillus ferrivorans. Next base: position 2,524,556 of record NZ_CP059488.1, on the reverse strand, counting down.
TCGATCATGTCCCTTTGAATGATCAGGGGAGGAGACAAGGCTATGGTGTCACCTGTCGTGCGAATCAGCAGACCCTTGTCGAATGCACTTTGCAGGGCCGCCATGCCACGTGCGCCAAAGGCGTCGGGAAGGCTTTCCAGCTCAATGGCAGCCATCATGCCGATGTTGCGGATATCGATAACTTTGGGTAATTCATGCAGGCTGTGAATGGCTTTTTCAAAGTAGGGTGCCAGTTCTGCGCCGCGGGTCAGAAGCCCCTCTTGTTCGTAAATGTCCAGGGCGGCCAGACCCGCCGCACAGGCCAGTGGATGACCCGAATACGTATAGCCGTGAAAGAGTTCGATGCCACGATCGCTGCCCTGCATAAAGGACTGATAAATGGCGTCACTGACGAAGACGGCCCCCATGGGAACGGCGGCATTGGTCAGCCCCTTGGCGGTGGTCAGAAGATCGGGAGTGACGCTGAAATAATCCGTGGCGAAAGGGGTCCCCAAACGGCCGAAGCCAGTAATGACTTCGTCAAAAATCAGCAAGAGACCATGTGTATCACAGGCTTCACGCAGTTGCCGCAGATAATCTCGGTGAGGAAGGATGACTCCAGCTGACCCCGCAACCGGTTCGACAATGACTGCCGCGATGCGCTCGGCACCGTGGCGCCGGACAATTTCGCCCAGAGCAAGGGCAGGGTCTTCTCCCCATTCTGGCAGCCCCTGACCGAAGCGATTGCGGCTTTGGTCCAGGGTGTGGGGTAAAAAATCCGCTTCCAGCAGCGGTCCGAAAGCTTCCTTGTTGCGCGGCAGGCCACCGACACTGAGCCCGCCGAAACCGACACCGTGATAAGCCTTCTCGCGGCCAATAAAGAGCGTGCGCTCTGGTTCGCCCCGGTTGAAGTGGTAGGCACGCGCGATTTTTAAGGCCGTATCCGCAGATTCGGATCCGGAGTTGGTGAAAAAAACATGATTCAGGGCAGGGGGCATCCACTGGATCAGACGTTTCGCCAGAGTGAAGACCAGAGGGTGGCCTATCTGAAAAGTGGGTGCGAAATCCATTTCCGCGGCTTGTTGGGCAATGGCTGCGCTGATTTCCGGACGGCAGTGTCCGGCGTTGACACACCAGAGGCCGGCAGTACCGTCTAAAATGGGACGTTCATCTGGTGTCCAGTAATACATGCCTCGTGCGCGACTCAGGAGCCGGGGTTGTTGGAGAAAAGCACGATTTGCCGTGAAAGGCAGCCAGCAGGCGGGGTTAGCAAGTGGTGCGGTTTTAGTCAGTTCGTCCATGGTCTATCCAGGTGAGGTGGAGCGGCTTAGGGTGTTGATGATATTAGGCAAAACTCATGCCTTAATAGAGATCGATGCAAGCATCTATTGCAGCACTGCACGTCTGGCGACCATGTATTGTTGATTATAATATTCCGCATCATGTTGGTGCAACAAGGGGTGCGGTTGCTTTTTGTTGGTGCATCACGGCACCTGGTTGATGAATAAAATATTCACGGTATGCCTATAGGCTTTTTGCCAGGTGAGTATCCGCCAAGGTCTTCATGTAATATTTAACCATTGAAAACAGTGCAATATACATGATTTATTGATCGTCTCTGTAGCTTTTCCAACCTTGGCATGCGCATTGCTTGATTATTTTAGAAAGCTATTGGCCGTTATTTACACCAGGAATCGTCTTAGCCTCTCAGGAAGGTCAGCCATGAGTCAAATTGTTCGTACCGCCCTCATTCAAGCCGCGCAAACGGCGGAGGCCGAATCACTGTCACCGGCACAAATCAAGGAAGAAATGATTGCACGCCACCTGCAACACATTGCGGCGGCGGCGGCGCAAGGGACACAAATCTTATGTATGCAGGAACTGTTTTATGGACCGTATTTTTGTCCAAGTCAGGATATCCGCTGGTATGCCTTGACCGAGGAAGTCCCCAATGGCCCGACGATTCGTTTGATGCAGGAGCTTGCCAAGAAGCACCAGATGGTGATCGTCGTGCCGGTTTATGAGCGGGAGATGTCTGGAGTTTATTACAATACGGCGGCAGTTATCGATGCCGATGGCGGCTATCTCGGTAAGTACCGCAAGACCCATATTCCCCAGGTGCAGGGTTTCTGGGAGAAGTTTTTTTTTCGGCCCGGAAATCTCGGATATCCGGTTTTCCAGACGGTGTACGCGAAAGTTGGTGTGTACATCTGTTATGACCGTCATTTTCCGGAGGGCGCCCGGGCTTTGGGTCTGAATGGGGCGGAAATCGTGCTGAATCCTTCGGCGACAGTGGCCGGTTTGTCCGAATATCTCTGGACGCTGGAGCAACCGGCACATGCCGCTGCCAATGGGTACTTTGTCGGCGCGATCAATCGCATCGGTACCGAAGCGCCGTGGAACATCGGCGAGTTTTACGGGCAGAGCTATTTCGCCAATCCGCGCGGACAGATTATCGCCAAGGCGAGCCGCGATCAGGAAGAGGTGCTGGTCAGTGACCTTGATCTCGGGCAGATCGCGGAAGTGCGGGACCTCTGGCAGTTTTATCGGGATCGGCGGCCGGATGTGTACGGCGATCTTTGTCGGCCATAGGCAGGGGAAGCGAGGTTGTTATCTACCGTAATACTCAGCCCGGAGTTGCTGGAAGCGCGCTTCCGTCCGCTGGAGGAGGTGCTTCCGGCGAGTGAAGCGCCAATGGAGGCGGAGCGTTGTTACTACTGCCATGACGCCCCTTGCGTAACCGCTTGTCCGACGGATATCGACATTCCCGGCTTTATCCGGGCGATCGCCGCGGGGCAGCCCGCCCGGGCGGCAGAACGTATCCTGCAGGCCAATCCGCTGGGAGGGTCCTGCGCGCGGGTTTGCCCCGTGGAAACCCTCTGCGAACAGTCCTGTGTGCGCCAGGGCGAGGAGGGGGGTCCGGTGCGTATTGGGCTTCTACAGCGTTTGTCTATGGCGCAGACGACACCTGACCTCTTTCCCGCAGCCAGGACAGCGATGCGAGTGCAAAAAATCGCAGTAGTGGGTGCGGGTCCGGCCGGGCTTGCCGGTGCCCATTTGCTTGCCCGCGAGGGTTTTGCGGTGGATCTCTTCGAGGCGCAAGCGCAGGCCGGCGGCCTTAATGAAAGTGGCATTGCCGCCTACAAGATGCTGGATGCGGCAGCGCAGCGCGAAGTCGCTCACCTGCTGGCGGGGGATCGCATTCAGTTGCGTTGTGGTGTGGCTTTGGGCCGGGATATTGCCCTCGGCCAATTGCGCAGCGACTATGATGCCGTCTTTCTGGCCCTCGGATTACAGGGGCAGCATCGCCTTCAGATTCCTGGTGAAGATCTAGCCGGAGTGCTGCCTGCGGTGCCTTTTATCGCCCGGATGCGCCAGGGTGAACCTGTGCCGGTCGGACAAAAGGTTGCGGTGATCGGCGGGGGTATGACCGCCATTGATATTGCTGTGCAAATTCGCTTGTTGGGGGCCGAGGAGGTGCATCTGTGCTATCGCCGTGGTCCCGAGGCGATGGGCGCCAGCGCCAGAGAGCAGCGCCTGGCCCGGGATCAGGGGGTCTTCATTCATTATTACCGGCGGCCATTGCGGATTGAAGGAGAAGGCGGTGACTGTGTGGCGATCTGGCTGCAACCCACCATAGCGCAGGGGGAGCGCTGCGTCGATCAGGGACAACCCCTGCGTTGGGCTGTAGATCAGGTATTTACGGCGATCGGCCAGCGTCTCAATCCGGAAGTCTGGGGTGAGGATGGCGCCTCTCTGCAACTGGATGCGCACGGAAAAATTGCCGTAGATGCGAACTTTCGCACCAGTCTGCCGGGTGTTTGGGCGGGCGGTGATTGCGTGGGGCGCAGTGCGGATCTCATCGTGCACGCCGTCGCTGATGCCCAACGCGCGGTGCTCTCGATGCTTGGAGACTTGCGTCATGAAGCCTGATTTAAGCACCGAGTTTGTCGGTATCCGTTCGCCCAACCCCTTCTGGTTGGCCTCGGCGCCGCCGACTGACCGCGCGGTGAATGTGCAGCGTGCCTTCAAAGCGGGCTGGGGCGGCGTTGTCTGGAAGACGCTGGGCATCGATCCGCCGGTGGTGAACGTCAACGGCCCCCGCTATGGCTTTTGGCAGGGCGACAATCGCCGAGTGCAGGGTTTCAGCAATATTGAGTTGATCAGCGATCGCTCCATCCTGAGCAATCTGCGCGAGATTGCGGAAATCAAGGCGCAGTGGCCGGATCGGGCGGTGGTGGTATCGGTGATGTTCCCGCTGGAGGAGTCGGTATGGGCGGAATGGCTGCCGCGTGTCGAGGCCACGGGCGCCGACGGGATTGAGCTCAATCTGGGTTGTCCCCATGGGATGTCGGAGCGTGGTATGGGCTCCGCCATGGGGCAGGCGCCCGAACTGGTCGAAATGGTAACGCGCATGGCCAAGGCGCACACGGGACTACCGGTGATCGTCAAACTGACGCCCAACGTGACCGATATCACCTGGGGTGCGGTGGCGGCACAGGCGGGAGGTGCCGATGCGGTATCGCTGATCAACACCATCAACTCTATCGTCAGTGTCGATCTGGAGCGAATGGCCCCCATGCCGACCGTGGATGGCATGGGGACCCATGGGGGCTACTGCGGACCGGCGGTCAAACCCATCGCCCTGAATATGGTGGCGGAAATTGCCCGGCATCCTACCCTTGTTGATCTTCCCATCTCGGGCATCGGGGGTGTCGGTACCTGGCGCGACACGGCAGAATTCATGGCGTTGGGTGCAAGCAATGTTCAGGTGTGTACGGCGGCGATGCTCTATGGGTTTCGCATTATCGATGATCTGGTGGGTGGCCTGCAGACCTGGATGACTGAGCAGGGTCATACCCGCCTGGAAGATTTTATCGGGCGGGCGGTCCCCAATGTCAGCGACTGGAGCCAGCTCAATCTCAATTTTGTCACGAAAGCTAAAATTGACGTCGATCGCTGCATTGGTTGTGGTCGCTGTTATATCGCCTGTGAGGATACTTCCCATCAGGCTATTGGTCGCATCGCGGATAGCGGGTGTTACCAGGTGCGTGCCGAAGACTGTGTCGGTTGTAATCTTTGTGTCGCGGTCTGCCCGGTCAGCGATTGCATCAGCATGGAAGCCATGAAAAGCGGTGTCGATCCACGGACGGGTGTTCCCATCACCGCGCAGCCCATGAACTGGACACAACATCCCAACAATCCGATGGCACCGTGCCTGCGTGGCGAAGGCCAGGGAGACTAGCCGATGTCACTACTGATCAGAAACGGGACCGTGGTCAATGCCGACCGGAGTTTTGCCGCCGATGTGTATTGCGAGGCGGGAAAGATCGTCGCCGTCGAACAGGGGCTCAGTGCGCCGCCAGGTGTGGAGATCGTGGATGCGGCAGGGTGCCTGGTCATGCCCGGCGGCATCGATCCCCACACCCACATGCAGTTGCCCTTTATGGGCACGGTCGCCAGCGAGGATTTTTTCAGCGGCACGGCGGCGGCACTCGCGGGCGGCACCACCATGATCATCGATTTCGTCATTCCCAATCCCGGCGAACGCCTTCTGGATGCCTACCATAAGTGGCGCGCGTGGGCGGAAAAGAGCTGTGCCGACTACTCCTTCCACGTTGCCATCACCTGGTGGGACGAATCGGTGTATGAAGACATGGGTACTTTGGTGCGTGACTGGGGGGTCAACAGCTTCAAGCATTTCATGGCCTATAAAGGGGCCATCATGGCCGACGATGGCGTGCTCACCCAGAGTTTCCCGCGTGCACTGGCACTGGGTGCGTTGCCGACGGTGCATGCCGAAAATGGCGAATTAGTTGACTATCTGCAAAAACTCTTGCTGAAAAAGGGCATTATCGGTCCGGAGGGGCATCCCCAATCGCGTCCCCCCAAAGTTGAAGGAGAGGCTGCACAACGGGTTATTCAAATTGCGGGTATTCTCGGCGTGCCTATCTATTTGGTCCACAATTCGTCCATCGAATCCGTGGACGCCATTGCGCGCGCGCGCCGTCAGGGGCAGCGGGTCTTCGGCGAATGCCTGACCCAGCATTTACTGATTGACGAATCGGTGTATTACGACAAGGACTGGAAGCGCGCCGCGGCACACGTCATGAGCCCGCCTTTCCGCCCACGTCCGCATCAGGAAGCCCTGTGGGAGGCACTGAGCGGCGGTATTTTGCAGACCACCGCGACTGATCACTGTTGTTTCTGCGGGGACCAGAAGGCCATGGGTCAGGAGAATTTTGCGCGGATTCCCAACGGTACCGCCGGTGTCGAGGACCGGATGGCGGTGCTCTGGCACCATGGCGTGAATATGGGGCGCCTGACGGCCAACGATTTTGTGGCACTGACTTCCAGCAACACCGCCCGGATTTTTAATGTTTATCCGCGCAAGGGAGTGATTCAGGCGGACGGCGATGCGGATATCGTCGTCTGGGACCCGCAGTTGCGCCGGACGATCGCCGCGGAAACCCAGCATCAGCAGGTCGATTTCAACGTGTTTGAGGGTATGGAAGTCAGCGGTGGCCCCGTATACACCATAAGTCAGGGAAAAGTGGTGTTTGCGCACGGTCGCCTGCAGGTGGAGCCCGGCATGGGTCATTATGTTTCGCGTCCGGCTTTTGCCCCCTTCATGCGCGCCCAGCAACAGCACAATGACCGCCATCCGGCCCGGGTCGTGAACCGTGGTCGGCCGGATCATTGAAATGACCGCGTCGCGCGATACCCGGCAGACCGCTTGGTCGGCAATTGACGTCCCGGAAGGGGCAGCGCTGACCAGCCTGAAGGCGGAGGTGGCAGGTTCTCCTCTCTACAATCCGGATCTCGCCCCCGTGGGTGCCGCAGAACGGACCTGGAACACCTGGAATATCACGGCGCTCTGGATCAGCATGTCCGCCGTTCTTACTACCTATACCCTGGCGTCCGGATTGATGATGGCGGGGATGACCTGGTGGCAGGCATTGTGCACCGTAACGCTTGGCAACCTGCTGGTGCTGATTCCCATGTTGCTCAATGCTTATGTGGGTGTGCGCTATGGCATTCCTTTCCCGGTTTTTGTCCGCGCATCGTTCGGAACCACGGGTGCCAAGGCAGCGGCCATGGCGCGCGGTCTGGTGGGTTGTGGCTGGTTCGGTATTCAGACCTGGCTGGGCGGACTGGCGCTGTCAGCGCTCATGACTCATTTCTGGAGTTCGTGGGCGCAGATCAGTGGTCATCAGTTTATCGCCTTTGGCCTGTTCTGGATGCTGCAAATGGCCATCGTCCTGCGTGGAATGCGTGCGATTAAGCGCTTTGAAACCATGGCCGCGCCGGTACTGATCGTACTGCTTTTACTGCTCTTCCTCTGGGCGCTGATTGCCGGACAGGGTTTTACGGCGGTGTTACGTAACTCGGAGCTACTGGCAAAACCCTCTACGCACACCTTCTGGGAAATATTCTGGCCCGGTCTCGCCGCGAATGTGGGCTATTGGGCGACCCTGAGTCTGAATATCCCGGACTTCACCCGCTTCGCCCGCTCACAGAAGGCGCAGATACTGGGACAGTCCATCGGTTTGCCGCTGGGGATGGTGGGCACCAGCTTTGCCGGCATTTTTGTGACGGCCGCGGCCATGGGTATTTTTCATGAAACCCTGTGGAATCCCATCACCCTGATCCCAGCCATCAGCCAGAACGGCTGGATTCTGGTGGTCGCCATGGGGGCTATTTTGCTGGCGCAAACCAGCATCAATATGGGCGCCAATGTGGTCTCTCCTTCTAATGATTTTTCCAATCTGGCACCTCAGGCGATCAGCTTTCGGGTGGGCGGCATCATTACCGGGGTGGTGGGGGTTTTGATGTGCCCCTGGTTGCTCATGGAGAATGCCTCTGCTTATATTTTCACCTGGCTCGCGGGCTACGGTAGTCTGCTTGGCGCTATCGCCGGGATCATGATCACCGACTACTGGTGGGTGCGCCGACGGCAGTTGTCGTTGCGCGATCTTTATCTTCAGGATGGTGTCTATCCACGCTGGAACGGCTGGGCTTTCGTCGCCATGGCCATCGCTATTCTGCCTATCATACCGGGTTTCGTGGCGGCAGCGCAGGCCCCCGGCGGAATCGTCGCGCACCCCGGCTTTTTCGATCAACTCTATGTCTACGGCTGGTTCTGGACCTTTTCAGTGGCTAGCTTCAGTTATGGGGGGCTGCGGTATTTTCTGGGCAATGCCGGTATTCGCAGCGGCAAGTCGGAACCAATACGTGAGGGTGTAGCGCATGACTGAACCGGCGAATTTGGAGACCCATCATGTGGAAACCTTGGGCGTGGCACCGGTGCCGGATCAGGACCGTACCATGCGCCCCGGCATGTTATTCCTGATCTGGGCGCTCGCCTCCGCCTCGGCAACGACGCCGGTGATTGGTTTACTGCTCCATGGTATCGGACTGTGGAATTTCGTCTTGATCGTATTACTTGCCACCGGTATCGGGCTGATACCGGCGATGCTGTTATCGCATATGGGTCGTCAGGCCCCCATCATCTCCATGGTGATGGCGCGACGTACTTTTGGTATTGGGGGCGCCACCCTGCTGGCTATTTTATATACCATCGTCGGTGCCGGCTGGTTCGGTCTGAATACGGACGTCGGCGGGAATATTCTCGACACCTTGTTTCCAGGCTTTGGCATGCTCTGGTATATCGTTTTGGGCGTACTACAAATTGTCCTGGTATTTTTTGGCATGGAGATGCTGGAAAAGTTTTATAGGTACACGGCGTTGCTTTTTCTGCTCTGCTATGCGGTGCTGGTCTATTATCTGTTTACTCAACATACCTTTGTTCTTCCGGTGGCGACTGAAGGTGTGGATTGGGGCAGGGATATCGATTTGGTGCTGAGTTTTAGTCTGTTGGCCTGGGCCTATGACTTTCCCACAGTTACCCGCTTTTGTGTTCCACTTAGTGCACAGGAAAACTTATCAGACCGGACGCTTTATTTGCTTTCCCCCGCCATTGGCGTGATGTCTGCGGTACTTTTCATGGGCCTCTTAGGTCTGGTATCGCTGCAGATGACGGGGGACTGGAATATCGCTTTGCTCGGTAAAAACCTCCCATTCTGGGGGGAAATATCTGCTATAGGGGTGATTCTCGCCATCGCTCATACCAACGCTATGAACTTGTATCCAGCGGTGACCAAGCTGCTTGCCGTCATTAACATCGCCGGTAAACCACATCGGTTTATGCAGCCTGCCATCGTCATTTTGCTCGGCGTTTTTGCCACTCTGCTGGCAATCGCAGGGATTCTGAACCTTGTTGAGGGGTTTCTTTCCATGCTGGGATCTTTACTTTTTCCTTTTAGCTTCATTCTGGTGATCGATTGGTTTCATGGCCAGCACTACAACGATGCAATTTCCTTGTTTTATCAACGGGCACATACCTGGACGGATTATTTTCTGTGGCCAGCACCCTGGGCACTCGGCGTGTTGATCTTCGGGATTGTTCTGGCACAGCTGGGCTTTTTGATTGCTCCAGTACTCATTCATATATTGCCCTGGAAAGTGTGCTCCGCCCTGATGACGGCGGTGATTTATTACGGTGGCCTCCGCTTTATGGAACAACGTGTGCAACGGAGAAAAATGGCATGAACTGTCCCCTGATAGCTGCAGAGATTTCAGAAGCAACTCTCGCCCAATTACGTAAGGCAGCGGAAGCGATGTTGAAGCACGCCTATGCGCCTTACTCCCATTTTCCAGTGGGTGCGGCCCTGCTTACCGGGTCCGGGCGCATTTTCCAAGGCTGCAATATTGAAAATGCGGCGTATCCCTCTGGACTTTGTGCGGAGGCAGTAGCGCTCGGTCAAATGATCGCCACCCTCGGTCCAATGCCTATTCGAGCGGCCTATATTGCCTGCAAGGGACATTCCCCAGCCTGGCCTTGCGGCAGTTGTCGGCAGCGGCTCAACGAATTTGCGTCGCCTACGATGTGGGTCTATACAGCGACGCTGGCGGGTAGTCCGCAGCGTATGGCCTTTAGCGATTTGTTGCCCAATAGTTTTGGGGCGGCGGATCTACAGGGGTGCGGTCAGTGAGCCTCTCTACCGCCCAACGCATCGGTCTGCTTGATCTGACCCGACTAGAGGCCGTAGCAGGTGACGAGGCGGCCATCGAAGCGCTCTGTGCCAGAGCGCAGACGCCATTGGGTGCGGTGGCTGCCGTTTGTGTTCATCCGGCTTATGTGGCCCTGGCTCAGGGGTTGTTGCAAGGCAGTTCCGTTGCCATTGCAACCGTGGTGAATTTCCCAGGCGGCGAGCAAAGTATCCGGGAAACCCAAAAGGAAGTGGAAAATGTTCTGGCCGATGGTGCGGAAGAAATAGATGTGGTGGTTCCTTACAAGGCCTGGCTGGCGGGAGACCACCGTGCAATTTTCACGCTCCTGGAGGCGATGCAACACTGGGTCAATGGCCGGGCACGCATTAAAGCCATTCTGGAAACGGGCGCTATTCCTTTGGCCACGCAGCGGATCCAACTGGCGCAGGAAACGGCGGCTACGGGAGTAACCTTTTTGAAGACCTCAACCGGCAAGAGCGCAGTTGGAGCCACCCTGGAGGCGGTGAAAGACCTTATGCAGGTGGTGCATGAATACCGCGAAAGTGGGCGAGCCCTGGGTATTAAGGTGGCTGGCGGTGTCCGTAGCTCCGCCCAACTGAAGCAGTATTTACAGATCATCGAAACGCATATGGGTAGCACCTTTCTGGCGCCGGATAAGGTGCGCATAGGTGCCAGCGCGTTACTGGATAATCTTTTACAGGAAGGGGATGGAGAATGACTGGTGTAGTCTGTGATTCAACAGCCGTTCAGTACCACATCGGCCTATCCCGAGCGATGCTGCGTGGTGCCCGATATGTTTTATTGCCGGGCGACCCTGACCGGGTAGAGCCGATTGCCAGATGCCTGGACCGCGCTATTGAACTGGCCAGGCATCGCGAATATCGTTCGGCCCTGGGTTATGTGGACGATACGCCAGTTCTGGTGATGTCTACCGGAATTGGTTCTCCTTCTACAGGCATTGCTGTTGAGGAACTGGCGCGCCTTGGGGTTACCCATTTTCTGCGTCTGGGGACCACCGGTGCCATTCAGCCTCACATCGCTTTGGGTGATTTGATTATCAGTGAAGGCGCGGTGCGGTTGGAGGGTACGTCGGGCCACTATGCGCCGGTGGAATATCCGGCGGTGGCCTCCCTGTCTCTGACTCAGAAACTGGTCGAAGCGGCGGTACACCACAACTTTTCGTATCAGACCGGGATTTGCTGTTCCTCCGACAGTTTCTGGCCGGGGCAGGAGCGCTATGACTCGTTCTCAGGTTACGTTCAGCGGCGCTTCCAGGGCAGTCTTGATGAATGGCAGCAATTGGGCGTCCTGAATTTCGAGATGGAGACTTCGGCGCTATTTACCATCGTTCGCACCTTCGGGTTGCATGCAGCTTCACTCTGTGGGGTCATCGCCCTGCGGACCCAGAGCGAGTCGGTACAGGAGGGGGTTTATGCCCAGGTCAAAGAGCGTTTGGCACTGGTTGCACGTGAAACCGTGAAGCGTCACGCAGCAGCGGATGCCCGATGAATATTCCCGCCGATATTTTTCGGGCGTATGACATTCGCGGCGTGGTTGACCGTGATTTGACGCCGGAACTGGTTGAAAATCTCGGGCGCGCCATCGGCAGTGAACTCCTCGCCCGCGGTGGGCGGGTTATCGCGGTGGGGCGCGATGGACGTTTGTCTGGTCTGGCCTTTCACCATGCCCTGGCGATGGGACTGTGCTCGGTCGGTTGTGATGTTCTGGATGTCGGCATGGTACCAACGCCAGTCCTTTCCTTTGCCGTGCAGCACCTGCGTGCCGATGGTGGAGTCATGGTGACCGGCAGTCACAATCCACCGGATTACAATGGATTCAAGACGGTGTTGATGGGACAGACCCTGCATGAGGAGCATGTCCAGGATATTTATCGTCGCTTGTGTGAGCAGGATTTCGCATCCGGAAAAGTGCATGGACAGCTGTCGCAGCGTGGGGTGCTGGATGCCTACATTCAGCGTATTGTGTCGGACGTGCATTTAGCGCAACCGCTGCATATCGGTATGGATTGTGGTAATGGCGTTGCCGGGATTGTCGCCCCCGAATTATTCCGCAAACTAGGATGTGTCGTGCATGGTTTGTACGTGGAAGTGGATGGACGCTTCCCCAACCATCCTGCAGATCCCACGGATGAAAAAAATCTGCAGGACTTGATTGCCTTGATTCACCGGAACAAGCTGGATCTCGGGCTGGCTTTTGATGGTGACGGCGATCGTCTGGTGGTGGTCAGTGCTCATGGTGAAGTGATTCTGGCAGATCGTTTACTCATGCTTTTTGCCCGAGATATTTTGCCTGACTATCCCGGTGCGCCAGTGATCTATGACGTGAAATCCACCTCCTTACTGCCAGATATCATTCGTACCGCCGGGGGGAAGCCGGTCATGTGGAAAACAGGTTATTCTCTGGTCAAGACAAAGATGGAAGAACTGGATGCTCCTGTCGGTGCCGAACTCGCTGGGCATTTCTTTTTTCGGGACCGCTGGCCGGGTTTTGACGACGGGATGTACGCCGCGGCGCGACTGTTGGAAATCCTTACCAAAGCGGTGAAAGAGGGGCTCACGGCCAGCAATATTCTGGAAACCCTGCCCAAGCTACCCAGCACGCCAGAACAACGGATGGCGATGGCCGAAGGTGAAGCGCAAAAGGTGATGTCTGTGCTGATGCGCGAAGCGAGAACGCTATTCCCAGAGGCGCGGATTATCACCCTGGATGGCTTACGCCTGGAGTTTGCGGACGGCTGGGCACTGATCCGGGCATCCAATACGCAGCCGGTTTTGGTGACACGGGTCGAGGCCGCGAGTGTGGCGTCGTTAGAGCGTATAGCGCTGTGTGTGAGGGAGGTCATCCTTGGTGTTGTTGGTGCAATGCCGAACGCACTAAAACGGCGCGCTGAATAAAAGGGGCGCTGCCTGGGTTATGACAGCAAGGGCATAGACGGGCGCTAGGATCCTCATTGTGCCAAGCCGCTGCGCGGGCAGTGGAAATATAAGAACGGATAATATGACACGTGTTGCAAGGCTGGGAGGAAATTTTCTAATGAGGCAAAAAATGAATTTAAAGCTCATGAAATTCTGGCGACATATTGTTTATGCCATATCAACAGCTAGTTTCCTGTTTTTTTTGTGGGTGGTGCGCAAGCTGGTCTACGGATCTCCGATAGGAATAGTAATGCCTATATAGGGCTACTAATTCCTGTTGGGCCTGCCCACTATGCGGTCATAATGAAAAAATTTAAAAAAACAAAGTCAGTACGGATAGGTCAATTTGAATATCAAATTGGAAGTATTTATAAGATCCCCGTAGTTATTTGTAATCAGCCATTTGGTGGAGAGTATACACGCGCACTTACTGCTCAAGTTATGGTGGATCACTTTAAGATAAAGGCTTTGCTCTACCCGGGGACATCGGGTGCTCATATTCCACCAGGAAAGATGCATGTGGGAGACATTGTTATAGGAACGAAACAGGTAAATTTTACTAATTTTTATATGTCACCAACAGGTAAAATAACACCTGACGAATTCTCTGGAAAGTCAAGTCTTCGGGGTTATCAATATTTTTACCTAAACAAGAAGTTGGAAAAATACACCGCTTGTGCGGCGCGGTATGTGTCAGATAGAGAAGCATTGCCATCTTGGATCAATGGTAAATACAAAATACAAAAACCAGCAGTATACTATTATGGAATACAAGGAACGTCTACCATGTGGCTTGCTGATAAATCATTTATCAAGAAAACCGACGACGTTTTCCATGAGGTCGATGAAGACGGTGATTGGTTTTCCGCTACGGTCGCAAAACTAGCTAAGATCCCTTTTATCGAGGTCAGTACGATATCGGACAGTGTGTTTGAGTTCAGTGGAAGCGGTGTCCCTCCTCGGGGCGAACATCGCAAGACTGCGTCGCAAATTGCACAGGATATCAGTGATAAAATAATACTTAGAGTGATTAAAACATACGGTTATAATCTTTTAAACAAAAAATATAGTTACCCGTTACGGAATCCATATCCGGTTTCCTTTTATAGAACGCCAATGGATCCGCGTGGATTGATCGACGCTTGCCAAGCGAGACAGCGCACCACCTCCTGATGACAAATGCGCGCTCCAGGGCTGTATGATCTCCTTTATCCCAACAAGCCCCGCGCGCAAGTCTTTACTTGCTGTTGTTCAGTGGGTTGCTCCATAGCTCAATAGTTCTACAACTATTTTTATCTGTTTTCTCTTGATGATGTCTTCCGAGTTTCCAAAATGCACCACGATGATCATTATTATAAACAGTCCGCACCGTTTTGGTGCGATGTCACGGGACGATGATCATGAAAGGTGTTTGGCATTAACAATAAAAACATGCGGTTACGTTTGTTGTTCAAATGGCGCGAGTTTTGCTTAGTTATTGTCGCATCATCAACGAGCAAAGGAGATGTGGGGCGGTTGCCAGTTGATCAAGATAATTGTCGCCCTGCAACGCAGGTTAGCTCTGGTACTGAGTTTGCATACCCTTTATTACCATGGAGGATTATACTAATGCAGCATCTGCATCGTCACATATTGCTTTTGGCCTTGGGTAGTGCCGGAATAAGTGTCATGACGCCCATGGCCTATGCCCAAAGTACAACTAAAACCCCGGTTCAGGTGGGGCAAGTTTCGAAAAAAGCAAAGGTGTCAGCCAAAAAGAAAGTGCCATTGAAGGCCACCTATTCAGAACATGTGATCACCGCCAAAGTGGTGCGGCGTGCCTCGCCGATGCAGAACGCCCAAACCATCCTGGCCCGCAAGCCCTCCATCAACGCTTTTAGTACAGGACCTAACGGGATGCGTAGTACTATCACCTTCCGCGCCTTTACAAGCGGTCAGTTCTCTGAAACTTTTGATGGCGTTTCCCTCAATGGCCTTTTCAACGGTGGTTCACAGCAGGCGTCTCAGCGCAACGCCGTACCTTTAACTCTCAATGATATCTCCGGAATCAATATTTACAACGGCATCAACAACCCTTCGGTCAACTCGTACAACTCTCTGGGTGGCACCATTAACTATCAGCCACGGCAACCGAGCAAGACCATGGGTGGGTCGGTAGGTATGGGTTACGGCAGCTTCGGCACTTTTCAATGGAACGCCTTGTTCAACACTGGCTCCATTGACGGCTTCCGCTCGCTGTTTGCCTACAATCGGCAGACCAGCAATGGCTGGTTGCAGAATTCCGGCAACCAGAATACCAACTACTATTACGCTGGCATCCTGCCCTATGACCATGGCTTGTCAAAAATGTCGGCCCATGTGATTGTCAATCATAACGTAGGGTATACCCCGCACAGCGTTCCACAGGCGCTGATTCAGCAATACGGGTACAACTACAACTGGCCGTTGAATTATTCAACATCATCGAATAAGGATACTGAACTTACCGCCATCCTGGGTGACAAGAGTACCATAAATCGTCATGTTATTGTTGGTGGAAAGGTATACGTGCGGAATAAGATTTACCAACGCACCGCCTATACAAATCCGGCGTTTGATCAAAGCGCCACGCAGCCTTACTATCTTCCGAATCAGAGTACCGGATACCCATTTTGGCTTTCCTATCCGGTGCCACCCACCTATGATCCCAGTGCCATTTTTGGATCGACGCATTATGGCACAGATTATAATCTATACGAGGAAATAAGCACAGCCGTGGGGTTTCAGCCCAAGGCGCAATTCATTCTGCCGCACAATTTGGTGACCCTCGGCGGCAATGTTAGTTACGGCATGTTGCACAGCGCGGAATACTGGTATGGCTCTGCTCCTGTACCACAAGTTTCACAGTATAATAATGCCTGGGATGAACATGATGAGCGCCTGCTTGCTTCGGTATATGTTCAGGACAACATCAGCTTGTTGGGCGGCAAGGTACACATTACCCCAGGCATCAAGTATCTGTATGCTTATACCGTAAGCTCAGACAATATCGGTTTTTATTATCCGATTGGCGGAAGTGTGGCCAACAGTCAGGCATTTACTTCCCCAACCATTGGTATCAGTTATGCCCCCCTCCATGGCCTGAGTTTCTACGGTTCCTGGGGCCGGAACATCAAGTTCCCGAATATTGGCGCTTATTACAGTAACATCGCCGAACAAAATAATGCCGGCCAGTATATTGTGGCGCCGGTAACCGTTACACCAGAATATGTAACTGATTACGAGCTGGGCACGCGGTATCGTCATCATGGATTTATGGGGAGCGTTAATGCCTATCTGGAGCAATTTACAAATACCTTTTTAACCAACACGAATTCCTCTGGAATAAGCAATACTTACAATGGAGGCAGCTCACGCTATGAGGGGGTAGAACTGGCCTTGGAGCAGCGTCTCGGACACTTCCTCCTGGGTCATTGGGCGGCCATTGCCAATTATTCCTATAATCAGGCGGTGTTCACCTCGTCTTTTCATTCCTCCTATGCGGGGACCGTGCAGGCAGGACAGCCATTAGCGGATGTGCCCAGAAACATGTTCAATGTGGGCTTGGACTGGGGCTATCACCATGTGCATGCCCATATCGACGGAAAATATGTCTCCTCCGAGTATGTCAGCCAGCAGTTCGCCGGCACACCGACCAGCCAGACCATACCGTCTTACTTCCTGCTGAACCTGGGCGTAGAGGATACGATTCCGATTCACACTGATCATGTGAAGAGCGTGAAGCTGGCACTGAATATCGACAATCTGCTCAATCGCCATTACTTTCCACAGGGGTACAGCAACACCGATTATTCAGGCAACACCTACCTGTCGGTCCTGGAAGGGATGCCACGCTTCGTGTTCGGTAGTGTGACGCTGAAATTCTAGTGTCGGGGCGTGGTGATCATATGGAAGCCCTTGATCCGGGGCGGCATCGGTTCCATTTCGCCATCACCATTGCCGACCGGGAAGATGCGGTATTCCCAAGCCTGGGGTGGGGGCTGTTGACCACCCACCCTTTACCAAAAGATGCACAAACATCCCATGATGTTCGATGGGTCGGTGCATCTCTCCGGCCACTCTGGATAAATGATCAGGATATAAAGCCGTGAAAAAATGGAATTCCATCGTAGCATGTGCTGTTGGTTCTGCTTTGATATTTTCGATGCCGGCTTTTGCCTATGTGGGGGCTTCAAACACGCGCAACATCAACGCCCCGATTCATATCAATTCGGCGAACCAGGACTGGGTGACCCATGTGTTGCCGACGGGGCGGATCGTCAGCCCCGTCGGTCTGGTCAATGGTGCCCCCAATTTTGTGACCGCGGTCGTGCCCCTGGGCGACCGCATCGCGGCTATAGCGAACGGGGCCAGCCGGGCACAGACCATCACCCTCTACGATCAGCACACTCTGCATCGGGTAGCGGAAATTGCCGCTTATAAAAAAAGTGCCAAGAAAGCCGCGCCGATGCCCACGGACGCCACCGATCTGCACGGGGAGGCCCTAGGGCACCAGAGTTTTTTCCAGGGTATGGCGGTGGGACCTGACCATGTGCTTTACGCCGCTGGCGGCGACAGCAGCGATGTGGCGGCGTTTACCCTGCAGATGGGCAAACCGACCCTGTTGCGCCGCTATCATCTGGCCTGGCAGTCTTTCCCTAAAGATCAGTATCCCTATGCATACCAGGGACACCATATCGGCAAGCCGCGACTCTTTTATCCGGACGCCATCGCCGTGGGACCACGGAAGCGGCATCTGTACGTAACCGGCCTGCTGTCCAACAGCCTCGCGCGCATCAATATCCAGACTGGACACACCCGTTATTGCGACGTGGGTCCCTATCCCTTTGCGGTCACCTTGGCCGATGAGGGGAAAAAACTGGTGGTCAGCCTCTGGGGCGGCAATGCCGTTGCGGTGGTGGATCCGGCCACCATGCGGGTGCTCGGCACGGTGCGGGTTGGTCCCCCCACCGGCCCTCACCATACGGCCGCGGGTGTGCACCCCACAGCGCTGGCGGCGGTACCCCATTCGCCCGATGTGTTCGCGGCGCTGGCCAACATCGATCGGGTGGCCGAGATCGATAGCGCCGATCTGCGGGTAAAGGGTTTCATCAACGACAGCCCCTATCCCGACGCGCCGCCGGGCAGCTATCCGGATGGTCTGACCATCACCGATGGCAAACTTTTTGTGGCCAATGCCGGCAACAACGACGTCGCCGTCTACAACGACCAGACGGGTAAGGGCCTGGGCCTGATCCCTACGGGCTGGTATCCCACCGCCATCACGCACGCGCATCATGCGCTGTACATCGCCGCCGCCAAGGGGCTTGGTTCCGGTCCCAATGTGGAGCATCAATGGGTAGGCAACATGATGGATGGTCTGGTCCAGAAGGTGAATCTCCGGGACATGGCTTTTCATCTTCCAGCCTGGACGCAGGAGAGCCTGGACCATGACGGATTCACGCCAGCACAGCGAGCCGCCCGTCATTCCGAAGACGTCAAAACCACCGTATTCCTGCGCAAGCATATCCACTACGTCGTCTTTATCCTGCGTGAGAACAAAACCTTCGATGAGGATTTTGGCGATGACCAAGCGGCAGGCGCCTGGGCCGACCCGCATCTGGATCTCTATGGACCCAAAGAACTGCCGAACCTCTATCACCTCGCCCATCGTAACACGCTCTTCGTGAATTTCATGGCCGACGGCGAAGTGACCGCCCAAGGCCATCAGTGGACCACATCGGCATCGGACTCGGACTTTGTGCAGCGGACTTGGCCGGAGTACTACTCCGGTCGCGGGCTCGTGGCCAATCCCGGCTGGACGCAATCCCTGATACCGGGGGGAGCAACCGGCACAGGAGGGGTCCCCCAGGGGGTCGACAATCCCTATGCCATCTATGAGAACCTTTCTGTTCTCGGCAAGTGGTCCAATCCCTGGATCAGCTATCCAGCCCGTCTCTTTCTCTTCAACGACCTGCTGAGCCACCAGGTGTCGTTCGAGGACTTCGGGGAGTTTGTTTCCCGCTCCCAGGCCGGTAACATCTCCAAGGCCATGGATCAGCATCTTGCGACGGGCTTTCCCGGCTGGGATCGCATGATCCTCGATACCTACCGCGAGAAAATGGCCGTCAACTGGTTGAAAGCCCATCCGGGGGCTAAATTCCCCCACTTTGTCTACATCTGGTTGCCGGATGACCACACGGCCGGACGCAAATCCTGCTATTACACGCCGGATTACTATGTGGCCAATAATGACTATGCCACGGCAAAGTTCATTCATTATCTTTCCACCACTCCGGAGTGGAAGCATATGGTGGTTTTTCTGACGGAGGATGACGCCCAATCCGGCGCCGATCACATCAATGCCCACCGAACCTTCGCTTTAGCCATGGGACCCTGGGTGAAAAAAGGTTATCTCGAAACCAATCTCTATTCCCAGGTGAACATCCTGAAAACGACAGAGGCCACTTTCGGGCTACCACCGATGTCCCAGTGGGACCAGAACGCCAGCGTCCTCTCGGGCATCTGGACCAAGCACCCGGACTATGCTCAGACCACAGTGTTACCCATGCAGGTGCCGGTCACCTTCAATGCGGGCACCTGCAATCACTACACCCTGCTGCGCCGCGAGACGGGGGCCACCGGGCATTATCTGATCGCCAATGAGATGGCCTGGTACAAAAGGCATCAGACCAAAAACGGCGCGGGTCTTCCCGCCCCGGGTAAGGTCGATAGCTATACACCGACCACGCTGCTCAAGGTGCCCGGTCCCGAGCAGATGAAACAGGAATGGATCGCCAGTAAAGGGGGCAAATCCTACGCGCAGGTCATGGCTTATCTCAAGACCTATTCCGCGCAAAAAGGCGCACCAGTAAAAGCCTATCAGGCGGGTGAGAAAGAATGAGGCTATTAAAAAGCGCACGCCGCCCGCAAGGCGCGTAATCACGGGATGTCTCGGCCTGAAACAGGGGGTTCATATCCCTTAACATTTTATTGCTTGCGGATCGCGACTAATTTTCGGGAAACTTATCCCAATGATGAGCACACTATATCCCCGAAGCCAGAGAAGGCGGCGAACCATCTTGCGAGCGTTTACATGCATAGGCTGCATGGCGTGCCTCAGCGGCTTTGCCGGGAGCAAGGGCCTGGGAATGCCCGCAGCACAAGCCGGGATTATTCAAGGCCTGTTTAGCGATCCACTGGGGACCCGCTACTGGAATGCAGCGGCAGTCGGCGCGCCCTGGATTTATCACGTGCGGCATCTGCCTCGGGCGCCCCAAACGCCTTCGGTCCAATTTTCGCACCCCATGGGTCTTGCTGCCCTGACTGCCTTCGCCCTGTCCCATAATCCGGCGTCTCGAGTGGCTTTTGAAAATCTGCAGGCAGCGGCAGCGGGGCTGGGTGTGGCTGATTCAGGTTATTTGCCGTCGTTGATTCTGCAGAGCAATGCCGTGCGATCCGAATCCAACACCTCGGCGGGTTTTTCCATACCGGTGTTGAACAGCGACAGCACCAACCTCTCCCTCAGCTATGTCCTCCTGGATTTCGGCGCCCGTGCTGCCCAGCGCGACGGGGCACTAGCCGATATCTACATCAACGGCTTCGATAACAATAGCGCCCTGCAGGGCGTGGCCCTGTCGGTGACCCAGGATTATTACCTGCTTCTCGGCGAACAGGCTCTGGTACGCGCCTATCAGAAAACCGTCGCGGAGGACGTTGCGAGCCTCGATGCCGCCGCTATCAAGCAGCATTCGGGTCTGGCCACGGTTGCCGATGTACTGCAGGCCAAGGCCGCCCTCGCCCAGGCCAGAGCCAATCTGATCTCTGCCGCAGCGCAGGTGCGCAGCGATGAAGGGGCATTGGCGGAATCCTGCGGTTTGTCGGCCCATAAGACGATACCCGTAGTGCCCCTCGACACGCATGTTTTGCCACCCTTGGTGACACCGGCCCTACGCGCTCTGGTGTATCGCGCCCGGGTGGACAATCCCGCCATTCAATCCGCGGCCGCGCAGATCCTCGCCGATCGCGCCACGGTGCGCGCCGATCAGGCGGCGGGTATGCCGACCCTGAGTTTCGGAGTGAGTGGCGGCAAACGCTTCCAGAATGGACTTTTCCCTTCGCAAAACTGGTCCATCGGCTTTACCTTGCGTGTTCCGCTCTTTACGGGGTTTAAGAACAGCTATCAGATCGCCGAAGCCCGCGCCAATACGCGCAGCGCACAAGCCGCTCTGAACGAGGAAACCCAGAAGATTGAGAGCACCGTGTTTCAGGACTATCAAACCATTGTCGGCGCACGCAGCGCGGCCCAGGCCGCCCAACTCGCCGTACGGAGTGCTCAGGCGTCTCTGCAGGCGATCCGCGCCCAGTATCGGGTGGGGCTCTCCACCATGCTGAATCTGCTTACCGCCGAAGCGACGCTGACTACCGCCGAGCAGACCGAAATTCAGGACATCACGACCTCTTACACGCAACTGGCCAATCTCGCGGATGCCCTGGGCTACATTGGATTACCGCATACCCTACAGGATACCGAGGCTACCCATGCGCACCCGTAGACTGTTTTTGCGTCCTTTCCAACGCGCTGTGCGGTTTTTGCCCCTGCTGTTTTTATCGTTGGTGCTCACCGGTTGCCAACAGGCACAGCATCTGCGCCCACCGTCCCCCGTATCCGTGACTACCGCGCAAGTTCAGACGGGTCCGCTAGCTCTGACGGTACCGACCTTGGGGCAGGCTATTGCCATACATTCGGTGTCCATTGAACCACAAATTTCGGGGCTGCTGGAAAAAGTGATGATTCATTCGGGGGAGCGGGTTCACAAAGGCCAACCGCTCTTCGTGATCGACCCGGCTCCGCAACTGGCGGCGCTGCACCAGGATATGGCCAATCTGCGCGGCGCCCAGGCGCAACTGGCTTATGACCAAACTCAGGTCAAAGCCTACCAGCCCTTGATTGCCAAGGATTATGTCACGGCCCAAACCTACCAGCAGGCCGAGGCGTCCGCGGCGACGGAGGCTGCCACCGTCGCCGCGGATCGCGCCGCTGTACAGACCACCGAGCTCGATCTCTCTTACACCCATATCCACGCGCCCATCGCCGGTCGTATCGGATTGCTCGGCATCAGGAGTGGTAATCTGGTGACGACCAACAGCACTTTGCTGTGTACGCTCACGCAAATTCGTCCCATCCAGATCGAATTCAGTCTCCCGGAGAAGGACCTGGCCGCCCTGCGCCGTGCGGAGAGGAACCCTGCGCCCACCGTAGGTGTGTGGAGCAATGGTCGCCGACACTTTCTGGGCAAAGGCCGGGTGATCGCCGTCGACAACAGCATTGATACCGCCTCCGGCACAATCACCGCGCGTGCCGTTCTGCCCAACACCCAAGGCACTCTCTGGCCAGGTGCCTTCGTTCAGGTGCGCTTTACCCGCAAAATCCTCGCACAGGCTTTGTTGATTCCCCAAAGTGCGTTGCAGGAAGGCGTCAAAGGTTCCTTTGTGTACGTGATTCGCGGCGGACGGGCACAGATGCAACCGGTGACCTATATCGGTCAGGATCGGGGGCTGGATGCCGTGCGCGGCGTGCACGCCGGCGAAACCGTTATCGTCGGCGCTCCCGCCCATCTGCATCCCGGCGCTCCAGTGCAGTCTGATCATCGGAAGTCATCGGAGGATCAGCATCCTGTAGCCGCTACTCCGGCTGCCACGCACGTCCGGGGGAGATTATCATGAATCTGTCCGCACCCTTCATCCGCCGCCCGGTCGCCACGACCGTGCTGGCCATGGCCATTGTGCTGCTCGGTATCGTGGGCTATTTTGAGCTCCCCATGGCACTCCTGCCCAACGTCAGTTTCCCGACGGTTCTAGTCACCGGAAGCCTGCCGGGCGCCAGTCCCGAAACCATGGCGAGTTCGGTGGCAACGCCTTTGGAGCGCCAGTTCACCAGCATCCCTGGCCTTTCCTCTATGAGTGCGGTGAGCCAGAACGGATCGACCCGCATCACCCTGCAATTCAACCTGGGCACTTCCGCGATTGCGGCGACGCAGGAGGTGTCCGATGCGGTGGCCCAGGCGCAGCATTTTCTGCCCCCGGATTTGCCGCAACCCCCGCTGGTGAAAAATCTCAACCCCTCCGCACGACCGATTATGTTCATTGGCCTGACGGCGCCCAACATGCCGCTTTACCAGTTGAACCGCTATGCCGAAACGCGGGTAGCCACCACCCTTTCCACGGTGCCGGGAGTGGCCGATGTTCAGGTTTTCGGGGCCAAGACCTACGCGGTACGGATCTATGTCAATCCCTTCGCACTCTCCGCACGTGGTCTGAGCCTGCAGGCCGTTGAAAGCGCGATCGGTTCCGCTAATGTCGATTTGCCGCAGGGGACCATCGAGGGCAGCCACTCCGACCTGCAAGCCGAAGTGCATGGCCAATTGCACACCGCGGCCGCTTACAATCATCTGGTCCTCACCTACGCCAATGGGCGCCCGGTGCCTTTGAGTGCGGTGGGAAGGGCCATCAACAGCACCGAGTACAATCAGCAGGAGACCTGGCTCAACAAAAAACCGGGTATCGTTCTGGCGGTGGTCCGTCAACCCGGTAGTAATACGGTCGCCATCTCCAAAGCTATCCATCGCTTGCTTCCGCAACTCGCTGCCACGGCGCCCGGTGGTGCAACCCTGAAAGTCGTTTTCAATGAGGCCGATTACATTAGTGCCGCCGTCCAGCAAGTACTTTTTACGCTGGCGCTCGCCAGCGTGCTGGTGGCCGGCGTCATGTGGATCTTTCTGCGCCGATTCGCCGCGACGCTCATCGGCGCGCTGGCGATCCCTTTTTCGCTCCTTGGGACATTTCTGGTCATGTGGCTACTGGGGTATAGTCTCAATACACTGACCCTTCTGGCGCTTACGCTCGCAGTCGGTTTTGTGGTGGACGATGCCGTCGTCATGCTGGAAAACATCAACCGACATCTCGACCGGGGCGAGGACGGATTTACTGCGGCCCTGACCGGTGGTCGGGAGATCGGTTTTACCGTCCTGTCGATGACCTTGTCACTCGCGATCATCTTCCTGCCTTTGCTGTTCCTGGGTGGATTCGTCGGGCACCTCTTCGCGGCGTTCGGAGTGACCATTTCCGTGGTGATTCTGATGTCCGGTCTGGTGGCCCTGACCGTCACGCCGACGCTCTCCGCGCGTTTTCTCAATCGCACCGATCAGGCGGATCGTGGACGATTTCAGCGAAATTTTGAGCGTAGCAGGACGCTCTACCTGCGCTCTCTGGACATCGCCCTCCGGCACAAAGGGGGGATGCTGGGACTGGCGGGCCTCACCTTGATCGGTTGCGTGGCGCTGACGGGCCTGGTGCAAAAGGGCTTTTTGCCCAATCAGCAGGCAGGGCTGTTGAACGTGAATATCATCTATCCCCCAGGGCTCAGTTTCGGTCAGATCGCCCGTGAGCAAAAAGCCATTTCGCAGACGATGCAAAAAAATCCGGCCGTGCTATCGGTAGTTTCTTCTGCGGGGCAGGGTCCCGGTGCATTCAGTGGCACCACCAAGGGCCACTGTTTCGTGCGTCTGAAACCCGCCTATGCTCAGCAAACGGCGTCGGTGATTCAGTCCCTGCGCCAGGCTGTGGCCCCATATCACAATGCGGTCATCGTGTTTACGGGGCAGGCTGGGGCTCAGGGCGGGACAGCGTCGGCTAACGGCGCATATGTCTATGAGCTCCTCGGTACCCGTTGGTCGACGGTGAATCAGGCCACCCAGACCCTCACCGAGGCACTGCGGCGTCTTCCCCAATTGCAGTCCGTCAATAGCAGTCTGGAAAACAATAATCCTCAGGTGGCGATTCACATCCGCCGATCCGCGGCGACTGCCCTGGGTGTCACGCCGCAAGCCATTGAACAAACGCTCAATCTCGCCTTCGGGGGGCGCAAGGTGGGCACCATCTATGGTTCGGCCGATCAATACGAGGTCCTGCTCGAAATCAATCCACGATACCAGAACAGTATTCAGGCGCTCGATACCTTGAGTGTGCCGAGTAGCAGCGGGAACCTGGTGCCGCTATCGGCGGTGGTAGGCTTTCATTATGATGCGGGTCCCTTGTCCCTCCATCAGCACGAGGGACTCCCCTCGACGACCATATCCTTCAACGTGGCTCCCGGCACCGCCATCGGACAAGTCATCCCGCTTGTGCAGCACATGGCCACAAAGGTGCTGCCGGCTGGGGTGAATGGTCGCTTTGGGGGGAACGCCGCACTTTTCCAGTCCTCCTTCCAGGCGCTGCCGATTCTGCTGTTTGCGACCATCTTGCTGATCTACGTGGTGCTGGCGGTGCTCTATGAACATTTCCTACATCCATTAACGATTCTGACCGCGCTGCCCCTTGCGGCCTTTGGGGCATTGCTGTCGCTCTATCTATTCGGCCTGCCCCTCGACCTGTACAGCTTCATCGGTATCATCATGTTGCTGGGTCTGGTGAAGAAAAACGGCATCATCCTCGTGGACTTCGCCATTAGCCGCCAACGGGAGGGCGCCAGTCCGGAAGAGGCGATTCGGGAGGCTTGTGCGGTACGCTATCGTCCCATCATGATGACCACTTTTGCCGCCATCCTCGGGGTACTGCCCATCGCCATTGGTTTTGGCGCGGGGAGCAGCAGCCGGGTGCCCCTGGGCGTGGCCGTGGTCGGGGGCTTACTGTTCTCGCAATTCCTCACGCTCTACATCACGCCCGCTTTCTACCTGTGGATGGAGGTATTGATTGAGCGCCTGCGGCGCAGGAAGGGCTTCCGGGAGCCCTCAGCCGTTATCCACGAATAGGAGGAACAAGGACGACAATCAAGAGGACTGGAGCGGAGTATGCTCTGCCCTGTCTGGAAGAATGAGAGGATGCAAAGAACAGCGCTGAGGAAGACCATCTCGCTACGCGCCGCATGGGCGCACATTATCGGCGCTTATGTGCGTCCCCCCCCTCTATAACCATGGTCAAAATTAGACGCTTGCTGTCACCTGGACATTTTTAAGCACGGTTTGACACTCACATCCATGCTCATCTCTGCAGGGTAAGAGTCTAAGCAACCCACCCTTGCGGATGGCATCGTCGTCATCTTCGGACTTGGATTTGTTTGGACCCTTACCCTTGACCCGGCAGGAATTGGTGACTGACATCGGCCGCGAAGTGGTCAGCCTGATTCTAGTGTAGTGTTGCATTCTGTTTGCTGCTTAAATGGCCGTTAGCGCGGATACCTTGTAACCATCAATAGCCTGGATGAGTTCTGGCACACTGGTGAATACGCCACGGCGTAGCCGCTGGGCAGTGATGTCACGGAAGAATCGCTCGACCATATTGAGCCAGGATGCCGAAGTGGGTGTGAAGTGCATGTGAATACGGGGGTGCTTGGTCAGCCACTCCTGTACGACCGGGTGCTTGTGCGTAGCATAGTTATCGGCGATCAGATGCAATTCCTTATCTTTGGGCGTCTGCCGGTCAATTTTTTTCAGGAGCTTCAGCCATTCAGCGTGGGTATGGCGCTGTTGGCATTGCCCGATGACTTGACCATCCAGTACGTTGAGTGCAGCGAGTAGCGTCGTCGTGCCATTGCGCTTGTAGTCGTGGGTCATGGTTTCTGCCCGCCCCCTTTTTAACGGTAATCCCGGTTGGGTGCGGTCCAGTGCCTGTACCTGGCTTTTCTCATCCACGCAGAGCACCAGAGCGTGCTCCGGTGGGGACATATACAAACCCACGATATCTTCCAGCTTCTCGATAAACCGGGGATCACGCGACACCTTGAAACCCCGCACCAGGTGGGGCTTGAGGCCGTTCTTGCGCCAATGCCGCGAAACGCTGGCCGCACTGACACCCAGTTCTGCCGCCATGCTGCGCGTGCTCCAGTGGGTGATGGCCTCCGGCTTATTTTGCGTAGTCCAATTCCACCAGACGCGCGACATCGACCATCACGGGTGGTGCACCACGCGGTAGGTCACGTTCAATACCGGCCAACCGGTGCTCCAGATAACGCTGGCGCCAACGCGCGACTTGCATGCGATCTACCCCTAAGCGATCCGCAATCTATTTGTTTTGCAGACCATCTGCCGCCAGTAGCACCATCTTGAGCTTTGAGCACGCTGCGACAATCTGACGCTGCTTAATCGGGAAGCCACTATCTTTGCCAGTGCAGACTGCTCTTCGCTGGTTAAAGTCACTTTGGGTGCCACTCGCAATGTTCGACTCCATCGGATTCTTCAGCATGGAGCCTATTTTACCATACCAACCATTAAACGGCATCAAGAATGCAACACTACACTAGGTGGTGCCTTTACGCCGACCCGGAGCCTGACGCCATATTGCCGACTCGTATCCCGGCCTTTGCGGCATTGCTGTCGCTCTATCTATTCGGCCTACCTCTCGATCGGTACAGCTTCATCGGCATCATCCGTGTGCACTTTGCCATTAGCCGCCAACGCAGGGCACCATCATGATAACCACTTTTGCCACCATCCACGGGTCTACCCCTCCCATCGACCTCGGGTTTGGCGTGGGGAGAGCAGTACGGGCCACTTGGGCGTGGCTATCTGGTGTTGCATTTTTTGATGCATTCTCATGAGAAAATAGCACTTTAATAGTGCGCAACATATCGCGATTATAGTCCAACTCTGAAATTTTTGAGATACACCGCCCAGGTGATGGTATCGAAGGTTCAGCCTGCTCCAGCGCGTGCCAACTGGTGCCCGGCCCTTCGCGTGCAGTGAAAAGAAAAATGGCTCAGTTTAGGTATATATTTCAAGAATGATTCACGAGTTTTTTATAAAATAGGAGCGATTAAGTTCATGAAACTTGCACGACATATTATCTGTATTTTATCGGCTGTTAGTTTCCTCTGGTTTTCTGTTGGCGGCGCGCGGGCTAGTCAACAAGCTGCAGGTTTAAGTGATAATGAGTATTTAGGGCTGCTTATTCCTGTTGGGCCTGCCCATTATTCTGTCATCCTTAAAAAATTTAAAAAAATAAAATCTGTGCAGATAGGTAAATTTGATTATCAAATTGGAAGTATTTATAAGATTCCTGTAGTTATTTGTATTCAGCCATTTGGTGGAGAGTATACACGCGCACTTACTGCTCAAGTTATGGTGGATCACTTTAAGATAAAGGCTTTGCTCTACCCGGGGACATCGGGTGCTCATATTCCACCAGGAAAGATGCATGTGGGAGACATTGTTATAGGAACGAAACAGGTAAATTTTACTAATTTTTATATGTCACCAACAGGTAAAATAACGCCGGATGAGTTTTCTGGAAAGTCAAGTCTTCAGGATTATCAATATTTTTTCCTAAACAAGAAGTTGGAAAAATATACCGCTTGTGCGGCGCAATACGTATCTGGCAGAGAAAAATTACCATCCTGGATTAATGGCAAATTCAAAATACAAAAGCCAGAAATATATTATTATGGAATACAGGGTACATCTACAATGTGGCTAGCCGATAAATCATTTATCAAGAAAACCGATGATGTTTTCCATGAAGTTGATGAAGATGGTGATTGGTTTTCTGCTACGGTTGCAAAACTGGCAAATATTCCTTTCATCGAGGTCAGCACCATATCAGATAGTGTGTTTGAATTTAACGGAAATGGCGTGCCTCAGCAAGGTGCACATCGCAAAACTGCATCGCAAATAACGCAGGATATCAGTGATAAAATAATACTAAGAGTGATTAAAGTTTACGGTAACAAATTGCTTAAAAATGAATATAGTTATCCGTCACGGGATCCATATCAGAATTATTTTTATAAAACACCAACTGATCCCCGTGGGTTGGTTGACAGTTGTAAGGCATAGCACTGGAATTAATTGTTTTGTATGGAATTTGTTGGTAGCTTTTATGTGTTGTGGGGTGGTTTTTTACATATAATAAAAATAGCATTGTATGGGTTGTGAAAATGGTATGTATTTATCTAATGTTTTATTGTGTCACCAACTATAGAGGGAGAAACTTGGATGAAAATTAGACAGGGTAATAAAATCTTTATCAGCAGACGGGCGGAGGCTGTTGTTTCGACGATGGCACCGGCGATACTTTATGCGGCAGTAGTCGCGGCAGTCAGTGTATCTGCTACCACATTCTCTTATGCCGACGGTGCCGGTGTCGTCGCCTCTACCGAAAGTCAAAACCCTTCCGGGGCCGTGACAGAGGTTGGTTCCGTGAAAAAGGTTGCGCCTCCGGAAAAAGCGGTGACTTCGGTAAGTAAGAAGACCGTGACTCATGCATCACCGGCGCAGAACTTTCAATCGGTATTAAAGCACGTGCCTGGAATGAATGTTATTTCACAAGGGCCGGGTAACCTGTCTGCCACCGATAACGAGTTCACCTACCAAGGCTTTACGAGCGCGCAGATGGCGTCGAACTTTGATGGGGTGCCAATTATTAATACCTTTCGCGGTGGTGCCGGTGGTACGGGTGATAATCACGCTTTTACTCCGCTTACGATGGGTCAGATTTCTACGGTGAAGGTATATAGCGGCGCTAATCAACCCTCGCAAAATGGTATAAACTCGCTTGGTGGCACGATTTCTTACGAGCCTGCATTGCCCACATCAAAGTATTATCTGGATGTCGATGCCTCTGGTGGAAAGTATGGGTATCGCGGCGGCAACTACACAACGGGTTTTGCGGTGAATAGCGGGGCGCTGCCAGGAACGGGCACCGAAATGCTGTTCAAATACTCCTATACGCATGCCCCAAGTTTTATGAATAATATCTTCGCCAAAATAAATTCGTATTATTTTGCCTTGGTTCAGCCATATAACAATGGGCTGTCTCAATTAAAACTGATTGCTGTTTATAACAATGAGTCAGCGCGTCAACCATCTTTAGTACCGCTGACTCTGCTTGCCCAGAACGGACGGTCTTACCAGCCACCGCTGGATGTGGCGTCCAGTAGCACGAATACCCACGCACTAAATGTAATATTATCGTGGAAAAGTATATTAAACAATTACATGCTCGCTAAAACGAAAGTCTTCATACAGCAACAGGCGGCGAACAGAACCTCATTCACCAATGCGGCATACTATAACCATAATTATTATGGTTATGCTACTTATGATGGTTACCCGGTGGGGACCAATCTCGAGCCCTGGGCGGCGTATCCATCGGTAAACAATAGCTATAATCCGGTGGCCCTGTTTGGCTCGGGAGCGGCAGGAACGCAGTTCCACAACTATATCGATAACATTCAAAGCATTGGTTTCCTGCCATCGATGACGTTCTTTGCGCCGCACAACACCATTGAGTTGGGTGCGATGGTGGATTACAGTCAGGATCACAGTGCCGAGTATTGGTACGGCAGCAGTCCGGTTCCGAATGTCGATGGGTATAACAATGCTTGGAATGAGCATGACTCGCGTAATTATAACTATGTTTATCTTCAGGATAATATCAACCTGCTTAATGGTGCCCTCCATATATATCCCGGAGTTAAGTATAATATTGTGTCAACTGGTTGTGATGACGTGACTGGTTATTATTACAGCTATGGTGGCCATGTAAATAACACTTACTACTTCTGGGAGCCCTCTCTTGGGTTTTCCTATACGCCGATCCATAACGTGAATCTGTATTTCAGTGTGGGCAAGACAAACAAGGTGCCGAATATCAGCGCTTTCTATTCGGCCATAGGAACAACTCCAACACCGGCGCCCATCTCTGTTCAGCCCGAAGGTGATATTAGTTACGATGCAGGTGTGCGATACACGAGTGATGTAGTATCTGGTAATTTATCCGTTTTCAGGCGCAACTTTAATAATATTTTCAGCGAGTACTACAATCCTGCTACCGGAATGACTTATGAGTACAATAATGGCAATGCCTTGTATCAGGGAGTTACCCTTGATTTGGGTGTACCCATTAAAGACCATGTTTCGCTTTTCGGGTCATATAATTACACCAGCGCTAAATACAGTACGTTATCCACTGGTGTGAACGGCACGGCCTATCCCGGAGAATACCGCCCTTACATCCCGATGTACACTGCAACAACAGGTATCCGCTACGAGCATGGCGGTCTTTATGCAGCGCTTACTGGCCACTTTGTCGGACGTCAATATATGGCGACTAACAAGGGCCAAACGATAGGTGTCACTTTGCCGTCATATGACACGCTGGATTTTACAACGTCCTATGAGGTGCCGATCAAGTCGACCTATGTGAAATCGGTCAAGTTTAGTCTTTACGCCGATAATATTCTCGACAATAACTATCTGGTCTACGCAGAACAGGTTACGAAACCGTTCTCGTATTACCGGGGGCAGGCTGGGGCCCCCGTATTTGTTGGGAGCAATGTGAGCGTTCGCTTCCAGTAAGTGCTGGGCGGTTAATCCGGCTGAGTTCACGGGCACTGCATAGGCTTTCATTTAAGCAGGTGCAGTGCCCGATTTTATTGACTAAAAGGTAATCTTATGGTTTCTGAATGCGCCCACAATGGGAACAAAAGAAGGTGGGTTTTTAGTGTATTAGCTACGGCTGCTTCAGCGTGATATTAACGGTGTATGGTTCCATGGCTTATGTTGCCAGCCAGTCCCGATACATACCGCCAATATACCTCCGTTATGACTAATATAAGGTGGTATCATGAAGGCATGTTTCAGTTTACGATGGGAGATATCGGTAGCTTCAGGCTGACGGCAATCGACACCTATCTGTTGGAGCGTATTTTTAAGCCGGGTATCATGATTGATCCGGGAACTGCCGGATCCCATCTGCCACAACTGTCGATGGGCGATGTCGTGATCGGAGCAAGGGTGGTAAATTTTAGTAACTATATGGCTAAGGCAAATGGCACCATCGTACCAAGTCAGTTTAGTGCTTTGGCGGCAGATAACGAGGGGTACATGAAAGGGAATCCCAACCCCAATGAACGCGTACTTTCACCAGTGTTCGGTATTTGCGCAGCAGCGATCTAATAAAATTGCTTTGCAGATGATCCACTACCTTGCTGGTCAGAAGAATCAGGGCATTCCATTTTCCGGGGGCTTTCGCGATCCGTGGCAGCCGGATACCTTCGCAAAAGCGGCGGTTTCACCTGCATTCGTACAAGCATGGACAAAAAAATTTGGGGTTAAACGCGGCTAACACCATTTTTCGGTCGTGTCGACAGCGAATCGCCATACTGTTGTGCTGAGGAGTAAAAGTAATGGAAAAAGGGTGTCTGAATCTGTCGGTATGTTTTTTCATGCTGTTTTTAAACATTTTTTGCGCTGACGATGCGTGGTCTGCGGGCGTGTCCCCCCTCAACACCCGCAACATCAAAGGCCCGATCCACGTCAGTGCAGAAAACAAAGGCCGGGTGACCCACATCCTGCCTACAGGGCGTATCGTCAGTCCCGTGGGCTTGGTCAATGGTGCCCCCAACTTCGTGACTGCGGTAGTGCCGGTAGGGAATCATGTGGCCGCCATGGCCAACGGAGCGACGCGCGCGCAGACCATCACCCTCTACGATCAGAAGACCCTGGAGCGGGTGGCAGAAATTGCCGCCTACAAAAAAGATGCCAAGAAAGCGGCTCCCCGGCCCAACGATCTTACTGATTTGCACGGTGAAACCATCGCTCATCAAAGCTTCTTTCAAGGCATGGTGGCAGGCGCCGACCAGACGATCTATGCAGCCGGTGGGGAGAGTGGCGATGTCGCCGCCTTTGCGCTAAGAGGTGGCAAGCCCACGCTCCTACGCCGTTATCCTCTGACCTGGCAACCTTTTCCAAAAGGCCAGTACCCTTACGAATATCAGGGGCACCACATTAATCAGCCCAGACTGTTTTATCCCGATGCCGTTGCTGTGGGTCCCCACGGTAAACATCTCTATGTGACGGGTATGCTGTCCAACAGTCTGGCACGGGTTAATATTCAGAGTGGACAGACCGATTACCTGAATGTTGGACCCTACCCCTACGCGGTCACTTTTGCCGATGGCGGCCAGAAACTGGTGGTCAGCCTCTGGGGCGGGAATGGCGTGGCAGTGATTGACCCTGTGACCATGCAGCTATTGGGTACCGTGCGTGTCGGTCCCCCTCCCGGTCCCGACAATACCGCTGCCGGTGTCCATCCCACGGCATTGGCTGCCGTCCCTCAATCGCCGGATGTTTTTGTAGCCCTCGCCAATGTCGACCGTGTCGCCGAAGTGGACACCATCAATCTCAGCGTCAAACGCTTCCTCAATGACCGCCCCTATCCCGACGCCCCGCCAGGCAGCTATCCCGACGGTTTGACCATCGCCGATGGTAAACTCTTTGTCGCCAATGCCGGCAACAACGACGTCGCCGTCTATAATGCGCAGACTGGCAAAGGCCTCGGCCTCATCCCGACAGGCTGGTACCCAACGGCGATCACCCATGTGGGCAACGCCCTCTATGTGGTAGGCGCCAAAGGCCTGGGCTCCGGCCCCAACGTCGATCACCAGTGGGTGGGCGACATGATGGGCGGACTCATTCAGAAAATTGACCTGAATGACCTCTCGACCCATCTCCCGGCCTGGACCCGGAAAAGCCTGCGCAATGACGGTTTTACTGCTGCCCAACGCCATGTGCGTCACGCTGAAGACCTCAAAACCACTGCCTTTCTGCGCAAACACATCCATTACGTGGTCTTCATTTTGCGAGAGAACAAGACCTTCGACGAAGACTTGGGCGATTACCAACGCGCCGGGGCCTGGGCGGAGCCGCGTCTTGACCTATATGGGCCCAAGGATCTGCCTAATCTTTATCATCTTGCCCGTCATAACACCTTGTTTGTGAATTTCATGGCCGATGGCGAGGTGACTGCGCAGGGCCACCAGTGGACGACGGCGGCTTCAGATTCCGACTTTGTGCAGCGTACCTGGCCGGAATACTACTCTGGGCGTGGCCTGGTCCCCAATCCGGGCTGGACGCAGTCCTTGTTACCAGGTGGCGCGAGCGGAACGGGTGGTATACCTCTCGGTGTTGATAACCCTTATGCGATTTATGAAAACCTCTCGGTACTCGGCAAGTGGTCCAACCCCTGGATCAGCTATCCGCAGCGCCTTTTTTTGTTTAATGATTTGCTCGATCATAAGGTATCGTTTGAGGACTTCGGCGAGTTTGTCTCGCGTTCCCAGGCGGGCAATATCTCCACAGCGATGAAAAAGCATCTGGCCACCGGCTTCCCCGGCTGGGATCGGATGATGCTCGACACCTACCGCGAAAAAATGGCGGTACGATGGCTGCAGGCTCATCCGGGTGCCCAATTCCCGCACTTTATTTACATCTGGTTGCCGGATGATCACACCGCAGGTCGTTCGCCGTGCTATTACACGCCAAATTATTACGTGGCCAACAATGACTACGCGACGGCCAAGTTTATTCATTATTTGTCCACCACACCGGAATGGAAACACATGGTGGTGTTCCTGACCGAGGACGATGCCCAGTCAGGAGCCGATCACCTCAATGCGCACCGGACATTCGCGCTGGCCGTGGGGCCCTGGGTCAGGCGGGACTATCTGGAGACCCACCTCTATTCGCAAGTGAACATGCTCAAAACGACCGAAGCCATCCTCGGGCTGCCGCCGATGTCGCAATGGGACGAAAATGCTGGCGTATTCTCCGGCATGTGGACGCATCATCCGGATTACGCCGAGACCCGGCTGCTCCCGATGCAGGTACCGGTTGCGTTCAATGCGGGCCAATGTGATGACTACACCCTGATGCGCCGCGAGGCCGGGGCTTCCGGGCATCCTCTGCGCCCGGATTCAAAATGGTATATCTGGTACAAAGCCCATCAGGCGCAGCATGGTGCCGGGTTGCCGCCTCCGGGTAAGGGGGAAGCCTACGCGCCCACGACCTTGCTCAAGGTGCCGGGTCCTGAGCAGATGAAGCAGGAATGGATTGCCACCAAGGGGGTAAAGGCCTGGCATAAGGAGGTGGCTTATCTGAAGGCTTATGCGCAAAAGCGGCATGCCCCCATTGCCGCCTATCAGGCCGGGGAGACGGAGTGACAGGGCTTTGCCCGGCAGCCTGACGGGGCTGGGCGCGTACCGATGTGGCCTGCGGTTTAACATGGCGGGACATAACCCGCCGATCTTGATGCTTGCACTTTACAATTCGTCATAGATAATGGCCAACAGGCCGTTTAATCCAATGATAATATTGTAGAGGCATGCTCAAGGCTAAAAATTAATGTCGCAACTCGAACACATCGAAGCCATCGAAAAACGTCTGTGGAGTGCCGCCGACAACCTGCGCGCCAACTCCAACTACGCCAGCAATGAATACTTCATGCCCGTCATGGGTCTGGTGTTCCTGCGTCACGCCTACAGCCGTTATTTGTCGGTGAAGGAGCAGATCGAGCCCAAACTGCCCAGTCGCGGCGGCAAAACCCGCGACCTGACCAAGGAAGACTTCTCCCAGCAGAGCGCGATTTATCTGCGGCCCAAGGCGCAGTTCGATACCCTCGTGGCCTTGCCTGACAGCGCCGACCGTGCCCGTGCCATCATCGAGGCGATGGAATCCATCGAGGCGGACTACGATAACCTGCGCGGCATCCTACCCAAGGGCGAATTTCAGGAGCTGGACAACCAGGTGCTTGGCCAGTTGTTACGGACTCTCAATCCGGAAGAGCTGAAAAAGGTCAAAGGCGACGTCTTCGGCCGCATTTACGAATACTTCCTCACTCAGTTCGCCGGGCAGGGCGCCCATGACGGCGGCGAGTTCTTTACCCCCGTCTCGCTGGTCTCGCTCATCGCCCACGTGCTAGACCCTGAGCGCGGTACGGTGCTCGACCCGGCCTGCGGCTCCGGCGGCATGTTCGTCCAAAGCGCGCGCATCGTCGAGGAACACGGCGACAGCCCCACGGAAAAGCTCACCTTCCGCGGCCTGGAGAAAAACGCCACCACCATTCGCCTCGCCAAGATGAACCTGGCCGTGCATGGCCTGGAAGGCGACATCCAGAAGGCCATCACCTACTACGAAGACCCGCACGAACTGGTTGGCCGTGCCGACTACGTCATGGCCAACCCGCCCTTCAATGTCGACGAGATTGACGCCGACAAGGTCAAGTCCGACCCGCGCCTGCCCTTTGGCCTGCCCGGCGTCAACAAAAAGAACAAGGTCAGCAACGGCAACTACATCTGGATCAGCTACTTCTATAGCTACCTCAGCGATAAGGGCCGCGCTGGTTTTGTTATGTCCTCCCAGGCCTCCAGTGCTGGCGGCGGCGAGGCCAGGCTGCGGCAGAAACTGGTCGAGACCGGCGATGTTGACGTCATGATCGCCATCCGTTCCAATTTCTTCTACACCCGCACCGTGCCCTGCGAGCTGTGGTTTTTCAACCGCGACAAGCCCAAGGCGCACAAAGCCAAAGTGCTGATGATCGACGCCCGCAACGTCTACCGTAAGGTCACGCGTAAGATCTACGATTTTAGTCCCGAGCAGCAGCAGAACCTGTTGGCCATCGTCTGGCTCTATCGGGGTGAAACCGACCGCTACCTGCAACTGGTGTCGGAGTATCTCGGTGACGTGACTGACGAAGCGTATGGCTGCTTTGCCGTTGAAGACGACCTGGGCCAGACCTTCCGGCCCCTGCCCGATTTTAGCGACGCCCTGAAAGCCTTGCGCAATAGTCTGGCATCGTTTCTGAAAAGCCAGCCCCAAACCGGCCCGCAAGCCGACGTGCTGAAGGAGTTGGAGAAAGAAACCGACCTGTTCGAACAGGACATCGAGCAGTTCCGCAACGCTGCCCGGCAGGCCGCCCAACAATGGGACGCCGCGCCCGACACCAACGCCGCGCTGCTCAAGCTCACCCAAGCCTTCGAGCCCATCGCCGAACAAAGCCGCGACCTGATCAAACAGACCGACCTCATCTACAAACTCGCCACCCGCCTTATCGACACCTGCGAAAGCGAATGCCACGCCAAGGACAGCGACACCTGGGTGAGCCGCGACATCACCCGCGCCCGCAAGGCCGCGGACGAAGCGCGCGGTATCACCGTCGAACAACTTAAGCAGGTGCGCTACTTCTGGAAACAGGCCCACTGGCTCACCGAACGCTTCCCCGAGGCCCAACTGCGCGATGTGGAAGGGTTGGTCAAACTGGTGGACCTCCAGGAGATCGAGGCCAACGACTGGAGCCTTACCCCCGGCCGCTACGTCGGCGTTGTTCCCGAGGAGGTGGACGAAGACTTCGACTTCGAGGAAACCCTGCGCGAAATTCATGTGGAACTGGAAGACCTCAACGCCGAGGCCGTCACCCTAGCCGCGACGATCAAAAGGAATTTTGAGGAATTGGGGGTATGAATAGCCACCACGTTGGCCCGATTAAGGACTTCGCTTTGGGTATCTATGATGGACCCCATGCGACACCTAAGGAAGCAGATGAGGGGCCGATATTTCTCGGCATCAAGAACGTCACTCCTCAAGGCACACTGGACTTTAGCGAAATCCGGCATGTTTCGGATCGGGAATATCCGAGGTGGACCAAACGAGTGGTTCCACGAGAAAACGATATCGTGTTCTCTTATAAAGCGACGCTGCACCGGTATGCGCTGATTCCAGAAGGGTTTAGGGGTTGCCTTGGTCGACGTATGGCATTAGTGCGTCCCGATCCGACGAAGGTTTACCCACGCTTTCTGCATTACTACTTTCTGACGCCCTCATGGCGAACCGTAGTTGAAGCCAACATTATCAGCGGTGCTACGGTCGACCGGGTTCCCTTGGCAAAATTTCCGGATTTCGAAGTACGGCTACCAGTTCTCGACGTACAGCGACGAATCGCCTCCATCCTCTCGGCCTACGACGACTTGATCGAAAACAACCGGCGGCGGATACAGTTGCTGGAACAGGCCGCACGGCTGCTCTACAAGGAGTGGTTCGTACACCTCCGCTTCCCCGGCCACGAACACGTCAAAGTCAAAGATGGCGTGCCGGATGGGTGGGAGAAGAAAAAGATCGCCGACATTTGCGAAACGGTCGGTGGGGGTACGCCTTCAACCAAATCTTCTGAATACTGGTATGGTGACATAACCTGGGTTGTCCCGTCCGACATCACAAAGAACGACTGCCTGGCTTTGTTCGATTCGGAACGCAAGATCACAGAGAAAGGCCTACGGGAATCATCAGCAAAGATGGTCCCAACTGAGACCATTCTGATGACAAGTCGTGCATCTGTGGGCTTTTTCGCGCTGATGGAATATGAGGTCTGCACGAATCAAGGGTTCATCAATATCATTCCGCACGTGGACGAAATGCGGATGTACTTATTGTTCAATCTCATGAGTCGGGTGGAAGAAATTCGGAGCAACGCAAAAGGCACCACCTATCCCGAAATAAGTAAGGGCCGGTTTCGAGATATGGCGGTTGTTATTCCAACTGCCATGCTGGTCAATGAGTTTTCTGGGTTCGCCAGTGACATCATTAACCAAGTGCGCATATTAAAAAAATCAACTCTGAAACTGGAAAGATCCCGTGACCTGCTCCTGCCGCGCCTAATGAACGGGGAGGTGGCAGTATAGTGGTTAGTATCAATATTTAAATGATTAAAATATGTAGAAAACTGGCTTTATATAACGATGATTAGCGGGTAGAGATGAATATATTACTCGACACAAATATATTGATACCATTGGAGGATACAGCACAACCACTTGATCCTTTGCTGGCCCAGATGTGTCGGCTGTCAGAGAAAAATGGTCACGATCTATATATCCATCCATCCCAACAAGAGGATATCAGACGGGATAGGGATGAGCAGAGACGGGACATCCTTCTCTCTAGATTGAGGCAATACCAGACAATTCCTTCTCCTCCTCAGTTGTCCGAGGCAGAGCTGCAGCAATACGGATGGAGGCAGGGCAGCGATAATGATCGAATAGATAACCTGCTTCTTCACGCTTTGTGTCGAGGCGCAGTTCATTTCTTAGTCACAAACGACAAAGACATCCATAAAAAGGCCCGGCAGACTCAATTTCAAGAGTCGGTTCACTATCTAGATCAGTTTCTCGCGTTTCTTAGCTCTCAGGTTGAGGCAGAGCATCCGCCGCCATTCGGGATTCAAGAACGATATCTGCACGAGTTTAATGTTCAGCAACCCTTTTTTGATTCGCTGCGCGATGGGTATGAAGGATTTAATGACTGGTATTTAAGGTCGTCGCAGGCACAAAGAAAGGCTTGGTGTATTAGTGATAATGGGACCATGCAGGCAATATGCATTTATAAGCAAGAGAGCAATCCTTGTGTTGTTGATGGCGGCCCTGCCTTGAATGGTGAGACGCTAAAGCTTTGCACATTTAAAATCGGGTATGATGTTCGAGGAAGAAAATTAGGGGAAAGGCTTTTGTACACCGCTTTTAAGTATGCTTCAGAGCATAAAATTCTCTACGTATACCTCCACACTTTTGGTAGCGAGCACGAGATGCTGGTGTCATTATGTGAGGATTATGGTTTTAAATATGCTGGAAAATATGCTGGTAGAGATGATGTTTACCTAAAGAAAATGCTGCCACCAGATATACCGGAAGATGAAATAGACCCGTTGACTTTTGCAGTCGACTACTACCCGCATTACATCGAAGGGAAAGAGGTTGGGAAATTCATCGTTCCGATAAGGCCAGAATATCACAACGATCTTTTTGCCGATATAAGTGATACCGCAAGAGGTTTATTTGCGGATGATCCGAGCATGTATGGCCCGCAGTCTAATACCATTAAAAAAGCGTATATATGCCATGCGAATACGAATCATATTAAGTTAGGTGACTTGTTGTTATTTTATAGATCTGGTGATCGAAAAAGTGTTGAATGTGTTGGTGTGGTTGAGCAGACATATCGTGGAAGTGATGTCGAACGAGTGCTACCATTGGTTTCTAAACGAACCGTTTACTCAAGAAGGGAGGTCGAGGAAAAGCTGCAGAGAAAAGCGCTTGTCATACTTTTCAGGCTCATGCGAACGTTTCCTAAAATAAGTATTGCTGAGCTTGAGCGGGTAGGCATTAGGGGACCTATACGAAGCATACGGAAGATAACGCATGAACAATATTTTTACTGTATTAACCGGTGGAATAATTGATGGGTAGAGCAGCGCTAATTTCTATCCATCCACAGCATGTCGCCAATATTCTGAGCGGCATGAAAATATTTGAATATCGGAAAGTTGTTCCTCAGTATGAGGTATCTCATTTGGTGTTTTATTGCACTGCTCCCGTGATGAAGATTGTAGCTGTCGCGGAGGTTTTAGGGTGCATTATCAGTTCGCCTACGCGAGTCTGGAATATAACATCTGCTGGCTCTGGAATATCTAGACGTTTCTTTCGAGAATATTTTTATGGACAGAAAACTGCGAGTGCGTTCTCTCTCGGTAAGGTTTATGAGATGAGGGAGTCATTGGGTTTGTCTTGTCTCTCAGGAGTAAAAGCCCCGCCGCAGTCATTTTATTATCTCGATGATGCTGACATGAGGGTAATTTTGGAAAACCAGTCAGCTATACCATCTGTCGCTGCCCATATGGTTTTTGTTGGTGGGATTCACGGTGTAGGGAAAACTACAATTAGCCGGAATGTATTTGAGCCAGCGGGATATCAATGCGTGACGGCCAGCTCTCTCATCGCAGAACACGGGCGGAAAACCGATCACGACAAGCGCGTTGATGGTGTTGGCGATAATCAGACCGCTTTGTTGCACGAGCTTGCGAACGCCAAAGCGAAACATGGCCGCTTATTGCTTGACGGCCATTTCACTCTGATCAACGGTCAAGATGAGATTGAGCCCATTGATGTTGAAGTATTTCGAGCCATGAAGCCCAATCAACTCATCCTTATTAAGGGGCGGCCTGAAGAAATAGCCACCCGGCTGAAAGAGCGGGATGGAAAAAAATGGAAGAGCTCGTTTCTCGCGAAATTTCAGGAGAAGGAGGAGGCGCATGCCCGTCGTGTGGCGAAGGAACTCGGAGTGAGATTGCGGATTATCGGCAGTGATATTGTAAAGGGGCACCTTGTCAGGCGGCCTGATGGCGAGTTCCCAGTCGTTTGAAATGAAGGCTTACACCGAAGATTCTCTCGTCCGGCAGATCACCGTCGACTACCTGGTGGAGCGGTTCGTCTGGCGGTCGGTGTTGGCCTATAACGAAGAGCACTTCGGGCTGGATAGCGTTTGGGAGGCGGTACAGTAAGAAGGTGCTATGAATGGCATCGTGATTTTTGAGGCTGATAGCCAGCAGGTGGAGGTGAGGTTGGAGGGGGAAACCGTCTGGCTGAGCCAGAAGCAGATGGCGGAGCTATTCGGCAAGGGTACCCGCACCATTAATGGGTACCCTGACCACATGTTTTCGGAAGGTGAACTAGAGCGAGATTCCACTATCCGGAAATTCCGGATAGTTCGTCAGGTAGGGAAATCCGCATGAGCTCGCGCACCACCCAAACGGCAGCTGTTGCATTTTTTGCAATAGCTCAGAAAATGATCAGACCATCGACAAGGAGCGTCACATGAATGCTCTCGATTTGCAGGTCCCAATCCTGCTCTATCCCCAAGCTGGCGGGAGTGATGCTACCGAGGTTCGGCTGGAGGGCGATACGGTCTGGCTTACTCAGAAGCAGATGGCCGAGTTGTTTGCGACCACCCCGGAAAACATATTGATGCACCTGAAAAACGTTTATCAGGAAGGTGAACTGCGGGAGTCGGCAACTGCTAAGAATTTCTTAGTGGTTCGCCAAGAGGGCAAGCGCCAGGTAAAACGCCAGCTCAAACATTTCAACCTCGACGCCATCATCTCGGTCGGCTACCGCGTCAACTCCACCCAAGCCACCCGCTTTCGTCAGTGGGCCACGCGAGTGCTGCGCGAGCACCTGACCCAAGGATTCAGCATAAATGAATATCGGCTGGCCCAGCAGGGGCTGGTCGAGTTGGAGCAGGCGGTGGACCTGTTGAGCAAGACCCTGACCCGGCAGGAATTAGTGACTGACATCGGTCGGGAAGTGGTCGACCTGATTCTGGGCTATGCCAAAACCTGGCGCCTGCTGCTGGACTACGACGAGGACAAGCTCGGTATACCCGTCGGTGCGCAGCCTGCTCGTGGGGTCTTGGGTTTTGAGGAGGCGCGCCGGGCGCTGGATGCGCTGGCCGATGCATTAAGAAGCCGTGGCGAGGCCAGCGAACTGTTTGCCCGTGATCGGGGCGAGGGGCTGGCGGCCATCCTCGGCAATATCGAGCAGACCATGTTTGGTGACCCGCTGTACCAAACCCGCGAGGAACGTGCCGCCCATCTGCTCTATTTCGTCATCAAGAACCACCCGTTTTCCGATGGCAACAAACGCTCCGGGGCCTTTTTATTCCTGCTCTATCTGCGCCAGGAGGGCATGCGCCTGACCCTGGATGAAAATGGCCTGACGGCGCTGACGCTGCTGATCGCCGAGAGCGATCCGAAGGCCAAGGATT
Organism: Acidithiobacillus ferrivorans; assembly: GCF_016250455.1. Taxonomy (NCBI): domain Bacteria; kingdom Pseudomonadati; phylum Pseudomonadota; class Acidithiobacillia; order Acidithiobacillales; family Acidithiobacillaceae; genus Acidithiobacillus; species Acidithiobacillus ferrivorans. Next base: position 2,482,132 of record NZ_CP059488.1, on the reverse strand, counting down.
TGATGGTGCGGCTGGTGATGAACCTGTTGGCCGTGGGCTCCGACACGAAAGGGGATGCATGAACTACACCGAAGACACCCTCGTCCAGCAGACCACCGCCGACTACCTGGAGCATCAGCTCGGATGGAAATCGGTGTATGCCTATAACCATGAGGACTTCGGACCGGACAGTTTGTTGGGCCGCGCTTCTGATCGTGAGGTGGTGCTGACGCGCACACTGCGCGAAAAGTTGATGGCGCTGAACCCGAATCTGCCGAATGCGACCTATGAGGACGCCGTGCGGCAGATCACCGCAACGATCGCCTCCCAGACTCTGGCCGCCACCAACCGCGAGAAGTACGAGCAGATGCGCGACGGCGTGCAGGTCACCTTTCGCAACGAGAAAGGCGAGCGAGTGCGTCAGCGGCTACGGGTCTTCGATTTCGATGCGCCGGAAAACAACGAATTTCTTTGTGTGCGCGAACTGTGGATAAAGGGCGATCTCTACCGGCGGCGGGCGGACATCATCGGTTTCGTCAATGGCTTGCCGCTGCTTTTCATCGAGTGCAAAAACCTCCACAAGAAGCTCAAGACCGCTTTCGAGCAGAATTTCTCTGATTACCGCGACACCATTCCGCATTTGTTCCACCATAACGCCATTGTCCTCTTCGGCAATGGCGAACAGGCGAAGATCGGTTCCATCACCAGTCGCTGGGAACACTTCAACGAGTGGAAACGCCTGGCCGAGGAAGCGCCGGGGGCGGTGGATATGGAGACCTTGCTCAAGGGCGTGTGCGACCGGCGCAACTTTCTGGATCTGGTGGAAAACTTCATTCTCTTCGATGAGTCCGCCGGCGCGCCGAGGAAGATCATCGCCCGTAATCACCAGTTTCTCGGCGTTAACCGCGCCATCGCGGCGGTGCGCGAACGCAAGACGCGCCAAGGCAAGCTGGGCGTCTTCTGGCATACCCAGGGATCGGGCAAGAGCTATTCGATGGTGATGTTTACCCGCAAGGTGCATCGCAAACTCGGTGGCAACTTCACCTTTCTGGTATTGACCGACCGCGACGACCTCGATACCCAGATCTACAAGACCTTTGCCGGTTGCGGCGTGGTCGGCGAGCAGGAGCAATGCCGCGCCGCCAGTGGCCATCATCTGAACGCACTGTTGACCCGGCACAAGGCCTATATTTTTTCCCTGATTCAGAAATTCAACCAAAAGGTTGAGCCGGAGCAGCCCTATAGCGTGCGCGACGACATCATTGTCATCACCGACGAAGCGCACCGCACCCAGTACGGCACATTAGCGCTCAATCTGCGTAACGCCTTGCCCCATGCCAGCTATATCGGCTTTACCGGCACGCCGCTATTCAAGGATGACGAGATCACGCGGCGGGTGTTCGGCGGATACGTCTCCACCTACGACTTCCAGCGCGCAGTGGAAGATAATGCCACGGTGCCGCTGTACTACGATGCCCGCGGCGAGAAGCTGGGCATCGCTATCGGTGACCTCAACGAGCGCATTGCCGAGAAGCTCGAAGAGCTGGAGGCCGACGACATCGATGTCGGGCAGCGGCTGGAGAAGGAACTCAAGCGCGACTATCACATTCTCACCGCCGACAAACGCCTCGACCAGGTGGCGCGGGATTTCGTGCAGCACTACTCGACCGCATGGGAGACCGGTAAGGCGATGCTGGTGTGCATCGACAAGGTGACCTGCGTGCGCATGCACAAGTTGATCGGCTTTTATTGGGACGAGCGCATCCGCGAGATGGAAAAGGCACTGCCCAAAATTGGTGACGAACAAGAGGCAGTGTTCAGCCAGCGCCAGATGGACTGGATGCGCGAGACCCGCATGGCCGTGGTCGTGAGCGAGGAGCAGGGTGAGGTGGACAAGTTCCGCAAGTGGGATCTGGACATCCTCCCGCACCGCAGGCTGATGAAGGAAGGCATCGACCTGCCCGCGTCCATGCGTGCCAAACCCGAGTATCGCAACATGCAGACCATGGCTCTGGATGATGCTTTCAAGGCCGAGAAGCACCCCCTGCGCGTCTCTATAGTCTGCGCCATGTGGCTGACCGGCTTCGATGTGCCGAGTCTTTCCACCCTCTATCTCGACAAACCCCTCAAGGCCCACACCCTGATGCAGGCCATCGCCCGTGCCAACCGCGTGAACGAAGGGAAGAACAACGGTTTGATCGTGGATTACTGCGGCATCCTCAAGCACCTGCGCAAGGCGCTGGCGACCTTCGCCGGGACGCAGCCGGATGGGGAGGAGGGCGAGATCGACCCCGCGCGACCGGAAGAGGAGTTACTGGCGGACCTGGCCGAGGCGATTGCCCTGGTGCGCACATTTCTGGATGACCGTGAGGCCTCACTGGATGATGTCATCCAGAAGACCAGCTTCGGGCGCAACGCCGCGATCGTAGCGTGCAAGGAAGCCGCCAACGAAAACGACGAGAGCCGCAAGCGTTTCGAGGTGATGTGCCGGGAGGTGTTCAAGAAGTTCAAGGCCTGCATCAACGCGCAGGGCGTCAATGCCCATCGCGCGGATAGAGATGCGATCAATATGGTCTACAAGAGCCTGCAACAGGATCGTGAGCAGGCCGACATCACCGATATTATCCGGCAGTTGCATCAGGTGGTGGACGGGGTGATCGAGGTGAACCCCGACCGCGTGGGCGAGGAATCCGCGCGGTACGACATCAGCAAAATCGACTTCGACCGGCTCCATAAAGAGTTTGAACGCAGCCCGCGCAAGAACACCACTGTTCAGACCTTGCGCCAGGCCGTGGAGCAGCGGCTGCAGCGCCTGTTGCTGCAAAACCCGCTGCGCACCGACTTTCAGCAACACTACGAACAGATCGTCGCGGAGTACAACCGTGAGAAGGACCGCGTCACCATCGAAAAGACCTTCGAGGCTTTGTTAAAGTTGGCTCAGGAACTGGATGAAGAGGAGCACCGGGCGGTCCGCGAAGGGTTGGATGAAGAGTCTCTGGCCATTTTCGATCTGTTGAAGAAGCCGGAACTCAGTGTGGTCGAGATCAAGCAAATCAAGGCGGTTGCTGTGCAATTGCTCCAAAAACTGAAGGCCGAAAAGCTTCGCGTGGATCACTGGCGAGATAAGGAAGCGACCCGAGACTCAGTACGTGTGGTGATTCGAGATTATCTTTGGGATGAGGAGATAGGGCTGCCGCTGGATTCCTTTGCCGAAGAGGATGTCGAAATGAAAGCCGATGACGTGTTCCGGCATATCTACAGAGCCTACCCGACAGTGCCTTCGCCCTATTTCAGCGCGCAAGTGATGGCCATGTGACTGCATGACCATCACTAGGCGTGGAGAATGAAGTCACGGGGATGGAGGTCATACAGGCCATCATCAAAGCCATGAGCACGTCGAGGCAGAAGATACTAGTCTGGATTATGTCGTACTCCCCGCCGAAGAAGCACTGGAACCAGCGCAGATCCAGGCAGAACCGGCACGGGTGAAAATTCGCCCGGTTGGCGACAAACGGCTACTTTGCGATACCTAAAAACACCGCCAGGCAACGACTCACCTCTATTATCACCTGCGCGCTAACGGAACCAAATACGGGGCCCAACTTATCGCGCTTTACCGTCATTACCTTGTCGACCATGATCTGTGAAGTCTTTTGTAATCCATTGGTCCCGTCAGGATGTACTGTTATCCGGAACAATGGCGCATCCACTAGCGTTCCCGACAGTAGTAACACGGTGACGGTCGCCTGCTCGCTAAACTGATCAGACTGCACCACCAGCGCCGGTCTTGGTTTCCCGAAGTCACCCCGTATAGCCACCGTCAACAAATCACCACGCCGCGCGTCGTTCACTCGTCCAAATCATCCAGTGCGTCATCCAGAAACTCCATCAGATCCGTATCCGCCCTATCTGCTTGGGCAGCTAATCGGGATTGGCGATGGCACTCTTCTGCAAATCCGGGGCGGCGCGTGTCTGGCACCCAGATTTGAACTGGACGGAGGCCAGCTCTGCGCAGAGCATTGCGGCACTTTTGGACGCGCTCATTCACGTGGGTGGTCATCATGAAATCCTCTCTTGAGTGACCCGGAGCAGTATGCCCAGATAATTTGTTGCATGCAACAAATTGGCGCGTCACAGTGCGTCCTAACGGCCGGATTAGACGTGGCAGTCGTTGAGTCGATGATCTGCCAAGCCAAGGTCCGTGACCTCTGATCGTGAGGCCCTATTTCAGCGCGCAAGCGATGGCCATGTGACTGCCTGCTGCACATTCAACCCATCCCGGTAACTATGGTGGACCCCGGCGATATGCAGGATGGGGGCGGTGTTGTGCCTTCAGCCCGAGCGCCCGACAGGGGCATAGAGGTATTCATAAAAGTTGTCCATGGCGATGCCTTGCGTGTCATAGCCCGTGGCCTGAACGACATCACCTTTGACTCTCATGGCGACCATACAGGCATGCTGAGCTGGGAGCGTGTCGGCTGTGACGAAAGAGGGGCCGTTGCGGCCGCAGGCATTACCGGGATATTCCCGATTCAGGCGGGAGACCAGCGTCTGTACCACATGCCAGGCTTGCAGCGGAGATGCGGCGGCGAAGGCGCGTTCGTTGTGCCAGGCGGCTTCTATGGCCTGGCGTTCCTGGTCAGTAGGTGCTTGTGAGAGCGCTTCCCGGTGCAGTTGATCCAGAGCCTGCAAGGTGACATAGAGGTCCGTACGCGCACTGCTTTGTTGGCCAATGACGTGGACGCTCAGGGCGATGGCAAGGACGCCATAGGTAATGATGATGATGCCGATGGTCCAGGCAAAACGCAGGCGGGCGGAGGCGGACGGACGTTCTGCCATCAGGTATGGCGGCGCTGAGTCTGGTAGTGGCGGCGGGTGGGTTGCTGTACCCGGCGATCGGCGATGCTGCCTTCTTCATGCCGCACCTGCAGGCGATTTTCGGCGGCGAAGCGCATGATTTCGGCAAAGGCCTCCGGGCGAATCTCTTCTAGGCTCTCGTCTATGATAATGGCGGCGTTGCCATTGATAGTGGCGGGTTCAATGAGGGGCAGGTAATGAATCTTGTGGTCGGCGCCGAAATGAGCCAGTCCAACCCCTTCAATGAGCATCTCCGCCCAGGCGGAGGGGCGGAATTTGCCACCGCTTTCGGTAACGCCGTCGATGATGATCATGGATGCATGCGCTCTTCGGGGAAACGAGCGATGATAGCGCTCCTTTCGGAGAGAATGAAGGGAGTCACGGAAAGGTCTCAACCGGGGCCGGGTGTTGGCAAAGGCTGTCAATGTACTGAGTGAAATCGGCACCTATCTCGGGGTGCAACTTGCCAAAGGCGATGGTCGCCTTCAGATAGCCAAGTTTGTCGCCGCAATCAAAGCGCCGCCCGGAAAAAAGATAGGCCAGCACCTGCCGCTCTTTCAACAGGTGGGCGATGGCATCCGTCAGTTGAATCTCGCCACCCGCGCCTTGCTGCGTCTGTTCCAGAAAGTGAAACACCCGCGCGGGGAGGATGTAGCGTCCCACTACGCCCAGATTAGAGGGCGCGTTTTCGGGCTTGGGTTTTTCGACGATGCCGCTAATCTGGTAAATACGATCATCCCAGGGCCGCGCGTCGACCACACCGTAGCGGGTGGAATGTTCCCGTGGAATTTCTTCAACACCGAGAATACCCGCTTGATAGCGGTGGTACTGTTCTACCATTTGTGCGAGCACGGGTGGGTCACCGAGCATAAGATCGTCGGCCAATAAAACCGCAAAGGGTTCGTCCCCCACCACTGGGCGAGCCATCAGCACCGCATGCCCGAGCCCAAGAGGGTAGGGCTGGCGTAGGAAAATGGTGCTGACATGGCTGGGCAGAACGCCCCGCACTTGCTCCAGCAAGGCCATCTTGCCGCGTTTTTCCAACTCGATTTCCAGTTCGTAAGAAACGTCGAAGTGGTCTTCGATGGCACGCTTGCCACGTCCGCTGATGAAAATGAGTTGGTCGCAGCCTGCGGCGATGGCTTCCTCCACAGCATATTGAATGAGTGGCTTATCCACTACCGGCATCATTTCCTTGGCGCTAGCCTTGGTGGCCGGAAGAAAACGAGTGCCCAGGCCGGCCACGGGGAAGACTGCTTTGCGCACTTCAGCCATGCTTCATCTCCTTATTTAGTATGACAAGAGTATAACGAAGACTGTGGGTTTGCCGCAAAGCGCCCACTGAATGGAGTTATCACTGGTTTGGATCAGAATGACTTGTTGCTGTGCCTCTGGTTGATTCACCGTTGGCACCCAGCTTATCACGGATGGCTTTTCCTCCCCCCATCCCGCCCGCCATGGCGAAGCGCAGAGCCTGCTGCGGGGTGAGATCGGGCAGGGGGATGACCTTGTCGCGTGGTACGATGCAGGTAAAGCCACCGATACCGTAGCTCATGGGGATAAACACCGCGATACATTCCTCGGGCAACCGGGGCAGTTCGCTGAGGGTGTCGCGGGTGACCAGACCGATGAGATAACCCATGTCGCCGCCTTGGCGAACCAGTACGGCACTACGGAAACCACGGTCCGTCCCGCCAAACAGCAAGCCTACCGTTTCGTGAATAGTGCTGTAGAGGCTATGCAGTACGGGAATGCGTCCGAGTACGGTGTTCAGTTTCTCAAAAATCCAGGAGGTCAGGACATGGGAGGCGAGGAAACCGACACCAAGAATAGTCATCAGGGTGAGCAACAAGCCCAGACCGGGGATATCGACGCCAAAAAGCGCCTTAATCGGTGCCTCAAAAAGGCTGTTCAGCCAGCCGCCAATCCACAGCACTACGTAAACCGTCAGCCCAATGGGTAGCGAGATGAGCAAACCCTGAGCGAACCAGCGACGCAGGTGGATGCGCTGGAGGAGGGGTTTCTGGGCAATGGGGACGGGTAGTGTCATCAGGCCGGTGACGGAGTCAAAGTAGGCTCAGCATAGCAAAATCGGTGATGGGGGCAAAGCACCGGCGTATCGCTATTCTTCATCCCGATCCTCCTGACCCTTGAAAAGCTGCGGAGCCAGACTGTGTTTGCGCATCAATTTGTAAAGATCAGTCCGATGTCGGCCAGCTATGCGCGCGGCTCGGGAGATGTTGCCATCCGTAGCGCGCAAGAGGTTTTCCAGATAGGCGCGCTCAAAGGCAGCCTTGGCATCTTGCAGGGGTGGAAAAGCACTCTGACCGCCTTGGCGACCTGTGTCGGGAATGGTGTCGGCAGCGACCCAGCCTTTTTCAGTGACTGCCGCGGCAAAAGTGACGACATTCTCCAATTCCCGGACATTGCCGGGCCAGGATCGTTGCATCAGTTTGTCGAGGGCTTCGGGGCTGAAGCCCAGAATATCCCGATTCAGTCGCTGACTTTCCCGATCAAGAAAGTGCTGGGCCAGCAGGAGAATATCTTCCGCTCTTTCACTCAGGCTGGGAACCCGCAGCGGGATGACATGCAGGCGATAGTAAAGGTCCTCGCGGAAGGCACCACTGGCGGTAAGGGCATGAATATCTTGATGGGTAGCGCTGATGACTCGCAGGTCGACAGTCATCTCTGTTTTCGCGCCGACGGGACGCAGGCTGCCTTCCTGAAGGACGCGGAGCAATTTAACCTGCAGGATAAGAGGTAAATCGGCAATTTCATCCAGGAAGAGGGTGCCGCCGTTGGCGCTGCGGATTAATCCGGCATGGTCTTGAGTGGCGCCGGTGAAGGCGCCTTTGACGTGGCCAAAGAGCTCACTCTCCGCCAGCTCGGCGGGTATGGCACCGCAATTGACTGCAATGAATGGACCGTCACAGCGCGGGCTGGCATCATGGATGGCGTGGGCGACACGTTCCTTGCCGGAGCCGCTTTCTCCGGAAAGGAAAACGCTGGCTTTCGAGCTGGCAATACGCGCCAATTCATCCACCAGCGCGGCCATGGCTGGGCTGCGGTGGAGAATGCTCTGCCCCGCCTGTTCACGCAATGCTGTCCGCAGTTTGCGAGTTTCCTGACTGGCGTGGCGCTGTACAAGGGCGGCTTTGGTTAGCTCTTGGAGCTCTTCGTTGCTGAAGGGTTTGCTCAGGTACCCGAATGCCTGCGCACGCATGGCCGCAACCGCGTTGGGGATGCTGCCATGGGCGGTGAGCAGAATGACCGGCAGGTCGGGGTCAAGCGTTTGCACCGCCTCGAGCACGGCCATCCCATCCATGCCCGGCATGCGCAGATCGGTGATGACCAGATCGGGTCTCTCCATGTGCAAAATCTGCATGCCTTGGGCAGGATCACTGCTCGCCAGAACACAATATCCCTCACTTTCCAGCCAGAGACCGAGCAGGCGCAGAAAGTCGGGATCATCGTCAATGGTGAGAATGGTGGGGATAAGTTTGGGCATCTTAGGGCCGCTTGAGAACGTGGTGGTCAAGAGATTTTTCGGCATGGTCGTGGAGGAGATTTTCCAGGCGATGCAGACGTGCTTGTGCGGCTGCGGATTGTGCATGGGTGGCCGCTAATTGTGTCCGGGTCTTTCGGAGTTCTGCTATACATGCGTAATTGGTGGCTGTGCGTTCTTGCAGAACGTGGACGATGCGCCGCAGAGGAAGTGTCTTGGCAGCCACTTCCTTATTCTGAGCCGCTAGCCCCAACTCTCTCGCCGCATTTCCCAGTGCCGTGCTATCCAGCGGCCCGTTACTCAAGTAAGCATTGGCTAACGCCACGTGGATGCGTGCGCAAGCAGCGGATGTGGCCTGGCCACAGTGGGCGAGATCGCTGAGCGGTATGTTGCGTGTTGCCCTGGGCAGGGGGGGGGTAATTTGTGCGCACGCACTCAGCATTGCGGCAAGGCTGAGGGTGGCAAAAATCGGAAGGAGGCTCGTGTGTCGGCGCATCAAATGGCTTCGACGTTGCGCACAGCGGGTAACCAGATTTCAGCGCAGAGACCGCCGCTGGGGCGATTGTGCATCCTGATCCAGCCGCCCTGGGCGGCCACCAGTTCGCGGGTAATCGCCAGACCCAGGCCGGTGCCGCGCGGCAGGCTGTTGCTGACCGGTACCTGATAGAAACGTTCAAAGACCCGCTCCAGCAGGGCATCAGGAATACCGGGACCATTGTCGCTGACGCTAAAATGAACACCCTTCTGCTGCGCCGTTGCACGGACCTCAATTCGTCCGTCTGCCGGACTGTATTTATGGGCATTGCTGACCAGATTGGTCAGAATCTGGCGCAGTCTTTGCGGATCGGCGTAGACACTGAGTTGCTCCGCCCCGTTACAATCCAAGGTCTGATTTTTTTTATCCGTTAGTGGTTGCATACGGTTTTGCAGGTCGACCAGCACTTCGGCAACCGGGAGATCCTGCGGTGAAAAATCCAGGGAACGCGCTTGCAGGGCGTGCATATCCAGCATTTCATGGATGGCGGCATACAACTCTTTGACTTGGCGGACGATGATTTCGAGCACTTCGTGCTGGCGCGGCAACAGCGGGCCGATGCGCTCACTGAGCAGGAGCTCGCTGCCGGAACGTGCCGAGGCCAGCGGGGTTATCAACTCGTGGGATACCTGGCTGAGAAATTCATGTCGCAAACGTTCTTCTTCCCGCAGCCGTGCCTGCATGCTTTGGATACTGCGGGCAAGATCGCGGAGCTCCTGAGGGCCTTCACTGGCGACATTCGTCAGTTTGCCAGCGCCAATATCTTCCACGGCACGACGAAAGTCCTTGAGGGGTCGGGTCAGGGCGGTGGCTACCCGCCAGGGGATGAGTATGCTGAGTAAAGCGGTGATGAAGACCAATGCATAGAGGAGCTGGACGGCACGGGTTCGCGCCGCAGCGGCTGCAGCGCTTTGCTGGGTGAGAAGTGTCGCTATCGCTAGATGTACGGCCTGAAATTTTTCTTCGACGGCGGCTTTGCTGGTCTGTTCGGGGGCACTATTGCCAACGGTCTGCGCATAGGTGGCCAGACTGCTTTGCAATTGTTGCATGGCCACCGTGAGAGCGGGGTGATTATGGGTGGCGCGTTGTAGTGTTTGCAGAGCATCCTCTTCGCTGTTCACCAGCTGAGTGAAGGTCTTTTCATAACCGGCTTGCGGCAGCACTTGGGCAAGTCGACGAAAAAAATTCGCTTGATGCTGGGTGTTTTTAATCTTTAGCAGTTGTTCTTGCAGGGGTAATCCGACATGAATGAGCGTATCACTGCTGTTGCCGAGGGTATGAATAGAGCGAACCGCGACGTAGACCACGCCGCCCACCAGTAGCAGTATCGCCAAAGCGACCAGTAATACCCGCCGCGGGATGGAGTCGGCTCTGTTATATTCTACGCGCGTCGGGACGACTGACTCGCGGTCTGTGCTGTATCCTTCCATAAAATCGGCCGCCATCGGTTCTCCGGGTTTTTGGCACTGGACGCGCATTTGTGTGCCCAGAATATCCCTCACCAGCCAGATTGTAAGCGACCCGAGCGTCAAGGCCTAGTGTGGACTGTTGGCTACGCCCGAATATTCTCTTGTGAACGGGACAACTTGGCGTTGTGTCGACCCGGTAGGCCGTCGTCCACGTTTTGCTGGGAGACCGGCGGGGGGACTGCCAAGGTGATGTTTCTCGCAGTTTGCGCCTGATGTCCGGATTTTTGCAAAAGGGATGCGTGCGTGCTCAGAGTTCGGTGCTGGCCAGTAAGGCGGCTGCCGCCTGAGTTACCGCGTCGCTGATTTCAATGCCGCCCAGCATGCGGGCGATTTCCTGCTGGCGTTCGGTGCGGTTCAGTGTGCGAACCGCGCTGAGGGTCTGCCCGTTCATGACCTGTTTTTCTACCCGCAGGTGCTGGTGTCCCTGGGCGGCTACCTGTGCCAGATGGGTGACACAGAGGACTTGCTGGCGCGCACCGAGGCGGCGCAGCAGGCGGCCAACCCGTTCGGCGACCGCGCCGCCGATGCCCACATCCACTTCGTCGAATATGAGGGTATCAATGCGTTCGGGCGCGGCAAGAATAACCTGAAGCGCAAGGCCGATACGTGACAGCTCGCCGCCGGAGGCCACTTTGGCCAGGGGTTGGGCGGGATGGCCGGGGTTGGCGGTAATCCAGATTTCCACCTGATCCCAGCCGGTATCGCGCCACTGTTTTTCGGTTTCGGGATGGCTGTCCAGGCGTAGCTCGATGGCCGCATGGGGCATACCTAGTTGCTGGATTTGCGCGACAACGGCCTGGGCCAGTGCATCCTGCTGTTGTTGGCGTGCGCTGCTGAGGATTGCACAGTCCCCGCGGTAGGCCGCCCGCGCCTGGGCCAGTTCGTGCTCGGCGGCGCTGCGCGTGGCATCGAGATCTTCGCGGGCCAGCAACTCTTGGCGCAGCGTGGCTAGCTTGGTCAGCAGCCCGGCTATGTCGCAGTGGTGTTTACGTTGCAGATCCTGCAGGAGTTGCAGGCGCTGGGCGATGCTTTCCAGCCGCTCTGGATCGGCCTCCAGGTTGGTGGCATAGGCGCGCAGGCTGGTAATGGCTTCTTCGGTTTGAATCAGGGCCGAGTTGAGCAATTCATCGCAGTCCGCGAGACGGGGATCGTGGGCGCGGGCGGCGCTCACGTGGCGTTGCGCTTCGGCGAGGGCGCGCCCAGCGGCGGTATCTTCGCCATCCAGCCGGGCGAGGGCGGCCAGGATATTTTCCCGGAGCTTTTCCACGGCGCCGAGGCGCTGTTCCTCGCCGCGCAGGTTTTCCCATTCATCGGCCTGCAAGTCGGCGGCTTCCAACTCGGTGAGCAGAAAGCGCTGCCAGTCTTCCTGTTCGTGCTGTTTGCCCTGCTGTTCCTGTAATGCGGCGCAGCGCTGGGCGGCCTGACGCCATTGCCGGTAGCGGTCGGCGACGGCGCTGAGGGCTGTCTCCACTCCGGCGAAACGATCCAGCAGAAACAGTTGGCGCTCCGGCTGAAGCAGGCTCTGATGCGCATGCTGGCCGAGAAGCTCGACCAGGGTTTCACCGAACTCTTTGAGCTGGCCATTGGTGACACTGCGACCGTTGATGAAGGCACGGCTGCGGCCGTTGCGCTGAATGATGCGGCGCAGGAGGCAGATGTCCTCGTCTGCGATTTCTTGTTCGCGCAGCCACTGGCGTGCGGGGTGCTCCGGACTGAGTCCGTATTCGGCACTGATTTCCGCCTGCTCGGCACCATGGCGGATGTCTTCGGCATGGCCTTTGTCGCCGAGCAGCAGGGCGATGGCGTCCACCAGAATGGACTTGCCCGCGCCGGTTTCGCCGGTCAGTACGGTCAGCCCAACCGCAAAATCGACACTGATGGCATCAATCAAAGCAAAGTCACGCACTTGCAGGTTGAGGAGCATCAGTCTTCTCCGGGGGACTCAGCCCAGTGCAGTTTGCCACGCAGAATCTGGAAGAAGTTTTCTTCCTCAGGGTGGATGAAGCGAGCGGAGCAGGATGCACGACGGATGACGATTTCGTCGCCGATCTCCAGGGGGACGCTGCAATGACTGTCCAGGCTGAGGGCGGCGGGCTGGCGGCGGGCCGTGAGGCGGGCGCGGATTTTTACGGTATCGGCGACGACCAGAGGCCGCGCGGTCAAGGTATGGGGGCAGATGGGGACGAGGAGGAGCGCCGCTAGAGTGGGTGTAAGGATGGGCCCACCCGCTGACATGGCGTAGGCCGTGGAGCCCGTGGGGGTAGCGATGATGAGTCCGTCAGCGCGCTGGGTGTAGACAAAGCGATCGTCTATCTGCACCTGCAATTCGATCATGCTCTCGCCACCGCCCTTGTGGATGAGGACCTCGTTAATGGCGAGGCCAGAATAGGCGCAATCCTGCCCACGCCAGAGTTCAGCGAGGAGGACGCTGCGCAGGTCCTGTTGATAGTGGCCCTCCAGAATGGGCGGCAAGGCTTCGCTGACTTGGTCGATGGAGAGGTCGGCGAGAAAGCCGAGACGCCCTTGATTGATACCGAGAATAGGGATACCGCTTTGTGCGGTCTGCCGCGCCGTCCCCAGCAGGGTACCGTCGCCGCCGAGGGCGATGACGAGGTCCGAATCGGCTTTTGCTTCTGCGAAAGAGAGTAGTGGTAGTCCCAGACTTTCGCCAATATCTGCCGCACACCCGGTTTCGAGAAAGGTAGGCAGGCCCTGGGCCAGCAAAAAATCCCGCAGGCTTTGCAGTCCGGGGCGGACTGAGGGGTCACGGTATTTGCTGACGAGCAGGACACGCTGGAAGGGTTTAGCCATGGGGATAGCCTACATGGGGGCGGGGCTGGCGCCAAGGGGCTGTGGCCATTTTTGCGTGGCTTCGATCTTAGGGCGGGGCATCACCTTGTATCCACAAATAAAGGCCCCGCAGGAGCAGGTGGGGCTGATAGAAGCTGCCGGGGATGCCGGGTTGCCAGCATTCGGCGTCCCCGCCGGTGATGAGGATCTGTGCCTGGGGACTGCGCTGGCGATAGTCGGCGATGGCGCCGCGCAGGGCATCAGTGAAGAGGTGAATGATGCCCGCCTGAATGGCGTCGCTAGTGTTGTTGCCCAGCATTTCTGTTGCGCTGCCCAGCACAACTTCGGGGAGGAGTGCCGTACCCTGATGCAGACTGCGCAGGCTCATGGTGATACCTGGCAGGATACGTCCACCCCGGAAATGCCCGCCAGCCAGCAGGTCGATCGTGATGACGGTGCCCATGTCGATGACGATGCTGTCTTGCCTGGGGCAGTCCATGGCGGCGGCGAGCAGGCAGCAGCGGCGGTCAAAGCCGAGGCTTTCCGGCGGATGGTAGTCGTGCGGCACGGCGCGGCGGAAAAAGCCGGGGTCGGGTTCGCGAACCGCTGCTGTGGATAAGACTTCCCGCCAGGCGGCAAGCGCCGCAGGTACTACGCCGCCCAGCGCGACGGCTTCCCGGTTAAGCGCGTTGAGCCATGTCAAGCCGGGCTGCTGCAGGATTTTCGTGGGTGGCAGTGCAGTGGCAACGCTGGTGCTGTCAAAATGCACGCCATCCTGGGTGCGCGCCAGCAGGGTGCGGGTATTACCGACGGCGATGAGGATCATGGATGTTGGGGCCGCAGGCTGACATCGCCGACATTCAGCCAGGCCGTATCGGTATTCGTGTAAGAGACCTGCAGACGTCCGTCCGGGCCGAGGCCCAGCACCTGGGCCGTACGCACGCCCTGCGCGTCGCTGATCTGAACGGGTTGGTGGGTCAGGCGATCGGCCTCCTTCCATGTCGGCAGGAAGGGTGTGAGGCCCACCGCCGCAAAGCGCGCGAAGTCTTCCTGCCATTGGCGGAGAACAGCACCGGCGAGGGTGTTGCGGGTGACCCTGATGTCGAGATCGGCGAGGCTCACGGCGGTGGCGGGTAGAGCGGGGTCATCGTGGATGTTGAGTCCCAAACCGACCACCAGCCGGGTCTCTCCGTGGCCACGTGGACGCGCCTCAACCAGGATGCCCCCCAGCTTGCGCCCCCCTACCCAAAGATCATTGGGCCACTTGACCCAGAGATCAGGCAGGCGCGCCTGCAGCAAGGTGAATACCGACAGGGCGGCAACGATGGTGAGTGCCGCATTGACCGGGCGGTACTGAGTCCAGCCATAGCTCAGATAGAGATGACGCCCAAAAGGGGAAGACCACTGGCGCCCGCGCCGCCCGCGCCCGGCCCACTGGCTCTCGGTCAGGCAGACGTCGACGCTGGTATCCTGCAACACTTCGGTATTGGTCGAGGCGCAGCACAGCGGCAGGTGGATATGTGCCGGGTCGATGCCGCCGATGGTGGCAATTTCCTGGGCGGAGAGCGACGCGGCGGGATATTCCAGGTGCACACTGCCATCCTGCGCATAGAGGGGGAAGCCCCATTCGGCGGCCTCCGCCAGCAGCGCAGGCTGAAGCCCGCCTGGATTGTCGGCAGGCCAGGCATGGGGCAATCCATCGGCCACCGCCGCCAATAAGACCTGCAATGCCGTCGAAGGCGCGTCAGGAGCGGATATGGCCATCTCCCAGGACGATCCATTTTTGCAGGGTCAGGCCCTCCAGTCCCACCGGCCCGCGTACATGCAGGCGGTTGGTGGAGATGCCGATCTCTGCACCCAGACCGTATTCAAAGCCATCGGCAAAGCGGGTGGAGGCATTGACCATGACGGAACTGGCATCCACCTCGCGCAGAAAGCGGCGGGCGTGGGTGTAATTTTCGGTGATGATGGACTCGGTATGCTGGGAGCCGTAACGGTTGATGTGTTCCATCGCGGCGTCGAGATTGTCCACCACTTTGACGGAAATGATCGGTCCCAGGTACTCGGTGGCGTAGTCCTCTGCGGTGGCGGCGATGGCACCGGGGATGCGGGGCAGGCCGCGTTCGCAGGCGCGTATCTCGATCCCCTTCTCCTGCAAGGCCGCGGCGATAGGACCGAGCAGGTCATCCATCCGCTCCTGATGAATGAGCAGACTCTCTGCCGTATTGCAGGTGCCCAACCGCTGGGTTTTGGAATTGACGACCACTTTGAGCGCCTTGCGGGGATCGGCGTCGGCGTCCACATATACATGGCAGTTGCCATCCAGATGCATGATCACGGGTACGGTGGCTTCGGCCTTGATGCGGGCGATAAGGCCCTTGCCACCGCGGGGAATCACCACATCCACATGGCGATCCATGCTGATCAGGATACCCACAGCCTCACGCTCGGCGGTATTGACGTACTGCACCAGATCCAGGGGCAGGTTGGCCTTGCCGAGGGCAGCGCGCAGGCGCTCGGCGATGGCCAGGTTGCTGTGCAGGGACTCGGAACCACCACGCAGGATGACGGCGTTACCCGATTTGACGCAGAGGCCGGCGGCATCGGCGGTGACGTTGGGGCGCGATTCATAGATCATGGCGATCACGCCGAGAGGCGCACGCATATGCCCCACCTGAATGCCGCTGGGGCGGTAACGCAGGTCGGTGATCTCACCCACGGGGTCGGGCAGGGCGGCAATTTCTTCGAGGCCTTTGGCCATGGCTTCGATTCGGGCTTCGTCCAGACGCAAGCGATCAATGAAAGCATCATCTTTACCCGCTTCTTCGGCGCTGCGTAAATCTTTGCGGTTGGCGCGTTGCAGATGGTCGGCGTCGCGGCGCAAGAATTCCGCCATGGAGCGCAGGGCGCTGTCTTTGGCGGCGCTGTCCGCGCTTTGCAACCGGCGCTGGGCGCTACGGGCGCGTTCACCGATTTTTTCCAGTTCGCTACGTAAATCCAAGATGGAGCCTCCTGTGCTGGGCTCGGGCCGGACGTGAGGGCAACGGCAAGCCCACCGCTGATCCGTGCCGGGAAACGGCACCCGCGTGGCTTAACCCGCGCGGGTATTGTTGGTATTGTGCCGTTCCGGAGCCATTCCGGCAATCCGCAGGCAGAGATCGGTCAGTGCCAGCCAGACCGGCGTGGGGTCCTGTCCCTTGATGCGGGCGTCGATGGCAAGGCAGTCCTCAATGCCCGCTAGCAGCCCCGCGCGGGTCAGACGCCGGGCGGCATTGCGCAGCCAGCCCTGCCGGGGCGGGAAAATACGGTTCTGCTGGAAGAATGCATCGGCATCCACGCCGCCAGCCCGCAATTCAGCCAGCAGGCGTAGGTCCTTGTGCAGGACCCAGAGACACAACGCCGGTTCACCGTCGCCACTGCGCAAGCGGTCGAGAATGCGCAGGATTTGTTCCGTCTCGCCGCGCAGAACCGCATCGGCGAGGTCGTAAATGGTGAACTGACTGCTGTCTGCCAGTACCGCACGGATAGCGGGGACATCAATGCTCTGTCCCGGATAGACCTGTTGCAGCCGCTGAATGGCCTGATGGCAGGCACTGAGATTGCCGGCACTGAGGTCAGTGAGCAACTGGACAGCGGTGCTATCGGCCTGCATCCCGGCGGCGCGCAGGCGCTGCTCTACCCAGCGCGGCCAGTCCTGCCCTTCCGGGCGATACAGCAGGAGCGTGTGGCCGTGGGTCTCGACGGCCTTGAACCAAGCGGTTTTCTGTGTGCTGGCGTCAGGGCGGGGGCCACTGAGAATCAGCAGGGCGTCGGGAGGTGGCGAGGCCAGCCAGTACTGCAGAGCGGTGCTGCCTTCTTTGGGGACTTTGGGACTATCCAGACGCAGCAGGAGCAGGCGTTGTTCAGCGAAAAGCGAACCGGCGTTCCGCTCGTCGCGCAAGGCATCCCAGACAGTACCGTCTTGCTGGTCGAGGCGCTGTTTCTGGGCGAAACCATGCTGTGCCGCAACGGCGATCAGGGCGTCTTCTGCCTCCTGCAAGAGCAGGGGTTCATCGGAAAAGAGGCCGTATACCGATGCCAGAGTGCCGCGTAAATGGCTGGCCCATTGCGCTGGCTTCAGCCGCATTTCAGGGCGCCTGCTGGCGGAAAACGGGGCTGTTGAGCACCCGCCGCAGAATTTGTCGTGCGCCCTGTTCCATTAGCAGGCGTTGTGAGGTGACCTGCTGCTCATTGGTCGCCAGTGGGTTGCCACTGTTGTAGCTGAAGCTATTCTCCATGAGCAGCGGTTGCGACGCGAGGAGTATTTTATGGTCGCTGCCGATGACGCTGATATCGGCGTGCAAGGTATCGAGAAACTCCAGAGCCACACCGCTGCCTGGGCTGATGCTGATGATCCGCTGGCTGACATAGGCATTGTCGATCTGCAACAAGGGACCGCCCTGCTGCGCGTAGTTGCCGTCACGCTGTAATGCACGATCAACGGCCTGTGCCAGAGTGCCACCAGAAGGGCCGGTACCCGCCACGCGCAAGCCGGTCAGCTTGGGCGGAATGGTGGCCCCGGTTTGCAGATGAAAACCGCAGCCGCCCAGCACCAAGGCCAGCCCCGCCACGAGCCACCAGCGAATCCACTGCCGGGTACGGTTCATCCCGCCACCACGTTGACCAGACGGCCGGGTACGATGATCACTTTACGCACGGTTTTACCCTCCAGATGGTGCTGCATGGCCGGATCGGCCAGTACCCTCTGTTCGACGCTGGCGTTGTCCGCATCAGCGGGAAGATCCATGCGTTCGCGCAACTTGCCGTTGATCTGAATGACCAGGGTCACGGTATCGCAACGCAGGGCCCCGGCATCGGCGACGGGCCAGGACGCATGGCCGATCACGCCGCTTTGCCCCAGTTTTTCCCAAAGCACCTCGGCGATATGGGGCGCAAAGGGGGCCAGCAGCAGGGTCAGGGCGCGCAGTCCTTCGCCCAGCACCGCCCGTAAGTCGGCCGGGGCATCCGCGGGGACCTTCAGCAGGCTGTTGGTCAGTTCCATGATGGCAGCGATGGCGACGTTGAAATGATAGCGCCCGCTCATGTTGCGGCTGACCCGATCGATGCACTGATGTACCGCGCGGCGCAGGTCCACCGCCGCAGCGGAGAGCTCGGCGGGTAGTGCCGGGGGCGTGGCGCCATACTCGTGGACCAGACGCCAAAAGCGGTTGAGGAAGCGGTAAGCACCCTCCACGGCGCTGTCCGACCACTCCAGATGCTGTTCCGGCGGTGCCGCGAAGAGGATAAAGAGGCGCGCGGTATCGGCCCCATAGCGGTCGATTAGGCCTTGCGGGTCCACCGTGTTGCCCTTGGATTTGCTCATCTTGCTGCCGTCTTTGAGCACCATGCCCTGAGTCAGTAGATGGCGGAAGGGCTCATCGTGGGCGCCGTCGGCGGGTAGCAGGCCGACATCGCGGAGCAGGCGGTTGAAGAAGCGGGCATAGAGCAGATGCAGCACCGCGTGCTCCACACCGCCCACATACTGATCTACCGGCAGCCAGTCGGCGGCGCGCTGGTCGAGCATCTGCTCGGCATCGGGGCAGGCGAAACGAGCGTAATACCAGGAGCTCTCCACGAAGGTGTCCATGGTGTCGGTTTCCCGCCGGGCTGCGGCACCGCATTGCGGGCAGGCCACCTGGGTGAACTCGGGGTCGTCCAGCAGCGGCGAGCGCGGGTCTTTAAGCTGGTAGTGGGTCGGCAGGATCACCGGCAGATCCCGCTCCGGTACCGGCACGACGCCACAGTGGGGGCAGTGGATCATGGGGATAGGTGTGCCCCAGTAGCGCTGGCGGGAGATGCCCCAGTCGCGCAAACGGAAGTTGACGGTCTTCTGCCCCAGTCCCCTGGCGGCTACGGCCGCGGTGATGTGGCTCTTGGCCTCGTCATTGGCCAGGCCGTCGAAAGTCCCGGAGTTGAACAAGGTGCCGCTGCCGGTGTAGGCCTCCGCCATGGCTTCGCCGTCGGTGGCAACGCCCTCGGCCTGAATCACCGCGCGAATGGGCAGGCCATATTTGCGCGCGAACTCAAAGTCCCGCTGATCATGGGCGGGCACACTCATCACCGCGCCTTCGCCATAACCCATGAGCACGAAATTGGCGGTCCAGACAGGTAGCTCCACGCCGGTGAGGGGATGCTGCACGTTCAGGCCGAGGGGATGTCCCTCCTTCTCCTGGGTTTCGATGCTGGCTTCGGAAACGGACCCATGGCGGCAGCGTTCGAGGAAGGCCGCGAGTTCAGTGCTGTTTTCCGCTGCCTGAATGGCGAGAGGATGTTCCGGGGCTACCGCCAGATAGGTCGCCCCCATCAGGGTGTCGGGACGGGTGGTGAAGACCTTGATGACGCCGTCGCCAGTGGCCAACGGGAAGTGAATCTCTGCGCCTTCCGAACGACCGATCCAGTTGCGTTGCATGGTCAGCACCTGCTCCGGCCAGCCTTCGCTCAGGGTATCAAGTCCGCTCAGCAGTTCTTCGGCGTAGGCGGTAATGCGCAGAAAATACTGCACGATCTCCCGGCGCTCAACGGGCGCGCCGGAGCGCCAGCCACAGCCGTCCACCACCTGCTCGTTGGCGAGGACGGTCTGGTCCACCGGGTCCCAGTTGACGGTGCTCAGCTTCTGATAGACCAGCCCCTTCTCCCAGAGCTTCACGAACAGCCACTGCTCCCAGCGATAGTAATCCGGCGTGCAGGTGGCGAACTCCCGCGACCAGTCGTAAGACAGGCCCAGTCGTTGCAGCTGTCCGCGCATGTGGGCGATGTTGTCCATGGTCCACTGCGCCGGGGCTAAACCATGCTTGAGGGCCGCATTCTCCGCAGGCAGGCCGAAGGCATCCCAACCCATGGGCTGCATGACTTCCTTGCCCAGCATGCGCTGATAACGGGCGATGGCATCAGCGATGCTGTAGTTGCGCACATGTCCCATGTGCAATTGCCCGGAGGGGTAGGGAAACATGGCCAGGGCGTAGAACTTTTCGCCCGATGGCCTAGCTGAGGCCTTGAAGGTCTGCTGATCCTGCCAGCGCTGCTGCACGGCGGCTTCGAGTTCTTGCGGGGAATAGGCGGGAGTGTCCATGGGTTTATCTTGAGCCGGATACCGAATGTGGCACAAAGGTTGCCATAGGCACCGGGGTGGCGCAATGGTTTACGGCGCTATTTCAGCCATCGGGCAAGGGGTAAGACGGGTTCTGGCTTGGGCATAGGTGGCTACATGGCCTTCCGCGATCGCCTGTTCACCGCGTGCAATGGCTTCCATATCATTCATAGTGCGTCCACATCCGCAGGACGCGAACTATTTTCTCTTTCGTGAAAACTTCGTACACGATACGGTGCTGAATATTGATGCGGCGAGCGTATGCGCCAGCTAGATCGCCGACCAACTTTTCAAAGGGTGGTGGATTTTGAAATGGATCGTTGGCAAGAACCGCGAGCAGTTCTTGCGCCTTTGATTTAAGGCCACTTGCAGCAAGCTTCTTTGCATCCTTCATTGCATGCTTGGAATAAACAACGTCCCAATTCACCACTCAAGCTCCTTCGAGCTTTTTGGGAGGGGCTCAGCCATACCCGCCTTGATGGACTCGCGCATGCCAGGCACGGCCAGAAGGTACAAGGTTTCTTGAATTGCGCTCCAATCTTCCGCGGAGAGCAGCACGGCACTGCCACGTTTTCCGGAAATGATGATTGGCTCATGAGACTCTGCTGTTTGATCAATGAGCCGGTACAGATTTGCGCGAGCTTCGCTGGCGGTAAGCGTGTTCATTTCGTGCTCCTTCAAAGAAGCCTTTATGGTACGTGTTCACGTACGTTTGTCAAGTGACTATGCGAGGGCTACACCGGGCGCATCTGTCAGGCTTGTAGTGAAAGCCGTAGAAGATGCAGTGCGCCCCGCAACGTTCAAGTTGGGCCTTGCGATGAGGAACCGCAAGTTGCTCATGAGTGATCGGGAGACGCAGAGAGCTTTACACCGAGAGCATGAAGTAGCTTGAGCATTGTGTCGTAGCGTGGCTTGGCGCCAGGCGTAAGCGCCTTGTAATTGTACTGCGCCATAGTGCTGTGTAACTGCTCGAGATCGTCCATGGTGCGGCAACCCCCGAAATCATACTCATCGAAGACTCCTTCGGCCACTGTATAGGGCGGCCCGTTGAACCATGACGGGTCATCATAAAGCGGCCGACTATCCTCGTGCGCGATACAAATGGCGGCGATGGTTCTGGTGCCAATTCCCACCTGTCAGCTTACGGCACGGACCTGAAATCAGGCCAAGCTACCCCGGTCGTGGGTGCCAAACACGTCAATATCCACTGTGATGCGGCGAGCGAGAACTTCGGGAATTTTTGTCTTGCCTTTCCCTTCACGTAACCGTACCAGACCGCAGGCCTCCAGTTTGCTCAGTGTACGGCTGACGTTGGGCTCGGCGCGGTGCAACTGTCTGGCGAGTGCGGCAACGGACTCCGGATGCGTTCTATCAATTGCAGCCAACAACTCCCGGTTTTCAGAGATCAATAAACGCAGCACCGCGCCGGCAGATTCATAGGCTACGCCACCAACATTAGTAGGGACAGCACGTTCACCACGGACAACCGCCAGCATTTCAGCCTTGAGTTCCTGAAGATGTTGTATCTTGGGTTGCATCATCTCAATTTCTCCTCGACTATTACGTACTGAACATCCAGGTCACGCAACGTGCGTTCAACTTCCCCGAAAAAATCCACCAGGAGCTGCTCCACCGAAACATAAGCATAGGGACGCCCTGGATCGTCGATAGTCCTGTGCCAATGATCCGCCTGAGTGGGGTTTTCAAAGTACCCGCTTTCAAGGATGTGTCGCCTGCTGTCGTATCCAAGCAGTAGCTCCAACTGGTATTCTGGTAGTTCAGCAATCCCATGCTGATGGGATTGCATGGGGTATGCCAGATGTCGAGCGATTCCTCCTGACGGAAGTTTGGTCACTAAACCACGGCGCGACGGATATCTGCCCCATGGGCAAGACACACAGACCATTACTAACCGCCTAATGCGGACAGGCGCTATTCGTAACGCCCCCATTTGACTTGCTTCCCAGGCAAATGATTATCTGTTTCTTCAACGCGACCGGGACAAGGCGATGCGCACTGATTATCTGACCATACCCATCCGGGACTGCGGTGAGCCGCTGCAGGAGATTCCTGAAAGCGCCTTCCCACGGGTGACCCCGCATCCTTACCGCGCAGTGGGGGCGCCTTATACCGGGTCGCCCTGGCGGCTGCGCTCCGGGGCGCTTTCTGCCTTATATCGGGCGCAATCCTTGTTGTCGGCTCGACGTCCGGGATGGCGTATTGCGCTGTTCGATGCCTATCGGCCACTGGCTGTTCAGCACTTCATGGTCTGGGATGCCTTCCGGCGCGAGGCGCAGGCGATGGACTGCCTTACCAGGCTCGCGTCCTGCGCCGGGCCGGAAGCGTTGGCGCGCCTGGATCCCGAAATCCATGCCCTGCTTGCCCCCAAAGTGTACCGCTTTTGGGGGATTCCCGACCCGGATCCCTGCCGTCCGCCACCGCACAGCACGGGTGCCGCCATAGACTGTAAACTGGTGGATGGAGAAGGTCGGGATGTACCCATGGGCGGACCGGTCGATGATTTCACCGATCGTGCCATCCCGGATTTTTACGCGGCTGCCCTGCCGGGAACGCCAGAGTATCTCCATCATCAGAATCGTGAGCTACTGGTCTTGGTCATGACCCAGGCAGGGTTTGTGCAGCATGTTGGAGAATGGTGGCACTTCTCCATCGGAGATCAGATGTGGGCCTATGCGCTGGGCGCAGAGCACGCGCTTTATGGACGAATCCTCAGCTAATCTTGTCATCCGCCACATGATAACGCGGGTCTTCTGCCACGTTAAAGACCACCAGATCCTTTGCCTTCTCCAGCAAATCCCGGCAGTCACCGCTCAAATGGCGCAGATACAGCTTCTTGCCCCGCTTCTCGTAGCGCTCGGCCAGCGCATCAATGGCCTCGATGGCGGAATGATCGACAATCCGCGCCCCGGCAAAGTCGATGATGACCACGTCCGGATCTTCTGCCGGGGTAAAGAGGTTACGGAAGGCAGTCACCGAGGCAAAAAACAGCGTTCCTTGCAAGGTGTAAATCTTGTGCCCTTCCGCATTGATGCTGGTTTTAACGCCAATCTGCTTGGCGTGCTGCCAGGCAAAGGCCAGCGCCGCGATGATGACCCCCGCCACTACCGCCAGGGTAATATTGACCAGCACCGTAATGGCGGCGACCAGAATGCCGATGACTATGTCGGTGCGCGGCACCTTGCCGAAAAAGCGCAGACTGCTCCATTCAAAAGTCTTTTCCACCACCACGAACATCACGCCGACCAGTGCGGCAATGGGCACCTGCTGAATCCAGTGTGAAGCCAGCACAATAAAGGACAGCAAAAAGAGGGCCGTGGTAACGCCCGACAGGCGCTTAATGGCGCCGTTACCAACGTTGATGATGCTCTCCCCCAGCATGGCGCAGCCGCCCATGGCGCCAAAAAAACCGCTGACCACATTGGCAAGACCCTGCGCCATGGACTCCTGATTCGGCTTGCCGCGGGTGTCGGTCATCTCGTCGATCAGGTTCAGGGTCAGCAGGGTTTCCACCAAACCGTTGGCGGCCATAACCAGGGCATAGGGGAAGATGACGACCAGCGTGTGCCAGTTCATTGGCACTTCCGGCAGATGAAAGCTGGGCAGGCCGCCGGCCAGCGATGCCACGTCGCCGACGGTCACCGTAGGAATCTTGAAGGCGACGACGAGGAGGGTGGTCAGTAGAGCACCCGCGAGCGTTGCCGGGATCGCCTTGGTGATGCGTGGCGTCAGATAAATAGCCACCATGGTCAGGGCGACCAGCCCGATCATGATATAAAGCGGCGTACCACGCATCCAGACCATGGCGCCTTGGGCATCCCTGATCTTGAAATGCTCCAGTTGCGCCATGAAAATCACGATAGCGAGGCCGTTGATGAAACCGAGCATGACCGGGTGGGGGATCAGGCGCACGAATTTACTCAGCCGCGCCGCCGCGAAGAAGAGTTGCAGCAGGCCCATCAGGATGACGGCAGCAAACAGGTATTCTGCCCCGTGGGAAACCACCAGCGCCACCATCACCACTGCCGTAGCACCGCTGGCGCCGGACACCATACCCGGCCGCCCACCCCAGAGCGAAGTGATAAACACCAGGATAACCGCCGCGTATAAGCCGGTTAACGGCGAGACATGGGCGACAAAGGCGAAGGCGATGGCTTCTGGTACCAGAGCCAGCGCCACGGTAATGCCGCTGAGGATGTTGATCTTGTTTTCTTCAAATCGGGACAGGCTTTGCATCGGACTGCTCCACTTGAGGCAAATGCGTCTCCATGCCGGGTCGGGCCTTAGGCCCACAGTGCAGCAGGAAGCAGCAGTAGAGTTCAAAAATGAGAAGGGCGAGAGCTTCGCCAGAGTGCGGTCAGCAGTGACCAGCATAGAGGATGAGGTTGAAACTCACATCGGAGACAGCACCTGATTCATTAAAGGCTTAATGACTAAATACCGTACCAGAAGCCTGATTTATAATCAAACGGCTTTGCCGCCCAGCCTCTGCCGCCATTGGCGCGCCAGCGCCCACAGGTTAGACTAGGGCGCTTATCACGGGTCTCATAACATTGTTCCGGAGAAAAACATGGCCGAGTTGCCAGAAATAGAACTGCTCAGACAAAAGCTGCGGCGCAGTATCCTGCACAAGCGGGTCGGCGTCATGCAGATGCAGAATGCCAAAGGCGAGCCACTGTCCGATGGCGCCGGGATGGATGATGCCGCCCTCCAGGGCAAAGCCATCACTGACCTGCATCGCTATGGTCAATACCTTTTCCTGGAACTGGATCGCAAAGACATCCTCGCCATGCAATTGGGCGGTGAGTTGAGCGGCGAACTTGAACGCGGCCCTGCTCAGGCAGAAGGCGGGGAAGAGCCGCGTGCGGCATTGGAGATTCAGATCAATGGCCAGCAGCGCTTGCGTTTTCAGGGGACCCAGTTGGGTAACCGCCTGCGCCTGCTGGATGAAAACAGCGATGTGGATTTCCTGACCAAGCTCGGCCCGGATCCGCTGATGGTGCATGGAGAAGGGCTCGGAGTATTGCGCGAAGCCCTGAGTCGTCGCCGCAGTGCCCTGCGTAACATCCTGCTGGATGATACTTTCGCGCCGGGCATCGGCGGTATCTGGGCGGATGAAATCCTCTTTCAGGCCCGTTTGCGGCCGGATCGCACCGCGACCAGCCTCAGCGAAGAAGATCGCGAGCGTTTCCTGGAGCAGATCCCCAAGGTGCTGGATCGTGCCGTGCGCTGTCAGGCGAAGACCAACCTGCTGCCCAAGACCTTCCTCACCCGCCATCGGGCAGATGGGCACTGTCCGAGTTGTGGCGGGGCACTGGAGACCCTTTCGGTGGGGGGTAAGAGCGCGCTGTTCTGCCCGGCCTGCCAGTCTTAAGCAGACCGCAACCTACTTATGTCTCCAGGGTAAACCGCTGGCCTTCCAGCCTTCTACCTTGCCGCGCTGGCCGTGGGTGTCGTGTTTGCCCTCAAAGCCCCCGAGGATGTTATAGCAATGGCCATAACCCAGGTCGGCCAGATGTTCAGCAGCCGCCAGAGAGCGGCCACCCGTCCGGCACAGTAACAGCAGTAAATCGCCGGGTTGGGCTTTCTTGCGCAGCTCTGCGTCAAAGTCGGCATTGGGGGTCATGCCCGGATACTGTTGCCACGGCACATGGCAGCAGCCCTCTACGAAACCCGAGAAATCCAGTTCCGGCTGGGAGCGCACGTCAATCAGGATGGCCTTGGGATGGTCGCGCAACACCGCATGCGCTTCCTCTGGCGTCATATCTCCGGCGTGGCGTTTGCCAGCAGCCTTGGCCCGCTCCTGCGCCTTCTGCAAAATCGCTTCGGTATTCATAGCGTTCACCTCGTCCTGTAAATCGGTTTGGATGCCAGGAGGATTAAACAGCATCTGCGCATATATTGTGCGTGTCCCCGCTTTTCGGCAAGCCCGCCGCCAGATCTTATCTGTGGGCATTGCCTTGACAATCGCCAGCGAATTGACGATTGTCCGACCAAATATCCAGACAGATAACCCGAGACACGGTCATGAGTCAGTGAGATACCCTGAATCGTTTCAAACCCGCATTGGTTGCCGACTTTACGGATGACCGCAACACCTTGAGAGGCCCTGAGTAGTGGCAGAAAGCATCAGTCGCACGGAACGCGGCAAGCAGAACATGCGGGTGACCCTGATGGGGGCGGGCACCAACGTGGTGCTGTTTTTCATCAAACTGGCGGGGGGCATTTTCGGGCACTCTAGTGCACTGGTGGCGGACGCCATCCATTCCCTTTCGGATCTGCTGTCTGATCTTGGGTTGGTGTTCGCCATGCACTTCAGCAGCCAGCCGCCGGATCAGGAGCATCCCTACGGCCATGAGCGTTTTGAAACGCTGGCGGCGCTGGCCACGGGCAGCCTGCTGGCCATCAACGGGGCCGGGATCGGCTACGAGGCGGTCCAGCGGCTCATTATCGGTCATTACGGCATGCCAGCCAGCTGGACCCTCTACATCGCCGCCTTTGCCATCATCGCCAAAGAGTCACTCTACCAGATCACTATCCGGGTAGCCCGCAGGACCCGTTCGGCCGCATTGCGCGTCAATGCCTGGGATCACCGTACCGATGCGATTTCCAGTGTCATCGTGTTTATCGGTATCGGTGGCAGCTTGCTGGGCGCGCCTTATCTGGACTCGGTCGTCGCCCTTATCGTCGCCCTTATGGTGCTGCGGATCGGCCTGGTCACCGGCTGGGAAGCGGTGCAGGAGCTGGCAGATCGTGGCCTTAGCGATGAAGCACTGGCAGCGATTCGCGAGGTGATTCTCGGCTGCGAGGGGGTGCGCGATTTGCACCTGCTCAAAACCCGTAAAATCGGCCATCAGGCCCTGGCCGAGGTGCATCTGCAGGTGATGCCGACCCTGAGCGTCTCCGAGGGACACCAGATTGCTGAGCGGGTGCGAATAACGTTGTTGCGGCAGGTGGATGAGCTGGCTGATGCTACCATCCACATCGACAGCGAAGATGATGAGGATGGGGGCGTGGTTCTGCCGCCGCGCAGCGAGATTGAAAAAGTGGTGTGCGAATGTCTGCTGGCGCGGAACTTGCCTGTAGCAGAGCAAATGACCTTGCATTACCTCAAGGATGGCGTCGTGATCTGCATGCGTTATCACTTGCCGCCAGCGGAAACATTCGCTAGCCTGCAGGACATGGAAACACGGCTTCAGGACGCCTTGCAGGGGCAGGTGCCGGGCTTGCAGCAGGTGGATGTGGTCTGGCAGTTGCCAAAAACACCGACCGCTCTATAGTGGTGCATAATTTTTGGTTGCACCATAACTGGGCCCAATATTGGTGCGTATGGAGTCCGAATTGTTGTCGGCATGGTGGTTAATAGTCTGGTATGAATTTTGTACGCGCAGTTTGCTCAGGGTCGTGAATATTTCTTGATTGAAGGAGAAGCAAATGGGTTACAGCCCCAGTGATGTGGTTAAGTTGATTAAAGAAAAAGACATCAAGTTTATCGATTTCCGCTTTACCGATACCAAGGGTAAGGAACAGCATGTCTCCGTCCCCGGCCACACTATCGAAAAAGACACCTTCGTCGAGGGTAAGGCTTTTGATGGCTCCTCCATCACCGGCTGGAAGGGCATTAACGAGTCCGACATGATTCTCCTGCCCGAGGCCGAGTCTGCCGTTCTCGATCCTTTTACGGATGAAACCACCCTCATTATCCGCTGCGACGTCATTGAGCCCGCCACCGGCCAAGGCTATGAGCGCGATCCCCGCTCCGTCGCCAAGCGTGCCGAGATCTACCTGAAGAGCACGGGCATTGCCGACACCTCCTACTTTGGTCCCGAAAATGAATTTTTTGTTTTCGATTCCGTGACCTGGAATATCGATATGAGCGGCTGTGCTTACAAGGTGGATGCCGAAGAGGCCGCATGGAATTCTGGCAAGGAATATGAATCCGGCAATATGGGCCATCGCCCCGGCGTCAAGGGCGGCTATTTTCCGGTCCCACCCGTTGATTCGGCGCAGGATTTGCGCTCCGCCATGTGTCTGGCCATGGAAGAAATGGGTTTGAAGGTGGAAGTGCATCACCATGAGGTGGCTACGGCCGGGCAGCACGAAATCGGTGTCGGTTTTAATACGCTGACCCGCAAGGCGGACGAGGTGCAGATCCTCAAATATGTCGTCCACAACGTAGCGGCGGCTTATGGTCAGACGGCGACTTTCATGCCCAAGCCCATCGTCGGTGACAACGGCAGCGGCATGCATGTCCACCAGTCCCTCGGCAAGGATGGCAAGAATATCTTTGCTGGTGACTTGTACGGCGGACTGTCGGAAATTGCCCTGTACTACATCGGCGGCATCATCAAGCATGCCAAGGCGATTAACGCGCTGACCAACCCCAGCACCAATAGTTACAAGCGTCTGGTACCCCATTATGAGGCGCCGGTGTTACTGGCCTATTCTGCCAAGAACCGTTCGGCGTCCATCCGTATTCCCTTCGTCAACAGCCCCAAGGCCCGACGCATCGAAATACGTTTCCCGGACTCCACCGCCAACCCCTACCTGGCGTTCTCTGCCATGCTGATGGCGGGTCTGGACGGTATCCAGAATAAAATTCATCCCGGCGACGCCATGGACAAGAATCTTTATGATCTGCCCGCGGAAGAGCAGGCCAACATCCCCGGCGTGGCGGCATCCCTGGAAGAAGCCCTGCGCGCCCTGGAAGCCGATCATGACTTCCTCATGAAGGGGGGTGTGTTCTCCGAGAGCTGGCTGGAAGGTTATCTGGATGTGAAGTGGGCCGAAGTGCAGACCCTGCGTATGACCACCCATCCGGTGGAGTTCCAGATGTACTACAGTCTCTGAGATGGGATATAGCCCGCCACGGCGGGCTTTTCCCCGGCGCCATCAGCTCCGTGCTTTATGCGGGGCTTTTTTGTGGCCGCTGCCTTGACAATCGGGGGCCTGGCGACCATATAGAGAAATGCCACGCTGGTCAGGAGAGCAGGATGATGAAGTGCGGAACCCCCCCCCTTACATCTGGTAAGGGTGAATCAAAGCGCCCACTAATGGCGGGCGTGTGTATTTTCCTGTCGGCCTTTCTGATCAGCACTTCTGCGGATGCGTCAACCATTTATCGCTGGGTGGGCGGTGGTGGAGTCGTCAGCTATGGCGAAACCCCACCTGCGGGCGCTAAAGACGTCGAGCAGATCTCCGGGGCACCGCAGAACTCGGTCAGCACGCCCGTGTCGGCGTCCAGTGCTAGTGTTGACACCCCATCGCCATCTGCCGCACCCACGCCCACCCGACCCGTGGTAAATCCAGCCTTGAAGCGTCTGCAGGCGGAGCTGGCTGTGGCGCGGCTGGCGCTGCTTCAGGCGACCAAAAACTACGAGCAGGGCAAGGCCATACGCACCGGCAACGAGCGTAATTATGCGCGCTATCTGGACCGGGTAAACGGTCTGAAACAGGCGATGGATGCGGCGCAATTGCGCGCGCTGTTGCTCCAGCGACAGATCCAACAGGTACAGAATGAAGGTCCGGCGCCAGCGACTCCAGAGGTCGCGGCGCATTAGTTTGCCGGGTGCAGCGCGTATCTGAAGATGGACCCGAAGGTGCTTCGTAGCTTACCATAGCCGGAGGATAGCCACTGCACGCCTTTGGGAGACCTAATGCCGCGTTTCTTGCTCAGTAACGATGATGGTTATCTGGCACCGGGACTGGCGGCACTTGCCGAAGCAATAAGGCCTTTAGGCGATTTGGAGGTACTGGCGCCGGAGCAGGATCGTAGCGGCGCCAGCAACTCCCTCACCCTGGACCGGCCGTTGCGGATGCGTACCGGGCTCAACGGTTTTCACTATCTGGTCGGCGGTACACCCACGGACTGTGTCCACCTCGCCGTCACCGGCATATTCGCGGAAACACCTGATATGGTGGTCTCCGGTATCAATCGCGGCGCCAATATGGGGGATGATGTGCTCTACTCCGGCACGGTGGCCGCCGCCACCGAGGGGCGTTTTCTCGGTTTGCCGGCTATTGCGGTTTCCCTGGCCGGACGCGATTGCACCCACTTTTCGACTGCGGCGCAGGTGGCCGCCAAGTTGGTGATCGGGGTGCTGAGTCATGCGCTACCTGCCGATACCATTCTCAATGTGAACGTACCGGATTTGCCCTACGATGAAATCCGCGGATTTGAAGTGACGCGTCTGGGGCGTCGCCACAAGAGCGACATGGTGATACCGGCGGCGGATCCGCGCGGCGATCCTGTTTACTGGATTGGCCCTTCCGGACGGGAGGCAGATGCCGGTCCCGGTACCGACTTTGACGCGGTGCGCCGCGGTTACGTCTCCATTACGCCGCTCGATCTGGATATGACCCGCTACAATTTTCTGGATGGTTTGAGTCAATGGCTGCTTCGTTGCTAGCCTTGAGTCCTGAAGTCGGCATGATTTCCCCGCGTACCCGGGGGCGGATGGTGCTCCGTCTGCGCGCGGAAGGCATCCGTGACGAGCGGGTGCTGGACGCGATGAACCGGGTTCCGCGTCACCGCTTTGTCGCGCAGGCGTTGGCGGGGCGTGCCTATGAGCCGGTGTCTCTGCCTATCGGCTATGGGCAGACTATCTCTCAGCCCTGGACCGTGGCGCGGATGATGGAGGCGATCCTGGAGGACAGGGAGGTGCCGCAGCGGGTGCTGGAGATCGGTACTGGTTCCGCCTACCAGACCGCCGTGTTGGCAGAGCTGGGGGCTGAGGTCTTCAGTATTGAGCGTATCGGCCCGCTTCAGGAGATGGCGGAGGTGTTACTGGGGCGGCTGGGCTACCGTCAGGTGCATCTGCATCACGGAGACGGCAGTGGCGGCTGGCCGGAAAAGGCGCCCTTTGATGCGATTGTCATCACGGCTGCAGTGCCCTGCGCCCTGGCGCCTCTTTATCGCCAGTTGCGGGCCGGGGGTAGTCTGGTGATGCCGGTGGAAGAATGCGGCAGGCAGCATCTGCAAGTCAGTCATTGGGATGGCAGTGCGGCGCAGGTGATTTCGCTGGGTACCTGCCATTTTGTCCCTTTGCTGGCGGGAACGGTTGCGGTGGCCTCTGGAGAGTGTGTCGGATGAAAAGCGCGAGCAGAGACGAGGAAGAGAACGTTCAGGCAATAGCCTCAGAGATGGAAGCGGATGTTCCGGAAAAAGCCGAGGAGGTAGAAGATCTTGGTGAGACCCATGATTGGGATGCTACCCGCTGTTATCTGCGGGAAATTGGGCATAGTCCGCTGCTGACAGCAGAACAGGAGGTCACTCTCGGGCGCCGGGTTCAGGCCGGAGATCAGGCGGCACGCTGCACCATGATAGAGAGTAACCTGCGTCTGGTGGTAAAGGTGGCGCGGCGTTATATCAACCGGGGTTTGCCACTCCTGGATCTGATCGAAGAGGGTAATCTCGGGCTGATTCGGTCGGTGGAGAAGTTCGATCCAGAGCGCGGTTTTCGCTTTTCCACCTACGCGACCTGGTGGATTCGCCAGAATATCGAGCGCGCGCTGATGAATCAGACTCGCACCATCCGCCTGCCCATCCACATCATGAAGGAACTCAGCACTGTGCTGCGCGCGGTCCGCTGTCTCGGGCAAACCCTGCAACGAGACCCGACGCCGGAGGAGGTGGCAGAGGCGCTCCACCGCCCGGTAGAAGCAGTGCGTGGCTGTCTGCAAATGGATGGTCGGGTGACGAGCTTGGATGTGCCTCATGGCCGGGACTCGGATCGACCCCTGGCGGATATCATTGCCGATGTTGATGCGCTGGGGATTGAAGCGGACCTGGCTGACCGAGATCTCTCCCAGCAGGTGCACCAGTGGATTGCAACCATGACCGAGAAGCATCGGTTAGTACTGTTCTGGCGCTTCGGTCTGGATGGTACTGATGGGGCGACGCTGGAAGAGGTCGGTTCTCGCCTCGGCGTTACTCGGGAGCGGGTGCGGCAGATTCAGGTAGAGGCACTGCTGGTGCTGCGCCAGCGCATTGAAGAGGAGGGTCTGACATCGGAGAGCCTTTTCGGCTGACGGTAACGTCGGCGGATGCCAGTGCGTTCAGGCCTCGGGCGGCAGCAGGGCGGCGATGACCACGC
This sequence comes from Acidithiobacillus ferrivorans, assembly GCF_016250455.1. Classification (NCBI taxonomy): domain Bacteria; kingdom Pseudomonadati; phylum Pseudomonadota; class Acidithiobacillia; order Acidithiobacillales; family Acidithiobacillaceae; genus Acidithiobacillus; species Acidithiobacillus ferrivorans. The sequence continues at coordinate 2,449,758 of NZ_CP059488.1, read as the reverse complement.
GATCTTCGGCCAGCAGGATGTTGTAGGTGCGGCAAGCGGCGCCGGTGTCCATCACCTCTACGGCGAGATCAGCGATGCGTAGGGCACGCATGAGTTCCAGCGGAAAATGCTGACGCTTGCCGGTGCCCAACAACACAATATCGGGCTTGCGTGCCAGTACTTCGGCAAAGTGCGTGAGTTGGAGCGCGCTGAGATGCTCCGGTCCCCAGGGGCTGTGCAGCCAGTCGGCACCGACCAGCAGGCCGTGTGCGTGGCGCTTGCCGTGGATGACGATGCCCTGCGGACCATAGGCATGGATGAGATTGCGGTGAGCGTCGCGTTGCAGGTGTAATTTCATGTTGAATGTCCTTCATGCGGATTGACAGGTCCGCTTTGCCTCTCTATTGTTCTTCGATTTCGGCATTCGCTACAACCCTGAAGGCCCGCGCCACATGAACAGTGACTTTGAACGTATCCGTCGTCTGCCCCCTTATGTATTTAACATCGTTACGGACCTGAAGAATCAGGCCCGCAAGCGGGGCGAGGATATCATCGACTTTGGCATGGGTAATCCTGATCAGCCCACGCCCCAGTATATTGTCGACAAACTCTGTGAAACGGCCCAGCGCGGCGATACCCATCGCTACAGCGTGTCGCGCGGCATTCCCCGCTTGCGGCGCGCCATCACGGGCTGGTACGAACGGCGCTATGGCGTGCAGCTTGATCCGGAGTCTGAAGCCATTGTCACCATCGGCTCGAAGGAGGGTATTGCCCATCTGGCGCTGGCGACCATGGGCCCCGGCGATACGGTGCTGGTGCCGAGCCCGACTTATCCCATCCATCCCTATGGCTTTGTCATCTCGGGCGCCGACGTGCGCCATGTGCCGATGCTGCCGGGGGTGGATTTCTTCGAGGAACTGGAAAAAGCCGTCAAGGCCGCCTGGCCGAAGCCGAAGATGCTGGTGATCAACTTCCCCCACAACCCGACGGCGGCGGTCGTGGATCTGGACTTTTTCGAGCGGATTGTCGCGTTTGCCAAGGAGCACCGTATTTGGGTGGTGCATGATCTGGCCTATGCGGATATCGTCTTTGATGGCTATAAAGCGCCGAGCTTTTTGCAGGTGCCAGGGGCCAAGGACGTGGGCGTCGAATTCTTCACCCTTTCCAAGAGCTATAACATGCCCGGCTGGCGGGTGGGTTTTGCGGTGGGGAATCCGAAGCTGGTGGGTGCGCTGGCGCGAATGAAGAGTTATCTGGATTACGGCACTTTTACCCCCATTCAGGTGGCGGCTATCACCGCACTGGAAGGGCCGCAGGATTGCGTGGAAGATATCCGGCTGATGTATGAGCAGCGCCGCGACGTGCTCTGCGAGGGGCTGGATGCCGCGGGCTGGGTGGTCGACAAGCCCAAGGCAACCATGTTTGTCTGGGCAAAAATTCCCGAAGCCTTGCGCAAGATGGGCTCCCTGGAATTCTCCAAGCTGGTACTGGACCGCGCCAAGGTGGCGGTGAGCCCTGGCATCGGCTTTGGTGAGTTGGGCGACGAATATGTGCGTTTCGGGCTGGTGGAGAATGAGCACCGCACCCGACAGGCCATCCGCGGCATCAAACACATGTTTCGTGAGGATCTGTAATGGCGGATGCAATGGAGCCGGTACGGATCGGTATTCTTGGTATGGGCACGGTGGGTCAGGGCACGGTGCGGGTGTTGGAGCGCAATGCCGAAGAAATCGTGCGCCGGGTCGGACGCGAGTTACGGGTAGTGCATGTGGCAGTGCGTAATCCCGCACGTTTGGCGGGACTGGGTCTGGATGCGCGGATCAGCAGCGATCCCTGGGCGGTGGTGCGCGATCCCGAGGTGGACGTGGTCGTCGAGGTGATGGGGGGCCAGGAGCCGGCCCTGAGCTTGTTGATGGCCGCTATCGCGGCGGGTAAGCATGTGGTGACCGCTAACAAGGCACTGCTGGCCGAGCATGGCAACGAGATTTTTGCGGCGGCGCAGACGCAGGGGGTGATGGTTGCCTTCGAGGCGGCGGTGGCGGGTGCCATTCCCATCATCAAGGCGATCCGCGAGGGGCTGGCGGGCAACCGGATTCAGTGGCTGGCGGGCATTATCAACGGCACCAGCAACTATATCCTCTCCCAGATGTTCCACGCGGGTTGGGACTTTGAGCAGGCCCTGGCTGAGGCGCAGCAGTTGGGTTATGCCGAGGCCGATCCGGGGCTGGATGTGGATGGCGGCGATGCCGCGCACAAGATTACCCTGATGGCGTCTATTGCTTTCGGTATCCCGGTGGATTTCGCCCATTGTCATGTGGAAGGCATTCGTGCGCTGGAACGGACCGATGTGGTCTATGCCGCCGAGCTGGGCTATCGCATCAAGCTGCTGGGGATTGCGCGGCGCCGCGCGGATGGCGTCGAGTTGCGGGTACATCCGACCCTGATTCCCCATAGCCATCTGCTGGCCAATGTGGAGGGACCCTTCAACGCGATTCTGGTGGAGAGCGATGCGGCGGGACAGAGCCTTTATTATGGACGCGGCGCGGGCGGCGATCCCACGGCCAGCGCCGTGGTGGCTGACCTGGTGGATGTGGCGCGGACCATGACCGCCGATCCCAGCAACCGGGTGCCCCATCTTGCCTTCCAGCCCAATGCCATGAGTATCTTGCCGCTGTTGCCCATGGCTGAGGTGGAGAGCGCTTATTATCTGCGCATTCGTGCCCGTAACCGCCCCGGTGTCCTGGCACAGGTGGCGACGATGCTGGCGGAATATGAGATTTCCATCGAAGCGCTGGTGCAGAAAGAGGCGCCGGAGGCAGACAGCGTGCCCATCGTCCTGCTGCTGCACCGCTGCCGGGAGGGTGACCTGGAGCAGGCCATCGCCCGCATTGAAGCCCTGCCAGTGGTCGTTCAGCCCGTATTGCGTCTACGCGTCGAGAGTTTGGCGGAAGGGTGATCCATCCGGCAAACCGAATTTTGGCATTTCATTTTAAAATCAGGATAACTTCATGACCCGTTATACCGGCATCATCGACCACTACCGTGCTTTCCTGCCCCTGGCTCCCGAGACTCAGGCGGTGAGCCTGGGCGAGGGCAATACGCCGCTGATCGAATGCATCAATCTGCCCCGCCAGCTCGGCCTCGATATCCGTCTTTTCCTCAAATTTGAGGGCTTGAATCCCACTGGCTCCTTCAAGGATCGCGGCATGACCATGGCGGTGACCAAGGCCAAGGAAGAGGGCAGCGAGATGGTGATTTGCGCCTCTACCGGCAACACTTCGGCGGCCGCGGCGGCCTACGCGGCGCGGGCGGGAATGCGCGCTTTCGTGGTGATCCCGGAAGGCAAGATTGCCCTCGGCAAACTCTCCCAGGCGATGATGCATGGTGCCATGGTGTTGCAGATTCGCGGCAACTTCGATGCGGGCATGCAGATCGTCCAGGATGTCGCCGCCAATGCGCCCATCACTTTGGTGAACTCGGTGAATCCTTACCGCTTGCAGGGCCAGAAGACGGCGGCCTTCGAGATTGTCGAGGCGCTGGGCGAGGCGCCCGATTATCATGCCCTGCCCGTGGGCAATGCCGGTAATATCACCGCCCACTGGATGGGCTATTGTGAAGCCACTGACGGGCGGACTGACCAGTCCCAGTCTCTGACCGCTTCCTGCAAATTCTGCGATGGCGCCTGCACCTATGGTCACGGTAAGGCGGGCAAACGACCGAAGATGCTGGGCTTTCAGGCGGCAGGCAGTGCCCCCTTCATCGTCGGCCACTATGTGAAAGACCCCGAGACCATTGCCACGGCCATCCGTATCGGTCATCCCATGTCCTGGGATCAGGCGCATCGGGTGCAGGCGGAAAGCGGCGGCTGGTTTGGCGGTCATAGCGATGCCGAGATTCTGGAGGCGCAGCGCTGGCTGGCGCAACATGAGGGCGTTTTCTGCGAACCGGCTTCGGCGACTTCGGTGGCGGGGGTGGTGGCTGCGGCCCGCGCCGGAAAAATTGAAGCGGGCGCGACGGTGGTCTGTACCCTCACCGGGCATGGCCTCAAAGATCCTGATACCGCTATCGCTCAGGGTGGCGAAGTGCTCACCGTGGATGCCAGTCTGGAGGCCGTGCAGCGCGCCATCCTGGACCGCTGATGGCTGATCTCTGCCTCTGGCTCTCGGGTCTGCGCGGCGTGCCGGAGGACGACCTGGGAGCGGTGCTGCCGCGTTACTGGGGGCGTGGGCGGGCGGAACGGTTAACGGCTGCTTCCTCTCTGGAGGTGGCAGGGCGTTTGCTGGGTTTCGCAGGGTTGTTGCCCGCTGCGGCATTGTTGGCGGAGTCTGAGGGTATAGCGACCGAAGGGCACTGGGTCATCGCCCTGGAGCCAGTGGCGTTTCGCGGACAGGCGGGGCGGGCGGTGTTACAGCCTCTGCCCGGCCTGGAAGAGGCTGCTGCCGCGGCCCTGTTTACGTCTGCTGTTGAGCATATGGCGGATACCCCCTGGATTCTGCGCCGCGGCGCCCGGCGCTGGTATGTGCTGGCCGCCAACACGCCCGACCTGCACTGTCCCGATCCCGAACAAGTCTGGGGCCGCGAGCCGCTGGCCCTGCAAGCCACCGGTGCCGATGCCCGGCGCTGGAATGCCTTCCTCAATGAGTTGCAGATGCTCCTCGCCGCCCATCCCGTCAATCAGGATGTCGATGCCAGCGGTCAGGAACCCTGGTGTCTGTTCTGGGCCTGGGGGGAGGGGCGTTTGCCCTCTGTGCGGCCCATTCCGAAGTGGCGGACCGTGGCGGCGGAGGCGGACTACCTGCAGGCCGCGGCCTGCTGGCTGGGTTTGCCACTGTCTTATCCCAAGGCGTTGCAGGCCGCAATAAAACTCCCCGATGATCTGCTTTGGGTCTGGCCTGGGGCCTGGCTTTATCCCGATGCGGCAAAGTCTTTTGCGGCGCTGGTCCCGGCCCTGTCATCGTTGTGGCGGCGTGGCGGGTGCCTGGAGTGCCTGACGGGTGTGCTTGCCAGCGGTGATATAGAGCGCCTTACGCTTCGCCGTGCAGATCGCTGGCGCTTCTGGCGTCGCCCGGCCCGGCCCGGTCATGCCTTGCCGGGGGTCTGGTAGATGACTGAAACTGTGCGCATCGTTGACCGTCCGGTGGCAGCGGCGATATTGCACGCGGCGTTGCGTCTCGGATATACCCCGCTCCAGGCCCGGATTATTGCCGGTCGACTGAGTGATGCGGACGTGGCGAAGCTGCCGGCATTGTTGAGTCTGCAGTTGAGTGGCCTCACCCCGCCCGACTTGCTGCCCGATATCGACATCGCTTGCGACGCCGTGGTTTCCGCCATCCGCCAGGAACTCCCCATCCTCCTGATTTCCGATTTCGACTGTGATGGCGCCTCGGCCCATGCGGTGCTGAAGTTTGCATTCCGGGATTATTTCGGCGTTCCGGAACAGCGGATTCACAGCTATATCGGACATCGTCTGCGGGACGGCTACGGCGTCACCGAAACCCTGACCGACCGCATTATTGCGGAGGCCCCCCGTCCCGCCTTAATTGTTACCGCAGATCAGGGGAGCACGGATCACGAACGGATTGCCCGGTTGCGGGATCATGGTTTTATCATCGTCGTCACGGATCATCACGGCGTGCCCGCATCCGGGCCGCCCCCGGCGGCCGTGGCTTGTGTAAACCCGGTGCGCGACGATTCGGCGTTTCCCGATCCGTACATCGCCGGCGTGCATGTGGCGTGGCTGCTGTGCTGTGCGCTTCGTCAGCGGCTTATTCGGGATGGCGACCTTCCCGCCACTGCTCCAAAACTCGGCGGTCTGCTGGATCTCGTCGCCCTGGGCACCATGGCCGATTGTGTCAATCTGGCGCGGTCCACCAATAACAAGGCGATTATCGCCCGCGGCCTGGCGATCATGAACTCACCGCTTGCGCGGCCCGCCTGGCGGGCCTTGTATGTTGCCACGAACGGCAAAGGCCCCATCACCGCCGCTACCCTGGCATTTAATTTTGCGCCCGTCATCAACGCCCGCGGACGCCTGGATTCGGCACTGGGCAGTGTGAATCTGTTGATGAGCGATAACGCTCCGGCCGCGGAAGAACTGGCGCAGCATTTCGTCGAGCATAACACCGAACGTAAGGCGGTCCAGTCGAATATGCTGCACAGAAGCACCAAACAGGCGGCACAGCAGGTAAGAGATGGCGCCGCGGCGATTACGATATTCGACTCGGAAGGCCACGCGGGTGTCCATGGCATTTGTGCGGCGCGACTGGCGGAGTCTTTCGGTCGGCCGGTCGCTTATTTCTCGCCCAAAGCCGAGGGCGAGCATATCACCGCCTCTCTGCGAACCGTGCATGGCTTTCATGTGCGGGATGCCCTGGCGGAGATAGCCGATCGTTATCCCGATGATTTTACCGCCTGGGGTGGCCATGCCGGCGCTGGTGGGGTGACCTTAAAGCGCGATGGTCTGCAGCGCTTTGCAGAAGCGTGGGCCTCTATCGCCGCAAGCGCATTGCGCGACCACAGAGTCGGCCCGGAGATTGTCACCGATGGTGCGCTGGAGGTGACTCCCAGCTTCGCCGTTGTGGAAGAACTGGCCGCCTTAGAACCTTTTGGCCGCCAATGGGAGCACCCCGTTTTCAGAGGCCACGGCCGGATTGAACAGGTCCGCCCGGTGGGTGACGGCAGGCATCTGAAACTGGTTGTGAAAATGGATGCGATGGACTACGACGCCATCTGGTTCGGTGCCGTGGAAAGTGGCGTCTGCCCGGTGGGAGTGGGGCAGACGGTACTCATGGCTTACGAGCTGGATACTAATACGTTCCGGGATACGACGACGCTGCAGTTGCGGATTCGGTATGCCAATTAGACCTCATGTATCATTCTGTCGCATTACCATTACTTCTGTATTACATCAAAGCCACATGATTCATGTCCAAGCCCGCCTATGCAAGTAACCTCGCGGACGTTAACCTTGTTTTTAAAGATGCCCTCTGCTACGCCGGCAATCAAACCGCCCTCGAAAGAACACAGGGTGCGCCCGACAGGTTCCATTCCAGAACAGGTAACACATTCGTAAACATCAATATGTAGTTGCCCTTTATCATTTTCCCCAGTTTTTATGACCCCTATTTTAAGTTGTTCGCATAATTCTACAAATTGGCTTAGATCTTTTAACCCAAGGCTATATCCAAGGTGTCTTCCTGATAGGTATGCCTGTGCTGTAGAACTAACACCAAACATATCCTCTAGAAGAATAAGACGCACCAGCCTGAATAGTGCGATTGGTGCTTCATTACCTAAAGTCGGGCGCACTACTTTTGTTGCGTTTGCGAAGTCGATTTTTTCAAAAAGATTGGTTTCTATCGTCACAGGTCACCTTGTTATGGAAATTTTTGTTATGGACATTGATCATATTTCGCATGGCTCCGGCTGGGTGTGAATCGAGACGCCATACGATTTTAATGTATCCAATTGTTTAATTGGTTGCCATTCTTCTTGCTTGTTGGGATGCTTAAGCGGTGCAGGCAACGCGTCATTCATTAATGAGCGGATCGTTTTGGCTTCGCGGTTAAGGCGCGCCCGGACCTCCTGGGGGTAGGCCACCGGGTACGCCTGGTGAATTGCCGTAGCCATTGTTGTACTGACCAGGTCCCTGGTCGGGTGGTGGTGGTGGGGGTTGCTGGTTGTACCCCTGATTTCCATTTCCGCCGTAAGGGCTAACGGTACAGCCTGATAGCGCTAAAATACCCAAGACAAGCGCAGCGATTCTTCCAGTTGAAATAGGCATGGCACATTCCCTCGCAGTGTTCATGCATTCAGTCTAGCTCAACCGCCACCCCAACGCACTGCCGCCAGCACCGTTCATGCACTCACTGCGGAGAGTGTGTGGTGTATACTCGCCCCGTGGAAACGAAATTGTCTCGCGGGGCCCAGTGGATGGAATGGACGTTTTTTGATGCCCCGCCATCCCTGCCGAAACACTGCTGGAGATCAGCACCGAATATGCGCATAATTGGAAGTTTTGCGTGCAGGGCAACCGGGTGCGCGCGGGTATGGTCCTGATGCAACCTGATGGAAAAGGAAGAATCATGAGAGAAGTGAATGAGATGCGTGCGCTGCACGAAGATCTCCAGGTCCGTGTCGCGGGCCTGAGGGGGTATCTTTGACCTCGAAGAAAAGCGCGGTCGCTTAGAGGAAGTTCAACGGGAGCTGGAAGACCCGACCATCTGGAACAACGCCGAAAAGGCCCAGGAACTGGGTCGCGAACGGGCTGCTCTGGAAGCCATCATCACGCCTATGGACAAGCTCACCGCTAGCCTCGCCGATGGCAGCGAGATGCTGGAGTTGGCCCTGAGCGAGCAGGACGAAGAACTCCTCGCCGCTGTCGATGCGGATCTCGATAGCGCGCTGGCCATGGTCGAGAAGTTGGAATTCCAGCGCATGTTCTCTGGCGCGCAGGATGCGGCAAACTGCTTTGTGGATATTCAGGCGGGCGCGGGCGGCACCGAGGCGCAGGACTGGGCGGAAATGATTCTGCGCATGTATTTGCACTGGGCCGAGTCCCATGGCTTTGCGGCGGAACTGGTGGAGGTCTCCGAGGGCGAAGTGGCGGGCATCAAGTCGGCCAGCATCCATGTGCGCGGTGACCATGCCTTCGGTTGGCTGCGTAGCGAAACCGGCGTCCATCGCCTGGTGCGCAAATCGCCTTTCGACTCCGGCAATCGCCGTCATACCAGCTTCGCCAGCGTCTTTATTTATCCCGAGATTGACGATAGTTTCGAGGTGGATATCAATCCGGCGGACCTTAAGGTGGACACCTATCGGGCCAGCGGGGCGGGTGGTCAGCACGTCAACAAGACCGACTCGGCCATTCGTATCACCCATGTGCCCTCGGGCATTGTCGTGGCCTGCCAGACCGACCGCTCGCAGCACAAGAACCGGGCCGAGGCCATGCGCATGTTGCGCTCCAAACTCTATGAGATGGAGATGCAGAAACGTGCCGTCGAAAAGCAGGCGCTGGAGGACAGCAAAAGCGATATCGGCTGGGGTCATCAGATCCGTTCCTATGTGCTGGATCAGTCGCGGATCAAAGACCTGCGCACCGGGGTCGAAGTGGGCGACACCCAGAAGGTGCTCGATGGGGCGCTGGATATTTTCATTGAAGCGGCGTTGAAGGCCGGATTGTAAGCGGTAGTCACTCAGTATTTTGCAGGAAGGGGACGGATGGTGGATCAGGAACTCAATGACCAGATGCAGGTGCGGCGTGACAAGCTGGGACACTGGCGTAGCGAAGGCCATGCCTATCCCAACGGCTTCCGTCGCGATGCCTTGGCGGGCGACTTGCAACAGCGTTATGGCGATATGGATGCCACGGCCCTGGAGCAGGAGCCCATCGCGGCGCGGCTCGGCGGGCGACTGATGAGCCGCCGGGTCATGGGTAAAGCCAGTTTCGCCGACATTCAGGATCAGTCCGGGCGTATTCAACTCTTTGTCAGCCGCGACAACCTGGGCGAAGAGGCCTACGCGCGCTTCAAGGGCCTGGATTTCGGCGACATCATCGGTGTGGATGGCGTCCTGTTCCGCACCAAGACCGGGGAGCTTTCGGTTAAAGTGCATAAGCTCCAACTGCTGAGCAAGGCCCTGCGCCCGCTGCCGGAAAAATGGCACGGACTCGCCGACCCGGAAACCCGTTTCCGCCAGCGCTATGTCGATCTGATCGTCACCGAAGCCACCCGCCGCACCTTCCAGATTCGTGCCGAAACGGTGGCAGCCCTGCGCGATGGTCTGCGCCAGCGCGGCTTTTATGAGGCGGAGACGCCCATGATGCAGCCTATCCCCGGCGGTGCCACGGCGCGGCCCTTCGTTACCCATCACCATGCCCTGGATATGACCCTCTACCTGCGTATCGCCCCGGAGTTGTATCTCAAGCGACTGGTGGTGGGCGGCATTGAGCAGGTTTTTGAAATCAACCGCAACTTCCGCAATGAAGGCATTTCCACCCGCCATAACCCCGAGTTCACCATGCTCGAATGGTACGAGGCCTACGCCGACCACGTGCGCGCCATGGACCTCACCGAGACCCTGATCCGTGCTGCGGCACAGGCGTCCTTGGGCACGACGGCGATAAACTACCAAGGGCTGGAGATTGACCTCGGCAAACCCTTCCACCGTTTAACGGTGACGGAGTCAGTGCGTGCCCATAACCCCGATCTGGCGGATGCCGATCTGCGGGACCCCGCAGTGCTGGCGGCCAAGCTCGCGCAGTTACAGCTGCCCTGTCAACCCGCCTGGGGCTGGGGCAAGCGTCTTATCGAAATCTTCGAGAAGACGGTGGAAGGCCATCTCCAGCAGCCGACCTTCATCACCGAGTATCCCCTGGAAGTCAGTCCGCTGGCGCGCCGTAATGATCTCGACCCCGAGGTCACGGATCGTTTCGAGCTGATGATCGCCGGCCGCGAGCTGGCCAACGGTTTCTCCGAGTTGAATGATCCCGAAGATCAGGCCGCCCGCTTCCGGGCGCAGGTGGCGGCGAAGGACGCCGGTGATGAAGAGGCGATGTGCTTCGATGCCGACTATATTCGCGCCCTGGAATACGGCATGCCGCCGACGGCAGGGGTGGGGCTGGGCATCGACCGTCTGGTCATGCTGCTCGCCGATCAGCCCAGCATTCGCGAGGTGATTCTCTTTCCCCATCTGCGGCCGGAGCAGTCATGAGGTTTTATGAGCTCTGGATCGGGCTGCGTTACACCCGCGCCAAGCGCCGCAATCACTTTATCTCCTTCATCACCGGCACGGCGATCATGGGCATGGTCATCGGCGTGGCGGCCCTGATCGCAGTCATGGCGGTGATGAACGGCTTTGATCATACCTTGCGTGCACGGATTCTGGCGGTGACTTCGGATGTGATTATTCAGGGCAACGGGGTGCCGGTGCTGAACTGGCCGACGGCGGTAAAGCGTCTTTCGACAATTCCTGAGGTGACGGGTATGGCGCCCTACGTGCAGGCGCAGGCCATGCTCTCCCACGACGGGCTGGTCAGCGGTGCGGTCATCGAGGGTATTGATCCGTCTTTGGAAAGCCGCGTCAACAAGCTGGCCAGCGATATGAAAATGGGTGACTTGCAGTCCCTGCAGACCCACCCCTGGAGTATCGTCCTCGGCCGTGCGCTGGCGCGGCAACTGGGCGTGACCGTAGGTGACAAGATCACCCTGATCTCCCCCCAGGGTGGGGTCACCCCACTGGGGGTAACCCCCGCCTTGCGCCAGTTCACGGTGGTCGGGCTCTTTTCCGTCGGAATTTACGCTTACGACAGCGGCATGGCCTATATCAACCTGGGTGACGCACAGCGGCTCTACGGATTGAACCAGGGCGTGACTGGCTTGCGCATGCAGATCAAAGATCCCTTTGCCGCCCCGGCCTTCGCCGCCCATCTGCAAAAACAGCTCGGTGCTGCTTTTTATATCCAGGACTGGACCCAGACCCATGAAAACTTCTTCAAGGCCCTGAGCATGGAGAAACTGGTGATGTTTGTGATCCTGTCGCTCATCATCGCTGTCGCCGCCTTCAACATCGTGGCGACACTGGTGATGGTGGTCACCGATAAGGAGACGGATATTGCCATCCTCCGCACCATCGGCGCAACGCCGCGTAGTATCATGCTGATTTTTATGGTGCAAGGTGGAGTCATCGGACTCTTTGGCACGCTGCTCGGTGTCTTCTTCGGGGTGTTGCTGGCTTTGAATATTCCGACCCTGGTACCAGCTATCGAGCAGTTGTTTCACGTCCAATTTATTTCGCCGGAGGTTTATTCCATCAGTCAGTTACCCTCCAAGCTGAAGCCTTGGGATGTGATCCATGTGGCTATTGCCGCGCTCATCATGAGCTGGATAGCGACGTTATATCCCTCCTGGCGTGCCTCGCGCATCGCTCCTGCTGAGGCCCTGCGTTATGAGTGAGCAGATCATTCTTTCCGTCGAGCACCTGCGCCAGAGCTTCGCCATTGGTCGCGAACACCTGGAAGTCATTCGCGACATCAATCTGGAAGTCCGTCACGGCGAGCGGGTAGCCATTGTGGGGGCCTCCGGGCAGGGCAAGAGCACGTTGATGCACCTCATGGGCGGATTAGAGCGCCCGTCGGGGGGGGGGGTACGGATTCTCGGGCAGGAGGTCTACAAACTGAGTGAGTCGGCGCGCAGCCGCTTACGTAACCAGAGTGTCGGCTTCGTCTATCAGTTACATCGTTTGCTGCCCGAGTTCACTGCGCTGGAGAATGTGCTGCTGCCGCTGCTGATACGCCGGGTGTCGCGCCACTCTGTAGAGTCCTGGGGTAAGGAAATCCTGACCCGCGTCGGCTTGGGCGAACGCTTGGACCACAAGCCCGGCACGCTCTCCGGTGGCGAACGGCAACGGGTCGCCCTGGCGCGTGCCCTGGTTACCCGTCCGGCGCTGCTCCTCGCCGATGAACCCACCGGCAATCTCGACAGTGAGTCGGCGGAGAGCGTCCACCAGCTGATGCTCGACCTTAATCAGGAACTGGGCACCGCACTGGTTATCGTCACCCATGAGCCAGCGCTGGCGGCACACATGGGGCGCGTGCTCCGGCTGCAAGATGGCGTCTTAGAGCCCCTGGAAGCCGTGCTCTAAAACCGGCTGCGGTGCAGACGACGACGGCGCAGTCGCCACAGTATCCAGAGCCGCCAGCCACCGAGCACGCCAAAATACAGTATCAGGGCGAGTCCTCCGCCGAGGATGATGCTGCCCAGCCAGGTGAGCAGATAGGCGTGCCAGAGGCGGTCCCCCATGATCATCATGCTGATCTGACCATGGAACATCGCGTGGATATCCGCATAATGGATGGTGATGGCCGGGGCCAGCCCCAGCTGGTTGAGCAGCCAGAACCCCAGCTCATAGGATGCGAAGAAAAAGGGCACAATGGTGAAGGGACCGGTCACTACAAAGGGCATAACGACGCCGACGGGAATATAGGCGCGACGCCAGAGACTGATGAGTAAGATGCTCAGAACATGGCCAAAAAAAGGCAGACTGCCAATAAATGCGCCGATGGCTACGGCGCGCGCGACGTTGTGACGATGGGGATGCCACAGTATCGGGCGGGCCAGATAATGGGTAAAACGTCCCAGTGGACGTTTGCTGAGGACGTCCTCGCGGGTGGGAAGGCGGCAGAATGCAGGTAGGCGCAATGCGATATTTCCTAAGTCGTAAGGGGGCTAGTGTAGCCAAGCTGCTGCCCTGGGCCAAATCTTGGCCGTCACTGCCGTTTTTGGTCATCGCCGCGGGGCTGGGGCTGGGGTTTTTGCACAGCTTCCGGCAGTTGCCTGCTTTGTGGATTCCGCTTTCCGTGGCGCTTTCCGGACTGCTCCTGGTTTGGAAATGGCGGCCTGCGCTGCTGCTGACGGTCATGGCGGGGGCCTTCGCCTGGGGCATCTGGCAGGCCGATCTGCGTCTCGCTGTACACTGGCCGGTGGGTCAGGACTTCAGTGTCCGGGGCCGCATTGTCTCCATACCCCAATTGGGAGGCCGGGAATATCGCTTTCTTTTAACGCCGGAGCACTGGTCGGCGGATGCCCCGGCGGCCGGTCGGCCAGCCAAGCTGCTCATTCACGGCAATCTCCCGGAGGTTCCGGTAGTGGGGCAGCGCTGGCAGTTGCGCTTGCACAGCGAATCCCTGGCGAGTCTGCCCGGCAGCCCCTTTGCCGACCTCGCCCGCCAGCGTTTCTGGGCTGGGGAAGGTGGGGTGGCGCGGCTACAGGATGGTCGGTTGTTACCGGTTTCCCGCTGGAATCTGCAAGACCATATCGCGGCGGCCCGTGCGGTGGTGCTCCATGCCAGCAATATGGCCCTGGACCGCGAGGCGGCGGGCTTCGTGCAGGCGCTGAGTATCGGTGTCGGTAACCAGCTCCCGCCAGAGATCTGGCAAGTGTACCGGGATACGGGCACTGCCCACTTACTGGTGATCTCCGGCTCCCACGTGGCCGTGGTTGCCGGACTGGCCTTGTGGCTCAGTCAGTGCTTGTGGCGGCGTATCCCCTGGCTGGTCGCCCGCTGGCCGGCGCAGACGGTGGGTATCCTCTGCAGTATCCCGGCGGCCTGGGCCTATGCCAGTTTTGCTGGCATGCAGATTCCCGGCGAACGCGCCGCCTGGATGATCACCGCAGCGGCTCTCGGCCATCTGCTGGGACGCCCCAACAATGCCTGGCAGGGACTGTCCCTGGCCGCCTTGCTGATTGCGCTGAACAATCCCGGCGCGTTGGTGGAAGTGGGTTTTTGGTTGTCTCTGGGCGCGGTAGCGGCGCTGGTGGCTATTGGCTACGGCGAAGTCGGCTGGCGCGCGTTGTTGCGCAGTCAATGGGCAGTCTCTATCGCCTTGATGCCCCTGCTGGCGGGACTCTTCGGACAGGTATCCCTGATCTCCCCGGCGGCGAACGTGTTGGTGATCCCACTGGTGGAATTGCTGGCAGTGCCGCTGGCCTTGCTGGGCGCCCTGTTCGCGCTGCTGGATCTGGAACTCCTCAGTCGCCTGTTTTTTCATCTGGTGGCGCTGGAAATGGACGCCGTGACGGCGCTCCTCCGTGTTTTGCTGCACATTCCTTTTGCCCGGATCAGCACGGGTACTGGTCGCACCTGGGCCTTGCTGGCGGCAGTGCTGGGACTCAGCATCTTTTTCCTGCCAGCGAGCTGGCCAGGGCGCTGGCTGGCTTTGCTGGGCATGGTGCCGCTCCTTATCCCCGCCAGCGGCAGCACGGATCTGGAATTGCGTGCTCTGGATGCGGGATCGGGCATGCTGCTGTTCTGGCAGAAAGGGGCACAGAGCGGTATTTTCTCGGCGAATCTCTGGAAGGCGGCCAGTCGCCGCAGCGGCGGCCTCGCGCTTACGGCGGCGCTGCGCCAGCAGGGCGTGACGCGGGTGGATGCGTGGTTGCGCAGCGACATTTCCGCGCCCCAGCCGCAGCCTACTGCGGCTCGTCAGTGGTGGCCTGCCGGAGCCCGCGACTATCCCGGAGGACCGCCGGCAGTGGCCTTCTGTCGGGCCGACGGCGTGGCACCGCCAGGGATGCATTTTCTGACCCTGCGTGCACCTGTCCAGCCCTGCATAGTGACCTGGGGCGCCGGACCCGATGTGCTTATTCTGGGTGACGCCGATGCGGCAACGGTCCATCGGCTTGCGGCGGAGCATGGCGCCACGCTGCATCGGGTGCAGGCCATCTTTGCCCCTGCCAGTCTGGGCAATGCGGAAAGAGCGGCATTAGCGGCTGCGGCAGCACAGGCGCAGGTCTTTTATCTGGGCGAGGGCAAGTCGGGCACCTGGACCTGGCAGGCCGGGCACTTATATCACGCCCTGCCGCCAGCGCCTGCCTACTGGCAACCCCGTGCCTGAACACCGCTGCCTGCACGGGGGGTGCCGTCTAAGCGAATGCAGCGGCAGTTATGATTTTGCGGATGCGGCGCATCCACTGCCGTTTCCTGAGTGGTATGCTATATTCCGGCTTCGTCACAATCGAACGGATTCTGGAGGCGATGTGCAAGAGTTGCTGGGGTTATTTAAAATGGGCGGGTTTGTTCTGCCGATTCTCATATTGGCGGCAATTGTAGCCTTGGCCATTGCGGGTAATCGTCTCTGGGTCTTGCGGCGGGGACGCGTTGCGCCGCGTGACCTCGCGGCCCGGATAGCTGAGCTGGTAGAGATGGGTAAGGTGCAGCAGGCGGTCAAAGTGCTGTATGAAAACGACACGCCCTTAGCCAGGATGATGTTGGTGGCTCTGCAGGATGCGGGACAGCCGCGGGACGTGATCAAAGAGTCAGTGGAAGAGAGCGGCCGTCACGAGGTGGCGCATCTCGACCGCTACCTCAACTTTCTCGGCAGTATCGCTGGTGTGGCGCCCTTATTGGGTCTACTCGGAACCGTGTTCGGTATCATGCACGCTTTTGCGGCTATCGGCATGGTGGGCGCGGGTGATCCCAAGGCGCTGGCAGGTGGCATTGCCGAAGCGCTTATCACCACCGCCAGCGGCCTCATCGTTGCCATTCCCAGCCTGATGTTCTATCGCTACTTCAAAGGGCAGGTCGATACACTGGTGTTGTCCCTCGAAAAAGAGGCCCTGAAACTGGTGAATCTCATAGCCAGCGGGACTGAAAAATGAATTTGCGCCCGCGGGTGAGTGAAGAGCCGGAGATCAATGTGATCTCGATGGTCGATATCGTGCTGGTGCTGCTGTTATTCTTCATGGTCACCAGCAGCTTTGTGCACCAATCCCATCTCTCCATGCAATTGCCCAAAGCCCAGCAGGCCGCCGCTGGTGAGCCAAAATCACCCATCACCATCGATCTTAGCGCGAGCGGTCAGGTGCGTATGAATAAGCAGGCTTTGTCTATGGCCGACCTGGCCGGACAACTCAAAGCGCTGGCGGCCAAAGATCCCGAAAGGGTGATTGTCCTGCGCGCAGACAAGAATACGACGCAGCAGTATGTCATCGATGTATTAGACGCGGCGCAGGAAGCCGGACTGACCCGGATCAGTTTCGCAACCCTGAGCAATCACTGACCCGTGCGGCTGGAAGGGCGTTCCTTACGTGTGGTGGCCGCACTGGCGGCTTATATCATCAAAGCTATGGCCCTCAGTGTGCGCTGGCACGAGGAGGGGGATGCCAGCGTACGCGCCCTGATCGAGGCCGGACAGCCTTTCCTGCTGGCCTTCTGGCATGGGCGGGGTGTTATGGTCGCCCAAGCCTACTGGCGGGTGGGCGGACGTAAGATAAAAATTCTCGTTAGCGAACACCGGGATGGCGAATTGATTGCCGCCACCATGGCACACTGGGGCTACGGTGCGGTGCGCGGTTCGACCCGGAGTGGGGCGGTCAAGGGCGCCCGGGGGATGCTGCGAGCCGCCCATGCGGGGTACGACCTGGCCATCTCCCCCGATGGTCCGCGCGGTCCCCGCGAAGTGCTGCAAGAGGGCGTTATCGAATTGGCGCGCATTTCTGGGCTGCCCATCGTGCCGGTAACCTATTCGGCACGCTGGGCAAAACGCTTCGCCAGTTGGGATGGCTTTCTGTTGCCCCTGCCGGGCGCGCGCGGGGTGATCCTCTGGGGCGAACCGCTGCGGATTCCGCGCGACGCCAATAAGGATACGCTGATCGCTTTGCAGCAGGCGCTTGAGGCGACCATGATTGATCTGCGGCAACGCGCCGATGCACGCGTCGGGCGGGTTGAAATGCAAGACAGGATGTCATGATGTATTACGAAAATGGCCTGCTGCGCGCACGCTGGGCCAGTTGGCGCGATGCCCGTGCCGGGCGGACGGCGCAGGCCAATGCCCGCTGGGGCTGGATCAAAGCCCCGGGTGAGCGCGGTCCCATCCTGTGGATGCAGAGCTTCAGCGATGCTGACCAACAAAGACTTGGTATTGAGTTGGCGAAAGCTATCGCCGAAAAGCGCCGCGACCTGCGCATGGTGATGACTTTTGAGACGGAGTATCCGGCTCTCCTGAAACAGCACACCGAGGGTGCCGAGCGGCTCGGCTATGGTTTCGGGCCTTGCGACCATCCCCAGGCGGTGGGGCGCATGCTGGAGCGCTTGTCGCCCCTGCGTTATCTGGCACTGGGCCGGACGCCCAGACCACGGCTTGCCGCCGCCCTGGGCCGGGGCAAGATACCTGCCGTGTTGATGGCGGCTAATCCCGGCCCGCGGATTCCGGCGCCGCTGGAGGCCGTCTACCCGCGGGATGCGCGCCAGGCCGGGGCCTGGGCCGAGCGCGGTGTCAGCGAAGCCGTTCAGGAGCCCGTGGACTTTGCCACCTTGTTCACCATCGCCCAGGTAGACCCCAATTTCCGGGCGATGGTCAGCGGTACCGACGAGGGCCTGCTGTGGTGGGTGCAAGGGCTGAATGCCGCGCAATGGGCCGGATGGCGGCAGGCCTGGGCCGCCTCGCCCCTGTTCCGGCAGGGGCTGCTGTTTCTGGAGGGCACGGATGCGCCAGCGGATTTGCCCAGGCTTTCCCAGTGGCAGCGCGCGCCATTACCTGCCGGAATGGTGGTCGTCGTCGACAATGATCGCTGGTATCCGGCCCTGTCGGCGGCGGCGCAGGCGGTGCATCTGCAGACGGCCTCGCCGATGTTGCAGTGGCAGGTTTATGCCGGTTCCCGACCCATCAGCATCAGCCCTGGCGTGACTTTGAACGCCGCCGGACAATTGGACGCCGACACCATCCTCACCCTGGAGGACCCCGCGCAAATTCTCGGTCATTGGCAAGTCCTGCGCGGGGATGTGATGGCCGCCCGCCAGCGTGGCGACGCCACCCGGCGCATTTTCTGGCAGGAACGCCGCCATGCGGGCGAACGCCTGCCAGAATTTTTGCAACGGGTTTTTGACTGGTGACCCTGCGTCAGACCCTGGAGCGGCAATGGCAGGAGGGTGGGGCGCTGGCCACCGCCTTGCGGCCTCTGGGGGCGCTGACCGGCAAAGTGGCGCAGTGGCGGCGACGGCACCTACAGGGCAGGGCGGCGAGCATCCCCACCGTTGTCGTCGGCAATCTGGGCGTAGGGGGCAGCGGCAAAACGCCGCTGGTGGCGGTACTGGCGCGGCAACTCAGCGCAGCAGGTTGGCGGGTGGCCATCATCAGCCGGGGCTACGGCGCCCGGCCACCGCACTGGCCCTATCGGGTGCCTCACGACGACAGCCCCCGGCAGGCCGGAGATGAACCTTTGCTGCTGGCGCAGGAACAGGGGCAGACCCAAGCGGTTTATCTTTGCCCCGACCGCCATCGTGCCATCGCTGCGGCCGCTGTGGATGGTTACAATCTGGCTTTGCTGGATGACGGCTTCCAGCACCTCGCCCTGCAGCCCAGCCTGCGTCTGTTGGTGCTCTCCGGCCCCCATCCCCTGGGCAATGGCCACTGCCTCCCTGCTGGTCCTCTGCGCGAGTGCCCGGACGCCATGCTCCATGCCGACGCCTTGCTCATGGATGCCGCCGCCGCCGCCGCCATCCCGGAGCGCAACGGACTACCCCGTTTTCTTTTCCGCATCCAGCCCAAAGACCTTGTCGCCGTCAACGATCCAAGCCGCTCCCGCAGTCTCGACAGTCTGCAGGGGCAGCGCGTAACGGCAGTCACCGGCATCGCCCGCCCGCAGCGTTTCGTGGCGAGCCTGGAGGGCCTGGGTGCCCTCCCTGACCCCCGATTTTTCCCCGATCACCACCCTTTTTGCGCCGCCGACCTCGCCCATTTGCCCCGCCCCCTCGTCATGACCGCCAAGGATGCCGTAAAATGCCGGGAATTCGCGCAGTCCGACGACTGGGCCCTGCGCATCGAAGCGGAGCTGGAGCCATCCTTTCAGCCCTGGCTGGAGCGATCATTGCTGCCCTGGAGAAGCTGATGAGTATTGACCACCGCCTGCTCGACCTGCTCGCCTGCCCGCAGTGCAAGGGCAGCCTGCAACCCTGCGCCCAGCGTCAAGCCCTCTGCTGCCCGCGTTGCCAGCTGCAATATCCCATCCGTGACGACATCCCGGTGCTGCTTGTCGACGAGGCCAAGCCCTACGAGGATAAGTCGGCGTGAGCTTTTGTGTCCTGATTCCCGCCCGGCTGGCATCTACCCGCCTGCCGCGCAAGGTGCTGCTGGATGTGGGTGGCGTCCCGATGATCGAACAGGTGCGGCGGCGCGCGCTGGAAAGCGGCGCGACGCAGGTGGTAGTAGCCGCCGACCACCCCGAAGTGGTGGACTGTATCCGCAGCTATGGCGGTGAAGCGCTGTTGACCGCCGCGGAGCATGTCTGTGGTACTGAGCGCCTGGCGGAAGCCGCGCGTCTGCTGGGACTGGCCGACGACGCCATCATCGTCAATCTGCAGGGCGACGAGCCGGGCATGACGCCCGCCCTGCTGCACGCCACCGCCCAACTGCTGCTGGACCATCCGCAGCGGCAGATGGCCACCGCTGCCGTCCCCATCACGCACTGGGATGATCTGGCCGACCCCCACGCGGTCAAACTGGTGCTCAATGCCGAAGGCTGCGCCCAGTATTTTTCCCGCGCCCCTATTCCCTGGGATCGTAGCCATTTCCCGCTCAGCAGCGGACAGACTTTGCCGCAAACCCCCGGCATCTGGTGGCGGCATCTCGGTCTCTACGCCTACCGCAATGCTTTTTTGCAGGACTACGCCGCGTGGCCTGCCAGTCCGCTGGAAAATATCGAGTCGCTGGAGCAAATGCGGGCGTTGGAGCGCGGCGTACAGATTGCGGTATATTGCGCAGCAGAAGCGCCCGCAGCGGGGGTGGACACCGCCGCCGACCTTGACCGCGTGCGCGCCCTTTTTCCCTGATCCTCTACAAGGAGTTTTTGCATGGACCTGAAAAAAATCCCGGCCGGCCAGTCACTGCCGGATGACATCAATGTCGTGATCGAGGTCCCCCAGGGTTCCTCCGTCAAATATGAACTGGATAAAGAATCCGGCGCCATCGTGGTCGATCGTTTCCTCTTCACCGCCATGCACTACCCACTCAATTACGGCTTCATCCCCAACACCCTATCCGACGATGGTGACCCCACCGATTGCCTGGTTCTGGCACCTCAGCCTGTCGCGCCCGGCGCCGTTAT
The DNA here is from genome assembly GCF_016250455.1 of Acidithiobacillus ferrivorans. NCBI lineage: Bacteria > Pseudomonadati > Pseudomonadota > Acidithiobacillia > Acidithiobacillales > Acidithiobacillaceae > Acidithiobacillus > Acidithiobacillus ferrivorans. The sequence continues at coordinate 2,429,182 of NZ_CP059488.1, read as the reverse complement.
CCGCGCTCGGCCGGTCGGTGTACTGATGATGGAAGACGAGAAAGGCATCGATGCCAAGATCGTCGCCGTTCCGCACGACAAGGTCGCCGCCGGTTACTCCGCTATCCGGGATGTCAGCGATCTGCCCGAGCCCCTGCGCAACCAGATCCGCCATTTCTTCGAGCACTATAAGGATTTAGAGCCCGGCAAGTGGGTCAAACTCAAGGACTGGGCCAATGTGGCCGAAGCTCGCAAGATCATCGAAGCGGACGCCGCGCGCTACGCCTGAAGGCCTTGCCGCCTCGCGGCGAAGCAGGCAGACTGAGGGCGACTCGCTTATGCAGGAGAGCCCCATGTCTGCAACACCGCTGACGCCAAAGTCCCCCGAATCGACGGCCCTCAAGCCGTCTGCCTTTGCCGGTCTACAACCCGACGAGCCCCTCTGGAAAAGGGTTCCCAGTCGTGACGATGCCGGTCATCTCCTCTCTGATTTCCGGATGATCTTCCCCGGACTCCGCCAGAAAAGTGGCATTCGCCAGCAACATACCCTGCGTATCATCAACGCCGTATTGCAGCATTACGGCTCTTGGGTGGTATTTGCCGATCTCAATATGCGTATTAATTTATTGTGGGTCAGTATCCGTCCGCGTCCTGGTTTAACGCTGGAGATCCCCGCAGCGATTAAAACGTTGGTGCCGGAGGCGTTGTTATTGGCACCTTATTGGCGGCGGTAATGGGCGGCAGTTATGGATGATTTACATATCCAGCGGACTGATAATACCGCGACCGCCTTTGTTCATGACGTGGGTATAAATCATGGTGGTATTTACGTCTTTATGCCCTAATAATTCCCGTTCTGTGCGAATATATTAGCCAGCCTTCAGCTCCTTTGCCATCCCGGCTGATAATTTCGCGGCGCTCGAACTCCATGTCTTTTACGCGCAGGCGTAATCCTTCCAGTAAACGCATGCCGGTGCCATACAACAAGCTGGCGACAAGCCACATCGTAGCCGAGAGTTCATGCAGTAAGGCGCGGGTTTCCGTTGGTGTCAGCACCACTGGCAGGTGCTGCGAAGGTTTCGCGCTAGTGATGTTATCCAGCCAGGGCAGATCGATGCCGAGAACCTGCTTGTATAGAAAGAGCAGCGCCGCCTTGGCCTGATTTTGGGTAGACGATGAGACGCTGCGTTCAGTGGCGAGATGGCTCAGGAAGGCCTCCACCTCGGCGGCACCCATGTTTTTGGGGTGCCGTTTCTGGTGAAAAAGAATAAAGCGCCGCGCCCATTCCGTATAGGCTTCTTCAGTACGAATACTGTAATGCATCACCCTGATCCGGGCGCGCACTTGATCCAAGAGTCTGGGCGGGGTGCTGGGAGTTGCTTGGCTATTTTCCATCTGGAAAATTTTAGGCTGTCCTAAATTTTTAGGCAAGGATCAGTGTTGTGTAGATACAGTATGTTGATTGTTACCCCTGTTGCGTTAGACGATATGTGTGTGGTAGTGTTGTGCAATCTAAATTATGTTAGCAGGCTGTTGAAATACATCGAATCTCGGCGTGGCGTCATTGAAAAAATCTCGCGGCATCGGACAAAGGCCACTTTCCCCGCCTCTGCAAGGGGTTCCGGGTGCCCCGGAATGCGGTGGCGATAGATCCAATCAATGACCAGAAGGCCAGAAAAAGGTATTTCAACAGCCTGTTAGAACTTTCACGGAATCCCCTATGGCCGAGACGCCAATTGATCAGATGGACGTTGAGCCTGAGGAACCCTCAGGTGTTAAACCATCAGAGTCCGTAAAACCAAAATCCGGTCGGCGCTCATTTTCGAAGTTACCGCGCGAACTAAGCGAAAAGGAACTCGCATCACCTGCTGTTCAGAAAATGCTCGTGGACGAGATCGAACGCCTAGAGGCTGAGTGCGATGACTTCTCGTCCTACCGCCCAAAATTTCATGAGGCGGACAAGCGTGCGGCAGTATTGGAAGAAAAGTTTAAGGGGAAGATTTCCGCCGATATTCTTCAGACTGGTTGCCTCACGGTCGGTGCCGCAGCTTTGGGCTACGCCCCATCAATCACAACGGGACAGCCCTCTGCTTGGATGGTCGCAACTTTTGGCGTTGTACTGGTTATTGCAGGCCTTGCAGCTAAGGCGGTTAAACCATGAAACTCAAAATTACGGCCATTCGAGAAGCTGGCGACCTCAACAAAGAGCGCGTTGTGATGAAGGCAGAAGCATCAACCGACATCGGCCAGTATGTATTCTTCCGGGTTGATACCGTTGATGGGCAGCCGACAACCTCAGTACGTAATACGTATTGGTTTCCTAATAAAAGCATCAACCCAGGAGACTACGTAATCGTGTATTCCAAGGAAGGAAAGAACAGCGAGAAGGACTTTAAGAACGTCACCTCGCATTTTTTCTACTTGGGCAGCAAAACGGCAATCTGGGATGAAAAGGATGTGGGAGCTACCGTCTTATATGCGCCCGATTGGGAAAGTTTTGTACCCGAGTAGTTCTAACATGGCGCTCAACCTCGCTCCCTTCGGTCGCTGGACGCTGCGCGATAAAGCCGCGCAGCGCCGGTTAGCTTTACGTGTGCGCCGGGCATGGCGTGTTACTTCGCAGGTGAGAGTCCTGTGGCCAGGTATACGCAGAGCCGAAGGCAAGGAGAAGGGCAAGGGCGTCGTCGCGAGGCGGGGTCTGGAGGAAGCCCAATCCGAAGCTGCGGGGCGATGAACAAAAACCGGATATGAGGCGTGATGCATCCGGGGCGAGCGGGCACGTGACCGCGAAGCCCTCCATCTGCGAATGGGGTGCATTTTGTAAATCCGGCGTCTATGCAGTGAAGGTAACGTGTCTTACCCCGGGAGATCTCCCCAGTGCTTCGGAAGCTCGAAGCTGGGCGTTTGGAAACGAACGCTGAATACTGTGGAGAAGTCAGCAGAGGGCATAGTAAGCGGCGCCCCCGCCGAAGGCCCGAACGATGAAAGACGAAGGACCATGATGGAGAGAGACGGGAACGCATCTGACCACCTGCCAAGGCAGGCTGCGGGCATACCGCAGGATGAACTCGTCGCTGGACCGTCAGGACAACCGGAGTCGATTCACCCCCAAGCGTTGCTGGCCCAGGTGTTGGAACGGGCCAATCTGCAACGCGCATTGAAGCAAGTGCGCCAGAACAAAGGCGCGCCCGGCATTGACGGCATGAGCGTCGATGAATTGCCGGACTACCTCCGCCACCACTGGCCGGGAATTCGCGCGCAATTGGAGGCGGGCCGTTATCGCCCGCAGCCGGTCAGGCGTGTGGAAATCCCCAAGCCAGATGGGAAAAGCCGACTGCTCGGTATTCCCACGGTGTTGGACCGCTTCATCCAGCAAGCCATTGCGCAAGTTATATCGGTCCAATGGGAACCGCATTTTCATTGCCACAGCTACGGATTTCGCCCTGAACGTTCGGCCCATCAGGCCGTGCGCGAAGTACAGGGGACAATCCGCGCAGGTTACGGCTGGGTGGTGGACATGGACTTGCAAGCCTTCTTTGACCGGGTCAACCATGACCGGCTGATGGCGCGACTGAAGAGCCGTTGCCTTGATACCGGCCTGCTGCGCCTGGTCAATCGCTTCCTGAAGGCGGGTGTGAGCGTCGGTGGACACATCGAGCCGACGACGATGGGCGTGCCGCAAGGCGGCCCACTCTCGCCAGTGCTGGCCAATGTGGTGTTGGATGAGCTGGATTGGGAACTGGACCGGCGTGGCCACCGCTTCGCCCGTTATGCCGACGACTGCAATATTCTGGTCCGAAGCAAACGTGCGGGAGAGCGGGTGATGGGCAGCGTGACACGCTACGTCAGCGACACACTGAGGCTCACAGTGAATCCGCTGAAAAGCGCGGTGGACAGGCCCAAGAACCGCAAGTTTTTGGGCTTCACGGTCAGCCGCAACGGAGCTAGGCTGAAGGTGGCCGACAAGGCCATCGCAAAGCTGAAGGACCGGGTGCGGGAACTGACCCGTCGTACGCGAGGCAACAACATTGGCGTTATCGTGGCAGAGCTGAGGAAAGCCCTGCTTGGTTGGAAAGCGTACTTCGGCATCGCCGAGGTGCTGAGCCCTCTGCGCGATATCGACAAGTGGGTACGACGCAAGTTACGTTGCTATCTCTGGAAACAATGGGGATCGGCCGGTTACCGGCAACTGCGCAAGCGTGGCGTATCTGTGCGCGAAGCGTGGAATACCAGTAAGTCGGCTCACGGTCCATGGCGGCTGTCGAAGGCACCGGCATTGACTATTGCGTTACCATTGCGCTACTTCAATGACTTGGGACTACCCAGCCTTGCGCCGCGGTAGGAATTTACTTCATCGAACCGCCGGATACGTGACCCGTATGTCCGGTGGTGTGGGAGGGGGGAGCCGTGAGGCTTCTCCCTATCCCGATTGGGCGTCAGCGGTTGCTTATCGCGGAGCATAGAATGATAATTACATTTTCCGTGCAATTTTGGAGCCCGCCATGAAAGTCTATTCAGCGGTAATTGAGCGGTGCCCACAAACTGGCCTGTTCGTTGGTTTTGTTCCTGGTTTTCCCGGCGCTCATTCCCAGGGGGAAACGCTGGATGAAGTCAACCACAACCTGCACGATGTTATTGCAATGCTTCTGGAAGATGGCGAACCCATGCTGGAGTCCGAGTTTGTCGGGGTTCAAAACGTCGCCATCGCTTGAGTCATGGGCAATATTCCCGTTCTCAAGCCCAATGAAGTAATCGCTATTCTCATTAAACTCGGCTTCATGGAAGTCCGCCAACGCGGATCACACAAACAATTCCGCGATACCGCAGGCCGCTGCACAACGGTTCCGTTTCATCAAGGTCGAGACATCTCCCCAATCTTGCTCCGTCAAATCGCCAAAGACATCGGCCTCGCGCTTGATGAGTTGCTCAAGCACAGATAGCCCAACCCGGCGGTCAACGCGGACGCTGCGCGATAAAGCCGCGCAGCGCCGGTGATTTCAAACGTGTGTGCCGGGCATGGCACGTCACTATGTCGGTGGAAGTCCTGGGGCCAGGTTTTCGCAGAGCCGGCTGCTAGGAGAACGTCAAGGGCGTTGTTGTCGCGAGGCGGGGTCTGAAGGAAGCTGAATCCAAAGCTGCGGGGCGATGAACAAAACCCGGATATGAGGCGTGGTGCATCTGGGACGACGCGGTAGATCGCCCAGCCAAAACAAGTTTCTGGGATTTACGGCCAGCCGGAACGGCGTCAGGCTGTGAAGGTGGCGGATAAAGCCATCGACAAACTCAAAGACCGCATCCGGGAACTGAGGTCGCCTCAGAACGAAAAATCGGACGCTAAGGAAAGTTGTGATGTACGGCAATTTGCCGCATAATTGTGGTCAGGAGGGTAAGCCCATGCCACAACCGTTTTCCACCGCTCGCCTCGAAGCCCGGATCAGCACCGATCTGCATTCGATGCTCAAGCGCGCCGCCGAGCTTCAGGGGCGCACCATGACCGATTTCGTGGTGACCGCCGTTCAAGACGCCGCGCAACGCGCTATCGAACAAGCCGAAATCATTCGTCTGACGTTGGTCGATCAGGAGTGCTTTGCGCAGGCTTTGCTGTCGCCGCCGCAACAGACACCGGCCTTGAAACGCGCTTTCGCTCGTCGCAGCAAGCTGCTGCGCGCTGAATGAGCAGTGCACCGTTTCTTGTTGCACCGCTCGATGCCGCGCATGACCGCACCGTATTCAACAGCGGTTCGGAGCCGCTTGACCGCTACTTGCGAGAGGTGGTCACTCAAGACATTCGCCGGCGCGTGACAGCCTGTTTCATAGCGCTGGCTGACGGGCAGCGCATTGCAGGCTACTACACCTTAGCGTCGGCAAGCCTATTCTTGGCCGACCTGCCAGCCACGACGGCCAAAAAGTTGCCGCGATATCCGACCGTGCCGGTAGTACGAATGGGCCGCTTGGCTGTCGATCAGGCATTCAAGGGACAGGGGCTCGGCGGAGCGCTGCTGGCCGATGCTCTTGATCGAGCCACCCATTCCGAGATTGCCGCCTACGCTTTAATGGTCGATGCCAAGGATGAAGCGGCGGCAGCCTTCTATCGGCATCATGGGTTCATTGCGCTACCTGGCTTGTCGCTGACGCTGTTCCTTCCGCTGGCAACGGCGATCGCGTCCCGGAAAACGGACAACAAGCGTTTTAGCCCGATTTAGGAGTTTTTTGTACATGAATGGATGGAACCCACAGTGGCGCCTGTCGAAAACCCCGGCGCTGTCGCTGGCACTGCCTGCGAGGGTCTTTATCGAAGTCCGCCAACGCGGATCACATAAACCGTTCGTGTCCTGCGTATGTGGACGCACTATGAATGAGCGGGTTAACCCATCCATCAAGACGGGCGCAAGTGATAAAACCGCTTGCGCCCGTTAGTTATGTCAGACATTGGGCGTCAGCGGTTGCTTATCGCGGAGTTTGGGCCTGCTATCCCTCGCGGGATGGCAGGAATGTGTTCATTGAACCGCCGTATGCGGTCCCGTATGCGCAGTGGTGTGGGAGGGGTAAGATTGTGAGAACTTCCCCTATCTCGATTAAAGCTTAGATGCCCGATCCCACAACGTATGGTGATCCTCTCACCGCACTGCTCACCCGTGTTCGCCATTGCGAACTTTGCGCCGGGCACCTGCCGCTTGGCGTGCGTCCGGTGCTGCAGATGGATTCGCGCGCCCGCATTCTGATCGCTGCGCAAGCACCGGGCAGAAAGGTGCATGAAACCGGCATTCCCTTCAACGATGCCAGCGGCGATAGGCTTCGTGCGTGGCTGGGTATCTCCCGAGAGGTATTCTACGACGCCCGACAAGTGGCGATCGTGCCCATGGGATTCTGCTACCCAGGCACCGGAACATCCGGAGACTTGCCGCCGCGGCCAGAGTGCGCGCGTGCCTGGCATGGGGAATTACTGCCGCATTTGCAGCATCTGCAACTCACCCTGGTCATCGGCCAGTATGCCCGGGCTTATCACCTTCCCGCCGAGGCCGGGACTCTGACGGAGGTAGTCCATGCGTGGCGTAAAAACTGGCCCAACCGGATACCGCTGCCGCATCCTAGTCCGCGTAATAATCTGTGGCTGAAGCGCAATCCATGGTTCGAGGAAGAGCTCATTCCGGTGCTTCAGGCGCGCGTGGCCGAGGTGCTTGCGCATGGCCGTTAACATGGCATTTAGGAGCACGTTGTCCTTGAATGTGCATGGGGTAACCTGCGGCCGCGCCCCAGTGAGCGCTACGTTCCGCAAAATGTTTTGAATGGCCCGAAATCCTCGGGGGCGGGCTGGGTATAGCTCTCCAGTCCCGGACGCTCCGCGAAGGGCTGTTCCAGCACGGCGAGTAGCGCTTTAAACAGGGTGAGGTCCTGGTCCTGCGTAGCGGCGGCCAGTGCTTCCTCGACTTTGTGGTTGCGTGGAATATAAAGCGGATTGACCTGATCCATAGCCTCCGCGCGCGCCTCCGCTGTGGTGCTTTCGTGCGCCAGTCGGGCCTGCCATTGTGCCAACCAAAGATCAAACGGCGCCGGGTTGGCAAAGTGGGCGCGGACCTGCGCCGGATCGCCGCGCACTGCCGCTGATAAACCGCGGAAGACCTGTGTATAGTCGGCATCCTGGCCTTCCATCGCGGACAGGAGGCCCTGCGCCAGCGCAAGATCGTCATCCTCTGCGGTAGTCAGGCCCATCTTGGCGCGCATGCCATCGAGCCAGTGGCGGGTGTAGAGCGTAGGAAAATCGTTGATCTGCTCGGTCAGCAGGCGCACGGCCTCATCGGCGTCGGGGTGAACCAGATCAATCAGGGTTTCGGCGAAGCGGGTGATATTCCATTGTGCAATCAACGGTTGGTGGGCGTAGGCATAGCGACCTTGTGCATCGATAGAGCTGAAAACGGTCTCTGGGTCATAGCTGTCCATGAAGGCGCAGGGGCCGTAATCGATGGTCTCGCCGGCGATGCTTATGTTGTCCGTGTTCATCACACCGTGAATGAAACCGACCAGCATCCAGCGTGCGATGAGCGCAGCCTGTGCGGCGGACACCGCGGCAAAGAGGCCAAGATAGGGATTACTGGTCCCTTTCAGGGCGGGGTAGTGGCGGGCAATGGTGTAGTCGGCCAACTGTTTAACTCGGTTGCTTTCGTTGCGTGCGGCAAAAAATTGAAAGGTGCCGACGCGAATATGGCTGGCGGCGATGCGGGTGAGAATGGCGCCGGGGAGCCCCATTCCCCGATGGACGGTTTCCCCTGTCGTGACGGCGGCCAGCGCGCGAGTTGTGGGTATGCCCAGTGCATGCATGGCCTCGCCGATGACATATTCGCGCAGCACTGGCCCGAGTGCCGCCTTGCCATCGCCGCCCCGCGAAAAAGGCGTGCGACCGGAGCCTTTCAGTTGCATATCCCGGCGCCGACCATGGCGATCGATCAACTCGCCGAGCAAGAGGGCGCGGCCATCGCCCAATTGCGGGGAGAAATGACCAAATTGATGCCCCGCATAAGCCTGGGCGAGCGGATGCGACCCTTCTGGCACTTGATTTCCCGAAAAAATGGCGGCACCGAGATCGCTATCCAGTGCCGCGCTATCGAGCCCCAGTTCTTCGGCCAGCGCGTAGTTCAGTAGCAGCAATCGGGGCGCTGGAGCAGTGGCGGCCTGCCAGGGGGCGAAAAAACCCTCCAGCTCGCGCGCATAGGTATTGTCAAAATGTAATAGCGCCCTACCCATCCGTCACTCCTGATGCACCGGCTCCGGTATTTCCAGCTTCACCGCACCATCCTCCAGGCGCGCAGTGATGCGCGTGCCCTTGGGCAGGTCGCCAAAGAGGATATGCTCCGCCAGTGGTTTCTTCAGATGTTCCTGAATAATCCGCGTCATCGGCCGTGCGCCCATCTGCGGGTCATAGCCTTTGTCTGCCAGCCACTGCCGCAGCTCGGCGCTGATCTCCAGGCTGTAGCCCTTTTGCAGTAACTGCTCGTCCAGTTCCATGACGAACTTGTCTACCACATGCAGCACCGTCTCCTTAGAGAGTGGCGTGAAGGGTACGACGGCATCCAGACGGTTACGGAACTCTGGTGCGAAGACCCGGCGGATGGTTTCCATCTCCTGTCCACCGTCGCCCTGGGGCGTAGTCATGAAACCGATGGTGGCCTTGCCGCGTGTCTCGGCCCCTGCATTGGTGGTCATGATCAGCACTACATTGCGGAAGTCCACTGCGCGGCCGCCAGCATCGGTCAGCTTGCCGTGATCCATTACTTGCAAAAGCACATTGAAGATATCCGGGTGCGCCTTCTCAATTTCATCCAACAATAGCACCGCATGTGGATTACGGCTCACTGCCTCCGTCAGTTGCCCAGCCTGATCATGCCCGACATATCCCGGTGGTGCACCGATAAGCCGCGACACCGTATGCCGCTCCATGTATTCGCTCATGTCGAAGCGCAGTAGCGGAATGCCGAGCAGGCTGGCCAACTGCCGGCTGAGTTCGGTCTTGCCTACCCCGGTCGGGCCGGAGAAGAGGAAACTTCCCACCGGCTTTTCATGGTGGCGCAGGCCTGCCCGTGCCATTTTGATAGCTGCGGAGAGTTCGTGGATGGCCTTTTCCTGACCGTAGATGACGAATCCCAGATCCCGCTCCAGATTCTTCAGCGCCTGACGATCGTCAATAGAGACATTCTTACCCGGAATACGGGCCACCCGGGCGACCATCTCTTCAATATCGTGAACGCCGATGCTCTTCTTCCGCCGAGACGCAGGCAAAAGCGCTTGTGCCGCGCCCACCTCGTCGATGAGATCAATGGCCTTGTCGGGCAGATGACGATCATGGATATGCTTGACAGATAGTTCTACCGCCGCGCGCAGGGCTGTGTCGGTATAACGCAGGCCATGATGCTGCTCGAATTGCCCCTTCAGTCCGCGCAAAATCTGCACGGACTCTTCCTGAGAGGGCTCCGGCACGTCAATTTTCTGGAAGCGGCGGGTGAGCGCTCTGTCTTTCTCAAAATACTGGCGGAACTCCTGATAGGTGGTCGCCCCGATACACTTCAGTTCACCAGAGGCGAGGGCGGGCTTCAGCAAATTGGAGGCGTCCATGGCGCCGCCTGAAGCGGCCCCGGCACCGATCAGGGTATGGATCTCGTCAATGAAGAGGATGCTGTTGGGTTTCTTGCGTAGTGCCTTCAGTACCCCTTTCAGGCGTTCTTCAAAGTCACCCCGATAGCGGGATCCGGCGATCAATGCCCCCAAATCCAAGGCATAAATGGTCGCATCTTCCAGCATCTCCGGCACCTTGCCAGCGACGATGGCGCGCGCCAGGCCTTCGACGATGGCAGTTTTTCCGACCCCCGGTTCACCAACGAAGAGAGGATTGTTTTTTCGGCGCCGCGCCAGCACCTGCAGGGCTCGGATCAATTCTTCCTGGCGTCCGATCAGCGGATCCAGTCGTCCGGCTCGCGCCATGGCGTTGAGGTTGCGCGCATAGACGGTAAGCGGGTCCTTACTATTTCCCTTCTTTTCCGTGGTGCCTTCGACTTCCTCTTCTTCCTCATCCATGACTTCATCCTTGCGCATGCCGTGCGCTAGAAAATTGACCACATCAAGTCGTGTAACATGCTCTTTCTGCAGGAAATAAACGGCATGTGACTCTCTTTCGGCGAAGATGGCGACAATGACATTCGCCCCCGAAACCGCTTCCTTACCTGCCGACTGCACATGGTAGAGGGCGCGCTGAATGACCCGCTGAAAACCTATGGATGGTTGGGTATTGACCGTTCCTGCCGGACCCATGGCGGGTACTTTGCGTTCCAGAAACTGCTGTAATTCCGCCGACAGATGCACGCGATCGGCACCGCAAGCGCTGAGCACATCCATGCCGTCAGGATTGTCCAGAAGGGCAAGCAGGAGATGTTCCACGGATGCATATTCATGTCCGTACTGACGGGCAATCTGGAAGGCCTGATTGATGGACTGTTCTAGGGATTTATCGATCATGGCTCACTCCTTTTCCATGATACAGCGCAGTGGATGCTGGCGTTGCCGGGCATCAGCGGTGACCAAGGCAACCTTGGTTTCCGCCAGATCATAGGGAAAAATCCCGCAGAGCCCCTTGCCCTGCTGATGTACTGCCATCATCACCGCAACTGCCTCGTCATGGGGCTTGTGAAAATATGTCTTAAGAATATGAACCACATAGTCCATGGGGGTAAAGTCATCATTAACCAGCAGCACCCGGTACATTCGGGGCTCCTGTACCTGTGGCTCGCGCTCCAGGATGGTGCTGCGACGATGCTGCGTTTTACCCATGACCTACACCCCATAGTATTTAACATCTGCTGTCATTGTGGCGCGTGCCCTCCACTCTGGCAAGATAGTCCATCAGCAAGATCGGCATACCCTATACCCCTTGAAGATGGGGTCGCCGACGGCCAAAAAAAAGCGCCGGGGGAAAGCCCCGGCGCTTCTGCTCAAGCGATAGCGAAATTACTTGGTGATATTGATTTTCGCCTGGCTGCGCAAATCGGAGACAAACTTGGCGGCCTCCTGCTGTTGCAGCTGCGCTTTGATACGGGCCTTCATGGTACTCAGTGGCGGAGGGGTCAGGGCACGAGTCGCCTGGACCTCAATCACGTGATAGCCGAACTGGGTCTGCACCGGACCAACGGGCTTGTCGATGGGGGCTGTCTCGATGGCCTGAGCGAAGGGCGGAACGACCATGCCGGGAACAATCCAGCCGAGTTCGCCACCGTGGGCGGCGCTGGCCTTGTCAATGGAGTCTTTCTCCGCTAGGGCAGAGAACTTTTGGCCAGCCTTGAGTGCAGCCATAATATTGTCGGCTTCGACCTTGGTCTTCACCAGAATGTGACGTACTTCAAATTCTTTCTTGCCCATGGCCTGGACGAACTTGTTGTAGGCATTCTGAATGTCGGCCTCAGGAACCGGATGATCTTTCACATACTGGTCCACCGCCGCATCGGCCAGGATCTGGCGCTTGGCTATGGACAGACGTTGCTTGACATCAGAGGACTGGTTTAGCTTGTGATGGATGGCGTACTGCGAAAGCACTTCCATGTTTACCAGATTTTGCACCACTTGCTCGCGGGCATTGGGCTCTTTGGCAAGCGCCGGGCTCATGGACATGATGGCCTGCACCTGGCTGTTGTCGATGGCGGTACCATTGACGGTGGCGACAGGGGCAGCAAAAGCAGGTACTGCAAAAGCGCTGACTGTGGCAGCAAGAATGACCGCGCGAAGTTTCATAAATTTTCCTTCAGGTTAAGTGACGCTGGCCCTATTATCCATAGTGGCGGACAAAGGGGAAGTCTCAGGAGGTACTACGTTGCAGTGGCGCCTCTGTTTCCCGACGTTTTTCAGGACCGAGGAGGAGCTCCACCAAGGTAAGAGCAAAATCCATAGCTGTACCAGGTCCCCGTGAAGTAATCAGGGGACCGTCAATCACTACAGCACTTTCTTGATAGGTATAGTCCGCGCTTTGCGGGTCGAGGATGCCTGGATAGGCAGTGACTTGGCGCCCGTCGAGTAGATGGTGGGTAGCCAGCATGCCAGGCGCTGCACAAATGGCGGCAATAATCTGCCCCCGCCGATGCCTTTCCTGCAGGAGCTGAATAAGCGGTTGATACTTTGCCAGTTGCTGTACACCCCTATTGCCCCCAGGGAGCAGGATTATATCAATATCAACATTGACCACGTCGGCTAACAGCGCGTCGGGTTGCAGACGCAATCCGCACCCACCAGTGACCAATCCTGCGTCGAGTCCAGCGAGGACAACTTTTAAGCCCGCCCGTCGTAGGATATCGCAGGAGATCACCACCTCCATATCCTCGAAGCCATCCGCTACAGGGATAAGCACCTGTATTGCCGAGGTCACCATAGCCCTGTTCCTCTATTTAAGAATAAACGCACAATCTCTAGCATTGGGCAGCCCGAACAACCTTCCTTGCTTCGACCGTGCGTGTGCGAAATTTATCCATGATCAGCACATAACAAAGCAAAGTATTTGTATCTGGATTATTGTCCCACTACCTTTGGAAGGGGGATCACGGTATCGACAGTCTGCCCTTTCGCTTCCTGTACCGGGACGGCCTTGCCTTCCAGGATGGCGAGCGCTTCGTGCAGGGGGTAATCCTTGGCCAGATCTGGTTTCAGGACAGCGCTGGCGGCCATGGCCTCATCTTCCTGAGTGGACTGGGTGGTGGCAGTGGCGGAGACCGGTAGGGCGATGGTGTACTGGGGGGTGGCCTTGCTGCACTCGTCCGGCGCTTTCAGCACACCGTGCAGTTCCGATTCATTCAGGAGGTCGGCATTCAGGGCGCGCTGCCGTGCATTGGCTGGCTGCACCGCAATGTTGGGAACGATACCTTGGCTCTGGATGGAACAGCCCGCCGGGGTGTAATAGAGTGCCGTCGTCAGCTTGAGGGCTCCGCCATTGCTCAATGGCATCACCGTCTGCACCGACCCCTTGCCAAAGCTGCGTTGGCCCATGACCAGAGCACGGTGGTCATCCTTGAGGGCGCCGGTGACAATTTCGGCTGCCGAGGCCGAGCCGCCATTGATGAGCACAATCATGGGCGCGCCGTGGAGATAATCTGGTCCATGGGCGGAGAAGCGCATGTCGCTGTCGGGGGTACGGCCTTTGGTATAGACGATCAGTCCTTTGTTCAGGAAGGTGTCCGCCGTTTCGACCCCGGCCCCGAGCACTCCACCCGGATTGTTGCGCAGGTCGAGGATCAAACCGTTGAGATGTCCGTTGGCCTCCTGCTCCAGATGCTCTACGGCCTTGCGGGTCGCACTGCCGGTGTTTTCCTGAAACTGACTGATACGGATATAGCCATAACCGGGTGCAAGCATGGTCGCGCGCACACTTTGTACCTTGATGATGGCGCGGGTCAGGGTGAAGTGTAGGGGCAGGGGCTGAGGGGGCCGCAAAATGGTCAGGGTTACCTGCGTACCGGGTTTGCCGCGCATCATATCCACGGTTTTTTGCAGACCAATGCCCTGCAGGGCATTGCCGTCAATTTTGACGATGAGGTCGCCTGATTTGATGCCCACCTTCGCCGCCGGGGTACCATCGATGGGGGCAACGACTTTAAGTACCCCATGATCCCCCGTTACCTCGATACCCAGCCCACCAAATTTGCCATTGGTGAGCACTTGCATCTCTTTGAATTCTTTTGGCGACAGATAGGCTGAATGGGGATCCAGGGCGCTGACCATGCCATTGATGGCACCATCCATCAGTTTTTTATCGGAAGCGGGATCGACGTAATTGGATTTGACAACCGCGAAAACCTGACTGAAGGTCTGGATTTGTTCCAGCGGAATTTTATCCTGATCCTTGGCCGCATAAACAGTGACCGCAAAACTGATGCTGACGCCCAGAACGAGCCCAACACTGATGCCCAGGACAGTACCGCGGAGCGGTTTAGGGAAGCGGGGAGTGGACATGGATGAAGTCTCCGAGGGTATAGCTGCAACCTGTGGCTATTTGCGGCAAAAGGAAGGCGAGCGGCAACATGGTGCATCTCATAAGAGCTAGGTTATTCCTCAATTGTGAATGTAGTACAAGGGATTAACAGGGTGTCCTGCGTTACGCATCTCAAAATAGAGGCCATCGTTCCCCAATTCCCCACCACTGCCAACACTGCCTACCTGACGACCTGTAGAGACTTGTTCTCCGACGTGGACATCGGTAGCACCCAAGTGCCCGTATATGGCCAATAAGCTATGTGCAATTTGCACGATGACAATCTGTCCATAGCCCCGTAAAGGTCCCGCATAAAGTACCATGCCGGGCGCAATGGCGCGAACTGGTGTCCCCACCGCAGCCTGGAAGATAATACCCTGCCACTTGAGTCCGCCAGTCACCCGAGGTGCACCAAAACGGGCGCTGATAGGCCCGTTTACCGGCGCCGGGTAGTGGCCGTGGCCAACGATGGGCGTTGCCGGCAATGCAGGCGCAGCCGCTATCGTTGGCGGGCGAACTACAGTGGTCGGTGCTTGCTTTTGTGCGTTTGCCGCACGTTGAACCTGCCGTGCCCGCTGTTCTGCTTGGGCTCCCTGGGCTAGACGACGTTGCTCAATGGCTTGCCGTCGTGCGGCTATCGCCGCTGCACGACGGGCCGCTGCTGCGGCCTTGCGTTGTGCCTCGGCGGCAGCCGCTTTCGCGCGGGCGACTGCTTCCTGATGGCGGAACTGTACGACCAGACGACTCACCAATCCATCGAGAATATGGGCGTTCGCCTGTAGTTCGGAAATCTTCGCCTTGTCGGCGGCAATGCGGTCTGCCAACTGACTTTCCAGTGCGGCGTGATGCTGACGCTGTTGCTGGAGGGTGTGCTCCTGAGCACCGACTTGCCGTGCCAACTGGGCGAGACGGATTTCGTGGGTTTGCACCTCGTGCTTGGTCTTCAGTATTTGCTGCGCCGTGTCTTGAGTCTTGGTAATAAGTGTACTGCGCGCCCTAGCCAAAGACTCATAAAAGACGCTCATACGCCCCAGTTCCCCCGGACGTTCCGTTTGTAGCCAGACGGCCAGTGGCGTGACACCACCCAGTGTGTAGGCAGCACGCAACTGTTGGGCGAGAATGCTTTTCTGCTGCGCCAGCGCGGCTCGGAGTGCGCTGATTTTTGCCCGCAGGTCAGCAATCTGCGATTTTGCCAGTTGCTGCTGCTGCTGAATACCGACCAGCTTTTTCTGTACCGCAACAACCTGTTGATTGATGGTGCTGATTTCTCCGCGCAGTTGCGCTTGGGTTTTCTGCCCCGCCGCGAGGTGCGCCTGCATTTGCCCCAGATTTTCGTGGATATGCTCCAGCTTTTGCCGGCTATTTTGTATTTTCTCTTGCAATGTTGCCGCCCCGGCTCCCACTGGGAGGAGAATGGTCAAAGCAAGCAGTGCGCTGACGCGGGGATGGGACAGAAGCAACATGGATTAGAGGGTCTGCACCAGGTTTTTCCCGCCCATTTCAGGAGGCACCGGCAAGCCCATGAGCTGGAGCAGGGTGGGGGCGAGATCTTCCAGAGCACCCCCGGCCAGAATCTCAGCGGAACGCCCAATATAGAGCAGAGGCACTGGGTTGCAGGTATGGGAGGTGTGCGCCTGGCCGCTCTCTACATCCAGCATTTGTTCAACATTGCCATGATCGGCGGTAATCAGCACTTCGCCACCTACGGCGCGCGCAGCACTGACAATGCGACCCAGACTACGGTCTACCGCCTCGACCGCAGCAATGGCGGCGGCCAGTTTGCCACTGTGGCCGACCATATCGGGATTGGCAATATTACAGATGATGGCATCGTACTGGCGGCTTTCGATACGGGTGACCAGTGTATCGGTCAACTCATCCACGCTCATTTCCGGCTGCAGATCGTAGGTGCTGACCTTGGGGGACGGAATCAATACGCGATCCTCGCCCGGGAACACCTTTTCGTCACCGCCGTTTAAAAAGAAGGTGACATGGGCGTATTTTTCGGTTTCGGCGATGCGCAGCTGATGCAAGCCGAATTGAGACACCCATTCGCCAAAGGTGTTTTTCAGGCGGGTAGGGGGGTAAGCCACATGCACGTCAAAGCGCTCACTGTATTCTGTGAGGGTAACGAAGTCGGCGAGATGGGGTGTTACCTGCCGGGTGAAACCATCGAAATCTGCTTCGACAAAAGGGCGGGTGATCTGTCGGGCGCGATCGGAGCGAAAGTTCATGAATAACACCGCATCATGATCGCCGATACACGCCGGGCTGGCACCAATCTGGGAGGCGGCAACAAATTCATCACTTTCGCCACGCGCATAGGCGGCAGCGAGCGCTTCTACACCCGTGGCATAGTGTTCACCTTTGCCGAGGGTAAGTAGATCATAGGCCTGCTGTACCCGATCCCAGCGGTGGTCACGATCCATGGCATAGAAACGGCCAATCACTGAAGCCAGAGCGCCACCGTGGGTGCTGATCTCGGCATCCAGCTTTGCCAGGGATAGCGCCGCGCAGCGTGGCAGGGTGTCACGACCATCCAGAAAGGCATGCACATAGACCCGCTCAGCCCCCCGGCCTCGTGCCAGGCGCAACGCGGCGAGAATGTGTTCTTCGTGGGAGTGCACCCCGCCTGCCGAAAGCAGGCCAAGAATATGTACAGCACCGCCCTGTGCCTTGGCGGCATCCACCGCCGCACAGAGGGTGCTGTTGGTATAAAAGCTGCTATCGGCGATGGTACGATTAATACGTTCGTACTCCTGATATACCACGCGACCGGCACCGATATTGATGTGTCCGACCTCGCTGTTGCCCATCTGCCCGCTTGGAAGCCCTACCGAGGCGCCGGACGCATGGATGAGGCCATGGGGATGACTCTGCCACCAGCCATCCCAGTTCGGCGTACGTGCCTGAGCAATGGCGTTATCCTCGGGATCCTCGCGATATCCCCAGCCATCGAGGATCAGGAGTAACACCGGACGTGGTTTATAGGTCATCAGTTTCCTCTGCATGGCGAACATACCCCGTTAGTGGAAAGCATTAGAACAGATCAGGAGAATCCTGTCATGGGGTCATGACCAGAGGTTTAAGATGCCAGATATCCGCATTATACTGGGCGATAGTCCGGTCACTGGAAAAAACGCCGCTGGCCGCTGTATTGAGGATGCTGAGACGTTGCCATTCGGTCTGATCATGCCAGAGTTCCGCTGCTTCCCGTTGCTTCAGCTTGTAGCTGGTAAAGTCGGCGAGCACCATCCACGGATCGTGGGGATGGGTGACAGCGTGGACGATGGGGTCGAAAATGCCCGGTTCGAAGGCGTTGAAATAGCCGCTCTGTATGAGATCCATGACCCGTTGCAGGTCACGGTCCGCCTGTAGGTAAATTTGCGGGTTATAGTGCCCGCGCAGTTGGCTGACCTCCTGGGCATTCAATCCGAAGAGGAAAAAATGTTCGGGACCTACCGCGTCGCGGATTTCAATATTGGCGCCATCCAGAGTGCCAATGGTTAGTGCCCCGTTCATCATGAACTTCATGTTGCCGGTACCGGAAGCCTCCTTGCCGGCTGTGGAGATTTGCTCGGAGAGATCCGTCGCCGCGCAAATTTGTTCCATGAGAGAGACCCGGTAATCGGGTAGAAAGCTCACGCGCAACAAACCCTCGGTATCGGGATCGTGATTGATGACATGGGCAATGTTGTTGATGAACTTGATGGTGCGCTTAGCCATAAAATAGCCGGGTGCGGCCTTGCCCGCGAAAAGGACATTGCGGGGGGTCACCCCGGCCGCTTCGCCGCGCTTGATGCGATCATACAAGTGGATGACATGCAGAGCGTTGAGCAGTTGCCGTTTGTATTCGTGGATGCGCTTCACCTGCACGTCCACCAAGGCATCGGAGATGAAGGTGACGCCGGTATGCCGGTGCACGAGTGCCGCCAGCCGTTCCTTGTTAACGCGACGTACCTCTGCCCAGCGCTTACGGAACTCCGCATCATCCGCTGCCGCTGCCAGGTCTCGTAAGCGCTCCAGGTCGTACTTCCAGTCGGGGCCGATGCGCTCGGTGATGAGGTCACGCAGCCCTGGGTTGGCCCATTGCAGCCAGCGTCTCGGTGTCACCCCGTTGGTTTTGTTGTTAAACTTTTTTGGCCAGAGATGGTGAAAATCGGCGAAAAGCTCCTCGCAGAGGAGTTTGGTGTGCAGTGCCGCGACCCCATTGACCGAAAAGCTGCCCACCACGGCGAGGTGCGCCATCCGCACCATCTGCTCGCCGCCTTCTTCGATAATGGATAGTCGCCGCAGCAAGCCGGTGTCACCCGGTGCGCGCCGCGCCACCTCTTGCAGAAAACGTCCATTGATTTCCAGGATGATTTCCAGAAGGCGTGGCAGGAGCTGGCGGAATAAACGCACCGACCACCGCTCTAGTGCTTCGGGCAATAACGTGTGGTTGGTATAGGCCATAGTGTGGCTGGTAATGTTCCATGCGTCTTGCCAATTCAGGTCATGCTCATCCATCAGCAGGCGCATCAGTTCCGGCACGGCGCAACTGGGATGGGTATCATTGAGCTGGAAGCAGTGATGTTTGGCAAAATCGCGGAAATTTTCGCCATGCACAGCAACCCAGTCGGCAACCACATCCTGAAGACTGGCGGAGGCCAGAAAATACTGCTGGCGTAAGCGCAATTCTTTGCCGTTTTCGCTGCTATCGTTGGGATAGAGCACCATGCTGATGTGTTCTGCGCTATTTTTTGCCGCAACCGCCTCCGGGTAGGCGCCAGCGTTGAATTCGCCGAGATCAAAAATATCGGTGGCTGCTGCACGCCACAGGCGCAGGGTGTTGACCACGTCGTTACGATAGCCGGGGATGGGGATATCGTAAGGCACGGCGAGGACATCGTGGGTGTCGACCCAGCGCTGACGCATTTTCCCATGGGCATCGTAATAGGTATCGCTACGCCCAAAAAAATGGACCCGGCGCACGCGCTCTGGCCGTTTCAGTTCCCAGGGATAACCGTTCTTCAACCAGTGATCGGGTTCCTCTAGCTGCTCGCCACCACGAATCTCCTGACGGAACATGCCGTAATCGTAGCGAATGCCATAACCCGTGACCGGCAAGCCCAGAGAGGCGCAGCTGTCGAGAAAGCAAGCGGCGAGACGGCCCAGGCCACCGTTACCCAAACCAGCGTCAGGCTCGACCTCAAGGAGATCCGCCAGCTTACGGTGCTCCTGAGTAAGCATGTCGTGCGCAGCGTCTTCCAGACCCAGGTTGAGCAGGGTATTACCCATAGCCCGTCCCAGCAGGAACTCCAGAGACAGATAAAAGGTGCGTTTGCCATTTTCGGCCGCTACCTTTTTCTGGGTATTCTTCCAGCGTTCGATGAGCCGGTCACGCAGACTCATCGCCAGCGCGGTGTAAACACTATTCCCCGAGCTGACGGACTCTTCGGCACCCAGGGTGCGCAGCAGATAATGACGCGTGTCCATACACAGGCTGGAGGCATCCATACCCAAAGGGGGTAGCGAGCACGCGGTTTTGCTGGGGCGTTGGGAGGGCATAGGGGGGACTCCTCAAAAGGCGGATGGCAGTCAGTCTCATCATAGAATGATGTTATGGCTCAGGGAAAGAGGAGTTTGTTGCTTGTTTTTTGTTGTTGCCACATCTATCTATGTAAGGTAACAATTGATAAAAGGAGAACACATGATGGCTATCGTAACCTGGGTGTTGGTAAGTAATGCCGCGGAAGCGCGCCTCTTTAAAAATGAAGGTTGCGATACAGGGCTGCATCTCTTGCGGGATTGGAGCCATCCCGACAGCCGCAAACATCAGGACGATCTGGTGACGGATGCAGGAGGGCGGGTTCAGCAGAGCTTCGCCGCCGGGGCACGACCTGGCATCGAATGGCAAACCAGTCCTAAAGAGACGGAAATGCTGCACTTCGCCAGCGAACTGGCAACTTATTTAGGTGAAGCGCGAAAGCAGAATGCTTTCCAACGCTTGGTGCTTGTTGCTTCTCCACATATTCTGGGTTTGTTGCGTGAAAAACTGGATGCACCTACTACCGCAATGGTTTCGGGCACTTTAAACAAGGATTATACCAGTGCTGGGGTTGACGAACTCACTAAGCATCTCGCTCAAGTGATGTGTCCCTGATGGCCAAATCTCTGGCGGATTTTATACAGAATGCGCGCAGTCAAATTCGCGAGATAGACGGCGACACGCTGGAGGGCTGGCTGCGCAGCCGCGATGATGTACTGGTGGTGGATGTCCGGGAGTCCTGTGCCTTCGTGGAGGGGCATCTGCCCGATGCTATCCATGTGCCGCGCGGTTATCTGGAGGCTTTAGCCGATCCTGATTATGGCCATTGTCATCCGGATTTGGCCGCTGCACGTGATCGGGTCGTTGTCCTTTACTGTGACAGCGGAACGCGCTCCGCACTGGCAGCGGTGACCTTGCAGGAGATGGGCTTCACCGAAGTTTACAACCTTGGTGGTGGCATCAATGTCTGGGATGCCGAAGATAAGCCCATCGTTTCCTAAGTGGCTCGAAATCTAGCTGATATTCTCGCCAAAGTTTTCATAATAGCGCGCCTGGAATTCCGGCCAGGTAAAACGGTGATTCTGGGTGCCTGCACTTTCAATCTTATAGGCGCCCATCAACGAGGCGACCTTGCCGATCGTTTCCCAGCCGAGGTCATGTTCCAGACCATGTAGCAGTCCGGCGCGATAGGCGTCACCGCAGCCGGTGGGATCCAAAACGGCTTTGGGCTTGGCGGCCGGAATGATCGTTTCCTCGCCATCATGATAAATCACCGAGCCATGCTCGCCGCGAGTGACAATCAGGGCTTTCAGGCGCTGGCAGAGTTCACCGACGCTGAGACCGGTGCGGGCCTGCACCATCTGGCATTCATAATCATTGACGGTGAGGTAATCGGCTCGATCAATCAGGCGTGTCAGGGTTTCGGTATCAAAAAGGGGCAAACCCTGGCCAGGATCGAACAGGGTGGGGATCCCCGCATTGGTGAGGTCTTCCAAATGCTGCACCATGGCGCTGAGGCCGTCCGGGGAAACAATAGCCCAACGCACACCCTCTGGAATGCGGTCAGTCAGATGGTTTTCCTGAGCCTGAAACATGGCACCGGGATGAAAAGCGGTGATCTGATTATCGTCCAGGTCGGTAGTGATAAAGGCCTGCGCGGTGTAATGATCTGGGAGGATGCGCAGCAGGCTGGTGTCTAATTCCAGTGCTTTCAGGTGATCGAGGTAGGGCGTGAAATCCTGGCCCGCCGTGCCGACAATCAGTGGATTGCCACCTAACAATTTTAGGTTGTACGCGATGTTGCCAGCACATCCGCCAAAGTCGCGCCGCATTTCCGGGACGGTAAAGGACACGTTCAGCATGTGTACCTGATCGGGCAGAATGTGCGCCTTGAAGCGATCCTGAAAAACCATGATCGTATCAAAGGCCAGAGAACCGCAGACGAGAGTGGGCATGGAAACTCCTTGTTGGTTTTTTGTCAAAATGAGCTAAAGGGTGTGGTATATTCATCTAAATCAGGTTAGAATTGTAACAGGTTTCAGCTCACAATACTGCTATATACGAGGTGCATGCGGTCATGAAGTGGGGGTTGCGCGCTTTACTGGTGTTCTCCGGGCTTGTCCTCGCCATTCCGGTTTGGGCGGCGGATCAGTCTGCGCGTGATGAGACCTACATCAACCTCTTTGGCGGAAGCACCTTTTTTGATACGTCCAGCGGACGGGGTGGTGGAGCTGATGCCGGCGTAGTTGGTCTGCGCCTGGGGCAACGTGTAGATGCCCATGTGGGGGTTGAAGCGCAGGTGGCAGCAGCCTTTGCTCAGTTACAGAGCCCCGCGCATACTGGCGCCGCCAATCAATACAGCGCGGCGGTCCTGGGTAATCTGTACGCTTTTGACAGTCCTAATACGCCTTACCTCTCTCTGGGTTTGGGGGCATCCAGCAACCTGTTTAATAAGCAGGTTGGGCGGGGTAGCTCGTTGATGGGTGTCTTCGGGGTGGGATATCAGTATCTGTTGAATGATCAGATTGGTTTGCGTCTGGGTGTGCAGGATCAGTTGCTCTTTAATGCCCCTACGCCCAGCAGTGCGAACTTCAATGATGTACAGGTGACAGGTGGTATTTCCTATTTTTGGGGCGGTGGCAATAAATCTTCTTTTCCGGTAGTCAGTCCGGCGCATCCTTAAAGCCGCATACCCGTCACGCTTGAGCAATTTTTGCCTTTGCGGTGAGTGTGTTTCACTTCGCTTGTGCTGCTTTCCTTTGATATAGTGCGCTCTGTCCCTGTCGACAGAGATAGTCGGCCTAGCCAGCGAGGAACTTAGCGCATGTCCAAAAGTCATCTTTTCACTTCTGAATCCGTTTCCGAAGGTCACCCCGATAAAGTCGCAGATCAGATTTCCGATGCCATTCTTGATGCGATACTGGCCCAGGACCCCCGTGGTCGGGTGGCGGCCGAGACACTGATCACTACGGGTCTGATTGTGCTGGCGGGTGAAATCACCAGCACGGCGACGGTGGATTATGCGGATGTGGCTCGCCAGACGGTGCGCCGCATCGGCTATGATTCTTCGGATATGGGTTTTGACTGGGCTTCCTGCGCGGTGATACAGACTTTGGACAAACAGTCTCCTGATATCGCGCAGGGTGTGGACGAAGGGGCTGGTCTTGATCTCGATCAGGGCGCTGGCGATCAGGGCCTGATGTTCGGTTTTGCCTGTGACGAGACGGATGTGCTGATGCCGATGCCTATCTATTTTGCCCATCGCCTGACTGAGCGGCAGGCGATGGTGCGCAAAGATGGCCGTCTGCCCTGGCTGCGTCCCGATGCCAAGAGCCAGGTGACCGTGCGCTACGTGGACGGCCGCCCGGTGGCTATTGATGCAGTGGTGCTCTCCACCCAGCACCACCCGGATATCAGTCATGCGGATCTGGTCGAAGCCGTGCGCGAAGAAATCATCAAACCTGTCCTGCCCCCTGCGATGCTGCACAAAGACACCAAGTATCTCATCAATCCTACCGGCCGTTTTGTGATCGGCGGCCCGGTGGGCGATTGTGGTCTGACCGGTCGCAAAATTATCGTGGACACCTACGGCGGTCAGGGCAGCCATGGTGGCGGCGCCTTCTCCGGTAAAGATCCTTCCAAGGTCGACCGTTCCTCCTCCTATGCTGGACGCTACGTGGCCAAGAACATCGTGGCTGCCGGCTTGGCCAGTCGTTGTGAAGTGCAAGTAGCCTATGCTATCGGCGTCTCGCAACCCGTGAGTCTAATGGTGGATACTTTTGGCACCGGCGTGATTGACGATGACCGGATTGCTGCCATGGTGCAGGAGTATTTTGATCTGCGCCCAAAGGGCATTATTCAGATGCTTGACCTGTTACGTCCGATCTATGGTAAAACCGCATCTTATGGTCATTTCGGCCGCGAAGAACCCGAGTTTACCTGGGAGCGCACGGACAAGGCGGCGATCTTGCGTGACGCTGCCGGACTGCGGTAAAAATGTTTTGGCGGGGGTTCTCCCCGCTGGAAGATTGGGTCGAGGGGCGCTGCAGTCGTTATGTTCCGTTTCACTGGTCCGGCTGGATGTTATTCCCGCTGGAATGGTGGCGGGGTTACGATCAGGCTCGATCCGTACTTCCCATAGGTAAAACCGCGCTCGCTTTCATGCTCAAGGAATCGCTTACATGAATGCTGTGCTCAAAAGTTCCGCTGATTACAAAGTCGCTGATATCTCCCTTGCTGACTGGGGACGCAAAGAAACCCGCATTGCCGAGACCGAAATGCCGGCACTTATGACCATTCGCCGCAAATATCAGGCGCAGCAGCCCCTCAAAGGTGCGCGTATTGCGGGCTGTATCCACATGACCATCCAGACTGCTGTTCTGATCGAGACCTTGGTGGCCCTCGGTGCGGAAGTGCGTTGGTCCTCTTGCAATATCTTCTCCACCCAGGATCAGGCCGCGGCGGCTATCGCGGCAGCCGGTATCCCCGTTTTTGCCTGGAAAGGTGAGACGGAAGCAGAATACTGGTGGTGTGTCGAGCAGACTATCCAGGGTCCTGACGGCTGGCGCCCAAACATGGTACTGGACGATGGTGGCGATCTTACCGGTCTGCTGCATGAAAAGTATCCGGAACTGTTGGCTGGCATTCATGGTGTCTCCGAAGAAACTACTACTGGCGTGCATCGCCTCATGGAAATGGCCCGCGACGGCAGCCTGAAAATCCCTGCCATTAACGTCAACGACTCCGTCACCAAGAGCAAGAACGACAACAAGTATGGTTGCCGCCATTCGCTCAGTGATGCGCTCAAGCGGGCTACCGACCATCTGCTCTCCGGCAAGAGGGCTTTGGTGCTGGGCTATGGCGATGTGGGTAAAGGTTCGGCGGCTTCCCTGCGCCAGGAAGGGATGATTGTACGGGTCACCGAAGTGGATCCCATCTGCGCCATGCAGGCCTGTATGGACGGCTACGAAGTGGTGTCAGCCTATAAGAAGGGCATTAACGACGGCACGGATGCTTGTGTCGACCGTGATCTTCTCGGACAGATCGATTTGCTGGTTACCGCGACCGGTAATTTCAATGTCTGCGATGCCGGAATGTTGAAGGCCCTCAAAAAGGGTGCAGTGGTCTGCAATATTGGACACTTCGATAACGAGATTGATACCGCCTTTATGCGCAAAGCCTGGGCTTGGGACGAAGTGAAGGCACAGGTGCATAAGATCTATCGCGATGCGACTCCGGACAAGGCCTTTAATCCCGACAGCAACGATTATCTGATTCTTCTGTCGGAGGGGCGTCTGGTCAATCTGGGTAACGCTACAGGGCACCCCAGCCGTATTATGGACGGTTCCTTCGCCGATCAGGTGCTGGCCCAGCTGCATCTCTACGCGGAACGTTTTGCTGATTTGCCTGCCGCGGAGAAGGCCCGTCATGTCACGGTTACTGTCCTGCCCAAGACTTTGGATGAAGAAGTGGCGCGCTATATGGTGGAAGGCTTCGCGGGGGTGTTGACCCGTCTGACTGACGCGCAGTCCAAGTACCTTGGCGTGTCCGTTGATGGCCCCTTCAAAGCGGATGCGTATCGCTACTGATGGCACACTCCGTCGAGTTCTTCCCGCCTAAAAATGCGGCGGGTGAGGAACGTCTGCGGGAGGCGATAAGCGCGCTTCTCCCCCTGGGTCCCGAGTATGCTTCGGTGACCTTCGGGGCGGGCGGGTCCACCCGCGAGCGTACTTTTGTCACTGTGGCCATGATTCGTCAGGATTATGATCTGGAGGCCGTGCCGCATTTGTCGTGCATCGGGTCCACGGAAGCCGGGATTCGGGAAATTCTCAGGGATTACCAGAAGCAGGGCATACGGCGTATCGTTGCCCTGCGCGGTGATTTACCGGAAGGTATGGAAAATCCCGGCCACTTTCAGCACGCTGCAGATCTGGTTGCATTTATCCGCCATTTTGGTGGTTTTGACGTGTATGTGGCGGGCTATCCGGAAATTCATCCCCGGGCGACTTCGGCTCGTGATGATGTGGCACATCTGGTGACCAAGGTGCAGGCCGGGGCAGATGCGATTATCACCCAGTATTTTTTCAATACCGATGCCTATCTGCAGTTGCGCGATGATTTGCAACGGCAAGGGGTTGACGTGCCGGTGGTTGTTGGCGTCATGCCTATCACTAATTTTGAGCAGATATCCCGTTTTTCTGCCATGTGTGGAGCGGACATTCCGCAGTATGTGCGACGCCGAATGGAAGCCTACGCCGATGATCCGCAATCCCAGTATCAGCTCGGAATTGAGTTGTTGAGCCGGCAGTGCCAGTTACTGCTGCGGGAAGGTGCACCGAGCCTGCATTTTTATACCCTGAATCAGGCTGAAGCGACGACAGCGATCTGGCGTAACCTCAGTCTCTAGTCATCATTGATGCCATCGCCGGGCCACTGTGTAGGCCCTCTGTGGTAGCGCTTTATGTTGACCAGCGAGCGTCCTTTGCTAAACTGGCCGAAAAGGGTGCTTTGTCCGTAGAGCGGGCTGTTGCAGATTTTATTCACTAAAGAGGTTACATTCTCATGTCTAAGAAACATCCCGTCGTTGCCGTGACTGGTTCATCAGGGGCGGGTACCACCACCGTCAAGCATGCCTTCCATGACATTTTCAGGCGCTTGAAAATTGACCCGGTCATTATCGAAGGTGATAGCTTCCATCGTTACAACCGTACCGAGATGCGTGAAGCCATCGCCAGGGCGGCGGCTGGTGGTAAAACCATTAGCCATTTTGGCCCGGAAGGCAATGATTTTGAAGCGCTGGAGCGGCTGTTCCGTGAGTATGGTGAGACCGGTCATGGGCAGATGCGTTACTACGTTCACGACGAGCCTGAGGCTGAACTGCGCGGTAGCGCGCCGGGTACGTTCACCCCTTGGCAGGATATGCCATCTGGTACGGACTTGCTGTTTTATGAAGGACTGCATGGTGGTGTGAAGACCGATGATGTTAACGTGGCTAATTATGTCGACCTGTTAGTTGGGGTGGTGCCGGTGGTCAATCTGGAGTGGATTCAGAAGATTCACCGTGACAATGCCCAGCGCGGCTATTCCGCTGAGGCGATTGTGGACACCATTCTGCGTCGTATGCCGGACTACATTCACCACATTACCCCGCAATTCTCACGCGCCCACATTAATTTTCAGCGTGTACCGCTGGTGGATACGTCCAATCCCTTCATTGCCCGCGATATTCCGACACCGGACGAGAGCATGGTGGTCATCCGCTTTCGTGACCATAAGGAAGCGAACTTTCCCGCTCTATTACAAATGTTGCCGGGTAGTTTTATGTCTCGTTCTAATACCTTGGTAATCCCGGGAACCAAGATGGGCTTCGCGATGGAAATCATCCTTGGGCCGCGGATTGAGCAGATGCTGGAAGACATGCACGACTCTATCTGAGGCGATGCAGGCTTAGCCTCTGAATTAATCCCGTGGTGGCGATGCTACTGCGGGATTTGTGTTTCTGGCAGGGGTTATTGGTGCCCCGAGCGCGAATCGAACGCGCGACCTACCGCTTAGGAGGCGGTTGCTCTATCCACTGAGCTACCGGGGCTATGGCTCACATTCTAGCAAAAGGCACCACCGTGCGGCGAGCACCTTTCGGGCGGTCAGGTAAGGGCGAAGAAGTAAGCCCCGTAACACGCGCCATTGAAAAGAAAATGATAGGGCCGCAAGGTCACGCCGCGGCGCACCAGAAGGTAAGTGTATCCCCCGGCCAGCAGCGTGAGTCCTGCGCCCAGCAGAACGGGGGGGGAGGGCGACCAGGGGGTTAACAGTACCCCAATAGCGGGCAGCAGACTTCCTTGAAAGACCAGCGCTCCGGTGATATTGGCAAAAGCCAGGGTATCCTTGCGTCGACGAATCCAGAGGATGCTGTTAATTTTTTCGGGTAGCTCCGTGGCCACCGGGACGAGCAGCAGAGACAGAATCAGTGCGGAGATGCCGAGCCAGTGTGACAGCCCCTCGATGCCATCGACGAAGATGCTGGCACCAAAAACAATCATGCCGAGCCCTATGGCAAGTTGAATCAGGATCGCCGGCATCTGCGTGGGTAGTCCGATCCTACCCAGGTACAAGGCATGCCCTGCCTCTGTGCCATGTCCATCGGCAACCAGCGCCGCAGAAGCACGCAACGTCACCATCACATACAGAAAGTACAAGGTGACCAGTACCAGACCGATACCAATACGCACCAAAGTAATATGATGGGGTACAAACAGTGCGATAGCGGACAGGCCAAAGGCAACCAGAAACCAGCCGAGATCACGGCGCAGGCCCGTGGGTTCTGGGTTTAAGGCCCCACGCCAGCCCCGTTGCGGCGACACGAATAATGCCATTACAAAGAGCGTCAGCGTAGACAGCATCATGGGTGCACCAAGAATGGCCCCCACCCCCACCTCTTCTCCCAGGTGGGCTGGCTGCCCACTGGTAACGGCGAAAACCGCCACAATAGGGACCATGGCTTCGGGCAGTGCGGTACCTACCGCCGCAAAAATAGAACCAGTCACCCCTTCGGAAATACCCAGGCGGTCTCCCAAGTGCTCCAGCGCGTTAGTAAATGCCTCGGCCCCGGCGAGGATGATGATGAGGGCGGCGACCAGCGAGAGAATATTCATGGGCGTATTATGTCATAGACTCTGCACCTCACAAGGTGTCGCAGGATGCGTTCAGTGGCCGAAGACCGAACTGCGCGCCATCGCACCTTTGCCGATACTTTTGTCAGGACACACGGTCAGGAGCCACGTTATGTGCTTGCGTAACAAGCCGGGCGCTATCTTTTTTGGGCCGGTCCTGGTGCCGCTTGCTGACTGAGGTTGTGGCGTCTTTTATGATAGTGCGAAGAAAACACTGCAAGTTGCGCACAACTAGCGTATAGTGTGGACGCTGAATTCTCTTCGTTGTCCAGGTGTGCTCATGTCTCAAGAATCCGATCTTCGCTTTATTGATTTCGCCCTCGCTGAACCGATCCAGAAAGCGGTGACCGAGATCGGCTACGAACAACCGTCGCCCATTCAGGCGCAGAGCATCCCGCCGCTGCTGGAGGGGCGCGACGTTATCGGGCTGGCGCAGACCGGTACCGGCAAAACAGCTGCATTTGCGCTGCCGTTGTTAAGCCGCGTTGATCTCAGCTTGCGCGTGCCGCAGTTGCTGGTGCTGGCGCCCACCCGTGAGCTCGCTATTCAAGTGGCTGAGGCGATGCAGAGCTACGCTAAGTTTCTCCCTGGATTCCATGTGCTGCCCATCTATGGCGGACAGTCCATGAGCCTGCAGCTCAAGCAACTGCAGCGTGGCGTGCAGGTGGTAGTGGGTACACCCGGACGCATTCAGGATCACCTGCGCCGCAAAACCCTGCGTCTGGATCAGTTGCAGGCCGTGGTGCTGGATGAGGCCGACGAAATGTTGCGCATGGGCTTCATTGACGCGGTGGAGGATATCCTCAAACACACGCCCGATGGCCGACAGGTGGCACTCTTCTCTGCGACGATGCCAGATGCCATTCGCCGCATCGCCAAAACCTATTTGCGCGACCCCCTGGAAATTCGTATTAAATCAGCGACGACTAC
The DNA here is from genome assembly GCF_016250455.1 of Acidithiobacillus ferrivorans. NCBI lineage: Bacteria > Pseudomonadati > Pseudomonadota > Acidithiobacillia > Acidithiobacillales > Acidithiobacillaceae > Acidithiobacillus > Acidithiobacillus ferrivorans. The sequence continues at coordinate 2,399,583 of NZ_CP059488.1, read as the reverse complement.
AGTGGCCGCTATTCGCCAGCGCTATTGGCAGGTCAGCGGTACCCACAAGTTGGATGCTCTTACCCGTATTTTAGAGGTAGAGGAGAGTAATGCCTGGCTGGTTTTTGTGCGTACAAAAACAGCGACGGTAGAGCTGGCGGAGCGCCTGGAAGCGCGCGGCTATGCCTGTGGCGCCCTCAATGGCGATCTTAGTCAGGCGCTGCGCGAACAGACCATTGAGCGCCTGAAGGCGGGGACGCTGGATATTGTTATTGCGACTGATGTGGCGGCCCGCGGTTTGGATGTCGAACGGATCACCCACGTGATCAATTATGACATTCCGAATGACACCGAGGCCTATGTTCACCGTATTGGCCGCACTGGGCGTGCCGGACGTACCGGAGACGCGATTCTCTTTGTCGCGCCGCGCGAACGCCATTTGCTGCACGCCATCGAGCGGGCGACGGGGCAGACAATTACAGCCATGCATCTGCCCAGCATAGAAGATGTTGCGGATCGGCGGATGAGCCAGTTCAAGGATCAGTTGTCAGAAGTGCTGAATAGTCAGGATCTTGCGGTTTTTGAATCCCTCATTGCGGATTATCAGCAGGAAAAGGACGTAGGTTTGGGAGAAATCGCTGCGGCGCTGGCTTACATGGTGCAGAAAGAGCGCCCCCTGGTTCCTGTCGAGGCCCCGGTATCAAAGCCGATGCGCAGCGACTCTGGAGGTGCCGGTCGACCGCCATCATCACGTCGCCGCTCTGAAGATGAACGGGGTGGGGGCAGCAGTGCACGACGGCCACCGCGCGGTGGTGGTGCCACCTCGGGAGGGGAGGATGTGCCTATGCGCCGCTTCCGCTTGGATGTGGGTGAAAGCCACGGTGCGCAAGTCAAAAATATTGTCGGTGCGATCGCCAATGAGACTGGGATACCCAGCCGCAATATTCGCAAGGTACAGATTGGCGCCGAGCATACCACTGTCGAGCTTCCTGCGGATATACAAGCGTCAGTTTTGCAGCATCTGCAAAAGGTCTGGGTCTCGGGGCGGCCTTTGCAGATCGCCCCGACCGATGCGGGCGCGCCGGTGGGACGTGCTGCCCCTGCGAAGCCGCGCAAGATACTCTCCGCCAAACCGGCAAAAAGTGAGTACAAATCCAAGGAGCGTGGCGCTGGGCCAGTAAAGCGGAAGAAGCCTGCGCGCGATAGCTGAACAAAAAAGAAACCGGAATTGCGAAAGCCAGACCGGTAAATTACTTTTCCCCGCAGGGGGGACGGATGGCTGAGAGAGCCACCCGTTGGGCTTATTAAGCCCGGCGGACCTTCTCAGCCTGCAAACCCTTCGGACCACGAGTCACTTCAAAATTGACGCGCTCGCCTTCGGCCAGGGTCTTGAACCCCGTACCTTCAATAGCGGAGTGATGTACGAATACATCTTCCTTGCCATCTTCCGGCGTAATGAACCCAAACCCCTTGCTGTCATTGAACCACTTCACTGTGCCGACCGCCATTTTACACCCCAAATTAATCAAAGCTGGCCCAACTGGCCGTCGCCGAGGATAGCATATCTACAGGCCAATGCAAGTTGAGTGTCTGACTATATCGTTAAGCATTCAGGTGATCAGTAAGGGATCGACATCAAGCATCCAGCGAACATTTCTGGCGGAGTGAAGCTCGGCAAACTGTGGTAGCCAGAGTTTAAGCGCTTTCTGCATTTGGGCCCGGCCTGGTGCTTGTATCCAAAGCTCTGCACGCTCGAAACCGGCACGTCGCTCCATGAGCGACGGCGTCGGACCACTGATCTCCACCAGGGCAAGCGGTGCACATTGGCAGGCGGCCTTCAGGAATTCGTCTACCCGGCAGCGTTGGTGCGCCTCGGCACGCAGCAGGGTGAGGGCGCCAAATGGCGGTAGCCTCGCAGCCCGGCGCTCATCCAGGAGCGCCTGCGCCGGAGGACGGTAGTCGCCCTGAGCGAGGCTTTGCAGTAAAGGATGTTCAGGCAGATGGGTCTGTAGTAGTACTCGGCCAGGCCGTTCTTCACGGCCGGCGCGGCCGGCGACTTGCAGAACGGTCTGCAACAATCGTTCTGGAGCGCGAAAATCAGCGCTGAATAAACCCTGATCCGTATTGATAATGCCGACCAGAGTGACGGCCGGGAAGTGATGTCCCTTAGCCAGCATTTGGGTACCCACAAGGATGGCAGCACGATTCCGGTGAATGTCGGAGACCGCTGTAGCGAGGGCATCACGACCATGCAATGCGTCGCGGTCGATGCGCCAAATGGGGGTCTGAGGGAAGCGCTGGCGAAGTATCTCCTCCAGTTGCTCAGTGCCTTGGCCGACGGTGACCAGCACCGCACTGCGGCAGGCGGGGCAGACCGGTGGCCAGTGCGATTCGTGACTACAATGATGACAGCGGAGGCGTTTCTGTTGGCGATGCCAGGTCATGGGAGCGCTGCAACGAGGGCACTGCAGCACATGGCCACAATCGTGACAGAGTACTGCTGGAGCGTAGCCCCGACGATTCAGGAACAGTAATACCTGATTGCCTGCCTCCAAGGTTTCCTTACACGCCGTTAACAGGGTAGAGGAAATGCCACCTTGCAGATTTTCGCGGCGCAGCGGTACGATCGTCATCTTCGGTAAATCGGCTGAAGTGGCGCGCTGGCGTAGTTCTAGGTGCTGATAACGGCCCTTTTGCGCGTTGTAGAGGCTTTCCAGAGAGGGCGTGGCAGAGCCGAGGACAATGGGAATATTTTCCAGGCGCGCGCGCTGAATCGCCAGATCCCGTGCCGAATAATGCCAGCCATTCTGCTGCTTAAAAGAGGGGTCATGCTCTTCATCGACAATAATCATGGCAAGACGGGGCAGAGGCACGAAAAGTGCCGAGCGGGTGCCAATGATGACTTGAATCTGCCCAGCCGCTGCCGCTGCCCAGATGCGCAAACGCTCGCCGTCGCCTTGTGCAGAGTGCAGGGCGGCTACGCGATGCTCGCCAAAACGCGTTTGGCAACGTTCTACGAGTTGGGGGGTGAGACCGATCTCTGGGGCCAGAATGAGGGCTTGTGCTCCGGATTCCAGATGCGGCCGGATTGCTTCCAGATACACTTCTGTTTTACCGCTGCCAGTCACTCCCTCCAGTAACCACGCCTTAAAGCCTTTGGCCATGCGTAATTGCGTCACGGCGCTTTCTTGTTCCGCATTCAGGCGGTGTGGAGAGGGTACCGCTTGTTTAGGTGAGATGACTTCCGCCTCCGTTTCTATCCAGCCCTTTCGGATGGCCTGCCGTAAAATGGGGCGTAATTCTTTGGGAATTTCTGCTTCAGGCACCACACCTGTGGTGATGAGCAATTCCCGGAGCGCTTGCTGCAATTTTCCAGGCTGGCGTGGTGCCGTCTGTGCTTCGGTAGCACTGAGGCGGTAACCCCATGGAGTGGGTTTTGGCAGCGGTCGACCTTGGCGCAGCAGGGTCGGCAGGGCGGTAGCCCAGGCATCACCGAGCGGGTGATGGTAGTATGTCGCTCCGAAGTGAATCAATTGCTGTAAGGCAATGGGTAAAATGGGATGCGCGTCCAGGACCTGTTCAATAGTCTTGAGCATGACGTCGGGCGGGCAACTGGCATAGCCGAGAACAATACCTACGCGCTTGCCTTTGCCGAAAGGTACCCGCACTCGCATACCCGGCTGTAGATGGCCCTCTGGCGGCAGGGCGTAAGAAAAGATGCGGCGGAGCGGTACCATGACGGCTACTTGAATACAGTTTGCTTCATCGCTCATGAAGTTGCCCACAACTTCTGTGGATAAGTCTGTGTATGAACATCTTGAAAAGTCTCAGACTCCCTGTTCTTCAACGCGTTAGAGTGGGTGCCTAAAAAGGGTGCAAAATAAAAGTTAATAAAAAACAGTGTGTTAATAATTGACATCAATGACGTGCTGGAATCGCCCAGACTTGTCTCTGTATATGAGTGGATTGTGTATAAGTTTGTCAATGGTTGTCTTCAAAGTGCTCTGGGCGGGCATGGATGGCCCAAAAATGGCCAATTTTCATAGGGCTCCCGGTATTACAGATGTGCCGCTCGGGGCTAGGCCCGCGACAATCCCCCAGAAGAGCAACAGACCAATCCAGTTATTGTGCAGAAAAGCGCGGAACGCTTGATCCCTGTCGCCGCCAAGCAGCGACTGCTCGTAGACCGCGAGAACGGTGGCACCCGCCAAGGCGATCCAATAAGGCCAATGCATGCCCCGCGTGACGCCGATCCCGAAAAAAATGATGAGCATGATGGCTTGCAGGCCGGCAATGGCGTGACGGTCAAAACGTCCAAAAAGAATGGCTGTCGACTTGATTCCGGCCTTGAGGTCGTCTGGACGGTCGGCCATGGCGTAGGCCGTGTCATAAGCGACGACCCAGCAGGCATTGGCCAGCATCAGCCACCAGGCGAGTGTCGGAACTCGCCCGAGGGTCGCGGCAAAAGCCATCGGTATACCAAAGGAAAAAGCGATGCCCAGATAGGCTTGCGGGAGATGGGTGAAGCGTTTGAATAACGGGTATGTAACAGTGATGAACGCTGCGCCACCTGCTAACCCTATGGTCAGCCAGTTGAGCAGAGGCAGGAGGGTTGCGGCCAGCAGGCACAGGATGACGAACAGGCGCAGTGCTGCCCGCGAGCTAATCAGACCTGTCGCCAGAGGGCGCTGGCAGGTGCGGGTGACCTGCCGGTCGAAATCGCGGTCAAAGTAATCATTGATCACACAACCCGCCGAGCGCATCAGCCAGGTGCCGGCGGTGAAAATCAGGAAAAGACCAAGTGACGGAGTCCCCTTTGCGGCTAGCCAGAGTCCCCAGTAGGTGGGCCAGAGCAGGAGCAGAGTGCCAATGGGACGATCCATGCGCATCAGGGTCGCATAGGCACGTACGCGTTGGCGGCGCGGCGCGGGAATCGTTTGCATCAGCGTCGTCCTCGACCCGCCCAGCGTGGCAGGTCCGGCAGGAAATGCTCTTCGACCAGGACACTTGCACCACCGCGACGTAATACCGACCGCCGCTGCCAGCGGTGTTGGCCGAATCGGGGCTGGCCCTCGGCTTGAATCGGGGAGCGCCACAAGCGGCGGTGACGGAATAGGGTATTGCCGATGGGGCGCGTGCCATGCCTGGTCAGCGGTAAGAGGCCGCGACGTAGCCCGCGCAACGGAATGGTCGTGCGCGCCCAGAGTGCCGGACGCATCACGTCGCCACCGTGCAAGAGGACCTCGCGCCAAAAAATCTGCTCTCCGCGATGTAGGCGTAATAGGTAGCGCTCAGTCGGCGTTGGATTCGCACGTCCACTACCCAGCAGCAGCGCCTGCACCATATGCGGCTTTTCGTAGGCTCGTTGCAGCGCTGCAGTGAGAGAGGCAGGTAAGGTCAGCCAAGGCCATAGCAGACGAGGGGCATGGCGCAAGGGAGGTGGGTTTTTGGTGATCATTTTGGAAAAAGGCAGTGGTCCGTTGTTTGGCGCAGGACTCTGCGTCTTCTGGTCATGCCGCATCATTTTCGCCTCTTCTTATGTCAATGCGACTCAATCAGCGCTGCTGGGGTGCGTGGTAAATAAAGGCATCCACCCGCGCTGGCGGCACGTTGCGCCAGACCACAGCCATCCTTCCCCGACGAAAGTCCGCTGGCAAGCCCGCGCAGGAACAGCGGAAGTGATAGGTAAACTGGATGAATACTGTACCGTGGCGACTGATCCCTGGCAGTTGCTGAAAGATGCGTTCAACGACCGTTTTGGGAATGCTGCGCAGCGGCAGACTGGACACCACGGCGCGGACCGGGCCGCGATGCGCCACCAGGTGTTGAATGTGTGCTGCGTCCCCTTCAATGACCTCCACCTCGGGATAATGCCGACGCAGGTGGTGGACCATGGCCGGTGCCTGCTCGACAAGAACCAGATCCTGCGGTGGGATGCCGCTTTCCAGTAAGGCCTTGGTTACTGGCCCCATACCCGGCCCCAATTCGACCACCAGGCCGGGGCCGTGGGGCACCATAGCGGCCATTCGGCGGGCGAGGAAGGGTGAACTGGGTAGCACAGCCCCAATAGCATGAGGATCGCGTAAAAACTCGCGGGTAAAGTGCCAAGCCTGGGACATCGGCCCGGGAGATCGGGACATGGGCTTTCTCCACCGGTGGAGGCAAAACGCTGGTCATCGCGTCGCCGAAGGAACGGCGCGTATTGTAGCACGGTGCCGCGGATGGCGTCATGCCGGACTCCATTTGGGTTATACTGGCGTTGTGGAAAACTGGTTTTCTGGATTTTATAATGAGGATGGAGATGAATAAGCGTTTGCTTCTGATTATGATGTTGTTGTCCCCGATCCTGCTTGCCGCCTGTAGCACGGAGGGTGGACCGCTGGCGGCGATCTATACGGGCCAGAGAACACATTACTACCCGACGGCATTTCAGCCCACCCTTGCGGCAGCTACGCAGGTGCTGGGGCGGATGCATTGTGTCATTCTCAATACCGAAACTGCGGGCACTTCCCCTCAAGGCAGCATTATTCATGCGCGTAACGGACACATGCTGGTGGATGTGACGGTTACGCCGAAGGGCCCCCAGGTTACTGCGGTGGCTACTCGTTTTGGTCTGCTGGGCAGTGTTCAGGATGATCAGCGCTTTCACTTCTTGCTAAAATCAGCGCTTGGCCTGGGATGATTCCGTAATCTGCGGCCACCCCTTGTCAATCCTTCGGGGTGGCCCTATCATCGTTCATAGGTCCTCACTTCTTCTGGGAATGCATTGCAGAACCTGTATATCAAGACTTACGGCTGTCAGATGAATGAATACGACTCCGAGCGCATGGCTGATGTGCTTGCGGTCAGCCATGGGTTGCATCTGGTGGATGATCCGTTGCTCGCCGATGTACTCTTGCTCAATACCTGCTCCATCCGTGAAAAAGCCGAAGATAAAGTGTTTACCCAACTGGGTTTTTGGCGCCCTTTAAAGGAGCGGCGTCCGGAGTTGGTGATCGGGGTTGGGGGTTGTGTGGCCAGTCAGGAGGGTGAGCGACTGCGGCGGCGGGCGCCTTATGTAGATCTGGTGTTCGGGCCACAAACGCTGCATCGCTTGCCGGACTTGCTAGACGCCTGTCTGGCCGAGCGCCGTCCCCAGGTGGATGTGGCATTCCCGATGCTGGAGAAGTTTGATCACCTGCCGCAACGGCCCGGTCGTGACGGCGCTACCGCTTTCGTCACTATTCAGGAAGGTTGCGATAAATTCTGTACCTTCTGTGTGGTGCCTCATACCCGGGGGCGAGAATATAGCCGCCCCATGCCCGACATCCTGCGGGAGACGCGTACGCTGGTAGATCAGGGGGTGCGCGAGATCACTCTGCTGGGCCAAAACGTTAATGCCTACCGGGGTGCGACGGGATTGGTAGGTGAGGGTGGCCTGGCCGATCTGCTGGCACGCCTGGCGCGAATTCCCAATTTACTGCGCTTGCGTTATACCACCTCCCATCCCAGTAACCTGGATGACGAATTGATTGCTGCGCATGCCAATATTGAGATACTGGCACCGCACCTGCACCTGCCGGTACAAAGTGGTTCTGACCGTATTTTGCGGCGTATGCATCGCAAGCATACGGTTGAGCAGTATTTAGATAAAATTGAACGTCTGCGTGTCGCGCGTCCCGGTATTCAGATTTCCTCGGATTTTATCGTGGGTTTTCCGGGCGAAACCGATGCAGACTTTGCCGCGACTATGGAGTTGATCGATGCGGTGCGTTTTGATCAATCGTTCTCCTTCAAATACAGCCAGCGTCCCAATACACCGGCACTGAAGCTGAAAGACAGCGTGCCCGAGGCCGTCAAGGATGCGCGTCTGGCGGTATTACAGGGGCGTATCAACGGGCTGGCGCAGGGTTACGCGCAAGCATTGGTGGGTACGCGGCAGGCAGTATTGATGACAGGACCATCGCGCCGCGATCCGCAGCAACTGACGGGCAAGACCGCCTGCAATCGCTCAGTCAATATGGCGGGTTCCATGGATTGGGTCGGACAGATGCTGGATGTCGAAATTACGGCAGCGCTGCCCAATAGTCTGCGCGGGCGTGTGGTGCAGGTGGCACCGGCGAGCCAGCGCCTTGCCGTATAACCCCATGGAGCCTCCTGGTAAGACGCTGAGTGTAAGTCACGGCGATTTCATCGCTGAGCAGGCGAGCGCGGCGATGCTCTCCGAACTGTCCGGCGAACTGGACAGCCATATCAAACAGATCGAGTCACGCTTAGGGGTGGTGATCCTGCCCCGCGGCACGCGCTTTCATATCACCGGACCAGCCGCTTCTGTGCAGGTCGCGCAGGATGTACTCTCCCATCTTTATACTCAGGTACGCCAAGGGCGCTCGCTGTCCAGTCATTGGGTGCACCATAGCATCCAGAATGTGCAACTGGAGGCGGAGGCGGGCGTTACGGCGGTGGAGTCTTCCGGCGTACAGACCCTCAAAGGGATGATTCGTGGTCGCGGGCAACGGCAGCGCCGTTATCTGGAGTCTATCCGCCACAATGATCTCACTTTCGGCATTGGCCCAGCCGGTACGGGCAAGACCTATCTCGCCGTCGCCGCAGCGGTGGAGCAGATGGACAGCAATCAGGTGCGGCGTCTGGTGCTGGTCCGCCCAGCCGTAGAAGCGGGCGAACGTCTGGGTTTTCTGCCCGGATCCCTGAGCGAAAAAGTCGATCCCTATCTCCGTCCGCTTTACGATGCTCTCCATGAAATGTTGGGTTATGAGAAGGTCGCCAAACTGATGGAACGGCAGGTGATTGAAGTGGCACCACTGGCCTATATGCGCGGGCGTACCCTGAATGATGCCTTTATCATTCTCGACGAGGCGCAAAATACCACTCCGGAACAGATGAAAATGTTCCTGACCCGCATGGGTTTTGGCGCCAAGGTCGTGGTAACCGGCGATGTGACGCAGGTGGATTTGCCGCGTGGGCAGCTTTCCGGGCTGGTGCAGGTCATGGATGTGCTCGACGATATGCCGGGTGTGGAGATGGTGTTTTTTGAAAGTGCCGATGTAGTCCGTCATCCGCTGGTAGCCCGGATTGTGGAGGCTTATGACCGCTTCGGAGCGAAAATATGAGCCGTCTTTATTTGCGCATGGCTGTGGATGATACTGTTGCGGCCTTGCCCCTACCATCCCGCGCTGAGGCGCGTCGCTCGATATTGCAGGCGCTGTCCGCTCCTTCGGCGCGGGCATCTGCGGATGACCGGATCTGCGATCTATCCCTGACTTTTGTGGATGATACCGAAATTGCCGCCCTGAACGAGGGATATCGGGGCAAGGCAAGGCCGACCAATTGTTTGTCCTTCCCGCAGGATGTGCAACTGCCCATGTTCCGCCGCGATTTGCTGGGCGATATTGTTATCGCGCCGACGGTGGTGATGCGTGAGGCCGTCGAGCAGGGCAAGCACCTGCGCGATCACTATCGTCATCTGCTCATTCACAGCACCCTCCACCTCCTTGGCTATGATCATGAAGTAGCTGCCGAGGCGCAGGAGATGGAGGCGCTGGAAACCCGATTGCTGGCTGCAATGGGTGTGGCCGACCCTTACCTGAACCAAATGCATGAGTGATGATCGCAGTAACCAGGAACGACCACGGGGCTGGTGGGAGCGTTTTACCCAGTCCTTGCGTGGCAATGTGGAAGATCAGGATACCCTGCTGGAATTGGTCCGTGAGGCGGGCGAGCGACAGATTATCGATGCCGAAGCGGCGCGGATGGTGGATGGAATTTTCCGTATGGGCGAGCTCACGGTGCGGGATGTGATGATTCCTCGGCCACAGATGGAAGTGATTGAACTGGATATGCCTTTAGCAGAGATTGTCGCCCGGGTGTCCGAGGTGGGGCACTCGCGTTTTCCCGTGGTGGGGGATGATCGCGATGATGTGCGCGGCATTCTCCTGGCCAAAGATCTGTTGCGGGGTTGTCGGGGTGACATGCCAACGCCGCGGCTGACGGAATTGCTCCGTCCGGCGACTTTTATCCCGGAAAGCAAGCATCTGGATCATTTGCTTTACGAGTTCCGCACGGGTCGGCATCACATGGCCGTGGTGGTAGATGAGTACGGTGGGGTCGCCGGGCTGATCACCATTGAGGATGTGCTGGAAATCATCGTCGGTGAAATTGAGGATGAATATGATATTGATGAGGATGTGATGATCGCTCCGCGGGAGGATGGAGATTTCCTGGTAAATGCTTTGATTCCTCTGGAAGAATTTAACGCACATTTTGTGGCACACCTGGCGGATGGGCATGCCGACACCCTGGGTGGCTGGGTGGCTACGCGCTTAGGGCATGTGCCGCGTATGGGTGAAGTGATTGAAGAGGGGAATTTGCGGCTGGAGGTATTGCGAGCGGATCGTAAGCGGGTGCAGATTTTGCGTGTGACGCCGCCGCCACCACCGCGCAGTGCATCTCAGCCGGAAACGGCACCTCAAGAGAGCGCGTGAAGGGTGGTGCACTGAAAAAGCCGCACTTTCTTGTGCGGCTTTTAGCCGCGTTGATTTTGGGTGCGGCCTGGCCCTTGGCCTTCGCGCCCTTGGCCTTGTGGCCGCTGGCCATCGCCCTGCTTTTTGGTCTGTTTTGGCTGGCGAGTACAGCGGAACATCCGCGCCGTGCGGCCGCTCTCGGGGCCATTTTCGGTTTTGCGGCCTTTGCGGCGGGAACCAACTGGATCGCCATCACCCTGCATAATTTTGCCAACATGGATTGGGCATTAGCTGAAGGGGCCGTAGCTTTGCTAGCGGCTTGTTGTGCCGTCTATCCGGCGCTGGCCTTATGGCTGGCCACCCGCTTTTTTGTCGGCAATGCCCGGTTACTGGCCCTGCCGGTTCTGTGGATTTTGGGGGAGTGGGCGCGGGCACGTCTTTTTACAGGCTTCCCCATGTTGGCGACGGGGTACACCCAGACCCATGCCTTTCTTGGCGGCTTTGCATCCTGGCTTGGCCAGTACGGGGTGGGGCTGGCAACCGCCGGGGCGGCGGCTATTCTGGTTTATATGCTGCAACGGCGGCAGTCCCGCCAAGTGTTGATGGGAGGCGTCGCGGCGCTCCTCGTGATTTCCGGCGTAGCCATGGCGGCGGCATCCGTGTCGTTTACCCATCCCGCAGGCAAACTGCTGCGGGTGAGTCTGCTGCAGGGGAATGTTGCCATCACCGAAAAGTGGAATGCGGGTAAAATCAGCGACATTTTGCATCACTACGTTGATCTGATCTTGCAGACACCGCCGAACACCCAATTGATCGTTTTGCCGGAAACAGCCTTTCCTGTTTTCCAGACGGAAATTCCGGGCCTGATCGCGCAATTGCAGCAGTGGTCAGCGATGCACCATAAAATTCTGCTCATCGGTGTCCCCGAAGATGCGGGCCACAAATATTACAATGCGGCCATGGAAATTGCTGGTAAGGCACCTTTGCGCTGGTATCGGAAAGAGCATCTGGTGCCTTTCGGGGAATACATCCCGATGCCGAGCCTGCTCACGTCGCTGGTGCGTCATTTTTTACCGGGACTGGGGAGCTTTTCTTCCGGGCATGGGCCTTATGTTTTGCCCGTGGACGGACAGAAAGCCGGTATAACCATCTGTTATGAAGAGTCTTTCTCCCGGGATGTGCGCAAGGGTGTGGAAGAAGGTGCCACTTTTCTTCTGAATATCAGTGATTATGCCTGGTACGGCCATAGCATCGCCGCAGCGCAGAGTCTGCAAATGGCGGCGATGCAGTCCTTGCAGGAGCAGAAACCCGATATTCGGGCGACCAACACCGGAATCACGGCTCTGATTTCGCCACGCGGGCAGGTGCGTGCGCAATTGCCGCAGTTTGTGCTGGGCACCCTGAATGAGGCCATACAGCCGATGGCGGGGGAAACGCCTTACGGGCGCTGGGGCAGTCTCCCTTATCTGTTGTTGAGCTTGATTCTGCTGCTGATGGCTGTCGTCCTCAGTCGCCAGCAATCATCATTTCGTCAATAAGAATGGAAGGGCAGCCGGTATTGCCGTGGATGAGCATATCGCTGCCCACCACGCTCATGCCCTGGAACATGGCCTGCAAGGTGCTGGCGATGGTGATCTCTTCAACAGGATATTGAATTTCCCCGTGCTCGACCCAGAAGCCTGCTGCGCCCCGTGAGTAGTCGCCGGTAACCATGTTGATACCGAAGCCGATGAGTTCGGTAACCAGCAGGCCATGTCCCATCTGGCGGAGCAGGTCTTCCAGAGAGGCATCGCCAGGTTGTAGAGTGAGATTGTGGGCGCCGCCGGCATTACCCGTGGTCTTCATGTTTAATTTACGGGCGCTGTAGCTGTCGAGAATGTAACCTTCCAATACACCGTCAGCGATAATATCGCGGTTTCGGGTGGCGACGCCTTCGCCATCGAAACTGCTGCTACCCAGTCCGCGCCGCCGTAACGGTTCTTCATAAATGCGGATGTGTTTCGGGAAGAGTTGCTTGCCGAGACTGTCGACCAGGAAGGAACTTTTGCGATACAGGCTGCCGCCGCTGATGGCGCTGGCGAGGTGGCCGATGACACTGGAGGCGACCTGATTTTCGAAAAGCACTGGGGCCTTGGTAGTGGCTACCTTGCGGGCATCGAGTCGGCGCAGAGCCCGTTGTGCTGCTGTTTTGCCGATCGCTTCCGGGGTTGCCAAAGCATCCGCTGCGCGCGCCACATCATACCAGTAATCCCGCTGCATACCACCTTTGGTATCTTCGGCAATCACCGAACAAGACAGACTGTGCCGCGAGGAACGGCTGCTGCCTATGAATCCCAGCGTGTTGCCGTAGACCGAGACGCCCTCGCCGGTGCCGAGACTGCCGCCCTCGGAGTTGTGAACACGCGAATCGCTGTCGCGGGCGGCGACCTCGCAGCGGCGTGCCAGATCAGCGGCGGTGTCGGCATCTATGGACCAAGGATGATAGAGGTCCAGCTCTGGGAAGTTTGTGGCAAATAGTGCGGGGTCGGCAAGCCCGGCAAAGGGGTCTGCTGCCGTATGCCGGGCAATGGTGAGTGCCGCAGAAACCGTCTCTGACAGCGCCTTGCGGGAGAAGTCGGAGGTAGAGGCACTGCCTTTCGACTGGCCCAGATAGACGGTCACTCCCAGCCCTTTGTCCTGATGATATTCAATAGACTCGACTTCCCCCAGTCGCACCGTTACCGATAAGCCTTTGCTGGTGCTGGCGGAAGCTTCTGCCGCACTGGCCCCCTGCTCGCGGGCAAGGTCCAGCATGTCATCAACAATCTGGGTCAGTATGCCGGTATCGAGGGTGGGGTGGGGGGCTTGGCTCATGAGGTATTTTCCCGCAGGTAATGGAGTAATCGCCTTATCTTACCCCCAAGCTTCACGGCAGGGGAAGTTTGGGACCAGTTCGAATATTCCAGCACTCTGAGTGCTGGGCGTGAAAGTCTTCAGTGTTGCGTGGGCGCGCGTCACTTTCCCGTGTGTTTTCACGCTTGACAATGATGTGTTGTTTCACTAAATTGCAACAATGTTGCATTACAAAGATTTGGTGTCTGTCTGCTGGTCATACGTCGGCCTCCGAGGATTTGCCCGTGATTCCGTTTAACCATCAGAAGGCATTGGTCCATTCAATGCCTAAGCATTGCTTACGAAGCCGGATGCCTGCTCTGTTGCCACTGATCGCTTTATTTGCTGGGCTGGGCATGGCACAGATGGCTACTGCAGCGACGATTTATGCGGTGGGTGTAGAAAATGAGTATGCCGATGTGATCGGCCAGATCGGCGGGGGGTATGTCACCGTCAGCGCCATTGAAAGCAATCCTAATACCGACCCCCATACTTTTGAAGCCAGCCCTGCTGTGGCCCGTGAAATCGCCGGGGCGCAGATTGTGGTTCGTAATGGCGTGGGCTACGATGGTTGGGTCAAAAAGATTCTAGCGTCCGACCCTAATCCCAAGCGCAAAGTGATTGTGGTTCAGGATTTACTTCACCTGCCGGAAAGTACCAAAAACCCCCACCTCTGGTATAAACCGGAGACTATGCCTGCAGTTGCCCAGGCGGTTGCCCGAAGCTTGGCGGAACTGGATCCGGCCCATGCTGCTTATTTTGCCGCCAATGTGCGCAAGTTTGATGTCTCTCTGCAGCCCTGGCATCTGGCTATCGCCAGCTTCAAGGCCCAGTTCGGTGGCACGCCGGTAGCTGTGACCGAGCCTGTTGCAGACTACCTGTTGCAGGCTGCCGGTTGCGATGTCAAAACACCTTGGAATTTGCAGGCCGCCATCATGAATGGTACCGACCCGGCGCCGCAGGATGTGAGCATCCAGAATCAGCTCATCAAGCACCATAAAATAAAAGCATTTGTTTATAATAAGCAAGTTACTAATTCGTTGACGGCTTCTTTTCTGAGTAAGGCGAAAGCAGAGAATATCCCCGTGGTCGGAGTCTATGAAACCATGCCGACGGGTGATAGTTATCAGTCCTGGATGCTGACGGAAACCAATGCCCTGCGTAATGCCGTGGAGCGCGGTATGTCGACGACCGTGCTGAAGTAGTCCGGCATTGGCAATGTCTGATCCGGTACTTTCGGTTGCTCGTCTCTCGGTAGATTTGGGCGGCCGCAGCATTTTACGGAATGTCAGTTTTGATCTTTACCCCGGTCAGCTCTGCGCTCTGATCGGTGAGAATGGGGCGGGCAAAACAACCCTGTTGCGTAGCCTACTGGGCCTGACGGCGCAGCGCTCTGGGCAGGTTCTGATTGATGGCGCACCGGCGGATCAGCGCCGTGCTCTGGTGGGCTATGTGCCACAGAAAATTGCCCTTGATCCGGACATCCCCCTGCGGACCCGTGATTTGGTGCAGTTGGGGCTGGATGGGCATCACCTTGGTCTGCCGTTGTTTTCCGGCCGTAAAAAAACCTTGGTAGATCAGGCGTTGCACGCGGTCGGGGCCGGAGCCTTTGCCGATCAGCGGGTAGGAGAACTCTCTGGCGGTCAGCAACAGCGGGCGGTGATTGCCCATGCTTTGGTGCGTCAGCCGCGCCTGCTGATTCTCGACGAGCCCCTGGCCAATCTGGATTTTGGCAGTGCCAACGCACTGGTGGCACTGCTCGGTACGTTGACCCACACCCAGCACATTGCCGTGCTGGTGACGGCCCACGATATGAATCCTCTGCTGCCGGTGATGGATCGTTTGGTCTATCTGGTGGGTGGACAGGCCGCTGCGGGGAGCGTGGAAGAGGTAGTGCAGCCTGAGGTGTTGGGTAAGCTCTATGGTTATTCGGTTACGGTGTTGCGTCACGGCAAGCGGATACTGGTGTTACCCGATCTCGCCGCTGAAGAGGTTGAGACGGGCACGACATCGCATGAGCCGCATCCGGTAGCGGGGGTTTAGTATCATGGAGAATCTGTGGGCGTTTTTAGCGCATTCCAGTTTTTTGAGTAGTGAGCCGGTGCAAACCGCCTTGCTTGTCGGTGCCTGCGCAGCGCTGGTCAGCGCAGTGATCGGGGTGTTTACCGTATTACGCGGTAATGCCTTTGCTGGGCATGCCCTGGCCGATGTGAGCAGTGCCGGGGGGGCGGCTTCCTTCCTGCTGGGCATCAGTCCCTTGCTGGGTTTTCTGGGCATGGCCTGGATTGCGGCTTTCGGGATGGAATTTCTGGGGGTACGCAAGGTACGGGAGCGTGATCTTGCCACGGGTATTGTTCTGGGGGCAGGGTTGGGTCTGTCGGCGCTCTTTCTCTATCTGGATGTGACCACTACCAGCACTACGGGTGCAGCGGTATCGGTAATGTTTGGCTCCATGTTTGCGATTCCCCAGAGTCTTATCGGTCCTGCGTTGATGGCCTCCGCCGCAGTGTTTTTACTCGTGGGTCTGCTCTACCGGCCGATGCTGTTGACGGCGGTGGACCCTGATCTGGCAGCAGCACGGGGTATTTCCCTGCGTTGGATCGGTTTGCTGCAACTGCTGGCTCTGGGGTTGGCGGTAGCGGTCTGTGCCCTGGCCATCGGCGCGGTGCTGGCGACGGCTTTGCTCATCGGCCCGGCGGGTGCGGCGATTCGCCTGAGCAGGCGTCCGGCGCAGGCGATATTCTGGGCCAATGCTATCGCTTTGACGGCAGTCTGGGGTGGTATCTGGATGGCCTATGAAAGTTACTACTGGTTTTCCGGTAATGCCTGGCCAGTGAGTTTTTTTGTAGTGACGCTGGTGTTTCTGTTTTATTTGGCGGCGGTGCTGGTAGCTAAGGTGATGGGCTTGTCGGTGCGTCCGCAACCGGTCATCTGGCCGCACTGCGAAGCATAAAACATGTTTTCCAGTTTTATGATTAATACTTGGATAGCTGGCACTGCCATCGCTTTCGTCGCGGCTTTCGTCGGATTTTTTGTGGTGGCCCGGCGCTCGGCTTTTGCCGCCCATGCCCTACCGCTGGGAGCCTTTCCGGGGGCGGCGGCAGCCAACCTGCTGGGGATCAATCCGCTGATCGGACTGCTGATTTTTGTCGGAATGGGGGTTTTGCTCTTGCGCCAGTTGGTGCGCATGGGGCGCCGCGATGTGGGCACGGGGCTGGTGCTGGTGCTGTTTTTGGGGGTGGGTGCGTTGTTACTCAGTATGACCAGCGAGTATGCGCCGGCGGTATTTTCTTTGCTTTTTGGCGAGGTGCTGGGGGTCAGCGACGCAGATCTGCTGCCCATACTGGGTATTTGTGCGCTAGTGGTTGTGGGGATTGCTCTGTATTTTCGGCCGCTCTTGTTGGATTCGACTTTTCCCGATCTGGCGGCCTTGCAGGGGATCCGCGCCGCACGGATGGATCTGGTGTTTCTGACCCTGCTGGCCCTGGTGACTGCCACGGCCTTGCCGGTGGTGGGAGCCTTTCTGGTGTTCACCCTGCTGGTTGGCCCGCCGGCTGCCGCCCAGGCGTTGAGCGGCAATCCCATGCGCGTGCTGGTGCTGTCCGTGATGTTTGCAGAGGGCTGCATCTGGAGTGCCATTGCGCTCTCTTACTGGACCAACTGGCCTATCGGGTTTTTTGTCGGGACCCTTGGTGCGGGCTTGTTTACGGTGGCGCGTTCTTACCGGCACTGGAATCAGCAGCAACGCAATTTCGTGGCGCCATAAATACTGATCAGCCTCTTCAGTTGCCGGGTTTTGGATTAATCGTTATCAGGGAGTTCCGGCCTTTCCACCAAGGGTTCCATCTCCGGGGGGCCAAACTCCGGACGCTCAATTTCGGGACGATGTAATGCGGGAGGGAGCACCGGCATCCGCGGTATGATGGGCAAATCGAAGTCCATAGGGTTGATGCTGAAGGTGACGCTTTCCACCGCGACGACGCCTGGGGCTTTGACCTCTCCGTTGATGGCGACCATGCTGCCGGCTCGCATGTCTGCGGCATCCCCGTTTGCATAGAGGGTATGGGGGCTCTCCACTAGGGATACCCCGTCGCTGGTCCATCCGCTACCCCCGCGATCCAGATAGCCCACCAGGGACACCCGATTGCCGACGTCCTGCACCGCCAGCGCGGTGGGGCTCACGCTTTCCACGCGGGTCTCTCCATCGGTGTATTCGCCCCTGACCACCACGGATTGCCCCACCTGGATGGCACGGAGCAGGGCCCCATTGACCTTGAGTTTTGTTGCCCCGACTTCCAGGGTGTTCTGATCCGGATAAAGGGCGTCCACCTGGCCCCGCAGCAGCAACGGGACCCGAGCGGGCGCGGCATCCGCCGGATAGAGACGGGTGATCGCCGTCGCCAACCAGTACCCGCCTCCCCTATTGAGACCGCTGACCGAGACCACGTCACCGACTTGCAGGATCTTGAACGGCAGGGATTGGCCAGAGTTGCGCACGGCAATCGAGATTTTTTCGTCCGCCTGGAAGGTCTCGCCGAGAATGGTGAATTGCCGCTTGGCCGCATTGACTTCCGTCACCCTGCCGATAACGGCATGGTCCACTCGTACCTCCTGGGCGATCGTCCGCCCGTCGGCGGCGGCCTGGACGGTGACGCGGTCCCCGAGATGCAGGTCTTTTGCCGTACCTGCGGCGCCGTCGACGCTGTAGCGGGTCTGGGGGCTCAGGGCATATTCCCGACCGTTGACATAGATGCTGCCGAAGCGTTGGATTACCCCCAGTGCCGTGATTCCCGTGCCGCCGATGCCCCCTGGCTGGATGCCCGTGCCGCCGATGCCGCCGGAATGTATGCCCGTGCCGCCGATGCCGCCGGGGTGGATGCCTGAGCCTCCGATGCCGCCCGCCGGATCGGAAAAGGCCTGCGTCCCGGGCAGTACCGCCAGGGTCAGGACCAAGCCCCACCAGCGCAGGGTTTTAGGCATGCGGCTCGTCCACCGCTGCCGGTTCCTCAGTTGGTTTCACCGCAGCGTCTTCTTCGTAGTAATAGACCCCCAGGCGGAGTCGCCGCTGGGGTCCTTCGGGTGACTCGGCGGCGTTCAGCCGCTGATGGGCTTCCCGCAGTAGCCGTTCGCTCATCCGATAGATCTCCGGTCGCGCCTCCTCCAGCACGGCTGCGGGCAGCGCATCGAAATACAGCGCTCGCTCCAGAAAGGGCTCTCCCCCTTCCAGATTGTGTACGGCGCTGCGCAGGTGATCGCCGACGTTCTCCCCCAAAAAAGCGACCTGGTCTTCGGGCAGATCGGAAATATACGCAACGCGCAGCAGGTGCACCACGCCTTCCTGCTCCTGGGTCACCCCCACCCGGCCCAACTCGTCCAAAATGGCGCGCGGGCGCATGTCAGCCTTGACCCTGCGCGCCAGTCCCTCAAAGCTCGGGGACGCCTCGCTGCGCAGGGGCAGCGGCCGGGGCTGCCCGGCAGGGTCCGTATATTCCGCCATCGACACCCAGGCGGCCACCATCTGTGCCGCGATATTGGCCCCGTGCCGCAACATCGGCCGCTCGCCGTGCTCCTCCAGGAGCAGCCGCAGCCGTTTGACCTCTTTGCGGTGGATCCCGGTCAGCAGGCTGATCCGGCTGTCCGTCAGCGGCCGCCCGGCGGCCTCTCCATAGTGCTGGCCCGCCTCTGCTACGTATACCATTTTGAGGGCGTCCGCCAACGCCCCATAGGTCCACCCCTGTCCGATCAGATACCGGATCAAAGGGCGCAGGATCGCCAACACTGCCGTTTTCAATACTCCATTCATGGCCTGCCTAGGGTTCGCCTCCATCAGTTTCCGCGTCAAGTGTAGCAGGTAGTGAAATATGGACGCACCATTTACCCTCACCACTCACCACTCACCACTCCAGATACACGCGCAACGCCCCTCCGTTAGTCAAGATTGCCCGCGCACAGAACACGGAGGCAAGATTTCACCAGTCTCATCCGGTGATTTGTGCATGCGGTCAGCAGGAACGCCGTTATGTCCAACCCACTGTGTTGTGGTCTGGTGTCACCGGTTTTCAAGAGGCGTCGTAATAATTCCGATACCAGTCGACGAAACGGGCAAGGCCATCGCGCAAGGGGGTGGCGGGGGAAAAACCCACTGCCTCCTGCAATTCACGCACATCGGCATAGGTGGCAATAACGTCCCCGGCCTGCATGGGCAGCCATTCGATGTTGGCCTTGCGCGCCAGCAGATCCTCCAAGATCGCGATGAAATCGAGCAGGGCTACCGGGGTATGGTTGCCAATATTGTAAATACGGAAGGGGGCGTTGCTGGTGCTCGGATCCTGCTGCTCCGCTGCGGCCGGAGCAGGACGCGGTGCGCAGTCCAGGAGCCGCACCACGCCTTCGATGATGTCGTCGATATAGGTGAAATCCCGGCGCATCTGGCCATGATTGAAGACGGGGATGGGCTCTCCGGCAAGGATCTGGCGCGTGAAACGAAAATAGGCCATGTCCGGTCGGCCCCATGGTCCGTAGACCGTGAAAAAACGCAGGCCGGTGCAGGGAATGCCGAAAAGATGTGCATAGCTATGGGCCATGAGTTCACCAGCCCGCTTACTGGCGGCGTAGAGACTGAGCGGATGATCGACCCCGTCATGGACGCTGTAGGGCAGGCGGGCGTTGGCACCATAGACCGAACTGGAGGAGGCGAAAAGCAGATGGTCCACGGCCTGGGCGCGACAGCCCTCCAGAACATTGGCGAAACCGACCAGATTGCTGTCGACATAAGCGGCGGGATCCTGGAGGGAATGGCGGACGCCCGCCTGGGCCGCAAGGTTCACCACCACATCAAAATGTGGCCCGGCGAAGAGGCTTGTCATGGCCGCCCGATCGGCAAGATCCACGGTGTGGAATTGAAAGTCCGAATGGTTTTCCAGATGCGCCAGGCGATCCCGCTTGAGGGCGGGGTCATAATAGGCGTTGAGGTTATCAAGACCATGCACGATCCACCCTTCGGTCAATAGACGGCGGCACAGGTGGTAGCCGATGAAGCCCCCGGCGCCGGTGACGAGAATCCGCCGGCTCATGAGAAAGCCTGCGCCAGGAGCGTGTGCAGACAATGGCTGCTCCTCCCCTGTACCGCACCAGTATCAGCCCCCGCACCGCTCTGGTAATGGCCTTGCAGGACCTCGGGCATAGAAGTATGGCGGATCACGTCATCCCTCCTGCAACTTCGCCGAACTGTGTCCGGCGTTGCCTCGTTCCGTCGCCAGGTTGTTGATGAATAGGTCAGGAGTTGCATCCCCTGCAGGTTGCTTTCCAAGTTCATCCGCATCCTCCATCTGTATGATTAAATTTAACATATGTGGTACAACGCGGCGATGTAATATAGCTTTTTCTTAATCGCCATCAAGGATTTCCGGCCTTTCCACCTGTGGTCTCACCTCCGGCCGCTCGACGTCGGGCCGCTCGATTTCTGGGCTATTGATCTCTGGGCGCTCACCCTCATTTTCAGATCGCTCCCAATTCCCCCCCACGCCCCGCGCCACCGGTGGCAAGGGGGGCAAATCGAAGTCCATAGGGTTGATGCTGAAGGTGACGCTTTCCACCGCGACGACGCCTGGGGCTTTGACCTCTCCGTTGATGGCGACCATGCTGCCGGCTCGCATGTCTGCGGCATCCCCGTTTGCATAGAGGGTATGGGGGCTCTCCACTAGGGACACCCCGTCGCTGGTCCATCCGCTACCCCCGCGATCCAGATAGCCCACCAGGGACACCCGATTGCCGACGTCCTGCACCGCCAGCGCGGTGGGGCTCACGCTTTCCACGCGGGTCTCTCCATCGGTGTATTCGCCCCTGACCACCACGGATTGCCCCACCTGGATGGCACGGAGCAGGGCCCCATTGACCTTGAGTTTTGTTGCCCCGACTTCCAGGGTGTTCTGATCCGGATAAAGGGCGTCCACCTGGCCCCGCAGCAGCAACGGGACCCGAGCGGGCGCGGCATCCGCCGGATAGAGACGGGTGATCGCCGTCGCCAACCAGTACCCGCCTCCCCTATTGAGACCGCTGACCGAGACCACGTCACCGACTTGCAGGATCTTGAACGGCAGGGATTGGCCAGAGTTGCGCACGGCAATCGAGATTTTTTCGTCCGCCTGGAAGGTCTCGCCGAGAATGGTGAATTGCCGCTTGGCCGCATTGACTTCCGTCACCCTGCCGATAACGGCATGGTCCACTCGTACCTCCTGGGCGATCGTCCGCCCGTCGGCGGCGGCCTGGACGGTGACGCGGTCCCCGAGATGCAGGTCTTTTGCCGTACCTGCGGCGCCGTCGACGCTGTAGCGGGTCTGGGGGCTCAGGGCATATTCCCGACCGTTGACATAGATGCTGCCGAAGCGTTGGATTACCCCAGTGCCGTGATTCCCGTGCCGCCGATGCCCCTGGCTGGATGCCCGTGCCGCCGATGCCGCCGGAATGTATGCCCGTGCCGCCGATGCCGCCGGGGTGGATGCCTGAGCCTCCGATGCCGCCCGCCGGATCGGAAAAGGCCTGCGTCCCGGGCAGTACCGCCAGGGTCAGGACCAAGCCCCACCAGCGCAGGGTTTTAGGCATGCGGCTCGTCCACCGCTGCCGGTTCCTCAGTTGGTTTCACCGCAGCGTCTTCTTCGTAGTAATAGACCCCAGGCGGAGTCGCCGCTGGGGTCCTTCGGGTGACTCGGCGGCGTTCAGCCGCTGATGGGCTTCCCGCAGTAGCCGTTCGCTCATCCGATAGATCTCCGGTCGCGCCTCCTCCAGCACGGCTGCGGGCAGCGCATCGAAATACAGCGCTCGCTCCAGAAAGGGCTCTCCCCCTTCCAGATTGTGTACGGCGCTGCGCAGGTGATCGCCGACGTTCTCCCCCAAAAAAGCGACCTGGTCTTCGGGCAGATCGGAAATATACGCAACGCGCAGCAGGTGCACCACGCCTTCCTGCTCCTGGGTCACCCCCACCCGGCCCAACTCGTCCAAAATGGCGCGCGGGCGCATGTCAGCCTTGACCCTGCGCGCCAGTCCCTCAAAGCTCGGGGACGCCTCGCTGCGCAGGGGCAGCGGCCGGGGCTGCCCGGCAGGGTCCGTATATTCCGCCATCGACACCCAGGCGGCCACCATCTGTGCCGCGATATTGGCCCCGTGCCGCAACATCGGCCGCTCGCCGTGCTCCTCCAGGAGCAGCCGCAGCCGTTTGACCTCTTTGCGGTGGATCCCGGTCAGCAGGCTGATCCGGCTGTCCGTCAGCGGCCGCCCGGCGGCCTCTCCATAGTGCTGGCCCGCCTCTGCTACGTATACCATTTTGAGGGCGTCCGCCAACGCCCCATAGGTCCACCCCTGTCCGATCAGATACCGGATCAAAGGGCGCAGGATCGCCAACACTGCCGTTTTCAATACTCCATTCATGGCCTGCCTAGGGTTCGCCTCCATCAGTTTCCGCGTCAAGTGTAGCAGGTAGTGGTATATATTCCCACAATTCTTATTGTGCGGTAGCGGAGCACCAATGTCTACCAGTCACCGGACAGGAAGAGGCCATGTGGCAGACAAGCTGTATGCACCAACACAATGATTGGACAGTGCTTTGCCGGTGCTGGGCGTAGCTAGGACCGGAGAACGGCACGCATGTCCGGAGTGAGTCTGGGTGGTCATTGACAGTGGGAAAATTTACCACTACGCTTGTTTAAAGTGCCGCGATCGGCGTCACTTCCCAACATTGGAGAGAGTCAAGGAGAGTGTTATGGCAACCACTTACGAGCAGAAAAGCGTTCCACACGACGAAGCTCCCCTGATGCTGGGGGCCTGTCAGTTTATAACTGAGTTGAAGCAGGTGAGTGATGCCGACACTACCGTCGGCACGATTTGCGGCCATCTCAGCCCGCACGCGGTGCGCATCTTTCACGATGGCGCCTGGGCGACGTTCTGTATGGATTGCTGGCGCAGGAATCGCCGTTCCTATCGCCGTCCGGACGGCCTATTGCCGCAGACCGAATCCCCCGCTGAACAAGTCTCACCAGCGACGATTCAGAAACCCTTCGGCAAGCCCTTTCTCAAATTTCTCCGCTCAGGAGGACGGTGATGAAACCCCTCATGCAGCGGGGAACAGGGCGATATCGGCGCCTGCCCGGTGCGCACACGGCGGGTTCGATGCCCGCCGGTCAGTGCTACGCGGACCGGGAAATCCGGCAGAACCTGTCGTTTGCTGGCGATTCCTCGTCCTCCTCCGGGACTTTCGTAGCAACGGGGCAGTCGATACCCACAGTTGCCTTGCACCAGTGGCCTGCCGCAAAGCATGGGCGAGCGGCGCGACGAGTGCTCCTTTATTCTCATGATACCTTCGGCCTTGGCCATTTACGGCGGAATCTGGCCATCGTCGAGCACCTTATGCAGCGTAAACCGCCTTTTTCAGGGATGCTGCTGACCGGTTCCCCCATGGCCGGTTCCTGGCCAATGCCGACTGGCCTGGAAGTACGGGCTCTCCCTCCCGTCATCAAGGTCGGTGCCGAGGAATATGCAGCCAGGGACCTTTCCTCCAGCTTCGAGGCGGTCAAGGCGCAGCGCGAGGCGGCGATCCTGGACGCCATTGCCTCCTACCGGCCGGATTTCTTCCTGATCGATCATGCCCCGGCGGGAAT
Organism: Acidithiobacillus ferrivorans; assembly: GCF_016250455.1. Lineage (NCBI taxonomy): Bacteria > Pseudomonadati > Pseudomonadota > Acidithiobacillia > Acidithiobacillales > Acidithiobacillaceae > Acidithiobacillus > Acidithiobacillus ferrivorans. The sequence goes on along the minus strand of NZ_CP059488.1, from coordinate 2,375,624 downwards.
GAAAGGGGAGCTGTTGCCGGCGCTGCGGTTCATCCGGAAGGAGATGCCAGCGACCCGCACCGTATTGGGGTTGCGGGACGTCATCGACAGTCCCGAGACGGTGCGCCAGATTTGGCAGACACAGGGCATCTACGAGTTGCTGGAAACGGAGTATGACCAGATCCTGGTTTACGGCAGTCGCCACCTGTTCGACGTGGTGAGTGCCTACAAGCTTTCACCGAGGGTGGCGGCCAAGGTGCGCTACTGCGGTTATGTCGCCCGCACGGGCCTGCACGGCGTTGCGGACGTGCCAGTGGCGCCGTCGGGTTTGCCGGTGGTTCTCGTTACTGTCGGCGGCGGCGGCGATGGATATGCTCTGATTGATGCTTATCTTGAGGCCTTGCGCCGGATTCCGCAGAACACGGTGCACAGCATTGTCGTCCCCGGCCCGCTCATGCCGCCGGACCAGTATCAGTCGCTGGCCGGGATTGCCGCTCAGCGTCCGGACATCCGGATTATCCCCTATACCACCGAATTCGTGGGCTTGCTGCACATGGCTGATCTCGTGGTGGCCATGGGGGGGTATAACACCACGGCAGAGATTCTCGCCGCCAGGAAGCCGGCCATTCTGGTTCCGCGCTCGACACCGCGCATGGAACAGTGGCTGCGCGCAACGATGTTGAGCCAACTTGGACTCGTGTGGGTGATCCAGCCCGAGGAAGACCTCGTCGGTCGGCTGGTGGAGCTGGTGCCGACCGCTGTTGCCGGTGACCGTCCGTCGGGAAAGCAATGGGATACCATAGACTTGGGAGGCGTTCATCGTGTTGGTGAGGTGCTGGAAGAGATGCTCCATTCTGGAACAAGCACGGGGATATCCATATGACGGCGACAACCCCGACGGTAGGTTATGTACTGAAGCGCTATCCACGCCTTTCAGAGACGTTCATCCTCAACGAAATGCGCGCATTGGAGCGTTTGGATACTCCCCTGCATATTTTCTCGCTCCTGCGGCCCGAGGACGCCCCCCGGCATTCCACGGTTTCGGAGGTCCGGGCGACCGTGACTTATCTTCCCCTCACCTGGCCCCGGATCATTCTTGCCGTAGCCAAGGGGCATGCTGCTGTGGCGGTCCGGGCGCCGCTGCGCTATTTGCACGCCACCGGGCTCGCATTGTGGTGGTCCATCCGCACCCGCCGGCCACTGAGCGTCGGCAAACAGTTCCTGCGTTCCGGCTATGTGGCGCATGGTTGTCTGCAGAACAACATCCAACATCTCCACGCCCACTTCGCCAATGCGCCCGCGACCGTCGCCCGCCTGGCCGGGGTCATGTGCAATATTCCCTACAGCTTCACGACACACGCCAAGGATCTCTACCTGACTCCCAAGGAGGCCATGCGCCGACGGATCGAGTCGGCGCATTTCGTCCTCACCTGCACCCGCTACAATGTCGAATACCTGCGCGGTTTTCTGCCACGCCAGGACTGGGATAAAATCCATCTCGTCTACCACGGTATCGATCTCGCGGCCTTTCCTCAGGGCGATTCTTTTGCGGATGTTCCGCCGGGGGAAAATGCCGATCTGCCCCTGCTCCTTTCGGTAGGCCGCCTCGTCCCCAAAAAAGGGATGCGAGACCTGGTTACCGCCTGCCACCTGCTGCACAGCCGGGGGATCGCCTTTCGTTGCGTCATCATCGGTGAAGGCCCATTGCGCCAGGAACTGGAGACCCACATCGCCGAGCTGGGCCTGACGGCTATGGTAACCCTGCCGGGCGCCATGGCTCACGACCGCCTCTTGGCATTTTACGGACAGGCAACCGTCTTCGCTCTCGCCCCCCACGTAACGGAGGACGGGGACCGGGACGGCATCCCCAACGTCCTGGCGGAAGCCATGGCGGCCGGCACGCCCGTGGTCTCCACCGCGGTTTCGGGTATCCCCGAATTGATCGAGGACGGCCGTACCGGGCTGCTGGTACCGCCGCGGGACCCGGTAGTGTTGGCCGACACCCTGGAACGGGTGCTTGCCGACGCGCCGCTGCGGCGCCGCCTCGCAGCGGCGAGCCGGGGCAAGATAGAGGAGCGCTTCGAATGCTGGGAGACCGCCAAGGCCCTGCGCACCCTTTTCGTGCAGAGTGTGCAGCAATGAATATCGTATACCTGTGCGCGGATCGTGGTATCCCCGTCCTCGGAGACAAAGGGGCGTCGGTGCATGTGCGGGAATTTACCACTGCACTCGCCCGCGCCGGGCACGCGGTCACGCTACTCTGCGCCAGGCAGGGGAAGGGGAATCCTCACCCACCGGCGCGGCTGATCGAATTGCCACCCGACGCTGATCCCACAGAGATCCGCAGCGAGGGGGAACGGCTGGGAATCGGGCAGGAGGAATATGATCAGACTGTGCGCCGGGAGATCGACAAGCTGATCTGCGACCGCCGGCTCGCGGCGCGCGCCCTGGACGCCCTGAACACAGCAGGTGTGCGGCCGGACGCGCTCTATGAGCGTTATGCGCTTTTTCATCGCTCCGGGGGTGATCTCGCCAGCGCTTTGGGGGTGCCTTACGTGCTGGAAGTGAATGCGCCTCTGGTTTACGAACAGGAGCGTTTCCGTGGGTTACGGCTGAAGGCCATGGCGGAGGAGGCGGAAGTCGCGGTCTTCCAGCGGGCCGACCATATCGTGGCCGTGTCAGAGGCCGTACGTGAGCATGTACTCTCCCGGCAGGTGCCGGCGAAGCGCGTGACCGTGCTACCCAACGGGGTGGATATCAGCCGTTTCCACCCGCAAGTGGATGGACAGGGGATTCGCACCCGCCATGGGCTCGATGGACGCCCGGTCATCGGCTTTGTTGGCAGCTTGAAGCCTTGGCATGGCCTGGATTTTCTGCTCGACGCTTTTGTGCTGGTCAGCCGGCAGTTGCCGGAGGCAGTGCTGTTGGTGGTGGGCGAAGGTCCCGGCAGTGCCGCCCTCCAGTCCCGTGCGACGGAAAATGGTCTCGCTGGCAAGGTCATCATGACCGGGCGCGTAGCCCACGAAGATATCCCCGGCTACCTCGCCGCCATGGACCTTACGGTAGCGCCCTACCTCCCCCAGGACGGGTTCTATTTCTCGCCCCTCAAAGTGGTGGAATCGCTGGCGGTCGGACGGCCCGTGGTGGCGCCCCGAATAGGCCAGCTACCCAGCCTGATTGACGATGGCGTTACCGGTCTGCTCTTCCCGCCGGGGGACCTTGTGGCCTGTGTCGGCTGTATCCTTACCATGCTGAACGGGCCGTCGCAGCGGCAAGCCATGGGGCAGCGCGCCGGCGCGGCGGCGGGAGGGATCTTCGGTTGGGACAGAACCGCCCGGCAGGTGACGGATATCATCGCCGCCCTGCGCTCCGGGCCGATGTGATGGCTGCGGCGATGGACCAGCGGCAACGCCCCTTCTCCCTTTGGGAACTGCGCCGGTTTCTGCGCCCGCACCGGGCGGCGCTGTCCGGCGCTGCTCTGGCGATGACGGCGCGGGCCATGGTGTTGCTGGTTATTCCCTGGCCCTTGAAGTTCGTCATCGACAGTGTGATTTCCCAGAAACCTCTGCCTGTCTGGCTTGCCGGGTTCCTGCCGGATCCCCTCGGCCATCGCGTGGCGCTGCTGGATGTCCTGGGGATTGTCATGCTCCTGTTCGCCGTGGCCGACTCTGCGCTGGCCTACGCCGGGGGCCGCCTGTTGTTGCGGGTGGGGCAACGCGCCGTGTTCGACATCCGGCGCACCCTCTTCGCCCATCTGCAACGGCTTTCGCTGGCTTTTCACCGCCGTCAGAAGAGCGGGGATCTTATGGCCCGGCTCGGTGGCGATATTCAGACCCTGCAGGATTTCGTCGTGTCGGTGGGAACGGGGCTTTTTGCCCACCTGCTCACCATCGTCGGCATGGCCGGAATCATGCTCGTCATTGACTGGCGCTACGCCCTGGTGGTGATAGCATCCGTCCCCTTACTGCTGGTGATCACCCAGCGTCACACCCGGCGCCTCAAGCAGGCGTTCCGTCTGGCGCGGCGGAAAGAAGGCGAATTGTGGAGCATGGCACAGGAAAGCATCGCCGGCATCCCCGTCGTCCAGGCGTATGGCCGGGAATCCTTTGAGGAAAATCGCTTTCGCGAACGCGCCGAACAGAGTCTGGATGCGGCACTGGAAGCCAACGAACTGCAAATGCGTTTTACCCCCCTGGTGGGCGGGCTGGTGGCCGTAGCCGTGGGGGTAGCGGTCTGGTACGGCGCCTCCCAGGTGCTGGCCGGACGCATCACGACGGGCGAATTGCTGGTTTTTCTCGCCTACCTGCGCGGCATGGCAGCGCCCCTGCGCCAGTTCGCCAAGATGGCCGGGACCGTCAGCAAGGCGACAGTGGCGGCCGAACGCCTCGGGGATGTATTTGCCGAAGAACCCGATATCCGGGACGCCGCAAATGCCATCCGCCTCCCATCTTGCACCGGTGCGCTGGAGTTTCGCTCCGTTTCCTTTGCTTACCATCCCGACGAAATGGTGCTGAAGGATATTTCCTTTCGCGTGGATTCCGGCCGGACAGTTGCTCTGGTAGGTACTACGGGCGCTGGCAAAAGCACGCTGGTGAGCCTCATTCCCCGCTTTCACGATCCCATAGAGGGGCGGATCCTGCTGGACGGACACGATCTGCGCGATCTGCAACTCGCCTCTGTCCGCGATCAGATAGCCCTGGTCCTGCAGGAACCGCTCCTCTTCCACGGCAGCATCTGGGAGAACATTGCCTACGGTCGCGCCGGTGCGGGGCGCGAAGAGGCTATTGACGCAGCGCAGGCGGTTGGTCTCCATGACCTCATCGGAGGCTTGCGCGATGGTTACGACACTCTGGTCGGAGAGCGGGGGGCGTCGCTGTCCGGCGGGCAGCGGCAATGTGTCTCCATTGCCCGGGCCATGCTCCGGGATGCACCTATCGTCATCCTCGACGAGCCCACCAGCGGGCTGGATACCTTCTCTGAGCGTCGTGTGCTGGAGGCCTTGCATCGCCTCACCACCGGCCGCACCACCCTGGTCATCGCCCACCGTTTGGCGACGATCGCCGCGGCCGACCGGATACTGGTTCTCGAGCACGGCTGCATCATTCAGGACGGCACCCATGAGCAGCTTCTCGCGCAAGGGGGCCAATATGCCCGACTCTGGCAGCAGGGCTACTACAAATCATCCATGAACCTCACGCAGGAGGCAGTATGAAGCACATCGCAGTCATCGGAGTCGGTTATGTAGGGTTGACGACCGCGGCCTGCCTGGCCGAGTTAGGACACCACGTCACAGGAGTGGACATGGACGAAGGGAAGATCGTCCTGCTGCGTCGGGGTGATATCCCCTTCAGTGAACCAGAGCTTCCCGAACTGGTGGAACAGAACGTCCGGGCCGGTCGCCTGAACTTCACCACCTCTTATCAGGAAGCCATGCAGCGTGCAGATATGGCCTTCATCTGCGTCGGCACGCCGCCGACTCCCAGCGGACATGCCGATATGAGCCAGGTTGAAGAGGCCGCCCGGCAGGTCGCCCTGTCGGCGACGCGCTCCCTCATCGTCGTCCTCAAGAGCACCACCCCTCCTGGCGGGAATGCGGAACGCGTGGCCGACATCCTGGCCCGCCACCTGTCACCGGGCATCAATGCCCCGCTGGTCGTCAACCCCGAATTCCTCCGGGAAGGGTCGGCAGTGTATGACACCTTCCACCCGGATCGCGCCGTGATCGGTGCCTGGGACAGCGCCGCTGCGGAAGCAGTGGCGGCGTTATATGCCCCCTTGCGCTGTCCGGTCCTGTTGACGGACCCGGCCAGCGCCCAGCTCACCAAATATGCCTCCAACGCCTTTCTGGCCACCAAGATCTCTTTCATCAACGAGATATCCCGTATTGCCGAGCGGGTAGGGGCCAATATTCATGCCATTGCCCAGGGCATGGGCTTCGACGAGCGCATTGGCGCTGAATTCCTGGAGTCCGGCCTTGGCTACGGAGGCTCCTGTTTCCCCAAGGATGTCCTGGCCCTTTCCGCCATTGCGGAACAGCAGGGATACTATTCGCAATTCCTGCATGCGGTCACGGACATCAACGCCGGACAGCGCGGCCTTGCTGTCGCGAAGCTCGGCGAGGTCCTGGGCGACCTCCATGGCAAGGCGATAGGTGTTCTCGGTCTGGCCTTCAAGTCTCATACCGACGATGTGCGCGAATCACCTGCCTTGTCCGTGATTTCCATGCTCTGCCAGCAGGGTGCTGTTGTTCGGGCCTATGACCCGGTCGCCACCTCTACCGCGCAAAAAGTGCTGCCGCCCCATGCTGCGCTGGAATATTGCGCTGATGCCTATGCGGCGGTCCGGGGTTGCCATGCCGTTCTGATCGCCACCAACTGGCCGGAATTTCGCAGCCTCGACTGGTCGCGCGTCCACTCTTCGATGGCGGGTAATGCCGTCATGGACGGTCGTGGGCTGCTTTCACCGGACGCGATGCGCGGCATGGGGTTCGAATATCTGGCCTTCGCTAACTAAGCACATACCAATGTTATCACTCATAGGAGAGAGCTAGCCATGCATATCCGCCGCAGGAAGCTCCCGGCCCTGGTCATGTTGGTCGTCTGTTACGCGGGATGGGGCCAGTACGCGTATGCCCAGCCGTGGATTCCCCCCGTGGGGTCCGGGAAAATCAAGGCCACGGTGCGGTTTTATCACTCCGACCGCCTCTTCCCGCAGACTTCATTCAGCACCACCACCACCCCGACCCATTCAAAGCTTTCCGAGACGCAATTCCGGATTGATGGCGAGCAAGGGATCGGGCAGGGCTGGGCGCTGGTTTACCAACTGCGCGCCGCCATGCTCACCAAATCCAAACCGAAGGCGTCCTATTCCGCAAGTGGGTTGCAGGATCAACAGATCGGCCTCTCCTACGGATTGCGACAGCGTGCGCACTTCGCCGACGCCATTACCGTCAACGCGATCATTCCCACCGGGCGGACATCGACCACCCCTCAACTCGGGACCGGCGCCCTGGCCGTCGAACCGGATTACGAAGTGGGGGTAGAGCATAATTTCGGGTCCCGGCTGGCGTACGCCGGCCTTTCCGTCGGCCCGCGCATCTATGTCAGGGATGGTGTGACGCAGGTGCGGGCCTCGGCGGTGGCGGGCGTCGGTCTCATCCGCCGCCTTACCCTTACCGGCACCCTGTTTTTTTCCAAAACGCTGGCCAGTAACGCGCTCGCCGTCAGTACAACCCCCAACGCCTCAGAATTCTACAATATATTGCGCGGCGGTATCGGACTCGAATACGCCGTTACCAAAAACGTGCGGCCGGTCATCGCCTACCAGATGGATCTGGCGGGTCAGAGCATCCATGCCGGCAGCAGGCTGGTGGCCGGTGTTTCCTGGCGTTATTAAAAGCCCAGGCCATGGAAAACACCCTGTTTTTGCTGCGGCACGGTGAGACCGAATGGAATCGCAGCGGACGTTATCAGGGCCGCTGCGACCCGGAAGTCACGCCCAACGGCGAGGCGCAGGCGCGAAGGGTTGCGGAACACCTCGCGCGCCTGAACCTCGCCGCCATTGTGGCTAGCCCGCTGCGGCGGGCCTATGCCACCGCCGGTATCGTCGCAGAACGCCTGGGCCTGCCCATTACCACGGATGAGCGGCTGGTGGAGATGAGTTACGGCGATTGGGAAGGCTTGCAGCAAGCGGAGATCAAGACGCGGTGGCCCGAATTATTGCGGCGCTGGAAAAGGGCCCCCGACGAGGTAACGCCTCCGGGTGGGGAGTCCCTTTCCGATCTTCAGCGCCGCGTACGCTCTTTCCTCCAGGACACCGCTGCAGGACCTGGAGCGATCCTGGCCGTTACCCATGCAGGGGTGATCAGGACCGCCGTCCTTGAAATCCGGGGCGAGCCGCTTGCCAGATTCCGCCAAGTGCAAATCGCGAACGGCTCCCTCACGACTATCCATTGGCAGGACGGCCGCCTCAGCCTCGCCGACGCTCCGTGGAACGGCGAAGATGTTCTTTATTCAGGGAGTTGTATAGATCCAGGAAGCAGTTAAAAGACGACCTGAGCGCCTAGGCCAACACCGTAATTCGCGCTGCCATTGGACAATCCTTTGTCTGCATAGAGCTGAATACCGCTGCCAGCACGCGTGACATTGTAGTTCCAGGCAAAAATGATGTCTGCCGGACCCGCATAACCCGGCTGCTCGGATTCGGAACCAGAAAACATCGCTGTAAGGATGTTGTGTGGCGTGGCAACAAAGCTGGTACCCATGTCATAGGTCCAGATATTGTGCAGATAGCCGCCAGCGGGATTGCCCACGAAACGGTAGCCTAGATGGGCGAATGGAAAGATGCGGGTGCCAATGGTCTCGTCCAGACCCACGCCGATCTCGTAATCGTTGCGCCCGGTGCCCAGTCCATTGGCGACAGAAGCCGTACCGAACTTGATCTTGGCATAGGGCACCACGGCGGGCAAAAGGCCGGTTCCCTGGTAAACCGTGTAGTGTGCGGATAGCCAAATGTCACCCAGGCCGCTCGCGTTATTCCGGCTTTGTGTTGTGCCGGAGCGGTGGACAATACCCCCGCCCGTCAGCCGCGCCCCCTGGGGCAATCCGGAAACGGAGATGTAGGGAACCATCAATTTGAGACGCAGGTCCCTATTTCTAAACTGTAAATAAGTAGCGTCGTAAAAAATGTTGACATGGCTGCCCGTTCCGAAATTCCCCTGGTAGTACGATGGCACATTGCCTACAGTGAAACGGGGAGCCGCATGCGCAACTGCCGCTGCTGCCCACAAGGACAGAATGCCCACTCCTACCAATGATCGAAACCGCATGCAATCCTCCTATTCCTCTGTAATCGGGTGCGGGTAAATCATTTGGAAATCATTTTTGAATATGCGGGAATTATGCCCACAAGTTTGGCAAGGAACAAGATATTGACATTGTGGGGCGCTGCGGGCGCGTCGCGACAAAACCAGCGCGCCAGAAATTGTTGGTTCCTATTCAGGCAGCAGGATTACCAGTTTGAGATCGGTGCTGGTCGCTGGCAACAACGTGCTCTGCTCATAGACCACCTGCCCGTGCTGTGGATGCTGAAAAACCCGCCTGCCACCCTCCCGTTCGACGACATCCTGTGCGGCCCAGAGCTGAGCAAAAATCGGGCTTTTTTGCTGAAGATGCTCGATTTGGCGGGCCATTTGCGGATCGTCCAGGTGCTTGCCCACATCCGCACGAAATTCCGCAATGATTCGCCGGGTGCGGCCTTCCCAGTCGGCGACAAAAGCGCGCGCTGTGGGATTTAGCAGGAGGAATTCCAGCAGATTAGGGGGAGGGTTGCCCGGTGTCGGAGGCTGGTCCATCCAGCCGACAAAATGTGCCGCCGCCGCCGTGTTCCAGGCGATCGCATTCCAATAGCGATCCAGCACATAGGCGGGTGTGTCCAGGGCTTGCACAATGCGCAGTACGGCACGCGGCGGCTGAGCATGGGTTTTGTCGGCAACAGGATCAGCACGGCCGGCCAGATCGAATAGGTAGGCGCGTTCAGCTACGGAGAGCTGCAGAGTTTGGCTCAGGCGGTCCAGTACGGCAGTGGAGGGTTGTACGGGGCGACCTTGCTCTATCCAGGTAACCCAAGTGTTGCTGATTCCACAGAGGAGGGCCAGTTCCTCACGGCGCAGACCCTGGGTGCGCCGTCGTCCCTGTATGCTGAGGCCCGCTTGCTGCGGGGTGACTTTTTCGCGGTGACGGCGGATGAAGTCGCCGAGGAGAGGCACTCTGGTTTCCATACGTTTCTCCTGGATGCAATACCAGTTCTTATGGTAGAAAATATACCAGTATAAATTGTCATATTGTACCAGTTTAACAAGAATCGTAGGATGCGTTCACGCCGTTAAAAACGACAGCGTAAGGATGGATCATGGACCAGCAAAAATTGGTGGATGCACAGTTTGGTGTTGCCGCAATGGATTACCTGCAGAGCCCTACCCATGCGCAGGGGGCTGATCTGCAGCGGTTACGTGCGTTGGCTGATGGTCAGCGCGATTGGCGGGTACTGGACCTCGGCTGCGGTGCGGGACACGCGGGTTTTGCACTGGCGGATGAGGTTAGGGAGGTAACGGCATATGATCTTTCGGCAGAGATGCTGGTGGTGGTGGCGGCCGAGGTGCAGCGGCGCCAGCTGGCGAATCTGCGGACCCAGCAAGGCGTGGCAGAAACTTTGCCTTTCGCTGATGCAAGCTTCGATCTGGTGGTGACCCGCTTCTCGGCGCACCACTGGGCGGATGTGCCGCGTGCCCTGAGGGAAGTGCGGCGGATACTCCAACCGGAGGGCAGGCTGGTGGTGATTGATGTTATCGCACCGGAAACACCACTGCTGGATACCCTGCTGCAAAGCATCGAAGTCTTGCGGGATGCCTCCCATGTGCGCGATTATCGGTACTCGGAGTGGGAAGCCATGCTGATCCTGGCGGGTTTCATTATCAGCGACCAGCAGGCCTGGAAATTGCCTTTGTGCTTTGAGAGCTGGATAGGGCGTATGCGGACTCCGGAGTTGCGGGTTGCCGCGATCCGCAGTCTTTGCGCGGCTGCCGCCACCGAGGTGCGGGACTATTTTGCCATTCAGCCGAACAACGATTGTGCCATAGATGCGGCCTGGATAGAGGCCGTACCCGCCTGCCTGACGCGCTCCGTCGGCGGACCGGAAACGACAATTTTCTGAGGAGATAAGAGGTGTCTGCAAAAACACTCTACGATAAATTATGGGAAAGCCACGTGGTTCATACGGAGCAGGACGGCGGGGTATTGCTCTATATCGACCGTCAGTTATTGCACGAAGTGACCAGCCCGCAGGCCTTTTCCGGGCTGCGGGCTGCGGGGCGCAAGGCGTGGCGCATGGATGCCAATATCGCGACGGTCGATCATAACGTGCCGACCACTGATCGCGCCGCAGGGATTGCCGATGCCACCTCGCGCTTGCAGGTGGACACCCTCGACCAAAACTGTGCGGAGTTTGGCATCCAAGAATTTGGTATGCACGATAAGCGTCAGGGCATTGTGCACGTCATTGCACCGGAACAGGGTCTGACCCTGCCGGGCATGACGGTGGTCTGTGGGGACTCCCATACGGCGACTCATGGGGCGTTGGGAACGCTGGCCTTCGGGATCGGCACCACCGAAGTGGAGCATGTGCTGGCGACCCAGTGCCTGTGGGCGCGCAAAGCCAAATCCATGCGCATCTGGGTGGAGGGTGAGCTGGGCAATGGGGTGACCGCGAAAGATCTGGTGTTGGCCATTATCGGACGAATCGGTACGGCGGGTGGCACCGGCTACGCCATCGAGTTTGCCGGACCTGCGGTGCAGGCACTGTCGGTTGAAGGCCGCATGACCCTGTGCAATATGGCCATTGAGGCGGGTGCGCGCTCGGGCATGGTAGGCGTAGATGCCGTCACCATCGATTATCTGCGCGGCCGCCCCTATGCCCCGGTCGGCAAGGTCTGGGATCAGGCGGTTGCGGTCTGGGGCGAGCTCCGCAGCGACCCTGATGCGCAGTTCGACGCGGAGATTCGTCTGGAGGCAACGGATGTGGCACCCCAGGTCACCTGGGGCACCAGCCCGGAGATGGTGGTGGATATTTCCGCGCAGGTCCCCGACCCGGCACTGGAACAAGACCCGGTGCGGCGCAAGGGCTGGAGTGATGCGCTGGTTTACATGGACCTGAATGCCGCCACGCCCATCTCTTCCATACCCCTGGATAAGGTATTTATCGGCTCCTGCACCAATGCCCGCATTGAAGACTTGCGTGCGGCGGCGGCGGTTGCTAAGGGACACCACAAGGCCGATTCGGTGAAGGCGGTGCTGGTGGTGCCAGGCTCTGGTCTGGTGAAAGCACAGGCAGAAGCCGAGGGTCTGGACCGCATCTTTAAGGCGGCGGGTTTTGAATGGCGGGAGCCAGGCTGTTCCATGTGTCTGGCTATGAATGCCGACCGCTTGGAGCCGGGGGAGCGTTGCGCGAGCACCAGTAATCGCAATTTTGAAGGGCGTCAGGGTGCCGGAGGACGGACCCATCTGGTGAGTCCTGCCATGGCCGCAGCGGCTGCCATTGCCGGTCATTTTGTGGATGTGCGTGACTGGGCCGTGCACTAAAAAGCGCGCGCGGTCCTGGTTGCTGCGCCTCGCCTTGGGCCTGTGCAGCCTGGGCATGGTGGAAATCGGTATTTTTGTGGCACTCCGCGGCTGGTCAGCAGAATGCGCAGCCATGGAGTATGTCGTACAGCGTCGGATGGAGAAATAATGGAAGCCTTTACCGTAGTAGAAGCGGTGGTTGCGCCGCTGGATCGTCCCAACGTGGACACCGATGCAATTATCCCCAAGCAATTCCTCAAGACCATTGAGCGCAAGGGGCTGGGTAAGCACCTCTTTGACGCCTGGCGTTATCTGGAGCGGGATGGAAAGCAGGTAAATAACCCGGATTTCGTGCTCAATCAATCCGCCTATGCGGGTGCACAGATCCTGTTGGCGCGGGAAAACTTCGGCTGTGGTTCCAGCCGTGAACATGCACCCTGGGCCTTGGCGGATTATGGCTTTCGGGCAGTGATTGCCCCGAGTTTCGCCGATATTTTCGCCAATAATTGTGTGCAGAATGGCATTCTGCTGGTACGCCTGCCCATGGATGTGGTGGATCATCTCTTCCATGAAGTGGCGGCGAACCCCGGCTACCGTCTGCGCATCGACCTGCCCGCGCAGGAGGTACAGACCATGGGCGATAGCCGCTATGCCTTTCCCATGGATACGGGTCACAAGCATAAACTGATGCATGGTCTGGATGACATCCAACTGACCTTGCAGCAGGAGGGTGCCATCCGTGCTTACGAAACACAGCGGCGGCAAAATGCCCCGTGGCTGTTTCGCGATGAAATTTCCAGGAGTGGGCAGATATGATTCAGGAACAGCAGGAAGAGGAGAGCGGACTGCCGCCCCTGCGTTCAGATGCGGTCATCCTTGAGGGCAAAACTAAACGCGGCAAACCCTGCAGGGTGATCGACAACACTGTCTCGATACCCCGCGAGGATTTGGCGGACCTGCTCAACGATCTTATTGAGCAGGAGCATTTTGGACCTTCGGGATTGAGTATGGCGGGGAGTAACACGATCAGTATCGGGGCCCCGCAGTCTGCCCATGTGCAACTGGGGGAAAATATCTACCGGATGATCGTGGTGGCTTACGAGGCGCGACTAGAGGAGTTTTAGCGCGGCCTCTCAGGGCATCAGCCGCTGAATCACCCAGTCTTCACCGGTATCTTCCGAGCGGCGGTAAAGAAAGCGATCATGCAGCCGGCTGCGTCGACCCTGCCAGAACTCAAAGCGTTCTGGTAACAGGCGATAGCCGCCCCAGGCGGGATTGCGAGGGACATCGCCAGTCGGGTGACGGGCCTGTAAATCGGTTACCCGCTGTTCCAGTGCTGCGCGATTGGCGATGGGTTGACTCTGCTCGGAGGCGGCAGCGGCAAAACGGCTGCCGCTGGGACGTTGCTGAAAATAGGCGTCTGCCTCGGTAGCGCTGAGGCTCTCGACCGGCCCGTTTACGCGTACCTGTCGATCGTTCTCCGGCCAGTAAAATACTGCGGCTGCCTGCGGGTTCACCGCCAGTTGCTGCCCCTTCTGACTGCGCTGATCGGTGTACCAGCACAGACCATGCTCGTCAAAATGCTTGAGTAGGACGATGCGTACGTCAGGGTGCCCCTCGGCGTCCGCTGTCGCTAGCGCCATCGCCGTTGCATCAAAACTGCCCGCGGCTGCCGCCGCCGCCAGCCAGTCAGCGAACTGGCGGAAGGGATCGGGATTCAGATCCCGGCGGTGCAACGCGCTGTGAATGAAGTCACGGCGGGTACTGCGGTGATCTATTTCGCCTTCCATATTGACCCCCCTGGTCTCTGCTTACCACTTACGCCTTGCGTTCGATGACTCCGTCTGCACTGCCAAACAGCATCACATCCGCCCGCCGATGGGCAAATATGCCGTTGTCCAGCACGCCCGGAATCGCATTGATGCTTTCTTCCATCCGCAACGGATCAGAGAGATCGAGTCCGGTGACGTCGAGGATGACATTACCATTATCCGTCGTGACGCCATTGCGCAGGGTGGGGCTGCCACCGAGCTTCACCAGTTGCCGGGCGACAAAGCTGCGGGCAAACGGAATTACTTCTACGGGCAGGGGAAATTTGCCGAGCATGGGCTTGTCCTTGCTGACGTCTGCGATGCAGATGAAGAGGCGGGCAGCACTGGCGACAATCTTTTCACGGGTAAGGGCACCGCCACCGCCCTTGATGAGGCGAAAGTGCGGGTCGGCCTCATCAGCGCCATCGACGTAGACCGGGATATCGCCAGTAGCATTGAGATCGAGCACGTTGAGGCCTTGCGCCTTAAGGCGATTTTCGGTGGCGATGCTGGAAGCCACATAGCCGTCCACATGGATCTTGGCAGCGCCCAGCGCCGCGATGAAGAAGTTGGTGGTGGAGCCGGTACCTACCCCAACGACCATGCCGGGCTGGATGTAGCGCAGGGCCGCCTCGGCAGCCATTTTTTTGAGTGCATCAGCATTCATATTGTTCCCCTTTATATGTTGGTGTGGAGGTAAGGCGTTCTATAAAAACGTGGGTGAGTGTCGCCGCAGAGGCCGGGTTCTGACCGCTAAGGATAAAGTTGTCAGTGGCGATATGACTCTGCCAAGGAGCGCCGGTGCCCACCCGAAAGCCCTCCTGCCGCAGGCGGTTTTCGAGCGTATAAGGCCAGCGCCCGGCCAGCGGTGTTGCCGATTCCTCCGCTGCACTGAAGCAGGTCACCCGTTGCCCGCAGAACGGCGAACGGTCTGCTCCGCCACAGGTGGCCAGGAGTGCCGCCGTGCCGTGGCAGAGGGTGGCGATGGGCTTTGCTGCCGCCACGCAATGGCGCAGTAATCGGTCCACGCCGGGTGCCTGACAGAGATCCATGAGTGGCCCGTTGCCGCCGGGAATGAAAACACCGATTAAGGTGTCCAGATCTTTGCCCGTCAGCGCATCTAAATCAAGGGGTGTGCGTAAGCCCGTTATTTGCCTGACGGCATCGCATAAGTAGGCGGCTCTGCTGTGGTCTCCACCGAGTGTGGACGGGTCAAGACTCTCGGGATCGATCAGCGGCGGTACACCGCCGGGTGTGACTACCTGGAGTCGCCATCCTGCTTTGCGCAGTATCTGCCAGGGTACTACCAACTCTTCCGCCCAGAAGCCGGTAGTTACTTCTGTGCCATCGTTGAGGCGAAGACGCTGCGCTGCGCTGAGCAGAATCAGGACGAAAGGCTGAGTATTCATGCTGCAAGTCTAGCATGGCCAGCAGGCAAGGAAAGGGCGGTTTCGGTATGGGCAGTTTCATCTATGCGCTACTCCGTAATGACTTTGCGCGGCGGAATTGGGTGACAGACCAGTAGTGGATCGGTGCTTGTGTGTCTGTGTATTGTGATCCCTTCGGTGGAGTGTATTACCGGCTTTTGACAAAAAAATATTAAAAGGTATTTTTATAAATATTATAATCAGCCGTAAATAATATCTTTATATTCGATAATATTATGTATAGTGCTTGCGTTATGTTAATCATAGTTTTATATGCAACTGTTTTTATTGGTATTTAGTTTAATTAGTTAATTATAATATAATAATATTAACATAAATAATATTTCCTGTGTGCATTGATAATTAGCACTTGCTTAACCCCAAAAATATTTGTGGCAAATTTCTATTGCTTTGCGCTTCCTGCTGGAATAGCTTTACAACCAAGCAGTCAATAATAATAACAAAGTATAAGTTTATATTATTTAAACTGGTGTAGTACTTTGTGCGCAACGCAAGGAATGTGATTATGAAACAGCAAGCATCAGTGTCAGTATCTGCTGATAATCCGTTATTCTGGTTATTTTGGCCGCAGCTTACTGTGCGGGGCATCGCGACTCTGCCGTTTCTTCTCGCTGCGCTGATCGCCTTTGCCAAGGTAATGATTTTTCTTGTCTGGTTTTTCACCATCTATGTGTTCTTCGACGGCGCCTGTTCGTTTAGTGGATTGGTTTCTACGCATGTCGGTAACTCGTTGAATCATCTGCTGATCGGTATCGGGAAAAGTAATCGGATAGTGACCGCTATCCTGTCATATCGCGGATGGTCTGGAGTCCGCCAGGGAGAAATGTAAATGCAAGTGAAGTGGAGGAATAGCCTGAAAAACGGGTGGCGCTATGCTGCCCTCGCGCCGATTCTGCTGCTCGACGGCTGCGCTGGTAACCCCTATTGGATATTCGATCCAAAAGGGGTGATGGCCGATACTAATCTGTTTTATCTGCTGGTGGATGTCGGGATCATGGGCACTATCGTTGGGCTGACTGCCCTGTTGGTGGTCTGGTTCATGTGGCGCTATCAGAAGGGTAAAAACCGGGGAAAATATGATCCTGCCTGGTCCCATTCCAATACTATTGAAGTGGTTGTCTGGGGTATTCCCATCATTGCCGTCGGCGTTTTGTCATATTTTGCCGTAGTCGGTACGTTCGAAATAAACCCGTATAATCCGACGGTTATTACCAATCATCTGAAGCCCACAAGCGATCCGGTCGAGGTGGATGTCATCGCTACCGACTGGCAGTGGCTCTTTGTCTATCCGCAGTATCATATGGCCGTAGCCAATGAACTGGTGCTGCCTGCGCATACCCCGGTATTTTTCCGTTTGACTTCGACCGCCGTGACCACAACGTTCTTTATCCCGCAACTGGTGGGCATGATTGACGTGATGCCCGGCATGCGTACGAAAAATGCCATGGAAAGCAACCATATCGGGGAATATCAGGGGATCGCTTCGGATTATGCCGGTGCGGGTACCTCGTGGATGACTTTCAAAACCAAAATGTTGAGTTCAGCCGACTTTGGTCAATGGGTGCAAAGGGTGCAGCAGTCCCCGACATCCATGACCTACACCAGCTTCAATAATTACGCTGGCCCATATATCAATGTGCATCACAAGGTGGCGTATTTTTCGTCGGTGCAGGGTGGTTTATTTGACCATGTCATCGACGAGGTCATGAATGGAAAAACCTGGCCTATCCCGCCGATGATGACGGAAAACATGGTGGCGTATATGCAGAAGCAAAACGCCCAACATCGCGACTAGCAACAGGAGGATTGAGTGATGCTCGTAGATTTAGCCGGAGGCTGGAACCCCATGCTGGGGCGCCTTGCCTGGTCTCAGATTCCTTATGACAACCCCATCCTGGCACCACTGTTTGTCGCGGTGGTCATCGGGACCATTCTGGTGCTGGGCCTGATCACTTACTACGGGAAATGGACTTACCTGTGGAAGGAATGGCTGACCACTGTGGACCATAAAAAGCTGGGTGTGATGTACATCCTCATCGGTTTAGTGATGCTGTTCCGTGGTTTCATCGATGGCCTGATGATCCGGACGCAGCAGGCCTGGGCCGTAGGCGCGCATTCCTCGGGAGTGTTCGGCGCAACGCACGGTTACCTGACCCCGTTCCATTTCGGTCAGGTCTACAGTGCCCATGGGGTGATCATGATCCTGCTGGCGGCCACACCGTTGCTGGTCGGCTTCATGAACATCATTGTGCCGATTCAAATCGGTGCCCGCGATATGGCCTATCCCTACCTGAATGCATTGGGGCTGTGGCTTACTGCCGCGGCAGGCGCCCTGATTATGATTTCTCTGTTCGTGGGCGATTTCGCACACAACGGTTGGTTTGGATATGCACCGATTTTTGAATTGCAATATAGTCCGGGCGTGGGTGTAGATTATTGGATATGGACCATGGAGTTGGTGGCATTGGGTACCACGCTCGGCGGCATCAATATTCTGGCGACCATCATCAAGATGCGTGCACCGGGTATGACTTGGGGCCGGTTGCCAATCTTTGTCTGGGCCACACTCTCTGCGAACGTGATTGCGCTGACTTCTTTCCCAGCATTGCAGGTGGCACTTGCATTGGTTGCTGCAGATCGGTATTTGGGTGCCCATTTTTTCACTGCAGGTCTGGGCGGTAATCTGATGCTCTACACCAACCTGTTCTGGATCTGGGGCCATCCGGAAGTCTATTTCGTGATTCTTCCGGCTTTTGGCATGATGTCGGAAATCTTCCCGACCTTCTCGGAGAAGCCACTGTTTGGTTACATCACCATGGTGCTGGCCAGTATGGCTATTGCCGGCGTTTCCTGGCTGGTCTGGTTGCACCACTTCTTTACCATGGGCGCGGGTCCTTACGTCAACAGCGCTTTCAGTGTGGCCACCATGCTGGTCGGCATCCCTACCGGTGTGAAGGTGTTTAACTGGGCATTTACCATGTATCGCGGTCGCCTGACCTTTAACGCCGCCATGCTGTGGGCTATCGGCGCACTATTCCTGCTGTTGATAGGCGGGCTGACCGGCATGATGCTGGCTATTCCGGCCATCAATTACATGGTCCACAACAGCGTTTTCGTGGTCGCGCACTTCCACACCATGCTGCTGGTGATTGTGTATGCCATTTTTGCTTCGGTGATCTACTGGTTTCCGAAGGTCTTCGGCTTCAAGCTGGATGAATTCTGGGCAAAGACTATGTTCTGGCTCTTCGCCGCTGGTACGGCACTGGTGTTCGTGCCTATGTACATGCTCGGCTTTATGGGCATGACCCGGCGTTTGGATTACGTGTTCAACACCGTCTGGCACCCTTATCTTCTGGTGATGGAATTCGGTATTGCGGTTTATATGCTGTCCGTCCTCGCATTTGTTGCGCTGCTTTATGTCAGCATCCGCGATCACGCAAAAAACCAGGTTGGTGCTGATGCCTGGGGTACCTCCCGCTCGCTGGAATGGCTTGCCCATTCTCCTGTGCCATTTTATAACTTTGCCGTATTGCCGCATATCAGTGCGCGTGATGAAGTGGCTTGGCGTCGTGATAATGGCATCGATCATGTCCAGCCTGATCACTATGAGGATATCCATATGCCGAATAATACCGGTGTGGCCATTATCCTCGGTGGCCTGACTTTTGTACTGGGCTTCGCTCTGGTATGGCGTATCTGGTGGCTTTGTGCCCTCTCTTTGCTGGCAATTGTGGCGCTCGTGATCTATCGCTCCTTCAAGGGCGATCCGGGGTACATCATTACGGCGGCGGAACTGGAAAAGATGGAAAAAGAAGCCCTGCGCCGTGCAGCACAGATCAGCAAATAGCGTCATCAGGCAGAGTGCCGCGTATTGTGGGTAAGGCACTAGCCCAGAGCGTTCTGATGGCCGCCGCTACTGGCTTCGCAGCCTGGCTCATCAGTGGGGCCGGATTATCGCGGTGGATGCTTCTTCTGACAGGTGGTAGCCGAGGCATTGGCTACCGGTTAAAGAACAACAGATTGAGGAGGTTTTTATGAGTTCTCATGTCAGTAATGTGGATCCAAAAACGGCAGAGTTATGGGATAAAAGTCACTATCAGCATGACGTGATCTCCACCCGCACCTTTGGCTATTTCATGTATCTGCTGAGCGACGGCATGCTGTTTGCGACCCTTTTTGCCGCTTACGGCGTACTGAGTTACCAGCACAGTTATTTTGGTGGCCCCACCCCGGCCGACTTTGTAAAGCCATGGTATACCTTTGCCCAGACTATGGCGTTGTTTCTCAGTGTGTTGGCTTATGGCCTGGGCATGAATGCACTCAAGCACAAAAACAAAAGCGGGGTAATTAACGGGTTGCTCGCGGCTTTTGTGTTGGGTGTATTGTTTCTGGCACTGGATATCCATGACATGACGCATTTGGCATCATTGGGCATCACCGTAGCGACCAGTGGCGGGGTGTCTGCGTTTATTGTCCTGACCCAGGTGCATGCCACCCATATTTTCTTCGGGTTGATCTGGATTTTGGTCATGATGGCTCAGGTGTTGACCAAGGGCTTTACTACCGAGGTGGTGGGCCGGTTGTTGACACTGCGTATGTTTTGGCATTTGCAGGCTATTATTTGGGTATTTGTGTATGTATTCGTTTATTTGTGGGGGTATATGTCATGAGTCACGATCAGGATGATCCGACGCTGCATCCAGAAGTGCAGATGTCCACGTCCCAGGGATATTTCTCAGGATTTGCGATTTCCAGCATTCTGATGCTTGTCGCTACTTTTTTGGTGACATCGCATGCCGTGCCGCCATTTGGGTTGTTGATGGTCATCTCGGCCTGCGCGGGTATAGCGATTATCGCGCAGATTTACTTTCTGCTGCATATCGATGTTTCCGAACATAATATCTGGAATACTGTAGCTTTGGTGCTGTTCATACCGCTCTTTTTAATTACCATTGGTCTGACCTGGTGGATGTTCTCGCAACTATATCTGCACACGATGATCATGCCGGGCATGCCCAGCATGATGCATTGAGGGGTAGATAGCATGCCTACGGCTAGGGGACGGAAGACGTCAGAGGATTGCGGCAACTGAACTCCCCTACGCGATAGTGCCGCCCTGTTGCTGGTTGCCACTCTCGGCTGGATGGTGGTCCAGGTTGCAGTCGGGTTTTTGCTCTTCCATGCCGTCAATCTCAAGCCCAAGGACCCTGGCGTCATGGTGGCCTTTCACCAGTCCATGGTCCTGCTCATGTGTCTCGCCATTGTCCTGCAATGGCGCTAAATGAGGTCGTTAGCATCATGTTAAAAGAAGGATTAAACACCAACAGCCTCGACGATCTTTCCGGGCAGCGGTTGCGGCCGTCTCTCCTCAGCGATCTCTGGGTCCTGGCCAAAGCCCGGGTGGTTTCTCTCCTGGTCTTCACCGCCGCAGTGGGCGAGATTCTCGCCCCCAACGCCCTTATCCACTGGGAATCAGCGGTCGCTGGTCTGGTCGGCATCGCGCTGGCCGGCGGGGCAGGAGGCGTCCTCAACCAGATAGTCGAACCCGCCCTCGACCAGCACATGCGCCGCACCCTGCACCGGCCGCTGGCCGAAGGGCGCATCAGCCGCCCTGGCGCCATCCTGTATGCCGCCATCCTGATGGGTGCCGCCATCGCCATCCTCGCCTGGGGCACCAACCCGCTGACCCTGGTGCTGACGCTGGTGGGTACCGTCGGCTACGGCGTCGTCTATACCCTCTACCTCAAGCCCAGCACCCCCTGGAACATCGTCTGGGGCGGTCTCGCCGGTGCCTTGCCGCCGCTGATCGGCTGGAGCGCCATCACCGGCAGTCTCGCCGCACTGCCCCTGGTCCTCGTCCTGCTGGTCTTCGTCTGGACCCCCGCGCACTTCTGGCCACTGGCCATTTGCTGTCGGCAAGACTACGCCAAAGCCTGCATCCCCATGCTCCCGGTGACCCACGGCGTGGATCGCACCCGCAAGGAAATTCTGAACTACGCCATCCTCACCTGGATCGTCAGTCTGGTTCCCGCCTTTCTGACCGGTGACTGGGTGTATGGCGCTATCGCCGCGCTCTCCGGAGCCTGGTTTGTGTGGATGGCCCTGCACCTCAAAGCCCTGCCGGAAGGCCAAGAGATGGACCGCTACGCCCGGCGGATGTTCGCCTACTCCATCTCCTACCTCTTCCTGCTCTTTACGGCCCTGATTTTGGGTAAACTGGTGATGGGTTATGGCTTCTTCTGAGACCCCCCATCGCGGCAAATCCCGCGCCCCAAAAGGCCCGCCCATGAGCCCGCTCGAGAAGCGGGCCGTAAGCGGTCTGAGTTTCATCTATGTGGCGCGCATGCTCGGTCTTTACAGAGACTACCTACGCAGAGAACGCATAGGGGCGGGACAGCCAATAGAGCCATGCCGCCTATTTTTGGTCTAATATTTTTTAGCCGCCGACAATGAGTGCTAGCGCGCCAAAGGCGATGCAATAGATACCAAAGGGCCGCAGCGCTTTGACTTCATGCCGGTGGAAATAGTGCATCAGGAACCAGACTGAAGCCCAGGCGCAGATTCCTGACAACAGACCGGCAAGGAATATGGTGCCCATCAGTCCGGAAGGTAGCTGGGCGTGGAAGAGTTTGGGTACCTCCAGCAGTCCTGCTGCCGCAATAATGGGTGTGGCGAGCAGGAAGGAAAATTTTGCGGAATTTTCATAGTCCAACCCTACACCAATACCAGCCACCAGCGTCGCACCCGAACGCGAAAATCCGGGAATCAATGCGAGGGATTGGGCGAATCCTATGCCAATAGCGCGTATCCAACTCAAATTGTCCAGTGAATGGCTGGGTTGCCGCGCCCGCAAGCGATCTCCCCAGATGAGCATGATGCCGTTAATCATCAGTGCAACCGCAGCAAAGGTGAAGCCACCGAACAGATCTTTGATTTTATGGGCGAGGGCAAGGCCCAGTAAACCGGCAGGTATGGAGGCGATGAAGAGGACCCATAACAGCCGTGACTGGGGATTGCTGGGATGTCCCCGCGCGCGAATGAAACCACCCAACAGCGCCACCCAGTCGCGCCAGAAGAACAAGAGCAATGCCGCAGCTGTGGCGAGGTGGAGCACGACCACAAAGGGCAAAAACCACTCAGCATCCCGATTGATGGGCCAATGGAGAAGCGCCGGTACCAGGATGATGTGACCTAGGCTGGAGATGGGAAATAGTTCCGTAACGCCTTGCAGCATGGCCAGAAAAAGTAAGTAGATATGTTGTGTCAATCTTTTTCCTTCTATACGTAGCGTACGGCGAGAATGGTGTACTCCCGTGTTCCACCGGGAGCGCGCACTTCAACCGGGTCGCCTTGGTGCTTGCCGATAAGCGCACGCGCGATGGGGGAGCTAATGGATATCTTACTTTCCTTGAGGTCGGCTTCGGCATCACCCACGATCTGGTAGGTCACTTCGTTGCCTTCTGCATCCTCCAGCTCCACGGTGGCCGCAAAAACAATTTTTCCGCCGGTATTCAATGTCTTGGGATCAATGACCTGGGCGCGGGCCAGATGATCTTCCACCTCACGAATACGTCCCTCGATAAATGCTTGCTGTTCTTTGGCAGCGTCATATTCGGCATTTTCCGAGAGATCACCCTTGGCGCGCGCCTCGGCGATTGCTTCAATAACGGTGGGCCGCTCCACGGATTTGAGGCGATGTAACTCATCGCGCAGACGCTGGGCACCAATAACGGTCATAGGGATTTTGTCGCTCATATCTACCTCGTGCTGGTGTTTGTCTGGTTCAGATCCTGCAACCGGAGGACACTGCGTTCCTCCGTCATCAGAGCGTGAATGGCAGCAGCGCCGGCGATGGCGCCCGCCAGGGTGGTATAGTAGGTCAATCCCATTTGCAGCGCTGCACGACGGATACTAAAAGAGTCGCGCACCGATTGCCGTTCATCTACGGTGTTGATGATGATCTGCACCTTACCGTTTTTGATCGCATCGACGATGTGGGGACGGCCTTCAGTCACCTTGTTGACTGCGGCGACTTCCAAATCTTCCCCATGCAGAAAAGCGGCAGTGCCCTTGGTGGCGATCAGCTTAAAGCCGAGTTCGGACAATGTCCGTGCCGCTGGGATAAGGCCCTTCTTATCTGCATCGCGGACGCTGAGAAAAACGGTGCCGGAGCGCGGGAAGTGTTCACCGGCGCCGATCTGTGCCTTGAGGAAAGCCTCGCCAAAACTAGCACCGATGCCCATCACCTCGCCAGTAGACTTCATTTCCGGCCCCAGCAGGACATCCACACCGGGGAATTTGATGAAGGGGAAGACGGCTTCCTTAACGCTGAAATGGGGCGGATTGGGAATCTGCGGAATGCCCTGTGCGGCCAGTGATTTCCCGGTCATACAGCGGGAGGCAATCTTGGCCAGAGGCCAGCCGGTGGCCTTGGAGACGAAAGGCACCGTCCGTGAGGCGCGCGGGTTCACCTCCAGCACATAGATGCGCTCTTCCTGGACGGCAAACTGACAGTTCATCAGGCCCACCACACCGAGCGCCAGGGCCAGTTCCACGGTCTGCCGCCGGATTTCGTCCTGAATGGCTGGGGACAGGGAGTAGGGCGGCAGGCAACAGGCGGAGTCGCCGCTGTGCACACCTGCCTGCTCAATGTGCTCCATAATCCCTGCCACAATCACCTGTTGCTCGCTATCGGCGACGGCATCAACGTCTACTTCCAGGGCGTTATTCAGGAAACGATCCAGGAGAATAGGTTGGTCATTGGAGATGCGCACTGCCTCTACCATATAACGTTCGAGGTCATCTTCGCCGTAGACAATACGCATTGCGCGACCACCCAGTACATAAGAAGGGCGCACTACCAACGGATAGCCCAGTGCGCGCGCCTTGCTCAGGGCTTCCGGGGCACTCCGCGCAATGGCGTTTTCCGGCTGCCGCAAGTTGAGGCGCTGCAAAAGTTGCTGAAAGCGCTCGCGGTCTTCCGCCAGATCAATGGAATCCGGAGTGGTGCCGACGATGGGTACACCGGCGGCTTCCAGATCGTTGGCGAGCTTCAGCGGCGTTTGACCACCGAACTGGACGATCACGCCCTGGGGTTTTTCGACAGCGACGATTTCGAGGACATCTTCCAGAGTGAGCGGCTCGAAATACAGACGGTCGGAGGTGTCGTAGTCGGTGGACACAGTCTCCGGATTACAGTTGACCATGATGGTCTCAAAGCCGTCTTCATGCAGGGCCATGGCCGCATGCACGCAACAATAGTCAAACTCGATACCCTGCCCGATCCGGTTGGGGCCACCTCCCAGGATCATGATCTTGGGCTTGTCACTGGGCTCTGCCTCACATTCCACCTCATAGGTGGAATAGAGATAGGGGGTGGGTGAACGGAATTCGGCGGCGCAGGTGTCCACCCGCTTGTAGACGGGGCGGATACCCAGCTTCTGGCGATGCTCCCGCAGGAGCTGCTCGCGGCAGCCCAGCAGACGGGCGAGGCGCCGGTCCGAAAAGCCCATGCCTTTGAGTGTGCGAAGCCGGGTGTTATCGAGACTCGCCAGAGGGAGACCGCGCAAATTCTCCTCCGTTTGGACGATCTCGAAAATCTGTTCCAGGAACCAGGGGTCAATGTGGGTGATACGCTGTAGGCTTTCCTGATCCCACCCACGCCGTATGGCATCCGCCAGATACCAGAGGCGATCGGCACCGGGGACCCTTAACTCTTGCTCCAGCTTTTGCAGGGTGTCTGGATCATTCCCGACGAGTTTCTCATCAAGACCATCCACGCCTGTCTCCAGACCGCGCAGCGCCTTTTGCAGCGATTCCTGGAAGCTGCGGCCAATGGCCATCACCTCACCTACCGACTTCATCTGAGTGGTCAGATGGGCATCGGCCTCCGGAAATTTCTCGAAGGCGAAGCGGGGGATTTTAGTGACCACATAATCGATGGTTGGCTCGAAGCTCGCCGGCGTCGCCTGGGTGATGTCATTGCGCAACTCGTCCAGGGTATAACCCAGCGCGAGCTTGGCGGCAATTTTGGCAATAGGAAACCCGGTGGCCTTGGAGGCCAGCGCCGATGACCGCGACACCCGCGGATTCATCTCGATGACGATCAGTCGCCCGTCTTCGGGGTTGACAGCAAACTGTACATTAGAGCCACCGGTATCTACGCCGATACGGCGCAGGACAGCGATAGAGGCGTCGCGCATGCGTTGATATTCACGATCAGTGAGGGTCTGGGCGGGGGCTACGGTGATGGAGTCCCCGGTATGAATACCCATGGGATCGAGATTCTCGATAGAGCAGACAATGATGCAGTTATCCGCCCGGTCGCGCACCACTTCCATCTCAAATTCTTTCCAGCCGATAATGGATTCTTCGATGAGGATTTCGTGGGTAGGGCTGGTCTCCAGGCCACGTGCAGCGATTTCCTCAAACTCCTCGCGGTTATAGGCTATGCCGCCGCCGGTGCCACCCAAGGTGAAGGAGGGCCGGATGATGACCGGGAAACCGATATCTTCGGCGATCTGCCGTGCGCCTTCCATGTCATGGCCAAAAGCCGAACAGGCTACTTCCAGGCCGATTTCTTCCATGGCTTTTTTGAACAGGCCACGATCTTCTGCTGCCCGGATGGCCTCGACCGAGGCGCCGATGAGGCGGACGCCATACTGCTCCAGTATCCCCTCCCGGTGCAGGTCCAGGGCACAGTTGAGTGCCGTTTGACCGCCCATGGTGGGGAGGATGGCGTCGGGGCGTTCCATGGCGATGATGCGCGCCACGGTTTGCCACTCGACGGGTTCGATGTAGGTGGCGTCCGCCGTCTGTGCATCGGTCATGATGGTGGCGGGATTGGAGTTGACCAGAATGACGCGGCAACCCTCTTCCCGCAGCGCCTTGCAGGCCTGGACACCGGAATAATCGAATTCGCAGGCCTGGCCGATGATGATGGGGCCAGCGCCAATGAGGAGGACGCTTTTGATATCCTGATACTTAGGCATGCCGACGGTCTCCGTGCTGGTTCATGGCGTGAACGAAGTCGTCAAAAATCACACTGGCGTCATGGGGGCCGGGCCCGGCCTCTGGATGTCCCTGAAAAGAAAAGACGGGTAGGTCCCGATGTGCCATACCCTGCAAACTACCGTCAAACAGAGAGGTGTGTGTCGCAATCAGACAATCAGGCAGGGTATCCGCGTCTACCGCAAAACCATGATTCTGGCTGGTGATCAGTACCAGGCCGCTGCGCAGATCTTTGACTGGATGGTTAGCCCCGTGGTGTCCAAATTTCATCTTGATGGTCCTGGCACCCAGGGCCAGTCCCAGTAACTGATGCCCCAGGCAGAGCCCGAAGGTGGGAATGCCTGCGGCGATGATCTGACGCATGGCCTCTTTGGCATAGTCGAGGGCCGCAGGATCGCCGGGACCGTTGGAGAAGAGCACACCATTCGGGAGCAGGTCAATCACCTCAGCAGCCGCAGTGCGGGCTGGCACGACGGTCACTCGGCAGGCACGATCGGCCAGCAGGCGCAGGATATGCCGTTTAGTGCCAAAGTCGTAAACCACCACATGGCGTTGTGACCGGGTGACGGGCTGTGCGTGATAGCCCTGATCGGGAGCGCCGCTGGCGAGATTCCAGGCGTATGTCTCCCGGCAGCTCACATCCTGTACCAGATCACGACCGAGGAGGCCGGGGAAGGCACGCGCCGCAGCAAGGGCGTCGGCATCGTTGACCGCTTCTCCGACGAGGACGGCAGCATTCTGAGCGCCGCCATCCCGCAGCCTGCGGGTCAGGGCGCGGGTGTCGATCTCGGCAATGCCGGGAGTCTGATGTGTCTGCAAGAAAGCATGCAGAGTTTGAGTGCTGCGCCAACTGCTGGGTGTGCGCGGCAGGTTGCGTACGACCAGAGCAGAGCAATGTATCCGGGCGCCTTCCATGTCCTCCGGATTGACGCCCGTATTGCCAATATGCGGATAAGTGAGCGTAACGATCTGCCCCCGATATGAGGGATCAGAAAGGATCTCCTGGTAACCACTCATGGCGGTATTAAAGCAAAGTTCGCCCACTGCCAGGCCAATGGCACCAAAGCCTTTACCGCGATAGATGCTGCCGTCTGCCAATGCCAGGACCGCCTGCACGCCCCACCTCGCCAACTTAAAGAGGATGCAAAAAAAGGGAGGGGGTCCCCTCCCACGTAGATATCGTCTATTCTAAGGACCCGGAGGGAAGTGGTCAACGCACTATTGCTAGGCTGCACGGTGTAACCGCATCATCATGCGGGTGTTTTAAGGACGTTGGTAGAGATAAGCTCTTGAGTGGTCATGTTCTAATGATAAGTTTGAATGTTGTTTTATGATTTGAGGAAGGAGTGTTTTATGGGTTGGATGCAATGGTCTGTGCTTGCTGTGGGTGGCGTGTTGGTGTTGACCGCGTGTGCAACAACTACGACTAACGGCATGGCACCACAGCCGCAAGGAGTCGCGAGTAGCCACCCGGCACTTGCCGCTGCCCCGCTGCCTTCTGCTCCTGCCGCCCGATCGCCGTTGGAGCACAGAGCGCCCGTTGTCCTGCCGCAGGTGGCGCCTGCAGTGGTCTCACCGTCGGTTACGTACTCGTCCACGGTCGTACCATTGACGCCTCTCGCCCCTATGCCGTCCATTCCCTCCACGACGACTATTCCAGCCGTGCCCTCTGTGGCGCAGACGCTGAGCGGTGCCAAGATCTCCTTTTCTGGTGAATGGCAGGCAGATATGACCAAAGCGCGCCAGGATAGTGCCCGCTGTGCGGCGATGTCGTCTGCGCCACAGACGGCATGCTGGCAAGGCGTCTCCCACTGGGCGCAGAAGCGAGCGGCGCGCTATCAATCTCTGAGCACTCAGGCAACGGGTGCGCAGGCTCAGCAGATGCAATCTGCCGCGAAATTTTTTGGAGTGACCAGCGAATGGGCCAGCGCTTGTGGCGCCCTGACCTCACAGCAATGTGCAGAATCGCCGCTGATCGGCAAGATGCAGCAATGGAAGGCATCTGTCGGGATTTCCGGAACAACGACACCTATGCCCTAGAGCAGGGCTGTTATGTCCGCGGCAAATGAGTTTTCATTAAATAATATTTGTGTGCCTGCCATAAATGGCGGGCGCTTATTCGAGGCTGTGCCAAAAACGGCAGCATTCGAGTTTTGAGAACAAAATCTACAGGCTGACCAGAATTATAAATAGCTGCAATTAATCAGAACAGTACGGCAACAACACCAACATATCGTATAGTTAAAATATAATAAATTAATTATGGACTGCTAATTGCAATATTGTCCAATAACAACATAAGCAGGTGTGATTATCTATGTTATTTAGGCAGTGCGCCGCCAGGAAGAAATTGCTTTCGTATGTTCTGGGGGATCCCATCACCAGGCAGGGAGTGATTATTGACCCCACGGTAGATCTTGTCGCCCAGGCACTGTCATTTTTGGCAGAGCGAAAAATAGCGTTGCAATATGTTCTGCTAACGCACTTTCCCGACCCCACGCTCGAGGATACGTTGAACCAACTTAGGTCCTTCGGTCCGCGAGTGGCGGCGCACGAATCGACGGAATACCAAGGTGTCGACGTGCGTTTGCGGGATAACGACATTGTACATTTCGGTGAGGAGACAATCCGGGTGATTCACACTCCTGGGCAAATGCCCTGTGCGGTTACCTATTGGTGGGCCGATCGCTTGTTTACCGGTGAAACACTCCTCGCGACAGGGCCTGGCACCTGTGGGCAAGGAGGCAATATTGCCCAGCAATGGCGCAGCATCCGTGACAAGTTGCTCAGATTTCCTGATGAGTACCTGATTTTTCCCGGTCGTGAATCCCGCAAGCGCCGCGTAGCTTGTGTTGCGGAGTTCCGTTTGGCTTTTGGTAACCAATCTGGTGTCACTGCTCCGGCAGTCCACGAGTACAGTGCCCAGACTCAATCTGATCATGCAGCCCAGTCAGATAAAACAACTAACAGTAGTAGCAGCGAGATGGTGGGAGCGTAGGGAGGCCCGTGATGAAGGCCCGGACATTTTACACAGTATGTATTGGAGGTTCAGGTGTTTACAAAGAATAAACGCTACAAAATGTGGGCACAGATGGTGTTACTACCAGCATTGCTCACGTTGGGGGGCTGTTCGAATGACGGCCTATATCTGTTGAAGCCGGAAGGTTTAATATCGCATACGTTTTATCACTACTTCATTCTCGATGTCGTGATTATGTTATTGATTATTGTCCCGACAACGGTACTAACCATATGGGCTATGTGGAGATATAGAAAAGGTGGTAAAGGACGTTATGATCCAGCGTGGAGCCACTCGAATGCCATAGAAGCCATTGTCTGGGGGATTCCCCTGGTGACAGTCGGCATCTTGTCTTACCTGTCAGTAAAGGCTATCTATGATGTCAACCCTTACAACCCGGGCGTAATCGCCAAAGCTCAAAAGGCTGATGGCAGAGATCCCGTGGAGGTCGACGTGATCGCGACAGATTGGCGCTGGCTGTTTATTTATCCGCAACAACATATTGCCTCGGTAAATGAATTGGTGGTTCCGGTAGGAACTCCTGTCAAGTTCCGTCTAACGTCCACTTCCGTTGTGAATGATTTCATTATTCCCCAGTTGGTTGGGATGATTGATGTTATGCCAGGCATGCGCACAAAACAGGCATTGATGGCCGACAAGGCCGGTACCTACATAGGTTATTCTGCCGATTACAGCGGCGCAGGGCTTTCATGGATGCATTTTCAGACGAAGGCCGTAAGCGCGGCCCAATTTGCGAAATGGGTGAAAAGTGCTCAGCAATCTCCCCAGCATCTCAGCTATGTTGGTTTTGATCGCTTTGCAAGACCTTACATAGCCGTTGGTGGTGACCAGCAAATCTTCGGTAACGTGCAATCCGGTTTGTTTGATTATGTGATTGGCGAAGTCATGCACGGCAAAGTGTGGCCGACACCCATGGCGATGACTGAAAATATGGTCAACTACATGCAAAAACAACGTGCCAAACAGAAAGCGGGAGACTATTGATATGCTAGTACATTTACAAGGGCCGTGGACTCCTCTGCTGGGTCGTCTCACGCTTCAGCAAATACCGTATCATGTCCCGATTCTCGTGGTGACTTTTATAGTTGTGGCCATCTTGGCTGCTGTGGTACTGGCGGCAACGACGTATTTTGGTAAATGGGGATATCTCTGGCGAGAATGGTTGACAACGGTTGATCATAAAAAAATCGGGGTTATGTATATTTTACTGGGGCTGGTCATGTTGTTGCGAGGATTCGCTGATGCCTTGATGATTCGCACGCAACAGGCAATGGCCGTGGGTCCTAGTTCGCCGGGGTATATGGGGGCGGTGCATGGATATCTTACGCCGTTCCATCTGGGGCAGATTTTCACAGCCCATGGATTGATCATGATAGTGTTCGCAGCGACCCCGTTGTTGGTAGGGCTGATGAACATCATCGTGCCCTTGCAGATTGGCGCCCGAGATATGGCTTACCCATACCTGAATGCCTTGGGATTGTGGCTCACTACAGCCGGTGCGGCATTGGTGATGGTGTCGCTGTTTGTCGGCAATTTTGCCCACGGTGGATGGTATGGATTCGTGCCCTATTTTGAATTGCCATATAGTCCAGGTGTTGGCGTCGATTACTGGATGTGGACTTTCCAGTTAGCCGCGATTGGTACCTCGTTGGGCAGCATAAATCTGATTGCTACTATCGTCAAAATGCGTGCTCCGGGTATGACATGGATGCGTATGCCCATGTTCACATGGGCGTCCATCAGCACCAACCTTATTGCGCTCACCTCCTTTCCGGTGTTGATGGTCGCGTTGGCTTTGCTCGGCCTGGATCGCTATGTTGGCACCCATTTCTACACTTCTGGTATGGGTGGTAACCTGATGCTTTATAATGATTTATTTTGGGTTTGGGGGCACCCGGAGGTGTATTTCCTGATTCTTCCAGCTTTTGGCATAATGTCAGAAATAATTCCCACATTCTCTGAAAAGACCTTGTTTGGGTATGTGACTATGGTGATTGCATCATTCGCCATCGGCGGCGTGTCCTGGGGTGTTTGGTTGCATCACTTCTTCACTATGGCTGCGGCACCTAGTGTCAACAGTTTTTATAGTGTAACGACCATGTTGGTAGGTATCCCTACCGGTGTCAAAGTGTTCAACTGGATTTTCACCATGTATCGTGGGCGCGTGCGTTACGAGCTACCCATGTTGTGGGCATTGCTTGCGCTTTTCCTCCTGCTGGTTGGCGGCATGACAGGTATGATGAACGCGTTTGCCAGCAACGATTATATGTGGCACAACGGTTTATTTGTGGTTGCGCACTTTCATATGATGGTTTTGGTGATTGCGGCGAGCATTTTTGGTGCTGTTGAGTATTGGTTCCCCAAGGTGTTTGGTTTCAAACTCGAACAGAAATGGGGTAAATGGTTCTTCTGGTTTATGATCCTTGGAACCGGTTGGACCTTTGTTCCCATGTTCCTCTTGGGTTTTGGCGGTATGACCCGTCGTCTGGACTATATCCATTATACGCAATGGTCACCCTACCTTCATATAATGCTGATCGGTATGGTGTTCTACGTGATTGCCGTACTGTTCTTTGTGGCCCATCTGTATGTCAGTCTGCGGGACCGTGCCGAAAATCGTTCGGGTGCAGATGCCTGGGGTACCGGGCGGAGTCTGGAATGGGCGACACACTCTCCTGTTCCGGCATATAACTTTGCTATTACCCCACATATAAATGCACTGGATGAGTGGGCATGGCGCAAGGAAAATGGGCTGACGGAACTGCATCCAGGTAATTATGAGGGTATTCACATGCCAAAGAGTACAGGTGTTCCGTTCTTCCTCGGCATTCTCTTCATGGGCTTGAGTTTTGCCCTCATCTGGCGGATCTGGTGGCTGGCGTTGGTGTGTGTCGCACTTATTGTAGCGCTCATTATCATTCGGTCCTTTGACCGTGATACCGACATGACGATCCCTGCACACGAGGTGGAGCAGGTAGAAAGTGGTGCCCGCGATGGCACATCTGAAAACCTGCCGACGGCCGGCGTACTGGGCGGCACGGTGATTGCTCACTCCGTTCCTCAGTCTGGTACGGGTGGCATCAACGGTAGTACAACCTCCACAAGTCCTGCGTGGGCCCCAATGGATCGCTAACGGACTTATCCCGATCCTTAATTGGGTCGGGAAGCCCGTTTTCGAGCATATCTGAAAAAAGGAGTTATTCAATGAGTGCATCTGCAGCACAAAAAGTCGATCCGGCCCACGCCACACTCTGGGCGCGACACTATCCTGGTCATGACATGATCGGTACCCGGACCTTTGGATTCTGGCTCTATATGTTGACTGACGCCATGGTCTATGCGGCATTATTCGCAACACTGGGTGTGTTGAGTCATGTGGTTAATCTGGCGGGGGGTCCATCGCCCTCTGCGTTTATTAACCCGGTTTATGCGTATGGTGAAACCATTACCTTATTTCTTAGTGTGTTGATTTATGGCTATTCGATGGTTGCGCTAAAAAATGGAAATCGCGGTGGGGTGATTGGCAGTATGTTTGTCGCCATGCTGCTTGGCGTGATTTATTTGGTAATCGCAGGCATAGATATTGGCAATATGTTTGCGCATGGCGTCACTCCACAAGTCAGTGGATTTTTGTCTATATTTTTCACAGTTATAATCTATCACGCGCTGCATATTCTCGTTGGTGTGGTATGGATGTTGGTCATGATGGTCCAGATCGCACGGGAGGGTTTTAGTGCCAACGTAGTTTATCGTCTGATTAATCTTCGACTGTTCTGGCATTTTCAGGCAGTCATTTGGGTGTTTGTATTTACCTTTGTTTATTTGCAGGGGATGGTGGCATGACAGAACATATGCAAAATCCGTTAAATCATCCGGAGGTGCAACTGGCTAATGGTCGCGCATATCTGGCGAGTTTTATTATTTCCATGCTGCTGATGACAGTAGGTCTTTGGTTGGCTGTGGCGCACATCACGACACCTTTCGGGACGGTCCTGATGACCTCTTTCCTTGCTGGCGTGGTGGTAATTATTCAGGGCTACTTTATTTTGCATATGGATATATCCCATGCGCAGATGTGGCATACCGTGGCCATGGTGCTTTTTCTACCGTTATTTGTTGTTACCATCGGATTGACCGCGTGGATGTTCCATGGGTTGTACCAGCGTACCATGATTATGCCTCCAGCAGCGTCCAGTATGGCCCATGTGCCTTCCATGCCTCATTAGTGGAAGGGCGGAGTATGCGGAGTATGTGGCTATGACCGAAAAAGAGACGTTTTAGCAGAGGTCAGTTAATCCCCCACGCAATAGAAGGGGAGATGAGGCCGGTAGTACAGGTGATTGGCTACTTGCTCACCGGCCTCCTTCATCAATCAAATCGCAGAAGGTTGTGCAATGGACTATCGCTGCCCACGTCAGCACTGCCCTGTTTCTGGTCGCCACTTTCGGCTGGATGATGCCAGCCTATCCCTCATCGCCTTCTATCCCGCAGTAACCCATGTCGCCGTCGGGTTTCTGCTCTTCGCACATTCCCATAGAGTTCCTGATTGGCAGGTGGGGGTCTGTACGACCGCAGACTGAAGGCCCACAATGGCAAGGAGCGGGTCATGTGGTTCTTTCCGCAATCCCATAAAGCGACTACAATCGGGACAGTAGTAACCTTAACGGGGTACATCGTAAACGTACGGCATAAGGCGAGATTTATACTACCTATGTGGAATACGAACAGGAAGATGCTGCTGCTGGATAGCAGCGATGCCGGAAATGCCCGACGTTGTGTGTTATGTAATGTCCCAAATTGGCGGACTCAGCGAAGACCACATGAAACACAATGATGCATAAGGTCTGGCGGCGCCCAACCTAACTATGGCTCAATATAACGATGGATAGATAAAATGAAGAACTTAATCTCCCCGAGGAATATGAAAAGAATAATTCAATATGCTTTTCTGATGAGTTATTTTATTGTCTGCTCGTCATCGGCCCTGGCTTCTGATAAATGGCAAAAACTTTGGAGCCGGCTGGAACATGCAACTTATATTCAAACAGGTTCAGGGAAAACGGTAATTTATGACTTTTTCGATCCTAACTGCATATATTGCGCAAAAGCATTCCAATTGGAACGTCCGTTCGCCGATAAAGGCCAGCTCACCGTTCGCTACGTACCGGTAGGTTTCCTCACCGACTCCAGCTTCGGTAAGGCCGCCGCCATTCTTCAGGCACAAAATCCACAAGAAGCCATGAAAAATAACTACATGGAGTTACTCAGAACCGGGCATGCGGCGATCTCATCTGCCACCGCCACGGAAGCCACTCATTCCGCGTTACGGCAGAATGAGCGGATTTTCATAAGTACGGGTGCCACCACCTTGCCAGAGTTGGTTTATAGACTTCCTGATGGACAGGTGGAGGCCTTTCGTGGCGAACTGTCGAAGACGCAACTCGATCTTCTAAGCTCTGGACACAGACTAGACAATTAGAGGCCAGCCAATCATCTTCAGAACTGGTATGTCACACCCGCATTCGCCATGAAATGCGCGACCTGCTGATAGCCATTGGCGTAACGATAAATCGGCAAATAAACCGAAGTATTCAATAACCATTTACTGCTCAAGTTGATCTGCACACCCGGGGTGATATATAGGTTGGAGTAACCACTGTTCATATTACCATATGCAGCATCACCACCGCCTTGGTCATGGCCGCGCCACTGGTAGTTCAACTGCAGGGTAGGGATCAAATGGGTGCCGCTCTCTATCCCGTCATAATGCGCCCCCACGGCGAGATTCACGCTGTCTCCCGGACGATAACCCTGGTAACTATCGAGTGCGTGACGCCATAAGATTTGCGTGAACCATCCCCAGTCGGACTCATTCCCCACCTTATATCCACCAAGAAGCAAGTCGTTCGTACCTGTTCCTGGCTGGGTGTCCCGATCCATGATCGGACCCCCTTGATAATAATTGCCGGCATTGGTCGGCCCTGTAGGCAGTTTTAAACCAAAGGTTATACCGCTGGACATGTCGCTTGAAAAACCAGTGTACATGCCCATTATGCGGATATCCGAAAGAACCGTGGCGTTAGAGGTAAGTATTTGTGGAGAAATGCCCTGGCTCGCATCGGTAAGCCCGACGGCTCCATTACTGTCGGTGACGAAGTGCCTATTCCAGTATGGGATCATCGCCATGATTCCCCACTGATGATTGAACATGTGCTGAATGTTCAAATTAAAGAAATTTGTCTCTATTTGCTTGTCCGGATTTAAATTTCCCGACACGATACTACTACCATGCTGGGTTTCATTCTGGTTCATATAGTCGTACTGAAGGGATAGCTTGGTTTTGTAGAAGGTGCTGGGAAGACCAGGCAAACCCAGATTGAAAACACCACAACCGCAAGCGCAAGCTGACGCCATGTTTGGAATCATGGCGATGGTGATCGCGGTCACCGTAGTCGACAAAAAACGTAACGTTGCAATCTTATGTAGATTAAATAGATTGGCCATACTTGTTTCCTCCTGTTTTGATACCATGTAAGCCATATGCATATTACACGCTGCGCAGCTCGTGTTAACTGTGGCAAATTGTCGCACCGTTACACCTACCTCGGTGGGTATAGTTTTGAGGGGGTTGCCGGTTTTATCCCGGCGGGAGCCGGGTGCGGTGAATCCGCCGCAGCCTCCGCAGCAGAGGACTCCTTTGACAGGATTGAACTTTCCATTGAGCAAAAGACTCACCTGATGGGTGATGACAAGATTCGGATGCGGAAGGCCATTCCTGCGGCCATAAAAGACCACCTGAGGACGGTGGCTTGCTGGAATGGTGACTGTCTTTGGTTTGGCGGACTTCAAGTGCAGTGATCCGTGATTTCAATTCCTCATTCTCCCCGAAAAGAAATCGGATCAGATCATCCTCGGCGGCGTGATCTTCCGCACTCAGGTCAGGCTGTTTCACATCAGAGCAAGGCGTGAAGCACGGGGTTGTGAACAGTTACACATGATCTTCGTTCCGTACATAATCCGGCGCCGTGTATTTTTCATACAGATTCGGAAATAGGCGCAAGAAGTACTCTTTTGTTACGCAAAAATTTAGAACAACAATGGCCACAAATAATGTAAAAAAAATTGCAGCCACACCAATAACTATTATACTAGTTCGCCTAAGCTTCCCCATAAAGAATCGTCCTTATTGAAATAACTAGAATCGCACCAATGTTGTCCACAGAGATTCCCATGTGCCCCCCCCCCAGGCATCATTCCCCGCACCTTGATTGCTCCCGTCTATGTGCGCTGCCCACCTGTCATGGCATATTATCAGTGTTTGTAACAATGGAATTAAGTAATCCGAAATCGTCCAGTGAGTCCAGTCAATCGCTGTGATTCATCCCGTAGCGCAACAATCTGAATTTGCGTGGTTTCAATCTCCTTGTTTATGCCAATGGTTTTCCGAGAAATCATCATGATATTGTCATTAATGGCGCTTGCAGTATTTCTCAAGTCTTCTGCGGAGGTCGCCACATCGGCGACTCGTTCCGAAATGTTGGCAATAGATTCGTTTATAGACCCAAGACGATGCAGAGACTCTCCAGCCATTTCCGTTCCATGCGACACCTGCCCATTGGTTTGAACCATTTGTCTTGCAAAGGACTGCATTTGGGATTGAATATGTGTTATCTTTGCAGAAATATCCTCTGCCGCAACAGCGGTTCCTTTGGCCAAATTGCGGACTTCGTCTGCCACGACTGCAAAACCTCTTCCATATTCGCCAGCACGTGCCGACTCTATAGCCGCATTGAGAGCAAGTAGATTGGTCTTGGCCGTGATCTCTTTTATGGTGCTGACAACACTTCCAATCTGGTGAGAAGATTCTTCCAATCTCTGGACTTGTTGCGCCATGCTAATAATAGCAGTTCCTGCTGAGCTTAATTCTTCTAATGACAGACCAATGGCTGTATTTCCTTGTTGGGTTGAATCGGCGGTAGCGCTGGCAATTTTAGATATATCTTCTGCATCCTGTGCTACACGAACGCTCGTTGTTGTCATATTGGTCATTGCGTCACTCGCCTTCTCAGTTTGAGTGCTGGTGTCACCGACCTCTTCAGTCAGCGTGTTTGTCACGCTGGAGAGTTGCACGCAGGTATCCGAGATCTGTTGGGCGCTGACACTAATGCCTTTGATAAGCGTAGACAAATCAGAAGCCATCTGGTTGGTTGCGATAGCAATTTCGCCCAACGGGCCGCCGGCATCCACTGGGACCTTCACATTTAAATCTCCTGAGGCAATTTTTTGGATTGCTTTACTAATACGTTGAAGCTGCTGGACAACACTGCGGACAATAATCGAACCAAATACAAAAATCAGAAATATGGCGGTCAGTCCAATGATGATTAGCAATATAATAGCCCGCTTGTCTGCAGCTGTTTTCTCTTTGATGGCGGCGTGTGAAACCTTGTTTTGATTGGCCACGATAGCGTCTACATTTTCATTGAACCTTCTCACATCGGGTAAAAATTCATTTTGATAGGCCGTCAACGCCCCTGCCTGATTCATTGTTGTTGATAACAGCAAGACCTTATTGCTCGCATGCTGCAAAATTTTTTCCGGCCCAGTAAAACTGTTTGCTATTTCTGGAGACACACGCTGTAATCTGGCAAAGGATTTGGAAACCTTTGCCTCTCCCTGCTTGAGGGCTATGTAAACCACCGGTTCATATTGTTGCTCTGTCGCTAGAATACCTGTCAGCACAATGTTGGCATCTACGCTTTGACGAAAATCAATTAAGGCGGCGGTACGCTCGGCATCGCGTAGTGTGTCTGTTCCTGATTGTTCTGCCATAAAAAGCGTCCATGTAGCTGTTGCAGCTATGATAATTAATGATATTATGGCACTCCACATCAATGCATGGACTAGTTTTGTGAATGAAATAGCAGATATATTGAATGATGCTTTCATGTTTTCCTCTCTTTAACAGTGTCTCTTTTATCGCGACAATTTGATCATCCTAGCTTACAGCGCTCCTACTGCCTTAGTCACCGCCCGGGCTAGTTCATCGGGCACAAATTTGGCGACATAGCCATCGGCACCGACGCTGTTCGCGTGGGATTCATTCGCGGATCCCGATAGGGAGGAGTGGATAACTACAGGAATAGCCTTTAGCGACTCATTTTCCTTAATTTTTCGGGTCAAGGTAAACCCATCCATTTCCGGCATTTCCAGATCGGTCAGGACTAGAGCCACCTTTTGGCGGATAGGTATATTTGCAGCCTTGGCTTCCTGCGCTAAGATTTGTAACCGCTCCCATGCCTCTTTGCCTGTCTTGGTACCGATGAAGGGTAATCCAAGGGCACTCAAAGCTTTTTCAATCTGGCTACGGGCAACACCTGAGTCATCGGCATAGAGCACTACAGATCCCTGGGGAATGCCCACCGTGTGGGTTTGCACCATTTCATCGCCGATCATGAAACGCGAAGGAAGCACCTTTCGCAAAATTGCCTCCACATCCAAAACCAAAGCGACTCGCCCTTCCTCCGCCTCTTCATCTAGTCGAGCAAAGCTTGTTACCATGCCTCCTACGGCTGCGCCTTCAGCGGACATCACTCGGCTCCATTCCAGTCGCAGGATCTCTTCCACTTCTTCCACGGCAAAACCTTGGATAGAGCGCTCATATTCGGTAACCAAAAGTATGCTGCGGCTCGCGGGTACGCAGCCCACCACGGCAGGCAGATCGAGTACTGGAATAATTTGGCCGCGGATATTCGCCACCCCCAGCACATGCTCAGGCGCTCCGGGCATGGGCGTGATAGGCGGCATGACCAGTGCTTCGCGAACCTTAAAGACATTGATCCCGAAAATTTCTCTGGTACGGGTGTTTTGATCTTCTCCGAGGCGGAAGATCAAGAGCTCAAATTTGTTGGTACCGGCGAGTTTTGAACGCTCGTCGACTTCCTGCAAGACATCACTCATGGGGGCTCCTTTACACGTTCTGGTGACAGATGGCGGTACTCAAGGTGTTTAACTTGTCCAGAATCTCCTGCTCCAGGCGAGAGATTTCCGTACTCTGCCGGATGGCTTCCTCCCGATTTCCCGATTGCAGGGCAGCGCAGATGGCTCGAGCCATTTGATGAACATGGATATGCACATTTTCCAGCTCGCGAAAGGCGGATATCTGACCGAAGAGATCACGGCCGATACCGTCATACCAAAGCCCGAATTTGCATTGATGATGATCAGGTATATTTTCAGCGGCTGGTGCTACATTTCGCTCGGCCACCGCAGCCAGAATATTCCGTACAAACAGTTTATGGTCATTTTTAGCCGCATCAATAGTCATGCGAGCCGCCAGGGTGTTGAGGGAATTGATCCTGTTTCCAAGGGCAACGGTAACTGACTCGGCGCCACGGACCATGTGCCCGGCGGACTGACTGGCTCCTTCAATGGCCTTGGCCGAATCCTCAATGGCGGTGATATTGCGCCGCACCTCATCAGTGGCTTCCTGGACGCGTTTGGAGAGATTGCGCACTTCGTCGGCCACTACGGCAAAGCCGCGGCCATGCTCGCCGGCCCGCGCGGCTTCGATAGCCGCGTTGAGGGCGAGAAGGTTGGTCTGGTAGGCGATCTCACGGATGGTCTGGGCAAGGCGACCAATAGCACCCACCTCAGTGATGAGCCCTTGAGACGCTTTGCTGTTCTCCGCGACGGAAAGACCCAGCTTATTGATCGTGCCTCCCACCTCCTTCATAGCGCTCATGATTTCTTTTGCAGTGCCGGTCAGGGAAGCGGCATGCTCATTGGCGCTCTTGTCCATACTGATGATGACTTGCTCCACCTGCTTTGCGTCACTGATATCCCGCCAGGAGGCATGGAAGGCCAGTACCTTTTTTCCCTTGTCCCATATTGGCGTAAAGTTCAGGTCAAAAGTTATGCCGCTGATGGTTAATTCGCTCCGATGTTCCTGTTTGGAGCCCCCTGCGAGACCCCGGAATATCCCACGAATCCGCTCGGGGTCCTTGTGAAACTGGTGAATGGAATGGCCTAGAGCCGTCCGCACATCAGCTCCACGTAGCCTGGGGTTGAGGTGCCCATGGTGGAAATTCATGGTCTCCAAGGCCGCGCGATTCATATAAAAGATGACGTTGTCCATTTTTTCGTCGGCTTCACACAACATTTCCAAACTGGAAAGAGGTTCAAGCAAAGCCTGCGCATAATCCAGCAATTGTTCGCGATCCATGTTTCTGCTCACTTTTTAGATAAGGCCAAGCGTTCAATGAGGTTCCCAACCCCCCACCGATCTGACGGCGGCTTCCTGTTTTTGCGTGTTCATCATCGTCCAGCCTCTTTCAGCGGGATATGGCGGTGCCAACAGCGAGCGCGTCAAACCAGCTCAAAAAACGTTGTACGTTTTCTCCGGCATAGATAGCGCCGTGTTGAGGGCAGAGAAAGTCTATATCCAGCTGGCTAACACGACTGATCCAATCGTTCTTGGCCTCTTTGGAAGGCATCCAACGTTGATGGAAGAATTTGGCGTGCTGGATATGATCATCGAAGGCCTTACTGGAATCTGGATCACGCCGTTCTACCCAAGCACTGTGCCTCGACGGCAGCAACGCCGCCCCCACATCGCCGGAGAAGAAAACCTTGGCTTCAGGGTCATAGACATGGAAGTTGGCCGAGGAGTGCAGGTAGTGAGCGGGGATGAATTCCAACTTTCGCCCGCCGATGACGAGTTCCCCTCCCTCATCGGGAATACCCACAAAATTCGCGTCCAGGGCTCCATAGTGACGGATGAAACCCTCCCAGAGCTTTGGCATGTGCCACTGGATATTGCTGTTACAGGCATTCCATAGGGGTAGACTGGAGGCAATATCCGGATCTTGATGGGAAACGAAGGCAGACTGGAGAGTGGAAGGCTGCACTACCTCGACCATGGCGGCGAAGACCTGGGGAAAAATTTCGAAGCCGCCGGGATCCAGCAGAATGCTCTGTTCGTTGGATTCCATGACATAGACATTAGAGTCGATAACCCGATTTTCATCCTGGTCGTAAATGATCCACCAGCGGTGGTTGCCCGCTTCAAATACCGATGTTGCTTTCATGCAGAATTTCCTCCAGTTGGTTATGATATTTCCAGATGGCATCCCGCACCGTGGCGACCGCCATTCCCATGTCTCGGGATACCCGCATCAATGGTGCGCCGGTGCCTTCGGAGAGCGCGGCTTCGATGCGGCCAATAATGACCACATATTCTTGCTCAGCAATGCCTTCCTGCAGCTTCTCCACACTTCTAATCAGTTGACGTAGAATGGTAAGCGCCACGGCCTCTTCCGCGATGATGGCTTGCTCCCAGGCTTTTTCGGTGCGGACGAATGTGGGGCAGGTTATGTCGTAGTGATACATTTCCTGCACTTTCCGATGGAAAATATCGGCATAACTACGGTGCTGCAGAATACGCATGTGGGCCTGGATGAGAGGAGCGATGGATTCCTGCAGGTGGGACGCTGCTTCCTTGAGGTTGGCCGCACGCTCGCGAAATGCCTGGGCCACCACGCCATAACCCGCCAGCGCTTTGCCATGACGTTTGACTAGCACCATGGCATTCAAAGCACGTCGGTCGATCTCGCGTAGTGAACGTTCGATGGTGTGGCGGGTATGGTAGGAAGCGTCCACGATCATCATGATGCGTTGAATATTCATTCGACAGTTCCTTCAGCGGCGAGCGATGCGGCTGCGCCCAGCGCCCCGGCATCGAGAATGAGGACGACTCCGCCCTTGCCGGAGATGGTGGCACCCTGGTACCAGTTCTGGTCGGCAAGGAAGTCGATGGGCTTGACCACGGAATCTTCGTTGCCGAGCACCTCGGAGACAATAAAAAGACCGCGCTCGGTCAGTACCCCCTCAACGCTCTCGGAATCCATGCGCATGGGTTTATCCTGTAGAATGGCGCCCAGATCTACCAGCGGTACGATCTGGGTGTCATCGACTCGGTAAGTAACCCGACCAGCCAGCCGATGGATGCGATGCGCCTCCATGTCGGTCAAGCTGTCGATGGCTGATACCGGCAGGGCGTAGATATCCCGCCGCAAACGCAGGTAGAGGACCGGCAACACGGCCAAGGTAAGGGGAAATTCCATGGCGATGCTGGTACCCTGGCCGAGGCGGGTCTGGAGATCCAGGCGACCGCGCAGCTTACGGGCCGTCTCCTTGACCACGTCCATACCGACGCCGCGGCCCGATAGATCCGTAGCCTGGTCCTTGGTGGAAAAACCAGGCCTGAAGATGAGTTCCAAAGCCTCCTGTTCCGAGAGGCGGACGGCCTGCTCGGCGGTGATGACTCCCTTGTCGATGGCCTTTTGGGTGACGAACTGGCGATCAATTCCTTTGCCGTCGTCGGAGACCTCGATGCGCACCTTGTCGCCCAGATGGATGGCGGCGACACGCAAATTGGCGGTGCGCGCCTTGCCTGCGGCGGCGCGTTCCTCAGGACTTTCGACACCGTGGTCCAAGCTGTTGCGCACTAGATGCGTCATGGGGCCAGCGAGGGCATCAACGACGGCCTTGTCGATCTCCACATCTTCACCCACGATCTCCAGCTTGACTTCCTTGCCCAGTTGTCGCGAGACATCGCGCACTACCCGGGGCAACTGTTGGAAAAGGCGCTTGCACGGCTGCATGCGCAAGCGCATGACGGTGTTCTGGATATCGTTGACGGTGAGGTCCATCTCTCGGGCAATACGGGCCATGTCCTCATTCTCTTCGCTGAGGCCACCCACAGCTGAGGCGAGGCGATTGCGCAGAAGTACGAGTTCTCCCACTTGGTTCATGACTGCATCCAGGCGCAAGGCATCAACGCGCAGAGTGGTTTCAGCCACTTCAGGTGGACTGTCCTGCTGGGCTGCTGCTTTGCTCATTGTAGGCACTGGCTTTATCTGGTCTTGGACTGTCAGGGGAGCAACCGTGTTTTCTTCAGTAATGGGAGGCTTTGGCGAGGTTGCTGGCCAATCTCCAGGTTTCTGGCCGGGACCGTATAGCTGGTCGAGATACTGCTCGAACTCATCCTCCGTAATGATATCTTCTCCATTACCAACAGGGCACGCGGAATCCACGCCCTGCTGTTGGAGATAAATCCCGTCCGAACCGTCCTCACGGGAGCGATGTTCTATGTATAGGGCATCGGATACGTTGAGCGAAGGATGTCTCACTGGTGCAGATGTTACCGCCACATCTGGAGTTTCCGACGGCGCGGATGCTCCCACTAAGGGCTGTCCACTGGCCATTTCCTGAATCATCTTTCCCAAACTCTCCGGACCGATGGTTGGATAATCGCCGGCTTGCAACGCACCTAACATGCCTTGTATTACATCGATCCCCTTTAGGATGATATCCACCATCTCTGGCGTAATGCGCAGGCTTTTGTTGCGCACTTTGTCGAGTAAATCTTCCAGATGATGGCACCAATCAACCATCGCTGTAGCTTCCAGGAAACCCGCCCCGCCCTTCAGGGTATGAAAGGCGCGGAACAAGGATGCGATGGCATTGGCGTCATCGGGGTTGTTCTCCAACGTCAGCGCTTCGCCCTGTGCTTTCTGAAGCAACTCCGTCGCTTCAGGTAGAAAGTCCTGTAGAATCTCCATGTCCATGGTCATATTCCCAGCTCGGCCAAAAGAGCATCTA
The DNA here is from genome assembly GCF_016250455.1 of Acidithiobacillus ferrivorans. Taxonomy (NCBI): domain Bacteria; kingdom Pseudomonadati; phylum Pseudomonadota; class Acidithiobacillia; order Acidithiobacillales; family Acidithiobacillaceae; genus Acidithiobacillus; species Acidithiobacillus ferrivorans. The sequence goes on along the minus strand of NZ_CP059488.1, from coordinate 2,331,559 downwards.
CATCATCCTGTTCAACACGCTTCCCATGAATCGCCGCATCCAGGGCTGGCGCGTCAGTGTGCGCAAATGGTGCTTCTTCCGGCGTGGAAGCAATATCAACGGTCTCCATGCGGGGCACTCCCATAGCGTCTTGCAAGCTTGTCAACGCCTGGCTGATACGATCATCCACCGCATGCAAAAGACGCAGTGCCTTTTTGAGGCGCTGTCCAGCCAAATCCTGTCCTTGCTGAGAGTTTAGAATGGTGGCCATGGCCGCCTTGATCTCCAGGATATCCTTGTCGATAAAGCCTTGCCGGACGCTCTCAATCCGTCGAATAGCGGCTTGGGCCGATTCAAGTGCCTCTAACGTATTCATTGTCTGGGTTTCGGACAACGCCAAGGCTTCTTCAATCGGGTTGCAGGCATCTGGCAGATCATCACCTGCACCAGCGATACGTCTCAGTCCCTCATTCAGGAGTAGGTCGGCCTCTGCCAGCAGGCGTAATCCATTTGACTGCGTCGGCATGCCTACGGATGAGTCAGCCGTTAACAGCGGTTGCATCCTATCAGTATCCGACTTGCAATCGGTGGTGATAGCTGGTCTTGCTTTGCGTCGTGTCATCGCACGGCCTCCAGACGTTTGAAAATGGCTTCAAGTTTTTCCTTGAGCACATCGGCGGTGAAAGGTTTGACAATGTATCCGTTGACCCCCGCCTGGGCAGCTTCAATGATGTTTTCCTTCTTGTTCTCTGCCGTTACCATCAACACCGGCAGGTGGTGCAAGAGGGGGTCGGAACGAATGGCGCGTAACAGATCGATACCCTGCATGTTGGGCATATTCCAGTCGGTGACGACAAAGCCGAATCCACCTTTGCGTAACGCGACCAACGCGTCTAGCCCATCCTCCGCTTCGTCCATGTTTTCAATGCCCAGTTCTCGAAGCTGTCCTTTCACAACGCGGCGCATGGTCGCAAAGTCATCGACAACTAAGTATTTGAGGGTGGTGTTGATGCTCACTGGTTTCCTCCGATAGCATTAATTTATTGTGGCGTTTGCTATACCTGTCGGCATCTGTTCCGTCAGGCGCGTCATTTCTCTCATGATAATGCGCGTATTCCCCTGCACGACGATGGTAACTCGTCGGTTGCCTGCAAGCGCTTGTTGCATGGTTTTCTGGGTATAGGGAACGGCAGGATGATATCTGCCGCGACCTACAGCGCTCAGGACAGACGGATTCACACCATCATGCAGAAACCTGTTCAACACCGAGAGCGCCCGGCCTGATGAGAGGTACCAGTTCGACGGATACTTTGCGGAACGTATCGGTTCTTTATTCGTATAACCTTCCACAAAAATACGATAGTTGAGAGGCTTTAGTACCAACCCCACGGCATCGACGATTTGGAGCGCCTTGGGCTGAAGTTGGGCGCTGCCGTTAGCGAAGAGGACGCTGGCATTGATCCTTATTCTGGTCCCCATTGGGGTGTGAGCAATGCTGACCTCATGGGTATTGATCAATGGTTGTAGCACTTTTTCCAGCTCATCTCGCATCCGCCTCATGGCAAGCTCCTGTTCACGAATGGCCTGGGCGACTGCGGGCGGCACAGCAATCAGCGGCACTGGAGAGGGTAGATGATGGAAAGGCGCGTTGGCTTTGGGTGGGACCGTTTCCGTCACGGGTCGTTTCCCGCCAAAAGCAACCTGCATGGATTGCTCGAAACCTTCAACTTTGGCCTTGTTTACTTGAGAGATGGCAAACATCACGATGAAGAAAGCCAGCAACAAGGTCATGAAGTCGGCATAAGAGATCAACCATCGATCCGCTCCAGCCGCATTCTCGGATCGCTTATGCCGCTGTTCATCCAAAGCTTCCAGATCGTCTGCTTTGGTGCTCATGCCGCATTGCTCATGTCGGCGGGAGAGGCGAGCTTCTCTGCATCGTGGAGTGGTGGAGTACGGGTTTTGGGCAAGTAGTAGCTTTCCAACACCTCCCGTAACTCCATGGTATTAGTACCACGCAGAATGCCTGCGAGTCCGTCTAAAAAGACATTGCGGGCCACCAGTTGTTCCGCGATCACTCCGCGCAGACGGTTGGCTGTTGGAATGCAAATTACGTTGGCCAGGACCAGTCCGTAAATGGTGGACACAAAAGCGGCGGCAATCCCAGTGCCCAGCGTAGATGGATCATTGAGGTGGTGCATCACTTCGATGAGCCCCGTTACCGCACCCATGATGCCAAAAGTAGGCGCATATCCCCCAGCCGCTTCATAAAGGCTAGCTGCCATCATATCTACCTCGGTTTGCGTATGTAGGCGCAGACGCAGGGTTTTGAGAATAACAACAGATTCGATACCATCCACGGCCATCTGCAGGCCTTTTCGCATGAAAGGATCCTCAACCCCCTCGATCAACGCATCCATAGAGAGCAGGCCACCGGTCTTCGCCTTTTTGGCCCAATCAATGATCTCATCAATAAACTCAGCAGGATCATAATGAGGAGGATAAAATCCCCATTTGATTATCAGTAGCGCCCGTTTCGCGATGGGCCATGGATGCTGCACCATGGATGCGCTGACAGCTCCGCCTACGACAATGATAAGCGCGGCCAGATTGAGAAAGGCAATCGGACTGGTGCCATCCACCATGGCGGCACCTAGCAGTGCAGCGAAGCCGCCGGCGAGTCCAAACGGGAACAGTAAATCCAGGCGATTTTTCGCCGTGGGTTTTTTGTAGCCCCGCCCATCTAGTGTGCTTTTTATTTCTTCATTGGCCATGGAGGCGGTTCCCTATTGCATAAGCAGCTTGGTGATATAAAGATCGGTCACAGTAGCCTGGGAATCTGTCTGCCGTAGTACTTGGAGCACGGCCTGGCGCACAGATTTTTTTAGTGCAGCGCGGACCGGTGGCTTGGTAATTGTTTCATTTATATCGGGAAGCCGCAGCAAGGCGGATAGCACGCTGGCACGTAACATCGCCTTGTGCGTAACCGCCCAAGTAGCGGGGAGCGCCTTAGGAGAGGAGATCACTGCGGACATGTTGATTACCAGATAATGCGGTGTGCCATGCGGACCCTGCACCGATAGCACAAAGGATTTGAAATTTAGTTGCCGCATATATGGTTTTGGTGTGGCGGTAACCGTTGGCCGATGCAATATCCACCATGCTCCGCCACCTCCGAGTGCCAACAACAAGAGGATAGAGCCACCGATCAAGATTTTTTTATTCATTAAGAGATCTCCAAGACACTTTTCAACGGCCTTGCACCGGGCACTTCGGAAAAAGCGACCACAGCCATCGTTAATCCCGCCGAATGTAGCCAAGTGGACAGTGCCTGGCGCAATGGGTCTCGCACCACGAGCAGCGGTTTTAACGATTGTGCCTGCATCGTCTCGATGCCTTGCCGTAGTGCTTGCATGAGGTGCATCAGGATAGAAGGTTCCAGAGCAGGCATTCCATTTGGACCGGCTGATTCCACTGCATTCAGTAAAAGTTGTTCCATGGACTGCCCAAGTATGGCGGTCTGAATGGGGTCGTCGGGCGCCAGTACGCTCAGTATCTGGCGACCGAGGCGTGAGCGAATAATCTCCACGGTTTGCACCATGCTAGCGCCTTCCTGTCCGTTTTCTGCCAGGGTTTCAAGGATGGTCGGCATATCACGGATAGAAACTCCCTCAACGACCAGTTCCCGTAAGACCTTGCTCAAGGCTGGTATGGAGATGACGCGCGGGACAACCGACTCCAGCAGCTTTCCATTGCGTGCCGCGGCGATGTCAAGCAGTTCCTGGGTTTGTCGCAAACCAAAAAGTTCGCCGATATAACGGGTTAGGCATTCATTGGTATGCGTGGTGATTACCGTGGCCGGATCAATGACCGTGTAGCCGAGCAGTTCTGCATCATCACTGCGCTCCGTAGCAATCCAATATGCGGAAGCTCCAAATACCGGATCGGTCGTATGAATACCTTCCAAGGGGGGCAGTGGAGCTTTCCCGGATATGGCGAGCAGAGAGCCTACGCGCACATCGCCGGTGGCGACCCGAACGCCATGCACCTGAATGCGATAGCCGCCGGGACGCAAGGTCAGATCGTCATGAACATGAATACTGGGAAGTAAAAAGCCTAGATTTTCGCTGGTCCGCCGCCGCAGTAGGTTAAGTCGTTTCTGCAGGTCTCCACCCTCGGCAATGAGCGGGATGATCTGATAACCAATGGCTATGGAGAGCGGTTCCACCGGGCGCAAAATATTGGAATCCACAACGTCTGCCGGAGGCTCTTGGAACGGAGCGGTAATCGCTTGTGCCGCCGCTGTGGCTGTAACTGTGGCTCGACGCTGCAGCACCTGCCACAAAATGCCCGTCAATATGGCGTAAAACAAAAAAGCAACGTGGGGCATGCCGGGAATAATGCCTGTTACACCCAAAGTAATAGCGGTGATAAGCAGCCCCTTGCGGTTGCCTCCGAATACCTGCCCACTAACCAAGTGACTCACCTCGCCCTCAGTGCCGCTACGACTGACGAGAATGCCAGCCGCCATGGAAATGACCAGCGAAGGGATTTGTGCGACCAATCCATCTCCAATCGAAAGCAGGGTGTATGTTTTCGCAGCGGCAGCGAGTGATAAATTGTGCTGGAACACGCCAATAATCAGGCCACCAACAAGATTGATGATGATGATGAGTATGGCGGCGATGGCATCGCCGCGCACGAACTTGGAAGCGCCGTCCATAGAACCGTAAAAATCTGATTCGGCGCTGACTTCATCACGACGGCGGCGTGCTTCGATCTGCGTGATCATGCCAGCGTTTAGGTCTGCATCTATAGCCATTTGCTTGCCAGGCATGGCATCTAGGGAGAACCGGGCGCCGACTTCAGCGATGCGGGAGGATCCCTTGGTGACGACGACAAAGTTGATAATGATCAGGATGGCGAATACGACAATGCCCACGACATAATCGCCACCTACGACGAAGCGACCAAAGCTTTCAATCACGATCCCTGCGGACTGATTACCGTGAAATCCATGCAGCAAAATAACCCGTGCCGCAGCGACGTTAAGCGCCAAACGAAGGAGTGTGGCAAGCAGCAACACGGTCGGAAACGCTGAAAAATCGAGTGGTTTTTTGACGTGCAACGCAGCAAACAGGATGAGCAGAGCAAAAGTGATATTAAAGGTGAACAACACGTCTAGCAGAATGGGTGGCAGCGGAACCACGATCATTGTGAGGATCATGATAAGCACCAGTGGCCCGAGCAGCGACTGATAATTCGCCCATAGCTCAACAGGAGCCGGGATGGCGCCGGACGAGGCTTTGATAGTTTGTGGATCAGCCATGTTGGGTTGCCTCCTCAAATTCTCTGCCGATCTCGGCGGAAAGTTCAAGTGATCCCCAGTCGCGCGGTGCTGCTCCACAACCTGCTTTAGCGCGATTCAATTGTTCCACATAGGCGAGGACAATGGCCACGGCTTCATACAGGCCTTCTGGTATGGACGCACCAATCTCACCGAATCGATACAGGCCACGGGCCAGCGGTGGGGCGGTAAGGATGGGGACTTGATGAGCGCGTGCCCGTTCCTTGATGTGTTCGGCTATCAGATCCGCACCTTTAGCCACCACCTGAGGCACAGCCATGGATTCTTGAAATTGCAGCGCAACGGCATAATGGTCGGGATTTGCGATCACCACCGTAGCCGTTTCGACGGCCTTCATCATACGCATTTTTGCCATTTTGCGGCGCAGTGCCCGTATACGCGATTTAACAATGGGGTTGCCTTCGGATTCCTTATACTCGTCCTTGACTTCTTCCTTGGACATTTTCATCTTGGTGGCAAACATCCGACGCTGAAGGATGCCGTCCACCCCTCCTGGGATGAGCAGCAGCAAGGCAAAAATCATAAAATCTCCCCCCAGTGCCTGCAAACCATGGGGGATTGCGGCATGGGGTGACTCTGTCAGCAGAGCGAACCATTCTTCCCTCTGACCCCAGATCATCAGACCCATGGCCGTACCTAACACCATGGTTTTCATGATATCGCCCAGCAGGAGCGTGGCGCCCTGTTTAGAGAAGGGTTTCATGATCCCCTGCAGCCAGGACAATCGACCAATGTCGAAGAATTTTTGCGGAGAAAAGGTCCATCCGCCGATGACAATTGTTCCGCCGGTAGCCATCAGCAAGGCTACCGTGCCAGTGATCAGAAAAACGCCGATGGCTGTTCGCAAGTCGTTCAAGACATTGCGAAAGAGGTCCTGAGGGTTCAGCAGTGCGTGTGTCCCGACTGGTGGTGACAGGGAGATCACCAGATTATTGTAGAGATCAGTACCAATCACCGGGGCAATCTTCAATAAAAGCCCGGCAACTCCGATCACTACGGTGGCTGAAGTAAAATCCTGGGAACGGGCAACATCCCCTTTTTCGCGGGCATCATCCAATCGCTTTTGCGACGCCTGCTCAGTGCGATCTTCTTTTTCTGCCATCGTTCAGACCATCCGCACAGTAAGAGAGAAGAGGTGTTCTACGAGTCGTGGTAGCCAAGGAATGAGTGCATAAAGTCCAGCCATACCCACAAGAATCAAGATCGGGAAACCGATGGCGAAAAGATTGATCTGTGGCGCGACGCGGGCAATCACCGCCATCCCAAGATTGGCGACAAGCACCATCATGATGACCGGCAGGGCGATGAGAATGCCGTCGGTAAATATCACCTGCCCATAGTTGGCCAAATGCAGCCAGTTCCAGTTCGGCCAAAAAAATCCTATTGGAAACACCTGAAAACTCATGGCCACGACATGAAGCATTCCGAGGACGGCGCCATCAGCAATAAGAAGGAGCAAGACACCAAAAGAGAATAGCTCGCTAAGGGTGTTGCTTTGTTCTCCATATTGCTGGGATACCGTGGTAGCAAACCCAAGCCCCATGCTCAAAGCGATCCATCCAGCGGCTAGCTCGATGACTCCCAGCATGGCTCGGAAAAGGAGACCAAGGCTAACGCCAATCACCATTTGCACCGTCAGGATGATCATGGCAACAGCCATGCCCGGCCATGTAATGGCGGTTGGCAGTGTGGGGATAATGGCCCAGGTGACTGCAACGCCAAAACCAAGTCTCCAGAAGGTCGGCAACCAACTAGAAGAAAAGAACGGCGCCACCGATATAAAAGCCAAAATACGGGTGAGCGGCCATACGGCGGTTTCCACCCATCCGTTGACTTGTGCCTGTGTAAACGTAATCAGTGTTGCAGCCATAACGGCACCGCTTGAGCAAGTTGTTCAAACCATTGTGTAAATGTGGACACAAAGATCCACCAGCCAAAAATAAAAATAATCCCCACAACGATTATTTTTGGAACAAAAGAGAGCGACACATCATTCCAATGCAACCAGGCTTGTAGAATGGTAACCAACAACCCGACAATGACCGTGGCTAAGCCAATCGGGAGAAAGGCGATCATCGCGTACCAGAGATCCTGGCGGAGCAGTTTGGTGATCATGTCAGTGGTCACTGTTGGGTAACTCTCGGTCGCGTACAGAGATTGTCGTTGAGACGCTGTTCCTGCTGCCGTTGAGTGCTTGCTTCCCCTTGCTGCTGTTGTGTGAAGAGATGCATGATCTGTCGCTGCAAGCGTTGAGCAGCACCAGCCGTAGCAGCGGCGATCGCCTGCGTTTCCTGAAGGTGCAGGATGGTGGAATGCTGAAGATCCAGCGCCGTGTGCATGGCCTTATGGAAGTGCTGGGCACCGAGGAGCAGATGAGTTGGACATCCTGAGTCCTGATCAAGCCATTGTCGGGTGCGCACTTCCAGTTTGGCTGCATGTTGTAAGAACAGGACTTCATGTGCCGTGGCCTGTTGCAGTCGGCGCTGTTGCTCAGCGGCCTGCTGTGCCGTAATTTGCACTTTTCGCGTGGCCACGGCCTGCAAGAGTTTTAGTGTTTCCGGTCGCATCAGTTCACGCTTCCGATAGCCATTTGCAGGTCGCGGAGGCTGTCTGTGAACCCGCTGGATTCCGTCGGCGATTGCTGCAAGAACTGACGCAATGCTGGAAATTGCAGTACAGCTTGGTCTAACAATGGGTCGGATCCTGCGGCGTAGGCGCCGATGGCAATCAGATCTGAGCGCTCTCTATAACGGCCCCACAAATCTAAAAATTGCTGAGCTGCTTGTCGGTGTTCCGGCGTCGTTACCAGCGCCATTACTCGACTCGCGGACAACGCCGGTTCAATGGCCGGGAAAACCCCGTTGGCAGCGAGATCCCGAGTGAGAACGATATGTCCATCAAGGATGGCTCGAGCGGTATCCGCTACCGGGTCCTGCAGGTCATCTCCTTCCACCAGCACCGAATAGAAAGCAGTGATCGCCCCGATTTCTCCCGTTCCGGCACGTTCGGTCAATAAAGATAAGGAAGAGAATGCCGAAGGCGGGTAGCCTTTGGTGGCGGGTAATTCCCCCGCCGCCAACCCTACTTCGCGGGCGGCCATGGCATAGCGTGTGAGGGAATCCATGATCAGCACGACCTTTTGGCCCTGATCGCGAAAATGTTCGGCAATGGCGGTGGCATACTCGGCACCACGCATGCGCAGCACCGGTGGCGCATCTGCTGTAGCCACGACCACCACCGCATGCCGCAGACCATCCCCGAGAATGTCTTCCACAAATTCCCGGACCTCGCGGCCGCGTTCACCGATCAGCGCGATGACAGCGACATCGGCTGCGGCATGTCGTGCCATCATCCCGAGGAGGACGCTTTTACCCACACCACTGCCGGCGAACAGGCCGACTCGCTGCCCTTCTCCTATCGTTAGCAGGCCATTGATAGCACGAACTCCGACATCTAGAGGCTCCCGGATGCGTTGGCGACGCATGGGGTGCGGCGCCGGGCTTTTCAGCGGACGACGTTCTGGGGCAAGTAGGGGGCGTCCGTCCAGCGGGCGACCCATGGCGTCGACGACACGCCCAAGCAGTGCCGAGCCGACCGGTACGGAAGTGTTCTGGTCCATCAGGGTAACCAGCGCACCGGGGAAAATGCCGCGTAGGCCACCAAAGGGCATGATGGTGGCGCGGTCTCCAGAAAATCCGATGACCTCACCCAAACGCCCCCCCTCCGGCGTTTCCAGCCGGGTATATTGACCAATCATGGCGGATACGCCTACGGCTTCGAGCACCGTGCCATTGACACGCAGTACATGACCAGAAATGGGCGGTGGCCCCCAGTCGCCAAGGGTGGAGGTGAGCTCTCGCAGGTGCATTTCGGCCTGGGCTAGCATCCGCATCAATCGGCTCCCGTGAGTTTGGAAAGGGCTTCCCCCCAACGCGTTTCGATCCGGGCATCCCATTCCGGCATGGTGAATCTTTCGGCGCCAGTAGTCTGTCCAGATGTTTCCGGCGGTCGGGCCTGCACGCGCACCCCACCCCTTTCCATGAGAGGATCAGGAGTAATTGTCCAAGCCCCCGGGGCTGAGTCTCGCAGGCTTTCAATATCGTCTGGATGCAAGACCAAGTGGGGCGTCAGAGTGGGCAATGGCAGTGTCTTGAGCAAATTCTGCAATTGTTGCTGGAGCGCGTCCGCTGTGGTTTCTCGTGCTTCCTTGCGAATTACAAAGCGAGCCACATCCAATGCGATAGAAAGCGTCATCCTCTCCACGAATTCTCTCGTCTCTTCTTCCCAGTTGGCCAACTCTGCGGCGAGGGTTCGGAGAAAGACCACCTCCGTCGCCGCCGCAGCTAAACCTTCAGTATTTCCGGCGATCCGGCCTTCCAGCTTTCCAGCGATCCAGCCTTCGTCTTTCCCAGCGGTGAAGCCTTCGTCATGCCCTACTGTCCAGCCATCCATTTGTGCGGCAGCGAACACCTGTGCTTGAAGTTCCTCTGCCGTTGGCACAGATAATGCAGTCTCCTCTAGCTGGGGCTCCTGACCGGAAGCGTCCAGACTGGAAAAAAGAAAGGGGGTAATGTGTGTTGCATTCATAAATGGCATATATGCAATAAATATACCGCCATGCTTGTTATGTTTAATATGTATATTATTCAAGCGCATGCCGGGAATCTGACCGAATGGGAACGCGCGACTTCAGTAGTGCAGGCGGCGCGCTTGGTCTTGGTCCGGGAAAATCCTACGCCCGATGCTCAGGTAACTGCGCTGGCACCAACGACGCATGGTTGGCTGACTGCCTGCCAAAGTCCGCTGCAGGCACGAATGACGGACCGTAGCGCCTGGGCGGCAACTGTGGCAGTGTCTTGTGCTACGCCGCGTTGGACCATTTATGTGCCATTCACTTTCACATTGTGGCGACCTGTTGTCCTGGCTGCGGACTTTTTGCGCGCAGGTGCCGTAATAAAACATCAGGACTTGACCGTTCGACGCGAGCTGATCTCGGCGGAGACAGGTCCGGTCTGTTTTTCTGAGGGGTCCGTGGTGGGGAAAGTTTTAAATGCCAATGTAAATACTGGAGCGAAGATCGACCCACAAAACTTGGTGGCACCAGAAATCATTCATCAGGGGCAGCAGGTAACTTTGGAAGCCCGCTTTGGGAATGTGCGCATACGCGCCGAGGGAATAGCCCTGAATGATGGGCGTCTCGGTTCCGCGCTTTTGGTACGTAACACCGAAAGTGGCAAAGTGGTAACTGGAATAGTTCAACTGGATGGAAAGGTATTGCTTACGCCCGGTAAATCATAAGGGGATGGCTTGATGAAGAAAAAAAATGTTGCCCACCTGGCTGGGGTAATGGAAAATCTGAGAGCCATGAACGTGTTACTTGATGCCGAGAGGGTGGCCGTCTCCAGTGGAGATTATGACCTGCTGGTGCAGGTTGCGGATGAAAAAACGCGACTTATGGAGTCTTTTCAGATCGATGGCGCAATAGTGTCGGAGGTTAGAGAGTTGTTGCAGGAAATCTTACAGAAATCGACAGACAATGGTATGATGGTCGAAAGTGCATTGCGTTTTTGGCGAAAGGCACATCAACAGTTGATGCATCAGTACATGGACGGTACTGATGCTTCTTCGCCGTTCGCGGCGGGAGGCTAGCAATGAACAATCCATTGGGTGGTGTAAGCAGTGCCAGCGGTGCTTCCTTCGGTTCTCTAGAGACACAAAACGCGGTATCACATACATCAGCATCGTCGCTGGCAACATCAAAAAAAGCCGCCCAACCAGCGATGGGTGAGGCTGTTCCACCGCAGCCAGTTTCTTCTGATCTTGCGCATCTTGCGCGTCTTGAAGGGCTGCGTGGACAGGTGCAATCTGGAAACTACGTGGCAGATGCAAAAGCCACTGCCACGCGTTGGCTGGCAACCTCAGCGGGAATGGTAGCTCATAAAGTGAAGTGATGTCCGGGGCGGCCGCTAGATGGATTCGGCATCAAGACCTCGCGCCAACAAAAAAGCGCGGCATTTGATGATCCCTTGAGTAACCCATTTTAGAGCAGTATTCTTGCTTTTGAATCCCATCACATGGGCAACATCTTCCAAGGTGAGTTCTTCCAAAATATATAGGGAAAGAGCTGTACGCTCTTCCTCCGATAAGGCAGCGATAGCCTCCGTTAAAAGTGTTCTAGCCTCATCGCGCTCTGCGCGGTGATGGGGCTGCGCAGTGTCGTCCATGAGTTCCGCATGCGCAGGAAGCACATCTTCCAAATATAGGGGGGCGGCACGTCCGATTTCACTCCAATGTTGATGGAGTTCATGGACTGACCATCCCATCGCTTCGGCTAACTCCTGGTCATTAGGGTAGCGCTGCAGGCGTTGAATACAGCGGGCCGCTCCGACCTCCAGCGTTTTATTTTTTTTTCGCAGTCGGCGTGGTGCCCAATCTTCCTCCCGCAGCAGGTCTAACATGGCGCCGCGAATGCGCACAGCCAGCAGTTTGACAAATTCTTGCGGCGCAGCGAATCGTTGATGGTGACCTGCACATGCCCATGCGGCCAGCATACCTGCCTGTACGAGGTCATCGTATGCGTTACGCGAGGGCAGGCCGTCCTGAATCCGTTGAGCCAGACGTAGGATCAGCGGATAATATTCACGCAGGTAGGCATTGGTGTCCTGCTCGCAGAGCGTTATCGGTGCTGAACCCAATGTGGGATCTCCATATAGAGCTGCGCCATGTAATGGATATAGAGGGATACGAGCCAAGGACCGCCTATGAACAGGACCAGCACAATAAGGAATGCCTTGGGCACAAATCCGACACTCATATCCGATAGTTGCGTGGCCACCTGAACAAAGCCAATGACTATTCCTGCTATCAGTGCGGCACCCAGCAGTGGTAACGCCATCAAGGCTCCAGTGCGGGCTGCTTGCGTAACTGCGCTCAACATCCATCCATCATGGACCATTTTGAATCGCCTTTATGGAGACTCGAACGTCATGAAAAACTCCTGACGAGGGTGCCCGTTACTAGTAGCCAGCCACCGGACAATACAAAAAGCATCAATTTTAAGGGGATGGAAATGGTCTGCGGAGAGACCATCATCATACCCATGGCCATGAGCACTGCCGCGACCAGCAAATCAATAACCAGGAACGGCAGATATACCAAAAAACCGATCTCGAACCCGGACTCCAATTGCGAAACGGCAAATGCGGGTATCAATACGCGCATGGGAATGGCTGCCGCTGTAGGCAATGCCTTTTTGATGCCATCCATGCGCAGGAACTCTGCCGTGGCATCCTTGGTGGTGTTTTTCAGCATAAACGTACGCAATGGTGTAGCACCTATACCTATCGCCTGAGTAACGGTAACGGTTCCTGCTTCTAGAGGTTCCAATGCGTGCCGGTTGATTTGTGACCAAGTGGGTTGCATGACGAAGAATGTCAGGAAAAGCGCCAGACCAATCAATACAATATTGGGCGGCATCGTGGACAATCCCAAAGCCTGCCGAAGCAGGGAGAGGACAATGATAATACGGGTAAACCCGGTCATCATTAGTACGATGGCTGGCACAAACATCAGCATCGTCATCAGAATAACAGTCTGCACTGGCAACGAGTACGTTACCAAACCACTCGCCTTGCTAGCGGCTGCGGCAAGCAGTGGAACTCCTCCAGCCATGGTTTATGGCTCCCTGGGATTTTTGATTTGCTCGCTTCGGTTGACGATCGATGTCAGGCGTACTCCAAACCGTTCCTGATTGACCAATACCGCTTCGCCATAAGCAAAAAGTTCGCCATTAATATAGATGGTCAATGGCTCTCCAGATGCACGATCAAGCTCCACTACAGACCCTTGAGACAGTTGCAAAATGCTTTTCACCGGGATCCGCGCACGACCCAGTTCCACGGAAATGCGCATAGGAACATTGAGAAGCATGTCTAAGGAGGGCTTGCCACCAGGAAGAGCTGGTATTTCCCCATTCTCGACCCCATCGATGGTTGCAGAAAAATCTTCCATGGGGAGTGCATTCACAGAGTTTTCAGCCATGTTGTTATTCCTTCTTTATCTGAACAGCTTTCAAAATGTCTTCCTCATCAGGAGACCGATATTGGGTGATGCACAAAGCGTATTTTCTATTAGATACTCCATAGCGCCCATCCCCAATGGGAATGTCTTCAACAAAAAGCGTCGCGATATCAGGTTTGTCAAAAGGGATAATATCTCCCGCCTGAAGCTTGGAGGCTTCACCAAAAGTAATATTTCTTGCAGCGAGCAGAACGGTGGCCTCAACGCAGGCATCCTGAATATCTTTGTGCAAAGCGGTTTTCCAGGTAGCATCCATTTCCGTCTGATCTGCGGCAACGCCCGAGATTAATTGTTCACGAAAGGGCTCGACGGAATGGTATGGAAAACACACAAAGAACTTGCCGCGCCAGCGTTCCATCTCGATTTCAAAGCTACTGGCTACCACGATTTCTGGGCTTGCGGCGATGCCCACAAACTGCGCCTTGACATCGGATCGCGTGACTTTCATCTGCAGCTTGACGATCGGATCCCAGGCGGAGGTGAAATCGGCAATGGCATGATCTATGATCTGGTTGAAAACGCGCTGTTCAATAACGCTGAAATCACGCCCTTCCAATTTGGGCTCAAGTTTGCCATTGCCGCCAAAGAACGCCTCGATGACGGCATAGCATAGGTAGGGATCCAGGATAAACAGCATCGAACCACGTAGTGGGGTCATGCTGACCATTACAAAGTAGGAGGGCAACGCAATTTTCCCGATGAAATCTCCGTATTTGGTCATCTGCGCTGAAGTGGGTATGATGTCGGCGTTGACGCGCAGATAATTAAATAGACTACCGCGAAAGGCGCGCGCGAAGCGATCATTCAGCACCTCCATGGTCGGCATGCGACTACGCGCAACACGATCCTGGTTGAGAAGGTCGACAGATACCGCATCGCTCCTACCTACTTTCTGATCTCCCCGCTTAGGTTCGGAACTGGGGACGGAGAGGGTATTGGATGGCGTTCCTACCAGATCCATCAAGGCATCAATATCATCCTGAGAAACCGCCGTATCACCGACTGTTTCCGTAGCATCCACACTTGCCGCCATCAAGGCATCAATATCATCTTGGTTGACGGTGGCAGATATCGTTTCAGGTGGCGAAGGGTTGGCGCCCTGCAAGGGGTTCTTTTCATCTGTAGACATGTCGTTATATCCAGGACTCAAAGCCCGAAACTGTGGATGTTACGGAATCAATGGCCAATGATTCCGGGTTTTTTGGCACCGTTGGTGATGGGCGAGAAGATGATTCTCCAGTGCGCCCATGATTCGGAGTGTGACCCTGTGCGCCAGACCCGAAAGCTCCAAAAGCGTTAGTGCTCACCTCCACGGACGCATTGGACCCAAGACTAGACAGACTCTGGCTGATATGCGGTAAGGCTTGCTGGAGCAGTGCTTGCGTTTGGGGGTTGGACGCCTGTAGCCACACAGAGATCACGCCATTCGCACCATTCGATGTTTGCATGGAAATGGGGCCGAGGTGATGTGGATGCACCTGTATTTGTAGCATGCTGCCCTGTTGTGTTTGCCGAATACGCCCGGCGATGACGTGCTGCCAGCCCGGCTGAGTCAGGTCGATGGGCGCTAACTGGTTCCATGATTCCTGTGTGGCAGATGAGTTGGTGGTGGCTACTGACGGGTTAGCAACCCATAGGAGAGGGGTGCTTCCGGTAAGCAGTAGGTTCACCTCACTTGCTGTCAAGGTTGCCGGGCTGTTGAGCCCGTTTGCCGCCGTGCTTTGCGAGACTTGAATAGCAGCATTAGGTACTACCACCTGTGGCATAAGTGCGGCAACCTTGTTCGTGATTCCGACAGGTGTTTTGTTCTTGTTTTCGACATCAAGTCGCATATGCATGTTTATTTGGTGATTATTCTTCCCAGTATATGATGATATTACGACACCCCTGGGTGCGTGCCGTGCCTTCTGGTGCAATAGAACGCTTTCTCCCGGGCTCGTATCCGCGATTTGGATTGCTGCTTGATGCGGATTGATAGCGTGGCCATGCCGGATACCCTGCGGAAGCAATGGCCCCATGGATTGCGCCACCGGTGTGGCCATCAACGACTGCTGCACCGATTGTTGAAGCGACGTCCTATACCCCCCTTGTGGGTGTAGTGTGGTTACGGTTCCATGGATCGTGGCAGAATGTGGGCCTGATTCTGAAAGGGCAGTAATGTTGGTTGAAAGTTTGGTTCCTGATCTTGTTTTTGCTATATCATTTTGTGCTTGCGAAAATGTTTGCAATCGTCCCTGAGTGAACCTCACTGATGCCATACCCCCAGGGTCTACCATCTGGTTATTCACCGGTATGATGCTTGGTGCCGGTGTCGGAGCGAGCAGTGCATTTGTATTGGATGGCGGTACTGGTTGTGCTCCAGTCCCGCTAGTAGTTGTACCCGCGGTGCTTCCTGGGTCTTTACGGGATGCTGCTGGATGTTGCTGCAAGGCTTTGTGAGCCTGCGTTTTCTTTGCTATTTGCAATTGTGCTGAGAAACTGGTGGGAGTGGCTTGATTTAACACTTTAGTGTTGGCCAAGCGCGACCCTTCTGGCGACGACGTTGGTAAGTTTGTATGAATGATATTACGCATCAGCCGATCACCGCATCTTCACCGCCACGATTGAGGACGATCTGGCCGGATTGATCGAGCTTTTGCGCAACCGACAGTACGGTGCGTTGTGCGCTTTCCACCTCGGATAGGCGAATAGGGCCCTGCGCAGTCATCTCTTCACGAAGCATCTCGACGGCACGCTCAGACATGTTGGCAAAAATTTGAGTTTTAAGGATATCCGAAGCGTTTTTCATTGCTGTGACCAGTACATTTCGATCAATGTCGCGAAGAATCAACTGTAGTGAGCGGGCATCCAGTTCCTTCAAGTCCTCGAAGGTAAACATGTTGTCTTCGATTTTCTGAGCAAGTACGGCATCCAGTCCACGCACATAGTCCAGAGAGGACTTCATGCGACTGGGCTCAAGGCGATTCAGCACCTCCGCCGCCGCCTTCGGACCACCACTATCTCCCTGAACAATGGTATTGGTAATTTGTCCAGACAACTGCTGATCCAGAACTTCATTGAGTTCTCGAATCGCGTTGGGAGCCACCGGGGCCATTGTCGCGAGCCGAAAAACGATATCCGGGATAATGCGGTCGGGTAGGTTGTGCAGAACGTCACCCGCCTTATCCGCTTCCAGATGGGCCAAAATCGAGGCCACAATCTGAGGGTGTTCAAAGCGAATCATTTCAGCTATCGTCTTGGCGTCAGCCCACTTAATGATTTCCAGGCCAGCATACTCACCACCCGTAACAATTCGATCCAAAACTTCTGTGGCCTTGTCTTTTCCGAGGGCCTTGGCCAGCACCTCGCGGAGATAGGAATCACCTTGACCGCCAACGGAGGTTTGGTGCCGCAACCGATCCACAAAATCCTGCATGACGGTTTCCAGCACTTCCCGGCTAATTTTGCGGGGTCTGGACATGGCTGCGGCAAGCCGTTGTACCTCTCGTGGCGCAAGTTTTTGCATGAGCACCGCAGCCTCATCCGGACCAATGCTCAGCAAAAATGTCGCCGCATAGTCGATCCCTTTGCTTAAATGACCACGTCCTGACGATATCTCGGCCATCAACTTTCTCCTTCGCCCAAGTCACCAATCCACTCGCGCACCACTTGCAGCGCCCTGGTACTATCATTGCGGATTAAGGTTTTTATGGTCTCCATGTTTTCTGCCAGTCGTCCTTCTCCAACGCCCGAAATGTCCAGTACCGCGCCATCATCATTCAGCACCCGTGGTGCAGTGCCTGCCCCATGCCGCTGGTCCTCAGATACAGGGCCTTGCGCTACTACGGCATGGGATGCGGCTTCCGGCCCCCGGCGTTTGGATAGCCCTTGCATCATTTCCCGGATGGGTTTTCTCAGCAGGAGAAGGACCACCAACGCAAAGAGGAACCATTCAATAGCATGCCAGATTCTCCATGGAGAGAGCTGTTGCCACCAAGCACGGTGGACTGTCGGCGTCGCACGGAACGGCATGGCCTCCACATCGACCGTGCCATTTTGCGCCGATGCATGGATGGAGTTGTCCACCATTTTCTGCATGGATTGCAGCTCCTGGGCAGTGAATGTCTGCATGCTGGAGAGGATTGATACCGTTTTTTGCGCAGCGGTCGCCGCGCCTTTTGTAGAGATCGTGGATGCCGTTGGTGCAGCTACCAACGTGGTCGTCGCGGTGGACGGTAGAACGGTTCCGTTGACCAGTACGGAGACCGACAGGTCTCGTAATCGCCATGGCGCATCCTTCTGGAAAGCAACCGTTTTATCAAGGACATAACGAAAATGTTGGTCGCTTTTTTGCGAGGCGGGGATCATCGCCTTGATTTCGCTCAAGGTTAGCGCTGTAGGAGCGCTGCTGATCGGGGCAGTCAGCGGTGCCAGCGGTGCCCCTGGTGGTTGATTGGACAGGGCGCCGGGAATACCAAACGAACCGCCATCCAGATTTCCTTTCCTGTGTGCCGACAACAGAGCCGCCGTCACCACATGGCCCACTCCATAAGTCACCGAGCTGCGCTGTCCCTTGGCAAGATCCAGTCGGGCATCGACGACGACTCGGACATTCTGTGCACCGCCAACGAGGGGGGCCAGAAGGGCCAATATCTGCTTCCGGTAGTGCGCCTCGACGCTGTTCTGCAAATGCAGTATCCGGGAAGCGTTGGCTCCATGCGTCTTCGCAGTCAGCGCGTGACCATTCTGATCAACCACAGTTACATCCGCGCTGGATAGGCCGGGGATGCTGGACGCTACCAGATGCGTAATACCAAAGACTTGTTGGCTGCTCAGCGTTACGCCTGGCATCAACTGTAGCGTGACACCGGCCTTAGCCTTCGGCATCGTCTCAAGGAATGGCGTGTGCTCGGGAAGGGCAAGGTTTACCGACGCCTTTTCAACGCCGTGGATGGACTCGATATCGCGCCCCAAACTGGCTTCGAGGGCGCGCAGATAGGTCGTGTGTTCTACAAAGCTGGACGTGCCCAGTTTCTCATTTTGCAGGTGTTTCCATAAGGCGCTGGATGCCTGTGTCGGCAGCCCTTGTTCAGCCAGAGTCAGGCGTACCTGGGCAGCATCCGCAGCGGGCACTTCAACGGTGGAGCCGCCCTGCTCCAGCCTGAACGGAGTACCTTCTTTTTGGAGAAGCGCAATCACGGCGCCGCCTGTTTGCGGGCTGAGACCAGAATACACCACGGCATAATCGGTATGATTGACCCAAGCCCAGATGCCAAAAAGGACGGCAAGACCCATGGCTCCGGTACCAGCTATCGCCAGGCGTTTTGATTGGCTGGCTTCTACCCAGGTGCGCTGTAGGCGATCACCGATCTCTTGTAGTCTGGATGCCATACGACTTATACCGGCATACTGATCAGGGTTGTGTATCCGCGCGTCAATTCATTTCGGATACCAATAAGCTCCTGAAAAGCAATGCCACTCTTTTGCATGGAGAGCATGGTTTGTGACAGGGACGGGGCCCCGGGAACCTGGGCCGCAAATGCCTTTTCGTTGGCGCCGGCAGTGGCTTGTGCCTGCGCGACAATGGACAGCCCATGCGTAATCAATGCGGCGAACCCGCTGTGATCCGAGGTGACGCCGCCACCAGCCGCTGAGATGGTGGGCAAAGACGGAAGCGTCTCCGTTTTGAGTTGGAGCAGGCTCTGTGCCAAGGAGGCGCCAACCGCCTGGATGGATGGGGTCACGTATATATTCTCCAAAGGATACAAACCGTCCCCCGGAGCAATGCAATAATTGTTCCAAATATAATTTGTTACTTTACAGTTTGTTATGTGCCGCTATTAAGCGCGCAGCCCGTCGATCTGCCCGCCTTCTCGCTAAGGTTTCGCATGGAAAATGCTGTGCAGGTGCGCGAGCATGTGGATCGCCTCATCCAGGTCTTCCGTTTTTCCAAAGGCGTTACCATGCGCAATTTTGTTGAGAATGAATTCATACGCAATGCGAAGGCGCGGCGCCAAACCTGGAGTTGACGCATCATGAGCCCCTTCCTGAATCGGCAAGGCAGCCGTCCAGAATTCAACGATGGCGAATGCATCAAAAAGCATCTGCCCCTGCTGCGCAGGTTCGCGCTGCTCAATGGCACGTTTCGCGCCGGATAGCAAGGCAACACAGCGTTTGTAACCACGGTCCCACAGATCAATCGGGGTAGCGGTTTCATTGCGCACCGCCTGATAAGGATTAGCCGCCACTGCTGCCCCCGAATAGATTGCTGAAGATTGCATTGAGCTCATTGCTGGTTTGGCCGGCAGAAGATGACGCATTTTCATAAGCCGAGAACTGTGCGATCATGGCTTGAATCTGTGCCTGAGTTGTTTTCTCATAGCTGGTGATTTGCTTATTCATCGCTGTAATCTGGCTTTGGTTGCTGTTTTCGGCTTGCTGTAGTGTGCCATTGGTGCCCAACGCAGAACTCAGAAGACTCCCAAGACTTTGCGCGACTCCCTGGTTGAAGAAAAGTGTCGCAGTTGGGGTTACACCGGGCGCAATATTCAGGGACAATCCTTGCGCCGGGCCGTTCTCCACGGTCATGCTACCGTTGCTTCCGGAAGCGCTATATCCATTCACCGTGCCTGAGGTGAGTGCACTGCTGTTGGTGGTGACGTTTACCGTGTAAACGCCAGCGACGGTACCGGCAGCAGAGCCTGCATATTGCACATTGGGGTTGCTGGACCCCCCCATGGCACCAAAAAGACCCAGCACTTGATTGTAATTGGTGCTTAAAGCTGATGTCAGTGCACCACTGTTAATGGTGATGGTGCCGCTGGAAGTCAGAGTGATTCCGGCATTCCCAAAGCCGATGGCATCGGCACCCCCCGAGACACCACCTGCCGTGGTAGTGGAAATTAAGGATAACATCTGATTTTCGATGCTGCTGATGATTGGATTCCCCATCAATGGCCCACCGCTGCCGGATTGTCCGCTGGCGGCGCCCGGAGTATAAGCAGTGGCTTTTTGGATGGCTGTGGATGCCGCGTTAAAGGCATTAACGAAGTTGGCAATGGCGGTCTTTGCCGCCGTACTGGATGGAGACACGTCTATTGTCGTGCTGCCGGTAGCGCTCACCGCAAAGGAAACCCCTGGGATCGTCCCCGAAAAGCTGTTTGTGGCCGAGGTGACAGCAATCCCATTGACCGTAGCAGACGCATTTTGCGCTGACTGGCTCTCCGTCATCGTTGTGGTTCCGGAGCTGTAGGTAAACCCGGACAGTGCCGAGCCGGTCGTGCTGATGGTAAAGCTATTCGCGGCTCCCGTCTGATTGCCAGCCACTACCAGCCGATAACCCGTTCCGTCATACACGAGACTCGCAGATACGCCAGCGCCAGCGCCGTTGATCGCATTCTCAATACCGGCCAATGTGTTATTGGTGCTGGAGATCTGCACATTAACCGTAGTCCCACTTCCGACCGTTATGCCAATGGTACCTGTGCCCACCGTGGTGTTTTGACTGGAAAAATCCTGACTATAGAGCGATTGGGCCGCCGCAAGACCGGAGACCGTCACCTGATAAGTTCCGGATTGCGCGGTGTTATTTGCAGCGGCCGAAAGAATGCCGCTGTTTCCAACGGTGGCCTGCGTCTGCGCTAAGGCAGAGAGATGATCCAATCCCTGCGTTGCACTCTGCAGTGAAGACAGGATCGAGGAAATATTGCCCAGTGCGCTGATCTGTGTTTGCAGGGGAATTTCCTGGCCCTGTAAAATCTTCACGGGGGCGTTATATTGGTTTTCTGCCGCAGTGATCAGAGAAGTGACCTGACTGGAACTGAGTATACCGGATAGGGACATGCGAGCACCTGTTGAGCATCGGTGGTTTACCCACTACCAAGCAGGCCCTCATTCAGGCGCGCTTGGTGGTGGGCACGGGAAGCGCCGAAGCGCTCCCCGTGGTGTTTACGGAATCAACTTCAGATACGCCTGTTGCGTCTGACTGGAGGCCGACAGTGCTCCGATACCTGCCTGCTGGAGGATCTGTGCCTGCGTCAGGTTTGTACTGACCTGCGGAATGTTGGCATCCTGGATGACCGACTGTGCTGCCTGATCATTGGTAGCCGTGGTCTGCAGATTGCTCAACGCGCTCTGTACCCGCTGCTGCACCGCACCCAGCTGCGTTCCCTGCTGATTCAACTGCTGCAGGGCGTAGCTGATAATGGTGATGGCATTGCTGGCACCCTGCTGGGTTCCCACGTTCACCTGGGTCAGATTGGTCAGCGTGCTGCCGCTGGTGACGCCGACATTAGACCCACCGGAAACCGTGAAGGCATTGGCGGACTGGAAGGACACCAACCCCTGAACCGTGGCGCCAGTGCTGCCACCCGACGCAAGAGTGGTGGCGCCCGCACCGAGCGAGACTGTGCCACTGAAATTGGCGATGCTCACGTTGTTGCCGTTCACATCGGTTAAGACCAGTTGGTTGCTGGTGTTCACGGAAGCAGCGATGCCCGTGGTGGAAGTATTGTTATTCACCGATTGCACCAGGCTGGATAGTCCTGCTGCCGTATCGCCGGTCACGCTCGCCGAGATGTTCACCGCGTTAGTCTGGCCGCTGTTGGTGCCATTGCCGAGAGAAAAACTGATGTCGCCGGTAGACGTAACGTTGAACGCAACACTGGTATAGGCCTGCGCGTTGACCCCGGTCAGGTTGGAGACATTATTAACGCTGGCCGCAACAGAAGCTGCCGATTCGCCAGAAGAACTGACGGTCACCGATCCGCTACCGACACTGCCCAGGATGCTCATGCTGCCAGACGTGAAAGCGCCAGACGAGGAAATCACGTAAGAATTTCCGCCGGTAGTACTACCCCCGCTATAAGTACCGGAAGCCGCCGCCGTCTGATACACACCCAGGTTGGTCGCCGCAGTGCTGCCGACGCTGGCATCAATCACCTGACCCTGATTGGCACCAACCTGAAACTGGACGCCGGCAAAACTGCCATTCAGGAGACTGATGCCGTTGAATTGCGTCTGCTGCGCGATGGTGGACACCTGTGCCACCAACTGACCGACGGTGGATTGCAGGGATGCCAAATCCGCGCTGGTGTTGGAACCGTTGGCAGCCTGGACCGCGATAGTACGGACGTTCTGCAGGATATTCGTCTGTTGGCCAAGGGCTCCGGTGGCGGTCTGCAGCAGCGAGACGGCCTGGTTGGCATTGGAAATGCCTTGGTTGGAGCCATTAATCTGGGTGGTAAAGCCCTGGGCAATGGTGTAACCCGCAGGGTTATTGGCGGGGCTGTTGATGGAAAGCCCGGTAGACAACTGATTTTCCAGGCCGGTGATGGTCTGATTGGTGCTGCCCAACGAATTCAGCGCGGACAGTGCGGAAACGTTGGTATTGATAGAACCGAAAGCGGTAGACATGGTTTTTCCCTCATTGTGGTGAAAGGATCTCGGCGCACCCCGTGGTGCTGCCTTATCTCCTTTTACGTCACGCTGGTGGAATTTGTCCTGGCCGCGAGACGGTCCACGCCTTGACCCATACATCCAGATGGTCTTCCAGCATCCAGTGTGCCTCCACATGTGCCTTAAGCACCTGTCCCGACTGGGCGAGTGCGGGACGGTCCGCCACCGCGTCCTGGATAGCACTGAGCCAGTTCTGGTAACGGTTTTTTACCCGCAGCACAGGGAATCCACCTTGATACGGGAAAATATCGGTGCAGACCACTGGAATACCCAATATCCCCATCTCCAGCAAGCGCAAATGACTTTTGCCTTCATTGAAAGGATGCATTTCGAGTGGCGCCACCGCCAGATCCAACCCCAGAGAGGCAATCTTTTGCGGATATTGATCCAGTGGGACAGGTGGCACAAAAGTCACATAAGGACGCATTGCATCAGGGCACATGCCCATAAACACCCAGTCAATGGATTGGTGCGTAGCCTTCACTACATCGGCAATCAATTCCAGATCACCCTGATGACTGACGCCACCGACCCATCCGACACGTGGCTTGCATCCTGCCAAGGGCTTTTCGCCGCCACCAGCAGGGCTGCTGACCAGGTTACCCCATCGCGCACGCTCCAGGTAATTCGGTACCACATGGATATCATCGATCCAGCCGCGATAGGCTTGCGCCAAAGGCTCGGTCGTTACCACCAATCTATCCATGGTCTTGAGCGCCGCGCGAAGCCGTGTGGAGAGATCCTTGTGCATTTGAGGGCGATGCGCATTCTTCATGGGCAAATGAATGACCAAGTCATCCACTTCGAAGACCCGGAGCGTGTCCGGACTGTAACGTCGCCAGTTTTCAATGGTCGCCGACTGATGATCTTCCATTTGCAACTGGAAGATAACACTATCCGGCGCCAGTTGTGCCATCTCCGGTGGGGTCAGCAACTGCATGGATTCAATGGACTGGAGATGGCCAGAGCGTGCCAGGGCCCGAGCCGGGGCAATAATCCGATACTCTCCGGTGCCTTCCCTGTTGACCGGGTGAGCCAATACCCGCGGACGCGGGCGCCAATCGTCCTGCCAGGACAAGGCCGGTACCGTCTCATGTTGGAACCCGCGACCATGCCGGGTGAAGTTAGCATTGTAGGCGGTATCCCGCCGCATTTTATTCCACCACTTGCGGAACATGCGATCATTGCCTTCGGACAGGACAGTCTGGGCCTTCTTCACGGCTTCCGGGCTACCTTCGGTCTCAGCGCGCTGGCTAGCAGAGCCATGGTGCATCAGGATGGCATCTGAGGTCCAGACCGTACGATAACCATTGGCACCCAACTTGAGACAAAGATCCACGTCATTAAACTGAATAGGAAACTGCGAATCGAACCCGCCCACCTCCAAAAAGAGCGATTTGCGTACTGCCATGCAGGCAGCCGTAACGGCTTCATAATTCTGGGTGAGAATCAGGCGACCATAATAGCCACGCTCTGTGGCGTCAGCCCCTAAAAAAGGGTGGTCGGCAGCCCCGCCAGACAAGCCAATTATAACGCCTGCATGTTGTATTTTTTCATTGGGAAAGAGCAGCTTCGCGCCAACCGCGCCGATGGGCGGACGCAGAGCGTGCCGCATCATATTGCGCAGCCATTCCGGGTGTAGGCAGGCAGTATCGTTGTTCAAAAAAAGGAGGACTTCACCGCGTGCCATTTTTTCTACAGCAGCATTGTGCATGGCGGTATAGTCAAAAGGGCCGGGGTACCGGAACACACGCAGGCGGCCCTCCATTTGCTCTTCGTTGGCTTCCAGGGCGTCCAGATAGTTACAGGCATCCGGTGCGGTAGACCCGTTATCGATGATAACAATCTCGTAATTCGGCCATTCCGTTTGTGCGAGGACAGACTCCACGCATTGACTCAGGTAACCAAATTGATCCTTGGTGGGAATCAGTATCGTGACCAATGGCTCGCGTTCTAGTTCGTACACCACCCGATAAGTAGCTGGCGCAGGACCATATTCCACCGTGGCCCGCTCGCCGGTACGCTGTAAATGGGCAAGGAGAGCCGCACGCCCGGAATCCACGATGGTATTTACGGAAAACTCCCCGCTCCCGGAGCGATGACCACGATGATAGAGTATCCGCGCCACATGGCCGATCAGCAGTTCAGCGTGTTCAGGCAAAACCTCCGCGGCCCGCAGTATGGCGTCATACTCCTCGGCACCGGGGAAAGACGACGTCAACCCGCCGATGGATTTGAGAAAATCCTTGCGAATGGCGAACAGTCCACCGATATAAGGGAGACTACGCAGCGTGTCGAGATGAAAATCCGGCTTGCAATGCGGATGACTATGCCGACCATGGTCGTCTACCAGATCTTCATCACTATATACTGCACGCCATTGCGGATGCGTGGCTATGGATATCCCCAGGCGGGCCAAAGCATCTTCTGCCAGAAAATCACCAGAGTCTACAAAAACCACCCACGCATCTTCTGGATTGGGAAGCGCAACAATGGCATCGTTTATGGTGAAGTCCTGAACTACCGACCAAGCCGCCGGCAGTTCGGGCCAAAGAATGGGAATTTCCGTGGGTGCTTGCAGGACGATCACCGCGTTCGGAGCGACAATTTGTTTGACCAGGCTTTGCACCGCGCGCTCGGCAGACTGCACATTACGTACCGCCTGACGGAGGACGACCTGAAAAATTGGCGCGGTTGGAGATTGCCGAGCTTCTAGCAGCCATTCCCGCTCCTGTGCTTGTAATGCTTGGTTTTGTCGCCAGATTTCCTCTGGCGTCGGGGTGGATTGCAACTGCATTTGAACGCAGTTGCGGTCCTCGTCAGCGGACGGCAGCGTATCCGACTCCATTTCGTCTGCCGTGGCGCTTAAACGAGCTGTGAAGAGATGTTGCAAGGCAGTCCATTCATCAAAGGCTTGCGGAGTGACGCCATGCAAGGCGCCGCCCTGAATGTTGATCAGTACGGTATGATCTGGACGACCTTGATGACTGAGTCGCACATCGGGCACCAGCCCCGTATAAAGCACCTCGTAGCCGCAAGACTGGAGCATATCTACTGCGGTCTTCTTGGTGAAGAACCGCAGGTGGGTTATGTCGAGCAAACCACTATCGGCATACGGCCAGTCGCCCGCGCACACCTGCCGCATCACGCCCAGGTTGCGTACGTTGGGCAGGGAAACGATGATCTGAGCATCCTGGGTCAACATGGGGCGAATCCAGCGCAAAAATTTCCAAGGATTCTCCAGGTGCTCCAGTACGTCAGCAAGTATAAGCGTGTCTACCGAAGCAGCTTTGATGCCAGCCGAAGACAAGTCACTAAGGGTGGGGTCTTTGGCGCTGGTTACCACCGCATCCAGTAGCTGTCGGGCTCTATTGAGGGAATCTGGATCAATATCCATCCCGATTACTCGCGCATCCGGCCACCTTTCCTTGATAAGCTTGCCCGTAGCACCGCCTCCGCAGCCGACATCCAAGACGAGTCCTGGGCTACGAAAAAATGCATGAACTAGTTCAGGGCGTGGATGGTTATGATATTCCTCGAAATGATCGGACATGTGTAAAAAATTCCCAGAGCAATAAATCCATTAACTATCATTATGCATAACTTATGCCAATATCTGCCAAGCGTGCTTCCCGCTCCCGGGTTGGCTCCCTAATATCCTAGAAAAACACGCAGTTTCGCGCATTCATTGGTTTTACTGGCCAGCTTCTCTTCCAATGGTCGGATCCTATCTAATGCACGGGTACGCTCATCTATCAGGATACGTTCCACCCAAAACAGGAAGTTTTCACGGTCATCAAATGCCAGCAGATCATAGATCTCTTGGCAGGGAACGGCGATTCTGTCAATCTCCGCCCATGTTTTGGTATCAAAAGCGACGATTTTTGCCTGCTGGTGCTCACCCTCTACCGTGTTACGCGAAGCACTTAATCCAACAAAGAGTATCCCATCCCGCCAGGCAAGCCCACGTGAATAGCCGCCAATGTTCAAGGTGCGCTGTAGAGTGAATTCCATTGTGTACTGCCTGACATTTCCAGTCTCGGAGTCGCAAAGATACAGATAGCCGTCCCGTGCCGTGAGGATAGAATGCGGTTGGCTCAGACCTTCAAGCCAAGGATTTTTGGTGCCATGAATGGACCGAAGAAAACCACGGGTAGCGGAATGGTTTTTGTAGCCACGCGTCCCTGCAAAATCCCCGAAAGCTGTGAAACACAGTTCTTCGTGGATGATTCCCAAACAATTGACATGCCACGAATCGCGTTGCTCAGAGAGCTGCCATCGTTCCACAACAGTTTTTTTTGCAATGTCCCATTGTAGGATCTCCGAAGTTTCGGTGGAGACGAGATAAAATCCTTGTTCAGTGAGCAGAACGTCATGAATATCTGCCCACGGCCCACGATATTCTTGTCCACCTTCAGCGGTTGCGAGTACTACCGCACCCTCAGCCTGAACAGCACGAGCCAATTTTCCATGCGCCAGCGATAGTCCGCATGTGGGCCGATCATCCAAACAAATAATGGCATCGTTGCGGCATGAAAAAACGCCCCCTCCTTGATTGGGAGCGCTAAAAATAATGCCGTCGAACACATGCATGACACCCTTACCAGGGCTAGCGCCGTAACAGTAATTGCTGCTGGAGAGAGACATAGGTTTCCAGCGCATTTTGAAACGGCAGTGATGGATCAATAAACTGAACACCCAACAGCACACGCTCGTGCCCGACTGAATGGTCATCGGGCGTGCCTACCTTTTCCATGCGCACAACCTGGGCGGTACTTCCATAATGCTCGCCCTGCAAGTTCACGGTGATTTCCAGTCGCTGCCCAATTTCTATCGCAACTGGACATTCGAGATAGGTCGAGAAAGACAGTTGCGCACCGGTAATACTGAGGTCATGGGCAAAGGCCGCTGTTGACTTGTAATCGACATGAACACCCCATTGAATCGTCAGGCTTTGTGCGGTATCCAAGTCTACGGGTACCCGGTAGGCACTACGACGCTGAGTACGCAGCAAGACCTTTGGAAATACCAATGCCACCGCATCATGACCATCACTGTGCCGGATAACCCCATCCGACATGGTCTGAAATCCATAATGATAGCCATCCTCGGCGCGACGCCAGCGCACAGTCACTATCGTACCCTTTTGCGGGATTCTGGAATGCCCTGCGCCAATATCCAGCAATATTTTGGGTGCGGCGTCTTTCAGAAAATACATATTGGACGATGCATCTTCAAAGAACAGTTCCACCAATGCTTGCTGTGCCCGCGCAGAAGCAATAATGCGAGCTATCGCTCCGTGAGGAATTGCTTCCCAACCGACAAAGTTTTCGTGGTGCGGATGCACAGGCTATTGCTCCTCTTATAGTTTGAGAGTCGTAAAGAGGTTCATTCCTTGAATGGCGGAAAAAGCACCAAGCGCCGCTTGCAGCGCAGTGCTGCCCTGCTCGAAGGCCGTTGCCACTGCCGGGAGGTTGGCGGAGATAAGGCCGCTTTGGGTGATGGCATCATTGGTCTGCTGGGTGGAATTCGTCTGACTGACCGCGTTGATTTGGGCCAGTGAACTGCCGACGGCAGCTTGTCCGGTCAGCAGTCGGGTGAGGCCTTGGTTGAAATTAGCCAAGATGTTATTCATCCCCTGATCAAATTGCGCGCCCGGCGCACCGCCGGATCCCCCCTGGGAGAGCAGAGTGGACATCTGCTGCACAGTTTGAAAAAGGCTCTGGTTTTTGGCGGGGGCAATGGTAAAAATATCGCCGGCCGCAGGTGTGCCTTGTAAGGTGAACTGACTGCCCGCCACATCAATGACCGTACCTGGGGTATAGGAGCCACTGGCGACCGTGGTTCCCGATGCGTTAACGACCGCATACCCGGAAGACCCTGCGGACCCTGTACTGAATTGCAGCGAGTAGGACTGATTCTGCACGTCCATGGCGGTGGCTGCGGCCAAGTTTGTAACACCACCCACGGCCACTGTTGCTGCACCAACGTTACCGCTTGCCGCGTTCACTGCGGCGTACCCATTACCCGTAGGAATATCCATCAATAAAAATTGCCCGGAAAGTGAAGTCGGGATCGTCAAGCCTGGCGCGATTTGCAGACGATTCGTGCCGGCATTTCCTTCATAGGAGACGGTACCGCCATTGAGCGCGAAGGGACTGGTACTGCTCTGGCTTCCAGACAAGAGATAATTGCCATCCGGGGTTTGCGAGTTGCCTAGCTGTAGTAGCTGTTGCAATCCTTCGTTCACAGAGGTGGCCAGCGCCTGTCGGTCTTGTGCGTTCACGGTTCCATTGGCGGCAGTGAGCGCCGTTTGCCGCAAAGACTGCACCAGGCTGCTGATGCTGCCCATGGTGGAAGACAGGGTCTGCAGGCTGGATTGCGCCAACCCAGAGGTTTCTCCGTCAAGCGTGAGTGCGGCAATTTGTTGCGTGATTTGCACATTCTGGGATGCGGCCGTCGGATTGCCTCCTGGATTGCTGATCGCCAGACCAGTGGCGAGTTCCTGGTTCAGCGTCGTGAGTTGCGACTGATCCGCCAGAATGGCATTGGTAGGCAAGGCATAGCTATTGGGGGTGCTGATGGCCGAAATCACGATTTCGCTCCTTATATCGATTGCAGCAAATTCTGGAAAAGGGTGTTGGATGTCTGAATCACCGCAGATGCTGCCTGATAGGCTTGCGTGTAGCTCACCACCAGAGCAGCTTCGGCATTCAGGTTGACGCCCGAGATATTGGAAAGCGCGGTTTTTGCTTGGGTCAACGTAGTCTGTGCCACAGCACCGCCCTGGTTGACACCCTGCAGCAGGTTACCATAGGAGTTCGACATGTTCGCGGTGAACTGATTGAGTGAGCCTGCAGAAAGTGCCGGCAGGCTGGCCGCTTGTGACATGGATACGGCGTTAGCATTGCTCCCTGGAGCGCCGCTGCTCAAGGTAAAAGCATCTCCAGAAGCTGGTGTACCACCAGCCCAGGAAAAAACAAAAGCTGATCCGGACGCCAGGGAATTGGAAGGATACCGCACCTCTAGGGCGGTAGTGCCACTCGCGGACCACATACCAGACGCAACAAAGGCCCCGCCACTAGTCGTAACGTTGAATTGCGTGCCTCCCGAAAAGGTGACGGTCAAGGGCTGTCCGAAGAAGCCAGAAGCAATCACTGCCGCGCCCGATACAGCCGAACCTGATGGCGCCAGTACCATTCCTGATGACAGAGTTTCTGCGCCTGCATTGGTATTGACCAATCCACCATTTTGCAGGGATCCAGCGCTCGCCACATAAGGGGCCGCAGCTGCCACCTGATTGGGATTGGTCATGACCACTCGAAACGAGCCAGCGGTACTGCCTACCGGGTTCACCAAATAACTATCCCCTGTCGCAGGGGTGCCACTGATACCCACGGTCATGCCGCCAAAAGCCAACTGACCTCCAGAAGCGGTCATCGCTGTGCTGCTCCCGGTGCTGTTATTCGTAACGTTCCACTGAGACCCGTTGTATTCCAGCGTGAAGGTGGTGGGGGGGGTAGTGGAAAGATCGGTAATCGTCGCCGAAACAATGGCACTACCCAGATTGCTCCCGGCGGGAAAAACCTGCGGGCCATTGACGGCAAACATCGGCTGACCGATGTTACCATGAAGATCCACGCCCTGGGCCTGCTGCGTATTGGTAACCGCGGCTATGCCTTGTGCCAGTAATCCGAATTGCATTTGAATAGTGCTGACCTGCTGTTGCGCGGTAATGGCCCCGCCGAGCTGGCCACCCGTGATCTTACTGGTAAGCACCTGCCCGGTGGGCTGGTAAACAATGCCCGCCTGACCAGCTTGCTGATAGGTGCCGCCCGTTTGTACTTGAAGTTGCAGGCTTTGGCTGCCATCCACCAGCGTCGCACCGCTTTTCGTGGCCACGATCAAGGTCCCGTTGGGCTGCTGGATGGTGCTGATGCCCACTTGGCCAGCCAGAGAAGTCAGAGCGGCGCTTTGCTGGTCCAGCAGACTATTGGAAACTTGGGTCCCCTTTGGGGTTTTCAGGATTTCTTGGTTGATCGACGCCAGTTGAGTGCTCAATCCGTTAATCGTCGACACCGATTGCTGCATCTGCTGCACCAATGAGGTTTGGGTGTTGCTGATGTTTGTGGTCGCGTTCTGGTATTGCGCGGACAAGCTCCCCGCTTGCGAGAGCACGCTTTGCCGGTTGGGAATACTGGAAGGATTTGTCGATAGAGTCTGCACGGATGCAAAAAACGCTTGGATGGCTGCCGGAAGCCCAGATTGAGTGAACCCCACGGGGAACAGGCTGGAAAGGGTACTCAGTGTGTTGGCCTGTCCGCTGAAGGCCGTTGCCAAGGAGGTTGCATTGAGCACCTGGTTCTCGGCATAACTGCTGAAGTTGCGCTGAATCGACTGCGTGCCAACACCCGCACCCAGAGAACCATAGGCCTTGGGCTGGCTAGCATTCTGGGAGAGGATGGCGGTCTCGCTGACATAACTCGGTGTATTCTCATTAGCGATATTGTTGGATACCGTCTGCAGGGCGTTTTCGCTCGCTAGTACGCCGGACAAGCCCACCTGGAGAATACTGGTTAATGACATCGTTGGTGCTCCTTCTATAAATCACGCCACGCAATTTTCTTTCGCATCCTACCCACGTTTTACGGCACAAATGCCGTTCCTGTGCAGATGCTAACTTGCATTATCAGGCAGCCGCCAATCCCCAGAAATGAAGAACCACCGGTGTTGTTTCATGGCGCACCCAAAATATGGGACCAGACCGGCAATTCTGCCACTTGCATGATTTTCGCAGCATATGCCGGGTCGGTAGCGTAACCTCCGCGGACAAGGCCTTGAACGAATGCTTGCGCATTGCCTCCAGTACCCATCGCTTGTGGGTAATGTTCTTTGATGAGCCGCGCGTAGTGCTCCATACAGCCCCCGACACTGGAAAAGGCGCGGAAAGCCGCAATGGTCGGTGTCAGGACACCATCGACTACTTCGTTTGTTGGTGCCAGCACACTGGGTTCACCAGGAAGAGCCTTGATACCGAACAGGTTATTCCCAACCATATGCGCCCCCCAACCTGTTTCCAACGCCGCCTGGGCCAGAAGCAATTTCGGAGCAACCCCCAGAAGCTTGCCAACGCGCCTGGCGAGCGGGGTCAACTGTGCGATAAATGCCTGTGCCGATGCGGAAAGCGTAGCTGAAGAACTAACACCCCCTGCCCATCCTGCGTTCGACAGCGATGGCTCAAGAATGACTGGTGGTGTCTCCCCGATAGCGGTCGCTGCCGCTGCGGGAACACCCAATGCTTTATCCAGTATCGGAACGAGGCCCATCCCATTGCCGGTCTGCGACAATTGCGTAGATAGCGACTGCAAAAGCATCGCTTGATAAGTGCCAGCGCCGGCAGCAGAACCAAAGAGCTTGGGCATCATGCGCTCGAGCAATTGGTCAATAAATACCCCAGCAAATTGTTCAGCTGTTCGTGCAGCCTGAGCATAGCTGGCGGCGGAGTTTTCTCTCTGTGCGCTGGTTGCACCCTTTCCATTCAGTACAGGTCTTCCGACCAAGGATGCCTGTGTCGCGTCCGTAGCGGGGGGCTGTGCCACGTCCGGCAGGGGCTGCATCGGTCGGTATAGAGAGGAGAAGACAGGGTGCGGCATTTAAATAACCTTGATTCGCGCATGTAGAGCGCCAGCGGATTTCATGGCTTGCAGGATCGATGCAAGTTCTGCCGGCGTGGCTCCCACGGTATTCAAGGCACGCACGACATCTTCCAGGCTAGCGCTTTTCCTGAGCAGAAAAAGGTGTGCCTTATGCGTTTTAATGCCGACTTTAGTATTGCTGGTGGCGACTGTGACCCCCCGACCAAACATATTCGGCTGACTCACCATTGGTGTGGTCTGGATGCTTACCGACAATGATCCAGTAGCCACTGCACAGGACGTAATGCGGATATTCGACCCCATGACCACGGTGCCATCCTGGGCATTGATGACAATAGTCGGCCGAGGTGCTGGGGCGCTGACCGGGATTTGTTGCAGGGCGGAAATAAACCCGACCCGTGCGTTCATACCAATAGGTGCGCGGACTTCCACTACCCCTGGTCCCTGTGCCTGTGCGGAACCTGGGAAGATCTGATTCACCGCTTCTACCATCCGCGCCGCCGTGACATAACCCGGCTTGCGTAACAGTAGGGTAATGCCTGCCTGCGGCGCGGATGGTGGCAAGGGTACTTCCACGATTCCCCCGTTTACAATCCGTCCCACGTCCGGATTATTGACAACCAAGGATGTGCCCCCTCCCAAAGCGGATGCGCCTGTTACCAGCACTGGCCCTTGTCCCTGGGCATAGACTTGGCCATTGGCACCATGCAGTTGTGTCATCAAGAGAATACCCCCACGCAGACTGCTCGCATTTCCCACAGCGGAAACTGTGAGCGTGAATTTTTGTCCTGGCCGTGCATCGGCTGGAATGGTTCCCGTGATCATTACCGCCGAATCGTTGTTCGGTTGCATAAACGTGTTGACTGGAAGATTGATGCCCATGTGTCTTAACATATTGGTAATGGTTTGGGTGGTGTACGGCACCTCGGTCGCTTGATCGCCGGTCCCCGGCAAACCCACAACCAATCCATATCCGATGACTCGGTTCGTGCGGTCTCCCCCAATGCGGGAGAGTTGACCTACTGTGCTAGCCATGGCAGCCGATATGCCAGATAACCAGCCACCGGCACCCAGGCAGAAGATCAGACACAGTAGTACCGTGCGCTTAGTGGTCGCACGCATCAGAATGGCCACCATGTCAAAAAGAAACGCGCCAGCCAGGGCATTTTAGCTGCCTGATACCCTTGGCCGGTTCCACTGTATTCCACTCGCGCGTTGGCCACGTCCGTGGAAGGGATGGTGTTATTGTTGCCAATATCGGCCTCACGGATGATTCCCGATATACGGATCCACTCTGCGCCGGTGCCTGCGCCGGAGTTCAGTTGGGTTTGTCCAAGAATTGCCAGATCTCCGCCGGGGAGTATCTGCGTAACGGTGGCGGAGATGGTGCTGATCAGCGTGTTGCTCTGGGTCGATGCGCCAGCGCCGCTACTACTGACGCTAGAGCCGGCAGTAACATTCGGGGAAATTTTGTTGCCGCCGATATTGCCCAAAGAGAGCGGCAGACCAAAAAAACTACTGATGGCATTGCCAATGGAGCTTTTGCGACTGGTCGCGTTCTGAATGGCATTGCTGGCCGTGGCATTCTCCAGAATGTCTACCGTGATCAGGTCGCCGACTCGCCACGGCTGATGGTCTGAATACCAGTTCTCCGCCGTGGTTGGCTGATAAACCTGACCATTCGCCAATGATGCTTGTGGTGCCGTCATCGGGGGTAATGGCAGAGGTGCAAATGGTTTGCTGTGATGAAACGGCATGCCGGCGGCACATCCAGAGAGTAATCCAACGGACCCAGCCAATATGACTGCCGCCTGAATGGCAATAAGCAGCTTTTGTGTAAAGGTCGTCAATGTTGCTGGCATCAGATATTCGCCAGGTAGCCCAGCATCTGATTGGCCGTGTTGGCCATATCTGTTCCCAATTGATATGCCCGTTGAGCGGTAATCATGCCCACCATGGCATTCACTACGTTGACATTGGAGGATTCGAGGTAGCCCTGCATAACTGCGCCTGTACCGTTGATGGTCGGCTGCTGAATATTGGGTGCACCCGATGCGCCGGTCTGTAGCATGAGATTGTCGCCGATCCGTTGGAGCCCCGCCGGATTCTGGAAAGTGGCCAACTGTATTTGGCCAATTTGCGTGGGTGCGGCCTGCCCCGGCAGTTGCGCGGTGACGGTGCCGTCTTGAGCGACTGTAATGGAGGTGGCGTTGGCCGGGACCGTAATAGGTGGCTGCGTTAGATATCCATTGGCGGTAACCATCTGCCCATTCTGGTTGAGCTGAAAAGAACCGTCGCGGGTATAAGCCAGGGTGCCGTTGGGCATGAGCACTTGAAAGTAGCCGTTTCCATTGACGGCGAGGTCAAGGCTATCGCTGGTCTGCGTGAGGTTACCTTGGGTTTCGATGGGCTGCGTTCCCACAACACGCACGCCCGTACCCAATTGCAGACCAATGGGGAGGTTCGTCTGCGTGGAAGATAGTGCGCCAGGCTGACGTACGTTCTGATAGAGTAAATCCTGAAACAAAGCTCGCTGGCGTTTAAATCCCGTCGTGCCCACATTCGCCAGGTTGTTGGCGATGACGTCGATTTGCGTTTGCGAGGCCTCCAGGCCAGTACGAATGGTTGATAGTGCGCGAAGCATAAATCGTTCTCCTTTCCTTACAGATTGCTAGGGATGGAATTGGCATCTTTTTGGTCGGTGGAAATGGTCTGCACGGCTTGGGTTTCCCACTGAAATAGACGTGAGGCGCTGATCATGTGGATCATGCTGTTGACCGGATTCACATTGCTGCCTTCCAGCGCACCGGGGACAATTTGTGCCGCAATCCCTTTTATGCCGACTTTCTGCCCAGGGTTGGGCGCAAACAAACCGTTGCCTTGTGGTTGAATGGATGCGGACGGTGGGTTCACGACTAGGATTTGCCCTACGCTCGAGGCTCGCGCGTTAGGGGTGTTCGGAGTTGCGGATACTGTTCCATCCGGAGTGACACGCACACTGGCCCCTGACGGCACATAGATGGGCGATCCACCAACTCCCAGTACAGCTTGACCGCTCGCGTTAATGAGCATTCCCTGCGCCGACAGGTTGAAGTTGCCTGCACGCGTATAGGACTTCTCGCCACCCTGCGATTGCACCACGAAAAACCCTGGGCCATTCAAGGCGATATCCAGTGAGCGCCCCGTTTGCTGTATGGCTCCCTGCTGGAGGTCCATACCATTCTTTTGCGCAACCACGTCGACCCGATTCGGTTGTCCTTGGTAAAAGAATGGAACGGCGCGAAAAGCCGCGCGTTCGGCCTTATAACCCGTGGTACTGGCATTGGCGAGATTGTTAGCCGTCACGTCTAGCCGCTTGGATGCGGCCAGTAACCCGGTCATGGCGATATACGCGGATCCCTCCATAATGTGTCGTCCTTACAGTTGCAGCAGCACAGCAGTATCCTGCTGTTGCATTTTGATGGTCTGTGTATTGGCTTGATATGCCTGCTGTGCGACGAGCATTGCCACTAACTGTGAAGAAAGCCCGACGTTGGAGGACTCCACCGCACCAGACTGAATGGCACCGAGACCTGCCGTACCTGGAGCATTGACCAATGGGTTCCCCGCAGCGGCTGTGGCTTGCCACAGGTTGCCACTCGTCGGAGACAATCCTTGCAAGTTCGCAAAATTTGCCAGAGCCACTTGCCCTACCGCACGGCTTTGCCCATTGGTGAAATTCGCATCCACTGCGCCGCTTTTCTGAATGGAGATGGAAGAGTAGGTGCCGGGCGCATAGCCATTGATCGTCTCCGAAGTCACGGCGAAAGGGGAGTTCGTGAGCGTGGAACCAGAGAGACTGACATTGATGCTGCTGCCTGACGAGCCATTGCCCCACGAGGCCACGTTGATGGTGCCGGAAGCCCCGGAAACCAGCGTTCCACTGTTGTTGAAGCTTAGCGTTGTCAACGATCCTGAGGAAACTGGATTGCCATTGCTATTGTTGGCGGCGTAATAAACATCCCAGTTGTTCGGCTGGTTCGCTCCACCCGTACCGCTGGCATTAACGAAGTATAGGGTGACATTCTGTGCCGTTCCTAGGCTGTCATATACCTGCGTGGTGGTAGAGCTATTGTAACTGTTTGGATTTGACATGCTAAAGGGGGTCGTCGCCGTATTGATAGCGGGATCGGTGGCGTTGAGGTTGGCTATCAACCCCGCTTGCGTGGTCGCTTGGGGGAGCATCGCGGAATTGTTGATCTTGAGATTGCCTAACACTGTGGCGAATTTGCCAGGAGCTCCCGATACCGGCTGATATCCCTGTAAAAGCAGTCCGGCATTATTCGTTAAATAACCACCGGAGCTGATCTGAAACTGCCCATTGCGGCTGTAATCATTGGTACCATTGTTGTTCAAAATGAAAAAACCACCGCCGTTGATGGCCATATCCAACGGATTGCCGGTAGTGGTCACATTGCCCTGGGTAAAACTTTGGGAAAGCGTGACCGTTGAAACCCCGATACCCGGGGTCGTATTATTACCGGCCGCGCCGGCAATAGATGCGGCATATAGGTCGCCAAATTGGGCGTTGGAGCTTTTGAAGCCCACGGTATTCACGTTCGCAATGTTGTTGCCAATGGTGTTGAGATCGGTTTGTGCGGCATTTAGGCCGCTAACTGCCGTGTTGTAACCCATGTCTTGTGCTCCTTAGCAATAGGCTGATCAGGCGACAGTCGTTGCAGCCTGACCGGAAGTGGATGAACCAGAAGTGCTTGTTGCTGCTGCAGTGCCAAGTTGCGAAATTTGGTTGCTGATCTGTTGCAGAATGCCATCGGCCTGTGTCATACCGTTAGCCGTCGTGAACCCAGCGATCTCCTGCGCCAACTGGTTATTGCTGACTGGCTGCGAAGGGTTCTGGTTCTGCAATTGGGTCACCAATAATGTGAGGAAGTCCGATTCAGTCATGGTTTGTCCAGAAATATTGCCAGAGGCCGTCCCGCTACTGGATGCCGTTGTACTACCGGCTACCAGGCTGGAGGCTACGGATTGAGAAACTGGTTGTGAGGAAGCAAGAACGGAACTGATGGACATAATTTTCTCCTGATACTTAGAGCGAAAGGGTTTTAATGGCGACGGTTTTCAGGACATTGGCGGCCGTGACGTTGTCTTGATAGGCACGCGAGGCGGAGAGCATGTTCACCATGCTTTCGATGGGATTGACATTCGATGACTGGACATATCCCTCTGGGTTGGCGAGTGGATTTCCGGGTTCATAGAGTAAGCGAAGGGGCGCATTGCTCTGCACAACACCTGCGGTGCGCACCGTATCGAGTTGCATACCATTGGAGGACGTCCTCAGCGGCTGTGCTGCAAAGACGACTTCGCGGGCACGGTAGGGAGTTCCTGTGCTAGATGTCACACTGTTTGCATTAGCGAGGTTGCTGACTGTCGTGGCCAACCGCATGGATTGGGCAGACATGCCATCGCCGGCGATAGTGAGGGCGCTGATTAAAGACATGTGAGCTCCTTAATAAACAGAAGAGGTATTGATAGCGTTGGTCATCGATTGGATGGCTCCCGATGCAAACTGTTCGTCGGCCTCACTTGCCAAAGCTGTCTGTGTGATCTGCATCATTACTTGCTGTGCTGAGACGGAGTTGCCATTCAAGCCGACCGGCGAGCCCCGTTCATACTGCGTATAACGTAGAGTGTTGCCAACACCGTTTCCGGGCTTCTGAAGAGCGGCCGCGAAGGCAGCACGAAAGTTCAGATTCTTCGCCTTGTAATCTGGTGTTGATGCATTAGCAAGATTACTGGTCAGCACTTCCAGTTGTGCATTGCGCAAGGACATGGCCTTACCAAAAAACGTGATATTTGCAAGCATGGCGCCTCCTGAGAGCTCGCCAAATCATGCAATAGCTATGCCATGTAATAACTTATTGATCGCAATTAAATTTATAGATATTTAGATGCTTGTTGCGAGTCTGGATAACACCTCGGTGCCCCAAGTTTGACGGCTCTGTTTTTCGTGCGGCAGTATGTCACCCATCTCCAGGCATGGCATGCTGTGGTGCCGGTCGGAAAATACGCACAGACTCATTTCGTGGTATCCAGCATCATCGCTACAGTCGCCCTCTGAGAAATCTCAGAGGGCGACGCAGAACTTATTCGACGACCACCGTATTGACAGCATCGTGCAGGTTAGAGATATTTTTATCGATCAAGCCGCAAGCGTTCTTCAGGGACCTAACTGATCGCCGACGCTCTGTATATGGAATATTCAGCGACTGCACGCGAGTGAACAGAGTGGTTCGCGGAACTCCCAGCAGCCTGGCGGCTTCCGACATATTCCCATTAGCGCGTTGCATAGCCTGCGCTATATATGTGCGCTCAATCTGGCGCAATATGTCCGGCAAACTGAAATTGTCATCTGAAATTTTTGGTTGAGGTACTGAGAATCCCAATTTTTCTGCGGGTGTTGATTTGTCAGAGTACTGATTGTCGGCATAATCAGTGCGTAACGAATCCACCAAAGGATGACATAAATAGCTAGGAAGGTCTTCTGGTACAATCTGTCCGGAGTACCCGTTTAACCGCTGCACGGCTAAGCGCTCCACCAGATTTTGCAATTCCCGTACATTCCCCGGCCAAAAATAGCGCATCAGAATATCGAGTGCAGCGTCAGCAATTGTTAATGATGGATACCCCTTGGTGCGCAATCGATCGGCAAAATAATTAACGAATAAGGGAATATCTGAAGCCCTTTCGCGTAATGGCGGAAGTTCTATTGGGTAGATATTCAAGCGATAATACAAATCTTCGCGGAAGCGCCGAGTGATTACTTCCTGCCGCAGATTCCGATGCGTGGCAGTAAGAATGCGAACATCGATATCTACTGGATCTCTCCCGCCGACTCGATCAATTTGTTTTTCCTGTAGAACTCTCAAGAGTTTGGCCTGTAATGGTAATGGCATATCTCCTATTTCATCTAGAAGAATTGTACCCCCATCGGCCTGTTCAAATTTTCCCGTTGTTCTCGACAATGCCCCAGTGAAAGCGCCTTTTTCATAGCCAAAAAGCACTGACTCAAGCAGGTCAGATGGTATTGCAGCACAGTTGATTGCGATAAAAGGCTTCCCAGCCCGATCAGATTGCTCATGAAGCGCACGCGCCACCACTTCCTTCCCGGTGCCAGTTTCGCCGGTTAGCAAGACCGATATAGAAGAGGGTGCCCTCGAAAGAGCGT
This sequence comes from Acidithiobacillus ferrivorans, assembly GCF_016250455.1. Lineage (NCBI taxonomy): Bacteria > Pseudomonadati > Pseudomonadota > Acidithiobacillia > Acidithiobacillales > Acidithiobacillaceae > Acidithiobacillus > Acidithiobacillus ferrivorans. Next base: position 2,291,817 of record NZ_CP059488.1, on the reverse strand, counting down.
TCAACGCATTGAGTATAACTTTCCAGGCTGACGATTCACCGATGACGGACGCTAGACGATTTTTTTCGGAGCGTAATGGACGAGCACTGACCATAAAAATTTTTTCCTGGATATGATAGAGTTAGGTTATGTTACAAGCTTTTCTCAGTCGTCAAACGGACGAGTTTTATAATCTACGCACGCATTGAGCAAATGCATAGGCAACTTGGGTTCCCAGAAACAGCGATTTAAGGAGGCGGATAATTTCGTGAGGGTTCTTGTAGGCATTTCGTCGATGACTCCGTGGAATAAGATAGATGGGACAGAAAGCACGAACTGTCAAGGTGTGGTAACACGAATCCCGTGGCTGAGTTTGGCAGACAATCGAAGACTGTCCGTTATTTTTCTCCTGCGGGACGATGGATTTCTGATAAGTCGTTGTTCGTATTTCACCCTATCCATCATGCGCGCCATCTTATGGATCACCCAGATTTTCGGTCAAGGGTGTTTGCCGGCATGGGCACGGTAACGGACGAATGGCGCCTGTGTGCCGTAGTACTAGACAGTAGGGTACTTCGCGTCGTGGCGGAGGTGGCCGCGCTCCGTTTTGCAGGTGGTATGGTGCGTAACCCAGCAGGTTGGCCACCCCCGAGCGCCCCCTGGATTACCACAACGCGGGTGTGGACAGCGTTTGCGTCCATCTGCTGGATGATGCGCCCCCGAGGATTAGCTGCGGGGCATGCGGACTTAGCCATTTATGCGGCCAAAGCAGCGAGGATGGACCAGTTTCAATGGGTTGAATAGCCTATGGATCAACCTCAAAAAGACCAAATTGGGAGTATCAGGATGACGGGAGATGCACTGAATCAGGAGCGATTGCTGCTTCACTACCAGCCCGTGGTGGATATTGCCAAAGGGCCCGTGGCGGTGGAGGCATTGCTCCGTCTAAACCACTCGGAGCGCGGACTATTGCCTCCTGCGGCCTTTGCCAGCGCCCTAGATGCGCCGCGCCTAGCGCGACGCATCGGTTGTTTCGTGCTGGAGTCGGCACTAACGCAAGCAGAAACCTGGCATCGGCAGGGCCTGCCTCTGCGCGTTTCGGTGAATGTGAGCACTTACCATTTATTGGATCAGGAGTTTCTATCCGATCTGCAGATGGCTTTGGATGCGCATACCGACCTGCCCGCATCCGCGGTTGAAATTGAGATCACCGAAACCGCACCGTTACTCGATTTTGCCAAGGCACAAAAAACTCTGTTGGCCTGCAACCGATTGGGAGTGCGGATCGCGCTGGACGATTTTGGCACGGGGAATGCTTCCTTGACCTATTTGCAGAAGTTGCCTGCGCAAACCATCAAAATCGATCAGAGTTTTGTCCGAAACATCCTTCACGATCCCAAAGATCATGCGATCGTGGCCGGAGTAGTAACTAGTGCGAACTTGCTGGGACTGCTGGTGGTGGCAGAAGGGGTGGAAACAACTGAGCATGCCGCTCTGCTTACCCAGCTGCAATGCCACTGTTTGCAGGGCTACGCCATAGCGAGACCCATGGCGCCGAAGTTGATTCCAGGCTGGGTGACGCAGTATAACGTCCAGTCGTACCATGGTAGGCGTAGCCTACCCCCTCTCCGTTTGTGCGATTTGCATTTGTAAAGTGAAGATATTTTCCTCCTGGAGACCACAATACGTCGAATCCCGCCACCAATTCCGCAAGCTGTTACTCTCATAAATCGCCTCATGACGGTGTATTATGCCCATTGAATTTCCCAAAATATCCGCTTCCAAAGGCACACAGGAACTCATTGTCCGGCAGGCTATTCTCGGCCGCCAGGGTGAAGTTGTTGGCTATGAACTTTTTGTCAGAGACGAAGACGATGGACCATTGACCGACCCCTTCCTCTCCTCGGCCAGAGTAATGTTCAAAACCTTTAGTGTATTTAATGTAGAACAATTATTGGGCGGGAAGCCGGCCTTCATAAATTTCAATAATAGTTATTTTGATGAAGAAAGTCTGGCGCTATTTCCACCAAAACAGATCATTCCTGCGTTTACTATTACCGAAGCGCCCAGCCATGATTTCATTGAGAAGTTGATGAATTTGCAGAAGCGCGGCTTTCGCTTGGCTTTGGATCGTTTTGAGGGTGTGGCGTGGCAAATGGCACTACTGAAACTCATGGATTTCGTCAAGGTCGACACTAACACTAATGAGCCTGCGGCATGGGAGGCGTGGATAAACATGGTCCGCAAGGCCAACCTGGCCAGCACGCCGGCACTCATTGCTACGCGCGTAGAAACCCAAGCCATAGCGCGGCGCTGTTTTGAAATAGGCGTTGATTATAGCCAGGGTTATTATTTTATGCGCCCCGAGATTGTCGCGGGGAGAACACTTACCGAAAATCAGCGCACAATTTTTAACTTGTTGAATCTTCTTGCAGAAGAAAATCCGTTAAGTGATATCGAAGAAACCTTTCGTAAGGACCCAAGTTTATCTTATCAGCTCCTCCGCTACCTGAATTCAGCAGGTTTGACCCGCGGCCAGGAAATCGATAGCATCCGCCGCGCACTTATTCTGCTCGGTCGTCAACCTTTACAGCGTTGGCTGACCCTCTTGCTCTTTGCCAGCCAGGGTGGGCACAAAAGCCCGTTGCTGGTGATTGCGGCGACCCGCGCCCGCCTCGCTGAAATGTTACGCGAACGTTCAACGCTACTGGAATCCCATCCCCTCGCGCTGCACCGGTCTTTCCTGGTTGGTATGCTGTCGTTGCTGAATGCTTGTCTGGAACAACCGATGGCTGGGCTATTGGATGAGTTGCGGCTGTGCCCAGAAATGCGTGCGGCCATAATGGAGCATCAAGGCGAAGACGGCATCCTGCTCCAAGTCATTGAGGCTGCAGAGCGCGGTGATATTGATGTGGTGCGCGACCGCGCTGCATCCCTGGGCTTCACCATCGCCGACATCACTCGTATGTCTCTGGAATCTATGGCTTGGGCCACCAGCCTGGAATAACTGCTTTAGGAATGATTCTGTCCAACTATCTACCTGTTTAGGTGCTATATTGAATTCATCAAGCATGCTTTGTCGCCGTTAAATAAACGATTCGCTCGTTGTCGAGGATCGTCTTGGATTCTACTGCTGGGCGTATCACAGACTCAAACAAATTCTGTTCGTCCACGCTGAATGATTGTTCCATGACCTGTTGCGGTGACGGAGCAAGTGGGTGCGGTGAACGGCCAATGAACTCATCCCAAGAGTTTATTAACGATCTATACACATCGATGTGCAATTCTAGGTGGGCCTCATGAAATCCAGCTTCTTGTACCATGCGCAGCAGGTCGCGCTCGGAAAAGTTGCAGAATGACGCATGTTCCATCTGATCTTTGTCGCTGGGAAATTGCGCTGATTTCAATCGGTAAATCAGATTAATAAGGTTGTTATGTGCTGTTTTAGGATTGGATTCAATGACTGCACGCAGAGCGCCAACAGCGAGAGCCTCATCCTGAAATACTGGCTCTGCAAAAGATATTTTTGCACCCGGTTTGAGTACCCGCCAAAACTCGCTCAGTGCAGCTGGTTTGTTGTGAACATATGCGAGCGCTGAGCGGGTGGCAACAACATCAACACTTTGGTCTGCGATAGCTGAAAGATTTTCAGCAGAAGCAATAAAAAATGTACACTGTTCACGTACATTTTCGCGGATACATTTTTCCTCCGCAGTCTTTAGCAGGCGTGCAGAAATGTCCGTGAAGATGACGCGCAGTGTGGGGCCTGCGCGTTTTATTCCACGCAAGCCCAGAAATCCGTCTCCGCAACCGACATCCACAAGTGTCATCCCCGGCTGCAACTGTGCAGCATCGAGCACGCGGTCCGCATAACGCTCAACTTCAGCCATGATGCGCTGCTTGAATTCAAGGCTGCCAGCATTGCGCCGATGCAGAATCCAGTCAGCCCAAAGATCATATTCCTCATTGTCGGCACTTATTTCAGATATATACATGATCCTCGCCAGTTGGCCAGTCTAAATATGATTGATGCTGGTGCCAAGGTGCCCCTGCAGCAGGCTGATCTCGCTGCATCAAGATATGGTTTGTAGTTTCTTTGTCCAGTATGATGTGAATTATCTTTCCGTGCAACGTTTCATGGTGAAATCGTTATTCATGATAGATGCTTTTGAATGGAAAATAATTCAGGTGCTAAGGTAAAGGCTTTACTTGATTGGCACGATGATTCCACTGCGCGAAGCAAGCTCATGGGTAACGTGGCCAAGTTGAAACGGCGGTTGAAGCGATAGGTCATGGTGGAGAGATATCATTGCGTATATTTCCGAAACTTTAAGGCATGATAAGCACCGGAAAGACCTATTTTTAGGTGTGTCACGAACGCAGGCGTAAGCCTGTGATGCTGTATCGAAGATGGGAGTAGGCCCCCCGAAATCTGCCTGCAGGGGCTGGCTTCAAACCGCCCGGTGCCGCTGCGTTCAAAAGGCGTGGTGGTGAGCGACCGTGGAAAAGGCGCCGATAACGGCGTCAGGTAGGTATTGAGAAGATGAGCGAAAGCAAACCGTTCGAAGACGCATCGTTAAGCAGTCAAATGCTGTCAAAACCGAGATCGCCCAGTAGTCTCGGGACCAATCTGGAGGGCACCTGTTTACTGTCCAGATGGCAGCCGGTGTATAGGCGGCATGATCTCAATACAGGTTTTGATATGGAACGTGAGAACCTCGCCTCTGATGCCAAGGGAAATGACAAGCGGTTACCACCGCGAGGAAGAATACCGATGCAGAGGCCGAGGGGCGGAGTCATTCGTAGTAGTGATGAAATTCTTGTAATGAGAATGGAGCGAAGGGATGGCGTTGTCCAGCTGGCGACGGTCACCAACTTGGTTAGACAAGGATGCGTGGCATGAGCACAGCAAAGTCGTACAACATTTCCAAACAGGCAGTTTGTGACCGTCGAGGGTATCCAAGTGTCGCGTGAAAGTGGTTCACTGCCGCACGGAGAGGCAGGCACATGAGGTCATGACAGCAATCGAGACACGCTTGGCAGCATGCTTGTTGAGCATGCACCCGGATAAGTCGAAGATTGTTTATTGCAAGGACAGTAACCGTAAAGCGGCGTACCCTACGACGCAGTTTACGTTTCTGGGATTCACCTTCCGACCACGGGAGGCATAACGCCATCCTACATGGGTGGTGGAACTACTACGGGGCTTTCTACAAAACGGTTATGCGTAAGGTCTCAATCATTTTGATCAGAAGCTCCAGCGCTGGGCTCGTCGGAAATACAAAGCATTGGCGGGGCATAAGCGCCGCAGTGCTGACTGGCTCAACCGGATGAGGAAAGCATGCCCATCGTTGTTTGTGCACTGGCACGTTTATGGAAATGATAGCCGACTGGACAACGGGAGCCGTATGAGTTGAGAGACTCACGTACGGTTCTGCGAGAGGCTGAGGGTGAAACTCCTACGGCCTACTTACCATTGCCCAGTATGGTGTTGACTCACCCGAACTGGGGCAAATCCCGGGGTTTGTGGCCACCGGTGATAATCATTGACTTGATGTTTCACGGCTCAGTGCCCCAAAACCGATAGTTGTAGAAAAGGCCACCTCAAAGAAATGGCCTAACTTGTTGATTTATTGATTGGTCGGGGCGATAGGATTCGAACCTACGACATCCTGCTCCCAAAGCACCAAGCCAAAATCTCCTAACCACCTATTTAGTATAAATAAATAAGATATTATTTGTTTCTACAAATCGGCAAGAGATTGAGCGTAACTCATTGTATGGTAAGCCTGACATAAAGACGTTGTAGAATGCCAAAACGCCCATCTACTTTCTCCTATCCTCGTCACAGACTGCCTTCGGTCCCATCCAAGATAGGCGATGTTCTGACCGTGACCGATGATGATATGGGGCCACGGATTGCGTTGCGCTATGGTGAACCCATGGGTCCACCATAGCGTATGATGCCGGGTCTGATGCGCTGTTCCGCCTTTCCGTACTCGGGCCACTGATCAGCAGACCCTGCGGAAGTATTCCATTCCCTTTCAGGTGAACCAAACGTGGCAGACTTTGCGTTTCTGTACTAGCTAACAGGTACAATGCTCTGCCCCAGAAATGGAATCGAGTCGCATATCCCTTATGCAAGAGTGTCGCCATTTTTGCCCATGCTAACTTGGCTCAACCGCGTCTGGCTGCTGTTTTTGGTTGTCGTGTTGGCGGTCGGAGGATGGTTGGGGTATGCGGATTGGCAGCAAATCCACCACCAGTATGGCACCAATCTATTGGCGATGGCCGCCGCTGTTGCCGATGGCACTCACCTTTTTCTAAATGATGCACACAACTCCATGCTGATGCTGGGAAACGAGGTCGATCGAGAAGGGGTAAACCATCCCATCACCACCCGTGAAGCCCTCGAAAAGTATCTGGTATTAGAACATAATTTTGCTGCCATCGGTGTTCGGTCATGGCAAGGGTCCCCGGTCGCCGCCGGCGCCGATAAGGGCTTGCTGGATGCGCTACTTTCTCCATCTGGAAGGGGCGTGCAACCTCTTCTCAAAATCAATACGGAACAACACCGCATCCTCGATCGTTGTTGGCATTCTCCTGGATTTTGTATGGGGCCACCGATACAAACCACGTCCATGCACACACGAGAAGGCGCAGCGTGGATGGTGCCTCTGTTTCTGCAGACGCAGATACTTGATCATGGCGTGTCCAAGCCTCTACGGATGGTAGTGCTATTGCCTTTGCAGAATGGGCAGTTGCCTTTTTGGGCGGCTCTACCGTTGCCGCAACATGGTTCTATATTTCTCTTGCGCAACGGGGGCGTTCTGGAAAGCCGTTATCCACCGCCGACCAAGACCTCTTTTGGCATTCGGCAAAATGGTATCGCCGCACAATCCATATTTGCGCATCAAGGTGCACAATCTGATGTGTACTACGGTTTGGCCACGGTCGTTAACCAGTGGCGATTGGGCGCATGGTACCGCGTGGCCGGTTACCCGCTTGTGGCCGGAGCGGGCTTGCCGCGTTCTGTCCTGGTGGCTGACTGGTGGAACCGTATGACCGGGCCACTGGCAGCCATACTCACTCTTCTGCTGCTTTCGGCCGTGGGTTACCTGACAGTCCGGCGTATGGCTCGGGAAAGAATACAGGAAAAAGCCGCTGCGGAGTCATTACTCTGGGAAGCCAAGGAACGGGCGGAAGTTACCCTGCACTCCATCGGTGATGCGGTGGTCACCACAGATGTCTCCGGACGGGTGACAAGCATTAATCCCGTTGCCGAGTCCCTGATGGGTTATTCGCGTACTGAAATGTTGGGGAAACCACTGGATACGGTTTTTAAGATTGTCCGGGAAGGAGACCATGCCCCGGCGGTGAATCCCGTTCAACGGGTATTGCAGGAAGGCAAAATTATCGGACTGGCCAATCACACCATACTTATTACCGCACAGGGAGAAGAGCGCGCCATAGAAGATTCAGCCGCCCCTATCCGTGCACGAGATGGCACCCTTCTGGGTGTCGTGCTGGTTTTTCATGATGTGACGGAGAAACGTCAACTCACGGCAGATCTCGCCTATCAGGCCACCCATGACCTGCTCACCGGTTTACCGAATCGTGCCTTGTTTTTGGATCGCCTGCAACAGGCGGTTCGCGCGGTTACTCGACAGGAAACCCTTCTGCTAGTGGGCATCCTGGACCTGGACGGGTTCAAGCAGGTGAATGACCGCCTGGGTCACGATATGGGGGATATTCTTCTGCGAGAAGTGGCGCGCCGAACGCGGGAGGCATTACGGACGGTGGATACGATAGCCCGACTTGGTGGCGACGAATTTGGTCTGGTGCTTCCCGAAATCCATCATATGGAAGGGGCGCAACACCTGGCGAATTGTCTGCTCCAGGCGATTGCCGAACCGATGCTTTTGGATGGAAACAGCGTAACCATTTCGGGCAGCTTAGGATTCACCGTCATCCCTTGGGATGACGGTGATCAACGGAGTGTGTTGCGACATGCCGATATGGCACTTTATGCCGCCAAGAATGGCGGGCGTAACCAGTACCAATTCTATGAAAAAACCATGGATACCCAACAGGAACAACTCATGGAGGAGATTACGATGACCCAGGAGGCACTCGAAGAGCAGCGGCTGATAATGTACTACCAGCCGGTGGTGTCGACCAACGACGGGCCGACACCCGGCCAAGGGGTTGCGCCCTGCCAGGGAGTGATCGGCTTTGAAGCCTTGATCCGTATGGTGCACCCGCAGCGCGGGATTCTCGCCCCTGCTGCATTTGCGAATGCCCTGGATCATCCGCGTCTGGCACGGCGCATTGGCTGTTTTGTACTTGATGCCGTGCTCACTCAGGGAGAACAGTGGCATCGCGATGGGCTTCCTTTACGGATGTCTATGAACATCAGTGCCCGCCATCTACTGGATCCCGAGTTTCTAAATGATATGCGTGCTGCCCTGGCAGCGCATCCTGACCTCGCACCTGAGATGTGCGAGATCGAAGTCACAGAAACTGCCCCCATGCTGGATTTCCCCACGGCGCAGGAGACCCTGCGAGCCTGCAATAACTTGGGTCTGCGCATTGCTTTGGATGACTTTGGCACCGGTAGTGCCTCCCTGAGCTACCTGCAGAAACTGCCAGCCCAAACGATCAAGGTGGATCAGAGCTTCGTGCGGGATATCCTCAATGATCCGCGGGACTTCGCTATTGTTGCCGGTGTTACAACGACGGCCAATATGCTGGGTCTCGAAGTGGTCGCGGAGGGAGTGGAAACCATCGGCCATTTACAGCTGCTGAAGACACTGGATTGTCATGCCATGCAGGGCTATCTCTTCTCTAAACCCATGCCTGCTGGTGAGGTGCCAGGCTGGGTTAAGTCATTCAATATACTTAATTATGACAATGAGTTACCAGCACCACCACCCCCTACCACAAATGCATGGGGTTCTGACGGATATAACAACTGATGGTTTCCTCGTCGCTCATCGGCTACGCGTCTTCCAGTGTGTCGGAGCTCTGCAGGGAAAGGGGCCCATGCCTGACCGTATCCTGGGCCCTAACGATGAATGCCACTGTCATTTAGGCCTTTGGCTGGAACGGCAAAAGACCAAGTATTCCATTCCGTCAAAAATTGATTGCTTACATCACGAGCTCCATCAGATGCTTCGTGACGCGCATTCACTATCACTGAACAGCGAAGATGCGGATTCCATTGGGCGGCGGCTAATGGCCCTTAATGAACAGTTGATGGCGCAGTTGTATCAGTGGATCCGCGATAGGGGATAATGCATTTCCGGAATTCCAGTTGCTCCGTGCCTCAAAAAGCCAATAAGTAAATTGAAAACCTTGTGTTGCCTTCCATCTTCGACTAAAAGTCGCATTAATGTCGTTGGCCAAAGGAGGAACATCCCATGCACAAACAGGAATTGGTAGCCCAGGTCGCCAAGACAGCAGCGGTTTCACAGCAGAAAGCTGCTGTAGTCATCGATGCCGTTATTCACGCAGTAACGAACGCCATGGCCGCTGGCGAAAGCGTTAGCCTGGTTGGTTTTGGCACATTTTCCGTGTCGGAACGTCCTGCGCGTCTGGGGCTCAATCCGTCGACCGGCGCGACGATCAACATTTCTGCGCGGAAAAGTCCGTCGTTCAAGGCTGGGAAGGTTCTCAAGGACGCGGTTAAGGGATGAGTTCCCCGGTGACGACTGCGGCGTTGCAAAAGTCTGAGGGACTGCACCCCGGCATGGGGCTGCACCCCGCTAAAGGGTCCGCTTTCGTGTCGCTGGAAGATCCTGCGACACCTCGAACGGTGACCAAACAGGAGTTGACAGATCACCTGGTGGACACGATGGAATTGACCGGTAAAGAGAGTAAGAGGTTGGTGGAATCATTTTTCAACACCATTCGCGCCACGTTGGCCGCAGGAGAAGAGGTGAAGCTGCATGGCTTCGGCAATTTCACGCTCCACGATAAACGCGCTCGACCCGGACGCAATCCCCAGACTGGTGAGGTGGTTCCGATCGCTGCAAGGCGGGTAGTGACGTTCCGGGCGAGCCCATTGCTCAAGGAGGCGTGTCTTGCAGGCGGCAACCGCGCCGCTGTGGACGAACAGGGATAACATTCGGTCAGGAATAGTGGACGGAAACCAAGATCTGATCGTGATGATGGAATTCCATCAAGAGAGACATTCCGTGAATATTCCGCCGTTTCTGCTTTCAGCCACTCACACGGCATTGCCCATCATCCATCGGTATGGGTTGTGGGTCATATCCGGAGCGATCTTCCTCGACAGTTTCGGGGTAATATTCATGCTTGGGGAATCCATACTGGTGGCGGCGGGTTTTCTAGCCAGATATGGCGCACTCTCCATCTGGCTGCCGATTCCGATGACCGTTATCGCCGCTACTCTGGGCAATTATGGGGCTTATGGCCTTGGCAGCCGGTTCAGCCATCTTATCCCGCTGCGCTGGGGCCGATGGATTGGAATTACCGCGCCGCGCCTGGAGAAGACGGCTTGTTTTTTCAAGCGGCACAGTCCCGTGGCAGTCATGCTGGGGCGCTTCATTGTTCCCTTGCGCAATTGCAGGGTTATGTGGCAGACAGTGCCAAGATGGGTTTTTGGCGCTTCGCATGGCGGCGCTTACTGGGTGCCATGGCTTGGGTCCTTGTATGCGGCGCGGTGGCTGGTGGGTAGCGGGATATTTACTTCTGGAGTAAGGAAAAAGGGTCACCTGGATCCGATCGAATCCAATCTTCCGGAAAGTGCTGTATAATGAGATTCCTGCAACTCACCGGCCATGCGCATGCCCGATAACTCCATAGCGGTAGCCGTGCCCCGTTCCATACAATCGTTTCTCCTCCTGGCCCCTGGAGAATGGCGAGATCTCTTTTCCAGTCGTCACCATCCCCGCCTTTTCCAGCGCGAACGGGCACGTTTCATCCTCTCCCGTGTCCGTATCATTGCCGCCCTGCTGGCCATTCTCGCCCCATTCCGACTCGCTGTAGATGATTTTCTGCTCCCCCATCATCTGTTCATCCTCCTCGATAGCGGACGGATCATCGTGGCCGTGGCATTTGCCATATTGGCCTTTTTTTGCAGGTGCCGTCCGACACAGCGACACGCCCGGTTGGCTATGGTCATGCTCTTTCTGATTCCCGCACTCTTCTTTCTCTTCGCACATGTCTTACTTGCCCATACCCAGCTTAATGGCGCGGCAGAATATTTCGACGGGTATACGTACCTACTCTTTATACTCATGGCAAGTATAGGGGTATTTCCTATGGCCCTGCTGGAAACTTTGACCTTCACCCTTTCCCTGCTTACGGTTTTTGCACTTCCCTTATGGTTGCGGGAGAATTCTCGAATCCTACCGGAACTCATTGATCTGGCGCTGGTAGCCGGCGTTGCTGCCCTGGCCTCCATGAGCCAGCTTCAAAGCATGAAAAGACTCTTCGTGCAATCTTCTACGGACCCCCTGACCGGATTGTTTAACCGGCGCGCTGGCGAAGATCTGTTAGCCCTGCTGTTTGCTCAGGCCGAGCGCCATCCCCACTCACTCTCTATCGCCATGCTGGATGTGGATAACTTCAAGGGCGTCAATGACAACTGGGGACACGAGACGGGAGATCGGGTACTTCAGGAAATTGCACAACTGCTGCAATCCGGGGTACGGATGGGGGATGCCGTGATACGGTGGGGCGGTGAAGAGTTCGTGGTGGTGATGCCTTATGCGAATTCCGGGCAGGCCCAGGCGCGCCTGCAGGTCATTCTTGCCGGACACACCGTGCAGAAGCCGGACGGGCAACCCGTAGGGATGAGCGGGGGCATTGCCGAATTACAAGCCGAAAGTGGCAAAAACTGGAGCGATCTGGTCAAACTGGCCGACAACCATATGTACCAGGTTAAACTCAATGGAAAGGGCCGAATCGTCACGGAATAGTGATCTGTATGCGCCTTGATAAAGTATATATGCGAGTAGATGAGCAGGGATAACGTTCTATCATCTCTGATCATCGTGATCGGTACCGACTCATCATGGAGTAGAACGTATGGCCATGCCTTGCAGGCCGCAAGCCAAACAGGCGTACAGCCACCTGCTTCAGATGGAACTTGAAGATGTTACGCCCACGATTTGGCGTCAGGTGGCGATGTCCGTATATATGGCTGCCGCAGCCTCCTTACGCTATTATCGCTTGAATCGTTACCTGGCTGAAACGATCCTACGACTGCGGCGTGGCCCCCTGTTAGCAGTTGGTACATTAGCAGTGACAACTTCGGCAAAACCAATACAGCCAGGCCAGTGGTTACGTTATATACTGAAGCTCATGCATATCTAAACTAGAGTAATTCAGAAAAAACTTAACTTATTTGAAAAGGAGCTCTATCCTTCTGAATGAACTCCATATTCTCGACAGAAAATAAAATACTGGCAGGCTTTAGCCTGGCCGTTTTAGCGCTTGTCACGGTGGGGGCGCTGGCCTTTCGCACTGCGACTGGCTATGTCCGGGCCTCTTATGGGGTGGAGCATACCCAGACGGTACTACAGAGCCTTGACCGCTGTTGGTCGCTGATCAATGAGGCAGAAACTGCGCAGCGCGGCTATCTCCTTACCGGCAATTCTTACTATCTCCAGGAACGTCAGGCTGCAATCCAGCGCTTTCAGGCGACACTGGATGATTTGCCGAACAAAGTGACGGACAATCCACTCGAAGAGCATCGGGCGGTAGCGCTACGGCAGCAGTCACAAAGACGCTTGCAGATTCTTGATGATGTTCTTCACGCTTACGAAAAACAGGGTCTTCCTGCGGCCCGGGTGATGCTCCGTGCGGGCGAAGGGATCGCCGATATGGCAGCGGTGCATGATCTGGTCGAGAAGATGCATGCGACCGAAAGCGGTCTGCTCAGGAAACGCACCGAGGCGGCCCAAGAGGCGGGCGAGGCAACGTTATGGGCCATCGGAATTACGATTGTCTTGCTGATTGCACTGCTTACCGGGCTCTTTTGGCAAATTAGAAAAGAGGGGCGTGAGCGTCGCGAAGCGCAAAGAGGGCTGGAAGAATCTCTGTGCATTGAACGCAGTCAAGGACAAATTCTTGCCCTCTTTAGTGGTTCCAGTTTTGAGTTAACGGAGATCCTTCAACAAGTTCTGAGCATCCTGGCGGAGAACCATTCCTTCCCGGTCTCTGCATTTTATCGCTATGACGAGTGGCAAGGCCACTTTGTTCTGGCCGCACACCGGGGTACCGATAGACGACTGGCAAGCAGTTTTCAGCGCGGAGAGGGTGTTCTGGGCGAAGCGGCTGTGTCAGACCATCTGCACTGCTTGAGACAACCCGATGACAGCTCTGGGTTTCTGGTGGACACAGGGGTCTGTCAGATTCGACCTGCAGAAATCGCCATGGTGCCGATCCGTTATCAGGAGCAGCGATTTGGGGTGCTGGTGGTGGCCTCGCTACAAGCACTAAGCGAGAGGAAGACCGCCTTCCTGGAAAAGCTTTCCCTAGAGATGGGCGCTGCCCTCAACCACATCGCGCAGAAAGAAAACCAGCAAATCATGGCCGTTGAGTTGCGCAAACAAAGCGAAGCATTGCTGGAAAGGAATCAGTTGTTGCGCATGGCAGACCAAGCTAAGTCCGATTTTCTGGCCAACATGTCCCATGAGTTGCGTACCCCCCTCAATGCCATTATTGGTTTTTCCGAGTTGTTGAAGGATGGCGTCATGGGTGATCTTAGCCCTGAACAAAAAGATGCGACTAAGGATATTTTTGAAAGCGGCCGGCATCTCCTCTCTCTCATCAACGATATCCTAGACCTCTCTAAAGTGGAGGCGGGCATGATGAAGCTGGAGTTGGAAACGGCGAACCTCCACGATTTGCTCCAGGGTTCTTTGGGCATTGTCCGGGAAAAGGCAGCCGCCCACCAGATTCGGCTCAACCTCGAAGTGGAACCAGACTTTCCTCCCGTTTACCTGGATGCGCGCAAGGCCAAGCAGATTCTGTACAATCTACTGTCCAACGCCGTGAAATTTACTCCCGACGGAGGTCAGGTAACGCTCTGCGGGCATAGCAGAAACGATTTGTCCGACCCTGAATATGCCGCCTATCCCGACTGGTTGGAAATCAGTGTGGCCGATACGGGCATCGGTATCGCGAAAAAAGATCAGGAACGGCTTTTTAAGCCCTTTGTCCAGGCTGACAGTGGTTTGGATCGCCGCTATGAAGGTACTGGTCTCGGTCTTTCCCTCGTCAAACGTCTGGCAGAACTGCACGGTGGGCGAGTGACCATGGAAAGTACGCTTGGGGAGGGATCCACCTTTCATGTCTGGCTTCCCTGGCGAGAGGAGGTCGTTTTTGCAGAGGCGGATCCCGAGAAGGTGGTTTTTGCCTCCGAAACAAATCGCTCTGCTTTGGTGGTAGAGCATGACGACGCCACCGCGACCCTTCTGCAAGGTTACTTGAGGGACGACGGATTTCGCGTGCGCCTGGCTCGCGATCCTGTTAGCGCTTTAGATATGGCACGTGAAGAGCGCCCAGATCTCATTATTCTGGAGATGAATCCGCCAGGAAGGGACGGCTGGGATTTTTTAGCGGCCCAACACCGGGATGATCGGCTGGCTACCATCCCGGTGGTAATTACCAGTATGGATTCAGAGCAGGGTTCAGGCTTCTTCCTCGGGAGTGTTCAAATCCTGCAGAAACCCATTGAAATGGAACGTCTGGAAAAAATCCTACAAAAACTCGGTGTTGTGGTGACGAGACAGAATCGCCCCGTGATCCTGGTGGTTGATGACGATGCGCGGGCGGTGGCGATCATTAATCGCCAGTTGAGCAATGGCGGTTACGAGGTCGTCAGTGCCTATGGCGGGCGGGATGCCGTTACCATGGCAGAACATCTTCATCCCGATCTTATCCTGCTGGATTTGATGATGCCGGAATTCAACGGCTTCGACGTCGTGGACGCGCTGCAGAGAAACCCAAGCATGGCGGCCATCCCTGTTTTAGTTTTGACGGCTAAAATAATTACGCCAGAGGATCGCCGTCGCCTGAATGGGCATATCCTGAAAATCATGGAGAAGGCTGGTTTCAGGCGCGATCAATTCCTCGGAGAGGTGCGCCGCGCACTGAGCACTGCCCATTCTCGCCAAGGGGAAGGAATTGCCTAAGCGGATTTTGATCATTGAAGACAATATAACTAACTACAAGCTTGCAGGTATTGTCTTGCGCAAGGCCGGTTATGAGGTTCTGCATGCCGGCGATGCAGAGCAGGGTCTTGCCATCGCTCGTGCCGAGTACCCCGACCTCGTTCTCATGGACATTCATCTGCCGGGCATGGATGGACTTACAGCAATCCGCATCCTGAAGGAAGATCCCGCGACGCGGGGGATCCCTATCCTGGCCCTGACGGCCTTGGCTATGAAAGGGGATGAGGAAAGCATTTTTGCTGCTGGCTGTGATGCCTATCTGAGTAAGCCGATAGGTCATCAGACGCTTATAGAGGTTGTGGGCCGTTTTCTTTAGTGCAGGAGGAAGCCGATGCCTGAACAGCGTTCAACGATCTTGGTAGTGGATGATGAAGGGAGTAGCCGTCGTCTGCTCACGGCTTTATTGCAGAATGATGGTTATGAGACGCTGGCGGCATCCAGCGCTCAGGAGGCGTTAGAGCAGCTTCAGGATCGCCGACCGGATTTGATACTCACCGACGGTATGATGCCTCAGATCAGTGGGTTCGAACTGGCTGCGCGGCTCAAGGCGGACTCCCGCTATGCTAACTTACCCATCATCGTCGTCACGGCCCTCGATGACCGCGAAACGCGTTTGCGCGCCTTGGAGGCAGGCGTGGATGATTTCCTCGGTAAGCCGATAGATCGAGCGGAGTTACGCGTGCGGATACGCAATATTCTACGGCTCAAGGAATATAGCGATCGCATCCAGCGGAATAATGAAACTTTAGAAATCACCGTCCGGCAGCGCACGACCCAGCTGCACGATAGCTATTTGCAGACGATCCATGTTCTTCTTCGCGCTGCTGAGAAAAAGGACGAAGAAACCGGCGCCCATATTCAGCGCATCGCCTATTACTGTAAGGAATTGGCACAACAACTGGGCATGGGGAAAGATTTTGTGGACCTCATTTTTGTGGCGAGCCCTATGCACGATGTAGGAAAGATCGGGATTCCCGATCATATTCTGCTGAAACCCGGTCCTTTGGATGCTGCTGAATGGGTCATTATGCGTACGCACACCACACTCGGCGCCAATATTATTGGTCAACACAACGTCTCACCAGAATTACAGATGGGATGGGAAATCGCTCTGGGCCATCACGAGCGATGGGACGGAAGTGGCTATCCTTTCGGCAGAAAAGGCGACGAGATCCCGCTACCAGCGAGGATGATGGTATTGGCGGACATTTATGATGCCTTACGAAGTCGGCGTCCTTATAAGGAACCGCTGGATCATGAAAGAGCGGTGGACATTATCTTAAAAGGAGATGGACGAGTTAAGCCGGAGCATTTCGATCCTGATATTTTGGCGGTGTTTCCTCGCGCAGCCTCCATTTTTGCAGAGTGTTACGCCGCATTAACTGATTGTGACATTTCTAATGTGTAACCCGTGAGTGCGGTCAATGCATACCGCGTGAAAAACCGATGGTCACGTGCAGAAAAGCCGGACAGTCAACCCATAGGGATGCGCGCGGGCATTGCCGAACAAGCCGAAAGTGGCAAAAACTGGAGCGACTTGGTCAAACTGGCTGACAACCGTATGTACTAGGTCAAAATCAATGGAAAGGGCTGAATCGTCACGGAATAGCCGCTTGCTGCTGCCCTTTGGCTTGCAACGTATGAAGCGCGCAATCATTCGGTGGAGGAGTAAAGCTCGTCACTGAGCCTTACGGCATCGCCTTCGGCGTCTGCCCGCCGGAGGACAGTGGCGGAGCACCGGGTTATCGGGACTTTCTTGATTTATTGCGTGAAGACCCGAAAAGCGAAGATGTTCAATCCTTCCTGCAGTGGGCAGGAGAAGACTTCGACCCCGGCCCGTTCGACCGGCATGCAGCCAATGCCGCGCTGCTGAGGGTGGTATGGAATCGGTGGGGATAATGAAAGCAGTCACCTATTTAATAAGGAGTATTTATGTCATTCCGCAAAAGCCTCTGGCTTACCGTAACCGTATGCGCCGCGCTTTCTTCTACGTCAGCTTTAGCTACTAACTACCATGGCAACAACTCTATAGTTGTCGCCAATAACGAAGCTGGTGTTGCTGCTACTGGTACCCTAATGAATTACCTTGAAAACTTACCAACTTCTCCCTCTGACTCAGAAACAGGCTGGATGCCAGGGTTCTCCGCTAAATATAGCTTGATGGGAGACTACTTTCCGGCAGTAGAGAATTTGTATTTTTCTGTGAATTACCAATTTAGCTCAGGAAATATCGCCTACAAGGGTGGCTATATTGGAACACCAGGAGTTCTCGACAGTACTACGGGAGAAACCACAAATAGAGTTGTTGCCCGTATCGGAAAAGCTTTTTCGCTGTCCCGAAATATTATGTTGACTCCATACATCGCTGGTGGTTATCAAGGTTGGAATCGAAAGCTTAGTTCCAGCGAAGTAGAAGATTATAGCGCGGAGTTGGCCGGTATTGGCGCTAAATTACAGTATGCATTAAACAGACGAATGGTTTTTGGAGTCGGCGCTGAATGGTTGGCTATATTGGGAGGATCAATGACGCCTCATATAGCTCAATTTCGTGATCTTGGTGTGGCAGGTTTTGATGTCAGCGGGGAAGAAAAAGTCGGCTTCAATGCAGATTATCGCATAAGTGGACCCTTCCATATTTATGGCGGCGTAAACTATACGCACTTCAATTATACCGGCGGGTTACTGAATGGTGGATTTTTTGAACCATCTAGCGCCACCAACTTGCTTGGCATGAATCTTGGTTTGGCATACGCATTCTAAGGATTGACTCAACTCTTGCTGAACCATAAGTCGCCTCAAAACCCGCAGGGATAGTTGCCATGATCACCAGAAAATTGACTTGCAGTCAAAGCGCTTGCGCTAGCGTAGCGGGTAAGCATAACCAGCAAAGCCCAAACCACCATGGCGTGTCATTGATGCTGTCCCTTGCAGGCCCTACTGGCTGCCCTTGCCGGGAGCATTCCGACAGGTGCAACCCGTGACCGCCTCGCAATGGCGGGGATTGGTGCAGGTAGATCCCGTGCTAGCTGTGACTAAGAAGACTGCCGGGTTGATGATAACACTGACCAGGAGTCGTTTACCCCTTGTCGTTTTCTGTTGCTCCCTCCTTGGGGGCTGTGCTTCTTGGTTTAGCCCAATGCAGACTGCTGGCATTGGCAAACCACAAGACACTGCAAGCACAGACAACCGCGGAATCTACCACGACAAGGCTGGGGACTACTTTTCCGTATACCCCGTTCCGTTAGAAACGACCACCGCTGCCGCCAAGGTGGCTCTGCAGCGGATCGGGATGGACTACGATGCGGTGATTAGCCGCAGCTCAGGCCATGTGGTCATCCAGGGCATGACCGTGAACCAGGATATGGTGACAGTCACACTGGATGCCGTCGCCCCCACTGCCACACGGGTCTCCATCCACTTCGACTACTACGGGAGAATGAAACTCTCCTTACTTTTTCAGCACGCGCTGGCGAAAGAGGTGAAAAGTCGATGATCGCTGGAAGAAGTGTGTGATCTTCCATATGAGCCGCAGACGAGCATGGTGAGAGCGTCGGAACCTTGCACCTCTCCCATCTTCGACTAAAAACCCCTTGCAGGGCCAGGCTGGCTGCCCTTGCCGGGAGCATCCCGACAGGAGCAACCCCCACGGGCATATGGTTACGACAACCAAGATGATTAGTGTTCAGTCTGCCTGAAAACAAAAAATCTGGTCAAACTTAGAGGAAGGCATGGCTAAACGCTGGGCGTTGTGGGGATTGTTTGCGGTGCTTTCTGTTGCGGCACTCATCAGCAGCTTGGGAACGGCGTTTCAGACGCTTCCGTTGAATCCAGGTAAGCGTTTAGGCAACCCACCTTCCCAAACTTCCTGACCTGACCGATCCTGATCCGCGTTCAGCGAGGAGGGATGGCTATGACGAAGGATGAGAAGGCCGCTTATTGGCGGCGGCAGGTAGACGGGTTTCTGGCGAGCGGTCTTTCAGTTAAGAATTACTGTGCGCAGGAAGGGATCGCCGTAGCCACCCTGCATTACTGGCGCAAGCGATTTGCCGATGCTGTAGAACCGCGGCCAATAGTCCATGGGACCAAGGGGTTTTTGCCGGTCACTCTGGCGCCGGTCCGGCCGTCTGTTTCGCCGGTAGAGATTATGCTGTTGTCGGGCCGCAGTCTGAAACTGACGGGGCCGATGGATACCGGCTGGTTGCAAACCTTGGTGCGCGTCCTCGAAAGCCCATGTGGTTGAGTCCGGGCAGCCGCATCTGGCTGGCGGCAGCACCCGTGGATATGCGGCTGGGCTTTGATGGTCTGGCGGCCAAGGTTCAAGGGATGCTGGCTGCAGATCCTTTTTGCGGTCATGCTTTTGTTTTTCGCAACCGCCGCGGCGATCGACTGAAACTATTGCTCTGGGATGGTCTGGGCTTTTGGCTCTTGTACCGCCGCCTGGATCAGGGGCGACTGCATTGGCCCAAAGCCGATACGGGTGCCGTAGAGCTGTCGGCCGCGCAGTGGGCGATGCTGGTGGAGGGGCGGCCGTGGACCCCGTTGCCGACCCTTGAAAAATGCACGCCTACACTGCTGTAAGTGACTGGAATTGCTTGTATAAAGACCCCATTTCTGGTACTATTCTTCCATGAATCCAAGGACTTCCACCCCCATTCCTACAGAGCCAGAAGCGCTGCGCGCTCTGGTGCTGAGCCTGCTGCAGACGCAACAGGAAAAGGAAGCGGAATGGGCAGAACGCGCCCGGTATATCGCCCAACAGGAACTGGCTATCGCCCTGCGCGATGAAACCATCGCCCGCCTGGAAAGCACCATCGCCAAGCTGCAGCGCTGGCGATTCGGTCGCCGTTCGGAAAAACTCTCTCCTGACCAGATCAGTCTCTGGGAAGAAGCGTTGGATACCGAAATCGCTGCGATGGAAAGCATCCTCGAAAGCGTTCTGGAAGACAGTGCGGCGGTGACGGCTTCCCGTCCAGGAACCGAAGCACCAGTAGCACCTGCACGTCCTCCTCGCCGCCACCCTGGCCGCATGCAGCTGCCCGACACCTTGCCCCGAGTGGAAGTGCATCACGATCCTCTGACCTGCACCTGCGGGCAGTGCGGCGGCCTCTTGGAAACCGTCGGGGAAGAAATCAGCGAGAAACTCGATTACATCCCCGGTCATTTCCAGGTCATTCGGCATATCCGCCCCAAACTGGTCTGCCGCCCCTGCGGTACCATCGAAAGTCCGGCATTACCGGCACAGGTGATCGACAAGGGCTTACCCACGGCGCGCATGATCGCCCACGTGATGACGGCGAAACATGTGGATCATCTGCCTTTATATCGGCAGGAAACCCAGTACCTGCGGGCGGGCGTACCAATCTCCCGCGCCACCCTTTGCAGCTGGCTGGGCCAGGGAGAATACTGGATCAGCCTGCTCGCTGAGGCCTGCAAAATGGCTTTGCTGGAAGGGGCTATCTTGCACGCCGATGAAACCCCCTTACCGGTGCTCAACCCCGGCAGCGGCAAGACGGACAAGGCCTATCTCTGGGTGTATCGCAGTCAGGAGGATGCCCCGCATCCCATCGTGGTCTTTGATTATGCCCCGGACCGTAAGGGCATCCACGCGCAACACTTCCTGGGCGACTGGAAAGGCATTCTCCAGACCGATGACTATGGGGGCTATGATGCCCTCTACCGCAAAAAGCAGATCATCGAAGCCGGATGCTGGGCCCATGTGCGGCGACACTTCTATGACGTGGAGCAGCGTGGTCCGAGTCCGGTGGCGCAGAAGGCACTGGCCTGGATTGCCAAACTTTATGGCATCGAGGCGGACATCAAAGAATCCCCGCCGGATCAAAAAGCCGAAGCGCGCCAACAACGGGCAGGCCCGCTGCTGGAATCCTTCCGGGCCTGGCTCAGCGAAACCCAGATGCAGGTGGCCCCTAAAAGTGGTATCGCCAAAGCCATCGGCTACGCTCTGAAGCGTTGGAAGGCGCTCACCCTCTATCTCGAAGAAGGTCGGCTCAGCATCGACAATAATCCGGTTGAGCGGGCGCTGCGGGGCGTTGCGATTGGTCGCAAGAATTTTTTATTTGTTGGAAATGATGCCGGTGGGGAACGGGCGGCGTCCTTCTACAGCATCATCGAAACCTGCAAGCTTAACGGCGTCGAGCCCTTCGCGTACCTCTGCGACGTACTCGAAAAATTACCCACCTGGCCCAACAAACGGCTCCACGAACTTTTACCCTGGAACTGGAAAAAAACTGCATTAGCCTGATCGGCGCCAACCCGCAAGGGTGGGTTGCTTAGACGCTTACGAATCCAGACATGGCGGAGATGGCACAGATTTACAACGGCATCACCCAGTACGGATTGAGGTTCCCATTAACTTGGGGCTATACCCAGGACAATCAGGTGTTGAGCCTTCTGCCATTCGCGGAAATTTTTTATGCCATTACGGGCGTTTCCGGGGCGAGCGTCGTCATCCAAGGATGGCTCATATTTGTGGTAAACGCTGCTCTAACGGGCTTGTTAGTTAAAGTGGCCACCAAATCATGGGCGTGGGCATGGCTGGCATGGCTGTTCGCTTTATTAGCCAGCCCGATGGCCATCGGCCAGCCTGCCATCCTAGCCTATCCCGTCACCCATAACAGTGTGTGGGCATTTGGGTTACTCGGTGTCATTGGTCTGATTCGTTACTTTACCCACCGTCCAAGTTGGTCGATCCCGATCGTATCGTTCTGCATTATCGTTGGTACAGTCTCAGACCCATGGTTTGCGGCAGCATTCACTGTTCCAGCATTCATTCTGGCCTGGTTCTCCAGACGACTATTTGAAATAGATAAACCATCGCGAAAGCGAATGCTCAAAGGTATCGCCTACAGTTATATCATAGGCAAATTATTGTACTTTTTTGGTGAACTTGCTGGAATGTTACCGTCTGATGGTCTTTCCTTTGCAACTTTCCCACAAATGATAAACCATGTCGGACTACTAGCGGAAAGTATTGCATTATATTTCCAAGCTTATCCCGCCCCGAGTAACCATGTTTTGCAGGCCATTCTGGTTGTTTACGTGATATCAATGACTGTTGTTATAGCACTTGGGACCAGCACTGCCTATTTAAAAAATAAAGAAGCGAAAATCCTGCTAGTCTTTTCGGTGTTGTCATCCATAGTTATAGCATCCGCCTTCATTTTTACAGCCTACGCAGACGGGATTGGGTCAAGTCGTTTTATCGTTAATGTGTTCTATATTGGCATCTTATGGATCATGATAACTGCGGCGACATTGTGGAATTCACAAAAAATCATAGCACAAATATTTGTTGCGATGGCCATCGGCGGATATCTTTTTCTGGGTGCTGCCAATATAGCTGAAACAGGTTGGCGTTATTCAGCCAACTGGGGAAACACGAGAACAGTAGCGGTATTCCTTGCCGATCATCATTTACATAACGGTTATACCGAGTATTGGAATACGGAAAATGCCTGGTCTTTAGATATTTTCACGAGAAATACTGTTGTCCTTCATGCTTTGGGTCCTAACATGGGTGTCCTGTGGCCCCGTGACGCGGCACAGTCAACCATCTGGAACAAGCCGACCCACGAATTCAGGCCAACTTTTTTCATCTTTAACGCGTCCGAAGCTGGCTACAAAGAAGCTGCCATGAAAACCTTCGGACGCCCGAAACAAGTGCTACATTTCGAGAATGACACTGTTTATCTATATGATCACGATCTCAGTCAACAGCTTGCACTAACCATGAAAAATGGAATGATCCGATGGAATATAAAGAACAATAAAAACAACAGAAAATCCATTTCCAAGGTTGGCAGAACTCTTGATATCAGCTCAGGATGGGCACAAAATGCTTACTCATGGCTAATGATCCATGGGCTTGCAAAATAATTAGCCAATATCCCAGCATGACGCAGTAATCATATCAGCACCTTGCGCATATAAAACCCATGAATAAGTCCCATTAGCATAAGGGCCAGAAGAAGGATATACCCCTGAATTATCATTGCCTGAAGTGCCATACTGAGTCATGGCGCATATATCATAGTTTCCGATATTTTCAGATGTAGCCGTACCGTAAGGGATCTGCCATGATCCTTCATATGTATATCCACCCCCCATCGCCTGCCAAGACCCACCCTGGCAGGCCAGCACCTGCCCACTCCCATTGGCGTTCGCGGCAATCTCTCCGTTCGGCGAGCATCCCCAGCCGATATTGGCACTCCCGAAGGCCGTGCCCAGAATAACCCGACTGCCAACCGTGAGGGTATCCGAAGTGCCAGCGTAGCCGTTATTGTTCGCATAAAACCCGGGGGTGTTGATATTCCCCGACGCCCAAAGGTTTCCGGATTGCGAACTGTCACCGGCATTGTTGGCCCACCAAGAGCCGTTATCCATCGCAAACGCATTATTTGCCGTCGAATTATATTGCGCATTCACATCACCTGTACTATTGACGTAGCCACCTTGCAGTTCCCCGCTGCCCCAGACGTTGCTCACCTCTGCTATCTGTGCTGGCCCGCTACCATTCTGGTTCTGGATATAGAAGCTCCCAGGAGTGCGCACAGCGGCATTACTCGAATCCCCATAGTAGTAATTGCTGCCTATTTGCAACGCGCCCGGCTGGCCATTGGGCTGCCCTCCGGCCAGAGTTTCGGACTGAGCATTGACTTCGTTCGCATTGTTGACGCTGTTCGCCCCCATATTCAGATTGGTCTGCATGGTGTTCAACTGCGGCTGGCCGGGGACTGCGACGCGGTAGAGGTAGTTGTTTTCCAAATTGCCGTTATTGAATGCCAGTAGTGCCGCCAAATGCCCAGGCCCGGGGTTGGTGTATCCCGACATGGAAACCTGCCAGCCGGAATAGGCACCGTGGGCCACCATATCATTCAGGGTACCGTATTGGCCGTTGTAGGGGACAAACCCGCCCTGGGCCCCCGCCTGTGCGGCGATCATCGGAGCTTGCACCTGTCCGATTTGCGTCCCGCCCTGGGTGAGCACCAACGCCTGCAACTGGCCTGGCGTGGGTTGAAGCACTTGCACTTGCCACATCTGACCAAAGGGATTCGCGGCGCTGAAAGCGTTCGGCAAATAGCCGGTATTCTGCAGCATCGATACCGTGATCGTGGCCGGACTACTGGCTGTGCTGTTCGCCTCAACTGCCGAATAATTGGCCTGGATGTATGCCTGCGCCGCCCGCGATACCTGCTGCATCTGCTGCGCCGTGGTGGCCGCCTTGGCGTTATCGATGGCCATGGTTTCAAAACGCATATAGGTCGGGATCATCAACAGCCCGACCAGTGATGCAAACAACACCCCCAAAATTGCGCTCATGATCCGCTCCTCAATTCCCTATCTGCACAATCGAAACCGCATCCCCGTTGGGCACCTGGACACCTGATGGCAGGTTTCCCATAGGGCCATACACCGGAGAACTCCATTGCGTTCCGCTCACCAAACCCATGGAGGCGTCTCCATTCATATTCTTGATCGTCTGAAACACGGCGGAAGCTGGTAGCGTCGCCCAGCATGTGATGATTCGCCCCTGTCCCGAGGCCGTAGCCGTTATCTGATTGTCGGCTCCTTGCAGCAACGGCATTCCGCCCGGCAGCGCGAGGCTGCTGGCGGGCACGCTGCCGGTAAAGGCCGGATTGGCGCTCGCATAGACGCCCACGGCGTTGCGGTAGGCCACAAAATCCTGCCCCACGGCGGCGGCGGAAACCTGTGCCACCGGTGGTAAAACCGCATCCGCCTGGTTGCGGGCCAGTCCCTGCGCGCTCACCATAAAAACGGCCAGCAACATCGGCAATATCCAGAAGATCATGGCAATCCACCCCCCATAAACAGTCGCCGCTGACGATCCACTTCACTTTTGAGCAAGTGGAACTCCCCACCTCGCAATGTGGATCGCAACCCGTCCACGTTCTCCCCGGTAATCAGCAAGGGCTCCACCGTCAGTACCCGCTGGGGAGGGGCATTTCTGCCGGGAATCCCTTGCAGGGTGTTAACCCCATGCCGGGTGTCAATCTGGCCCGGCAAACCATTTCCGTTGATGTTGTTGCTCAATCGCAAGTGCATGGCGGCACGCAACGCATCCGCCAGTAAAACGGAATCCCCGGCGAGCCGCGCCAATCGCGCCAGACCCGTAAGCAGATCATTGGCATGCAAGGTCGTCACCACCAGGTGCCCGGTCAGGGCGGCATGAATCGCCTCTTGCGCCGCCGTCTTGTCACGGATTTCCCCGATCAGTATCAGATTGGGAGACGCCCGCAGTATGTGCCGGATCGCTTCGCCAAAGCCGTAATCGTCCGCGACTTCCAACTGGTAGCAGACCCCCTTGCCATGGCGCCCCTGCAAGGCCAGCTCGATAGGATTCTCCGCCGTCCAGCACACCCCGCCAGACTGCTCCAGGCGCTCGATGATATAGGCGGCGGCCGCCGTGCTCTTGCCGCTGCCCGTCCGACCTAAAAAGGCCACCAGCCCTTCCCTGAATCCCGTCTTGTCATCGGTGGCCAAAAGACGCTGCGCGATCATCGGCGGGAAACCGAGATCCGCCAGGTGCCTGGGCGTAACGCCGTAACGCCGGCACACATAGATGGCCCCTTCCGAGGTGTCCATGCGCTCCACACGTAAGCGCGTTTCTTGCCAGTCCA
This sequence comes from Acidithiobacillus ferrivorans, assembly GCF_016250455.1. Taxonomy (NCBI): domain Bacteria; kingdom Pseudomonadati; phylum Pseudomonadota; class Acidithiobacillia; order Acidithiobacillales; family Acidithiobacillaceae; genus Acidithiobacillus; species Acidithiobacillus ferrivorans. The sequence continues at coordinate 2,265,974 of NZ_CP059488.1, read as the reverse complement.
CCTTGAAATCAGGTGAACCTCCTTTATCCCGGTCAGAGCGACCTATCAGCAGCGCCCGCAGGCGCGCCAATTCCTCATGGCACGACTGTGGCAAGCCATGCGCCTCCAGAGAATCCGGCGTCACCTTGTACCAGCACGACGCCGGATCGTCGGTTACGAAGAGATCCGAGAAAACCACCTCTACCAGAGACACGATTCAACTAGAACGCAAAGGTCAGGGTGTTGCTGCTCGATGCCGCACAGGCATTGTCTATGGCCGCAGGCGTCGCCGGAGCGATGGACGTGCCAACCTGTGATCCGTTGATGGACAACGTCTCATAGCTGGTCACGGCCTTCGCCACACCCGAGCAGCCACCGGAGGAAAGACCGGTCTGCGAGATATCGAACCACGCCGGATTGCTGTCTGCGGTAACGGACACGCTGCCGCCCCAGGGATTGACCAGGCTGCTCCCGTTCCACATGGAAGAAGGCACCAGTTTATCGGTTACCAGCGTTTGCGGCGTTATGGAACCCAGCGAGGAATAGTCGCTTGTGCCGGAATAGTCGCCTGTGATCTGAGAAGCGATCGTGGTGACGTCGCTGACGTCATTGGAGGTTTTGTTGTCGGCGAACGTTTCATAGAGGATGTACACCACGGCGGCAACGCCCAGTGCCATCATCAGATATTTAAACAGGGTACCCAGTATTTCACTCATCGCACTTCTCCTCTCGCCCTTTCGGGAATCTATTGAAAATCACATCACTTTTGTAAAACGCAGCCCCGCTCAACCAGCGAGGCCCGGAACGGAACCCATCTGTGTCGAAAGACTGTTGATAGCCACCATCAGAAAACCCATTGCCCCATACATGGCCATTTCCACCAGAAACCCGAAGGTTTTTGCTTTCACCGTGGTCTGCCACTCCAATTCGTCGGCCCACTGCACCGCCACCCTGGAAATACGCACAGCGAAATCCTTGAATCCCGACATGGAGGCAATGTCGTCTATCATGTCGGGGTTGGGGAAACCCGCCGGTTGCCCGCCGAACTTCACGCCGTACAGGGCTTCCGGCAGGCTTGCACCGTTCTCCATCTGCCGCCGTACCGATACCAGTCGCTCCTTGAGCCATGGACTGGCCTGCTTCGCCTGACGTTTCAGTATCTCGACATCGCCCATGCCCGCCTGCAATAACGCGGAGAAGCCCAGCAGCCAGGTATAGCCCTGAATGTCTCGATAAAAGGACCATGGGAAATAATGCTCTGCGCGCACGCGCCAACCGCCCGTCCAGCGGGGTAATGACCAGATCACCAGAACGACCAGAATCAGTACCGCTACCACGGGAAGAATGGCCCACCAGTTCGTGGCGAAACTGCTGGCAACGTACAACGCTCCGATAAGCCCATGCGCATGGCTCGCGGGAAGCGCCTGCTGCAAACCGGGAATCACGAATGCGCCAAGCCCCCATAACATGCCGATCAGGGCAACCAGATAAATAGCTGGCCTGACCAGGTTCGAAGTCAGCGCCCGCTTGACCTTGGCCACGCGCTCCTTGGCTTCCAGAATGAGATCGAAGGACTGCGCGGGTGCGCCGGACAACTCACCGCTGGTGATGATCATGGTCTCGTCCTGCGGGATCCAGGCACCCATCGCCTCAGACAGGGTCTTGCCGTTTTTCATACGGCGCACCATATCGCCGATGACCTTGGCGGAATCCTTTTTACGCCGGCGCTGCAATCGTGCCTGGAACATTTCCAGCGCCGGGATGGCGGCAATATCATTGGCAAACTGTGTGGACAGGTGCCGGTACAGGGCGGAGCGGATCTTCCAGCCGAAGGCCAGACGATCCATGAAGGCGCGAAAACCTTTCGCTTTGGGGTTACCAACGGCTTTTTTCGTACCCCTTGCAGGGTGCAACCCCCTTGCAGGGTGCAAGCCCGTTGGACCACCCGGTTTCCACGGCAGCCAAGCCACGAATGTCTCCAAATCTTTGGTGGAGGGGATAAGGTCCAAAACCGCATCCAGAATACGCATCAGCGATCCTCCTCGCCCTTGGGAACCACCACGTCCACATACTGTCCGACATGGCGGGGATCTACCGACCCCTCCAGCACCCGCATGACCGCGTTCTCCATGAGGGATAAATCCGTATCCTCCCGTTGGCGGTGATTACGGCGCGCGACGTCCGTGCCGTGCTCAATGAAATCCCGCATCAGCCGGGCATCCGTGACCACGACCTCGGCCACGGCCATGCGACCGGCGATTCCATCGCCGCCGCAGCGCGCGCATCCCGGCCCCTTCAACCGAACAGCGCTGATATCGCCGTAGGTTTTTAAGGCGGACAACAAACGATCCGGGATCTCTTCGAGATGTTCTGACAAGGGAACAGAACAATGCGGACAGAGTTGAGGCACGATCCGTTGCGCGATCAGCCCGCGCACGATCTTGTGATCACAGAACACGCGCCGATGAAGGCGTTGCGGATCCATCATCTCCAGGCGCTCCACAGACAGAAACGGGTCGGTGACATGCAGGGTGGTCCACACCTGGTGCCCGGTCAGGGCGGCATTGAGGGCGGCCACCGCCGAATCAGGTCCGCGCAACTCGCCCATCAGAATGATGTCCGGATCCATGCGCAGCGCGGTACGCAGTTTTTCGGCAAAGGCGTCTCCGGTTTCCTCTTCGGTTCCGGCATTGTTGATCACCATCTGCACCGCCCAGGGCAACGGATATTCCACCGGGTCCTCGATGGTGACCTGCCGCTTCTCCGCCCACTGCCTGGCCACGTGGGCCAACATTTGCGCCAGACTCGTGGTCTTGCCCGATCCGGTCGGTCCTGTAAAAGCGATTACGCCATTGGGGGTTTCCGCCAGGAACATCAGCAACGCCACCTGCAAAGGGGTGTATCCCATAGCGGATAGCCGTAACTCGCCTTCAGGACGCCGCGGCGATTCCAGTGTGGGCAGGTCCGTCCGCCCCTCGTGCGCATCCGTGTACTGCAGACGCATCACGACAAAGCCACCACCAGCTTCCACGGGAAAGGCCGGGCCACGTACCAGACGCACGGACGTCAATCCCATATCCGCAATGGCTTCTCCGGAGATCTGCGCATTCTGGAATTCCAGGGGATTAAAGGACGAATCCTTGACCGTTGCCACGCCTTGATAGAGTGCCCGCGCCATTTCTTCGGCTTCCCGCTGGCTGACCCGTGCCAGTACTTTGAGATCGCCCTTGCGGCGCACCTGGATCTCCGCATGAGTGCCGCGCATCAGCATATGAATATCCGATGCCTTGTAGCGGGCGGCATTGGCCAGTAGCGACAGAGCCATGGCACGCACCTGAAGGTCGTTGTCCTGACCGCCCCCGCTCATACGAAGTCCCCGTGCCCGTAGTGCTGCCACTTCATCCAGATCTGTCACCACCATCTGCAGACGTACCCCGGCGGCGCGGCAGCGATCCATCCAGGTCAGCAGAAGGGGGTCGCCGGAACGACGGCGATCCACGTGCACCTTGCCAGAAACCATGTCCAGCGCCACCGCGTCCAGCAAACGATCCGGTAGCGGCGGCAAAATCGCGGTGGCTGGCGGCAACTCAATCGCGGCGTGCATTTCAGCGGCCATACAACACCCCCTCGACATTCCACCCATCGGCACGCATGGCAACGCGCGCAATCCGGAAGCCGGGAATGGCATTCCAGTTCACGGAGAATGGCGCGACCGGCAAAGTGAAATGTACCTGGGCCTGAGGGGCAGGCAGCGCTGTTTTCCCAGCTAACTTTCCACCCGGCAGCGTGCTGACTGGTGGCTGCGATAACACTGACTGTATGGTGGCTTTCACGCCCATGCCTTGCAGAAGGGCGAAAAGAGCGCTTTCTTCCGCAGGCAACGGCTGGCCGTTGTTCCATCCGGCGGCACGCTTCAAAGCCAGCGGGATACTCTGAAAAACCTTATTCCCGCCGGCATCCAGTACTCCCTGCGGCCGCACCGCAGTCGTTGCCCCTGGCATCCGCCGCCAAACAATGGATGCCGCATTGCCGACGCAGGAGACTCCGTTTGCCGTCCATCCATCCCGGGATACCGGTACGTTCTCGATGGCGCCGTCACAGGAGGCCAGCCAGGCATTCGGCAAGGGCGTGGTCAGCAGGGGCGAAGGCAGGGCTTTTTTGACCTGTTGCTGTTCCAGCAGGGCATGTATTCGCGCCATGGCCAATTCGCGAGCCCGTTGCGCCGCCAATTGATGTGCATGCCACCAAAGACCACCAGCTCCGGCCACTACGACGATAGCTGCCAAAGTTGCCGCCGCCCGCAGCCAGTCTGGCGCACCATGCAGGGCGAAAACAGGGGACGGCTTAATGCCTTCAACCAATGCCGACAGATCGTCCAGGTTGCCTTCCACATAGGTCCAGTCCCCAAAACCGGAATGCCGTTCGCGGGCGGCGTAGATTTCCGCTTCTCCACCAATGACATCGCCGTCCGGGAGGATGGCCTGACCATCGCGAACAGCGATGTACCACCACAAACCGTCTGCGATTTTGTAGATACCCAACCAAGGTTGCCGCTGGGAATCGGCCACAGCCGCCGCCAGAGAAAATAGTCGCTTCGGTCGCTTTGATTCATCAACAGCGGCACAGAATCCTGCCTGAATGGCGTCCTCTCCAACGCGCAGGGCAGCCCAGTCCGTTTGTAGATCCGCACCCTCTTGCCGCAACTCGGTGCGCAAAGGTTTCTCTTCAAAGCTGCGCCAGAGCATCCCCGCCACCCATCCGCGCTTGCCGACCGTGATGACGCGGGCGGCGGGGGTTGCACCCTGCAAGGGGATCGAACTCTCGTCTAACGAAGAATTGCGCGCTGGCATTATTCGCCAACTCCAATAGATGAAACACCCGATTGCGGCGATTCCCTACCCATGCTGGGAGCACCGCTTCCGGGCATCCCTCCCATGGGTGGGTTTGCACCCGGCACGGGCAAGGAAACCGGTGGGGCAAATGAGGGCGGAGTGAAAGACGGGGGTGTGCCGTCTCCCGACCCTTGAGACTCCGGGAAGCCATTTCTGCTGGGTGCGAAGGGTAAACTCTCCAGGCCATGCTTCCCGGACACGTTTACCCCGTGGGCCGTGATGCTGCGGACCGTGAAACCCCCCGCGACCTTCGCGCCAGTCTGGACCAGTGTTTCACCCCCGCTGGGCATGGCGATTTGAGCGGTAAGATCGCTACCGGAACCGGAGATGGAAAGCACCTGCGGGAGACTTTCGGACTCCGCCGCCGGCAAGGAATTTGCGCCTCTCAAGGGGGACGCACCCTGCAAGGGAGACGCCTCCATCGGGAACGTCGAAGGAATGCCTCCGTAGAGTGATTGGTTTGCGCTCTGGAAAGGGGTGCCCCCGTCTCCAGAAGGTTTGCCAGCCTCCGTAATCCCATGCTTGAGCTTGGCGACCGCCAGTTGTCCCTTGAGCAGGGCGATCTGGGAGTACAGCGCGTCAAGTTCGCCGACGGTGGCGACTGAAGAATGGCCGGAGCCTTGTGAAGGACTTACGACCTGTAAACGCGTTGGACCAGCCGAAGGCGCTGCTTTCGGCAAAGGACTCGCTATGGCTGATGCGGATACAGTAATCAAAGCGCATCCCAGCCCCAATGCAAACGTGCAATCCCGGATGGAAGTGGTAAGGAGTGGACGCATCAGAGAATCCTCGCGGTAATGACGATGGCGATCATTTGCTTGCTGGTGTTGGCGTCCGCGCCGCCGCCCAGCAGCGGCAGATAGGGGCTGCCTACGCCGTTGTGTGTCGTGGACCCGCCTTTCTGGCTGTACCCCGTCAGCAAGAGCGTTTGCCCGGGCTTCAGCTTCACGGATTGCTGGAATGTGCTGCTGTCCACCGTTGGCACCTGTATGCTGTTACCACCGCTGCTGATGGTCTGGATGCCCACCAGGTTGCTGATCGTCATGTTCATGCCGAGCAGAATTTTCCCGTTGGTGATCCGAGGCAGGAACATTGCCGTGAAGCCAGTGGTGACCGTACCCGGGATCAGCCCGGAGGTCGCGCCCACATTGGCTGTCTGGGTCGTACTGCTCTCCGCCAGATATCCGGTCTGCTGGGCCACCTGAATAGGCGCCGGCTGGCCGTTGAGCGAGATCGTCGACTTGCTGAACACCTGGCTCACACGCCCCAGAGTGGCCAGAGCCTGCACGGCGACGCTGCTGCCCTGCCACTGGCCCGCGGCACCGGTGGCGGAGTTCAGGATATTGGCCCCAATGGACATGGGTTGCGTGCCGCCCGTAGCGGTCGGCGGGGCCACCCCCTGCAGGCTGACGCCGTACTGCTTGCCCAGACTCTGAAACGCGCCAGCGAGGTTTATCCCGTAGTTCTGCTCGTTGTTTACTGTCACGTTGTAGACATGCACGGTGATGGCCACCTGCCGTTCCAGTTGTCGGGAGAGCCCATGCACCCATTCCCGAACGTGCCGGATCTGCGGCGGGGTGCCGGTTACCGTGACGGTTCCCGTGGACCCATCCGCTTCCACCTGGGCGCCGAGGCCGGCCACGGTCTGGGCGATCTTCTGTAGTCCCGCCCAGACATCGATCTTCGAAGTGTTGATGATGCTGGTGGTGCCGGTGGACTCATTTCCCTGGCCACCGGCACCACCAGCACCCATGGACCCGCCCGTGGGCATGGACCCGGCTCCGCCGCTACCGGAACTCATGCCGCCGCCCATGGCGTTGGCTCCGGCGCTCGCCACGATGGACCCGCTGGATCCCGTGGACCATGCCAGGGCGGGGATGGAGAAAGTTTTTGTCTCGGTCCGAAAGATGCGCACCGCGCCATCCCGGTAGCGCCACCACACGCCGTTCCTGGCGGTGATCATGTCCAGCAGTCCGGCAACGGATCCGTGCCAGTCGAGCGGAATGCCGCGGGAGGCGTGCCCTGATTGGCCTCCAGTACCCTGCAGGGGGTTTGGAAATCCGCCGGTCTGGCTGGGTAGTGGCGGCAGCATGCCGCCGCCGGGCGCAGCGGATGTGGAAGACTCCTGAGAGTCCTCAATATGCACCGGAATACCCTTCTTTTGGGTGATCTTCCCGGCAATCTGCCGTAGGGTCATGGGGTAGGTATAAATCAGCGTGATGGATTGTTTCAGGATCGCCGGCATCGCATGGCGCACGTCAACCACGGTGCCCAGCAGGAACGGCGTATCCACTGTGCTCACCACTGGCGGGGCCTTGGGCGGCTGATAACGCGTAATGGCCCGCTCCGTCTGTACCTGCTTTTCGTGCGCCTGATGAAAAGTGGCGCAGCCCGCCAGGGTAAAAGGCAAGATGGCTGTGGCGATGGCGATTTTTAAGAGGTACTTATTGCGCATGTTCGTTTTCTCCAATGCTTTTGGTGCTGTTGATGCTTTCAGGCTTTAATGCGCCATGCTCTTCGTAATCATCCAAAATCTCGCCGAGTAGCCGGATGCTGTCCGGGTGCCCGGCGACCAGCATGAATCCCTGACTCTTCTGGTCGTGATAGGCCAACGTATCGAGGCCGCGCGCCTTGGCGTCGTCGATGAACCCCTGGTTTTCCTGCAGGTTGTCGTACATTAAATTTCTCCTTGTTCAACTGCCGCCGATGCGGAATGGTTCTTCTTCGCATGGGGTTCGCACCCGGCACGCGTCCAGAAATACCCCTGCCCCAGATGCGCGCCAGCGGCCAATGCCAGCCGGTAGTCCGCGTCTGTTTCAACCCACTCAACGATCACCTGGGCACCGCCGTGGGAGAGGTGCTGGCACAGTCCACGCAGATAGTCCGGCCCCTTGTCACGGATCGCCTGGAAGTAGGGTCCGTCGATCTTGCAGAAATTGGCTTTCACGGCTCCCGCCCGGCCCAGTCCATCCACGCCGGTTCCAGCCCCTATGTCGTCTATAGCAAGGCGAAACCCCAGTCCTTTCAGGAAATTGAGTTTTGCCAGGACGTCCACCAGTTGCTCGTCACGAAAACGCTGTTCCGTCCACTCAATGACGATACGGCTGGCATGATCGCGCAAGGAACGGACGGACCCGGAAATGTGCCAGTCCAACAATTGGTGCCCGTGCAGATTGAGAAACAGCAGTCCGTGCATATCCGGTAACAGCAGAGGGATTTTCTGCGCCAGGAAGGCATACCAGTCCTGCCACTCCGATTCGCTCCAGGACGGGCAACACGTTTCGCCAGCGAGCAATTCCTGACCGATAACGTCGCCCGTAAGCAGATCCACGATGGGTTCCAGGCGATATTTCATAAATTCGTCCTTGTAGGGTCCGTGAATGGAATCTGTACGGGGTTCATCGGTTCCCTTGCAGTGTGCTAACCCTCAAAACGTGATGATGAGCAGAGCCAGCAGAAGCACCCGGTCGATCAAGTGGCTCATGGCTGCCCGCCAATAATTTGCCGGTAATGCGCCAGTACCGCAGGTACATAATTCTGAGTCTCCTGAAAAGGCGGAATCCGGTATCCCGCGTTGATCACCGCTTGGCCTCCCGCGTTGTAACCTGCGATCGCTAATGGCCAGCTTCCGAGTTTCAGCGCCAGGTGCCGCAGGTATGCGGCACCTGCGAAGAGTGCTTCTTTCGGATTGAAAGGGCTGCCTAATCTGCCGTCCGCCAGGACTCCATATCTGGCCCACGTTCCTGGCATAAACTGCATCAATCCTTGCGCTCCCTTGGGGCTGACAGCATCCGCGTTGAACCCGGATTCCTGGGCGGCCACGGCTAACAGTAATGGTGCCGGAATGTGATTTTCCGCCGCCGCCGCATTTGCCCACCGCACATCCTGTTGTGGTATAGCGCCGATGTGCGTGGGATAGGCGGTACTGTCGGTGATCTGTTTGTTGGGGTGCGCATACATCGTCTCCACCGCCAGAATCCAGGCACCGGCGGCAACGCCCCAGCAAGGGGACTTGCGCAGGGTGGCTACAGAGAATCCGTAAACGCCCAGGACGGGTAGCCATTGCTTAGGGATACCCATAGGTCCTATTCCGCCTTGCCCTTTTGCGGCGGTTACGACGCGCTCAATGGCCGTTACTGGCACATGGTAAGCAGTCGAGGCTTCCGTCATGCAGGCGAGCATGTCACTGTCTCCCGCATGGAATTGGTGGGAGACACCCAGCTCAGGTATATTGATATTCCCTTATTTCTACACATGAACAAGGAGTTGCTCCCATGAAAAAGTTTTCCATTTGTCATCATTTTGCACACCCATACCATTCCGTTTTCCGTGTTGCATTGCCATTTATATTCATAAGTCTGGCCGGGTGTGCCTCCCATAATGACAACCCATTAAATCTCAATAATAATTGCGCAAACAGCACTTCATGTACTGTCCGTGCAATAGCAAAAACCGGATTTCTGTTTACTTTTAACACCGGTTTCCCACCACGAAGCACTGAACTTGCAAGTGCAAAAGCATTTTGGAGAAAGCAGAACGCACACAAAACTCCACTCTGGAATCGCTCCGCAACCATTTGCTCTGATATCGTAAACTCCAGGCCGATAAAAGGAGTAACCACACGACAAGGTGGCATGGCGCTAATTGGCTGCCAGATTATAAACCTCATATAGTTATTCATTTGTTATGAGCCGTGCGGTTAATTGTGTATGCGCTGGCGCCCCATTTAGCGACAAATTAACGGCATGCTTTGTCAAAGTGGACAATACAGCCAGTCCCTTTATCTCTAACCCACTATCGTTAACAAAATTAAAACGTGCTTTTACTTTCCGGTGCCCTTCTGGAATAAGATAGATACTTATGGTATATGGTTTATAATGAAGCATTACAGCACTGGTAAAATTGTTTTGAAGTCTCGTGGCTGAAAACAGTTCAAACAGTTGTCCGTCGATCTTTCCGTTTATCACGATATTCGCACGATGAAAATCATGATCGCTGGTGGGCCGGGCTAAAATAGTCACGCCCGTGCCAAAAACCAAGACGAGCAGCAAAAGAGCCGCGATAATTTGGAATGCCCGATTGCGTATCAAAACATGCATGTTAGCCACACAATCCCGTTGACTTTGTAGCTTCACTCCCCACCCCCAGCGCCGCTGATCACCACGGTATTGTTCGCCGTATGAAAGACCGCATGGACGTTCGCGCCATTCGCGGAAAGCGCCTGAATCACCTGGCTGACCGACTTCTGAAAATCACCTCTGAACGTCGTGGTGTTCGGCACTTGCCAGTCTTCAGGAACCTGCCAGACTACCGTCCAGCCGGATTGCTTGGCCCATTTCTGGAGATCGGTGAGGATGAGGTCGCCCTGGTTGAGGAGGAAGACGGGGGTCAACCCCAACAATACGGGTTGTACTCGGTCACCGGGTTGTGTTCTGGTGGGCAGTGACGCCTTGGCGGAAGACGGGACCAAAGGGGTTGCACCCAGCGAATGAGCTGTATCCTGCCAAATAGTCGATGTGCCTGGATGGTCAACCGTCACTCGCAGATGGGTTTGTTTGTACCCCAGCAAATGAGGCGTTGGTTGATAAGTGGGCAACACGGGGGCAGGCCACAGGGTCAGAATCCGCGGTCCCCACCAGATGGCGCCATGCAATCCGGATTGCTCCATCACGGATTTTAATGCGACGATCCAAGACTTACCGTGCCCGTTGTATAAGATGGGAGAGCCCAGAAATACATTTGTTTCCGGCTTCGTATATACGCGCCAACCGTAGGGCAGGATTTTCTGAATGGCCTGCGCAGCGGTGCCCTCGCCGTGGGTAGAGGTGGGAGCGGCAGTCCCCGTGCCATGTTCTGCCAGAATCGGCTGGATGGTGAATGCCGACTTGAATCCTTGCAGGGCGGGTATTTGCCCCGCTGATGATGAAATAGGCAGGAACTGCACCCGGTCACGGGGTTGCGCCGAAGCTGACGCCACCATGGCGGGCGGGTTGATAGAATCGTGCGTTATGATCTGCAACATGGTGGTTTCCTATAGTTTTACAGTGACAATGATGTGACGGGCTTGCGTTAAAACTTGCACGTCAAGATAAGGTTGCTTCCCTAGCTTGTGCAGGATTACGGCGACCGCGACGGACTTCCCCCAAGGCAATCCATCGCCGATGACGCCCATGGGTGCAGAAGGGTGAATGCTGACCTGATAACCGGTACTCGCTGCGACCTGGCGCAGCACGGATTGCAAATCGCCGCGCTGGAGCGTCAATTTCCGCTTTAGCGTGGCAGGTAATCTGCCGATTGCAGGCTCATGAGGTTGCAACCCAGCAGTGGGGTTGGTTTCTGCGGTCGCAGAGGAGAGAATCCGCACCTGCAACAGCCGCAGTGGCTCGTTGACGGTAATGTCCACGGTGGACAGGGATCCGATGGCGAATAGGGCCTTTTTTGCCGTCGTAATTCCCGGTAACAAAATACTCGACAACGAAACGGTCGATGGATTTCCCTGCACTTGCAGGCGGTAACCCAGTGCGCGCGCGATTTCTCTGATCGTAGATTCAGTGGCTTGAGACTGGATGACTACTTGTCGCCCCAGTACCGAGGGCTGTTGCATCACGTGTATGTCAGGGTAGGCGTGCGCCGCCATGTTGGTCATCTTGGCCACTTTCCGTGCGGGCTGCCATGTTCCCCATCTGCTGCCGTCTTCAGAAGACGAGTCGGCACCCGTGCTGACTGGTGCCAGTTGGTAACTAACGGGTGCCGCCGGAGGTTGGACGGCCTGGTATATGAACATGGTTCGGATGTGGTCCTGTCGGCTCTTTCTCATTGGTGGTATAGCTGTCTTGCTAATGGTATAGCGCGGGCACTGCGGCGATGATTGTTTTCGCTGTTGATCAATGGTCTTCGGGAATGCTTGGCTGTAGCGCATGGATCAGTGGGTGCTCCTTCGGTAGCCCAGTGTTAAAGAAGCTATCAGACACCCAATTTTGCTTGTTCGCCTGTTCGATGGAGACGGATTGCATGACGTCCCAGATGCCTGCCGATGTGTGGATGCAAAGCAGCCGGCTATTCCCATCAAACGCAACGCAAACCACGCCTTCGCGCCATTTGTTTTTGTGGCGCCGCCGCGCTGTGCTGCCGTCGCCGAAAGCGTGCAGCAATGGCCAGAGCCATAGCGCGGCTTCAATATGGTGAGCCTGGTACACAACTTCCAGACCTGTCGGGATTGACCTATCGGCCGGCGTGCCTTGAAAGACATTGAGCCCGCTGCCGCCCAGTATGGTAAGCCGGGCGCGATATTGTAGATCTACGCTCGTCCATCCCAGCGTTTCATCGAACAAATGCTTCATGAATGTCATGGTCATGAGCACGTCACTCCGTGAAGCGGGATGGTTGTATTTGCCATCGCGCATATCCTGCAGCAGGTGGCTGTAGTGGGGATCGCCCGCCAGCGCCCTTTGCGCGATGGCGGGAAAGTCCGCATTGACCAAAGGGTCTTGCTCTTGCGCAATCAAGTCGTCACGCATCATCAATTCCCTAATCTCCACACCAATAGTCATCTGCGGCGTCATCCAGCTTCTGAATAGCTGTCACACCGCTTACAGATGAGGCCGCGTTCACTGCATACGCGGCTTCTACCAGCAAATCATCTGAGATGTTGCACCACTGTTTGAAGGCTCGATGCTCTTCTTCGGTGTTCACTGCCATAATCGTGTTTTGCTCTGCGAGGTCTTGTCCTGTGGTATAGCGCCTCAATTGCGCCATTGGTTCTGGAAGCCTGCGGAGTGGATGGTTGTTGTTGTCCGGTGGCTTGTGGAAGAACCGTTAAAGCTATACCCCGTCTTCCGAAGACGGCACGAACATGCTACCAACTTCCGAAGACGGAGCAGGGTGTACAACCCTTTATCTTGCGTTCCTTTTCGCAGGGCAATATGTCGAAACATCTGCCTTTCGTCTTCCGAAACTGGCGATTTTGACCCACGAGGCGGCCAGGCAGGGCTCGGCATGTTACGGCCAGCCCGCGTCTCCACCATGGAAAGACGCCCAGGAATGGCCGTCAGGCGTGAGGAGGGCATGGCTGCAATCGGCAAAGCGAGGCCACCAAGCTAAATCGGCTTCAGAAGCCTGCCCTATAAGAATGCATCTTTGTGAAACCATACCCACGGAGTGGGTCCATTAACAGCCGCAGGAGTATCGTAAATCAACTTCAGAAGCCTGTGCCTTGCAGATACAGGCCAGAGGCAGCGCCATGCTCTGCCCAAATGAGAACGTCCACCCAAGCCTTTGGAATCAGCTTCAGAAGCTTGATCTGTGGAAGTACACCTATCTGAAACGATGTCGATGTGTGGATCTGTTGTCCACTGCAGGGGTATCGTAATCAACTTCAGAAGCCTGTATCATAACGTTACATATTTAATCGAGATAATACTGCCACACAGTGGAAACGTTGCTTAGGAGATATCATATGAACGTAGATTTGGGATTGCCAGTGTCTCGGATGCAGCGAGAGAGACGTCCGGATGTGGAGCGTCATACACGCAGAGTTAAACGGCAAGCGATGCTTGAGAAAACTATTCGTCTTCCTCGCCACATGTGGGAAGGCGTTTTTGTGGATGCATGTATTGATGGGCGAGTGCATGGCGTGGCCGCTCAGATGTTGTGCCAAATTTATCAGGAAGCATATCAGCATGTTCGCATTCTCAAGGGTGAAAGCCTGGTTGGATGGGTATTTGATCATCCCATTAAGGATCTGGCTTTTCCGGATATGCTGCCTGATAGGCGTCAACACGGGCGGACCCATCTCATAAAATGTCTGCTGCATTTGGAGTCGCTGAGTCTGATTCGTCGCCTTGAATCCCGCCCTGGACGCCCTGTGCCCTACGAGGTTCTTTTGCCGTCCTCGGAAGACGTCTCGTGAAAACAAAATGCTCCCCAGTGATAATTTCCATGAGGAGTGCTACCGATAAGTTGTGCGACTGAACGTAAGGAGAAGCCGATGAGTGAAGTGAAGCGGAAGATGTATACATCAATATATAAGGCTATGGTAGGTTTGGAAGCCATCACTGGGGCAAAGACCATCGAAGATCTCGCTCATGAGCATGGTGTGAATCCAACGCAGGTGAGGCGGTGGAAGATGGCTATTGAGAATCGCGCCAGCATGTTATTTAACAGCAAGCGAGAGCGGCAGCCGGATGTGGAGCGCACATCGAAAAGGATGGCGAGGCAATCAAGGCTTGCCAAAGGGGTACACCTACAACGTCATCAGTGGGAATCGCTATTCATAGCAGCTGTGGTGCAGCATCAATTGCCAGGCCAGGTATCCGGGTTGTTGTATGTCATTTACCAGGAATGCGTACAGTCAGTACAGATTATCGAAGGCGCGCCAAAGCTGCTTTGGGTGTTCGATAGGCCTATCCGCGATCTTGCTGCGGATGGAATGCCAGACGGTAAGCAGCGCGCGGCGAAGCATTTGTCCGCGTGTCTGGGCCGGTTGGAAAGTTATGAACTGATACGACGCCTAGAATCTAGAAAAGGGCGGCCGGTTGTTTTCGAAGTGCTTATATCGCCATCGGAAGCCGACCTATGAAAGTAGTAGAATGCAAGGAGAAGGCTGTGAGCATTGAAAAGCAAGGGGGGGTGAGATGAATCCAGGCACGATTAAGCAGCGAAAAACACCGTTATTTATTGGCAAACGACGGGAAAAACAGCCGGATGTGGAGCGCACATCGAAAAGAAAAGCACGACAAGCACCCGTGATCTACGAAGTGCTCTTGCCGTCTTCCGAAGACTGCACATGAAAAACGAAAGGAGCGGCGAGTCAGCGGAGGCCTCTGAGTTGCTGATTCGTCGTTTCTAAGCGCAGGGAAGAGATGTCTGCACATCTTCACCACGCGAAAAGGAACGCAAGATGAATCTCGTGTTTTGGCAGTCCATGTCGATTGTCCTGGTTCTGGCCGTGGGATTGCCTTTGGCGATCATCTCGGCGAGATCATCCATTCACGAAAAGAAAGAGGCCCAACGGAAGCATCACAAGGCCAAAGAGCATACAGCGCACTGATCCACCCAACCCCATGCTTTGGCCTGGGGTTTTTCTATGTGTCACGCCCAAGGAGCAGGGTCATTCTGGCGAAAGCGCAAATATGGCAAAGCCTAAGCTGCTTGCCGCTGTATGGAGCCCATTATCCAGAGTGGCGAGTCTGGCACCTAAGCGGCGAGCAACCGCCAAGTGCAGCGCGTCCCCTGAACGCAAGGCGGCGGGCGATTCGATAAGCACTGCAGCGGTACGAAAATCCGCAGGTTCGATTTCCACCGTTTCAAGTTTCATGGACGCAAAACGCTGGAAATTGGCGAGCGCCTGCTGACGAGTTAGGCTGTCGATGGCACCTGTCCGCTCTTTAATGCCACCAACACTGGCCATTTCGGTCAACGTCCAGGCGGAGATCGTCAGTCGCTCCTTGCGCTGGCTTTCGAGCCGACGCGCCAGATCGGCGGCACCAGGCTCCCTAAAAAAGAGCGCACCCAATACCGAAGTGTCGAGATAGATCACAGCATATCCTGTTTACGCATCTCCGCAACGGTCAAACCGGGCCTTGGCGGTGCCGACACCCAATGCTGTAAATCAGACCAGTCGAAGCCCTTTGATCGCGGTTCGGGAATAAGGCGTGCCACTGGCTTGCCCCTGCGCGTAATAACCACCCCGTCCCCCGCCTCAACCTCGGCGAGTAGGGCAGACAGGTGCGCTTTTGCATCAGCTACCGTCATGGTTTTCATAAAAAAATCCTGTAAATGGTCATACCAATGGGTATATTCTTCTTTGTTGGTCATTCTGTAAAGTGTTGCCCGCCATGAATGGTCGTAAGGTCGCCTGATTCTCCCAAACCCCACATCTGGATTTCTTGGCAGTGCCCGTCCAGTACAGAGAAACGGTCCAGCATCTTCTTGCGGTATGAACCCGACAATATCGTCGGTCCCCAAGGAGATACACCATGAACAGCAGCGAAATGATCCTCACTACATCTATCCTCGCCATGTTGGATCCCCAGGAATCGGTTGCGCTGGCGATAAAGGGGTTGATACCCCGTTTCGGCTTCGGAAGACGGAGTATAGCTTTAACGAAACGATGCCCACAGCCATCTTTGCACAGGTCCAGCTATACCATTTTCAGGCGTATCCAAGAAAGGAAATGGTAATGGCACTGATGCGGTTTCGTAGTTTGCTGGCAGGAATCCTGATCGGTGCAGTGGCATGGCCCCATGCACCGGGGCTGGCTGTGTTGATGATTCTGCTGTTGCCCGTCGTCCGGCGACGGTACGCCCTGGCGCTAGGCTATTATGCCGGGGCCAGCTATGGGTTGATCCGGGGCACTGCGACATTTTTCCCGCACGCAGGCCTTGCCCTGGGCGGCACCTTCTGGCTGGCTTCCGCTGCCGTTCTGGCCCTGCCTTACCTCATCTATGACGCTCTCGTCCGTCGCTGGCCGGATAAATTGTCGCCACACATTTTTGGTTTGTGGGCCATAACACTGTTGAGTGTACTGCCGCCTCTGGGCATCATCGGCTGGACCAACCCCTGGGTCGGGTCTTTTGAAGCGGGTCCACCCGGACCTGCGATGGTAATCATAGCTTTTACAGTTATCACTGAACTCATCGGCGCCGAAGCGCCCACGGCAGGGAAAACGCTGGCGGGGCTGGTAGCCTTTGGACTCTTCCTGCCCCCCGCGCCACTTCCCTCTACCCCGAAGTCCTGGACTGTCATCAATACACAGCACGGGCTGCTCAAGGGGCCGATGTCTCCCATCATCATATCTTTCCATCTGCGGGCGGTGGTGCTTAAAAAACTGTCGGATCCACACACGCATGTCGTAGTCCTGCCTGAAAGCATCGTGGGCTACTGGCTCCCCGGAACAGCAGCCGTCTGGCAACCGGTAATTCAATGGACAGCAACACATTCTCGGCAAACCGTGCTGCTGGGTGCATTGGTGCCCGAAGGGCGCGGCTATGTCGATGCATTGGTCAAAATTCATGCAGGGCACATTCGTATCCTGCCTGACCGCATTCCAGTGCCGTTCTCCATGTGGCATCCGTGGAACCCCATTGAGTCTGCCCGCATGACCGTCTTCGGAAGACGGGAGGCTGCCCATGTCGATGGGCAGAAGGTGGGATATTTGATTTGCTATGAGCAGTTGTTGACCTTGCCCGAGTTATCGCTGACGTTTAGTCCGCCAGAGGTCCTTATTGGCGCCGCTAATGACTGGTGGGCAAAAGGAACCAACATTCCGGAAATCCAGAGAGCATCCTTGCGCGCCTGGGCACGGTTGTGGGATGTGCCGGTGATCGACGCCGTAAACTATGGATATACCACGACGGTGCCAGCTATACCTCATCAGTAGCAACATTCACTGGCAACGAAAGGAGTTCATCATGGGCATTGTCGATACGATCAAGGCGAATACTCCGGCAGCACGCGAAGCCCGCAAGCATGCGGAGATGGATGCTGAAAACCGAGGATTTATCCTGACCGCGGCTTCCGAAGACGGTGAAATCCGTGTGCCGATCTCCAGTAAGGGGGATCTGGTTTCCAAGCTGGATGAAGCGGCAACCAAGTGGCCGGGGCAGGTCATTGCCATTGATGCCTCCGAGACAGAGGTGTTGCGTGCCGCTGAATATGCGGCTAACCACGATATGCTCATCCAGCCAAAAGACGTTCAGAACAAAAAGCTGATTGAAGCTGTCGCCCAGCAATACGGGATGATCCCCGAAGTCTATCAGGAGCTGATCGCCGAGCCGGATCATGACATAGGTTCGATGGGGCCCGTCATCGATCTCAGCAATGAGAAGATTGTTTCGGGGCATTTGTTGGCCGTGGGGGAAACTCAGCGCAATGGTGATTTGGGTGTGGAGGTTTCCGTGGCTGATGCCGATGGAAAGGTGTCTCGTGCCTTTGTTGCCTATCGAAATATCGATGAAGCCAATTTGAATGCCGTCAAAAGGCTTCCTGAAGTCGGCGGTGAAATACTGGGTAGTGAAGTGCATTTTCATATGGGCGACGGGAATGCTTCTATTGAACCTATTGGCAGGCAACATTCTTTGAGTTCGGCAGTCGACACGTCCGCCAAACAGACTCAACAGGAACCCGTAATAGATTCCTCAACAAATCCGGCAGTACCTGTGGACAAATCAAAGATTGAGTTGCCCAAGGAAGGGGCTTTCTATCTTCTGGAGCACGGCACAAGCCCCTACCAGTTTGACGACAAACAATCTGATTCCTATTACGCACGGGTGATTGACCATGCGGGCAAAGAAAAAGTGATTTGGGGAGTGGATCTGGAGCGCGCACTTGAATCGGCACAGACCAATGCAGGGGAATACATCACGCTGGAAAACCAAGGGAAAAAGAGCGTTCGGGTTCAAACCAAGGACGATGATGGCAAGGAAGTATGGATAGATGCTGAGCGCAACAGTTATGAGGTCAGCGTCTTGCCCAAGGAACAGGCCATTCAGGAAAAAGCCCAGCCTCTACCCGCTCCTGATGTTCTGAAAGCCCCGGCAGAAGATATAGCTGCAGAAATCGGGGAAATTGCCAAGGCTTCAGAATCGTCGCCTATGGATCCGTTCGCGCAAAACACGGCACCTAACCGGTCTGCGCCAGAAGCCCCAAAGTATCCCCGCAAATCCCCTCCGGAAATTCTCATGACATCCCGTAGGGGCGCACCCTACGTGAAAGACCACGGCGACCAGATCACAGTCACCCGCAGAGCCACCTTGGCGATTACCCGGCGAGGTAAAGATGAGCGGGAGCAAGCTATCGCCATGGCACTGACGGCGGCACGGGAACGATTCGGGGAGCCGGTGCGGATCCACGGCACCCCGGCCTTCGTTAACGAGACGATCAAACAGGCAGTCCAGCAGGGCATCAAACTGGAACCGGTCGGTCATTATGCCGAGAAAGAGTATGCACGGGTTTTGGCCGGCGAGCAGAAGCTGAAGGATAAAGCGCTGCAAGCCGGCAGCATGGCTCCGTCGAAAAGTAAGGAAGTGCACAAAGGGCAAGGGCTGGGAATTGGCTAACTGGTTAAAGGGACGCCGCATGATCCGGCAGCTGGACGTGTTGGCTGTTCTGTACGCGGTCGAGCACAAGCCGATGGCGTTGCTCGGTGAAGACGACCTGTTATCTGCCCGTATTCAGTTGCTGACCGACCTGCAGGCCAGTATCGACTACGCTCGTGTGGCTGAGGTGGTGAAGGAATGCGGGATGGCAGTTGCTCCGCACGATCAGCCACTGGAAGCGGCATTGCGGATTCTGGTAACCGCAGTGGTCGGTGAAGCCATGAAAAATGCAATATCCGCCGCCGAGGATGGTGATGATGGGATTTTGGAAAGCATCAATGGGATGTTGCGAGAACTGTTGGCGGGGTGGGAAGGTGCTCTTGTTGGTGTCACCACCCATGCCGCTGAGCTCTGCCGCCGCCAACTGGGGCGGGATCTGGCCGCTGTTATGAAGATATTGGAAGCGTTCGGCATGATTCAGAAGACGGCAAAGATTTTGGCACTACCGGCGCCGACGGCAATGATGTAAATATTGAGCGGCATTTCAGCCAGCAGCTTATGGTAAAGCACGTTTGAACGTGCCCTCGCCTTAGGCGACATCTTCAAGTTCTGCAAACTGTTTGGCCATCGTTCAGCCCCTCTTTTCGTAAAGCAATCAAGTATTCCAGCGAGTGCATATAGCGTCAAGGGAATGATGCCAGTGGGCAAACCATGGGCAGGGATGATGTGACCATCTGGTCAAAGCCCCCGCTATACCCTCATATCAACCGCTTTCTTCAATGCGAAACAGACACGCCGGAGATGGGAAGCCCGGCGTCTTCCAAAGCAGCTTTTGGTCAAGGCCGCTTCGGAAGACGATCACAAGAGAAAATCATCATGCTCATTCTGGTTCGGCCACATGCCTCAATACTCGACGGACCTGCCGTGGCTCTTTGGCTCGCACGGGAAAGAAATATGCGCAATGCCCTGTTTGCGGTGGACCCGGGCTACGCGCGCCATATCGTCAAGGCGCCGCTGCTCAAAATGTACGGGTGGTTAGTCGGTCGCCATCGGATGGTGGCTATGGATGGGTGCAGGCCTTTTGCGCTACGCCGGGTCTTGGAGGACCTGGCTGCCGGACGAAATGTCGTGATCTTTCCCCAGGGCACGGGTTTATCGGACCCAGAACGGCCCGATCAGCCCGGTATGGGGTGGCTGTTGCGCAAAATCCCCAGCGTTCCTGTGGTGCAGCTATATCTGGATCATTCTTCCCTTTGGCCGTCCGTAACCGTGCAGGCGGACCACTGGTTCACCATTGGCAAAACTAGGGATGCCCATGTTTCCGCAGGATTATAGAGTTTCTGACTTCCGGCAGTGGGTCTGCGAACGCATACGCGGAGCCGTTAGGGAAGATGAGAAGGCGGGATGGGCGCATCTGGACGCATGGATCAACCGTCGCATCGCCACCTTAAGTCGGCGGCGCGGGCACGCTGTATGTCCAGATGATTATTCGGCCTATTACCTGATAGAGGGTCTTTCAGATGAGTGATAAAGAGACGCTGGCGGGTCTGAATGATCTGTTGAGCATGGCGGATAAACCGGCTGCGGCAAAAAAAACGAGGCCTCCCTCGGATAATGCCGGGCTGAAGGTGCGACCCGTCCGGGCCGGGGATGCGGAATCTGCCCAGGCGAAGGCCTCAGTACAAAAAGCCGCTTCGGAAGCCGGTGGTACGCAGTCCCCGCCGGATCTCGCAACCATCATGGATAGGCTCAACGGCATTGATGCCAGAGTGGAGGATATCTATCGGGAAGTGCAACTATTGCAGGGTGGCGATGTTGAAGAAGATCCGGATGAGTCGCCACCTTCCCCAGTCGTGGCTCCTGAACTTGCAACAGAACCGACACTACAACAACCCCTGATCCAGTTACCCAAGATCAATGAGGAGGTTCTGCTGGAAGCTGCCGTAGGCAAATTGTTTCAGGCATCCATGCAACTGCGTCTGTCATTCGCGATGCTGGTGGGCGCTTTTCTGGCGGTCATCGCTTTCTCTCTTGGTATGGGGTACGGGGTCATCATCGAGAGTGGCAAGTATCCATTCTGGTATGCGCAGGGTGCGGAAAAAGGCTTTGCCGCGGCGCTGATCACCACGATCGCCGCACCCGCCGGTGTCCTGCTCTTGCCGGTGATCGCCGGGGCTCTCTGGCTGGCCGCCAGAGAATTCCGGGCGGAAGGGCACAGGCAATATGGCAATTATTGTCGCTGGACATCTCTCGCTGTTTTATTGCTGGCCGTGGCGGCCCCGTTTCTGGTGTAGTAGATGGCCAAGAGCACAAAAACACCCACGACTTACATAGGATCAAAGCTCCAAAGAGAGTTGGATCGCAATAACGACCGCCACGGGCACGAGGAAGATTATCCCCTGGGCCGTGGGCGGCCGGTGGCCTCCCGAATCCACAATCAGGTGCATCGGTCACGCGGATCCATGCCGAAGATTCGGTTTCGTCTTCCAAGGATCGGTAATCATTATCCCGTAAAACCCATGTCCAAAGGACCGGCACACCAGGGCGCGAAGCGGCGGGCGATGGTTAAGGTGGCTTATGTCACGAACAAAAAGCCCGGTCAGTGGCAGGCCCACGGAAAATATGCGGAACGTGAAGGTGCTCAGAAGGAAGGCGAAAAGGGCAAAGGGTTTGATGTGCGAGAGGATGAGGTTTCTTTGCACACCAGTTTAAATCAATGGCAGGAGGAGGGTGACCCGCACCTATTCAAGGTAATCCTGTCGCCGGAAGACGGGAGCGATCTGGATCTCAAGGCGTTTACCCGAGTTTTCATGCACCGGGTAGAAACTCAACTCGGCAAATCGGTGGAGTGGGCGGCTATCGACCACTACAACACCTCCCACCCGCATGTGCATCTGCTGATCCGGGGGAAGGACGGTCTCCAGTTATCACCGGATCTGATCCGGCGTGGGATGCGGAGCATGGCGGAAGATATTGCCACAGAAAGATTGGGTTACAAGTCTGAACTGGAGGTCCTCAAAGCGCGTGAGCATGAGGTGGGCATGCGCAGGCTCACCAGCATCGACCGGGACATCGCAAAACGGCAGAGAGCGGATATTGGACAAGAGCCTCGCACGGTCATCACCGAACCTGTACCGATCCGCCATAAGGAGCAAGTCGCCCGCCGTTTGCGTATCGCGCGGTTGGAAAAGTTGGAAGAGTTTGGCGTCGCTGAGAAAGTGGGATCCATGTCCTGGGCACTCGAAGCGGGTTGGGAAAAAGCGCTCAAGGAAATGGAGAACCTGCAGACACGCACGAAACTGGTGGCGCAAGCGCGGGCGTTGATGACCGATCCACGCTGTACGCCCGTGGTAACCCGTGTGAAGCCTGGTGAACGGTTGGTCGGTCGCATATTGGGGACGGGCCTCGACGAACAATATGACCGATCCTACATTTTGGTGGAAGGGGTGGATAACAAGGCGCACCTCATTTATCAGACGGCGGGCATCGAAAAAGAACGGGTGCAACAGCATCTGCAACCCAGGGCCTTGGTGGCTATTGAGGGGCGGTCTTTCGAGAAAGAAGGTAAGACCATCGCTTATGCCAAGATCACGGATTATGGGCTGTCTATCCCGGATCAGAAATGGCGTGAAACGAAGCTCCCGGATCAATCGCTCGACGATGACCTGGACTGGCGTGAAAAAGCGGGGAAGCCACTCGCAGAGCCGGGGCCTTCCACAGGATTTGCCGCGTATTGGCATGCCCGATTACTGGAACGAAGCAAAGCGCGGCATTTGCGGAAAGCAAAAACGACGGAACTTCCGATGGAAGAACAGAAGGCAAGACTCGATGTGAACATCCAAAGTAGTCAGAAGCCCGGCAAAGCCCGCGGTTCTGGTGAGATCAATTGAGCCATCTCAGCATGGTGGCCGCTATACCATCAGGGTGGACATGGAAGGATATTGAAAAATGGCATTACCTGTCTTTGCGCGAATCAAGATAGTCGGTGCTTATGGCGAGAAACTTCGGGTGGAAGCCGCTGACCGCCGTTTGTCCCACGCAGCGCTTGCGACGGAATACGTCATGCGCGGCATGGATGCGGCGTCTTCAGAAGATGATACCAGCCTGGTCGCTTTCGAGCGGCGTATCGCGGCGACTGTTCTGGCCGGTCGGGCGGATATCGAGGCATTGCAAGCCGAATTGGATACGGTGGCCGCCATGCTGGACCTGTTCGTCAAGGTGATGCTGGTCCATCTGCCAGAGCCCTCCGGGGATGAAAAAGAAGCTATTGGTGCATCGGCTCTGCAGCGCTATGACCGATTCATCAAGCAGGTGGCGGAAACTGGATTTGATCGGGATAGACCTCGTGCGATCCGGAAGATCGCGATCCTGTTGGGTCAGAAGATTGCCGTGGGTGAGGAGAGCGGCGATGAGTGAGGCCGTTGGTTCTGGTTCTGGCATCGACAAGGCCAAGGTCGAGGCACACAAGCGACTGGTTGAGCAGATGCAACGTATTCTGGGGTCTGATATCTGTGCCGCTTTCAAAGATGAAAAGGTCGTCGAGATCATGGTCAATGATGACGGTAAGGTGCTCGTGGAGCGGTACGGATCCGGCATCACGGAGTTGGGGCGGATGGCCCCTGGGAAAGTGCTGAATTTTATTGGACTGATGGCCGACTTTCGGGAAACGACTGTGTGCCGGGATAGGCTGATTGTCGAGGGCGCGATGCCTGATGAGTTTCTCCGTGCGCGATTCGCCGGGGCCATCCCTCCCATCATGCCGAATCCCACCTTCTGCATCCGGCTTCCGGCTCGGATCGTCTTTACGCTGGATGATTATGTCACCAAAGGCATC
Source organism: Acidithiobacillus ferrivorans (assembly GCF_016250455.1). Taxonomy (NCBI): domain Bacteria; kingdom Pseudomonadati; phylum Pseudomonadota; class Acidithiobacillia; order Acidithiobacillales; family Acidithiobacillaceae; genus Acidithiobacillus; species Acidithiobacillus ferrivorans. The sequence goes on along the minus strand of NZ_CP059488.1, from coordinate 2,242,233 downwards.
ATCACATGCGGGCAGCAAGAGCACATTATTCGTGCGGTCGAGGACAGAAAGAACATCCTGGTGAGCGGTTCTACCTCTTCCGGCAAAACCACCTTGCTGAATGCCATCCTTGATGCGATTTCGGAACGGTCGGGGTTGGACCAGCGGATTGTCCTGATTCAGGACACCTCCGAGCTGCAGTGTGCGGCACCAAATACGGTGTCCATGCTGACGTATGAGGACTCCGGCGTGGACTTCACCAAGCTCCTGAAGCTCACGCTGCGTTACCGGCCAGACCGGATCATCGTCGGCGAGGTGCGCGATGGTGCGGCACTGGCGTTGCTCAAGGCATGGAACACGGGTCATCCGGGGGGGCTGGCGACTTTGCATGCCAATAACCCGCAGGCGGCGCTTTTGCGACTGGATCAGCTTTGCCAGGAGGCCGGTGTGCCACCGCAAAAGGAACTGATTAACGAGGCCGTGGATTTGGTCATCCAGATTCAGCGCGACCCGGGTCATCCTGCGGGACGGCGGATCACCGCGATGGAAGCGGTGCGATCGGGCGACCAGATTTCCGTGTGGAAACGCCCCCCCAGCAGACTGGCCAGAAAACGCGAGCTATACCAAAAATGAGGATGCTATACCACAGCAGCGCATCCTATTTACCTGTTCTGTGCAACGAGAGGAATCAAGCCATGAAGAAATATATCCAGCGGTTTGCAGGAAAAGTCGCCAAGATCGCCGCCGTCACCGCTGCTGGGATTGGCAGCGCTTTCGCCAGCACGGCGGGCGGTGGAAGCATGCCTTGGGACGGGCCTCTGAACAAGATTTATGCGGATACCCACGGGCCGCTTGCCAGTACATTGATTGGTCTGTCGACTGTGGTTGCGGGTGGCATCTGGATCAAGGGTGAGCACGGCAAGGCCATGCACACCATCCTGGGCGTGGTAGCGGGTGCAGGCGTTATGGTCATGGGTAATAACTTTGTCAGCGACTTGGGCATTTCCGGTGCCACCATCGGCGGGCACTTTTCGCTATTCACCGTAGCCTTGCACGCAGTAGGCCTGTAGGGCGCCCGCATGGAAGCGCAGGGCACCCGACGTCTGCCGATTCATGTCTCTCTGACCCGTCCGCAACTTGTGGCGGGCGGGGAAAAAGAGTGGACGCAATATAACTGGCTTGCCTGTATCGGCGCCGGCGTCATGCTCGGCCAACCCTGGGCGTTGGGCGTTATGCTGGTCGTCGCATCCGTCGTTCAGTATTTCCTGCGAATCTCCGCCAAAAACGATCCTCAAGGCCTCGGGATTCTGGAGCGGCATTGGAAGTATCAGCCGTTTTATCCGGATGCGGCGGTAGATGGAGCCAAGGGTTACAAGTCACACGAAAAGCAGGGCTTGGGCGCGGGCATTGTGGCGCTGGCGTTCAAGCCATTTACTCAAGGTAAGAAAAGAGGGGGCAAGTAATCATGTGGTATGCACTTGGACAACTCCCTGAAACCGCTATAGCGCAACACCCGGTGCCCATCGTTCGCCCCGTTCGTTCCTTTGGGATACCGCGCGGGCTGCCGGCGGCGCTGAAGAAGGTCATTGTGGTGCCCCGGCGGTATGACCTGAGTGTGGATGCGGCGGTGCGGTACGTCGCACAACACATCGGTTTCCAGATTTCCACCGTGGGACCCGACCAGGCTCTGCTGGGTGATCATGTGCCGTTTGGTCAGCCAGTTTCCGCATATGCTTTTTTATGGGCGGCGGGAACAGCATTGCCCGGAAACATGGCTATACAGGTTAATGGTTCTGGGTCCGTGCGGGTAGATACCGAGATCGGCGATAACGCATAAGCAAGACGAAGGAAAACCCATCAGATGCTGAACATTCAGGAATTTCGCAAAAAAGTCAGAGCACTTCCAGATTTGCTGAACATCGCTTTTATGGTGGGACAGTACGATTTCGTTAAGGGGCCGTATGCCATTGCCTTGCAGAAGGATGGATCCCTTTTGTCCGGTTTTCGCTTTTCCGGCCCGGATCTGGAGTCCATGTCGGTCAACAACATCAATGCCCTGTCGGGCACCCTCAATGCCGCCCTGGCGCGCCTCGGTAGCGGCTGGTCGGTGCATATTACGTCGATCCGGTACCCGGCCAATGGCTACATTCCAGTCGAAGACTGCCATTTCCCCGATCCTGTGTCGCAACTCATCGACGACGAGCGTCGCGGGCAATATGAGCGGGAATCCGCGCACTATCTCAGCGAATACTATTGCACCATAGCCTGGCAGACGCCGCCGGATGCCGAGACGGGCATGTCCAGCGCCATCGTGACCCGTCCCCACAGGAAGAAAGGGCAGTCGAAGGGCATGGGGTTTGAGTCGATTATCGGCAAATATCGTCAGACTTTTGAAAATATCCTCTCCATGTTCAGTTCGCGCTGCAAAGTGGTGCCGCTGGATGAACGGAATTTATTGACGCACCTTCATGAGTGTCTGACGGGCGATCGTCATCCGGTCAATCCGCCGCATGTCCCTGCCTATCTGGATATGCTCATCGGACATCATGACTTCGTGGCCGGGCTGGAACCTCAGCTGGATGGCCGCCACATTCGGGTTGTGACATTTATCGGCTACCCGCAAGACGGTTTCCCTGAGATTCTGGAAGGCCTGAGCAGTCTGCCGTTCCCGCTGCGCTATACCACCCGGTTCATCTTGCTTGATCCAGCAGACGCTTTGCCGCTCATCGACAAGTATCGCAAGGCATGGTTTGGTGCGCGGCACACCCTCGGAAGTCAGATCGGCGCTCAATTCACTGGTGAGGCCAGCACATCGACTTCCGAAGATACAGAGGCCGTTCGCTTGGCGTTCGATGCTCAGCAAGCCAAAGCGGATGCCTCCAGCGGTATGGTGCGCTTCGGGTATTTTACGGCGACAGTCGTACTGCGGGATGCGGATGAAAAGGTTCTGCTAGATCGGGTGAAAAGTGTTGAAAGCTATTTGAATAATCTGGGGTTCGTCGCCAAGGTGGAGACCACGAACGCGGTGGAAGCCTTTTTGGGCAGCATTCCAGGTCATACCTGGGAGAACGTCCGGCGTCCGCTGATGCATTCGGCAAACTTCGTGGATCTGTCACCGAAGACTTCCGTTTGGGCGGGTAGCGAGCGGTGTCCATCGCCACTGATGAAGCAGAGCGAAAATCTGGCTCCGGCGCTGTTCTACGCTGCCACATCGGGCTCCACGCCGTATCGTTTCAATCTGCACGTCGGGGATGTGGGCCATGCGCTCATTGTCGGGCCGACAGGCGCCGGCAAGAGTACCCTCCTGGCGCTCATGGCCGCTCAGTGGCGGCGTTACAAGGGTGCACGCGTGATCGGTTTCGACAAGGGCCGCAGCATGTATGCGCTCTGCGAAGCCGTGGGCGGCGCCCATTACGACATTGCGGGCGAGCTCAGCGACCTCACGTTTGCTCCCCTGGCCGGTATCAACAAGAGCCAGGCGGAACGGGTATTCGCGGAAGAATGGCTGGAAGCCGCTTGCGAATTGCAGGGCATGACCATTCGCCCCAGAGAGCGGGACGTGATCCATACCGCCATCGAAGGCCTATCACAGGAAGAGGGCCGATCCCTGACGGACGTGCGCTCTTTGCTACAGGATGAGCAGATCAAGGCGGCCATCGGCTTTTATACCGGGATGGGTCGCACGGGAACGTTGCTGGATGCCCGCACGGATACCTTGAGCATGGACAACCGATTTACCATCTTCGAGATGGAGCACCTGTTGACGGGCACGGATCAGGCAAAACTCACTACGGGGCCGGTATTGCTGTACATCTTCCATCGCATCGAGCAAATGCTGGACGGCAGCCCTACGCTGATCCCCCTCGATGAGGGATGGCTTATGCTGGACAACCCGCAGTTTCTGGCAAAACTGGCGGAATGGCTGGTGACGCTGCGCAAAAAAAACGCGGCGGTCGTGTTTGCCACGACATCTCTGTCCCACCTGGCGAAAAGCCCGCTGCTACCCATTTTGAAAGAATCCTGTCCCACAAAGATTTTCCTGCCTAACGCCGAGGCTACCAGTCAGGATCTGTTGCCCATGTACCGCGACATGGGACTCAATGACCGGCAGGTTGAACTGCTGCAGACCGCCACGCCAAAAAGTGATTATTACGTCTTTACCCCGGACGGACATCGGCGGATAAACCTGGCCATGGGGCCGATCGCATTGGCGTTCTGCGGCGTGAGCGATCCCCGCGATGTGAAACGGATTGCGGAGCTCAAAGAAAGCTATGGTCAGCAATGGCCGGTGGCGTGGTTGCGGGAGAGGCTGCCCGCGAATCGGCAGGACTGGGTGGAATACGCCAAGCGAATGTTTGAGATGTAAGGAAAGTTTGATCGTGCCGCCTTGATCGGTTTCCGTCGCTTGACAATGGTTAATGGTATAGCTATAAACACTATATGTAGTTATATTTATAACTTATATCACATTATGTTGTTCTTGTCTGGCGATTTATCCCTGTTACGGGATAAATATTAGAGGTGGCAATCATGTACAAGCTATTTGAACAATTGATGGTTGTTGTGATTGGGCTTGCTGTGGTGTTCATCGGCCTGCCGATCTATTTTGCCGAAACCGGCGAGTGGCACAATCTGTGGCTCTGGGCGTATGACATGGGCTATCTCGTGTTGCTGTTTGTGATTCTACCTTATGCCGTATTCGTGCTGCTGCCCATGGTCGCATTGAAAGGTCTGGACTTGCTGGCGGTGGCTTACGACGCAACGGTCGGCAGAATTCTGTGATGATTATCTCTGAAAGCCGGCAGCTATACCGGACTGGGGCGTGTGTTTCCCGGGGAGATAATTGAAATGAAAAAGGCATTGCTGATGTTACTGTGCGTGGTTCCTGCGGTTTCTTTCGCAGGGGGGCCGGGTTTTGGTGTGCCAAGTGTTCCCTTGAAGACGCAGGTGAAGCATTTGCAGGCAGATATCGCCAAGCTGAAGCTGGGACAGACGCATAAAGCGTTTGCTTATGCCGATGTAGGCCGCAATCTGGCGGTACAGATGCACAACGTGGTGGCTGAAAAGGCTTTTAAGGCGTTTAAGCCAGGTGATAGCCTTGCGGTTTTGAAGGCGGACGCTGGAATGCTGTAACTGAGGAAAATAAATGAAAAAGATGTTACTCATTTCCGCCGCATTGTTTGCGATGAGTATTGGTACCGCTGATGCGTCCATCCAGACAGACATGGCCGCCATGCGGACAGACGCACAAGCGATCCAACAAATGACGACCACATGGCCTGAAGTCCAAGCTGCAGCACAAAGTTATGGCGCCCTGGCTCCCTATGCCGCAAAACAGTGGGCGGGTCAGGGACCTATCATCGACACGCCGCTTGGCGGTCAGGAACTCTGCCATAATACGCACTGGGACCAACTGACCAGCGAGCTGGTCACGGGTGGTCTGAATATCACCGGTGACGCCGCAGTGGAAGCTTACGCATTGCAAACCATAGCGATCGATTTTCAGCAACAATATGCGAATCTGATGATCGCCGAGGTCCAGGCGCATGCGTCGAATGTACAGCAATTGTCGCAGACGGAAGCGCAGACCAAGGCGACACTGAATAACTTGATGAATCTGCTCACCGTTACTGGTCAGCAGTTGCAAACGGCCATGGGGCCAGGTACCACGCTCCGTCAAATGCCGTTCACCAACTGGCAAGCCGGTATAGGGGATGTGCCGAATCTGGCCCAAGCGCAGTACACGGCAGGCCCCCATGATGGCGCTCCTATTGGCTGGTATGCGCAGCCGACAGATAACGCACTCGCCAGGCTAATTGATCGGTGTCCAACCGGAAGTGGGTCGCTACCCATGATTCCTTTAGCAGCTCGCGTTCAAAGCGCGGCGAACGTATCCGTACAGGACGAACTCGATGTGCAGCAGGCCATAGCCCCGTTCGAGCACGGCAGTAGCTACGTGCTCCCCAGCGGTGGCTTCGCATCAGGTTTGCTCCGGCTTCCAAATTACCCGGTACGTATGCAGATCGTGGGTATCTTGGCTGCCGACATGCCCGCTATCGCCGGGTATATGCAGCCAGTCACACCCGCATTGCAAGCATTCAACACCACAGTGCAATCGACTATGAGCGAAGTGAGTCAAAATGTGCAATAGAAGAGTGTTTTTTGCAGTAGCCTTGCAGGCAGCAATAATTCTGGCATGGTTTCCCGCGGAAGCATTCGCAGGCACGTTGACCGGTGGCGCTACGATGCCGGAACAGCTAGTGCAGGAAATCACGGCCATCCAGTCACAAATGACCCAGGCCCAGCAGTTGGTGAGTGGTATTCAGCGGTACGAGAACATGGTCCAGAACATGGTGACCCTGCCGCAGACGATGTATGACCAGGTCACGGCGCCGGTTGCCCAACTCTACGGTCTGGTTCAGCAGTCGGAACAGCTTGGATATGCCGGGCAAAATATCGCTAGTCAGTTCCAGAACATCAATGCCAACTTTAGCCCGCAGATCACGTCGCAATACACGCAGCAGTACGGCACCATCACCAGCGGCTTGCAGACGGCCATCAACAGTGCACTGCAAACAGCCAACCTGAATCCGTCAAACTTTGTGACTCAGCAGCAGGCCATGCAGCAGGTGCAGCAGGCGATGGGTAATCCCAATAGCCGGAATGGGTTGCTTCAGGCCGCCGTCAGCGTAGGCCAAGCCACGGTCGCAGACGATACCCAGCTTCTGCAGACGGCCAATTCCGAGGCAAGCATGAATGCTGCGTGGGATAAAGCGCAACTGGAAAAGCAAGATGCGACAACAGCAGCTGCAGCGCAGTGGTTATATGGTGGAATGGGCGGGATCACTACCGGCAACACACAAACACATATGCATGTGCCTACATTGACACCCGGCGGTTAAAACTCGGGTTAAGGGAGAATGTTATGAAAAGTTGGAAAATGCCGCTCATGGCTGTGGCTGTATTGGGTTTGACCGGCTGTGCTGTCGATCACGGACCTTATGCGGGGCATGACGTGAAGTGGTTTGAAGCACATCAGAAATCGATGTCCACGCAAATTGACTGGTGCCGTGCGTATTACTTGAAAAATGGCAAAGCGGCTACCAAGAGGATACACGCCTGTAAAGAGGCAGCGACCGCTTATCACGATTTACAGGTCAAAGCCAACCGCCGTTTTCTATTTGGCTCCAGTAAAGACAAGGGTACGGTGATATCGTCCGGTAATGTGCCTCTTCCCCCCATGCAGTTACCCACAATGAAACCGTAAGAAGGGCCCATGAGTTTCCGGAACCGATGTAAGTGGTTTGTGGGGCTGGCATTGCTGCTGGTCCCGGCATTGGCGTTTGCGGTTCCTGCGACGTCGTCGCCAGTAGGCAACCCTTTTGCCAACCTGCAAATGTCCAACACCAGCACAGGGATTTTCGATAACATCCTGGCTGACTTTGGCTCTGCTATATCCGGTTGGTACAACCCCATCTATCATGTGGCGGTGAATACGTTCACAGTCCTTGCGCTCATTGAAATCACCTGGTTGGGGGCCACCTGGCTGTTGTCCAGAAAAACGTTCGAGGACGCAATTCCCTCTCTGGTCAAGAAGATAATCACACTGGGATTTTTTCTGGCCCTGTTGCTTAACTCTGGGGTTTGGATACCGGATATTATCAATACCTTTGTGGATCTCGGGCAGAATGCCGGTGGGGTAGCTCATATTTCACCATCACAAATCGTGGCGGATGGCGGTGCCGGATTTGTGAACATAGTGTCTGGGGGTGCGACGGGCATTGAACAAAACGCACCCGGTGTCTGGTCAATCCTTTTCCATCCGGGAAAAGCCGCTGTGACGGGCGTGAACGATATGGCGACACTGATCATCATGTTCGCTGTAGGCATTATGTTTTTTTTCGCAATGCTTTTTGTCGCCATAGAATACTTGGTAGTTCAAATCGAGGCATTCATTGTGATTTCTGGCGGCGTCATCATGCTCGCTGGCGGCGGCTCACGGTGGACCGCAAAATATGTGCAGCCTTATCTGGATTACGCCATCAGTGTGGGAATGAGGCTTATGATTATCACGTTATTTGTTGGCGTGGTGGTAACAAAGGTTGAGGGGCAAATTGTGCAGATGCTTTCTCAAGGAAGCAGCAACTTGTTCAATGCGGTGGCGGCCATGGGCGCGGCCATAGTCCTGGCTATGCTCGCAAAGAAACTGCCCAATATCGCCAGCAGTATATTGTCCGGCTCAAGCAGCATGACCGGTCAGGAGATGAACAGCGCTATTATGAAAACAGCAGCTGTTGCGGGTGCCGGAGTGGTCGCTGCGTCGGTTGTCGGTGCGGCGGGAGTCACGGCTGGATCGGCTGGTGGTATGGGAGCGGGCGGCGCGGCAGGTGGTGGTGCTGCGGCGGGCGGTATGGCTCCGTCCGCATCTACGGCCAGCGCCGCCCAGGGCGTGGCGGCACCGTCCACGCCACCGGCCAGCGGGTCAGCCGCAGCGGGGGTGCCGTCTGCCGCCGGTGTCCAGGCCCCGAAAGTGTCCGGCGGTGGTACCGGTGGTTCTTCTGGTCCGTCGGCTTCGGAAACGAGGAGCACAGCAACCGCACCATCCACCAGTTCCGGTCCTGTACCGGCAGGTGGCGCATCGGCGCCGACAGAACGGACTTCTTCTTCCTCCAGAGGGTCTGGGGGAGATGGCTCTGGCACCGCCGCACCCACAGGCGCAACACCCCCAAAGAGCGGGAACCCTGGCGTTCAGGCAGGCGGGAGTCCGAAGGATCCCAGTGCCATCGACAGCGGCACACCGCCTCCAAGTACATTCCAACGTGCACAGGATGCTGCAAAAAACGTATACGACGGAATGAACAAGGCTCATGAACACTTCTCCCCCGGTGGAGGCAGCGCGGTCGGCGTATCCGCCCCCGGTGGTGGTACCAAGCACCTGGATGATTGAGCCAACAGCGCGTCGAGTATGGGTCATGGAAACATGCCCCTATCTCTCCGGTCATGCCGCTATACCCATAATAACGAGAGGCGGTCGAGGCGGAAATGAACGACGAAAATCAGCAACAGGACAAACGCTATCTTGTGGCCAGGCGGGATTGGCTGGAACGCGATGGAGACAACATTGCACGGGCCAAGAACTGGCGAATGATGGCTTTCGCGGCCATCGGCATCGCGGCATGCTTCGGAGTGGGTATGATCTACGAAGCGGATCGGGTGCATGTGGTGCCCTACGTGGTCGAGGTCAACAAACTCGGCGCGTCCGTTCATCTGGCGCAGGCCGTGGACGCCGGCACATATCAGCAGCCCATCGTGGCCCATGTTCTTACACACTGGATTTGGCTGGTCCGGTCAAGGACGCCGTCTGTGCCTACAGAAAAGACCCTGATCAACCACAGTTATCATTATGTGGACAAGCAGAGTGAAGACCTGATCAACGCGTATTTTAAGCGGCATTCACCTTACATCGATTACACCAAGCGGCTGGGCGGACGTACCGTGAAAATCACTTCCGCCCTGCCAATCGGTAAACTCAAGGCCACTGGTGGTGCTTTTCAAATCGACTGGACCGAGACTCAGTATGACGGGAACGGTGGTATCGCCAACAAGCAACATTATCAGGGCATTATTAATTACGCGGTCATAAAACCCGGCAACAATCCGCATGTTCTTGCCGGCAATCCGTTTGGTGTTTATGTGACCACCTTCAACTGGAATCAGACCCTATGAACGCCGAAAAAGGACTGTATAACCTGGTTACGATGGCCGTACTGGCGATTCTGCCCGGATTGGCTATGGCCGGTGTCATTGTGCCGAAAACGGGAAGCGACCATCAGGTGCCAGCCATTCAGGGCGGCGCCGCCACTTCCGGCCCAGGTGTGAACGATGCCCAAACGTGGCAGAAGATCGTCGCTGCCCCGCCGTCCGCGAAGATGAGTTTCCGTACCAGGGCGGATGCTGAGAAATCGCTCACGCAAGCATATGCATCCGGAAAACTGAACAACCTGCCGCCCATCGCGGGGTCCGATGGAACCATTCTGTACCCCTATGGCGGTTCATGGCCTACCGTCGTAGCGTCACCATTGCACATCAGCATTGTCGAGTTGCAGGCGGGGTGTCACCCGGAGCAACTGGATATCGGCGCACCCACTGAGTGGATCCTGCATCAAGCCATGGCCGGGAATACGCCCATCGTCACCGTATCTCCCCGTTTTGCAGGGCTCCATACCAACCTGATGATCACGGCGACCAGCCAATCTGGGAAACCGCTGATCTATTACGTGAATCTGGTGTCAGACCACTCGAAGTACACGCCGAAAGTGGGTTTTTACTATCCGCAGGATATTCAATCCACCTGGCATTTGCAGACCGCAAATGCGCAGGCGTTCAAGGCCAAAGCGGATGCCGAGACGATTGCCACACTACCCAACATCAATGCGGCCGACCTCGATTTTCGCTGGAAGACGCATTGCGCGGGCGGGGGATGGTTCAGCGATAGCGCCTGCGGGAACATCCGGCCGGTGCGGGTCTTCGACGATGGCACGCACACCTACATCCAGATGCCCTCCGGACAAGCCAGTCGTGGCGGCATGCCGACCATCCTGGCGGAAAACAGCGCCGGGCAACCCGCGATCATCAACTGGCAGTATCGGGATCACTATTTCATCGTTGATTCCGTCCCGCATCAGATCTTGCTGCTGGCCGGGAAGGGCAGCGCCGGCAAGGTTGTGAAGATTACGCACCAATAAGGGGCTTGCGGATGAACTGGAAATTCTGGGAAAGAAACCCCTACAACGGCACGAATTCTCATGTCGATGAGGATCAGCAGACGCCGGGTTTTATGAAGGGCGACATCAAACCAGATGGCGGGATGATGGCGGCCTTCATCAATAAAAAGCCACTCTGGATAGCTTTGGTTGCAGCCGGTGCGTTGTATTTCGCATTCAACGAATATCGATCTTACGAAGCATCGCACAAGACTACAGAGCGTGTGGTCAAGAAAATTGGCCCGGTGTCTTCGCATCCTGAATACGCCGCCGCCCCGCCTCCTGTGGCTCCGACATCCAGCGCCGTTTCGGCGGCAATGGCGCATTCCAAAAGTGGATCTTCATCGCCGTCCGCGCCGGGTCCTGGACAAGGGGCGCCGGGAGGGCATGCGCCACCTCCGCAGCCACAGTCTGTTAGCCCGCAAGTACAGGCATTACAGGCGTCATTGGCGGGAGGACAGTCATCGGGCATGGTGCCCTGGCCCACTACAAGGGGTTCCGCGAAGGCGGGAATTCCGCCAGCGACCGGGGAGCCATTCCCGGTCAAGCTGGCGGTTCCCGCCCCGAAGAGCCATGCGGAATCAGGCGTGGGCGTTTATGACCAGCACCTGGTGCGTAAGGAAGCCTCACCGTATGAACTGCTGCAAGGCAGTGTGATCCCGGCGATTCTCAGCACCGGTATCGATTCGGATATCCCGGGCGAGGTCACCGCGGTGGTCGCGCATCCAGTCTACGACAGTAATAGCGGCGCCTATCTGCTGATCCCGGCGGGCAGCAAGCTTGTGGGCATCTATGCCAGCAAGGTTATCGCCGGACAAACCAGAGTAGCCATGGGATGGGAACGGGTCATCTTTCCGAACGGTACGTATGTCAATTTAGGCGCCATGCCGGGCGCGGGCCCGCATGGCTTCTCGGGGTTCCATGACGAGGTGGATGATCACACATGGGCCATCTTCAAAAACGCCTTGCTGATGTCGCTGATCAACGTCGGCATGGCCATGGCTTCGCCGACGAGCACGGCAACAAACACGACAGGCGTCACGGGCAATCAGGCGCTGTCTGATAGCCAGCAGGCCTTATCGCAGACCTTCGGACAGGCGGAAGCGGGAATACTGCAGAAGGGCATGAACGTCTCGCCGACCCTGAAAATCCGTCTGGGGTATGCGTTCGAGGTCGTGGTGACCAAGGACCTGGTATTCCCGGGAACGTACAACCCGGCGCCGCAGGAAGCTTCCGCGACCCCATCCGCCCCGGCGTTGGCGGCGATGATCAATCCGTACCGGTAAAGGAATAAGTTCATGCAAAGTTACGTTGTTGTACGACTGGATATCGATGCGATCCCGGATGGGCTCCCGCCCATGCCGGAGCGGAGCAGGCGGGTATCAAGATCCATGCAGGAACTGGGCGATAAGGAATTGTTGGAACGCGCAAAGCGGCGCAGCCGCAGTAATCCGCCCCTGGATTTGCACCCCGTGAATATCGCCATGGATGAAGCCACCATGCGCAGGCTACAGACGTTGCCGCACGGTTCCAGTATTTCAGCTTTGGTGCAATACCTGCTCAGTACGGCAATAAACAAAGGGAGTGATCTTTGATGCAACTCTATATCGCTGAAAAGCCGTCGCTTGGCAAAGGCATTGCGCAGTACCTGCCGGGGCCACATAAATCTGGTAACGGACATATTGTGTGTGGCGGTGGGAATATCGTCACCTGGGCTCGCGGCCATATTTTTGAGCAAGCAGATCCAGAATTGTACACACCTGATGACGTGCCATTGAACAGCAAAGGAACAAAGCGATGGCGTTTGCAGGATCTGCCCATCTTTCCCGAGCAGTGGATCAAGTTACCCAAGGCGGACGCCCGGGCGCAGATCAAAATCATCCGGGACTTGCTCAAGCAGGCGGATACCGTGGTCAATGCCGGCGACCCGGACCGCGAAGGCCAGTTGCTGGTGGATGAGATACTGGAAGAAATGGGCTGGAAAGGTCCCACGAAACGGATATGGCTGGCGGCGCTGGACGAACAATCGGTGCGCAAGGCGTTGGCGTCCCTCAAGGATAACGCGGAGTACCGAAACCTGTCCGCCTCAGCGGAAGCGCGCAGTAGGGCGGACTGGCTGGTCGGCATGAATCTGACCCGCGCATTTACCCTGGTCAATACGGGTTCTGGCGTGCTGTCCATCGGTCGGGTGCAGACGCCAACTCTGGCGCTGATCGTGCGCCGGGATGAGGCCATCGAGCAGTTCAAGGCCAAGGACTTTTTTGTGCCCCGCATCCAGACGGCCAAAGGCCCGACATCGTTCTGGTCGGCCTGGGTGCCCGTCGAGGGCGCACCAGGTTTGGATGAAGAGAACCGGTTGACCAACAAATCGGTTGCCGACACCCTCGCGGCAGCCGCGAAAGGGGTTGGAAAAGCGATCGTGGAGGATTTCCAAAGCAAGGAGCAGAAGCAGTCGGCCCCGCTGGGCTTTTCTCTGTCTGAGCTGCAAAAAGCCTGTTCCGCAAAGTTCGGGATGAGCGCGCAACAGGTGCTGGACTGCGCCCAGGCGCTCTATGAAGAACACAAGGCTGCCACTTATCCCAGGACGGATTGCCGGTATCTGCCGGAAGAGCAGTTCGCCGAATCGGGGCGGGTGCTATCGGCGCTGGCGAAACATCCGACGTATGGCCCATTGGTGGCCAAGGCAGATCCAAAGCTGAAAAGTGGTATCTGGGATACCGGCAAGGTGACGGCGCACCATGCCATCATCCCCACGGGCGAGGTGGAGGGGACGCTCGGCGAGGCCCGGCAAAAAGTCTATGACCTGATTGTTCGGTCTTATCTCGCGCAGTTCTACCCACCTTATGTATACCGGGCCACGAAGATTGTCCTCGTTTGCGCCACGCAAAAATGGCAAGCCAACGGCAAGGTGCCGGTATCGGCGGGCTGGAAGGCCATATACGCGTTATCAGCTTCCGAAGACGGTGATGAGGACGATCAGCAGGGATTGCCCGTGGTCCTGAAAGGGGATGCGTTGCCGGTAGTGACCAGCGATGTGCAGGCCAAGCAGACGAAGCCGCCGAAACGGTTTACCGATGGCACGCTTATCGAGGCCATGTCCAGCATTCACAAATATGTCGAGGATCCTGAAGCCAAAAAGAAGCTCAAGGAAACGTCCGGTCTCGGGACCGAGGCCACTCGCGCGTCAATGATCGAGAAGTTGCTTGAGCGCGGATTTATCGAGCGCAAGAGCAAGGCGCTCCAGAGCACCAGTATCGGTAGAGCTCTGGTCAATGTGCTACCCAAGGTGCTGACCGACCCGGTCACAACGGCGCAGTGGGAAGACGTGTTGAGCGCCATTGCCGATGGTCGCGTGCGGGCAGACCTCTTTGAACAGAAACAACAGAGTTTTGTTGAGGTGCTGATACAGGTTGCCCAGAAAACCCGGATCAAAGTAGGCGAGGCTCGTCCGGCGTCCGGAGCAGGCGGTGGCGGAAAAACACCAACACGGTCGAAAAAGGGGAAAGGAAAAGGCAATGGCTAATCTGCAGCACATCGCTGATCGCATTTTCCGGCTCGTCGATGCCGGGCACCTGGTGGCGGGATATTCCGCCTCCATGGGGGCACTGATTGACGCCTACGGGGTGCCCCCTGCAAAGGACGAAGATCCTGATTTCCACGCATGGGTGGATGCCGTGCCCGGTAGTGCAGTGGAAAAACTCTTGGTCTGCATGGTGCGTGCAGGCACATGGGAAGACCCTAAATGGCTCGCAGCGTGGATCAAGCGGGACCAGGCGGTAGCGTGTGACGGGTGACTTCTCGATTTGTGGAAACAGAGCCTAAACCCAAGTCTATTTGCCAGGAAACCATAAGAATGCCCCTTTACATCGAACCAAACGCAGGCCCTGCCCCCATCATCCAGGTCATCCAGTCAGCCCGACGCGAGATCAGCGCTGGCATATATTACCTTTCTGACCGCCCCATTCTGAAAGCCCTGAAAGCCGCCCATGCCAGAGGCGTCGACGTGCGCGTCATCATTGAGGGCAAGCCCTACGGCATAAAGCCAAGGCAGGTACGCAAAGAGGAAAAAGCCATAGAGGCTACGGGTGCGACACTGCATCTGGCGCCTTATCGTTTCACCAGCCATGGGAATCACTACGCTTTCCAGCACTCGAAATATCTCTGCAGTGGCCACGAATGCGAGATCGGTACCGCCAATTTCGATTGGTCCGCGCTGGGGCACAAGAACTGCGAATACCTCTACGTGACCCGCAATGCCCAGGTGGTGAACGCGGCCAACGCGGTATTCAATGCGGACTGGCATAACCGACATGCACCCGCATACGTCCATCAAGTGCTGGTTCTGTCTCCTGGCACATCCGCAGCGCAAATCATTGGGATCATTGACCAGCCGGGACCGGTGGACATTGAGAGTGAGGAGTTAGGCCCGTATGCGCCCACTCTGGACGCCATCTCCGCCAAAGGCGCACTTGCCCGGGTCATCCTACCCGCCAGCATCAATACAACGGGCAAACGGGATGTGGCATTTCTGCGGGCGCACGGTGTACAGGTTCGGTTGATGCCCCGGTCTTCGGTCTACATGCACGCCAAGATGATCGTTGGTGGATCTGAGGCCTTCGTCGGCTCAGAGAATTTTAGTCGGACCAGCCTGATGGCCAATCGCGAAATGGGGCTGCTGCTGGGTGGCCGTGACATTGGGGAATTGCAGGCCCAATTCGACAGAGATTGGAATCGGGCCAATTGACACTCCGATGCGCAAAAGGAAGGTGGTATAATGTCCGTTAGGTTGTCGACTGCTGGTGGGAGGTTGGGGTGGATGCACAACAACAGGCATTACGCGACTTCACCAAGTATATCTGGTGGAAGACGCCTGACGATGCACTCCAGTATGAACGTCGCCTGATCGCTCAGGTTATGAATTTAGGCGACTGGGAAGATACCCGCCGACTGGAAACCACCTTTGGGCCAGAAAAGCTTGTCGATGCCCTGAAGAATGCCGAAGCGGGGTGGTTCACGCCGCGCATGTGGAATTTCTGGCATTACCGGCTGGGTCTGGCGCAGAGCGAAGGCGATATACCCACGCTGCCGGTCAGGAGGTTTCAGTGAGCACATTCAAAAAGTTTCAGCCACGAACAGAAATACTTCCGGACAGCCAGAAAGAGGTGTGGTCATTGCTGAAGCCAGCAGCAAAAATGGGCTTCACGCTATATGGCGGAACCGCCATTGCGTTACAACTCGGACACAGGCAATCCGTCGATTTTGACCTATTTACTGACAGTAAGCTCAATGAAAGCGCGATTCTTAGGAAGATGCCTTTCCTCAAGCGGGCTCAGGTTATCCAGGCGTCCGAGAATACCCTCACCATGGCCTACCCGGTCGACAAAGAGCAGGTCAAAATATCCATGTTTGGAGGCATAGCCTTCGGACGGGTAGGCGCCCCTCTGATAGCCAATGGCAATGAGCTTCCCGTGGCATCCCTGGACGACCTGATGGCCACCAAACTCAAGGTCATTCTGCAGCGCGCCGAAAAGAAAGACTATATGGATATTGCCGAGATGATCAGAAGCGGCGTGTCTCTGGAAAAAGGGGTAGGCTCGGCCTCTTCAATGTTCGGGAAAACATTTCCGCCCATGGATTGCCTCGCCGCCCTCACTTACTTCAAGGATGGTGATCTGGAAACACTTTCGAAGAAGGACATGGAAACACTGATCAGACAATCTTCTAAAGTCACAGAAATTCGCCCACAAAGGATCATTTCAAAAGCACTGGGGGTCGGTGGGTTGGAAATTTGATGCCCGCCCGAGAGGCGCTTCCAACAAGATGGATGTGGCGTTCCCCGGCCCTTGCGTGCTGTCTGGCCGGACGTAGAAACAACTTCGGAAGTCGATAGCACCCCTAACACCATTGTGCCATTGACATCAGGTGTGTCAGTGACTAAGTTATTGCTATAGCAATAATGGAGCAAGGGATGAGAATCTTCACAGACAAGCGTAGCAAGCGGCAGTATGCGGAGATACCGACGCGCGCACCGGTCAAAATGCATCTGTACAGCAAGGCGCTGGGTTTTGCCTTGGGCATTTCCCTCAAGCAGATGTACAAGGACATGGCCACGCAGTTTCTGCAGGAAAGACCGTGGGAGTATGGTCTTTCGTGGCGGCCTACCAAAGGCCTTACGCAAACATTATCGGAAGCCATTGGCGATAAGCAGGCGACCGGATGGATGCAAGTGAATATCCGCATTCCCGCAGAGTTGGCGACCGAATTAGAACGCTTGGCGATCAAGGAAAACGTATCCCTTTCATCCTTGAGCTATACCCTTTTGTACTGGTGGACGTGGTACAAGTATCCACCCGTCCAGGAGCGCCGTCGCAGGGAAGAGATTTTGCGCAAGCAGGGAGAGCATTCAACATGAAAACGATTACGGTAGCCAATCAGAAGGGCGGTGTGGGGAAGACCACTATTGCTCTGCACATCGCGGCGGCGGCGCATGCCGCAGGTCTCAAAACCTTGCTGGTGGATCTGGACCAACAAGGATCTGCATCATTTTTGGCGACGGGGGACCAGAATGCCCATCGCACCAAAGAGAACACGGCGCTGGATTTGTGGTACGAAGATCGGGAGCCGGTTTTTACGGAGAGTCTATTTGGCTTTCAGCTACTAAAATCATCTGACGAAATTGACGCGGTGGATGATGATGTGCAGGAGGGCATCATAGCGCTAAAACGTCTGGGAAATTATCGTTTCGACTGTGTTATTTTGGATGCGCCGCCGGCACCCGGAGTGCGTCAGGTGGTTCCATTGATGATGTCGGACCTGCAGGTGGCGCCGTTCACTGCGGATGCGTTGGGCACGCAAGGGCTGGTCAGCATGATTATGGGCTGGCATGACCTCAAAAAAAGACGCCCCTCTATGAAATTGCGCGCTCTGGTTAATCTGCACAAAGTTGTGTCTGGTACACAAAAGGCCATCATCGATGGACTACGGCCCAAGTTGGGCGAATTGCTGCTCCCGGAAGTACTGACGGACCGGGAAGTCGTGAAGCACGCATTACGCAATGGTAAGTCGATCTGGGAATATGCGCCTAAAGACCCGGCGGCAAACGTGTGGCGGGCTGCCTGCGAACGTCTGATACAGGAAGCTTCGGAAGCTGATAGTGACTATGCCGGGGAGGAAGTGGCGTGAAAAAATCGATTATGGCCAGTTTGGAAGATGCCTTGGGAGCTGCCGTCCAGGGCGTCGGCGAAACGTCAAAAAAGCAGCGGAAGGAAAATCAGGCCGCACCGGCGGTGACCGCACTCTTTGTGCCGCTGGATGACATTCAGCCCGATCCAGACCAGCCGCGCAAATTCACCGAAGGAGGTGGTGCGATCGATGAGAACTTGGCATTGATGGCGGAGAGCATCCTGCAGCACGGCGTATTGCAACCGATATCGGTCAGGCCGTTGGGCGAAGGGAAGTATCAGATAGTCACTGGTGAGCGCCGGTGGCGGGCCTCGAAACTGGCCATGAAACGAGGTGAACCTTGCAAGCGCAGGGGATATGACCTGGAGCGTATCCCGGTTCACATCCTGGAGCCAGCGAGCGACTCGGATAAGCTTGAGATGCAGCTCGTGGAAAATCTGGCACGCTCTGACATGAGCCCGGAAGATATTGGTAATGCGCTGCAACGGTTGCTGGATGACACCAAGCTGAGCAAGGAGGCGCTCGCGAGGCGTCTTGGCCGGTCTGCGACCTGGGTCAAGAACCTGCTGGCCCGGGCGAATCCGGAAGCGCAGGCCATGGCCGAACGGCTGGGCGTGCCCATGGATGAGATCGGCAGCAATGAAATGGCTCGTATGCTCGCATGGTCTCGTGATGCCAATAAATGCGTGGTCATCGACTGGGTGTCCGCACGTCTTCAGGCGGGTGAAACGCTGACGCGCAATCTGCTGGTGGAAGAAGAGGATCGTTACGAGATAGAGGTCAAGCTGGAGTTGCAGGATCGCGGACTATCCCTGGAGGATTTGCGCAAGGTCAGAGATTTCATGCAAAGCGAGAAACCGGAGGAGCGGGGCATTGCGACGCGGGTTCGTGCGGGGGTGAGTCTCGCGGAGGCTTATGCCATGCCTTCGGTGACCCATTCAGAGAAATCTGTTGAGGAAGGTCCTCGCCAAGATCCCGCGCAGGAGGATTATGGTAAGGCCGCCACAGGACGCGCCCTGTTCTTTCCTGATTCTGGTGACGCCGAGGGCACTTTTGAAAGCATGGGCGATGCCCATGAACTGCAGGAGGCTGCGTTCGCGGCGCGCCGAGCGGGGGAGATGACCCAACAAGTCACCAGGCCAGCGATCAATGCGGGGACAGAAACCAGAGGGACAGTGACCTTTGAGCGGACAAGTGCCCAAGAAAGTATGCCCATTCGCGATGCAGCTACGGCATCCAGCGCCGCCAACGGCTACGCACCGCTGATTGTCGTTCGTGTGCCACAGGAGATCGCAGCAGGCTTGCTGGAAAAGGCCGGTAGGGCCGATATGGAACTATCCGGTGATACTGTGCTGGAAGCTTTGCGTGTAATTTTGGCGCAATAGGCCATCCCCCTTGGACTATTAAACATTCGCCCGCTTGCCCCTTCCTGGGCCGTAGGCCAGGAGGGAGTATAGTAATGATAGTTGTATTTAGATAAAATCATGCGCACGGATCGCTGGTCACTTATCGGCAACCACAAACAACGGGAGATGGTGCAGGAAACTGTCGCTCTGTACCGGGCATTCGCCTGCGCGCTGATCGGCGTGCTCTGGGTACATTACCGGGAAGTTGCTACAACATCGCCGCGCGGTTTTCGCCAAGATGTTGGGGCTAATGGGTCGAAAGGCCCAGGCGTGTGTTCGCGGCAAAAGTTCCGCGACGAAACCGAGAATCCCGGTTCACACTATCTCTCACTGCGCAGGGCTATACCCTCATGACATCTGACATCGAAGGTTGCCCACCATGATTTCACAATATTTTTTTCTTAAGTTGGTGTTGTTTGTATTTTTGTTGGCGTTAATCTACTTTATGGCGAGAAAGGGGAAATGATCCGATTGTTTTTATGTGTGAATGATGCACTTACTGAAATAACGCAAGCACATTATTAGAAGCATAGAATCTACCATTGCATTTCAAGCCTGATGTTGTCGTACCGTCATAGGATAGGAGTGACTGTTTTGTTCCCTTGAATAGAATATTCGTGTGGAACACCATATAATGGTGTGATAACGTCTTGTATTTCGGTACGCATGGTACAAGTTCTCTGTTGTGCATGATCTCCTTGGTAAAGGCGTTCTTTTTTATGATTAGGGTTCCCGTGGTGGATGCCCACCCGAAGTCTCTCAAACCGGCCTGTTCCAGATTTGTCCATATGATTAGTATGGTCAAAAGGATTTGCGCCGATAGGAGTAAATAGAAATAATGGGTGGAGCGAAATCTGGCAATTGCGATAGCTCCGATAAATATGGCTGATAGCATCACGATTAATGCAAAAAATAATATATATATAGTAAATTTATTGATAAACACTATCGCTGCAAGAAGACTTCCAGCGTAGGAAAATATTAGAGAGAAAATTAAGTCTGATTTTGCTATTTTTAGCCTTTGCCGTTTGTTCCTTGTAAATCCGTATACCGCTATTGACAATTCTTTTGGATACAATAACAGAGGAAGCAACATCATAAACAAAAGTATGGTTAATACTGTTCCAAGAGCCAGAAATGATTCCGCCCCGATAAACACTATGTCTTCAAGGTGGGCTGGCGTATAGTGGATATGGAAAAAATAAACAAGAACTATGAGCTGACTAAGAAAAGCTGCAGAAACAAATAAATGCCGTGCATTTTTCCAGAAACAATCAATATCACGTTCTTTGTATTCTTTTCTTTTTTCTATTGCCGAATATAGGTCGTTATCTTCCACTAAATCTTCCCCAGATTATGACATATCTCCTCCCGTCCCTCCCGTATCTCACAAGTAGAGCCGCTATACCACCATGATACATTCCACCAAGAAGGATTCCTATGCTCAAGAAACCAGGTGGTCACCGGCCAGACCAGAATCTGTTTGACTACCAGACCCAGCGCAAAGCCCGCTTTGCGACCCATGACGCCATCACCGGGGCCATCTTCGGTGGTATTATTGGTAACTTGGTCGGCGGTACGGTCGGGGCGCACATCCTGGGGCCAACAGTCCACGATTTTATGCCACTGTACAAACCCATGGTTTTCATCGGAGGTGTCCAGGCCTACAGCCTGATCCCCTTCTTCAAGCCGTTCCTCGAATATTACACGAAATACCCGCTGATCTCCGATGCCTTCTGGGCGGCCGCTGGCATTACGGCGGCCTTCGTCGGCGCCGGCTACTGGATCGGTAGCAAGAAGGCGGGAAAAGCGCAGGATCAGATCCTTGAAAATGACATCCACGGCAGCGCACATTGGGCGACTAGGGAAGAAGTCGAGCGGATGAGCCTCCTTCCGGATACCAAAAAGAAGAGTGATCGAATTTGCTATGTGGGAGGTTATAAAGAAGGGAAGGCGCTGATGTACCTGCGCCATGACGGCACGGAGCACATTATCGCCTTCGCGCCCACCAGATCCGGAAAGGGAGTTGGCCTTGTGCTGCCTACCCTGCTGGGTGGCTGGAAGGAAAGTGTCGTCGTACATGACATTAAAGGTGAAAATTATGCGCTGACCGCAGGATATCGGCGCAAAATGGGCAGCAAGGTCCTGAAGTTCAATCCCGGGTTCGCGACGGAAAACGATGACGACGTTAACCACGAGGAGGCGCAAAACTGTCATTTCAACCCGCTGGAAGAAATCCGGGTGGGCACCAAGTTTGAAGTCAAGGATGTGATGAACATCGCCACCATGATCGTCGACCCGGACGGTAAGGGCCTGAATGACCACTGGCAGAAGACTGGGTTTGCGCTGCTGGTTTCCGTGATTCTGCATGTGTTGTACACCCAGCCGGATAAAACCATGCGCGGTGTGTCCGCTTACCTGAATGACCCGGAATTGAGTAATGTAGACGTTGCTTTTGAGCGGATGATGCGGATCGAGCATGATCCTGCGGGCAAGTTTCACTGGAAAGACCAGCGTGGCAATAGCACCAGGGTGCATCCCGTTATTGCGCAGTCGGCCAGAGAGATGCTCAATAAGGCGGACAATGAAAAATCCGGCGTGATCAGTACGATGAATAGTTTCTTGAGTCTTTATCGTGATCCTATTGTCGCCGGGTGGACCGAGTTCAGTGATTTCCGGATCATCGATCTTCAGGATCACGAAGATCCGGTGTCTTTATACCTAGTTACCTCGCCCGAAGACAAAAACCGGTTAAAGCCGCTGATTCGGTTGATTCTGAATCAAATTGCCAGTCGTTTCACAGCGGCCAATCGTCTGGTGCAGGAGGATGGCCGGATCGTGTGTGTGGGAAAACATCGGTTGCTGCTCCTGCTCGATGAATTCCCATCGCTCGGGAAAATGGATATTTTTCAGGATGCGATTGCCTTCCTGGCGGGTTACAACGTCAAACTGATGTTGATCACCCAGGACGCCGCTCAGTTGGAAGATGAGGCGCATGGTTACGGGAAGTCCGGATCCAAGGCCATTATCGGTAACTGCCACATCCGCATCATCTATGCGCCTAATCAAATAGAAACGGCCAAGTGGGTGTCTGACATGTTAGGCACCAGAACCATTACCATGGAAAACACGAACCAGACTTATCAAGGCTCCGTCTTGCCGCAAGCGCAAGGAATGAGCACCTCGCTGACCTATCAAAGCCGGGCACTGCTCACGCCGGATGAGGTCATGCGTCTGCGCGGCCCTAAAAAAGACGGGGATCATATTGTGGAGGCTGGTGACATGCTGGTTCTGGCGGCTGGTTTCGCGCCCGTCTATGGACAGCAAATCCTCTATTTCAAGGACCCCGTTTTTCTGAAAAGAGCGCGGGTGCCAGTGCCGATGGAATCGGATGTGCTCTGCCACGGCAAAGATTATGTGAAAATCTTCGGGCCGCATGGCGGGGTTGTGGAGGCACCCAGTGACGAGTTCCCGCAGGCAGCGATGCCGGATGATCTGATCGAGGAGATAGACGCCAGCCGTAAGTCTGCCGCTGGTCTTGGTGGCGGCGACGAAGAGGTTTCCGATGAAGCGGTAGCCGATGCACTGGCTGCCGTTAGTGCCTTACCGGAGGAATTTCTGAACCTGATCCGATGACTGCTATGGGTTGATATGGAGGCGCACGGGGCTGCTGGTAGTCATGGCGGCCATTTTCGTGGCCGGTTCCATCCGCTGCGGGTGATAGGCCATCTGTGCTCCCGAGTTCGACAGTTCATCGGCAAAAATCGTCAATTTCGTAACGTCGCCCCAGCATTCATAGGGGTTTCAGCGCGTATTTTCTAAAACTTCTGTGGTGGCACGTTTTATCACTTAGGCTCTTTTATTGACATGCCTATGAACGCTGATAAAGTGGCGGCATGCATGTGAAGATAACCACCTCCGGCAGCCGCCGCTATGTCCAGCTTGTCGAGTCCTACCGGGATGATGCCGGAAAGGTCAAAAAGCGTACCGTCGCCACACTTGGGCGGCTGGATCAGGTCGACAGTCAGTTGAATGCCGTGATTCAGGGCCTGATAAAGGTCAGCGGCCAGGTACCCACCCCGACGCCAATGATTTCTTCACCATCCATCGCTTTTGAAGCAGCGCGTGCTTTTGGCGATGTCTGGGCCTTGACCGAAATCTGGAAGGAGCTGGGGTTCAGCGCCCTACGTCAGGTGTTCCGCAAGACCCGCCATACGACCGATGTGGAAGCGCTGATCCGGGTGATGGTCCTCAACCGGCTCTGCGATCCCGAATCGAAACTGGGCGTACTGCGCTGGTTGGAAACCGTCGCCTTGCCGGATGTCACCGTGACAGCGATTACCCACCAGCAACTCCTGCGCAGCATGGACGCCCTGATGGAGCAACAGAGTGCCGTAGATGCTGTGGTAGCCGGACTGTTGCGCCCCCTGATCGATCAGGACCTGTCCGTGGTCTTCTATGACCTCACCACGATCCGCAGTGAAGGCCTGGTCACGGTTCCCCAGGACGTCCGTCAATTCGGGATGGACAAGGAAGGTCTGATCGCTCGCCAGTTCATGCTGGGGGTCGTTCAGACTGCAGAGGGTTTGCCGATCTACCATGAGGTCTTCGATGGCAACACCGCTGAGACCAAAACGCTGCTGCCGACCCTGGGCAAAGTGCTGGAGCGCTTTCCGACAGTGCGGCGCCTGGTGCTCATCGCGGATCGCGGGTTGTTGAGTCTGGACAATCTGGAGGCGTTGCAGGCGATCCGGCTGGCCAACGGGCAGTCTCTGGAGTTTATCCTGGCCGTACCGGGGCGGCGGTACCATGAATTTACCGATCTGCTGGATAGTTTCCAGCGGGAGTCGTGCAACACTGCCACTGAAGAAGTCATCGGTGAGCGCACCTGGAACGACCTGCGGCTGGTTATCGCCCATGATCCCATGACGGCGGCGGACCAGACCGCCAAGCGGAATGCGCGGATCGAAGCGCTGATTACTCAGGGCGACCAGTGGGCCGGCAAACTGGATGATCAGGACGACGGCAAAAAGCATCGGGGACGCAAACTCTCCGACAGCGGTGCCAAGGCACGCTTCTACCATGCCGTCTGCGAGGCGCATTTATCGCGCATCATCCAAGTCGATATGGCCGCACAGCAGTTTAGCTACGACATCGACAAAAGCGCACGCACCCTGGCGGAAAAGATGGACGGCAAGCTCCTGCTCGTGAGCAATGTGCAGGACCTGTCACCGGCGGAGGTTGTGGCCCGCTATAAGTCTCTCGCCGATATCGAGCGGGGCTTCAAAGTGCTCAAATCCGAGCTGGAAATCGGCCCGGTCTACCACCGCCTGCCCGACAGGATACGGGCGCACGCAGCGATCTGCTTCATGGCGCTGATTCTGCATCGGGTCATGCGCAGTCGTTTACGTGTGAGTCACACCGGGCTGACGCCGGAACGAGCCTTGGAGCAACTCCACCGCATTCAGCATCACCGAGTTCGTCTCAATGGCGCCCCACCCGTATCCGGGGTGTCTTCCATCCACGAGTGTCAAAGCGAGGTTCTGCATGCCCTCCGGGTAAAAAAACCAGCTGCGTCTCAGCAATTGACGCTGTTGTAGTGGAGCGTTTTGAAATAACTATTAGCAATATCAAGGAGTTGCGAGATTAACTGTCGAACTCGGGTGTGCTACTGTCCACTGCATGAAACCGTCGCCCGGCTTCTGTGCCGCAGGATCCCAGATCGTTTGAACGGGCAGGGCAAATGCGGCGGCCGACACGGCGTGATAGCGCATGGCGCCATCGCCCTGGATATAAACGGGTATGACCGCTGCAGCCAGGATGTGATTCGCATAGCCGCGGTCGCCGATGGGCGCACCCGAGTTGTAGATCTCGAACGCATGGAAGAGTGCGCGTTGCGGATTGCCGGGATATTCACGCCGCGCAGTGTTCCATGCGGCCTGCAGAATTTCAGCGCCGGCGTGCAGATTGGCGCAGGCATTCAGCGCCGTAGTAGGGGTGAGCCCATATTCCCGGAAGTTTTCGGTGTCCACCTGGGCGATGCCCACGTCCACCTGGTGACCGGCCGCCATCAATCGCCGCAGAATAGCCAGGGCTTGGCGCAAGGCATGCGGGTGATAGCCTCTGCGAGCGGTATTGTCCCACATTGCCAGCGGATCTCCGCCGGATTCCACCCGGACGATCGCCGCCATGGTGATTGGCGCAATTTTCGCTGCGCATTGTTGAATGGCCGGCTGAATGGGCAGCATCAGAACCGGTTCCGAAGGTTCTGCAGCCGATCCTGCATGATGGAATCATTGGGCTTGCCGCAGGCGACCATGGCGATTTGCATGCCGCGAATCATGGCGTATGCGCCGGTCTTGGGATCACCGAGATGATATCCTCCCAGGGCCTGAGCGCCCCATAGATCCGCAGCGCGCTCGGCCTGGGGTAGGGCATAGAGACCCACGATGCTGCCCCCCAGCGCCGCCAACCAGAAGGCCTGACACAGTCCGATCATGACCGACATGGAAAGCAGGAGGATGGCCAGAAACCAAACGATGGCGTCTTTTTTGGTCGGATGGTGCCGGGCTACATGCCCCATCTCGTGCGCCAGGACATAGCAGCGCAGCTCCGGGTCGGTCAGGGTTTTGGTATGCAGGAAGACCCTATGTTGGGACGATGTATAGCCGAAGCCCGTGAGCTGGCGTTTCCAATCCGATGTGAACAATCCAACGGTGGGGCAGGGCCACTCCCCCTGGCCATCCCGCCAGAGCACTTCGGCTTCCTGTTGGATGTCGTCAAGCGTTGTCATTCTTGATTCCCTTTCTGCAGCCAGTACTGTGATCCGGGTATCACCAGCCAAGGCTTGGCCGACCCGATGATGTTACCGATGGGTACTGGCCCGTAATACCGGCTGTCGTAGGCGTAATTGCCCGGTGCATAGTCCCAGAAGGTGCCCGACTTGATGTGATAGCTGCCATACGGCATGTGGATCACTTGTCGGCCGCCGGGGCTGGTGATCATCATCTGACTATTGGGTAATTTCTCGCCATCGGCCCATTCGCCGTCGCTCTTCACGAGAACGGTTTGGCCGGGTAGGGCGACTACCTTCTTGAGGAAGGGGGTGAGGTGTCCAGGGCAGGCCCAGGGTCCGCCTGAGGTGTGAGAAATCCAACGCCGTCGGATAGCCTGGCCCATCGATGCGTTATGTATGGGCGGGCAAAGATACACCATGTCGCCGTCTTTCAGGGAGACGGGGGTGTTGCCGCGTTGATAGAAGCCCACGGGGAAACAGGTCGTGGTGTTCAGGGACAGACGGTCAGCGGCGCTCAGGGACGCCACAGCCATAGTCAGGACGCCGACGGTGATCACGGTCCACATGGCGACCGTGGCTACCGCGCCGATGATGTGCTTCCATTTTCTTGCCGCCATGAAAAACTCCTGCAAGCGGATTGCTTACAAGGGTATAGCGGGGGATGTCTGTAGATGGGTGCTACAAGCCTAGCTGCTGGCCGCGGACTATTCGCTTATCCACTTCATTCATCAAGAACCGCGCCTACCTCAAACGCTGGATCAAGACAGTACGACGCGAATTGGCCTCGGAAGATTATATCGACGATGATTTTTTCTGATGCGAGGGCCAAAGCCACTAAAAATAGCGACCGTATAGTTGGGTGAATGGGCGGCATGCAGCTGCCGACCAACAGACTTCAACGGCGGCAGGGCAGCGTTTACCGTCATTCGAATTGTGAATGAGCCTTCTGGTTGCCGCACAAAAAGTCCTCACATAGGCGCGTTCTCGTGACAAATGACATAACCTATTCCTGAGGGGTAGGTGTAGGTTCGCGAGCATCTGACCGTAAATGTTGCCAACTTACCAATGCCAGGGCCATAAAAATGACGACCATACCCGCACTTTCCCATATTCCAGGACGTTCCCCCAATTGTAACCATGCTGCTGCCACGCCGATGAGAGGTACTAGGAGAGTGCCCATACCAGCGATTCCCGAAGGTAAGTTCTGCAGGGCGTAGGCCCAGAGAAAATAGGCCAGTGCGGTTCCGGGAAGGGCGTTGTAAAGGAGCGCGCCGATAAAAGCCGGTGTCCAATGGATGGTGAGGGGGTCCACGATCCCGGCCATGAGGGCAAGCCCCAATCCGCCAATGGCCGTTTGCCAGAGAGTCACAGTAAAAAGATCTTGCCCCGGCGGAGCATGACGCTTCTGCCAGATGGCTGATGCGGCCCAGAAGATCCCGGCGAGTAAGGCCAATAGGGTGCCGCGCCAATTCCCAGAAAAATCCCACGGTTTAAGTATGGCCAGCAGGCCCAGGAGTGCGAGCGCTAGTGCGAGCCACGCAATCCCGCTGAGCCGTTCGCCAAGCGCTTGCCATGCCATGAGCATGAACCAAATGGGCATCATGTATACGAGTACAGCGGTTCGGCCAGCCCCACCATACTCCAGCGCCCAAAGGGCAAAGCCGACAAAGCCCGTTGTTTGGAGCAGACCGAAGGGAATCACATAGCGTGCTGGCGGCATAGCCATGGGACGTTTCATGACAAGTAACAGGGGGATCAATACCAGCACGCTCAGCCATACCCGCAATGCCGCGAAGAGTAGAGGTCCGCAGTCTGAAATCGCCACCTTCATCACGACCCAGTTATAACCCCATATGAGCGACAGCAACACAACGGCGGCCAACGGCAGCAGAGTGCCATGACGGGATGCTTTCATGGAAGATCCTTTTTAATACATGATTGATCGTAGGGCTGATTGGCCCTACGGCATAACCATTCCTGTTGGCAGCGTGAAACCAAACTATTGTAGCGCGGCTATGGCTTTAAACCCAGCCCAGTGGCGGGCAAACTGCCGCGCCACCCGGCGCCTTTCCCCGTGGGGGTAATGGCTACCCGGCGCAGATCCAACCTCTGCAACGGGGTCATATCGGGAGAGATAGCGCGAATCTGCGCCTCGTCGCGAAAAAGCATGGCATAGTCGTCGCCTTATTTCATTGTTCTACAAGCAAAAGTAACAACTATAATTTCCAAAAAAAAGCCCACATGCGTGGGCTAAATAAGGAGAGGTGGTGATTTTAAGCGGTGTTTAAAATGCAAATAGACTGCCACCGTTTAACATGAAAACGAACCATTTAAATGCGCTCAATGTTATCATTAGCAGCATAATATGTTGCAATCGACAAATATATGGAAGCACCTATATCCCATGTTTTTCTTCGCAGAAAATCTACGTTGAAATGCTGCCGCACAAAGCTTTAGGAAACATGCTTTTTCAACCCGGAATTAGCCGGATTTTTATTGACCCAAAAACAACGCCCTTCTCTTGCTTCAAACCTGCGTAAAACAATATAAAATTCGCTCTTTGCAGCGGTACCAAGGGCTATCGGTTGCACAGTCATCATGGCTTGGATCGCCGCTTCGACTGACACGGCGGTCAATGGCAAATCGTCCAGGGCTACGGCAAAAGTGGAGCCTGGCGTAATAGACCAAGCAAGTTTTTTATGTTTCATGACGCACTCTTTAATAGCATTTATTGGTTGATGGGTTGATTTATCAGTTGGCCGTGGAAAAGAGGATGAATTACACGTTCCCTTTGCCGCGGTATATAATGCTACAACAGACCTGTTTATCTGGCCATTATGCACGCCAGTAATAACCTAGTTTTTTCTCATCATCATTTGCATATGGATCATCGCCTCATACTTTCCATCTGTTTTTATAACGCCTTTTGGCACAGTTAAGCTCTGAAAATACCCTCCTGTTAATATTCTTATATTGTCATAGTCAGACTGTATTTCTGGCCACTGTTTGGCTAGATTTAAACGCGTTGGTGACCATGTGAATGATATATATCTATCTAGTATATCTTTTGCGCTACTAACCATGCGCAAGGATTTTCTCGATCCCTCTAAACCGAGTGGTATTGTACATTTTGACAATGCTTTTATGGCATATAAGGCATAAAGCCAACTTTCCTCGTTAAACGAGGAACCGGGGTGTTTGTTTTTGAAAAAATCAGGATGGCTTGCCAGATCTCTTGATGCGACAATAGCGTCGTGGTAAACCGCCAACGTAGGTGGTAATGCACAGCTATAAAAGCCTCGTATTTGCGATATATTTGCACCTAGCGCAGAGCCTGGAATGGTTACAGCCAGTGCAAATATAAATGGCATCCATCGTGACTTTATTGTCATAGTAGGTCCTATATTGTAGAGACAAGCTGCTAATTTCATGAGAATCGCATGTGAAGTCTGAGCAGTCCCACCAAGGCGTTGGGATAGCTTCCGCTTGGATGGATGACATATTGCACGTCAGGCTGGAGATAGAGATGGGATATGATTTTGGCGGAGTAGTAGCATTCAACGTCGGTTTCCGCCCTGTGCGGCGTACCCCGCAACCATGCCCGCGCCATGCCGATTCCCAGGCTGTCGCCAGGACGGGCCAACCAGAAATGACGAAGCCGTAATCCGGCACCCAGATACCATGGCAGGGTATTGACCGGATTGGGCGCGGCGCCTAACTCCAGGAATCCCCCCCAAGCCATCCCATCCTGTTTCCACCGATATTCTTCTATGGAATACAGACCACTGGTATCGTTACCCAAGGCAGATTGGTATTGAGGGATTTGACTGTTTTGCCAGGCGCCGACCTTCACCGTATAGTGGCCGCCGTCCACAGACCCACTCCGATCGGCCTCCAGCAAAATCATGTCGCCGCGATGATAGGGGTTCCGTAAAGGGTGGATGGCATCGCCTTCAAATACGCCACTCATGGCGGTCCAACCGTGTGCGCTGTAACTTCCCATCACGCCCAGACTGGAGAACGGATAGGAAGACGCGGCAGGCACATTGACACCAATAGTCGGTGTGAATCCAAAGGAAACATTCAAGAACCGGCTCGCCACCCCGCTCGCATCGAAATAATCATTGGCACTGATGAGTCCTGCCCGCAACGTGGCATTGCCCATATTTTGGCGGTAATACAGTTTATAGAGTGCGCCCCTGTTGAGGCCGGTCAGGTTGTTGACGCCTTGAATATCGCCCACATATTTCTCCGGGCTGCTATTTTGATCGCCAAAACTCGGTGACCAACCGGCCGGACCACCATCCGGCGCGCGCGGTATTAAATGCAAAACCCGCTTTGCCGGTAGCGTTGCCCACCGCTCCCGGTGCCGCGCCCCCAGAGAAGTTGTCCGCGCCATCCACGCTGAGGTGCAGATTCCAGGAAAACGCATTGCTGAGACTGGCGGCATCCGCTGTGGATACGGTCTGACAGGTTAAGGCGCATATCCCCAGGCAAAGCAACCAGACGGGACGATGCGTACGACACATTGTAATATGTCGATCTGTGTACATATTTTTACCTTAGGTCAACGGCCAAAAGGCCATGGCATAGTGAAAAGATGATAAACAAACTCATAAGACAGGCGATTATGCTGAGGACCTGTAGAATTGTGAATGCGGCAAATTGTCGCACCCGGTGCGGTGCGACAATTT
The DNA here is from genome assembly GCF_016250455.1 of Acidithiobacillus ferrivorans. Classification (NCBI taxonomy): domain Bacteria; kingdom Pseudomonadati; phylum Pseudomonadota; class Acidithiobacillia; order Acidithiobacillales; family Acidithiobacillaceae; genus Acidithiobacillus; species Acidithiobacillus ferrivorans. Next base: position 2,211,413 of record NZ_CP059488.1, on the reverse strand, counting down.
GCCGCAGTGTCTGTTTAAGTAGCTTTTGGTATGGTGGAGCCTTGATGAATGCTATCGATTGCATGGTCCTGTGCTGGCAATGGACACTGGTTGGGCGTGGGCGTGGGTATGGGAGGTAAGCTGAATGGCAAATGTAACATGCAATAAAGAGGTTGTATCAGTAAAAACATGGGGCTTGTTTTCGCGTATCCTACATTGGTGGCTGGTCATTACCCTGATGGCTCAATTCGCCACCGGGGCAATTTTTTTTATTTGGGGTGACGAATTATCCACGGCCATGATGTTTGGTGTAAATGTACCTCATTTTTATATAGGATACGCGTTTGCCACTGGTCTGGCGCTGCGAATCGCCCTGCTTTTTGTGGGGCCACAGACGTTACGCTGGCGAGATATGCTGCCGCTTACCCCAAATCAACGGCGCGACTGGCAGGAAACCTTCCTCTACTATATAACCCTGTTTCGCCGTCCATGCCCGCCAAGCCTTGGGCACAACGCTTTTGCTGGACCCGTCTATATTGTTTTCTTTATCATTGCGCTAGCACAGGTCGCCATAGGTATTTTTTTATCGTTTATGCCCGGCGGCACAACGCAGATGAACTCTCCATGGATGACGGTTCATGAATATTTATTCTTTGCATTGATAGCTTTTGTTGTGGCTCACCTGGCAGCCGTTGTTGCGCGCGAAATAAATGGCAAGCATAACATAACGTCAGCCATGATTCATGGATACAAGGAGTTTACAGAAGCGGAATATAAAGCGCTTATATTTAATCCGGATGAAAATAACAATCCGACATTTACGGCAGGCGACATATCTCATGCACACGCTGATAACGGTTGAAATATAAAATGTTTATCACTTATTCACATATACCAGACAATGTATATCATTTTATTAAACGCCAGCTCCAGATGTTGGCTCCTATCCTGATAATATCCCTATTTTCAGGAGTTGCTCTTGCGACCACGGTACAGGTGGGCGGATGGTCAATCACCGGATTGACGCCAGGGGTGGCACAGATAATTGGCAACACGAAAGTTTCAAGTGATGCAAGTGCGGTCACTATAGAAAAATCTGTAAATGCCGCTGCCGCTCTCGATGGGTACTCAGATGCCCACCTGGGCGCGTGGGAAGGGAAAACGATTCACTCTAGCCTGCAAACCATTTCCGAGTACAATAAAGCTGGATATCGATTGTTAGAATATAATGGGCTGATTCTATTGTGCTTCGTCGTTTTTTTTGCAGCCACCGGTGCGCTGCTGACGATGTCACGCAAACGTCACACAAAAAACCGAAGCATGATTTTTATTCTGCACAGCGCAAGAATTCTAGCGGTGGCAGTTTCATGCGCGCTCATTGTGCTAGGGTATTTTTATGTTATAGGCTCGATAAACTATTCACATTGTTCAGCGGAAGTGAGTCACCGGATACCTCTTCTTTTGTGGTCGCCCATGCTTGGAATAGTGTTGATATCATTAATCGCTTTTTATACGTCAGAGACGTACCGCAAAAAGCATGACGGCGGCAGCAATAGCGGCCCGGACAATGTGCGCATCAATCACTCGTGTTTATCCAGATAAATTGATACCTGCCATCTATGCGTAGTCCCTCCTCGTCTTGCCCCGCTATATGGGGCTTTTTTTCATGTTTAATCAGGCCAGACCTTATGTATCATTGTGTCTGGAGAGTTTCCGCGCTAAGGTATCGATTACAGATGCTCGGCGAAAAGCCTGTCGTGCCATCGCCATGGTGACCTCTCCTGCAAGGCAGGCTGTGCTGGGAAAAGCATAGTGCAATTCAGCGGGCCAGGCTATTTATTTCATTACGCGATTAGGTAACCCAATGTCCGCAATCAGTCTTTATGTATATATATACATAAAGACTGTTATGTATACCTCGTGATTATGTATAGCGTGCATGTCGAGCTGGCTGTAAGCCCTGTCAATGCTGGCCATTTGGTACGAACGGTGTCGCTATGCTATACATAAAACTGGGCGGCCCGGAGCAGTTCACCACGACAGCGCTCTGCATGCGCTGCAGATCAACACCCCAACTACCGGTCTGATTCATGGCCACAATGCGGACCTGAGATCTTTGGATTACCATTGATTTACTGCTCGGAGAGGTGGTCGTCTGTGAATCATACCACTGTTTCCGAGCGAAAAGCCTGATACCAATATTTGGCACCGCCGGTGGTCAGTCATCTTACTGGCATTTCCAAAACAGCGTTTATTATGTAGAGTCCGCGAGTAGGTTTCGGACGTGCGACCCAGTTGTAGCAAGGCTCGCAACTTTACTGCTATACATAATCGCGAGGTATACATAACAGTCTATTCCGGCCCTTCAGCACAAAATCTCTACAGGAGGCATCTGACCGGATTGGGGGGAGTAGAGATCATCGCTCCGCAAACTGGACACAATCTCATTCCTACCAGAAGCCTTCTGCACGCGCTCCTCACCAATTTTCACCTTCCAACCCATGGCAAGTAAATATCATCAAGGTTTTTGGCCTCTGAGGCCATAGGTTTCCAACCAGATTTTGCATATAGCCAAAGAAAATAACCCACCCCGCAGCAAGCTGCGGAGAATCAGACTACGATTGTCCGCTTAGGCCGATGACCCGGCATTCACCTCGAATAATTGAATGGCAGATCGACCTCGAATATCAGACCGTCATGGTCTTGAAGGCTGGGCGGCAGTTGTGGGTCGGAAGGCGGCGCCCGTCCACCATAACGTGCTCACGCTTTACCGGTTGAATTGCATTATTTGTGCAGCGCACCGCGATATCTTCGGTTCCATCAAAACGCGGGAAAATCTAATAGACATTTTCGAGCATGGGCATTCATAGCCGCATATGATTGAAAATTGAATCTAGAAAAATGGACAAGATCCACCCATAATGTCCATCATTCCGTCAGATTCGATGGACAAAGGAAAGAAAGAAATCTCATTGATTTAACAACGAAACCATCATGTCCATCGACCGTTTACTTGGGTGTGAATTTTTATGTTTCCTGCGAACGGGTGTTTCGCCAGGATCTGGAAGGGCGGCCCGTGGTGGTGCTCTCCAATAATGATGGTTGTGTTGTCGCGCGCTCGGCTGAAGTGAAGGCCTTGGGTGTGGTCATGGGGACACCGTGGTTTCAGATGAAGAAGCTGGCCAAACGGGAAGGAATCATCGCCCTGTCGAGCAATTACAGCCTGTATGCCGATATGAGCAATCGCATGATGGGGATTCTTTCGACCTTCAGCCCTATTCAGGAAGTCTACAGTATCGACGAATGCTTCCTGGATCTGCGGGGCTTTGCGCAAGACCGACTATTCCACAGGGGACAAGCGGCCCGGCAGAGAGTCCGGCAATGGGTGGGATTGCCGGTCGGGGTAGGCATCGCAGCGACCAAGACGCTCGCCAAGCTCGCCAACCATGTCGCCAAAAAGATGCCTGAATATGCGGGAGTCTGCGTGTGGGACGATCTGGCTGAAGGGGATCAGCAGCGTCTCTTGCAACAACTGCCGGTTTCCGAAGTCTGGGGGGTGGGTCGCCAGTGGACCACGCGATTGCAGGAGGCGGGAATTCAGACGGTCTGGGATCTCCGGCAGACGGATCCCGCGCTGATGCGCAAGCGCTTCAGTATCCTCATGGAACGGAGCATACGGGAACTGCGCGGGGAACCTTGCATCGCCATGGTGGACATCCCGCCGCCCCGGCAGGAGATTCAATCCTCGCGATCCTTCGGCCGGGTAACCAGCGCAGAGGAATTGGGCGAAGCGATCAGCCTGTATACCGTAAAGGCCGCCTATAAACTGCGTCGTCAGGGTTCGGTGGCCGGTGCCCTGCGGGTGTTTATTCACACCAGCCCCTTTCAGGCCCATCTACCGCAATATCATGCCACGAGAACCGTCGCCCTGAATCATCCCAGTCAGGATACCCGGGTGTTCCTGCAGGCCGGCCGCATCGCACTGGTGGACATGTATCGGTCGGGATTGGCTTATGCCAAGGCGGGCGTGCATCTCCTGGAGATCACCTCGGCGGATGCCTTGCAGGCCGACCTTTTTACGTCGGCAGAAGATGAGGCGCGCGCCAATCAATTGATGATCACGCTGGACCAGGTGAATGCGCGTTTTGGCAGCGGCACCCTGCAGCCGGGCGTGGCCGGTCTGCAGGAACCGCGTGGATGGGCCATGAAACGCGGCAACAAGTCCCCTGCCTACACGACACGATGGGCGGATCTGGCCAGAGCAAAGCTGGAATAACCGAGATCAGCCTCTATTCCGGTATAGATAAAAGGCAGCGTGCGGGAGGGTGGTGTGTCCGGGAAAGCGCGTTTGCGCCATGAAAGAGCACCGGCGTAGACTTGTGTCACGGTTCACCTTTCCCCTATTTCTGGACATCGGCATGCCCCCATTACGATTTCCTGCGCTGGTGTTGACGCCACCGGCACAGACCGACAACCCGCTGTCGCCGGAACAAAAGACTTTTAACCGCCTCAGCCAGCAGATTGCCAAAGCCCGCCAGCAGATGAGCGATTGGGAATCTGCTATGGAGGCGACGCGAAAGCGTGTACTCAAGGACCTTCTGCCGTTGCGGGACCAGCATCTGCAATTACGCATTCAGCTGCTGGTTCAGCTGGACACCATCAGTCTGACCCAGAAACTGGGGAAAGCGGATAACGAGACCCTATCCCAGATGATCGCCCGCTTGGCCGAGAACCTCATGACGGAATCCTCCGATCCACAGTTGCAAGAAATACATGATCGGCATGGCGGCCCCGACGCAGAAGAACAGGCCATGTTCGCCGAGATGAAAGCGTCCATGGAGGATTTTTTCAACCTAAACCCTGAAGCTGCGGGTGATGGAAAAGGGTCTTCAGAAAACCCAAAGGCATGGACGGAAGAGGAAACGCCACAAACGCAGTCACAGCGAGAAAGCCAACGTACCAGACCCAAAACGGCCCGGCAAAAGGCGCAAGAAGCACGTCAGGCAGAACAGGCTGGGCAGATCCACCAGTCCCTGCAGGGCATTTATCGGCGTTTGGTCAGCGCCGTGCATCCCGACCGGGAGGCGGATCCGGTCATACGTGCCCAGAAAACGGCGCTGATGCAACGGATCAATCAGGCCTATGGGGAAAATGATCTCTTGCAACTGCTGGCTCTCCAGCACGAGTTGGGCCTGATGGACGCGCAAGCGGTCCATAAGCTGGGCGATGCGCATTTGAAAAAGTATAACCAGGCTCTCAAGGAACATCTGGCCACTTTAAAAGGTAAAATGCAGGCACTTCAGCAGCATCTGGCCGGCAGTCTCGGGATACCCCTTTTTGCCATACACTCACCGCATGGTCTGTCGCGGGATATTCAGGAAACCATTCAGGCAACCCGACAGGACATTAGCGGATTACGGCAGGAGATGAAACGACTTGCGCAACCCGCCTACCTCAAACGCTGGATCAAGACTGGACGACGCGAATTGGCCTCGGAAGATTATATCGACGATGAATTTTACTGATGCGAGGGCCACAGCCACTAAAAATAGCGACCGTATAGTTGGGTGAATGGGCGGAATGCAGCTGCCGACCAACAGACTTCAACGGCGGCAGGGCAGCGTTTGCAGTCATTCCCGTCCAGCTTGGGAACGGGTAATATCGGCCAGAAGCGGACGTTCAGTGACGGCACCACGAACAACCGAAGTTCGACCGAGCAGTAGTTGGCGGCCACACATTTTTGCCATTAGACTTGGTGTCACGGCCTCTATGAGCCCCCTCTGGCTCTTAAATTCGAGACAATCAAATCGGAGAGGAGATGACCAGTCATCAACGCACGAACACGAGGTCAAACGCACACGTCGGTCGCGAATTTGAAGGGGAAGCTGCCGCTTACTTCGTCGAGCATGTAGGCCTTGCCCTCTCGCCCTCCTTCAGCGTGCCTATTGGAGTTGCCGAGATACTCAAGCCACATCGCTTCGACTTGGGCAGCGAAAAACCTCCGCTTCTCGTTGAATGCAAGTCCCATACTTGGACAGAGACTGGCAACATGCCGAGCGCCAAGATCACTGTGTGGAACGAGGCGATGTACTACTTCCTCTTGGCTCCCACACGCTACCGCAAGGTCCTCTTTGTGCTCGAAGCCATGCACCCTAGGCGGTCCGAGACGCTAGCAGAGTTCTACGCACGAGCAAATGGGCACCTGATCCCGTCAGATGTAAGCATCATTGAATTCAATCCCGACACAGCGACCGCACGCACGATCAATCAGCAAAGGCCACCCGGCGTGCGCGTTTCCCTACCACTTGCGCCAATCTCTGCGCCGAAGCAACCACGAGTGGCTCGGCCGAGTAGTCCCCCCTGCGAAGCATATCTAGGCGACTTCACAATTCGTCAGATGGAGACGGGAACGATCGAAGTCCTCAAAGATAGTCTTATCCAAAGTCCCGCGATGCCTCTGCTACATCAATTTGCTGCGCATCTTGGCGTTGACACGAGAAATGGCCAAGGCAACCCAATGAACACGCGGCAGCTTGGGGCGGCACTGATTCGTTCTGCATCTCCTGACAGACACCGCGGCATCCCATCCGAACATGTCAGATCAGAAATGGGCGGTTCCAATGTCAAGTGATGATCAAGCCACAGCGAGTTATGCCCACTCTCGCCCGGAAATGCCAAAGCCTCTGTCTTTGGGGCAGTTGCTGGCGCTCGAATCGAGGATCAAGCAAGGCCTCCCGACCAGCGAGCACGAGCGTCAGCAACATGCTGCCGCCCAAGAGGCATTCAAGTCTGTAATGAGAGGATTCCAAGAGCGCTATGCCAGCATCATGGAGCAGTGGCGCCCAGCGCTGATCAAATTGCCCGATGTGTTCCAGCAGGTCGGGCAGTGGCACAAGGCGATTTCGGATCGATTGGCTCCGGTTTTTGCCGGAATGACTGTCGCACTGAGCGAGATGCCCCCGAAGCTTCAATCGGCGCTGGGCGAAAATGGCTGGTACCTCGACGGTGAGCTGGGAATATCTGATCTGTGGCACCTGGAGGAATTGTTGCTTGCTGGCGAGATTGTCCATGTTGATTTAATCCTAACTCAGCACTATGAAGATCGCTTGCAAGACATCGAGGACCATCTCATCAAAGTTCTCCCAAATCGGGAGAAAATTCTTCGCGCAGCACTTGCGGCGCATCGTCGCGGGGAATTTGAGTTATCCGTCCCCGTGCTACTTGCCCAGTCGGACGGGGCGTGCTTAGATCTGACGGGTTATCACTTTTTCATGAAGGATCGCGCAACTGGGAGGCCGAAAGCCTCGCTCCATGTCACTGCTAGCGCCCGAGATGCGTTCTCAATGGCAATGCTTAGCCCGTTGGCAAACGTCCTGCCGATCAACGCGAGTGGAGGCGACCGAAATCGCAGGATTCAAGACCAGGGCCTGACAGGCTGGCGGGAACTTAATCGGCACTTGGTTTTGCATGGGGAGTCGTTCGACTATGGCACGCAAGTGAATAGCCTCAAAGCGGTTTCGCTGATCAATTATTTGGTTGACTTCCTCAGCGTTCGACTATAAAAATTTCAGCTATATGCAAAAAGTGGTTGACCGGAGATTGTGAGGGGGGTGGCGGGAGAAATGCCTGTCGCGTGCAAGGACTGGTTAACCAGGATCATTCTCAACATGTGCCGTTTTGTGCAAAACAGGGATGAATTAAGCAGTCTGGTCACGGGAATCCGATTCTCTGCCGGCTGCCTATCACCCACGCGACCTGCGATTACGAACGGCGGCAGGGCAGCGGGAGCGGACCTTCCCGTCTGGCTTTGGGACGAGTAATATCGGCCAGAAGCTAACCCCGGATACCAGCAATATAGCCGATTTAGTTCAACAAGCAGCTCAACTTAAGGGGTATAAATGAAAAAAACATTCCCTGGCCACTTTCCCCCAGAGGACAAAGAGATCGGTCGTCTTTGGGAGAACTGTGAAATTATTCTTGACACAAATATATTGCTGAACTTTTACCGGTATTCTGACTCCACCAGAAACGACTTCATAAGGGTTCTGCGAGCGCTCAAAAGTCGCTTGTGGCTGCCCCACCAGGTGGCCCAGGAGTACTTTAAAAACAGACTGAACGTTATTGCGCAACAAGAGAAGTCCTACGATGATACTTTAAAAAATATACAAACGCTACAGAGGGAATTGAGCGATGCGAGGAAGCATCCCTTTCTAAGCGATAAGCTAATGCTGAAATTAACGCTGGTGTTGGGAGATGTTATTAAGGAGCTGGAGGCAACCAAGGAGGCTCACGCGAGTCGAACGTCTTCTGACCCAATTCAAAAAGTAATCGGAGATCTGTTCAATGGAAGGGTGGGAGCGCCCTATCCGGATGGGCATCTTGAGGAAATTTGCAACGAAGGTGAAGCACGCTATGAGAAAAAGATGCCGCCAGGCTATAAAGATAACGAAAAGGACGGTGGTGGAAAGTCATCACCAAGCAGCGTGAGTCGAAAATATGGTGATTTCATCATTTGGCATCAGATAATAAATCGAGCAATAGAAACAAAGAATGGCGTCATATTCATCAACGACGATAAAAAAGAAGACTGGTATTTAATCTTCCAAGGAAAAACTCTCGGACCTAGGCCGGAGCTTATCGAGGAGTTCTTGTCTAAGGCCGGCCAGAGCTTCTACATGTACCAGGCTGATCGCTTTTTAGAGCTCGCCGCAACACATTTAGAGCAAAAGATTACGCCCGAGAGCATGGATGAAATTCGCGAGATTCGGGATTTAAGAAAACGCGATATGGATCGGCATGCTGCGCTCTTTCTGCATCGAGAAGAAGAAACGATGGTCCGTGAGGAAATGAAATTCCGCAAAGAAGAAATTGCGCTCATCGCTAGGGCCACCAACACACGTGAGCGATTAGACGCATCACGGATGCGGTTGCAACAGTTAAGCGTCAAATTAGCTCAGTTGCAGCATGCAAAGGTTATCGTTGACAAAAATCAAGAACAGCCTAGAGGTGAAGGATACGAGGCTCTTGAACAAATATTGGAGGCGCGGAGGTTGGCTGATATTGATGATTTGGAAAAAGAATTGCGACTAACCTATGAAGAATCAGCGACAATAGAGCACGAATACATGTCTATCCAGTATATGCTTGCAGGCTTACATAAGAGCACCGAACAACGCTTTGCACGCGGATAGGGGCAAGTATGGGTGAAGCCAGTCTTGATTGTGGCCTCTGCTGAACCGTACGGAATGGCAGCAATGGGTCGGATGATGTTATTTGCTTTCCGCTGCTGAGTGTCGGCAATCAGTCTGCTGCCGACCATCTGGACTCAACGGCGGCAGGGCAGCGAAAGCGGTCATTCCCATTGTGGCTCGGGGATGGCTAGTATAAGCCATCGGCGTCTGTCAAGGTAGTTGTCGTGTCTCCCATTTTTTAAGCGGCTTTTTATTTAGGGTTTAATGTATGCCCAGCATCATTGTCAAAAACACAAAAGGCCAACATTTGCAATGGCGCAATGTGACTTTCCCTGCAAACGGCGAAATTCCTGTTGATGTCGTTTTGTTCAATAAGTTGGTTCATGAGTTCGTTCCTATTTACGGGAAATGCGGCTTAGTTTGGGATGAAAATGAATTTCAGAAATTATTGCAAAAATTACATCCACCTGAAAGATTCAGATTGATTAAAATTATTGGCCGATGGTTAAAAGACCAAGTTCTGGCAAGGGTAATAATCGGTGTCATTGTTACGATTCTCACAACCGCACTAGTTTTCTATATAAACCAGTGGCTAGGCCAACATCAAGAAAAAAGCCCGCCACAATCCCAATCCGCAAAGGTAACTCCTGAATGAAAAACCCTAACCTGGCGTTCAACACAGATGCTCGGTCGATAAAGCGTGGCTCTGCCGCCGGTTAACTCTACGTTAAACATAATGTGGGAAATATGGAATACGTTAATGCAAGCTTGACGCCCCTTTGCTCCGATAACCTAAATAAATTTCATGGTTTAATGAAGTTTATTCGTGAAAAGGATAAAGAAGGAGAAGTGTTATTATTATTTAGAGGGGAGGAGCAACGTAATGTCAAGAGGCGACTATTTGGGGTCGACTCTAAATTTGAATCAGGCGAGATGTTTCAACGTGCATTTTATTTTGGTGAAAAAGCACGGCACTTTTCTGTAGATCATTCCGATGGGGACCGTTCAGCGCTAACTGACATTAATGATATCTCTGATCATACTTTGGAATTTATCTTTGAAAGGATTGCCAATGTAATAAATATTCCTGAGCGAAGATATCATGTTTTAAAAAACACTTCTAGTAAATTTAGGGAGTATTTTTTTGAGCCATCTAACCGCAGAGATTTTTTAGAAAGAGTGAATGGCGCACATACATCAACGGATAAATTAAAAGTTCGCGATTACTATTTGTACTGGTTGCATACTGCAGGTTCACCAGGTATACGTTTAGAAACTCATTTAGTTTCAACTAGTATTGAAAAAAGAATAGCTAGATACTTCTCAAAGGTTAAAAAGTCCACTAAGGATAATTTTATTTTTCACTATTTTATTCCAAAACCATTTCATTTACATGCAATTTCTCCTTGGTTAAGTGATCACCATCAATTGGTTGTATCTGATTGTGGATTGCCTACTTATAAATCTTTAGGGCTATACCCTAATCAAAAAGAAGTAGCAGTAAAAGGCGCACTATTTCCACATTTTATATTAGGAGTAGAGCTGGTTGCTGAGAAAAAATTTGTTGTGAACTCTCACGCTCAACATATTCACGAGTATCAATACGAAGAAATATCCAAGAGCGGATTCCCTATAGACCAGACTGATTTCGCTGAGAGGATTTTCAATACCGGCTATATCCGTTGGGTACAAACTGATCTAAATGGTAACTTTAACCAAACTGATGTTTAACAAGTGCATGTTGTCGGAATGGTTTCTAGCTGGGCTCCAAACCATCCGCAAATGCAGGCGTTCACTGGTAAGCGCCGAACACCGGTCATATGGATCGGTCAGCCTTACTGATCGCATAGGCCGAACTCCGGGCGCTGACGATTCCCACCTTGAATGGCCGCTTTTGGTCATTTGCTTTTCGCTGCTGAACGACCGCAATCAGTCTGTACCGGCCCTTCAACAGAAGCCCTCTCAGGAAGCCTTTGACAGGGGATGGTACAGATCATAGTTCCGCAAACTGGACACAATCTCATTCCTACCAGTAGCCTTCTGCACACATTCCTCACCGGTTTTCACCTTCAAACCCTTGGCAAGTAAGGATCATCAAGGTTTTTGGCCTCGGAGGCCATAGGTTTCCAACTAGATTTTGCATGTAGCCCTTTATTCTGTGTCATAAACCACGCCCTTTGCCCCGCTCTTTATCGCGGTCACGCACGGTCAGTTTATGCCCCTGTTCCAGCAGTGTCACCAATTTGCCCCTGTATGCGGACAATTCTGACATGGCTTTGTAATCACTGCGGTAGACAGCGATCATGTCCCGTGCGGGGCTCAGGAAGGCCACGGAGCGGTCTTCACTCAAGCTGATCAGTATGCCAGTAGCCTGCCCCCTGGATAGGCAATGCGTTGGGAAACCAGATCCCCCACCTTCGGCTAACCGCTGCGCGTCATTGCGTTTCGGGCGCGTGGGTTCCAAGGGGATATACTTGGAGGGTGGCTGGATGGTTGGCTGATATCCCATATTGTGTAGTGCGGTTATGGTGTTGTGGTGAACCTGTCCCACATTCCCCACGTAATAGCGCATAGCGGCTTCAGCTCGGGCTTCCAGCGCCTGCGGAGTGATTAGCCTGTCGGTATAAAGTTCCTGAATATCCCTCTGGTCATTGTCAGCGTATCGCCCCAGCTTGGATACTGCCAGATCTACCGGCGAAAGCACCAGAATATCGAATTGTTTATCTGGCGACTGCGCCACAAAGATGGCGTCCTCTTCCGCATCTGGATGCATCAGGCCGATGACCGGCGCGTAATTACGATCCCAAGTCAGTGTGCAGCGCCGTCCGTGCTCATCCACGTAGGGTACAAGCACTTCTGGCAAAACTATCCGGTGGGAGAAAATAGCGTCCACGTCCTCCGAGCTGCGGGTCGGGGAATACAGAGCCATGGCGGCACCACCCGTCATGATAAGACGTACCGGCTCTTCCAGTTGGCCGTCCATACAAGATTCCGTTTGTCGGATCAACTCTCTCGCAGCTTGAAAAATGGGCCGTTCGGTGTATAGGTGCGGGTACTCAGCAGACATATGGCGGCCGCAATAACCGCTTGAGACGGTCATAGAGCACTCCGGACGAGAGACGCCAGCGAGCGGCCAGGGCATCCATGGGATTGTGCCGTGAATCTCTGGGAAAAAACGGCAACAAGGGGACTTCTGGCAATTGTTTTGCCACGTCATCCAGCCATGGCAATATTGAACGCTGCCATTCCTCATGCTGCGGAGCGAAATAGCAGAGCAAATCTAGCAAATAGCCTCCCCGTTGGGCTGCCGGCCAGTCATGTTGCCGCAGGTTGAGTTCCAAGGCGTCTCGCAGCCCCTCGCCATCCAGATCTGGATTGGCGTGGCGCGTAAAATAACCGAGAGGTGGTTCCAGGTCGCGCAAGGCCATATCCGGTTGAGGGTTACTCAACAACCGGAACAGTGTGGCCGTCGACAGATCTTCTCGCTGATCTAAGTAGTATAAAGCGGTCAGGGCAGAGTCGCGGCCATAAGGATCAACCATCATTTGCTTCATAATGGGAAGCATAGCACTTTAAAGCGAAATGCCCAGCGCCTGCCCGGCCAAGTGCATTCCCGCTTCCTTGCGCAGATCCTGCCCAGGCGTCTCATAACCCAAGCCTGCCGCCTCCTGTGTGAGCTTCTGGATGCGGCGCTCAGCCAGGAAGCGCTCCGTGCTGCCGACGGTGAGGCCTGCCGGATCCGGGAGTCTGGTGGACACCTGCAGGTGATCCATGAGTTGCCGCAGTTTGCGCAACCGTTCGCCGTCCTTCCGCTTGTTAGCCTCGGTGTATGCTCCGGTAGCCCAGACCCTGATTTCTTCTGTTGCGCTCATCGCTCAACCCCCTTGGCTTTGACCTTGGACTGTTCAACCTGTTTTACCGGATCCACATCCAACTTTTCCCGGAAGAATGCTGCCGTCCGGTTATTTTCTGCATTTTTCAGAATGGCTTCATTCGGTTTGAGCCAGCCACCTTGTCCCTGGACGCGCCCGAAGCGCTTGTCCTTGTCCTGCTCTTCCGGGTGAAACTCGGTGAAATCCGCCCGGGCAATCCGGATCTCGCCAGCCTTCACGTTCGGCGTTTGCACGTTCATGTACAAGGTTGGCTTGTTTTCCCGCTCAATCTTAGCGCTGTAATAACGATCCCCGTTGTTCACACGTTCCTCGAAAGAGACCTTGTGACTTTCGTCAACGCCGGACTCCTTGTTGCTGATCCGCACCGTAGCCTTCAGTTGGTTTTCTTTGTCGACGTAGACACCGGACGAATACCAGGTACTCTCCGGCGTTTTCAGGGCGGATTCCATGCGCGGTAGCTGCTCCCTCGGCGGTGGTATCTGGCTGGCAACGCGGGGAGATAACATCTTTTCCGCTGCAATCTGCACATCCGTGTCCTCATCGCGAACCGCCCTGTCCACCTGCGCGTCGGTCATCCTCTGGTGCAAATACGTCACACCAGCCAGTCGGACCTCTGGCTGTAGGTCGGTTAGCACGCGCTCAACCTGGGTATCGTTCATCCGTTCGGCAAAACGCTCTGTGGCCACTTCTCGCCAGGCGGCGTTACGGATGGTCAGTTCCTTCTCTACCTGCTCGTCTGACAGGCGTGAGCTGAGACTGCCGAGCGCTTGCGCCCGCATTCTGTAATCAGGATCATGTAGTGCCCGGTCGACTTGCGCATCATTCATGCGCATCACCAGACTCTTTGTCGCCTCCGCTCGTACTGTAGGCTCCTTGTCCGTCAATGCGTTCTCCACTTGCTGGTCCCGCATGCGCGGCGCCAGGTCGCTTAGTACAGAGGCGCGAGTCTGTATATCGGGGTCCACCAGCGCCCGGTCGACTTGCGCATCATTCATGCGCCCAGCAAACCGATTGACGGATATGTTCCTGACCGGCGCGTACTCGTCGGTTAATGCGCGCTCTACCTGTACGTCATCCATGGATTTTGACAGACCGGCTACGGCGAACACTCGTACATTCGTGTCGGAATCGGTTAGCGCCCGCTCCACCTGTTGTGCGGTCAGAATATCCGCGTGGTTGTGGACCGCCTCCAGGCGCGCCACACTATCCTTACTGGTCAGCTGCGCCTCGATTTCTGCTGGGTCGATTTTCATAGCGCTCATCGTTCGACCCCCTTGGCTTTGGCTTTGGCCTGCTCAACCTGCTTTACCGGATCCACGTTCAGCTTCTCACGCATGAACTGCATCGTATGATCCTTGTCGCCCTTGACGAGCATGGCCTCATTGGGCTTGAGCCAGCCCCCCTGACCCTGGATGCGGTCAAAGCGTTTGTTCTTGTCCTCCTCTTCCGGGTGGAACTCGGTAAAATCCGTGCGGGCAATCCGGATATCACCCTCCTTCATGGTTGGAGCCTGCACGTTCATGAATACGGAGGGCTTATCCTCGCGCTCGATCTTTGCGCTGTAATAACGCCCGCTGCTGCTGCCCTCACGCTCTTCGAAGGAAACTTTGTGGTGCTCATCCAGACCAGTTTCCTGGTGATTGATGCGCACGGTCGCCTTCAGTTGGCCGTCTTTATCGGCATAGACTCCGGCTGTATACCATGTGCCATCTTGCGCCTTCAGAGCCGACTCCATCCGGGGATACTGCCGTTTCTCTTTGTCAGGGGCGGGCCCTTCGAGGTATTTGACCCCCAGCTTCTCACCGATGGCCTGAATGGTCTTATCCTTGGCGCCGTCCGTGCGCGCCGCATCATTGGGCTTGAGGATCCCACCCTGTCCTTCGATTTGCTGATGCTTTCTGTTTTTCAGCTCCGTAAACGACACCATGGCGACTTCACTTTTGGCGTCGGGGCGAACAAAGACGTGAACATCCGGGCGATCCGGAATCTGCACTTTTGCGTGTAAAAAAGGCGTTCCATTTTTGTCATTCTTGGCCTCGTACTCTACCTTGTGTCGTTCATCAAGAGACTGCTCCTTATTGGTAATGGAGACCGTTCCCTTCAATTGACCTTCCTTGTCCGCATATAGACTCGCCTGGTACCAGGTTTCATCCTGTGCTTTAAGAGAGGCTTCCATTCTGGGGTATTGCCGGGTGGCCTGCGGTGCGTTGGCTTGCTGTTCCATGTTGTGACTCCTTTCTGGCGGTGTTTGCGGAGGGATGGGGTTGTCGAAATTGGTGTTGTCGGGAAGTCCCAAAATCGCGGCTACATCTTTGCTGTCATTTGGGTCCAGAGAAACGCTGGGTTGTTGCATAGGTACCTCCTTCTTTTTTGATGGATGTGGTGAAAAACGATCTTGAAAGGCGGCGATAGCGCGCGTATGGACCGCCGGAATTTTGTCCTCCACGAGGTTTTTTGCATGCGTTCTATCAATTTCCTCTGTGCGCCCGGCCATCTGCAGGGTGTACAGCGTATTCAATCGCACGACCCAATAGGGGTCTTCCAGTGCTCTGTTGATTTGTCGCGGTGACATGTACGGCACCACGGCGGCTATGCCAGATGCGCGTTTGTGATCGTCTGGGAGGGCCATCGCCGCATCAACTTCATGACTATGAGTTTCGCGATACGCCGCCAGTTTGTTTTGCTGATCCATGCACTGTGTCAGTGCCGCCCGGATTCCACCAGGCCCCAGTTCTTGCCGCGCATCCGCCCAATCAGCGCCTTTGGGTCCGCCGATGATCTGAGTTGAAGGCTCAAGATAGCGTGCGGCCAGTCCTGCCTCATCCAGACTACTAATGGCATCCCGAGCACCGCGCTGCCCAACCCTATTGATATCGCGGTCAACCAAAACGCCGATTACGGGAACGGCTGTCCCCCGATTGGTAGGTTTATGTGCTGCCTCAGCTTGTTCCATAGCCCACTTCTGAACGCGTCCCACGTCATAGGCGACGATGCCGGGCAAGCCGCTAGCCTGGATGGCTACCGCTGTAGTCTCGAAACCTTCTCCCAGCAGGAGCATGCCTTTCTCCTGGGCAGTGCCTGTGAGAGGCATGGGCACAGCTTCAGGTGGCGGCGGAAGGCGAATGACACCTTTCCGCCCCAGCATCTTACGATCCAGTTTTTGCCCTTCATCGTTGATAAAGGTCTGTTGTATGCCGCAGATATTCCCGTCGCCGCGCATGGGCAGGATCATGACCGCGCGAGCACCTTCCGGTGAAAAACGGTCCGGCAGGCCGATTCTGACCTGGCCCAGCCAGTGGGTATCATCCAGACCCCGATGAGAAAGATATTGCACGGTGACGTCCCTGGCGGTCTGCCACTGCGCGCGCCGGGCGCCCTTGTTCATGGCAGACAGACCATTCAGGTCTGGTCCGTTGTATAATTCCTGCGGAGTTTTGCAGGCCCATGCGCCATTCCACAGGGTGCGGGCCAACTGGGAATTGTCCGTTTGGCGCGCTATCGGCTGATCTGGAGAACCCGATGGAGAGGGGGCTAAATCCATGGTCCGCAACAATCCCTCGATAGTGCCGCCTGCACCCGTCGCCGAGTCTAAGTACACGCCTTTGGCAGGATTGATCTTGTGGGTTTTGTGTCCGGTACCCAGAACATCCGCTTCTATCTCGCGGCCCAGTATTTGATACGGGATACCCGCTGCAGCCAAGGCGTTGACGATGGTTTCGCGGTTATAGGCATTCATGTCAGCGGCCCAGTGACTTCACTTTTTGAGGTGTGCGATCTTCCACCTTGAGTTCGCCGGTCTTGGTGGGCTTTACCGTCACGGTATGTCCGACCATGGCCCTGATTTCCGCCTGATGTACCTTGTCCGGATCACGACCAGATATCAGCATGGGTTTTCCAGCCGGCTGAATTTCGATCAGATTGGTATCATGCACATGTGTTAATTTTCCGGTGATCTGCATGGCATCAGAGCGGTCCATTTGTTGGAACGGCATCAACCCAAACGGTTTGGCCGGGGTGTCGAAAATATCGGTAGCAGGCTGTGGACCTAGTTCAGGGTTGTGGATTTTCAGTATCCGACCATCATTGCTGATGGAAACATCCACCGGCTTCCCCATGGCTTTGCGCAGATAATCATCGCCAAACGAATCGGTTAGGAAACTCTTGCCGATATCGATGCTGACCGGGCCAAATTCCCGAGTATCCAGCAGCACGGCGTACTTCTCGTAATCCCGCAGCACACCGGAAATGCTCTGCCGGTTGTGGTTCTGGATTTCCAGAATGGGCTTGTCGGGATCCACGGGTTCCTGGCGCACATAGTCGGGCAGGTCTTTACGGTGAGACAGAATGACCCGGTGATACACCTGCTTATCCTGCTCAAGCTGGATATTGTTTTGGTGCATGACGGACGCCACTCGGAATTCGAGGGCCGCCTTAACACCGGGAATTCTGGCAGTATCGGTTTCACGGGATGCGCTTTGCATGTCCAGCTTTTCAATGCCGGGCACGGTGTTGGGCAGGTGACCGGTAATGCTTTGCTGGTCCAAATGCGCCAAAGAATCACCCACAGCCTGAATCTGAGGCTTTCCATCCGGGCCGGGCAGTACCGCTTTGTAGCGCACGGGCTGATCCAGGTTTGTGTCCTGCAATACGACACCCGTATTTTTACGCCCATTTTCATCACGGAACTGAATTAAATCCCCACGATTAAGCTGCATGACCTCTGGTTCCATGACTTTTTCCTTTGCGGGGGCTTCATAGTACTGATAATTGCGGATAAGGGAGTCGTCGCCGTCCCAAATGTCTTTGCTCACAGCTTTCCAAGCCAGTTCTTTTCCCAGGTATTTTTCAATGGCCCGATGGAAAGTGCTGGCGTCTAAGTCCTCTTCCAGAAAAGCCTTATCGCCTTTCTGGTAGGAATAATGGGTAATATCACCTTCGATACCCAATGTTTTAAGATCCGACTTGGGCACTTCCAGCCAGCCGTGACCGGCGTCGCTATGGAAGGGGTACCGTTCGCCTGCATCCGGATCGACGGACAATGGCTTGCGTTCGGGTGACTCAATGGATTTTTCCTGACCGACTTCCAGCAATTTCTGCTGTGCGATGACATAATTCGCCATCTTTTCTGCATCCCGCGAAGCGTGGTAAATTTCGTTTTTGTCGTTTTTTAGAACGGATACCCAGCCCTTCGCGTAGGACTCATGATTTTCAGGATGATGGGGGATACCTGTTTTCTCGGAAATAATGTAGGACGCAATTTCCGCACGCAGTTCTTCTTTGGCCCGTAATGTATAGTCAGAGGCTGTCCCGTTCTGAAACTGCTGTAACCTGCTCCGATTCAGGCGATGCTCTGCCATGGTGGAGTGCGCAATCTCATGCGCCGCCGTGGCATATAAATGTCCGGCATCAAGGAAGGATTCCCTGAGCGGCAAGTGAATATCATCATTTTTAGGGCTGTAAAAAGCCTGTCCCGGACTATCGAATAGAATGGGGGCGGACTGCTCATTCTGGTCAAACAGCTTTTCACCTACCTCATGCATGTCGAAATCGTGCGTTTGCGATGGGTCCATCTCATAGGGCGGGATGCCATCAATCTGCGAGGCGTGGAATACCGTGTAATACTTATGGTAACCACGTCTTTCTTTTTCCGCGGCTGGGGTGGTTTGCCCCTGAAATTTCGGTGTCTCGTTGCCGGTTGTCTCTACATTCTTCTCATAGGTTTTCCAGACCTCGATAGGAATACCGTGCTCCCCTTTTTTGACTTGCCAATCCTGTTCGGTAGCTTGTTTGTAAGTCACCCAGCGGGGATCGCCAGTGGGGGCGACGGTCGCCAATAACATACGGTTCCCGCCGTTGTATTCCTTGCCGGTGACGGCGTTGATTGGGCCGGATCTGGGGCCACCGTCATACGGCCGCTGCCAGGGAGCAGTATTTTCTTCTACTGCGGCGACGATACGATCGGTGACTTCCTGGCGAACATCACGTTTCTCCCGGTTGGTGGGCGTGGTTGTACTGTGTGTCTGGGTTGGCATGGGCGTCCTCGCTTATGCATCTGCATGTCTGAACCAACATGGAGGTATAGCGACGGACTTGGTGGTATAGCCATATCTGATTGCGAATGGTAAAGTTATTTCGTGGGACGGGGCTTACTCCTGTGTTGCGCCAAAGCAATTGGATGGCGATTGGATTGTTCTGTATTAGGAAAAAACAAATGATCAACACGAAGTCCCTGATAATGCTGGTCGATGATATGATCAGGAATTATAAGCACGCTTACGCACCTATAATCTCCGTGGTGATAAGGGCGGCTTCATTTTATGGCGTTGTCGTTGTATTCGCCTATCTTTTTCAAATACATTATGCTCCATCGACATTGGCTGGAGTGATAATACTTGCTCCTTATATATTTGTCGTAGGACTTGTTGTTATTGTGTACGTTTATTTTCTTGCTTCTGCTCCTGGTCTTTTTGTAAGATATTTAATGACCTCCAGAGATCAGAGGAAAGCAGATGGGTGGGCCATATCGTTTGGTATATCTATTGTTACAGTGATATTTGTGATTTTATTGTGGATGGTTAACGAGGGGGCTGTAAGTAAGCTTATTAGCAATCTAGTCGTTACCGTAATAACATTATTAATTAGCGTGGTGAGCTATAAAATTGCAGGGCGCCATTTAAACGAAAGGAAACTGCTGACACTGATAAAGGCGACTTACCTGGTTATGATATTGGCGGTCATAATGCCAGTATACCCGAGGTTCCTGATAGAGCTCACGGGCATAGCCAAGCCCGGAGCCTATATTTATTCATCGCAAACTATGGGCTTCAACAAGGTTGATATACGGTTCATCGGAGCTGAGCATCTTGTTGTTTCACCGTATCTTCCCAATGGTAAGGTTTCTGGAGACTATGTGATTCTGCAGAGGAGGGGCGTTGCTATATTTTCAACTGTTCCGACAGGTCCGCAGATGTCAATATTCAAAAGTCTCGTAGTTAAAAAGTAATAATGAGATAATACTGGTAATAAATCCTATCACAGATACTAGATATACTAGGATAGACACGTTTATCCAGTAAGCTCCTATAACGAGCACCATCCTGGCGATTATAGATATGGTAGCAGTGATCAGCATGGTGATGGCATATGCTCTTTGCGTATAGTATTTGACAATCAGCGACTTGTTTGTCAAGACGATAAAAAATACAAAGGGTAAAGGTGAACCAGCCGCTACTATACCTATCCAAAGAGGACTTCCTGGACGGTATATTTCCAAAACCGTCGGAATTGTCCATGTAATTATGAGCCATAACATCATGAGCCGACTCATAGACGCCTTTGTTTGCCTATTCATTACATTACTACCTCTGATTGGCCAGGAAAACGTCACTTCCAAATATCGTCTCTCATTTGCGCGAGGCAAGCCGATCACGCGGCATCTTCATCGCCTCGCTCGTCCCCCGGATCGGAGAAATCAAACAGACTGCATTGCCGGGAGTTTTCAGCGGCAAGCCGCTTCTGTAACGCGATGTTGATCCAGATGCTCTCCATGCGGGCGGGATCCACTTCTTTGCCGTCTGCCCTGGGTTGCCGGGTGCGGCCAGCTCCGCAGACGGCATCGAAGTCCTGTCTTTGCCATCCCGCATCTTCCAGCGCCTCGTAGCAATCGTTTTGGTAGCCGGAGAGGGCGGCCATTCCCTGGATGCCCAGCAGGACGTCCACCAGCTCTTGGTGGGCCTGGTGATCCATCTCATGCACGTATCCGCCGTCTGCCCGGGTAAGCGGGTGGTACGGCGGATCGCAATAGAAGACAGTGGTCGCGGCATCCCATCGGTGGATGACGCCTAACGCTTCGTCGTTTTCCACATAGACCGTCCGCAGTCGTTCGGCCGTAATCAACAGCTCATCATCAATCACGTGTTTCGCGGCACGTGCCCGATTGTCGTCTACCCGGGCATAGGCCCAGCTGGGCTTTCGGGATAAATCACCGTGGAATGAGGCGCGGGTCATGATGAAGAATCGCGCTGCGCGTTCGATATCGGACAGCGAAGAGGGATCGGCAACGCCCCGCCATGCGTTAAATATTTCCCGGCTGTAGGGGGTGAGCTGCAGGTATCGTTGCAAAGCCTCTGACTGGTTCCGCAGCATGGTGAAAAAGTGCGTCACTTCCGAATCCAGGTCATTGATGACCTCGACCCCTTTGGCGGGTCGTGAAAACAACATACTCGCGCCGCCACAGAACGGCTCGACATAGCACAGGTGCCGGTTTGGTTTCGGGAGTGCCGCGTTGATTCTGTCCGTGAATCGGCCTTTGCCGCCGATCCAGACCAAGGGGCTGCGCATCAGGCACCTCCGATTTTTGTGGTGATCGTGGATCGATCATCGCCGATCATGAGGTCTAAAATGTGTGTCGCGAGGACGGCTGTAGGGGCCTTCGTGCGGGCGTGGCGAGCGAGTCCCCGGCGGATATTCCGCATACCGTCACTTCTTCGGGCCAAAAAACGGGCAATCTCCGTAGCCATGGCTAACTCGCCCCGTGGATCCTGCGAAACGCGCAGAAGCACTTCGCGCAAGGAAATCGGCGTCCGGTCTTCACCGTTCATAGGGTCCCCGCTATCTGGAACAGATGATCCTGCCTTCTGGCGCATCTGCCGCATTACGCGAGCGTTTTCCTGTTTCTGGATGAGGACCTCCATGGGACTGTCCGTATACCGGCAGAGCCCGGCATTCAGTGCATCCGGATGGGCGTGATCCGGGTGCAGTAGATCGATGTCCACCACATCGTCCCCGTTCTGCTCCTCATGGCCGGGGCTGATGGGCTTGGCGTGGGCCATATAGTAAATGTCCTGATGAGACACGCCGATACCTTCGGCGATGAACGTGCGGAATTGGGAGATGGTCTGAAAGTAACCCGAGCACATTCTGTCGATATTGAGGTTGGGTATGCGCTGAAAATCGTGGGATTCTATGACCTGGCGCAATATCCGTGACGCCGCATCCCGTGCATCGGCATGGTCCGCGATGATGAGTTTTTTGCGCAGATAGGTGCCCACGGCGAGGGTGATGGCGGCGATGGACTTATTGAGGTACCAGTGCACGGCATATCCCACATCTGCGGATACTTGAGCCCTTTCCAACTGCTCCCGGTACACGGGGACAGCCTTCCGCAACCAGCGATGAAAATTCTGCGCTGATGCGTGTGTGGTAACACTGGCGCGCGGATCCGGGATAAGCCGATCCTGCGGATCTGGGTCGACGAGGGGGTTGCGCGGAGCCGCCACGGCTTTGGCCTCTTCGCAGTCATCCGTTTCCAACCCTTCGTACCACTCTGGCGCTACCGCATAATCATCACCGTCCTCGGCGGCCTGAATCGCTTCGGGATCATCCAGGAGGAGGTTGAAGCTATCCGTCCTCTCGAAACGCCGCGACGTGGTGCCCCAGGTTTGACGCGCCAATTCTTCACGTTCAGCCAGAGGAAGCGGGTAATCCGTATCGATATCCCCATCGCCGACATCGATAAAATCGTTTTTGTCCTGGTTGGATAGATTGGGCATCACACCGATTCCTTTGCTGAACATGGGTTGGGCTTGCGCTTATTTCGTGATGAACTGGTCATTTGTCGCGCCCACGTCGGTGACCAGGCCAGTTAAATTGCAGCAGGAGGCCGCTCTGACAGAGTCGGTCGAAAGCGGCGACTCCAAGATAATTTTCAATGCCTTGTGCAGTTTCGTTCGAGAGCACGATCGTGGGCTTCATATCCCGGTAACGGAGATCGATCACCTCGAACAGGTGCACTTGTTCACCATCCCCGCCAAATTGCTTGCCGACTTCATCGATAATGAGCAAATCAGCTTGTGCGAACCCTCTCAGAACATCGGTTTCCACCAGGTCTCGTGAGCCTTTGCCCCAGGTCTGGCGAATGCGAGTGATGATGCCGTGCGCCGTGGCATGGAGAACGCTACGGCCCATACCCATGACCGTGCGGGCGATTGCGGTGGCGAGATGGTTCTTGCCGGTGCCAGGGTTGCCGCTGAATACCATGCAGGTGCCTTCTGCGGCGTATTCCGCGAAATGCTCGGCATAATCTCTGCAAGTCTCCAGCACCGCCTGCTGGGCGGGAGTCTCCACGATGAAAGATGCGAAATCACAGCTCTGGTAGCGCGCGGGAATAGCGGCACTTTCCAGCAGGCGACGGGAGGCGTGTTCTGCCGCGCAGACCGGGCAGACTGGAACCATGTATCGAACCACATCGGAGTCATCCACCAGCGAAATGAGATAACGGCCATGTTGTTCGCAGTCGCGAAACTGCGGGTGGCGATCGGGCAGTATGGCGACATTCGCCGGATCGAAGCCCCATCGTTGCAACAGCGCCTGCTGGAGATCATTTATCCGTTGAGGGCGTCCTTTATGATGAGGTGCCTGGGACGGCTGTTTGGGTTTTCTGGAAATGCTCATGACAAGCTCCTTCAGAGGCGAACAACGGAGGGGCGGTTGGGGATGGGTGCCTGATCCCCGTGAGTTGGGAGGTTGGGCGTTTGTGTGGTGACCCATTCGGTGCGCAGTTTCTGCCAGTGGCGCAGCAGGGCGTCCGTGGAATGCCCACAGTCCGCGTACCAGCGGTCGTTGCGGGTCAGGTAGTACGCCGCCACAAGCGGGGCTTCCTGGGCTCCCAGGCGGGCTACAAGGTGAGCCAACTGGCCGTTGACCGCCGCATTGCGGATGGGGTCGACGTGGTATCGCGCGCGGTATGCGCTGCTGTAGGCCGCCCAAGTGGCACTGCTGGGTGCGGGGACACCTTTGGAGGAGGTATCACGCGCCGTCCTGGCCGGGGTTGGCGGTTTTAGCTCGGCAAGGTCTTTGCTCGTCTCGCTGTCAATTGGCACCTCTGCGCGTTCGCTTTTGCGGACCAGCACGGGTGGTAGAAGGCTACGCGTGGTGCTTTGTGCCGACAAAGGATTGGTTACTGAATTTTTCCTTTCCACCAGAGGCGTAGCTCTGGTGGAGGCTTTTATATCTTTTACCGGAATACCGGACTTCGGATGTCTGGCGGTATTCGGTGTTTTTGGGTGTGGCGGTTTAGTGGCGGTATCAATGGTGGTATTGTCCCGCATAGCCCCGCCGTTATTGAGGTTGCGTGTGGCGGTATCTGTGGCGGTTTGGGTATGGCGGTTTAGTGGCGGTTTAGTGGCGGTATTTTTTTGGACAGACTCATCCGTGAACGCCAGCGGGAGGAAAAAAACAAGACGCTTGGACTGCATATCGGAGCGGATTTCAACAAGCCCCGCTCGCTCCAGAAGTGCCGCCAGTCGCCTTACTTGATCCTTGCTAGGAGCACCTGTGGCACCAGCGCCCTGGTGCGGTTCTACATACAGCACCTCGCGAATAGCCTGCCAAGATATCCGCCGTTTCATGCCAACCACGCCGTCTTGGAAGTCCATGTGCCTGCGCATTCCCCGTAGGTAAAGCACCTGGGCGGCAATGGGTAGTCCTTGCAATCGTTCGTCTTCGCCATCATTCCAGCAGGTGGTTGTCATGAGCGTTTCACCCTGGCAGCCTGTTCCAGGACCGCGCGGTGCGCTAATGGCAAATAGAACTGCAGGCTGCCGTCTGATGTCGGAATCTGGACGACCAATCCGGCCTCCTCCAGCAGCTTAATGTTGGCCTTGATTTCCGTAAGTGAGGGGTAGCCGAACAGCGCTCGCGATAAACGTCCGGTGGTGCTATGAAAACGCGGTTTTTTATTCACCTGCATGTGTGCCTCCATGGGGCCGCATCGCGCGGCCTTGTAATTGCAATTTGGTGGGAGACTCCCTCTGTTCGTACAACGACATTGCCATATCCCTGTACTTCAAGAAGGAGTTGCTCCCATGAGTTATGAGGCTTTTGCCATCGGATAAGCGCATGCATATACTGAATTGCAAATTATGTAATCTGGCTGTTCGCACAGCCGCACTCACAAAACTCATTATTTTGGAGAAAGACGCATGTCGGAATTGGGAATGAACGAGCACGGAATGATAAGTACGGCGGCAGAGTTTCACGATGAGTACATTAGAAACGGAACAGTATACAAAGATTTTTCTGCCCATTTTGTCAAATTGAATATACATCCAAAGCGATTTATGTTGACCACAAGGTTGGTGTTCGGCCACATTTTGCTCGCCATCGGGGTATAAAACATCGTTTCAATTGCGACGGCAAACCAAAAATTACGCAAAACATCCCCAAACATCCTCCTGCCACAAAAGTGCTGAAGACAGAGATGGATGTTCCGGAGGCCCTGGTGTTGCGGCGGCGGCCCGTAGTTCTCAAGCAGTATAGTGGACATCGTGATGATCCGCCGGATGCGACAGAAATCGAGCGGCGCAGGTCGGCCCCCGGCCTGTATTCCCGTACCGCTGTCTACTCTTCCTCTCTGGTACGCACATTTGCGGAGGCGTATCTTGAAATCATTTATCTTTGCCATGTTCAAAACAAAGCCGTTACCAATATAAATGACATAATAAAATCTGAACTCACTAAGCATCGCCTCGATCTCTTTAGTAACAAGAGAAATTATTATTCTGGGTTTAGACAACCTTACTTCTCGCCAGACTTTGGCGGTACTTATATCTATGATTTTAAAGATAGCCAAGTTCAAGAGATAAGCGATGGCTATGAAATTGAGAGCGTAAAGCCTGCCACGATAAAGGGCAGCAACTACCCCGTATGCGCTATCATTCACAAAGACACCAAAGAAGTAGATTTGCGATGTGCGCACGCAGCGATTCTCAGCGATCTGGAAAACGCCGCAAGAAAAAACCTCCCAGTTCGCGCCTTTTGTTGCGGGAGTATCGAAATGGTTAACGATAGATGTGATCTGCATATCCATAACCTGGATTTGATCTACTTGCGTAATAAATCATAGACACCTATTCAAAGAGATATGGAGGCTGATAAAAAGTTGGCCATAGAATTGGCGAAATCGAGCGCTGCTGACAAGTGCGGCACGAACACGATGACTTCCAGACGTTTTTCCTTGCCACGAATGAACGGGAGTGAGAAACGTTTTGCGCACGTCCATGGATGAGGAGGCCAACAAATGGTGATCTCAACGATTTTTCTTGTGTTCAGTGCATCCAAAGACAAATTAAACGTATCGCTTCTTGGGTGGTCCTGTTCCGCTTCGCTTGACCAGACAACGAGCTTCCTATCTTGGTACTTCTCAATGCAGAACAACCTGGATAGATGATCCGCAAAGAGTCGAATATCGTTCTGTGCATAACAACATCCAGATGTGAAGGCGGTAGTTCCAATATCTGATAGCCCCCACAGTCCTTCTTCATACTGGGTAACACTGATAACCGGGATATGCACATTTTCCTTTCCGGACGGCCCGCCACCGAAATTCTCAATAATAAAAAAATCAAATTTTCCGGACGATGAGGAAAAACCCATAGCATTCAGCATTTCGATAGCAACGGTTTTACCGTGCGGCAGATCTTTAACTTCTGTCACATTTGCATCGGGATCTCGTAGTATGTATTGGTAAGTCATGGTGTGTGGTACGCCTGTCATTTCTCAGCCCTCTCCACCCAGTAGTTTCTGCACGGCCGCCAGCCGATCTCTGGCCGCGGCGTTCTCGCGCGCTAGCCCGGCCAATCGGGAGATGGCATCCCGCAGCACCGAGAGAGCCTCGGTGGCCGCCGCCTCCATCTGGTCTATGAGTTCCTCGGTGGCAGGGGCGGGATGATCATGTGCCCCACGCGCAGGTGCTGGGGACGTCTGGGAAGCAGGGTCCATGGTGGCAGTCATATATTGATACCAGATTTCGTCATCATCTCCGTGGAACCGTTCGATGAATTCGTCGTCTCCCTTTATCTCGAGTAGCGAGGCATCCAGTGTGTCAATTGCCTGAAGGCCTTCGTCTCGGGTAAGCCCGGTCATTGCGCACAAGGCCGTGAGGGAGACCGTGTCGTTGGATAAGAGGACCTCCAAGACTTTCCCGATCGGATCATTCCACTGGGAGGCGGAGCCCTGAGTTGGCGCGGTTTTGGCGGCTGCAGCTGCAGGCTCCGATCCACGGGCGAGCGCACCTTGAACGGGCGGGTGGACGCTAGGGGTGCATGGAGATGGAGCGAGTTCCACCGTTCGTTCCTCATCGCTGGGTATGTCCTGCAGTTCGCCCTTTTTCACCAGCCAGCCCACGGCCTTGTGGACCTGTTCTCGCAGCAATCCGGTGCGTTGCGTGATTTCGGTCGTCGTGCGCGCGCCGTGCGCCACCGCCGCCAGAATCCGGTCCTTTTGGGAGCCCTCGGTGAAAACGGCGAGCGATTTACCGGTACACGTTGGCCCCACCATCACCGTGTGCCCCAGGTCCCCGACGTGCTCGAAACGAAACGGCGTAGCGTCGGTAGTCACACCGTACAACAGCTCCGGGGCGTTCTCGCCGTTCTGCGAAGGGGATACTCGGGAACCCTCGTTGGCGATCTCGAAGCGGCGCTCCTTCGCGCCTAGCGGGGTAATTTCCACCAGAACGGCGGCGCGGCTTTTGGTCGCTAGTAGTAATGTGGCGTGAATGACGGCGCTGACTTCGGACTTGGTCAGGCCGGTAGCCGCCGCGATTTCGGCATAGGTGCCATACCCTTGCCGCACCGCCTCGACGATCTGTTCCTTCTTCGGCAAATGGGCAAGCGCCCCCGGATTGAAGTCCACGAGGCTGGGCTTCTCGCCCCCGTTGTATTCTCCACCGATGTCTTGCGGAGGTTCGCCAGCGCCGACCGTAAGCCCTGCCAGGGGCAAGTGAGTCTCTGGATTGGTCGATGTGGGTGTCGTAGGCTGCACGGCGGAGGCCTCCTGAGAGGTGGATGGTTCAGAGGAGGGAGCTGGTAGCAGTTCACGCTTTTCGGCACCGATCTGATCGGTCATGACTACGGTCGCCGCCTGCGCCGGTATCGAGGCCTGCACCTCACCTGGGGCGGAACCCCCTCGCGGCCCCACGTCCCTCCGGTAGACGGGACGTTCCCCGCGATATTCCTCACGGGGACCTGTGGGCAGATAGGCGGAACGGGCGGACACAACAGGATCCAGTGCGCTCATGGGCGATGTCCTTGCGTGGAAAAATCTTGTAGGTCGGATTTGCAATGCCACCGAAGCCCGGCAACCTTGGCACTGACGCTAAATTGATGGGGGGTGACCATTTTCATCCTTCAGTCCCTCCAGCCTGCGGTTGCTGTACCGGCACCGGTGGTCCCTCGACCGCCACGATTTTTCGCTTTTCCATGCCGTGTATGGGCCCTTCAGAAAGATGCGGCGGCTGGTACGCTCTTGTGATGGTGTGGATCTGTTTTTTCAGGAGCAGTCTTGCGAATGCTGCAGTCTTAAGTCCTTCCCGTTCCGCGATGGCCTTGATCATGGCTGCGTCCTCTTCGGTGAGGCGCACTTTGATCTCCACGTCATGCAGGCCGGGATTATAGGTCTGGGTTTTCATAAGGACTTGTTCCCGGGGAGAGGGGTAATGAAAAGGAAGGAAACCTCCATAAACGCTTGAGGGTGGGGTTCATATGCCTGTACCCGGAGAAAGCTTTCGGCGGGTAGTGACGCGCCGGTTCGTGCTGCTGCGACGTTCCGCAACACGATGGTCCTGCCCGGTGATGGACTGGGCCTGGGGATTGGGGCCGAAGATGTCGGGGCGGAGTTCTTCACGGGTTAAGCGCCTATCAGCGTCCACAAGTTTGTTTACCAGTTTTGGGCCAGGCAGCTTTCGGCCTGTGGCGCACTGATAAAGATATTTCGGGTCCGTGTGGGCAGCAGTTGCAAGCTGACGTAACCCTGCCGGACCTTCAATCGCGTATATGTCTTTTATGTCCATGGCTAGATGGTAGCGAATCGCTACACGCTGCGCAAGGGGGGGGTAGCGATATGCTGGTTTCTGACTTGGTAGCGAATAGTTACTATTCGGTGATGGATTACAAAGAAAACCGAAAGGCCAATCTAAAGGTGCTTGTGGAGGAATACGGATCGGTTAGGGATCTGGTGGAGGCTATAAGCGCGCGCCTAGGCCAGGAGGAGGCCATAAACACAAAATACTTGGCACAGGTTCTATCTGGGTTTCAGGGTTCAAAAGATCGGCGACCTCGGAGTTTGGGGGATGTGGCGGCCGGCCGGATAGAAAAGGGGTTGGGGAAACCCGCTAACTGGATGGACCAAGACCACTCGGCCCCCATGTCCGGTACAGCCCCCACCCTCTCCGGTAACGCCCCCGTAATTGCATGGAGCGACGCCGAAGGGCCTCCACCAGGGATGGTGACGGTTCCTCGTTTGCGCATGAGCTTATCCATGGGTACCGGCAAGATCATGTTTGAAACCGAAGAGCATGAGGAGGGTAACGCCTTCCGTGCCGATTGGCTGGCTAGCATGTGCCTCAAGCCCGGATCGTGCTTTATGGCAAAGGTCGAGGGTGCAAGCATGGAGCCCAAATTAGAAGAGGGCGAAAGTGTGCTGATCGACCGCGCCCAGACGCTCATCATCG
Organism: Acidithiobacillus ferrivorans; assembly: GCF_016250455.1. Taxonomy (NCBI): domain Bacteria; kingdom Pseudomonadati; phylum Pseudomonadota; class Acidithiobacillia; order Acidithiobacillales; family Acidithiobacillaceae; genus Acidithiobacillus; species Acidithiobacillus ferrivorans. The sequence continues at coordinate 2,181,843 of NZ_CP059488.1, read as the reverse complement.
ACCGCAAGATTTACGCGATAAGTTATGACGGAAAAATCTACTGCAAGCGCCTTTTTAAGGCTGGGATCGAAGTCATCATGCGTTCGGATAACTCTGAATTCCCTGAAATTCGCGCCGCGGCTGAAGAAGTGCAGATCATAGGGCGCGTGGTGTGGCACGCGGGAAGCCTGTGATGCGCTGGGCTACATTGCTGTTCGCGGGCCCTCCTGTGGGTCAAGCTTGTTAGCCATCGCAGAAAGGAAGATATTGAACCGTGAAGCCGCGTATAGCTGTTTTGTTGTGCCTTTTATTGGCTCCGGTGGCGCATGCGACGGATTGGTTTGTTTTTAATTTCAACACTCTGAACTGCATGAACGCTACTCAATCTGGACCGTTTTGAACTATTCGGGCGTGCACGAGAGATTTCTGGGACAAATGATTGAGGGAATGAAAAAAATGGAAGAAAGCAAAGATGTAGGAAAAAAGATATTTGGTCAATCCGTTCAAGCGATGAATGTTCCTGAGAACTTCTTTTACGCGAATTCTGTGCGCGTCTATTCAGGTGCGGGCGATTGCATGTTGGAGTTTGGCCGCTCGCTTCCGGCTGCGTCCCCAGGAGATACCCCTGCAGCCGTGCCTGTCATTGGCCTAGTGGTCCCTGCCTTGGTGGCCGTGCATCTCGCCAAACAGCTTTTAATGCAGGCAGCGTTGCTGGCTCCACAAATGGTGGAGATGAAAGATATAATTGCCAGTGAATTAGGGGATATCAATGTCGGGACTGCCTCCTGACCATTCCGCCCACGTCGGCGGACTTACCCAGATCAGACCGCCCTATATACAATACGTGGCCGCGTCGGGTTACACTGTACCTGTTAGCAAGCCGATAGTAGAGGCAGGAATGACGACCATTGACGAACGAGTTTCAAAGCTGGATACCTCGGTTGCCGTGCAGGGGCAAGAGATCAAGGGTCTTGCCACGAAGGCAGACTTGGAACGCATGGTTAACGATCTAAAAACATTCGTAACCAACGAGCTTTCACCGATGAAGGCTGACATTGGGAATGTCAAGGTTGACATTGCGTCAATCAAGACTGAGATCACCCACCACGCTACCAAGGCATGGGTGTATGCAACGCTGGCCGTAGCTTCCATCGGAGCCTTAGGTGCCATCGGGAGCATTTTCACCGTCCTAAACGTAGCGCCAAAACACTAACTCACCGCCCCACACCCCCCCAATAACCGGCCCTGAGCCGGTTTTTTAATGCCCAAAATCCGCTGATGGCGACTATAGGAATGTTTTGTTCTGGTTAGTAGCGAATCGCTATTGATTAATAGGTAGCGACTCGCTACTATTATCCTATCACCACAACAGATGGGAGCCAGCAATGGGCCAAGCACTAGCAAGCAACATAGACCGCCTGTTCGTAAAGCAGGAAACCAAGGCTGTCACCCAGAAAATGTGGGGGAAGTAGGATGAACGCTTCCAGCGTGGTTGCCCTAGACGTGGACGGTGTACTCGGTGATTACGAGACGCACTGGCGGGAATGCGCTGAGGAAGTCCTTTGCTGCCGCCTGCAAGGCCGCCCCCTGCTCAAGGTGAGCGAGCAGCACAATATGGGGCTGCGCTACGGGTTGACCGGCAAGGACGTGGATGCCGTCTGGCGAGCTTTTAATGAGGATCCCTTGCAGGGTGCAACCCGCTGGGCGGACCTGCCCCTGTATGACCACGCTTCTGAATTGGTGCTCGCGCTGGAGGATCTGGGTTGTACGGTCTGGGCGGTGACCAGCATTGATGTGCAGCATCGCGCCGCCCGGGCGGAGAGTCTTGCCGGGCTGATTCCTGCCGGCCGCATTGTTTGTGTGGGGTTCGCACCCGGCACCGGCCATGCCGCACCGGCTTATGCCAAGGCAAACGTGTTGCGGGACCTGGGCGCAGTAGCCTTCCTGGACGATCACCCGGCCAACACCAATGCGGCTATTGGTTCGGTTCCCTTATCGGTCCTGCTGGATCGGGGGTATCACGGTCTGGAGGCTCCGGAATATGGGGTGACGGTCATTGATGACCCGATGGATTTCCCGGTGCTCGTGGAAAGTTTACTGATGCGTACGGGGAGGGCGGCATGAACAATATTTGTAGCGTGGAAAACATTTCTGAACAGGAGAAGAAAGATCTGTTGGCTCGGTCTTTCGAAAGTGGCGTGAGGTATGTGGACCCACTGCTCGATTGTGCGGATTCAGTGCCGCGTTCCGTAAATCAAATCGTGGCCGGGCTTGGTTTCCGGGGGGAACTCATGGTTTTCGATAAATCGATGTCGTCTTTTTGGAGCGGTTTTTGCGCTCAATGGCGGGACATTAACATGACGCAGGTAAACGACGTAGACATGGAAAACCTCCGCCACATGCTCGGCATCGGTTCGCACATTAAAAAGCGGCAGTGGGGCTACCGTAATCATTTTGCTCCAGGTGGTGCGGATATACAGAGCATGGAACGACTGGAAGCTGTTGTCCTGGTGCGTAAGGGGCAACCTTATCAGGAGACACATTATTACCATGCCACGGAAGCGGGCTGCGTGGCTGCTGGGTTGAAACCGCATCAGGTGCGAAGGGCGATGGTGCCATAATGCTAACCCCACAACTCATTCTCGGGATATCTGAAGAAATTGTCGTTGACCTGTTCGCTGGCGGTGGTGGCATGTCCACGGCCATTGAACAGGCTATCGGTCGCCATGTGGACGTGGCGGTAAACCATAATGCCGAAGCCGTATCCATGCATCAGGTCAACCATCCGCAAACCAGGCATTATATCGGTGACGTCTGGGAGGTCGATCCAAGGGAAGCGACTGAAGGCAGAGCGGTTGGTTTAGTGCATTTATCATCTGAATGCACGCATCACTCCCAAGCCGCCGGCGGACAGCCGCGCAATCAGTCCAGTCGTTCTCTGACCTGGGTTGGCAAGCGTTGGGCCGGTCAAGCAATGCCCAGAGTCATCACCCTGGAAAACGTCAAGCAAATCCTGCAATGGGGACCACTGATCGCCAAACGCGATAAGGCGACTGGGCGCGTCCTGAAATTGGACGGTACCGTAGCAGAAGCTGGTGAACGAGTGCCCCTCCAAGAGCAATACCTGATTCCAGATCCCAAGCGCACTGGACAAACATGGCGTGCCTTCGTGACGCAGCTCCGGGTTATGGGGTATGCCGTGGAATGGAAGATCCTCTGCGCCGCCGACTTTGGCGCGCCGACAACCCGTGAGCGGTTGTTCATGGTGGCCCGCTGCGACGATGAACCTATCCGCTGGCCGGAACCGACCCATACCAAGAAAAAGACCAAGGGCAAAAAGCGCTGGCGATCGGCGGCCGAGTGCATTGATTGGGATATTCCGTGCCCGTCGATTTTCGAGCGCGAGAAGCCGCTTGCGGACGCGACCCTGCGGCGCATTGCCCGCGGGCTGAAAAAGTATGTGCTGGATAGTGCGGACCCATTCATCATCCCGATCGCCCACTACAACGGGCGTGATGCCTGCAATTCTGCCCAGGAACCGTTACGCACCGTAACGGCTTCTCCGAAGGGCGGGACTTTCGCGGTGGCAGCGCCGGTCCTCGCCAAATTGCGCGGGGACAGCGTTGGCACCCGCATGGATGAGCCTGTGCCAACCATCACTTCTGGTGGAAATTCAAAAAGGCCTGCCGGTGCTCCGCATGCACTCGGAGTTATCAGTCCGGTCCTGGTTCAAACCGGCTACGGCGAGAGGGCAGGACAAGCTCCGCGCTCTCTGGATCTGAAAGCTCCTCTTGGAACAGTGGTGGCGGGTGGAATCAAGCATGCGGTGGCAAGTGCCTATCTTGCACAAATGAACGGCGGATTTAACACCACCCCTGGGCATGACGTGCGGAGGCCTGCGAGTACGATTACCAATACGGGGAGCCAGCAACAGGTGGTAATGGCGCACCTCACGCACCTGCGCGGCAACTGCGATGCACGGGATGTGGAAGACCCGTTGATGACGATCAGCGCCGGCGGTCAGCATCATGGTGTTGTAAGCGCTTTTCTGTCACGCCAGTTTGGAGCCAGCGTTGGTCATGGGGCCGATGCTCCGTTAGGTACGGTTACAGCGGGAGGCGGCGGGAAGAGTGCATTGGTCAGCGCTTTTCTGGCGACCAATACCACTGGTCATACCGGCGTTGGCATGGACGAACCGATACCCACCCTCACCACGGGTCAGCATCAGGCGCAGGTGGAATGCACTCTATCCCCAGATGATGAATCTGGCGCTCTACGTGTGGCCGCATTCCTGATTCGTTATTACGGCGAAGGGGGCCAGTGGGGCGATCCGCGCAATCCCATGGCCACCATCACCACCAAGGATCGCCTCGCATTGGTCACGGTCCACATTGAAGGCACTCCGTATGTCATCGTGGATATCGGACTGCGGATGCTCCAGCCCCGGGAGTTGTATCGGGCTCAGGGCTTTCCGGAGAGTTACATCATTGATCACGGCCATGACGGGCGGAAGTTCTCGAAATCGGCTCAAGTACGCATGTGCGGGAACAGTGTATCTCCACCACCGGCGGCCGCGTTGATACGAGCGAATTACGCGGATGCGCGCGGGAGAATGGTGGCATGAAGAACTGGACCCCGGAGCAAGTCGAACGACTTAACCGCCTCCAGCGCGGCGAATTATACGGGCATCCATACACCTGTCCGAACCGGAGCCTGTCTCCCCATCACGATAATGGCAACGATAAAGGCTGCCTTCTGGCCACCACAGGCGGCTGGGTCTGTCCGGATTGCGGCTATACGCAGGACTGGTTTCACGAGTCATCTCTAAAGCTGTTGTCGAGATCCCAGATGTTCTGCGGTTAGGCGCTAAACGCTTAATTTTCTCAAAAGGATAAAGTGATGAGTAGCCACCAAATCATCAAGAAAGGCCCGGTCATCGGCCAGTACGAAAACCGGCCTATCCGCTTCGCCCCTGCTGGGTGCGAGACTAGTGCCGGAGGCACTTTCAGCGCAGCGGAGAAGCAGGCCCTCGCACAACCGGCATATCTGGAGGCATAGATGGCCCGCCTGACGCTTGCCGACCTTTCCCCAGCCATGCGCGAACAGGTAATGGCGCAATACGCCATAGCGCCGAAGAAGGCGAAGGCCAAGAAACAGGCGAGAGCAACCCTGTCGCCCTACGCGGATCTGTTGGGTGACAAACTGGATACGGGATTCCCGGGCCGAATGCTTCGGGAGTACCAGCCCGTCTAGGGACGCAAGTTTCGCATCGATTTCGCGTTCCCCATGGAGAAGGTCGCTATCGAGTTCGATGGGTACCGGTATCACGGATTCTCGAAGAAGGGCTTCAAGCAAGGCCTGGAGCGCCAGAACATCCTCGTGGCGCACGGCTGGCGGGTATTGCGGTACACGCTGACCGATGTGCGGGACAGGTTGGAGGTGGTCATCAAAGAGATTGAGTCGGCACTCATTTCGTAAAGCAGGAAAACAAGGTTGTCGCATTTATCGCTGTATCACGTTGAAAAAAAGGAGAAGTTATGAAAGCCAGCAGTAACCGCCGTAATCGTTTTGCTCTTGCTGTAGCCCTCATCGTCGCCAGCATGGCATCGGCACCCGTTTTCGCCATGGGCGTGCCGCCAGCATGGCTGCCCTTCCACGGCATCGCCGCAGGCCTGGGTGTCGGCACCGAAGGCGTCGGCATCCAGGGCACCACCGCCATCATCCCCAAGGTGCTGAACCTGAATGTGGGTTTCGATTATTTGCACCTGTCCCGCAGCTTCAATACCAATAACGTCAACTACAAGGCCGGCGTCAACCTGCAGGGCGAGCCCATCACCGTAAGCTGGTTTCCTTTCCAGGGCAATCTCAACCTCACGGCGGGCGTGTTCATCAATCAGAACGGCTTCAACGTGACGGGCACCCCGACCCGTGGCACCTATACGTTCAACGGTCATACCTACACCGCGAGTCAGGTGGGCAGCCTGACCGGCAAGACACATTTCAACGGCGCCGCGCCCTACGTGGGCCTCGGTTGGGGTGACCCCATGGACGGCGGCCGACTGACTTTCACCGCCAATGTTGGGGCGATTTACGAAGGGGCACCTAATGTGAGCCTCACCGCAACCGGTGCCGCCGCGAATCCGCAGCTGGCGAGCGACGTCCAGACCGAGCAGAACAATGTGAACAGCAAGCTGAGCGGATATCAGTGGTGGCCGGTCATGGGTGTGGGGCTGATGTATCGGTTTGAGTAATGTTTTGGCCCGCGCCGTGCAGTTTGCAAGGCGCGCATTCACAGAAAAAGGACAATTTATGAAACACAAAATCGTTTATTTTGCACTGATTATGGGGATGTTTGCATTGTCTGGATGCGCCAGTTTGACTAATCCAGTGCCGATTTCCGGTCAGCATCAAACGGCAAAACAGAAGTACGCGCAGGAGCATCAAAACGGCGTGGAGACATTTTTGAGCGAAGTGATCTGAGCCTATCAAACGATGTATCGGTTTGGGTAATTCCAACCGACTACAAGGCGACGGTGCATTCGGCCCATGGGCAGTCGACGGTGATTCCGATGGGCGGTTATCAGGTGAAAGTCGCGCGGAGTTAGTTATTGAGGTTTGGCCGCCCGCCTTTTCAACAGGGCGGCATATTAAGAACATCAAAAAGGAGTATTTCATGCAACTGGATCAGAAGGCCAAAGACGCTATCGAGGACATCATCAATCGCCGGGAGGGTATCGCCTCCATGCAGGCGCAGATCAAGGAAGATATCAAAGCCGTTGCGGAACACCTGGGAGGTAAGCCCGCGCAGTTGAGTAAGATCATCGCCCTGGTTGAGAAGGAACGTGAGAAGGGCGATGTCATTTCCGGCGAACGGGACATCATCGACGCAGCGGAAGAAATGGCCGCGCAGGCGTAATTTGGTGATTACGCTGGAAGCTGGAGGGTAGAATGTTCCTGACCCCTGATGATTTGCGCGCTCTAACCGGGTATAAGCAATGGCCCAAGCAGGTGCAATGGCTGAGTCAGCACGGCTACCGTTTCGATCTAAACGCGGCCAATCGTCCGATAGTCTTACAGGACGAGGTACAACGTCACCTGCTGGGTGTGGAGCGGGCCAAACCGAAAGAGCCACGGTTTGACAAGCTACATCGGACAGGATAAATCAAGCCAATGGGCCGCCCACGTAGCAAAAATCGTCATCTCCCCCCGCACCTGCATCAGAAAGGTGCGATGTATTACTTCGTCTCATCGGCTGACGGCAAGCGGGTATGGACCAAGCTCTCCAGTAGTTATGCCGAGGCCTTGGCCATGTGGGCGCAACTGGAGGGGGCTGCCGCACAGGACAATACCGTTGGATCTGCCATCGATAGGTTCCTGGCTGAGATTTTACAGACTTACAGCGATAAGACACGCAAGGAATGGCCGCGCATGGCGGGCCTCTTGCGTTCCGTGTTTGGCGAAATGCCGTTGAACGCCGTTCGTCCTCACCACATCGCCCGCTATCTCGATGAGCGGCCGGCCAAGGTGGCGGCCAACCGCGAGATTGGCCTGCTGTCCACCATCTACAGCTATGCCATGCGCTGGGGATCCTGCGACACGAATCCCTGTAGGGGCGTACGGCGCAACAAGGAGAAGGCGCGCACTCGTTATATCACTGATGAAGAGTTCCTGGCGATCCAGGAAAAGGCAAACCCGCAATGGCAGTGCATCATGGATCTGGCCTATCTGACCGCCTTGCGTAAAAGCGATATTCTTCATCTGCGTCTGAGCGATATTCAGGACAACCTGCTGGTCGTGCAGACCTCCAAGACCGGCAAGAAACAAGCCTTTGAGATCACGCCAGAGCTCCGCGATGTTCTGAATCGTGCCAAGGGCCTGCGACGGCGGATTGGAAGTTTGTACCTGTTCTGCACACAGGAAGGTCAGCCGTATAGTGAGAATGGTTCCCTGTGGGCCTGGAAGCGCCTCTGTGTCAGAGCTGGTGTGGAGGATGCTCACTTCCATGATATCCGCGCAAAATCGCTTACAGACGCGAATAGGGCGGCTGGGCGTGACTATGCTCAGGCGCTTGCGGGCCATGCTGACGGGTCGATGACAGAGGTCTATGTGCGCGCCAGAGACACGCAGACCGTCAGGCCTCTCGGCGGAGTTGTAGAAAGAAAGCGAGTTGTAGAAAAGGCTACCTCAAAAAAGTAGCCTAACATGTTGATTAATTGGTCGGGGCGATAGGATTCGAACCTACGACATCCTGCTCCCAAAGCAGGCGCGCTACCAAGCTGCGCTACGCCCCGTCGCCGCAGAGAATAGCCGCTTGCCCCGCTGCGGTCAATCTAAACGCGAAAGACGACGCCGCAAACGGTCCAACTCCCCGCGCGCAAGGCCAATACCATCATTCAGGCGCTGGCGTTCCTTGTCACTGAGTTCTTTGCCTTTCTGGACCAGTTCTTCGCTGTAGATGGCGATGGTGTCGAGCAGTTCCTCAACCCGCTCATTCATCCGCTCGCGAGAAGCCACGACGCGATCCCAGGCCCGGTTAGCCTGATGCCGTAATTGTTCACGGGTACGATCGCCCGTTTGCGGCGCAAAAAGCAGGGCAGTGACCGCTCCGGCTACGGCACCGGCTAGCAAAGCGATACCGAGGGCGCTATACCCAATACCATTATCATTTTCATAATCTATCATGATCAAACTCCTTTATCAGGTGATGACAGTGGGGGCCTTGCGACTCGTAAGACTTTCCATCCGGGCAAGATCGCGGCCAAGCCGGATCAGGTCACGCAGGGCACGTTGCGGGTCCTGTTGCTGGCGCTGCGTATCCTTCTCCAGATATTCGTGATAAATGCGCAAAGTGGCACCTTCGGTTCCCGTACCCGACAGCCGGAATATCAGCCGGGCACCATCGGCAAAGAGCAGGCGCAGGCCCTGATGGGTGCTGGTGCTGCCGTCGATAGGATCGGTATAGGTAAAATCATCGGCCGTAATGATGCTGCGTCCTGCCAGAGTTTGGCCGGGGAGTACCGGCAATTGGGCGATGATAGTTTGGATGATTTGCTCGCCAATTTCTGCCGGGAGCTCTTCGTAATCATGGCGGGTGTAGTAGTGACGGCCAAAATGCCGCCAATGCTGAGTGACGATGTCGGCCACGGATTGCCCCGTATCTGCGATTACCGAGAGCCAGGCCAGCACTGCCCAGAGTCCGTCCTTTTCACGGATATGGTCCGATCCAGTGCCGAAACTCTCCTCGCCACAAAAGGTGATTTTGCCGGCATCCAGCAGGTTCCCGAAGAACTTCCAGCCGGTAGGCGTTTCATAGTGGGCAATGCCCAGTGCCTCGGCAACCACGTCTGCGGCCTGGCTCGTGGGCATGGAGCGGGCGACGCCTTTTAGTCCCTGCCGGTATGCAGGGATGGCCGTGGCATGGGCCGCAAGTACCGCCAGCGAGTCACTGGGGGTCACAAAAAATTGACGTCCGAGGATCATGTTGCGATCGCCGTCGCCATCGGACGCCGCCCCAAAGTCGGGCGCATCTTCTGCGAAGAGGTGGTCCGCCAGAGACTTGGCGTACACCAGATTGGGGTCGGGATGACCGCCCCCGAAATCCGTCAGCGGGACGCCGTTAACCACCGTACCGGCAGGCGCACCCAGACGCTCTTCAAAAATCTCGTGGGCGTAGGGGCCGGTGATCGCGTGCAGGGCATCAAAACGCATCCGGAATGGCCCCTGCAAGAGTCGCCTCAGCGCATCAAAATCAAAAATGCGGGCCATCAGTTCTACGTACTCCGCCACCGGGTCGCAGATTTCTACGCGCATGTCGCCCAGCAAAAATTCCCCATCTTGGTCGATATCTACATCTGCACTGTCTAGTGTCTGGTAACCTTGGATGGTCTTGCTGGCAGCCCAGATGGCGTCAGTGATTTTTTCTGGTGCAGGTCCACCGTTGGCGGTGTTGTACTTGATGCCAAAATCGTGATCCGGACCGCCGGCATTATGGGAAGCGCTGAGGATGATGCCGCCGTGGGCATGCCGCGCGCGGATGACGGTTGAGACGGCGGGTGTGGAGAAGAGCCCCCCCCGTCCAACAATGACTTTGCCCCAGCCATTCGCCGCCGCCATCCGGAGGATGGTCTGTATGGCTTCACGGTTATAAAAACGTCCGTCGCCACCAAGAACAAGGGTCTGGCCGGCGCGATCGGGAATAGCGCTGAAAATGGACTGAACGAAATTTTCGAGATAATGTGGCTGCTGAAAAACTTTGACCTTTTTACGTAGCCCGGATGTACCTGGGCGTTGATCGGCGAAAGGCTGGGTCGCAATCTGCAATACCGCCATGGCACACCTCAGTAGTCGAGCGGAACGTCGATAATAGTGGTTTCCCGACTGGCATCGGTACGAATCCAGACCGTATACCCGCTTACCTGCCAGGTACTGACGACCACCCCGCCGTCGCGAATGGCCTTTTCACTGGCTGTAATGAGGTCTTCTTCCATAGCCTCATCCCACTCGCCCAGGACGTGGTGACGGAGCAATTCCTGCGGATCAATTTCTCCGGATTCGAAGATGGCTTGCGCATCGGGGGATGCGAGGATGGTTCCGGGATGAAAGCGCATATTGTTCTCCATAGTTTTCAGATTATAGCAGGAAATAGCTGTTCACAAGGCAAAGCCTTGCGTGCGCAGAAAATCGCGGCTGGGGGCTGCACACTGGTTCATCAGGTGAATACGGTGCGGGTTGCGGCGCACGCGGCGTGCCCAGATCCGCGGATTGCTCAACCCGGCCGCCGCATAGACCTGTTCGCCTGGAAAGAAACTGGTCCGCAAAAACTGGCGAAACACCTCGCGCAGAATGGGGCTGATGAAACGTTTTTTTGCGCGTCCCATGGCCTGACTGCGCATCTGAATGGTGGTGCGGGCAAAAGCCATGTGACGCGCTTCTTCGCGCATGTGGATGTGGGTGATGGCCAGTACCGCTGCGGGCAGATCCTTGCGTGCAAAGATCAGTCGATTCATGCGGTCCGGTACATCCTCACCGACCAGAATGGTTGCCCAGAAAGCTGCGGAGCCTTCGGGCGCATAACGGGCGAAAAGACGGGCCAAGGGCGGGCGCTCGCTCAAAGGGGTCATAAATGGGAGTTGCGCACGTTGCTGTAATTCCAGAAACATGAGGCTGTGCCCCACTTCTTCCCGCAGCTCATGAAGCTGATAATGGTAGCTGACCGGGTCGCGGTACATCTCTTGTAGCGAGTTGGCGCCCAGGCGTTGGATGAACAGAGCCTCCAGCCATAGGCCCAGTTCGCAGAAAGAGACAAATTCGACCTGGGAAAGACGGATGCGTTCGTCCTGACTTAGTTGTACGTATTCCGGCAATCCATAGAGCGATAGCAGTTCTTCGGGGAGCCAGGCTGTTTCTGCATCGAGGCTTTTCCACGGGACGGCCTGGACAGGGTCCCGGTAGTTACTGCTGTGCTCGTTGAGCCGATTGACCAGTGCGTCGTGATGACGCTGGATTTGGGCGTGCGCGGGGATACGTTGAGCGAAGTTCATAGGCTATTCTGCCACGGACGCTCAGCCGCTCCAAGGGTGCTTTGGCTGCTGCCCGCTCATATTGCGTAACCGGGTAATAGCGCTGTACACGTTATAACGAGGGTGCCACCCCAATGTCTGCTGGGCGTGGCTGATGTCGACAACCAGCGGATTTTCCAGGACCTGTAGCCAGCCGGGATCGCCGAGGCTGGTACTAAAAGGGCGTAGCCAGCTATGTACACGGTGCAGTTGGGTGGGGGAGAGGGGAAGCGGCCAGCGGCGAGGAATGCTTGACCAGGGAATGGGATCGGGTGCCGCGATATTGAATACCCCGCCCCGGCCATAGTCCAGTGCCGCCAGCAGGGCGGTAACTGCATCCTCTTCATGAAGGCATTGAATGGGTAGGTCCGGATCACGCAGTCGTAGTCCGTAAGGGCTCGTCGCTATATCGTTTACCAATGCCTGCCCACGAGGACCGATAATAGCGTGCAAACGGAGCCGCGCGATGGCGGTTTGACTTTGCATGATCGTGAATACATCCAACCACTGTTCCAGCGCAGCCTTGTCCTCACTATAGGCAAAACCCGGTACAGGACGACACGGCTGGCTTTCGCGGATGGGGATGGGATTATCTGGCCAGGCGCCATAAGCCGCCACACTGCTGGAATAGATGACTTGCGGCACGCTGGCTTCTGCTGCCGCACGAAACAGATGCTGACTGCCATCGAGATTAATCCGGCGCATTTCCTCGCGCCATCGGCGTTGCGGTCCGCGGCGCGGACTGAGCACCATAAAGGCGAGATGAATGACGCAGTCCACATGCGTCAGATACTCGACAAGTCGCAGATCGCGTATATCCAAAGGCAGGTATTGCAGGTGCGGATGCTGTATGGCGGGTGCCCGGCGATCCAGGGCAATGACCCGGTGGATGTCCGGGCGGGCGAGCAGAGCGGGTAACAGCGCCGCCGCCGTATGCCCTGCCGCACCTGTGACCAGTACTTGCATTATCGGGGGTGGGTGCCGCGCAGGACAGGTAACACCTCATCGGCGAGTAGGTGCAGCGAGCGTTGGGTTACGGCGCTGGGGACCATCCCGGCACCGACGGCCAAAATCAGCCGATCCACGCCCGCCCGGGCGTAACGGGCCAGTTTCTGACGGCAGGTGTCAGGATCGCCTACCACGACCATACCCATAGTCTCTAGCAGACGCAGACTGAGGCCGCGGCGCAACAGTGGTTCGAGAAAGCCGAGACGGTGATAGTATTCATAGCTTTCCTTGAGCTGTGCGAGGACCGGCCGGGTCTGATCCAGCAGTCGCTGGTAATACCAGGTGAAGCCCTCGGCCCAGTGCCGTGCTTCCGCCGCATCCTCCAGACACAGGCAGCCAATGGTCATGGCAAAACCCGCATTCTTGCCTTTTTGCAACGGACCATCTCCATGGTGTTGTCGCCAGCTCTTTTTATAGGCACGCAGATCTTGTTTGATGAGGAACCACGGTTTAAACGGTCCGGAGAGCACGCCAATGCCTTCCTGTGCTGCCCATTGGATAGTCGTCGGGCTCACTGCTGCCGTCCACAGCGGTGGATGGGGTTGCTGGAGGGGTTTGGGAAGAATATCCAGTTCATCGAAATTATAGAGTTTTCCATGATGGCTGAAGGGTCCACCGCCTGCCTGGCGAAGAATTTGTAAGCCTTCCTGCATATGCCGTCGACTGTCTGCCATTTGGCTGCCAAAAAGTTGATATTCCTTGGGGGAAAAACCACGCCCTATGCCCAGTTCCAGGCGGCCATGGCTGAGGATATCCACGGCGGCGACGCGTTCCGCAACGCGCACGACATGATTGTATGGCAGAACAACGATGGCATGGCCGAGACGCAGATTCTTGGTGCGCTGGCTGGCTGCGGCGAGGAAGGTTTCCGGACTGCTGGAGTGAGAGTACTCGCGCATGAAATGGTGTTCCACGAGCCAGGCGCCGTGAAAGCCCAAGGTGTCGGCGAGGCTAATCTCATCCAGTGTTTCATGATAAACTTGGGCCTCGTTGCGGCCGAGATGGGCAGGTACGGCGAGTTCGTAGAAGAGATCAATATCCACCGCGTTGGAGCCTCCATGACCAGCACTGCATCCACCCCGCCCCAAATGTATGAACGGCTGCAAATTGCCATCTTAACATCGGAGCAGATGCATCTGCACTGGGCCGACGCAGGGACGGGCACGCATGTTGTGGCAGCGGCCGGACTGACCTTGAGATCTATTCGGCCTCGGAGTTGGGCAATGATGATGTCTGCGTGAAAAGCCGCTCGCGATAGTAAGCGAGCTCACTAACGGATTCGCGGATATCGGCCAGCGCTTCGTGGCGCTCGGCTTTGGGGAATTTGGGCAGATGTGGATACCAGCGCGTGGCCAGTTCCTTGATGGTGCTGACATCCATCATCCGGTAGTGAAAAAAGCGTTCCAGCCGCGGCATCAGGCGGGCTAAAAAGCGGCGATCCTGACATACGCTGTTGCCGCAGATCGGTGAGGTACCTGCTGTGACATGCTGGTGCAGGAAGTCCAGCGTTTGTGTTTCCACTGCGGCCGTATCCAGGCGACTATCGCGGACCCGTTGCAGGAGACCGGAAGCGCCATGGGTACGCTGGTTCCAGTCATCCATAGCCGTGAGTGCGAATTCCGGTTGATGCACGGCCAATACCGGACCTTCGCAGAGAATTCGCAGGTTGTTGTCCGTGACCAGCGTGGCGATTTCCAGAATCTGATCCTGTTCTGGTTGCAGGCCTGTCATCTCCAGGTCAATCCAGATGAGGCGGTGTGCTTTGGGGTCCATACGGTATCCTTGTTGAGCGAGCCTAGCCTAGTATACCATCCGCTTTAAAGACACAAAAAAAGACGGACCAGAGGTCCGTCCAATAGCCGCAAAACAACCGCTACAAAACTTGTGTTGCAATCGCCCGTCCTAAAGTTATGTCGACCGATTGCTTGCCCCTTTCGCTCCACACCACCTTTTAGTTTGGGTACCGCTGCTGCCTATGGTGGTATAGTAACTCCGACATATTTCGAGAATATTTCCGGAAAATGGTTTTGCGAGGCTGAGATGGCAGTCGTTTTGATAGTGGATGATGATCAGCGGCTTGCGGCTATGCTGCAGGAGTTTCTCGAAGCCCAGGGCTTCGCGGTGCTATGGGCGGCCAATGGACAGCAGATGCGTCAACAAATGGCGGCGGGCCCGGTGGATGTGATGGTGCTCGACTGGATGTTGCCGGGACAGGATGGCATCAGTCTCGCCAAAGAGTTGCGCAGTAAGGAAGGCGGGCCTCCTATTCTTATGCTCTCGGCTCGTGGCGAGGACGAAGAACGTATCCTTGGACTGGAAAGTGGCGTTGATGATTACCTGGCAAAGCCTTTCAATGCGCGGGAGCTGGTGGCGCGTTTGCGGGCCTTGTTGCGCCGTAGCGGGAAAGATGAGGGCGGCGAAAAACTCCACTTTGGTAATTTCCATTTGCATATGGCCGAGCGGCAGCTCTATCGCGGTGATGTGGAGATTGATGTAAATCCAGCGGAAATGGAACTGTTGCTGGTCTTCGCGCAGCGCCCGCGACGTATACTGAGTCGCGATCTTCTGCTGCAGTTGTTGGGCGGAGAAGAGGACGGGCGCTTTGATCGGAGTATAGATGTGCGGGTGACTCGTCTGCGCAAAATTATTGAAGAGAATCCCCGGCAACCACGCTTTTTGCAGACAGAGCGTGGCGCTGGATATCGGTTCATGCCTGTCCCATGAGTCTGTGGCGTGGACGCAGCCTGTTTTCGCAAACGGCCTGGACCTTGGGGCTGGGCATTGTTGTTCTGCAGATTCTGACCTTAGTGATCATTGTAGCTACGGTGCTATATCCGCTGGCCGAGCGCTCGGCGGAGGATCTGGCAGGTTTGATTGTGATCAGTGCGAAAACCTATGCCGAATTGTCTCCGCAAGAGCGCCCCACTTTTTTAGCCAGTCTGCAGGCCGACAATGGGATAGAAATTGCCACGCATCTGGATCGTTCTATAAAGCATACCCATGGGCATATATATGGCTGGTTGCTGAGTCGTGCGCTGGCCAGGCGCTTAGGAGAACCCGTGCGTGTGGATGTTTTGGGCGGAAGCGTGCGTACGTTTTGGGTGCCGGTTACTGTTTCCGGACAAACGGCTTGGGTACATTTTGACCGAGGGCGCTTGGCCTCGTCTCTCCCTGTCGCCATGATTTTTGTGCTGGCTTTTTCAACCCTCGCGCTGTTGGTGCTGACGATGATTCTGGTACGCCGGGTATTACGGCCTCTCGGCGTGATTTCAGAGGCATTGCGCGGATCGTTAAAGGCACCTCTGCCGAGTCTGCCGCGCGGCGGTGCTTATGAGTTCCAGGATATCCTCAATATTTTCGCTAACCTGCGGACCCGTTTGCAGGCGATGATTAATCATCAGTCGTTGTTGCTGGCCGGGATTTCCCACGATCTGCGTTCACCGCTGGCGCGCCTGCGTATGGCCTGGGAACTGTTGCCGGAGACCACGCCGCAGCGTCTTCGGGACGGCATGTTGCAGGATATGGAGCGGATGGATGAGCTGCTGGCCCAATCTCTTGCGCTGGGTCGCGGTATGGCGGCGAAGGTGGCGGATTTTGATCTGATGGTATTGCTGACCGAAGTGGGCGCGGATTTCACGCGGGAGGGCGGCCACTGGGAGGCAGCATTACCGCGTCGTTATCCCTTCCGGGGAGATCGGGAGGCTTTGCGCCGTCTGCTGTCCAATCTTTTAGATAATGCTTTGCGTTACGGCGGCGGGAGGATGACGGCAGAGTTTAAGAAAACGCCGGGGCATCTCCTGTTACGTCTATGCGATGCCGGCCCGGGAATTCCGGAGGCGGACCTGGAAAAAGTTTTTGAACCGTTCATTCGTTTGGATGATGCGCGCGGGCATAGTGAGGGCAGTGGCCTTGGTCTGGCTATTGCCCGTCAATTGGCAGAAGCGCAGGGGATGCGTCTGCGCCTTTTTAATGCCACCGGTGGCGGGCTTTGTGCGGAGTTGTCTTGGACAGTGTGAGCGGACACTGGGGCTGCCGAAAAAGTTGCCACCGGTGCTGGTGATCGTGCCGAGAGATTGTTTGTCGGCATGCGTCGTCTGGTGAAACTTTTGTGACGTTTGATATGGTCCTGCAGGCCCCTGCTTTGACGCAGTAATGTGCTCAGGAAGATGGTCTACACTGTGTTTGTTCGGTGAACGATGGCGATGCAGGAGGTTGCAATGAACACATTGAGGGCATTGGCGGGTGTGATCGCGGCGATAGTTTTGGGGGGGTGCGCAACGGTTACGCCGGTGAGTGGGCAGTTTCCGCCCATTACACCGCATCAGGCGCAGACGGGGGCGGAAAACGGAAAGCTGGTGCGCTGGGGTGGAATACTGATTCAGGCACGGCCGAAGGCTCAGGAGACCTGCTTTACGGTAATGGCGCTGTCACTACGTCAGGATGGACGGCCTTATCTGGGTCAGAAAAAGTCCGATGAAGGGCGATTTATCGCCTGTGCCCCAGGGTTCTACGACCCGGCGCTTTACGCGGCGGGAAGGGAGCTTACCTTTGTGGGTACGGTGACGGGAGTGCAGGTGGAAAAGGTTGGAGGGTATGCGTATCCTTACCCGCAATTGCAAGCCAGTACCGTGTATCTGTGGCCGCTGGAAGTGCCAGAACCCGCCACGAGTAGGGTCTTTATTAACGGGGGCTGGGGTGGCGGTCCTTGGGGACCTTGGGGACCTTGGGGTTGGTGGGGAGGCCCAGGCTGGGGATGGCCTTAATCTCTAGATTGCCTGCCCGGTATTGCTTAGGGCGGGCAGACCCTTTAATATATACGCTGATATTTTGCCGGGATGGCGGAACTGGTAGACGCGCCGGACTCAAAATCCGGTGGTGGTGACATCGTGTCGGTTCGAGTCCGACTCTCGGTACCAAAAAACTGAAGAAGCCCGGTTCTGCCGGGTTTTTTTGTAGCCATTTTTTCCGTTTTTTCACGGAGCTAGGGGGTTTGGCATGGCGATGCAGCGGCGGTTGGCGTGGTTGGCGGTGGCAGCAGGTGCGGTGGCAACACTGCCGCTTGGCGGGTGTGTTGCGCTCCTTGCAGCCGGAGCTGGCGGCGGGGCGGTGGCTTACGCGGAGAACGGCGGGGTCGCCAATTTCTATGCGTTCTACCCGACTTCGGTGAGTCGGGTCAGTGCGGCGTCCCAGGCGGCATTCGGAGAAATGAACATTCGCTATAACGGTGAAATCCACAAGAGTCCTTCTAAGCTTTTGCTTGAAGGTACCACCCAAGATGGACAGACGGCTAAGGTGACGCTGACGTCCATGGCGACGGATGTTACCAGGGCCAATATCCGCATTGGGACTTTTGGTGACAAGCCGTTGTCTTTGCAGTTTCAAAAACTTCTTTCGCAGCGGCTGGGATTGGCTGCCAGTGCGCAAGCCCCGGCGGGGGTGGTGTTGCCCCCGGCCAGCAGCCAGCCAACGGCGCCACAGCAGCCTGAACAGCAAACAATTCCATTACAGTAATTCACCTTTTTCCATGACTGGATTTGGGTTGCGTGCTGCTGGAGATTGTGTCCTAACGCTTTGATAAAAGCTGTCCGGGTTACAAGAAAAATGCCATTGATATAAAAACGTCATAAAAGGTTCATAAAACTGTCACATTGATTTGCTATGGTGGTCCTTTCGGTTGAAGAGGGGCTACCATGAACCTGCAATATCTCATTCATCTCGCCAACTATTCAGATGGCGTTCTTTACATACTCGGTATTCTGCTGTTGGTTGAGCTGGCGGTGATAGTGGACCGCTTTTGGTACCTGCGGCGCACCATTTTGCGTGGGCTGGTGTTTGTACAGGAGTTGGGTAGCCATGGTCGGCTGGATCGTGAAACGCTTAATAAAATGACTACAAGCGCCGGAGACCTGCCCGAAGCCACTTTGCTGCGAATGGCCGCTTCCCATCACGGACAGGTCAAGGGCGAAGCTCTCGCCAGCCGTCTGGAAGAAAGCGTGCTGGTATTGGCGCCGCAACTGGATCGCCGCCTATGGTTGCTGGACACTATCATCACTTTAGCGCCGCTGCTGGGTTTGTTCGGCACGATTATCGGTATGTTCCACGCCTTTTCGGTGCTGGCCGCGCCGGGACACGCTCCGGCGGCGGTCACCGGTGGTGTGGCTGACGCGCTGGTCGCCACGGCAACCGGCCTGTTTATCGCCATGCTCGGCCTGATCGCTTTCAATGCCTTCAACAATCAAGTACGGCAGATTCTCCTGCAACTGGATTCCGTAAAGACCATGCTGCTCAATCGGATGGACGGTCAGCCCATGCTCACGCCGGACAACAGTGATAAACAGCGCGGTGAAGTGCTGTCTGTGGCAAGGGCCAGTTGATGGAGCGCCGTTACTTCGAGCAGAAGAAGGGCCGGGTGGAAATCATCCCGATGATTGATATCATGCTCTTCCTGCTGGTGTTCTTTATCATGATCACGCTGCAAATGATCCCCGATAAGGGGCTGAATTTACAGCTCCCGACCGCTAGTCAGGCACAGCAGCTTCCGCATCCGCACTACACCATCAATATCGATAAGGATGGATCGGTGAATGTAAAGGGTCATCGCTATGATCTCGACGGCCTGCAGAAAATGCTCGCCACTGATAGCGATCCCGGCAAGACTCAGATCACTATCGCTGCCGACAAGGGCGTGCCCTTTCAGAACTTCGTTCATGTGATAGATCGCTGTCAGAAAGCCGGGGTGAGTGATATCGGGATTGCCGCGAAAGCGAGTAATTAGGAACAGAGGGTTGAATCTTTTGTCAGGATTGAGCGTTGAGAATATAGATGAGGAATATAATCGGTGAATACAATCGTCAGTGATCCATCCTGGGCACCACAACGTCCGAAGGGGCATTTCGGACGCGCATTGTTGGTTGGCGCAGTGTTAGAGGTAGTGCTAGTAGGTGGATTGATTTTGGGGAGTAGTAATACGCCACCACCTAAGCCGATGGTAAAGAAGATTATCGCTATTCACATGGTGCAACCGGCACCTCCCAAACCCAAGCCGGTGCCACCGCCACCGAAGCCGGTAGTACATCCGAAGCCGGTGCCTAAGCCGCTACCTCATCCCATTCCCCAGCCGAAGCCGGTAGTGCAGCACGTGCCAGCGCCCAAGCCGTTGATGGCCAAAACACCGTTGCCTACGGCACCTGTGGTACCGCCTAGTCCGCCGGTAACCACGCCACCACCGCCACCGCCCCCCCCGGCGCCGAGTATGGCTGCACGTGAGGCGGCTGTAGATCAGTACGCTGGCATAGTGCGCGCCCGGGTTCAGGCCGATGCCCATGTTCCGGAGGCCGTCCGGCTGATGCATTTGAGTGGCACCGCCGTGATCACCTTCCGGCTGACGCCGTCGGGCCAACTGCTGTGGGCGAAAATTGCTCAATCCAGTGGTGTGAGACCAATTGATAAGGCGGCGCTGAAATCGGTGGAAGAGGGTGCTTATCCGCCATTTACCAAGAATATGCCGAAACATGCCAGCAATTTTAATGTGGAAGTGCATTTGTCAAGCCACTCCTCATAGTGCAGGTGTGATGGTTTCTGGGTAATTGAAACGAGGGTATTTTCTATGGGGCCACAAAATCGTCGGCAGTTTTTGAAGCAGTTGGGACTGGGGGGCGGTGCAGTTATCGCCGCCCCGCATCTGCTGGGTGTGGCACGTGCTGCGGGAGTCAGCGAGGAAAATCTCCTGCGTCAGAAGATTGAGCATGTGGTGGTGATATTTCAGGAGAACCGCAGTTTTGATCATTACTTCGGTACCTTCCAGCCAAAAAACGGGCAACAGATTATCAATTTGCTAGATGCACAGGGACAGTTGGACCAGCGTTTTCTCGGTTTGCAGAAAAATCCGGCGGGTATCACTTATGATAACCTACCGTTACCTACGGAAATTCCGGGTTTTCAGAACGTGCAATTGCCTAACCAGCCCTTCCACATGGCGCCCTATATTCCCGCCAAAGGCAATGTACATTGGGATCCGAAACATCGGTTTTTCCGCATGATAGCGGAGATTAATAACGGTAAGATGGACCGTTTCGTAGCCTTGGCGGGCGGTAGCAAAACCCTTTTGTCGCGGGACGAATTCAAAAAGATGAGCCCTGAGCAGATCGCCTTTGATTTGGCTCGACCCAGTGGTCCAGTGCTGGGGTATTATACCGGTGAAGATCTGCCCTTCTATCACCGGGTCGCGCACCAGTACACGCTCTTTGATCATTTCTTTCAGGCCATGAGTGGCGGCAGTACCGGTAATGCGCTTTATCTGGCGGCCGCTCGTTCCTGTGTTTATCCCAATGCGCCCAAGGAGGTGTGCGCACCCTTCGATCCGAAAGCGGCCGGTCTGGAACACAGCTTCTTTGATCTGCCCTATGACCACAAAAAAGTCTTGGTCAACGATCTGCCGCCGGTGCAGGGACCGACCGATGCGGATGCCGTGAAGGCCTTGAAGATATCTCCACCCCCGGAGGCACAGACCTACGACAATATCGGTGACCGTCTGGATGGCGCCAAAGTATCCTGGGCCTGGTATAACGAAAACTGGAATCGGGTAAAACCGTGGGCGCTCAAGACCGCTTTTGGTCCCGGTGATGGTTCGGCGGTGATTGACACGGGTCAGTTGTATGTGGCTCACCATAACCCCTTCCAGTACTACCCGCGTTGGCCAGAATATGTGCAGGACGGTCGTATGCGCGACAGTGACGACTTTCTCGCCGATGCCCGTGCCGGCAAACTGCCCGGTGTCTCCTTCGTCAGGGCCAGTGCCGCCCATGACGAACATCCGGCCGACTGCGCACCCGTTTATGGCATGGAATGGGTGGAGCAACTGGTGCGCGCTGCCGCTGATGGTCCGGCCTGGGACAAAACCGCCATCTTCATTA
The DNA here is from genome assembly GCF_016250455.1 of Acidithiobacillus ferrivorans. NCBI lineage: Bacteria > Pseudomonadati > Pseudomonadota > Acidithiobacillia > Acidithiobacillales > Acidithiobacillaceae > Acidithiobacillus > Acidithiobacillus ferrivorans. The sequence goes on along the minus strand of NZ_CP059488.1, from coordinate 2,160,386 downwards.
CCTATGACGAAGGCGGTGGCTTCTGGGATTCGCTGCCGCCTAAAGTGGTGGACGACTACGGATTCGGCACCCGTACTCCGGCCCTGCTTATCAGTCCTTGGGCGCGCCAGGGTTTGGTGGACCATCACCTGGCCAGCACGGCCAGCATCCTCAAATTCATCGAAACCCGTTTTGGTCTGCAGGCCCTCAACCACCGTGACCGCGATGCCTACGACATGATGGGTGCCTTTGACTGGAATCAGAAACCTGAGCGCTTCAGTATCTGATTGTGGTCAGGCTGGCAACGTTAATGCCTTCTCCATAGCGAGAAGGCAGAGCCCGGCAACCTTGGGTATGCCATAACGACTATCATCCGGGAAGGGTAGGGTGGCACCGGTAAATTGATATCCGCGCCGTTGATAATAAGCGGTCAGTTCAGGACGCTGTTTGATAACCCACAGGCGCATACGCTGGACCTGCCAGGTGCCTCGCGCATATTCCTCTGCAGTATGTAACAACGCATTGGCTACTCCCTGATTTTGCCACGGTGGAGCAACCGAGAGCATCCCGCATTCGGCTACTTCTGCTTCGGTAAGTTGTAAATGACAGCAGGCGATCATTTGGTTTTCTTTCGTGGCGACCAGGAAATAACTGTCCGGCCTCCCGGCGAGTTCTTCCAGCATCGCAACATCACAACGCTGGCCCCCCAGTAAATCCGCCTCTGTAGTCCATCCACCTTTGGCAGCTTCGCCTCGATATACACTATTGATGAGCGCGCAAAGGGCAATAATTTCCGTTTTTTGTGCCATGTGGCAAGGATACAACGATTTTGCATGTGCCATCTTTATTTCCTTGCCCTGTGATTCTGTTGTCATCTGTGACGCTTCCAAATAAAAGCGTTATTTGTCAGAAATTTGTCATTAAAAATTCATAATAATGTCATATTGTATTGCTAGAATCTTGTGCGGTTGTAGAGGATTTATGACAAGTTTTCTCCTGCTGAGGATATTATCATGGCATACTGCCCAACTCTGCGCACCGCAGTAATCATGGCACTCTGTGCCTTACCCGTTCTCGCCCACGCCAATGTGACGGTGCCCGCCGTCAGTGGTGCCGAGGCCGCTGCAACTGCCCCCACTGGTGGCAGTGCTCCGGTGACTATTGGCGAAGTAGAGAAAGAAGCGCCGCCGGAGCGCGGCACTGGCTCCCTGAGTAAAGAACTGGTGAAGCATGCCAGCCCGAATGAAAACTTTCAGAGTGTGTTGCGCAATGTTCCGGGCTTTACCGTAATCAGCACTGGACCCGGTAACCTTACCACCAGTGACAGCACCTTTACCTACCAGGGTTTCAACAGCGATCAGATTGGCGTAAATCTGGACGGTGTACCTCTGATTAACACATTCCGTGGTGGCACGAGCGGTCAGGGTGACGACCACGCTCTCACGCCCATTGGCATGGGTCAATTCTCGGGAGTCTCGGTTTACAGCGGTGCCAACACGCCTTCTGAGACAGGCATCAATGCGTTGGGTGCGACGCTGAATTATCAGCCGCGTATGCCCACTTCAAAATTCTACGCCGAGGTTTCGGGTAGTGGCGGACTTTACTCCGGTGGCGTCGGTGATAGTGCTGCCGGTGGGTTTGGTGTCAACTCAGGTGCTTTGCCGTATACGGGAACCAAGCTTTATGCCAACTACTATTACAGCCCTTTCCACAGCTTTATCAACCATGTTTTCTCCACCAACAACAACTACTATTTTGCGGCGGTACAGCCCTACAACCACGGCATGTCCCAGCTCTCACTGATTACTATCTACAATCATGAGATTGCTCAACAACCATCAACTGTGCCATTACCTTTGTTACAAAAATACGGCCGAAGTTTTCAGTGGGCTCCCAACATCTGGAATGATTATACAACTACGAGCTCGTACACCACTATCTTGGGTTGGAAGTCCATTCTAAATCAGAATATGCTGGCCAAAGCCAAGTTTTTTATAACCCAGAATAAGAATGACCGCACGGCCTATGCCAACGCGGCCTACAAAAATGGATATGATGGTTATCCGTTGCCAACAGCACTAAAAAGCTACGCCAATCCCAGCAAGGCGGGTCGACCAAGTAATACTTATAATCCGACGGCATTATTCGGAAGTAGCTATAATGGTACACAGTATCAGCGCTATGTCGATAATTTCGGTAATGCAGGCTTGATGCCGTCTCTGATCTTCCTCTTGCCGGATAATACCGTCACACTCGGTGGATTGTATATGTTCAGTAAGGATCATTCGGCAGAGTATTGGTATGGCCAATCGGCTGTGCCGATGATCAATGGTTACAATGACGCATGGAATGAGCATGATACCCGTAATTATGGGGATGTCTTCCTACAGGATCGTATCACTTTGTTCAATCATCGTCTGATCATCACTCCAGGTGTCAAGTATTACCTGGTCGATACGACATGTAATGATAGTGAAGGGTATTATTACAATTACGGGGGTAGTGTCAGTAACACCTTTAACTACTGGGAGCCATCTTTTGGGGTGAGCTTCCTCGCCACCAAGAATGCAGATTTGTACTTCCATTATGGCCGGGTATATAAGGTGCCTAATATCAGTGCTTATTATGCGGTTATAGGCTCTACACCAGCGCCTGGGCCAATGTTGGTCAAACCGGAGTACGTGGATAGTATTGATACGGGCATCCGCTATAACTTCGGTGATATCAAAACATCACTGGCTTATTTCCGCCGGATGTTCAGCAATAAGTTCGGTTATTTCTATGATAACCAGACGGGACAGACCTTCCAGTATAATGTCGGCAGCGCACTGTATCAGGGGGTGACTGCTTCAGCGGATGCTAAATTACCCTACCATATGAATGCGTTCATCAACTATAGTCTGACCGATGCCAAATATACGTCGAATTTTGATGCCGCCGATGGTGCATCCGTCAGTAGTGGGGAATATGTCGGTGATGTTCCCATGTACAACCTCAACTTCGGTCTGGGTTATCACTACGCCGGATTCAGTGCACGGGTTACCGACCATGTTGTTGGTTCCCAGTACATCAATACCAATAAGGGAGCGCCTGCAGGCGTTTCCTTGCAGCCCTACAATATCACCAATCTTAATCTGGGTTATGCGTGGCGGCCAGGTGATATGGGTGTGAAAAAAGTTACTGCTAACTTGTATGTGGATAACATTTTTAATGCCAACTACATTCCGTATGAATATGAACAGTTGCGGAGTGCAAAATATGGCGGAAACTTTATTACCGCGCAGGCGAGTGCACCGGCTTTTGTCGGTGCCAGCGTGGCGGCCAAGTTCTAAGGTCTGATTGGTATCAGCGGGTTATCGGCGGTTTTCTAATAGCCCTCTATCCGGTGGCCTTACGGTCACCGGTTTTTTGCTATTTTGATCTCACCAGTAGTAACCCACCCCGCGTATTATACGAAGTCATCATGAAATCGCCATAAGAACCGTTCGGATGCTGGGGCGGAGAGGATGTCAGGCGGCACTACCCCGCGCATGCGCAAGATCGGGATAACCATCCTTTAACCACAGCTCCGGCAGTGTTTCCAGAATCTCCCGCACCAGTTCCGGTCCCCGAAAAATCAGCCCGCTATAGACCTGCAATAGACTGGCCCCGGCCTGGATCTTGGCATAGGCATCTGCCGCACTGAGGATACCACCGACGCCAATGATGGGTACCTGTCCCTGCGTCGCACGATAGAGTTGCGCGATGACGGCATTGGATTGTTCCAGCAATGGTGCACCGCTCAGGCCCCCGCTTTCGGAGAGCCCGGGCTGAGAGGTCGGGCGTTTTATAGTAGTATTGGTGGCGATAAAACCGTCCACCAGGGGTTCCGCGCCTAAGGCTAGGCCACCGATAGCGTTGAGATCAGCATTATCCAGATCCGGAGCGATCTTCAGGAGCAGCGGCAGAGGCGCGCGCTGATACTGTACGGCCAGACGTTGGTTGGCTGCAGCAACAGCACAGAGTAGCCCCCGTAAGGCTTCCTCCCCCTGCAGCAGACGCAGCCCCGGCGTGTTGGGTGAACTGACATTGATGCAGAGATAGTCGCCATAGTGAAAGAGCAGCTCCAGTGCGGCGATATAGTCGTCCTGCGCCTGCGCCAGCGGGGTGTCCCTGTTTTTGCCGAGATTGATGCCGATAGGCACCGGATGGCCAGATAATGCCGCCAGTCTGTGGGCAACCGCGGCAGCCCCTTCACCGGGGAAACCCATGCGGTTGATGACCGTCTGCTGTGCCGGATAACGAAAGACCCGAGGGCGCGGATTACCCGGCTGCGGGCGCGGGGTTACCGTGCCGATTTCGATGAAGCCGAAGCCGAGGGCGGGGAGGGCGGCGGCGGCGTGGGCGTCCTTGTCGTAGCCGGCGGCGAGGCCGACGGGGTTGGGAAAATGCAGGCCCCAAAAGTCCTGCGCCAGACGCGGATCGGTGACGCTATAGTGCTTTGTCAGGTAGGCCATGCTCTGTGGCATGCGCCCCAGTGCTGCCAGCGCAGCGATGCTCAGGGTGTGGGCGCGCTCCGGGTCCAACGTAAAAAGCAGGGGGCGCAGCAGACGGTAGCTCATGCCCAATTCCGGGGTGTGAGGAAGTCATCCTTGAGGCGGGCTTCGGGACTACCGGCTTCGCCCTGCCAGTCGTAGGTCCAGGCTGCCAGGGGGGGTAGGGACATGAGGATACTTTCGGTGCGCCCGCCGGACTGTAGGCCGAAGAGGGTGCCGCGGTCATAGACGAGGTTAAATTCCACATAGCGTCCGCGGCGCAGAAGCTGAAATTGCCGCTCGCGTTCGCCATAGGGCAGGTCCCGGCGCCGGGCGACAATGGGCAGATAGCTGGCGAGGAAGCTGTTGGCCATATCCTCCCAGAAGGCCTGCAGAAGCGCGCCATCGCCATTGAGATCGTCGAAAAAAATACCACCGATACCGCGCATTTCCTGACGGTGTCTGATGGTGAAGTAGTCGTCACACCAGGCTTTGAAGCGCGGATAAAAGCCCAAGTCGTGGCGATCACAGGCGGTTTTGAGGGTGCTATGGAAATGCCGGGCGTCTTCCTCAAAGCCGTAGATGGGCGTCAGGTCGGCACCGCCGCCGAACCACCACACCGGTCCCGCCGAGAAAAATCGGTAGTTCATGTGAACGATGGGGACGTAGGGGTTGCGGCAATGCAGTACCAGAGAGACACCAAGGGCGGTGAAGGTCTGTCCGGCCAGTTCAGGGCGGTGTGCGGTAGCCGAGGGGGGAAGCTGGTCGCCATGAACTTTGGAGAAGTTGACCCCGCCTTTTTCCAGCAAAGCGCCGTCGGCAATAACCCGGGTGCGGCCGCCGCCACCGCTGGGCCGTTCCCACAGATCTTCGCGGAATTTTGCGGTGCCGTCTGCTGCTTCCAGGGCGTCGCAGACGCGATCCTGGAGGCTGCGGAGGAAGGTTTCCATTTCGTCTAAGGATGGCTGTTGCATGCTGTTACTCCCGTAAGATACGGCCGCTGCGGGCATCGACAATACGGCTGGGGCGGCGTTGACCGCCCAGCCGGGCCGGTAGTACCCACAGGGAACGACCAAAATAGCGGTACAAGGTGCGCAGGTCACGGGCTGGTTGTTGCCCTGCCGGATTGGCGCTGGTAGAGACCATGGTGCCGCCAAAGGCGTGAGACAAGGCGACGATGGCCGGGTGGGTACTGATCCGCACCGCAATGCCCTCATGGCGTCCGCGTATCCAGAAGGGGACCTTCGGTGTGGCAGGCAGTACCAGCGTCGTTCCGGGCCAGAGTTGTGCCAGCAGGGCCGGGTCTATTCCTTGCGCAGACCAGTACCGCCGGGTGTCTGCCGCCCGGCCTGCTACCAGAAGAACGCCTTTATGTTGTGGGCGCCTTTTGAGGGCCAGAATCCGGCGCAGCGCGCGGCGTTGGCGCGGGTCGCAGCCCAGTCCCCAGACTCCTTCCGTCGGATAGGCGATGACTCCACCGCGCCGTAAATGCGCTACCCCCCGGCGGATATCCTGACGACGCGGATGGCGAGGCAGCATCAGCCGAAAACGCGATCAGGCGCGCCGCAGGCCACGGTAGCCGATGTCCTGCCGATACTGCAAGCCCGGCCAGCGGATATCGGCGACGGCGGCATAAGCCCGCTGCTGTGCAATCGCCAGGCTTTCTCCCAGTGCCGTGACGCCGAGCACCCGGCCACCAGCCGTAATGACGGTGTCGTGGTCTGTCGTAGTCCCGGCATGGAAGATTTTGACCGTATCCCCCTGCGTCTTATGGAGGCCGAGAATGGGGTCACCTAGCTGCGGATGATCAGGATAACCCGCAGTAGCCAGTACGATACAGAGGGCAGCGCGCCTGTCCCAGGCGAGCGCCTTCGGCAGTAGATCGCCGCGGGCCGCGGTCAGCAAGAGCGTATAGAGGTCGGAACGCAAACGCATCATCAGCGGTTGTGTCTCGGGATCGCCTAGCCGACAGTTGAACTCCAGCACCTTGGGTCCGGCGGGACCGATCATCAGACCGGCATAGAGGAAGCCGCAGTAGGGCGTGCGGTCCGTCATCAACCCCTCTGCCGCAGGGCACATCACTTCGCGTAACACCCGCTCACTCATGGCGGTATCCAAGATGGGGGTAGGGGAGTAGGCGCCCATACCACCGGTATTAGGACCCCGATCGCCGTCGCGCAGGCGCTTGTGATCCTGCGATCCGGCCAGCGGCAGGACCTGACCATCCACCACGATGGCGATGAAACTGGCTTCCTCACCTTCCAGAAACTCTTCGATGACGATGGGGCCCCATTGCAGGAACGCGCGTACTGCAGCTTCCGCTTCTGCGCGCGCCAAGGCCACAACGACCCCCTTGCCAGCCGCCAGGCCATCGGCTTTGACCACTACCGGCAACGGATGCTCACGCAGGTAGCCGAGGGCCGCGCTGGCATCGGTAAACCGTCCGTAGCGGGCGGTAGGAAGACCGTGCCGTTCCATGAAGGCTTTGGCGTGGGCTTTGCTGCCCTCCAGCATTGCTCCGGCAGCATTGGGGCCAAAGACCGGGATACCAGCCCGACGCAGGGCGTCCCCCACGCCCGCTACCAGTGGTGCCTCGGGACCAATGACGACCAGCGCGATGTCCAGCGCATGGGCGGCAGCAACCACCTGACCGGCGTCCGTCGGCTTCAGGGCCAGATTATGGACTTTGGCCTCCGCCGCCGAACCGGGATTGCCGGGCACACAGTAGACCTCCGCCACCGCCGCCGACTGGGCTAGTTTCCAGGCGATGGCATGTTCGCGTCCGCCACCGCCGAGGACCATGACTTTCGCGCCCATCTGCGTTCCCTCCTCAACCATGTCGGAAATGGCGCACGCCGGTGAAGACCATGGCGATGCCGTGTTCGTTGGCGCTGGCGATGACTTCTTCATCACGGATGGAGCCGCCGGGTTGGATAATCACTTTTACGCCCGCGGCAGCGGCCGCATCGACCCCGTCGCGGAAAGGGAAAAAAGCGTCAGAAGCCAGCGCCGCGCCGTGTAAGTCAAAGCCCAGTTCCAGGGCCTTGGCCGCGCCGCACCTGGCGGCATCCACCCGGCTCATCTGCCCCGCACCGATGCCGATGGTCTGGCCTTCGCGGCCATAGACAATGGCGTTGGAGCGTACGTATTTACCGACCCGCCAGACAAAGGCCAGATCACGAACCTCCTGTGCCGTCGGCACGCGGTCCGAGACCACTTTCCAGTCCGCTTCCGCTTCCATGCTCTGGTCAAAGTCCTGTACCAGCAGGCCGCCGCGCACGCGTTTGTAATCCCAGCCTGCCCGCCGCCAGGCGCGACCATCGTCGAAGGCGAGTACGCGCAGGTTTTTCTTTTTGGCCAGAATGGGCCGGGCGTCGGGCGAAATAGTGGGCGCCAGTACCATCTCGACAAATTGGCCGCTCATGAGTTCAGCGGTCTGGGCATCCAGCGGCCGGTTACAGGCGATGATGCCGCCAAAGGCGGATACCGGATCGCCGGCCCAAGCGCGCTGATAGGCGCTGAGCAGATCCAGTCCCACGGCTACGCCGCAGGGATTGCCGTGCTTCACCACGCAACAGGCGGGTTCGGCAAATTCCATCACCAGCGCGACGGCGGCATCACCGTCCCCGATGTTGTTGTAAGACAATTCCTTGCCCTGCAACTGACGGGCGTCCGCCAGTCCGCCGCCGCTGCCGTCGCGGTAGAAGGACGCGGTCTGATGGGGGTTTTCGCCGTAGCGCAGGTCCTGGACTTTCTCAAATTGCAGGGACAGTGTCTGCGGGAAGGTTGTCCGGTTGCCATCGGGACCCAGGCTGGAGAGATAGTTGGCAATAGCACCGTCATAGCGCGCCGTGTGGGCGAAGACCTTGGTCGCCAGACGGAAGCGGGTGCTGGCACCGACGCCGCCGTAACTCTGCTCCATCTCCTGCAGCACGGCGGCATAGTCATTGGGGTCGACGAGGACGGTGACGCTCTCCCAGTTCTTCGCCGCCGCACGGAGCATGGTCGGGCCACCGATATCGATGTTTTCGATGGCTTCTTCCAGCGTGCAATCGGTGCTGGCGACAGTCTCGGCGAAGGGATAAAGATTGACGCAGAGGAGATCGATGGCGGGAATACCATGTTCGGCCATTTGCCGGATGTGACTATGGTTGCCGCGCTTCGCCAGCAGTCCACCGTGGATTTTGGGGTGCAGGGTTTTGAGGCGGCCCTCCAGCAGTTCCGGGAAACCGGTGTAGTCGCTCACTTCTTGCACCGCTACTCCATCGGCCATCAAGACCTTGGCGCTGCCGCCGGTAGAGAGTATTTCCACGCCGAAATCCTGCAGTCGCCGGGCAAATTCCACGACGCCCCGTTTGTCGGAAACGCTGATGAGCGCCCTCGTTATCTCACCCATAAATTCCACGACCTCTGAAAAAGTGGCAGTTCAAAATAAAAAAGGCACGATCAGGAGACCTGTCGTACCCAAACCTCCTGATGGAGGGAGCGTTCTGATTCGCGCTGCGCTGATTCAGCTCAGCTGAACGCCCACATTGTAAAAGAGGCGCCGCCGCTATGCAAGCACGGCCAAGCCTCGGCACTCAACCCGACAGGCCCAATCGCATCTCTCTGGATTTCCATCTGCGTGAAAAACCACCCAGATGGGTTGCTGTGCGGGGGTGCTTTTTGATAACGTTTTTAAAAGGCACAATAGTATGAAATAATGTTGTTATATTTATAGTGTTTTAATGTCTGTTGCCCTGCTTAATAGCAGGGTCGGTAATCACCGCATAGGAGCCCATAATGTCCCAGTTGTTGTATGACGACGGAACGCATAAATGCATTGCCTTCACTGATCTGGTGGAGGGCGAGGGGATTCAGGCCAATCAATTCCTTATTGTCAATAATGGGGAAGGGATGTTGCTCGACCCCGGCGGCAACCTCACATACAAGAACCTGCTGGCAGAGATGGCGAGCTATTTCCTGCCGGCGCATCTCGATTATGTGTTTGCCTCTCACGAGGACCCGGATATTGTTGCCTCTGCCAACGGCTGGTTGCTGATCACCGACGCGAAAATTCTCATCGCCAATGAATGGACCCGTTTCCTGCCGCATTTCTGTTCGAAGGGGATGACCGCTGGGCGAGTCATCGGCATTCCGCCGCAGGGCATGAAGATCAATCTGGCGGGTCAGACACTCTTTGTCGTGCCCGCGCACTACATGCATTCAGTGGGTAATTTCCAGGTTTACGATCCGATAAGTAAGATTCTGTTCTCTGGAGATCTGGGCGCTAATCTGGTCAGCGGGCATGATGCTTCCAAAGTGATTGAAGGTGCGGAAGCGTTTCAGACGCATCGCGCTGCATCAGGCATGGATGACTTCCACCGCCGTTATATGGGAGGTCAGAAGGTTTGCAGACTCTGGACTAATATGGTGCGGGGTATGGATATCGAGTGGATTGTGCCGCAGCATGGCGCATCCTTTAAAGGACAGGAGACGGTCACGGCTTTCCTCGACTGGTTCGAGGGGTTGGAATCTGGGCCTGATCTATTGACCCAGAAGGACTTTCAGTTTCCTCTCCCCGAGAACCTCTAAAGGAGGTGTAGGTTGAATCAGGACATGTTTGACGATCTCAATGCACAACTACACGTCATGTCGCCAGAAATACACGGTGCCGCGTTGATTTCCAACGAAGGGGCGGTGATTTTTCAGGAGGGAGAAACGGTAGCGGACCAGAGCATTATCGGTATCGCAGGGGCTGCCGTTATGCGCCTTGCGGAGCATATCAGCGCTGGTCTTGCCGAGTGCCCGGTGCAGGAAATCAGCGTTCGCTGTGACCGCCATGCAGCGCTTTTTGTGCCAGTGGGAGCGGATGCGCTCCTGATGCTGGTACTCTCAGCGGATACGGATACGCGTCCTTTGGCGGGGGCCATCCCCGCTATGGTTTCTGCGTTGAGCCAACGAGTTGTATCATAAGTTATTTTTCTTTATCGAAGTCGTCATGATTTCGCTCCTTTTGCGAGGGATCCCCTTGTTCCATGCGCGGCGGCGTATCGGTCATGCAGCGCGAGGTTGAGTTTCACTACATTGACCACGGGTTCGCCGAGGAAACCCAGCAGGGGTTCTGTCGTATTTTGTTGGACCAGGTGGCGCAATGTCGCGATATCCATTCCGCCTGCCTGCGCTATGCGCGGGATCTGATAGAGCGCCGCCGCGATACTGATATCCGGGTCCAGACCACTCGCGGAAGAGGTTACGAGATCCACCGGAACCGGGCCTTTCTCGGCGGGGTCTGCGGCCTTAAGAGCCTTGATCCGTGCCGCCACATGCTGTGCCAGAACAGGATTGTTCGGACCCAGATTGGAAGCGCCGGACCCGGCGCCATTGTAAGGCACCGCTGAAGTCGCCGAAGGGCGGCTCCAGAAGTACCGCGCTTCGCGAAAATACTGACCAATAAGGCTGGAACCCACGACCCGTCCATGCTGACGAATGAGTGAGCCATTGGCCTGATGGGGAAACAGCACCTGACCGATACCCGTCATCGCCAGGGGATAGAACAGGCCGGTCAGTACGGCCAGAACCAGGAACAGCAACAGTGCGGTTTTGATGTCTTTGATCATGGTGTCATCCTCCTACAGTACAACCAGCAGCATGTCGATCAGTTTAATAAAGATAAATGGTGCAATAATGCCGCCCAATCCGTAGATCCACACGTTGCGGCGAAGAATGTGCTGCGCCGAGTCGGCACGGAACTTGATGCCTTTGAGGGCCAGAGGAATCAGAAAGGGAATGATGAGCGCGTTAAATATGACTGCGGCCAGAATGGCATGGGTGGGTGAACTCAAGTCCATGATGTTCAGTGCTTCCAGTTGGGGGTAAGTCGATACAAACGCCGCCGGGATGATGGCGAAGTATTTGGCCACATCGTTCGCCACACTAAAGGTGGTGAGGGCGCCGCGGGTCATCAGCAGTTGCTTGCCGATCTGGACAATCTCCAGAAGTTTGGTCGGGTTGGAGTCCATGTCGACCATGTTGGAGGCTTCACGCGCCGCCTGGGTACCACTGGCCATACAGAGGCCCACGTCGGCCTGGGCGAGGGCCGGGGAATCGTTGGTGCCGTCCCCGGTCATCGCCACCATATAACCTTCATTCTGGTATTCCCGGATGCGCGCGAGCTTGGTTTCCGGTTTGGCTTCCGCGAGATAGTCATCGACCCCCGCTTCTGCGGCGATAGCGGCGGCGGTCAAGGGATTGTCGCCGGTCACCATGACGGTACGAATACCCATCGCCCGCAATTCGGCGAAGCGGGATTTGATGTCGGCTTTGACGATGTCCCGCAACTCAATGGCACCCAATACCGCGGCGCCAGAGCAGACCACCAGGGGTGTCGCCCCACCGCTCGCGATATTCTGCACCACGCCGTCCAGCTCCGTAGGCCAGATGCCGCCCAGTGCCTGGACCCAGGTCTTCATAGAGTCTGGGGCTCCCTTACGCAACTGTTGCCCCTCCCAGTCCACCCCACTCATGCGGGTCTCAGCGGTAAACGCGATCAACTGGGCGTCCGCCGGTAAACTGTCCCGGCTCTGCGGGTAATGTTTCTCCGCAAGCGTCACGATACTTTTGCCCTCAGGCGTCTCATCGGCCAAAGAGGCGCGGCGGGCCGCCTGCGCGAGGGTTTCCTGAGTGACGGCTAAAACGGGGTAAAACGCCGCTGCGGATCGGTTGCCGTAGGTAATGGTGCCGGTTTTGTCGAGAAGCAGTATATCTACGTCGCCCGCCGCCTCAATGGCGCGCCCGGAAGTCGCTACTACATTAGATTGCAGCAAGCGCACGATACCGGCAATGCCGATGGCGGGTAATAAGGCCCCGATGGTGGTGGGAATCAGGCAGACCAACAAGGCTACCAGCACCGTCAAGCTGATCACTGATCCGGAGTGGCTGGCGTAATGCACGCTATACCAGGAAAACGGATAAATGGTGATGGTGACCACCAGAAAGACGAGCGTCAAAACGACCAATAGTATGCTTAAGGCGATTTCGTTAGGGGTTTTACGCCGTGCCGCCCCCTCCACCATGGCGATCATTTTGTCGAGGAAGGTGTGTCCGGCCTCCTGCGTCACCCGGATGATAAGCCAGTCCGAGATCACCCGGGTACCGCCGGTGACCGCGCTACGATCGCCACCGCTTTCGCGGATGACGGGCGCGCTCTCGCCCGTGATGGCGCTTTCATCGACGGCAGCGACCCCCGCCACTGCCTCACCGTCGGTGGGCACGAGGTCTCCTGCTTCTATCAGGACAAAGTCACCGCTGCGCAGACTCGCGCCGGGAACCTCCTTATAAGTCGCCGTACGCACCGCTTTGGGCAGCTTCTTGGCGGTGACCTCCTGCTGGCTCTGCCGCAAACTGTTGGCCTGAGCCGCCCCCTGACGTTCGGCCAGCGCTTCCGCAAAATTGGCGAAGATGAGCGTCAGCCAGAGCCAGAAATCGATCACGCCGGTAAAGATCGCCTCGCCGTTACGCACGATCAGATCATGAAAAAAGAGGGCCAGCAGGAGCCAGGAGCCGATGTAGACGACGAACATCACCGGATTGCGCAACTGGCGACGGGGAGAGAGCATGCTGAAACTGTCCCACAGGGCGCCCCGGCTCTGATCCTGCCAGTTGATCGGAGATGCCGCATGTTTATGCTGGGTAGATTCCATGAATATGATTCCTCAGTGAGTCAGGCTGCCAAGGGGCGCCAGTTGATCTGCGATCGGACCCAGCGCCAGTGCCGGAAAGAAGTTGAGGGCGCCGAGTAGAAGGATGACCCCCACCACCAGGCCGATGAAGATCGGGGTATGCGTCGTCAGGGTGCCCGCCCCGGCGGGAATCTTCTTTTTACCCGCCAGCGCGCCCGCCAAGGCCAGCAGCGGCAGATAGGGCCAATAGCGACCGAAGAGTATGGCTATCCCGGTGATGAGGTTGTAAAAGGTCGTGTCACTGCTCAGCCCATCAAAGGCGCTGCCATTATTGTTGGCGGGACTGGTAATGGCATAGAGGATCTCGCTGAAACCATGCGCCCCGGGGTTAAGGGCCCCGGCCCGTCCGGCGCTCGTGCTCACCGCGAGCGCCGTACCGATCAGGACCAGCAAAGGCATGACGAGGATAGCCAGTGAGGCCATTTTGATCTCAAAGGACTCGATTTTTTTACCGAGAAATTCCGGCGTGCGCCCGACCATCAAGCCGCCCAGGAACACCGCAAAAATCATGAAAGCGAGCATCGTCGCCAAACCCGTCCCGACGCCACCAAACACCGTTTCCCCCATTTGCATGAAGAAGAGGTTGACTCCACCGGATAAGGGCATGAACGAGTCATAGGTACTGTTGGCCGCGCCGGTGGAGGTGGCTGTCGCAATACTGCCGAACAGCGCCGACGCACCGGCGCCGATGCGATCTTCTATCCCTTCCATATTTCCACCACCGGCGAGGCTCGTCATATTGACTTGCGTGGCGCCGAGATGGGTAAGCAGCGGGTTACCCAATAGCTCAAAATGTTCACTGACCATGGCTAAAGGGACAAAGAGTACGAGCGTGGCGATCATGATGGCCCAGGCTGTGCGTTTGGCCTTCACCATGTGACCAAACATGAACATCAGGGCAGAGGGAATCAGAATCATGGCCACCATCTCCAGAAAGTTGGTGAAGCCCGTGGGGTTTTCGAATGGATGGGCATCGTTCATATCGAAGAACCCTCCCCCATTGTTACCCAGCATCATGATGGCTTCCTGAGAGGCCACAGGCCCCACATGAATCATTTGGTGAAGGATGGTCTTGCCGCCCGAGACAAAGGGCGCGATGAGATCGGCGCGCACCTCCGCCGTGAGGGTTTGCACCACGCCCTGTTCCATGAGGATCAGCGCAAAGAGCACGGACAAGGGGAGCAACACGTACAGCACGGTGCGCGTCATGTCGACCCAGAAATTTCCGAGATCCTTTGTTTTGTGCCGGACGATGGCGCGAATGATGGGCAGGACGATGGTGATACCCGTCGCTGCCGAGAGGAAATTCTGCACGGTCAGGCCCAGCATCTGCGAGAGGTAACTCATTGTGGAGCCGCCGGAGTAATCCTGCCAGTTGGTATTGGTGGTAAAGCTGACTGCGGTATTGAATGCGGAAGCACTTGGGACGCCGCCGTAGTGCAGCGGATTCAGGGGAAGTACACCTTGTGCCAGTAATAAAGCATAGAGAAAAACGCCACCGATCAGGTTAAATATCAATAGCGCGATGGCATAACGTTTCCAATCCATCTCTTGGCTCACAGAAACGCTGGTGGCGCGGTACAGTCCTCGCTCCACGGGACCCAGCAGACGTGTCGCCCAGAACCGATCGCCGGCATAGACGCGGTGCATATAACGTCCCAGAGGCAAGGCCAGCAGAATGGTCAACAACAAAACCACGGCTGTCAGTATGATGGTGGATATCATAGGAACCGCTCCGGATTAAGCAGGAATACCAAAAGGTAGACGAAGAGTATTACGCCCAATCCGAGGCCTATCCACACGAATGCGTTCATTTTATCCTCCTCAGGCGATCCAATAGCTCAACAACGCCTATAGAAGCCAGGAAAAAACCGATAATAATAAATAAATACATAAATTCCATGCCAATCTCCTTCGTGAGAACGGGCCAATACCGCGCACGCAATCATAATTTTCTCGTATGAAAGCCTAGCAATATTCCATCTATAAATTCCATATAAATCATCTATAAATTATATATAAATGGTATATTTTTGAGTAAATCCCACGCATAGCAGATGGCGGCGCGTTAACCCGCTTGGTAATGGCTGGGCTTTGGCCTATGCTCAAACGCGGGCAGACGCGGCAACGAGGGAGCGTTATGGACGGTGGTATCCGGTACTTGGTAATAACAGATGTCGACTGAAAATCGCAAAGACGGACGACCTGATCCGGATGCCCTGTTGGCACAGGTGCAGCAGGCGGAGCAGGCGCGCCAGCGCGGACGCCTCAAGATTTTTTTGGGTGCCGCCCCGGGCGTCGGGAAAACCTACGCCATGCTGCACTACGGGCAGCAGGAGATGGCCAAGGGGGTGGACGTTTTGGTGGGCATCGTCGAAACCCATCAGCGCAGTGAAACCCAGGCGTTGGCCGATGCCCTGCCGCTGTTACCACGCGTGCATATTCCATATAAAAACGTTGTGCTTGAAGAGTTTGATCTGGATGCGGCCCTTGCTCGCCGCCCCGGGCTGCTCCTCTTGGACGAGCTGGCCCACAGCAACGCTCCCGGCTCTCGCCATAAGAAGCGCTGGCAGGATTTGGAAGAACTGCTGGTCGCGGGGCTTTCCGTAGCGACCACCGTGAATGTTCAGCACCTGGAGAGCGTGCACGAAGTTGTCCAGCAGATTACCGGGATACAGGTTCAGGAGACCCTGCCGGATCAGATCATCCAGCAGGCCGATGAAGTGATTCTGGTAGACATCACTGACGAGGATCTCTTGCAACGGCTCAAGGAAGGCAAGGTATACCTGGGTGAACGCGGCCAGCGCGCGATGACGCATTTTTTTCGTAAAGGCAACCTTATCGCCCTGAGGCAATTGGCATTGCGACTGGCAGCGGACCGGGTTGATCTGGAGTTGCGACAGTTTCATCAACAGAATCTGGAAGAGGGGCGGCGTAGCGGTGGCCGGGATCGTTTGCTGGTGGCCGTGAGTGGCCGCCCGGAAGATGAGCATCTGGTGCGTGCGGCTTATCACCTGGCGACTGCTCAACGGGCCGACTGGCTGGTGATTCATGTGGACACCCCGCGCGGTCTGCTGCAGAAAGCACAGACCCAGGCATGGATATGGAACCACCTGCATCTTGCAGAAAGCTTGGGGGCTGAAACCGCACGGCTGACCGGAGTAAATATCGGCGCGGAGGTTTTGGCTTATGCGCGGCTGCGCGACGTCACCCAGGTTGTACTGGGACAGACGCAGGGCTTGCGTAAATTTCTTTGGTGGTGGCCCGGTTCGTTGACGGCGCATCTATTGAACAGCGAGCGCGGCATTGATGTGGTGATTCACCCATTACCAGTTAAAAAAGCCATCACCGAAGATCGCCGCCTGCGGAATCAACAATATCTTGGCATCGTGGACACGCCCTTGCGCCGCCGCACTCGGAATCGCGCCTTTGTGATCAGCGGGGTAACCGGTCTCGCTTTAAGTGGTCTGGCCTGGTCGCTGGAGGCTTACCTAGGTTTTGCCGGGATCTTCATGCTCTACATGCTGGGCGCGGTGGGCACTGCCTTGATGTACGGCCGCTGGCCCTCCCTCATCACGTTCATTGCCGCCATGGTCAGTTACTACTCGTTTGGATTGGATCGCGGTTTGCCAACCACGGTGGGCTCGCTTGCTTACTTTGCACTGATCCTCTCTTTGATTCTGCTCATTAGTCAACTGGTGGCGCGATCCCGCGAGCAGGAGCTCATGGCTCGGATCCGCGAGCGCCGTGCCCGCAATCTCTATCAACTGGTTCAGGCGCTCAGCAGTGCCCGTGGTGTCGAAGGGATTCTCAACGCCAGCATCGAGAAGTTGCACCAAACCCTGGGTATTGTGGTCGCATTCTGGTTGCCGCTGGCGGACAACACGGGTGGTCCTTTGCAGATGTTTCCAGCGTCCACCGAACTGGAAGCTCCACAACGCAACCTGCGGGCCGCTGCCCGATGGAGCTTTTTGAATAAAAAGAATGCCGGGATGAGTACCGACACGCTGGCGGATATTCCGGCACTGTTTATGCCCATGCTGTCCGGCGAGCGTGCGCTGGGGGTCATGATGCTGTCGGATCTCGATCTGCGTCGGGCTCCTGTAGACTGGTTGCGCTTTCTCGAAACGGTGGCGCGACTCATCGCGGTGGCGCTGGATTCGGCGCAAGCTTCTCTGCAACGTACTGAAGCCGATGTCCGTTTACGGGTCGAACAATTGCAAAATGCGCTTTTAGGTGCCGTTTCCCATGACCTCCGGACGCCTTTGGCTGGCGTGCTGGGTACAGCGACGACGCTGCAGCGCAATGCGCAGGGCTTGACTGCCGATGAGCATGATCTTCTGGAGAACATCCGCGAGCAAACCCAAAAGATGGAACACACCGTGGACCGTATTCTGCACATGGCCGCATTGCAGTCCGGGCGACTCAATATCAAAAAAGAATGGGTTCCCCTGGAAGACCTGTTGGTCAGCGCGCGCGATCAGGTTAAGGCCGTATGCACCGATCGTCCTTTCCAGACGCGGATATCCAAGGACTTGCCGTTGCTTCGCGTGGATCCGCAACTCGTGGTGCAAGTGCTCACTAATCTCCTGGAAAATGCTTGTAGATATAGCCCGAGTGACCGCGCTATCGAATTAGAAGCCTATGCGAACGATGCCGAGATTACCGTTTGCGTCATTGACCACGGCTTTGGCGTACCACCGGGCCGCGAAGAGGAAATATTCACCCGTTTCAGCCAGATTAAACCCCCGGTCGGATTGGGTGGAAGCGGACTAGGTTTAGCGATTTGTGCTGCGATTATTGAGCTGCATGGCGGACGCATTTGGGTGCGTAACAGGGTCGCAGTGCGCGGTGCGGTGTTTTGTTTTACCGTACCTCGGGAGACTGAGCCATCTATGCCACCTGACGGAGACTAAGCCATGACAACCACACACGAAGGCGATATGGATATCCTGCTGGTGGAGGATGACCCGAGTATTGGCGGGTTTCTACAGGCGGCGATGGGCCGCGAACCAGGGTATCGCTTGCACTGGGCAACCACGCTGAAAGATGCCTGGAAGGCTTGGGAAAAACGACAAATCCAGGAAGGGCGGCCGTTCGCCCTGATTCTGCTGGACCTGGGGTTGCCGGATGGGGATGGGCAGGGATTAATCCATCGATTACGTGAGCATGGCGGGGAACAGGCATTAATCATCATCATCTCTGCGCGCGGAAGCGAGGCTGACAAGGTACTGGCCCTCGACAGCGGCGCCGACGACTATCTGACCAAGCCGTTTACCATTGGCGAACTATTCGCACGCCTGCGTGCACATTTGCGGCGCCGACCAGCAGGTTCATCCGCCGAATCTTCCCATTGGGTCATTGGCGTCTTGGAGCTGGATGATCTCACCCATACAGTGCGCAAGGGTGGGGTGCCCATAGCGATGACGCCCAAGGAATATCAACTGTTCCATCTTTTTGTGATGAATCAGGGACGGATATTGTCATATCGACGAATTCTCGGTGCAGTGTGGGGAGAACACAGTAGCGATCAGGCCCACTATGTAAGGTTATATGTCAAACGATTGCGGGAAAAGATTGAGGACGATCCCGGAATGCCACAATATCTGGTGACCGAAAAGGGGGTTGGGTACCGATTTGGCGATCTGGGGGTGTCAAAATGACTATATTCAAGGGCAAGATGCCACGCGTTGTTGCGGCGCGGATAAAACGCTAATCAGTCATCGCCATCCGCATGTTTTTGCGCGATAAACCCGACGCCTTCCAGCACTTGATAAAAGTCCCGCGCATAATAATCGGGCGCCACATCGTTATAGGATTTGCTGCCCTGATTGGAGTCCACAAAGATGGTTTTCATCCCCGCTTGTTGGGCGCCATAAATATCCCGATACATGTCATTGCCGACATAAATGGCTTCATGGGGAGCCACTTCCAATTGCTCCGCGGCCATGGCGAATAATCGGGAATCGGGTTTGCGATAACCGTAGTCACTGGAAATAATACGTATATCAAAATATTTCTTGATACCCAGGGCGCGCATTTCGGGGAGGGCGAAGCAGCGTTGTGCGTCAGAAATGGTGGCCAGTTGGTAGGTTTCCTGCAGGCTTTTCAGCGTGCGCTTAATGCCATCGTAACGCTCCAGGCGGGTGCGGGAGAGGGCACGGTGCAGGCGTGCCAATTCTTTTGCCAGTCTTTCCCGGCCTTTGACCGGTTTGCTGTTCTCCTGGGTGAGCAAGGTGTGCCAGATCGCCTCGACGTCTATTTCCGGATATCGTTCAGCGGATTGGCGTTTTCTCTCTTTCATGATAGCGAAGTAGCGTTCCCGGACCTCTCGCCGGTTCATAAAGACCCGGTGATATGTGAGGTAATGGGAAATGCCCCGATAAATCTCTTCCATTTCTTCATTGGTTTCAATGTTGATCATGGTGCCATAAAGATCTAAACAGACGGCGCGTATGGACATGGTGTTACCTCCGCAGAATGTGAATGGCTTCGTGGACCAGGGCTTGGCTGTAGCGCCAGTCAAGCCAGGAATTACGGGCGATGCGCAACAGGGTCATGCCCATATAAAAGGGGATTCGCTCAGTAATCGATGCAAAAGCCGCATGGCGGTCCGGAAAATGGGTGCTGTATTCCCAGAGAAAATGACCGATAAATGGTTCGGCATGCTCTCCATGATGGGTGGTGCGCATGAAATGATGTTTTATTTCCCCGGCAATCATGCCGAGATCATACGCGCGATCGGCAAACTGCATACGTTCCAGGTCGATGGCGATGGTGCGCCGATGGGCTGCGAAGAGAAAATTGGAGGGTGTGGCATCGCCATGGATCAGGACTTGCCGGTCTGCCCACATGCTGCCCATCTGCTGCCAACGCTCCCGGTAATGATAAAGTTCGCCGGTCTGACGGGCAGATATCCGGTGGCGTCTTTGCAAGCGCTCCATGATCTTGTCAAAATAAGCAAAGTGAGCATCAAAACGCACTGTTTCAGAGCGCGCAGTCCAGTTATGTAATTTGGCAAGGAAATAGGCAAGGTCCGTCAGGCGTGCATATAACAACTTTGCGTCATTGTGTTCAATGCTCTCTTCAATGACGCTGGAAAGCGATTGCCCGGGACAGTATTCCTCGATGAGAACGCTGTTCATATCCCGTGAAATCCCCAGGGGTTGCGGAATATACAGCCGCTCGGTTTTGAGGCCCAAGTCGCGCAGCATATGCATATGCTGCCATTCATTATGGGCCAGTTTCCAGGCCTGTTGTGGATCTTTCCCGATTCGGTTGAAAAATTTACCGATGACTTTCTGCTGTGAATGGGTTTCCTCGTAGAGAAAAACCTCATTAGATGCCGGAAACTGGAATACTCGAAACTGACGGAGCTGCTGTCCTGTGTGTAATTGTGGGAATATCTGCTCTTGCAGATACGCATAGAATGGATCGTGGGGATTCAGGCGGCCTAAATATTTCATTTTAACCCTTTTGCCTTATCATGAATCTCCGGAGGGTAGGGATTGCAGCGCTGGGTGTAACTGTATCCCAATGATTTTCCAGCCTGATTCCGCAGTGCGCAGCAACGGCGCAATATTTTGCAGAATTTGTTGCTCCAGTGCAGCCTTGGCGGTGGTGGAAGTGGTGACACTGGCCAAATCCGGAAACGCCATGAAGGGGTTGGCGATACGTGCGTCAAGCTGTCTCTGTAGAGGGTGAAGATCCTGCCAGGGGCCATTGCCCTGCATGATCGCCACTGGGTGAATAGTGAGGGCTTTGATTTTTCCCGCATGGTCTGTGATGGTGACGCCATAAGACCCAAGATCGATGTTGCGTCGGGTCGGTGTTGGTGCTGCCGGGTTCGGTGTCACCGCTGGTGGGCTGATTCTGCGCAGATGAAGCGGCAGATTAAGGGCAATACCCACGGCGATGGCGGCGAGCAGGACCGCCAGGACACCGAAAATAACCCACCGACCACGCCCGGATTTGGCTTGCTTTTTTTTGCGGGCTGCCAATCTCCGTTTCTCCTTTGCCAAGTGAGCAGCATTTATGGGTTCAATATGTTCTTAGTTGTACCATGGGCAAGGCCGACACAACAAACGTGATGCCATTGGGCGATCTGCAGGATTGCATTACACTCCCGCTGAGAACGGGTATTTACACGGACCATTCAAGAGGGAGTTAGGTCATGGCGGCAGGCCATTTGCGACGGGAGGGGGGGACGATTGGGCTGCTTTATGCGAGCCTGGGGGCCATAGTGGGTTCCGGCTGGCTGTTTGGGCCGCTGCATGCGGCGCAGCAGGCGGGGCCCTTGAGTCTGGGGTCCTGGGCGGTGGGGGCAGTGGCTATCTTGTTGTTGGCGCTGGTGTACGCCGAATTGGGGCCAATGATTCCGCGCAGCGGTTCTATTGTTCATATCAGTCATCTGGGCAATGGGCCGTTGTTAGGTCGCATCTGGAGTTGGATTCTATTTTTTTCCTACGTTTCCATCGCGCCGGTCGAAGTGACGGCGGTGCTCACTTACGCAAATAATTATCTGCCGGGTTTTCTCGCTGGTGAAGCGGGCGTGCTCAGTGATCGGGGTTTTGTCGCCGCTATTTTGCTGCTGGGAGTTTTTGTTTTGCTCAATTTTCTGGTGATTCGCTGGGTGCTGTTGCTGAATAGTGCGGCGACCTGGTGGAAGCTGATTATTCCGGCTGCCACTATCTTCGTCTTGTTGAGCTTTTCCTGGCATCCCGAGAACCTGCAATTGCATCATTCCCAGGGGGATCTGGAAGGCATGTTCACGGCCGTGGCCAGCGCTGGGATTATCTTTTCTTTTTTCGGATTCCGGCAGGCGATCGATCTGGCGGGAGAGAGTCGGAATCCGGGGCGCAGTATTCCCATAGCGGTTATCGGTTCGGTGCTGATTGGCACCATGCTGTATGAGGGCTTGCAATTTGCGTTTCTGATGGCGGTGAATCCTGCTGATCTGGCGCATGGGGGATGGTCACACCTGGCTTTTACTGGGCTCACTGGACCCTTTGCGGCATTGGCCGCAGCCGTGGGCGCCGCCTGGTGGGGGGTTATCCTCTATGTGGACGCTCTGGTGTCGCCAGCGGGTACCGCCTTCATTTACACCACTTCATCGGCGCGTATTACCATGGCGACAGGGGAAATGGGCAGTGCACCGCGATGGCTGGCGCGGATTAACGGCAGTGGCGTGCCCTGGATCGCGCTGTTGGCAGTATACGCGGTTGGTGCACTCTTCTTCTTTCCCTTTCCTTCCTGGCAAAAGCTGGTGGGATACATTTCTTCGGTGACTGTGCTTTCTTATAGCCTGGGGCCGATCGTACTCTTGCAGTTGCGTCGTGCCATGCCCGATGCCGTGCGTCCTTTTCGTCTTCGCGGGGCAGAGATGCTTGCTCCAGCAGCTTTTGTGGTGGCTAATTGGATTATCTTCTGGGCCGGGCTCGACACCCTGAGTTTCACTTTTGTCGCGTTGACCATCCTGATGGTGGTTTTTTTGGTTTACCATTATTTCCTCGCCAAAGAGGGCCGTGCACAAAGCCTGGGATGGCGCTATGCGTGGTGGGTGTTACCCTATTTTGCGGGTCTGTGGATCTGCAGCTATCTTGGTCCGCAAAATCTCGGTGGCAGAGGTCTTTTACCTTTTTTCTGGGATATGGCGATACTTGCTGTATTTAGTCTGGTTATACTGCTTGTGGCATTGCGCACGACAGTGGCAGATCAGGTGATGAGAGATTATGTGGAAGGTCTGAACGCGGTGCCGGAGACGGCGCCATAGCCGATCCCGGCGATTGCTCGTCGGTGTGATAGCGATATTCGGCGAAGACCGTCCTGGCTCCCAGTTGCCCTATTCACGGGGCAGGTAGTCGCCGCGCTCCGGATCGGCGCAGATCTTCAGCGTAAAATCAAAGCGCTCATGATGGTGACGAATGACAGGCAGGGGAATGCGGGGATCCTCCAACTCCAGTTGTGGTTCCGGCAGCATTTTCAACTGGGCGCTTGACCAGATAGGGTTGCGAAGTGGCACGGGGCGCTTTGCTGATGTTATCCATGCTCCCCTCCTGAGCTGGTGACTAAGCATTGACCACGGTAATCAGGACGTCAGGTTTGACAGCCCGTGCCCCCAGCAGATCGCGCCGTTACATATTACCGTCGAATTACCGATCGGTGTCTTCTTAGGATGGTAGTTCAGTCCTGGCCGCCGCGTTATCCCGCATGGCCTTCACCGCCTGCCCCAGGCCTTCCTGAAAGCGGTGACTGTGCCCATGCAACTGGCCGAGCAGGAGATGGAGTTCCTCGCGCGTTCCGCTTTGCCGTACCTGAAGGATTTCCCGGCCCAGGATATGCACTGTTTCGTGCTCGGCCAGCAAGGTCTCCACCTCGGGTAGTTCCGATGCATGGGCATGCAGCCAGGTCGTGATCGGGCAGTCGGCCAGTTCCGTATGCTCGTAATCCTCATGTTTCATCACCGACTCTGCTGCCGCCCGCACCCAGCCCAGATGCTGGTACAGGGCCAGCATCGGCGTGTCCGCATCCCCGACGCCGAGGACAAAGCTGCGCACAAAATCCGCGACCGCTTTCGCCTCCAGCGGCCTGGCAATGGCGTACCCCTGGAGATAGTTGATTTTCATCTCGCGCAGGAAAGCGATGTGCGCTTCGGTTTCCACTCCTTCCACGGTGATGAGGACGCCCATCGCCAAGCCCAGATTGACGAGACTTTCGACGAAAATCAGGTCCTGGGGCTTGTTCGACAACTCGCGGATGAAACTCTGATCGATCTTGATCTCGTCAATGGGCAGATTTTTGAGTCGCAGGAGAGAGGCGTAAGCACTCCCCACGTCATCCAGGGCGATTTTGATGTCCGCGCCGCGCAGCCGTTGCAGATGCTCCAGGGCGGCCTCCTGTTCGAGAATTTCCCCGATTTCCAGCACCTCCAGCACCAGGGATGCCGGGGGGATGCCCGGCTGGGTGGCCAGGATGGCAAAGACCGAATCGGCAAATCCGGGTTGATCGAGTTCTTCCGGGGTGACGTTGACGCTGAGAAAGAGGTCGAGACCCATGTCCCGCCATTGCGTCAGTTGCTGCAGCGCCGTTTGCAGCACGAAGCGTCCCAGTGCCTGACGCTCCCGTACGCCAAGGGAAGGAAGGAACCGATCGGGGGAGACCTCCTGACCCTCCCGGTGCCAGCGGGTCAGGGCCTCAAGGCCCGCCACCCGACCTGTTGCCAGAGCCACCAGAGGCTGATAGCGGAGGGTCACCGCTCCGCTGGCCAAAGCCCGCAGGAAATCCTGGCGCAACGTTTCATCGCCCACGGTGAGGGTGCCGAGATCGGGGTGATAGAGCTGCACCCAACCCGCCTTGGTTGGGCTGGTGCGCGCCTTGGCCGCATACATGGCTTGGTCCGCGTGGCGCAGAAGCAGGTCGGCGTCCCCCTCGTCAAAAGGATAGAGGGTCAACCCCAGACTCGCCTGAATACTGACTATCTTCCCCTTGATGTGGAAGGGCTGCGCAATCGCGGCCTGGAGGCGGGCCAGGACCTGATCCAGTTCATTCATATCGCGCAAGCCTTCCAGCAGCAGCACAAACTCATCGCCGCCCATGCGCGCTATGGTATCCGTCCGCCGCACCGCGTCTTGCAGGCGGCGGGCTATTTCTTTCAGCAGGTCGTCACCGGCGGCATGGCCGTAGGTGTCATTGACCGGTTTGAAGGCATCCAGATCGAGAAACCCCACCGCCAGGAGCCGCTCCTGCCGTTCCGTGCGGGCTAAGGCCTGATCAAACACCAGCCGCAGACCATCGCGGTTGGGCAGGCCGGTCAGGACATCGTGGGTCGCCTGCGTGGTCAGGGTGCGCTCAAAGGTCTGGCGTTGCAGTTCCCATCGGCGATCCAGGAAGAGGATGCGGCGATAGGCCGTCAAGCTGAGTCCGAAAGCGATGAGCAGAAAGACCAGAGGGTATTGAATTTGTCGTTGCCACCAGGCGGCCAGCCATTGAGCCCTGGGGACGGAAACGAAAGCGGTCAATGGATAATGGCTCAAACGGGTAAAAGCGCCAAAGCGATAGATCGGCTCCCCCACCGCGACGACGCCCGCATACGTTCCATGATGTGCATGGGGAGCACGCTGCAGTGCCTGTAGCAAGACTCCTCCTGCAGGCACGGGGTGGGCAAGCATCTTGGAAAGCTTGTTCTGGGGTACGGGCCAGCGCCCTTCAATATAAAAGTCACTTCGGAGCAGACCGACAGCCGTTCCCGTGCGCAAGGGCAGATGGCTCAGGAAGCCACCAATACCACGAAAACGCAGCGGCGTGGTTACAACAAACAAGGGCTTTCCCGCCGAGGAAAATATCGTATATCTCAGGGGGATGACCCAATGACCCACCAATGGCCCGCGGTGCGGGTGGTAGATCCCCATGCCAGGTGTCTGTATGCCTTTCTGGAAAGCCGGCCAGATGGCCGGATTGTTGCGAAAATTCGGGAGCGGCGCGCCGACCGGTGCGGTCGTGGAAGCGATCACCTGCCCACTCGGGGCGATCAGATTCGCGCTGACGATATTAGAAGTGGCCTTCTGATAATCGAGCAGAAGCGTCCGGGCGCGGCGCGGATGATGGAGTGCATCTGCGCGCTGTAACTGCACCGCCAAAAACCGGAGCCCGGAGGCGTGGCCGTCCAGCAGCTTCTGTGCGACGGTTGCGACCATGTCGGATTCCAGCGTCAGACGATACTCACTGTCCTGCTCATAGCGATGCCAGGAGAACCAGGCATACCATCCGGAAAAAACCAATACCCCCACGAATGTCCCGTAAAAGACCAGAAATATGGTCCACCGATAGGGAGGCATAGTGATGGGACGGGTGAGAAATGCGGGAATTTTCGGGATGATTTTCAAATTCAAATGTCCCCGTCACCCAGAGAGCTACCCGTCATGACGGCACCGACATGCGCCGGGGCTCCGGTGGCGAACGTGAAAACCGCAAATGGCTTCGGTCAAACACGTTAACCATGATCGCTCTACCTTGATGCAGAAGCGTAACATGTTACCAGTAGCAGCTTTGGGCGACAACCGGATTGGCCTTCCTGGTTATGGTGCGGGCTCAGCACTGTAAACGCGGAGCGCACCGGTTGCGGGATATCTCTGACCGTGGCACTTTAGAAAAGGTTCTTTATGGTGTTCAAGAGCTTGGCACCAAGGTCCATTCCTGCGCCACTTGTCGTAGAAGCCGTGGGTGCAGCAATGGGTGGATAGCCCGCCAGATAATCGCTGACGCCAATAACATTACTACCGCCACTGATGGTAGGTCCGGTCACGGAAGGCGGTCGGAAGAAACCGGTAGCAGGGCTGCCTGCCATGGCGGTCCGCATGAAGTGAATCCAGATGGGTAGTGCCTCACGTGCCCCCGCAGCCCAGCGGCCCATGCTGCGGTTGTCATCATAACCCACCCAGACACTGGTGGTGATATGCGGACTAAAGCCATTAAACCAGGCATTATTTTCGTGGTTGGTCGTGCCAGTTTTGCCCGCAATGTCATTGCGCCCCAAGCTCTGGGCCGCGACGCCAGTCCCGATCTTGATCACCTGCTGCATCATCTCGGTCAGCAAATAAGCAACCCCCGGCGGAATAGCGGTCTCTTGCGCGGGTGGTGCATAACCCATGGGACAATTGAGCAGGGAGATTTGTGTGCCGCGGTTATTCACAATTTTGGTGATGAGGTAGGGATTCGGCAGAAAACCGCCGCTGGAGAAGACCGCATAGGCGCGGGCCAGCTGTAAGGGGCTATAATCTCCCGCGCCGAGCACCATGGAAGGTACTTGCGGTACCTGCTTGGCCGGAAAACCAAAGCGTTGCACATACTGCGCTGCGTAGGGGATGCCGATGTCCATGAGGATGCGAACACTGGGTACGTTATGGGAGTAAGCCAGGTTTGACCAGACCGGGATCGGAGTATTGGAGAACTTATTGCTATAGTTGGTCGGTGTATAGACCTGACCTGTCGGCAAGGTAATGGACAGGGGGGTGTCTGGAATCGGCGTCTGTGGCGTCATATAGCTGCTTTTGCCTGAAGCAAGCAACGCTGGCGCATCCATGGCTGCGGCATAGACAAAGGGCTTGAAGCCGGAGCCCGGTTGCCGATAGGCAAAAACGGCGCGATTAAAATGGCTGAGTTCATAACTGAAGCCACCGACCAGGGCGTGGATTGCCCCGGTGTGGCTATCCAGGCTCACCAGAGCACCCTGTACCTGGGGAATCTGTGAGAGCTGCCAACCGCTATCTCTGCCAGCGGAGGACCAGACATTAACCCCCCATTCCTGACCTGCCCCTGCCGTAACAGAATGTACATAAGGACGCAGCCAGACCAGATCACCGCTGTGCAGCACCGCATTGACGAGGCGTGGTTTGGGCGCGCCGGGGTGGGGGCGTGCCCAGCTCACATCACGCAAGGTCAGTATGATGTTTTTCTTGCCTTCCAGAGCAACTGTAGCGCTTTTGGCATCGGCACTGACCACGACGCCCCATTTGAGATTGGCCGGGTCATGGGGGGGTAATACATTGGGCCGCTTACCGGTGAGCGCGGCCTGCAATGCGTTGCCGCTGAGACGCTCGATGGGGCCGCGATAGCTTTTGAAGTCCATACTGGATAAACCCATATCGTAATTTTCCAGCCCTATGGCAACGGCTTTGTTCGCGGCTTCCTGATCTTTTGGCAGGATAGTGGTGTACACCTTGAGCCCGGAACGGTAGGTGAAATCGCTGCCAAATTGCTGGGTAAGCCAGTTGGCGATCCAGTCGGTGACGTAGGGGGCACCATTGCTGACCGCCGCATGATAGCGCGATAATATGGGTTCGGCGTTGGCCCTTGCCGCTTCATCCTTGGAAATATAACCACGGTTTTCCAGACGCTTGAGCACATAAGCCCGGCGTCTTTTGGCGAGATCAGGATTGGCCACGGGGTTCAACACGGAAGGTGCCGGGGGGAGCCCTGCAATAGTGGCCATCTCTCCCAGAGTAAGATGGTCGACGCTTTTTCCGAAATAGGTCCGAGCGGCCGCCTGCACACCGTAGGCACCCTGTCCGAGATAAATCTTGTTCAGATAAAGCTCAAGAATCTGCTGATGGGTAAAGTGGTGGGTGAGCTTGTACGCCAGAAGGATTTCCGCGATTTTACGGGAGATGGTTTTTTGCGGGGTCAGGTAAAAGTTGCGGGCCACCTGCTCGGGGATGGTGCTGGCACCCTGCACCGGCGCCATATGAATAAGATCTACGAACGCGGCACGGAGAATTCCCGGATAGCTGACCGGATAATACAACGGGTTGTTGCTGAAGAAACGCGCGTTTTCTGCGGAGATAAAAGCCTCCTGCAATTTGACCGGAATCTGATCAAGGGGCAGGGCATAGCGCATTTGTGGACCCACTTCTTGCAGCAGCGTGCCATCGGCGGCGTAAATCCGCAGAGGTTCGTCAGGATGCCATTCACTGAGTTCGTGAACGGGGGGCAAGGTCTGCCAGATGCGGTAGATGTAAATGCCGATGCCGATCCCGATATTAATCAGAATCAACAGGATGATCAGTACAATCCAGCGACCATAGTGGTGGCGCTTAGGCTGCTTGGCGCGCGCACCCGGGGTCTTAGCTTGAGCCATGCCGTTTCTTCCCGTGTGATGAGTACTTAGCAAAGTCCATGCAGGTCTGTCTGCACTTTGCGAAATACCCTGCCCCCGTTTTTACATTGCGACGCGGCCGATGGCGCAATACTATACCACCATGAATCTCAAGAGTCGCTTCGCGCCCAGTCCCACCGGTTACCTCCACCTCGGTAATGCCCGCACCGCCCTTTTTGCCTGGCTGGCGGCGCGGAGCATGAATGGTACATTTATTTTACGCCTGGAAGATACGGATCAGCAGCGCTCCCCCGATATCTATGAGAAGGCCTTGCTGGAAGATCTGCAGTGGTTCGGCATCGACTGGGACGAAGGCCCGGACCGTGGTGGCGATCACGGCCCCTACCGGCAGATGGAACGTCTGGCCCTCTATGATGCGTACTATGCCCGCTTACAGGCGACCGGACAGGCTTACCCCTGCTATTGCAGCGCCGATGAGCTGGCCGCCGAGCGCGCCGTGCAGCGCTCGGCGGGGAAAGCACCACGTTATGGAGGACGCTGTCGGCATCTCAGCGCCGGGGCGCGCGCCGAGCGAGAGGCGGCGGGTACGCGACCCACGCTGCGCTTCCATATTCCCGACCAAGGCATCCTCAGCGTGCCCGATCTGGTTTGGGGCGAGCGTCAGTATGCGTTGGCTGATCTGGGGGACTTTGTCATCCGCCGCAGTGACGGCAGTCCGGCATTTTTCTTTGCCAATGCCGTCGACGATGCGCTGATGGGGGTGACTCTGGTCCTGCGCGGCGAGGACCATCTCACCAATACCCCCCGGCAAATCCTGATCATGCAGGCGCTGGGTTTGCCGGTGCCGGACTACGGCCACCTGCCCTTATTGCTGGGTACCGACGGCCAGCCCCTGTCCAAGCGCCACGGGGCCACCAGCCTGCGCGATCTGCAGCATCACGGCTATTTGCCAGCGGCGGTACGCAACTACTTGGCGCGCCTTGGTCACCATTACACCGCGACGGATTTTCTGGACAATACGGCGTTGGCCCAGGGTTTTGCGCTGACCCAGATCAGCAAGGCACCCGGCCATTTTGATGCGGTGCAGTTGCAGCATTGGCAGCACGAAGCGGTACAGTCGCTGGACGATGCCGCCGTCTGGAACTGGTTGGCACCCCATCTGCAGGACAAAGTGCCGACGGGGCGGGAAATGCCTTTTGTCGCCGCGGTGCGCGCCAATACTGTGCTGCCCGCCGATGCCCTGGATTGGGCCGAGCGCTGTTTTGCCACCCCCGCAATGGACGCAGAAGCCGCTGCGGCCATCACCGGTGTTGGTCCTGAATTCTGGGCCGCTGCCCAGACGACGCTGCAGGTCGCAGGTGGCGACTACCGGCTCTGGACCAAGGCCCTGCAGCAAGCCAGCGGGCAGCGCGGTAAATCGCTGTTCATGCCCCTGCGCGCTGCGCTTACCGGGCTCACCCACGGACCGGAACTGGCGGCGCTCCTCCCTCTCATCGGTGAAGAGCGCGCGTTAACGCGTCTTCATGCCGCTGCCCAACGCTCCTGAACGCTTGTCGAGGCTGAAAATATGACCACCCTGCCGGTACTGACCCTCTTTGATACCCTGCGCCGCGGTAAAACGCCGCTGGAACTGCTGCGCCCCAATCATGTGGGACTCTACGTCTGCGGGATGACCGTATACGACTTCTGTCATCTCGGCCATGCCCGGGTCATGGTCACCTTTGATATGGTGGTGCGCTATCTGCGCGAGCGCGGCTACGAGGTGACTTACGTCCGCAATATCACCGATATCGACGACAAAATCATTCGTCGGGCCGTGGAGCGTGGCGAGTCGATCCAGTCTCTCACGGCACGTTTCATCGACGCCATGCACGAAGATGAGGCGGCGTTGCTCTGCCAGCGCCCTGATCAGGAACCGCGGGCGACGGAGCATGTGGGTGCCATGCAAACCCTGATCGGCGAACTCATCAACAGAGGACATGCCTATGCGGCGGCCAATGGCGATGTGTACTACGCGGTGCGCAGCTTCCCGGAATACGGGCGCCTGTCCGGCAAATCCATTGACGAATTGACCTCGGGCGCACGGGTGGATGTTGGTGAAGACAAGCGGGATCCTCTGGATTTTGCCCTGTGGAAGGCGGCCAAGCCCGGTGAGCCATCCTGGGCCTCCCCCTGGGGAGAAGGACGGCCTGGTTGGCATATCGAATGTTCCGCCATGTCCGCCGATGCCCTGGGCTGTGCCTTTGATATTCATGGTGGTGGTGCGGATCTGCAATTTCCCCATCATGAGAATGAAATTGCCCAGTCACAGGGCGCGGGCTGCGCTTTTGCCCATTACTGGATGCACAACGGCTTTGTCCGCATCAACGACGAGAAAATGTCCAAATCGCTGAATAATTTCTTCACGGTAAGGGAACTCTTGCCCCGCTATTCGGGCGAGGTGCTGCGCTTTTTCATCCTGTCCAGCCATTACCGTAGTCCGCTGAACTATGGGGAAGAGGCGCTGGAGCAGGCCAAGGCAGGCCTCACCCGGCTCTATACCGCCCTGCGTGGGATGCCTGGGCGCAAAATCGTGGTGGAGCTGGGTAGCGAGTGGCGGGAGCGTTTCCATGCCGCCATGAGTGACGACTTTCATACGCCAGCGGCTCTGGCGGTACTCTTTGACCTGGCCCGCGAGATGAATCGCCTGCGGGATGAGGGCAGCGAAGTTGCTGCACCGCTGGCTACCTTATTACGGGAACTGGCGGGAGTGCTGGGCTTGCTGCAACAAGACGCAGAGGATTTTCTCCGCGGCGATGCGACGAATACCCACTGGATTGAGGAGCGTATTGCCGCGCGCGCCGCGGCGCGGCGGACCCGCGACTTCGCCGGTGCCGATGGGATCCGGCAGGAATTGACAGCCGCTGGAGTCATCCTCGAAGATGGCCCCGGAGGCACGACATGGCGGCAGGAATAAGGCAGCGCTGCTCGCTTAACCCGGGTACTTGAAAGTAGAGGTTCCTCAGTCTTCGCCCAGTGGGAAAGACTGCTGCTCACCTTCGTTGGGAACAGCAACCGGTACGGGTTCCGGTTGCACCGCGGGCAGGATGGATTCCGGAATTGCCGCGTTGATAGATTCCTGAATGGGTTCAGGCACGGGCTCCGCTGCCGTCGGCTGCCCGGTGGCGTGAGGGCGTTCTTCTTCTACCGAACCCCTTTCGATGGTCGCAGCGGCGACGGGAATCGGCGCCGTAGCAGGGACCAGCATCTGGTGCCAGTCGGCGGCGGCAGGTACCGTGCCGGGATAGACGAGTTCTTCCGGAACATGGATGTCATCCACTGGCCCCGCCAGTAGATCCTTATCCTGGAAGCCCTCTGTCGTGTAGGTACCCTCAGCATTTTCCGCGTCCGCAGAAGAAGATGGTTCTGCGCCATTTTCCCCGCCCTGAGTGGAACGCCGGGCACGCGCACGGCGTCCACCACGGCGTCGCCGCCGGCTGTTGCGGTCTTCGCTGTTGCTTTCCTGGGTATCGGTGCCCATCTCGCTGGCCTGCTCCGAGCTCTCCGGCAGTTCAGCGCCACTGGTCTCTGTCAGGAAAGTTGCTGCGTCAACCGGCACATAGCGGGATACCAGTGCCCGCACCAGCCGGGCCAGAATACCCTCTTCCGGCGGAACGGCCACCTTGGCGGACGCTTTCGCCTTCGGGCTGCTGGGTGCTGTTGGGCTGCGTAAAGGGGGTAATACATCCGGCGGCGGCGACGCCGTCAACGGGCTCAGTGCCGCTGATTCGTTCGTCGGACGGCTGGGGCGTGCGGGCAGAGTGCTGTTGTTGCTGCCGACGACTGGTGCCGGTCGGCTGCTGTCGCCTTCCACCCGCGTCCGCTGAATCTGATAATGAGGCGTGACCATGTCCGGCGAAGGAATGATCAGGATGCGGGTATCGGTCTTTGCTTCCAGTTCCAGAATCGGGCGGCGTTTTTCGTTGAGCAGATATACGGCCACATCCACCGGCACCCGACACTCTATCTCTGCGGCACCGGTTTTCATGCACTCCTCGTACAGCAGGCGCAGGACGTGCATACTGGTGGCTTCGCAGCCCCGTATCTGACCGGTACCGTTACAGCGCGGGCAGGGTTCAGAAGAAGCTTCTTCCAGGCTGGCGCCGAGACGTTGTCGGGACATTTCCATGAGACCAAAGCGGGAGATGCGCCCCAACTGCACCCGGGCCCGATCCAGCTTGAGGACGTCCTTGAGCTTGTTCTCCACTTCACGCTGGTGTTTGGGGGATTCCATATCGATGAAGTCGACCACGATGAGCCCACCCAGATCGCGCAGGCGAATCTGCCGGGCGATCTCCTCAGCGGCTTCCAGATTGGTCTGGAAAGCGGTCTCCGCAATATCCTGGCCCTTGGTCGCGCGGCCCGAGTTTACATCTACGGCCACCAGCGCCTCGGTATGGTCGATGACGATGGCGCCCCCTGACTCCAGGCGCACTTCGCGACTGAAGGCCGATTCAATCTGCTGCTCAATCTGATAGCGGGAGAAGAGGGGCACGTCATTGTCATAATGCTTCAGACGATGCACCATTTTCGGCATCATGGAGCCCATGAATTGTACCGCAGCGTTGTAGGCTCCCTCATCGTCGATCAGCACCTCCCCGAAATCTTCGGAGAAGTGATCGCGCAGGGCGCGTACCACGACGTTACCCTCCTGATAAATCAGGAAGGGAGCGGCACGCGGTGCCGCTGTATCGACGATGGCCTGCCAGATCTGTTTGAGATACTCCAGATCGCGCTGCAAGGCCTCCAGTTCCTGACCGATCCCCGCGGTGCGGGCGATGACGCCCATGTTTTCGGGGATGTCCAGGAGTTGCAGGTGCTGGCGGATCTGGGTGCGGTCATCACCCTCAATGCGCCGGGAGACACCACCGGCACGCGGGTTGTTCGGCATCAACACCAGATAGCGTCCGGCCAGGCTGACGAAGGTGGTGAGCGCCGCGCCTTTGCTGGAGCGCTCTTCCTTGTCTACCTGAACGATGACTTCCTGACCTTCCCGCACCAGATCCTGAATGCGTTTGCGGCCCTGTTCCTGCTGCAGGAAGTATTCCCGGGCGATTTCCTTGAGGGGCAGAAAGCCGTGCCGTTCGGCACCGTAATCGACGAAGGCGGCTTCAAGGCTGGGCTCCACACGGGTGATGCGACCCTTGTATATATTGCTTTTTTTCTGTTCCCGATAAGTGCGTTCAATGTCCAGATCGAGGAGTTTTTGACCATCTACCAAAGCCACCCGCAACTCCTCTGCGTGGGTAGCGTTAATCAACATCCGTTTCATAAGTTCTTCTTTCTCCGGCGCTCAACCCGCAAGCCCGAAAGGACCCGTCAGGGAGCGCAGCGTTTGTAATTGGGACCGGCGGGGGTTGCCCGGCGATGCTGAAATTGGGGTCGCGCTCCGAAAAGCGCAGCATCCCAAGTCGAAATATAAGCTATAAAAGAATAGAATCGCAAATTAAAAGCGCAGGGATAGGGTAAACATGGCAGAAAATGGGGTGCGGCAATGGCTGGTAAGCGATGCAGAAGCGGGGCAAAGGCTGGATAACTTCCTCCTGCGGGTGATGAAAGGCGTGCCGCGCTCCCACATCTACAAAATCCTGCGCAGCGGTGAAGTGCGGGTGAATAAGGGACGGGTGCGGCCGTACTATCATCTGGCTGAGGGTGACGTACTGCGTTTGCCACCGGTGCGGGTGGCGGAGCCCAGCGATCCTGCCGTACTGCCTGGCTACTTGCGCAGCCAACTGGAAGCTGCTGTCCTATACGAAGATACCCATCTGCTGGTGCTGGACAAACCCAGCGGGCTGGCCGTGCATGGTGGTTCGGGTCTGAGTTGGGGCATCATCGAAGCATTGCGTCAGTTGCGGCCTGATGCCCGTGAACTGGAGCTGGTACACCGCCTGGACCGCGACACCTCTGGCTGTCTGATACTGAGTAAAAAACGCTCGGCGCTGCGTGCGCTCCATGAGACACTGCGGGAAGGTCTCATGGAGAAACGTTATCTGGCGCTGGTGGCCGGTGACTGGCAGGGGCAGGCGCGTGCCGTGCGTCTGGCCCTGCGCAAGAATACCTTGCAGTCCGGCGAGCGCATGGTGCGGGTGGACCCGGTGGAGGGTAAGGCCGCACATACGCGCTTTCTGCCGCTGGAACATTTCCCTGCTGCGGCACTGCTGCAGGCTGATCTCGATACCGGGCGTACGCACCAGATTCGGGTTCACCTGCAAGCGATTGGGCATTCGGTGGCGGGCGATGAAAAATATGGCGATGCAGTCTTCAACCAGCGTCTGCGTACCCTGGGTCTGCGGCGACTTTTTTTGCACGCGGCGCTGGTGGGCTTCCGCCACCCGCAGGACGGCCGGCCCATGCGTATTGAGGCCCCGCTGCCGGCTGATCTGCAAAGCATTCTGACTCAGTTGCGTAAGCAGTCTGCCGGATGATTTTGCCCCCTGATGATTGCCGCCTGATTATTTTCGATTGGGACGGCACCCTCATGGATAGCATCTCTGTTATCTGCGGCTGCCTGACCCATGCTTTTGCCTATGCCGGACTGGCGGATCGTGGTGAGCAGCAATATCAGGAAATCATTGGGCTGGGATTGGAAGACGCCTTAGCGGTCCTCGCCCCCGATGCGGATAAACCAACCCGGGAACGGATTTTGGAGGGTTACCGGGAATGCTTTTTCGGCACGTCGGCCCGCGAAATGCCCCTCTTTCCGGGGGTGGAAGATACGGTGGTGCAACTCGCCGATGCTGGCTATCAGATTGCTGTGGCCACCGGTAAAGCCCGCCGTGGTCTGGATCGGGTGCTGGGCGAGCATCCGCGCCTCGCCGCTTGCATCAGCGCCAGTCGCTGTGCCGATGAAAGCCGCTCCAAACCCGATCCCCTGATGCTCTACGAATTACTGAAGCACTACGACTTGCCGCCAAGCGCCGCCATCATGGTAGGCGACACGGTGCACGACATGGCAATGGCGGTTGCCGCCGGGGTCTTGCCGGTGGGTGTGCTTTGCGGTGTACACAGCGCGGAACGCCTGGATATCAGCGGTGCTGCGGCTTGTTTTGCCGATCCCACTGTGCTGGCAGGGTGGCTCATCCGCACGCGCGCCGCAACTTTTTGAGGACGTGCCAGGCCACCGGCCCGGAAGGCGGCCAGGGCAAGGCGGTGCCGCAGTCCAATATACTCAGCACGCAGGCACTTGCCTATCGCCCCGTTGGGGCTTGATGGTACCGCATGGCGCGCCCCTCTCTGATAGCAATTGCGAAATTTGGGGATGGTTATGTATCCATAAAAGGGAGTGATATATTGTGGGCGTATAGGTGATCTCTATAGGCCGATGTGTCGGGGAAACTGTCATCATCGCAGCTCTCAGCCACGATGCCATCCGACTGACTTTCCAGGAATGGCTCCCTCAGTCAGTAACGGGCTGAGCCGTCGCCCTGTGTGAAGTAACCGAGGTGAATTTTGTCATCCGCTGAATATCCAATCCCTTCCGTCGCTCTTCTTGCCAGTTATTACGAGTTCCTGGCGGCAGGGGTCGAAGCCTTCATTGCGGCCTTTTATCAGACGCTGGAGGCTATTCCCGAGCGTGCGCAGGTATTGAACCGGCTTTCCCCCGAACGTTACCAACACCTGCGTACGGCGCAGGCACGCCATCTGCGTTTACTCCTGAGTCCGGAAATGGAGACATCCTGGCGCGAGGATGCCCATCTGGCAGGCCGGACCCACTATCGTCACGGTGTGTTGCCATCCTGGGTGGCCGACAGCTACGCCTTGTACTGGCGCCATCTTCTGGAACAGATAGAGCAGCCGGAAATTGCCGCAAGAGATCGTCACCTGCTGCGCTCTTTGCTGGTGGCACGCCTGTTGCGGGATCTGGCTTGGCAGCTTGAAGGCTACGCCGAGGGCTCCGGTGATGTCCGGAACCTACTCCTGCACCTGGACCACCTGATGGTCGGCGCGGACTCCGAAGCAACGATGATCCCACAGATCATGGACTTCCTCATTCGGGAAGGCGGTGTCGACGGCGCTTGGTTCGGGTATCCGGACAGCACTGGCAAGATGGTTGTTATGGTGACTGCCGGAGTAGGCATGGCCGAGTATCTCGCGACCGTCACAGTCAGCATCGACGATACGCCCCAAGGCCAGGGTCCGGCCGGACGCGCATGGCGGACCGAGAAGGTGCAGGTCACCCCAGACTGGGGCAGCGACGCTTCCATGCGGCCGTGGCAGGAGCAGGCCCAGCCTTTTGGCTGGAATTCCAACGCCGCCATCCCCCTGGTTGACTCCAGCGGACGGAGCCGGAGCGTCCTTGCGCTGCTGAGTCGGGAACGGGGCTTTTTTGGACACCCCGACCAGCAGATGATTCTCGCGCATCTCGCCGTGGTCCTGGGGCTCGCGTTGGAACGGTTGCATCTGATTGCGGAAGAGACCGTCCATCGGGAAACCCTGGAGCGACTCAACACCCTGTATCACGCACTCATGGCCGAGGGGGATATCCTTCTGCGCGCGCACAACGAGCGTGACCTTTTCAGGGAAACCTGTCGACGTCTTGCCATCAGCCATCTCTTCACCGCGGCCTGGGTCGGTCATCCCAATGAAGAAGGCTTTATGAAATGCCTAGTTACGGCAGGACGCGGTGCCCAATCCATCGACTCCATCCATCTGAGCGTGGCAGATACCCCGGAGGGTCAGAGCCTTGCTTCCCGGGCCTGGCGGAGCGGACGTCTGCACTTTAGCAACGATTATCTGGCGGATCCTTCTCTGGCGGCGTTGCACGATCTGTTTCTACGGCACCGCTGGCGTGCTTCCGCGGCCATTCCAATCCATCGGCAGGGAGTGATCTGGGGCGTCCTCGTTGCCATTGCTGATCGCACCGGGGTTTTTGATGAGGCGATCCTGGGGCTGTTGGCGCGAATCGCCCGGCTCCTCAGCCATGGCCTCGACGAGATCGATCTTCGGGTGCGCCTCGATGCTGTTCATAGCCAACAGGCCTGGCTCGCCGATCACGATCCCCTGACCGGACTGCCCAACCGTGCTGTTCTATCTCCGCGCCTGGTGGATGCCATGGCCCGCACCCTCCGCCATGAACGGATAATGGCGATAGGTATGTTGGACCTTGATGACTTCAAACCCATCAACGACCAATACGGTCATGCCGCCGGCGACATCCTGCTGACCACCTTTGCTGATCGTCTCCAGGGAGCACTGCGGCAGACTGATTTCGTGGCCCGCCTTGGCGGTGACGAATTTGTCTTCGTCTTTGAAGACCTGAAAAACATGGATGATCTGGAGTTGGTCCTCGCCCGGATCCAGGGGGCCATCGAGGCACCTTTTATACTTCCTGGCGGGGACAGTGTGACCGTGGGGGGGAGTCTGGGGCTGACCTTCTATCCTTTCGACGACGGCGATCCTGATCTGCTGCTACGCCATGCGGACCAGGCCCTCTACACTATCAAGGAAGCAAAGCGAAACCGGCAGCGATTCTGGGCCTATTATCACGCCGATACGGACATGGACGTGACCGTCCTCCGGCAAAGCATGAGCACCCTATTCGCTGCGGGAGGCTTGCGCGTCCATTATCAACCCGTCATTGATCTCGAAAATGGTCAAGTGATAGCTGTGGAGGCATTGGCGCGCT
This sequence comes from Acidithiobacillus ferrivorans, assembly GCF_016250455.1. Taxonomy (NCBI): domain Bacteria; kingdom Pseudomonadati; phylum Pseudomonadota; class Acidithiobacillia; order Acidithiobacillales; family Acidithiobacillaceae; genus Acidithiobacillus; species Acidithiobacillus ferrivorans. The sequence continues at coordinate 2,121,899 of NZ_CP059488.1, read as the reverse complement.
TGCTGGACGGCGCTGGCGAAATCCTCGCTCCTGCCCGTTTTCTATCGTTCCTCTCGGTAGACGAGCGCCGCGCCCTTACCCGGGCGGTCCTCGCCCAGGCGGTTCAGGATGTGACTATCTGGGAAGCAGCGGGGTTTCCACTCAGCGTATCCGTCAATGTGGAACCGGAACTCCTCACCCATGACGCCTGCTTGTATTGTCTGGCGGAAATCATTGGACCGGCCGGGATTGATCCCGCCCGCATCACCCTGGAGATACTGGAGAATGGCGATTTTTTATCTATTGCCAGCGCTCGACAAAGGCTACTGGAAATAAAGGCGACCGGCGTGCGTCTCGCTCTCGACGACGTTGGTAGTGCCTACTCCTCCCTGCTGCGACTCAAGGAACTGCCAATCGACAAGATCAAGCTGGACCAAAGTTTCGTGCGGGAGTTGGCGCAACGGCCGGACAATCTGCATTTTGTGCATAGCCTCCTGGGCCTTGCTCAGGGCTTGGGGGTGGATTTCGTGGCGGAGGGTGCGGAAACGCCGGAAATTCTGGATGCCCTGAGTGCCCTCGGCGTATCACAGGCGCAGGGGTACGCCATCGCGCGCGCCATGCCTGCCGCAGAAATGCTGTCCTGGCTCCGGGCGTACACCCCGGCTCCCTACCGTGGGCCGAAATCGCTGCTCGGACTATACGCCTGTCATTTACGCTTCTGCGACACCATGAAGACGCTTCTGATGCAGGTTCCGATGATTTCCGCGGCCCTTCTTGCAGAGATTGCCACCATTAGCCCGGTAAGCAGCCATGTTGCCAGCTTGGGTTTAGGCACACCCCCCATAGCGCAAGCATATCTTCGTTACCAGGAGGCGATGGCGGCCATTTCTGTCGATATGGCCGCGAAAAAACCCAAGCTGACCATGATCAATGAGGCATCGGCGCTGTTTCTTGAGTGCATCAGGGAGGCCCTTGAGGTATGACCAGGGGGTAATGGCAACAAGCAACAAGGTAGCTCGAATGTCCTGAAAGCGATCTGTACGGGCGGGACTTTTGCGTCTGAATGCCGAGCAACCCCGGATCAGGAAGCCGGTTTGTTGATCTCCTGGCTGATGATGTGCAGCATCTGGGCGTGGATACGCAGATTGCCGGCGACGATGTTGCCGTTTTGTAGGTAACTCTGATCACCCTTGAAGTCGGTGGCGACGCCGCCAGCCTCCTGCACCAGTAGCGCACCGGCAGCGATGTCCCAGGGTTTGAGGTTGAACTCCCAGAAGCCGTCATAACGTCCGGCCGCGACATAGGCGAGGTCCAGGGCCGCCGAGCCAGGCCGGCGGATGCCCGCGGTCTTCAACATCAAAGCCTTGAAGGTGGCGAGATAGGTGTCCAGGTAAGAAAAGTCGCGGAAGGGGAAACCGGTGCCGAGCAGGGCACCGTCCAGATCCTTGCGTTGGGCAATTCGCAGGCGGCGATCATTGAGGTGGGCACCACTGCCGCGGCTGGCGGTAAACAGCTCGTCATGCACAGGGTTGTAGATGACAGCGTGCTCAAGACGGTCGAAGTGGCGGACGGCAATGGAGACGCAGAGCTGCGGCATACCGTGGATGAAGTTGGTGGTACCGTCCAGTGGATCGATGATCCACTCGAAGTCTTTATCGGAGATGCGGCTCCCTTCTTCGGCGAGAATCCCGTGATCGGGATAGGCGCGGCGCACGATTTCAACGATGGCGGCCTCGGCGCGCTGATCAACGTCAGTGACAAAGTCATTGTGCGCCTTAGTGGTGATGCTGATTTCATTGACCCGGTCGAAGCTGCGGTTGATGATATCGCCAGCTTTGCGGGCCGCACGAATAGCGGTAACGAGAATAGGATGCTGCATGGGAACCTTGTGCGAGGATGAGTCGGAGTTGAATCAGTATAAAGGAGAATGGTGGTGGCCGCACGGATGCGGGCGGCGGACATGATCGGGACGTCTTTGCAGGGTTTGCGTATTGTCCTCGTTGAACCCAGTCATCCCGGCAATATCGGCGCGGCGGCACGCGCGATGAAGGTGATGGGGTTGCGCCATCTGGTGCTGATCAATCCGCGTTTCTTCCCCGATCCAGAGGCCACGGCCCTTGCTTCCGGGGCCGAAGATATTCTGGATGCCGCTCGGGTCTGCGCCGATCTGGATACCGCCTTGCAGGGTTGCCACAAGGTCTATGGCACCAGCGCCCGAGATCGTCGTATTCAATGGCCCAGCAGTAACGCGCGGGAGGCTGCGGGAAACATTTTAGCTGATTTGGGCAATGGGGACTGTGCCTTGCTCTTCGGTCGGGAGCGGACGGGCCTGACTAATGCCGAGCTGGATCGTTGCCAAGTGCTGGTGCATATCCCGACGGCGGAAGAATATCACTCCCTGAATCTGGGGCAGGCGGTGCAGGTATTGGCCTATGAGCTCCATATCGCGGCGCTGATGACCCTGCCACAACTGGCAGCGCCGCCGGAAGAGCAGTCCGCCCCTGTCGAGGATATGGAAGGCTTTTACAGACACCTGCAGCATGTGCTGCGCCGCAGCGGTTTTCTTCAGGAATTGCGTGCAACCCGCATGATGCGTCGCCTGCGTCGTCTTTTTGATCGTGCCCGACCCAGTCGGAACGAGGTGAATATTCTGCGCGGCATCCTCACCGAAATCGAGCGCTGGGCTGCTAAAGTAGACAGAAAGGATCAGGATAGTCTTTAATGCGGGGCTGGGTGGTGGCTCGGGTTAAAGTGGGAGGGGCAATGATGGGTGGACACTGGCGGGGTGATCTCGACGCAGTCTTTGCGCGCGACCCGGCGGCGCGCACCCGCCTGGAAGTGTTGCTTACCTATCCCGGCGTCCATGCCCTGTTCCTGCATCGGGTTGCCCATGGCCTCTGGCGTCACCGCTGGCGTCTTCTGGCCCGTAGTCTGGCGGCTTTTTCCAGATTCTGGACTGGCATCGAGATTCATCCGGGGGCGCAGATCGGTGAACGCTTCTTTATTGATCATGGTATGGGGGTCGTTATCGGTGAAACGGCGGAAATCGGTGACGATTGCACCCTCTATCACGGCGTGACCCTGGGGGGCACCTCCTGGCAGCCGGGCAAGCGCCATCCGACCTTGGGGCATGGTGTCATTGTCGGCGCCGGTGCTAAGGTGCTGGGGCCTATTACGGTCGGGGATAATGCGCGGATTGGCTCGAACGCGGTGGTCGTCAAATCGGTGCCAGAGGGGGCTACGGTGGTGGGTATCCCAGGGCGGGTCGTTAGTAAGGGTGAGCATACGGATAACTTCGAAGCCTACGGCTTGACCGGGCAAATGCCGGATCCGGTGGCGCGGGCCGTGGAGTGTATGCTGGAACACATGCATCGCCAGGATGCGGAGATTGCGCAGCTGCGGGAGGGCGTGCAGCGCTTGCAACCGCAAGAGATCATGATGCCTGTGGAGGAAATCGTCTGCAGGCTGGAGGATGATATTCCAGAAAAGTAAAGAAACGCGGGCGGGGAAGAATACTTGACTAATTTAGTATAGATAGTAGGATGTCGTGCAGAGGAGCACCGAATATGAAACTGACGACGAAAGGGCGTTACGCAGTGACCGCCATGCTGGATCTGGCGCTCAATCAGCGTGGTAGCGTGGTGACGGTGGCCGATATCGCGCAGCGTCAGCAGATTTCTGTGGCCTATTTGGAGCAGCTCTTTGGCCGCTTGCGTCGTTATGGTCTGGTGGAAAGTGTACGCGGGCCGGGCGGTGGTTATCGTTTGGCCATGCCGGATTCGGCGATCCCGCTGACGCATATTGTCGAGGCGGTCAATGAGTCGATCAGCACGACCCAATGTGGTGGTGACCCGCAGCAGTGTTGTAAAGGGGATGGGCAGCAGTGTCTTACCCATGACCTGTGGGAAGAGTTGGGAGATCATATCGCTCAATTTCTCGGGGGGATTACCCTCGGACAACTGGTAGAGCAGCAATTAAGTAAGGAATCGGCACAGGTTGTACCGATCCGAATGCTGGACAAAACATCTGTGCGTTCGACGCATAAAACCGCTTGAGACCGTGAGGTGCAAGAAATGAATCAACCCAAGATCATTGAACTGAACAGCAAGCAGTCCTTGCTGATCAATCCGGATCGTCCCATTTATCTGGATTATCAGGCGACGACGCCGGTGGATCCGCTGGTCCTGGAACAGATGCTGCCTTTTCTGACCCATGATTTCGGTAATGCGGCCAGCCGTTCCCATCCCTACGGCTGGACGGCGGAAAAAGCGGTGGAAAAGGCGCGCCAGCAGGTGGCCGATGCTATTCATGCCGACCCCCGTGAGATTGTCTGGACTTCAGGTGCGACGGAAGCAACCAATCTGGCCCTCAAGGGTGCGGCGCATTTCTATTCCGGCAAAGGCAAGCATCTCATCACCTTGCGCACGGAGCACAAGGCGACTCTGGACACCTGCCGCCAGTTGGAACGTGAAGGTTTTGAAATCACTTATCTGGAAGTGCAGGAGGACGGTCTGGTCGACCTGCAGACTTTTGCGGCGGCAATTCGTCCGGATACCATCATTGCTTCCGTGCTGTATGTGAACAACGAAATTGGCGTCATCCAGCCCATGGAAGCAATCGGCAAGATGCTGCGCGCGCAAAAGGTGTTGTTCCATGTGGATGCCGTGCAGGCCCTGGGCAAGATTCCGGTCGATGTGGAAGCCATCCAGGCAGACATGATGAGCCTGTCGGGGCATAAGATTTATGGTCCCAAGGGCATCGGTGTCCTCTATGTGCGGCGTAAGCCCCGGGTGCGGGTCGAGGCCCAGGTGCACGGTGGCGGCCACGAGCGCGGCATGCGTTCCGGGACCTTGCCTACCCACCAGATTGTCGGTATGGGTGCGGCAGCCGAACTGGCCGTACAGTCGATGGAGAGCGATGCCAAGCGTATCCGCCAGTTGCGCGACCGTTTGCTCAAGGGTATTCAGGAACGGGTGGAAGAAACTTATATTAATGGCAACATGGAACATCGGGTGCCGCACAACCTCAATATCAGTTTTGCCTTTGTGGAAGGCGAGTCGCTGATTATGGCATTGAAGGAAATTGCCGTATCCAGCGGATCGGCCTGTACCTCGGCCAGTCTGGAGCCCTCTTATGTGCTCCGTGCATTGGGTAAGTCCGATGAATTGGCGCACAGTTCCATCCGCTTCGGCATCGGTCGTTACACGACGGAAGAGGAAATCGACGCTACCATTGGACTCATCGCCGCGAAAGTGGACAAATTACGGGAGTTGTCTCCCCTCTGGGAGATGCATCAGGAAGGTATTGATCTCAACAGCATTCAGTGGGCTGCGCATTGAGGCTCTTACAAAAGGAGAATAGTCATGGCATACAGTGAAAAAGTGATTGATCATTATGAAAATCCCCGTAACGTAGGGGCGATGGACAAGGACGATAGCGGTGTCGGTACTGGCATGGTGGGTGCACCGGCCTGTGGCGATGTGATGCGTTTGCAGATCAAGGTGAACGGGCAGGGCATTATCGAAGATGCCAAGTTCAAGACCTATGGCTGTGGTTCGGCTATTGCGTCCAGTTCGCTGGTGACGGAGTGGGTCAAGGGCAAAACCCTCGACGAAGCCATGACCATCAGGAACAGCCATATCGCCGAAGAGCTGGAACTGCCTCCAGTCAAGATTCACTGCTCCGTGCTGGCCGAAGACGCCATCAAAGCTGCGGTCGAGGATTACCGCAACAAGCAGGGCGGCGCGCAAGTGGCCGCACCTGCGGAAATGGCCAGTGCCCAAGCGGCACACTAGGATACCGTCATGGCTCTGACCTTATCGGAAAGTGCGACGCAGCAGGTGCGCAAGAGTATTGCTAAGCGTGGCAAGGGTTTGGGTATTCGCATCGGTGTTAAAACCAGTGGCTGCTCCGGCTTGTCCTATGTCATGGAGTTTGTGGACGTCCCCAACCCGGAAGATATGGTGTTTCCCCATGATGATGTGAGTCTTTTTGTGGATCCCAAAAGCCTCATTTATCTGGATGGCACCGAACTGGATTTTACCCGCGAAGGCCTGAACGAGGGATTCCGTTTTAATAATCCCAACGTGAAAGATGCCTGTGGCTGTGGCGAGAGCTTTACGACCTGATGGCGGATTCCTGCTTTCAGTGCGGGGCGGAGCTGGTCGCTCCCTCCGCACTTTGTGCTTCCTGCGGGGTCGTGCAGCCTTTTCGTGCTGATCTGTCGCTTTTCGCGGTGGCAGGCCTGCCAGAAAAGTATGATCTGGATGTGCAGACACTGCGTACGCAGGTGTTTGCGTTGCAAAAAGGCCTGCATCCAGATCGCTTCGCCCATGCGGAACCGACGGCAAGACGTTATTCCCTGGAATGGAGCACTCGCCTCAACGAGGCTTTGGCCATATTGCGGGACCCACTCAAGCGCGCGAATTATCTGTTGCAGTGTCAGGGTGTGGATGCGCTGGGCGAGCAGGTGAAAGTGGCCGATCCTGGGCTGCTGATGACGCAAATGCTCTATCGTGAACGCCTGGAAGATATTATGGCGGCAAGGGACTTGCCTGGCATGGAGGCTTTGCGTCAGGAAGTGGATAAGGCAGTGACCAGGGTGGTGCAGCGTCTCAAAGGGCTGCTGGCCATTTTACCTTGCACAGAGTCGGAAGCTGCGGGATCAGCGGTGCGCGAACTGCAATTTCTCGATAAACTCGTCGGCGAAATAGACCGCAGCGAAGAGTCGTTACAGAATGTCTGAGTGGCAGAACTGCTCGACCATAAACCGGTAAGCAGCTTTAAATTGAACCTGCTTATACAGATAGATCAAGGCGGTACAGCATGGCGTTAATGCAAATTGCAGAACCTGGCGGAGCCGCCGATCCTCATCAACGGCGGCTGGCTATTGGCATTGACCTGGGGACCACCCACTCGCTGGTGGCCGCCGTATTATCCGCGGTGCCCACCGTTATGCGCGATCAGGAGGGTAAATACCTGCTGCCTTCGGTGGTGCGCTACTGCGGTGGCGGTGCGGTCAGTGTCGGCTATCCGGCGGTCGCCGCAGCCGGGCAGGATCCGCACAATACCATTGCTTCGGTGAAGCGCTTTATGGGGCGTGGCCACAGCGATGTGCAGGCCCTCGCCGGACACCTGCCTTACGACCTTGTTCTTGGAGAAGGCATGCTGCGCCTGCGCACGATAGCCGGTGAAAAGTCACCCGTGGAAGTGTCTGCCGAAATATTGCGCGTGCTCAAGGAACGGGCGGTAGAAACCCTCGGTGGCGAGCCGGAGGGCGCGGTGATTACGGTGCCCGCTTATTTTGACGAAGCCCAGCGTCAGGCGACTAAAGATGCCGCCCGTCTGGCAGGACTGAATGTATTGCGCCTGCTGGCGGAGCCAACGGCTGCTGCAGTCGCCTACGGGCTGGACAAAGGCAGTGAAGGTGTCTTTGCCATTTACGATCTGGGCGGTGGAACCTTCGATATCTCCATATTGCGCCTGCAGGCGGGGGTTTTTGAGGTGCTGGCGACTGCCGGTGACTCCGCTCTGGGTGGCGATGACATGGATCATGCGCTGGCCGAATGGCTGCTGCGGGAGGAGGATGGTGACACCGCCGACCCGCTCTGGCGACGACAGGTCCTCCAGCAGGCGCGCCAGGCCAAAGAGGCGCTGAGCAGCACTGACGAAACAATGGTGGCGCTGCTGCCGCCTGGTCGCGCGGCGCTCACGGTGAAACTGGCGCGCCGCCAGTTGGAGTCACTGATTCTACCCGTTATCCAGCGTACCCTCCCGGCCTGTCGGCGGGCGCTGCGGGATGCCGCTTTGAAGTTGGATGAGATTGACGGCGTCGTACTGGTCGGTGGCGCCACCCGGGTTCCCGCCGTGCGCGCGATGGTGGAGGAATTCTTTCAGCAGGTGCCGCTGACGGACATGGATCCCGACCAGGTGGTGGCATTGGGTGCCGCCATTCAGGCGGATGCCCTGGTGGGCAACCAGCGCGAAGATCTGCTGTTGATGGACGTGTTACCCCTGTCCCTCGGTCTGGAGACCATGGGCGGGCTGGTGGAGAAAATTATTCCCCGCAACACCCCTATACCGGTGGCACGGGCGCAGGAATTCACCACCTTCAAGGACGGTCAGACGGCCATGAGTATTCACGTCTTGCAGGGTGAGCGCGATCTGGTGCAGGACTGCCGTTCGCTGGCGCGCTTCAGTCTGCGCGGCATCCCTTCCATGGTTGCCGGTGCGGCAAGGATTCGCGTCACCTTTCAGGTGGATGCCGATGGCCTGCTGGCCGTGAGTGCGGAAGAAGCGAGTACTGGTGTGCGCGCGGAAGTCGTCGTCAAGCCGTCTTACGGTCTGAACGATGAAGAAATTGCGAACATGTTGCAGGACTCTTTCAGGCATGGCGCAGAAGATGTCGTCAAGCGACGCTTGTCAGAGGCCAAAGTGGATGGCGCGCGCGTGCGTGAAGCCCTTGCGACCGCGCTGGCGGCTGATGCGGGCCTGCTGGAGCCGGCAGAGCGCGTGGCTGTGGACAAGGCCAGCGCGGCGCTGGCTGTTGCCCTGTCCGGCAGTGATGCGGATGCCATCACGGCCGCTGCCGAAGCCGTCGAGGCAGCCGCCGGACCGCTGGTACAACGGCGTATGGATAATGCCTTGCGCCGTGCCATCGCTGGCCGTTCCATTGACGATCTGGGAGATTGAATGACTAAAATACGTGTCCTCCCTCACCCGGAAAGCTGTCCCGAAGGGGCGGAGTTCGAGGCTGAACCAGGGGAAACCATTATTGCTGCAGCCATGCGCAACCATGTTCATATTGAACATGCCTGCGAGATGTCCTGCGCGTGCACAACGTGCCATGTGGTTTTGCGGGCGGGCTTCGATAGCCTGGAAGCGGCGGAAGAGAAGGAAGAAGATCTCCTCGATAAGGCTTGGGGTCTGGAGCCTACCTCCCGCCTCAGTTGTCAGGCGAAGGTGAGCGATACCGAACTGGTCATCGAAATCCCCAAATACACCATCAATCTGGAAAAGGAGCGGCACTGATGCGCTGGACCGACACCATGGAACTGGCTATTGCCCTGGATGAAGCCCACCCGGACGCCGATGTGACCCATCTGCGTTTCACCGATCTGCATCGTTGGATATTAGAACTGCCCGATTTTGAAGGCGAACCCGAAAAGTCCAGCGAGGGTATCCTCGAAGCCATCCAGATGGCCTGGCTGGCGGAGAAGGACTGAGTCAGGCGGCGCTATGGCGGATCCAAAAGCCCTTATTGCGCTCTCCGGCGGCGTCGATTCTGCCGTTGCGGCCATTCTCATGCAGGAGCAGGGCTACGAACTCACCGGCGTGACCATGCGCCTGTGGCCGAAAAGCCGCTGCTGCGATGAAAAAGATATCGAAGACGCCGCCGATGTCTGTGCCCGTCTGGATATTCCCTACACGGTGCTGGATTATCGTGAAGCCTTCCGGCGTCAGGTGGTCGATGTGTTTGTCGCCGAATATCAGGCCGGGCGTACCCCCAACCCCTGTGCACGCTGTAACCAATTTCTCAAATTTGATGCCCTGCTGATGGAAGGCGAGAAGCTGGGCGCCTCGCTGCTGGCGACAGGCCATTATGCGCGTCTGGCGGAAACCCCCTCGGGTGCCGCCCTGCTGCGTGGCCGTGACGATGCCAAAGATCAATCCTATTTTCTTTTCGCCATCGGCGCGACGCTTTTGCCCCGCCTGCGCTTTCCCGTGGGTGGCATGAATAAGGACGAGGTGCGCGCCATGGCCCGCAAGCACGGCCTGCCCGTGGCCGCCAAGCAGGATTCTCAGGACATCTGCTTTGTACCGGACGGCGACTACCGCCGCTTTCTGGAGGATTACGCCGGATTGGACATGGCGCAGGAAGGGGAGATGGTCGACAGCCGCGGGCAGATTATCGGCCATCATCCGGGCACCTTGCATTTTACCGTCGGCCAGCGGCGCGGTCTGGGCGGTGGCAGTGGTCAGCCGCGCTATGTCCTCGCGCTGGACCCTGTGCAGAACCGGGTGATCGTCGGCGCTGAGGATGAACTCTACCGCCGTGCGGCCAGCCTGGATGCGTGCAACTGGCTGACGGATTTGTCGCCTGGCGAAAGCCATGCCGTGACCGTAAAATTGCGTTACCGCTCCCGCGCCGAGCCGGCCATACTGCACCTGCTCCCCGATGCCCGGGCCGAACTCCGCTTTCCCGAGCCGCAACGCGCCGTCACCCCCGGTCAGGCCGCCGTCTGTTACCAAGGTGAGCGCCTGCTGGGTGGGGGCTGGATTCGTAACACGGAATAGTCTGTGTGCGCGCGTTCGTTAAGGCATACCCAATATATGCTGTATTTCCGGCAACATTCTCTGTACGCATTTTTTCCCCTCTGCTATGGCTTCGCCGGCACGATAAAACTCCAGTAAGCCAATATGGGATAGTTTTGGAGAAAGCAGGATATCCGGAGGATCTCCGGCCATGCGACTCCGGGTGATCCTGTCCTGCATAATATTGACCGAGCCGGCGATGGCATCAAACAGGCTGGGTGCTTGCTCCTTATCGCCTGTCGCCGGAAATACCGAGGCGGGATACGCCGTGACCAAGCCTGATATTTTTCCGGTAACGTCGGCATCCGGTGTTTCTATGGCCAGGTTATTTTGAAGGCGTTTGCCAACGATATCATCGTTCAATGTTACTGCGATAACAACATCGGCGCCAAGCGCGCGGCAGACAGACACCGGAACGGGGTTCACCAATCCGCCATCTATAAGCCATTTGCCATCGTTTTTGACCGGCGGAAAAAGGCCGGGCAGGGAAATGGACGCAAATACGGCCTCCAGGATTGAACCCGTCATCAGCCAGATCTCGCTGCCGGTTTGCAAGTCGGTTGCGACCGAGGCATATTTTTTCGCAACGATATCTTCTATGGCCGAGGCATCATCAGCCACATACTTTTTGAGAAAATAATGCAGCCGTTCTTTGTTGACAAAACCGTTCAGTGACATGTTGATGGCAAAAAATTTGGCGGTTTCAAACTTTGTCAGTGAGCGCACCCATGCTTCCAGTTTCTCAAGATTATCGGAAACATAGGAAGCGCCAACCAGGGCGCCTATGGATGTGCCACAAACGATATCCGGTACGATTCCATGATCATTCAGCGCGCTTATCACTCCTATATGTGCCCACCCGCGAGCGGCGCCACTGCCAAGAGCCAGGCCAATAGTCATAGTGATCTTCACCCTCCATGCGTTTTTGATGTCACGAGATCCAAATTGTACTGTAGCGCGCCGGCGCAGTGCGCGATAGGGCAGGAGCGGGCGATGTCGGCTCTTTCGCAGCTGCCGGGTGGGGGTCTTTACTGCCTCCCGGTCGACGGTTTTCGTCCTGATCTGGCGGGGTGGCCACGCCGATTTGTGCGGTATGTCGCGCGAAGTTCTTCCGGGAATCGAGATTTACCCATCTTATAGAACCATCGCGTCTCACGCTGGGCTCCCTTCTGCGCCGGTGCCCAGATGCGTCGGGAGAATCCTTCCATCCGCACATGGAAGGGATGGTTCGAGAAGAAGTCGGCGGCATTCACTCAATTCTGGGTGTTCGTATACTCCGATATCCTTGGAACGACTATTTCACTCTGCTGACAGTCGATGACGAACAGCTTCATCTGAACGAATATCTGCGAAACATCTGCCCTGTCCCGCTTCCGTGCATGGAATAGCGACGCAGTGGTCTGGGGTGAAGCCAAAACCACGCCTACGCGAATTGACAGATGTAAGTGACAGGATTCAAGTTGCAATGTTTTTCTGGAGAACCAGGAAGGTCAAAGAGTTTCGGTTCACGTCGGAAGTCGAATAGCCTATAGATGTGAAACCCGTCCTCATATTCCTTGGCAAAGCTGAGCTCTCCCCTGCTGATGAAAAAGGGAGTTTCTTTTCCAAAGGTCGTGGTCTTTACTTCGATGAAGCGTTCGCGGCCAGCGACATCGAACGACAGAATATCATACCCTGACCCATCCCCCCTCGTTTTGGAGACGTGCTCGACACGATCTGCTAAGTCCTTTTTCCCCAATGAGTAGAGTCGATAATGTTCATAATTGAGAGCAAACTCTTCTCCAGCCAATCCCAGTGAGGCATTGCGAGCTTCTCTGGCCAGATAATCTCGCTTCTGTGGAACTGCTCTATATGTTTCAGTAGCTTCAGGTTCACGCACTACATGATTGAACTTTGGCGGATCAACTAGCAAGTTAGAATAATCGGATAACAGCGGCGATACAGCCGGTACTGAGCAGGCAGCATCAACAGCCCGCTCAAAAAGAGAATCGGCCTTTAATCTTTCCTCAACTACATCCCTCAGCAACGCCTGATAGTTGCCGAGCGGCTTGTAGCCAGATATGTAAGGAACTCCATACTCAATAAGTATGGCGCTGATGTTTTGGTGCTTTCTCTCGACTGCTGCGCCAGTTCGGCCATTAAGTCTTTGCAGCAGCAGCTTGCGATGAGCAGATTTGTTATACGACTGACCTGACAACTCCAACATTAGCATATGGAAATAATCAGCGACGGTGGCTTCTACCTCCTGCCTATTCCACACCATTAGCGTCCCGCCAGAGAATATGCTTGGCAGGGTGGGCCACCGATCAGCACCCAAGTTTCCTGCCCTTTCAGTGCGGCGCGAATTTCCCTGTCGATGCTGGCTTCATCGGATTTTCCTAGCTCCAGGCACCTCGCCTCGGTGGTGGCATGTTCGAAGGCGCTGGCTACTGCAGGGACTCCGCGGAAACTGGCCTCGTCGATTTCGCCCCGTATGTACCTGTAGTAGTGTTTGACGTCATTGGTGCCGCGAAGGCGCCTGAACACTGCCCTGAGCGTCAACGTTCGATGTGCAACAGCATCCTTCTCAATGGAAAGCCCGATCTCGAAGAATGGCTGCAGCTTGTGATCCTTCAGAGAGGCAAATCCCTCCCCGAGCCCTCCAGGACCGGCAAAGAGATCGATTATGGGAACTGGCATGCCTCACCCCTTCTGGATGTCCGTTGTTGAGCACAGAGTCCGCACCTCCGTCTCGCGAAAATTTACTCCTACTCCATCCTTGGCTGCAGATCCATCTCGTTCATCCGATTGCATTCATCGAATATCTGAACACGCGAGGTCTTTCGCCGAACGGAAAGGCAGGACGCAAGGGCGCGTCACCCCTGCATGGCCATCTGAACTTCTCGCCCGTCAGACAGCCTCATCCGGATCTGGATGGAGATATTCATCGGAGTTTCGATCGACCGAAAAGCATGACGACCCACTTTATAACGAAACATGAGGTAACCTGACAATAGTGGACATAGACCGGCTGCTGGTCGACAAGCAGCTCACCTATCTGTTCTTTTAGAAGATGGCCGACGAGCGCCGTCGGCCGCCCTACAACCAGCCGAGCCCGGTGCTGCCGGGTTACGATTGGGAAAGCCTGCGCTGGCGGGACGGCGGGGATCGACTTTTCGACTGCACCGCCAACCTTGGAGTCGCTACGCAATCATGTGGTCCCCAAGGCTATGGAAGTGATCACTCATGATGACGCATGTGCTCGCATGTCCTTCGTTCAAAGCACCCAGGGAAAGCCGGCGACTTGGTCATAACTTCCCGGCCTCCTTCAGTGCCGCCTCCACTGTGCTGAGCGGCAGCAGCAACGACTGGGGCGCATCCAGTAGCGGCAGGGCGCCATAAGCCTTGTACCAGGCAGCCACCCGTTCGTTCTTGGCATCGATCAGCAGGGCGATGCCGCCGATTTCGGTCGCCGCCAGGATGCAGCGGCGACCGGCAACGAGCAATAATTGTCCACCCAGGCCGTGGCGCTGCACGGTTTTGTCCACGGCCAGACGGCCGAGACGGAAGACCGGCACGTCGTGGCGGGCAAGGCCCTTTTTCACCAATGCGGGCGTGCGCGCGTAGTCGATGGAGGCCGGACTGAGGCTGTAAAAACCCAGGACACGTTTATCGTCCCCTATGGGTGTGGCGACGAAGGTTTTCGCGCCACCTTTTTCGTGGTTCTGGCGTGCATGGCGCCGCAGAAACGCGTTCAGTTCCGCTTCGCCACAGTCGAAGGCCGCGCGGTCGTGCGCCTTCGAGATGGGCGCTTCATGCCAATCGGGCAGGTTCATAGGCCTTTGGGCAGGTGGCGTGCTGCCGCCAGGAGTTTGGCATTGGGCACTGGCGGGTTCTCCAGCGCATCCAGCACCCGCAGGCTGTCGCGCTCGGACAGGGCCAGGTGCTCAGCCTGTTCGATCACCTTGCGGGCCGCGTCCAGCGCATGGCGCAGAATGAAGTCGGTCATATCGGTATGTTCGAGTGCCACCGCACGCATCAGTGTCGCCTTGTCGTCCGGGCGAACGCGCAGGGCAAGTCGGTTATTGTTTTCAACGATGGTGCGGGGCATGTCGGCCTCCCTTGATGTATGTATTCAAATTGTACGAACATGCGATTGGTCCCGCAAGCTTGTATGGTTTCAAACTGTACGTTCTGGAAACGCGCCTGCAGAGTTTCCTGATATTGACGGCGCCAACGGCGCGCGCTTAAACTGGTCTAAGACTGGTCGAAAAGTGGGGTATCGGATATGTCCGAGATTGGCGCCTATGAGGCGAAGACGCATTTGTCCGAGATTTTGGAGCGGGTGCGCAAAGGGGAATGTTTCACGATCACCAAACATGGGCAGGCGGTTGCTGAGTTACGCCCGCCCGTGGGTCAAGGGCTGGAGGAAAGGCAAGCCGCTGTGGCGCGCATGAAGGCGTTTCAGGCCAGCCATGACTTGGGGAGTGTTTCGTTGCGCGAGTTGATCGACGCGGGACGCAAATACTGATGGCTTTTGTCGCCGACGCCTCCATGACCCTGGCTTGGTATCTTTGGGATGCGGATAGCGAATCCGCCAACCGGGTGCGGGAGCGGTTGCTGGGGGAGGGCATTTGCGTTCCCGCGCATTGGGCGTTGGAGGTGTGCAATGCGCTGCTGGCTGCCGCGCGGCGCGGTCGTATCACCATGCTGGAATTGCGCGAACTGGTGCCCGACCTGCGCCTGCTGCCGGAGATGATAGACCATCAGACGGATGCCGTAGCGTGGTCCGCCACCCTGGGCCTTGCCGAGGAACACCGGTTGACGATCTACGATGCCGCCTATCTGGAACTGGCTTTGCGGCGGAAACTGCCACTTGCAACGCTGGATAAGCAGCTTCATGGAGCGGCGCTCGCCCTGGGCGTTGCGCTCGTGCCTGAGCTCCAAAAATGACGACCACTAGATCGGAGAAACCATGAACATCGCCAGCATCGTCCAAAAACTCTGGAACCACTGTAACCTCCTGCGCGACGACGGCATGCGTTACGGCGACTACGTCGAGCAGTTGACGTATCTGCAGTCTATTCGTAGTGGGGTGTATTGATGGCTCTGTTAGAAACGCGGGAGGAGCATGGCTGCTTTGCTGGACGCATGGGTTATTACACCCATGCGTCCAGCGCCACGGGGGTACCCATGAATTTCGCGGTGTACCAGCCGCCCCAGGCGTTGGCTGGCGCCCGGGTCCCGGCCCTGTATTATCTGGCGGGATTAACCTGCACCGAAGAAACGTTCATGATAAAGGCTGGCGCCCAGCGTTTGGCGGCCGAGCTGGGGCTGATGCTGGTCGCCTGTGATACCAGTCCCCGCGGACTGAACATCCCCGGTGATTCGGAGCACTGGGACCTGGGCGTGGGGGCGGGGTTTTATCTCAACGCAAGACGGCCGCCCTGGACCCGGAATTATCACATGGCCAGTTATGTAGACCACGAGCTGCCCACCTTCATTGAAGAACATTTCCCTGCATCTGCAGAACGCCGCGGTATTTTCGGGCACTCCATGGGCGGTCATGGAGCGCTGGTGCTGGCGTTACGCAACCCGGAATACTGGCACTCGGTATCGGCATTTTCGCCGATCTGCAACCCCGGCACGGTGCCCTGGGGAGAAAAAGCTTTCGGGAATTATCTGGGGCCTGACTGCGAACAATGGCAGGAATGGGATGCCAGCATGCTGATGCGCAAGCACCCCTACCCTGGAGAGATATTGGTGGATCAGGGCGACGCGGATCCTTTTCTGGCTGCGCAACTGAAACCTGAGGCTCTGCAGGCGGCAGCAGAGGCTTCCGGACAACAACTCCGTTTGCGACGGCAGCCGGGCTATGATCACTCCTACTGGTTTATCCAGACCTTTATGGCCGAGCATCTGCGGCATCACGCCCGGAAACTGGGTGGTGCCGGCTGAATTTTTTGCCCTGTGGATTGATGTGTCCGGGCCGGGATCAAGACATAAGGATGGCATTTGCTTGACGCTCCCCCGGTGAGGTTCTAGCATCGCTACCATGCAAATTCTGGTAAATGGTGTGGCCCGTGAGGTGCCGGAGCAGATGACGGTATGGGCGTTGCTGGCGGAGTTCGGCTGGGCGGAGCGTCGTGTGGCCGTTGAATGTAATGGTGAAATTGTTCCGCGTAGCACGCACGCCACAGTGACCCTGGCGGCCGGTGACCGCCTGGAGATCATCCAGGCAGTAGGCGGCGGCTGAGCGTCCTGCACTAACCCCCTTTTTTGAGGTGAAAGATAAACACAATGCGTAAAGATCCTTTGGAGATTGCGGGGCGGGAGTACCAGTCCCGCCTGCTGGTGGGTACGGGAAAATATAAGGATTTTGCCGAGACGCGGGCAGCCATAGATGCAGCCGGCGCGGAAATTGTGACGGTGGCACTGCGCCGGGTGAATCTGGGGCAAAATAAAGACGAACCCAATCTGCTGGAGTTCTTGCCGGCAGACCGCTTTACCATTCTACCGAACACCGCGGGTTGCTATACGACAGAGGATGCGGTGCGCACCTGCCGTCTGGCTCGGGAGCTGGGCGACTGGAAGCTGGTCAAGCTGGAAGTGATCGGTGATCCCCAAACGCTGTACCCGGACATGCGGCAGACCTACGAGGCCGCCAAGATCCTCATCTCTGAAGGCTTCGAGGTAATGGTGTACAGCGGGGATGATCCGGTGGCCTGCAAGGCCTTTGCAGAAATGGGTTGTGTGGCGGTGATGCCGCTGGCAGCGCCGATCGGTTCCGGTCTGGGTATTCGTAATCCTTACAATCTGCGCATCATTCTGGAGCAGGCGACCGTGCCGATTCTGGTGGATGCGGGGGTGGGTACCGCCTCTGATGTGGCGGTGGCCCTGGAGCTGGGTTGTGATGGCGTTCTTTTGAATACGGCCATAGCTGCGGCTAAGGACCCCGTTCTCATGGCGGAAGCCATGCGCCTGGGCGTGGAAGCGGGGCGAAAGGCCTTCCGCGCCGGGCGCATGCCGCGCAAACTTTACGCCAGTGCCAGCAGCCCGGTGGATGGTCTGTTCTTTGAGTAGCAACGATGCCTTGGAATACGCGCGCACAGCACCTCTGGACGAGGAGTTTGTCGAGACAGTGGAACGCTTGGTCATGGGCGCAGTGCCCGGCGGTGTGCTGCCCGACTATGCGGAAGACTGGGACGAAGCGGAGCGTCTGATTGCTCGGCTTGGCGATCAGGGCGTGGGGGTGCGTCTGGAGTTTGCGGTGGATGAGAACGGCCAGCGCTGGCACGTCTATATGGACTGGCAAGAGCCGATCAGCCACGAATGGCAGTTGACCGAGGCAGAAGAGACGACGGCGGCGCAGGCGGTGACGCGGGCGGCGCTGATCTGGTACTGCCAGCAGGAAATCGCGGCGGCCAGCGCTCAGCCGCCAGACGGCTGGGCCTATTTTGAGGTGGTGGAACGTCTGGGTATGGCCCGCGATATGCTGGCGCGCTCGCTGGACGACCACCCGGTGCTGGCCGAGGAGACGGAGATGCTGACCCGTTACCAGGAGCTCCTGGAAAAATTCAACGCACTCTACGAGTTGGCCAACCAGGCGCTGGATCAACGTCTCGGCGCACCAGCGCGCAGCACCATGCACTAGGACTGCCGCTTCCATGCATATTCACGTTCTCGGTATCTGCGGGACTTTTATGGGAGGCATCGCGCTGCTGGCGCGGGCAGCCGGGCACCAGGTAACGGGTTCGGATACCCATACCTATCCGCCCATGAATGACCTGCTGGCCCGCGAAGGGATTACGGTCCATGAGGGTTATGATCCCGCCCAACTGAGTCCTGCCCCCGACCTGGTACTCATCGGCAATGCCCTGTCGCGGGGCAATCCCTGTGTGGAGACCGTGCTGGACCGGCAGATTCCCTATGACTCCGCTCCGGCCTGGTTGTCCCGGGAGATTCTGCAAAGCCGCTGGGTACTGGCAGTGGCAGGCACCCACGGCAAGACCACGACGACCTCCATCCTGACCTGGATATTGCAGGAGGCGGGGCTCAATCCGGGTTTCCTCATTGGTGGTGAAGCGCGTAATTTTGGGGTGTCGGCGCGGCTGACGGACAGTCCTTTTTTTGTGATCGAGGCGGATGAGTATGATACGGCCTTTTTCGATAAGCGCTCTAAATTCGTGCACTATCACCCGCGATCGCTGATTCTCAATAATCTGGAGTACGACCATGCCGATATATTCCCGGATCTGGAGGCGATCATTACCCAGTTCCACCAACTGCTGCGCACCGTGCCGGGCACGGGCGCGATCATCATGAACGATGCGGTGCCGGCACTGGAACAGGTGCTGGAGCGCGGTTGCTGGACGCCCCTGCAACGCTTTGCCGGGGAAGGCGCGTGGCAGGTACGGCTCGATACCGCGGACGGTGGCCGTTTTACCGTGCTGGAGCAGGGCGTGGAGCGCGGGAGGGTCAGTTGGGGGATGGCCGGGGCCTTCAATGCCGAGAATGCGTTGGCGGCCTTGCTGGCCGCACGTCATGCCGGGGTGCCGCTGGCGCTGGGTTGCGCAGCTTTGCAGAGCTTTCAGGGGGTGCGGCGGCGGCTGGAACTGCGGGGTGAAGCCGCCGGCGTGGCGGTGTATGACGACTTTGCCCATCACCCCACGGCCATTGCCGTTACCATTGCGGCCCTGCGTGGGCGGATGGCGGGGGCGGGGCGTCTGGTAGCCGTGCTGGAGCCGCGCTCCAATACCATGAAGATGGGAGTGCACCGACAGACGCTGGGGCAGAGCCTACAGGGCGCGGATCGGGTGTTTGTCTATGCCCCTGCGGACATCGGTTGGGATGTGGCGGGCGCACTGGGCCCTGCCGCACAGCTTTACGCAGATATGGACGCACTCTTGCGGGCGCTGGATGCCGAATTGCACGCGGGGGATCAGGTGCTCATTATGAGTAACGGCGCCTTCGGCGGGATTCACGGACGCTTATTGGAACGCCTCGCCCGCCGAAATTCATCGGCAGAATCGTAACTCCGGTTCAATCCGGCTCAAGGAGCGGTAATGGAAGATTGGCGACGGCAGGAGCGGATTTGTGTGGCCATTACCGGCGCTTCCGGGGCGGCCTATGGGATGCGCCTGGTGGAGGTACTGCTGACCGCCGGGGTGCGAGTCTATCTGCTGATATCGGACGCGGCGCGGATTGTTTGCCGTGAAGAACTGGATCTGGAACTCCCGCCTACGGCAGAGGCCGTGACCCGTTTTCTCAATGAACGGTTCGGCACCGAGCCGGACTTGCTGTCCGTTTATGCCCAGGACGACTGGTTTTCCCCGGTGGCCTCCGGCTCTAATGCGGCGCCGGCCATGGTGGTCTGTCCCTGTTCCGGGGGGACACTGGCGGCCATCGCCCACGGGTTGTCCGGGAATCTGATTGAGCGTGCCGCAGATGTGATGCTGAAGGAAGGCCTGAAACTCATCCTGGTGCCCCGTGAAAGCCCCATCTCCACGATTCATCTGGAAAATATGCTGACGCTGGCGCGGATGGGGGTGCGGATTTTGCCAGCGAGCCCCGGTTTTTACCATCGTCCGCAAAAAATCGAAGACCTGGTGGATTTTATTGTAGCGAGGATTTTGGATCAGTTGGGTCTGCCGAACCGGATCGGACGGCGCTGGGGCGACGGGGAAGGCGTTCCGGCAGCAGATTGAAATCAGGGCTTGGCGCTTAACATTGGCCGGTGGCGCGGAGACCGGTCAGCAGACGTTCGCCGCGCTCCCCGTGGAAGAACTCACGGATGTAAGGATGGTCCACCTGTTGAATCTCGGTGAGCGGCCCAACCGTCAGCACCTTGCCGTCGGCGAGCACCGCGACGCGATCCGCTGTGGCGGCCAGGCTGTCGAGGTCATGGCTGATCATGACAACGGTGAAGCCGATGTCGCCGTGGACCTGGCGGAGCAGGGCGTCAAATTCGGCAGCGGCGATGGGGTCGAGCCCGGAGGTAGGCTCATCGAGAAAGAGAATCTCCGCCTCCATCGCCAGGGCACGGGCGAGGGCAACCCGCTTGATCATGCCGCCCGATAATTCTGCAGGTAATTTCCAAGCGTCATTGGGCTGCAGGCCTACCATTTGCAGCTTCAGGGCTACCAGATCGCTGATTGCGGAGCGGGTCAAATGGCCCCACTCGCGCAGAGGGAAGGCGATATTTTCAAAAACGGTCAGGGCGCTGAACAGGGCGCCTTGTTGAAAAAGCACCCCCCAGCGCTGGCGTAGAGCAATCTGTTCACGCAGATTGAGCCCTTGTGGATTTTTGCCAAGAATGATCATCTGCCCTTCAGCGATGGGAACGAGGCCCATCATGGCGCGCAGCAGCGTGGTTTTGCCGGTACCGCTGCCGCCGACGATGGCAAGTATCTCGCCGCAACGTATGCTCAGATCAAGATGCCGCTGAATCCAGTGGGTTCCGAACCGGGTGGCGATATCGGTGAGGATGATGGCGTTGGGGTGAGCCATCAGCCGCCGCCTCCCGTATTGGCAAAGACCAGGGCCAGGACTGCGTCGATGAGGATCACCAGGGTGATGGACACAACTACCGAGCTGGTCGTTTCCCGGCTCAGGCTAGTGGTGTTGGGCTTCACCTTAAGGCCATGAAAGCCCGCGATCCACGCAATCAAAATGCCGAAGATCGCGCCTTTGGCAATGCCCAGCCACAGGTTGAAACTGGGGACTACGGTAGGCATTTGTTCGATAAAGAAGCCGATACTGATGCCGAGCTCCATTTTGGCCACGAGCATGGCTCCGAAGAGCCCCACCATGTCGGTCCAGAGGACGAGCAGCGGCATTACCAGCGCCAGGGCGATGACCTTGGGCAGGATCAGGCGGCGGATCGGGGGGATGCCGAAAGTGCGCAGGGCATCCAGTTCTTCGGTGACACACATGGCGCCGATTTGCGCGGTGAAGGCGGAGCCGGAACGCCCTGCAAGAATGATCGCGGTGATCAACGGCCCGAACTCGCGCAGAATGCTCAGGCCGGCAATGTTGACGATATAAATATTGGCGCCGTATTGGGCGAGGGTCGAGGCCGACTGAAAAGAAATCACCACGCCGATGAGAAAGCCGATCAGGGTGAGGATGGGCAGTGAGTTCGGACCGGTATTGACGATGGTGGCGGAGATTTCGCGCCACGGAAAGCTGCGCGGGCGGCGCAGTCCGCGCCCGAACTCCAGCAAAAGGGCGCCCATGAGCAGAAAAAGTCCCCAGAGGTCGTGTCCCGTTTCGATCAGGAATGCACCAAGCTGATCGAGAAACTGCCAGGAGCGCCGGGGTGGGGCGGTAACCGGCGGAATCTGCGCCAGACGGGCGAAGATGCTACGATGCTGGTCCTCCATCCGGATATTTTCCGGCAACTGGCCGCCCCAGGCCTGCCAGAGCAGGAGGGCCCCGGCGCTGTCGAGGGCCGCAATGGCGGAGAGATCCCACACTATTTCCGGGTTTATGTTTCGCAGCGCCGCTTCTTGCGCTGCGAAATTACCGCCGAGACGCCGCAGAGTCCAGCGCCCGCTGAGGCGCAGAGTCTGGCCGTCGCGTTCCCAGTTGGGTTGTTGTGCGTTACTTTCCGTCATGCGCGGGTCCGGGCTTTTCTCGGTCATTCCTTAGGTTATACTCGGCGACTGACGTTTGCAGGAGTACACGGATGGCTATTGTTGCACGAAGCTCCGGCTTCACCCAATGGTTTCGGCGCTGGCCCGCGCTGCTGCTGGCCGCGCTGCCGCTCAGCGCCTGCAGCGCGTTTCCGGCGCACCATCCGGAGGTACAGTTACTGAGTATCCAACCGGAGTCGGTGGGGCTGCTTGCGCAGACATTTTTGCTGGCGCTCAAAGTCAGCAACCCCAATGACAGTGCGCTCCATGCCAAGGCGGGGGAGGCGCGTTTGTATGTGCAGAATCATCAGGTGGCTTACGGGTTGCTGGATAAGCCGGTCGATGTGCCTGCCTACGGCAGTGCCACGGTGAATATACCGGTCACGGGCAATCTTCTGCCCTTGCTGGGGGATATCGGCAGGGTCAGCGCCGGGGCCGGGCTCCCCTATGTAATCAAAGGTTATCTGGTGACTGGCCTGTTTGATATGCAGATACCTTTCACCGTCACTGGGGCTTTGCACCTGCCGCTGTCGACGAGCTCCAGCGCAGTTTCGCCTTGAGCGCGAGATGATCGGAGAGGGGCTCGGCGACGGTTGCAATCGACGTAAATTCCAGGTCCGGGCTGCAGAGGATGTGATCGAAGGAAAATCGTGGTGACCAGCTGGGAAAAGTAGGTGGGCTCCAGGGTGGCGCCTGTAGGCCACTTTCGTTGAGGAGCATGTGCATTTCCGGGGAGCGTGCCGTGCAGTTCAGGTCCCCCATGAGAATGAGCTTCGGGCGTCCACGCAGGCGTTGGGCGAGATCGCGTATCTGACTGAGGCGCGCGTGACGACTGAGGCCGAGGTGGGTGATGATCACGGTCAGGGCGCTGCCGCCAATATTGAGCCGATTTTCCAGCATGCCGCGCCCTTTCATAAAGCTCGGCAGGGAATGCTCTATGGTCTCTTCAATGGGCCAGCGGGAGAGAATGCTGTTGCTGTGCTGGGCGAAGTCGCCAAAGTCACGGGTACGCTGTTGCGCCCAGTAAGGGAAATGGGCGCGATCAGCGAGAAAGCCCGCCTGATTGATATACTGGCTGCGAAAAGAGCCCGCATCGACCTCGTTGAGCCCGGCGATATCGGTTTCCTCCAAAATCAGGGCGATTCGCTCCAGGTTGCGCAGACTCTGGCCATGGGGCATCACATACTTCCAGCCATGCAGGAGCATGTGCCGGGCCCGATAGGAACCGATGCCCACCTGGATATTGAAAGAGGTGACAGTAAACTCTGAGGGCTCAGTCATGGTCGAGTTCGATATCGAGCTCCCGCCAGGAAGCGCCATCCCCAGCGACTATAAAGGCGCGCAGGACGATCACCCCCTTGATGCCTGCAGCCAGTAATATCTGGTAGGGCGTATTAGCGGGGAGGCTGTCCGCGATGGGCGTGGCGGCATGGGCATAACGTGCGAAAGGCGTTTCACCGCGCGACCGGATCACCGCGAGTACTGCGGCAAAGTTTGCTGGCGGACAGGGATAGACGGAGATGGGCACGTCAGCGGCAGCGCCGATAAGTCCTTCGCCAACACCGGATTGCAGGTCTGCAAGCAGGGCGTTGGCCAGCGTGCGTGGTAGTTTCAGGCGCTTCATGCGCAGACGCCACAGGCCGGGTCGCGGCGCAGGGCGATCTGCCGCCATTGCCAGCTTTGCGCATCCACCAGCAGGAGTTGTCCGGCCAGCGGGGAATGGCCCGTGCAGAGCAGGCGGATAGCTTCTGCCGCCTGTATACTGCCGAGTACGCCAAGGAGCGGGCCAAGGACGCCGCTGCGTGAGCAGGTATCTTCGGTGTCCTCCATGCCGTCTGGATAGAGACAGGCATAACAGGCGCTTTCCGGTACACGAACATCAAAGATGGCGAGTTGCCCTTCCCAGCGGATGGCCGCAGCACTGACCAGAGGCTTGCCGGCATGACGACAGGCGCGATTGATGGCGTGGCGGCTGCTGAAGTTGTCGGTGCAATCCAGCACCAGATCGTGGGTGTCCAGCGCCGCCGCAAGCGACTCAGCTTGCGCTGTTTCCGTCCAGGCGCTGACCCGAATCTGCTGATTCATGGCGCGCAGTCGATCGCGTGCGGCCAAGGCCTTGGGGCGTCCCAGGTCGGCGTCGCTATAGAGAATCTGGCGCTGCAGATTGCTGAGTTCGACCTGATCCCCATCGCAGACGGTCAGGTTGCCGACGCCCGCGGCCGCGAGATACTGGGCGGCGGGGCAGCCCAGTCCACCCATGCCGATGATCAGTACCCGGCTGGCGGCCAGCGCCTGCTGTCCGGCGATGTCGATTTCCGGCAAGAGAATCTGGCGCGCATAACGCAGCAAGGCAGTGTCGTCGAGGGTGTCAGTCATTGTTGAAGTCATAGTCGATGTCGTTGTCTTGCACGGCCATGCCCATGCTGACGGCGTAGTGGCCTTGCTGGCGATCAAGTCGAGCGTGATAGCGTTCGCGGATAGCGTCCAGCATCCAGAGAATTTCGCTGGGGTGACCAGCGGTATTGTCATGCATCAGGTGACGCAGATAGAGTGCGTCAGCATCGACCCGGATGAGCAGCGGCAGGGGCAGGGAGAGCGGCAACACGAAGCGATGCACCACCCATTCGATAGGGGTTGGCGGCGTACTCTCGGGAATACGGACATCCACCCGGAAATGTCCGCCACCGCCAGCTTGCACGAGCAGCTCGCGGAGGAACTGTTCCGGGAACCCGCGATGCACAATGATCGTGCGTCCGCTGAAGCGTTCCATGAATTGTCGTTGCAGCAGCAGACGGGAGCTTTCATTGAGCATGCTCTCAGTGTAGCAACGCGGAAGGGATTGCTCCAGTTGCGGCGTGCTTTGCCGATGGCCTATTGGCCCAGGGCCAGACGACCGCCATAGCCGGTGAGTTCCAGATAGCCTTTCCCTACGATCTGCTGGCCCGTCACGGCGCGCACGGCGCCTTCCCAGTAGACAGTGCCGCTGCTGCGGCGGGCGTCGAATTCTTGATTGTCCATGAGCGGAACGATAGCAAAATGCAGGCTTCCCACCTGCATCTGCCAGCGCACGGGGTAACGTATGCCGGTTTGCGGCGACTGCCACCAGCCAGTGGGTTGCATGTGGATGTCTTTGCCCGGAATGTTGTGTACTTGGCCCTGCGCATTACGCTCTGTGGCCGCCAGCCAGAAGGGCGCGCCATCGGCGCGGCGCATCATGAAGACCATGAGGGCACCGCCATCCTGCAGATTAATCCCCAGCCAATCCCAGCCGACGGCCTTTTTGGGCAGATACGCCGCCGACCATTCGTGATCCAGCCATGCCTCCCCACGGACCTGTTCCTGCTGTCCTTTGATGACCACCGTCCCGCTGACCTTCAGATGCGGAAGACTGTAGTAGTAGCTGGCATTCTTCGGGTCCGGGCCCTTCTGGCTGATGCCTTGGAGACCTTCGAGTAGCACGGGTTGGGTTGGCGTGAAGCGCAGCCGATAACGGATTTTTTTGCCGTTGATGCGTGCCTCGTAATCCCGCCCCCGCTGGCGCAGATACCAGTGACGAATCCAGACATCGGTATGGTCTCGATCCGCCCCGGCTAATCCGAGACCGGCGCGTGCGGCCCGCTGCGCGGTAAGCAGGTGCCCGATGCGAGGATCACTCAGCGCCGCTTCGGCAAAAAGCAGTTCGCCGGGATTGAAGGCGCTAGGGTTTGCCCAGACCTTGGTGGGCCGGACCCGGAAAAAGGTGATCTGAAATCCCAGCGGTTTTCCCGATGCGCTTTGCAGTCAACCTGTTACATACCACCATTCAATGGGGAAATCCGGGTGACTGCCCAGGGCGTTGGGGAATTGCATGGGGTGCTGCGGGGTGACCTTCACATCCGGCGTAACCTGCAAAGGCAAGGGTGTCCCCGGTAGGCTGGATGCGGCCTGCACCGGTGCACAAATCCAGCAGCACAGCACCAGAAGACCAGGGCATATCCATTTGCGCGCCAATCCCGAGCGTAAATGACTAATCATCGTGCAGCACCGCAGCGGTCTGCCGGATCACTCGCTGCCCGGCCAGCACCATGGTGGCCGTGCTCGCCAGCCAGAGGATGGCACTCAGGGTCAGCAACAGCGGCCAGGACGGATGAAAGCCCATGTGCCAGTGGAAAGACTGGGGATTGACCACTTCGATCAGGATGACGCTGATGGCCATCCCCAGCGCGCCGCCGATGAGTATTCCGAGGAGCGAAAGGATGCTGCCCTCGGCAAAGAGCAAAATACGCAGATCGCGGCGCCGCAGACCCAGATGCCGCAGCATGGCGTATTCGTTGCGGCGCATCAGGGTCTGCGCCCCGAAGCCGCTGCTCACCCCCAGCAGTCCGATCACCATGGCGACCGCTTCCAGTGCATAGGTGGCGGCAAAGCTCTGGTTGAATATTTGTAGGCTCTTACTGCGAATTTCTTTGGGGGTCGCGACCAATAATCGGCCACCATCGGGCAGGGTCTGCCGCAAGTTGCGGATGGCGGCCGGTATCGCGGCGCCAGGACGCAGCCAGAGGGCGACGCCATTGACCGCATCGTCTCCGGACCATGCGCGGTATTGCTGAATGGGTATGGACACTGATCCCTCCTGATAGGCGTAATCCCGATAAATGCCGGCGATGGTCACCACCCGCTCCTGCCCACCCAGCGGCAGATGGATCACCCGCCCGGCCTGCCAGCCACTGAGGCCCGCCAGAATCTCCGAAATCCACACCGGCGGTGGCTGTTGTGGCCCGACGCTAACCGCATGGAGTATCTGCAATTCCCGCTCTGGATCACTGATGTTCATGCCCCGCGCGAGCAGCATCACGGGTGGATGACCCGGCAATAAATTCAGGGTGACTCGCCGCAGGGGGGAGCAGGCGCGGACAGCGGGCAGGGCGCAAAGCTGATGTGCTGCGCCATGGGGGAGGAAGGAGTCCCTATTCATCCCTGCCTGTACATAGAGGTCCGCGCGTAAGATGTCGGTCAGCCAGTTGGCGACCGAGTCGCGGAATGAACCCACCATCACGGCCATGGCCACGACCAGACTAAAGGCCACCACCACTGCAGCCAGGCTTTGCGCCGCCCGCCCCGGCGCGCCCCGCAGTTGTTCCAAGGCCAGACGCCAGACGGGTGCATGGGGCAGGGGAAAGAGCCGGGTCAGTCCGCGCAGGAGTGGTGCCAACAAAAAGAGCAGGGCGAAGAGCAGACAGGCTACTGCGCCGTAGGCCAGATAGGGGATGCCGTGGATGGCCGGAGCCAAAGACCCTGCCAAGGCCAGTCCCAAGAGCAGCAGACCTATCCAGGGATGCTGATGCTGCTGCGAAGCTTGCTCTTCAGTGCCAGCACGCAACGCCAGGGCGGGGGTCGCCCGGCTGCTTTCCCAGGCGGGTAAAAAGGCGCCGGTCAGAGCCGCACCCAGGCCAGCCACGAAAAAGATCAGCATGAGTCCCGGATGCCATTGCAGATGCAAGGCCGTGGCGCTGAAATACCCCGCCCCAAGGTCGCCACCCATGCGTGCCAGGGCCAGCCAGGCCGCCAGCACGCCCAGCGGCAGACCCAGCAGCGCGCCCGGCAGACCCAAAACCGCCCCTTGCAACAATACGGTCAATACGATTTCCCGGCGGCGCAGGCCCAAAACCCGCAACAGGGCCAGTTGCTGCCGCTGCCGCACCACCCCCATGGCCAGGGTGGAATAGACCAGAAAGGCCCCGGTAAACAGCGCCACCAGCGACAGCACCAGCAGATTCACCCGATAGGCGCGCGAGGCATCCGCCGCTACCCGTCCTTGCTGGGCAGGACTTTGCAACACGGCGCCGACCGGCAGATGGTCGCGCCACTGTGCCAGGAAGTCGCCGATGCCCGTTCCGGGATGCAGGCGCAGGTCCACCTGATTCAGGGTGCCGACTCGTCCCCACAGCCACTGCACTGCGGCAATATCCATGACGCCGAATGCTCCGCTACCGCCCACACCGGGTAGTTCCCCGATGATCCGTAGCGTGCGTGGCTGCCCATCCGCATTGAGCGTCAGCGTATCACCTACCCGCAAACCGAGATGCGCCAGCGCCGCCGGGCTCAGGGCAATGTGGTCAGGGGCCAGCATGGCAAGCGGGTTATGCCGGTCGAAAGGCAGCAGCGGTTGCCCCATGCGCGCCGCCTGAAAGGCGTCAATACCCAGAATATGGAGCATCCCTTTGTGGGCAGGATGCAGTACCGGCGCCAGCAAGCGGATTTCCGGAGCGGCCACGGCCACGCCCCTGGACATACTCAGACGCACATACCAATGTTCGGGGAAGCCCCGTCCCGGCGCCGTCAGCGCCAGGTCGGCCTGCCCCGACAGGCGTCGCAGTCCGCTAGAAAAATCACTCACAGCTTGAATGTTGATGAGGGCGATGGCCAGTCCCAGCGCGACTCCCAGCGCAATGCCGATGATGGCCAGTACGCTCGCACCCAACCTTTGGCGCAGCGGGCGCCACACGGCCGCTTGCCACTGAATCCGGGTGATCACAGGGAACGGAAGCCCTGTGCGTCGAAATGCAGACGCCGCTGCGCCCAGCCTGCCGCTGTTGCCGAGTGGGTCACCAGTAAAACAGCCGCCCCTTCCTCTTCTCCTGCTTCACGCAGGAGACTGAGCACAGTTTCCGCCGATTCGGCGTCGAGGCTGCCCGTCGGTTCGTCAGCAAGGATCAGTGACGGGCGATGTACTACCGCCCGCGCCACCGCAACCCGCTGCATCTCGCCGCCGGACAACTCCCGTGGCCAGGCCGCCAAGTGTCCGCTGATCCCAAGGCGCTTGGCCAGTAGGTTGACCCGCTGCTGCATCTCCCGCCGGGGGAGGGCATTCAGTCGCCAGGGCAGGGCGATATTTTCCTCTACGGTCAATTGTGGAATCAGATGAAAGGCCTGAAACACAAAACCCATGTGCCGCCGCCGCAGCAGCGTGCGCGCGTCGTCATCCAGGGTATCGAGCGCTTGACCCTGGAAAGTCATGTGCCCCGCATCGGGGCGATCCAGGCCGGCAATGATATTCAGCAGGGTGCTTTTGCCAACGCCGCTTTCTCCCATGATGGCCACGAAGTCGGCTGGTGCTATGTTGAGGCTCGCATCGCGGAATAACCAACGCTGTGGGTCTCCGGGAAGCCGCTTTGCCAGATTGTTCAGAACCAGAAGTGCAGTCACGCCATTCTTTCCAAGCTTTGCCAAACGCCGATAGTTTACCATACGCCGCCCCCGCCGTAGCGACCACACCATTCTCCTGTTCCTGCACGGTGCATCAAGTTTTGACCTCAGCCCCGCAACGGGTTAGAATCCCGCTACCGGAGAGATGGCCGAGCGGCTGAAGGCGCTCCCCTGCTAAGGGAGTATGGGGCTAAACACTCCATCGAGGGTTCGAATCCCTCTCTCTCCGCCACTCTTACTGGCTTAAAATCCTAACTTTAAAGTGACTGCTCATCGCCCTTGCATCCCAGTTTTATCGTGCTATCCTTCAATCACCTTATGGACTGAAAGAAGTGCTTATCTGTGGGCGCCATCCGGTGCATGTGGTCTCAGATTAAACCCCTCATAATGATAAAAATCTCATGAATGTCCACCAAAGCGTTGTACCCAACTGACTGAGGAGCCCTCTCCAATGAGTGACGCTATTCTTTATGTATCGGATGACAGTTTTGAAACGGATGTACTGAAGTCCTCTAAACCGGTTCTGGTCGATTTCTGGGCCGAATGGTGCGGACCTTGCAAGATGATCGCCCCCATTCTGGAAGAGGTCGCTGGCGAATATGCCGACCGCTTGCAGGTTGCCAAATTTAACATTGATGAAAACCCCGCCACTCCTCCTCAGTACGGCATTCGCGGCATTCCCACCCTGCTCCTTTTCAAAGCGGGCAAGCTTGAAGCCACCAAGGTGGGTGCCCTGAGTAAAGCCCAGTTGACCACATTCCTGGATAGCCAACTTTGAATACACCACGTCCTCGCCGTAAATCTCCCCGGACACCCAAGTCCTTCCCCAATGAAGACATTCTGGTAGACGACGAAGACGATAGTACGCTTTGTCCGGCACCCGGCGCTTCGGCGATGAATCTGACTGATCTTAAGCGCAAAACAGCCGCTGAGTTGGCCGTGATCTGTCAGGAAATGGGGTTGGAGGGTACCGCCCGCCAGAAGAAACAGGAAATCATCTTCAATATTCTCAAGGCGCACGCGCGCAACGGGGATGCCATTTACGGCGAGGGCGTGCTGGAAATTTTGCAGGATGGTTTTGGTTTCCTGCGCGCAGCCTCCGGGTCCTATATGGCCGGGCCGGATGACATTTATGTCTCGCCTTCGCAGGTGCGGCGCTTTCATCTACAGACCGGAGACACGGTTTCCGGGCAGATTCGTCCTCCCAAAGAGGGGGAGCGTTATTTTGCACTGCTCAAGGTGGAGAGCATCAATTTCGAAGCGCCGGAAGCAACCCGCAACAAGGTGAACTTCGATGATTTGACGCCACTGTTCCCCGAAGAGCGACTGCGTCTGGAATCCGACAATATCCCCTACGGCGAAATGGCGCCGCGGATCATTGATTTGGTGTCACCCATCGGTAAGGGCCAGCGCGGTCTGATCGTTGCCCCGCCTAAAACGGGGAAGACGGTGTTGCTGCAGCAGATTGCCCACGCCATCACCGCCAATCATCCTGAATGCTATCTGATCGTGCTGCTCATTGATGAGCGCCCGGAAGAAGTGACGGAAATGCAGCGCTCAGTGAAGGGCGAGGTGGTCTCCTCCACCTTTGATGAACCAGCGACGCGCCACACCCAGGTTGCAGAAATCGTCCTGGAAAAGGCCAAGCGCCTGGTCGAGCACAAACACGATGTGGTCATTCTGCTCGACTCCATTACCCGTCTGGCGCGCGCCTTCAACACGGTGGTGCCATCCTCCGGCAAGGTGCTGACCGGCGGCGTGGACGCCAACGCGTTGCAGAAGCCCAAGCGGTTCTTCGGCGCCGCGCGCAACATCGAAGAGGGCGGCAGCCTGACCATTATTGCCACGGCCCTGGTGGAAACCGGTTCCAAGATGGACGAAGTCATCTTCGAGGAATTCAAGGGCACCGGCAATATGGAAGTCCATCTCGACCGTCGTCTTGCTGAGAAACGCACTTACCCGGCCATCAATCTCAATAAATCCGGTACGCGTCGTGAAGAACTGCTGGTTCCGGCCGAGATGCTCAGCAAAATGTGGGTGTTGCGCAAGTTGCTGGCGCCTATGGATCCGGTGGAATCCATGGAGTTCCTGCTCGACAAGGTGCGTGGCACCAAAACAAACGCGGAGTTCTTTGACTCCATGAACCGTTAAGCGGGTCCGCTGGACGCCCGCCCTGTCCATCCCTATAATTCGCCCCTTTGTATCGAGCCCCCGAGAGTAGCTATCATGAAAACCGATATTCATCCCAAATACGCAGAAATCACCGTCACCTGTAGTTGCGGCAACGTCTTCAAGACGCGCTCGACTGCAACTCGCGACTTGCACATCGACCTCTGCTCCGAATGCCATCCCTTTTACACCGGTAAGCAGCGCGCCGTTTCTGCCGCTGGTCAGGTAGAGAAGTTCCGCAAGCGTTACGGCGGTCAGTAACTCGCCATGATCGAGACCGATGCCCAGGCGGATCTGTGGCGACGGGCGCTGGAGTATCACGCCCGCACGCCAGCGGGTAAGCTTTCGGTCATACCGAGCAAGCCCTGCAGTAGCCAGGAAGATCTGTCTCTCGCCTACACGCCTGGAGTCGCGGCTCCGGTGCGGGAGATTGCTGCCAATTCGGACAAGGCTTACGACTATACCGCAAAGGGTAACCTCGTCGCCGTAGTCAGTAATGGTACGGCGGTGCTTGGCCTGGGCAATGTCGGGCCGCTGGCGGGCAAGCCGGTCATGGAAGGCAAGGCACTGCTCTTCAAACGCTTCGCGGATATTGATGCTTTTGATATCGAAGTGCAGGCGCGCGATGCCGGACATCTCATCGACGTGGTGGCGGCCATCGCCCCCGGTTTTGGCGGCATCAATCTGGAAGACATCGCTGCTCCGGTCTGTTTTGAGGTCGAAGAAACCTTGCAGGCCATGCTGGACATTCCCGTATTCCACGATGATCAGCATGGTACGGCCGTGATTGTGGCCGCTGCGTTGCAGAATGCACTGGAATTGCAGGGTAAGGAGTTAGGTCGCATCAAGGTCGCTATTGTGGGTGCGGGTGCCGCCGGAATTGCCATTGCACGGATGTTGCGGGCGCTGGGCGTGGCGGATATCTTCCTGAGCGATTTGCACGGCGTGCTGCACAGCGGACGCCGGGACCTTACCCAATGGCATAAGCCCTTTGCAGCGGCGCCCCAGGACTGGGATCTGGCGGCGATGTTGCGCGGTGCCGATGTGGTCATCGGCGTCTCTGTGCGCGGTGCTATTCCGGAAGCGGCGTTACCGATGCTGGCGCCCAAGCCAGTGATTTTTGCACTCGCCAATCCCGATCCCGAGATAGACCCTGCCGTAGCGCGGCGCCTGCGTCCTGACGCCATTATCGCCACGGGTCGATCGGATATGCCCAACCAGGTCAACAATGTGCTGGGTTTTCCCTTCCTCTTCCGCGGCGCGCTGGATTGCCGGGCTCGGCAGATCAACCAGCCCATGCTGCTGGCGGCGGTCGATATGTTGGCGAGGCTGGCGCGGGAGCCGGTGCCGGACGCGGTGCAGGCCGCTTATGGGCTGACTGCGACGCAAGGTCTGGCCTTTGGCCCCGAGTACATTATCCCCAAACCTCTGGACCCGCGCCTTCGGCAGCGGGTCTCTGGCGCTGTGACCGTTGCCGCGCGAGAAAGCGGCGTCGCGCGGCGTTAGATCACTATGCGTCTCGCGGATCTGACGGTTCGCGATCTGCGCTTCGCCTTCGGCCAGTTGCTCGCCGCCGTTCTCTTTTTTGCCCTGGTCTGGAAAATCCTTGCTCCCTTTTTGCCAGCCCTGGGTTGGGCGGCTGTTCTCGTTTATGCGACCTGGCCACTGGCTGGTCCTATGCGCCGACATTGGCCGCCCGTGCTGGCAGCAATAGGCGCTACGCTCATGTTGGCGCTGATTTTTATTCTTCCCGCACTTTTCCTGAGCATCACCCTGGGGACGGAGTTGCACCATCTACTGACTGACCTCGCCAGCCAGGATGCACACACGACCCTGGAAGCAAGGCTGAATCAGATACCTTGGGTGCATGATCTGCTCGCCCAGATTCCCGCCCCCTGGAAGGCGAAGCTGATGCCCGGTGCGTTGTCTCCCGATCTCTCCGCCTGGGCGGGGCGGCTGGGCAGTGTTGCGGGCGGGGTCGGGCGTTTCGGCGCTTTGCTTATGCTCGTTCTTATCACCGCCTTTTTCTTCTACCGGCATGGTGAACTGCTGTTGGATCAGTTGCGCCGTTTTATCGGTCAGGTGCTGGGACAGCGGGGTGACGCTTATCTGCGGACGGTGGCCAGCACCATTCGTGCGGTGATTTACGGCATTCTGGCGACGGCGGTGGCGCAGGGGGTCCTTGCGGGGGTGGGTTACGCGGTGGCAGGGCTGCCCGCGCCCGTATTACTGGCTATCGTCACCCTGCTATTCTCCTTTATTCCCATCGGTACGCCTCTAATTTGGGGCGCTGCGAGCATCTGGCTGCTCTTTCAGGGCGATATCTGGGCGGGAGTAGGACTGGCCCTGTGGGGTGCGCTGGTGGTGAGCTGGATTGATAACCTGATTCGCCCGCTGGTGATTTCCAACGCGGTACGAATTCCGTTTCTGCTGGTGCTCTTCGGGGTGCTGGGCGGCATTCTCGCCTTCGGTTTTCTCGGAGTGTTCCTGGGGCCGGTGCTGCTGGCCGTATTGCTGGCGATATGGGACGAGTGGTTGCTGCGGCCAGTGCCTGCTGCGCCGCAGGGTTGAATGCCTGCTCTATGCAGTCAGTGTACTAAGCCCTAAAAATCGTATCAGCGCCCGCTTCTTGGCCTGTCTCCCACTTGGCCCTATACTCTAAGCACTAACCAGACGGTCAGTGTGCTTTTACCCTGCACCCTGTCGCGCCGCTATCCGGGTGTTATCCACGCGATTCACCCCCTGCTGAACTTGCCACGAGGACTTCATGCGCTCCGATATGATCAAAAAAGGTTTTGAACGCACTCCCCACCGCGCCCTGCTCAAGGCCTGCGGTCTCACCGACCAGGATATGGACAAACCTTTCATCGGGGTGGCGAATTCCTATATTGATATCATTCCCGGTCATGTGCATTTGCAGGAATTCGGCCGGATCGTCAAGGAAAACATCCGCGCGGCAGGGGGGGTGCCCTTCGAGTTCAACACCATCGGCGTGGACGACGGTATCGTCATGGGCCACGATGGCATGCGTTACTCGCTGCCGAGCCGTGAGCTGATTGCGGACTCCATCGAAACGGTGGTGCAGGCCCATCATCTGGACGCGCTCATCTGTATCCCCAACTGCGACAAGATCGTGCCCGGGATGATTATGGGCGCGCTGCGCTGCGACGTGCCCACGGTATTTGTCTCCGGCGGCCCCATGGAAGCCGGACATCTGGCTGACGGAACGGCGATCGATCTGGTGACCGCCTTTGAGGCGGTCGGGCAGTTCAAGCGCGGGCAAATCACGCAAATTCGGCTCAAAGAGATTGAAGATAAAGCCTGCCCGACCTGTGGCTCCTGCTCCGGCATGTTCACGGCCAACAGCATGAACTGCCTGATGGAAGTCCTCGGGATTGCGCTGCCCGGCAACGGCACCATTCTGGCGACCGCGGCGGGGCGCCGCGACCTGGTGCGTCAGGCGGCGGATCGGGTGGTGGCGCTGGCCATGGCGGGCGGGCCGACCATGCGGCAACTGGTGGATTTCGACGCAATCGACAATGCGTTCATACTGGATATGGCCATGGGCGGTTCCACCAACACGGTCTTGCATACCCTGGCTATCGCCCGGGAGGCCGGTCTGAATTATCCGCTGGCGCGGCTGAACGATCTGGCGCAGCAGGTGGCCTATCTCGCCAAGGTGTCGCCGGCCTTGTCGACAGTGCATATCGAGGACATCGGCCGCGCTGGCGGCGTCCCCGCCATTCTGCATGAAGTGCATAAGCGCAACCCCAACGTACTGCATCTGGACAAGCCGACGGTCAGTGGCCAGAGTTTGCGCGAGATTGTGACAGCGGCGGTGGTGAAGGACAGCAAGATTATCCATCTGGCCAATGATCCCATTTCGCCCACCGGCGGCCTGCGGGTGGTCTTCGGCAATCTCGCGCCGGAAGGCGGTGTTGTCAAAATTGGTGCGGTGCTGCCGGCCATGCGGAAGTTCTCGGGACCGGCGAAGATTTTTGAGAGTATGGAAACGGCGGCGGACGGTATTCTTGCCGGTGAGGTCAAGGCTGGTAATGTGGTGGTGATCCGTTACGAAGGCCCGAAGGGCGGCCCCGGTATGCCGGAAATGCTGACCCCTACCGCCAATATCATGGGCATGGGGCTGGGCGAAAGTGTTGCATTGATTACCGATGGCCGTTTCAGTGGGGCGACCCGCGGGGCCTGTATCGGCCATATCTCTCCGGAGGCCGCAGAGGGCGGCCCTATCGGTCTGCTGCAAGATGGTGACATTATTTCTCTTGACCTCGATAACGGCAAAATCCACGTCGACTTGAGCGATGCGGTATTGGCCGAACGTCGCAAGCACTGGGTGCCGATCGAAAAGCCCCTGAAGTCATCGTGGCTGCGCCGCTATCGCAAGCTGGTAACCAACGCCGCCAACGGCGCAATCCTGGAATCCTGAGCATTTATGAGTAATGGTGAGCTACATATTGGCGTCTATGTGGATGCCGAAAATATCCGCTACAACGGCGGCTATTCCATGCGTTATGACATACTGCGGCGCTTCGCCGGACGGGAAGGCGAGGCGCGGCTGCTGCGCCTGAATACCTATATGGCGGTAGATGGTGAGCGCATGAAGCGCGACCGTGAATACCGGGAGCGGATTCGTGGCTATCAGCAGGCGGTGCGCGATCTGGGCTGGAAAATCATCGAAAAGCCGGTACGCTGGTTCGTGGACGAAGAAGGCAACAGCATGTCCAAGGCCAATGCTGATCTCGATCTGGCCGTGGATGTAATGCTGCAGTCAGAGCGGCTGGATCAGGTGCTGTTGGTCACCGGCGACGGGGACTTTCTGCAGGTCGTACGCGCCCTGCAGAACAAGGGGTGCCGGGTCGAAGTGCTGGCCTTCCGTAATGTTTCCCGGGAATTGCAGCACGAGGCCGACGCCTTCTATTCGGGTTATCTGGTGCCAGGTCTGATTCCCTCGCGTGGTGATGTGCGGGTGCCGTGGGGGGAGATGGGTTCACGCATCCGCGGTATCTGCATCCGCTGGGAGGCGGATCGTGGTTTCGGCTTTATCCGTTTTTTGACCGCCATTTCCGCCCGTTTGTGGGTGACGGATACCCGTCAGGAGGATTCTCCTTACGAGTCGGCCTTTGTCCATATTTCCGATTTGCCGCGCGAACTGGACACGGATGACCTCCCGAGCCGGGATATTATTCTGGAGTTTGATCTTGAGTCCAGTGAGACGGAAAAGGGTGGCTTCATCGCCCGCCGCTGCACCGTGGTCAATCGCTATGATGGGCGCACTGGCGGCTTGGCTAAACTTCCCGACCGCGCCGTCGCTATGGAACGGGGGGAGGAGGGGGCGGGGCCGTCTTTGGAAGGCGAAGCGGAGGAGATCGAGGCGGTCGCCGACCCCTCCTGACTCCGCTTCACGCTTTCACGCTGCGAAAAAATACCTGGCTGCGGCGTTGGAAGTTGTAGAGGTGCTGCCGCGGCACCGGTAAATCTTCCAAGGTGCCGTTGTGAAAGCTGCGCTCCAGAAACCAGTGGGTCGTCTGGGTGCTGAGCACAAAGATCTGTTCCAGCTTCTGCTCCCGTGCCCGTTCCTGACAGTAATCGAGCAGCCGTTCACCGCGCCCCTGGCGACGATAGCGGCTGTCTACCGCGAGGCAGGCGACTTCGGCCATTCCCTGATCAGGGTAGGGATACATAGCCGCACAGCCAATGATCTTGCCGTCCCGCTCCATGACCACAAAGTGATCTGCTTCCATTTCGAGGCGTTCCCGGCTGCGTCGCACCAGCACACCGCGCTCTTCCATGGGGCCGATCAGGTCAAGGATGCCGGGGATATCGGCGACGGTGGCGGTGCGCAGATGTTCAAAAGGGTCTTGCGAGATGAGGGTGCCGAGGCCGTCGCGAGTAAAAAGTTCGCGCAGCAGCGCACCATCTACATGCCGGGATATGAGATGGACACGATCCACCGTTCCGGCGCAGGCGATGGCAGCGCTGTGCAAATGCTCGCGCAGGTCGCCTTGAATATCGTCGCGTGTGAGTAATTCCGGCAGTTCAGACAGGGTAATCTGACGCAGGAGTTGCCCCTGGGCATCGGTCACGCCGTCTTCATCCATAAAAAAAACCAGCTTGGCGGCATGCAAGGCCAAGGCCACCGCTACGGCCACTTCCTCCGCGCGGATGTTGAACAGGGTGCCCGTCGGCGAGACCCCGATGGGGGAGAGCAGGACGATCTCGTCGGCGGCAAGATGGCGTTGGATAGCCTCCGTCGCCACCCTTCGTACCTGCCCGGTATACTGGTAATCCACCCCCTCCAGCACCCCAAGGGGCTGGGCGATGATGAAGTTGCCGCTGACCACCTGCAACCCGGCATGGGCCATGGGTGAACCCATTTGCCCTTCGGACAATGCCGCCTCCACCGCCAGACGGGCGCCGCCTACCGCCTCACGGAGTATCTGCATGGCCGCCAGATCGGTGATGCGCTTGCCGTTGACCCGCTCGGTGCGCAGTTGGTGGGCCAGCAGTGCCGCGTCAATTTGCGGCCCGGCCCCGTGCACCAGGACGACGTTGATGCCCAGGCTGTTGAGCAGGGCGATATCGTGCGCGAGACTGCGGATGCTGCCATCCGCCAGGACGTTGCCACCAAAATTGAGGACAAAGGTCTGCCCGCGAAAACGGTGAATGTAGGGCGACGACTCGCGGAAGCCGCGGACAAAGCCACTGGCCGTCATCCTCCCAGTCCTAAAGGACGTTCAGGGCGATGGTCGGACGCGGTGTTTTGGGCTGGTTCTGGGCGGCGAACTCCTCCGGGCTATAGGCCTTGAGCGATAGCGCGTGTATTTCCTGACGTACCGGGTCGGTGACCGTATTGACCAGGCGGTGCCGTGCCAATGGGGCCAAGCCCGCGAACTGGCTGCTGACAATGCGCACCTCGTAATGCCCGCCATTGCCGGACGACGCATGACCACTGTGGGCTTCCGTCCGGTCATCGATTTCCAGGAATTCCGGATTCAGGGCGTCACGCAGTAAATTACCAAGGATTTCCTTATTCATGGCAAAAATACTCCTTTATAAGGGCGAACGCTGACATCCGCGTAAACACCGGCACTGAGATAAGGTTCGGCGGCAGCCCAGGTATGGGCATCCTCCAGCGAGTCAAAACGGGCAATGATCAGGCTGCCGGTAAAGCCCGCTTCGCCCGGTTCTTCACAGTCTATGGCGGGGAATGGCCCCGCCGTCAGTAAACGCCCCTCGGATTGCAACTGATGCAGGCGCGCCAGATGATCACCCCGTGCCGTCTGGCGTGTGCTCAGGGAATCGGGATTGTCAGTGCCAATAATGCAGTAATACATGAGCCGTTAGATCCTGTCGGTGATATGCATGCTCTTAAAGTTGCCCCATTTGCGGCAAGTTGGCAACTGTCTTCGCGGATCTGAGGACTACGCCGACGAATCGCCATCCTTAGCCTCCTGTGGCAAAGCACGCGAGATCACCACCGCTTGAAAGAGCACGAAAATGACCGTGAGGGTGAGCATGCCGAAGAGCTTGAAATCCACCCAGATACCCGTTGAAAATGCGTAGGCCACAATCAGATTCAGCGCAGCACCGAAGAGAAAGAAGGCTATCCAGTAGCCATTAAGACGCCGCCAGAAAGACAGGGGCAGGGTGGCCGGCAGTTGTCCGCCCATCAAGCGTTGCAGGAGCGGCTCCTCGCGCCAGTGGGTAAAGAGCAGGGCCGCCGCAAAAAGCACATAGAGAATGCTGGGCTTGATCTTGATGAAGGTGTCGTTATGAAAATACAGGGTCAGGCCGCCGAAGGTCAGGATCAGCAGGGTTGAGACCCAGGTCATGGTCTCCACCCGACCCCGCCGCCACCACTGCCAAAGCATCAACAGGATAGCGGCAACGATCAGTACCTCGGTAGCCGTGTAGATCCCGTGAATCTTGTAGGCCACGAAAAAGAGGATGATGGGGAGAAAGTCGGTAAGCAGTTTCATGACGCGCCACGGTAAATAGGGTTAAGCTGGTGGTATCTAATCACAGAAAGGAGTCCGTGGACAGTGGAACGTCAACAGGTGATTCAGGGCTTGGCCGCCCTTTTGGGGGACAGCAGCAACCATCCGCTGCCCGATTTTGCCGGGGTAAAGGCCGCCCGCTGGCGCCATCTGCCCCTCGGTGGCCGTCTGGAAGGGGTGGCGCGCGTGGACTTGCCGGAGATGGACGATCTGCTCGGTATCGAAGACAGCAAGGCCGCACTGGACTTGAACACCCGCCAGTTTGTCGCCGGTTTCCCTGCCAATGATGCCTTACTCTGGGGTGGGCGGGGCACGGGCAAGTCTTCGCTGGTCAAGGCGCTCCTGCGTCGCTATGCGGATCGCGGGTTGCGGGTGGTTGAAATCGATCCGGACGGCATTCTCGACCTGCCGGAGATTCTCGCCGCGCTGCAGGCGGCGGACCCACAACAGGCCTATTATTTTGTGCTCTTCTGCGATGACCTGTCTTTTGGTGCCGACGACCCCGGCTATAAAACCCTCAAGTCGCTGCTGGACGGTGGGGTGGAGGCGCGTCCAGACAACGTGCTGCTCTACGCCACCAGCAATCGTCGCCATCTGATGCCGCGCCACTTCGCCGACAACGAGGAATATCAGCGCCACGGTGAGGAAATCATTCCCGGCGAGACGGCGGAAGAAAAAATCAGCCTCTCCGAGCGCTTCGGCTTATGGCTGGGCTTTTATCCCTTTGATCAGGCCATGTATCTGGATATTTGCACTATCCATCTGCAGCGCCTGGAAGTGCGGACGCCGCAGGCGGAATGGCGGGAGGAAGCCCTGCGTTGGGCCTTGCAGCGCGGCTCGCGCAGTGGCCGGGTGGCGCGGCAGTTCGCCCGCCACTGGGCCGGATCCAGGGCCTTGGCGGCGGTGCAGACGGTCTAAATTGTGCATGAAGGGGCTACCGCCCCCCGGCATTGACGGGGAAGTGTTGTAATTCGGCCGTTATATGTGCGCGAAATTCGTCGGAAATCCGGTGCGCATCCACCACATCCACCCGGAAGGGTAAGTCGGACTCTGAGAATGCCTCTTCGAGTTCCGCCAGCATGCCAAAGGAAAGGGGTGCGTCGGCACGGATCAATAAATCCAGGTCCGAAAAACGCCGCGCCCTGCTGGTTGCGCGGGAGCCGAATACCCATGCTTCCGTCTTTTCGGGAAGGATTCGTGCCAGAATCTCCCGAATTTCAGCCTGCTCCGTTGGCGAGAGATCAAGCATCCGATGTTCCGAGCGCTCTCAACAAGCCCTCTGCGTCCCCTAAGAACGATTGGGCTGCCTGGTAGACCTCTTCCGCAACGGCTTCGTTGTAGGTATGCGAGGTGATATTCCGCGCCTTGTGATAGGCAAACCACGGGAGGGGATCCGCGATCAGCCCACGTTCTGCGGCGAGGCGGAATAGATCCTGCCGACTCAGCGGGGTAACAGACTCAGCACCCAGATCTTCCACCATTTGTCGACGGAGCATCTTCCAGGCGAGTTCATAGGTATATTCAAAACGCTGAATGACCGCATCACGGATAAATTCGTTCTTGGGTTGCGCGAGCGTGGTGCTCAGAGAGGCCACCGCGTTGCGCAACGGCGT
This sequence comes from Acidithiobacillus ferrivorans, assembly GCF_016250455.1. Classification (NCBI taxonomy): domain Bacteria; kingdom Pseudomonadati; phylum Pseudomonadota; class Acidithiobacillia; order Acidithiobacillales; family Acidithiobacillaceae; genus Acidithiobacillus; species Acidithiobacillus ferrivorans. Next base: position 2,081,009 of record NZ_CP059488.1, on the reverse strand, counting down.
AATGACCAATGCATTGCTCATTTCCGTCTTTCCTTACGCGATCGACTAGGTTGTCGCGCTTGAGTTGCTCAGTGTACCCAACCCGCACGCATCCTACCATTAACAACCGCGGAAGTGGGTTATCCGTAATATTTATCACCAGTTTGTATTGTATCTGGCAAGAGTTATTTCTAGTTCGGTGCCGAGGCATCGAGTACCGACTCATCAACCGAAGCGCGGAAGGCTTCCAGTTCCCTTTACGCTGCCCGCCCTTTGGCCGTCAACTCGATTCCCAGAGCTTTCATGACCGCGAGCGTGGTCTTGAGCGTCGGGTTGCCGCGCTCGCTGAACGAACGGTAGAGCTGTTCGCGGGAAAGCCCGGTTTGCCCGGCGATTTGGGCCATGCCCTTGACGCGAGCGACAACACCCAGGGCATGAGCGATATAGCCAGCGTCGCCAGACTCGAACGCGTTGGCCATGAAGACCGCAATGGCTTCGTCAGAAGTAAGCCCTTCGGCGGGGTCGAAAGTGGTCAGTTGTTGTTCAGTCATGTCAGTTACTCCGTTCGTCGACCTTACCAGCAATCCGCTTTGCGGCCTTGATATCCCTTTCCTGTGTACTTTTGTCGCCGCCGCAGAGCAGGACGATAATCGTATCCCCTCGTTTCTCAAAATAGACGCGATAGCCCGGGCCATAGTGGATACGCAATTTGCTGATCCCCTCTCCAACCGGTTCCACGTCGCCAGCGTGACCGTAGGCGAGGCGATTCAGTCTTGCAGAGATCAAGCCTCGGGCGCGTTCATCCTTGAGCTTCGTCCACCACTTTCTGAATGTCTCGGTTTGCTTGAGTTCAATCGTTACGTGACCCATGCGGCAATAGTAGTTTTTAGACTACTGCTAGTCAAGTCAGGACTTGACTAAGATTGACAAAACCGGTTCGAGTTCCGCCAGCGTGCCAAAGGAAAGGGGTGCGTCGGCGTGGATCAATAAATCCAGGTCCGAAAAACGCCGCGCCCTGCTGGTTGCGCGGGAGCCGAATACCCATGCTTCCGTTAAGAGCGAGAACGAAAAGCGCTATTTTTCATTACAATTGGCGGATAAAAAACCTTCATATGGACGTCCTGAAACTTTCATATAGTCGGCATTAAAGTTACACTTGGCCAATGATGGATACACCACTATATCCTCGATTCCTGCAGCCACGCCTCATCGAGGCCATGGCCGACACACCGGTGGTATTGATCCACGGACCGCGCCAGTGCGGCAAAAGTACGCTCGCCCGGCAGGTAGGCGATGCCGCTGGGTATACTTATCTCAGCTTTGACGACGATGTGCAGCGCGCATCGGCCCAGGCTGATCCCATCGGGTATGTGGCGGACTTGCCCGACAAGGTGGTGCTGGACGAGGTTCAGCGCGTGCCCAACTTATTCACCTCGCTCAAGGCTGCAGTGGACGCCAGAAGGCAGCCGGGGCGATTTATCCTCACCGGTTCGGCCAATGTGTTGTTGGTGCCCAAATTGGCGGATTCGCTGGCAGGACGCATGGATATCCTGCGCCTGCACCCTTTGGCTCAGGCGGAACTGGCCGGGACCGCGCCCAATTTCCTATCCACATTATTCGGGAATGCTTTCAAGACGGGAGCTTGCGGACAGCGGCTCGGTAAAATGCTGGCTGAGCGTGTGGCAGCCGGTGGTTATCCGGCGGCGTTGGCGCGGGCCACGGTACGCCGCCGCGCGAGTTGGTACCGGGATTACGCTGACACCCTGGTGCAACGCGATGTACGCGATCTCGCCCGCATTCACGCATTGGAGGCCTTGCCACGCCTGCTGACACTGGCGGCCGGGCAAAGCGCACGTCTGCTGAATGTGGCCGATCTAGCCGCCCCGTTCCAGTTGAGCCGCCCCACCATCCGCGACTATATGACCCTGCTGGCGCGGGTGTTTCTATTGGAAGAACTGCCGCCCTGGCACAGCAATCGTCTGAGTCGCCTCATCAAGACGCCTAAATTACACTTGGGCGATACAGGCTTGGCCTGCGCTTTACTCGGCGTGGACGCGGCAGCGCTGTGGGATGATCGAGCCCTCTATGGACAACTATTGGAAACCTTTGTCTATCAGGAGCTACGTCGTCATGCCAGTTGGCGGGATGAGCCTGTAACCTTCCATCATTTTCGCGACAAGGACGGCGCCGAAGTGGATATCGTGCTGGAGTCCGGCGGAAAGTTGGCGGGCGTCGAGGTCAAGGCCGCCGCCACCGTCACCGCCGCCGATTTCAAAGGATTGCACCAACTGGAAAGCGCCACGAAGACCTGTTTTGTGGGAGGCGTGGTGCTCTATGATGGCGATGCGGTCGCATCTTTTGGCAAAAGTTTATACGCCGTGCCGCTATCTTGTCTGTGGCGGTGACCGGCGAATCCATCCTTGTGCCGACATGGGTTCTCCTATAGAGTTTATTTATGGTTCTCCCGAAGAGAGGCAGGTTGCCTGAATGAAAGCTGTCATATTGGCCGGAGGATTCGGAACCCGGCTGGCGGAAGAAACGGGGGTACGTCCCAAGCCCATGGTCGAGATCGGGGGGATGCCCATTTTATGGCACATCATGAAACATTACTCGGCCCATGGCATCCAGGAATTCATCATCTGCCTTGGCTACAAGGGTTTCATGATAAAGGAGTTTTTCACCAATTATCTGTTGCGCCGGGCGGATGTGAGCATCGATCTGGCCACCAACGAGATGCATTACCGGCGCCACGACGCCGAACCCTGGCGAGTCCACTTGATAGAAACCGGGGCACAATCCATGACCGGTGGGCGCCTGCGCCGAGTGCGTGAGTACCTGGACGAGGATGAGCCTTTTTGCATGACCTATGGCGACGGCGTCAGCAATGTCGATATCCGCGCCGAGATCGCCTTTCACCGCCAGCACGGACGCAAGGCCACTCTGATGGCCGCGCAGCCACCGGGACGTTTTGGTGTCTTCGAGCTGCATCCCCAAAACGATCATGTCCCTGACTTCTGCGAAAAACCTGACGGCGACCGGGCCTGGGTGAGCGGCGGTTTCTTCGTCCTGAATCCCGAGGTGCTGGACTACATCGAAGGTGACGATACCGTGTGGGAGAAGGGGCCCATGGAACGGCTGGTTCACGAGAACGAACTGATGGCTTATCGCCACAATGGTTTCTGGCAGCCGATGGATACGCTGAGAGACAAGCAATATCTCGAATCACTCTGGGATAAGGGGCAGGCGCCCTGGTGTTCGTGGACGGACGAATGAATATCCTCCGGCGTATCCGGTGCGTGTTGCTGTGGAGGATACTATGAGCACAAACGATTTCTGGCGTGGTCGGCGGGTCTTTCTGACCGGGCACACTGGCTTCAAGGGCGCATGGCTGAGCCTTTGGCTGCAGGAGATGGGCGCAGTAGTCAGCGGCTTTTCACTGGATCCGCCAACCGATCCGAGCCTGTTCCATCTGGCCCATGTCGCTGAAGGCATGCATTCCGTGACCGGTGATATCCGCGACCCGGCCGCGCTGATGTTGGCGATGCAGGCGGCCCAGCCGGAAATTGTGTTTCATCTCGCGGCACAGTCGCTGGTGCGTTATAGCTACGCGGAACCGGTTGAGACCTATGCCACCAATGTGATGGGTACCGTACACTTTCTTGAATCCGTGCGCGTCACCCCAGGCGTGCGCGCCGCTGTCATGGTTACCAGCGACAAATGCTACGAAAATCGTGAGTGGGTGTGGGGATACCGCGAAAACGAAGCTATGGGCGGCCATGATCCCTATAGCAGTAGCAAGGGCTGCGCGGAGCTGGTCACATCGGCGTACCGCAGGTCCTTTTTCGCAACCGAACCGGGCGTCGCACTGGCTTCGGCGCGTGCGGGCAACGTCATCGGGGGTGGCGACTGGGCGCTGGACCGGCTACTCCCGGATATTCTCCGTGCCTGTGCCGCAAACGAAGCGGTGCGCATTCGCAATCCGCACGCCATCCGCCCCTGGCAGCATGTGCTGGAACCGTTATCCGGGTATCTCTTGTTGGCGCAACGGCTTCTGCAGGACGGGCAACGTTTCGCCAGTGGCTGGAATTTTGGTCCTGAAGACCAGGATGCGCAGTCCGTCTCATGGATCGTGGAACAGGTCGTCAATCAGTGGGGCGACGCCGCACGCTGGACACAGGATGCCGGTGAGCATCCCCATGAGGCCCATTATCTGAAACTTGACTGTTCGAAGGCACATACGGAGCTGGGGTGGCAACCACAGTGGGATCTGCGTCACGCATTGAATCAGACGATCAGTTGGCACAAGGCGTATCTTGCGGGAGAGGATCTGCGTGCCGTTTGCCAGGAGCAAATTCGGGCCTATGCTCATAGCGTTCGCAAACGGGAACCGATCATATCAGTCATACCTTAACCTAGTGGAGGCGCACCCATGATTTTCACCGAGTTGTCCGTCGCTGGCGCCTTCCTGATTGATCTCGACCCGCATGCCGACGAGCGCGGTTTGTTTGCCCGAGCCTTCTGCGCACGCGAATTTGCCGAACATGGACTGAAAGATACGTTCGTACAAGCCAACTTCAGCCACAACATCCATCGCGGGACACTGCGCGGCCTGCATTATCAGCGTGCTCCCCATGCAGAGGTCAAGCTGGTGCGCTGTGCGCGTGGTGCACTCTTCGATGTCGTCGTGGATCTGCGCCCCGATTCGCCCAGTTATGGACGTTGGGCTGGTGCCGAACTGAGCGCCGACAATCACTGTGCCCTCTATGTGCCCGAAGGTTGCGCCCACGGCTTTGAAACACTCGTCGATGATACCGATGCGTTTTATCTGGTGTCAGCCTTTTATGCGTCAGGCGCTGAGGCCGGGATGCGCTGGGATGATCCCCAAATAGCTATTGACTGGCCGATATACCCACCCGTACTCATCTCACCCAAGGACGCTGCGGCGTCCCTCTTCAAGGAATACGCCCCATGATGGTCATCGACAAATTCCTCGCCGAACGTGAGACAGCGGGCCGCCCGATTCGCGTCGGCATGATTGGCGCTGGTTACCAGGCGCGTGGTATTGCCTTGCAACTGGTCGCCCGCCGCGCGCCGGGATTACGGCTCGTGGCCATTGCCAACCGCCACCTTGAAGGCGCCCGCCATGCCTATGCGCAGGCCGGTGCCGAGGACACCGTCGCCGTAGAGAGCCCGGCTGCCCTCTTGCAGGCCATTGCCGAAGAGCGCTATGCCGTTACCGAGGATGCCACGCTAGTCACCGACTGCCCACAGATAGATGTGATCATGGAAATCACTGGCAGCGTGGACTATGCCGCAGGTATTGTTTTACGCGCCATTGAACACGGCAAGCATGTGGTCATGATGGATGCGGAACTCGACGGCACGGTCGGGCCGATCCTCAAGGTGTATGCTGACCGCGCCGGCGTATGCCTGACGCAATCCGACGGCGACCAACCCGGCGTCATTGCCAACCTTTATCGGTATGTGCGCTCCATGGGGGCCGAGCCGGTGCTCGCCGGCAACATCAAAGGCCTGCACGATCCCTATCGCAATCCTGATACCCAGGCTGACTTCGCGCGGCGTACTTTCCAGCGTGCGCCCATGGTGACCTCCTTTGCGGATGGAACCAAAATTTCTTTTGAGATGGCGGTGGTGGCTAATGCCTTTGGCTTGAGCGTCTCCTGTCGGGGCATGGCCGGACCCACCGTTCCGGTGGGCACCCATGTGCAAGAATCTCCAGGCTGGTATTCACCTGAAGCACTGGAAACGCCTGGCGGCATCGTTGAGTATGTGGTCCAGGCCGAACCGGGGCCGGGTGTCTTCGTCATCGCCCGCCAGGATCATCCCGTTCAGCGCGAATATCTGAAATACTACAAAATGGGCAACGGCCCTTATTACGTTTTTTACCACCCCTATCATCTCTGCCATTTCGAGGCACATCACAGCATTGCCCGCGTCGCACTCTTCGACGATGCCACGATGGCACCGATGGGTGCGCCACAGGTTGAGGTGATAGCCACCGCGAAGCGCGCTCTGGTTCCGGGGGAGGTGCTGGACGGCTTCGGCGGCTTCCTGAGCTATGGCTTGGCCGAGAACGCCGATGTCGTCGCCCGCGATCGTCTGCTGCCCATGGGGGTGGCAGAAGACTGCCGGATCAAGCGAGCCGTGCCCAAGGATCAGGTGCTCACTTATGATGACGTCGAGCTGCCATCCGGACGCCTGATAGAGCGTCTGCGCCGTGAACAGTCCGGGCATTTTCACATGCCATATGGCGGGAGCTGAACTACGTTCGCCTGCCCAGCGAAAAAGCAGCTTTTCATACCCGTTCCCAGCGCCCGCTTTGGGCGCTGTAGCGTTTGATCACGCGGGCCGGCGCGCCGACAATGACGCAATAGTCGGGAAACTCGCCTCGGACCACGGAATTTGAGCCTACAATGCATTGCTTGCCCAGCACCGTGCCCGCCAGAATTTTTACACCCGAAGCAATAAAACAGTTTTCTCCGATAATGGTCTTTTTAACGATAAGCGGTTGCTGCATCACCGGAACGTCGATCTGTTCATAGGAATGATCATTGTCTGTTATAAACACATCAAACGAAATAACGGTATTCCGGCCGATTACCACCCTATTGGCACAGCCAACGGTGAAGTTCTGCCCAGTATCAACACTATCCTGAATTTCTAATTCCGGCGAAAATTGCTGTCCTCCATACCAACCGGTGAAGGCCTCAATCCTCGCGCCATGACCGATATGAACCTTCTCGCCAATGGAAGTATGCTCAGGACCAGCTATGTTCAAGGGTGAAAAAAGTAACGATCCGTCCCCAAAGTGCTTAAATAATCTCCTGTAGTAAGTTCTTGCAACCAGGCGGTAATATAGCATCCTCAGTTTATTCTGCTTCACCGATACGGGCGCCCTCAAAAAGCTATAAATATTTTGTAGATACATGATATATAATGCCCCACAATCAGAATGGTTTTACTTGTGATACTTGTTTTTCCCGCAATTCTAGCGCAGAAATAAGACCCAATTCTGACAGTGTTATTGGCTCTTCGTCAGGTTGATCGGGTAGGAGTTAGATGATGGTCCCTGAAGATCTGATTCTCTGGCGTGTTAGGAGTGATTCCACCGTGGGCTGGTAGAGCACGTGACTTCTGCGGTGGAGGAAAAACGCTTGGATCTGCACATCAACTTTCCCAAGGGCCGCCGCTTTGCTTACTCCGTCTGTGGTGAGGAATGTCCGGTCCATGACGCCCTTGACCATAATAACACGGTGGCACATGGATGTAAGGGTCTTAAGTAATCTACCTACGGTAGATTTGTCTTGCCTGGGATCCAGATACTTGGCGTAACGGGCGGTATGAAATCGACAAAATCATTCAATCAAATATACTCGCAGAGGTGGTTTACTTTCTTTTGCCAATGACAGACGTATATTCCCGCGACAGCGTATCCACAATGTTGGGCCAGGTGTAACGCAGTTGCGCCGCCGCCCGCCCGGCCGCCCCCATGACGTGCCTCCGATCTGGCCCACCCAACAGCGCTATCACCGCCTCCGCAAGCTCATCGCTGTCGCAGCGCGTTACCATGCCAGCCCCCGCTTGGGCCACCTCGGCATGAATATTCACCTGATCCGAGATTACCACCGGCAAGGCGCAGGCCATGGCCTCCACCACGGTCATACCAAAGTTCTCCGTATAAGACGGCAATACGAAAACATCCGCGTCCACATAGGCCTGAATCACGTCCACCCCATCCAGATGCCCGACGAAATGTACCGAATCTGTCAGGCCACGTTCGGCCACCCAGGCCCGCACCTGCTGCCCGAAGCGGTCATTTTCCGGGCCGACGATGGCAAGCTGCACACCGGAGACCTGCCGCCGGATCGTTTCAAAGGCCTGGATCAGCAGATCAAGTCCCTTCTTGGGATGCAGACGCCCCAGAAACAACACCAGCGGGGCATCGCCCAGTCCCTGCGCCGTGCGGAAAACCCCTCGTGCGGGCAACTGCGCATAGCGGCCCCAGTCAATGCCATTGGGCACCACGAATGATGGCGCGCACAGCCCCAGAAATGCCGCCCGCTGCCGTTCATCCTCTGCCGTATAGTGTATGGCGCCGACACCATGCAGATTGGGGAGATCGAACCAGCGTTCATACAGACGCTTGAGCAGAACGTTGCGTGAACTCTTGGTGTACAGATATGGGTCCAAGGCGCCATGTGGCGTTATAACGTAAGGTATTTTCTGCCTGCGTGCCTGGTAGGCGGCATAGGTCGGTGGAAAACGATACAAGCCGTGGATATGGATAATATCGAAGGTGGAGATTTTATTCTGGACAAAACTTTTGAGCTGTGCGGATAACGTAAGAGGCCGGAATTGCACCGGAAAATAAAGCACTTGCACGCGATCGTGGCAAATCGTAGCTCGACCCGCCGACCGTAACACCCCGTGGGGATAATCCAGATTGGTGGTGCAAACCGTCACATCATGGCCTAAATCGGCCTGCGCGCACGCCAAGGCCATCGTCACCGATACAGGCCCCCCGTACCGGGGTGAGAAAGACTCAATGACGTGCAGGATTTTCATGCCGATTCCGAATGGTGATTGCCACTACGACCGCACGATGAGGCGTCTCATAACCAGCGATCATTGTCTCTGTCATATACCGTTTAGCATTCTCAAGCCCGCGACCAATCAACATATCCCGACGCCCCATGCCCTGGTAATGGCAGCAGCCGCGCCACAGGCATCAGAAACATCAAAATAAATGTCACCTTGGCCACCCACCGCCGTCATCGGTGCCCGGTTGGTTGTCGCGACCAGGCAACCGCAAGCTTGCGCCTCCACAATTGGCCAACCGAAGCCCTCCTGTAATGATGGAAACAAAAGCAGCGCAGCGCCTGAATACAGTGCCCGCAGGTTTTCATTGTCGACAGGTCCGGTTGAATAAGGCGAGCACCATGCCCCTGTGCTAGAAGCCAAGTCTCTGTTTCTGTTAGAAGCGCTTGGCCAGCAATAACCAAACGAAACGCGCGAAATGTTTCGCGTGGCACCGAAGATCCTTAGTTTCATGTGATTTTTCATCGTGCTTTAAGTTCTGTGACGACCGGACAAGCAGCATAATTAGTCTATTGCGCTACAAAAAGCCAGCAGACCAGCAAACATACCCTTGGTTCAGATAAACGAACGTTTTCTGAACACCGAGTAACTGGGCACTTCCAGAGCCAGTTTTGGCCCAGAAAGTGCCTGAAAAAAGGGTCAATTAAACCTTCGTTTTTGCGACCCGAGCCGATCATTAAGAAATGCGAACAAGCGATTTTATTTTATTTGATAAGTCTTCGGCTTTTTTCATGAGCCTGTACTCTATCAGATGGAATGTTACTTGTGAAATTATTATCAAGCTAACTACGGCCAATAAATCTACAGCCCAATGGTGAAGAGGCGTTTCTTTTCCAGGTGTGAGAAGATCAAATGCAATATATAATATAAACCCTTGGAGAAGATACACGCTATATGAAATTTCTCCAAGCTTTCTTGCGGGGCCGGATGTTAATAGACCATACATGTTGTTCCCTAAAGCTATTATTATGAAAATCAAAAAATATAAAAATGGTGCATAATCGTCATAGGCGGTATTAAAGTTGAATACAATAAGTGCTGATGAAATTACAACAATAAGAGAACCGGGGGTTCCAGCGGCTAGCAGTTTAATCGATTTGAACTTTTTTAAGTTATATATTTCATATGCGGCAATTCCAAGGACGAAGATGATAAGGTATCTTGCGACAAAAAAATATCTGTGCATATAGAAAACAAATACCACCCATAACGGTATTATCAAATAATAAAATATTCTGGATAGTTGTGGTTTTCTGGTGGCAATAAAAAATACCGGTAGCGACAAATAAAAAAACCATTCGTATGCCAATGTCCATGTAACGTATGCATTAAAAAGGCCTATGTTTTTCACAGAAAACAGATTTGGCTGTCCTCCCAATGAAAATAAAAAATAATGTAAACAATCCTCTAATGAAGGCGCATTGTAGATTTCACCTTTTGACATGACAACAGCAAAAATAACCAGGATGAATACGCTAAAGTAGTATAGCGGTGCTAATCTCATAACGCGCGAAGAATATAGTTTTATCCAATCTATGCTGCTGGATTGGCGAATTTTACCCCAAAATAAAAAGGCTGTAATCATGAAAAACATGGTTACAGCACCTTGCCCAAGCTGCGTATATAGCTTGGATGGTGGTACAGCCCAGATGTTGCTTTGCTTGTAAAAGTACCAAATAGAAGAATGGTGCATAAATACAAAAACCGCTGCCAAACCGCGCAGACCATCAAGTGATCTATATTTTTGAAATTCCTTGCTTGGCTTTATCTTGTTTAAGATATAGGCAACAAGCAATGCTGTGAGAAATACAACTATAGCAAACAGTGGAGACACCGGATTTGAAGAGCTCAGATATTGAAAATAATTCACGTAATAAGACATTTTATATCATTCCGGTCTGGCGGCCTGCGCTGGTACAGTATTAATGTACTGATTCTTCTGTTGTCGGGCAAGTGCCGGAAGGGATTATTATGAGATATTACGATCACAGTAGGGATTTTTACAGTGGATCGCCTGCCGGCGGCCGCTGTTTGATCTTTCTGATGCTTTGCCACGTGCTGCTGGTGACGCGGAGGACTGCGCGATGCGGATGGGGGAAATCCGCCTTTTGCAAGGCGGGGATGATTGGGTGTGTAATCGTATAGTATTATCTGATGACATATAGGGTTACAGGTAATAACATGGCAGAAATGACGGCATCAGAAACGGCAAGGCTTATTTTCTAAAATGCACCATCGCTTTAAGCGTGAGACGGGTCAGTCCTGACGGCAGGCACGCGAACAGATAAACCATAATACAACGCATGCTTCCAGTCAGGCGGAACGCCTTCATCAAACCCACCCGGGCCTCCGCATTCTCACCAACCAGTAAACGTAATTTTGCTCCGTTGGAACTGTAGAGTGCCAGTTTTTTCTTGATAATTTGGTTCTTTTCCGGGAATGATTGATGCGCTAGAAAGTAGCTGAGCATAAATGCCCTATTTTCTCTGGATATAGCGGCACTGTGCGACGTCACGGAGCCCACATGCACTCGGTATGACATCAACCTGGTTGGAATGTAATAGCACTCAAATGCTGACTTGCAATGCAGAAAACCCATCCACAAGTCGTATACCAAACCTGCACGCTCATCTATTTCGTCAAGGTCTATGGAGCCTGCTCTGAATACGCGTCCAGAGGGTGGTGGTATTACCTCATGGTCGAGAATCGTATCCGTCCGATGCGTGAGCACTCCTTCAGCTAAACCCTCCCTACCCCATCCCCTCGTATTTTTGTCGGATATGGCCACATCTTCCACCCCATCTGCATCGATAATTTTGTGATCACAGAAAACGAGCCCTATTTTTTCATCCTGCTCCATAGGATGGATGAGGGTTTCCAGGAAACGCGCATCTAGTACGTCATCATCATGGATATTCGCAATATATTTACCCTTCGCCAACTTCATGCCGCTTTTGGCGTTCTGCACCATGCTAAGGGACGGTTCACGGCCAATATAATGAATTCGGGGGTCATCAAACACCGTGCACATCCGGGCGATCTCCGGCGAGTTGGAGTTGTCCGCGACAATCAGTTCAAAGTCACCCAGTGTTTGCCCAAGAATTGAGGCCATGGTGATCCTGAGATACTCTATTCGTTTGTACGCCATTAACACAACGGAGACGAGTGGAGCCTGTTCCGAGCCCTCAGACTGAGCGGATGTCATAAAAAATTCCTCCCCATATTTTGTTACGAAACAACCCGTCCGTAGCGGTCATCGAAGCGCACGATGTCGTCCTCGCCCAGATACTCGCCGCTCTGCACCTCGATCATGACCAGATCGATCACCCCGGGGTTGAGGAGGCGATGGGGGGTGCCGGCGGGGATGTAGGTGGACTCGTTGGTGTGGACCAAGCGATCCTCGGTGCCGTTGACGATCTTGGCGGTGCCCGACACGACAATCCAGTGCTCGCTGCGGTGGTGGTGCATCTGCAAGGACAGGGCCGCGCCCGGCTTGACCAGAATGCGCTTGATCTTGAAGCGGGAGCCTTCCTCCAGCACCGTGTAAGTGCCCCAGGGGCGGTGGACGGTGCGGTGCAGGTTATGGGTCTGATGGCCGCGCCGCTTGAGTTCGGCCACGATCCGCTTCACGTCCTGATCGCGGTCCTTGCGGGCGATGAGCAGCGCGTCGGGTGTGTCCACCACGATCAGTTCCTCCACGCCCAGCAAGGCGGTCAGACGGTCCGCGCTATGGACGATGCAGTTCTGCGCATCTTCCAGCACGCTCTCCCCCAGCACCTGGTTGCCGCTACTGTCCGCGGCGAGCAAAGCGCCGAAAGACGTCCATGAGCCGATATCGCTCCAGCCGAAATCGCCCGGTACCACCGCCACCCGGTCGGCGTGTTCCATGACGGCATAATCCACAGAGATATCCACCACCTCCGCGAAGGTCGGCGCCAGTTCCCGGAAATCGGCTTCGCAGCGCCCGTCGGTCCAGGCAGCGCGGATGTCCGCATCGAGTTGCGGCTGAACGCTCGCCACAGCGGACAAAAACGTATCGGCACGGAAGCAGAACATACCGCTGTTCCAGGTGTAACCACCCTGAGCCAGGAACGCAGTGGCGGTGGCGGTATCGGGCTTTTCGACAAAGCGCTGCACGGCAAAGCCCAGCGTTTCGCCATCACGGGTCAGGGCTTCGCCACCCTCGATGTAGCCATAACCGCTTTCCGGCCAGGCGGGCGTGATGCCAAAGGTCACCAGATACCCCTCTTCGGCCAGGCGCCGTGCCCGTGTGACGGCGGCGGCAAAGGCGTCCTGATCCTGCACCAGATGATCGGCGGGGAGGACCAGCAGGATGGCTTCCGGCCCGGCCATGGCTTCCGCCTGCAGGGCGGCGGCGGCGATGGCCGGTGCCGTGTTACGACCCACCGGCTCCAGGAGATAGAACGGTTCCCGCGCCGCTGCTCCGGCCACCTGCGCATAGACATCACGGGTCTGGAAGTAATACTCCCGGTTGGTGACGGTGATGAAACGGGTCACATCCGGCAGGGCCAACGCCCTTTCCACGGTCTTTTGCAGCAGCGTCTCGCCATCGGGCAATTGCAGGAAGGGTTTGGGGTGGCTCCGGCGCGACAGGGGCCAGAGCCGCGTGCCGGCGCCACCGGAGAGGATGACGGGGATCAGCGGGTTCATGCACCAGCCTCTCTCGCCGCCCGCCGCAAGTCGGCTTCGGCCATCATCTGCACCAGCGTGTCAAACTGCACTGTCGGCTTCCAACCCAATTGCTGATGGGCCTTGCCCGGATTGCCGATGAGGATGTCCACCTCGGCGGGGCGGTAAAAGGACGGGTTGACGCGGACGATGACCTTGCCACTCTTTCGGTCGACCCCCTGGGTTTGCTCGTTCTCACCTTCCCAGACCAGATCGAAGCCCGCGTGGGGGGCGGCCTTTTCGACGAACTCCCGCACCGTCCACGTCTGACCGGTGGCGATGACGAAATCGTCCGGTGCGGGCTGCTGCAGCATCAGCCACATGGCGCGCACATAATCGCCAGCGAAACCCCAGTCGCGCTTGCTGTCCAGGTTGCCCAGCTCCACACCACCCTGCAGGCCGTGCCGGATGCGCGCCAGGGCCAGGGTGATCTTGCGGGTGACGAACTCGGTGCCGCGCAACGGGGATTCGTGGTTGAAGAGGATACCGCTGGAGGCGTGCAGACCGAAACTCTCGCGGTAATTCACCGTAATCCAGTGGCCATAGAGCTTGGCGACCCCGTAAGGGCTGCGCGGATGAAAAGGGGTGCGTTCCGATTGCAGCGCTTCCTGAACCTGGCCGAACATCTCGCTGGTGGAGGCCTGATAGAAGCGTGCTTTGGGGTTGGTGATGCGGATCGCCTCCAGCATCCTGACCACCGACGTGCCGCTGACCTCGGCGGTAAGGATGGGCTGGTCCCAGGAGGTGCCGACGAAGCTTTGGGCGCCGAGATTATACACCTCTTCGGCTTGGGACTGCTCCATGGCGCGGATCATGGAGGAGAGATCGATGAGGTCGCCGTCCAGCAATTGCACCTGATCGGCAATGCCCAGTTCGCGCAGGCGGCCGAGGGTGTCGGTGCCGCGGCGGGCGATAAGGCCGTAGACCTGGTAACCTTTTTCCAGCAAAAATTGCGCCAGATAAGCACCGTCCTGGCCGGTGATGCCGGTGATGAGGGCATGTTTCGTCATAGCAGTTGTTTCTCCCAGTCGTTTAGTAGGTCTTGAAGGCTTTGCTCAATGGGTATCAGCGGTTGCCAACCGGTGTCCCGATGCAGGGCCTCGAAACTGGCGACCATGCGTCGTTGTTCCGCAGGGCGCAGGCGGGCCGGGACCTGATCGATGCGCACAACCACCCCGGCCAGCGCGATCAACCGCTGCAGTAGCTCGCGAATACTGTGCTCTCGCCCCGAACAGACGTTATAGACCCCGCCATTCCGGCCCTTTTCCAGCAGGAGGGCATAAGCACGCTCGACGTCCCGCACATCGGTAAAATCACGGGTCACGTCAATGTCGCCCACCTGCAGCGCTGGTGGACGTTGGCCCAGACGAATTTCCGTTATCTGGCGGGCAAAGTCGGTGATGGCGAAGCGCGGGCTCTGACCGGGACCGATATGGTTGAAGGGGCGCGCCATGACGATCTCAAAGCCGGAAGTCTGGCTCCACTGGTAGCACAGGGCCTCTGCGGCCACTTTACTCACGGCATAGGGATTGCGCGGATGCAGCGGATGCTCCTCACGCACCGGCAGGGCGGCTTCGGGCACTTGCCCGTAGGTGTCGCCCGAGCCGACAAAGAGCATCCGCCCCCGGAAGCCGATAGATTGTAGTGCCTCCAGCAGGTTCAGGGTGCCGTAGAAATTGATGTCAAAGGTTTCGTGGGGGTTTTCGAAGGAAGCGGGCACAAAACTCTGGGCGGCCAGATGAATGACCATGTCCGGCTGGATCTCGGCAATGGCGGCGTTGAGCGCCGCGCGGTCGCGGAGATCCAGCCCGACGGGCAACGGCACACAAGGCAGGGCTGCCTGCATGGTTTTGCCGACAAAACCGTTAGCGCCAGTAAGCAAGTGCTTCACCATTTCCCCTTACTTCGGGCCATAATTCAGAAACCAGCGATAGGTGTCCGCCACACCATCCCGCAGGTTAATGCTGGCTCGCCAGTTCTGGGCATGCAGTCGGCTCACGTCCAAAAGTTTGCGCGGTGTACCATCGGGCTTGCTGGTGTCGTAAACGATCTCTCCGGAAAAGCCGACGACCTCGGCCACCAGTGCCGCTAATTCAGCGATACTGATATCCTTGCCGACACCCACGTTGATAATGTCTTCATGGCTATAATGCTGCATGAGATGCACGGCGGCTCCGGCCAGATCATCGACGTGGAGAAACTCGCGCCGTGGCGTGCCCGTGCCCCATACCACCACCTCTTTGGCTTTGGATATTTTGGCCTCGTGAAATTTGCGCATCATGGCCGGCATGACATGGGAGCTTTCCAGATCAAAATTATCTTCTGGCCCATACAGATTGGTTGGCATGAGGCTGATGGCATCAAAACCATATTGGCGTCGATAGGCCTGGCAGGTCTTGATACCGGCAATCTTGGCGATGGCATACCACTCGTTGGTCGGCTCCAGCGATCCGGTGAGCAGGTATTCTTCCTTGATGGGTTGCGGTGCCAGCTTGGGATAAATGCAGGTTGACCCCAGAAATACCAGCTTGCGTACAGCATGCCGTCGCGCCGCATCAATCACATTGTCCTGAATCACCATATTGCTGCGGATGAAGTCTGCCGGATAGGTATTATTCGCGAGGATTCCACCCACCTTCGCCGCCGCCAGAAAGACATGGCTCGGCTGCTGCGTGCGGAAATAGGCCTCTACGGCCGACTGGTCAGCTAAATCTACCTCGCTGCGGCTTGGCAGGAGCAGATTGCTAAACCCCGCCGTCTGTAAGTGCCGTGCGATGGCTGAACCCACCAGCCCGCGGGCACCGGCCACAAAGATACGGTCATCCACATTCATCGCATTGTTCGTATTATTCATGATGCCCCTCTCTTTTCCAGTATCCACATTATTTTCAACTTTCGTCCGGCTGCCATTGAAGGTCTTTCCGCAGGGTGCTTAAATCCTGTTCAAATTTTGCCAGAATGTGATTTTTATCCAAAATGCGTTCCGCATAGGCTCGCGCATTGTGTCCGCAGGCCTCCCGCTGTCCGGGGTCACGGGCGAGGCGCAGGATGGCCTCGGCGAGCGCCGCTGAATCGCCTGGGGAGGTTGTTAAACCCGTATAGGCGCCAGCCACAGCATCATGCAGCGCGGTACCCGGATCAACCGTCGCCACACAGGGCCGACCAGCCGCGAGAATGTTGGTTAGCTTGGACGGCATGACCAAATCCGCCGCATCTCGCCGCTGCACCACCAAATGGATGTCACCGGCCGCGAGCATCTCCGCCAGGCGTTCCACCGGCTGCACCGGCACGAAGCGCAGATTTTGCAGGCCCATCGTCGCCGCCTGCCGTTCCAGCCGAAGCCGCGCCCCACCGGCGCCGGCCATCAAGAATTGCAGGCGCGGCTCGTCGGCACACAGCCGCGCCGCCTCCAGCACCAGTTCCAGCCCCTGCTTCTCCCCCATACCTCCGGCATAGAGGATCAGTACGGTCTCGGGGTCAATGCCAAACTCTTTACGAAAATCGTTCTCACGTGGACCCGGCCGCACTGCCTCAATGTCCGCCCAGTTCGGGAACAACCAGGCGCGCTCCGGCTGTGTGCCCTTCTCGATCACGCGTTGGCGCATCGCCTCGGTAATGGTAGACACCCGCGTGGCATGGCTCAGCAGAAAGGTTTCTATACGATACAGCATCTGCCCCAGCACCCCGCCCGGTAACATACCCAGGCGCAGCGCGGCATCGAGTTGCAAATCCTGGACATGCAGTACCCACGGTACGCCTCTGACCCAAGCATACAGGAGGGGCCATATTCCGATTTGCATCGGTGGCAGTACGGCGATCACCACATCCGGGTTTTTGCGCGAAAAAAAGCGCGGTAGCCAGAATCGCGCCGCGCTCCAGGTGAAGCTCGTCTCCAGAATAATGCGCGTTCGCGCCCTGAGCCGGTCCGCTGCCGGTATATAATGCCGGGCACGATGCACTCGCACGCCCGCCAGCGTTTCGCTACGGAAGCGAAACCCGTCATAGCCCGCAGCCACCTGCCATTGCGGATAATGGGGCAGGCCGCAGATTACCTCCACGGTATGTCCCTGCGCAGCCAGCCACTCCGCCATCTCACCCGTGTACTTGCCGATGCCTGTGGGTTCGGGTGCGTAGTTGAGACCGTAGATGAGGATATTCATACGTGCGCCTTCTGCATATTAATTCTGTTCTCCGGTAAGCAACCGCTTTTTGAACGGTTTTGCCGGCGTACCCTTTGCTAACATCAGCTCAGGAATATCCTCGAACACGGAACTGCGGGCGCCCACCACCGCCCCACGCCCGATTCGGACGCCCGGTGCGACGAACACATCCGTCGCAAGCCATGCCTCAGCGCCGACCAGGATGGGTTTTGTATAGATATCAAAGGTAGGTTGGGTATAATCATGACTGCCGGTACACAAGTAGCAGCGCTGCGACACTACGGCATTGGCGCCAATATCAATCTCGCCCAGACTGTACAGCACCACGTCATCGCCAACCCAAGCGAAATCCCCAATAGAGACTTTCCACGGATAGGTAATGCGTGTGCTGGGGCGAATGATAACGCCTTTCCCAATCTTCGCTCCAAAGAGTCTTAACAAGAAGCGGCGCCAGCCGTAAAGAACCTGCGGTGACCACGTAAACAGGCTGGCCTGGACCAACCACCAAAGCTGCACGTACCACCCTGACCGGCCACGGAAAGTGGCGGGTACTCGAAAGCGCGACAGGTCTTGAGCAAGCATCATTGTCTCTTCCGCCTGGTTCTGTTTATTCATACGCATCCAATACGCTCAGCGTCCATTAAGCCAGTCAATAAGTCAACTTCTGCCCATACAACTTTATTATGGGTAGATTACTTTTTTGACTCGGACTTGTCAGTCTTGCTTTGATAACGGGCGCCCAATTAAAATCTCGCTGTTACCCGTCAGATCGCTTAGCAGCATCTGCCAGCGCCGTTCGTTCTGCGCACTGGTCTCGGCAAAGCGCTGCGCCGCCGCCCTGGATGCGGCTTCAAACGCGGTCGGATCATTGAGCCAAATTTTTATCTGCGCCAGCGCTGCTGGCACGAACGGCTCAGTCGGGTCGATCACCATACCGCAATCAGGACCGACGATCTCCGGAATACACCCACGCCCATAGGCAATGACCGGGATACCGTGGCTCATGGCCTCATGATTCACCTTCGCCTCGGTTTCGTTCTTGTAGCGAGTGGGGAAAACCAACACATCGATGCCCGATAAAAAGTCTTCCTTGTCAGTCCCATACACAGGCCCAAGATACCGGGCACCGTGCAGATTTTTTAAACGCGTATGCACCGTACGCTCCGTCTGGGCATCCTGGTACAGTCCAGCCAGTTTTGCCTGTAACGGCAGCTTTTCAGCCTCGATCGCGGTCATCAGATCCAGGAAGTCGAAGACCCCTTTTTCGGCTGAAAGGTTGCTGAAGAAGCCAACGACGCGCAACTCACGCCGCACACAGATGGAAGTGATCTCGCCTTGCGGATACAAGACGGCGTTGGATATGGGTATGATCAGCGGTATCCCGTATATAGTCTGCAGTCGGTCCGCCATGCCTTGCGACTGTGTGACATGGACTGCCGAAGGTCCAGTAAGGGCGATCAGTATGCGGGCAAGGCGCGTTGGCGCGTCGATATAAGCGAAGCTGGCATGACGTACGAAGACCCGCATCCCACGTAATCGGGCCAGGGCAATGAATGCCGCTTCGTACACTTGCCCCAGGCCACCTGAAACGCTTAGGTAAATCGTCGCACGGTGAAGCCCGCGCATGGTAGCAAGACGGGCCCAACCGCGTAAAGCGCTGGGCAAGCGGCCAAACCGGGCCAGCCATGAGCGGTCGAGGCTGGACGCAGCAGTATTTATGGTGCGTATTTCTGCCCCTAACGCCTCCAAATGGCTACGAACGGCAGCATTCGTAGTAGCGAGGCCGTGCACTGGCGGTGGGAATGGGCCGACCATCACGATTAGTCGCTTTATCGATGCCACTGTTGTTTCCAGAATTTGTAACAGGCCCTTATAACATTTGCCATACCGGGGATTTTCCTGTTATGTCGGTGGGTTCGGCTCAATCGTTGTGTTCTATCACATGGTTCCACAACGACACGCAAGGAATCTTGCTGCGGTCGCAACGATAGACGTACTTACGGGCAATTTCTGTCACTTCTTCCATCAGGCCAAGTTCCAGGGTAATCGGACTCAACCCCAGATGCAGGAAACGATCATTAGCGACATGGAGCTCGTTTTCATCTGCTTCTTTTCTCGGGTTCTTCAAGTAATCTATTTTTGCTTCAGTTTTGTCTGCGATCATCTTGGCCAAGTCTCGTACCCGGTGGGTTTCGGTCATCTGGTTATAGATGTGCACACGATCGCCCCGTTGTGGCGGGTTTTCCAGCGCGAGTTGAACGCACCGGACGCTGTCCTGGATGTGAATAAAGGCGCGGGTTTGTCCGCCGGTTCCATGGACCGTAAGCGGGTAGTCTACGGCAGCCTGCATCAAAAAACGGTTAAGCACGGTGCCATAATCACCATCGTAGTCGAACCGATTGATCAACCGGTCATCAAGCCGTGTTTGCTCAGTCTGAGTGCCCCAGACAATACCCTGATGCAGATCGGTTACCCGAAGTCCGTCATTTTTGTTGTAGAATGCAAATAGCAACTGGTCCTGCGTCTTGGTCATGTGGTAGATGCTGCCGGGATTGGCTGGGTAAAGGATCTCGTTTTCGATGAGTGCACCGTCGTCGGTTTTCACCTTGATGGTCAAATACCCTTCGGGAATTTTCATTCCTGCCGTGCCGTAGCCGTAAACCCCCATAGTGCCAAGATGAGCGACGTGGATATCCTGGCCGCTTTCGACAATTGCCGCCAAAAGGTTGTTGGTGGCATTGAGGTTATTGTCGACGGTATAGCGCTTGTGGTGGCTGGATTTCATGGAGTAGGGGGCCGAACGTTGCTCAGCAAAATGCACGACAGCATCTGGCCGCCAAGCATTGAGTAGATCGAGGAACTGCCGGTAGTTTTCCGCCACGTTGATATTGTGGAAGGCTATATTCCGCCCGGAGGCCTCTTTCCAGGCTTGCAGACGCTCCCCCATGGGTCGGATAGGGGTAAGTGAATCGCACTCTAGCTCAATGTCGATCTTGCGGCGGGAGAGATTGTCAACAATGGCCACCTCGTGGCCAAGCGCCGAGAGATGCAAACTCGTTGGCCATCCACAAAAGCCGTCACCGCCCAGTACCAGTACTTTCATGATTCATCTCCTTTGTCGCGAAACTTCTGTGATTGGTTCAGGCTACCGTTCAACCAGAACAGAACCATGCGATACCAAAGGTAATCAAGCTCTCGCGCCAAGTATATGATATTTTGGTCCCGAAAGGGAATACTACACCTCAGAAACTCCGGTTTCAGGTCATCGGTGATATGCGCCACGACACTTCATAATTGTTGGCTCGAAGTACAATATTCATGTGGATTCCGAACGATCGTCGCCGCTGCGAACGGACCGATAAGCGTTCATATAGCCGGAGATCAATGCCTCTGTTGTATATTGATTGGCATTTTCAAAGCCCAGACCAACCAGCGCATCCCGACCGCCCCATGCTGTGGCAATGGTGACCGCCGCACCTTGGACGTCAGACACGTTAAAGTAAATGGCACCCTGCCCACCCACCTCCGTCATCGGTGCCCGGTTGGTTGTGGCGACCAGGCAACCACAAGCCTGTGCCTCCACAATCGGCCAACCGAAGCCCTCTTGCAATGATGGAAACAAAAGCAACGCAGCGCCTGAATACAGAGCCCGCAGGTCTTCATCATCGACAGGCCCGGTTTGAATAAGCCGAGCACCGTGCCCCTGAGACTGCAGCCAGTCGGCCACCTCTGTTTTGAGCGTTTTGCCGGCGACGACCAGTTGAAAGGCGCGAAATGTGTCATGCTGAGTCAGAGCATCAAAGATCCGCGCCAGTCCGGGGCGATTCTTATACCAGTTATTGCTACCCACATGCAGGATATATGAAACGTCTCCCACGCCCAACCGGTCCAAGCGCGCCTTCCTTTCGGTTTGACCCATGGGGCGATATGGGTAGTTCAACGCATTAGGCACAACAGATGTGCTGCCTTGGGCAGGTAGCCCAATGCGTAACCATTCTCGCTGGGTTTGTTGCGATACACAGACCACATGGGCCGCGCGTTTGAGGCCGCGTAATATCCAGCGTTGAAGAAAGCGTCCTGTGATTTGCAAGGGATTTTCGGGCACCTCCCCCAAAGCGCTGCGTATAGCCAACATATCGTGGCAGGTCACGACACTAGGCGTATTGCCCAGCATCGACGCATACATCCCGTTTCCCTGATCAGCAATATGGACCACATCAAAGCCCATCGCTCGCCACCTCAACAGGGGTGGAAAAAGCAGGAAACGGTCAATGTATCCTAACCATTTACTGATCCCGCCATCGCCGCATTTTAAGCGGCCAAAGACGGGCGTTGGCCTTATCAAGCGCACATCTATGCCGGCCATTTCCAAAGCACGAACAAGCAGATCGGCATAACGGTGCATGCTTTTCTGATCACTGAGTGGATAATTGCCCACTATCAACACTTTCATTCGGGCAACCCATTTTTATACAACGATCCAATAAAATCGGTTACTTTCGCGCGGTAGTGCATCCAAGTAAACATTTTTGCACGCTCCCGGGCGTTTTGTCCCATGCGCAGCCGTTCTTCCGGGTGCGCATGCAAGTATTCCAGTTTTTCCACGATGGCATCGACATCGCGGATTGGCACGACGAAGCCATCCACGCCGTCGCGCACCAGATCACCGGGGCCGTTGGGCGTGGTAATCACGGGCAATCCCGAGGCCATGGCCTCCAGGACAACAAGGCCCATGCCTTCCAGCAGACTGGGAAACACAAACACATCTGCGCTTCGGTAAATTTGGGGGAGATCCGTCTGTGGTACATGGGGTATATGCTTAAAATCGTCGCGGAATGGCGTAAATGGGCTCGAGTCGTCGGGGTACTTTCCCACGAGCACGAGTTCGGTGTCGGGACCTTTAAAACGCTGATAGGCTCGCAATAGGTAGGAAATCCCTTTACGTTGCACAATGCTCCCAACAAACAGTACGTTAAATGTCTTTTTCTGTTCCGCTCCAGGTTGCTCTGGGGAAAATCGCTCAAGATCGGCGCCATAAGGGATGACGATTATCTTTTCTGCAGGAAACCCCTCTTCAATGAAAGCGTTACGTGAAAACTGCGAGCCGACGAGAATCCGGTCCGCCAGTGCACATTCCGCGTCCAGCTCCGGCTCTTGCCAGGCAGGGGCCTGACTCCAGTTGGGCAGCGTCGCGGCAAATGAAGGTTCCATTTCGCGCTCTTCCTCCACAAATCGCTGTATATAACGATGATGGGCAATGGGATAATTGAGCACTTTAACACCAGATGCCCGGGCAAACGCCTTATGGCTCACCTGATAACTGCCCACGACCACTTGGGCAGTTTGCACATGACGACTGGCCACCTCCGCAATCCGCTGCTGGATGCCCCAGTGGAGCTGCTCCGCTAGCGTCTTACCCCGTGCACGCCCAAAGTGCAAAGCGCCGGCGCGCGCAATATCCTGCCACACGGCCGTTTCGCGGATGTCACCCCTGGCCAGCCCAGGCGGCATTGCCCGGCGACCAAAAGTCTTGGTGTAAAGACGCCCGAAGCCGGGCAGACGTTCGACGGTGGACTCCCACGTCCGATGCTGATTCGCGTAGGGACGGATGTACTTTTGCAAAAGCCCGCGTTCCGCCAGCGCTGCGGCCAAGTGATTCATCTCCGGCGCCGTGTAGTTAACAACGAGGACTCCGGATTTGCCTGATGGTGACACGCTCATCGCTCTAACCTCGCAGGACCACCAGCATGATCATTTTTTGTTGAAACAAATTTGGCCGCTGCCAAGGTAACCCCCAGGAAAATCCACGCATATCCGTTTACCGTACCTTGTATAGTGATTGAGCCCATAAATATAACTTCACCAGCAAAGCTGAAAAGCATGAGCGCCAGGGGATCATGATTTTTTTTTGTGGACTTCCATACCTTCACCAGCAACCACAGGGTAAACCATATCCTGAAGAGGGTATAACCAAGACCAAGAACAAGCCCCAAGTCGACGAGATGCGCGGCCCAGTTACTCTCTCTCCCCCATATCCCATAGCCAGTCCATGTGTAGAAGGCCGTGGGCATCTGGACCCAGGACAGACGCGCGGCTGCATTGGTTGCTATGCCCAACAAATATCCAGTGACTGGTGTATTCAAGTAATAAATCCATCCATAGAGGCCGTAAAGCGCACGGCCAAAAGGTCCCAATGCAAAAGCGCTCGCTTCCGCTGCTTGATCCCATCGCGTGATGAATGCCTCATAAGAATTTGGTAATATTATCGGCCACAATACAACTAAAAAGCCAATTGCCAACAGCGGAAAAAACCCCGCACGTATCGCGAGTTGCCGCCTATTTGAGATAATTCCGGCGATGGCAGTTGCCACCAATACAATCCCGCTTTGCGCAAAAGCACCTCTATTACCACTAAAAGCCAACATTGATAACAATGCCATTGTCGCCAAAACCAAAACCCAACGGCGCGCTACCATATTTTGCGCAGAAGTTATCCATCCATAAAGAACTGCGATCGTAAGCGTTGAGATAAGAAGCCCTAAACCCATAGAGCTGGAAAAAAAGCCTGCTGGCCTGATATGCCCCAGCGCCGAAGACAACTGGTTAAACTGATTGGCGGCACCGGCTGCATCTCCTGCGTTGATATGCGAATTGGGAGGTGACATGAATTGCAGTGCCACTACCGGTGCGGAAACAATGCCTATCCACAGCGTATGCCGCAACAGGCGGAGGACGTCGTCCTGATTGAATTCCTTGGCGATGATAAAGGTGAGGGGGATGTAAAAAAAATAATTTAACCAGCCATAGCCAGCAATGATGCCGTAGCGCAGGGCATAATGGCCGATAATCATCTGCACAGGGATGAGCAGCACAGCGGCGCCTGCGAGGAGATAGGCAAAATTGAGTAAAGCGACGCCCCTCGGCCACATATTCTTCATCAAGCTGATGCCATATAGCCAAAGTGTGAATGGCACAGAGATGAAAAACAACGGCTTCTGTAGTTGCGGCAGGCCCCACTTGCGCAATGCACCGGTGAAGATCAACAGCCAATATAGCACAAAGATGGTCCGCACCATCCAGACCCTCGCCGCCTCACGTCTATAGGCCGCGCGGCTTGCATCTGCCTCCCTGATCATCTGCTGTGATAATACGGCCATGCTTAACCTCCCCTACAAAACCTGGATGGACTCGGAGAGTATGGCCAAATACCGCTGCGCCACACGGGATGGCCGATGCAGGTTGAGGTGCTCTGGTGCTGCCGAGAGACAATCCACAACAATCTCTGGATCGGATAATACCTTTTTCAAGCACTGGGCCAAAGCAGGAGCATCGCCGTTGGGAAAAGTGAGGCCAGCCGCCCCGATGGCTTCTTTCAAGCCCCCGCCTTCGGAACCGATGACCACACACCCGCACGCCAACCCTTCCAGGGCGACGACTCCGAACGGTTCATTCCACAAAGAGGGTACCACCAATACACGATGGCTATTGAGCAGTACAGCCAGATCATCGCCTCGTTTTGGACCAACAAAGCGGACTTGTCCCGCAAGCCCAAGGTCCAGAGCCAGTTGCCGCCATGCTTTATCCTCCGGACCACCGCCAATGACTGTCAGATTCGGTCGTAGGTTACAGGATGCCAGGTGGCGCAATGCATGCAGTAAAACTGGCAACCCCTTGTCAGAAACTAAACGCCCAACAAACACCAAATCTTGATCGCGGACAATGCCGGGTATAATCCGGAATTGCCTGTCATCATAAGGATTCGGAATTACTGTGCTCGTTGTCTTATAGTCCATAGCAACCGCTTGACTGACAGCTATACCCGTTGCACTGCGCAGCACCAATCTCTTTAACATGCCCTTTACGCCCAACTGATTAGAACCTCGTGGCAACCAGCCATGGTGGGATACTACCCAAGGGCGGCGAACCAGCATCAAGGGCCAAGCTGTCTGCAAGCTGATATTGTGATGATAGACGACATCGGCCCAAGCTGTAAGACGAAGCAAAGATTTAGCGTGTGGGTGACGCACCACCTTGAAAGGGAAGTCCAGATCGTCTTCATCCGTTGGCGTTTGCGTGACTACCACCACCTCTTGCCCGGCACTCGCAAACTCACGCGCCAAGAGTAACCCAACGCTCTCTAGGCCACCCAAGTTGGGATGGAACGCATGGGAGCAGAAAAGTATTTTCATACAGCCACCTGTCCTCCTGGACGTTTCATGAACGGCCAACGCGTTGTTGCAGATATTCTTTGAACCCTGCACCACCAGTTTTTAAGGAAAAAATAATAGCACTGATCCTGATATGCATCAGCTTTAACCGAGAATGATTTCTCCAGCGAAGAAGAGAAATGGATATCACAATAAATCTGACACCATAACCAATCCAGCCGCCTCTTAGTCTTGCGCAATAAAGGCTGTTAATAGAAAAAGCTAGTTCTCGAAAATCAGAGCTGGCATCAGTAGATGGGTTAACTACAATTATTTGATCTGTGATAATAGTTTTAAATCCAAGGTCATGAATGCGCAAGAATATTTCGCTCTCGCAACCGTATATAAAAAAATTCTCGTCATACTTGATAGCCTTGATCATCTCCGGTCTAACATAGCACAAGGTTGCATGACCAATCACGACCTCCGATCTGCCATGAAAGCTTACATGGCGGCAACGAAACCCTCTCGCAACAGAGTAATGACACCGCTCCGGGCTAGGATAGTCTGGACATAGAACCATTGTTGAGCTATCGGAAAACTCTTTCTCAATGACCTTCGGATCATATCTAGTGAGCAGGGTATCGTGTGCTGAGATCGCTAAAATATCGTCATCCAACCACGTTTGGCAAGCGATAAATTTATTGATTGCACCGCCCCACCCTAAATTACATGATCCGTATATGCAAGCTATGCCGGACTTGTCTATAATGTCTATTAGAAGGCTTTTATTCTCTTGGCTACTTCCATTATCGTAAACAATAATGTCACCGGCATCAATCCCAACCTCCACAAAGTTATTTATAGACTTCTGTAATGCTGTCGGATTATCGTAATGTATAAGCATATATATTATTCTCATAAACCGTATTCCTTACCCAGAAGTTGAAAATGGCAATCTTTATAAACTTAAAATAGCTCTCATGGGGAAGATATCTCAAGAAATCCACGAAGCGTTGCCGCGTGACATGCGATCTTATGCGTCTGATACCACGACCATGCACATTCACCTATGTATTTCGCCTTGTCTGCGTCGATAATTTCTGCTGAGATCCCTGGTAGATAATGCTGCCCGGCCAGCAATCTATCTGATGACGCATATTCCTTCGAAATGACCACAGGGCAAAGACCATGTGCACAGTACGCCGCAAAGACGCTACTCTTTGCTATACAATCGACAGGGTAGGCGATGACCCCAAATAGTGCGTCCCGCAGCAGGTCCGAGATCTTATCCGCCTCAAGCCGCCCATGTTGTGTCACGCCATTGGTCGCCAGGGCATTCATCACTTGCTGATCCGTGACCGGCGATCCTACGTCGTGTATCTCCAGCGACTGGCGATTGGCCCATTGGAAAAGCTCCCTGCCAGCGGCACGATAAGTAACCGTCCGTAGCCCGACCGTACCGAACACCATAAGGCGGTTCTTACGGGCGGCAGACTTTGATTGGAGTTCTCCGATAGTGGAAAAAATCGGCAGAACAGCGTGGGGCTTGCCCCCTGCGCACTGGCGTAGCCATTGTGCTGAACCCTCCCGATTAGTCATCCAGAAGTCCGATATTTCAGCCAGGCGGCGCACCACGTAGCGTTGTACTGGCGACAGCCAAAATGCGGATTTCCAGGGCGGACCAAAGGCGTAAAGCTCATGAAAGAACACGCCAAACTTTTTGATCTCATGCCGCCGCGTCTCCATCTCACGCAAAAGCCACAGCGGGGCGCCCTTTTTACTATATTCGTAGCCACTCATTTGGAGAACGATAGAATCGCCGGTCTGAATCTCCCACGCCGTGGCACTACTCGCGGAAAGTGGCACCACTTTAGCAACGCCAGGCCCGATTTCCGCTTGCAGGATATGCGCGAAATCATAGACACCACCCCGCATACCAGATATAACGACATGAATCATAAGGCTCCGTGGTTTGAATCAAGGGTCTCGTACGCCAACTTTCAATGTCTTTATATTTTTGTCAATACTTGGTATTTAATTGGTGAAATAACCGCCCATAATTTATCGTATAGTCTAATTCTGTGGTTCTTTTGTAGATCTCCCTAGCAGGAACTCCGGCAACAACGGAAAAATCTTCAACATTCTTCGTGACCACAGCTCCGGCACAAACAGCAGAATCTTTTCCTAAAGATATACCCTTTAAAATAATTGCTCTAGTGCCTATAAAAACAAAATCACCTATCAAGACTGGCGCTGTATGGCCTTTAAATATTCTAGATTGTATGTCATGATCAGCAGTTAATATTTGTACTTCTGTTGAAATAGAGACATTGTTCCCAATAATGACGCCCCTCTGTGGTCTGGTCTGCATTTTTGGTTTATGACACTATTATTGCCAATTGCAAAACCACCTCTTGCGTCGAACCATGCGTCCATGAAAATATAAGAATTGGAACCAATCTCGAATCTCATGACTGTCCGATAAAATAATTTACGCAGGCGATGGCTTGGAATATGACTAACAACACGATTCGCAATAAACAGGACTGACTCAGAACGAACACGTAGCAAATAGTTTTTCCATCGACCCATTATCGTTCCCTATCGTAATCATACAAAAGGACTATCGCCATGCTGTTTAGAGTAGGCAACAGGTAAGTCCAATGTCGCGCATTTTCGTTCATGGATATTTCCTATAGCGTATCAGACAGAATCGGCGCAAGCGGAGCGCTGCCGTAACGAGGAAATGCCGCAGTTCTGGCGCAATCCATAACGCCCAGATCATGGTGAACGACACAATGACCGTAATAGCGATGATGCTTTGCGCAGAGACGATGCCTTGAGGTGCCACCACTGCCGCCAAACCGATCAGCGCCGTGGCGGGGAGAGCATGCCGCATGCTGAAGGGAAGCCGGGCTAAGTAGAACAGCACTAATGCCTCGACCGCACCTCTCAAGCTCCATGCCAGTGCTGCCCCCGCCAATCCCAGCCAATGAATCCCACCCCAAAGCATCAGCAGGAAAAACGGGAGCTGAACGAGATGCAGCTTGGCGGTAATGTCAGGACGACCCTGTCCCTGAAGCAAGCCATAGGGGATATAAGCGAGTCCGTTGATCCAAACACCGGCGAGCAGAATCATGCCCGTCGCCGCCGCATGCCGGGCAAACTCCGGACTGATCCAGTGGCTCAGGAACAGAGGAAGGGTCGCCATGCCGACGACGGTCACCAGCGTCATGACGGCGAGAAGCAAGTTCAAACTGCGTTCTGCCAAAAGCCTGCCTTCTTCGCTTTCCGTACGCGAAAAGCGGGGAAACAGGCTGTTGACGAGTGCGCCGGGAAGGATGGATACGCGGGTGACCAGATTGTAGGGCACGGAGTAGTAAGCCACAGCCTGAACGTTGAGCAGCGCGCCGATCAGCATGCGGTCGAAGGTGGCAAGCACAGGCACAATGATATTGCTGATGGAAATCCAGCCACCGTAGGTGAACAGGGCGCGGGCGCGCGTACGGTCGAATAAGGCAGAAGGCACGATGGGCAAGAAACGCCAGACACCAGCGAACAAGAGCACTAAACCTGCTGCGCGGGCAAGGACGATGGCGGGTATCAGCCAAGTGAGTTCAGGGCTGATGAATACCGCCACGATGAGTGGGGCGATCTGCGTCAGCACGGTGTTCAACACACCAGTGAGATTCATGTAGCCAAAGCGCTCGCGCGCCGAAAGAGCGCCGACAAGTACGCCAGCCAGGGTGCCCAGCGGCAGGGCGGCAGCGATCCAGGGCAGGCTGACGAGTACGTTGCGGCGCAGGGCTTCGGGCATGTCAAAAAAATGGGCAAAAACGGGCTGAGCGACGGCATAGACCACTGCGGCGCCTAACAGACCAAAGCCCAGGTTAAGCCAGAGCGCCGTCCAGAAGGTGGTGCTGCGCACCGCAGGCGCTTCGTCATGCTGGCGGGCGAGGTGGTAGGCGCTGGCGCGGGCGAGCCCCATATCGAAAACACCAAAATAGCTGGTAAACAGCCAGACAATCGCCAGCACGCCATAGCGGGCCTCACCGATGGTGTGCAGGTAGATCGGCACGGTGATGAGTGAAACGCCCAAGGGCGCGACCGGCCCGAGGATGTTGTAGAGCGTATGACGGCGGATACTCATCGGTCCCCCTGAAGGGCTTGCAGAGCCACGGCCCGTTGCCGCGCCATGAGGGCGCTCATGCGGGCAACTCTTCCAGCACCGTATTAATCTGTTGCCCTCTCTTCGCCAGCCACGCCAGTCCCGGTGTTATGTAGCGTTCCAACTGCGCCGTGCGATGCAGGTCCGTACCCCAGAGTGTGGGAAATTCATGGTCCAGCAGTCGAGCTGCGAAGACCTGCGCCTGCGTCCCATACTGTCCGGCGAGACTCCCGATGTCGCACTGTAACCAGGCACCAGATTGTTCAATTTGCGGCAACCATGCGGATGGGTCCTGCTCCACGTAGCGATAGCGTTCCACATGCGCTAGTACCGGTTGGTATCCGGCGCGACTCAGCGCTATGAGAATGTCCATACCGCACGGCGCGGGCATGAGGGCGGGGAACTCCACCAATACAATTTTTTGCTTTCCCACAGGCAGATAGAGCACATCCTCCCGATCAATAGCGGCGAACATCGTTGCATCGGCAAAGTATTCGGCGGCCAGGTGCAGGCCAAAACCACTGTCGATGCTTTGCCGCAGGGTATGGAAGGCTTTGCGGAGCCGATCAGGGGTGTTGTCATAGACCCCCGGATAAATATGCGGGGTAAGCACTGCGCCCAGATAACCGAGGGCGCGCATGCCTTCGATGGCTGCTTGCGTTTCTTCCAGGCTGCGCAGGCCGTCATCCACCGCCGGGAGCAAATGGCAATGGAAATCCCACTTGACTGCTGCGGAATCCCGCGCCGGGGCTTCCGGGGCTGCAACTGGCCAGAAGCGGCGCAGTGCCTGCATCACCGTTTTTTGCTCAGAAGTTTCAGCAGCCGCCGCCATCCTTTAGCAGCGGGTTGTAATGACTGGCCATCGGTATCGACGCCATAGCCATAGCCATAGCCGTAGCTCCCTTGGACGCGGATGCCGTTGATGATCAAACCCAGTGGCCGGCCCAGACTGAGAATCCCTTGCAAATGTTCCTGGTAGGCACGGCGCGGGGTGTGGTCGATCTTGGCAATCGTCAGCAGGCGATCAACGAACGGGCCGACGATCAATACATCACCCACCATGGGGAAGGGCGGCGTGTCCATCAGGATGTAGTCGTAATGAGGACGCAGATCAGTCAGCAATTGCGCCATTTTTCCCGATCCCAGGTGCTCACTGGGATTCGGCGGAATGTTGCCCGCGGTGATCACGTCGATCCCCATCTTTTCGTTGTGATGTAACGCTTCCTGCCCGGTAGAGCGCCCGGCGAGTATCCCCGCCAGGCCGGGTTCCTGAGTGATACCAAACGCGCTGTGGGCATGCGGATTACGCAAATCGGCATCGATCAGGAGTACCTTTTTACCATCTTGCGCCAGAGCTGCGGCAATTTGAAAGGTCAGGCTGCTTTTGCCGTCACCGGGGGTGGCCGAGGTCAACGCGACGACCTGACCGCCACCATCTTTCCCTGCAGCTAGATAAAAATTACTGCGGAGAAGGCGGAGTGCCTCACCGTAGCCAGAGCGTGGATCCGGTATCCGGAACAAGGTCTCTTTGTTCCGGGAGGTCGTCGGCGCCAGGGGAAGCAGTCCATATACCGGAAGAAAGGGATAGCGCTGCCGTAGCTCTTCGTCGCTGCGAAAGCCGGGATGTAGGAGGTAACGGATGATAACGACGCTCAAGCCCAGCAGGACACCCAAAAGACCGTAGAGCAGGACATCTCGTTTGGCATTGGGCGCTACCGGCAGATTACCCACCAGGGCCGTATCCAATATCCGGTTTTTAGTGAGGGTGCTAGCCTTGTTGATGGCGGCTTCTTCCTGCTTTTGCAGGAGGAACATATAGAGCTTGCCCAACACTTCGCTGGAGCGTGTCAGGGAGATGACTTCCAGTTCAGACCGGGGGTACTCGCTCATGCTGGCCTGCTGCTCGCTGATGATGGTGTTTATGGACTGTAATTGTTGTGTGGAGATTTTTTCCTGGTTCTGGACCAGTGTGCTGATGGCGGAACGGATGGAGGCAATTTCGGCTTGGGCCTGCACCACCTGTGGGGCGGCGTGGGTATACTGTTTTAGCAGGACGGTAAGAGCGCTCTGCGCGGTGGCCAGTTGGGCGCTGAGACCGTTCAAGACGGGGTCCTGAATACTGCTGAACAGATAGGGATTCAGAGCGCCGCCGGGTTGCGCCAGAGCCTGACGGATTTGTGTCAGGCCGTAGAGGGTGATCTTGATCTGCGAACGCTGGGTTTCATAGTTGGCCAGTTGTCCGATCATTGCCTTGGCACCGGACGAAACCGCAATCACGCCGCTTTTGCTCTGGTAGTGCGCGAGGTGCGCATCTGCAGTGGTTAGCGCGCTGCGGATTTTTTTCAGTTGCTCACCCAGGTAGTCGTAGGTGGCGCCGGCCTGGTCGGTGCTCCAGGACCGAGTTTCATCCAAGTACGTCTGCATCAGTGCATTGGCGAAATCCTCAGCAATAAAGGGGTTCGCATTTTGGACCGAAACGCTGACCAGATAACTCCTCTTGGTGTCAAGAGTGCCCACCCCGCTGCCTCGCAAGATCGAGATGGCGCCCGACTGGGCCATAGCATGGTATACCGCCAAGGCATTTTCGATGCGCAGGTGGTACAGCGTATGGACGCTCGGTACGCTTGCCGCGCGCAGCTCCAGGCGCAATCCTGACCCGACGGCGGGCTGGTTGAGCTGACCGGTGAGCAATACCTGCTGGTCATGGAGTATCCGGTAGTGGCCGCCCGAGCCGAAATCCACGGTCAGAGTCTGGCCTTTCAGGCTGGGGTCGGTGACATGGGCGTAGAGCGCGCGCAAGGCATCCGCAGCCGGAGCATAGAGGGACAACTTCTCGCCACCCAGTCTCCAGCCCGCATCGGTCAGCCCTGAAGGGGGGTGTCCGGTTTTCCAGGCCTGGGCATTGATGCCTGAAGCGAGGATGGCGCGCCGCACAATATCCCGACTCTGGAGGATTTCGATCTGGGTGACCATACTGGAACCCTGCGCGATGCCCGTCAGTTGCGACAGGCCCTCCACCCCCGAAGAAGACCCGGAGTGGTCTTTTTCGGCTTGCCCCAGATATAGTGTACCCTTGGCATTAAATACGGGTGGGGAAATCAGCACCAGAATCACGGCAAGGAAAGCAAAAGCACCCCCTACGATAACAGGCCATTTCCAGCCGGTTTTGATGGCCTGAAGCACCGGCCCCAGATTGATCTCGTCACTGGCCCCCGCATCATGGCCACCAAGCATCCCCGCATGACTGGTCGCAGATCCGCTGTTTGAGGTATTTTGTGCTGTGCCGTTATCGATCACGATATATCCTAGTGCGTCAAATACTTTATAGAAACGAAGGGGTTCAACATTGCGCTGATGGTCTGCAGCGACGGCAATATCAACTGCAGTGTCTGGTTCCAACTGCTGATGTCCGTCTGCGGTACGAAGACGATATCTCCGGATTTGAGGAAGAACGGTGCCGCTTTACCTTCCAGAATGCGTCGGGCATTCACTACATAGAATTGCCCGGTGGCGCCTTCTGAGCGGATGATGCGAATTTCACTCAGGCGCGCAATCGTGAGGTTGCCCACGTTCATGCCCGCATCAGACAAGGCCTGCAACAAACTCAGGCGACCGTTGACAAAAGGGGCCGGCCCCGGCTTCACCACCGCGCCAAACACATAAGCACGCATGGTGGAGACACTGGGGATCACCACCGTGTCGCCGGTTTGCAATGGGATATTTTGTTGCAAATCACCTGCCATGATCAATTGATGAAAGTTCACCGGCAGTTTTTGGCCGTCTTGCACCACATAAGCACCGCGCAGGTTGGCCTGGGCCAGATTGACAGAGCCGCCCAGCGCCATGGCCTCCAGGACATTCAGGGGCCGGTCGGAATACACAAGCCCCGGCTTGGTAAATTCGCCCAGCAGGTAGTAACGAATGCTATGTGCCAACTGGAGTTGCACATACACCTTTGGATCGATCACATAGCGGGCGTAAAGCCGGGTGAGCAGGTCTTTCAGTTGCACCGTAGTCATCCCCGTCACATGCACTACGCCTAGCAACGGCAACTGTATGTTGCCGTCATTGCTGACGAGGGTGCCCACCATCCCCGAAGCGGCCACCCCCGGCTGGGGTACGGAGAGATCCGGATGCATATAGACCGACACCGAAACCACGTCTCCCGCCCCCAAATGATAGGTAATGCTCCGATGCAGGAGGCGATCCATGGTCGCCGGGGAGAGATGCTCTTCGTGCTGGGAAAGTACCGCAGAGGGCAATGCCTGCTTTTGCTGTGGATGGGTCAGCGTCGGAGACCCGGTCATGATCGCACAGCCGGTGAGGGTGCTGCTCATCAGCCCCAGCCATAAGCAACTGCGCCACCAGTGTATGCACCGGAGGACCTTCGATAAGGATGTTTTGATTTTGGTATTAAAATTTGCCGGATAAGCCAACGCCATCTCCAAATATCATGAAACCATAGTCGCTTTTGGCAAAATAGCGGTTCGTGAGGTCGGCGGTGAGCCAACCGATAAATCCACCCGCAATGACATCCGATGCCCAGTGGCCGTCCTGCGCCAGAATACGGGAGATCCCCACCGCAAAGGGAATCGTGTACAGCCAGGGCTGATGATAAATCTGCGCATAGGGGGTGATCACCGCGAAGGCAATGGCGGTATGACCGGAAGGGAAGGATGCGGTTGGGCCGCCGTTGTGGCTAAAAAGGAAGTTGGTGGTCATCACCCGATACTGCGAATTGAATGGGGTGTATTGCGTGGAACTGCTGTTAGGTCCGCCGGGTCGCGCCCGCCCGACGGCGTATTTCAGCAGAAAGACTTCCGCCGTCGTGACCGCCGTCGCAGTGAGCGCGACGCTGGAAGCATGCGCCAGTTTGGCGCTGGCCCAGGGACTCTGAAACCAGGTCGTTCCAGCAAAAATCAAGGAACTATCCGTAAGTATGACGGCGAAATTCAAGGGTACATGACTACGGAAGCTATAGCTCATGTGCGTCTCGACGTAATGGTTGATACCATGATCAAGGAGCATCGTGGTACCTGTTGCGGCCACCCCGATACCGGCCACCCCCCAAAGAGTGTCATACCAGGGCGTGCTGCCGGGAGCGAGGGGTGGGACCAGGCCCTGAATCGGCGGCTGCTGCAGATTGGTAGGTTTGGTCCACCATGCGGGCGGGGCATTCTCTGGCGCTATGGGATGCGTATGCGTGATTGCCGACTGCGAACCGAGCGGGTGCTCTGACGTCACCGCCGAATTGCCGGTCGGACTACTCCCGGTTCCCGCCGTGTTTTCCAGATAACCGGGCACCAACCCGGCAGCAATAAGCTTTTGGGATGGTGCTTGCCCATAGGGATACGTGGCCAGCCATGAAGAACCTTCAGCGAAGGCCACCGGCATCCCAATAACCGCAGCAACAAAACCACCTGCGGCCCAGATTAGACGTGCCATCTCTTCTCTCCTGAGCAATTCTTAATCCTGCTTTTCTGAAAAGAATCCTAACACAGCAAATTACCGAACGGAAATGGAGCAGCAACAATACTTGTCCCGCCATAAATATGATAAAGAACTCTAATATAGCAACTCGTTGAACGAAATGGACCAGTCGCGCACGCCGGACTTGACATGTAAGCATTTCCCATGCCAAATCCCAGTGTCATGGTATTTGATGATGGCGTATGGACGATGAGGAATAGCGATGACCATCATAAAATCCGCGGTAACAATCTCTGCGCGTTCTCGCTGGTCGCAATGGGCGCCTCATACGCTTATTTTAGGTGATATGGCGGCAATTTTGGCGGCTTTTTATTTGGGTCGTCTTTCGCACGCCTTCTATTACCACCTGAACCCTGGCTGGGTGCTGCTCCACTGGTGGGGAGTCCATGCGCAAATCAACCAGCTTCTTTTTCCCATACTGTCGACATTCGGCATCATGGCCTTCGCTTTTAAGGGGCACTATTCCCGGCGCAAGGCCTTTTGGGACGAGACGGGTGAAATATTGGGGGTGTTCATCCTCTTGCTGGCGTTGAATGCGACCATTGCCTTTGCCGGTAAATGGCAGATGTCACGGCTGTGGCTTTTTTCCACTTGGGTGCTGGTCTTGGGATTCTTACCCATGACGCGATGGCTGCTGCGCCGGACTTTGCAGGGTCTGGGGGCCTGGATGCGACCGGTAGTGATCATCGGTTGCGGGCAAAACGCCGCCGAGGCCATTCGTGCCCTGAACAGCGAGCCCATGCTGGGTTATTCCATACAACGGGTGCTGGTGCCAGGGGGCTGCAGTTCGGCCGCCGGGAGCCTTCCCACCCATGCGCCCATAGAGGCACTGGGAGAGTATCCTTTGGCTACCCTGGCTCGTTTGGGTAAACCCCATGTGGTGCTGGCGCTGGATATGGATCAGTGGGAGGCCCAGGAACGACTGGTGCGCTCCCTGGGTCTCAGCTATCCCAATCTCACCATCGCGCCTCCCTTGCGCGGTCTGCCACTTTTTGGCATGGAGGTCATGCACTTCTTTAGCCACGAGGTGCTGATGTTGCGGGTGCGGGACAACCTGGCCCGGCTCAGCCCGCGCATCACCAAACGCCTTTTCGATTTGGTTGCAGCTTCGCTGCTGGTCGTGGTTTTGTCGCCACTGCTCCTTTACATTGCCTGGCGCATTCGCAGCGAGGATGGCGGGCCGGTGTTTTTTTTCCAGAAGCGGATGGGCAGGGGAGGTCGCCAATTCGGCTGCCTGAAATTCCGCAGCATGGTGATGGATGCGGAAGATCGCCTGAAGCGATATCTGCACAGTCACCCCGAGTTGGCTGCTGAGTATGCAATAAATTTCAAGATTCGTAACGATCCCCGGGTGACGCGGATCGGGAAGTTTTTGCGGCGTGGCAGTCTGGATGAACTACCCCAATTATTCAATGTGTTGCGTGGTGATATGAGTCTGGTGGGCCCGCGCCCTTTATTAGAGCGGGAGCTCGACCGTTACGGCGAAAATATTTGCCTTTATCGTTTGGTGCATCCGGGCATTACCGGCTTATGGCAGGTCAGCGGGCGATCGGAAACCACCTTTGATGAACGCGCCCAGCTTGACGCCTGGTATGTGAAGAATTGGACGCTCTGGTATGACATTGTCATCCTGTTGCGCACCGTCAAGGTGGTCTCGCGGCGGGAGGGGGCTTACTGAAGGATTGGCGCGATTTGTTCGGGGCCGCGGCGCCTGGGTGTTATGCCGCAGAATGCCTTTCAGCGGCATAGGACAGACAGACCGCAGGCTGGAATAAAGCCAATTACCTCGGTCGCCAGTGCCGCTCATTGCGCGCGCCGCTTGCGAGCGGCTCCCATCACCAAGCAGTTCCTTTCTGCTGCTCCCAACTCCAGGCATGCTCAATAATCGCGGCCAGATCCGCAAAATTTGGTTCCCAACCCAGGGTATCGCGCGCCTTTTGGCTGTCGGCCACCAACACGGCGGGATCACCGGGGCGGCGGGGCTGAACGTCGGCGGAAATGCCCCGGGCGGTATCAATGACTTCCTGCACCGAAAAGTCCTGACCGTTGCCCAAATTAAAGGTATTGCTTTCCCCGTCGACCAACAAATGCTCCAAAGCCAGCAGGTGCGCGCTGCACAGGTCCCAGACATGAATATAATCGCGCACGCAGGTGCCGTCCGGTGTGGGGTAATCGTCGCCGTAAATAGCTATCTGCGCCCGCCGACCGCTGGCTGCCTGCAACACGAGGGGGATTAAATGGCTTTCTGGATCGTGGCGCTCACCCAGTTCGCCTTCCGGGTCGGCCCCGGCAACGTTGAAGTAACGCAGGCTGGCGAAGTGCAGGCCGTAAGTGCTGTCATAGTCGGCCAGCATCTCCTCCACCATGCGCTTGCTGCGCCCATAGGGATTGATGGAGCGTTGGGGATGCTGCTCGTCGATGGGGGTGTATTCCGGCTCCCCGAACAATGCCGCCGTGGATGAAAATATGAAGCGGCGCACGTTATAGCGGAGCATGGTTTCCAGTAGATTCTGGGTGTTGGCGACATTCTGACTGAGCGCCGCAAAATGCATCACGGCGGCAATGGGGGTCTCCCCGAAAATCCGTTCCAGCAGCGCGATATCGGCCAGATCGCCTTCAAGCAAACGGCCATAGCGGGCGGCCTTCCCGAAAGCCCGTAGAAAGATTATCCAGGATGAGCACTTCATACCCACTTTGGGCGAGCATCTTGGCCATGTGCGATCCGATGTAACCGGCACCGCCGACAACGAGGATGGGGATGGGTTGCTTCATGAGGGGTTATCCGTTTTGATGAGAAGGACCGTTGGGCTTTCCTCCG
The DNA here is from genome assembly GCF_016250455.1 of Acidithiobacillus ferrivorans. Classification (NCBI taxonomy): domain Bacteria; kingdom Pseudomonadati; phylum Pseudomonadota; class Acidithiobacillia; order Acidithiobacillales; family Acidithiobacillaceae; genus Acidithiobacillus; species Acidithiobacillus ferrivorans. The sequence goes on along the minus strand of NZ_CP059488.1, from coordinate 2,042,936 downwards.
AACTTGGCTATCAGAGTGTCTGGTGTCCAGATGGTATCCAGAAAAATCAAGCGGAGATTTTGAAAATGATGTAAGTTATTGGTGCGAAAGGGGGGACTCGAACCCCCACATCACTTGGATGCTGGAACCTAAATCCAGTGCGTCTACCAATTCCGCCACTCTCGCAATTGCGCTATCTTATGCGGAATAGCGTTTGCAGACAATGACCGGGGTGTAATGATGGCCAAGTTACAGCAACAATCCCGTTTGCGGCGCTTGCTGGCGGTGGAGTCGGCGCGGATTATGGCCGATGAGGGGGTGTCCGACTTTCGGGCAGCCAAGGAAAAAGCGGCGCGCCGCCTGGGCGCCAGCGGCGACGCCCAGCAGGGCTGGCCAAGTAATGCGGAGATCGAAGCAGAGCTCCAGTCTCGTCTGCAGCTTTTTCATGGCGAGGCCCATAATGCGGAGTTGCGTCAGCTTCGCGAGCAGGCAGCGCAATCCATGCACTGGCTTGCGGCGTTTCAGCCGCGCTTGATCGGACCGGTATTGAGCGGAACCGCGACGCGCCACGCGGCCATTACGCTCCATCTTTTTGCCGATACGCCGGAGAGTGTGATTTTTTTTCTGATGGATCAGCAGGTCGCCTATGAAGAGGCCTGGCAGCGACTTCATTATGGGGATGCACCAGCCCGCGACTATCCTTCCTTAAAGTTGAATTATGCTGGTGCAGACTTGCGTCTGGTCCTCTTTGAGCTGGACGAAGATCGGCGCAGCCCTGCATCACCCGTGGATGGTAGGCCTTTGCGGCGGGCGACACTGGCACAGTTGCAGAAACTGTTGGAGGCGGGTTCACCACCGCCCTGATTGATCTCAGCGTGTTAGGGGTGAGGCTTGGCGCGATCGTACTGTGCGGGCCAGGTGAGGTCTACGCCCAGTTCCTGTGCGGCATGCAGGGGCCAGTAGGGATTGCGCAGGAGCTCCCGGGCCAAAGCCACCGCATCAGCCTGCTCGGTAACCAGGATGTGTTCCGCCTGTATGGCCTCGGTGATGAGGCCGACGGCGACGGTGGGGATGCCCACCTTCCGCCGGATAGCGCTGGCGAAGGGTGTCTGGAAGCCGGGACCGGCGGGAATGACCGCATCCGGCGTCATGCCACCGCTGCTGCAGTCGATGACGTCTACGCCATGCGCCTTTAATGCGTTGGCGAGGGAGATGGACTGCTCCAGATCCCAGCCGCCGCGGACCCAGTCGGTGGCCGAAATACGTACCCAGAGGGGCAGGTGTTCGGGCCAGACGGCGCGCACGGCGGCGGTGATTTCCAGCGGCAGACGCATGCGGTTTTCCAGGCTGCCACCGTATTGATCGCTGCGTTGGTTGCTGATGGGGGAAAGAAAGCTGTGCAGCAGATAGCCGTGGGCCATGTGCAGTTCCAGGACCTCGAATCCCGCCGTCAGCGCGCGTCGGGCTGCGGCTACGAAGTCCTTGCGCGCCTTCTCCAAGTCTTGATCGCCCATGGCGTGGGGCGGGGTGTGGCTGGAGCTGAAGGGTAGGGCGCTGGGTCCCAGAGGCGCCCAGCCGCCCTCGGCATCGGGCGCAATGGGGTTGCCACCGAGGAAGGGCGGCTGGGTGGACGCCTTGCGTCCCGCATGGGCAATCTGGATGGCGGTGACCGCCCCCTGCGTCTTCATGAAGGCGACGATGGGGGCCAGTGCCTGCGCCTGTGCATCCGTCCAGATACCGAGGTCGCGGGGGGAAATGCGGCCTTCCGGGCTGATGGACGCCGCTTCGACCATGACCAGGCCAGCGCCGCCTACAGCGCGGCTGCCAAGGTGCACCATGTGCCAGTCGTGTGCTACCCCATCGGGGGTGGAATACTGGCACATGGGTGCTACGCAGATGCGGTTACGTAGGGTGATGCTGCGCAAGGTCCAGGGAGAAAATAGCCGCCGACTCACGCAGACGCTCCGAGAGAGTGCGTGAAGTGGTCAAGGGTCAGGCGCCAGCCTTCCTGCGCGGCCTCCGGACGGAAGCTGTCCCGGGGATCCGCAAAAAAGCCGTGTGGCGCATCCGGGAATACGGTCAGGGTATAGCGCTTATGGGCGGTGCTGAGCGCGCTGGCAATACGACCATGTTCTTCGGGCGTGATGGATTGGTCCTCCGCGCCGTAGAGCAGCAGCAGCGGCGCCCGCATTTGATGCACCAGATGCAGCAGTGGCTTGCGTCCGACCGGATCCAGATTGGGTGCGATACCGGCGCCATAAAAGGCGACGGCGGCACTGAGCCGGTCGGCATGGACGGCATTGGCCATGAAGGCGAAGCGCCCACCCATGCAGAAGCCGAGTGCGCCGATCGCGTCCTGACGCACTTCGCTACGCTGATGTAGTGCCTGAATAGCGAGGCCGGCCTCCGCCATGGCGAGGTCGTCATTGAGCGTTTTGAGATGGCCGATGGCATTGTCGAAATCGGAATATTCATAAGTTTTGCCATGATAAAGATCAGGCACGATGGCGCAAAAACCCGCCCGGGCAAGACGTTCAGCGACATCCTGAAAGTGCTGGTTGACGCCAAAGGCTTCGATGAACACGACTATGGCTGGGTGTGGACCCGCAGTGCTGGGGCGGGCATACCAGGCCCGTGGACCGTTTTCCAGTTGAATCCATTCAGAGGTAATCTGCGACATGATATTTCCTCGCTGCAGTCAGAAAGCAGAAAAAGGGGCGAAGCCAAAAGTTTCAAATTGCGTATCTGCGGCTTGATACTGGGCAGCGGTCAGGCGGCCAGTGATTTGACATAAAGTTGTAGCTGGCGCAGGCAACGCTGGTAGGCTTCGACAGATTGGGCATTTTTGCCCAGGCCGACGCAGCCTTCAATCGCGGCAACAATGAAGAGCGCTACTTCTTCCGGTTCGACATCGGCGCGCACCTTGCGGGCAATTTGCCCATCGGCCAGGGCGGTTGCCATGACCTCGACCCAGCGGTCCAGAATCTGTTGCAGGCCGCGGCGGAATCCTTCATCGAGAGGACTCATCTCCTGAATCAGATTGTTGAGGGGGCAGCCATAACGGATCACTGATTCGTCAGCTGTGTTGATTTTTTCTTCGAGAATACGCTGGAGGCTGGCTAAAGGGTCATCGTGCTCGGTAAAAGGAGCGAACCAGCGCGTCGCCAGTTGCGGCGCGATAACTTCTTGGATCACGGCAAGACCGAGGTCGCGCTTGGTGCTAAAGTGATGGTAAAGAGCGCCTTTGCTTACCGAGGTGTTGGCAAGGATGCGTTCCAGGCTGGCAGCCTGAAAGCCGGATTCCAGAATTTCGATGTAAGCGGCACTCAGCAGATCGCTGCGCGTCTGCTCCGGGTTGCGGGTTTTTCGTATCGGTTGCGGCATCATATGCTTGCAAGATACCGACCAATCGGTATCTTGTCAAGAAATTCGTGTGGGTTGCCGCCACCGCATGGGTGATGCGGTGGCGCGTTGGCCCCCTGGATCAAAGGCGTTACACTGATCGCCTGGGGTCGAATTGGGGGCTGGCATGAAGGCGTCAATAGATTTTCCGCGGCAGGGCGACAAGCAGAATTCTGCCTTTTTTGAAGAGTGGCTGGGACGCTTGCTGGAAGACCGCGATCGTCAGGGTCTGACCGAAAATATCGGGCGTATTGATAGTCTGATGATTACGGTAGAGCCGGGGCATTCTGCGGCCTATGTCGGTGAGCTTTGCCTGATGACGCCTTATAACTACCTGGTCACCCTGGAAACGGAGCAGCACTCGACCCACATCCTGCGCATCGATATGCATGCCCCCGATGTGCTGGTCCGCGAGGTGAAAGACCCCAACCTGCACGGTATTTTCCGTAGCCTCAATGAGGTTTACCCCATCGGGGCGCAGCGGCCAAACTCCCGCTACATGGGTGAGATCTTTCAGGTTAAAAATCTGCACGCGGTGGTGGAGACGCAGAAGGCCCGGGAAATCCGCTTCTTTAATCAGGAGCAGATCCGACAGATGGAGTTGCCGGGGAATATGGCCATCGTCAAACCCTCTCCTTATACCCACAATATTGTCGGTTACTGGGAGCGCCCCGATAATCATATCCGCGTTTATTCGCTGGGTGTGTCGTCCATTCGGGAGGACATGCAGGTGGCTTTTGAACAGGCCAAGGCATTGCGTGAAAAACTTGGTCTCGACAGGCTACTCCTGCCCATCGACCATTTGGCAACCCGGGTATACAGCCAGAACCGGGAGGCGGCGATTCTGGAGTATCTGACCCTATCCAGTTATTATTACTGGGGTTCTTACGATATTCCTGATCAGAACTCGTCCACAAATGTTACCAAGAATGTGCATTTTGCCAATGAACTCCATAGCCCTGCCAAGGTTTTTACGGCAGCCAATCACCCGTATTTCTGCAATCATCTGATTGGCAAGCCTTCGCCCACCGAGGCCTTTGTACGAAACTTTGGGCCGCGTTTGCACCATCTGGCGGTGGCGGTGAAGGATGGACACACCGGGGATCAGATCAATATCGACTACGTGGTAAGCGCCCTGCGGAATTGCGGGCAGCAATTCCTGCTGGAGGTGGTTGGCTCAGAGCAGGAAGGGCTGAAGCAGATTTTCTCCAGTGCCTCGGAGCATTCCTCACTGATTGTGGAGTATGTACAACGCTTCGGAGGTTTTCAGGGCTTCTTCACTAAGGAGAATGTCGCCGACCTGACGGCGGCGGCGGGGGTGGATGAGATTCTGCGCGACCTGGATGCGGCGGCGCGGGCCTGAGTGTGGATGAACGCTCAGCGATAGCGCAGCGATAAATCCAGGCTGCGCAGGTTCCGGGTGAGGCTGCCGACGGAGATGAAATCCACCCCGGTGGCCGCTACCGCAGCGATATTGTGCACGCCTATATTCCCGGAAGCCTCCAGGGGCAGACGCCCCGCGACCCGCTGCACGGCATGGCGCAGATCCTCCAGGGGGAAGTTGTCGAGCAGCACCATATCGGTGCCAGCCGTTAGTGCTTCCTCCAGCTGCAGCAGATTTTCCACTTCGACTTCTATGCGGGTGAGCGCCGGGGCAATCTGCCGCGCCGCCTGGAGTGCCGCAGTGATGCTCCCGCAGGCGGCGATATGGTTTTCCTTGATGAGAATGCCGTCGTAGAGCCCTAGACGGTGATTGTGGCCGCCACCTATCCGGACCGCATACTTCTGGGCCTGGCGCAGGCCGGGGATGGTCTTGCGGGTATCCAGGAGGCGCGTTTTATGGCCGCTCAGGGCGTCGACATAGGCCCGGACCTGGGTTGCGGTGCCGGACAGCGTCTGCAGAAAATTCAGCGCCGTGCGCTCCCCGGAAAGCAGTGCTCGCGCCGGACCCTCCAGGATGCAGAGGACTTGATCGGGGGCAACGCTGGCACCATCGGTGATTTGCCAGTGCATTTGGATGGTCGACGAAAGTGCCGCAAAGGTGGCTTCGGCATAGGCCTGTCCGCAGAGGATACCCGCCTCACGGCTGAGGATCTGGGCGCGGAGTTGGGTGGCGGCGGGGATCAGCGCCGCCGTCAGGTCACCGCTGCCGATATCTTCGGCGAGGGCCTGTTGTACTGAAAGTGATAAGTCAGCAGGAATCATGCAGGAACCTCGTTGCGGCTGACCCAAAAGAGCCAGGTCAGACCGATCATGGCGGCGATCAGAGATGCGAGGAGAATGCCCAGCTTGGCTTCTTCTTGCAGATTACGGTCGGTGAAGGCCAATTGGCTAATAAATAAGGACATGGTGAAGCCGACGCCGCCCAGCCAGGCGGCGCCGAGCAGGTGCCGCCATTGTACGCCGTGGGGCAGGCGCGCGATTTTGAGGCGTACCGCAATCCAGCTACTGAGACTGATCCCGATAAATTTGCCCAGCACCAGACCCAGACAAGTACCCAGGGTGACCGTACTGAAGAGCATTCCGCTGGATACCTGCGAGAAATTGATGCCAGCGTTGGCCAGGGCAAAAATGGGGATAACCCCGAAGGTGACCCAGGGCTGAACCACATGTTCGAGGCGCTGTTGCGGCGCGATGGCTGCGGAACTGCTGTGTTGCAAGCTCTGGATGATGCCGGCGAGCTGGCCATTCACCAGAGGGTCAAGACGCTTGCTGTGGATGATGGTATCACGCAGGTTCTGCCCGCGGGCACTCATGACGTCGGCCAGTTCGTCTGGCCGGATGCGGCCGCGGGCCGGTATGGTGAAGGCCAGCAATATCCCGGCGACCGTGGCATGCACCCCCGACAGCATGACGAAATACCAAAAGGGCAGTCCTGCCAGCAGATAGGGCAGGGGGTTACGGATGCCGCCCTGATTGAGGAGAATCAGTATGAGTAATAAAATTCCGGCGACGATCAAGGCAGTCACGTTGAGTGCCGGTGTGTAATAAATGGCAATGACGAGCACGGCGCCGAGATCGTCGGCAATGGCCAGGGCGGTGAGGAAAATAATCAGGTTACGGGGAATGCGCCAGGCCAGCAGTACCAGAATACCGATGGCGAAAGCAATATCCGTCGCCATCGGAATACCCCAGCCCCCCGCCGCGGGGCCACTGGGATTGAACTCGTGATAGATCAGCGCCGGGGCAATCATGCCCCCCAGGGCCGCAATGATGGGCAGGGCGGCATCGGCCAGGGAGGAGAGTTCCCCCACCAGCAATTCCCGTTTCAGCTCCAGCCCGACGACAAAAAAGAACACCGCCATCAGGCCATCATTGATCCAGTGATGGAGGCTTTGATCCAGTGCCCAGCCACCCCAATGCAGTCCTAAGTGCTCTTCCCAAAAGGCGTGGTAAGGCACGTGCCAGACAGAATTGCTGAGCACCAGGGTCAGGATCGTGGCGGCGATGAGGACGATGCCGCCCGCCGTCGCCCGCCGCAGAAACTGCTCGAAGGGGGACAGAATACGCCCGAATAAAGGCTCCAGCGGATAAAGCCGACGTTTAGTCATGCCGGTCCCGGCGCCCGGTCACAAATGCTCCAGTCGCTGTGCCTGTTCGCCGAGTTGCAGCAGGGCGGCATCTATTTCGCGCAAACGCTCCTCCTCCTTGGCGACGATTTCGGCGGGCGCGCGGCTGCGGAAGCTTTCCTGGCCCAGCTTGGCCGTGGCCTTGGCATGCTCCTGTTCCAGACGCTGCCGCTCTTTGGCCAGACGCGCGCGTTCGGCAGCCACGTCAATGACGCCCGCGAGGGGGACGAGGACGCGCAGCTCGCCGACCAGTTGCAGGGCGGCGGGTGGTGCTTCTGTTTCGTCGTCCAGCCATGCCAGACTGGCGAGGCGGCTGAGGGCGAAGAGCCAGGGCGCGTATTGTTCGGCACGCTGGCGGTCGCTGGCATTGCCCCCCTGCAACAGCAGGGGCAGGGCCTTGCTGGGCGCAATATCCATCTCGCCGCGCACCGAGCGGATGGCGCGGATGACGGCAAGCAGCCATTCCGTATCACCATCCGCCTGGGCGTCGATACGGGAGAGGTCGGCCACCGGATAGGCGGCGAGGGCAATGCTGTCGCCCGTTTTGCCGATCATCGGGGCGATCCGCTGCCAGAGTTCCTCGCTGAGGAAGGGCATCACCGGGTGCAGCAGACGCAGGCCAGCCTCCAGCACCCGCAGCAGGGTATTGCGGGTGCCGCATTGCTGTGCGGAGGTGAACGGACTGTCACTGCGCAGGACGGGTTTGGTCAGCTCGATATACCAGTCGCAGTAGTCATTCCAGAAAAACTGGTAGAGCGCATGGGCGGCATCAGCAAAGCGATACTGGTCGATGGCGCTGTTAACAGCCGCTTCGCAGTGCTGCAGACGACCGATAATCCAGCGTTCCGGTGCCAATAATTCGCGCTCGCCTTCCAGATCGGCCTGATTTTGTATCTGCATCAGGGCAAAACGCGAGGCATTCCAGAGCTTGTTGCAGAAATTGCGATTCCCTTCCACCCGTTTTAGGTCAAACGTGATGTCACGCCCCTGGGTGGCCAAGGCCGCAAAGGTGAAGCGCAGGGCGTCGGTGCCAAAGGCCGGAATGCCATCGGCGAACTCCTTGCGGGTCGCCTTTTCGATCTTGGCCGCCATTTGCGGTTGCATGAGGCCACGCGTGCGCTTGGCGACGAGATCTTCCAGGCTGATGCCGTCGATGAGGTCGATGGGATCGAGGACGTTACCCTTGGACTTGCTCATCTTCTGGCCTTCGGCATCGCGCACCAGGCCGTGGACATAGACTTCATGAAAGGGCACGTCGTCCATAAAGCACAGACCCAGCATGATCATCCGCGCCACCCAGAAGAAAATGATGTCGAAACCGGTGACCAGTACACTGGTGGGATAGAACTGGGCAAGATCCGGTGTTTTTTCCGGCCAGCCAAGGGTGGTGAAGGGCCACAGCGCCGAACTGAACCAGGTGTCGAGCACGTCTGGATCGCGTTCCAGGACCACCGGCATGCCGTAATGGCGCGCCGCTTCCGTGTGCGCTTCCTCTTCATGGCGGGCGACAAAGATTTTGCCGTCGGGACCGTACCAGGCGGGAATCTGATGTCCCCACCAGAGCTGGCGGGAAATGCACCAGTCTTCAATACGATGCATCCAGTCGAAGTAAGTTTTGTTCCAGTTTTCGGGCACGAAGCGGATGCGGCCTTCTTCCACCGCGCGGATGGCGGGTTCGGCCAGGGGCGCGACCTTCACATACCATTGATCCGTCAGGTAAGGCTCGATGACGGCCTGGGAGCGGTCGCCGCGCGGTACCATGAGCTTGTGCGCAGCCGTGCGTTCCAGCAGATTTTCCGCTTCCAGTAGAGCGAGAATCTGCTTGCGGGCCGCATAGCGATCCAGTCCGCATAAGGCGGCGGGAATGTTTCCGGCAATGATGTTGTCGCCAAAAACCTCCAGCGTGTCGCGAATACGGGCATCGGGGGTAAAGACGTTGAGCAGGGCCAGGCCGTGTCGCTGTCCCACCTGATAATCGTTGAAGTCGTGGGCCGGGGTGATTTTGACGCAGCCGGAACCGAATTCCGGATCGACATAAGCATCACCGATGATGGGGATTTCGCGGTCCATGATCGGCAGGCGCAGCGTCTTGCCGATGAGCGCGGCATAGCGCGGATCTGCGGGGTGCACCGCCACCGCCACATCGCCCAGCAGCGTTTCCGGACGGGTGGTGGCCACCACGAGGGAGCCACTGCCGTCGCTGAGGGGGTAACGGATGTGCCAAAGGAAGCCTTGCTCTTCTTCACTGATGACTTCCAGATCAGAGACTGCCGTGCGCAGGACCGGGTCCCAGTTCACCAGTCGCTTGCCGCGGTAAATCAGACCTTTGTCATGCAGGCGGACAAAGGCTTCGGTAACCGCATGGGAGAGGCCACTATCCAGTGTAAAACGCTCCCGCGACCAGTCGCAGGAGGTGCCCAGCCGCCGCATCTGTCGGGTGATATGTCCGCCCGATTCGTGCCGCCATTGCCAGACCCGCTCCAGAAAGGCACTGCGGCCCATCTGCTGGCGGTCACCGCCTTCCTGTATCAGTTGCCGTTCCACCAGCATCTGGGTGGCAATACCCGCATGGTCGGTACCCGGCTGCCAGAGGGTGCGCTCGCCGCGCATCCGGTGGACGCGGGTGAGGATATCCATGAGCGTGTCCTGGAAAGCGTGCCCCATGTGCAGGGTGCCGGTGACGTTGGGCGGCGGCAGCATGATGCAGTAGGGTGTGCCGTCGCCTTCTGGCTGGAACAGGCCATGGGCTTCCCAGCGCGTGTAGCACTGGGTTTCGATTTTGGCGGGGGCGAAGGGGCGGTCCAGGGTGTCAGTCATAATAGGGTGTATTACTCAATTTCCGAGGTGTTAATCTGATCCAGACCTTCGTGCAGGACACGCTGCAGTATTTCCGGAAGCGCTTTGCGAATGTCTCCAGCCAGGCTTTCGCGCAACTGGATGCCCTCCAGCGCAAGGGTTCGCATGATAGTCAGGCTGACCTGCTCTTTCCAGAGCGTCTGCAGATGCTCTGTCACCAGACCTTCTACCTCATGGATTATGCGTCGTTCAATCTCCTGGAAAAGCAGCCCCTCGAAGTTTTTGAGAAAGTCGAGATCTATGGGAGCTGTCGAAACCGCTGGCGCGACCGTATCTGTGGCGCGCGCTTGCATTGCTGCCATCTCAGGAATGGGCGGCGGTGTTGGTGCCGCATCCGGTTCATGTTCTTCAATATCTTCGTTGACTGTGGGGCGTGGCGCTACCGTTGCGGTATCCAGCCAGTGCGGGTCTGTCTGTGCGTAGCCAGCGCGCGCCGCCGGCATTTCATTGTCCATATAGCGCCAAAGTTGTGGCGGCAGGCCCTCACGCAAAAGATGGGTGAGCAATAAAGGCGCTTCATCACCGGCCTCCAGTTGCTCTGCAAGGACGGGTTCTTTACGTGTCGGTATGCTTGCCATGGGTGTGTCTCCAGTCAGACTTCCAGGGGATGCACCTGCATGGTGAATCCCGCATTCTTTAATCGTTTGTAGCGTTCTCTGGCAAGGTTGCGAGTCTGCTCGGCGACAGGAATGAAGTCGATAAGTCGCTCGCATGCAGGGACAGGTGTCGGCAGTTCGTCCAGTCCGCAGAGCACTAATGCCTTGCTCTGCAGGGGCCAGATGCCGCCATCATGGATGCGTATGGATTCTCCTGCACCCCGGACATGGGGCACAAAAGCACCAGCCTGGAAAGTCCAGAGAAGATCATCCATGACCTGCCCCGTCTCCATGTCCGGGCACAGGATATCTGCTTCTCCCATGACCTGCCAGACTTTCGCGATCACCCGGCACATACCGCGCTGCTGCTCGTGCAGGGTGAGCAGCAGCGGCGGCAACGCATAAAACGAGGCGATGGGCAAACGGTGGTCCTCTCAGGCCACCTGCCGCGCTCGTCGCAGCAAATACTCTACCAACAACGGCACCGGACGGCCCGTCGCCCCTTTATTCTCACCGCTCTTCCACGCCACCCCGGCGATATCGAGATGCGCCCAATGATATTTTTCGGTGAAGCGCGCGAGGAAGCAGGCGGCAGTGATGGTCCCTGCTGGCCGACCGCCGACATTGGAGAGGTCCGCAAAAGAGCTCTTCAGTTGCTCCTGGTATTCGTCGAAAAGCGGTAGCTCCCAGGCCCTATCCATACTTTCCTTGCCGGCGGCAACAAGCGCATGGACGAGTCCTTCGTGGTTGCCGAGCACGGCTGCGGTTTGGTGCCCCAGAGCGATGACACAGGCGCCGGTAAGGGTGGCCATATCGATCACTACGTCCGGTTTGAAACGCTCAACATAGGTTAACGCATCGGCGAGGATCAGCCGTCCCTCGGCATCGGTGTTGATGATTTCCACGCTCAGGCCGTTCATGCTCTTATGGATGTCGCCGGGCTTGGTCGCCTGTCCGTCGGGCAGATTCTCCGAAGCGGGTACCACGGTAATGACGTTGAGCGGGAGTTTGAGTTCCGCCGCCGCCTGAATAGCCGCCAGAGCTGACGCCCCGCCGCACATGTCATATTTCATCTCATCCATCTTGTCGGCGGGCTTCAGGGAGATACCGCCCGCATCAAAGGTGAGACCCTTACCGACCAGAACGATAGGTGCCTGATCCTTGGCGCCACCGCAATATTCAAGAATGATCAGCCGGGGCGGCTGCCGGGACCCGTTGGCGACGCCGAGGAGCAAATGCATTCCCAGGGCTTCCATGGCATCCGGACCGAGGATGGTGCTTTTGATGCCCAGGCGCTGGGCCATGGCCTCCGCTTGCTCGGCGAGCCAGACAGGGGTGCAGATATTTCCCGGTTCGTTGGCTAGATCTTTGGCCCAGGCGACGGCCCGTGCCGTCGCGTGGGCTTGCGCTGCGGCACGCTGAATTTCCGCCAGTTCGGTAGTGTTGCCTTCAGAAACGATGAGTTGCAGGGTATCAAAGGCCCGTTGCGGCTTATCTGCGGGTTTTTTATGCTGGTCAAAGTGATAATCGGCCTCGGCCATCGCCTGAACCAGAATTTTAGCGAGGGCCGCTGCGGAACGATGGACCACAGGGGTATCCAGCAGATGTAAGCTGACGCGGCTGATGCGGGCAGTTTGCAAAGCGCTTGCGGCAGCGAGCGCGGCTTTGCGAAATTGGCTATCCTTGATTTTGCCATGGGTACCGAGGCCGAGGACAAGCACCCGTACAGCGGCAATTTTCGGAACCTGATAGAGCATCTGCGTTTCGCCACAGGCACCGCTGAAATCTCCGGTATGGAGGAGGGCCTGGAGGACGCCGCCACTGGCCTGATCAATCAGCGTGGCAGCGGGGTTCAGTATGCCGCCTTCATACACTCCGACGACCACACAGTCGTTGTTGTCGGTGACTGGGTTCCGGCACTGTACGGCTATCTCCACGGCGGTTCTCCTGATAATCTGTAGGCTAAGGAATTCAAGATGACGTTAAGAGATGGAAAATAAGCCCCAATGGCACCGGGAATCAAGTCTTGCGAGTAATCCTCAGGGGTTGTCCGCTTGACGCGCATCCATATGCAGCTCGTGCGGAACATCACGACCTCTTTTCTGCTGACCTGCCTGGTGGTGCTTGCCATCCTGGCTATCGGCCAGGTGACCCAGTTGTTGAGGCAGGTCGCTTCTGGCCAGTTGCCGTTATCGATTGTACTGCAATTACTGGGTCTGGCAGTGCCTACGCTGTTGGTCATGGTATTACCGCTGGCTTTTTTCTTCGCGGTTTATCTGGTGTTCAGTAACCTCTATCGTTCCAATGAGATGGTGGCCATTCGCAGTACCGGCACCGGGCTGTCGGGACTGCTGCCGTCTGTTGCAGCGGTTGCGGCAGGCGTTTTTTGCCTGGAACTGATGTTGTCTCTTTCCTGGGCACCCGGTGCGCAGCGCCAGTTACAGTCCGAATCTGCGCGCCTGGCCAATGCTGCGGCCGAGGCCATGCTGCAGCCCGGCAGTTTCACGAATTTACCCGGCAATCGGGTTATTTATGTAGGGCAAGCCGTGGGTAAAAACAGTCACCGCTTCCGCGAGATATTTTTGTCTATTGCCCAGGGTAATCAACTGGACTTGGCGACGGCGGCTTACGGGGAGATCAAACCCGGTCAGGACGGTGCCCTGACCCTGGTGCTGGTGGATGGCCAACGCTATCTGGGGCAGCCAGGGCAGGACGGGTTCAAAGTCCTTTCCTTCGCGCATTATCGGGTGTTGCTGGGTAACCCGGTCACTGACGCCGCCCAGCCGGGTGGTATCAGCTGGGGGAGCGCCTCTCTCTCTCAGCTTGGGCGTCACTTGCGGGGCCCCGAGATGCGCTTCGCAGTAACCGAGTTGGAGTGGCGCCTGCTCTGGCCGCTGGCGCTGCCGCTATTGGCTTTACTGGCTATTCCGCTGGCCTACAGTGAGCCCCGGGGGGGTGGACGGGCGGCAGGCATGCTGGTAGGCATACTGTTTTTGTTGGCGATCAATAACATCGTGATTTATGTCAAAGAGCACATGATGAGTGGCAGGATGCCAATTTTTCCCGGATTATTTTGGGTACTCCTGTTGCTTTTGGTGGTGGCCGTGTACACCTTTTTCAGGCGCAGTCGCGATCTGCCGATTTTCCCCATGTGGCCGCGGCCGCGCGCGTCATGAAACGCGCCGACCGGTTGCTGTTTCGTGGCATGTTGCTGTATAGCAGCCTCGTGCTGATTATGCTTCTGGCGCTGGTTTACATCGCCCAACTGGTTGCCAAATCCTCCGGACCGGGGCATGGAGCCTGGTCTATGACGCAGCTGCTTTCCTACACCGCTTTGCAGTTGCCAGACGTGACTTATGATTTGATTCCACTGGCGTTACTGCTCGGTGCACTGGTCTGGATGAGTATCCTGAGCGGCCATTCTGAGGTGATCGCCTTACGCATGTTGGGGTGGTCGGTCTGGCGTCTGGAGCAGCCGCTGTTGCTGGTCGGGGTGTTGGGCGCTGGCCTTATGTTCGCTCTGGGAGAATGGGTAATACCGGTTACCTCACCGGCTGCCGAGGCCATGTGGGCCAATACCGATGCGCCAGGTGCGGGATTCCACAATATGGGGGCGCAGGGGCTCTGGTTGCGCTACGGTGCGCAGATTGTCCAGATTGGTGCAGTGGGTGATGGCGGGAAGATTTTGCAGAATCTGCATATCGCCTGGGTACGCCAGGGTATGGTGGGGGTGGATGCCATGACAACAGCCAGCGCGGCGACATTCAAAGAGGGGCACTGGAGCTTGCACCATGTCCAGATTTTCGCGATTACGCCCGATCAGATACGGGTGACCCGTGCTGCGGAGATGCCCTGGTCAGTCCCGCTCCTTCCGGCCACCTTGCGTAGCTTTGCGCATCCGACACGAACCATGACGCTGTTGACCCTGTGGCAAAGTTATCGGGCTTTGCAGAGCGGCGCGCTGAATATGAATCGCGTTGCCCTCGCCTTCTGGCGCAGAGTGAGTTATCCATGGGTGGGCCTGGTGATGATCTTGTTGGCGGTACCTTTTGTGACGCGCAATCCGCGCGGCGGTGGGCTGGCCGCGCGGATTATGGCGGGGCTGGTGTTGGGGCTGGGATTTCATTTCCTCACGGAGATGTCGGGATATATCAGCGTCTCCGGCGGAATACCCCCTTTAGCTGCTACTTTCTTACCTATTGCGTTCTTTGCGGCGGTCGCCGGGCTTTTGCATCGTTTCACTTGAGTGCGGCGTTACGTTGGCGAATCAATTCCTGATCAAATGCATTGTCGAGTTCCTGTGAGAGTTTGAGCACTTTGCGGAAGAGGCGCGGATCCGCGTCATCCGCCTGGGTACGCAGACGTAAGCGGGCAAGACCATCAAAACTGTGGGCGCGATCGACCAGGTCGTTGGCCGATTGACACTGGTTGCCTTGATAGAGGGCGTTGAGCACTTCAGCGGTCAGCGCATCGTCGAGTTTGTCTTCCTGTGCTGCACGGAGTGCTGCCTCCGGGGCCATGTCTTCGAGGAAGGGATATCCCAGATGCTGATTGAGAAATTGTACAAGTTCTTGATAGGTCATGGTGGACTCCGGGCTTAGAGAGAGCGGGGCATGCCGTCGTTGAGGGAAACATCACACGCTTCGGCGACACGTTGAAAATAATATTGCAAATCGATGGGTATGGTCACGCCGTCGAGTAGACGCAACAGGTGAAAGTCGGCCGTTAGGACGATATCGATCAGCGACAGGGTGCCTGTGTAATAGCGCTGTTTGGCGAGCACTTTGCCGAGTTCACGTAGACGTCCGCGGTTTTCCAGTTGCTGATAGGCACCATAGCGATCATTGGCGAGGGATTCTATAGACTGCTGAAAACGGCGTTCACATTCCTGCCGGTAAAACTCCATATCTTCGGGATCGCTGCAGATTTCTTCATAGGCGGGGAGGACTGAGGCAATAAGACGGTCACGGAGTGCGGTCAGTCCCGCACGCCACTGTACAAAAGCCTCCCATTCGGCTGCTGGAATACTGCTGTGCAGCGCCGGGCTATCTGGATAGCGTGCATCCAGGGCGGCCAGTTCAGCGAGTTTTCCCTGCTGTGCCTGACCGTCTGCATGCACCAGCACCGGCAGTTCGGCAAAGCCCAGATCAAAAGCGCTTTCCTGGTCGCGCAGGGCGCAGGGATGATCGTTCCAGTGCAGCCCTTTGGCGCCAAGGACCATGCGCAGCATCTGGCCTTCCACGGCGGACCAGTGGTGGTAGAGCGTCGGCCCGGTCGTGTTTTCCGGCACGCGTCAGCTTATCCGGCGCACTGCAGGACGTGATGCCACTGGCTGACCGTGATCGGCAAGATAGACAGGCGATTACCTTTGCGGATGAGTGGGCTGTCTAAAAACTCTGGCATGGTACGCAGGCTGTCCAGCGCAATGTGATGCGCAAAAGTCTGGCGGTAAGCCACATCTACCAAGTCCCAGCGCGGTTGCTGGAGGCTGGACGCCGGGTCGTAATGGTTGCTCTGCGGATCGAACTGGGTGGGGTCTGGATGCGCGGTGCTGACTACTTCAGCGGTTCCGACGATGCCAGGGACGGGCACGCGCGAATGATAAATGAAGACCTCGTCACCTATCTGCATGCTGCGCAGGAAATTACGGGCCTGATAATTGCGGATGCCGTCCCAGGGTTCTTGCCCGCGCTGCTGCAAGTCCTGCAAGGAGAAGGCGTCCGGTTCGGTCTTCATTAACCAGTAGGCCATGCGGTCAATCCAATGTTACGGGATGGCCGAGACGCCGGCTCAGCAGGCGGCTGACGGCATCCTCCAGGGATTCCCCGGTCTGGCTATTCCGCCATGTGCCATCTTGCTGCGCGAAACGCGCCGGACCATCGCTGCAAGCCAGCCAGACCTGTTGCACCGCTTCCTGACGGTTGATGATGATCTGACTATCATCGGGCAGGAGTAAAGTGAGTACGCTGTCCACGAGATCGCTCTCCACTTCGGGAGCACTGGCTTCTATTCGGCTCAGCAGATCATTGAGGGTATTTTCGACGGTGACGGCGAAGCTCTGTACGTTCATGGTGCTATCCTCGGTCATCGCTCTATGATGAGACCTGCCGGGCTGCAGGGCAAGTTGTCGTCGGCGTGCCGGTTCCGCAGGAAGGCTTTATGGACGCGGAGCACGATGCAGTATCTTCAGGAAGGACTCCCCGTAAGCCGCCAATTTGCGCGCGCCGATGCCGGGGACGGTAGCCAGCCCCTCCAGGTCGCGGGGGCGCCGTTGCAGCATTTCCATGAGGGTGGCGTCGTGGAAAATGACGTAAGGAGGCACGCCCTGCGCCAGGGCCAGTTCGCGGCGATGCTGGCGCAGGGCTTCCCAAAGATCGGCATCCTGGAGTGCAACTTCCGAGCGTTTGTCGCGCTGCTTGGGTGTCGTGCTTTCATGCTGGCGCAGCGTCAGTTTTTCCTCGCCGCGCAGGAGCGGACGACTGCTTGGGCTGAGGCGCAGTCCACCGTGACCCTCGGCATCGACTTCCACCAGTCCACGCAGTAAGAGATGGCGAAAAAGGGCGCGCCAGGCGTTGGCGGAGAGTTCTTTGCCAATGCCGTAGACGGTCAACTGGTGATGGCCCCATTGCTGGATGCGCGGGTCTTCGCGGGCGAGAAGCACGTCGACCAGATATTGCACCCCGAAGCGCTGACCGGTCCGATGGATGGCAGAAAGGGCTTTTTGGGCAGCGACGGTGGCGTCCCAGGTGGCAGGAGGTTGCAGACAATTATCGCAATTGCCACAGGGTAGGGCGAGGTGCTCGCTAAAGTAGCCGAGCAGGGTCTGCCGTCGGCAGTCGGTGGTTTCGCAAAGGGCGAGCATGGCGTCCAGTTTATGCCCTTCCATCTGTTTGCGTGGCAGGTCGGCTTCCGATTGCTGAATCATTTGCCGTAACTGCACCACATCCTGCAAGCCATAGTGCATCCAGGCCTCGGCGGGCAGTCCGTCGCGTCCGGCGCGGCCGGTTTCCTGATAATAGGCCTCAATGCTCTTGGGCAGGTTCAGATGGGCGACGAAGCGGACATTGGGCTTATCGATACCCATCCCGAAGGCGATGGTGGCGACCATGATTACCCCTTCATCCCGCTGAAAACGTTGCTGGTTGCGGCGCCGCTCGTCGGCGCTCAGGCCGGCGTGG
Source organism: Acidithiobacillus ferrivorans (assembly GCF_016250455.1). Taxonomy (NCBI): domain Bacteria; kingdom Pseudomonadati; phylum Pseudomonadota; class Acidithiobacillia; order Acidithiobacillales; family Acidithiobacillaceae; genus Acidithiobacillus; species Acidithiobacillus ferrivorans. The sequence continues at coordinate 2,025,356 of NZ_CP059488.1, read as the reverse complement.
TAAGGCAGGGCGCCGAGTCCCTCGCCTTGCAGCCATTCGGCCACTTCTTCGACGCGCTTGCGGGACAAACAGTAAACGATGCCCGCCTCGCCCGCGTGGCGGTCGCGGATGAAGCGCAGCAAGGCGTTGCGCGCGCCCTGACTACCGCTGTGGATGTGGTAACGGATATTGGGGCGATCGAAGGAGCGGATAAAGACGGCAGCCTTCTGCAACGCCAGTCGCTCGATGATTTCCTGGCGGGTTTTTGAGTCGGCGGTAGCGGTAAGGGCGATTCGCGGCACCTGGGGAAAGCGCTCATGCAGCACCCGGAGCTGCAGATATTCCGGGCGGAAGTCGTGGCCCCACTGGGAGACGCAGTGGGCTTCATCGATGGCGAAAAGATTGACCGTGCTTCTTTGCAGCAGGGCGAGGGTGCGTTCCTGTAGTAAGCGCTCCGGGGCGATATAGAGCAGATCAATGGTACCTTGCAGCAATGCCTCTTCGGTGGCCCGCGCTTCTGCGGGGCTGGCGCTGGAGTTCAGGGCGGCCGCCGCTACGCCTGCCTGACGCAGGGCATTGACCTGATCTTCCATGAGCGCTATCAACGGAGAAATCACCACGCCGACGCCTGCCCGGGCGATGGCGGGAATCTGATAGCACAAGGATTTGCCGCCTCCAGTGGGCATGAGCACCAGCGCATCTTTGGCCGCCATCAGGGTCTGGATCACCTCTTCCTGTGGCGCCCGGAAGGCATCATAACCGAAGGTATGGCGGAGTATTTCCAGGGTGGATACCAATTTTATTTGTTATCCGGTTGCGCAAACATCGGGCAGGATGTCTGGTAAATCACGGGTTCTGTGCCATCAATACGGGCGGCACTGAGTTGGCGGCCCCAGACGCAGCCACTGTCCAATGCCAGCAAACGTGGCTGCACCAGCAGACCCTGGGTGGCCCAGTGACCGCAGATGATGGCGCCAGAGGACTGCTTTTCAAAAAAACGCTGGTGCCAGGGCGCAAACTCATGGGCAGTGTCCTTGGGCGGCGTGTTGGGCCAGCTAAAAAAGCCTTTGGCGGTCACGTAGCGGGCTCGGGTGAAGACGGCGACCCGGAAACGCTGTGCCTCTTCCTCGTTGCGGCAATCCTGCCAGCGGTTGGGTGCCGGCGCTGCCCAGAGTGATCGCATGAAACGCCGCCAGTGACGATCATGCAAGGCGTTTTCGACGGCATCGGCATGACCTTGCGCGGTTGCTATGTCCCAGTCGGGATGGATGGCGGCGTGGACCATGGTCCATCCCAGTTGTGGATCAGTATGCAGTAACGGGCTGCTGCGCAGCCACTCCATCCATTCGTCTACCTGGGGGTCGGCCAGCAAGAGGGCGAGGGTGTCACTTTTTTTTGCCGAGGTAATGCCCGCCCAGCGCGCGAGTGCGTAGAAATCATGGTTACCGAGGACGACCCGCACGCGCTCGTGCCAGGTGTAAAGTCGGTTGATGAGTACGTGGCTGTCCGGCCCCCGATTGACGAGGTCGCCCGCCAGCCAGAGCTGGTCTGTTTGCGGTGTAAAGCCAATTTGCTCCAGCAGAGCGCTAAAGGGTGCATAGCAACCCTGCAGGTCGCCCATGGCATAGATGGCGTTCATATTTTAGAGCGTGATGACCTGATCAGAGAGCTTCATCTGGCGAACGAGGGTTTTCATGCTCGCCATTTTAATGCCGGGAATTAAGGCCCGGTTTTCAGTTGTATGCAGCCATTCGAGACCAATCGCATGCATTTCGGCCCCTAACTCTTGGACCTCCGCGATGAGGTCATGGTGGACACGCCACCGCGCTCCCGGATTTTCCGAATGGAGTGCTAGTGATGCGGCCCCTTCTGCCAGAAATACACTGACCACGATCTCATCGGCGACGGCTGCCGCTGCCATGCGCAGGCCTTGGAGAACGGGATTGCCGCTGGCGTCCGGATGGGATCTGATGAGAATGGTCCAGTGCATGGTCTTTATGCTCTTTGTCATCGGTAACTCTTCAAAATCTTGTAGGTTGGCGTTCCGTTTTGGTGTATGTGTATAAGCTTAGCATGAAAATGCCCAGAGGGAGATTTTGTCTGGCATGGTGCCGGCGCGCGCTTGACCCTTGTCGTAGTCACCGATATAAATCGATTTTGGAAATATCCAATGGAGAACAACGATGCGACTTTGGATGCGGAGCGTGTTGTTTATGGCAGCGTGCATGGTCCCGGTGTTCGCTAGGCTGCCCATGGCAGGCCAAATGGGAACGCCGCTTGCGTGATGCGGCGGCTCTCGCCATTGTCGCGTCACGCCAGCCACCCGCACGCTGGCTGGCGACGCTGACGGCGGCCGCTGTGCTGGTTTTTCTGCTGGCGCCCTTTGCGGCACTGGTTTTTGCCACGGACTGGCATGATTTTCACTTCGCTCCCGGCGATCTCGGCGCTATCCAGGTTTCCCTGCTGTATAGCGGTCTGGCGCTCATGCTGGTGGTGCTGGCGGGGACGCCACTCGCCTGGTGGCTGGCGCATTGTCATTATCGCGGCAAATGGCTGGTGGATGCGTTGCTCTTGCTGCCGCTGCTGACACCGCCCCTGGCTATGGGTATTTTGCTGAGTTCCTTTTACGGGCCTTATGCACCGGTGGGTGGCTTGTTTCGGCAGGCGGGGCTCTATCTGACCAATACCGCACCAGCCTTTGTGCTGGCACAGATCTACGGGGCCATGCCCTACTATGTACTGGCGGCGCGGGCAGCCTTCGAGGGAGTATCTGAAGAGCTGGAGCAGATCAGCCGTACCCTGGGGCGCAACCGCTGGCAGACCTTCTGGCTGGTGACGTTGCCGCTGGCACGTCTGGGGCTGACGGCTGGGGTAGCGCTGGCCTGGGTACGCGCTATGGGGGAGTTTGGTATAGTGCTCATTGTGGCGTATTTCCCGCAGGGTATCCCGGTCAAGCTTTGGGTCAATCTGCAGGATATCGGATTGAGTGCGGTTTACCCCCTGCTCTGGGTTTTCTTTCTGGTCGCGGTACCTTTACCGTTGTGGTTGGGGTTGCGCTCGCGTCGGCAGGGGATGTTTTGATGGTGCTGTGCTAAACCCATGGACATTCGCTATCAGTTAGAAAAGCCGGTCATGCTGGATGTTCAGATGCAAGTGCGGGATTTCACCGTTCTCCTCGGCCTTTCCGGAGAGGGCAAGACTTTGCTGCTGAAGGCCATCGCTGGCTTGATTCCAGCGCGTGGGCATCCTTTCGCCGGACTTGCTGCCGAGCGGCGGCCCATCGGCTATTTGCCGCAAGGTTATGCACTTTTCCCGCACCTGCGGGCTTGGGAGAATGTCGCCTTTCCGCTGCCCAGGGGCGCCGGTCGCCGTGCGCAGGCGATGAATTTGCTGACGCGCGTCGGGCTTGCCGATCTGGCGGAGCGCTCTCCGGCGGCGCTCTCCGGCGGGCAACGCCAGCGGGTGGCGCTCGCCCGCGCTCTGGCCCGGCGTCCTGAATTGCTGTTGCTGGATGAGCCCACTTCGGCGCTGGATATGGCCACTCGCGATGAAATTCTGGACGAACTCATCCGTGAGGTCCACGACTTTGGGGTGCCGGTGCTGGCCGTGAGTCATGATCCACACCTGGCGATGCTCGCCGATCATATGGCCGTATTGCTGGATGGGCGCGTTGTGCAGGAGGGACCTCCCCGTGAAGTGTTTGCGCGACCCGCCACGATGAGGGTGGCACGTTTGCTGGGGTTTCGTAATTTCCTGACGGGACGCGTTGCGGAGATAGAGCGATCCGGAATGGTGGTAGCAGGAGCCGACTGGCGTTTGCGTGCCGGCTTGCAGCACGGCATGCATCCGGGTATGGCGGTGACCGTGGCCATTCGTTCCGAGGACCTCGTGCCGGGTGGAGCGCTGGGTGGAGCGGCGCCGAATGTCCTGAAATTGCAGGTCGCGGCACTGCGCGAGGAGGGGGTTGCCTTGCGCGTCAGAATGGAGGGCACTTTGTGTCTCGATATGCTGTTACCGCGCAGGCAGTGCGCAGGCCGGTCGCTGGTGGTAGGCACCGAGCTGTGGGTGCAGGTGGCACCAGAGCATGTGCATGTAATGGCGGAGTAATTGACAGCAGGGCATTCAGCCCTGCTGTTGCCGCGCCGGGGGCTTTTCGTGGTGTGTTGATATTGACAGAGCTGGGCGATGGCGCCAAGATACGCCTCTTAATTTCCCGCAGACGCGGGATTGTAGATATGGAGAGTACAAAGTTGGCCAATACAGCTCAGGCGCGCAAGCGCGTATTACAAAATGAAAAACGGCGCTTGCACAATGCCAGTTTGCGCTCGCGCCTGCGCACTTATGTGAAGGGTGTGCTGAAGGCCGTTCATCTCGGCAATCAGGAGCAGGCACGCAGCGCATTGCGCGCTGCGGAGTCGGTCATCGACAAAACGGTGAGCAAGGGTGTGGCACACCGCAATATGGCAGCGCGCACCAAGAGCCGGCTCTCGGCTCGCGTCAAAGCCATGGGTAACGTCGCTGGGTAAAGACAGGTAAGCTCCCGCAGCCCGTGCGGGATACAGAGCAGAGGGGGCGATCCGGTTGGGTGGATCGCCCCCTCGCTTTTGTGCGTGGCGGAGGTGCTTATCAGGTTTTGCCGAGCATTCCCCGCAGCCGGGCGAAGGCGGCAGCCGGATCCATTTCTTCTTCGGGGTCCTGATCGCCCTGCCAGTCCAGGTGCTCTTTAGGGATTTCCTGGAGGAAACGGGACGGCTTCGGATGGATATCCTGGCCGTAGCGGCGGCGTTTGCGACAGAGACTCAGCGTCAGTCGGAAGCGGGCGCGGGTCATGCCGACGTAGAAGAGGCGGCGTTCTTCTTCAATCTGCTCCGGGGTTTCGCTGTTGCGGTGCGGCAGCAGTTCTTCTTCGGCACCCACCAGAAACACCTGGGGAAACTCCAGCCCTTTGGCGGCGTGCAGGGTGGACAGGCGCAGTACATCACGGTCGTCGTCCTCCGCGCGCTCCAGTACGTTGAAGAGCATCAGGCGGTTGAGTATTTCCGCGAGGGTTTGCGGGCCTTCGTCCTGTTCTTGCAAGCGCTGCATCCAGCTCAGAAGTTCTTGAATATTCTCCCAGCGCCGCCCTACATCTTTTTCGTCACCTTCATTCTGTAAATACTGCAGATAGCCGATTTCTTCGGGTAGGCTCTGCAAGGCCGGGATAAGCTCGGCTTTGTCCACTTCGTCGGCCTTAAGATTCACCCAGCCGGCGAAGCTGTGCAGGGCAGTGCGCGCCTTTTCAGGTAACTCCAACGCCTCTTCCCAGAGCGCGGCGAAGAGCGAGAGATTGCGTTCCTTGGCGAAGGCGCCCAGGCGCTCCAGTGTGCTGCTGCCGATGCCCCGCCGTGGGGTGTTGACCGCACGCAGGAAAGCGGGATCATCGTCAGGGTTGACCAATAGCCGCAGGTAGGACAAAAAGTCCTTGATTTCACTGCGCTCAAAGAAGGAGAGGCCGCCGGATATCTGGTAAGGAATCCGGGCATTGCGCAGGGCCGCTTCAAAAGGGCGGGCCTGATGGTTGCTGCGATACAAAATGGCGTAATCGCGGTATTCCCCTTGCCGTTGAAAGCGGTCGCGGAGTATGGCGTTGACTACTTGCTCTGCCTCGTCAGTCTCATTGGCGCAGCGCAGGGCGCGGATGCTGTAGCCATCGCCCAGCGTGCTCCACAGGCGTTTTTCAAAGAGGTGAGGATTTTGCGCAATGACCGCATTGGCGGACTGGAGAATGCGGCCGGTGGAACGATAGTTCTGCTCCAGTTTGACCACCTTGAGGTTCGGAAAATCCTGCGCGAGTCGATGCAGGTTGTCCGCGGCAGCACCCCGCCAGGAGTAGATGCTCTGGTCATCATCTCCCACCGCTGTCAGGTTGTGGCGGGTGCCCAGCAGCGTCTGCACCAGGCGGTACTGCGCCCCATTGCTGTCCTGATATTCATCCACCAGCAGGTAGCGGATGCGGTCCTGCCAGTCGTGGCGGGCTTCTGCGTTGTCTTGCAGCAGGCGGGTGGGCAGGAGGATGAGGTCATCCAGATCCACCGCGTTGCAGGCACTGAGGGAGCGCTGATATGGCGCGTATATATTGGCGGCCTCCTGGCCGAGACGGTCATCCGCATGCGTTTCCTCGGGGAAGAAACCGTCATTCTTGAAGCGGGAGATACGTGCCTGAATGGCTTCGGCGAGATCGCTGGGGCCGCTGGCCTCGCGCAGCAGGTTGCGCACCATCCCCAAGCTGTCGCCAGGGTCAATGACGCTGAAGTTGCCGCGATAACCCAGGCGCTCTATGTCTTTGCGCAGGATTTGCAAGCCGAGATGATGAAAGGTGGAAACCATCAGGCCTCGGCTGTTATGGCCCTGCAAAGCCTCCGCGACGCGGTTTTTCATCTCGCGGGCGGCCTTGTTGGTGAAGGTCACGGCGCAGATGTGTTTGGGGGCTATCTGTTGCTCTCGGATGAGATGGACGATTTTCTGAGTGATGACCCGGGTTTTACCCGAGCCGGCCCCGGCCAGCACCAGCAAGGGGCCGTGGATGTGTTTTACCGCTTCCTGCTGTGGCGGGTTGAGTTCAGCCATGGGCATTAGGCAGGGCTAAGCTGCAGCAGCTAATTATCGACTGCCAATGTGCTTTTGGGTGATTCGGAGAAGCCACCCTTATAGGCCCACCAGATCACCAGCGGGCCGAGAATAATCATGGGCACCGATAAGACCTGACCCATGGTGTAGGGACCGAAGACAAAGCCCAACTGAATATCCGGCTGCCGCGTGTACTCCACGATGAAACGGAAGAGGCCATAAAAGAGGACAAACATGCCGCCGACGGCACCGGCAGGACGCGCTTTACGGCTATAGACGGCGAGAATCAGCAGGAGCAGAACGCCCTCCAGCAGAAATTCATAGAGTTGCGAGGGCTGCCGGGGCTGCGGACCACCAGCGGGGAAAACCATGGCCCAGGGGAGATCGCTGACACGACCGAAAAGTTGATCGTTGATAAAGTTGGCGAGACGTCCCAGACCCAACCCGATAGGTACGGCTGGCGCGATGAAGTCCAGCGTCGGCAGAAAGGCATGCTGTTGATGGCGTCGTGCAAATGCCCAGCAGGCGATGACGACGCCCAGGAGGCCGCCATGAAAGGACATGCCGCCATCCCAGATTGCCAACATTTTCAGTGGATTGCCGAGATAATAAGGGAGATTGTACCAGAGCACATAGCCCACCCGGCCACCCAGAATGGCGCCGATGGCCACATAAAATTCCAAGTCGACCACTTGCTCTTTGCCCCAGTTCCAGTGCGCCATACGGCCGCGCCGGATGAGCCAGACGGTGGCTATGACAAAACTGATGATTTCCAGCAGTCCGTACCAATGAATGGTGATGGGGCCGAGCTGGAAGCCGACGGTATTGATATCCGGAAAATGCAGCATAGGGGTCCTCGTAAATTCAGGCCACCATGGCGGAGCGCTGCGCTGCTGTCAAGATATGGCGCAGTAGGGCTTTAACGCGGCAACTGCATGGTGACGCAGTGCAGACTGCCGTGCTGACGGGCCAGCTCGCTGCAGGGGATCGGGATCACTTCCCGGTCAGGGAAGATGCATTGCAGGCGCTCTTGTGCAATGTGGTCGGCGGGGTCGTCGTAGGTGGGCAGCAGAACGGCGGCGTTGAGGATGAGAAAGTTGGCATAGGTCAGGGGGAGACGGTTGTCCTCTTCGTCAGACTGCGCTTGTGCCCAGGGCAGAGGGATCAGGTGGTAGTGCTCGCCGTTACGGTTGCGGAAGGCGCTGAGCTCCGCAGCCATCTGCTGGAGTGGGGCGAAATGACTGTCGTCGGGGTCATCGCAACTCTGGTAGGCGATGGTGTGCGGGTTGCAGAAGCGGGCGAGGGTGTCGATATGGGCATCCGTGTCATCGCCTTCCAGATGGCCGCTGTGCAGCCAGAGGATGCGTTCTACGCCGAGCTGGGTGCGGAGGGCGTCCTCGATTTGCGCCGCGGACCATTGCGGGTTGCGGTTGGGCGAGAGCAGGCAGGCACTGGTAGTCAACAGGGTGCCCGCGCCGTCCACTTCAATACTGCCGCCTTCCAGAACCATCCCGGAAATCTCCAGTGCTGCGCTTCCGTAAGCGCCTTGGGCATACAGGTGGCGGGTAATCTGGTTATCCAGGTCGGCGCGGAATTTGAGACCCCAGGCATTGAAGGCGAAGTCCATCAGTTTATGCTGTCCAACAGGGTTCTGCAGGATGAGGGGACCGTGATCGCGGGTCCAGGAGTCATTGCTGGGAACGGTGTGGAGATGGCAGCGCGCGAGATTGGCACCGGCGTGCTGCAGATATTTCTTGCAGACCTTGCCGCTGGTCGTGTCATGGCAGGCAATGAGTACCTCTTCGCGGAAGCTGATTTCACGGGCGATCCTGGCGAATACGGGCAACACCGCGGCCAGGCGCGGCGCCCAGTCACTATCGGGGTGTGGCCAGGTAAGTTGTACGGCGCGTTGCGGGGCCCATTCCGGGGGTAGGGTATATTTGGTCGTCATGATGCGCTCCGCTTCGCGTGATTCTGACCTGATCATAGTGGTTTAAAGGCTTTTCGTCAGCCTGTCCCCCAGGCTAAACTACGCGCTATGCAAAAATCTGCCGAACGCATTGATCATTTACTGTCCCGCCTGGGATATTGCAGCCGCTCCGAAGTGCGTGATCTGTTGCGCGAGGGGCAGGTGCGCGTGGCCGGAGAGCTGTTGCGCAAAGCCTCTGCCAAAGTGGATGCGGCGCTGGTATGGGTGGATGATGAGCCCATTGATCACCCCCATGCCCTCTATCTGCTCTATCACAAACCTTTGGGCAAGGTTTGTGCGCACGATGATCCGCGCGCCATCTATCAGGATTTCCCCTTGCGCTGGCGCTACCGGCGACCGTCGCTGAGCAGCGTCGGGCGTCTGGACCGTGAGACTAGCGGTGTCCTGCTGCTCACCGATGATGGGGATTGGCTGCACCACTGGACGAGCCCGCGCCGTGCCATTCCCCGGGTGTATCGGGTGACCCTGCAGGCGCCGTTGCGGGACGACGCGGCGGACATCCTGGGCGCGGGCACTCTGATGCTGGAAGGTGAAGAGACCCCTTGTCACCCCGCAGCCATGCAGCGCCTGACCGATCAGGAGGTCTTGCTGACCCTGACGGAGGGGCGATACCATGAGGTTCGGCGGATGTTTGTCGCTCTGGATAATCTGGTGCTGACCCTGCAGCGAGAGGCCTTCGGCCCTTTTGTGCTGGACGATCTGCCTCCCGGTCAGTGGCGTGAACTCACGGAAGCGGAGCGTACGATGGAGAAAATCCCATGATCTGGACGCCGCATGTGACGGTAGCCACTGTCGTCGAGGAGAACGGCCGTTTTCTGCTCGTGGAAGAGGTGGTGGGGGGGCGGCGCTGCTTCAATCAGCCCGCCGGCCACTGGGACCCCGGTGAAACACTGTTGGATGCAGCGGTCCGCGAGACCCTGGAGGAAACGGGCTACACCTTTCAGCCAGAATATCTGACGGGCATTTATCACTGGGAATTTCCTGAGAAAAACCTGACTTATCTGCGCTTTGCTTTTGGAGGGTGCCTGGGTCCCCGGGATATGAGCCGTGCCCTGGATACGGGCATTATCGGCCCAGCCTGGCTGACTCCGGAGGAAGTGGCGGTGCGCCAAGGGGAGATGCGCAGCGTCATGGTCCAGCGCTGTGTGGCCGATTATCAGGCGGGCAAGCGCTATCCGCTGGATCTGCTGCACGTAGGAGTGGACTGACGCTGGCCCGTCTGCGTGCTATATTGCAGCATAAACGCATCGGCAGAGACGATGAACATGATAGACGCGGACGGCTATCGCCCCAATGTGGGCATGATTATTTGTAACGAACACAATCAGGTGTTGTGGGCCAAACGCCGGGGTGAAAACGCCTGGCAGTTCCCCCAGGGCGGCATCGATTACGCGGAAACGCCGGAGCAGGCGATGTTTCGTGAGCTGGAAGAAGAGGTGGGGACGGCCAAGGTCTGTATTCTTGGCAGGACGCGGGGCTGGCTGCGCTACGAAGTGCCCTGTGCCCGTCATCGCACCTCGCGGCGCCGTTATCGTGGGCAGAAGCAGATATGGTTTTTACTGCGTTTTGAAGGCGAAGAGGCGGAAATTAACCTGCGCACCCAGCAGCCGGAGTTTGAGGACTGGCGCTGGGTGGATTACTGGATGCCGGTGAATGAAATCATTGCCTTCAAGCGCCGCGTGTACTGGCAGGCTTTGCAGGAATTGGCGCCGTTGATCAACATGGACCCGCCGCCGATGACGAATCCCTGCGGCTCTGCGGACCGATTCTGAACTAGACCAAAACAACGATGATAGAGCAGGATGGGTACGCCGCGCTCCGTCCCTGATCCCCCAGCCGGCATGGCGGAAAATGGTGCAACGAAAATATGGATGAATTTGTCGATACCTTACTCGGGCATATGGATGCACGGCCGCTGACTTTGACGGGGAACCCTTTTGCCCATGAAGGGGATGGCGAGATAACGCTACGCTTCGACTTTTCGGCCACGCAAAGTGTTATGCGCAAAGCCGACCCCGATAATCTTATTCTAGGATATACCCGGGCAATGATGGGGTTCCTGATGCTCCAGCCAAAACCCGAACGGATCGCGATGATCGGTTTGGGCGGCGGTTCGCTGGCGAAATATTGCCTGCGCCATATCCCGGATGTTGACTTCACGGCAATAGAGATCAACCCCAGTGTTATTGCCCTGCGCGACAAGTTCAAAATTCCTCCGGATGGTCCAAAATTCAAGGTGATTTGTGCAGATGGCGCGGTATATGTCCGAAACCGCTCCAAACTTGTCGATGTGCTGCTCATTGACGGGTTCAACCAGGATGGCCAGGCCCGACAATTATGCAGTGCGGATTTCTACGACCATTGCTATGGCAAACTCCGGAAGGGCGGCGTATTGGTGGTCAATATGCTCAATAGCGATAGAAAATGTGCCACCTATATTACCAGAATCCGCGAGAGATTTGACGACCAGGTCATTGTTATCGAGGCGGAATTGTTTGGGAACAGGATAGTCTTTGCGTATAAGGGAACGGATTTTCCGCTTTTGGCGACCAGGATGGAAGACCGTATCCGTGATCTGGGACCAACACATACCATTTCTTTGTACGCTATTGCACAGAAAATGATGGAGCAGATCGGGCACCACCCATTGGCGGTCCACTCGTGACGATGTATGGGTATCGTGTCATAAGGTAATGCTGATATAGTGGCGTGCAGTATTGCGTTAGTTGCTGCCACTACAGGAAAGCACCATGAGCATGCATCTCACCTTTCGCCAGTTACAGGTGTTTACCGCTGTGGCGAAGCATCAGAGCTTTACGCGCGCGGCGCAGTCGCTTCATCTCAGCCAACCCGCCGTATCCATGCAGGTCCGACAGATGGAAGAGCAAGTCGGACTGCCGCTCTTTGAACAACTGGGCCGACAGATTTATCTCACTGAAGCGGGGCGGGAAATGGCGCGCTACAGTGCCGCCATCACCCAGCAGTTGGATGAGGCAGTGCAGGTGATCAATGACCTCAAGGGGTTGTCCGGGGGACATATTCATATCAGCGTGGCGACCACTGGAGCGTATGTCGCGCCTTATCTGCTGGCGGCTTTCAGTAAATTGCACCCGCAGGTGACGGTCAGTATGGATGTTGCGAACCGGGAGACCCTGCTGCATCAGTTGGCGGAGAATGAAGTGGATGTCGCCATCATGGGGCGGCCACCAGCGGGTTTGTCGCTGGACGCGACGGCTTTTCTGGAAAACCCGCTGGTGATCATTGCCGCGCCCGATCATCCCTTGGCTCGGGTCAGGGCGATTACTCTGGCGACGGTGGCGGCTTATCCCTTCATTATGCGGGAGTCGGGTTCGGGGACGCGGATCGCGGTGGAACAATTTTTCGAAAAGGCCGGAATTGCTCTGCATGCGAGCATTGAAGTCAGCAGCCACGAAGCGATCAAACATGCGGTGCGCGCCGGTATGGGGCTGGGCATCGCTTCTCTGCATACGGTGCGGGAAGAGTTGCAGGCTGGGCGTCTGGCGGTGCTGGATGTGCAAGGCTTACCCATTGAACGCCACTGGTATCTGGTGCATCGTCAGGGGAAGCGCCTTTCGGCGGCTACCCAGGTCTTCCGGGATTTTTTGCTGGATCAGGAAGCGGCACGCTTGTTGCCGGAGTAGGGGATCGTTATCTGGTCAGGGCGATAAATAGTTCCGGTAGTCTTTCCGGCAGCTTGGCAATGTGGTCGATGACCGTGTACTGACGACCGAAAATGTCGGCAACATAGGCGTCGGCCTGGGGATCAAGGCTGATGCAGTAGGTGAAGATGCCGTTGCGATCCATTTCGTTGACCGCCTGACGGGCATCTTCAATGAGGAGACGCTCATCCTGCACGTCGATGTCAGAGGACCGACCGTCGGTGAGTGCCAGCATCAGTTTCTTGTCGGCCTGGCGTGCCGCCAAATAGTGTCCGGCATGGCGCAGGGCGGCACCCATCCGGGTTGAATAACTGGCTTGGAGTGCCGCCAGGCGGCCCTTGACGGTGTCTCCCCAGGGTTCGGAGAAACCCTTGATGTGCTGATAACGCACTGCATGGCGGGTATTGGAGTTGAAGCCGGCAATCGCCAGCGGATCGCCAATTTGTTCGATGGACCAGGCGAGCAACGATACCGCTTCCTGCGATAATTGCAGGATGGTCTGGCCGTCACTACTGCCTTTGACGGGCGCGTTCAGTGATTCGGAGAGGTCGAGCAGCAAAGTGACGGCGATGTCGCGGCCCGCCGTACGATGGCTCATGTTGATGCGTGGATCGGGAGGGCTGCTGCTCTTGAAATCGATCCAGGAACGCAAAGCGACATCCAGATCCAGTTCGCTGCCTTCTTCCTGATAACGGATGCGCACTTTGTCCTGCGGTTTGAGCAGGTCGAGCAGGCGTTTTAGCCGTCTGGCCAGTGCTGCATGCTTGAGGAGCAGTTGATCTATCGTTGCGGGTGACGCCGAGGCGTGCAACCCTTCGTATAGGCTGACCCAGTCCGGTCGGTAACTCTGGCTTTGGTAATCCCACTCAGGATAGTGGCGTGGCGGCAGGCCCTGCGCTTCAGGATCCGGCGCCGTGCGGTGCTCCTCGTCGAAGGACTCTTCTTCGTCGCCCGCTTCAATGAAGCGCCACAGCCCGCGATTGTCGTCACGGTAGTTGATTTCGGTATCGGCGAAATGCATTTTGGCGAACTGATCGCTCTGGCGGCGCGTGGTGGTGACATAATCCAGTGCCAGCCGGGCCATGCTCGCCGTGTCGGCATTCCCGCCCGCGAGTTCCGCCTGGAAGCGCTCGACAAAGTCCTTGAGTACGGGGTTACGGTAGCCGTGTTCCGGGTCGAGCAGCGCTCGCAATAGCATCGTCAAGCGATGGCGCAGGCAGGAGGTGGTCTCTGGATCCAGGCCTCTTCAGCAGGTTTGGGGTGCAGCGCGAGGAATAGCGCCCGCAGGCCGGGATAGGTCTGGATGAGCAGGGTGTCGATGCGGGCATCCTCGAAAAACTCCACCGCCAGGCGCTGGAACGGGCTCCAGTTATCTGCTATCTGCGGCGTTGACCAGCGCCGGTGGCCGACCATGTGCGCCAGCGTCGCGCGATAACGGTCCAGGGCACGGGCGCCCGGCAGATCGTCCAGCACATCCGGCAGCCGCATACCGAGTGAGTCATAGTAAGGCTGCGGCTTGCGCAGCGTCGCAAAAGCGGTGGAATAGGGTACCAGTACTTCGCTGTCCTGCCACAGTCCGCGCAGATAGAGAACCAGCTTGCGTTCGACATCCACCAGCAGGGTGCCATGCCGTTCGCGCTGCATCACCGCCGGGCTGTCAGCCGACTGTAGTGAGAAGAAATCTTTTTGGCGTTCAGGGTGCTGGAGATAATTACGCACGCCGTAGTTCACCCAGTTGCGCAAGCCATCCACCGTCAAGCACTGTAGTAAAGCGGGTGCCTGGCGCAGCAGGTCGGGTAGGCCGGGGCTGGGTGGGTCTGATGATGGCCGTGGATGGAGCCGGTGGTCCGTTCCATCATGTCGCGTAGCGTATTCAGGTAATCTCTCAGCAACGCGCGGCTCTGCAGGGCGCGGGTGACCGGTGCCAGGGTTTGCAGAAATCCGCCAATGGTGTTGCCGTTCGGCGAACGTTGCATGTGCTGCACCATCTGCATGACCGGCTCCAGAGCCGAATCGCCCAGCGCCGTGCCGATATCCGGCCACTCTTCGAGAAAAATCAGGACCGGTTCTTCACCCCGCCCGAGTTTGCAGAGCGTCCGCGCCGCATCGATATACGCGCTCATCCCCGCCGGGCTGAGGCTGGCGGCGGCTTTGGCGATACAATCGGGAAAGACCTCGCCGACCCAGGGAAAGCGGCAGTCGAGCTGGTCCCGGTAGGCCGCTGCCAATTGTGGCGGCAGAGCGGTGTTGTGCAGGTGGTCAGTCATGGGTATCCCGTACGGCGATGTTTCAGGTGAAAGTCATGTCGATGGCGTGTTCCAGTGTCGCACGAATGTCGGCATCGTCGGTGATGGGCTGAACCAAAGCCATGCGGCAGGCCGAACGCGGCGCTACTCCATCGTCAATCAGCATCGCTGCATAGACCAGGAGCCGGGTGGAGATGCCCTCATCGAGACCATGCCCCTTGAGACGGCGGGCAGTGGCGGCCACCGTGACCAGTTGGGCGGCTATGGTGCTTGCCACGCCGGTTTCCTTCACCAGAATCTCGCTTTCCAGTTCGGCGTTGGGATAGTCGAACTCGAAGCCGGTAAAGCGCTGTTTGGTAGATTGCTTGAGATCCTTCATCAGCGACCGGTAGCCGGGATTGTAGGAAATCACTATCTGAAAATCAGCATGGGCGCTGATCAGCTCACCCTTTTTGTCCAGCGGCAAGGCGCGCCGATGATCGGTGAGCGGGTGGATCACTACGGTGGTATCCTGACGTGCTTCGACAATCTCATCTAGATAGCAGATGGCGCCGTAGCGCGCGGCCACCGTCAGCGGGCCGTCCTGCCAGCGGGTACCGTCTTTGTCCAGCAGCCAGCGGCCGACCAGATCGGCGGCGGTCATGTCCTCATTGCAGGCCACGGTGATCAGTGCTTTGCCCAGCCGCCAGGCCATGTATTCGACAAAGCGGGATTTGCCGCAGCCGGTCGGTCCCTTGACCATCACCGGCAAGCGCTTGCGATAAGCGGCCTCAAACAGGGCCACTTCGTCATGCTGAGCTTGGTAAAATGGCTCCTTGCCTACCCGATACTGATTGAGGATGGAGGAATCTGTTGCAGTCATGCGGTGCTCCGTTCTGGGTTCGGCGCCAGCGGCGCCAAACGGGAAAAGGTGGATTTTAAAACAGGCTGCGGGACCTCGCTTGCAATAAAAACGCCCCCGGATGGGAGCGTTTTCACCCGCTTTACCGGAACCGGTCGAGGGCCTACTTGTGTACGCCCAGTTTTTCGCGCCAGCCTGGGTAGAGCTTGTCGGCATCACCGGGGAAGGACTCGAAGGCCCGTGCGAATTCCTGGTGCTCCCTGGCGTACGCAATGGGATCAGCTCCCGCCTTCCAGCATTCGTAAGCCTGCCGCAGGGAGACCGCGCCAGCCGCCGGGCTGTCGATATGACCGTAGGCGCCGCCACCTGCCGTGTTGATCACGTTGCGGTGGCCGAGATTCTCGAAGAAACCGGGCAGGCGCAGGGCATTCATGCCGCCGGAGATGATGGGCGTGGTGGGCTTCATGCCGTACCACTCCTGATGGTAGACGGGGCCGTCACAACTGTCGCGCTCGATCATGTAGGCGATGTTGCGGTCGTCAGCACCGCCCTCCATCTTGCCGTAGCCATGGTGCCCACATGAATACCGGAGGCACCCTGCAGGCGGGCCATTTTAGCCAGCACGAAGGCGGTGTAGCCGCGATTGGCGCTGGGCGAGGTGATCATGCCGTGTCCGGCGCGATGGTAGTGCAGATACTGCCCGGGGTACTGGCGGCGCGCCGTAGTGATCATGCCGGGGCCACCCACGAAACCATCCACCAGAAAGGCCAGTTTGTCGGCATCGGGACCGAAGGTTTCCAGGGCGAAGTCAGCGCGGGCGCACATTTCGTAGTGGTCGTCGGCGGTGATGTTCATGGAGAACAGCTTGGCCGCACCGGTTTCGTCCATGGCGCGTTTCATGGCGTCATAGACCAGCGGGATGGTTTTTTTCACCGGGGCGAAGACCTGGTTGCCCTGGGGTTCGTCATTCTTGATAAAGTCGCCACCGAGCCAGAACTGGTAGGCTGCTGCGGCAAATGGTTCGGGGCGCAGACCCAGCTTGGGCTTGATGATCGTGCCGACAATATAGCCGCCGTTCTGGACCGGGCGACCGAGGATACGCCACAGATCAGAGATGTCCTTGGCCGGGTCGTCAAACAACTGGATGGCGCGCGGTGGCATGAAAAAGTCGATCATCTGCCCGTGTTCGATGTCGCCCATGCCCTGGTTGTTGCCGATGACCAGAGTCAGGAAGGAGACGATCATCATGCGGCCATCGGTGACGTTGCGGTCGAACAGCTCCAGCGGATAGGCGATGCGCATATCCTCGGCGGCTTCGTCGATGTGATAGACCAGGGCGTCCACGCCCTTGGTGAGGTTGTCGGTGGTCGATACTTCGACGTTGGTGCCGGTAGACGATTCTGCGGCAAAGTGGGCGGCAGCTTCGAGATAGCCGTGGCCCGCTTTGGACTTCATTTTATAGGCTACCAGAATGTGTTTGCCATTGCTTATAAGATCGTTTTCTTGCAGAGAAAGATCGGCATAACGATTAGATTGATCCATGATTACTCATTTTATGTGCATATTAAGATATGAAAAAATGTTTTTCGCCAGCTGCACAGTTGATTCGGCTAACGGATATTTACAAGCAGAATATTTTTAATAAAAAATCTGACCATTATAGCACCAACAATACTGGTAACATAAGCAGAAAAATATTATTAACCCAATAAGTAAAGCATTATGAATTACTTCTGCCCACGCTTTGCCGGGCAGTGCTCAACCTGTGAGGGTCAGGATCATAGCTCGTATCAGCGCTCTATCCGCTCCCCGGACACCTGCAAAAGTCCCCGCAGCAGGGCGTCAGGATCCGGCGGACAGCCTGGTACCTGCAGATCCACCGGCAAGACCTCTGCGACGCCGCCCATGAC
This sequence comes from Acidithiobacillus ferrivorans, assembly GCF_016250455.1. Taxonomy (NCBI): domain Bacteria; kingdom Pseudomonadati; phylum Pseudomonadota; class Acidithiobacillia; order Acidithiobacillales; family Acidithiobacillaceae; genus Acidithiobacillus; species Acidithiobacillus ferrivorans. The sequence goes on along the minus strand of NZ_CP059488.1, from coordinate 2,008,104 downwards.
CGCATAACTGCCCTGGAACACGCCGCCGCAACCGGCGCAATCGCCAATGGCGATGACCTTCCGGGGTTCAGGCATGGCGTTGTGGCAATCTTGTAAGGCGGCGACCATATGGCGGGTCACCGGCCCGCTCACGGTGAGCACGTCGGCATGCCGGGGCGAGGCGGTAAAGCGAAAGCCCGCCTGCTCCAAGCCATAGTGGGGGCCATTCAGGGCATTGAGCTCCAACTCGCAGCCATTACAGGAGCCCGCATCCACATGGCGGATGCTGAGACTGTGGTGAAAACCGCTGGGGCTGGCGGAGGATGGGTCACGCTGTGTCCGCGGTGGTGTCTCTCCCACCCTTCCCAGCCGCAGGGCCGCGCGCAATATCCGGTACATTACTGCCTCCTTCCGGGAGTCGCCCGGGCGTCGTGCTTAAAGATCATGGCCGCTGTAACTCAGATTGAAAGATTTATTGATGAGCGGGAAATCCGCGACGATATCGCGCAGAACGGCCTCTTCCAGGGCCGGCCAGAGTGTCCACGACGGGTCCTGGGGATGACAGCGGCAAATATGCCCCTGTTCCATACGCAGCCAGAAAAATACCTCTCCCCGCCAGCCCTCCACCCAACCAATGCCTTCCCCCGTTGCGTCCCGGAGATCCAGCGGGTGGTACACGTTTCCGCCAGGCAGTCGACGGAGGATTTCCTCCTGCAGGCGCAGCGACTCGAAAATTTCCTGAAAACGTACGGCCATGCGCGCCGCGACATCGCCTTCTGCGGCGCTGGCCATCCGTACCTGGAGTTGGTCATAGGGGCTGGTGGGGAACTGCACCCGCAGGTCCCAGGCTTGGCCGCTGGCCCGTCCGGCGACCCCCATGAGTCCCAGTTGCGCCGCCCGTTTGGGGGAGATTATGCCGAGTTGCACCACCCGGTCGCGCAGGCCGCCGTGCTCGGCAAGGATTTCCTGCAGGCGCCCGACGGCGGTTTTCAGCGTCTGCCCGGTACGCTGCAGGGTTGCGACGGCCGCCACCGTGAGATCACCGTCCACCCCGCCCGGCAAGACTTGGTCCATGAGATAGCGATGCCCGAAATAGTGTTGATTCTCGCGCAGCAGGTCCTCTTTGAGGGCCTGAAACTGAGTCAGGGCGAAGGCCAGTCCGGCGTCGTTGCCGATGGCACCGAGATCACCGAGATGATTGGCCAGCCGCTCCCGTTCCAGGCAGAGGGCGCGCAGCCATTGGGCACGTTCTGGCACCGGCGCGTTGGTAATCTGCTCAATCGCCTGCGCATAACTCCAGGCATAAGCCACCGTACTGTCGCCGCTGATCCGTCCGGCCAGACGCGCGCCTGCTGCTACGTCCAGGCCCTGGAAGAGGCGCTCGACGCCCTTGTGCGTGTAGCCGAAGCGTTCCTCCAGGCGCAGGATTTCTTCCCCCAGGACCTGGAAATGGAAATGCCCCGGCTCGATAATGCCAGCGTGTATAGGCCCGACCGGAATCTCGTGGGTGTCCGGGCTGCTCGCGGCTAGGAAGGTGTAGTCGCGATCTGCGGCGATATCCAGACCTTCTCCAGAAAAATCGGTGCGCAGGGGAAATTGATCGGCTGGCCAGGCGGCATGCCGCAGCCAGGGGCGGGTATCGTCTGTCCCCGTCGCGCGGATGCCCAGCAGGTCATACAGGGTACGTTCCATGCGCAGAGCGCCCGGGAAAACGGTGGCCAGGCTCGGATAGGCTGCAATGGCGGGGTCCACGATCATTTCCGCGCGGATGATGCCGGTCTCGGACAGAAACGCTGCATGGACGAGATAGCCTGCTTCCGTGCTGCGGCGGTCCTCGCCCCAGAGCGCCAGCAGGCGTCCGCCTTGCGCACGGATGTTCTGGGCGGCGAGCGGCCAATACTCGTTGTAGAGGCGACCGGACCACACCGGTAACGGGGTGCCCCATCGCTTGAAATCCGTCAGTAGGCGCAGTGCTGGGTTGGGCATGATGGCCGTCCTTATCCGTGGAGGAGCAGGGCGGCATGCTGCATCCACTGGACCAGCGTCCAGGGGATGAACACCCCGAGCAAAATGACCAGGGCCAGTTGGATGAAGACCGGGATGATGCCGGTGGTGGGTTGGCGGGCGATACCTTCCGGGGCGGGCCCGAAGACCATTCCCTGCAGGCGCGGAAAAATTCCGGCAAAGGCTACACCCAAGCCCAGCAGGAGCACCGGCGTGAGCCAGGGCTGGTTCTGCAAGGTGCTGGTGATAATGAGAAATTCACTCAGGAAGAGGCCGCTGGGTGGCATCCCCAGGATAAAGAGCACCGCCAGCATGAGTGCCCAGCCCAGGACGGGGCTGAATGCCAGCAGGCCGCGGATGCGCTGTATTTCCCGGCTGCCGACACTCTGTACCGCTTGTCCGACCGAGAAAAACACGGAGGACTTGGTCAGGCTATGGCTGATCATGTGCAGTAAGCCCGCAAAACTCGCCAGTGGTGCGCCGATCCCGAAAGCGAAGGTGGCCAATCCCATGTGTTCAATGGAGGAATAGGCGAAAAGCCGCTTCACATCGCGCTGCCGCAGCATGGAAAAGGCCGCCACCAGCAGGGAGAGTAAACCGAAGCCCATCAGCAGCCGACCGGCGAAGTCCGGACCGAGGGCACCGTCCACCAGCACTTTGGCGCGCAGCACGGCGTAGAGGGCCACATTGAGCAAGAGTCCGGAAAGTACCGCCGAAACCGAGCTGGGGCCGCTGGCGTGGGCGTCCGGCAGCCAGTTGTTGAGCGGGCTCAGGCCGATTTTGGTCCCGTAGCCCACCAGCATGAAGATGAAGGCGATGGCCATGACCTGCGGCTGTAATTGACCGCGCACGGCTTCCAGATGCGTCCACAGCAACGCATCCGCACCGTGCCCCAGCACTTTCTGGGCGGCGAAATACAGCAGGATCGTACCGAATAGCGCCATCGCCAGACCGACACCGCAGAGGATGAAATATTTCCAGGCGGCCTCCAGGCCCTCCGCCGTGCGGAAGAGACTCACCAGCAAGACCGTGGACAGGGTGGCGCCTTCCATGGCCACCCAGAGGATGCCCATATTGTTGGTCAGCAAGGCCAGCAGCATCGTCGTAAGGAAGGTTTGGAACATGGCGTGATAGAGGCGGACACGCCGGCGGGAGAGCGACCAGTGGACGATTTCCTGCCGCATATAGCTGCGGGAGAACCATGCCGTGCTGAGTCCCACCACGCCATCCACCAGTATCAGCAGGATACTGAGATCGTCCACCATGAATTGTCCGTTGCCCGCGGTAAATGCGCCGTCGCGCAACACCCGCACCGCCAGCGCCAGGATGGCCAGTAGGGTTAGCATATTGATGCCGATAAACAGGGCCGCACCCCGGCGTCCGTCCCCCCAGAGGGCGAGCAAGGGGATGCCTGTCGCCGCGCATAACAGCACCAGTAGAATCGGCATCATTCCTCCCGGATATGTTCCAGATGCTGGAGATCCATGCTGTCGAAGGTCTCCCGTATCTGAAAAAAGAACACGCCGAGAATGACGAAACCAATCAGGGCGTCCAGGGCTACGCCCAGTTCCACGATCAGCGGCATCCCCAGGGTGGCGCTGGTGGCGGCGAAGAAGAGGCCGTTATCGATAGCCAGGAAGCCCACCACCTGGGAAATGGCCTGGTGCCGGGTGATCATCATCAGGAACGCGAGCAGCACGGCAGCGAGGGCAATGCCGACCATGCCGCGGGTCACCGCGCCGGTCAGGGCGGTAATGGGTGCGGCGAGGGAGAAAGCGAAGATGACCAGAGCGATGCCCGCGAGCAGGGTCAGGGGGATGTTGAGCACCACCTCGACATCGCCACGCACCTGAAGACGCCGCAGTAGACGATACAGGACCGTCGGGATCAGGATGGCTTTCAGGCTCAGGGTAAGGGCTGCGGAAAGCCATAACTCTGTTTGTCCGGTCAGTAGCGCCACCAGCGCTGTACCGGCGGCGAGGACTACCCCTTGCCAGGCGAGAAGATGAATCAGGGTGAGTAGCCGCCGTTGCGCCAGCATGGCGAAAGCCAGCAATAAAAGCAGGGCAGCGAGGAGCCTCAGCAGGGGGATGCCCCAGGTAAGCCCCTGTGCAGTAATCGTCATATTACGCCCCCAGCATGAAGAAGCTCAGGAGTCCGATGACCCCGAGCAGAAAAGCCGTGGCCATGAATTCCGGCGCCCGAAAGAGGCGCAGCTTGGCGAGCAGGGTTTCGACCAGTGCCAGGATAAGGGCAGCGGCCGCGAATTTCAGCAGCAGGAGCGGCAGGGTCAGGGGCAGGGCCGCAACTTCTGCGGCGGGCACGATACCCCAAGGCAGGAACAGGGCGATGCCGATGGACACATAGAGCACCAGCTTGATCTGTGCCCCCCACTCCATCAGCGCCAGGTGCCGTCCCGAGTATTCCAGGAGCATGGCTTCGTGGATCATGGTCAGCTCCAGATGGGTGGCGGGATTGTCCACGGGAATGCGCGCGTTTTCCGCCAGCAGCACCATGAAAAAGGCGGCAGCGGCGAAAACCATACTGGGGTGCAGGGCAAAGCGCAGTTGCTCCAGATGGGCGACGATCACGCTGAGCGAGGTGGATTGGGAGAGCAGGGATGCCGTAAAGAGTGTGGCCAGCAGGGCGGGTTCCGCAAGCCCCGCGATCAGCATTTCCCGATGGGCACCCAGAGTGGCGAAGGGCGTCCCCGTATCCATGGCCGCCAGCACCTGAAAAACCCGCGCCAGGGCGAACAAACCCACCAGGGCGATGACATCGGCAGCCGGTGCCAGGGGCAGGCCGGTGGCGAGAATGGGGATGATTCCGGCCGCCAGCCAGAACGCTCCGAAAATCCCGTAGGGTGCGAAGCGGAAGAGCCAGGATGTGCCCTCTGCCTGCAGGGATTCTTTATGGAACAGGCGATAGAGATCGCGGTAGTTCTGCCAGCAGCCAGCTGGCCGCCGGTTCTGCAGAATTGCCCGCAATGCCCGCAGCAGCCCGGCAAAGAGTGGCGCGAGAAATGCCACCAGCAATACCTGTGCCACTTCCAGCAGTAGGGCGGTCATCGCCAGAGCGCCAGCAGGATCAGCAGGGTCAGAAAACTGTAAAGCAGATACAGGGTGATGCGACCCTGCTGCAGGCGCAACACCTGAGTCGATATAAATAAGACGATGTGGTTCAATGGTTTATACATGATACGGTACACCGGTTCGCCGATCCGTAACTGCCAGCGGCCGGTATCGTCCGTCTCCCGCTCCGCCTGATACAGCGGGGCGAATATGCGCAGAAGGGGTTGCGCAAAGCCCATGGGACTATCCTGCATGGCTGGCGTCCGAACGGGAAAGCCACAGGCCCAGGCCGGCACGCGCCGCAAGGGTCGGCCAAAGAAACTCCAGATCAGGAGAAAACTCAGACCGAGGGCGGTCGCCATGCCGAGGAAGAAAATCACCGGGCTGTAACTGGCGCGTTGTGCGGAGACCGGGGTCAGCCACAGCCCTTGCTGGACGGCGAAACCCTGACCGAGCATCTCCAGCAACACGGGATGCAGCAGATTCAACAGGACACCCGGAAAAAGTCCGAGGAAAATGCAGGCGACACTCAGCAGGGCCATGGCCGATCGTTCCCAGCGTCCGGCCTCGTGGACATGCTGGGTGCTGCGCGCCTGGCCGAGAAAGGCGATGCCGTAAAACTTGACCATGACATAGGCCGCCAGAGCGACCGCCAGCACCACGCCGGAGGCCGCCAACGGTAAGACCGCACTGAGGGTGCTTTGCGGCAGGGCGGGGGAGAGCAGAAAGGCTTGCAGGAGCAGCCATTCGGAGGCAAAGCCGTTGAGCGGGGGTAAGCCGGCGATGGCGAGGGTGCCCAGGAGCATAAAAAATGCGGTCTGGGGCATCTGCCGGATCAGGCCGCCCAGGCGATCCATGGCCACGCTGCCGGCTCCGTGCAGCACGCTGCCACTGCCGAGAAAAAGCAGTCCCTTGAAGAAAGCATGATTCAGGGCGTGATACAGGGCGGCGGCCAGGGCCAGGGCTGCCAGGGCGTTGAGCCCATGTGCGCGGAAGATCAGGGCGAGGCCGAAAGCCACCATGGTCAGGCCCATGTTTTCTATGGAGGAATAGGCCAGCAGGCGCTTCATGTCGGTCTGGACGGCGGCGAAAAGCACTCCGAAGAGGGCCGTCGCGAGGCCCACCACCAAGACAAAAGGACCCCACCACATGGCCAGCTTGTCGAGGAAGAGAAAATCCACCCGCAACATGCCATAGAAGGCTATCTGCAGCATTGCCCCGCTCATCAGCGCGGAGACCGGGGCCGGGGCGGCGGGGTGGGCATCCGGCAGCCAGATATGCAGGGGGAGCAGCCCCGCCTTGGCACTGAAACCGAAAAAGGTCAGGAGAAAGGCGGCCGTTGCCCAGAACGCATTGAGGGGGGCGTGCAGCATGGCGCTGAATGGCCCGCCCTGGCTTATGGTCGCCCCGGCGAGGATGACAAAGCCCAGCAAAATGGCCAGCGCGCCCAGGTGGGCGATGAGCAGATAGAGGAAACCGGCGTGTTGGCTATCGGCTTTTTCATGTTCCGTCACTACCAGAAAATACGAGGCCAGCGCCATGCTTTCCCAAGCGACCAGAAAGGTGAAGGCGTTGGCCGCCAGCAGAACCAGCCCCATCCCCAGTAGAAAAACGTGGTATTGGAGCATCAAGCGGCGCAGTGCCGGCCCGGGCAGGGAGCGGAAATAGCCGGTGGCAAACAGCGCTACCGCGCAGGCCAGCAGTCCCAGCAGGATCAGGAAAAATCCCGAGAGGGGATCGATCTGGAAAGACCAGGGCAGCGCGGGGAGCGGGCCGCGCAGTTGCAGATGGTCCGGGGTGGCCGTCAGCGCGGTGAATCCGGCGGTGCTCAGGAGCAGGGCGACCATGCTGCTGAGGGGGAAGACCAGGCGGCAGGCGAGGGTCGGCCAGCCGCCCAGCAGAAAGCCCGATAACCCCAGGCCCAGCCAGAGCAGTAATGCCCCGGTGGCCAGATCCAGGGGCAGGCAGGAGATCACTGGGCTACCACCACCAGCAGAGTAGTCGCGTTGTCACCGTGGTTGTGCCAGTTGTGGGGTAGGCGCGGATCATAGTAGATGGCGTCGCCTTCTTTCAGCGCTGTCGATATGCCGCTTTGCTCAAAGGTGGCCGTTCCGCGGGTGACAATGGCGAACTCTTCGCCATCGGCGCTGGCGTAGGGGTGTTCACCACACTCTCCACCGGGTTCGAGCACCATCAGCAAGGGTTGCATCTTTTTTTGCGGCAGGCCGCGGGCCAACGGTTCCAGTGAAGCGTGGGAACCGGCGCTGTAAAACTTGCGGCGGTCACCGACGCGCATGATCAATGGTAAACCCGCCGTTTCTCCGTCATCGAAAATCGCGACGATAGGAATCTGCAGCGCCACGCAGATCTTCTCCAGCGTGGCGATGGAGGGGGAGTTCTGCCCGGTCTCGATCTGCGAGAGGGCGCTGGGTGAAATTTCAGCACGTGCCGCCAGCCCGCGCACGGACCAGCCTTTATCCTCGCGAAGCTGCCGAATTTTTTTGCAGACCTGTTCCATGGGCGGAGAGTGTACGTTAAAACACGCGCCATGTAATCTATTTTGGACGATGGTGATGAGCACTTCGTCAAAAAGACGCGGCGATGGCATCCTGTAGACGGCTAAATCTGATTCGCTCCTGTTCCAGTCGTAATCCGGGACGGAGGCGGTTGTCGCGGAGGATGTCGTAGAGGACGCGTTCGCTTTCGGTCAGGTGAGGCAGATCCTGTACGGTGGGTTTGTCTTCCTCTCCCCAGAAATCCTGATGCGTCATCAGGGTTTCTTCATCCATGAGCAAGGTCTGCACCTGCGGAAAGTACTTGCGCAAGTGGTTGAGGATGGCGAAGCCGTGGGTGTCGATGTCTCCCCAATAATGGATAGCGCAGCGCGTAAGCCAGTGGGCCTGGGACAGTGCGTCCCAGCCGTAACCCGCGCCAAAAATGACGATGGCGTCGGAGACGCGGGGGAAGGCGAGGAAGTTGGTCTCATTTTCGGTGATGAAAACCCTGCGAACCGGTAAATCCAGGGCGGAGAAGCTGGCGGCATCCAGGGTAATGTCGGGACAGAATGTGCCGGGGAGCAGCGTTATCCCGGCGTCCAGCAACCGAAAGCGGATGCGCGGCGCTTTATCGAGAAAGCCGTAGCGGGCGGCAAACTGGCTGATACCCCGATACTCAGGGGCGATGGCCTCTGCGGACAGGAGCGCATCGCAGAGTTCGGACAGCACGGTGCGGTGGCCTTCAATAAACTTGCTGTGGATGCCGGGAATATCCACTTGGCGCAGGTAGATACCGGGGCGGGGATGGTCCGCCATCCAGTCCAGCACCGCCAGCAGTTGTGGCCAGACGGCAGCGTAGTCCAGCGCCTGCAGCGGTTTTCGGTGCAGCCAATCCAGCAGTGCGGGGTGCCGGGATGCCGTCGATGCCCATATTGCCCGAAAACGCCGGGCATCGTGCTGCTTGCTGATCAGGGTGAGGGCATCTTCTTCGGTATCGACCCAGAGGGAGGCGGGCAGCCGTTGCGCGCCGAGCACCCGGTGCTGAGTCTCGCGCCATTCGATGCGGGTCTTCGGGATAGCGGTCAGGGCACAGATCCAATCACGGACGGCGGCGAATTGTTCGGTCAACTCTGCTGAATTCGGGCTTTTCAGGATCAGCCGCAGGGGGAAAAGCGTGACATCGGCGGTCAGCGCCCGCAGTAACTCCCCGCGCTCCCAGAGCCGCTGGAGTTGCTTGCGGACGTCCACCGCAGAGGTCCAGTTCACGGAGCGAGGTCTGCCTTGTGCGCACGGTATTCCGTGATAGACAGATTACGCAATTTGGAGTCCTTGCCACCTGCATTGTGCACGAAGCCGACGTGGGCGACGAAGGGTTCGATGATGTGGATTTTCTGTAGCGGAGTGACGATAAGTAGTTGCAGGTTGAGTTGCTGGAAGAGACGCAACCCGTACCGCGCCGACTCGTCGGAGCCACGACCGAAGGCCTCGTCAATGACCACGAAGCGGAAGGAGCGGGAGCGCACCGCGCCCCATTCCAGACCGAACTGATAGGCGAGACTGGCGGCGAGAATGGTATATGCCAGTTTTTCCTTCTGCCCGCCGGACTTGCCGCCGGAGTCGGTGTAGTGCTCGTGTTCGCTGTCATCCTCGCGCCAGCGCTCGCTGGCGGCGAAGAGGAACCAGTTGCGCACGTCAGTGACCTTGGCGGTCCAGCGGCGATCCTGATCGGACAAGCCCTCGCGGCCCCGGAAGCGGTCAATGATGCTTTTGACCTGCAAAAACTTGCTCTCGGAATACTGGGCATCTTCGGAGCCAGTCAGCGCCCCTTCGGTGCATCTGCGCAGTTCCGTCTGGAAGTCACGGGTCTCGGCATCGGGGCTGGGCTGGGATTCCAGTACGATATAACGACCGGGGTTGTAGTCGATCTGCGCCAGGGATTCGTTGATCCGGGCGATGCGTTCCTTGATGGTTTCGCGCTCACGGGCGAGTTGCGCGTTGAAATTGGCGATCTCGTTGATGGTGTTGACGTTGAGCAGATCTTTGAAGCGGGACTCAAAGCGCGGCAGGTCGTCACTGTTCAGGGTGTCGAGCAGGTTCTGATATTCAAAACCAGCAGCCAGACTGGCATCGTAATCCTCGGTTTCCAGTTTGTAGGCGTCCTTGAAGGCAGACATGGCCTTGATGATTTTCTCAGCCAGCCCAGCGATTTTTTTGTTTTCGCTATCCATTTTGCTCTGCAGCCACTGGCGCAGTTCCTGCTCGCGACCTTCGCAGGATTCAATAGTGAGTTGGTACTCACCGGACGGTTGGCTGCGCAGTGCCTCCAGTTTTTGTGACAGAATCGGGTCAGCGGTGTTTCCCGCCAGTTGTTTCTGGGTTTCCTCCCGCAGTTTTCCGGTATCGCTCCGGCGCTGTTCCAGCTTGGAACGCTTGTCTTTGGCGGCTTCCAATTGGTTCTCGGTGCCGCTGAGGTTCTGGGATGCGTCCTGTAACTGTATATTCAGAGACTTGAGGATGTCCGACGCCGATTCCAGCGCCTGCCGTTCGTTCTCCAGGCGGGCGATTTCCGTGGCGATGGCCGCCCAGTCCAGTTCTTCGTAGTTGTTGAACTCTTCCAACCGGGCGAGGGTCTGCAGTCGTTCCTCCAGCGCCCTGCGTGCCGACTGAATGGCGCCCAGGCGGCTGCCGATTTCACTGAGAAAGGTTTCGAGCTGGCGCTGGGTAGTTTCCAGCACGGTAATTTTAGCGGTGTTGCTCCAGCCCAGTACATAGCGGCTGCGGTCATCGATGGGGTGGCGGTCATCCTTTTCGTGCCGTCCGCCGGGGTCTTTGATCTGGCCGGCGCGGGTGATGGCGCGGGTCTCGCGGCGGAACTGCTCCGGGGTGCCGCAACAAGCCACGTCAAAGCGATGCGCCATTTCCCGTTGCAGCCAGTCGTAGAAAAGGGAATCGGGTTTGACAGAGAGTTTGCGGAGCAGGGAGTCCGGGTGCAGTTCGGGCATTTCGCCCTGCTTGCGCGGTCGCACATGGAAATAGACCAGTCGCCCGCGCAATTGGTTGCTGTCTACCCAAGCCGCCACATCGGCGTAGCGGGCATCGGGCACCAGTAGGGAGAGCCCGAAGTTGTGCAGCAAACGCTCCGCCGTACCTTCCCAGGCACTATCCTCGGGCCGCACCTGAAGGAGTTCACCGGTAAAGGGCATTTCTTCTTCGTCCACGCCCAGCGCTGCACAGAGGGCGCTGCGAATCTGGATTTGCCGGGTGTCGATGTTACTGCGGCGTTGCTTCAGGCTGGCGATTTCCGCGCTTCGGGTTTCATACTCCTCCCGTCCTTTGCGAAAGGCGAAATCTTCTTCCCGCTCTTGATTCTCCAGGCCAGTCGCCTGTTCCCGCAGGCGATCGCTGAGTTCGCCCAGTTGGCTGTGTTGTTCCTGAAAGGCCGCAGCATGCGCGGCTGGCGTCTCGGCCATCTTCTGGACGAGTTCAGCGTAACGGTCCGCCTTGTGCCGGCGGCGGTCACGCTCCTGCCCGGCGCGTTGAATTTCCAAGCGCAACTGCTCCAGCCGGTTGCCGCCGTTCTGGGCGATGGCTTGGCGGATGGCATCGACGGCCATGCGCTGTTCGTTGCGGCGCTGATCCAGCCGTTGCACCTGCGCATCCAGACGGGTCCAGTCTTCGTTGATACTGGTGAGGCGTTTGTCCAGCAGGGCCAGCTTTAGTCCGGCGAAGTGGGCGCGCAGGCCTTCGCGGCACTGGCGCAGATCATCGACCGCGCTTTCCAGACTCCGGTATTGCGCGCAGTCGGCCACCAGCGGTGTCAGCAGTTGCACCTGACGCTTGGCCTTGAGCACGGCGGCATGGGCACGGCTGAGGTCGTCGAAATGGGTGATGAGGGCACCGATGCGCGGGGCGACGTCGAAGGGTTCCAGCATGTGATTGCGCACGAAGTCGGTGAGATTGCCAACGGATTTCATGGAGACGGTCTGGTGGAAGAGTTCCAGTGCCTGGTCGTTTTCAATGCCGAAGCGACGGCGGAACCAGGCGCTGTATTTGGGAAAACTGTCTTCGATGTCGACGCCTTCGTCGCGCAGTCGCTTGCGCAACTGGCCAATGTCGGTGCCGAATCCGGAAAAATCACGGGTGATGGAGAGATCGCTTTCGGCCATGGCAAAGAAGCGGGCGGGCTGGCCTTGGGCATCCTTCATCCAGAAAATTTGCGCCAGGGTCACCGTGGATTCATAACCCGCATTATGGAAGACTCCGAGAATCACCGAGTAACTGTTCTGACCGCGCAGAGCCACGGGTTTGGCCGCTCCCGTCACCTCGTTGCGCTCCGATTTGTAATGCCCGAGTACGTAAGAGCGCAGGCTGCGCTCCTTGCTGTCGGCACCGGCGGCCTTGTTGTAGGCGATGCGCTGGGCTGGGACCAGCAGGGTGGTGATGGCATCTACCAGGGTAGACTTGCCGGAGCCAATGTCACCGGTCAGCAGCCCGTTCTGGCCGTCCAGGGTGAGGGTCCAGACGCGCTGGTCGAAGGTACCCCAGTTGAAGACTTCCAGCCGTTGCAGGCGAAAACCCGAGAGGGTATCGTCGCCGAGAAAATCCAGTTCCAGCGCTTGTGCTTCAATCATTGGCAGTGTCCTCTGTGCGGCCTTCCACGCCGCTGCATTGTGCCTGATAGTCTGCCAGTCTCTGGTCAAAATCTGCCAGCCAGTGCGCGTCGACAAAGGCCTTGAGGATACGCCGCACTTCAAAGCTGGCCGGGCCGCTACTGGTCTTCAAGCGGCGCAGAAAACCCAGCTCGACAATTTTGTTGATGTGATTCTCGATCTGATCGACGATACGGGTCTCGTTGCTGCTGTCGGGCAGGAAAACCCGCAGTAGTTCGACGATTTCCTCGCGACTCAGCACCAGACGGGTGTCTTCGCCGCCGGCATCGAATTCCGCCAGCTTTTTGCGCAGCAGGGCGAGCAACAGGCTCACTGGAAAAGACAGGGGCCGGCGGGCAATCAGGCGAGGCAGAGGGGTCACGCCCGGATCATCGGATTCTGGACGGCTTTTCAGAAAGGCATAGCCTTCCGCTTCGTCGAGGACCAGTTCCAGACCAAGTACGGAGATATAATCCCGCGCCTGCGGGTGCAGATTCAGCAGGTCGCCCCACAGGCGCTCGTTGCCCTCCCGGTAGATCACCCCTTTGAGGAGAGGAATAACGAGTGTGGAAAGCGTTGCGGCTTCTTCTTCCATCCTTACCTCATAAAAATGATACGCGGCAACTGTGCCGTTCTCTCAACGATAACATCATTCCGGTTGCGAGCATTCCAGTGAATCTGCTCGGGTGTGTCCTCATCCACCGCCGTTTTGAAGGCCTCGCTGCCGAGTTGCAGGTAGACTACCAGCTCCGCCAGCCCCTGGCGCAAGGGTTGAGATTCGGTTAGCTCGCGCAGGGTAATCTGGGAGCGCTCCTGCAAGGCGTGGCGGATGTGGCCTGTCAGTTGGACCGTATCCACGAACACCTGCTGGTAGAGCGCTGCGGCATCGACATCGTCTTCCCCTGCTTGCAGGGTGATTGCCGCAATCAGGGGCTTGAGAGTGGGGGTGTGCAAGGGTCTTTCCATGGGCAGTTCAATACGGACGCTCAGCTCCGCCATTTCCATGGCATCGACCGTCGGTGGATCATCGCGCAGGGCCAGCGCCTTGGCTTCGATGCCGTGCAGAATATCCATGATGCGCCGGTTTTCCAGCCAGGCCTTATCGTCCAGAAAGCGCCGCAGTTGTTGGGAGAGTTGCGCTACGGTGCGCTGGGTATGTTCGCCGGCCTCCAGCCAGTCGTAATGTACCCGCCGCATCCGGGCGTCGGGTTGGAGCGCCACCACCGGCCCCAGCCCCAGCACCTGGTCGAGCATCGCCGTCAGTTCTTCCTGCCGCTGGCTGGACATGAGGAAGTCCCAGAAGGCACGAAAGCTGCGCCCCTGATCGGAGTCTGCTATGGCATCGCGCTCCCCCATGATCTCCTCCAGTAGCGCCCCTTTGGCCCCTTCCCAGAGGGCAATGCGCTCGCGCACCCGCCGGTCCAACAAGCGGAAGTTATGCTCCACCTCGCGGAAGTCGCCCAACAGCTCTCGCGCCAGTTGCATGAATTGCTGAAAGCGGTCCTTAAGAGCGGTGTCGTCCAGCAGGGCAATGTCGCCCGCCAGGACCCGCGCGATTTCGGCATCAATCTCATTCCGCCGTTTCTGCAAGTCGGCCATACGGACAGCGGGATCACTCTCGCTGCCTTCGCTCATCTGTCTGAGCAGGTCGAAGAGGGTGAGCAGACGCGACTCCGTCCCGATAAATTGCCGTGCCGTGAGGCTGTTCAGCCAGGCGATAGCCTTCTCCGTGGCCGGAGTCAGGTCGAACTGGGGCTCATCACTGCCCTGGGCGTAGAACTTGCGTAGCCAGGACTTCTCCGGGCTGGCCCAGTCGTTGAGATAGTCGATGGCGTCTTTGGGAAACGCCTCCGGCCCCAGTCGCTGGCGCAGGGCGTAGAGTTCATCTTCCAGTGTCTCGGCCAGATCAGCGGCGGCAATAATGCGGACATTGGGCAGCACAAAGACCCGATGCAGAAAACTCGCCACCAGCGGCGCATGGTCCGAGCGCAGCAAGCGCCACGCCGGATGATAGTTGCGCAGGGCATCGAGAGTGGTGAAGTCCATGGCCTTCAGCCTTTTCCGGGCGTTCGCTACACGTTGAACAAGAAGTTCAGCACATCTCCATCCTGCACCACATATTCCTTTCCTTCCGCCCGCATCTTGCCCGCTTCCTTGGCCCCGTGTTCGCCTTGGTACTGAATGAAATCGTCATAGGCGATGGTCTGGGCGCGGATGAAGCCACGTTCAAAATCACTGTGGATAACCCCCGCCGCCTGTGGCGCGGTGGCGCCCACCGGGATGGTCCAGGCACGGACCTCTTTGACGCCGGCCGTGAAGTAAGTCTGCAGGCCGAGCAAATGGTAAGCCGCACGAATGATGCGGTTGAGGCCAGGTTCCTCCAGCCCCAGGTCCTGCAGAAAAGCGTTTTGCTCCTCCGGCTCCAGTTCTGCCAGTTCTGACTCAATGGCGGCGCAAACCGGGACGACGCTGGCGTGCTGTTCAGCGGCCCAAGCCTCCAGCGGCGCCCGCCAGGGGCCATCCTGTAACTCATTTTCAGCGACATTGGCAATGACCATGAGGGGTTTCATGGTCAGCAGGCAGAGGCTGCGCAGATGCTCTTGCTCCTCGCTGTTCAGGTTCAGACTGGCGGCTGCCTTGCCTTCATTGAGATGGGGCAGGAGGCGGGTCATGGCGGCAACTTCAGCCACCGCGTCCTTGTTGCCGCCCTTGGCTTGCCGTGCCACCCGCGCCTGCGCCTTCTCCACGGTACTGAGATCAGCCAGAATCAGCTCCGTCAGCACCACCTCCAAATCCGCCACCGGGTCTACATGGCCGCTCACATGGACCACGTTGGGGTCCTCAAAGCAGCGGGTGACCAAGGCAATGGCGTCTGTTTCGCGGATATGGGCGAGAAACTGATTGCCCAGACCCTCACCCTGCGCTGCACCGGCCACCAGCCCGGCGATGTCTACAAACTCCATGGTGGCGTGCTGTACCTTCTGTGGTTTGACGATCGCTGAGAGGGCCTCAAGACGGGGATCCGGCACGGCAACCAGGCCGACGTTCGGCTCAATCGTACAGAAGGGATAGTTCTCCGCCGCGATACCTGCTCTGGTGATGGCGTTGAAAAGGGTGGATTTGCCGACATTGGGTAAGCCGACGATGCCGCAGGCCAAAGCCATAAGAAACTCCTAATCGCTATGCAGAGTTTTTTGCGCCGCATCCGTGCGGCCGCTGAGAAAATCGGGAAGTACGCCGAGACTACATTCAATCGCCTCGTCAATCAGGGTCTTATCCGCTGCCGTCGGAGCGCCGAGCACATAACCGATGACCGCATCTTTGTGCCCTGGATGGCCGATACCGATGCGCAGCCGCCAGTAATCGCGGGTGCCCAGGGCACGGTCGAGATCGCGTAAGCCGTTGTGCCCGCCATGACCACCACCGCGTTTCAGTCGTGCCTTGCCTGGGGGTAGGTCCAGCTCATCATGAATCACCAGAATCCGTTCCACGGGCACTTTATAAAAGGCCGCCATAGCCTGTACCGGGCTACCGCTGCGGTTCATGAAATCCTGCGGCATACACAGCCCCAGTTCCAGTCCGGAAGCGCGTGCCGTAGCGGCCAGACAATGCCAGCGCTTTTCCATACGTAAAGACGCCCCGACCCGGTCTGCAAAGGTCTGGAGCGTCCAAAAACCGGCATTATGGCGGGTCCGGGCATATTCCGCACCGGGGTTACCCAGGCCCGCCAACAACCAGTCCATAAGGCCTCAGGCGGTGGTCTCCGGGGCTTCTTCCGCCTCGGCACCGGTACGCGGATTGTGGATGGAGACGATTTCCTTGTCATCATCATGTTGCAGGGGCAGGAGGATGACGCCTTCGGGCACCGTGATCTGGGACAGGTGCAGACTTTCCCCCACCAGCAGCGTGCCGATGTCGATTTCAATGGCTTCTGGCAGACGGCCCACCGGGGCTTCCACTTCGACTTCCACCAGGGCGCGGTGCAGTACACCGCCGGCCTTGATACCAGCACAGGTCGTCTCGTTCAGGAAGTGGATAGGTACGTGCAAATGCACCCGCTCACCGGCATGCACACGCAAAAAATCCATATGCAGGACTTCTTCCTTGTAGGGATGCATCTGAATGTCGCGGATCAGCGCGGTTTCTTTCCCTTTGGGGAATTCCAGGGTGATGACGCTGGTATAGGCGCGGTCATCGGGCAGCAGTTTGCGGAGCAGGCGGGCTTCAATGCTGAGGCCCAGCGCCGGCTTGCCGTCTCCGTACAGCACGGCGGGCACCATACCGGTACGGCGCAGGCGGCGGCTGGCCCGACGGCCATTTTCTTCACGCGGCTCGGCCGCAATCGCAAAATCTGTCATTTTTTGGACTCCTTATGGTGTCATGGAATGAGCGGGGCGAGGGTTGACAGAACCTTTCTCCCCAATAGCAAGGGGCGCATCATAATGCGCCGCGGGTTTTTCGGCAACCTTTTCTGGTGTTTTTTCATCGGGCTGCAAATAGGCTTTGATCACCGCGCGAGCCACCGGCAGGGCTTGCCAGGCATTGTGCCCGCCATATTCCACTACCACTGCGACGGCGATTTTGGGGTGATGTACCGGTGCCCAGCCGATAAAAAGAGAGTCGTTGTTATAGACCGTGTGGCCATTTTTATAACCCACCGGTACTTGTGCCGTGCCTGTTTTCCCAGCGATGGTAATGCCGGGAATGCTAATGGTATGGCAGGTGCCGGTGGTGACACAGGCCTCCATACCCTTATGGACGGCATGCATGGCCGCTGCCGAAATATGCAGATTAACGGGTTGCGCATGAGGAATGGCTTCTGTCTGGCCGGTGCTCTGGTTGATGAGCGCTTTGGCGACCTGGGGCTGAACCAGATAGCCGCCGTTGGCGAGGGCGGCGACCGCACGGGCTAATTGTAATGGCGTTTCCAGCAAATAACCCTGACCAATTCCGAGAATGACGGAGTCTCCCGTGTACCAGTGCGCATGCAGATGCTTGCGTTTCCAGGCGGGGGTCGGCACCAGACCACTGGCGCCGCCGGGCAGGTCGATGGGAGGCGTTTTGCCGAAGCCGAATCGCCACAGGGTCTTGTCCTGCAGGGCGATGCCCATCTTCACCGCGAGCTTGTAGTAAAAGACATCGACCGACCAGGCCAATGCCTTGGTCAGGCCGGTGTTGCCGAATCCCGCCCGGTTCCAGTCCCAATAGGTGTGGCCGCCGAGCTGATAATTGCCCGCACAGAAGGTATGAAAATCCGGAGGGATGATGCCTTCCTGCACCGCCTCTATGGAATAGAAAGGCTTGGCGCAGGACCCCGGCGGATAGAGGCCATTGTCCGCACGGTTCATCAGCGGCCGTTCCGGATTGTCCAGGAGGCTCTGCCAGTGGGCTTTGCTGATGCCGTCCACGAACCAGTTGGCATTGAAGCTGGGGCTGGTGATCATGGCCAGTACGGCGCCGTTGTTAGGGTCCAAAGCGACGACGGCACCGCGATAGCCTTTGTCTTTTTGTAAGGCCTCAGCCCCCGCCTGTTGCACGCGCAGGCGCAGATGGGTGAGCAAATTGTCTCCGGGCTGCGCCGGCACCTCGCGCAGTGTGCCCACCTGTAGTCCGCGCGCGTCGATATCCTTGATCCGATAGCCCATGGTGCCGCGGATCTGGCGTTCATAATAGCGCTCCAGGCCACTCTTGCCGATATAGTTGCGTCCGACATAATTGCGGGCGTGAAAATCCTGCAGATCGGTGGCAGTAACAGGGCCGACATAGCCGACGACGTGCGAGAACAGTGCATCATAGGGATAATAGCGATGCAGCAAGGCGACCACCCGCACGCCGGGTAGATTCAGCGCGCGCACGGCTACAGTGGCGATCTGCGTCGCGGTCAGATTGGCCTTGAGGACCACTGGATCGAAGCCCGGCTTTCCCAGGCGCAGTTCCTGAAAGTGGCGCATATCGTCTGCACTCAGGTCGAGCATCTGCTGCAGGCGCTGCAAGGTCCCCTGCAAATTGGGCACCTGGTCGGGGGTGATTTCCAGGGCATAGGTGGGCTGGTTTTCCGCCAGCACCTCACCATGCTCGGCAAGCACCAGGCCGCGGGGCGGAGCAACGGGGACGAGAGCTACGTGATTATCGTAAGCCAGGGTGCGGAATTTGGAAAAATGCAGTATCTCGAGGTCCATAACACGTAATACCACGGCGAAAATCGCCAACAGCATCAGTACCGTCGCGACGCCAAGCCGGAAGCGAAAGCTGCGATTACGTTGGTCAGGATTAGAAAGAGGCATAATCGGGAACGACCTGGTTCAGTTTGCAAATGGCTGGGGCGCTTCGTACACTCGGAAGCAAAATCCTTGGTGAGATGGGGTGGCGCAGTGTTGGAGTCCCGTTTTGAATCTCTGTTCGCAGAGCTGGAAAGCATTATAACGGATTATCGCGGCTTGCGTCGTCATCTGGAAGGAGACGGGCGTGATAAGCGTTCCCTGCAGAGCCTGCAAAAACAAATCCAGATGCTCAATGCCGAAAATGTCCTGTTGCGGGAACGTCAGGAAGGCGTATGCCTGCGCTTGAGTGAGCTCCTCGCGCAGGTGAGTCAGTGGGAAAACGAAGCATAACCATACCGATGGAGATGACCGTGCCAGAAATAATCCGCAGTTCCATCACCCATCACGTCAATATCACTTTGCTGGGGCAAAGTTATCAGGTGCCCTGTCAGCCCGAGGAACAGGTACTTTTGCTGGAGGCGGTAGCCTTGCTGAATCAGCAGCTCGAAGCCACCCGGGCCGGGGGCCGCACGATGGGTAAGGAGCGCGCGGCGCTGATGGTGGCGATTAATCTGGCCGCAGATCTGCAGCGCGCGCGCCAGGAATTGCAGGCGCGCGATGATCAGCTCAATGCGGTGGAGGCCCGCCTGCGTCGGCTGGTTGACATGGGTAAGGGGGCGGAGTAGCTTGGGTCTTGCTCCCTGCGGGGCGCGAGTAGCCGAGATGATTCCTGAACCAACATTGTCTATCCAGGGAGTCCTCAGTCATCATCGTGGTGTGCAGCTCCCTTGCGGAGTGGCCTGAAGCGATGTGTGGATTCCCACCTGTACATCAGGTTCTGGGGGTAGCGGGCTGCACGACCCAGGCGGGGGGTTCTTTTGTTTTCAGGGCTGGATGATATACCTGCGAAAAGCCCGTTACGTCGACGCATGCGTCAGCAGCGACGTGACCTTTCCGCCGAGGCATTATATTCCGCAGCCGTGGCCTTGTCTGACCATCTAGTGCGTCTTAACCACTTTCAGCGGGCTCGCCATATCGGCCTCTACTGGCCCATGCAGGGTGAAATCAGCCCCTTGCCGGTCATGCAGCATCCCATTGCGGCCAATAAGCATTTTTATCTGCCGGTGCTCGCCGGACATTTTGCGCGCAGCCTGCGCTTTGCACCCTTTCACCCTAATACTGTCCTGCGCCATAATCGCTTTCGCATTCTCGAGCCGCAGGTATCTCCCCGCCAGCACTGTGCTGTGCGTGAACTGGATTTGCTGATCCTGCCGCTGGTGGCTTTTGACGCCGAAGGTTATCGTCTGGGGATGGGTGGGGGCTTTTATGATCGCAGTCTGGCGCATTTGCCCCACCGCCGCAGTTGGCGGCGACCGCGGCTGATCGGGGTAGGTCATGCTTTTCAGGAAGTGCCCCATGTGCCCAGAGAGCCCTGGGATATCCCCCTAGGCATTGTCTGTACAGAAAAGGGTTGTTACAGGATCAGCGCATGATGACACAAGTACTTTCATAATCCCCACACTCCCCGGCCATGTTGAGACAGCGGATGGTGTTGCCAGCTTCTGCGGTCTGCTGATGACGGTAGACACAGGTAATGGTCAATGCAGCGTGGCTCGCCGTGTGCGTTATGATTTCCCGCAGGAAGTAGCGTAGCCGGAACTGGGAATTATACCCCTTCCAGCCATGCACGGCGGCGTGCAAGGACGACTTCATCCACATCCTCCAGCAATTCCAGCCAGGCCGTATCCGGTGGCGGCGGAGCCGGGGTCAGTTGCGTTTCCATAAGGATGTCATCGCGGAAGAAGTGGATACGTAGTGCCGCACCCGCGGGAAGCGCATCCAGTTGTGTCGGTACTTGTTCCGCTGTGCTCCGGACGCCATCGAGAGCAACGAGAATGTCGTCCGGCGACAATCTCGCCTGTTCCGCCGGGCCGCCCGTTTGCACATGACACAACTGAGCGCCCAGCGCGTGTGGTCGCCAAGTCGCTCCCAGCCAGGCTTGCGGGGTTTGCGCGCTGGCCTGACCGCCCTCATCCTGCGGGCCACTGGCCGCGCGCAGACGTAGGGCAATGCCCATTTCTGCCAAGAGCGCGCGCAGCGGCAGGTCGGTTTTCTCCGTGATCCAGGACTCCAAACGCGCAGCGAGCGGCGACCCGGCGAGCGCCTCGACCAGATTGATGCATTGGCCTTCCGGCAGTGCTTTGCCGGTGCGGCCGTAATCTTGCCACAGCCGGGCGAGCAAGGTGTCGAGGCTCCGGCTGCCAGCACTTTCCAGGCGCAGGCTGAGGTCCAGACAGAGGGCCAGCAGGGCGCCTTTGTTATAATAACTGACCTCAAAGTTGGCGCTGTTGACATGGGGATGATAGAGCTTGATCCAGGCATCTTCACTGGATTCCGCCAGACTTTGCAGGAAACGTCCGGGGCGACGCAGCAGGCGAGTCAGCTCCTTCCCGACGCCGCGCAGGTATTGCGCGGGCGTGGTCAGACCGGCGCGGCGCAGGCAGAGATCATCATAGTAGGAGGTGATGCCCTCGAAGATCCAGAGGTCGCGGGTGAGCGCCTCCCGATCCAGGGCGCTGGCGCTGGGCACAGCGGGACGAATGGCCTGCACCAGCCAGCTATGGAAATACTCGTGACTGACCAGACCGAGGAAGCGCTGATAATGGTCTGCGTTATGGCCACTCAGGTCATCCCGGGCGCAGAGGAGGGCGCTGGAAGCGCGATGCTCCAATCCCCCATAGCCATCAGCACTGGTCATGCACAGAAAGTGGTACTCGGTGAAGGCGGCATCGCCCCAGAAACGCTGTTGCCAGTCACAAATGCGTGTCAGGTCGGAACCCAGCCGCTGCAGGTCTGCCTGATGGATGCCTTGAATGAGCAGGTGATGGGGCCGCTCTCCTGCCGAAAAGTCCAGCAGCGTGAGCGTGCCCATGAGCAGCGGATGATCAATGAGGGTGCGATACCCAGAGGCAATAAAGCTGCCCCAGCCCCAGGTCGCACCGCTCTGCCGGGGGAGGGCGGTGGCCACCCGCCAGTCTTCCGGACCTTCCAGGAGGACTGCGTGCGCTTGGTCTTCCTGCCCCAGGACCCGCAAGTAGATGGCCGGGCCGTTGAAAAAGCCCCCCTGATCATCCAGATATGCCGTGCGTACTGAGCGGTCGAAAGCGTACACGGCATAATGGACGACGACCGGACCATGGCCCGCCGCGAGACGCCAGCGGTCCTTGCCGATTTTGTGCAGGGCGACATCCTGCCCATTACGCTCGGCGCGGATTTGTGTCACATGACGGGCGAGGTCGCGGATCGTATAACTGCCGGGCACCCAGGCGGGCAGGGCGAGGATCTGTCCTTCCGGGTCCGGTTCGGAAATGCTCAGGGACACTCGAAAAAGGTGTGCTTGTGGCTCGGCGCTGATCTGGTAATTCAGTGGGACAAAACTCAAGGCGGCACTCCTAACACCAGGCGGCGGCAAGGGTGCGAAAAGCCGGGTGCGCCGCGTCGCCCAGCCACTCATAAAATACCGACTCAGCCGACGGCGACCGTAACTCCCGCCTGCCGTAGCCGCTCCAAAGCGGGTTGTGCTGTTCGGCGTCACGGCTGGCGGCGGCTACCGCCCTCGGGCTGCCCGCCAGCAGTCTGGTGATGTTGTGCAGCAGTGGCGTCCGTCGTATGGTGGGGAGGGTGCCGAGCAGGCGATCCTGCAGATCAATGGCGAGGATGATGCTCTGCCCAGCCTGAATACGCATAATCGCTCAGAATACAAAGCGGGCTGGCAGCGGCTTGTGACGCAAGGGCGGAATTTCTGTCTCGAAGAGCTCCGAGTATTCAAAAATGCCTGGCTGGGAGTGGAAAATCCGCCGCACCCGCATGGCGGGGCCGGTGCCGAGAATAGCTATTAATCGCCCGCCGACGGTCAGTTGTTCTTTGAAGATCTCCGGCAGCACCGGCAAGGATCCGGTGATACAGATGGCATCATAGGGTGCATTGTCCGCCCAGCCAGTGGAGCCATCACCAATATGCAGGTGGGCATTATGCACGCCCTGCACCCGCAAACAGCCTTCTGCCGTTCGGGAGAGTTCGGCGCGATCCTCGACACTGTGTACCATCCCCGCGAGTTGTGCCATCAGTGCCGTCAGGTAGCCGCTTCCGGTGCCGATCTCCAGCACTCGATCCTGTTCATGCAGATCCAGCTCTTGCAAGACCCGCGCCTCCATCTTTGGCGTCCACATGATCTCGCTGTGCCCCAGCGGTAAAGTAAAATCAGCAAAAGCCAAATGCCGATAGGGGGTCGGCACGAAAAGCTCACGCTTTACTTGCGCAACAGTGGCCAGCACACGAGGGTCGAGCACATCCCAAGTGCGAATCTGGGTGTCAATCATGGTACGGCGGAGGGTGTCAAAGTCCATAGAGAATCAGGGTTCCAGTAGTTTTCCACCATTTAGGCATGGGTCTTGTGGCAAGTCAATCCACGCGCTCATCGCGCACCCGCAAGATGGTGATTGGCTTGGCGTCCGTCCTGTGCTCCAATAGCCGCTGATATTGCAAAGGAGTTCCTCTTGGAGAGCCGTGCGCACGCGCTGGTAGCACTCATTTTTTTGGCCGTACTGGGTGTCGGAGTGGCGGTAGTCGGATTGTGGATGCATCATGGTGCGCAGCCCGGCGTCGCCTTCGACGTGATTTCCCCCTACAGTGTAGCGGGACTCACCCTTCAGGCACCGGTGCGCTTCAAAGGGGTGCGGGTGGGGGACGTGACCGCGATTGGTCTGGATCCGGCGAATCCGCGCATGATCAGGGTGCGGATCAAGGTGGATAAGGCGACGCCCATTACCCGCGCGACCTTCGCCGAACTGGCGCCGCAAGGGGTGACCGGGCTGAGTTATTTGTCCCTGACCGATCACGGCACCGACTTCGCACCCTTGCCGAGGGTGTCCGGTCGGCTGGCCGAAATTCCCATGCATCCCAGCTTTTTTGAGGTGCTGTCCCGTAATGGCGAATCACTGGTGAACCGCAGCAACGAGTTGGCCAACCGCCTGAACGCCCTTTTAACGGACGAGAATCGCACACGTTTTGCGCAGACGCTTACCCATGTGGACCGGGCCACAGACCAGTTGGTGCAAATGGAGACCGCACTGTTGCCGACCCTTAAAGCCCTGCCTGCCATGGTCGCTGCCACCCGGTCTACCATGGAGGCGAGCCATCTGCTCATGACCCATCTTGATGCCCTGACCGTGGCGGCGCAGGCGCCGCTGGCGGATACGGCGGCGGCCGCCAAGTCACTGCGTGGACTCAGTGTTGCCGGAGAGCGGGCGGTGAATACCCTCAATTATGTCACCTTGCCGCAGGTGCATCGCCTGACCCAAAGCCTGATGACCAGCAGCGCGGCGTTGGCAGCTCTCAGTCATTCGCTGCAGCGCTCCCCGCAATCATTGCTCTACGGCGATCGTGGCCCGCCGCCGGGACCGGGTGAGTCGGGTTTTTCCGCAGGAGGAAACTGAGCGTATGCAAGACCCTTTATCTAAATATTCACCCGCAGGGAAACGCATGGTGCTGGCGGGCCTGGTTCTGCTCGCCGCTGGCTGTGCCAGCAGCGCGCCCTGGCAGGCACCCTACGATATTACGCCGCCGCACCCCGCCGCCCCTCTGGTCAGCAGCAAGGGCACAACGACGGCGCTGCCCGTGCTGCGTTTGACTCGGGTCAGCGCTGCGCATTGGCTGCAAACGGACGCCTACCAGTATCATTTGCTCTATCAGGAGCCACAGCGTCTGCTGGTCTACCGGGACGCCCGCTGGGTTGGCACTCCGCCGCAGATGATTGCCAGCCGCTTGCAATATCAATTGATCGGCTCGGGCCAGTGGCGGGCGGTTTTGGCGGGACAGTCCAATGGCATGGCGACCTGGCTATTGCAGGTCAGGCTGACGGATTTCGTGGTGAATTTCAGTGGGCCGGATGCGGGCAAGGCTCTGGTCGCGGGTACCGCGACGCTGGTGCAGGCTGCTGATCACCAGGTGGCTGCTCAGCACAGCTTTTATTTCACCGAGACGCTGCCCAGTGCAAGTGCGCAGGGTGGTGCCGTGGCCATGGCCGGGGCGAGTGAACATTTTGTCACCGCGGTGAGTGGCTGGGCCGCGCAGATGGCGGGCATCGGGAAGTCTGTGCCCCAGCCTTAGGCTTTTACTTCAGTCCTCCTGGTGCTTGACCACCAGCACCGGACAACTGGCGTGATGGACAATGTCATTGGCGACAGAACCCAGCAGCAATCGGCCAATGGTGCCGTGCCCATGACTACCCACTACCAGCATATCCACTGCATGGGCCTTGCCGAAGGCAATCACCGCCTTCCCGATATTCTCCCCACTTTCCTCCAGTTCTACCTGCGGTGTGATGCCGCCTGCGGCTACGGATTGGCGCAGTTTTTCCATCTCGGCATGCGCCAGATGGAGCAGCTTTTCGCGCAGATCCAGGGTGGGCGGCAAAATTTCTTCCGGCATCTGCAGATTGAGCATTTGCGGGTTGAAAATGTGGAGCAGGGTGAGGCGGGCGTCGTGTAACTGGGCCTCTTGCGCCGCCATCCGGGTGGTGTACAGGGCCATCGGTGAAAAATCGACGGCCACCAAAATATGCTTTATAGGGGTCTTTACGGGTGATTTATTCACGGGGATGCTCCTTGCGCAGGGTGTCCATGAGTTGCGTTTCGTCCAGCAGCACGTTTTCGGTGGCGCGCCGCGCCTGGTATTCCCAAACGCCCTGCGCCAGCACTTTGTCACTGACCACAATGCGATGAGGCAGACCGATCAGATCCATGGTGGCAAACTGCACACCCGGACGCT
Source organism: Acidithiobacillus ferrivorans (assembly GCF_016250455.1). Classification (NCBI taxonomy): domain Bacteria; kingdom Pseudomonadati; phylum Pseudomonadota; class Acidithiobacillia; order Acidithiobacillales; family Acidithiobacillaceae; genus Acidithiobacillus; species Acidithiobacillus ferrivorans. The sequence goes on along the minus strand of NZ_CP059488.1, from coordinate 1,982,818 downwards.
CATCGCGATCGTCGAGCAGTACGCTGTAGCCCTGCGCCTCCAGGCGATCATGCAGGGCTTGAGCGGCGGCAGCCACCTCCGGCGACTTGCGCGCATTGATGGCGACGATGCCGACTTCAAAGGGTGCCAGGGCCACTGGCCAGGTGATGCCACGATCATCAAAATGTTGCTCCACCGCCGCCGCCACCACCCGCGACACACCGATACCATAGCAACCCATGGTAACCGTGGCGTCGCGGCCGGTCTCGTCCAGCACGCTAATACCCATGCTCTTGCTGTAGCGTTCTCCGAGTTGAAAGACGTGCCCCACCTCAATGCCCCGGCGGATGCTTAGCCTGCCCTCCTGGCAATGCGGGCAAGCATCCCCGGCACGGACATTGCGCAGATCCGCTGCCGCCGGGCGCGGTAAATCGCGGTCCCAGTTCAGGTTGATCCAGTGCAGATCCGCCGCATTGGCGCCCGTGCTGAAATTGGCCACGCCAAAGGCGCGGTGATCCGCCATTATGGAGATAGGCAGCAACGGATCCTTGGGACCAATGAAGCCCAGGGGCGCGCCCGTGGCGGATACGGCTTCAGCCGAGCTGGCCAGGTGCACCTCCTGCGCATTCAAGGCGTGTCCGGCCTTGACCAGATTCAGTTCATCATCGCCGCGCAGCAACAACATGATGATCTTGCCGTCGGCGACCACCAACACGGTCTTGACGATTTTTGTGGTGCTGATGCCCAGATGCTCAGCCTGCTCCGCTACGCTGCGGATACCCGGCGTCTGCACTTGTGCGGCGGCCAGCGGCATCTCCGCCTCCGCAGTGTCGGGGCGACTCTGGGCCTTTTCCATATTCGCGGCATAGTCGCAGTGGTGACAGGAGACGATGGCATCTTCTCCCGAATCCGCCAGCACATGAAACTCATGGGAGCGCTTGCCCCCAATGGCCCCGTTATCTGCTTCCACCGCGCGGAAATTCAGTCCGAGGCGGGTGAATGTCCGCTGATAGGCTTCATACATGGTCTGGTAGGTGATCTCCAGCGAGGCGTGATCCATATGGAAGGAATAGGCATCCTTCATGATGAATTCACGCCCGCGCATCAGCCCGAAGCGGGGACGGATTTCATCGCGGAACTTCGTCTGAATCTGGTAGAAATTGACGGGAAGCTGTCGGTAAGAGTGAATCTCCCGCCGCACCAGATCGCTGATGACTTCCTCATGGGTCGGTCCCATGCAAAAATCGCGGTTATGACGATCCCGCAAGCGCAGCAGTTCCGGGCCGTACTGTTCCCAGCGACCCGACTCCTGCCACAGCTCGGCGGGTTGCACCAGCGGCATCAGCAGTTCCTGTGCGCCGCTGCGGTCCATCTCCTCGCGTACCACCCGCTCCACCTTGCGCAATACCCGCAAGCCCAAGGGCATCCAGGTGTACAAGCCGGAAGCCAAGCGGCGGATAAAGCCCCCGCGCAGCAATAACTGGTGACTGATGAGTTCCGCTTCGGCGGGTGTCTCCTTAAGGGTGGGGATGAAGATCTGACTGGCGCGCATAAAAATCCCTGTTGAACGATAGCGTACAGTGTAAGAAAGGGTGGGAGACAAAGAAAGGGGCGGCGCGCGCGAAAACCGGCGATCGGCGAATTATAGAACTTGCGGCTAGGCGCACCCAACGGAGATTTATGACGTGATGCCTTTTGCTGATCTGAAAATTTGCGGCAGTAAGGAGGAGGCTGGCTTAAGAAACAACAACCGCCGGGAAATCTCTGCGATCCGTCGGCGCTGGCATGAGCATTCATCATGCCAGTTAGGTGAAATGCCGAAATTCCACCTCTCAGTAGATTTGACCAATGCCTCATGGTCACTGGCAGAAAAATTAAAATTGCCGCGAGTTGGGTGCTTCCCCATGCCCGCGTGGCGCGAATAGTAAAGTCTATGCAGAACGGGGGTCAAATATATCAGGAAGGCCCTCCCATCCCTGTGCGCTTGCTATGATCGTGATGGAGCGTGATGATGCCAATCGCCAGCGGCTGGAGCGTCTTGTCGGGTATCTCTTCGGGTGTGTTCCGTGCCGGACGCCATCTCCGCGCGGAATAGGCCTGAAGCGATGCTCCAAATCATCCATGCGTAACAACGATTACGTTTCGCTCGATTTTATTAGCTTTCCAAATCTCTTCACGATAGGCCACTGTGGTGACCTTCTGGAAATGCTTATAGCCGGTTTTTCTACAAACCTATATGCTAGCTCTGAAACGAGGAATGTAACACCGATAGATAATAATAGCAGGACAGGCAAGCTGATGACCCCGTAGAAAGCATGCAACATGGCCAGTAAAATTACCGCGTGCAACAAATATAAACTGTAGGAAATTTTACCTAGGTATATAAGAATGGGGGTCGTAAGAACTTGGATGGCGACCAAATCATACGCCGAAACCAGCACTAAAATGGCGGCACCCATTATGGCTGGCCAGTCGCGGACCATCAAATGGTGGATCCCGACGGCACTAATAAAGTGAGGCCCATAGTAATATAGAAAAAATCCGATGGAAAATACGGCTGTTCGACCCTGTATGCCAAGTCTATTGTACCATTTTTGCAAGGAAGTTCGTTGCGTTGCCAAGGTGGCGCCAAGGACGAAAGCGAATATGTAGTACGGCGTAAAAATATAGGCTGTTAAAGACCCGGATAGCGTTAACCAAGATAGTATATGCCCGCCAGACAAGGCAAACATACGAATCGCCATGGCCAATACACTCAGCATGAAGAAAATGACGACCGGGACCCACCACTTCTTGTCCCGCATGAACCATAATATGGCAGGAAACAAGATGGATATTCTCATCTCTTGCACCAGTGTCCATACGGTGAAATCATAGTGATTAGCATTGAACTCGTCTACAAAAAGCAAATGGTAAAGTATGGATCTTATCGTGATTGGCGCAGACCAGAACTGATTTAACCATGGGTTCAATCCTGGCAATCCTCCGTGGTAAAAGAGATACTCTCCAGCAACCCCAAAAAACACCGCTAATAGATATGGTATATATAAACGCAGGCTGCGCTTCATGAGAAATGACACATAATTCATGCTTGCACTATTGATCATGAAAAACAGCACATAGCCGCTCAACACGAAAAATAACAACACAGCGGATCTTCCGGCCCAAAATATACCCAATGGGGTATAGGATAGATCACCTATAATTGAGGATATATTATGATAATTTGACAACGGTGAATTCATGAATATAAGCACGTAGTGCGACAACATCACCGATAATGCTGCGATTCCGCGAATCGCATCGAATTGCTGAATATGGCGTACATTTTCTGTGGACATATCTCTCCTTCTGTGAAATTACCGGTACACGGTACCATGCCAGATATGGCCCTGGCAAACCAAGACCCACAAGAAAGCAGCACAAAAAACTCCATTGATCCAATAAAATAAGCATAGTATGCAGGCGAGGAGAAAAGGCGGGCGTGTCGTCGCGGACCATATCCCGCTTGCTGCGAAAGGTTTTTGTCTGGGAAGGGACCCGTTGACGGACGATTGTTTGCCAGTCGATGGTGATTCCATCCTGGTCTTTTCTGGGGGTAACTGCCTGTCACAGGACGGCACAGCCTGCCCTGTTTCTGAATCTCGCAGGTAAATGCGGCATAAACACAAGTTAGCTCCGGCAACGTAAGCTAACTTGCTTTGTTGTTTTATTTGGCGTCCCCATGGGGGTTCGAACCCCAGTTACCGCCGTGAAAGGGCGGTGTCCTAGGCCACTAGACGATGGGGACCTTGACAGCGCTGAGAATCCTACACAGAACAGGCGCACAGGGCAAGTGTTGTTTTTCGGAGATTGCGGATGTACACGCGTAGCCCAGCGGGTGTCTCTTCAGGTAGACTAGGCCTCTCGCAATTCAGAAATCCAGGATAAAAGGACTTATGGACGAACAAGAAGCAGTTTTTATGATTGAGCGCATTTACGTGAAGGACATCTCTTTTGAGTCGCCCAATGCGCCGCTGAGTTTTGTGCAGACTGAAGCGCCGACCGTGGATGTGGGTCTGAATACCACCAGCAACGGAGTGGAAGGGATGGACGACCTTACCGAAGTGACGCTGACCGTTACTGTCAAGGCTAAGGCGGGCGAAAGCACCTACTTTGCGGTGGAGGTTCAGCAGTCCGGTTTGTTCCGCATTCAGAATATTCCGGATGAGCACATGCCCGCCCTGATAGCCGTGCACTGCCCGACGATACTGTTTCCCTACGCGCGGGAAGTGGTGGCAGATATGGTAGGCCGCGGTGGTTTCCAGCCTCTGCATCTGCATCCGGTCAACTTCGAGGCCCTGTATCAGCAGGCACAGGTCCAGCAACAGAACTACCCGACGCAATAAAGCATGCGTTGGGCGGTGCTGGGGGGTGGTCACTGGGGGACTGCCCTGGCGGTTTATCTGCTCCGGCAGGGGCATACAGTGCAACTCTGGGGGCGCTGTGCCAAGCGTTTGCCCTGCCAGCCCGACCGTGTAGATCTTTTCCCCATATTCCCGCAGTGCGCGCGGCCTGAAGAACTGCGCTGCACAGTGGATCTCAGCGCTGCTGTACGAGACAGTGAGGGGATCGTACTCGCCATACCCAGCCATGCCTTGCGCGCTTTGATGACGACTCTGCGTGCTTGCCTGCCACCCGCTACGCTGCTGGTCCTCGCCAGTAAAGGGCTGGAAATGCAGACTGCCTTGCGTCTTGATCAGGTCTTGCAGGAGACCGTGCCGAATGTGCCGATGGTGGTGCTGTCCGGACCCAGTTTTGCCCATGACCTGATCCTGGGTAAACCACTGGCGATGACGGTGGCGTCCACCAACCCGACCTACGCCCAGCGGGCCGCTGAGGCCTTTGGCAGTGCGCAGATGCGGGTCTACACCAGTGATGATGTGGCGGGTGTCTGTCTGGCTGGGGCGATCAAAAATGTACTGGCGATTGCCGCTGGCATTTCTGATGGATTGGGGAATGGCGATAGTGCGCGTGCCGCGCTCATCACCCGCGGGATGGCGGAATTGCATCGCCTGGGAACGGCGCTGGGGGGGCGAACAGAAACCTTCATGGGCCTGGCTGGTGCTGGCGATTTGATCCTCACGGCCAGCAGCGACCTCTCGCGGAACCGGCGGGTGGGTGTAGGCTTAGGCCGCGGCTTGAGTCTGGAAGCGGTGCTGCGCGAGATCGGTGAAGAAGCCGAGGGTGTGTGCACGGCGCAAGCACTGTTTCAGCTTGCCCAGCGTCTGGGCGTGGATATGCCCATCACCGAGCAGGTGTATCGCGTGCTTTTTGAGGGTACGGCGCCGCGCGTTGCGAGCGATGTGCTGATGCGTCGCGCCCGGCGTTCCGAATTGCAGATGCCGCCCGATGTCACGCTTTCCTCTGCTGAGTCGTGATGAGCCTGCGCAGAATGGGACCGTGGGTCTGCAAGACTTGCAGAATGGGCCTGGGATCGTTACATTGCCGCCAGATGACAGGGTGTTTTGCACACCCGGATAAATAGAATAAGGAGTTTGGATGTCACCAGACAGGACCGCATGTTGACGGCAGCGCTGGCGCAGGCTTTGGCGTATCAGGCACAAAGTCTTCAGGCTGTTTCGCGGACTTTTGCCCTGACGATTCCTCAGTTGCCGGAAGCCTTGCGAGACGCGGTCGGTAATGGCTACCTGTTATGCCGAATTGCCGACACTATCGAAGACGATCCGGATTTGCCCTGGGAAAAAAAGGCCTATTGGCAGGCGGAGTTTCTCAAGGTGGTGGAGGGTGCGGGCGATGCCGCCGCTTTCGCCGCGGCATTTGGGGCGGCTCTGTCGGCAGCGATGCCGGAAGCCGAGCACGATCTGATTCGTCATACCCCTGAGGTCGTTGCCATTACCCACAGTTTCACCCCGGCGCAGCAGTCTGCGCTGTCCCGCTGCGTCCGGATCATGGGTATGGGGATGGCGGAGTTTCAGCAGCACGCTTCGTTGCAAGGGCTTGCGGACATGGCGGCGATGGATCGCTACTGCTACGTAGTAGCGGGCGTCGTCGGCGAAATGCTCACCAGCCTTTTTGTGGACTATGAGCCGCGACTGGCGCCGCATGATGCGGAGATGCAGCAGCTTGCGGTATCTTTTGGGCAGGGTCTGCAGATGACCAATATCCTCAAGGATATCTGGGATGACTGGCAGCGCGGTGTGAGTTGGATGCCACGCGCAGTGTTCCAGCGTCATGGTTGCGATATTGCCGCGGTGCAACCCGGCAGCCATGATCCGGCTTTTGCGGCGGGCCTCAGTGAACTGCTGGGTATTGCCGCCGGGCATTTGCAGAATGCGCTGCGTTATACGCTGCTGATTCCGGCCGAGCAGACGGGGATGCGCGATTTCTGTCTCTGGGCTATTGCCATGGCGGTGTTAACGCTGCGGCGGATCTCCGAAAACCCCGTTTTTGCTTCCGGGAGCGAGGTAAAAATCAGCCGGAGCACTGTGCATCGGGTGGTGTTCCTGTCGCGCCTGCTGCATCGCTCCGACATGCTCTTGCAACTGAGCTTCCGGGTGGGTGTTAAACCACTATCGCTGTCTCCTGCCGTAGGGCGACCATGAATCGCATCCTGCAACCCATGCACTACGGCGCGCGCATTTTTCGCGCGCCGCTGGATCGGGTCATTGCTGAGGCGCGTACCGCCCTAAGCAGTCTGCAGGCGGAAGATGGCCACTGGTGCTTCGAGTTTGAAGCGGATTGCACCATCTCCGCCGAATATATTCTGATGCAGCACTATATGGATGAGCGCGATGGGCCTCTGGAGGCGAAGATCGCCATCTATCTGCGCAATAAACAGGCGGATCACGGCGGCTGGCCCCTCTATTACGGAGGTCCTTTTGACCTGAGTGCTTCGGTAAAGGCTTATTACGCCCTCAAGCTGGCAGGGGATAATCCGGATTTGCCGCATATGCGGCGCGCCCGTGAAGCAATCCTGGCGCATGGCGGGGCGGAACACGCCAATGTGTTCACGCGCATTACTCTGGCACTGTTTGCCCAGGTACCGTGGCGGGCTGTGCCCTTTATTCCAGTGGAAATCATGCTGTTGCCGCGCTGGTTTCCCTTTAATATTTACAAGGTGGCATCCTGGTCGCGGACGGTGATGGTGCCGCTGTTTATTTTGTGTAGCCTCAAAGCGCGTGCCAAAAATCCATTGCAAGTGCATATCCACGAATTGTTCCGGCGGCCGCCGGAACAGATCACGGACTATTTCAGCCATGCCCGGCAAGGGATTGTGGCGCATCTCTTTCTGTCTCTGGATCGATTTTGGCGGTTGATGGAAGACTGGATACCCCAGCGTATCCGGTGTCGTGCCGTGCAGAAGGCGGAGATGTGGTTTATAGCGCGGCTCAACGGGGAGGATGGCCTGAATGGCATTTTCCCGGCTATGGTGAACGCGCACGAGGCGTTGGAATTGCTCGGTTATGCATCTGACCATGTTTATCGCCAGCAAACACGGGCAGCCCTGCGTAAATTGGTGGTGGAGCGGGCAAGCGACGCCTACTGTCAGCCCTGTGTGTCACCGGTTTGGGACACCTGCCTCGCGCTCCATGCGTTGCTGGAGCAGGATGGCGAGGTGTCTCCGGCGGTGCAAAGCGGTATCCAATGGCTCAAGGACCGGCAAATTGGTGCCGAGCCCGGCGATTGGCAGGAGCAGCGGCCCAATTTGGCGGGCGGTGGTTGGGCCTTTCAATATGCCAACCCGTATTATCCGGATCTGGATGACACGGCAGCGGTGGGTTGGGCACTGGCGCGGGCTGGGCGTGCAGAAGATCGCGACAGCATCGAAAGGGCGGCGAACTGGTTGGCTGGCATGCAATCCAGCAACGGCGGATTTGCGGCTTACGATGTGGATAATACGCACTATTACCTCAACGAAATTCCCTTTGCCGATCACAAGGCCCTGCTGGACCCGCCGACAGCCGATGTCACCGGGCGAGTCGTGGCCTTTCTGGCGCATCTGGCGCGACCACGGGATCGCGACATTTTGCGGCGTGCCGTGGCATACCTGTTGCGTGAACAGGAGTCATCGGGGGCATGGTTTGGGCGCTGGGGGACCAATTACATCTACGGGACCTGGTCCGTGCTTATGGCACTGGCGGAGCTGGATGATCCTTCTCTGCAGCCCGCCATGGAACGTGCAGCGTATTGGTTGCGCGCGGTACAACAGAGCGACGGCGGCTGGGGTGAAAACAATGACTCCTACGGTGATTCCGGGCTTGCCGGCATGGGTCAGGCTTCTACTGCAGCGCAGACAGCCTGGGCCTGCCTCGGTCTGATGGCGGCGGGAGATCAGGATAGTCTCGCCCTGCATCGTGGTATGGCCTGGTTGCAGATGCATCAGGAAGAGGATGGTCGCTGGCCGGACCTATTCTTCAATGCGCCCGGATTCCCAAAAGTTTTTTACCTTATTTATCATGGTTACAGCTTGTATTTTCCGCTCTGGGCGCTGGCCCGTTACCGGAATTTGGGATGCATCGCCGGCGATTAGGGGTGGTGGTGGCCTTGGACGCGGAGGCGCAGACCCTTCATGCCGGTGCCCTGCGCCATGATGTGGTGGTAGAGGTGAGCGCGCAGCTCTTGCTGGTGGTCTCGGGCATGGGGCCGGGGCGGGCGATGGCGGCGGCGCGTGCGCTGCTTGCTGCGGGTGTCGAAGGGTTGGTCTCCTGGGGTACGGCGGGTGCCTTGCAGCCGGAACGGAAGCCGGGAGATTTGCTGTTGCCGGAAGTTGTGTTTGGGGCGCGCCAGACCTGGTCGGTGGATTTGCCATGGCGCGCGCTTCTGGCGCAATCCCTGTCCTTTCCCGCCTATGCTGGAGGTCTGCTCTCGGTAGCTACTCCCTGCGGCTCGGTGGCTGCCAAATCAGCCTACTTGTTGGATTTTCCGTTAGCGCAAGGGGTAGATATGGAAAGTGGTGCCATTGCTGCGGTTGCCGGTGCTGCGGGCAAGCCATTTGTGGTGATCCGCAGTGTTGTGGATCCCGCAGGTCAGTCCTTGCCGGACGCTGCTACAGGGGGCGTTGATGCGTACGGTGGTCTGCAGGCGCTCAAACTCATGCGCGGGTTATTGCGCCACCCTGCTGCGTGCGTTGATTTAATGCGTTTGGGCGCGCAGATGCAGAAGGCGCTGAAAACTTTACGCGCGGTTGCGCCGGGTCTGCAGGCGGGGAGGGTGGCATGAAGGCCTTGCTGACCGGTGCATCGGGTTTTGTGGGTGGTGCGGTGTTGCGCCGACTGCTGGCCGAGGGGCTGGAAGTGCGGGTGTTGCATCGTGCTGGTGCCGATCCGAGCAACTGGCAAGGACTGAACGTGGAGTTGGCGGTCGGTGACCTGACGGATGGCCTCAGTCTGGATAACGCAGTCACCGGTTGCCAGGCGGTCTTTCATGTGGCAGCGGATTACCGGATCTGGGTACCTGAGCCGCATGCTATGTACGCCGCCAATGTAGGGGGTAGCGAACGCCTGGTGCGCGCGGCGCTCAACGCAGGTGTCGAACGGATCGTCTATACCAGCAGTGTTGCCGTACTGGGCCATTACGCCGATGGCCGGGAGGCGGATGAAGAAGTGCCCTCTCATCTGAGCGCGATGATCGGCCATTATAAACGCTCCAAGTTTCTGGCGGAGGAGGCTCTGCGTACTCTGTGCCAGGATGAAGGTGCCCCCATCGTCATCGTAAACCCCTCAATGCCTATAGGCCCGGCGGATCGCAAGCCGACCCCCACCGGGCGGATGGTGCGCGATGCTGCGGCAGGCCGTATGCCGGCCTATGTGGATACCGGTATGAATGTGGTGCATGTCGATGATGTGGCCATGGGCCATTGGCAGGCGTTTACCGAGGGTCGGGCGGGGGAGCGCTATATTCTCGGGGGCGACAATCTCCCGCTGGCGGCGATCCTCACCCGCATTGCCGGCCTCACCGGACATCACTCGCCGTGGCTGCGCATTCCGCGCCGCCTGCTTTATCCCCTGGCCTGGGGCGCGGAGAGTGTGGTACGGCTGCGCGGTAAGGGGACGCCGTTGGTGACCATCGATGAACTGCGTATGGCGGCGCACAAAATGTACTTTTCATCGGCCAAGGCGGAGCAGGCCTTGCATTATACCCATCGTCCTGCAGAGGAAGCACTGCGAGATGCAGTACAATGGTTTGCCGATAACCATTATTTATAGCATGTCTGTCCATTTGCCCAGGGCGGTTTTGGGGAATTTGTGCTCTGGTGGTTAGGGGCCATGGCGGCGCTGCTTTCTCTGGCTGCCATGGCCTATTTGTTGCTGGCGCTCTGGACGCTGGGGCACTGGCATCCATTGTTGCCGGAGCGCGATGCTGGTGCCACAGAAGAGGCCGTATGCGACTGGCCCGGTATCAGTGTGCTCAAGCCCCTGCATGGCGATGCGGATTATCTTTACCCCGCGCTGCGCAGTTTTTGCAAGCAGGATTACCCAATCTTCGAAATTGTTTTTGGCGTGCAGCGCCCGACCGATCCTGCTATCGCTGTGGTGCAACGCCTGCAAGCCGAATTTCCGGCCTTGTCCCTGCGCTGGGTGTGTACAGAAACGCGTATCGGCAGTAATCCCAAGGTCAATAATCTGGCGGGTATCCTCGCCGCCTGTCGTTATGACAGTCTGGTGATCAGCGACGCGGACATTACTGTCGGCCCCCATTATCTGCGCCGGATTTGCGCACCCCTGCAAAATGGGGATGTGGGGGTGGTCACCTGCCTCTACCGGGCGTGTCCGGTGGCGTCATTCTGGTCGCAGGTGCTGGCCAGTCAGGTGAACAGTCTGTTTCTGCCTTCGGTGCTGGTGGCGGCGCGCCTGGGCCCCAATATCTTCTGTGGCGGGGCGACCATGGCCTTGCGTCGCGCCACCCTGGAGGCCTTTGGTGGACTGCCCCGGCTGGCGGATCATCTGGCGGATGATTACTGGCTCGGCGCCTATAGCCGCGAGTTGGGGCAACGCACCTGGCTGGTGAATTATGTGGTCGATACGGTAGTACAAGAAGCCGGTTTCCGCGCATTTTATCAGCATGCGTTGCGCTGGTCGCGCACCACACGAGCGGTACAGCCGCTAGGGTACAGCCTCTCTTTTTTGAGCTATCCGCTCCCCTTGGTGCTGGTGCTGTCTCCCTGGATGGGCGTCTGGGGTGGGCTGCCGTTAGGTGTGGTTCTCGTCTTGCGCCTCGTGTACCATAGGAAAATTGAGCGCAAACTCAGTGCGGACAGTTCTTTCGGAGTGGCCCTGCTGGGAGATTTCCTGGGCCTGTGGATTTGGTTTCATGCCCTTTTCGTGCGGCACGTCGCTTGGCGCGGGTCGCAATTTGCCATCGACGCCGACGGGCGGATGGATGGCCATGACGGAGCAAAATAATGACGATGAAAACACTTTTTTTGCAGGCCCCTTCTTTTGAGGGATTTGACGGCGGTGCCGGTTCGCGCTATCAGGCCAAGCGGGAAATTCGCTCTTTCTGGTTTCCCACCTGGCTGGCGCAGCCCGCCGCCATGATCCCCGGCAGTCGTTTGCTGGACGCCCCTCCGGGGGACGTCAGTGTCGAAGAGACCTTGCAAGTGGCGGCGGCGTATGAGTTGTGCATTATTCATACCAGCACCCCGTCTTTCCCGTCGGATGTACGCATGGCCGAGTTGCTCAAGGAACACTACCCCAAGATGCTGATCGGTATGGTTGGCGCCAAGGTGGCGGTAGAGCCGGAAGAATCCCTGCAAGAGGCTGCCACAGCTGTCGATTTTGTGGCCCGCGAAGAGTTCGATTATACCGTCAAGGAAATAGCGGAAGGGCGGCCCCTCAGTGAAGTGGACGGCATCACCTATCGCTCCAGCAATGGTCAGATCGTCCATAACCCCGATCGTGCCATGATTGAAGACATGGATGCTTTACCCTTCGTCTCCGAAGTGTACAAACGCGATCTGCATATTGAAGACTATTTCATCGGCTATCTGAAGCACCCCTATATTTCTTTTTACACCGGGCGTGGGTGCCGTTCACAGTGCACCTTCTGTCTCTGGCCGCAGACTGTCGGTGGACATCGCTATCGCACGCGCAGTGCCGCCAGCGTCATTGACGAGGTGCGCTACATCCAGAAAAACTTTCCGCAGGTTAAGGAAATCTTCTTCGACGATGACACCTTTACTGATGATCGTCCCCGCGCCGAAGAGATCGCCTGCGGTCTCGGCAAGCTGGGGGTGACCTGGTCCTGTAATGCCAAAGCCAATGTGCCCTATGAGACCCTCAAGGTGCTCAAGGAAAACGGCTTGCGTCTGCTGCTGGTGGGTTATGAGTCGGGTGATCAGCAGATTCTCAATAATATCAAAAAGGGCATCAAAATCGAGGCGGCACGTAAGTTCACCGCCGATTGCCATAAGTTGGGGATTGTGATTCATGGCACCTTCATTCTCGGTCTGCCCGGCGAGACGAAGGAAACCATTCAAAAAACCATCGACTTCGCCAAGGAAATCAATCCCCATACCATCCAGGTCTCGTTGGCGGCGCCCTATCCGGGCACTTTCCTGTACAACCAGGCCAAGCAGGAAGGTTGGCTGACAGACGAGGATGAGGCCCATCTGGTCAATGACCGTGGTGTGCAGATCAGCCCCATGAGCTACCCGCATCTTAATCATACGGAAATCTTTGATTCGGTAGAAGTGATGTACAAGCGTTTCTATTTTCGTGCGGGCAAGATTGCTGAAATCACGGGTGAAATGCTCAAGAGCACCCAGATGATGAAACGTCGTCTGCGTGAGGGCGTCGAATTCGTTCGCTTCCTGCGGCAGCGTCACGGCTGAAGTGAGGCGGGGCGTTGGTCGGCGGGTCATCTTTAATGCCGACGACTTTGGCTTGGATCTGGCGGTGAATGCAGCAGTGGAGTCAGCACATCGTAATGGTGTGCTGACTACTGCCAGTCTCATGGTGGCAGCACCCGCGGCGGCGGATGCGGTTGCCCGTGCCAAGGAGCTGCCGCAGTTGGGCGTAGGTCTGCATCTTACCCTAGTCGACGGTGCACCTCTGCTACCCGCGGAGCAAGTACCCGATCTGGTGGATGGGCAGGGGCGCTTTGCGGCTGATCTCTGGTGGCGCGGGCTGCGTTATTTTTTTCTGCCCCGGGTGAGAAAACAACTGGCGGCTGAGATTCGCGCCCAATTTGTGGCTTTTGCGGCCACCGGTTTAGCACTGGATCATGCCAATGCCCACAAGCACCTGCATTTGCACCCCACGGTGCTGACGTTGATGCTGGATGTTGGGGCGGAGTTTGGTTTGCGGGCGGTGCGCTTGCCGTGGGAGCCTCTGCAGGCAGCGCGTTGCGGCGGTGCAAAGGGTTTAGCACCGGCACTATGGTCTTTTTTCCTGCGCCCCTGGTTGACGCGTATGCGCCGCCAACTGGACCGTCGTCAGGTGATGCACAATGACCTGCTCTACGGTCTGGATGCCACGGGTCACATGAATGAAGCGCGTCTGCTCGAGATGCTCCACTGTCTGCCTGCGGCGGGGATTACCGAAATCTATTTCCATCCGGCAACCATGCAGACCGCTGCGCTGCATGCCCTGATGCCGGAGTATGAGCCGCACGCCGAGTGGGCGGCATTAATGAGTCCTCGGGTAAAGGATTATTTACGCGATCAAGACATCGCGAAGGGTACCTTTGGTGATTTTGCCGTCCGTTGATCGTTTTCTGCAGCGCGCAGGGACGCGCATTTCCCAGAGTTTGGTGGCTTTGGTCGATCTTGCGGTGCGGCGCGCTGTCTGGATGCTGGTGGCCATTGCCCTGGCTACGCTGCTCGCCTTGGTTTATGCGGTGGGTCATTTTTCCATCGATACCGATACCAGCCATGCCTTGTCTCACGATCTGCCCTTTCAGCAGCGGGAAATCGCTTATCAGAAGGTCTTTCCGCAGGATAAAAATACTATTGTGGTCGTCTTGCAGGGCGCTGGCCGGGATCGCACGGATACGGCAGTTGATCGTCTGAGCACTTGGCTGCGTGCGCGGCCACAGTCTTTCCACGATGTGTATGTGCCCGGCGGCGGATCTTTTTTTCAGCGTAACGGTCTCCTGTATCTCTCCCCCAAAAAACTACAGGATTTTGCCAATCGTATCATCGTCGCCCAGCCCCTCATCGCCAAGCTCTCTGCTGATCCCAGCCTGGATGGCCTCAGTGGTCTGCTCAGCATGGCGATCGGGCAACGATTGACGAATGGTGTGCATCTACCGGGGTTGACGGCTATTTTTTCCGCTCTGGATCAAGCGCTCGTAGCGCAGATGCAGGGTAAGTCTTATGACGTTCCGTGGAGTGAACTCATGGGGGGCGATCTGGCCAAAATGGGGCCAGCGCAACGTTTCATCATTATTCAGCCGGCCCTGAATTATCAGTCTCTGGAACCCGCTGCTGCGGCTATACGTACTTTGCGCGCTGGCCTCACCGCGCTCAATTTGAATGCTGCACACGGGGTGGATATTGGTGTGACCGGCGGCGCGGTACTGGATGCGGAACAACTGAAAACGGTAAGTCAGGGTGCGGCGGTTTCCATGGCACTGACGCTCAGTCTTGAAATTATTTTGCTGATCATTGCATTGCGCTCATTACGTCTGGTCTCCGGGGTGCTGATCGGACTCATCGCGGGCATGATTTTAACTGCCGCCTGGGCGCTGTTTTTTATTGGTCCCTTCAATCTTATTTCAGTAGCCTTTGCCATTCTTTTCATCGGGCTGGGCGTTGATTTTGGTATTCAGTTCTGCCTGCGCTACCGGGAAGAAGTTTTTAACGGCGCGCCCCACCGGCAGGCCATGCAGAGGGTGACGCATGGCTTGGGCGGTGCTTTAAGTCTCGCTGCTGTTTCGGCTGCCTTCAGTTTTTATGCCTTTGTACCTACCAGCTATGCGGGTATCGTTGATCTTGGCCTGATTTCCGGCACCAGTATGCTCGTTGCCCTCTTTATGACGCTCACCTTCCTGCCCGCTTTTTTGACCCTCTGGCCTATGGTGAGCACCAGTACAAAAGCGACGTACTACCCACACATGCATCATATTCCTACTTTGGTGCATCACCCTATCCACCGTTATGCCTACTATATACTGGGCGCGGTAACCCTGCTGGCGCTGGCATCGGTGCCACTGGCATTGCGCACGTCCTTTGATTTTAATCCGTTGCATATGATCGACAGCCATGCCGAGGGGGTGCGCGTTTTTGAGAAACTACTCGCTGATCCACAGACGGCCCCGTATCGCATTGATGTACTCACACCTGATATTGCTGCGGCCCAGGCCCTTGCCACGCGTGCAGAACAACTGCCCACGGTGGCACATGCCCTGACGGTCTCCAGCTATATTCCGAAACATCAAGCGGAGAAGTTGACCATTTTGCAGAATCTGCAGATTCTGGTGCCACCCTTTTCGCTGTTGATGCCCAGCAGTTTGCAACCGCCGACGTCGGATACCAGCACAAATCTTGCGGATCTGGTAATAAAGTTGAGAGATCTCGCGCAAAAAGAAGGTGAGAGCACACCCGATGGGCGGGTAGCTGCGGCGTTGGCTGGTCATCTGGAGCAGTTTTTAGCGAAGGACGGCACTGATCGTAAAGCGATCGAGGATCTGCAAACGCGGGTGATGGGGACTTTACCCGGTGAGTTGCAGCGACTCGGTATGGCCTTGTCGGCAGCCCCAGTGACCCTGCAGACTTTGCCGAAGTCTCTGCGAGATCGCTATGTGGCGGCCTCGGGTCAGGCGCGAGTGGAGATTATCCCTAAAGCCAATCTCAGTAAGAACCGGGTAATGACAACGTTTGTGCAGAGCGTGCTGAAGGTGGAACCGAACGCCGTGGGGACACCGGTGATGCTGGTTCAGGGTGGGGAGGCGGTGCTCGGGGCTTTTCAGGAGGCCACCTTTATTGCGCTGATAGCCATCAGCTTGCTGCTCCTCCTGGCTTTGCGCAGCTACCGGGATGTGCTCCTGATCATGATCCCGCTGCTGCTGGCGGCATTGTTTACAGTGGCGGCCATGCGTTTGTTTGGGTTGAGTTTCAATCTGGGCAACATTATCGTTCTGCCACTACTCATCGGTCTGGGTGTGGCTTTTGCTATTTACATTGTGGTGCGCTGGCGCAACGGGGTGGATGTGGCACATTTGCTCGGCACATCCACCCCCATGGCGGTCTTTTTTAGTGGGCTCACGACCCTCAGCGCCTTTGGTAGTATGGCGGTTTCCCGCGATCCCGGTATGGCCAGCTTGGGTGAAGCTCTGAGCCTCGCGCTGGCCATTGTGTTGCTGTGCATTCTGATTGTACTTCCGGCGCTGCTGCTGCTCTTCACCCAGTCACCCCGCGAAGAGGGTATCGCGCAGGATGAAGGCAGCTGATTTGTTGAAACGGCAAGGCAATCTTCTGTTTCTGGCGGCTGGTCTGCTTGGCCTGGGCTTGTCTGTTTTCCTGATCGTGCAGGCCGGTATTTCCGATATTGTAAAATTGTTGGTGGTAGCTGGCTGGGGCCTGTTGTGGCTTCTCCCCTTTCACCTGCTGCCGCAATCTCTGGATGTGCTGAGCTGGAAGTGGCTGCTGCGCGGTGAAGCGCGCGCCCACTATTGGTTTTTACTATGGGTCGCGCTGGTCCGCGAGGCGGTCAACGGTCTCTTGCCGGTGGCGCGGGTGGGCGGTGATTTGCTCGGTGTACGCCTCCTGACTCGCCATGGCGTGCCCGGCTATATCGCCGGGGCGAGTGTTATGGTCGAAGTCACTTTGACCTTGTTGAGCCAGTTTGCTTTCACGCTTGCGGGGCTCATGGTGCTCAGTTACGAGGTGAGTGATCACCATCTGCAGCTGGATGTGGTGTTTCTTTTGGCGCTGGCCTTGCCACTGCTGGTGGTCTTTATCTGGATGCAGCGGCACTGGGGTTTATTCACTATTTTACAGATGGTGATGAAAAAACTCCTGGGTGGCAAGGACCTGCTTGCACTCATGGGCGATCCGCAATGTTTGGATGCCGAAATCCGCAGGCTCTATGCCCGCCGCTGGAGCCTGCTTCCGGCCAATCTCTGGCAACTGGCGAGTCTGTTGGCCGGCACCGCAGAGGTCTGGCTTACCTTCTGGTTGCTGCGGCAACCTATCCCGTTCTGGGCGGCGCTGCTCATGGAAAGCTTGGGGCAGGCCCTGCGCAGCATGGCCTTTCTGGTGCCTGGAGGACTGGGGATACAGGAGGGCGGTTTTATCCTTTTCGGTAGCGCTATTGGGGTAGGTCCCGACCTGGCGCTGGCCTTTTCGCTGGCACGGCGTTTCCGTGAAATCGTGCTAGGCATCCCGGTACTCTTGTCTTGGCAAGCATTAGAGGGCCACCATATACATCTTCAGTGGCGGCAGAGACACGGCAACGAAGAGAGCGTTTTATGATCGCCGTGTCTTTGGCTATGGGTGCCGATACCCATATTCATTCTAAATGTTTGTGACCTTGTCCCACATACGCTTTGGTATGTTATACTAGCCACAGGTTGTTGTTCATTACTTACATGCTGCGTTGCAGCGATGCGGGGGTATTTTATCATGGGCGTTCCTTTAATTCAGAGCTATCGGGTAGGCCGCTACATCCTTGCGCAGAAATTGCGGGGGCGTAAGCGCTATCCATTAGTGCTGATGCTGGAACCATTATTCCGTTGCAATCTTGCCTGCGCGGGGTGCGGAAAAATTGATTATCCCGACGAAACCCTCGACCAACGCCTCTCTGTAGAGGAGTGTATTGGCGCCGCCGAAGAATGCGGCGCGCCTATTGTTTCCATCGCTGGTGGCGAGCCGCTTATTCACAAGGATATGCCCGCCGTCGTGGCTGGTCTCGTCGAGCGCAAGCGTTTTGTTTATCTTTGTACCAACGCGTTACTCCTCAAGAAACGTATGGACGATTATCAGCCGTCTCCATACCTGACCTTCTCGGTGCACCTGGATGGCAACGAACATCGTCATGATGAATCCGTGTGTCAGCCCGGCACCTACCAGCGTGCGGCAGATGCGATCCGCGAAGCTGTGGCAAAGGGCTTCCGGGTTACAGTCAACTGCACCCTCTTCCAGGGCGAAGGCGCTGAAGAAGTGGCGAGCTTCCTGGATGAATGCAAGGCCTTGGATGTTGAGGGTGTGACCATCTCGCCGGGGTTCAATTACGAGCGGGCACCGCAGCAGGAGGTATTTATCCAGCGGCGTGCCTCTCGCCAGCTTTTCCGCGATATCTTCCGGATTGGTAAGGAGCGCAAGGCAAAGTGGACATTTAATCAATCCAGCCTGTTTTTAGATTTTCTGGCAGGCAATCAGAATTATCAGTGCACGCCCTGGGGCAACCCCACCCGCAACATTTTTGGTTGGCAGAAGCCATGTTATCTGCTGGTCAGCGAGGGTTATGCGCAGAGCTTCAATGAGTTGATGGAGACAACGCCGTGGGACAAATATGGCGTGGGCGTGAATGGGAAATGTGACCAATGTCAGGTGCACTCCGGTTTTGAGCCGACGGCCGTCAATGATACCTTCATCCATCCGTTGCGGGCCTTGAAAGTAGCGCTGCTCGGTCCGCGCACGGAGGGGCCGATGGCGCCAGACATGCCGGTGTCGCCACCCCCTCAGGGTCCCAGTCACCCGGTCTTTCCGTTGCGCGTCGAACGTTGAGATGCTTCCGGGTCCGCATAAAATTCTGGATATATTCGGAGGAGCTATGCTGAAAAAGTCGGCGATAATGTTGTTGGTCTGTGCGCTGGCGGGTACCACCCCGCTGCTCTCCGCAGCGGCGCTGACCGCGCCAGCAGCATCCATGTCTGCAACATCAGCGGATAAGACGATCCTTGCGAATACGCCGGAAGCAACCATCAATGCATTGGATACTGCCCTCATCAAATCCATGCAGGGTGGTAGCCGATTGGGTTACCGTGGTCGTTATCGTATTGTCGCTCCAGTGGTACAGACCGCTTTTGATTATCCGCGAATCGCCAGCCTGACGCTGGGCGCCTATTGGAGTAAGCTCAGTCCGGAACAGCAGAAAGAGTTTGTCGGAGTGCTTGCCGATTACACTGCAGCCACTTATGCAGCACGTTTCAACAGTTTCAATGGGGAGCGTTTTGCTATTGTGCGCAGTGAAACCTTGCTGTCCGGTACAGAAGGGATATTCAGTACCTTTACACAGCGCAATGGTAAGGTGCATCGCTTTGATTATATTCTCCAGAAGCAGGGGGATCAGTGGCGTATCGTTAATGTCGTCGCTGACGGGGTCAGCGATCTCTCCCTGAAGCGGGCGGAATATACCGAAACCGTGCAGAAAAAGGGTTTTGCCGCACTGGTCGCGCATCTGAAAGCGCAAATTGCCGGGTACGCCAAAGGGTCCCAATGATGCGATCAGGTGCGTATTTATCAGGCGTGATACTGGCCCTTGGCATGTTGACCTTGTCGGGCTGTGCCACGGTAAATGGGCCTCAGGATGCCGCAAAATCTCCCACGGACCCCCTGGAGGTCATCAACAGGCCGATGTTTCATCTGAATATGGGGCTTTATGATTATGTGCTGGAGCCGGTAGCTACCGGATACAAGACCGTGACCCCAGATTTCGTCCGCGAGGGGGTCAGTAATGTATTCTCCAATGTGGATATGCCCTATATTTTTATCAACGATTTCCTGCAGGGCCGTGGTCAGCAGGGCATGGAAGATCTGAGCCGCTTCCTCGTCAATTCAGTGTTTGGCCTGGGTGGACTCTTCAATGTGGCGAGCGATTTGGAACTGCCCAGGCATGATAATAGCTTGGGAGTCACACTGGGTGTCTGGGGCGTACCGCAGGGGCCCTATCTGGTTCTGCCATTTTACGGACCCAGTTCATTGCGCAATTTGCCTGGTCTGGCGATGGCGATATTTGTCGGGCCGACCTATTATCTGACCAGTATCCCGGCTCAGTACGCCTTGACTGGTATGGGGATTGTCAATACGGGCTATGTCGAGGGGCCTAATATTCATATGGTCCAAAACGCGGTTAATCCTTATGTATTTATGCGTAACGCCTGGGAACAGCATGAGCAGTATCTGATTTCCGGCGGTGCTGTCAGTAAAAACCAGCTGCTGGAGGGCCTGGAACTATCGCCACCAGTAGCCAGCACACCAGAGCAATCCACCCAGAGTCACGAGAGCAAAAAAGGAAATCCATAATCATGGCCTTCGATCAGGATACCGTGCGCCGCACGGCACATCTGGCCCGTATTGCGTTACCGCCGACAGAAATACCCGCAGTGGCGGAGCAGTTAGAGCGTATCATAGGGCTGGTGGAAGAACTGCGTGCGATTGACACGACGGGTGTCCCGACCATGGCCCATCCCCTGGATCTGGATCAGCCCTTGCGTCCGGACATGGTCTGCAATCACGATCAGCGTGAGCTGCTTATGGCCAGTGCCCCGGCGGTTGAACATGGGCTTTTTCTCGTCCCCAAAGTTATCGAGTAGGAGCCACACTTGGAACTCCACGAATTCTCCCTGCGGGAACTCCGCCAGGGCCTGCAGGAGCGGGATTTTTCTTCCGTAGAATTGACCACGACGCTGCTGAAGCGGATCTCCGCCCTCAATCCGGCACTGAATGCTTTTATCACGGTTACCGAGAGTGAAGCCCTGGCCGTCGCCGCGACGGCGGATGCGCGGCGGGCGGCTGGTGAGGATGGTCCCTTACTCGGCATTCCCATGGCCCATAAGGACATCTTCTGCACCGCGGGGGTGCGCACCACCTGTGCTTCAAAGATGCTGGAGCATTTTGTCTCGCCCTACAACGCCACCGTAGTCGGGCGGCTGGCGGCAGAGGGTATGGTCATGCTGGGTAAGCTGAATATGGATGAATTCGCCATGGGTTCCTCTAACGAGACCAGTTATTTTGGTCCGGTGCGCAATCCCTGGCATGCCGATATGGTGCCCGGCGGCTCTTCCGGGGGCTCTGCCGCGGCGGTGGCGGCGGGTCTGATCCCTGTGGCGACGGGTACGGATACCGGGGGTTCTATCCGCCAGCCAGCCGCCCTTTGTGGCATCACGGGTATCAAGCCGACGTATGGTCGGGTCTCCCGTTACGGCATGATCGCCTTTGCTTCCAGTCTGGATCAGGGCGGTCCCATGGCGCGTAACGCCGAGGACTGTGCGCTGATGCTGAACGTGATGGCGGCGCATGACCCGCGCGATTCAACCAGTCATCCGGCCGCCGCCAGCGATTTTTTACGCGGCCTGGATCGTCCCTTGCAGGGCTTGCGGGTGGGGGTACCGGAGGAGTTTTTCGGCGCCGGCCTCGACCCCGAGGTGGCGGCCACCGTGCAGGCGGGTATTGCGGAGCTGTCCCGGCAGGGCGCTGTGGTGCAGTCCATTCGCTTGCCGAATAATCCCCATGCGGTGAGCACGTACTATGTATTGGCCTCAGCAGAAGCCTCCAGTAATCTGGCCCGCTTTGACGGGGTGCGCTACACCCATCGGACGGCGAATCCTGTCGACCTGACTGATTTGTATCAGCAGAGCCGGTATGAGGGCTTTGGTGCGGAGGTGCGGCGACGTATTCTTGTGGGCACTTATGTACTCTCTGCAGGTTACTATGATGCCTATTATCGCAAGGCCCAGCAGGTGCGCGGTCTGATTCGTGAGGATTTCCGGCGGGCTTTTGCGGAAGTGGATATTATTGTCGGACCGACCACGCCGACTCCGGCCTTTTCGCTGGAGGCCAAAAATGCGGATCCGGTAGCCATGTATCTGGCAGATATTTATACCATTGCGGTGAACCTGGCGGGTATTCCTGCAGTAAGCATTCCCTGTGGTTTCACGGCGGCCGGGTTACCTATTGGCATGCAGTTGATGGGGGATTACTTCGCCGATGATCTCTTGCTCAATGTGGCTCACCGCTATCAACAGGAAACCCAATGGCATCGCGCGCATCCGTGCTTGTCGGCGGGGGGGGCTTGAGTATGGATTGGGAAGTTGTCATCGGCCTGGAAGTCCACGCCCAGCTCAATACCGCCACCAAAATATTTTGCGGTTGTCCGACCACTTTCGGGGCAGAGCCGAACACGCATACCTGCCCAGTTTGTCTAGCGATGCCTGGTGCTCTGCCGGTCCTCAATGCAGCCGCAGTGGATAAGGCTATTGCTCTGGGGCTGGCGATTGGCGCGGAACTGAATCGGCACAGTATTTTTGCCCGCAAAAACTACTTTTACCCAGATCTGCCCAAGGGCTATCAGATCAGCCAGTACGAGTTGCCCATCGTCGGCAAGGGGTCGCTGACGGTACAGCTGTCAGACGGGGTGGAAAAGGTTGTGGGTGTCACCCGTGCTCACCTTGAAGAAGACGCTGGTAAATCACTGCACGAGGCCTTTATTGGTCAGTCCGGCATTGACCTGAATCGTGCGGGTACACCTTTGTTGGAAATTGTGTCAGAGCCAGATATGCGGTCGCCGGGGGAGGCGGTGGCGTATCTCAAGAAGCTGCATGCACTGGTGCGTTATCTGGATATTTGTGATGGCAATATGCAGGAAGGCTCCTTCCGCTGTGACGCTAACGTCTCCTTGCGGCGGCCGGGCGCAGCATATGGAACCAGGGCAGAGATTAAAAATCTCAACTCCTTTCGGTTTTTGGAAAAGGCGATTGAATACGAAATGGTTCGCCAGCGCGATATTCTGGAGAGCGGCGGTCATATTGTGCAGGAAACCCGTCTCTATGATGCCAATCGCGACGAAACCCGCTCCATGCGCAGCAAGGAAGAAGCCAACGACTACCGCTATTTTGCTGACCCTGACCTGCTACCGTTGGTGCTGAACGAATCGCGTATTGGGCGGGTACGAGGCACCCTTCCTGAGTTGCCCGATGCCAAGCGGACCCGCTTTATGCGTCAGTACGCGCTGACCGCCTATGATGCGGGGGTGCTTACCTCTGGCCGTGTCCTGGCGGATTACTACGAGCAGGTGGCCGCCAACGTCGATGGTAAGCTGGCAGCGAACTGGGTCATGGGCGATCTACTCGGCGCCCTCAACAAGGCAGGTGTGGAGATTGAATGCTGTCCGGTCTCTGCAGAAAAACTGCGTCTGCTGGTTCAACGTATTGAGGATCAGACGATTTCTGGCAAGATCGCCAAAGAAATCTTTGAAGAGATTTTCTATCGCGGTGGCGAGGTGGATGCCATCATTGATAGTCGGGGTTTGCGGCAGATTACCGATGCGGCGGCTATTGCCGCAATGGTGGACGCCATTGTCACGGCCAATCCGCAACAGGCGGCCGATTTCCGCGCCGGAAAGGACAAACTGCTGGGCTTCTTTGTGGGGCAGGTGATGAAAGCCAGTCAGGGGAAAGCCAATCCTGATCAGGTAAACGCTATTTTGCTGGAGCGTTTGCAGAAAAGTTAGTACGGCGAATGATGCCCATGCACCAGGGGCACTCCGGAACTGCCAGGGTGCCCGCTGTTGCTGCGTCAGCCGATCAGGGGGCCGGAACGGTTGCCGGCACGTCCTTGACCAGTTTCAGAAAGGCGCCAAAAGGGCCCATGTTTTCCATGGCTTCCATTTTCGGACCCTTGAAATTCAAGTCGCCCCACATCATCGCTATCATGGGTGAACCCATGTGCTGCCAATTATGAGTAGTAGCCCACATTTTGTAGTCGTGATTATAGTTAAGTTTGGTGACTTTAATAGGGCCGCCGTAGATGCACTCGGCTTTGCCCCCCTTCAGCGCGATTTCGAGCTGTACAGGCGGGGTGCTCTTCATGTCGGAGTCAGAGATTTCCATCACTTTGTAGCCTTTGCCACCATTATTTTTGACCCAGGAACCGGCTAGCTTTTCGGTCAATGTCGGACTGTTGTTCCAGGCGATGCAGAGATTTTGCGCCCAGGCAGAGGACATGAAAGCCGGAGCGGCGGCAGGAGCCTGGGCGGTGCTGGTTGCTGCCGCAGCGGGGGCGGCAGCCATAGCCATTGTCGATCCCGCCAAGCCAAGCCCCAAGATGGCAGCTGTTATCATTTTTTTGAACATTGACCTCTCCTCCATATTGCTATCGCGGCGCTCCAAATGAGCACGCAGGCAGTATAGCCTCCGGCGGATGTTGCAGGCACCAAGGTATTTTTAATTGCTCGATAAATAAGCAGAAAATCATTATATAATATTTTGCTGAGGGGCGGTGTTGCCGCCATTTCCATCGGGCAGCATTTTCGTTAGACTAGCGGGCTGCGGAGGTGTGGCAGAGCGGTTGATTGCACCGGTCTTGTCCCCAATCGAGCCCCTGCCGGGAAACGGGCAGGGTGGCAGGGATCAAATTCGGCGAAGCCCCTGGTATATTCGAGGTAACGCCGAGCCAAGCCGGAATGGTTCCGGAAGGTGTAGAGATCAGACGGTTCCCACCTACAGCCTCACGGCCAGGGTGAAGGCATGATCCAGACTCCAAAAGGACCCCCGTGGTCCTGTGGCGAAAGCCATAGCGGGTAAGGAAAACCGGCAGGGGTTAATGCCCCTCGTGAGTTCGAATCTCACCGCCTCCGCCAATGACTGCAAGTAAGCCCCTGATATTTAGGGGCTTTATTTTTACCTGATGGCCTCGGTCTTGCTTTCGGTCTTACTCTTGGTTCTCGGTAGGCCACCATGACGGCAAATAATTTATTGCTGGTGCCGGTCACGTCCAGCCGCCGCGACACCCTATGAACATGATCTGGGCTTGCGGACTATTCTTGCCGGGGGTAAATGGCCGGAATCAATGTTCATCATGTTCATATTGTGCAGTTCGGCCAGCACATCGGCTTTGTGTTTGCGTAGTAAATCGCGGTCAGCGTCGGTGAGGCGTGATCTGGGTGTAATGCTGATCGTGCTGTGGTCCGCAGGGGCCAGTTGCACCCCCTTGGCCGTGAAGTCGCGGATGATGGTTGCAGCATCCATCAGATTTCCTCCTGTAGACCGTCATCGCCTGAGGTATCCCAGCAGAGAGGGCAGCCTGTACCGGAGCATTGCGGGCAGATTTCCGCTGTTTTGGGGGCCGCATGAACTTCATGAACATCATGAACTGCGTTTCCCGGTGCTTGAGGCTGGCAAGAATAGTCCGCGGCCTGTCGAGCAAGTTCACAGTGGATGCCATCCATGATGCGCCGGGTGCTGTCCACGCGGGCCTTGGTACCCATTTGACGAAGAGCCGGGGAATATCTACGCATGGCATCGGCAAGCCCTTTTGGACTGCGCGGCCAGTATTCGTCCCGTTCATGATCCGGCTTGTGCTCGGTCAGTACCTCCAGCAGCCCTTTGACGGTGCCACTGTACCGATTGCCACGATCCACATAATCCACCATCGCCGCCGCTACGGGTGAGGCGTCAATCGTCCGGCCAATCGCTGTCCGCCGGTGATCGGTGTAGCGGGTCAGAAAATGCCCCTCCGGATAGCCCTGCACCTTGGCGATGGCTTCCCCCAATGTTGCAAAATCAGCCATGCGGGGCCGCTGCTCAGGGGGTATGACTACCGATGGCAACACGGCCAGAGCATTGCTGAACAAATCCAGCAGAGCACCCATGATTCCAGGCGCCGCCGCTTCGGTTGCCTCCCTGATCTCATCGTCTGTTTTCCGTACCGTGATCTCGGGCAGGGTTATCGAGACAGAGCGATCCAGCAAATCAGGGCGGAGCACTATCGGGGAAATACCGTTCAGGGCTACGGGGCAATGCGCTGTGAGTGTGGCCTCCTCGCCGTTTGTGTAGAGTTGCCGCGCCGCGTAACCGCCCCCGGTGCAGCAGGTACAAAGCGCGTCGGACTGGTCATTCGATAACCCACTAAGATTTTCATAGCTGAGCAAGTGGGAGTTGGCCGCCGCCACATAAATATCTTCTGTGGTTTTGGGTCTTCCGCGTAGCTCCACCTGATTGGGGTCAACGAAGCGCCGGAATATGCGCTGTGCTATGGACTTCGCCGCGCCTTGCTCGCCGGTGAGTTCCAGCAGGGCGTAGGGGGTGTCCGACCGGAAGCACTCGATGATCCATGTCAGCACCAGAAGTCTTTCCTGCTCCGGCACATTCACCAGATTCCAGAGAGCATCAACGCTGCCACCAGATACCGGCTCGGGAAGTGGCCGGGTGGCTTTGGTCCGTATCAGCCGCACCGCTGGCTTGTTCATAATCTTCCAGCCGGTCGCTGTTACCAGGATTGCCCGCCACTGGTCGTCTCCAACGTCCAGCCAGCACCCTGAGGAATCCTTAGCCACACGTCGCCGGGGTTCATGCTCTTTCCCATCGAACTTGGCTTGACCGGCCATGGCGTTGCAGGCGCTTTTTATGGTCTCCGCGGAAGGTGCGGTCCCCATTTCTGAATGGGCGATCCACGACAGCCAATCCCGGAAGCCGGTGGAATCAATGCGCCAGTGCTCGTTATGTGTCTCGCCGGTGATGGTGGCATACGCATTACCGTCAGCATCGTGCCAAAGTTCGCAACGTCCGGCGCCCAGATCTGCAAGCTCGGTGGCCTGACTGCCGGATCCATCGCCACCCTCGGACGGGCTGATAAAATCATCCAGCGAACTGACATTGATCTTGCTGCACGCGCTTTTGATTTCTGCCCGCCACGCCTGATACTCGCCGGGGTCGTTGTCCATAAGTGATTTTATCGCGGTCGTGTGGGGCTTCAGTGCCCGCCAAAATGCCGGGGCATCGCCACGCGGGTGATGGTCAGCAGTTCGGCCAGGGCGTTCTGCTCTTCGGCATCAACCTGTGTGTCAATCTCTTCGGCGCTTATCATTTCGCACCCCCTGTGCCTGCAAGGGCGTCGCTAATGCGCTCCTCGGCCAGCGCCAGACGGTTGACCGCCGATTCGTCCAGCGTTTCTCCGCGTTGCAATGCACCTGCTATGACCCGGATCGTGATTGCTTCAGTGCTGATCCCGGTCAGTGCATCCCGATAATCGAACGGGCGGCGCATGGGGCCAGTGCCGTGGTCGGCCAGACTGCGCCGGTCGCCGGGGAACAGGTCGGCCAATGATAGGCCAAGGGCTTCGGTGATGGCTTGGGCAGAACATCCACTCCAGCACTTGAACAAGACTTTTCCATCGTCGGCCTGCTTAACACTCAGGCTTGGCCGCTTGTCATCATGGGCAGGACAACGAGCGATCCACTTATCAGGGCCAGTTTTCTTGACGCCATCCAGCGCGGACAACACCTTGTCGATTGGTGCGCGATTGTCAGCATTGGGCTGGTAGGTCTTGCGGAATCGTGAGTTTTTATCCATATCGCACCCCAATTCCGACAATGCGGCGGATTTCTGCGCGGAGTGCAAGATGGATTTCAGCGATTAAAACTTGCCCTTGTTCGTTTGTAGCGGTGATCTTCTGAAGGTTGGCGATGCCCGCAAGCATGTGTCTCAGTGCGCGGATTGTGTTATGATTTATGGGCTGATTGTTCGGGGTCACTTCTGTCGCGGGGGTGGCCTTTTTCATGCACGTTCCCCAGCCTCTATCCACCGGTCGAGTTCGACACGATCCCAAATCACGACGCCAGGACCAAGCCGCCGGAGTTGTGGTGCCTTCTTTTCCGACACCAATTTTAAGTAAGTACTACGAGACATCCCACAATATGCGGATGCGCCATTTGCGCGTAGTTGGATTTGATCTTCGCTTTTCATGGTTTACAGGCCTCAATGTGATTAACCTGTACGGATATGTTCCCATGAAATGCGGCCACGTCAACACTATTTCGGACGATTTAGGAAAAATAAAATCCAATGACAAATCATAGTATAATAAATATGTTGTGCGATTTTTCCCGGTTTAGTGCGGATTGCCTCCGCGTGAAATATGCCGTGAAATTTTCATCATTTCATTTTTCACGGCTTCGATAAGTGACCCGGTAATGTGCGTCTTCCATGTCTCGTTACTGCTTCCCTTATTATTACCGTAGGCCCACGTAATGACCTGCGTCCGGGTTGCATCCATTCCCACTTCTTCCAAAGCCTCGCTAATGACGCGCCGGACATTCTCTTTGTACCACTCGCCCTTTTTCCCGAACGGCACTCGCGCGAAGTCCCCAATAAGGCGCGCCCCGTCTGCCGTTGTGGTTTCAGATTCGGTGCTGGCGACATCGCCTTGCAATTCTTTCCAGAAGTAATCCAGGGTATCGTGATTATTGGCGATGTCTCGATCAAAAGACTTCATCCAGGCAAACAAATCCTCTGTCGTGATTCCGACTCCCTGCGTATTAAGCCACCCATTATCGCCCAGGGTGAATTGTGCAGGCACGGGATACCATAAGGGGAACGCCAGCAGCACAAGGTCGCCGTTGGCCGCTGCCACGCCCATCGTTCCCAGTACGCTGTCGTACACGGCGGAATAAGTGTCTGCGTCGTCCGGGAGGTCGCGGAAGCGCTTGAGCGCCCTGCGGGTCAGGTAATGCGCCACAACATGCGGCTGCATGATTACTGTAAACGATTTCATCTTCTGCGCTCCTTCTCTGCGCTTCCTTCGGGAATAGGTGCCATGCCCAAGCCGGTGAAGGTTCCGGCCTTTCGGGGATCAGCCTAGAGCATGGCGGTACAACTCAAATCGTTATGCCACCTGCGCCTCCCGGATCACATCCGGGTGCTTGGCCGCGATGCGGAGTAGCGTCATCGCCGCGCCGGACGGATTGCGGCGCCCCTGTTCCCAATCCTGAAGGGTACGGATAGACACCCCCATCAGCGCGGCAAACTGTGACTGTGACAATCCGGCACTGATCCGGGCCTGCACCACCCCAGGCACGTCGATCTTGTGGACAGCACCTTTCTTCCCGGCCTTCATCTGCCGGACGGATTCCAGAAGTTCCGCGCCAATATCGCGCTTGGCGTCCCGTTCCATGAGTTCCTTTTCAGTCATCGGCATCGTCAATCTCCTTGCGTAATTGCTGCAGCACATGCGCTGGTACATTCTCCTGCACGTTCTTGGCGTAGATCAGCAGTAGCCATATCTCCCCGTCCTCACGTTGCAGGTAATAGATCACCCGAACGCCACCACGCTTTCCCATCCCCGCCCGGCTCCATCGGACTTTACGACACCCTCCACTGCGGGGGATCACGTCGCCTGCGTCCGGTTGCAGCGCCAACCACGAACAGAACTGGCCGCGTTCTTCTTCGGTCCAGTAATCGGGCCATAGGCTTGTAAACAGCGGTGTCTCGATCAAGGTAAGCATACAGGCATATCATACGGCAAAGCCGGACTATTGGAAAGCGTGAAGATGGCCGCGATGAACATGATGAACATTGATTCCCGGTACTACAGCCGGGCGAGAATAGTGTGTGAAAGCATCAATCCCCCGCCACCAATGCGATACCCTTTGCCTGTGCCCGTAGGTTGGTCAGGTCCCGGCCTTTCAGGTTCGATGCCCTAGAGCATGGCGGTGAAACTTATGCCACCGAAAGCGTGACCACATTGCCGGACTGCTCGCCCAAGTGCCGCGCCCAATCTTCCATGACCTTGCGCCGCTTCTCTAGGGCATCGCCGCGCCGGTAAGCGCCCTCAACGCCACTGATGGCGTGTGCCAAGCATTGCTCGATCACTTCGCGGCTGTGGTGCGTCCGGTCGCCTGCCCAATCCCTGAAGTCGCTGCGTAGGCCGTGTACGGTCGCGGCACTGGAAAACTCCCGCATGACTTTTGTTACCCCAACATCTGATAATGGCTGACCTTTGCGATTCGGGAACACTGTGCCGATAGTCCCGAGTTCGGCCATGCGCTCGATGATCCGCACAAGTTCATCACTCATCGGGACTGTGTGTGCCTTGCCGGTCTTGGTTCTGGTCTCGGGGATGGTCAGGACTTTGTTGCCCAGGTCTATTTCCTCCCACTGCAAGCCCCGTATCTCACCGGACCTGCAAGCGGTCAGTGCGATGGCGCGTAGGCACATGGAACCTATCGTCTGCTTCTGGCGTAGCTGCGCCATCAGCGCCGGAAGCTCTGCGTAGGGCAGGGCGGCAAAATGTTCGCGCTTCTGAACTTTCTGTGCTTTCGGTAGCAAATGCTCAAGATTACCTTTCCAGCTTGCCGGATTGATGCGGTCGCGATCCCGTTCGCCCAGGACTGCCGCGCGATCCAGCACCATCTCTATTCTTTGGCGTAGACGGGTGGCCGTTTCTGTTTTGTCGTGCCAAATGGGTGACAATACCCGGAGTACGTCATCCACGGTGATTGATTCCACCAGCTTTCCGCCAATGACCGGATAGGCGTAATCCCTGAGCGTGTTTTCCCACTGTTGTGCGTGCTTGACGTTTCGCCAGCCGGGACGGAGCGCCTCAATGGTCTCCAGGGCCACCTCCTGAAAGGTGCGTGCCTTGGTTTCTATAGGTGGCCGTATGACGTGGGCTGGGTCGGTGCCGTCTGCAATCGCCTTCCGCATATCGGCGGCCTTGGTACGGGCATCCTTCAGCGCCAAGTCAGGGTATGCACCCATACCGATTTCACGCGGTTTGCCGTTGACCACATAACGGAACACCCATGCGCGTGATCCAGAGGGTCGCACCCGCAGATAGAGATTGCCGCCATCACTGTGCGTGCCTGTCTTGGCGTTCTTCGCTGTGCCAGCGTCCAGCAGGTGCATCTTTGCCATATACCCCCTTTCGATTCCGGTCTTACTTTCGGTCTTACTTTCAAACGTGGATTTATGCAATCCATACCGGACAGTATAGGACGTGGTTTGCTGCAATACAATGGATTGCAAAGGGTTTTGTGGACGGTAACGGACTGTATAACACCTATGTTAGGCGGGTACCGCCTCCGCCACATACTGAGTTGCAACACATATTTAATTATTAATTTCTGGTATGCCACTCAGGGCGTGCTATCTGCCGCTATTAATCTGTCCCGTTCGTTGTGAAGTGTGGGTGTCCATCGGTTGGCTGTCAGCGATTGCGTCCATCTGATCTTCAGGGAGATCTTTCTCAAGGATGGTCATTGATCATCATCTTCACCCCGATCATTACGGCAAAACGTGACTGCGAAAGCCCTGTTGCCTCAGTTAGGACAGAGGATGGTTGCAGGCTGAGTAGCGCAGCCATCCCTGTCGCTATTATATTACTCGCAATAATTAGTATGTTCTGTTAAGGTGCACTCGCCGTCATGCCTCAGTCTGCATGATGCGCGTCGCACTGGTCCCCACCTTGATGAAGCGTCTGCCATAGACTGGCGCCCCTGTGGCGAGGCCGGTGTTTTCGGAGTTAAAATTTATGTCATCTTTTGAATCCCTTGGGCTTTCTGAGCCCATTTGGCGTGCAGCTGCCGAGCGCGGTTACACCTCCCCAACCCCCATTCAGGAACAGGCCATCCCGGTGGTTATGTCTGGTGTCGATCTGTTGGCCGGCGCGCAGACGGGTACCGGCAAGACGGCTGCGTTTGCCATGCCCATTCTGCACAAACTGTCCGCCACCGCAGATACCGCAGCGCGTGGTCCTTCCAGTGTGCGTGCGCTGATTCTGGTCCCCACCCGCGAACTGGCGGCGCAGGTAGAGGAGAGCGTGCAGTTGTACGGGCGCTATCTTTCCCTGCGCTCGCTGGTGCTCATCGGTGGTGTCAAGATCAATCCGCAGATGCAGAAGTTGCGTCGTAGTGTAGACGTATTGGTCGCTACCCCCGGTCGCCTGCTGGATCACATCCAGCAGCGCAGCGTTGACCTCTCTCGTGTCGAAATCCTGGTGCTTGACGAAGCCGATCGCATGCTCGACATGGGCTTTATCCGCGACATCCGGCGTATTCTTGCGGTGTTGCCGAAAAAGCGCCAGAACCTGCTCTTTTCGGCGACTTTTTCGCCAGAAATCCGTGCTCTGGCCGATGGCCTGCTGAATAACCCGGCCAGCGTCGAGGTCGCATCGCGCAATGCCACCGCTGACAATGTCGCGCAGCGGGTTTTTGCCGTCGATCAAGATCGCAAGCGCGAACTCCTCGCGCATCTGATTGAAGAACATCAATGGGGGCAGGTACTGGTTTTTACCCGCACCAAGCATGGTGCCGATCGCCTCGCCAAGCACTTATCCCAGGACGGTGTGCAGGCTATGGCTATCCATGGTGACAAGAGCCAGGGTGCCCGCACCCGCGCTCTGGCGGAGTTCAAGGAAGGTAAAGTACGGGTATTGGTCGCGACGGATATCGCTGCCCGCGGCATCGATATCAGTGAGTTGCCCCACGTGGTGAATTTTGAACTCCCCCATGTGCCCGAGGATTATGTCCATCGCATCGGACGGACCGGTCGCGCTGGCAACAATGGCCAGGCGGTATCGCTGGTGAGCAGTGAGGAGCGTAAGCAGTTGCAGGATGTGGAAAAGCTGCTGCGCCGCTCCTTTGACCGGGAGGTCGTCGTCGGCTTCGAGCCGCGCCAACCCTTCGCCAGTCATGCGCCGTCATCGGCTCCGCGCCGTCCGGCGCACGCCGCAGGGCGGGGCCGACCCGGTTCAGGGGCGGCGCCTTCGGGCCGTGCCCGCCGCACCTACTAAAGGTATGATCCTTCCCATCCTGCACTGACCGGGTTATCTTTGTTCGCAATGTCTTGGCATCCCGCCAGGGCTTGCGCCACAATAAGCAGATGATGAGCGTGTCTGAGCGAAAGGCAGGTATGGACGAAGACAAAGCATCTTCCCGCATCCTGGTAGTTGAGGATGAGGAAGGTATTCAGGAACTCCTGCGCGTCACCCTGCAGCGTCAGGGCTTTGAGGTGCGCTGTGAGGGGAGTGTCGAATCTGCGGAAGCGGTACTTCTGACCTGGGGGCCGCAGTTACTCGTTCTTGACTGGATGCTTCCTGGCGAGAATGGCCTGGTATGGTGCCGTACCCTGCGCCGCCGTGAAGAAACCCGGAAGCTGCCCATCATTTTGCTTACGGCGCGCGGTGAGGAGGGCGACCGGGTGCATGGTCTTGAATCGGGTGCGGACGATTATCTGGCCAAACCTTTTTCTCCACGGGAGTTGGTGGCACGGGTCAATGCCCTGTTACGACGCAGTTATGGCGGTACGGCAGCCAGCCGGGTACGGGTCGGTGATCTGCAGGTAGACCTGCGCGCGCATCGGGTGTACGCCGGTGAGGTGCAAATCCATCTCGGCCCTACCGAGTTTCGTCTTTTGCGTCTCTTTGTGACCAATCCAGAACGGGTTTTTTCGCGGGATATGCTACTCGATCAGATCTGGGGGAGGCAGAGCTTTATCGAAGAGCGGACGGTCGATGTTCACATCCGCCGCTTGCGGCGGGAGTTGGACCAGCATGGTTACGCTCATATCATCGAAACAGTAAGGGGCGAGGGCTATCGCTGTAGTGCCCTGGGTTTGCAGTGAGAAACGGTGGAC
Source organism: Acidithiobacillus ferrivorans (assembly GCF_016250455.1). Classification (NCBI taxonomy): domain Bacteria; kingdom Pseudomonadati; phylum Pseudomonadota; class Acidithiobacillia; order Acidithiobacillales; family Acidithiobacillaceae; genus Acidithiobacillus; species Acidithiobacillus ferrivorans. Next base: position 1,949,545 of record NZ_CP059488.1, on the reverse strand, counting down.
GGACGATGACTGGCACGGCAGCCTTTGCGCATTCAGCCTGTCACCGCACACGTTGTTGCCATTTTCCGGCGTGAAGTACCTCCGTGCCTGGTTTTACCCCGTAGCACTCTGGGCGCTGATTCCGATTTTTGGGGTCGCCGATGATCTGCGTACCTGGTCCTGCCTCCCATCGGTAATCATCGCGCTCTTGCTGGCGCTCTGGGTCGGCTGGCATCGTCAGCAATCCCAGAGCTTCAGCGCCTGGTTCCGTAACCCGGATACCTTGCTGCCACCGCTGGCGGGGGGGATGTGGGAGGAGACTTTTGCCGAGGGCTACCACTGGCGGCGTGATCAGGAAGCGCAACACCGCCTGCTCAGCGCCCAAATTGTCCAATTGCGCGACGCTTTACAGGCCATGCCTGACGTCGTGGTGCTCATGGATGCGCGCGGCCAGCTACTTTGGGTGAATCCTTCCGGTATCCGCTTACTGCAGCTGCAATGGCCAGAGGACGCTGGCAAACCGCTGGCATTCTGGTTGCGAACCCCCAATTTGCGCGCCTTTTTGGCCGGTGAAGGACCACCCAGTCTGCAACTCCCCGCCCCGGCGGATGCCCAGCAGATATTGGAGGGGATGCGCTATCCCCTTGCCGATGCCGGCGCCTTGGTCATCTTCCGGGACGTGACCCGTATCCGCCAACTCGAACAGGTCCGTCAGGACTTCGTAGCTAATGTCTCTCACGAGCTGCGCAGCCCACTGACAGTGGTGCGCGGTTTTCTGGAAAACATGTTGGACAGTTCCATCGCCGCCGACGATGAGGTGAGCAGTCAACTCCGTCTCATGGAACAGCAGACGCTGCGCATGCAGTCTTTGGTCGAAGACCTGCTGTCTCTGGCTCGCATGGAAGCCGCCGAAGCGAATCCGGAGCACTGTGAAACGCTGATGCTCGCGGATATGATACACAACATGTTGAGCACCCTGGCGCCAGCGATAGCGCAAAAACGCTTGCAGATCGACACGGCGCTGGATGCCGACTTGGGTTTTTTCGCAGAAACCATCGACCTGACCAGTATCATTCGCAATTTATTAGAAAACGCCATCAAATATACCCCGGCAGACCGCGCTGTCAGCGTACGCTGGGAGCGTTGCCCCGGCGAGCTGCTTTTCGTGGTGCAGGATACCGGCGATGGCATCGCTGCCGAGCATTTGCAGCGTATCACCGAGCGTTTTTACCGGGTGGACAAAGGCCGATCCCGACGCATAGGTGGTACGGGGCTGGGATTGGCTATTGTCCGGCACGCCGTCGAGCGCTATCAGGGGCATCTGGAAGTAGCCAGCGAAGTGGGTAAAGGAAGCACTTTTACTGCGCATTTTCCGCTCCATCTCGCCCGCAGTTTCCCCCCCGACTCCGCAGTGTCATAAAACGGTAATAAAATCATGCTATAGTCTCTGTGCCGCTTTTAACTAAATCTGCATAAGGGGCGTGATATTATGAAGACCAACGGCGTGGCTTTTATGTTGGGCGTGATGAGCCTGGGCGTAGCAGGGCTAGCGCAGGCAGAAACCATTTCCGCCGCAGGCGGCACGGCCATCTATCCCGTCCTGTCCAAATGGGCAGAAACCTACAAACAGAAAACGGGCACCATGGTGAACTATCAGGCCATCGGTTCTGGTGGCGGGATTGCCCAAATCAAGGCAAAAACCGTCGCTTTCGCCAACAGCGACATGCCCCTCAAACCTGAATATCTCAGCAAAGACCAGCTCGTCCAGTTTCCGGCAGTGATTATTGGCATTGCCCCCGTCGTGAATGTCCCCGGTATAAAGCCCGGTGAACTGACCTTCAACGGCACCGTGCTCACCGGTATTTACCTGGGTAAGATCAAGAAATGGAACGATGCGGCTATCGCTGTCCTCAATAAAGGGGTTAAGCTGCCGGACATGAATATCACCGTGGTCCATCGTTCTGACGGCTCCGGCACTACCTTCAACTTTACCAATTATCTGGCCAAGGTCAGCCCGGAATGGAAGCATCGGGTGGGCGATAACACTGCTGTTTCCTGGCCTGTCGGTGTGGGTGGCAAGGGTAATGCGGGCGTCGCTGCATATGTACAGCGGATTCCCGGTGCCATCGGCTACGTGGAATATGCCTATGCCAAGGAAAATCACATGGCTTACGGCAAAATGATCAATGCTGCGGGCAAAGTGGTGGCCCCTGATCTGGCCACTTTCCAGGCCGCTGCGGCGAATGCGGACTTTACCAAGGTAGAGGATTTCTACATGATTCTCACCAACCAGCCGGGCGTCCAGAGTTGGCCCATTTCCGCTGCGACTTACATCCTTATGCGCAAGGACGCTGATAAGACGGCTAATGCCGGAGTCCTGAAGTTTGCGCGCTGGTTCCTGACAGCCCCGCAGGCGCAAGCAGAAGCCAGGAGCCTGGATTATGTGCCATTACCAAAAACTACGGTGACGCAGATTGCGGCGTACTGGAAAAGAAATCTGGGCCAGTGAACTAAGATATGGACGATACCCGCGACGCAGAGTTGGAAATGCGGAAGGCGGCGGTGCCGTCCCCCGCTGTGCCATCTCGCATCAGCCCCGCGCGATCACGATGCCTGCATGCTATGGACCGGGTCTTCCGCTGGCTGACGGGTGGGCTCGCCTTTTTGGTCCTGCTCCTGCTGCTCGGGGTGGCGTTGTCCCTTTTTTTGCGCGGGTGGGAAGCTTTTCATCATTTTGGCCTCGCTTTTTTCTGGAGCGATGCCTGGGACCCGGTCACGGAGAACTTCGGTGCTCTGGTACCAATTTACGGGACTTTGGTCAGCTCCCTGATCGCCCTGCTGATCGCCGTGCCCACCAGTTTCGGTATCGCGTTATTTATCAGTGAACTCGCGCCCGAATGGTTACGCCAACCGGTCGGCAGCGCTATTGAACTGCTGGCGGGTATCCCCAGTATCATCTTCGGCATGTGGGGGCTTTTCGTCTTTGCACCGGTTTTGGCCAGCGCAGAGCCTTGGCTCAATGATCATCTGGGTGCTCTGCCCGGTATCGGTGCACTGTTTCGCGGCCCGCCGATGGGCATTGGTATGCTGACTGCCGGTATTATTCTGGCTATCATGGTGATCCCCTTTATTTCCGCGATCATGCGCGATGTTTTTCTGGTTGTGCCAGCGATGCTCAAAGAGTCGGCCTATGCCTTGGGTGCCACGACTTGGGAAATGGCACGTCATGTGGTTCTCCCTTATACCCGTACGGCGGTAGTCGGCGGGGTGTTCCTCGGTCTGGGCCGTGCCCTTGGTGAAACCATGGCGGTAACCTTTGTGATCGGTAATGCCCACGACCTCCATATCTCTTTGCTCGACGCCGGAAACTCCATCGCCGCAGCGCTGGCGAACGAGTTTGCTGAGGCCTTCTCACCTATGTACAAATCGGCGCTCATGGCCTTGGGTTTCATTCTCTTCATCATTACCTTCATGGTGCTGGTGCTGGCCAAACTGATGCTCTGGCGTCTCGGTCAGGGACAAGGGAAGGCGGGTTTATGAAGGCGGCCGGGAACGCCCGTTATTTGCGCCGCCGTGCCTGGAATATTTTCAATCTGGGTATGGCCATGGCAACGACGCTGTTTGGCCTCTTTTGGCTGGTCTGGATTCTCTGGACCACCCTCTCTTATGGTGCTACCGCCCTTAACCTGGAACTGTTTACAGGTGACACGCCAGCGCCTGGTAGTATCGGGGGTTTGCGTAATGCCTTCGTGGGCAGCCTGTTGATGATTGGCATGGCGGTGCTGGTCGGCACTCCTGTGGGAATTCTGGCTGGCACCTATCTCGCCGAGTTTGCGCAAGGCAGCCGCCTGGCGGGGGTCATCCGTTTTTTTAATGATATCCTGCTCAGCGCGCCCTCCATCGTGATCGGCCTGTTTATTTACGCAGTCGTGGTGGTGCCCATGGGGAACTTCTCGGGTCTTGCCGGGGCTTTGTCACTGGCTATTTTGCTTTTGCCCGTCGTCCTGCGCACCACGGATGAGATGCTGGGCATGGTCCCCGGTACCATGCGCGAGGCGGCCCTGGCCCTGGGGGCGCCCCACTGGAAGATGATCGTTCAGGTGAGTTATCGGGCCGCACGTTCTGGTATACTCACCGGGGTTCTGCTGGCGGTGGCGAGAATCAGCGGCGAGACCGCACCGCTGCTGTTCACGGCACTCAGTAATCAGTTTTTCAGCACGAATCTGGACAAGCCGATCGCCAATGTCCCCGTAGTCATTTTTCAATTTGCCATGAGCCCTTATCCGGAATGGCAGCATCTGGCCTGGGCGGGCGCGTTGATAGCTGCCATGGCTGTGCTAGTCTTGAGCCTTGTTTCCCGCTTCCTTATCAAAGACAGGAGCCCGCGTTAATGTCGGAACCCCAGAAAACCAAAATATCCGTCCGCCACCTGGATTTTTTTTACGGGAGCAACAAGGCCCTCATAGATATCAACCTGGAAATGCCTGAGAATCAGGTGACCGCGTTCATCGGGCCGTCGGGTTGTGGCAAGTCGACGCTTCTACGGGTGTTTAATCGCATGTATTCTCTGTACCCTGGGCAACGGGCGACCGGCGAGGTACTGCTGGATGGTGAGAATATTCTCGCTCCCGGCATGGATGTGAATATGCTGCGCGCTAAAATCGGTATGGTCTTTCAGAAACCGACCCCTTTCCCCATGTCCATCTATGATAATATTGCCTTCGGCATCAAGCTCTATGAAAAATTGCGCAAGGTGGAGATGGACGAGCGGGTGGAACAGGCGTTGCGTCAGGCAGCCCTCTGGGAAGAGGTTAAGGATAAGCTCAAGACGAGTGGGCTGGGGTTGTCCGGCGGCCAGCAGCAACGCCTGTGCATTGCGCGCGCAGTGGCAGTGCAACCAGAGGTGATCCTGCTGGATGAGCCGACTTCGGCGCTGGACCCTATTGCCACCCTCAAGATTGAAGAGCTGGTGAGTGAATTGCGCAATCAGTTTACGATTCTGATCGTCACTCACAACATGCAGCAGGCGGCACGCGTCTCTGATTACACAGCGTTTATGTATATCGGCGAAATGGTGGAGTTTGGGTCTACCAATCAGGTGTTCACCAATCCCGGTAAAAAACAGACAGAAGACTACATCACGGGTCGCTACGGTTAAGGAGTACAGCTATGGACAAAGAACCACATATTTCCCGGCGTTTTGAGGATGAACTCCATGAGGTCCACGCTTTAGTGCTCGCCATGGGGGGCGTGGTGGAAGAGCAGATCACGAATGCCGTCAGGGCACTGCAGGAGTCCGATGCCGAATTGGCCCGTGAGGTGGTTGGCCGTGACCATGAGGTGAATGGTTATGAGGTGCGTATTGAGGAGGAATGTATCAATATTCTGGCTAGGCGTCAGCCTGCCGCCAGTGATCTGCGTTTGGTGATGACCCTGATCAAGACCATCGCGGATCTGGAGCGTATGGGAGACAAAGCCAGTAAAATTGCCGACATGGCCCTGGCCATGGGACATGGTGCGCGTAACGCCAATCCAGCCTTTCTCAGAGACGTGAGCGTTATGGCCGACTATGCCCTGAATATGTTGCGCCGTGCCATGGATGCGCTGGCCCGTGCGGATGCGGAGGAAGCCATCGCCGTCGCCAAAGGCGATGAAGTGCTCAATCAGGAATACCGTTCTGCCCTGCGCCGCCTGATTACTTACATGATGGAAGATCCCCGCACCATCACCCCGGCCATTGATGCCCTTTTTATTGCCAAGGCGATTGAGCGTATTGGTGACCATGCCCGGAACATCTGCGAGTACGTTATTTACCTTGCCAAAGGAAAAAATGTCCGACATCTTCCGCTCGACGAGGTAGAGCAAAGCATCCAGAGGAAATAGCCATGGCGGAACCCACAGCCACAGCAGAACTCGCCAATTTTCTGGCGGCAGTGGATTTGGGTTCCAACTCCTTTCATATGGTTGTTGCAGAAGAAATTGGCTCTGATATCCGTCTGCATGATCGTTTGCGTGAAGGCGTTCGTTTGGCAGCGGGCTTGCGCGATGACGGTAGCCTTGATCCGGCGGTGGAGCAGCGCGCACTGGACTGCTTGGCCCGCTTCGGGCAGCGCCTGCGTGGTATTCGCCCGGAGCGGGTGCGGGTGATCGGCACGAATACCTTGCGCCATGCGAGTGCAGCAGAAGGCTTTGTGCATGCCATTGAAACGACGCTCGGTTATCCGTTGGAAATCGTGGCCGGTCGTGAAGAGGCCCGTCTGGTCTACTTGGGCGTTGCGCATAGCCTCGCGGTAGATGCGGATGAGCGGCGCCTGGTTGCGGATATCGGGGGGGGCAGTACCGAACTGATTGCGGGCCGGGGTTTCACCCCCAATCTGCGGGAGAGCCTGCACTTCGGCTGTGTGGCCTCTACCCGTGCTTATTTTCCTGATGAACTGATTACGGTGGCTGCTTGTGAGCGTCTCGAAAAGCGGGTGCGCATGGCGCTAGAACCCATGCTCGATGATTTTCTCCGCCACGGCTGGGATCAGGCGGTGGGTTCTTCGGGTACCATTAAGGCAATTGCTCGTGTCCTCGCGGAGAATGGTCAGGGTTTGCGCATCACCCATGTCGGCATGCACTGGCTGCGTGAGCAAATGATACGTCTCGGTTCAGTGCCTGCGCTGACCCAACTTAGAGGTTTGAAGGCGGATCGTGCCGCCGTTTTTCCGGGCGGATTCATCATTCTCTTCGCGCTCTTTGAGTCCTTGCGTCTGCAGGAAATACGTTTTTCTGAGGGCGCTTTGCGCGAGGGGGCTATTTATGACCTGCTCGGGCGCATCCATCAGGAAGACACCCGGGAGATGAGCATCCGTGGCCTGCAGGAACGCTTTCACAGCCAAGTGCAGCGTAATCAGGGCGTGGCCCAGTGGGCAGAACACTTTTTTATGACAGCAGCCACGTCCTGGCCACTCCACGGCGGACATCGGCAATGGTTGCATTGGGCAGCCCTGACCCATGATATTGGCCTCGACATCGCCCATTCGGGATTTCACAAACATGGTGAATATGTCTGGCAGAATGCCGATATTGCGGGATTCTCCCGTCGTGAGCAGGGTGTTGTAGCCGCGCTCGTGCGCACTCAGCGCAAACGCTTGCCGGGCCTTATCCAATTGCGTGCTCTGGGCATCGCGGCTGAAGATGTGGTGGCGTTGCAGCAATTGGCGGTCTTACTACGCTTGGCTATCCTTTTTCATCGGGGCACGGCTCTGCTGACGGCACCTCCGGGTTTGACCGTGTCTGGTAAAAAACTGGTGCTGGCATTGCCGCCGCAATGGCTGACAGAAATGCCACTGATGGCTGCCGATCTGGAGCAGGAGCAGGAATGGATCACGCCAGATTTTCACTTGCAATGGTAATCCTCTAAACCATTTTTTACCGACGCGAGGCGCGGGGCACGCATGTCAGAAGGTTTTGCTCACCTGGCCCTCATTACGGAAACCTATCCGCCAGAGGTGAACGGCGTAGCCCATACGCTGCAGCGCATGGTAGAGAGTCTCCGCGAACGCGGTTATCGAGTCACCGTGTTGCGGCCGCAGCAGACGGGTGAAAGGGCAGGGGGCGACTTGTTTCGAGCCCTGTCTTTACCCTTCTATCCGCAGGTTCGGGTGGGATACAGCCGGTCTGGCCATATCGTTCAGCGATTGCGAGTCTTGCGCCCAGATCTGGTACATATTGCTACGGAAGGCCCGCTGGGTCTCGCCGGACTGCGGGCAGCCCGACACCTTGAAATTCCCGTGGTGAGCAGTTTTCACACAAATTTTGACGACTATGCCCGGCATTACCGTCTGCAATTTCTGCAGGGGCTGGTGTTGCGCTATCTCCGTAGTTTCCACAATGCTACCCGCAAAACCCTGGTACCCAGTCGGGGGACTTTCGTCCATCTGCAGGCGCAAGGCTTCCTTAATCTTGCCATGTGGAGACGCGGCGTAGATACGGCGCTCTTCAATCCGCGCTGGCGCAGCGCAGCGCTACGCGCGCAACTTGGGCTGGATGGGGACGATGCGCTGTTGATTTATGTTGGGCGCCTGGCTCATGAAAAAAATATACCTGTTCTGATGAAGGCTTACGAACACTTGCGGAAAACCTGGCAGGGGCCGGGCAGGTTGCATCTCGCCCTGATCGGAGACGGGCCCCTGGCGGCAAGCCTCACCCGGCTGCACCTCGCCGGTTTTTCCCTGGCGGGCATACAAAAGGGTGAGAATCTGGCGCGCTGGTATGCCAGTGCGGACCTGTTTTGTTTTCCTTCCTGTAGCGAGACTTTTGGTAATGTCGTGCTGGAGGCTATGGCCAGTGCCCTACCGGTACTGGCCTATGACACCTCCGGCGTCAATGAACATTTCCGTTCGCCAGATGAAGGTGTCCTGCTGCCCCTGGAGGGTGATTTTGCCAGCGCCATAAGTAAGCTGCTTATGGATCGCGCGCGTTTACGGGAAATGGGCTGGCGTGCCCGGCAACGCGCAGAAGGACAAACCTGGACACGTATTTTCGATGCGCTCATCGGGGAGTACCGGAATAGCCTGGAGAAAATTTCTTGAGCGGGCCTAAAAGCAATTTGTGTCTGCCAGCACCTTTGCTATTGTTGCGCATGCCGGAAGCGCTCCTGGCAGAAAGGGGAGGATGCAATCATTGATGTGATCAACGAGGTGCTGAGCTGGTTGCAGCTTCAACCCATTACCTTGGCGGTGATTATTGCCTTCCTGCGCCAGTATGGTTACTGGATCCTCTTTGTTGGCACCCTGCTGGAAGGGGAGGCTGTGGTGATTGTTGCCGGTGCCTTGGCGCATGCCGGCGTCCTGGATCTGCGCATGGTGATATTCATCTCCTGGCTGGGCAGTACCCTCAACGATCAGGTGCTTTACCAGCTCGGTTGTCGTTATGGTGAACGCCTGCTGAATATTCTGCCGCGCTTTTTATGCCGCCATATAAATCAGGCCGAAGGCTTGATTCGTCGCTTTGGTGACTGGGTGACGTTGTTGTTCCGCTTCATTTATGGCACCCGTACCATCACTCCCATCCTCTTGGGAGTGCACCACTACCCGGTACGCCGCTATTTATGGATGAATCCGCTGGCGGCAGCGGTGTGGGCGATGGCCATCGCCGGAATCGGTTATGTCCTTGGTGCCTCGCTGCAGAGCCTGTTGCAAGGTGTTCAGCATGTGCAGATCGTGCTGCTGCTGTTATTGATTGTGGGGGCGGGGGGGTACTGGTGGTGGCATCGGCATGGTGAATAACGTGCTGTGGCCGCAGCATGGTGGGTAAGACGGGCACTGCATACGCTGAACTGTACGGCGATTTGCCAGAGAGCCCGGTTTTATGCTAAAAAGCGCTGGGCTTCGGCCTAAATACTCACACATACCGATCCAGGTCAGCCGGGTGTCCGCGAGGATGGCTGCTTGAGGTGTGTGGCGGATCATAACCCTTGAAAACTGGAGAAACCCTTATGAGCAGCAATGTAACCATGCGCGCCCTGCTGGAAGCTGGCGTCCACTTTGGTCATCAATCCCGTTACTGGCATCCGAAGATGGCGCCCTATCTCTTTGGTGAGCGTAACCGCATTCATATTATCAACCTCGAACATACCCTGCCGATGCTGCGTACCGCGCTGAGCTTTGTTGAGCAGATTTCCCGCAAACATGGCCGTGTCCTTTTTGTCGGCACCAAGCGCCAGGCGCGCGAGGCGGTCGAGCAGGAAGCCCGCCGCAGCAGTGCCTTCTTTGTCAACCAGCGCTGGTTAGGCGGTACCCTGACTAACTTTAAGACCATCCGTCAGTCGATTCGCCGTCTTGACGAGCTGGATCAGATGGCTGCCGACGGCACCATGGAAAAGCTGACCAAGAAAGAAGTGCTCACTCTGACCCGCGAGCGCGACAAGTTGGAGCGCAGCCTTGGCGGTATCAAAGACATGAACGGTCTGCCGGATGCTATCTTCGTGATTGATGTCGGTCATGAAAATATCGCCGTGCTGGAAGCCCGAAAGTTGGGTATCCCGGTGATTGGCGTGGTGGACAGCAATTGTGATCCGCTGCTCATCGACTATCCCATCCCCGGTAATGATGACGCCACCCGCGCCATTCGTCTGTATGCCTCGCTGGTGGCCGACGCCATTCTCGATGGTCGTCAGGGCGGTGAATCTGCGTTGCTCGACGAATTTGTTGAGGTGGACGAAGAAACGATCGATATCAACGCCGACTAGAGCATTCACCAGAATCAAGGAGCTTTCATGGCTATCAGTGCACAACAGGTCAAAGAACTGCGCGAGCGCACCGGCGCTGGCATGATGGAATGTAAGATGGTGCTGACCGAAGCCAATGGTGATTTGGAGGCCGCTATCGACCTTCTGCGCGCGCGCGGTCTGGCCAAGGCCGATAAAAAGGCGGGTCGAGTCGCTGCGGAGGGGGTCATTGTCATGGCCCTCAGTAGCGACCAGAAACGGGGCATTGTGCTCGAAGTGAACTGCGAAACCGATTTTGTGGCCAAAAATGAAGACTTCCTGGCACTGGCGAAAGACTGCGCTGGGCAGGCTTTGGCGCAGGGGTTCAAGGAAGCGGATGCCTTACTGGCCGATGCGGGTGTGGAAGACCGCCGCAAGGGGCTGGTCAGCAAGCTTGGCGAGAACATCAGTTTGCGCCGCCTGCAGCATCTGCAGGTCAAAGAAGGTGTGATCGGTGCCTATATTCATGGCAGCCGCATCGGTGTGCTCGTAGCCCTGGAAGGCCAGGCAGCCACCGGCGAGCTCGGTCGCGATGTGGCCATGCATGTGGCGGCAGCCCGTCCCGAGGTGATCCACCCCAGTCAGGTTTCTCCCGAGCGTCTGGCCCGTGAGAAGGACATTCTCATTACCCAGGCGGCAGACAGTGGTAAGCCTGCCGACATTATTGAGAAGATGATCTCCGGACGGCTGAATAAACTGCTCAATGAAATCGCTCTCACCGGGCAGCCTTTCGTCAAAGACCCTGACCGTAGCGTCGGTCAACTGGTACAGGGTTTCCCTGGCGTCGAAGTGCTGGAGTTTGTGCGCTTCGAGGTGGGTGAAGGGATTGAGAAGGCCCCCGCCGCGGATTTCGCCACCGAGGTTATGGCGCAAGTCCGGGGGTCCTGAATGACAGCGCCCTTGTACTCCCGCATTCTCCTCAAGCTGAGTGGGGAGGCACTTATGGGCGACGGTCAGTATGGTGTGGACCGTGAGGTTGTGCAGCGTATGGCACGGGAAATCAAGGATGTCTCTGATACCGGAGTACAGGTTGCCATCGTGATTGGTGGGGGCAATATTTTCCGGGGCATGGCCAAGGCGGCTGAAGGTATGGACCGCGCTACCGCCGACTATATGGGCATGCTGGCGACGGTCATGAATGCGCTCGCCGTGCAGGATGCCCTGGAACATCTGGGTTTGCCAACCCGGGTGCTGTCGGCGTTGCATATTGAGCAAGTGGCGGAGCCTTATATCCGGCGGCGGGCTATTCGTCATCTGGAGAAGGGGCGGGTCGTGATTTTTGGTGCCGGTACCGGTAATCCCTTTTTCACTACCGACACGGCGGCCAGTCTGCGTGCCGTGGAGATCAACGCCGAGGTGGTGCTCAAGGGAACCAAGGTCGATGGCGTTTATACCGATGATCCGGTTACCCACCCTGAGGCCATGCGCTACCGGGAACTGTCCTATAGTCAGGTGTTAGAGCAGAATCTGCAGGTTATGGATGCAACGGCCATCACCCTTTGCCGTGATAACGACATGCCGATCATCGTTTTTTCCATCAATAAATCCGGCGCTTTGATGCGGGTGATGCTGGGTGAAGAGGAAGGCACTTCTGTGCGCAGAGAGATTGCATGAGTATTCAAGAGATTAAAAAAGATTCCGAAACCCGGATGAAGAAGAGTATCGAGTCCCTGAAGGGGGAACTCACCCGACTGCGGACGGGCCGGGCCAGTGCCGGCCTGCTTGACCATGTGCAATTGGACTATTATGGATCTCCGACACCCTTGGCGCAGGTTGCTTCGGTTTCGGTCGCCGATGCCCGGTCGCTGCTGGTCACGCCGTGGGAAAAGAACCTGATTCCCAAGATTGATAAGGCGATCCGCGATGCTGGCCTGGGGCTGAATCCAGTGGCGGGTTCGGATAATGTGCGGGTGCCGCTGCCCGCACTCTCCGAAGAACGTCGCAAGGAAATGGTCAAAGTGGTCCGGCAGGAAGGTGAGGGGGCGCGTGTAGCCATTCGCAACATCCGTCGCGATGGCATTTCTCAGGTCAAAGAATTGCACAAGCAGAAAACCATTTCGGAAGATGAAGCACGGCGCGCCGAGGAAGAATTTCAGAAGCTGACGGACCGCTTTATCGACGAAGTGGACGCGGTAGTGGAGGCCAAGGAAGCTGACCTCATGGAGGTCTGACTCATGCCTTGCGCTGATGAAACCGTGCCTGCTTTGCCACGTCATGTTGCCGTCATTATGGATGGCAATGGCCGCTGGGCTCACCGTCAGTGCTTGCCGCGGGTGGCTGGCCATCGGCGCGGTGCGGAAGTGGTGCGGGAAATGGTGCAGTCCTGCGTGGATCTTGGCATCCCTTACCTGACGCTTTTTGCCTTCAGCACCGAAAACTGGCGGCGTCCGGCCCTCGAAGTACGTTTGCTGATGAATCTCTTCCGCCTTTTATTACGGCGAGAAGTCCGTAAACTCCATGAGAATGGCGTTCGCCTGTGCATCATCGGCGATCGCAGTGCATTGGAGCGTGACATACGGCAGCTCGTCGAAGAGGCTGAGGCGCTCACCTGTAACAATAAACGACTCCAGCTCAATCTTGCGGTGAATTATGGCGGACGTTGGGATATTGCGCAGGCAGCATGCGCGGCCATAGCGGCAATGCAGGCGGGAGAATTCGCCCTCGAAGACTTCTCTGAGGCACATATTGCCCGGTATCTCAGCCTGGCGGATATCGCTGAGCCCGATCTGCTGATTCGTACCGGTGGCGAGGAGCGAATCAGCAATTTCCTGGTTTGGCAGTTGGCTTACACCGAGTTTTATTTTTGTGATACGCTTTGGCCGGATTTTGACCGTACGGCTTTGGAGCACGCCCTGCATTCTTTCGCACATCGGCAACGGCGCTTTGGACGTACGGGTGATCAGGTGCTGGAGGGCGATTGCTTCGCCAGCGACTGATTACGGCCTCTTTGTTATTTCTGCTGTTTCTTGTGCTGATTTTTTGGGCACCTTGCTGGGTTTTTCTCGTTTTTCTCATGTTGCTGGCGTTCCTGGCAGGACGGGAGTGGGGACATCTCAGTCTGATAGCCTGGCCAAACGGACTGGCCTTGATGTTGGCAGCGCTGTTTCCGATGCTTATCTTCTTCTCGCAGCATCTTCCCGGGTCCGCGCTGGCACTGGGCAGCGTAATCTGGTGGGTGCTGCTCGCGGTCTTGCTGATGCTGATGCCGCCCTCTCGGTTACCCGAGGCCGCGGCCTGGCAGCGCCCGATGAGCGCTATGGCGGTCTTTCCTGTGCTTTTGCCTGCTTTGCTGTTCAGTCTGTCTCTGCAGCAGCGTACCCCACAGTTTTTGTTATGGGTGATTCTGATCATCAGTGCGGGTGATGTGGGGGCGATGACGTTTGGTAAAATCTGGGGGCGTCATCCATTGGTGCCACGAATCAGCCCTGGCAAGACTTGGGAGGGCTTGCTGGGCGGCTTGCTTGCCAGCGTCATTATGGGCACACTGGGTGCTTGGATGTGGATAGGTGCGGCAGTCTCGAGCCTCCGTTCCGGTGCCGTTTTGGGCTTGATTACGGGCATCTTCGCGGTCTTGGGCGATCTTGCCGAGAGTTTTCTGAAACGCCGCGCCAGTTGCAAAGATAGTGGCCAGTTGTTGCCAGGACATGGTGGCCTGCTGGATCGCTTGGACAGCATGAGTGCGGGCATCCCGGTGTTTGTCGCCGGGCTTTATTATCTGGGTTGGTGGAAATGACACGAGGCATCTGCATACTCGGGGCTACAGGCTCCATCGGCAAGAGCACCCTGGATGTGGTAGCGCGCCACCCCGATCAATTCCGGATCGTTGCACTCACCGGCAATCATCGTGTCGCTGCAATGCAGGCACTCTGTGCGCAGCATCATCCTGAACTGGTGGTGATGGCCGCTCCGGAGGCCGCGCAGCAGTTGCGTGTTGCTCTGCGTGATGCGGGTTTGAAGCATATCCGTGTGGAAAGCGGCCGGGAGGCACTGGCAGAAGCAGCGCGTATGCCAGGTGTCGATGAAGTGATGGCGGCTATTGTAGGCGCCGCCGGTTTGTTACCGACCCTGGCGGCGGTGGAGTCTGGCAAAAAAGTCTATCTGGCCAACAAAGAATGTCTGGTGATGGCGGGTAGCCTGTTCATGGAGCGGGTGCGGCATCATCAGGTGATACTGCTCCCCATCGACAGTGAGCACAATGCTGTATTCCAGTGCTTTGCCGAAGGCAAAGGCGTGCGCCGTATTCTGCTGACTGCCTCCGGGGGACCCTTCCGAACCTGGCCTGTGGAGCGTCTGGCGGCGGTAACGCCAGACCAGGCCTGCGCCCATCCCAACTGGGTTATGGGCCGGAAAATCTCCGTAGATTCCGCGACCATGATGAACAAGGGCTTGGAGGTCATTGAAGCGCATTGGCTCTTTAATCTCCCAGCATCCCAGATTGATGTACTGATCCACCCGCAGAGCATCATCCATTCCATGGTGGAATATGTGGATGGTTCCGTACTGGCGCAACTGGGTAACCCTGATATGCGCACTCCTATTGCCCATGCCCTGGCTTATCCGGAGCGTATGGAAAGCGGGGTTTCATCGCTGGATCTGGCGCGTGGGCCGGACCTGCAGTTTGAAGAGCCGGACTTACGGCGTTTTCCCTGTTTGGCCTTGGCGTTCAATGCGTTGAAGGCTGGAGGTGCCGCAGCGACGGTGCTCAATGCGGCTAATGAGATGGCCGTGCAGGCCTTCCTGGATGGTACCCTGCCATTTTCCCGTATCGCCGCCGTCGTTGAAGACACACTCAGCGAATTACAGCCTGCCGCTCCGGATCATCTGGATGCGGTGCTGGCCGTTGATCAGCTCGCACGGGAAACTGCCGTCCGCCATCTTGGTCGGCACGGATCGGGTATGCAGTGATTTTCCTGGGAGCAAATGCAGATTCTTGAGACCATAGGGGCCTTTATCCTGGCTATCGGTATCCTCGTGCTGATCCATGAATCAGGTCATTTCGCGGTCGCAAAATCCATGGGTGTCAAAATACTCAAGTTCAGCATCGGCTTTGGGCCGACACTGATCAGCCGCCGCTGGGGGCGGGATCAGACGGAGTATGTGATTGCCGCGCTCCCCCTGGGTGGTTACGTCAAAATGCTCGGCGAACAGGACGGGGAGCCGGCCTTGGCCGAAGACCGTAAACGGGCCTTTAATAACCTCGCGCCCGGTAAACGCTTTTTGATCGCCCTGGCGGGACCGGTGGCTAACCTCCTGTTTGCTATCGTGGCTTATGCGGGGGTGGCTTGGCTCGGTATTCCGGGGTTGGCACCCATCGTCGGCCTGGTTCAGGATCATTCTCTTGCGGCTCAGGCGCAATTGCAGCCGGGGGAACGTATATCGATGATCGACGGGCGGCGTGTCTATACCTGGGAGGATGTGCGCATGAAGCTCCTCTCAGCGGCGATTGCACGCAGCCCGGTGACTTTGCAGACGACGCGCAGCGACGGCGCTCAGGTGATCCACGTGCTGTCACTGCAGACCCTTGCCGCTGATGCTGTGGGGCCAGACCTTATCAGTAAAGTCATTGGAATGGCGCCCTACCTGCCTGCCGTCATCGGTGCTGTAGAGCCGCATAGCCCGGCGCAACTGGCCGGGCTGCAGGCAGGAGACCGCCTGGTCGCCATCGATGGTCATCGGATCCCCAGCTGGGAGGTCTTGGCCCGGCACGTCGAATCGCACCCCGATACAGTGATCCATCTGCGTTATGTGACGGCGCAAGGGCTTGCAAAAGCCGTGAGTCTCACCCCGCAGATGTTCATCGACAAGGCTGGAAAGCCGGTAGGCCGCATCGGCATCAGCATGGCCCCTCTCCCCAAAAATCTGATTGTCCTGCGCGAGCGGGGCCCCCTGGAGGGCCTGATCTATGGGGCGCGAACCACTTGGCGGATGTCGCTCATGACCGTCGAGATGATCGTACGGATGGTGCAGGGTTTTATTTCCCCGGACAATATCAGTGGTCCGATTGCCATCGCGGAATTTGCCGGGCAGTCGGCACAAGCCGGTCTGGCGCCATTTTTGTCTTTTCTCGGGCTGATCAGTATCAGTCTGGGGGTGCTTAATCTTCTGCCCATCCCGATTCTGGATGGGGGTCATCTGGTGTTTTACGCCGTGGAGATGGTGCGTGGTAAAGCACTTCCTGCGGCGGTGGTGCAAAAAGCGCAGCAGATCGGTATAGTGCTGCTTCTGATGCTCATGTCCTTCGCCTTCTACAATGATATTATGAGATTGTTGACACAGTGAAAAAATTCAGCCTCAGTTCGGCCTCCCCCATGTTTCTCGCCGCGAGTGTGGCTTGTGTTGCTGCCGTTTGGGCGGCACCCGCCTGGGCATTTACGCCCTTTACGGTCAAAAATATAGAAATACGTGGCCTGGAGCATATTGCGCCTGGCACGGTCTATAACTACCTGCCTATCCATATTGGCGAACAGGTGGATGACCAGAAGGCGCAGCAGGCCATCAAGGATCTCTATTCCACGGGATTCTTCAAGGATGTGACCATTGCCCGTTCTGACGACAATCTACTGGTCATCGTGCAGGAGCGGCCCATCATTTCCGGTATCAAGATGGAGGGTATCAAGGCCTTTCCCAAGAGCGAGGTGAATGGCACGCTCAAGGGTGTCGGTCTGGTGGAAAGGCATATCTTCAATCGCTCGATTCTTGATCAGGTGGTGCATGGTCTGCAGGAACAGTACGAAGGCATGGGCTATTACAATGCCAAGATTCATGTGCGAGTAGTAAAGTTGCCGCGCAATCGGGTGGCCATCCATATTGACGCGAAGGAAGGCGAGCAGGCGACTATCAAGCAGGTGACCATTGTCGGTAATCATGCCTTCAGCGAAAGCCGTCTGCGCGGCCTTTTCAGCATCGGTGCGCCGGATGCGTTTTCCTTCTTTACTAAAAACAATCGTTATTCCCGTGAAAAGCTTATGAAAGGCCTGGAGAAACTCCATAATTATTATCTGGACCGGGGTTATCTGAATTTTGATGTCGAATCGAGTCAGGTGCAGGTAACGCCGGATCGGCGCTTTGTGTATATCACGGTCAATGTGCATGAAGGGGATCTCTATCATATCCAGTCGGTGCATCTGAGTGGTGACTTGGTCGTGCCAAAGCCGGAACTGGAAAAACTGATGGAGATCAAACCGGGCGACGTGTTTTCCCGAGCCAAGATCAACGACACCAATAGTGCTATTGCGGATAAGCTGGGAAACTTGGGCTACGCTTTTGCCAATACCACGCCGGTGCCCAAAGTGGACGCAAAAACCCACGAAGTGGCTCTGAACTTTGAGGTGAACCCGGGTCGTAAGGTTTATATTCGCCGCATTGAAATCACCGGTAATGACAAAAGCCGGGACTATGTGGTTCGGCGTCAATTCCGGCAGATGGAAGGTGCACTTTATGATGGCGCTCTGATCCGACGCTCCAAGATGCGTCTGCAGCAGACCGGTTTTTACGATAAGATTAACACCAAAACTGTACCCGTTCCGGGGCATCCTGATCAACTGGATCTGGACGTCGATGTGAGCGAAAGGCCGACGGGTAGTTTTAGTATTGGTGTTGGTTATTCCAATGCCTATGGTATCCTGTTCAATGGCTCTATCAGCCAGAACAACTTCATGGGGACCGGTAATGCCTTGGCGTTCTCGGCGAATGTGAGTGGTATGGGGACGGCGTACAATCTCTCCTTTACCGACCCGTATGTCACGCCGGACGGCGTCAGTCTCGGCTTCAGCCTATATCGGAACAACACCAATCTTTCCATTCTGTCCGTAGCCCCTTATCAGGAAATTGATTACGGCGGAACGGCGACGCTGGGTATCCCAGTGATGCAGTATATCTATGATTACATGTCGCTGGGTTTCAGTAATACAACAATTAATCTATTTGCTAATCCGCCAGCAATTTACTCCCAATATGTCCAGACATTTGGTAATACAGCCACAGCGTTGACGGTTGGGAATGCCCTGACTTTTGATAGCCGGAATTCACCAATATTCCCCACCAACGGTTTTTACGGAAGCCTGGCGCTGAAGGCCGCTGTGCCCCCCGCGAAGCTGCGCTGGTATAAGGCGGAAATTAAAGCGGACTATTATCATCCCATTACTTCCTGGCTGACGGGTGGATTGAGTGGGCGCTATGGCTTTATCAACGGTTATGGCGGGTTAAGCGTGCCATTTTTTAATAACTTCTATATGGGTGGTCCAACTACCTTGCCAGGTTATCAGACCTATTCGTTAGGACCACAAGTGGGTGGCTATCCCGTAGGCGGTACTCGCGAGTTGCTGTTTAATGCCAGTTTGTACTTCCCGCTTCCGGGCCTCGAAAATAATAATAATTTCCGGATGTCTCTGTTTGCGGCCAGTGGGTGGGTTTACGGTGTTAACTCGGACGCTAGTGGAAATAATTACTCTTACAACAATCAGTACTTCCCGAGTTTGGGTCAAATGCGGACGACGGTGGGTGTCGGCTTCCTGTGGATCAGCCCGATGGGACCTCTGCGCCTGTCCCTCGCCGTACCACTCAATAAGCATCCGAACGATTTGACCCAGCCCTTGCAGTTCACCGTGGGTAATAATTTTTGATGGTGTGGCGTTAGGATATGAATTGGCAACTGCGCATTGGGGTCGTTCTCCTGTTGATGCTGACTTCGGTGGTGGCGTGGGCAGACCCGCTGAAGATCGGTTTCGTAGATCTTGACCGCGCATTGCGCGAATTGCCTGAGGCGCAGGCAGGCGCGACCAGCCTCAACAAACAGATAGCGGCTAAGCAGAAGGAAATCGAGGCCAAGCGCCAACAGGTCAACATCTTTCAAAAGACCTTGGAAAGAGATTTTCCGCATCTGACCAATGCGCAAAGGCAGGAACGAGAGGCACGATTGCAAAGTATGATCCTCAATTTTCAGCAGTTCCAGCGGCAGGCCCAGGATGGTTTAAACTATCAACGTAATCAGATTCTGAAAAACATACAGGATCAACTGGTCAAAGTGGTGAGCAGAATTGGGCGCGCCGGGCACTATACGGTTATCCTCAATGACAAGTCTGTGCTTTATGTGAATGGCGCTATTGATATTACCTCGCAGGTGGTGGCAGCGATGGCGACCAAACCGCCTTCTGACAAAGTGAAGCGTGTTAAATAGGGTGGCGCGTGGCTTGTATCACCTGGGTGATCTTGCGCAAGTGGCGGGCGCGCAATTGCGTGGCGACGCTGGGTATCAGATTAGTGCTGTGGCGCCCCTCGATACGGCCAGCAGTGAGGATCTTGCTTTTTATCAGGACCCGCATTTGCGCAGTCTGTTAAAAGCGAGTAAAGCAGGAGCCGTGGTTATTACTCCGCAGGATGCGGAGGATTTTGTCGGCAACTGTCTGTTGACGGACAATCCCTACGCGGCATTTGCGCGGATTATGCAGTACATCTATCCGCAGGGCACCCTTCAACCTGGACTGCACCATACGGCGCAACTGGCGCGCGATGCGCAGGTGGATCCCGGTGCCCGCGTTGATGCCTACGTGCAGATAGAGTCCGGAGCGGTGATCGCCGCCGGTGTTTGGCTGGAAGCCGGTACCTTTATTGGTGCGGGCGTGACGGTGGGGCGTGGGTCGCATCTTTATCCCGGCGTTAAAATTTATGCGGGCTGCAAACTTGGTGTCGATTGCATCTTCCATGCGGGTGCGGTGATCGGTGCCGACGGTTTTGGTTTTGCCGAGGCGGATGGCCGGTTTCTGAAAATACCACAGGTGGGTCGTGTGCTCATTGGAAATGGCGTGGAGATTGGTGCCAACTCTTGCATTGACCGCGGTGCGCTGGCCGACACGGTGATTGAAGATGGGGTAAAAATAGACAATCTGGTGCAGATCGGGCACAACGTCCAGATCGGTGCGCATACGGTTATCGCCGGACAGACAGGTATTGCGGGAAGTACGCGGGTTGGTCGCCATTGCCGCATTGGTGGTCAGGTGGGGATTGCCGGCCACATAGAAATTGCTGATGGCTGTGTGATTGCCGGACAGAGCGCGGTGACGCATTCTTTGCGTCGTCCTGGTGTTTATTCGGGGGTCATCCCTGCACAGGAAGTGAACCGCTGGAGACGGATCGTCGCGCGTCTCAATGGGCTGGACGTGCTGTTCCGTCGGGTGCAGCGAATCGGGCGTGAAGTCGGGCAGGATTTATCTACAAACGGGGAGCCGTCTGATCGTGAATGAGCTGAATATTCAGGATATTCTTAAACGCTTGCCACATCGCTATCCATTTTTGCTGGTGGATCGGGTGGTTGAAATGGAGATAGGGAAGCGTTTGCGTGCTTTGAAAAATGTCACCATGAACGAGCCGTATTTTCAGGGGCATTTCCCGGGATTTCCGGTTATGCCAGGGGTGCTCATCATTGAGGCGCTTGCCCAGGCTGCGGCCCTCCTTGCTTTTGTTTCCGAAGACAAGTATGGCGATAATGCAGCGGTTTATTTTGCCGGGATCGATAAGGCACGTTTCCGCAAACCGGTGACGCCGGGTGATCAGTTGGAACTCATCGCCAATGTAAGCCGTCGGCGTTCCGGTATGTGGCAGATGGAAACGATGGCACTGGTCAATGGGGGGGAAGTCGCCTCCGCGCTGCTGTTGGCCACATTGCGTGAGCATGCCCGATGACCGCACAGATTCATCCGCAGGCTATCGTTGATCCCTTGGCACGGATCGGCGAGGGCTGCGTAATCGGGCCTTTTGCGGTCATTGGTGCAGGGGTGGAGATCGGCAATCACTGCCGGATCGGTGCGCATACAGTCATTGAAGGCCCTAGCCGCTTGGGAGCCCATAACCATATCTTTCAATTTGCGTCTGTGGGCACTGCTCCGCAGGACCTTGGCTATACGGGTGAACCTACTGCGCTCGAAATCGGCTCGCACAATACGATACGCGAGTTTGTGACCATCAATCGCGGCACCGTGAAAGGTGGTGGGATCACGCGGATTGGTAATCACAATCTCCTCATGGCTTACTGCCATGTGGCGCATGACTGTTGCATTGGCGATCAGGTGGTGATGGCCAATGCTGCAACACTCGCCGGTCATGTCAGTGTCGAAGATCACGCCATCCTCGGCGGACTGTCGGCAGTGCATCAGTATGCGCGGGTAGGGGCGCATGCGATTCTCGGCGGCGGTACCATGGCTCCACTAGATATTCCGCCCTTTATGATGGCGGCGGGTAACCATGCCAGATTGCACGGGATTAACGTTCGCGGTCTGGCGCGGCGCGGTATTTCCCGGGAGACTATCTTACAGATTAAGCGGGCTTACCGCTTACTCTTCCGTTCTGGGCAACGTTTGGATGCTGCTATGGATGAAGTCTTGCAACGTGGTCTGAATGCGCCTGAAGTGGCCTATCTCCTGGACTTTATCCGCAGCAGCAAACGGGGGATTACCCGGCCATGAAAAACATGAGAACCGGCGTTATCGGCGTGGGTCATCTGGGTCGTTTCCATGCTCAGAAATATGTAGCACTTTCGCAATTTGTGGGTGTTTTTGATCAAAATGCCGAGCGCGCTGCAGAGGTGGCGGCAGAGCTGGGTTGTCAGGCCTTTTCCAGTGTCAGCGCCTTGCTGGCTGAAGTGGATGCGGTGTCCATCGCTACCCCCACCTCCACCCACTTCGCCGTGGCGGAAGCGGCCATGCAGGCGGGTGTGCACTGTCTGGTCGAAAAGCCCTTTACCCTGGATACCGAAGAAGCGGATACACTGATCGGCATGGCGCAGGAACGTCACCTGGTGCTGGCAGTCGGCCATATCAAACGGGTGCATCCGGCGATTCAGCATTTGCGCCAGGCGGGCTACGGAGCGCCTCGCTATCTCGAGGCGGAACGTCTGGCGCCTTTCAAGCCGCGCTCGCTGGATATCGACGTGATTATGGATCTGATGATTCACGATCTGGACCTGACTTTACTGCTGACTGGCGCCGAGCCCGTGGATGTGCGCGCCGTGGGTGTCGCGGCAGTGACGGACAAGGCGGATATGGCCAATGCCTGGATAACGCTGAACAATGGCACTGTGGCCAACCTGGCGGCCTCCCGGGTAGTGCGGGAGCCAGCGCGGCGCATGCGTATTTTTTGGCAGGATCGTTATGCCTCAGTGGATTTTCTCAACAACACCCTGCATATCTACCATCGCGGTGCGGGAACAGTGCCGGGAATTCCCGGTGTGCGTGATGAGGCCGTGGAGTTACCCAAAAAGGATGCCTTGGCGGCGGAGATTGCGGATTTCCTGAACGCCATCGTGGCGCACCGGCCGGTGTTTTGTGATGGTATCGCGGGTCGGCGGGTGCTGGCGGCGGCGCTGCAGGTGCGGGTGGCCGTGGAGGCTTTTCTGCAGCATTGAGCGTATGCCGGTGCAGGTTTTGACGTTTTTTTTTGGACGGTGATGCATGACTCAAAATACAACAATTCCCATGGTCGATTTGCGCGCGCACTTTGCGCCGCTGCGGGATGAAATGCTGACGGGGATAGGGAAAATTCTGGACGATGCCAGCTTTATCCTGGGAAATCAGGGGCGTGCGTTGGAAACAGAGGTGGCAGACCTCTCCGGCGTTGCCCATGGTGTGGGCTGCGCTTCCGGTACGGATGCCCTGATGCTGGCCCTGCGTGCCCTGGAGATCGGTCCCGGCGACGAGGTAATCGTCCCTACCTTTACCTTCATTGCGACTGCGGAAGCCGTGCTTTATGTGGGTGCTACGCCGGTCTTTGTGGATGTGGATGATCGTTTTTACGCCATGACCGTGGCCGGTATCGAGGCCGCCGTTACGCCGCGGACCAAAGCGATCATCCCCGTACATCTCTACGGCTTGCCCGCGGATATGCCCGCCATCATGGCGCTCGCGCAGAAGCATGGTTTACGGGTGGTTGAGGATTGTGCCCAGGCCATTGGTGCCGAAATTAACGGACAGGGGGTGGGCAGTTTTGGCGATATCGGCTGTTTTTCTTTCTTCCCCAGCAAAAATCTCGGTGCTGCCGGAGACGGCGGCATGGTGGTGACGGCGGATGCGGAGCTGGAACGCAAGCTGCGCGGACTGCGCAACCATGGTTCCTGGCAGACCTACCACCATGACGTGTTGGGCTATAACAGCCGCCTCGACGAAATGCAGGCGGTGATTCTGCGGGCGGAGTTCCCGCATCTGGCGGCCTATAACGCCGGACGGCGGCAGGCGGCTGGGTGGTACGCCGAGCATTTGGCGGGTCTCGACCTGCAAATACCGGAAGCTCCCGCAGGTTATAACCACGTATTCCATCAGTTTACGATTCAGTTGAATGCGCGGGATGCGCTGAAAGCCGCCCTCCATGCTGAAGGCATTGCCAGCGCCATTTACTATCCGATTCCAGGGCATCGGCAGAAGATGTTTGCGCACCAGGCCCAAGCCCATTGTCCGGTGGCGGAGCGTCTGGCGGAGCGGGTGCTCTCGCTGCCCATGTTCCCGGAACTGCGTGAGGAGCAGATTGCCAGGATTGCTGCCGTGATCCGTCGCACCCTGCACGGTTAGGGCCTTGAGCAAGGCCTTTATCCTCGCGGTAGAGCGTTCCGGCGAAAATCTCGGGCTGGAAATCATGGCGAATGCAGCGCAGGCCGGACTCGATCTGCAGTGGTCGGGGGTGGTTGGATCCCGCCTGCAGGCTGCGGGGGTGCAGAACATTGCCGATGGTGAAGTGCTGGCGATGATCGGGTTGGTCGAAGTCTTGCGACACTACAGCCGCCTGCGCCGGCTCTATGGGCAGATTCGACAGCATCTGCAGGCAGAACGGCCGGATTGCGTAGTGCTGATTGACCATCCGGCTTTCAATCTGCACATTGCCAAGATGGCTAAAAAGCTGGGCATTCGGGTGCTCTACGTGGTCGGCCCACAGATCTGGGCCTGGCGCTCGCAGCGGATCCATCAGATCAAGCGCGTGGTGGACCACATGCTGGTTCTTTTTCCCTTTGAGGTACCCATTTATGCACAGGCGGGGGTGCCGGTGCATGTGCTGGCACACCCACTGTTGGCGCAGACTGCAGCAGTGCCCAATCGGGAAAGCGCGCGGGCGACGCTGAACATGGCGGCAGATGGCCAGGTGCTTGCGCTTTTACCCGGGAGTCGGCGTGGTGAGCTGGAGCGGCTGGTGTTGCGTTATGCCGAAACGGCTCGGCGTTTGCGCGAACAGATGCCGGATCTGCGAATTCTGGTGGCTTTGGCCAGGGAGGAGTTACGCCCCCTCTGGGAGCGGCTCTGGAAACAGGGTGCCGGGCCGGAAGATGCACGACTGATGGTCGCGCAGACGCAAACTGTGCTGGCGGCCGCTGATGTGGTGCTGGTCGCCTCCGGTACCGCCACACTGGAAACCGCACTCATGCAGCGCCCGGCGGTGGTCGTCTATATTTTGAACGCACTCACCTTTGCTGTTGTCCGCAGGCTGGTGAAGACACCCTTTGTGGCCATGCCCAATATTCTGTTGGAAAAGTCCGTGTACCCAGAATTTCTCCAGGGGGCCTTTGCGCCCGCGCACGTGGCGGATGCTCTGGCCGCACTTTTTGGTCCGGCGGGCCCCGTGCAGGTGGCAAAATTGCAAAAACTGTGCGCTCTGCTGGAAGGTGATCCCCCGGAGCTATTGCAGCGGGTACTGCGCGAGATGCTGGCGTGAAGCCGGTTGTCCTATGAAAAGCGCACCGCAGCTGGAGCACTGGGGACCCCAGTGTGCCGGAGTGGATGAAGCGGGGCGGGGACCGCTTGCCGGACCGGTGGTGGCGGCAGCGGTGATTCTGCGCGCCCCCCTCCCTGGCCTGAATGACTCCAAGAAAATGACAGCAGCGGCACGGGCGCATTGGGCTGCCCGCATCCGCAGCGAGGCCCTGGCCTGGTCGGTGAGCCGGGCTGCGGTCTGGGAGATTGAACGCTACAATATTTTACAGGCGTCTTTGCGGGCCATGGCCCGGGCGGTTGCGGGCCTACCCCGGCGACCGCAGCGGATTATCGTCGATGGCAACCAGTCACCGCCCGGCTGGCAGGTCGAGACGCGGGTGGGTGGTGATGGTCAGGTGGATGCAATCGCTGCCGCGAGTATTCTGGCCAAAGTGGCGCGGGATGAGGAGATGCTCTTGCTCGACAGGTATTATCCCCAATACGGATTGGCGCGACATATGGGTTATGGCACTGCGGTGCACTTGGAAGCGCTGCGGCGTTGGGGACCCTCGGCCCTGCACCGGCATGGTTTCGGTCCTGTGGACCGGGCCTGGGCGGTGGCGCAATGAGTACATCCCGGTTTGTCCATTTGCACGTACATTCTGAATATTCCTTGGAGGATGGCATTATCCCGGTGAAGGCGCTGGCCAGGCGCTGTGCGGAGCGGGGCATGCCGGCCGTGGCGATCACCGATCATGGCAATCTCTTTGCCCTGGTCAAATTCTATAACGCGGCCCGGAGTCAGGGGGTCAAACCCCTGATTGGCAGTGAAATCTGGGTGCATGATGCGGCAGACTTGGAGCGGCCCGCCGGTTTGATCCTGCTGTGTATGAATAAAACCGGCTACGGCAATCTCAGCCGCTTGCTCAGTCGGGCTTATCTGGAGGGTAGTCGCCATGGACGTCCACAGATCGACGCGGTATGGCTGGAAGGTGCGAGTGACGGTCTCATCGCCCTGTCTGCGGCCGGCCAGGGGGAAATCGGGCGTGCCCTGCAGCGCAATCCCCAGCAGGCGGAAAGCCGGGCACGGTACTACGCCAAGCTTTTTCCCGAGCGTTTTTATCTGGAAGTGCAGCGCAATGGCGAGGCTGGGCAGGAGGCACTGGTACAGGCCACAGTGGTGCTCGCAGGAAAACTGGATTTACCACTGGTGGCCACCAACAATGCACACTTTCTGGATGCGGCGGACTTTGCCGCCTTCGATGCGCGGCAGTGTATTTCTGCGGGCTTTACCCTGGATGACCCGCGCCGTCCCCGCCGTTTTACGCCGGAGCACCGTCTGCCCGACCCCGAAGAAATGCGAGGGCGTTTTGCGGATCTGCCGGAAGCTTGCGACAACACCATCGAAATCGCGCGACGCTGCAATATGGAGTTGGTGCTAGGCCAGTATGCGCTCCCGGACTACCCCATTCCTACCGGTCAGTCCGCAGATGAATATTTGCATGATGCGGCGCAAAAAGGTCTACAGGAACGTTTGCAGGAACTGCACATCGCTGGCGACGCCACGCTACCTTATCACGAACGCCTGTTGCGTGAGGTCGGTGTTATTCAACAGATGGGCTTCCCCGGTTATTTTCTCATCGTCGCGGATTTTATTCAGTGGGCAAAAAACAATGGCGTTCCGGTAGGACCGGGACGTGGCTCCGGTGCCGGATCGCTGGTGGCCTATGCACTGCGGATCACCGATCTCGATCCCATTGGCAATGGCCTGTTGTTCGAGCGCTTTCTCAACCCCGAGCGCGTTTCCATGCCCGATTTCGACGTGGATTTCTGCATGGATCAGCGCGACCGCGTGATTCAGTATGTGGCTGACAAATACGGTCGCGATCGGGTCGGTCAGATCATTACCTTCGGAACGATGAAGGCGCGGGCGGTGGTACGTGATGTCGGTCGGGTGCTGGGTTTGCCTTACGGCTTTGTCGACCAGTTGGCTAAACTGGTGCCGAGCGACTTGGGCATGACCTTGGCCAGGGCCCTGGAAGAATCCGAGGAACTGCGCCGCCGCCAGACCGAGGAGGATGACGTCCGCGATCTGCTGGATATCGCTCTGCGTCTGGAGGGCTTGCCACGCCACGCTTCGACCCATGCGGGCGGTGTGGTGATCTCCCCGGAACCGCTGGCCGACCGCATGCCGCTGTTCACCGATGGCTCCGAAGGCGGGGGTAATGTCACCCAACTCGACAAAGATGATGTGGAGAAGATGGGGCTGGTAAAGTTCGATTTCCTCGGGTTGCGTACCCTGACCATCATTGATATGGCGGTCAAACTCATCAATGCCGATGCGGCAGTGGCGGGGCGCGTGCCAGTGAATATTCAGCAGTTGCCGTTAGACGATACAGCGACTTTTGCCTTGCTCAAATCCACCGAGACGGCGGCGGTCTTCCAACTGGAATCGTCGGGCATGCGCGATCTGGTGCGGCGTCTGCAGCCGGACACCTTTGAAGATATTGTTGCCCTCGTCGCCCTATTCCGGCCCGGGCCGCTACAGTCAGGCATGGTCGATGACTTCATTGCCCGTAAACATGGCAAAGCGCAGGTAACTTTTCTGCATCCCGACCTAGCGCCGATTCTCGATGAAACCTATGGGGTGATTGTTTATCAAGAGCAGGTCATGCAATCCGCACAGGTGCTGGCGGGTTATTCCCTCGGCAGCGCTGATTTGCTGCGGCGGGCCATGGGCAAGAAAAAACCGGAGGAAATGGCCAAGCAGCGCGCCATCTTCCTGGAGGGTGCCCATAAAAATGGTCTGGTAGCGGATCAGGCCGGGGCGATCTTCGACCTCATGGAAAAGTTTGCCGAGTACGGTTTCAACAAATCGCACTCGGCAGCCTATGCCCTGGTGTCCTATCAGACCGCTTACCTGAAGGCGCACTATCCACAATTTTTTATGGCGGCCGTGCTGACCGCCGATATGGACCATACCGACAAGGTTGTGGCGATGCTTGCCGAGTGTACCCGTATGGGGCTACGGATTGCTCCGCCGAGCGTTCAGCAGGGGGTGCTGGAGTTCCGGCCGGAGGGGGATGGTGATATCCGCTTTGGCCTGGGAGCCATTAAAGGTTTGGGGCGAGCGGCCATTCAGGCGATTCTCGATGCTCGTAGAGAGGGACCCTTCTTGAATCTTTTCGACCTGCTTTGCCGGGTGGATACCCAGAAAATCAATCGTCGTGCCCTGGAAGCGTTGATTCGCGCTGGCGCTATGGATGACTGGGGTGTGTCGCGGGCCAGCCTGATTGCTTCCGTGGACAGTTGTATTGAAGCAGCGGCGCAGTTTCAGAGCAGTCGGGCAAGTCAGCAGGAATCGTTGTTTAGCGGACAGGAGGCGTTGCCGGTGGCACCACCGCCGGTGCTGGCGGAAGCGTGGAGCCTCACCGAAACCCTGCGTCAGGAACGGGAGACCCTGGGTTTTTATCTCAGCGGTCATCCTATGGCTAGTTTGCGGGATGAGCTGGCGGCACTGGGAACGGTGCCTCTTGGCGATATCCGCAGCGGCACCACGGTGCTGGTGGCTGGCTTGGTGGTAGCACGGCGCAGCACCCGGACCAAGCGCGGCGATCGGATTTATTTTCTGACCCTGGACGACGGTCGGGGGCGGCTGGAGGTCGTCATTTTTGCCGAAGTCTGGGCGCAGGCTGGTAAAGTCGGGGAGGGTGAGGAGCCGGTGCTGGTTCTGGGTGAGGTGGGCGAGGACAGCTATTCTGGTGGCCTGCGGCTCAATGCCCTGCGCGTGCTGGGTATGGCGCGGGCGCGTGAGGAACTGGCTACGCAACTGACCCTGGAGCTGGACATTGCTGCAGAATTGGCTCCCCAAGACCTGCTTGCCGTGCTCCGTAAATACCCCGGCCAAACGGCTTTGCGTCTGCGTTTGCGCGTCGGTGACGATATTGTCGCGCAATTACGGGTGGCGGAGGGCCTGAGCTTCGCGGCGGGTTCCGCTGCTATCGCCGCCTTGACGGCGCTCGCACCCAGCGCGCGCTGGCACTGGGACTATCGGTCGGCGACACTTCTCGTCAATAATGTCATCCCCTTGGAGCGTGCCCGATATGGGGCACGACGCCCGGCCTGAGCGTCGGCCCTGTTCGGAATGGTAAGGAGTGAACATGAAAATCAGTTATCTGGACTTTGAACAGTCGGTAGCGGAGCTGGATGCCAAGGTGGAAGAACTGCGCGCCCTGAATCAGCCGGGTATTGCCGATGACATCAGCCGTCTGGAGGTCAAGGCGCGCAAAGAATTGCAGCGTATTTACAGCAAGCTTGGTGCCTGGCAGACGGTACAGGTGGCCCGGCATCCACAGCGGCCTTACACCCTGGATTATGTGCAGGCACTGTTCACGGAAGTGCAGATATTGGCAGGGGACCGTGCCTTTGCCGATGACCAGGCGATTATTGGCGGCCTGGCCCGCTTCAGTGGGCAGCCTATCGTCTGGATAGGGCATCAGAAGGGGCGCGACACCAAGGAAAAGATTCAGCGCAACTTTGGGATGCCGCGACCGGAAGGTTATCGTAAGGCTTTGCGTCTGCTCCGTCTTGCCGAGCGTTTTTTCTTGCCGGTATTTACTTTCATTGATACGCCGGGTGCCTATCCGGGTATTGGTGCCGAGGAGCGCGGCCAGAGTGAGGCTATCGCCCGCAATCTCGCGGTGATGTCCGACTTGGCAGTGCCTATTATCTGCACCGTGATTGGCGAAGGCGGCTCCGGTGGGGCGCTGGCGATCGGCGTGGGTGATCGGATGCTGATGCTGGAGTACGGGGTGTACTCCGTCATTTCGCCGGAGGGCTGTGCCTCAATCCTCTGGAAGAACGCCGCCATGGCAGCCGAAGCAGCAGAAACACTGGGTATCACTGCACGTCGTCTGCACGGAATGGGTCTGGTCGATGAGGTGCTGGCAGAGCCCCTTGGTGGCGCGCATCGTGATCCGGAAGCGGTCTTTGCACTGACCCGCGAGCGCTTCGCCCATCACCTGCAGGAGCTGCAGGCGATGGATACCAGCAAGTTGCTGACTACCCGTTACGAACGCCTGATGCACTATGGAGTCGTCGGCGCCGCCTGAGCTGGAGCGGCGTCTCCAGACGCGTCTACAGGGGAGTTTGCGCCCCCCGGAAGGGCGTATATTGTATATGGCTTACAGTGGCGGTGGTGATTCTACGGCCCTGCTCGCGGCACTGGTTTCTTTAGGGTACACCGTTCACGCCTTGCATGTGGATCACGGCTGGCATCCGGACAGCGCTCAGTGGGCACAGTCCTGCCAGCAGCAGGCGGCGGCGCTGGGGGTAGCCTTCACCCTGCTGCACCTACCCCCAGACACCCCGGGCGAAGGGCCGGAGGATCAGGCCCGGCGTGCCCGCTATGCCCTCATGGCGGCGCAGTTGGGTCAGGGTGACTGGCTACTCACCGCACAGCATCTGGAGGATCAGGCCGAGACCCTGCTTTTGCAGCTGTTGCGCGGTGCTGGCGTAGCCGGGCTGGCGGCCATGCCCTGGCAGCGCCCACTGGGTGCCGGGCTGCTGATCCGTCCACTACTGGATGTACCCCAACAGGTGCTGCGGGATTATCTGGAACAGTGGCACTTACCTTTTCTGAATGACCCGGCTAATGCCGATATGCGTTATGACCGGGTACGAGTGCGCAATATCCTGCTCCCGCAACTGCGCGATATGGGCTGGCCGCATGCGGCGCCAAATATCGCTCGTGCTGCGGATAATCTCGCCGATATGCGAGAAATTGCGGCGGACTGGTTTACTTTGCGTTGGCAGCAGTATCGGGCAGATTACCCGGAACTCTCTGCAGAGCAGCTTGCCCTGGAGTATTTGCAGTCCCTCTCTGCTGCCGCACAGCGGGTTTTTCTACGCGGATGGCTGCAGCAGCGGCAGATTCCCGTGCCGAGCCGGGAGCGTCTGGAGGCTCTGCGGGACGCGGTAATGCAGAGACGCGGGGGCGCGAGGATTCAGTGGGAAGGGGGACAAGCCTGGCTGCAGGGCGGACTGCTGCGCGCTTGGCCGCAACCGCGCATGATGGCGGAAAAGGAATGGGAAGAAGGCCCCTGGTGTGCTGCTCAGGGAGACCCTCTGCCGATCCCTGGCTGGCAGTATGCTCTCCGGGATACGCCCCCGGAGGGCTTTCATCATGCGCTGGCTGAGCGTTTTGCGGAGACCGTCGTGTACTGGCGCCGCCGCCGCGAGGGGGAGCTCACCCTGACTGGACAGGGCCAACATCGTCCGCTGAAGAAATTGCTGCTGGAGGCGGGTGTCCCACCAGATCGGCGTGCGGGTGTGCCCTTACTCTGGGACGAAGCGGGGCATTTGCTGCTTATTCTGGGTTATTACACGGCACCCTGGGCGTGTGCCTCTTATAAGAGCAGGGTCCTCTGCCTCTGGAATGCCGGTGTTCAGTCTTCTGCCAGCAGCGGCGTTGGCTCCACATAGTGCAATGCCTGTCCGTGCGCATTGGGGAGAATCTCACCTTTGTCGAAGACCACCCGGCCGCCGACAATGGTGGTAATAGGCCAACCCGTCAGGACCCAGCCATTGAAGGGGCTCCAGCCTACCTTGGTGAACATTTCTTCATTGCGAACGGGCTTTTCTTGGACCATGTCGACCAAGGTCAGATCCGCATCCCAACCAATGGCAATGCGCCCTTTGTTCACCACGCCATAGAGGCGCGCCGGGTTGGAGCACATCCAGCGCTGCAACTCGGCCAGACTGCAATGGCCGTCGCGCATGGCAGTAAGCATCAGGGGCAGGCTGGTTTCCACACCGGGCATGCCGGAGGGTGCGCGCGGGCACCCTAAGGCCTTGTCTGTCAGCAGGTGCGGGGCGTGATCTGTAGCAATACAATCGATGACACCGCTGCGCAAACCCTCCCAGAGGGTCTGCCGATCGTGCTCACTGCGGATGGGAGGGTTCATCTGCGCCAGAGAACCCATTTTAGCGTAGGCATCGGTGGTCAGGAAAAGATGGTTGGGAATTGCCTCACAACTGATATAACTTGTTTTTTGCTGCCGTAAAAACTCGACCTCGATGGCCGTGGAGAGATGCAGAACATGCAGACGGCGCTGATATTTTTTCGAGAGTCGAACGGCTCGCTGGGTGGCAATCAGTGCCGATTGTTCATCGCGGATACGGGAATGATCGGCGGGATCACAGCTGCCGACAAACTGGGCGCGTCGTTCACGAATGCGGGCCTCGTCTTCGGCGTGGACCGCTATCAGTTTGCGGCCATGCGCGAAAATGCGATCCAGGTCTTCTTCCTTGTCCACCAGTAAATTGCCGGTACTGGCACCCATGAAAATCTTGATGCCGCAGGCGGCATCGGCGGCCAGCAGATTGTCGAGATTGTCGGGGGTGGCCCCGATAAAAAATCCGTAGTTGACCACGGATTTTTCGGCACCGCGCGCCAGCTTGTCCGCCAGAGCAGCGGGGCTGGTGGTGGACGGATTGGTGTTGGGCATTTCCAGAAAACTGGTGACGCCACCTTTGGCCGCGGCCCGCGAGCCGCTGGAAATGTCTTCCTTCTGCTCATTGCCGGGTTCGCGGAAATGCACCTGCGGGTCCATAACGCCGGGCATCAGCATATGACCTTCGGCGTCAATCACCGTATCGGCGGCGCGGTCTATATCCCGATCGATGGCGACAATGCGACCATCTTCGGCAAAAAGATCCCCATGATACAGTTCACCGGAGGGTAGGGCGATGCGCGCGTTACGGATCAGCAGGCGCATGGTATCAATCCTGCGCCATCTGCTTCTCGCGTTTTTCTTCCAGCGTTTTGCAATCGATACACAGGGTGGCGGTAGGGCGGGCTTCGAGACGGCGCAGGCCGATCTCCACGCCACAACTTTCGCAGTAGCCATACTCGCCGGTCTTGATGCGGTCGAGAGCCTGGGTAATCTTACGGATCAGTTTGCGTTCCCGGTCACGGGCGCGCAGTTCCAGGCCCATGTCCGTCTCCAGACTGGCCCGGTCATTGGGGTCGGAATAGTTGACGTTTTCCATCTGCATGTGTTGTACGGTACGGTCGACTTCCGCCATCAGTTCGCCGCGCCAATCTTCCAGAATTTGCTGGAAATGGGCAATCTGCGCGGGGCTCATGTACTCTTCGCTGGGCGCGGGCGCGTAGGGGGTGAAGGCGGTGAACTGCTGGGCTGCGCCGGGCGTTTTTTTTGCGGGCTGGGGCGTGTTTTTGTCCATGGGGGCTTCCTGTCCTGGTGATAATAATGGGCTTACGTTTAACAGAGAATGGCTGTTTTGGCAATCTAATGCGTGCTGGTTACAATGCCCCAACCAGACCGTTGGGGTGCTGGCGGTTCTGCTGGGCGGTTATGACACTTTTTACCATAAATTCAGGAGATATTGATTCATGTCTTTGCGCGCGCTGATCTTTGATGTGGACGGTACCCTTGCCGATACCGAACGGGATGCCCACCGGGTTGCTTTCAATCAGGCTTTTGCCGAAGCTGGCCTTCCTTTTAGTTGGGATGTAGCGACCTATGGCTACTATCTGAAGGTTACCGGCGGCAAAGAACGCCTCAGGGCTTTCCTGAATGAACATCCAGAGTTGCCGCAACTGAGCGATGCTGATATTGCTTCTATTCACCGTCAAAAGACCGGGTATTATGTGGAGATGATGAATGCCGGACTATTGCCGCTACGCCCCGGTGTGGAGCGTTTGCTGAATGCGGCACGGGATCACGATCTGCTGCTGGCCATTGCCACGACCACCACGCCAGCCAATGTCGAGTCCTTGCTGAAGAGCACCCTGGGTGCGGAGGCGCCGCAGCGCTTTCATGCGATCGGCGCCGGGGATATTGTCTCCCACAAAAAGCCGGCAGCGGACATTTATACCTATGTGCTGGGTCAATTAGGTTTACCTGCGGCAGACTGCCTCGCTATTGAAGACTCGGCGAATGGGCTGCAGTCCGCCCGTGGGGCGGGGCTCGCGACCATCATTACCCAGACGGAATATACCGAAGGACAAGACTTTAGCGCAGCGCTGCGGGTTCTCGATCATTTGGGAGAAACGGCATCCCCTGCGCACATATTGCAGGGCCCGGCCGCTGGGGAACAGGTGGTCGTGGATATTTCCACCCTGCAGGGGTGGTGGGCGGATCTCCGTGAAGTTTGAGTGTTTGGGAACGTTGCCAGCGGGCGTTATAACGACGACATGCCGACGACAATTTCGTGGCCATCTATGTCCACGGGACCAGTTCTCTATGCTTGCCAACTGCATTCTGGTCTGCCCGTAATTAATGCCACGCTGTTTTCAGTTCGCCATTACGGTCAAATTGTATGGTGTGGTATACCCATCCCAAGGCGAAGAGGGCGAGGTTTTGATCATAGTAATGGGCTGTTTTGCCGTAGAGGCCATCTGCACGATCATAGTCGGCATTGAGTCTGAGCCACTGGTTGTGCACCGCCGGATTCATGTTTTTCTGCATCAGGTAGGGAATCAAGGCGGCGGAAAAGCCCGTTGGGCCTGTTCCCGAGGTCGCGCCAGTCTGCCAGTTTTCACTGACCGGTGGCAGCAGATGCGATTGCAGGTAATGCGCCATACCCGAAACGCTGTCCAGAATCCGTTGGGCACCCGGGGTATCGGGATTGCTCATGCCGGCCCAGAGATACACGCGAATGGCGTTATAGCTGCCATCGGCTCCCTGGGGGGCCATGTGGTACCCCTCTTGCGGGGAATAGGCTACCCAGTCTGGCGCGAAGCCATGGGGGCTGACCGCCTTGATGAAGCCGGGCAGATGCGCCGCCATAGCGCGCCAGGGGCCATGTGGCAAGGCGTGCGCCAATCCTTCAACAACCGGCAGAGGCAGATAACTGGGGTTGAAGACGTAGGTATGCGGGGCGATGTGAAATCCCGCATTTCCGGGTATAAGCATCGTTCCGATACCCGGTAGGGTGACAACCTCTTTCTGGGCGATGTGTTTGGCCAGCAGCGTACCCATTGCCGTGTAGCTATTGCGGTCCCACAGGCGCCCTGCCTGAATCAAGGTGTAGGCGATCCACAAGTCCGCGTCCGCTGCCGAGTTGGTATCGAGTACGCCCCAGGTTTTATTGGGACGCTCGCCCCAGCGCCAAGCGGGCAAGTGCGCGGCAAGGCTGCCTTGCGCCAGGTTATCCTGGGTCCAGGTCAGAATGTTCTGGAACAGTTTGGGATTGTTCGCCACCAGTGCAAAAAACAAGGCGTAGGACTGCCCCTCTGACGTGGTGATGCCGCCATCGTTCCAGTCGATGACCCGCCCTTGCGGGTCGATGAATCGGGCCTGATAGCTGGACCAAAATTGGTACCAGGGTGCGGGATTGGGCGCTGAATCGCCGGCGCTTGGCAGCATCGCGCAGCCTTCCACCGCGAACAGCATGGCCAGCGACCCTAATCCCAGCCACCGGGCCCGCGACCGTAACCAACAGCGCAGATTCCGGCGGCGCGTTGCGGAAGAGGACGCACGCCCGGCAGGATCCGATTGCAGGTTCCATTCACGCATGGCGGTGCTCCCTATAGGTGTCGCGACCCTTATTCATAGCGCCCCATCCCCGCCACATACTGCGCGGGTATAAAGGTGCGGGCATGGTTTTCACCAAAGACATAGCGGATATCGAGCCCTGCCTGGGCCTGCTGAAAAGCGGGGTTAGCCTGATAGGAAGCGCCGGCATCGAGATACCAGTGGGTACTGATCCGCTGTGTCAGCACCACATTGACCGATCCCGCGATATTACTGCCACTGGAGGCCGTGTAGGGAGACAGGGACAGGCCCTGTGCGCTCAGTTGCGGGGTTATCTGATGGCGCAGCGGGCTAAAGCCCAGGTACGGCCCGCCGCCCTGATGCAGCCATTGATAACCGATGGCGGCACTCATGTTGATGCCCCCGCCCTGCCACCAATGGCTGGCACTCGCACTGAGGGAGGGTTGTGCCATCATTTGCGGGCTGAAGTAACCACCATAACCGGGAGACGTAAAACTGGCATTCCGGGCGTAGGTTTCCGCATAGAGGGATGGCCCCACGGTGACCCACCAACCGGGACCGGTATAGACGGGGTGCATCACGGCCAGATAGGTGCTGGCGCCATAATTGGTCTGAATGTTCTGGCCGGTAATGGCATTGAGATGCAGGGTGCCGATATAAGACCAGCCGTGTTTGCCGCCACTCAGATAACCGCTGGCACCGACCTGGTTACGCATGGCCGCGCCCCAGGTGTAGGGAATATTCAGGGATTGGCCGTGGTTGGCGGTGGCATGAATGTGCTCTTGCACGCCGTTGTAGGACAAGAGGGTTTGCCGCACGCTGTTACGCAAGAGATGGACACTCCAGTTGCTGCCGCTGTGCGATGGGATGACGGTGTAGCGCAACAAGCCTTGCACCGTCCCGCCCCCGATACCCGAAGGCGAGGTCCAACCCAGTGCGGCGCGCCAGTGATGGTGCGGTTCACGATTGTCGACGCCGAGTAAAAACTGGGGGGTCTGCCAGACGTGTCCGGTAGCACTCCCCGTGGCGCTAGAGGCGACATTAAAGGCCGGAAGCTGCCCGCTGGTCGGCTGGCCACCATACAGGTCAGGCGATGACAACTGGGCAAAAGCCGCCATATGCCAATTGATCCCCCACTGCGCCTGCAGGGAAGGCAGGTATTCGTGCATTTGGGTCATCCCGCTGTTATTGCCACCGCGCTCCTCCCAGGAGCCGCCAAGGCCAGGTAGCTTGCGCGGGCAAGGGGGCACAACCTGATCGGGCGGCATGAAGCGCCAGGGAATCGTGTTGATATCGGCCCGATGGTCGCGCATGGTGGTCATCGGTAAATGCGACGCCAGAGGGCCCTTGGTCGTGGCCGCCAGTTGATAGGTGTGGGCCAGGTTATGGGTTTGCTGATCGGCGATCAATACCCCGACGGCATTGCCCGAAGAAGGATCCTGCCGGTAGAGCGTCGTGAACAAGGCACTGGCGGCTGCATAGTCTTTCGTATGCACCAAAGACCAGGCTTTGATGGTCTCCATGCCCGGAGACAAAGGACCAAACTGTTGCGCGGCCTGCAGGTGTTGCAGGGTGCCCTTATAATCACGGTTTTTGTAATCGCGCAGGGCCGCCATGATGGCATTATGCCGGCGAAAATGCTCCGATGCCGGGGTGCCTGCCGGCAGATGGGCCATCGCCTCGCGCGCGACGGGCACATCATTGTCGGCCATGGCGAGGTTGCCCACCGTCTGCCAGTCGGCGGCTTTGCCCGACCATTGCGCGGCCTTTACCCACCACTGCAAGGCTTCATGCGATTGATGATGGGCACCCAATATAGCGCCCATCAGACGCGCATCAGACGCCCTATGTAACTGGTTAATGGCCTCGGACTCGGGGGCTACCAGGGCGGCTGCTTCGGCGTTTTGATGTGCACTGTGCGCGCGTGCAGCCATCATCAGCACATACTGTAGGTGCTGTGTCTGCAAGGTCTGCCGAGCGTTCGGGAACTGGGCCTGCGCCCGGGTATAGAGCACCTGCATCTCCTGCGGCGGCAAGCGATTGGCGGCCTGATTCAAAATACCCTGCGCCTGTGCCGCATGCTGACTGTGCTGCAGCAGGGAAATATAGACGAGGGTGGCCTGATGCGGATGACCGGTCGCCGCCAGGGCCTCTGCCCAGGCCTGCCGGTTGCCTGCATAAGCGAGGGTGAACACGCTGGGGGTCTGCGCGTGTAGGGCGACAATCTGGGGCCACGCTTTTTGGCGCTCCAGTGTGCCGACGGCGCGACCGGCCAGCCCCTGATGCATCATCGCCAGCATTTTCTGTGGCGGCTGATAACTGGGGTCTTCACTCTGGATTTGCTGTATGGCGGACTGCAAGGCCTGCAGATGACCTTCACCCAGGAGCTGCCAGAGTCGGTTCTCTTCCAGCACATTCCGCATGGAAACGAGAGAGACATGGGTCTTGTCAGCGAGGGCACCCTGTCCGTAACGGGTCTGCAATTGCTGCATATGCATCCGCGCCAGCCCGCCCTGACCCACCCGGATTTCCGCCCAGATCGTTTTTTCCAGGAGCACAAAACCCATGGTCGCTTGCGGTTGCCAGCCGGGATATTGCGTCGTGGTCCGCTGTATCAGCGCCTGCGCCGTACGCAAGTGGTTACGGTTGATGGCCACCCATATTTTTTGTTCAGCCGTGTTGATCGCTGCGAGCGAGTGGTTCTTTGGGTGTAGATGTTGCTGATCACATTGTTGGGCTGGCTTTGCTGAGACTGCAGCACATCGCTGGCACCCCGGGTCTGACCCGCCACCGGTGCAGCATAGGCACTGGCCGCATAGAGGGGGACGCCACCGGCAACCATGAGGGTGACCCAGGAGCGGATACTGGACGTTTTGCGGTTATTTTTTTTCATAGTGCCTCCTCGGCGCGCCATTGCGCTTTTTTACGCAGGGTAAATATCCATACAGCCAAAGTCGCAAACAAGACCGCGGCCAAACCCGCCAGTACCCAAAGCCAGGGCCTGACCGAGAACAGAAAGATCCAGAACCAGCCACTGTGCCGATTGCCGTACATGAAATGCGAACCGACCATGGTGGACTGATAGATCCCCTGACTATTCTGCCGGGCGAAATCCCCCTGTAGTTTGTTCCAGTTGGGCGCGGTTACCAGATTCCAGGCCGCCGCCTGCAGATTCTGGGTGTTGGTTGCGAGAAAAGTGACCGTAACGTGATCCTTATAGGGCGTGTGTGCCTCCACCAGATAGGCGGTGGCTGGCAACTGAGTGGCTCCCATCCATGGCTTTTCCGTGCCATGGCGGTTCGCCAACTGCCACTGGATACCATTCTGCAGCAGGCGCACGGGGCTGGCAGAAAGCCAAGATGCCGGGATAGAGGCTGGCGTCCCGATGGCCAGAACGTTACCCGTAACGGGCCTCGAAAAGGTGGCCTGCGCGCCGGGCAGGGGTGAATGTGCGGACTGGACCAGCCGTCCGAACAAGGTCAGGCCCGCCGACCAGTTCGCCAGGGTTCTTTCGCTATACCATACGGAAAGATGGCGTCCCGCCCCATGGACCACCAGGGGAAAGCCGGTGTGCTGAAAGAGGGCGAGATCAGGCAATACCGTATAACGGTGCGTGGTGGGCAACTGCAGGGTGGAACTTGGGAAGATGGATACCTTCCCACCGGCAATCTGAAAGGTGATGTGATTTTCTCCCCCGACCAGCGCCGAGAACGGGATAGTGGTCTGGTAATTGGCGACCCCCGGGGTGAGTTTCCACTCGGATATCCAGTGGTGATTGGCCATGACGGTGATGATGGGCTGGGTGGCGGGTTGCGTCAGCGGCTCCGTAGCCATGGTTAATTTCATCTTTAAATTGCTCTGCCGCGAGGCAAAGAGGCCACCCGGCATCCAGAAACCAATATCCGCAGTACCGTGGGGCGTGTTTAAGGTGGAGTTGCCGCCGTGAAGATCGTGCAGACTCACTACCTGCCCCGGATACACGGCATTCTGGGGACCAAAATTCATGGCCATCACCTGCGCACTACCGATGACACTCCAGCGATGACCGAGCGGTAGCATGTTACGGTTCACCGCAAAGGCGCGGGCGGCGGCGAGCACCTGGGCATCGTCGGTGCCGGTGAAAATCAGGATAACGCCCGGTGGATTGTCAGGATTGCGTACCAGGAGCACCGTCGGACCCGTAATGGGCGTGTGTGGCTGCATCGCAGCGGGCAAATCGGCAACTGGGGCGAGGAGGGCAGAGATGTCCGGATTGCCGGATACCGTGGGAGAGATCACGCCCGGACCCATCATTTGCGCCTTTACATGAAGGACTGCGGCTGAGCGCAGTGCCAGGCCTGCCACCGCCTCTTGCGCAGCCGTGAGCAGGGTGGGGTTGGGGGTCCCATAAAACTGGATCGGTAAGCGTAAAACGCCTTGTGCCGCAGACTCACTCAATATCATGGGCAAATGCGCAAAGTCTAAATGCTGCCACGGTAAACGTTGAGGCGTGTAGGTAAGTTGTGAGGCACTGTAGTCAATCTGAGTCCATGCCCCCGGCGAGACGGTTTTTGTGTGCGGTGCAGCGGGCCCGGGGATGGCCTGTATTTGCAGTGGGTAGCTGCCCGCAGAAAAAGCCTGATGGCCGAGCAAAACCGTGAAGCTTCCCCGTGGCAGTTTGGGGTTCAGGGAGACTGCACCGATAATTTTATGATCCATGGAGACCACCAGTTGGGACCCCGCCGTAGTATCCGGACTAGTCAGATAGTGTACCTGAAGTGTTGCGTTTTGGGCCGTGTAATGGGGTTGCACCTTCCAGGTCATCTGCGCGGTGTCATGACCGGAACGAAGCACTACCACTTTTTTACCCTGCGTCAGCATTGTTAGTGGGATATTGACAGCCGTGCTGGCGGGCGTTTGTGCCAGTGCGGATTCCACGCCCCATGAGCTCCAGGCAAGGCCTGCCGTTACTATGGCCGCTATGTATTTGTGTTTCATTGTTATTAATCCTTTTGGCTGTATCAGCGGTCAGAACGGCCAGAAAAAACCAATGTCCACCAGTGACGAGTGCGCACTATGAACAGTTTATGGGTATTTTCCATGAGACTGCGTAAACTTTGAACGGCGATAAAACTAACATTGTTTCCGAGGCCGGCAGCTGATTTTCTGGCAATATAAAGATAGGCGGCGAAAAAAGTGATGCGCTTGCGACGCCGTTCAAGACGCGCTTCAAGATGCTGACTGTCGCCGTAAATCAGGTCGACTATCTCCGCCTTCTGCTGCATATCACGGTACTGGAATTGCACGCCTACACGACCGGATTCGATGTTGAGCACCGTTGCGGGAATGCTGACAAGCAGATTCTTATGCAGTGAACTCTTAAACAAAAAGGTGAGCGGTTCTGTGCTCACTAACTGCTCCGTGGAAAACTGTTTATCCATAACTATCAAACGTGCCCCATTGGCTGAAAGATCGATAAACTCAACCATAATCTTTTTTGTACCAGTCATCATGGCAGCAGGTATGGGTTTTACCGGAATGATACGAAATTCTTCCCGCCGCTGTTTGCGCTCTAGCGTTACGCCTACGGCTGCCGCCACAATCATGAAATTTATAATTTCCCATAACATGGTAAATATAAGTTGTGGACGTTGCCCTGGGTGCTCAAACCAGCGCCAGCCACCGGTAATCAATGACACTGAAACAATTAACAGGAGAGTGTATTGTACCCAAACTGTCGGGGTCAAAAAATCCTTATCCATTTGCTCGCCTTTGGGTGTCACACGAAAAGTGGGTTTTCGAGGCCGGAGTAAGGTTGCCGCTAAGGCGGGGGCTGCTAATGGCGTTTGTACCATCTCGTAGACGTCAGAAATAAGTGGCCAGCGAATCTTGCCATATATAAAGTCAGAGAAAATTATACTCGAGAGAAAGTATGGGGCGCCATATATCACATATTGTTCCGTTGTGGCATCGTATACCATGACTCCGAAAAATAGAAACATGGAGGGTGCTAGTATGGTTACTATCCGTGAAAATGGAAAAAACCAATAAGAAAAGCTGGCTAAATATGCGATGCGCTGGGTTAGCTTTAATCCGGGAAGCGTTAGTGGATTTTTAAAGTAAAGTAACTGCAGCGCACCCTGTGCCCAACGCACTCGCTGGGCGATGAAACTCATCACTGTTTCCGGTTGTAAACCGATGCTGAGTGATTCATTCAGGAAAACACTGTGATATCCCTTGGCATGCAGAATCATCGCAGTTTCAGCATCCTCCGTGATGGTGTCACCTTGAATACCCCCTACTTCCAAGAGCATGCTCCGGCGCATGACCGCAGCAGATCCACAAAAGAAAGACGCATTCCAGCCATCGAGGCCGGTTTGAATGACGTTATGAAAAAGCTCTGTTTCAGGTGGTGAATCGTGAAATATGCCCAGATTTTTCTCAATGGGATCAGCATTGATAAAGCTGTGAGGAGTCTGTACCAGAAAGCATTTTTTATCCTGAAGGAAAAATCCTACCGTTTTAGTCAGAAAATCTCTGGTAGGTACATGATCTGCGTCCAGAATAACCATGAGCTCACCACTAAGATTATTAAGGGCGGCATTGATATTGCCTGCTTTCGCATGATCATTATGTACACGGGTGTGATAGGCTATGCCCAATTTAAGGCATAATTCCTGCAATACATGGCGGCGGGCCAGGGACTGTTCAGCAATGAGAGGTTTGTTGCATCTATCATTTGTACCTCCATCATCGAGCAGATGGAGGTGCACTTTGTCCTTAGGATAAGTGATGTTCAATGCGCCAAGCAGTGTGACTTCAAGAAGCTCAGCGGGCTCATTATATGTCGGCACAACAATATC
This sequence comes from Acidithiobacillus ferrivorans, assembly GCF_016250455.1. Taxonomy (NCBI): domain Bacteria; kingdom Pseudomonadati; phylum Pseudomonadota; class Acidithiobacillia; order Acidithiobacillales; family Acidithiobacillaceae; genus Acidithiobacillus; species Acidithiobacillus ferrivorans. The sequence continues at coordinate 1,907,289 of NZ_CP059488.1, read as the reverse complement.
CACAGATGGAAGCAAGGATTCGTCAGCAGGTAATGGCACTGGTGTCCGATGGCGCGGATACACGTTCACAAAATAGCCCAGAAAGGCAAATCCCATTGAGTATACTTCAGCAGCAAAAAGCATCAGACCAGCAATCAGACTGATAAGTCCAAATCCACCAATGGTAAATTCCACACGCCACACCAAATAACGCGCGGTCAGGAAGATGGCGAGAAAGATGCTGACGATGCGCAATGGAGTAACCCAAGGTTCGCGGAACTTCAGCTTACGACCAATAAGCAGTATGCTGATCATGACGGCAAGCATAGAGCCGCCAATGTATGCTTCAGCCATTGTCGAAACGGGGCTGGCTGCCAACAACCACACGATTATTAAAGCAACAGCAATAGTGATTGTTATCATGGAATTTGATAAATTCTTTAAAACGTTATGGGTCGACATGATTTACTCCTTCTTCATCTGTTACGGATAGGGAGAGATTATCACGCCACTCGCGATTTACTTTTGCGTGTCGGGGGCAGAACCTGATCATCAGCAACGTAGGAGCATATTCCATCTGTTGCGAGTTGGTGCAGATACTCCGCAAATGGTTTGCCAACACCTGCATGACGCAAGCCGAACTCGACCGTGGCCTGCAGATATCCGAGTTTGTCACCACAATCAAAGCGGCGACCTTCAAATTCGTAGCCAAGAACCTGACGTTCACGTAACAGGGCGGCAATCCCATCGGTGAGTTGAATCTCGCCGCCACTTCCTGCAGGTAAATCCTCCAGGTATTCGAATATTTTGGCAGGTAAAACATATCTGCCGACTACTCCAAGATCAGAAGGGGCCTCATTAGGGTGGGGTTTTTCTATGATACCTGACACCTGTTGGATTTTATTTTCCCACGGCCAGCACTGAATAATACCGTACTTATTGGTCTCTTCGTGAGGTACCCGTTGAATGGCCAGTATTGCCGCATGATAGCGATCATACTGTGCTATCATTTGCGCAAGGACGGGTTTTTTGGATAATATCAAATCATCCGCAAGCAGTACGGCAAAGGGATGATCACCGACAACATCGCGGGCCATCAGGACCGCATCGCCTAATCCCAATGGGTGTGGTTGTCGAAGAAAAACGGTGCTGACTCCGCGCGGTACAATATTTCTTACTTCGTCGAGAAGTTCCTGTTTCCCGCGACGTTCTAGCTCATGCTCCAGTTCAAAGGCAACATCGAAGTGGTCTGCAATCGCACGTTTGCCGCGGCCACTGATGAAAACCAACCTGTCACATCCAGCCTCTAACGCTTCCTCTACAGCATATTGAATGAGTGGTTTATCTACAATTGGCATCATTTCTTTGGCAGTTGCTTTTGTTGCAGGAAGGAATCTTGTCCCCATTCCTGCAACAGGGAAAACGGCCGTACGAACTGATTCAGGGGTGTTTTTAGACAAATGGCGTGATGCGATTTTCATGGTGTATTCCTAAGTAAAAAGTTTTTAAAAAGCTGCATCATCTTAAAAAGTACCAATACATGGAATCTGATAATTTTTTAATGGTCTAAATTTGGTGTTATATTTTTTAGAATTTCAACTTTCCTCCAAACTACAATGGCTACGTCAGACGTCGATTATTTTGATAGGTCCGATCTATGGTCCATCATAAGATGCTTATGGTGGACCGTCTGTTCGGTAGGGCACATATACTACAGCCGTTGATTCAGAGAAAATCGGAGGTATGGCAACGAAGAGTGCGTGTGGCCAAATGATGTGACAGTCGTTCAGGCCGCCTGACTCGCCGTCTATTGCGCATTGTGGCGCAGCGGATGCCCATTCTGGGTGCTTTGCAGGGCATTGGCTTTGGCCACAGTGCCTTATTCGCCGTTATCTGGGCCACCTTGGCACTGGCTTGTTTGGCACTACCAAAGAAAGTACAGAATGTAGGATGTTAGCAGTTGATCCGGCTAGGCCGATGATACTAAAGAATTTCTGCATATCTGCCACCAAGTCGATAAAAAAACGATGACCTAAGTACAGAATGACATCCTTTTCTCTCGCACGTGTTATGACGCCGCCAGATTTGGTATCATTGCTTCGTAGGCCTGTGGCCTACGCAATACGCTTCCGATCCGCGCTTGGACAGTAAGGCCCAAAGTTTTCCCCGTCTGTTCGTTGGGTCACATATGGGACGCATAATATTTTCAATATGCCGCAAATATGAATCGCTCGACGGCCTGATGTGTTGCATTTTCAGGTGGAGTGTCGTCAGCCAAGGATGCATAGTGGTGTAATTACTGATTTACTTCATCGGCTTAGCGAAAACTTCGATACAGACAACTCTCATCCCCTGAAGCCATCCAGTTGCAAATTATGTGATGCAAAGCACAGAAGACATACCGCGCCTCGTCTAACATTCAGCATGGTTCCTAAGTGAGGTAATTTATATTATGTCCCATATTCAAGATGCACAGCAGTACCCTCAGCTGCTGCCTGATGTTGCTCAGCGCGCTCATGCTCCTGTTCCGTCTTCCGTTACCATGGAGTTCACTACAGCCTCTGGCAAGCCTTTGACGGTTCGAATTCCTCACAGTGTATTTGATCAGTTATGCCTCCACCTTGGAAATGCCCATAAAGCTGGATGTTGGATTACCGTTCGTTGTTGTGAGGTGGAAACATTATCCACAGAGACGATTGCGCGCTATGTGAATATGATGGCAAAAACAAAATTGCACCGTGTGGGAGGCATGCCACAAATGTTACCCATTGCGATTTTCTCATCGATCTTGAGTAACTAGATCGCGCTGTCAAACGCGCTTAATTTTATCTGCGAATGCCCGATTGCTCATTTTACAGGCGGTTTGAACGTGTGCGTGGGTGGAACGGTCGACTGGTAGGGTAACGAAGCCAAGCGGGTCATGTCTGCCCACCAAGGCGACACAGCTTCTGGACAAGGGATTTATAAAACACCGTGCCCCTTTCTGCAGCACATCTTAAAACTTTACCGGGAGATGCATAAGGGCTGATCCGTACATAAAAAAGTCTATAATCTCTACTTCGCCGGGTAGTTTACGTGGAGTCGCTCATGCCTTACGCGTAAAAGCCTCGTCAGCAGTGATGCTTGCGGCACTGCCGTCAGATAGGGGGTGGTTCTTCCCCCAACTGCAATGGATTGCACTCGGGATGGACAGTAGTCTGCGAATCAGGCAGATCCATGCAATATGCCTAGGTCTGCCCCGCATGCGACATTTTTCAGGCCATTGTCACGATTTTTGAGAATCAATGACGAACGCCATGTTACGTTTTTATAGGTTGCATTCATAACACGATAGCGGAGGCTTGTGGTTTCAATATATAAAAATATTACGGAGGGCCTGGAGCCTTGTTGGAACCGCAAAAAATAAAAATATTTCTGGAGATATGTCCAGATGAAAAAACCGCAGAAATAGCCTTTTCTCTGGTGGAGAAGGTGGCCGCAGTTGTTGTTAAGATTATCGGTAAAGATGGCTTCAATGCCCTCTATGCGAGAAGTTTATCCCTCACCGTGCCAACGTTCCCTTGGTTGGCAGTCAGTGTGATGACACTTCAGGATGACGATATGCTCGTACTATTAAAAAACTCGTTTGTAGCACAGCCACCCGCAGCGATCAGGGTGGCAAGCAGCTTATTGCTGATTACTTTTTCAGATATCCTGTGCCAGTTGGTGGGTGATCAGTTAACGGCGCGCATTTTACATGATGCTTTTGGTGGAGAAATTGTGGAAGCCGTGCTGGGAGAGCGCCGTGAATCATAAAATCCGCATACGGAAGCTTCCGAGTGGGGTGCCTGGACTGGATGACCTGCTGGGCGGTGGCCTGCCGACGGGCTACGCCTTACTCGTGGTGGGACCCTCTGGATCTGGAAAAACCATATTGTCCACGGAGATCCTGGCCGAAGGCGTGCGCCGGGGGAAACCCGGCGTCATCGCCGCGTTTGAAAAGCATCCCAGCCAACTCCTCAACAAGGCCCTATATACGCTGGTTACGGCGGATGAGGTGAAGATGATCTACGTGCACTCCTTAAGCTTGTCGATAGATGAAACTTTGCATGAGCTGATCAAAGCGATTGAACGCCTGCAGGCCAAGCGGGTGGTTATTGATTCCTTGTCTGGTTTTGAACTCGTGCTGGCACCGGAATTTCGTGAAGACTTTCGTAGCGCGCTCTATAGAATGGTCGCAGTGCTTACGGGCATGGGTGTCACGGTGTTGATGACCTCCGAACTGGAAGATCGCTATACCGATTTGCGTTTTAGTTCGTTTGGCAGCGCTTTTCTCGCTGATGCTATTATTGTGCAGCGCTACGTCGAAATGGAAGGAAGCTTTAAACGGGTGCTTTCCGTTGCCAAGGTGCGGGGCAGTGGGCACAGCAAGGAAATCAGATTGTTTGAAATCACCGATGACGGTATCGTCATCGGTCAGCCGTTGAAGCACTATTCTGGAATTTTGTCTGGACATCCGGGATTTGACAGCCAAGCCGGGTATTCCGATGTGAGCGAGCAAAGATGACCCGTCATAACCCGGGTGATATTGCGGATGGGATTGCTCCCGCGCAAGCTAATGCATCGGGTCTGGACGGTACATCGACTCATGAAGAAACGGTTATTCAAGGCCGCGAAAACGTGGTCACGGCGCGGGAAGCGACAGTTTACCACCGTGAAGACGTTGCTCAGCGGCGCGAGGAGGTGGTAAGCAAACGCGAGGAGGTGATCCTTGCTCGCGAGCGCTCGGTTACCACGCGCGAACAGGATAGCCGCACCAAAGAATCTCTCAAAACGGCAACGGACGAGCACTTGACGCTCCTGCAGAAAGCCAACGCGCACTTGGTCATCGCCACCCTGGAAGCCCACGAACTGACCGAACAAGTCCAAACCGCACGCGAACAGATGAAATACGCTGCCTATCACGATGGGCTCACCGGGCTGCCCAACCGGATGCTGCTGCAAGATCGGCTTGATCAGGCGATTGAGTCAGCGCGGCGCCAAGCGCGACCGCTCGCCGTAATGTTTTTGGATCTGGATCGATTTAAATACATCAACGACTCCCTCGGGCATGGTGTAGGCGATCAGCTGCTGCAGTCGGTGGCACAACGGTTGCAAAATTCTCTACGGCACTCCGATACCATTAGCCGCCAGGGCGGTGATGAATTCGTGGTGCTGCTTCCCAATGTTGAGCATGCAAAGGACGCCGCGATTTCCGCGGAAAAGATATTGGCAGCGCAGATACTGCCGCATCATATCGGGTCACACAAACTCCACATTAGCGTGAGTATTGGTATCGGCGTTTATCCCGACGACGGTCAGGATGCAGAAACGCTGATCAAATCCGCAGACATCGCCATGTACCATGCCAAGGAAAGGGGCCGTAATAAGTATGAATTCTACAAGCATGAGATGAACAAGCGGGTCGTCGAGCGACAATCCATTGAAGCCGAGCTGCGTCTGGCATTGGAACGGCAGGAATTTGTCCTCTACTACCAGCCCATCATTCACCTTCTCACCGGCAAGATCGTCGGTGTCGAGGCCCTTATTCGCTGGCAACATCCCAAACGTGGGCTCCTGCCACCAGAGCAATTCGTGTCGGTCGCCGAAGACTGTGGCTTGATTCTGCCGATGGGCCGCTGGGTACTGCACGAGGCCTGCAGACAAGCCCAAGCGTGGAACCAAGTGGGCTTGTCACCGGTTACCATCGCCATCAATACCTCCGCACACGAGTTTCGTGCCAAGGATTTCATTGAAAACATCTGTGAAACGCTCGCGGAAACAGGCTTGCCACCGCACTTGCTGGAACTCGAAATGACCGAAACCGTCCTTATGCGTGACACGGAGGATACAAATTCTGTGTTACGTGCACTGGTGGAAATGGGGGTCAAGCTTGCCATCGATGACTTTGGCACTGGCTTTTCCAGCCTCAGTTATCTGAAACAGTATCCCACCGATGCGCTGAAGATTGATCAGTCGTTTGTGAGCCAGATGATCAACAATAAGGACAGTGCTGCCATCGTCAGTGCCGTGATCAGTCTGGGTATAAACCTCAGGAAGCGCACCATTGCGGAGGGTGTCGAGACAGCAGAGCAGCATGCTTTACTGCTGGCACTCCATTGCGATGAAGGGCAAGGCTACTATTTCTCGCACCCGGTGGCGGCCGGTGAGTTTGCCACGTTATTGGCTTCAGGAATCACATCCATGAGTCAGGCGCCTGCAGATATGAATTATTAATGATGATCCACCAAGCAATATGTGCGTCTCTGCACAGACTGCGGGGCCTCAGGTTGGTAGCCCACAAAATGAGGTTACCATTTACTTGTTTTTTGTTCATTATTGTCTCCATTTGTTACTGTTCACAGAGGCGTCGTACCATCGAATGTTTGTATTTCTGAAGGTGACGCGAACAGAGAGCGGCCAATGCTGTGTGGATGATAGTTTTGGATTGAATGTGATACAGATACGTAAGGTGTGCTTTATGACAAAAAGAATTTTTCCAAAACATGTGGGGTTCATACCAGACGGAAACCGCCGCTGGGCGACAAGTCATGGGCTACAGAAAGAATCCGGATATGCGCGCGGCATAAATCCTGGATTATTGCTGTTTGATAAATGTAAGGAGTATGGAATAAACGAGATATCTATCTATGGGTTTACCAAGGACAACACTAAGCGGGCTGCGGTTCAGACGGTAGCTTTTAGGCGGGCTTGTGTTGCATTTGCCTTTGAGGTTGTACAGCGCGGCGCAGCATTACTTGTTGTTGGCGATGAAACTTCGTTGCAATTTCCTGCTGAACTAAAGAAATTCCGGCAACGCCATGGTTCGGGGATGAAAGTGAATCTCCTGGTTAATTATGGTTGGGAATGGGATCTGGCAGGCCTTAGCTGTGCTGCGCTGCGCTCAAGTGATATTTCACGTATGGATTTAATAGTGCGTTGGGGAGGTAGAAGAAGGCTAAGTGGTTTTCTTCCTGTTCAGTCTGTTTATGCAGATTTCTATATTAGAGATGAATATTGGCCTGATTTTGAAATAGAACATTTTGATCATGCGCTTGATTGGTACAAAAAACAGGATAGGACGCTTGGCGGTTAAGCAGTTTTGTTGCTATTGATGCTGTTTGGCATTTTCCTGGTCTGGCTACATAGCAGCGGCTTGGTACATGATCTCAGTGCGTAGCCCTAATCGTATTAATAGTAATTCTGATCTTCATATTCGCCCGTCTTTCCCTGATGTGCAGGGCAAGGCATCGAGCATCGGACGGCCTGACAAAATGCCGGAATACCCCGATAACGGCGCACCGAGAACAATGCCCTCATCGGTAATGTCAAAGAACCTAATCTCTTTGCTGTGCGCGCTGCCGCGCACTTTGGCGACCGACAACACCCGCTTAAAACTGCCCGCAATTTCAATATAACGTTGCACGATAATGGCATCTGCAAGAAAGGCGCTGCCAAACGAACTAAAGCGCAAGTCGGTATAGCGATCCTCCAGTTCGGAGGTCATCAGCACGGTGACCCCCATGCCGGTAAGCACGGCGATCATCCGATATAAGGATTGCCGGAAATTCTCGTGAAACTCGGGTGCCAGAACCAATTCAAAACCAGACAAAGAGTCAATAACGACTCGTTTCGCCTGTAGGCGCTCAATGGCGGTAAGCAGGTTATGTAATGTTTCGTCCATCGACAAGCTGAGAGAACGGGCGTCAATGACCCCAACACCCCCGGCTTTGATGAGCATGTACAGCTTTTTGCTCAACAACTGGCTGGGACTTTTTTCAAATGCCGCAATCACGCCAGGCTCGCCTCTGCGTACGCCTTCGGCGAGAAACTCCATAGCCATTATGGTTTTGCCGGACCCTGTTGGCCCTACCACGAGTAGCGTATGACTCGCTGGCAATCCCCCGCCGAGCATGGCATCCAGTCCGGGTATGCCCATCGTGATACGTTTTATTCTGCTGGATGCTTCTGCCTCTGTTGCAGTAGTATCACTATCGTTGGCTATTGCGCGCGGGAAAATATGCAGCCCATCATTTTGAATGCGGTAAGTATGAAATCCGCTTTGCTGTGCTTGTCCGCGCATTTTTATGACCTGAATCTTGCGCACCATGGTATCGCGATATACATTTTGGGTAAGCCAGATAATCCCATCGGCCACGGTGAATATCGGGCTAGAGTCTGCGGCGGGCACGGTATACTCCCCGATAAGAAAGGTGGTGGCCTGCCAACTCGTCATTTCCATGCCGAGCTGCTGCAAGAATCGCTGCATATCTGACAGCCCATGCGGACCCAGTTTGCCTAATTGCGCCATCGATCGGAATGAATCCACGAACACCAGGCTGGGGGTAAAGGCTTTTACTTCTTTAATAATGCGGGTTAATACCTTGTCAAAGTTTCCTTGCAACAGGTCTTGAGATAAATTGACATAGCGGATGGATGCGTTCACTTTGCTGATGTCAAAAAAGGTGAACTGTTGTTGATAGCGCAGCATCTTTAGTGCCGGTTCACCCAGCACGGTAAAGAATAGTGCCCGACTGGTCGAGTTGGCTAGGCTAAACATGATTTGATGTGCCAACGTTGTTTTCCCGCCGCCAGGCACTCCGGCAATCAGGTTAAAAGAAAATTCCGGCAGCCCGCCACCCAATAAATCATCCAGCCCGGGCACGCCAGTTGGCAACTGGCGTATATTTACTTTATCGATCACATTTAACCCCTAACCTGATTGATCACGGTACCTTCCCATGCTACCTCTAAAATACGAGATGTTAGCTGGTCACCGATCAACGAAGACAAGATATCCGAAAAGGTAGTCAGTAACAAACAATTGATGCTTCTGATTTGTGTTGGTGTCTGCGTTCCATCTGAGTGTTTTAATAATGTAATTATATCGTAGCTCTGCATTTCTTTGGTGTCACTTTCCTGCCATGGAGACTTGGCCTCCGCGAGGATTACACTTCTTTGATAGAGCGCATTAAATCCATCCAGTCCGATGATTGTGACAATTTCTACGGACATTTTTACCCATAATTGCATAGCGACTTCAACGACTTTCTCGTCTGGATATTGCTCCATGTATTTGTTTATTTCTCGATGGTTTATCAAGCTGCTTCATCTCCGTGACGATTTGCCTTCAGATCGCACCTCAAATGACCAGCATCTGAAGGACAGAGCAGATACTGTTGAGACAGATATTATGTACGGAATCCGGCGATATCCTGCTACGGAAGGCATATATCAGAAAGCAGGCGGTCGGTCTCTTTTTTCACCACAGCGTAGCACTCGCAGGCTCGCTCCTCGAGTCCCAGGCGATCGATTACGGTTATGCGGCCCCGCCTGTAGTCGATTAAGCCCGTTTCTTGTAGCTTGCCAGCAACTACGGAGACGCTCTCACGGCGCACTCCGAGCATATTTGCGATCAGTTGCTGAGTCATTACCAAGCGATTAAATGGCAGGCGGTCAAGGCTCAGCAGCAGCCAGCGGCAAAATTGCTGATCCAGGGCATGATGCCGGTTACACACGGCGGTCTGCGCCATCTGCGTGAACAAAGCCTGAGTGTACCGCAGCAGCAGTCGCTGTATTGGACCACCCTGTACAAACTCATCCCTGAGTACTTGTCCGCGTAACCGATAGCCGTAACCAGCGCTGTGCACGACGGCTTGGTTAATCGTGGACTCGCCTCCAAGGAAGAGCGGGATGCCAGTGACCCCTTCGTTGCCAATCACGGCCACTTCCGCCGATCCGCCATCCTCGGTGAGGTAAAGCAGGGAGACGATGGAGGTGGTCGGGAAGTATGCGTGCGTCGGCGGGCGTCCCGGTTCGTGAAGGACCATGCCCAGCGGCATCGGGATTCTTTCCAGTTGGGGAAAAAGCCCTGCCGCGCGCTCATCTGCCGGTAGTGCAGCAAGCAGATAGTTCTGGCGAGGGTCATGCGCGTATGACATTCAGCCCTCCTGTGCCGAAACCTACCCCGAAATTTTGGCGTATTTTTATGGCGATATCAAGCGGCGGCTTCTGTGTTATGGTAACAATTTGATTAAATTATATTTCGCGTTAAAACTAGTGGCCAATTTGCATTGTCTGTCAGGGCACAAGGCCAAGTTGGCCATCACTGCCCATTGAGCGGCGCTGGATGCGCATCATGGCCATCTTTCTCATCCTGTAAGCCAATCCTGTAGATGCCGGGGTTAATGATTCGGTGATTTTTAATGGTTGGTGCTTATTGGCGGTGCGCAACCGTACATGTAAATGCTTATTTAGTGTTCGATACAGAACAGATTTTACCAATTATATTTTTAATATATATCATAAAGATGCTTGTTATTGTGATGTAATATGCTGATGCATGATCCATATGTCAATGCTTTCAGAGGTTGAGGGTGGCCAAAAATAAATCGAAATAATTATTGACTATGCTGTGTATGGTGCATAACATAGCGCATCAATGGCGCGGCTATAGTGCTTATTATATGATTGAATTGTGACATGATGATATCTATTTAAATCAGCATGATGCTGTATTTTATGGCAATCCAAAGCAAGGGCTTTCTAATATGCCATCAACAAACAAATACTTGCCCGACTGCACACCAGGTCGGCCCGTAACATTTAATCTGGCACACGCCATACGGTTAATCGTATGCAGTCAGCTGATACTCCCATTGTTGGATTTTCCATGTGTCGCCACGGCCACGCCACAGTTCATCAGTGGTGGTGGTACGGTCACGGATAGTGCAGGCAACACCACTAATGCGGAGGTCGTGGTCAACGCCTCTACGCTGGATATTGCCGCAGGCTCCGCGCTGGGCAGCGGGTTGCTTGACCTGCAAAATGGCGCGTTGCGCACTTCCAGAAGCTTGACGAGCGATAACAATATTGTACTGGATCAGGGAGCCCCACCAGTAGCTACGCCATCTCTTTGTGGGGGTGCTTACTGCTTTGGGGTTGGTGACAGTATGACCTTGAATACGGTTGGTAATACTTATGTGAGTACACCTTCCATTATGCAACAAGTACATCTCCCAAGTAACAACAAAGCGCTGGGCATGTGGCTTAGCAAAAGTTGGCAGCCCGACTGGCTAGATGGCCTACAAACGTCAATGCAACAGGGCTATGCTCCCGTTATATTTGATTATTACTTGGGTGACCTGGGTTCTATGGGTTCCGGTGCGTGGGGTTATGTGCAGAAAAATGCCCAAGCGTGGCTGGCAAACACCCAACGACTCGCTAATTATCTGGCCACTCTGCACGGTACAGTATCCGTAGTGATTCAGCCTGAGTTCAATGTCCAAGGGGTGGGTAGTCAGGCGCAATTCGGGGCTTGGATGGCCCAAGTTGCACAGATACTTCATAAAGCTCAGCATCCTGGTCTGACTATTCTTACCAGTGCTGGCGTCGGAGACTTCGGTGTCTATAGCGGTACTACCGAAAATGCGTCTCAGTGGTCCAGCTTTCACCCTGCCCTGAGTGTTGCCGCGCCATACCTGAACTTCATCACTTTTCAGGAAATGCGTGGCGCAACTACCGGTGGAACGGTGGTCAGCCCCCAGCAGGAGGGTATGAGCACCATAGCCGGTAGGGTTATCGCCTTCTCTCGTTATCTGCAAACGACCTATAAAAAACCCTTACTTCTTGGCTACATGATGATGAATCCGTACACGCCAGCAGGAGATACCGCAAACTGGTCGGCAATTGCTGCCAAAGCCTACGCCGAAATATTGCAGGTTTCTCCTGAGTTACAACAGCAGGGCGTCTTTGGTAGCCTCGCTATGTCACTCGTCAACGATAACACACATGCAACAAGCAACGGCGTTGATTACTTCGGTGTTTCCTCAGACTATTTCGGATTGGTAAACAGCAATAACACATTAAACACGGCTGCGATTGGCAATGGACCTTATGTGCTCAATGCGAACGGGCAAGCATGGGTCAACGGTACAGCGAACGCCAACACAGTACAAAAGATCAGTAATGGCGGAACCATTGATACAGCAGGACATGCCGATACGTTTAATGGGACGCTTTCGGGTAATGGCGGATTATTCGTGGTAGGAGGCGGTAGTGTGACGCTGACTGGGAACAACACCTATGCCGGAAACACCTATATTGAAGACTCCACCCTATTACAGTTGGGCAATGGTGGAAGCACTGGACGAATTCTTGGCAACGTCCTCAATGACGGCGTTTTGTCATTCAATCAGTCTGGAAATGTCACCTTTCCTGGCCAGATCAGCGGTCTGGGCATCGTATGGCAACAGGGGCCGGGCACTTTGTATTTGACAGGCAGCAACAGCTATACCGCTGGCACCCTGGTTACGGGTGGCACCTTGGGCGTGGGAGCCGAGAGTGCGCTGGGTAGCGGCAATATTACCTTGGATGGTGGCACGTTAGAAATGACTTCGTCATTACAAGATAGTAGGTCATTCTTTATCGGGCCAAATGGTGGCACCTTAAATACGGATGGTCATACGGATACTTTCTCCGGCAACATCATCCCAATGAACAGTACCACAGATGGCGGTGTCACCATCACCGGAGGTGGTACCACCATCCTTTCCGGAAAGAACACGTATTCCGGAGGCACTACGATTAATGGCTATACGAGTCTTCAGATTGGCAACGGGGGTATGGGTGGAAATCTTCCGGGTAATGTCGTCGATAATGGTGCACTGGCGTTTAATAGCGCCGGAAACATTGTGGTGCCAGGTACCATCAGTGGATATGGCATGCTCTGGCAACAGGGGCCGGGCCTGCTTACATTAACTGGCGGTAACAGCTACCAAAGCGGCACCACGATTGCGGGTGGCACCCTCGGTGTCGATAATGTCGATGCCTTGGGTACTGGCGTGCTCACGTTGAATGGCGGCACATTCCTCACCACGCAAGGCTTTAATCTGTCGTTGCCCGTTACGGTGAACAGCAATGGGGGTGTTATAGACACGGACGGCAATGTTGACACGGTAACTAGCCGCTTTTCCGGGGGCGGTCCACTGACGATAGTCGGTGGCGGATCGCTGATCCTGGATAACGCCTTCAATACGGTGGGGCACGCAACGGTCGGTGGTGTGTCTGGGTTTTCCACCGCCACGACACCGACCACACTGGAAGTCGGTGATGCAGCGCACCCTGGGGCTACCCTGAATAGCGCCATAACCGTGACTTCAGGGGGTGTTTTGCGCGGCCATGGCACGGTCGTGGGTAATGTCACCAATGAGGGTACAGTATTCCCTGGTGGCAGCATTGGCACCCTGCATATCAACGGCAACTACATACAGACTGCTAGTGGTACGCTGGCTATTGAGGTCGCCCCTTCGGCGCATGATGTGCTGGCCGTTTCCGGCACCGCAAATCTTGCCGGGAAATTGCTGATACAAGTGGATCCTGGCGCCAGTTATGTGGCCGGGGATCAGTACCAGATACTGACTGCTGGAGGGGGGATAACGGGAGCATTCTCGACAACTGTTTATGATCCATTTCCGGCCTATGTTACCCCCAGTCTGGCGACCAATGAAAACGGGCTCAGCATCCAATTGGCCGCCACTTCTGGGCCAGTGGGCATGAATGATGCTCCGGCGTATCTTGGCGGGCAGATTTATGCAGATATTCCTACCGCATTGATCAACATGACGGCGCAGGCGGATACGCTGGTATTTGCGCATGATAAAGGCTCCGCAGGTGCGGCGATCGCGCGCACCATGCTGGACTCCATGGGGACCGTCATGTCAGGACAATTGGCCAATTTATCCGTCCCAGGCGTGCAGGATCAGAATGCGCAGAATGGCAGGTCACCGTCCGGATTCTGGTTACAGGGATTAGGAGACGTCGGCAATGCCACTGGATCTGCCGGAGTATCTGCGTTCTCCGATCAAAGCGGTGGTGTTTATGGCGGCGTGGATTTCCGGCACCACGGCTTTACGGCAGGGGTGGCGATGGGGTACGTACATACCTTACTGAACCTGCCAACGACAGGCTATGCGGATGGTAGCCAAGCGAACATCGGAAGCATAAGCACGATACTCTATGGCAAATATAAGCACCATCACGTATTTGTGCGGGGACTGGTGGGGTACACCAGTGAATCCATCCAGGGGTTGCGTAACCTTCCGAATACGGGCGCTACAGCCTTAGGCAATTATCACGGGCAGATGATACACGCTGTGCTGCAGGGTGGATATGCTATTCAAACGCCCTGGGTGACGGTGACCCCGAATGCCGGCGTGGCAAGCTATTCGCAGTCACAACCGGGATTCTCGGAGCATGGGGCCACATCACTCCTCGACTTAAGCTATGCCGCCCAGACGGACAATGAAACGGATGCTACAGCGGGTGCCGACTTTAGCCATGTTTATCATATCGGGAAAATGACCGTAACACCTCATATTGATCTCGGGGTCCAGCGTATTTTAACCGGCAACGCGCGTTTTATCACAGAAACATTAGGCCAGTTGGCTCCGGTATCGGAGGTGGGTATAGCTCCGGACAGGACATCGCTTACTACTGATGTGGGCGTTAATCTGCATATTGTCCATAGATTATCTTTGTACACCGAGTATATGGGAAACTATGCTGGCAACATCTCAACCACGGGACTCGCGATGGGCGGAGTCTGGCACTGGTGATTTCATGAATCGCAAAACGGGATAAATTGCCATAAAAAGTTCACACTACTGTTATAATGTGTTTCTATTATATTATTTAATGATATTATTTTTAGAAAAAATATTTTTTATTGTGGATAATATATACAATATGCGTGGATCCGCTATATGGCAATAAACTCGGTTATCAATACGCTTGCTGACTACCAGACCGGCATTTTTTAGTAGTATGAGGTGCTGTGAAGTGTTGCTGCGGCTGCTGTTAACTGCTTTTGTCAAACTCATTAAACTAATGTCTCCGGCGCCGATCAGGCAGATCATCTTGTAGCGTATGGGATGTGATACCGCCATGATAACCTTTGCTACTCTTGGTATGTTGCCAGGTTCTCCATAAATATTATTCATTTTTTATATCCCTGATGTGTTAACTTATGGTTCAGCGCGTACATGAGGAGCGCTCACAAAAAGCCATGTGAGCGCTTGTGTGTATAGTGCATCACTCTCATCCTGGTACAAGTTGCACTAACGTAGTCCAATCGACAGCTGGTGTCTGTTATCCGTGCCACATAGACCGCGGATTTTAATGCCGAGGAATCAGGTGGTACAGGTTTTCGTAATCCTTGGTTCAGGCACTCCTTTTTTGCAGTTGTTGGGGGGTCAGCAAAACGTTGGATTTTGCCGCTCGCAGTGTGCTTGATATGCCGGACCGCAGGCAGTGCTGAAATGCGGTTCGGAAGCGAGCATTCCATATTCGGTGGTGCACGTGTGGCCAAGCTCGTCAAGTATTAGGTATCCCACCGTACAGACCACGCTCCGATGTTGCAGCAGACTGTGCGGGATTCGTCACTAACGAATGCGCTCTACCTGATGCCCGGCATCAGGATAGGGTCTCCACACTTTTCAGCTTACTGGATGCCCAGACATCAGGAGAATTCGCATGCCTCGCGCAGATTCAGCCTTTCCAGCCCCTGTTCTCAATGACATTCTTGAGGCTTTTCCGAGTAAGGAGCGTGAGCGTTTTTTGCTGGGATGTGATCCTGTCGAATTGCGATTTGCTGATATTTTAGCCAAACCTGGCGAGCGTATTCGTCATGTGTACTTTCCCACCGGCAGTATCATCGCTCAGATCACGCCGATCGATCGACGTGTCGGACTGGGCGTGGGGATGGTGGGAAACGAAGGTATGGTCGGGATCCCTCTTATCCTCGGCGCAACCACTTCATCGTTGCCCGCTGTGGTTCAGAACGCGGGCTCTACTCTGCGTATGACTGCGGTGTTGTTTCGCCGCGAACTTCAGGATAGCCCCGTGCTGCAAAGACTGCTAAATCGCTACCTTTACGTTGTGATGACGCAATTGGCACGAACGGCCGCCTGCAGCCATTTTCATGTCGTGGAGGCGCGTCTCGCCCGTTGGCTCTTGATGACCCAGGATCGATCCCACTCGAATCAATTTCATGTCACACACAAGTTCCTGGCTGGCATGCTGGGCGCGCGCCGGGTCGGCGTCACTACCGCTGCGCTTGCACTGCAGAATCGCGGGCTAATCCACTATTGCCGTGGGGATGTGACGGTTCTCGACCGCGCTGGTCTGGAAGATGCTTCCTGCGCCTGTTACGAGGTGGATAGGGCGGACTCTATCTGGATACTCGGTGAGGTTAAGCGCCCGGCCTAGGAGGAGTACATACAACTAATGTAATTAATGATTTTCAGATGGTGCCCCGGTGTCGGTGTTCACTAAGTGGCAGGATGCCCGATTGTAGGAGCGCGGCAAATTCACCGGCCGGTACCGGGGGCGAGAAATAATAACCTTGTCCCTCATCGCAATGGAGTGCCAGAAGCAGCGCATGTTGTTCCGCGGTTTCGATACCCTCTGCAACCGTCCGTTTCTTGAGGTTTATACCCAGGTTGATTACGGCATCGACGATGGAGGTACTGTCCGTGCTGCTGGTCATCTGCCGCACAAACGACTGGTCTATTTTCAGCGCATCGACGGGATACTGGCGTAGATAAGTGAGGCTGGAATAACCGGTGCCAAAATCATCAATGGCAAGCTTTATCCCCATGTCTACCAGCGCATTGAGCACGGAATTGGTGGATGCAGAGTCACTCATCAGGACGGTTTCAGTCATTTCAAGTTCCAGCAAGTGCGGTGCCAGGCCCGTTTCCGCGAGGGTCGCGCGGATGTTCTCAACAAAGTTCTTGCCACGAAACTCGAATGCGGAGGTATTGATAGCGACGGTAAGCGGTGGGATACCTGCCTGTATCCAAGTCTGAGCCTGACTACAGGCTTCACGCAGCACCCAGCGACCCATCGGCAGGATCAGACCACACTCTTCGGCAATGGGTACAAATTCATCAGGTAACAGTATCCCGTGTTCCGGGTGTTGCCAGCGAATAAGTGCCTCGACGCCGACCGTCTTACCGCTGAGTAGATGAATGACCGGCTGGTAGTGCAGCACAAACTCCTGCCGTTCCAGTGCCCGACGCAGCTCTGTTTCGATGGATTGCCGCCGGACGACCCGCGCATTCATCTCAGGTTCAAAGAATTTGTACGCGTTGCGTCCGTTTTCCTTGGCATAGTACATCGCGGCATCCGCGCTCTTGAGCAGTATCTCGGTATCCTGGCCATCGTCTGGATAGATGCTGATACCGATGCTTACGCTGATATGGAATTCATGCTCGCCAATGCGATGTGGTGGCGTAAGCGCCGCGAGTATCTTACCCGCAGAGAGGGCTGCATCTTCAGCGTGCTCAATATTCGGAAGCAGTACGATGAATTCATCCCCACCTTGGCGACTAATGGTGTCCGAGTGCCGTAGACCACTCTTCAGTCGTTGTGCCACCGATTGCAGCAGCTGATCGCCTACCGCGTGCCCCAATGAGTCATTAACGTATTTAAATCGATCCAGATCCAAAAACATTACGGCGAGCGGTCTTTCCTGGCGTCGCGCTACCTCGATAGCCTGACCGAGCCGATCTTGCAGCAGTAGCCGGTTGGGCAAGCCGGTGAGCGCATCGTGTTGCGCTGTATAATCTATCTGGTCTCTGGCCACCTGGATCTGATCAGCCAGTTCGTGGGCTTTAATAGTAGCGACGACCAGGTGTTCGTTCGCTCGCTGCAATTGTAGTACGTGTTCGTCGAGCGCCGCCTTCTCTTTGGATAATGCCGCTTTGGTTGTGCGTAATCCAGACTCTGCTGTGCGCAGTTCCTGCACCGTCTCTTCCAGCCTTCGGCAGTGGTGCTTCGATTCCCGGTGCAACAGGCGGACTTCCAGCATGTTGCGGATGCGCATCAGTACTTCGGGCAGATCGAACGGTTTGCTGATGAAATCTTTTGCACCGGCTTGCAGCGCGCGCAGTTGGTGTTCCGGTTGGGCGGTGATCACCAGCACCGGAAGGTAACCGTCCAGTTCGATCGCCTTCAGGCATTCCATAACTTGGAACCCATCCATGCTAGGCATCTGTAAATCGAGCAGGATCAGATCATAACGGTTTTTTCGATGGAGCTCACAAACCGCATGCGAAACCGTTGTAGAGGCGACGGAAGCATAACCGGCGCCGCGCAGCATACGCTCGAGCAAAAGCACATTGGCCTCCTTATCGTCAACGATCAGGAGGCTGGCGTTAAAAATGTCGGATGCACTGGGCATGATTATTCGTGCTTCTGTATTTGCACTGGTTGATCCCTATGTTTTGCAAACTCCAGCGCCTCGTCCAGCGTGTGCAGGAATTCATTAACCTTGATCGGTTTGGTGAGATAACGGAAGAATCCTGCCTCCAGACCCTTCACGATGTCGTGCGGGATAGCATTGGCACTCAGTGCCACCACAGGAATGTGCGCAGTTAGCGGATCTTTGCGCAATATCTGCATCGCTTCGATACCGCTGATGCCGGGCAGATTGATGTCCATCAGGATTACCTCCGGCAGAAACGCACGCGCAATTTCGACGCCGAGATGTCCATCCTCTGCACTCAACAGGCGCATATCGGGGCGGCGCGCAATCAACTGCTCGACCAACTTTAGGTTGGCCTGGTTATCCTCTACATAGAGTAGCGTGCGTAACGGCGCGTCGTTGTGAACTTGCACTTGAACAACTGGCGTGGATTCGGTGATGCCAGCACCACTTTGTGGTGAGGCAGCCGCAGTCAGCTCGATCCAGAATACGCTCCCTACCCCGATGCTGCTTTCCACGCCGATTTCGCCCCCCATCAGTTCGACTAGTCGCTTGGTCACCACCAAGCCGATACCGGTGCCTTCCTCGGCGCCGGCTTCCTGGCCGAGACGATTGAACGACTGGAACAATTGTGCCAGCTTCTCCGCAGACAAACCCACGCCAGTATCGGTGACGCTGATACGTATGCGCTCCGGGGCGATTGTGGCGCATGCCACGACGACTGTTCCGTCCGTCCGGTTATATTTGATCGCATTGGAGAGCAGATTGATGAGAACCTGCTTAAACCGGGTCCGATCGACCTTGACAAAGTTATCGAAGGCGCGCGGGGGAAATGACATTCGGATGCCTCGTTTTTTCGCCTGCGGTTCGATCATCGCCTGGCATTCAATCATGACTTCGGAGATCGACACCGATTCCAGCGACAATGCCAGTCTACCTGACTCGATCACCGCGAGATCGAGGATTTCGTCAATCAGCTCCAGCAGATACCATCCTCCCTGGAGAATCTGCTTAATGTTTGCCGCCTGCGAGGGGGTTGGCGACGGGGAATCGGACTCCATCAACTGGGCGAAACCAAGAATCGCATTGAGTGGGCTGCGCAGCTCATGGCTCATGCTGGACAGGAAATCCGATTTTGCCCGATTGGCTTTTTCCGCGGCGGACTTGGCATCGATCAGTGCGGATTCAACTTGCCTGTTCTCTGTCTGGTCACGGGTTAATTTGGCAAACCCGCGCAGATTGCCAAATTGATCTCGAATTGTCGTATATATCACATTGGCCCAGAAGCTGGATCCGTCCTTGCGCACCCGCCAGCCCTCATCCTCAAAACGGCCGTTGGCTCTCACCTTCTCCAGATCACTCTGCGCTTTGCCGTTGACGACATCTTCCTCAAGGTAAAAGCGCGAGAAATGTTGGCCGACGATATCTTCTGCCTGATAGCCTTGGATTCGCTCCGCACCGGAGTTCCAGCTTACCACACAACCCTCCGGATCAAGCATGACAATGGCGTAGTCGGTCACGCTCTCGACCATTAAGCGAAAGCTTTCTTCCGCCCACCGTAGTTTATCTTCCACCAGTTTGCGCGCGGTATTATCAGTGCCGGTCAACAGATAGCCGATGATTCCTTCTTGATCGTTGCGCAGCGCCGTAACCGATACCATCGCCGGAAAGCGGCTGTTGTCCTTGCGGATGTAGGTCAACTCGTATATGTCCTCAATCCCACGTGAGGCTTTGAACACCAACGCCTCGAAGCCCGGGGCAATGGCGGTTGCGAATTCGAGTCCTAAGGCGATGGAGCGCGCGATCAGTTCTTGCGGATCGGAAATATCGGCCGGGGTGATCTTATTCACCACTTCGACGGCCAAATACCCAAGCATGCGCTCAGCGCCGACATTGAACAATTGAACAACACCATTCTCGTCAGTGGCAATGTTCGAGAAGTTGGCGCTATTGAATATCGCGTTCTGCAGTGCCCCGGTTTTAATCAGCGACTCCTGGTGCTGGAGTTCGGTGATGCCCTCTGTCGTGGCAACGCGGCCGTCGGAATTCTGCACATCGAGTACTCTTTTAGCCATCGGATTGCCTGATTGTCGGTAGTGTAACTAAAATAGTGGTGTGGTGAGGAATATACTTCCCGCACCCAGAGCAGTCTGGGCCGCCTGAGTGTATCACAACAGGAGACGCTGTAGCCGGACCACCTTTACAGGAATTCGTCCCTCAGTATCACTCTCACCGCAGATCTATTGCCAATTGCAAGGCGCTCGAGATCCTTCCATACTTCCAAAGGTGAACGATTTGCCGGTCCACCTTTATTGCAATGTCAGCACCCCGATAGACCCATTGGGGGCGCGTCTGGATCTCTTCACCATTGGGGCGGAGATCGACGGAGTGGCAGGCTGATGGACGCCGCCACCTATGACGCCTGGTATGCCACCCCTCGGGGGCGCTGGATCGGCACGGTGGAGTTCCGCCTGCTCTCCGGGCTTCTCCAGGCGCGGTCGGGGGATACGCTCCTGGATGTGGGCTGTGGTACCGGGTGGTTTACCCGCCGCTTTGCCGAGCAAGGCCTCCGCGTCATTGGTCTTGATCCCAACCCGGACGGGTTTGCCTTCGCCCACGCCAAGGGCCCCCCCGCGATCCGCTGTGTAGCCGGAGACGCCCGCTCCCTGCCTTTTTCGGACCGCAGTTTCGATCGTGTGGTCTCGGTCGCGGCCCTGTGTTTTGTGGATGGTGAGCGGCAGGCCGTGGCCGAGATCGTGCGGGTGGCGCGTCAGCGTTTCGCCATCGGCTGGCTCAACCGGACCAGCCTACTCTATGCGCAGAAAGGGCAGGGCGTTGGGAGCGGGGCTTACCATGGGGCGCACTGGCATCGTCCCGACGAGTTGCTCGATTTCTTCTCCGGTTTGCCGGTATGCCGACTGGCGATGCATTCCGCCATATTTCTTCCTGCCGGGAACCGGGTGGCACGGACGATGGAGCGACTGCTGCCCCACACGCTGCCCTGGGGCGGCATGGTAGTCATCTCGGGGGAGACGGAATAAACCGCCATGACATATACAGCCTTCCCCCTGGGCGGCGGCCACCAAAAGATTTTTAATGGGCAGACATTCGGATTTTTTCGAGGAAGGATTGATGTATGACACACGACCAACATGACGCTGATGACCATGCCGATCATAACACGGGTCACCAGCAGACCCACGGCCACGCGCATGGGCATAATCATGCCCATGGCCCGGCGGACTACGGCCGCGCCTTCGCCATCGGGGTGGCGCTCAATCTGAGCTTCGTGCTGGTTGAGGCCGTGTTCGGGGTGATTGGACATTCCCTGGCCTTGTTGGCGGATGCCGGCCATAACCTCAGTGACGTGCTGGCCATGTTGATGGCTTGGGGCGCCACTGCCCTGGCCCGCCGCCCACCTTCAGTCCGTTTCACCTACGGGTTGCGCAGTTCGTCTATTCTGGCGGCGCTGGCCAACGCTGTATTTCTGTTGGTGGTGACTGGCGGGATCGCCTGGGAAGCGATTCAGCGTCTGTTGCAGCCAGCTCCGGTAGACAGCGGTATCGTGATCGGTGTGGCGGCTTTCGGGGTGCTGATCAATACCGGGACGGCGCTGCTGTTCATGGCAGGGCGCAAGGGCGACCTGAATATCAGGGCAGCCTTTTTGCACATGGCGAGCGACGCTGTCGTCTCGCTGGGTGTGGTCATCGCTGGGATCGTGATGCTCTTTACGCACTGGTTTTGGCTGGATTCCACGGTGAGTCTGTTCATCAGTGCGGTGATCGTGATCGCCACCTGGGGAATATTGAGGGATTCCACCCAGTTGGCCCTGCATGGCGTGCCAGAAGGGATCGAAACCCAGGCGGTACGCGCCTATCTCGCCGCTCTGCCGAATGTGGCGGCGGTGCATGACCTGCACATCTGGGCCATGAGCACCACGGAAACGGCGCTGACCGCGCATCTGGTTATGCCGAACGGCTATCCGGGGGACGCACTGCTGAATCAGATTGGCGATGAATTGCAGATACGCTTTCATATCGACCATCCCACCTTGCAGGTGGAGACCGGCGATCCGGCCCATCCATGCGCACTGGCGCCTGATCATCGGATTTGAGATTCCCCGCCGGGGAGTACACTAACGACTGAGGGTTCCTCGGGGGGCGTATGCACCGGTGCGCCCCCGTGAGTTACCACTTGGATCACGGTGCCTTGGGGCACATTGACAAATGGCGGGGGCTCGATTAGTTTATTGGTTGCATAGTATGTTAATTAACGAATATGCGAGGTGATTCGTGTTTTTCAAGCAATACAGCAATGCTGATGGTACTCTGTCTTATTTCTACGGATGTGGCAGCAAGGGTTCGGCGGTGGCGGTGGATGTCGTGGCTGGCGATGAGCAGTGGTTTCTGGACGCAGCACAAAAGGCCGCCGTGCGGATCGACTTTGTCGTCGACACCCACGTCCATGCCGACCATCTTTCTGGCGGCAAAAAGCTGGCAGAGTTGGCCGATGGCCTCTACTGTCTGCACGAAAGCAACGTGGGCAAGGTCCATTTTCCAATCCGCGGGCTCAAGGACGGTGAGGTGCTGGCAAGCGGTAATGTGCTGACGAAAGTCCTCCATACCCCCGGTCACACTGCCGACAGCATCTGCCTGCTGGTCAGTGATCTGCGGCGCAGCGCCGACCCCTGGTTCGTGCTGACGGGGGACACCCTGTTCGTCGGTGGCGTTGGTCGGCCCGATTTGGGGGGGGCGCCGGAGGAAATGGCGGGCCAGATCTTCGACAGCATCCACAACAAACTCCTCACCCTGCCCGACGATCTGGAGATATTCCCAGGCCATGCAGCGGGCAGTGTCTGTGGTGCGGGCCTGTCCGGCAAGCCGTCCTCCACTATTGGCTTCGAGAAGCGCTGGGACACCTATCTGTCCATGACCGATCGAGACACCTTCATCCGCGAACTCACCGCCAACATCCCGGAGCGGCCGGCGGAGATGGCGCGTATCGTGGCGGCCAATCTGGGGGCGGCGGTATGAGTGTGGAAACGGTGCGCTTCGCCCTCTTTGCCGAGGTCTTTGCGGCGCTGGCCCATCCCAAGCGTCTGGAGATGATCCACTACCTGGGTGAACGGCAGCACACCGCGGGGGAACTGACGGAGTTGACCGGGCTATCCAAGGCCAATGTCTCGCAACACCTCAACGTGCTCAAGGCGCGCGGTCTGGTGCACTGCGACAAGTGCGGCACCTTCTGCCATTACCGCCTCACCAGCCCCGATGTGCTGGAGACCTGCGAGATCGTGCGGAAGCTGATCCTTGACCAGATGGATATCACCACCGCCTGCCGTCAGCAACTGGCGGAACTTGTACCGCTGCGCAAAGCGCCGTCATGAACCCGGTGCATGCACCGGCTATGACCTATCAGCGCGGAATCGCCCATAACCGTGGCCAGTTTCTGCTGCAGACCATGCAGGTGTTCTTTGTCGGTCTGGTCATTGGCATGGAGCGCACGGTGCTGCCTTCACTCGCCCACGATTTTGGGGTGAGCAAGGGGGCGTTTCTCTTTCTCGCGAGCTTCGTGATTTCCTTTGGCCTGGTCAAAGGGGCACTTAATCTGGTGGCAGGCTCCCTTTCCGATCGCATCGGGCGCAAGCGTGTTCTGTTGTTCGGCTGGCTTGCGGGTATCCCCATCCCCCTGCTGATCTTCTTTGCCCCCAACTGGTGGTGGATCATCACCGCCAATGTCTTTCTCGGCATCAACCAGGCCTTCACCTGGACCATGACGGTGACCAGCCAGATCGATCTGGCTGGCAGCCGACAACGGGGTCTGGCGGTGGGGATCAATGAGGCGGCGGGTTATGTGGGTATGGGGCTGGCGGGTCTTGCCACCGGTTATCTAGCGGTGCTTTATGGCCCGCGCTGGGCTTTGCTGCTTTTCGGACTGGGCGCGATCCTGGTCGCCCTGGCACTGCTGGTACGGGTGCGCGATACCATCGCCTGGGTCCATGCCGAGCATGCTGCCCATCCCGTGTCTGTGCCTCTGGCCACCGCGGGCTGGAGACGCAGCTTTATCGATGTCTCTTTCCGGAATCCACGCTACCGCGCCTTTTGTCAGGCAGGGGTGGCCAACAAGATGGCCGATACCCTCGTCTGGGTGCTCTTTCCGCTTTATTTCCTGCAGCACGCCACGGGGGTGGTGGCCATCGGCTGGATCACCGGTGTCTACGGGGCTGTTTGGGGGTTTTCGCAACTCTGGACCGGTCATCTGGCCGATCGCATCGGGCGTAAGATCCCTATCGTCAGCGGCTTTTTTCTGTTGTCTGTGGGCCTGGTGACCACTGCCCTGGTGCAAGGCTTTGTTTTGTGGGTTCTGGCGGCGTTCATTATGGGTCTGGGCATGGCGCTCCTGTACCCGAATCTGGTCGCCGCCATGTCCGATACGGCCCCGCCGCTGGAGCGCGGGCGCATCCTCGGTATCTATCGGTACTGGCGTGATACCGGTTATGCCATCGGTGGATTGCTGCTGGGGCTGGTGGCGCAATGGAGTAACGAAATTCTCCCCGCCATCTGGGCTACGGCCGGTATTGTCGCCATTTCGGGGCTGTGGATTGCGCTGGTGGTGCGGGAAACCCATCCCCGCCGCTCTCTGGATCAGCGCCGCTGATGAGGTAATGGCTTTCTGGGCGGCAGTATGCGTAATTTCAGCGGCCCTCTGGTTCAGCGGTCATCACCTTGGGATGGCAGGCGTTGCGCCCGATCTGCCGGAACGGGTTAGCACAATTCCTCCTGGTTGCACATGGCGGGAACATTGAGAATTGGCGCAGGGGCAAAAATGGTTTATCCGGTTTTTGTTGATGGCGTTTTATTTTTCATAGGAGATTCTCATATATCGCAAGGGGATGGTGACCTTGATGGTACAGCGATGGAGGCCTCACTGGATGTGGTTATTCGTGTTACAGTTCGCCGATGTTTTTACTTTTCAACGTCACTTTTGATGCATCATAAAGAATGGCTAATACCCTGATTTGATGTTGATCTCAATCTTAATGCTGTCATGCATGATACTGTTGGGTTCTTCGTCAGATTGAAGTGGGTTAAGCCGCTGAGGGGGCGATCAACGCCAGGATATGGTCACCGCTTGCCGGAGCAATGGTCTCGCCCGCATGTATCACGCGCAGAATATGCTCCCCGGTGATCACGAAGAGGGGCAGGAAGCCAGACCTGTGCTTTTCCTGGTAGGCCTCCCAGGAAAAGCTTTCGCTCAAAAGCGTGGTATGGATTTGCCAGCCGTTATCCAAAAGTTGCCAGAGTCGTGCGTAGGTCGCATCTCCACCAAAAAGATAGCGTCCGCGGTAGGGTGCTGCTACCTGCTGTCGATCACGCCCGGCAATGGCGCTCTCGTCGGTCAGGATAAAGACATGGTCCAGGCCAAACTCCGGTTTATAACGCATACTGGCAATGATGTTGAGAGCGTGATCTTCGGCCAGGCCGAGCATGTAGCCAAAGTCGAGCAAGTCGAGATGACGATCTGCCTGCACGGAAACAGGGTGGGCGTAAAAGGTGTCGATGCCAGCTGCGCGCGCCGTGCGGATTTGAGCGAAGTCGTTATCTAACAACAGGCAGGCGAAGCCCGCCTGATCTAGGGCTTTGGCAATGGCTTGTGCGACAGGATTGGCACCGATGATGAGGATGCTCTGTGGCTCTTTCTCGTCCACATGCAGCAGCCTGGCCAGAGGCCTGGCAGTGAGGCTGGGCAGAAGAACGCTGGCGATAATGACCGCGAAGGTCAGGGGAACAAAGAGTGCGGCGTGGGGATAGTGGACCGCCTGCAAGGTTTGTCCGAGCACCGCCGCAGTGGCCGCAGCAACGATGCCACGCGGTGCGATCCAGGCGACGAGGACGCGTTCCCGCCAGTTCAACTCCGATCCCCAGGAGGCGAGAGCAACCTTGATGGGTTGGGAGAGGACCTGAATGACCACGAGCAGACCGAGCCCAGGTCCAAGTACTTCACGAATCTCCGTTAGATTCAAACGCGCTGCCAGAATGATAAAGAGCAGGGAGATCAGCAGGATGGAGAGGCTTTTCTTGAAGTCCAGGATGTTGTCCAAGGGTACGTCGCGCATGTTGGCGAGTACCATCCCGATGAGTGTGACCGCCAGTAGGCCAGAATCTTTGGCCAGGGCATCGGCCAAGGCAAAAATCATGAGCACGCCCGCCAAGACGAGGAGGGGGTGCAGATAGTCCGGTACTACTCGGCGCCGCAGTATCCATCCTAAAGTGAAGCCACCCGCCACCCCCAGGGCAACTCCTACGGCCACAATGCGTAGAAAGCTCAAGCCTGCGGCACCCAGGGACGCGGTAGCGACGCTGTGGGCCACCAGTGCTTCAAATACGATCACACTGAGTAGCACTCCGATGGGATCGATGAGGATGCTCTCCCAGCGCAGTACCTTGGCAATCTTGGCATTGGGGCGGACGCTACGCAGGATGGGTGCGATGACTGTGGGGCCGGAGACGACGGTGACCGCACCAAAGAGAATGGCCATGGGCCAAGGGAAATGTGCAAGCCAGTGGGTGGCGACACTGATGATTGCCCAGGTGCTGAACACGCCCAAGCTCAGTAGGCGCTGGATGACCGTGCCGAGGCCGCGGAGTTCGCTTAAACGCAGCGACAGGGCGCCCTCAAAGAGGATAATGGCCACGCCCAGAGAGATGGTGGGGAAAAGCAGCGGTCCAAAAATCTTGTCTGGCCGCAGCCAGCCGAGGATGGGCCCGAGCAGGATGCCCAGCACCAACAAAAAAAGAATGGCGGGTAGTTTGACCCGCCAGGCGAGCCACTGGCTGAGGAGGCTGAGGAATACCAGGCCAGCAATGAGGAAAACAACGCCAAAGTTGACGCTCATTTCAAATGACTTCCGCGAATTATTGCGACCCGTCAGCCCGATTTATTGTGGCTGAATTTGCCGCTCGCATGGCTTCATTTGCTGTCTTCTGCGCATTATCTGCACGAGTCATAGCATTATAAGCAGTTTGTTGGTTAGCGTTTGCTTTGTTGAGGGCCTGGTTGGCCGTTATCTGCGCCTGTTTAGCCATAGCTTCTGCTGAACTCGCTTCAGCCTTCGTTTTATCATAGCCCGGATTACTTGCACACCCAGCGAGTCCCATAGGAATGATGATTGCAGTCATTACAAAAAATCTATGTATGTTTTTCACGTTATATATTCCTCTTGTCAGCGTCGGTTAGGTATGACTCTGTGCCAGATTTGCTGTATGTGCCTTGAGTTGTTCCATTAAGGCATCAAAGCCTACCTTCTTTAAAGCGCCTGTAAATTCGGATTTTTCAATGGCCATATTGCTTACACCATCGGTGCTTACATTCAGGATCTGCCACTGACCATCAGATTTTCTGAGGATATAGGCAAATTGATTTTTAGCCCCATCATGGGAAATGAGGACGCTGGTGATGATAACATCTCCACCTGCTGCCATTTTAGGTGGCGACAAGCTGAATTTCTGACCGGCATAATGGTCAAAGTGCGAGGCATAATTAGCCGCAGAATACTTTGTTAACACCTGCACAAACTGATTCTGCTGGCTGATGTTGAGGCTATTCCATCCGCTTCCCAAGGTCATCTGACTGATCAAAGGAAAGTTAAACGCTGATCTGATAACCGGATAGAGAATGTGGAAGCGCTGCTCATAAGTGCCAGATGGCCCCGTTCTCATCGACTGAATGAGCGCAGTATTAAGATCTGAAATCACCTGCTCTGGGGTGCTGACCTGATTAGTGGACAGAGCAGACGTTTGTGTGGCCAATCCTGCCGCCCAAGCGCCAGCACTGCCCAGCGAGATGAGGCCGCAGGTGGTGGTGAGAATAATAACTTTGATGTATTGTTCACGAACTATCATGATAACTTTCCTTTTGTGTTGCTTCGGAATTTCATCCTACAACCGCCGTCTTCCCGTAATTAATGCGACAACGAACAACACCAGGAATATGATGAAGAGAATTTTGGCAATCGACGCAGCCATGCCGGCGATGCCAAAAAATCCCAGTACACCAGCCAGCAGAGCAACTATGAAAAATACCACGGCCCAATAAAGCATGAGTATTCCTCCTTTGGAATAAATATATCAGTTCATTATAAAACTTGATCCGGAAGGAATGTTACTTTTTCATTTTTTCTTTCATATAACCATAGGCTGACTGAGCCTTGCCCAGATTTTTTTCAAATCCCCCTTCTATTTCTTGCTGAGAATCACCGAGAATTCTTCCAGCAACTTCTTTAACTGCACCGGTGGAAGTTTTTATGCGCCCTTTTATCTGATCCTTGTTCATGGCTTTCTCCTGTTCCAGGTTATGATTTATATAATATGGTCAGATGTGTATTGGAGTGGTTTTACTGTCTCAGATACACCACGTTGCTGACTTGGTAGTGCTAAAAACTGACGAAATAACGTTTTATTGCCCAGCAGGCCTATGCCCTTGGTAACACTCTTGCCCGATAACGTCAGCGATACACTCACATCCTTACCACTTTCCGTTTTACCTTAGTCCTGACGTCATCGGCTTTAGATTATTATATGGCTCCGATATAGGTAATTTAATGTCTATAAATGCTCGCAAGACCGCGGCCTGGACAATGGTTATCACGACGGGACAATAGGCGTGATAAGCTGATCAATCTCCGCCTTCTACTGTGCCGCCGTGCCCCGCCGGAAATCGGCACTTCTAACGATGCCACACAGCCACCAAGGAGGCAATGTAGAGCTCATACAAGTTGCTGTGAGTAATATACATAAATGCCTTCCTTCTGAATGTTCAGCATTATTGATTACCATTATTCGCGTTTCGTGCAGCCTCGTTCTGAGCATTTTGTGCCGCATTTGCCTTGGCTAAAGCCTGATTTGCAGTCACTTGTGCGGCCTTGGCACTACTTTGAGCGGCCTCCGCCTTGGCGCTGGGGCCTCCACCACCAAAAAAACAACCGGAAAGAGCCAACGGTACCACCATCACCGAAGCCATAATGAGGAATTTTACGGGTCTGAATATATTCATAATAATCTCCTTAGTAGTGAGTTATAAAGATGACATGTTCAGAATCAAGATAACTTCTTACCCAAGCTTTTTATGGTTTTATTTGCGTTGTAGGATAATGCTTCGCCCTCTGCTTTGTTGGCATTTTTGCAGGAATCCAGGTCACTACGGTTAGCATTGTCCTTACACCAGGCAACTTCTTGTGACATTTTGTTCTGATGATGCAAATACCAAGACACATCATGCCCACCTTGCGGACCCTGATCTATCGGGGAGCAGCCCGCTAAGGCAAACAGTGCAATGGGTAATGCCAGCTTCTTAACCATAAGATTCTCCTTTCGATAATTCACTTCCCACCCTCACCACTTACGCCATTCCAGAGAGGCGACAACCACCTTAACACCGGGGACACCATAAGAATTTTCTTTCAAAAAATAACTAATCCCCTTAAACATCTTCTATTATAGTACAAATTTTAAGGGGGCTCTGTGCGTCAGCACACGCTTTCCTCATTGTCGACGCAGGCGTGTGCAGCATGGTGAGGGCTTTTGCCTTCAGGATGCAGTTTTTGCGCAAGCTATCCCGTTGGGGTTATTGGCCACCTGAGCTCGACAGAAAATATTGTAACTAATTGATATAAATAGTATATATTTCAAAGCGCTCCACAAGCGATGTATTCAGATGCGCGGAGGAAGTGCCAGCGCTGCAGAGTGGGGGGCGTTATTGGATGCACTGGCGATAAGCGGCCTGTGCGTTAGCACATTTTGCAAGCAGGCCGCGGTCAGTACGGCGTGTATCTACCGCTGGCGGGTATTGCTGCAAGAGAATGGTGATTCCGGCACTGGTACGGCGGAAGCGGTGGCCGACTGGGTTCCGGCGCGTGTCACACCGCACCGCACGGCAACATTCCTGGATTTTGGTGCGCTGGAAGATGTGGCACCAGCAGCCCGCCGGCATTGTAGCGCCCCTGGAGCTCCGCCTGAAACTGGGTGGTGGCCTGTTTTGCATTTGCTACGCGGCTGATCAGGGGGAAACTCTGAACTTTGAATCGCCGGATGTGTTCCTGGGCCGACTGACCGCACTGCGATGGTTTCTGGTGCGTCTGGTCATGACTCCTGGTGGAAATTGTCTATCCGAGAGCTAGCCCGAGGCAGGCCGAGATGTGCGCCGCGTTAACGATGACGTGCAGGTACTCGCCGATCTTGGACTGGTAGAACGCACGGCCAGCGGTGGGGTGCACTGCCCGTTCGCTGATGTTCAGTGGATATATGTTTGCGACAGGCAGGGTGAGCGCGCGATAGACTGAGTCCTAGCTACTAATGTCTATCGGGGATATGTTTGTGGCCGGGTTGAATTCCGCCGGTCTATCACCCCCCATACCAATATCTTCGTGGCGGCGGCGCGCTTGGAGCGGGAACCTGTTTCTGGGTTTTGTGCGGGTGTGATGTTTGGTCAGGTTTAGTCTCGATTTTCTCGGCTTATACCACTTGCCCGCTGCATTATCTGGCCTTAGAGTATGACATCCCATAAAATAGAGGTCATCATGGATTAAGTCGGAATCATATCCCGGCAAAGTAAAGCCATCAAGTTCAAGCCCGCCAAGGAATTAGCGGATAAAGTAAATTACTGAGGATTATGGTTATGGAAGAAAGTAAGAAAACACGGGTGCGTCGCACAGCGGAACAGCGTCTGGCGGATTTGGAAAAGAAGCATGCAGAGATTGTGGAACGGCAGCGTGCCGCTATCGCCAGAATTGAGGAGCAAAAGAAACGCTTGATGCAGGCGCCTTCCGTCCGCAAGGATAGAGTCGGGCATGAAAAACGCTTTGCCCGTGCAGCTTATGTGCTCGCCCCTGAATGGGATCAGCGTCACTTTATCGCTGCCATTGAACTGGCGTTAGCGGAAGATCCCGAAACCCTGCGTAACCGAGGTGAACAGCTGCTGGCAGAACACGGTAAGGGGAAACGCGGACGTCGTCCTTCCAGAGTCTAGGTCCGTGGAGCTTTCACCGATCATTCCGCTGTTAGCCGGACTTGATCCGAAACAGCGGGAAATCTGCGTATCGGCGGGAGCCATGGTGAAAAGGCAGCAGTCAGCCGAGCGATGGGGTGGAAATTTGGTGGTGGCGACTATGGCCCGCGATCAGGTGCTATTGCTACCCACCATGCCCATTGAGCCGAAATCCATCAAAGCTATGGGCCTTGTTAAAATCATGGCAACCCAACACCCGGACACCTGCGCCATGATCTATGAGGATCAACATGGTGCGGCATGGTGCATCCGGCTGAGTGGTCCCGGATTGCCCGTTATCCAGGATGATCTGTTTCGGAGCACTGCCCGGATGGCTGTGCTGGTTTGAGGGGGAAGTTGTCCGAAGCGATCTAGAGCACCCATGGTGGCCGATGTGTTTGTTTGCGCCATCTGCAGAAATGCTTCGCAGAGCTTAACGGATTCGCTCGATATCATGATTGGTGATTGGCAATAAACCGGATAGGCAAGGTAAGTACTTTCGTCTGTGCATGACTCTAAGATGGTCTTGCATGCCACCATCCAAGCTTTCGACGAATGGGGACGGGGCATTAGCATTGTGGTAAATACATTTAACAAACCATATAACGTGTTGATCTTAATGGTGCGCCTGACAGGAATCGAACCTGTAGCCTACGGCTTAGAAGGCCGTTGCTCTATCCGGTTGAGCTACAGGCGCAAGGGATAACCCGACAATAAACCGTTCGCGCAATTGTAGAGGATCGGCGGCGGTCAGGGAAGCAGGAGCGCGCCCTTTTCGCTGACGGCTGCCAGCGTGTATGGTTGGTGGTATCAGCAGATCGGAGCAGAGCATGGACAAGCGCTTTACCCTGGAGAGCAGTTTCCCACCGCAGGGCGACCAGCCGGAGGCCATCCGCCTGTTGGTGAGTGGCCTTGCCTCTGGTGAGTTTTTCCAGACCCTGTTGGGGGTGACCGGTTCAGGCAAGACCTTCACCATGGCCAACGTCATTGCAAACACCCACCGGCCGGCCATTATCATGGCACCCAACAAGACCCTGGCAGCGCAGCTCTACGCGGAGATGCGCGCATTTTTTCCCCACAATGCCGTGGAGTATTTCGTCAGCTATTACGATTACTACCAGCCCGAGGCCTACGTTCCTTCCTCCGATACGTTTATTGAAAAAGACGCCGCCATCAATGATCACATCGAGCAGATGCGCCTCTCTGCCACCAAGGCCCTGCTGGAACGGCCGGATGTCATCATCGTGGCCACCGTTTCCGCTATCTACGGTCTAGGTGATCCGGCCTCCTACCATGGCATGATCCTGCATCTGCGCGAGTCCGCCACCATGGATCAGCGCGCCATCCTCAAGCGTCTGGCGGAGATGCAATACAGCCGCAATCCTTTGGAAATGAAGCGCGGCACCTTTCGCGTCAACGGCGACGTCATCGATATATGGCCCGCAGAAAGTGAGGACGAAGCCGTTCGGATTGTGCTTTT
Organism: Acidithiobacillus ferrivorans; assembly: GCF_016250455.1. Classification (NCBI taxonomy): domain Bacteria; kingdom Pseudomonadati; phylum Pseudomonadota; class Acidithiobacillia; order Acidithiobacillales; family Acidithiobacillaceae; genus Acidithiobacillus; species Acidithiobacillus ferrivorans. The sequence continues at coordinate 1,874,503 of NZ_CP059488.1, read as the reverse complement.
TGGCGATGAACTGGAGCGCATCTCGCTCTTCGATCCCCTGACTGGCAAGACCATCACCCGTTTGCCGCGCTACACCATCTACCCCAAAAGTCACTACGTCACCCCGCGCGCGACCATTCTCGCGGCGCTGGACGCTATTAAGGACGAACTTCGCTCGCGTCTGGAAGACCTGCGCCGCGCCAACAAGCTGGTCGAGGCGCAACGGCTGGAGCAGCGCACCCGCTTTGATCTGGAGATGATGGCCGAGCTGGGGTATTGCTCGGGGATCGAGAATTACTCCCGCTACCTCTCGGGACGGGTGCCCGGTCAGGCCCCACCGACCCTGATGGACTACCTCCCCAAGGATGCCCTGTTGTTTATGGATGAATCCCATGTGACCGTTCCGCAGTTCGGGGGAATGTACAAGGGCGACCGCTCGCGTAAGGAAACCCTGGTGGAATACGGGTTCCGCCTGCCCTCGGCACTGGACAACCGGCCCTTGATGTTCCCCGAGTTCGAGTCGCTGATGCCGCAGACCGTGTTTATTTCTGCAACGCCCGGTCCCTACGAACTGGAGCACTCCGGGCAGGTGGTGGAGCAGGTGGTACGGCCCACCGGCCTGGTCGATCCGGCTGTGGACATCCGCCCGGCGAAGGGGCAGGTCGATGATCTGATCAGTGAAATCAACATCGTTGTGCGTACCGGTTGGCGTATTCTGGTGACGACGTTGACCAAACGGATGGCCGAAGATTTGGCCGATTATCTCCATGAACTGGGGATCAAATGCCGTTACTTGCACTCTGATATCGAGACGGTGGAGCGGGTGGAGATCATTCGCGATCTGCGCGCCGGGGTATTCGACGTGCTGATCGGGATTAACCTGCTGCGGGAAGGCCTGGATATGCCGGAGGTGGCATTGGTCGCCATTCTGGATGCGGACAAGGAGGGCTTCCTGCGCTCGGAGCGGTCCCTGATCCAGACCATCGGGCGCGCTGCGCGCAACCTGCACGGACGGGCCATTCTCTACGCGGACAGCGTCACCAAATCCATGGCCCGGGCCATAGCCGAAACCGACCGCCGCCGGGGGAAGCAGTTGCAGTTCAACGCGGTGCATGGCATCACCCCGCGCGGCATCATCAAGCCGGTGTCAGACATGATTGAGGGTGTCTACCGGCGTAATGCCCAACCCGCCGCGCGCGCCGCGGAAAAAAGTGCGGATTATCGCGTGCTCAGTGACCCCAAAACGGTTGCTAAAAAAATTAAGGAGTTGGAGGAGGCCATGTACCGTCACGCCCGCAATCTTGAGTTTGAACAGGCGGCGGCGCTGCGGGACGACATCAAAAAACTGGAGGCCCGTCTGCTGGGTACCGATCTGCCGGTATCTCTGGAAGAGAACTGAGGTGCAACTCATAAGGACAAAAGCACGTCCTGCAACTTGACGCGGCGTAGGGCGTTGCCTATCCTGTAAACCAACCGGACGGTATGCAATAACAGGAGAACATGATTATGATGAAGGCTAAAGCCTATGCTGCTCAGACTGCCAGCAGCCCATTGGCGCCCTACGAAGTCCTGCGTCGTGAGCCAGGTCCTGATGATGTCCAGATAGATATACTCTTTTGTGGTGTTTGCCATTCCGATTTGCACACCGCCCGCAATGAGTGGAAAAACACGCTGTATCCCTCTATTCCCGGTCACGAAATTGTGGGTCGCGTCGTTGCGGTCGGTAAAGAGGTCAAACATTTTAAAGTCGGTGATTTCGCCGGTGTTGGCTGTATGGTGGATAGTTGTGGGCACTGTCCGTCCTGTGCCGAGGGTGAGGAGCAGTACTGCGATAACGGATTCACCGGAACCTATAACGGCCCGGTATTCGGCGGCGAAAATACCTACGGCGGCTATTCCCAGAGCGTGGTAGTCAAAGAATCCTTTGTGCTGAAGATTCGGCATGATGAAAAAGATCTGGCGCGCGTGGCGCCGTTGCTCTGCGCCGGTATCACCACGTACTCGCCCTTACGCCACTGGGGTGTCGGACCGGGTAAAAAGGTCGGCATTGTCGGCCTGGGAGGCCTCGGTCATATGGGCGTCAAGTTGGCGCACGCCATGGGTGCCCATGTGGTGCTATTCACCACTTCCCTCGGCAAAGTGGAGGATGGTAAGCGGTTGGGGGCGGATGAGGTCTGCATCTCCAAAGATGACGCGCAAATGGCCAGCCATGCCAACAGCTTTGATTTTATCCTCAATACCGTGGCGGTGTCCCATAATCTGGACACCTTCCTTAACCTGCTCAAGCGGGATGGTACGATGACGCTGGTGGGTGCGCCGGCAGAGCCGCATCCGTCACCAGAAGTCTTCAACCTGATTTTTAAGCGTCGGCAGCTCGCGGGCTCCCTTATTGGTGGTATTCGGGAAACGCAGGAGATGCTGGATTTCTGCGCGCAGCACGGGATTGGTTCGGATGTCGAGATGATCCCCATGGACTACATCAATACCGCCTACGAAAGAATGCTGAAGAGCGACGTGAAGTATCGCTTTGTGATTGACATGGCGACGCTGAAATAATCCTCCAGGGCCGAAGATAATCGGCCCTGATTGCCAGCAGAGTGAAGGGCACACCGGGCTGAAGTGATAAACGACAGCCTGGTGTGTTTTTTGTTTCAGAGCGAAATGTCAAGGCTGCAGGAACTGCGCGCGGGCTACCGCAGAAGGGTGGTTCGCGTTGTGCCCCGCGTCCGAATTGGCTACCATGCGCAGGTTAAATGCGCGCACTGCGAGTCCTATGAGCAAATACATTTTCGTAACAGGTGGGGTGGTTTCTTCTCTGGGCAAGGGTGCTGCTGGCGCAGCTCTTGGTGCGCTGCTGGAGGCGCGTGGGTTGAAGGTCACCATGCTCAAGTTGGATCCTTACATCAATGTCGATCCGGGTACCATGAGCCCCTTTCAGCACGGTGAGGTTTTCGTCACGGCCGACGGTGCAGAAACGGATCTGGATTTGGGCCATTACGAGCGATTCCTCTCGACGCGGATGGACAAGCGCAACAATTTCACCACGGGCCTGGTTTATCAGACCGTTATTGAAAAGGAGCGGCGCGGCGACTATCTGGGGCGTACGGTGCAGGTCATCCCGCATGTCACCGATGAGATCAAGCGGCGCATCCGGCTGGGTGCGGCGAATGCCGATGTGGCGTTGGTAGAAATCGGCGGTACTGTCGGCGACATTGAGTCGCAGCCCTTTCTGGAGGCGATCCGGCAGATGGCGGTGGAGGAAGAACGTGGTGACACCCTCTTCATGCATTTGACGCTGGTACCCTATCTGGCATCTGCCGGGGAGATGAAAACCAAGCCAACTCAGCACTCGGTGCGCGAACTGCGTGCCATCGGTATCCAGCCGGATGTGCTGCTCTGCCGTGCCGATAGGCCTATACCTGCCGATCATCGGGCTAAAATCGGGCTCTTTTCTAATCTGCCGGAAAGGGCGGTCATTTCCGCCATCGACACCGATAGCATCTATCGTATTCCACTGCTTTTCCATGCGCAGGGTCTGGATGATCTGGTGGTGCAGGTTCTCGGCCTGCAGGTGCCAGCCCCCGATCTTGCGGTATGGAATGGCATTATAGATGCCTTGGAACACCCGGAAGGTGAGGTGGTGATTGCCCTCGTGGGCAAATATGTGGGGCTTACCGAGTCTTACAAGTCATTGGCCGAGGCGTTGCTGCACGCGGGATTGCGGGCGCGGCGGAGTGTGCGCTTCCTTTATGTGGATGCGGAAGATATTGAGACGCGAGGGACGGAGATGCTCGCGGAAGCGGACGCTATCCTGGTGCCCGGCGGTTTCGGAGGACGTGGCACCGAAGGCAAAATCACCTCCATTCGCTACGCCCGGGAGCAGAAGGTGCCTTATCTCGGCATCTGCCTCGGCATGCAGTTGGCGGTCGTTGAGTTCGCCCGTCATTGTGCCGGACTGAGGGACGCCAACAGTACAGAACTGGACCCCCAGACTCCGGCGCCGGTCATTACGCTGATGACTGAGTGGTCTGATCCCGAAGGTCATAAGGCGTATCGGGAGGAGGGGGGCAATCTGGGCGGCACCATGCGGCTGGGTGAGCAAGAGTGCCGACTGGAAGCTGGCAGCCTGGCGGCACAAGCTTATGGGCAGGAGCGGATTCACGAGCGGCATCGCCATCGCTTCGAGTTCAACAATCGTTACCGCGATTCATTGGCCACGGCAGGGCTGCACTATACGGGTTTTTCTGCGGATACGGAGTTGGTGGAAGTGGTGGAGTTGCCGGGCCACCCCTGGTTTCTGGGCTGCCAGTTTCACCCGGAGTTCACCAGTAATCCGCGTGAGGGGCATCCATTGTTCGATGCCTTTATGCACGCGGCCATCGCGCAGCGGGAACGACGGGAGGCTACAGCATGAAGCTGTGTGGCTTCGAGGCAGGTCTGCAGCACCCATTCTTTCTGATTGCCGGACCTTGTGCGATCGAAAGTGAATCCCTGGCGTTGCGCACGGCGGAGGCTCTGCGCGATATCTGTGCACGCCTCGGTATCCCCTTTATTTATAAAAGTTCCTACGACAAGGCGAACCGATCTTCGGGACAGAGTTTCCGCGGACCTGGTAGGGACGAAGGTCTGCGCATTCTCGAAAAGGTCCGCCGGGAAACGGGGGTGCCGATCATTACGGATGTTCATGAAAAAGAGGACGTGTCGGTCGTGACGGAGGTGGCCGATGTGCTGCAAACGCCGGCCTTCCTCTGTCGGCAGACCGATTTCATTCAGGCCGTCGCTGCTGCCGGTAAGCCGGTCAACATCAAGAAAGGCCAGTTCCTCGCGCCCTGGGATATGCTGCACGTCGCCAACAAGGCCAAGGCTACCGGCAATGACCAGATTATGGTCTGTGAGCGCGGTGCCTCCTTCGGCTATAACAACCTCGTATCGGATATGCGTTCCCTCGCAGTGATGCGCCAGACCGGATGCCCTGTGGTTTTTGATGCAACCCATTCGGTACAGCTTCCGGGTGGTCAGGGCGATCGCTCTGGGGGCCAGCGCGAATTTATCCCGGTGCTGGCGCGGGCCGCCGTGGCGGCCGGTGTGTCAGGACTCTTTATGGAGACGCATCCTGATCCGGCGCAGGCCTTGTCCGATGGCCCCAACGCTTGGCCGCTGGGACGTATGGAGAGCCTGTTGCGTGTCCTCCAGCAGATTGATCATCTCGTGAAAGAGCAAGATTTCCCTGAAAACCATCCTGAGGAGTTAGCATGAACGCCATCGTCCGTATACAAGCCCGTGAAGTTCTCGATTCGCGTGGTAACCCCACGGTGGAAGCCGAAGTCCATCTGGAAAATGGGGCTATGGGCCGTGCTATTGTTCCCAGTGGTGCCTCTACCGGTGAGCGCGAAGCCGTAGAATTGCGTGACGGGGGCCAGCGCTACGGTGGCAAGGGGGTGCGCAAAGCCGTGGAGCATGTCAACGGTGAGATCCAGGATTTACTCCTCGGCATGGAAGCCGAAGAGCAGGAGCATATTGACGCCGCCCTCTGCGCCCTGGATGGCACCGAAAATAAGGCACGTCTTGGCGCCAACGCGATCCTGAGCGTTTCACTGGCGACTGCCCATGCCGCCGCCCACGCCGCTGGCCAACCCTTGTATCGCTATATTGGCGGCCTTGGTCCTCTGCAATTGCCTGTCCCGATGATGAATGTCATCAACGGCGGTGCCCATGCTGATAATGACGTGGACATGCAGGAATTTATGCTGATCCCGGCGGGTGCGGAGTCTTTCTCTGAGGCGCTGCAGATGGGGGTGGAAGTGTTCCACAGCCTCAAGGCAGTACTGCAATCGCGCGGACTGGCAACGACCGTCGGCGACGAGGGTGGTTTCGCTCCGAATCTGCCTTCCAACGAGGCCGCACTGGAATTGCTCATGGACGCCATCAGTAAGGCGGGTTATCAGCCGGGCAAAGATATCTGGCTGGGCATGGATGTGGCGTCCAGTGAATTTTATCGGGATGGGCGTTATCATCTGGCCGGTGAAAAGCGCGAACTCAATAGTGCGCAATTCGTAGACTACTTGGAGACACTGGCCGCTCGTTATCCGTTGATCAGCATTGAAGATGGCATGGATCAAAATGACTGGGAAGGCTGGATCATGCTGACCGATCGTCTCGGCGATCGTTTGCAGTTGGTTGGCGATGATATTTTCGTGACGAATACGACCATTTTGCGCGAAGGTATTGAGCGTGGTGTCGCCAATAGCATCCTCATTAAACTCAACCAGATCGGCACGTTATCCGAGACCCTGGCGGCCATTGAAATGGCAAAAACCCATAGCTATACAGCTATCGTCTCGCACCGCTCCGGAGAAACCGAGGACACCACGTTGGCCGATGTCGCGGTGGCTACAGGTTGTGGTCAGATTAAAACAGGTTCTTTGTCGCGCACGGATCGGGTTGCAAAATACAACCGTTTGCTGCGTATTGAGGAAGATTTGGGCGACGCGGCCCGTTATCCTGGACTTGCAACTTTTTATAATCTGGACTAAAAGGAATTTAACGAGATATTTTCTGGTCCGTTAAATTTTCGGGGATTCTTCGGTATGGGCTATTGGGCGCGCGTAAAAAATAGCGTAGGCACTGCTAAGGCAGACGTGCGTCTTGTAGATTTTATGCTTCTCACCGTGTTGTGTGCCTTGCAATATCCACTTTGGTTTGCTTCTGGAAGCTGGTGGAATGTTGTGGAGTTGCACCAGAAACTGGAAAGCAAGCAGGTTATTTTAAAGCAGTTAGAAGATCGCAACGATCTTTTAACTGCGCAGGTGACGAGCCTGCAAACGGGGAGCCATGCTGTTGAAGAGCTGGCCCGACGTCATTTGGGGATGGTCAGTAAAGGCGAGGTGTTTGTCTGGGTGATTCCGGCCAAAGGCACTCCCAACCGTGTGAATACAATTACCCAAGTATCCTGAGCTGTGCCGGGCGTTGCGCTGATCCGGTAATATATCCGTTTATGATCGGTCAGGAGCGGTCGATGTAACTGCCGTCTACTGTGTTCACCCGGATTTTTTCACCCGCATTCACAAACTGCGGGACCATAACCGTAATGCCGGTTTCCATACGTGCGGCCTTGTAGGAGCCGGTAGCGGTTTGTCCCTTAATGGCGGGGTCAGCTTCACTCACTTCTAAAACAACCACAGGCGGCAATTCAACGCCAATGGGTCTGTCGTTATGCAGGTTGATCTGGATTTCGGTATTGGGCAAGAGATAGCCGGTTTGTCCTTCGAGCAGATCAGCACTGAGAATGAGCTGTTCAAAGTTCTCGTTGTCCATAAAGACATAGCCAGTGGCATCTGCATATAGATACTGCATGGTACGCGGCTCGACGACGGCCTTCTCTACACTTTCTCCGGAGCGGAAGCGGGTATTGGACTTGGTACCCGTCTCAATATTCTTCATCTCGATCTGCACGAAGGCACCACCTTTGCCGGGCTTCACGAAATCGGTTTTGAGTACACGCCAAAGTCCTTTTTCATGCTCCAGAATATTGCCGAGGCGGATATCAAAGGCGGAAATCTTCATACGCTAGTCCTTCTGGGCATTCCCTTTAGAGGGCGTGAATTGTACCCTAGAGGCTCATTTCTGACCAGCCCGGTCCCTGAGAGGTAATCATGTCTGAGCCCCGTACCCAGCCCCTGGAGATTCGTCCCCTCATGATCAGTCGCATCTTGGAAGTAGATTGGGCCGACGCTCACACCAGCCGCCTGACCTTTGAACACCTGCGGGTGGAATGTCCCTGCGCGGAGTGTAAAGGGCATACACCCGATCAGGCACGGGTGATTACCGGTAAAGCGGACGTGAGCATTGTGGATGTGGTTCCGGTGGGGAACTATGCGGTGCAGCTGCATTTCAGTGATGGCCATAGTACCGGCATTTTCACGTGGGAGTATCTGCGTATGCTGGATAGTGAATGAGTGCTATGGGTGTTCAAAATTTCTGATATCTCTGATGGATCCTGAACCCATAGAACATACTCAGAGAGATATGGAGACGGCAGAAACGCCCTTCGTTCTTGGCGACTTTCTACGCACGTTGACCAGTCAGCCTGGTATTTACCAGATGGTTGGCCCAGGTGGCGGCCTGCTTTACGTGGGCAAGGCTCGCAATCTCAAGCGCCGCGTCAGTTCTTATTTTCAAAAGCAGCGTCACAGCCCAAAAACACTGGCGATGCTGGCGCGGGTAAAACGCGTCGAAGTGGTAGTGACGCACACCGAAACCGAAGCGCTGGTGCTGGAAGCGAATCTCATTAAGCGCCACCATCCGCCGTACAATATCCTGCTGCGGGATGATAAGAGTTACCCCTACCTGTTCATAGAAACCAGTCACGACACGCCGCGCATGAGTCTGCACCGAGGTGCCCAGAAGGGCAAAGGGCACTACTTCGGTCCGTATCCGGCCGTCACTGCACTGCGTGAGAGTATGGTGCTGTTACAGAAAGCCTTCCGCTTGCGGACCTGCGAGGACCATACCTTTCATCACCGCAGCCGGGCTTGTTTGCAATACCAGATTCGCCGTTGCAGTGGTCCCTGTGTTGGGCATATCAGCGGGGCGGACTACGCGCGGGATGTGGCGGACACGATTCGCTTTCTGGAAGGCAAGAGTGACGAAGCAATTCGCAGGCTGAACGCGTGCATGCAGGCTGCGGCGGAGCAGTTCGATTTTGAGGAAGCCGCGCGACGGCGTGACCAGATCGCTGCGTTGTCCAAGATTCAGGAGCGTCAGTATGTAGTGCAGGCAGGTGGGGGAGATTTTGATGTGCTGGCGGCGGCACAAGAGAATGGGCAGTGGGTGGTGTATGTCAGTTTTATCCGCAATGGACGACAACTGGGCGGACGCGCAATTTTCCCACGCCATACGGAAGAAATGCGTGCGCCGGATGTTCTCACTGCCTTCCTCATGCAGTTCTACAGTAATAAAGAGGTGCCGGGGAATCTGCTGGTCAATGTGCTGCCGCGTTCGCCGACTTCACTTGCGGAGGCCCTGAGCAGCGAAGCCGGGCACCGGGTCATGATTGATCAGCCGCAGCGCGGTCCGCGCCGGCGCTGGATGGCGTTGGCGTTCACCAACGCCGTGGGAGCGTTGCGCCAAAGAGCGCAGACCGCCACCGCCGGACGGCGGCGTATGCTCCTGCTGCAGGAGCTTTTTGACCTCGCAGAAACGCCGCAGCGCGTAGAATGCTTTGACATTAGCCATACGCGCGGTGAAGCGGCGGTGGCATCTTGTGTGGTTTTCGGTGAAGATGGGGCGCTGAAGAGTGCGTATCGTCGCTTCAATATCCGGGACATCCAGGGTGGGGACGATTACGCGGCTATAGAGCAGGCGGTGCATCGCCGCTACGCGCGCTTGCAAAAAGAAGGTTTGGCCTTGCCGGAGATCGTTCTTATTGACGGTGGTCCCGGGCAGGTGGCCCGGGCGCAAGCAGCTTTGGACGCATTGGAGATAGCGGGTATTCAGTTGTGTGGGGTAGCGAAAGGGACGACGCGGCGTCCGGGGCTGGAGATGCTGCATATCCCCGGATGGGCCGCCGCGCGACAATTTGACGATGATGACCCAGTATTACTGGTGATTCAGGAAATACGCGATGAAGCCCATCGCTTTGCCATTGCCGGTCATCGGGCGCGGCGCGGCAAGACACGACAGGAGTCTGATCTGGATGGCATCGCCGGGATCGGACCGAAACGGCGAGTCGCGCTGCTGCGCGCATTTGGTGGTTTACGAGGGGTTCGTGACGCCGGTATAGAGGATTTGCAGCGCGTAGAAGGGGTCCATCTGGAACTCGCGCAGCGGATATATGATTTCTTCCACGTAGGACGTGCCTGATTGTGATAAAACGGCTGCCCAATTTCCTGACGGTTCTGCGCATCTTGCTGGTGCCTATTTTTGTGGCGCTCTTTTACTGGGGGAGCGATGTGCGCACTTTTGCCGCCACCGCCGTTTTTGCGGTGGCGGCAATTACGGATTGGGCCGATGGTTATCTGGCCCGGCGCTATCATGGAGTGTCCCCCTTTGGTACCTTCCTGGACCCGGTTGCCGATAAGATCATGGTGATCACTGCACTGGTGCTTATTGCGTCTTCCGGAGAGATACCAAAGATACTGGCGGGTATTCTGATTAGCGTGATTATTGGCCGGGAAATCACCGTGTCGGCGCTGCGTGAATGGATGGCAGAGCTGGGGGAACGCAAGAAGGTGGCAGTCTCCTGGCTGGGCAAGGCGAAGGCGGCTACGCAGATGATTTCGATCCTGCTCCTGGTCTACGAACGCCCTCTGTTTGGCCTGTCGGGACGCAACCTGGGCATCGTCCTCCTGGTCGTAGCGGCGGCGATGACACTCTGGAGTATGGTAGGCTACTTGCGTGCCGCCTGGCCCAGCCTGATGGCCAGCGGCGTCCGTCTTGACAAGGATGGGTGATCCCGGTAGTCTTTGCGCCCATGCGGGAATAGCTCAGTGGTAGAGCACAACCTTGCCAAGGTTGGGGTCGCGAGTTCGAGCCTCGTTTCCCGCTCCACAATCTGGGGAAAGCATTCAGTCTTTCCCTTTTCTTTTAAGGCTGGGTGGCAGAGTGGTCATGCAGCGGCCTGCAAAGCCGCGTACCTCGGTTCGATTCCGGGCCCAGCCTCCAAATAACGTTGAAATGTTTGGCGCAGTGAGCACCCTGCAAAGTTTGATTGCTTCCTGTTTTCCAGGTCGAGGGTAGTGTGTGACAGAGTTAAATAAGCATGCCGCGATGGATAAAATTCTGTCCGTCGCCCCCATGCTCGACTGGACAGACCGCCATTGTCGGTATTTTCTGCGTTTGGTATGCCCTTCCTGTGTGCTTTATACCGAAATGGTCACCACCAGTGCGCTTCTTCTGGGGCGCAATCCCGAGCGATTTCTCGAATTCTCTGCGGCAGAACACCCCCTGATTTTGCAGTTAGGTGGGGATGATCCTGCGGCGATGCGTGCGGCCGCGGCAATGGCGCATGCCTATGGCTATGACGGGATCAATTTGAATGTGGGTTGTCCATCGCCGCGGGTGCAAAAGGGTCGTTTTGGGGCATGTCTGATGACGACGCCTGAGCTGGTCGCCGAATTGGTGGCCGCAATGGGAGAAAGTGGCTTGCCGATTAGCGTGAAACACCGTCTCGGTCTGGATCGGGAAGAGGACTATGCGACGCTGCGTGCTTTCATCGAAACCGTCGCGATGGTGGGATGCCGACACTTCATTATTCATGCACGTAATGCCTGGCTGAAAGGTCTCAGTCCGGCTGAAAACCGTGACGTGCCGCCCTTGCGCTGGGATTGGGTGCATCAGTTGAAAAAAGAGCTGCCACACCTGACCATCGAGATCAATGGAGGCTTTAACGATTTGACGGTGGTGACGGCGCAGTTTTCCGCAGTGGATGGGGTCATGATCGGGCGTTCTGCCTATCATCATCCCCTACTGTTGGCGGAAATTGAACGTGCCATGGGGCGTAGGGAGACCCTGCCAGTGCCCGCAGTAATCTTGTCGGGGTTGATAGAATATGCGGAACAATGGGGAGAGGCGTTGCCTGCACCGCGTTTGAGTCGCCATTTGCATGGGCTGCGCTTTGGGCAAAATGGCGCGGGAGCATGGCGTCGCTTTCTGGGTACCGCTGAAACCGGTGAGAGCGCCGCTGAGTTCCTGCGGCGCGGCATGTCGCTGTTCGATTGGAAGTCAGGCGAAGACGTGGTGGCTCATGGCCAGCAAACGCAGAGTGCGCTGATCCCGGATGCGAAAGTACACACGACTGGCTACCCGTCGCACCAGTACTAGGCCGCTGTCCTGCAGTAGAGCAAGATGCTGTGATGCATTACTGTGGCTGGTATTGATGGCTTTTACGAGGTTTTGCATGCTCATTTCGCCGCGTCCCAGCAGGCAGATAATCTTGTACCGCAAAGGGTGAGACATGGCTTTGATCACCTCGGAAAGCTGCTGAATTTCGCGTTCGGGAATAATGGGATTTTGCATCGTTAAGCTCCTTATATCAGGTTTTGACCTTCGCTTTTAACTGCAAGCATGGATCATGCCATATCGTTTTAGTAGCTTGAAATTGTTATGTAAAGTGAAAAATATCCGGAAAAGTATGGCCCCCGTGCCGGACCTGGCTGTAGACTGCTGGCTACGCTTTTCCGAGGGCCGTCTTAGGGTTGTTGATTTTTATATATATTTTTCTGTTTGCAACAGACGACAGGCGGGGAGATGGCGGAGCACGGGTGGCCTCCGCCAGCCGGTTCGACTTAGAGTTGATTGCGCCAGTACTGATCTTCTTTATCCATGATCCGGGTGGCCTCGTCTGGGCCCCAGGAGCCAGCAGGGTAGGTGAGGATGTAGTCAGTTTCCCGTCCCCAGGACTTGATGATGGGGTCGACGACACGCCAAGCCCATTCGACCTCGTCAAAGCGAATGAACAGGGCTTTGTCGCCTTGCATCACATCCAGCAGCAGGGCCTCATAAGCATCCAGCTCCTGCTCCCCTTCTTTGCGATAGGATGCGTTGAGTTGCACGGGGCGGACGCGCATTTCCAGACCAGGTTCCTTGATCTGGATTTCGATTTTAAGGCTTTCGGGCTCGAGGGAAAGTAGTATCCAGTTGGGTTCAATGCGCTCAATGCTGGTTTCGCGAAAAAGTTGCTGTGGCGTATGGCGAAAGCGGATCGCGACGCTGGAGGATTTGGCGGTGAGGCGCTTGCCAGTACGCAGGTAAAATGGCACGCCGCGCCAGCGCCAGTTATCGATGTAAAACTTGGCGGCGACAAAGGTTTCCGTTACCGAGTTGGGTTCAACCCCCGCTTCGTCCTGATAGCCGGGGACATGTTTGTTGTGGACAACGCCAGGCCCATATTGCGCGCGCATGGCATAGGCGGTGACGGCCGATTTAGGAATAGGGCGGATGGAACGCAGGACTTTGACTTTTTCGTCGCGCAGGCTGTCCGCCTCCAGCGACGGCGGTGGTTCCATGGCAATCAGCGTAAGAACCTGCATCAGGTGATTTTGCAGCATATCGCGCAGGGCACCGGCTTGATCATAATAGCCGGCCCGGTTTTCAATGCCGATATCTTCGGCCACGGTTATCTGGACGTGGTCGATGTAATTGCGGTTCCAGACCGCCTCGATGGGTAAGTTGGCAAAGCGAAAAACCAGCAGATTCTGGACAATTTCTTTGCCAAGATAGTGATCGATACGATAAATCTGATCTTCGCGGAAGTGGCGATGCAGTTGCTCATTGAGTTGCACGGCGCTTTCCAGATCATCACCGAAGGGTTTTTCAATCACGATACGGTAGTCGCCATCCTGGTTAAATCCGGCCTCGGAAAGACGTTGTACCACGGGAATAAAATCGGCGGGGCGAATGGCGAGATAAAAAATGGTGTCCGCCGGTTTTTCGGCCCCCTCCGGAGTCAGCAGACTGCTGAGTTTGGCGTAAGATTCCGGCTCATGGATTTCACCGCGTACATATTCAAAATGTTTGCAAAAATCGGCAAAGTGGTCGGCGTGATAATTACTGGCATAGGTTTCCATCTGCTCCTGAAGAAACTCTTGCCAGGCTTTGTCATCCCAGGGGCGGCGGCCAAAGGCGAGAATACGCAACTCGTCAGGCATTCTGCTTGCACAATGCAGGTGATACAGTGCGGGGAGGAGTTTTTTGCAGGCGAGATCGCCGGTCGCCCCAAAAATAACGAACTGACAATTACAGTTGCTCATTCAGTCCTCCTTTTGCACGGCATGGCCGCCAAACTGGTTGCGCATCATCGCCAGGAGTTTGGCGGCGTAGTCGTCGCGCCCCTGGGAGGCCCAGCGCATCTGCAGAGCGAGGGTGATGACCGGCGCGGGAATGTTCAGGGCGAGGGCTGTCTGCGCGGTCCACAAGCCTTCGCCGGAATCCGCCACTACGGGCGCGATATCGGCGAGCACCTGATCTTTGGCGAGGGTGTCGGCGGTAAGGTCGAGGAGCCAGGAGCGGACGACGCTGCCGTAGCGCCACATTTCGGCCACCTTGGCGAGGTCCAGCCCGAATTCGCTTTTGCCCTGCAGGATGGCGAATCCTTCGGCGAGGGCCTGCATCATGCCGTACTCAATACCATTATGAACCATTTTGACAAAGTGACCGCTACCAACCGGCCCGCAGTGCAGCCAGCCCCTGTCGGCGCCCGGCGCCAGTGCCTCCAGAAAAGGCATTACCTGAGTTATGGCATCCTGGCTACCACCGACCATCAGGGCATATCCCTCTTGCAGACCCCAGACACCGCCAGAAACGCCAGCGTCTATGTAGTGTACCCCCGCCGCCTCCACTTTTTGGGATTGGGCGACGGAATCCTCATAAAAGGCATTGGCACCGTTGATCAATATGTCGCCTCTGCTCAACAATGGAAGAATGGAGTCGATATGACTCTGGGTAGCCTCTCCGGCGGGAAGCATAAGCCAGATGACCCGGGGGCTGGGCAATGCCTGAACGAGCGCTTCCAGACTTTTGGCAGCATGCATGCCTGTTTCTTTAGCCAGATCAGTGGCTTTTTCGGTATGGCGATTGTAAACGGTGACTTCCAGATCCTTGCGGTGCAGACGCCGCGCCATATTGGCACCCATCCGACCTAAACCGACTATCCCGATGCTTTTGTTACTCATTAATTGCTCCCTTGCGTACACGCCTGATCGAAGATGTTATCTTTAAGTATAGGCGCATAAAGTGGGGAGGCATCTTTAATCTACGGCGATTTGCGCGAATATTTTGTTTTTACAAGGGAAACCCAATGATACTTGGTACACCGCTTTCTGCTTCCGCTACCCGTCTACTCATGCTCGGTGCGGGCGAGCTGGGTAAGGAAGTCCTTATTGCTGCACAACGTTTGGGGGTGGAGACTGTTGCGGTGGATCGTTACGCCGATGCCCCGGCCATGCAAGTTGCCCACCGTTCCCATGTGCTGGATATGACCGATCCAGAGGCCATTCTGGCCCTTGTCAAACGCGAGCGTCCACACTTTGTGGTGCCGGAAATTGAGGCTATTGCGACTTCCGCACTGGCGGAAATTGAGGCGCTGGGGTTGGCTACCGTGGTGCCCTCGGCACGCGCAGTGCAGTTGACCATGGATCGCGAGGGCATCCGCCGCCTCGCTGCAGAAGAATTGGGCTTGCCGACATCGCCTTATCGTTTCGCCGGGACACTGGCAGAGTTGGAAGCGGCGGCAGCAATGCTGGGCTTTCCCTGTGTGATCAAGCCAGTCATGTCCTCCAGTGGTAAGGGGCAGTCCGTAGTGCGCGGTGCGGCGGAACTGGCGCTGGCTTGGCAGGAGGCACAGACGGCGGGACGCGTCGGCGGTCAGCGGATTATCGTCGAGGGCTTTGTGGACTTCGACTTCGAGATCACCCTGCTGACCGTGCGCTCTGCCTTTGGGACGACTTTCTGTGCGCCTATCGGGCATCGTCAGGAAGCCGGCGATTATGTGGAATCCTGGCAGCCGCAGCCGATGAGCGAGGCCGCTTTGCAGCAGGCGGAAAAGATGGCGCAATTGGTGACGAGCAATCTGGGCGGATGGGGACTGTACGGAGTGGAGTTTTTTGTGCGTGGTGAAGAGGTCATCTTCAGTGAGCTCTCGCCGCGCCCTCATGATACGGGTCTGGTGACCCTGGCCAGTCAGCGTCAGAGTGAGTTCGACCTGCACCTGCGCGCCATTTTGGGTTTGCCGGTCGATCCGGGCTTCCGGCGTCCGGCGGCGTCTGCGGTGATTCGCGGGAAGGATCTCGGTTGGGGGCCGGTGTATTCGGGGCTGGAGGAGGCGCTGGCGGTGCCGGAAAGCGATCTGCGGTTTTTCGGCAAGCCGACGGTCAGCAAGCTCAGGCGCCTCGGGGTAGGTATTGCATGCGCCGATGACGTGGAGGAAGCCAGGAGGCGCGCCCGCCGGGTTGCTGAGGCGATCAAAATCCGCCCCGCTTCCTGAGCGGGGTTAATCCCGCGGTAACGCGATCCCGGTTCTGGGGGTGGTCTAGGCGTTGATAAAAGCGCTGATGCGGTCCAGGGCCATCTCCAGGTTCTTATCGCTGGTCGCGAAGGACAGGCGGATGTGGCCAGGCGTGCCGAAGGCTGAGCCCGGTACCACTGCCACTCCGGCCTCCAGCAAGGCTTCAGCGAGGGCAAGATCATCACGCAGGCCTTTCGCCGCCATGACTTCGCGAAATCCCGGAAAGCTGTAAAAGGTACCATCGGAGGGCATGGCTGCGACGCCGGGCAGCGCTTGCAGACGGTCGTAGACATATTGGTGGCGCCGCTTGAAGGCATGCACCATTTCGTGGATCGCACTGTCGCCACCTTCCAGCGCCGCCTGAGCGGCCACCTGAGCGATGGAGGTGGGATTGGAGGTGCTCTGGGACTGTACCGTATTCATCGCGGTGATCAGCGCCTTGGGGCCAGCACAGTAGCCGATGCGCCATCCGGTCATGGCATAGGCTTTGGACACGCCATTCATGATGATGCAGCGCGGAGTCAGATCCGGGCAAGCATTGGCGATGTTGACGAAGTCTTCCTCGTAGAAACGGATTTTCTCGTACATGTCATCGCTGGCGATGAGGACATGCGGATGACGGCGGAGTACTTCACCCAGGGCTTCCAGTTCTGGGCGGCTGTAGGCCACGCCGGAGGGGTTGGAGGGGCTGTTGATGACCAGCAGGCGGGTGCTGGGGGTGATCGCCTCTTCCAGTTGCTCCGGGCTGATTTTGAAACGCTGGCTGGCGTCGGTATCGATGATGACGGGCCGTGCTTCAGCCAGCAGCACGATGTCCGGATAAGACACCCAGTAGGGCACGGGAATGATAACTTCGTCGCCGGCATCCAGAAGGGCCTGACAAAGATTGAAGAAGCTTTGCTTGCCGCCGACGGAAACGAGAATTTCGTCGGGATGGTATGACAAATGGTTGTCGTGGGCGAATTTGCCGATGATGGCGGCCTTCAGCTCCGGTGTACCGCCGACGGCGGTGTATTTGGTGAAGCCCCGGTGGATGGCGGCGATGGCTGCTTCCTTGATGTACTCCGGGGTGTCGAAGTCGGGTTCGCCAGCACCCAGACTGACAATGTCCTTCCCTGCGCGGCGCAGTTGCTGGGCACGGGCAGTGACCGCAAGCGTGGGGGAGGGGCGCACCGCATTCACGCGGCGAGAAAGGCGGATATCCACGATCATCAACTCCAGGGGCAATCTTATCGGGCGCGGGAAATGCGCGCAAGAGCGCAAATGATAAGCATCCTTCGACTAAAATCAACTGTTTTACGCAAGGTCGGTATTTGACGGGATGTGGGATGTGAAGGGTTGACGTTTTTGGGCATTTCTATTTGGCTCTGCGGCGGTAGTGATTGCGGCGAATTCTCTTCGGTAGTTATCGGGGAGAACTGGCGAAATGGAGGACTTCCATGGCCAGCAAGCATGGAATCCGCTGGTCGAATAGACGCAAACGGGCAAGTTACTGAATTCAAGGTGGGCGGATCGGGTGCTGCGCGTACTGTCTTGGGTGGCACAAGCTGAGCGCCAGGCGGGTGAATGGGGTATGCTGTGGCATTCTGGGTGCATTGAAGGTGAGTTGTGGCGCAAAACCCTTGGCAACGTCCGGTCAACAAGAATGTCTGGGTGTTGTGGAAGCTGAAGCCATTTTTGCAGACACGCCGTGCATTACTGCTGCTGTATGTGCTGGCCCTGTTGCTCAGCGCTGCGAGTTCGCTGGTACTGCCGCAAGGTGCGCGCTGGATGCTCGATAAGGGGTTTCATAGTTACTCCGCGCTGATATGGATCAGCCTCGCCCTGCTGGGACTGGGGCTGTTCACCGTCGCCATGCGCGCCTTGCGCGATGCTCTGGCCACTTGGATCGGACAAGGGGTGGTGGCGGACTTTCGTACTGCAGTATTTAGCCATGCCTTGCATTTGCCGGCGGTTTTTTATGAGGCTTTTCGCACCGGGGAGGTCATCTCCCGGCTCAGCAGCGATGTGACCATCCTGCGCTTTGGGTTGACGGGGGTGTTGGGGCGCAGTCTGCAAAGCGGTATTACCCTGATCGGGGCGCTGGCACTCATGGCCGCCACCATGCCACAACTGATCATACCCGGTATGGTTGCCTTACCTTTGTTGGTGTTCATCAACCTGAAATCCGGCCGCCTGCAACGTCGCTATAGCCGTAAAGAGCAGGATTGCCTGGCTGATTTGAGCGCACATACGGAAGAGTCGGTTAATGGTATCCGGGTGATTCAGGCACTGACCCTGGAGCCGCAGACGGAAGCACATTATCGGCGCGATATCCAGTTTTTACTGGGGCAAATCTGGTCTCGGGTGATGGTGCAATTGTGGTCCACCTTTTTGACCGGTGGGCTGGTATTCCTGGCGCTCAGTGTGATGCTCTATTGGGGTGGTTTGGCCGTGTTGCACCACGAAGTGGGGATCGGGGTGCTGGCGGCTTTTCTGCTCTATGCGTTGATGGCAGCGACTTCCCTGGCCGCCCTCGGCGAGCTGTGGGGTAGTATGGCACGCTTGGCCGGAGCGACGGAGCGCCTGTTGGCACTGCTGGATGAGACGCCGGAGGCAAGTGCTCCTGTCCCCCTGGTACAGGATTCAGCGTCAATACTTGTGAACAGCGGACTACTGGCGCAGCGGGTAAGACCCGCCAGTCTGTGTCTGGACAATGTATCTTTCAGCTACCCGTCACGCAGCGATTCCAGTGCGATTGCACATATCTCGCTCGACATCGCCGCAGGAGAAACGGTGGCTTTTGTGGGTGCCTCTGGTGCGGGTAAAAGTACGGTATTTTCCCTGCTACTGCGCCATTATCAGCCGAGTCATGGCTGCATTTTGCTGGATGGTGTGGATATCAACACCTTGCCGCTTCGCTCGTTGCGTCGACAACTGGCGGTGGTGCCTCAGCACCCGGTGATATTCTCTATGAGCATTGCGGAAAATATCATGATGGCCCGTCCGGATGCGAGCGAGGCGGATCTTCAGGAGGCGGTGCATGCGGCGCAGGTGGATGAATTTTCAGAGCGCCTGAAAATGCGGCTGCAGACCCATGTGGGGGAGAAGGGCGTTACTTTGTCGGGCGGGCAATGCCAGCGCATCGCCATTGCCCGCGCCATTTTGCGTAATCCGCGCGTACTGATCCTGGATGAAGCGACCAGTGCCCTGGATGCAGAAAACGAACGCATTATTCAGCAGGCGCTGGGTAATCTCACCGCACAACGCACCACCCTTGTTGCGGCGCACCGGTTGGCGACGGTTATTCATGCGTCACGTATTGCGATGCTGGATAAGGGCAGGCTGATTGCCGTGGGTAATCACCGGGAACTTCTGGATGTCTGTCCGCTGTATCGTCAGTTTGCGCAATTGCAGCGTTTGCATGAGAAAGTGGGAGATGGGCCGGAACTCCAAAAAATTCGTGCATGATCGGGCTTAGCGAACTAAAGTTGGGACGCAGAGTCTCATTTCAGGTGCAAGGGGTCTTTCATAAGCATGAGTGAGTTAGCACATATCCGGAATATGAGTGGCAATCTAGGCAGGGAGGCCCTGTATGAGTACGGATTTTGAGCAAAATACCGCCTGGATCAGACGGGCACAAACAGACATGAAGGCCTTTGTGGAAGGGTTAGCGGCGCGCCTTGAGGGTGATGTGCCGGGTTTTGTGGAAGTGGAGCGCAAGAAGGATGGTTTTTTTGCGAAAACCAGCCACATCGAGTCCATTATTATCCACACTAATAATAACGACTATATCCTCAAAAAAGAGGGCGTTCATATCAGCACGGTGCGCGCGAAAACCGTGCGCGGCATAGTGCTCAAACATGAAGATTTATCGTTATCGGTCTGGCTGGAAAGCTTGGTCGCTGATCTGGCTGATCTCTCCGGCGAAATGCAGGGCGCCAGCAATACCTTGCACGACTTTCTTATGGGGTAATTTGAAGGAGGGTTTATGTCCATTTGGGACAAGATCAAACACGGCATCGAGGAAGTTGCACATGATGCCCAGCGTGCCGCAGAAAATATTGGTCAGAATGCCAGCAAAGGTATCCGCTCACAAACCCCCGAAGAAATGCAGCGTTACTCTGAATGGGAGCTGGCGCTGCGCCAACACCGCCTCCCTTCTTTTGTACAAAGCCGAATGTTTCAGACCAGTCAGGGGCAATTGCCCTGGATCAGTACGGCGCGGGCGTCTGAGCTGCTGTTGCAGCGCAGTCACGGCGTACAACCCATTGGTATGGTGACCGGTAACTGCTGGTACCATTTTGGTTATTCCTGGACGCAAGGGCACTATGATGGCTGGCATACGGCAGTGGAACGGATGCGCCTGGAGGCACTCGCCCTGGGTGCGAATGCCGTTGTCGATGTGCGGATGAAAGTGCATCACGGTGAGCACGAAGATATGGATTATGGCGTTACCGGCACCGCTATTCGCATTCGCGGCTTGCCGCCGTCTGCGGAGCCGGTTGTGGCTACTGTTTCGGCACTGGAGTTTGTACGGTTGCTGGAAGATGGAGTGGTGCCTGTGGGCATTGCTATCGGTGCCAATTTTGATTGGTACAGCCCGTGGATGGGCACCTTGGCTGAGCAGGCCGCGCAGTCCTCCCCCTTTGCGGCACGCTACTGGAATATGGAAATCACCGATCTGTCTACATTCCAGGAAAATGTCCGCCGTCGCGCCCTGTACGATTTACGCGAAGACGGGCGACGTATGGCGGCCGCAGTGTTGGCGCATACCAGCACTACCCAGATGTTTCGGGTTGCCGCCGATCAGGATAATCCGGAACGCTTCCTGTGCCGTCATATCAGTATTGGCACGGCCATCAGTTATTTGCCGAAAAACGCCCCTCAGCACGAATTGATCCCGATGATTTCACTCTTTGACCATCCATTGAAAAGTGCCGCCACGACACGAAAGGATCTTATATGACCGATACCACTGAACAACTGGCTCCCCATGCCGTCGAACGTCTGCAAGGGTTGCGTTCGCAGGGCAGTCACGAAGGCATATTTACCTCTGATCTCTCCGTCAATGAATTTGTTATGGTCCGTAAGGCCAATTTTGAGCCTTTAGGACTGGTGGTAGGATCCTGCATTTACCATATGGGTATTCAGTATGGTAACTGGAATCAGAATATGGAGATGGATGTACTGTCCCAAGCCATGTACCAGGCTCGCGAACTGGCGATGAGCCGCATGGAACAGGAGGCTACCTTGCTACAGGCGGACGGTATTGTCGGTGTGCGCCTGGAAGTCAAACGCATGGAATGGGATCAGGATATTCTCGAATTCATGGCGATCGGTACGGCTATCGCGCATCGCAGCGGCGCCTCTGGATTCAAGGGAGTAGGGGGTAAACCTTTTACCAGTGATCTCAGTGGGCAGGATTTCTGGATGTTGCTGCAGGCGGGTTATCGGCCGATGGAAATGGTAATGGGCTCCTGTGTATATCATGTGGCCCACCAGGGTCTTTTGCAATCCATGGGTAATATAGGGCGCAATACAGAAATGGAGCAATTTACGCAGGCCATGTATGACGCGCGTGAACTGGCCATGGAGCGTATGCAGCATGAGGCACAGGAGGCCCAGGCGGATGGAATTACCGGCGTGCAACTGCATGAAGGTAGCCACAACTGGAAGCCGCATATCATTGAATTTTTCGCGATAGGCACCGCAGTGAAAGCCATGGACAACGCGGATGCGCTGGTTGATGCCTTGAGCCCGCAGCTGGTGATCCCGGTTAATGACTGATGCAGTGAAGAGCGCGACGCCGTCGCAAGGAGTGATCTGATGTCGATATTCAAGCATGCCGCAGAGATACTGGAAGGCAAGGTGAATCATTTTCTCGATAACGCGGAAGACCCCGGGGAAAGCCTGGACTTGTCCTATGAAAAAATGATTACGAATTTGCAGGATACCAAAAGACATCTCGCTGATGTGGTGACCGAGCGCGTCTCTTTGGAAAACCAGATGGCGCAGGCGCAGAAGGCCGCCGACAAAGCGGATGCCGATGCGCGAATGGCACTAGGTGCCAACCGGGAAGACCTGGCGCGCGCTGAATTAGCCCAGAAGCAGTCTGAATTGCAGAAGATCGCTTCCCTCAAGGAAGCGCATGATACGGTGGCGGCCCAGGCGCAGAAGCTGATTGATTACGAGAGTAAGCTGCAGGACCATATCGAGCAGTTCCGAACGCAAAAGGAGATCACCAAGAGTGAACTGACGGCAGCGCAGGCGGAAGTCAAAGTCAGTCAGTCGCTCACGGGCATTGGCAAGGGTATGGATGGCGCTGGTGAGGCCATGCGCCGCGCTCAGGATCGTACTCAGCACATGGCGGCCAAGGCAGTGGCGATGGATGGTCTGATGGAGTCTGGTGCGCTGAATGATCCCCTGGATAACCGCAGTCAGACCGAGAAAGAGCTGGACAAGGTGCGTGCGACGAGCGGTGTGGATGATGATCTCGCCAGGCTCAAGGCGGAAATGGCGAAGAATAAGGGCACATCGGAGGGCGGCATCACCGGTAGTTGAGGGCTCCGGTAGTGCTGTGGGCAGAGGATTGACCGACCCCCCGTCTGTAGGTATATTACGCCCTCCACGCGCTCGTAGCTCAGCTGGATAGAGCAACTGGCTACGAACCAGTAGGTCGGCGGTTCGACTCCGTCCGAGCGCACCATGTAAAGTAAGGGCATTGAGGTATTCCTCTCTGCCCTTCAATTTTTTCTTGACCCTCATGTTTATGACCTCGACTACCGCTGCTCCAATCTGACCAGTCTGCGAAGGAGTTAACCGTTGCGCATTGGTAGGACTGTTCAGCATGCCTCCGCCGTAGATACTACTCAGATCACTGCCTTGTTCTCGCCCTGCAGAACTTGGCGATACCGGCTCACCCTCCCATTTTCTGGTCGCAGGGGGGACATGCTTGCGATTTTCCTGAAAAACCCTTCCAGTGCAAGCGAGATGGCCGCTGACAAGACCGTACGCACTGCCTCAGAGTATGTCTGGCGCCATTTCCCGCAAGCGGGTGGGCTCCATATTCTGAATCTTTATGCCTTACGTGGCACTGACAGCAAGGAAGTAGGCGGCACGTTGAGACAACAGGGAGAGGCCTATGTCATTGGTCCGGAAAATGACGCCACCATTCGCGAAACCCTTAGCGCAAGCCCGGCCGTCATTATTGCCTGGGGTGGTCATGCGGGTATTCCGCCTGTCCCCTACGACCGGCGCGTAGAACACTGCCTCGGTATATTGGACGAAAGTAAGTCGGCTATCTGGAGAAATGTGAGAAAGGGATCAGAAAAATATCCATTTCATGCGTGCTACTGGGCTTATGACGACCGTCTGACGCCCGTACAGATGCCTTAGCGACAACCGGTATCAGGGCGACACCCGGATGATCATGACTGCCAGAACAAGCGTGATGCTCAGCAGAATGACACCATAGAGACCGTAGAGAAATTTGTGGACATGATAAGAACCCTCGTCCACTTTTTTGACCGTGCGAATGAAGTTGATGCCTCCGATCACCAGATTGGTGATGCCGAGGAGAATAAAGATGATACCCATCCCGGAGAATCCTTCTCCCATGATGAGCTTGGTGTGCAGCATGGTGGAGAGCTGCTCCAGAAAGAAGTCGAACTTCTCAATGACAAAACCAAAGGCAATCAGGCCGATACCTGTTCGCACCCAAGCCAGGAAGGTGCGTTCGGCGGCCATGTAAATGCGCGGATCAATGATTTCTTTTGCAGCCACAGGAAGTCCTTTTTCGATGTGTTCCAAGTCCGACATAAAACGAAATCCTACCACAAAAACCAGGGCGATGGCGGGCCAGGTCAGCCAGTTGAAAAGTTCGGTAAAGAAATGTGCCAACGTCGCGTAATGCAGTGCCTTAAACAGCACCGCCAGACGCGCGGAAATCAGGCCGGTGCCGATAGCAACAAAGAGGAGTTTGAAATAGCCCAGATAGGTGCGCTCCAGGGCCATGTAGAGCCGGGGTTCTTGAACCGTTGGCAGGTGTCTCAGGAACATCATGGGTAGGGTGACCATCGCTGATAGGGCATCTGAGGCACCATGTGGAGTGATAACGGTTGGCAGTCTAACGTGAAAAAACGGGTGTGAGAAGGTCGAAAAGTGTTTGACCCTGATGCCATTGATTGGTATTTTGTGCCCTCTCCAGATGAGCTTGCTCATTTTGGGCGGTTAGCTCAGTGGTAGAGCACTGCCTTCACACGGCAGGGGCCACAGGTTCGAACCCTGTACCGCCCACCAAATAAATCAAGTAGTTATATCAGTGGCCCAGGGCCGGTTTTTTGTTGAGTCCATTTTTGAGTGCATTTTCCGAAAAAGCACGCTCCAAGGCGATGGATTGCGCGTCGGTTTGCAGGTGCGCGTAACGCTCTGTCATCTTGGTGGATGAGTGACCTAGGATACGGCTGATGGTGTACAGGTCTGCTCCTGATGCTAGCAGGATTGATGCGCAAGAGTGCCGAAGATCGTGAAAGTGCAAGTGCGGCAATCCGGCCTTCTCGCGGGCGCGACGAAATCCAGACTTAAGCCCTTCGGCGTTGATGGGGAGAGGGATGAATGGCAGCCAGAGGCGCATCGGTCCGATGATGGGTATGGTACGCGTTTTAAGCGTTTTAGTGTTCCCAGCGCGGATGGTGATCGTCGTTTCCCCTACGTCCTCGGCCTTGAGTTTCGTGATTTCGCCGCGACGGCAGCCGGTATATAGAGCAATCCAAATCGCGGCAGCGACCGGATCGGATGCGTGGCTGGCGAGTTCGTTGACCTGCTCAAGCGTTAGGTAGATATGCCGCTCGTTGTGTTCCGGCAGGCGCTTGATCCTGGCACCGTAGTTCTCTGGGGTCAGTTCCTGTTCCCAGGCCAGCGTGAGGGCCTTCTTGAGCGCGCCCAGACTGCGGTTGATCGTCGCGGGCGCATAGACTCCGACCATGTCGCGGATAATCATCGCGGCGCATTTTGGGGCCTCTGAGGCGGTGTATTGGGCGAGCCAGGGGGTGATGCGGGCAGCATGGAATCGGGCGGTCTCCGGGCTACGCAGGTGCTCCAGATGCTTGAGGTACAAGGGCATGACAGCGGCAAGCGGTGGATCGCCGGCACGCTCCGGCTGGGGCCTTGCCGATGTCAGTTCGGCTCGAAGTCTGGCTTCGACTTGCTTGGCGTCACGCGCAGACGACCCGGCTGGCAGGATGCGATGTAGGCGTCTGCCGTCAACTTGAACTTGGACATTTCGACGATCTTTGTTGTCGATCCAGATGGACACTGCCTATTCCTTTTTGACCACTCAAGCACTTCTGCCAAATTGTACCTTTTACCACGCTTGCCTACCGGGATAAATGGCATTCCGTCATGCTCCATCCGGCGAATCGTGGACTCACTAGTCTGTAGTTTGGCGCAAAGCTGCTGTCTAGTTAGGTGCATCGAACATCCACCGTCTAGTCCACGCCGTAGCGTTATCCCATGCGTCGATCAGCGCTGGTATAGCATCTTCCAGGGAGTACCCGTAGGCGATGGTGGCACCGATGGTCGTCTCAAGACCCACGTAAACGCTCCTCACGGAAATTTCCCCATTGGGCTGAAGCCCGGTTATGGGCAGCCTGGTGCCATTGAGCCGGATGAGTGTGCCAAGGCGCGAGGCATCCTTCTTTGCTGCCGCGATCATGACGGAACCTCATCCCAGAGTTGAACAGCGCGCCGCCAAGAGGGGGTATCACCACGCGCAGCTATCCCGACGCGGCCCGGCTCCCGAAACAGAAATGACCCTCTCGGCGCACACAAGAGTATCCGGCAAAGCAGCAACTCAGAACGGCTCCGTTGCTTCGGGTCCTTCCTTGTGGCTATGAACAGGAGGGTGCGCTCCATCAGAGCACCACCTTCTGCACTGTGCCGGCGCGGGAGACTATGATTATCAGGTCCACAATGGTTGTGGAGCGATCGAAGAGGAAGGTCAGCACAGAACCGTCAATATACGAGACGGTTACCATCATGTGATTCTGAGAGAATCTGAGAGGGATTAGGTGCTGCGGGACAACCTCGTCTGCATTGGGACATAACCCCTGCCTGATTGGTTCACCATTAAGCATGGTTCTTTGCATGGCTGTTGGTCTCCATGATGCCGCGCCGGATGGGCGGCTTCGATGGAGAAACTTTAGCGCCGCTAAAAACAAAACACAATAGCGGCGCTAAAGTTCATGGATCAATTTTTTTCTTAGCTTCCTGCTGTTGGCTTATGATAGCAAATCTCTACTCAGACTGAATTCATAGTGGTGAATTGCAGGTGGTTGAATACGTTTGCCGATACGACATCGACGCCAAGAAGAACATGGAGGCTCGCCTAAGCAAGCACAGAGAAACTCGACTTTGGTACTTTACGCCTTCTTGACCTTGGTCGACAGTGCCGAACGGTCACAGTGCCCACCCTGATCGATCAACTACCTTGCCAAAAATCTCCAGATGATCTACGGACCCCGCAGGGATGGTGAACTCTTTGTGCTCGTTGGTGTTCAGACTTACCACGTTAAAGCCGCCGTCAGGGAGTCTCTGGAGCATCTTGACCATAATCCCGTCCTCGTAGCGGAAGACGAAGGTGTTGCAGCGGCAGTTTAGCAGCTTGGCCACGGAAGGAGGCACTACGCGAGATCTATCGATAACCACCCAGTCTCCATCGAAAATATAAGGTTCCATGCTGCTTCCACCCACTCGAAAGGCCACAAGATCCGATGTTCGCAAGTGGTGTTTTTGTAGGCTCTCAAGCCCGTAGAAACGAAACTTTACCTCAGGGTTTTCTGTTATGGCGATGCGATGGCCCGCGCCTACCTGCATTTCGATAGCAGGAATCTGGACGAAGCCCGCTGGCACTGGATCCTCTGGATGATAAGCGCGGACAGGGATGGCGCCAGGGATGGCGGGAAGCATGTTTTTGGCCGCCAAGGTTGGGCTAACCTCCTCCGGGCTAACCTTAAGCAATTCGCACAGCGCGAGTACAGCCGACCATGTGAGCGCGGTTTCGCCGTTAAAGAATTGGGAGACTGCACCAGGCGATATATTCAACCTGTCCGCGAGATCTCTTTTCGTTAGATGGCTGGCTCTTTCCTCCCACAGCGTGTTGAGGCGGCACACATCCTCAATCTGCCATGGTTGGCGGTCTTGCTTCCCTTTGCGCCTGCGATTTGTAGTCATACTTTAGCGTGCCTCAATCTATCCCCCCATGCGATGAGCGGCGCTTGCAACAAACATAAAGCGGCGCTAAAGTGTCAGGCATGGATCTCAGAACGTATACCAAAAACCATAGTCAGCGCCTCCTTGCTGAAAAGCTTGGGGTCACACCGGCGCTCGTTTCGCAGTGGCTGTCTGGCGAGACTCGCATCACAGCAGAACGAGCCGTCCAGATCGATCAAACCACCAACGGTGCCGTCAGCCGCTCCGAACTCCGCCCGGATATATTTG
Source organism: Acidithiobacillus ferrivorans (assembly GCF_016250455.1). Taxonomy (NCBI): domain Bacteria; kingdom Pseudomonadati; phylum Pseudomonadota; class Acidithiobacillia; order Acidithiobacillales; family Acidithiobacillaceae; genus Acidithiobacillus; species Acidithiobacillus ferrivorans. Next base: position 1,847,046 of record NZ_CP059488.1, on the reverse strand, counting down.
GCCCCCTGAACAACGAACAGGACAGGGGGGTCGCATGAACGTACCACCTATCACGACCCTTATGCCAGAAACTGGGGGCATACAGATTGTACCTTAAGCCGCGCGATCACCTCTGGTACCTATTCGCACGGCTGGGAAGGCTGGAGAAGACCATGCCGATTGATGCACAAAAGCTGGATTGTCCAGAGTTTTCTCCCCTACCCATACCAGCAGACATTGATCTGCGTTCCTATTGCCGTATGAAGCAGAACTTGAGCCGACTTCATTCCGGCGACTTCATCCATCTGGCCAGCGACGGTTGGAGGTAAGCATGTGTAAACCACATAAGCCCTTCATAACAGAACCATCCAATATAGCCCCACCCATCCCAGACGATGCCGATCTCCGAAGTGTCCGGTGGTTTAAGTTAGACATCGTAAGCCTTCTAAACTCAGACTTCATGCAACTGGCCAGCCCCGAGGAATTCAAGGCTGCCTTCATGTTGTGGACCAAAAGCATTCACCAGGTGCCGGCAGGAAGCCTGCCCAATGACGAAGCCATCCTGGCGAAGCTGGCTGGAGGATATGACGATTTCCGAAAGCCCTGGCAACGCATCCGCGAAATGGCACTCTACGGATGGGAGCTGTGCTCAGACGGTAAACTCTACCATCATGCTGTAGCCGGTACCGTTCTCGACATTCTGTCTTCGGTTCAAGTCCGTACTTCTTCTCTCGTACCCCAGAATGCCCAAGTGTCAGCAAAAGCCGCCAATAAAGCTCGGCAGCAAAGATTCAGAGACAACCAGCGTGCCAAACGCGCCAAGGAAAACTTTCAAGCTCCAGCCCCCCAAGGCGATGGACCACTACCCACAGATGAAACTACAACAACGACCGTAACGCCACCCGTAACGGTGCTACGCATAACGCCCGTAACGTTACCTATTAAAGAAGAAGATAAAGAGAAAGACGAAGATAACGTTACGGTAACGTCACGCGTAACGCCCGTAACGCCGTTATGCGTAACGCCTGAATCTCCATCTCCTGATGATCAGGATCCTTGTCCTTCAACCCGCGAAGGCACGTTGTGCAAGAAACTACGGGCACTTGGTGTCCGTGCAGCCCCCCACATGGTTGTTGTGCATGAGATGTGCGCCCGTCATTCCGACGAGCACATCCTGGCTGCGGCGGAGATCGCCCTGGAGAAAAAAGGCAGCGGCATTCATGTCGGCTACATCGCCGCGATGCTGAAAGATCCTGGGAGATCTTCAGTGAAAGGAGCAAAGAACAAGCAAACAGATGGTCCGCCCAACCGCTCTCTCCTGCCGCCCGTAGTCGTTACCAAATCTCATTTCATTGCCCTGTAGGAGAGCCGCCATGGCAACACCGAAGAAGTCCGAGAGCAACCATCAGCCATTAGTCCACGCGGGCGATGCCGCCAGGGATCTCCTTGCCCGATGGGGATTCGATCCCAATAACGTGGCGATCCTGCCCGACCGGCATCCTCAGTACCGCGAGTGCGCGCGCCACGGCCGCTATCCGATCTCCATCGTGGATGAGCGGGATGCCATCCGCTACATGTCGCCAGTCTGTCCGGTATGCGCGGCGGAGCAGGCATCCCGTCGGCTCATGGAGAGCGCGGCTATCCCAAAGCGTTACATTGACTGCGGCTTCGATAACTACGTGGTCGATGTCCCGGGTCAGCAGACGGCTCTCGATGTCTGCTGGGACTACGCGGATCATTTCGAGGAGTACGCCCGTAAGGGATCCTGTCTCATCCTCTGCGGGAATCCTGGCACGGGCAAGAACCACCTGGCGTCTGCCATCGCCCACGTGGTGCTGGCCAAAGGGCACAGCGTGCTCCAGGTCACCGCCTACGACATCATCGCCAGAATTCGCCAGACCTGGCAGCGGGGAATTGGCAACAGCACGGAGCTGGAGGTCATCCGCGGGTTTGCGGAAGTGGGCCTGCTCATCATCGACGAGGTCGGGAAAACCTTCGGCAGCGATGGAGAGCGGGTGCATCTCTTCGAGGTAATTGATCACCGATACCGCGACCTGAAGCCGACCCTCATCCTGTCCAACGAGAGTATTGGCGGTGTGGAGAAATACCTGGGTCCGGCCGCCTTCGACCGGCTGTGCCAGAATGGCGGGCTGCTGCTCTTTGACTGGCAGAGCCATCGTCGGGGGAGGGAGTACAAATCCGATACGGCAGCCTGCCTGCGGGGTGAACTATGAACAGAAATCATGAGCAGCAGCGCCTGCTGATAACTCGTCTCTCAGAAAGCCACCCGATACTGAATCCTCATCCTGTCCGGTCTGGCAGCGCCCGAAGCGCGACCGGGAACATGACATCCTACCTGATTGACCTCGGCCCATTCTTTTCAGAGCCAAAGCAGTTCCTGGAAGACCTGCTTGTCACGAATTTTTATCCAAAGGGATACGATTGCAGCACGCAAGTCGCCATCCGCCTGATGCGCTGGTCGCAAAGCATCCAGTTGACCCCTCGCCAAAATCACGTGATGAACCAGATCGTCTGTGAAGCCATTCGGCGCGGAGCCGCGATCATCGAATCCAAAATCAGGACGGCTGAATGGTCTATACCAGATCATCGCGACGATCATCACGATCTTGCCGTCACGGCGGCCACCAAGGCATTGCAACACTTTACGGAGAAGCACGACCTGGCGACGGTGCCGCACCCCAATATTGCGACATTCGTTGACGTGCATACCCGGTTTGCCTCCCGTGATGCCATGGAAGATTTTATTTATCGAAAACGGCTTGATGCGGAATCTGTGTTGCCACACGAACCGACGTTCTCAAAAGCATCGCTGGAAAGAGCCATCCGGCAGCGGCGATCGGAGCTCAAGAATCTCACCGGAGAAAAGCGGCAGAAGAAATTGCGGGAGTTGGAAAGAATGGAAGCCACGCTTCATGGAGCGCGAACAGAGGTTCGTCTGGAATATGCGCTGGAAGAAAGGGGAGACCATGAGGCACGAGGCAGTAGCGAGCGACTTTCGCTGGAGGACCAGGTGTCCATTGCGGTCGGAAGTATTGACCTGGAGGAGGAGGACGACAGCTATGAGATGCCCGACGACCAGCGGGAGTTCCAGGACCTTCTGATTCAGGTGGGCAAGCAGCAAATGCCTGCAAAGCAGCTCATCCCTTATCTGGCCGAGGCAAGGGAATACCGCGCCATTCTCGGCCTGCTGCAAGTGCTTAAGAAACCCGACGACGCCAGCCCTGAAGTGGCATCGTTGCGTGAACTGCTGGGCAACCGGAGGTTGACCGATATTCGCAAACAGGTCCTGCGCGTCGGCAGCACTGACGGATGTGAGGTGGTCTCCCTTTTCGACATATGCAAGGCATACCTTCGTGGGGAGAATGATGAACATGAGGTGATGGCTGCATTGCAGGTGGCCTCCGTATGAGAGTACATCCGCCATTCCCATGGCTGGGCGGCAAGGGAAAACTCGCCGATGAGATTCTTGCCCGACTTCCAGAGCCAGCGCGGGACCTGACTTATGTCGAGCCCTTCTTTGGTGGCGGAGCGGTATTCTTTGCCCGTCGTCCCTCCGGCATTGAGGTCATCAATGATGCAAACGGCGATATCGTGACTTTCTTTCGTGTACTCCGTGACCGTACAGACGAACTGATCCGGTACTTGCAGAATACCCCCTACTCGCGCCAACTGTTTTATGAGTGGCGGGCCATTCCGGACCCGGCAAGCCTGCCAGACCTCGAACGCGCCGCACGGTTTTTCTACATTGCCAGATCCGCATTCGCCGCCGAGTCCACCCGCAAAAATCCAGCGTGGGCCTTTGCCAAGGTTTTTGACAATAAAGCACGGTCCATGGCCGCAGCCATTGATTCGGAATTGCGATTGGTTCGGGATCGGCTGCGGTACGCACTGATTGAGAACGATGATGCCATTGCGGTTGTCCGGAGATTCGATACCCCGTCCGCCGTCATCTACTGTGACCCGCCTTATCTCCAGGCTACCCGCAGAGACGGGCAATATGCCGATGAGATGAGTGACCAGGATCATGAAACTCTGCTTCGGGTACTCTCAGTATGTGATGGCTATATCGCGATCTCTGGCTATCCCAGTGATTTATATTCTGATCATTTAGAATCTGGGCAAGGATGGTCCTATGTGGATTTTGCCCATTCCTGTCACGCGAACCGGTCAGGGAAGGTTGGAGAAGATATTGATCGAGCACGGACAGAAAGGATCTGGATGAATCCACGTCTGACGGATTGGTACGAGCGGTGCGTTCCGCGTCAGTGCTCCCTTCTGGAGCTGTGTGCAGTCTGACCCACTCCCGATCTATACCAAACCTGAAAAGAATGGATCGTCATTTCTCAAGGAGAAAGCCATGGCTGGTGTAAATAAAGTAATTTTGTTGGGCAATGTGGGCCAGCACTCCGAGATGCGTTATATGCCTGCTGGCAAGGCCATCGCGAGCTTCAGTGTTGCCACGTCAGAACGCTATAAGGATAAGGAGGGTAATACACAGGAACGCAAGGAGTGGCACCGTGTAACGCTGTTTGGCCGTCAGGCAGAGATTGCCGGTGAGTATCTTCGCAAAGGGAGTCAGGTCTACATTGAGGGCCGGATACAGACCGAAAAGTATACCGACAAGGAGGGCGTCGATCGCTACGTCACCAATATTATCGGTGATCGCCTCCAGTTGCTGGGCCGTCGCGGTGACGCGGATGGTGGTGCCAGCGAAGACCACGCTGGGAAATCCCAGGGGTCGACTGGCGGGGAAGGTGGAAACCCCGCCCCAATGGATGATTTTGGCGATGATGAAATTCCCGCGTGACCGACGAGTTCCTCTTGCGTCCATCCCTTGGATTTCGTTGGTCGCGGATTCTCTGCCCCAGTTGTCCAAGGTTTTATCAGCACAGCGGAACTTGGATGTCAGCCATACAAGTTGCTGCGCAGGGTTCGTTTCTAGCAGACTGTCGGATTGTTCGCGTAACCCACTGATTCTATTGCACCGGCTATTTTCTTAAAATTGGAAAATATGATTATTAATCAATGTGTTGCGTTTTTGCAAAATCGAAAAACCGACGGGCTGCTAGCAGCCCGTCGGTTTTAGCTTCGGGCCCATCCCGCCCCCATGGTTTGAGGACGGGTTCTTGTACAGGGCACTTATGATCATAAATTAGGCAGTTACCCATGCTGATTTGGCAGGACTCCTTCTGGCGATCGCTTGCACACCCACACATTCAAAAGATAGTAGCTTGTGATAACCGTTTTGTGGCATGATACGGCTTGATACGGGTCTCACCACGGCTCACACCAACCGAGAGCAAGACAAATGAACTTGAACCAAGCCGCACAGGCCATCGGAGTGTCAGCAGTGACACTCAAGCGATGGCTTATTAGCGGAAAAGTGAAAGATGTGGAGCGCGACAGGAACAACTGGCGCGTCTTTACCACTGCCGACATTGAACGAATCAAGCAGTACGCCTTCAAGAATTCCGACAAGTTGGCACCTGACACAAGTTCAGTACTGTTGGGTCGTTCGATCTACTCCGTTGCTTCTTTCTTCACTGGTATCGGTGGTTTTGACATCGGCTTTGAGTCAGGGGGGTTCTCCATCTCAATGCAGTGTGAGATTGAGCCCTTTTGTCAGTCTATTCTCAGAAAGCACTGGCCTGACGTTACCCTACACCATGACATTGCGAGATTGCAAAATGAAGACATCCCAAAATCTGACGTTTGGGTCGGAGGCTTCCCGTGTCAAGACCTCTCTCTTGCTCGAATGGGTAAAAGAGATGGGCTTAGAGGGAGCAAGTCCGGACTGTTTTATGAGTTTGCTAGATTGGTTGGAGCAGGCAAGCCCAGAGTTATTCTTCTCGAAAATGTTGCGGGCCTACTCAGCTCCCACGAAGGAAAAGATTTTGGGATCGTGCTCTCAACGCTGGCCGAGCTCGGGTATTCTGTCGGATGGCGTACTTTTAACAGCAAACACTTCGGAGTCCCCCAGTCACGGCAAAGGGTCTACGTTGTCGGATGTCGTGGAGACGGGCGAGGTCCAGGAGAAATACTTTTTGAGTCCGAATGCAGCAAAGGGCATCATCCGAAGGGCGGATCGCATGGGAAGGAATCTGCGGCCTCATTTCAGGATGTCGTTGGAGATCCTAGCGGCGAAGGCCCCGTAATTCAGGCGCTTGCCTATTGCCTTTACGCGACTTCTGCGCGGCACACTGGAACAGATTGGAGTCGCAACTACGTTTGCTATACCAAGATGGGCAAGGTTCGTCGGCTTATCCCTGCTGAATGCGAGGGAGTCATGGCCTTTCCCAAAGGCTGGACGATACCCTCGCAAACAACGCTCAGTGCTGACGACTTGGACTCAGCTAGGTATCATGCCCTTGGTAATGCCGTTACGCCACCCGTTGCGGAGTGGCTGGCGCTGCGGATCAGGCAGTATCTGGAGTCGCGTGATTTCCCTGAAGCAGATCAGAAATTCAATGCTTCGTTGTACACTTTGAGGAACGAAGGGTTTGGCCAGTTGGCGCTGTCTTTCGGCAATAAAGAGGTTGAAACTACGCCTTGAATATCCTTGAGTCCGTCCAGTTTGAGAAGACCGGCGGACTCAGCAGCCAGCGCTGCTGCTGATAGAGTAATTCCATAGCTTGATGTCGGGGTGTCATAGCGCAACTGCAAGATGCTAGCGTCAAATGCCCAGTGACAGAGCTTGCTTAAGCAAAGACCGTTGCTGATGGCGTTCAAGTTGTACTCTGCCCACGGAAGAATATGGGCAGCATCTACACCAGAACTTCCAGTCGCTGGGGTCTTGGGTAACCGCATTCCTGTGAACAGGCAGGTGTGGTTGTATGCCTGACGAACCTCGGTTCTGAAGTTGGCTCCCGCTGCGCCACGCAGCGCGACCTGCCGCCAACTCTTAATTCTGTTTCTTGCGGCGTCCCTCAACTCTTCAAAATTCTCTTCCCCAAGGGCCATTGCCTCTTCGGTATCAGTGGCGTGAACACCAAGCCACATTAGCTCATCAAGGTAAGGTAGGTTGAGGTCTTTGGTGATATGACGAAGAGGATCATCAGATTCAATATTTGCCAGCCGTATTGGTTCGGCGGCAGCAATCACTGCTTTAACATCGTGGCTGTTAAAAGCATTCTTATGCTGAATGACAGCACTGGCAAGAGCAGAACTCTGCTTAGAAGCAGCATCCCAACAAGCCATGACAATGCGCAGGCGTTCAATTACATCAAGCCGAACAGAATCGAACGTTGAGTTAGAAAGAACCATCTGGGTTGGAGAAACAACTATCTCGGTATTTGATAGTTCCACCACATCAAATGGAATGGACATCACGGAGAAGTTGTCTTTGTATATTTGAAGCTTGCCTCCCGGCGTTGCGCCGATTTCTCGCTTAGGCTTGGGCAGCAAAAGAATTGCCGCCAAGACCAAATAGACATGGGAATCGGCGTACGGATCAAGAAGCCTAATTCGAGGCTTTCCTTGGGTATGGCGAACAAAATTATTGGTTGGAAATCTGAAGCCCGGAAGCAGTTCTAAGACAATCTCACGGTCGAACACGTCATGGACACGTATGGACTCGTGGCTCCCTGCCACTTCGTACTCACCTCTACCACCACTTGTCCTCAGTGCGATTCGCATCCGTCACCACCGTATCAGAAAGATTCGATCTACGATGACCCGGATGGTACGTAGAGGATGGGTCTGCGGCACCCGCTGCTTCGGGGAGATGTAATTGTGTGCATAGCACCTTCGAGCACCGCATCGCTGACAAAATCGAACCACCTGACCGCCTCTAAATCCCGAGACACGTGCGCCCCCGAACTTGCAGGGCAGGTGCCCTGCAAGTAGAGGTGCGTTCAGGTACTCCAAGATCTTTTTGGTTTTTACAGCCGTGGCGATCATGGTTTGTCTCTAAAGGGGACGCTCGCATTGTCAGAGAGTTTCTCATCATAGAAAACGGAACGCAAGATAAAGAAAGGGTAACGTGCAGGCATCGTGCGCGATATCAACGCCTTAGAAACGGCCCGCGCCTGCCGCTACGCTCTGGCACGTCCGTTGCAATCCACCCCGGCGGCTGGCGTCATCCGAAAAGCTCGCTGTGCGAGCCAAGCCGCGCCAATCGCAGTGTGTCGAAGTCGGACTTGCGATAGATCAGCAGCAGGTCGGGCTTGACGTGGCACTCACGGTAGCCCGCCCAATCGCCGGAAAGGTCGTGATCGCGGTAGCATGCATCGAGGGGCTGATCGGTCACCAGTGCGACCAGCACCGGCTTACGCTTCATCAAGAGTGGCGCTGGCCCTTGGCCTCGCGCTTGTAGTCGCGTTTGAACGCGGAGGAGCGGTCAATCGTCCGCATGCAAATCCGCCATCAGATCGTCCACACTGGCGAACTTCTTGCCCTTACCCGCTTCCAGCTCGGCAAGGGCCTTCTTGGTGGTGGCGTTGGGCACCTTCACGTCGAAAGGCAGGCGGTGTTCGTCGGCGATGCGCAGCATCAGCAGACGGATGGCGTCGGAAACCGACAGCCCCATTGCTTCAAGCGCGCTGGCGGCCCGCTCCTTGGTGTTGGTGTCTATGCGGGCGCGGACGTAGGTGTCGGTGGTAGTGCTCATGGTAATTCTCCAGGAAGGTCAGACACCCATATTGTAGTCACAATGCGACTACGCAACAAGGACGGATCAGACAGGAGAGTACAGGCGCATTGCCGAGGTGTCTGGCCCGCACTCCGATACCCGCCCTGTGCATGATCTATACCCTCCCATCAGCACTCACGGGAGTATCGCCATGCCGGGTCACCTGATCCTTGTCCGTCCGCATATGTCGTTGCTCGATGGCCTAGTCGTTGCCCGTTACCTGCATCAGATTGGCGGCCACTGCGGCTACCTCTTCGCCGTCGATCCGGATTACGCCCGCCACCCTTTCTGGCGAAGGGCGCTGACCTGGTATGGCCTGGTCAACGGCCATCAGCGCATGGTCGCCCTTGACCAACGATCACCCATGGCGCTTCGGGTGATTCTGCGCACCCTGGAGGCGGGCCACGGGGTGGTGCTGTTTCCGCAGGGAACGGGCATTTCCAGGCCGGGCAGACCAGATCTGCCCGGAGCGCCCTGGCTAGCCCGAAAAACCCGATGTCTGGTCACGGAGATTCGTCTGGATCACTCCGGATGGATCCCTCAAGTGGCGTATCAAGGGCGTGACCGTCGCGCTACTCATGGGGTAGCCTGAGGTTGGACCCCATGGTTTGGGTAGCCTGAGAAGGGGGGAAGAAGCTCTGGACGGTTGACATGGCAGGTCAGGCTACCTGCCGTTGCATTCCTGCAGGCGCCGACGCCAGAGATAAAAGCATCCTGGGCTGACACCGTGCTCTGCACACCATGCGGATACTGGCTGGCCACTTTGTGCCCATTCCCTGATTTTCCCTTGCGAATACGCCTGCCGCCGCTGATGCCGATCCATCACTTCCTCCCAGGGTGCAAAAACTCAGCGACAAATCTTGGGATAAGTTCATGACTCCGAAAAGGACGTCGTAAACCGGAGACTTACGTTCAATTCCCGAAACCCGAATCGAACCGGAGTCCGTCAGATCGCTACCTTCCACTCCCGCAACTGGCCGACGGTCTGTGTCAGTCCCTGCTTGAGCAGCGTGTCCAGGTACTCGTCAACCGTCTTGGGCGGGTTCTTCAGCGATCGTCGATGGTTGGCCGCTGCCTCGCAAACGCGGGCTGCGTGCAGATCCAGTAGATCGAAGATGAAGTCATCGGGATGCTGGGCGGTCAGATTGTACGGTTTGAGCCGTTCCGGCGGAAAATCCTTCAGGTTGAACGTCACGATCAGACTGGCACCGCCGTGAATAGCGGCAGCCACCACATGCCGGTCATCGGCGTCCGGCAACTCGACGGACGGGATCAGATGCTCGAAGCCGGTGACCAGGCTGTCGCGGACGTGGGCGTTCATCAACGACCGCGTCCGCTCCAGGTCTTCGGCCTTCAGGTCTGGCCGCTGCTTCAGAACGTTACGCGTCCACTCGTCGTGGATCATGTCCGTCCAACGCGCCCGGTACAGATCGGTCAGCGCCAGACGCATCAGCATGTCGCGCAACGGTGCCGGGTAGAGCACGCACGCGTCGTAGATGACGATGAAGTTCGAACTCATTCATTCGTACCCCATCTTGAGCGCCTGGGCTTGCTCGGCCAGTGCATCAAGGGCCTTGCTGCGCTCAGCGTCGATCCGCTCCTTGTACGCGATCACGTCCTGGTAGCGGACACGACGGTGAGTACCGATCTTGTGGAACGGGATCTCGCCGCGCTCCAGCAACTGGACGAGGAACGGTCGCGAGACATTGAGTACGTCCGCTGCGTCTTGCGTTGTCAGTTCGGCGTGGATCGGGATGATACTGACCGCGTTGCCCTCACCGATTTCGGTCAGTACGTCCACGAGAAGGCGCAGCGCCGACACCGGGACGCGGACCGAATGAGACGCGCCCTTGTCGTTGAATATCTCGATCTGCTGGGTTTCCGCTCGGGTCTGAAGGAAGGCGGACAGCGCCCGGCCGCTCTCGCGGGCGATGGCAACTTCTTCGGCCGTCGGCAACGAATGGGTGGGAGAGAGTGTGGTCATGGCAGCCTCCAGGGAGCTTCAAACAGCATTATGGGAGGAAGTATAATCGAAATAAACGAATAGTCGCAACATCCGAAACAGGATGGTCTTGCCGGGCAGGGAACCAAAGGGAGACCCACGCCCTTGCCATGTTTGAGACTCTCGGTGATCTCCCATTCGACCCACTTGCTCTTGGCACTGTCAGGAGTCAGGTGGACCGCTGTCACCGGTGTCCGATTGATGCGCTCGCGGATTTTCTGCTTGATGTAGTTCTCATTCTCGCTGTTGACCGCCTGTTGCAACGAAAAGTCGTCAAAAGCATTATGAGTGGGATTTTAGCAGAGATTATGGCGATGAGGGGCTGTTCTTTACCTTGCATCCCGGCCCGATAAAGCTATACCACGATCGCCCGATCTATACCCTCCAGTCGAAGATTAACTGCGCTGGAGAGTACGATGTCCGTCCCCGTCTCACCCCGTTCTGGGAACAACACCGATAGGAAAGATCCCCGTCTTGAGCTTGCCGACAGACTGATTGAACAGATTGAGGCAGGAACTGCCTCCTGGCAAAGGCCCTGGGCAGCCGGTGAAGTGTTGGCCCCGGTCAATGCGGTCACTGGCAAGGCTTACAGAGGGGTGAATTACCAAAATCTCGCGATGTTCTCTCCAGACCCGTCCGATCCCCGCTGGTGTACCTACAAGCAGGCCCAGGAGCAGGGTTGGCAGGTGCGCAAAGGTGCGCACGGGATTCCTATCGAAAAGTGGTCGCGCTACGCGCACAAGCGCACCGAGGAGGAAGTAGAGAGGCTTCGGGCGCAGGGCGCCCAGGACATCGAACCTGTGGAGGAACGGCTTGGTGTCCGTTACTACACGGTGTTTCACGCATCCCAGATCGATGGTATCCCCCCGATTGAGCGTGCCCCGCAAGCGGAAATGGAAGGCAAGACCGAAGATCGCCTGCCTAAGCTGGCGGAGAATATGGGCATTGAAGTGATACATACCGGCGGCAGGGCCTTTTATCGCCCATCCGAAGACCGGGTATACATGCCGCCGACAGAGCGCTTCGAGCACGCGACGGGGCACGACACCACCCTTCTGCATGAGCTTTCCCATGCGACCGGCCATGGATCACGACTGAAGCGGGAAATCGGGAAGCCTTTTGGCAGTCCAAAATACGCTGTCGAAGAGTTGCGGGCGGAAATGTCCGCCGCCATGACCGCAGCGAGTTTGGGGATTGGCTTTGATCCTGCATCCCAGGATATGGAAGAAGGCCGGGAGACGGGCAATTCTGCAGCCTATCTCGCCTCATGGCTCAAAGCCCTGCCGGAAAAAACGCGCAAGCAGACCCTGATGCAGGCCATCAAGGACGCCCAGGGGATCAGTGACTACCTGATCGAACGGACGCCCGAGTTGGCGGTTGAAGTGGCGCAGGAGCGGGCGGGTCCGACCGTCTCCCGTGGTGATTATGTCCGGTACAGGAATGAAATCGGACAAGAACTGGAAGGTGTGGTGCTTGACGATGCCCATCCCGGTGAAGCAACGCGACTGCGGCACATCACCCGGTGGCCCAACGGCACACCGCTTATGGAGACGGCGGATCATATTATGCCCATGGTGCTGCCAGAAGTTCTGGACGTGCATCTTGTAGCGGCGGTTCGGGATGGTGTTGCGCTGAACGGGGTGGATTCGCGGACGAATGAATATAAGTTGACCCTGGGGAGCGACATGGAGCGTCGCAAAATAGAAAACCGGGTACTGATGGATGTTGAGCGTGCGCGTGGCATTTACCCAACCTTTACTAAGGAGCGGCCCCAGGTTGGGGATCTCGTGCGTTTTGAACCGCACGAGCCTGGCGCAACAAATAATCCCTTCTCGGGTCGCGTTATTGCTGCCCAGGACACAAACACCGGTGATGTGCGTTATCACCTGCGGGCGGAGACGGGGCCAGATCAGAAGGTTGAGGCGCGGGTCTATGGCCGGGACGGACAGTTCCGCGAGATCGCTCTGGATCAGGCCGTGGGATTCGACCGCGCTCTCGCCCCAGAGGTCGAAAAAGCCCCACAGATTCAGGCTGGAGACTTCGTGATAACCCGGAAAAACCAATTCGGGGCAGACTGGGACACCCCCTCCATTGTCACCCGCATTGATGACTCCGAAGTCCGGTTGCAGGACCTCTACCGCTCCGGACAGGAATGGAAAGTCGCCGCAGCCGGGCGAGGGATGTCCCGAAAGGATTTCGACGCGACGCTCACTCAACAGGTCAGCAGTGTGGTCACGCCGGAGATTGCGGGAGAAAAACTGGTTTCCGCCACCAGCAGGGACCGTGCCGCGAGTGCGGTCAATGCCTTTGATGCCGAACACAGTCTCATGTACGGCAAGGCACGGGAACCTTTGACGAAAATCCCCGACGAAGTGCGGCCATTCATTGGAGGCCAACAGGCTTTGGTGACAGACCAGTTGCTTCGCAGCAGCGAAGAAAAAGGTTTTTTCTCGGACAAAATGCAGGAGCTACAGGAGATCATCCGGCAGATGCCGGCGACCTATGAAACCGACGGATTGCCCGATGCGGAGCGCTCAGTCTCCTTGCGCTATTTTGGTTCCAATGGTGCCCAGTGGTTCATCCTTGAGAAGGATCGCGGAGATCCGGCCAATGAGGGGAACAGCTTCCCGAACCAGACGCAAGCCTTTGGTCTGGCGGACTTAGGTCTGGGCCATCCCGAAGTGGGCTACATCAGTATTCCGGAGATCACCCGTGCCGGGGCTGAACTCGATTATCACTTTGCGCCCCGGACCCTTTTGGAGGTGAAGCTGGAGCACTACCCCGACCTGCTTCCGCCAGAGCATCGCCCAGTGGATCTGCGCAAGGAACAGGCGCTTCAGGAGTACCAGGCGTTTTACGCCCAGTTGCCACAGCGGGAAGAGAAGCTGGTGATGGAGGTCCGCGAGCGCTCTGGGCGACTGGACCCGGCAGATTTCCGGGGCTTCTCCGACCTGATGCGGCATTTCAGCAAGGGCGTGGATGATACCTTTGGGATCAACCGGGAGGGCGCTAACAGGGGCTCGTCTATTCCTGAAATTCGTCTGGCACCGGCCTTTTCACAGGAAGAAATTTCCGAGTTACCGGCTGTCAAAGCCGCGCAGGACCAGGTGAGGTTGGCTGGTGATCGCTTCCGCGATTTGGACCGGGAAATCCGGGACACCTTCAAGGCAAATCTCAAGGAACACGGCAAAGCACAGTTGGAATCAGGCACGCTGCGCGAAGCACGGGAGATTGTGCTGGCAACGTACTGGAAGCATGGCATCGAGGTCAGTCCGGACAACCCCATGATCGGGAAACTCACGGATGCGATCCGGGACAAGGACCTCAAGACCATGATGGGGCTCATTGGTCATAACAGTCTGAATCCCGCCTCGGAGGAAGCCTTCTCCAGAGTCACCGGAATCAAGATGGGGAAAACCCAATCGGCGCGGGTTGCACAGTTGCAGGAATGGGCCGGTCCTGAAAAGGTGCAAACCCTGCAGGAAGGCCATGCGCGGGCAGAGCAGGAACGGAAAGATCGGGTCTTGCAGGAAAGTATGGCCAGAGCGTGGGAGGATCTGAAAGGCCTGCGCGTGGGAGTTGGAGGCCAAGTGGTGAATGGACAGGAGTATGTGACTCTGAAAGTCGCCAACGGTCAGGATCGCATGGCTTCTGGCAAGGAGGGCGCGGCAACCACATATCATCTGGTCAATGACCAAGGCGAATATTCCCGTGTCAAGGATATGCGTTTCACGGCTTTTGCCAAGCGGGTCTTGGCGCTGGATGCTGATGGCCGGGTGCATAACGCCTTGGAAAAGGCGGGTATTGCGCTGGGGATTACACCGCAAGGGGTTACCCCAAAACCAGCTACTGATCTTCAGAAAGAGGAAAAGGCAGCAGAAGCGCCCGAGATGAACGCCTATGCGCAAAAAATCGAGGCGCGTAAGGAGCGCTATCGCGCCCTTTCTGAAAAGACGCGGGCGCGGGCGAAAGCGAGCGTCGAGCAGGCCAGACGCATGGCGGACGCCATCCCTTTTGGTCAGCCGATCCTGGTTGGTCACCACAGTGAAGGCCGCGACCGCCGCTATCGTGCGCGCATCCACCAGAACTTTGGCAAAGGCTTCGACCTGCTGAAGAAGGTAGAGTATTACGAACGCCGCGCCAAGGGCGTCAACGACTACGCCATTAGTGCCGACGATCCGGATGCCGTGAAAAAGCTCAAGGAGCGGGTGGAGAATCTGAAGTCTTCCCAGGAGCGCATGAAGGCGGCCAACGCCGCAATTCGCAAGCACCAAAAAGACGGCCCCGAGGCGCAGCAGGCGGCCCTGGAGCACCTGGGTTTCAAGCCGGAGCGGGCACACCAGATCCTGACCCCGGATGTCATGGGGACCGTGGGTTTTGCGTCGTACTCCCTCAGCAACAATAACGCCAACATCCGGCGGTTGGAAGAGCGTATCCAGGTCCTGGAAAAGGCCCAAGCCCTGGAGGACCGTGAGACACCGTATGCCTGGGGCACGATTCGGGAGAACAAGGAGATCAATCGCATCCAGTTCCGCTTCGATGGCAAGCCGGACGAAGGGGTCCGCAATCTCATGAAGTCGAGCGGTTTTCGTTGGGCGCCGTCGGAAAGCGCCTGGCAGCGGCAGTGGACGGGCAATGCCGTCTATGCCGCGCGGGATGTCATCCAAAAGCTGGACGCGCTGATGCCGCCTGAGCAGGCGGTGGCAACACCCGAACCGGCCCAAAGGCTCGACATCGTGCCGGTTCCCCAGAGCCCTGATGTGCGCCCAGGCATCGCCGTCCGCGATCCGAGTGCCGCACTGACTGCGGCCATCAAGGACCGCGACGGCGACTGGTACAACCTTTCCGTGCGGGAAAACGATGGCCGTCTGGTGGGGACCTTGCAGCGGCGCGATGCGAAAACCGGATTGGTGGAGACCATGGCGCCCCAGGATTTTCGGCCTGGTTCTAAAAAAGAGCAGGTGATGGTGGCCCAGTTTGCAAGGGAAGCCGGGGAGATCCTGGCGGTGCGCCTTTCCCGGGGGCCAGCGGGTGGCGTAGAGGTGGTGGCTTTTTCCCAATCCAGAAATGCCACGGTCTTTGCTTGGCAGCGAATTCATGAGTACCCGGGGCATCTGAAGGCTAATGAAGCACTCCAGAAGATTCCGGACCACCAAGAAGGTAAGGCCATTGAACAAGCCCTGGGGGTAGAACCGAAGAGGCTCAATTCGGCACCGGTGCGGGAAGCGCACAAGGCCCCAGCCCGACTGCCCGAGAAACAGAAGCAGCAGGGTGTGGGGATTTAGAAACAGTAGGTATCGGAGTTTTTGTGAGCAATTTTGCGGGTGACTGAAAGGAGAAAGTGATGGCTACACGGATGATGCAACGGAACAACCTCGCGGATGCTTTTGTGCAGGTCAACGATGAACCAACGAATGCCGCCCTGAAAGCGGCCAAGGAGCAAATTGGGGACGCGGAATGGAAGAAGGGGTACTCCCCGGAGAACAAGGCGATCGTCCGCGACGCCCTGAAGGATCACGGGGCACGGTACGAACAGGCGCTAAAGGGCAATCTGGTGGGTGCGGAGGTAGCTGAAACGCAGGCCAATGGGGAGACTTTCAAGAAGCTGCGCGTCACGCTGGAGAACGAAGCCGGCAAGACCATCCTGTCTGCTGACATGAGCTCCGAATTTGCTCAGCGGCTGATCACCAAGCTCGATACGGCAACGCGGGAACATGCTGGAGGCGAAGTCAGCATTGGCGCCTTTGCCAAGCAAACTGAGCGGGATGGGCGGACTTTCGTGGACCACGTTGCGACCATGAAGGATTCGGACGGGCAGGAAATTCCAACCACTCCAGGGCACTTCGAGAAGGCCAGAGACCAGGTGCAGGCGGTGCAAAAGCCGATGGTGGATGCTGGCATGAAGGACAAGAAGATACTGAACCAGATCGCCGCCAGCACTCGGGAGAGCTACTTCGCGGAGGTTGCCGCCGGCCTGTCTGAACGGATGGTGGAGCAAGGGATTGCGCCCAAGGCCGTCGCGAACGAGCGCGGCGAATTCCCGGCCCTGGAGGCGGGCATCAAGGATCGCGACGGCACCTGGCACAATCTGTCCGCCTATGAGAAGGACGGGCACTTGGTGGGAACCTTGCAACGGCGCGGCGGCCAGCCCGGCGAGTACGAGAAGGTGCCACTGGAATTTCACCAGGGACAACTCGGCGGCTTGCAGGCGGAGGCGCAGTTTCCGGATGGTGCCCCACTGCTGGTTTCGCTGTCCCGGTCGGAGCCCTCTGAGACACAATCTTCCAAGGTGGATGTGCGCATCTTCGCCAAGGGCCAGG
This sequence comes from Acidithiobacillus ferrivorans, assembly GCF_016250455.1. Classification (NCBI taxonomy): domain Bacteria; kingdom Pseudomonadati; phylum Pseudomonadota; class Acidithiobacillia; order Acidithiobacillales; family Acidithiobacillaceae; genus Acidithiobacillus; species Acidithiobacillus ferrivorans. The sequence continues at coordinate 1,830,095 of NZ_CP059488.1, read as the reverse complement.
ATCTGGAGGGGAAGGACACCCTGGAGCAGATCCACGAGCACCCAGGGCGTCTGCGGGCCAATGAGGCGCTTCAGAAGATCCCGGATCATCGGGAGGGCAAGGCCATCGAACAGGCTTTGGGCGTGGATCCGAAGATGCTCAACCCGGCACCGGCGCGTGAAGCCCAAAGGGCTCCTGCTAAAGCACAGGAGAAGCAGCACGAGGGGGTGCAGCTATGAGCCTGGCCGAAGAACTACTGGAGTGGGCCGAGGAAGAGATAGAGCGAGGGGATGCCGGGCACAGGGAGCGGGTTGCGCTGATCCTGGCACAACTCCGTGAACTCCCCGACCCCGAATCGCTGCCGGTCGGATCCACCCAACGATTTCTCGCACAACGGCGTGTGGACAAGCTGGCCGAGAAAGCCGAAGGGCTGGGATTCGAGACGCCGGGGAAGAGGTTGAAAAAGGAGATTGGCAAGCAGATCGCCGGTCATGCCTTGGGCATAGAACTGTAAGGAGTCGTCATGTTTGGATTTTTTAAGGCGTTGACGGGAAGCGGTTCCGCTTCTCGCGAACAGGAACCCTGCAATTTGCGGATTGGTGGTCACCCGGAACATCTGCATCCCGTGGATGATCCCCAGGGGCTGGGCGGCTATCAGTTGGCCATTGAGGCGCTGATTCGGGATGAATCCCCAGAGGTCATTTATCTGCGTTCCGACACGAAGAATCTGTCCGTGGTGCGCAAGGCCCTGGAGTACCTGTCCCGTATTGGCGGGCAGGTAGGCGTTGCCGATCAGCTTCCCGATGAGGAAGTGGCGGCGATCTTCGGTGTCGATATCCGGTCTTACCAGTCCGCCGTGGTGAATCCGCAGGGAGATGCGGCGGCCTATGCCGGATGACCGGTTTATCCAGCCCCCATCGGGGAGACTGGTTTTTGGTTGTTTCCCGGAGACGCAACGGATGACCATTTTAAACCAGGCGTGCCAACCAACGCTCAGGAGAAACCAACCATGGCAGCACAACTCGATCACCTTTTGTCCTACGGCCCTATGGATGTCGTGGCCAGCAATGATGAAAAGAACCCCGGACTTCACATCGTCCACAGGGACACGGAAAACCGCGCGTTCATTCCCCAGAATGACCCGCTACATCATGAAATCCGAAACCTCATCGACAAAAACCCGCACAGCAATGGCTTTGTGGCGAACCAGATCCATGCACGGCTTGAGCAGGAAGGGCGCTGGGCCGGACTGGAACAGGATGCCGAGGGTCTGAGTTTCAGGCCATCCCAGGAACAGAAGCAGGAGAAGCCTGGCGAGTCCCTGACCCAGGAGTTGAAGACATTCCAGGCACAGAATGTCGATGAATCTGTGCTGCCAGAGCCTGGGAAGGCAGTAGAGGCGGAACTCGCGGGCGCGCCCGAGAAACAGCTCGACCAGGAACCGCAGCAAAAGACGGGACCGAAAGTTGATCCACTCGCGGATTGGCCCGGGACATCGCAGAAGTCCCCTGAGCCAATCATGCCGCCGGAGAAACCACGCTTTGAGCGCAAGAATCCGCCGGAAGTGCTCTTTGCCAATCCCAAGGGCAAGCCCTATGTGCTGGATCATGGCGACAAGGTGACGGTGACGAACCGCGCCATGCTGGGCCTGGGGCATGAAGCAGCGGAGAAGCGGCAAAAAGCGGTCGAGATTGGCCTGCAGACGGCCGTGGATCGATTTGGGGAGCCAGTACGTTTCCAGGGTAACCGTGCCTTCCTGGAAGAGACGGTGAAGGTTGCCATGGAGCGCGGCATTGCCCTGGAGCCGGGCAGTCCGATGGCTCAGGGCATCTACGAACGGGCGATGAAGGAGCGCGGGAACCAGCTTGGCCCGTCGAAGGGTTGCACCCTGCCAAGGGCCGCCCCGTATCGGGCGCCGGAGAAGAAGCGGGCAGTGGGCAAAGGCATTGGACTCTGAGGCTGGTTATCCCCCTGTGCGCTGATCTATACCCTGTCGATGTTCTTGATGACAGGGGGTGGCCATGGATGAACTGGACGAAATTGCACAACTGGAGGCAGCAGGCCAAAAGCTGATGGCAGAACCTGCCCCCACGCTGCGCAAGCGGGGAGCGGCAGCATCGAATCGGTCACCTCTGGCGGGGAGCAACCCCTTGCAGGGCGCCAACCCCTTGCAGGGCGCTAACCCCAAGCAGGCAGAGCGGCAACCGATTACGGAGGGCAACTCCGCCCAGGTCGAAAGCCTGCTCGCGAAGATCCGTGATCGCCTGGATCTCCTGTTGCAGGCGAATAACCCATCGCAGGGGAGCCTTCCTGAAAACCCGCAGCCCCCCGAAGCGCCGGCGCCGGACCTTACAACCACTGTCGCCGAAGAGTCCGATGAACTTCGAGAAGTATTCCCGCATGAGGATGCAGATACCGGACGGGGGGCCAGTCTCTTGCAGGATGCAAACCCGCCGACAGTAGTAGCCCCGGCCGCCGTGCAGGAAGTGACCCCAGCCAACATCACGGTCTCCGATTTAGACATGAAACGGTTACTGGCTACCATTGGGGACCGGGTGACCCGCCATGCGCTGACCCATCATTCCTCTGTCGTCGTCCTGCTGGGCTGGGCGATGGCTCTTCTGGCAGCGGGTCTGGGTATGGGATATGGCTATATCGTCGCGTCTGGTCGGTATCCATTCTGGGAGCCGACCACCCATAGCGGCGTCCTGCCCAGGATTTCCGCCGCGGTTCTTGGTGCCCCGGTTGGGGTGGTCCTGCTTCCCCTGGCTGGGGCAATCATCTGGGAGGCTAGCAAGGAAACCAGCAGTGAGAAGCATCAAGCGATATTGAGACTGGCGGCTATCGTGATATTTATCGCGGGCATCCTGCTCCCACTCACAACTGTGCTATGAAATCTAAAACACCCCCGAGCCAAACCCGCTCTGGACGGTTTCTGTCCTCTACCGAAACGCTGGATGATCCACTGTCTCCCGACCGATCTCCGCATGGGCATAACCGTCCGGTCGCGTCTCGCGTCAACAACAAGGTGCATCGAGCAAGGGGGAAACACGGATATGGAGCGGCACGCTCCCTGATCAAGAGCCTGCTTCCTCATGTCGGGAGCAATTTCTACAAGGCCCCGTCGTCCCGAGGGCCGGCATTGCAGCAGGCTGGGCGTCGCTGCACAGTCAAGGTGTCCTATGTACGCAGCAAGGGGCCTGATCAGTGGCAAGCCCACGGCAAGTACCTGAGTCGTGAAGGCGCGCAGCAGGACGGCGAGAAAGGCCAGGGCTTTGACCGGGATTCCGAGAGCGTCAACTTGTCGTCGCTTTTGTCTTCCTGGCAGGAAGAAAACGACCCGCACCTGTTCAAGGTCATTCTGGCACCCGAAGATCCACTCCGGCCAGAGGCGTTGCGGGATCTGACGCGCAGCTTCAATGCGCGCATCCAACGACAGATCGGGCGGGATTATGAGTGGGCCGCCATTGACCACCACAACACCAGTCATCCGCATGTACATTTGCTGCTTCGTGGCAAGGGCAAGCTGGAACTGGAGCCGGATCTGATTCGGCGGGGAATGCGTGCCGCAGCCCAGGAGATTCTCACGGAAAGCCTGGGCTACCGCAGCGAACGGGAAATCCAGGCGGCGCGGGAGCGGGAACTGGATCAGCGGCGTTTCACTGCCCTGGATCGGGGAATTCTCGACAAGGCGACACCCGCGCCGCAAGGCGGCCGCCTGCAAGGCTATTCACTGGTCGATGAATCGCCTACCCACTTATTGGATGACAAAGAGCGCGAAAACCGCCGACTCCGGCTCGCCCGCCTGGAAAAGCTCGTGGAAATTGGGGTGGCCGACAAGATCGGGGCGAATCTCTGGCGACTGGAGCCCGGTTGGGACAAGGCCCTCAAGGAACTCCAGGTATTGCAGACTCGAACGAAGATGCTGGCCGAAGCGCGAGCCTTGATGACCGAGCCGCGCTGTCCGCCACAGGTCACCAGGATTCGGCCAGGCGACCGCCTGGTGGGACGTGTACTGGGTACGGGGCTGGATGAGCAATTTGACCGGAGCTTCGTGCTCATCGAGGGCGTCGATAACCGAGCGCATATCGTCTACCAGACGGGATCGATAGAGAAAGCCCGTGGACGGCAGGATCTCGGGCTTCGGCATCTCGTCGCCCTCACTGGCCTCGACCGTGGCGTTACCGTCAAGGACTACGGTATCGAGATCCCGGACCAAGGCTGGAAACGGACGGAGATTCCCGAAGCGGCACTGGATGACCAACTCGCGCATGAACGACGGTATCCGCCCAAGGAAATGATGGACCCGACTAGCGGCTTTGCGGCGGAGTGGCACAGACGGCTTCTGGATCAGCGCAAGCAAAAAGAGAAAGAGCGGGCACGACAGAAAAAACAGGCTTGGGAACAGGCAAAGCCGCAGCGGGGATCGGAGATCGAATAACGTCTTCATGCGCAGTTTGTTTATCGGCGAAGACGCTGATCTATACCCTGATGATAGCAACAGCGGGGTAAATTCATGGCACTGCCCATCACGGTAAAAATTAAACTCACCGGCAGCTACGCAGACAAGGTGCGAATTACGGCTGCATCACGACGCATGTCACTGGCGGCACTGACCGCCGAGTATGCCATGCGTGGGCTCGACGCGGAGGCGGAAGACGGCAGCGAGCTGGCCGGTTTTGAGCGTCGGATTGCTGCAACCATATTGGCGTCCAGAAGTGACCTCGAGGCCGTGCAGGCCGAGCTCGACACGGTGGCCGCGATGCTCGACACCTTCGTCAAGCTCATGCTGGTTCACCTGCCAGAACCGGGCACGGAGAAGGAAGCCACCCAGGCTTCCGCACTGGCCCGGTATGAGCGATTCATCCAGCAGGTCGGCATGGCCTTCGAAGGCGACCGACCGCAGGCCCTCAAAAAAATCGGAGAGCTGATTCAGAAACGGATCGAAACAGCGGAGGAAAATCAGTGAACATCCACGCGCACGATCAGCAGGAACAGCAGGCCCATGCCCGCCGGATCGAGCAGATGCGGCGGATTCTCGGTCCGGAGATCGCCGCCCTCTTCGATGACACGGGTGTCGTCGAGATCATGGCCAACCCCGACGGACGGGTCTTCGTTGAGCGCCTGGGGTCGGGTATATCCCACCTGGGCGAGATCGATGCAAGCCGTGTCCAGTCCCTGTTAGGTCTCATGGCCGACTACCTGCATACCACGGTGAGCCGTGACCGGCCTATCGTCGAGGGCGCCATGCCCATTGAGTTTCTGCGCAGCCGCTTTGCCGGCGCGATTCCGCCCATGGTGGAGGGCGCGTCTTTCAGTATCCGCCTGCCAGCCCGTTCGGTGTACACCCTTGATCAGTACGTTGAGGCGGGCATCATCACGGCGGCGCAGTTGGACACCCTTTCCGATGCCGTGCTCTCCCGCAAGAATATCCTGGTGAGCGGCGGTACAGGGTCCGGCAAAACCACCCTGGCCAACGCCATCATCGACCGGATCTCCAGGCTGTCAGATATCGGTACCCGCATTGTGATTATCGAAGATACCCGGGAGCTTCAATGCACCGCTCCCAATGTGGTCCAGTTCCTGACCGACGATGATGCGGGCATCGACATGACGCGTCTCTTAAAGCTCACACTGCGCTATCGGCCCGACCGCATACTGGTGGGTGAGGTCCGCGACAAGGCGGCCTTGGCGCTGCTCAAAGCTTGGAACACGGGACACCCGGGCGGCATCGCTACCCTGCACGCCAACAACCCCGAAGCGGCCTTATTGCGTCTCGACCAACTCTGCCAGGAAGCGGGCGTTCCCGCACAGCAGACGCTGATCCATGAGGCGGTGGATATCGTTTTGCAGATTGCCCGAGATCGGGAGCACCCTGCTGGACGCCGTATTATTGCGATTTATGAAGTGAAAGAAAACCGTTCCGATTGCCATTGAGGATTGTACGGTGAAAGACGATATTATTCTGACTAATGGTGAATTCATTATTGATCAGGTGGCCAAAGATTGGCTGGATCAGGTATGCAGAACCATTAAAGACGCGGTTGGCGACCACCCAACGATGCGCATGTATCCCTATCGGAAGGACCGATGCAACTATTTGGCCGTGGATTTTGATAAACGCCATACAGATGCGTTCGGACAGCCCCGGAAATGGTTTTCTCTGACTATCGCTATAGCGCCATACGGAAAGATGAGGTTAGATTGTCCTGAGATCGGTTGTAAGGATTTGGTCCCCACAATACGCGACAGCTTTGATGCGATAACAATCGCTGCGCATCTTGCATCAAGGCTAAGAGCAGAGGTCGCTTTTAATCTTCCTCTTCCGATAATGGCACCTTGAATCTTAATGCGAGGTGCCTGAATGATGCCGCCAGAACTGATAATCCATGGTCGTCTCTCTCTATAGTGCCGATCCAGTACACGGTGAGGTAACTGTGGGGGTGATCTTTGGCGGAATCAATAGTTTTTGTAATATGTGTCACCCTGTTGGCATCCTCATTGCTGACATAAAGCGAAAGTGGCATATCCGACGTGCCATCATTTATTTTATCCATAAAATACAATTTAAAACCTTTCCCGTACCTCTTTTTATATAGCTTCGCCCCCCCGTAGAATATATGAAACCCATCAACATTGTTAATTTTCTTAACATGGCAGAATAGGTTTTTGAAAGTGTAATCTCCGAAGTTGTCAACATGTATCCCAATATCCAGGGCTTTTTCTGCCTTGAGTGTTTCGTAGCAAGATACCAGAGTCTCTATGGACCTACTAGAAGAACCGCCGCCAGAATATAGTGCGCGATATGCTGCGATTCTTTGATCCCGGGACTGGATCTTCCTGATCTTGTCAACCTTATCTTCCTCGTCCACCAGGCCCGCTGCGTCGGCAGATGGATCGCTTACCTTAGGAACTGAAAAGCGCGTTATGACGGAAATATCTTTTTCGGTCAGCGAGCGGATTAGGTCATGGTGGTCCCGGTCTCCATGTTCTCGGGCCAGCGATTCAGCCTCTTGAATTTCCACCCAATAGCATGAAGGACTGTGGGCATCCAACTGACGGAAGTGTGGTGTTTTAAATATTTCATCAACGGCGGGGATTTTGTCATAATTCACCCCGGAAACCCGAACGCCAATATCTGGCTTGCTTGTGCGGCATCGCTCGTCGGAGCATAGAAAGGTAAATCGTTTCTGTGGATTTTGCGCGAAGTATGCTTCTCGTGCTTGCTCTATATCCACAATCTTATCCAGTTCAACACAGAACGCCTTCTCAATACGCATAAGGACCCTCGCTCGCTGGTTCTCCCTCATATGGTATACCAAAACCCGCCGATCTATACCCGCGCAAGGACAAATGCGTGTCCGTCCACGAAAGGGGGTTCACATGAAAAAGCGGTTGAAGGCAATGTTTTCTGGAGTTCGCAAGATCAGCGCGGCGGGCCTGATGGCCCTGGCTCCTGGTGTGGCGTTCGCGTCCACGTCGGGTGGTGTGTTTTCTCCCATTGCAGGGCCGCTGAATACGGTCCTGACCGGTATGCAGGATATGGGCGGGCTGGTCGCCGCTGGCGGAGTGGTGTCTACGGGCCTTGCCTGGTGGCATGGCGGCGAGCACAAGAAGGCCATGATGATTGGCCTGGGTGCGACGGTCGGGGGCATTGCCATGGCCAATGCGCAATCGCTCGCCACCAGTATCACCGGCGGCGCCACGATGGGGCATGTGGGCATCCTGGGCCTCGCCACATCGCATGCCCTGCACGTCATGGGGCTCTAAGCCATGGCGGCGGAGCATACCCGCCGTCTCCCGCTCCACCCCTCCCTGACCAAGCCGATGCTCGTTGCGGGGGGTGAGCGGGAGGCCACGTTTGCCCTTTGGTTCGTCTGTCTCTCTATACCGATTCTGGTCTCTCTCTGGTTCATCCCGGTGGGTCTCATCGTCGGTGGAGTAGGGCAGTCGTTTCTGCGAACACTCGCAAAACACGACCCGCAATCCTTTGGCGTTGTGCGTCGCCACTGGAGCCAGCAAGCCGTCTACCTGGGCGGGGCCAGCGCTTATGCGCCGGTCAAATACAAGGCCCCCAAAGAGCAAACGCAAAGTGCTGCGTCTGGCGGCCTACTCAAAGCCCTGTCGAAACTCATGAGGAAGAAGAAATAATGCGCTCCCTGAAACAGTACCGCGATAAAGCCCTGGGCCTTCCCGATCTTTTGAACATCGCTTTTCTGGTGGATGGCTGGCAAACGGATGCCGGGGAAATGGCCATCGCGCTGCAAAAAGACGGGAGCTTTCTGGCGGGGTTCCGCTATGACGGACCTGATCTCGAAAGCCAGTCCACGCAGGATCTGGAGGCGCTCTCGGCCACCTGGAACAATGCCATCGCTCGACTGGGCACGGATTGGGGCGTGCATGTCACGGCGATTCGCGAGCCGGCCGACGGCTATATCGACGAATCGGAGTGCGCCTTTCGCGACCCGGTGTCGCGCCTCATTGAGGCCGAGAGACGAGCGCAGTTTGGATCGGAAAGCAATCACTATGTCAGCCGCTATTACCTCACAGTTGCCTGGCGAACACCCATCGATGCGGAAGTACAGTTGGCACAGTCCATGATCCAAAAGAAAGCCGGCAAACAGCCCGAGCAGCTGGCCGATGCGGCATTCCGGGACACACTGGCCCGCTACCGGCAGGGGATCGAAGTTATCCTGGGCATTTTCAGGCAGGGGTACCGGGTGAAGGCCATGGATGCCGATGCCCTGCTTACCCATATACATGAGTGCCTGACCGGCGCCACGCATCGCGTCAATGCGCCCCGGATTCCGGCGTATCTGGATGCCCTCATCGGGCACCATGATTTTGTGGGCGGGCTGGAGCCGTCCATCGACGGGGAAGAGATTCGCGTCGTAACGGTTCTGGGCTATCCAGGCATGACTTTCCCCGAGATGCTGGAGAACCTGCATAGCCTGCCCTTTCCCCTACGCTATACGCTCCGCTTCCTGCCCTTCGATCAGTCTGATGCGGTGGCGGATATGGCGAAGATCCGGGATCGCTGGTTTGGCTCCCGGGCCAACATGAAGTCCCTGCTTACGGAGAAGATGACGGGCGAGGCCCAGGGACAGTTGTCCGCCGACGATACGGTGGTGAACCTCGCCTATGACGCCAAGCAGGCCGTCAATGAGGCGCGGGAGGGTGCCGTGAAATTTGGCAGCTTCACGCTATCCGTCGTGCTGCGTTCCGCGAATGAAAAAGTGCTTTCCGATCGGATAAAGGCGATCAAGACCTTCTTTGACAATGCGGGCTATGTCGCCCACCTGGAAACGACCAATACGGTAGAAGCGTTCCTGGGAAGCATCCCGGGCCATCTCTATGAGAACATCCGCCGGCCACTGATGCACTCGCTGAATTTTGCGGATTTTGCGCCAAAAACGGAAATCTGGGCGGGCAAGGCGCGTTGCCCGAGCCCACTGATGAAAATGCCAGATGGCCGGAAGGCTCCGCCCTTGCTGTTCGCGGCGACGACGGGGAATACGCCCTATCGGCTAAATCTCCATGTGGGAGATCTAGGGCACAGCCTGATTGCCGGCATGACGGGGGGCGGCAAGAGTACGCTCCTGGCCCTGCTGGCGGCGCAATGGCAACGCTATCCCGGCAGCCGGGTCATTGCCTTTGACAAAGGCATGAGCCTCTACGCCCTCACGGAAGCCATGGGCGGGCAGCATTATGATCTGAACGGCCCGACCTCCGATCTGTTTTTTGCGCCTTTGCAGCGCGTGGATGACCCTTCGGAGGCCGCCTTTGGTGCAGACTGGGTGGAAGCGTTGGCCACCTTGCAGGGCATGACGATCACCTCTACGGAGCGTTCGGCCATTCGTGACGCCGTGCATGGCCTGGCCCGGGAATCCGGACGCTCGCTCACGGCGCTGGTCCAGATGATCCAGAACCGGGAAATCAAGGATGCCTTGCAGTATTACACCCTGACCGGGCAAACGGGGAAGCTGCTCGATGCCGAGAGCGACGGACTGTCGATGGCCGATGCCAGCATGATCACTTTAGAGATGAGCCACCTGATGAATGGCAGCCCGGCGGAGCACCGGGTAACGGTTCCGGTACTGCTGTATCTGTTTCACCGGATCGAGCAGATGCTGGATGGGCGGCCCACCCTCATTTTGCTCGACGAAGCCTGGACCTTCCTGGACAACGACATGTTTCTGGCGAAGTTGCGGCAATGGCTGAAGGAACTGCGGAAGAAAAATGCCGCCGTCGTTTTTGCCACACAGTCCCTGAATGATCTCAAGAACAGCCCCTTGCTTCCGGTCCTGAAGGAGTCCTGCCCGACGAAAATCTTCCTGCCCAACCGGGTAGCCGCCAGTCAGGCCCTCAGACCTCTGTATACCGACATGGGGCTGAATGATCGGCAGATCGAGCTTTTGGCGATGTCCACACCGAAGCAGGACTACTACCTGTCCACACCCGAAGGTCAGCGCCGGATTCAGTTTGGCATGGGTCCGGTCACCCTGGCTTTTTGCGGTGTCTCCGATCCGCGTGAAGGCAGGCGGGTAGCGGAGCTGAAGACTCAGTACGGTGATCGTTGGCCGATTGCTTGGCTGAAAGAGCGGCTGTCACCCAGCATCCGGGATGGTTGGGTGAGCTATGCGGAGTCCCTTTACCAAGAAGAGTCTATCTCGACCCACCCCCGATCTATACCCAAGGCGTTTGATGATTGCGCCGTGACCGGCGCCGGAGATTTTCGATGAGCATCCAAAGCAAAGCGGTCATTTTGAGCGTGATCCTCGTCCTACAGCCAACGTCCGCCTTTGCCGTCAGTGAAGTAGCCGGTGCCACTTTCCCCGAACAGATTGTACAGGAAGCAACGGCGATCGAGCAGTTGGGGAAGCAGGCGCAGGAAGTGACGACACAGATCAGCATGTACGCCAACGATATCGAGCGCTACCAGAACATGGTGACCAACACCCTGAACATGCCGACAGGCGTGTACGCCCAGATCTGGAATCCGCTGGTGGGCTCTATTCAGCAGCTCACGTCCATTTACAGCCAGGCACAGGCCCTGGGATATGCCGGGCAGAATATCGGGGCACAGCTGGCCCAGGAGTACCCGGGGGCGGGCAACTCCTTCCAGAACCTGCCCTCCGTCTATGCCAACTGGAACCAGACGACCAACACCGACATGGAAGACGCGCTGGAGTCCCAGCACCTTGCCGCCCAGAACTTCGCCACCCAGGATTCCTCCATGCAGACGATCCTGAATGAAGCAAAAACCGCTCAAGGGCGGGAACAGGTCGCCGCTGCCGCTGTGGCTGCGGCCAACGTCACCACCAAGTCGATCCAGCAACTGGAGCAGATCACCATGGCTGGAGAGGACGCGCAGATCACGTATCTGAAGCAGAAGAAAGCTCAGGCCAATGCCACCAACCAGTTTGTTGCGGACAGCATGTTCGGTGGTTTCAGCAACAATCCCAGTCTGCTGCCCTGATACGACGAGGAAGCTCCCATGAAACCCATGCGCTATCTGCTTTTCCCTTTGTCCGCCCTGCTGCTGGCCGGCTGTGGCCAGGAACCGCTCTACACTGTCCACTATTACCAGACCCACAAGTCAGCACTTCAGAAGGAATTGAAGCACTGCAAGAAGGCTGAGACCCTAACGGGCAACGCCAAAAAGAACTGTGAGACAGCGAAGCGGGTGGCGGGCGACGGGTTCGTGCAAAAGAGCCTCTTCAGTGGATTGAACAACAATCCCAGCCTGCTGCCCTAAAGGAGACGGGGATCGTGCGCCGATTGAAAAAGATTGCGCCCTGGCTCGCGGGGATCTTACTGGGCGCCGCTCCGGGGCTGGCGTTCGCCGCCGGCGCTGGAACCCTGGGGCAGGTTCAGAACAGCCTCCAGGGATCGATTCTGCCCTGGCAGCACACGATGCAGATGGCAGCGACCGATCTCTTTTATGTTCTGGCCGCCGTCGAATTTTCCGTCCTGTTTCTGAACCATGTTCTGCAAAAGCGCGGGCATGAGGATCTCTTTGCGGGCATCATCAAGAAAGTGGTGACGCTGGGATTCTTTCTGACCCTGCTGGACAATTCCGGGACCTGGATTCCCGACATCATCGATGGCCTTGCTGGTGGTGCGCAGGCACTGGGGGTAACCCAGGTTTCCCCGGGAGCCATTGCCACGGATGCGCTCAAGGTCTTCATGGAGCTGGTGGAGTCCCCATTCAGGGCGGCCAGTCATGCCGCTGGCCATAGCGCCGGCAACGTATTTTCTGACATCTGGAGCCTGAACTTCAGCGGGGCTGTGCAGAGTGCCGCAACGACGCTGGCAGCGGCAAACCCCCTGAAAATCCTGATTGAAGAGTTGATGATGGTCATCATCGGCCTGCTGGCCGGACTGGGTATACTGGTCATGGCCCTGGAGTTCCTGATGGTCCAGATCGAAAGCTATCTGGTCATCGCCCTGGGCGTGGTGATGTTGGCCGGAGGCGGCTTGCGCTGGACATCCAAATATGTGGGCAGCTACTTCGATTACGCCATCAACGTCGGTGTCCGGCTGTTCGTTCTGACGGCACTCGCATTTCTCGTGACCGACAGTATCACGCTGATCATGGAGAAGATTCTCCAGAACATTACCAACCCGCTGCAATCGGGTTTTGAGGCCGTTATCCTGGGCGCTGTCATTGCCCTGTTGCCCCGCAAGGCATCCAGCATTGCCAGTAGCCTCCTGTCCGGCAACTCATCCTTCTCCGGCGGGGAACTGGTCAAGGAAGGCGGGATCATCGCCGGTGGCACGGTAGCGGCTGGAGCGGGAGTAGCAGCCCTGGGCGTTGGTGCGGCTGGTGGCCTCGCCGCTGGTGGACTATCCGCAGCGGCGGGTGCTGGAGGCGCTGGCAGCCTTGCAGGCGGTGGCCTTGCCGGAGCAGCGGGCGCGGGAGAAGCGGGCGCTGCGGCTGGTGTGGCGGCCCCGGAAGCTGGAGCGATGTCCGCAGGTGGTGGTGCGAGTTCCGGCGCGGGCGCGGGGAACGCCGTCCCTGCCCCCAGCGCGGGCGGTTCGGCTGGTGGTGAAGCGGCCCAGGCATCCAGGGCTGTGCAGGCTCCAGCGACCAGCACGCAATCCACTGGCCAGCAGAACCCATCCAAGGGTGTCGAGGCACCGATCCAGGAAGCTGGAAAGGAAGCGGGCCAGGATAAGCAGAACGATCAGGGAATGAGCGCAAGCGAACCCCATCCCGACGCGCCGCCCGTCCCGGTCAATGCCGTCCCCGCTCCTGAGCCCGTCAGTACGCCTTCTGGCGGTGGCGGTGGCGGTCAGGGAAGCAAGGCGGCTCCGGCCCAAGCTGCTCCTGACGCGCCAGGCGGCGGTGGTGCCACCATGGATGATGTGGTCGAGCAATTGAAGCAGATGCAGGGGCAGCCGAAGGGCTTGGCGGATAAGGTCAAAGAAGGTTTTGCCGGTAGATCTCTAAAACATGTGGAGGAAATAGCTACGGCAAAATCAAATCAAGTCCAGAAGAGCGCCATAGATACCAGTCACCCAAGAGATTTTGATTGATGGCCTGCTCTTGACATGGCGGGATATCCGTGACGGTATACCACCAACAACGGGATTAGCAGGGCCACGAGCCAGGATATCTGAAATGACCGCAACGATTTTTCGTTATAAACCTAATGGCGAGCGGGACTATTACCTTGAGCAGATAGAACGCGAGGAGGCGGAACGTCGCGCCCAGCCTGTGGACGGCGAGTTTTGGGCGTATATCTTCAGCCTTCCCATCAAGGCCCTCGCCTTTGTCCTGTTCCTGCCCTTCCGCTACGGCTACGGCAAGCATTTCCTGTTCCTGATTTTTGTGGCTCCTCTGCTGCTGATATTCGGGTGGGTGGCGGTGGAACTCGTACTGAAAATCCACGCGGAGCCCCAGGTGTTCCTGGCCCACTGGCAGGCGCATGTCATCCGGCACCCGGCAGCGGGCCATTGGACCTGGCTGGTTCAGGATCTGACGCGGTGGATACACGCATATTGAGGCGACGCGCCGCCACCTTACTATATGCAGGAACCGATCCGTAGCAACTCTGGTTAAATCCCTGTAGCCGATGGGTGACTGCTTGTGTGTGCTGGTTGGAAGGAAAGCCGCAGGCCGAGTGCCTGGGTTATTTTCAGCACCGTTACCAGGCTTGGGTTCCCTGTTCCGGAAAGGGCCTTGTCCAATCCTTGGCGGCTCATGCCTACGTCGCGGGCAAGCTGGCTGAGGTTGCGGGCGCGGGCAACGTCTCCCAGCGCTGCAAGAATCAACGCGGGGTCGCCATCCTCCATCGCAGCATCGAGATAGTTCGCAATATCGTCCTCAGTCTTGAGGTAATTCACGGTGTCGTAGCGTCTGAATTGTACTTCCATGGTCATTACTCCTTCCATTGCGCTGCAATGGCTTTTGCCAAAGCGATGTCCCGTTCCTGGCTCCCCTTGTCTCCGCCGCACAGAAGCGCCACCACAACTGGTCCGCGCCTCATGAAATAGACGCGATAGCCAGGACCGTAGTCAATCCGCATTTCCGAAATGCCTTCACCTACAGACTTCACTTCTCCAGGGTTCCCAAGGCTCAATCGACGCATCCGCACCTGAATCCTTGCGCGGGCTTGGTGGTCGCGCAGACTTTCGAGCCATTCTCTAGAACACGTTGGTTTCTATGAGTTCAAACATGTGACAACCATAGTTGCCATGTGCTGGCATGTCAACCGCAGTTGACAGATGCTGGTCATGCCCCCCGATTATCTCCCCAACCCTCGATCTATACCCTCTCAGGAATCATCTGAGAGGGTATTTTCATGTCGAGCAATCCCGATTATCTGGCCGCCCGCCAGGAATGGCTTGAGCGCTACGGCTCCTACATCGCGCAAGCGCGAAACTGGCGCATTGCTGCCCTGTCGGCTATCGGCATTGCCGCCCTGTTTGGGGCGGGTATGGTCTACGAGGCAGACCGTGTCCATGTGGTCCCCTACGTCGTCGAAGTGGACAAACTGGGCAAGGCCGTGGAACTGGCGCGGGCCGTGCGGGCCGGTTCTTTCGCCCAGCCGGTGGTGCAGCACATCGTTTCCCGCTTTACCTGGCTCGTTTTTACGCGCAGCCCGGACAAGTATGTGCAGAAGCACTTCATTGATGAGTCCTATCACTATATCGCATCGAGCGCGGAATCTTCGCTGGATGCCTTCTATGCGCAGCACAATCCCTACGCGGCCTATTCCAACAAAACGCAGGGCAACACGGTCACGATCCAGAGCGCTGTTCCTGTTGGTCAGCTCACGGCCAAGGGTGGATCGTACATCGTCGATTTCCTGGTAAAGCACTATGGCCCGCATGGCGGCATCGATGGCGAGCAGAATTGGCAAGGCACGGTCACCTATGCGACGGTCCCGCCATCAAACAACCCCAATGTTCTGAAAGGCAATCCCTTCGGCATCTACATCACGCACTTTGCGTTCAGTCCGCAGGTGTAAGGAGAAGATGGCATGAAAACCAAGACATTGCTTTCTTTTTTGCTCGCCGCATTTCCTGGGTTGGCATTCGCTGGCGTGGATACCAACCTGCCGCCGGTGAAGCCGATTTCTCCGGGACACTCTGCATCCAGTGGCACCACGTTGCCGAGCCAGAAAGTCCCAGCCATCTCCCCGGAGGCTGCTGCGCAGATGGCATCGGCGCATATGTGGCAACAGTCCATTGCCACACCCCCAGAGGGGCCAGAGACCCCTGCGACGGCAACGCTCGCACGTCAGTCACTGGCGGCGTCGCAGGCAATGGACAATACCCTTCCCGTGATCGGCGGCGCGGACGGAACCGTCACCAGCCTTGCAGGCGGCAGCCTTGCCGGACGGCCCGTGCTGGTCTGTTCGCCACTGCATACCTGCATCATCGAACTGCCAGGTGGGGTCAAGCCCGTGACGACCGTCGGCGTCAGCCCATCGGAATGGAATGTGCAGCAGGCCATGGTTGGGAAACAGCCGGAAATCTTCCTGAGCCCGAAATTCAAGGGGCTCCACCAAAACATCGTGGTGGCCGCGACCGACCAGGGCAGGCCCATTAACTATGAAATCCGTCTGGTCAGTGACGCGGTGCGCTATGTTCCCGCGTTGAAGATCGAGGATAGCGGGGGCGAGGTCCGCTCCTGGAAAGCCGCCCCCGCAGATCCAGACAACGCGCTGGCAGGCCACTCAGACACCGACCACAGAGGCAAAACGCTCCGCGTACTGCCTCTGCCCAATATCCGTCTCAACCACATCAATCTGCACTGGTCCATTCATTGCGGTGGCGGCGGATGGTTCAGTTCCAGCGACTGCAAACCGATTCGTCCATTGCGCGTCTATGACGATGGGACCCATACCTTCATCGATATGCCCCATGGGCTGGCGAGCCACGGAGGCTTTCCCATCCTGCAAGCCCGCAATGCCAGTGGACACCTGATCGGAGTCGACACCCAGATCCGGGGCAACACCTATGTCGTCGATTCAGTTCCTGCCGAAATTCTGTTACGGCTGGGTTCTGAGGTGATCACCATCCAGCAGGAGGGGAAATAACATGCGCAACGCAGCGTTGAAAGGGTCAAGCAAAAAACCGGCTGTGTTGATCATGGCCGCCGTGGTCATGGCGGCGGGGGTACCCGCCTCCATCGCATCCACAGTGCAGGTTCCGGAAGTTTCTGGCCAGTCCGCGCCCATTGCGGGGACGGTGAACACCGCCCAGATCTTTCAGCACAGCATGGACATCCGCTACGGCGAGCCCATCCGGGCGGTGGAACAACAATCGGTGCAGTCCTTTACCACAGGTACGCTCTCGCATCTCCCCGTGTTCACCCGCCCGGGCGGGGAAGTCATCGTGCCACTGGGGCAGGTCCTGCCGGTGCTTCAGACCGCCCCGGGCAACTTCTCCGTGGTTATCCTGGGAAAAGGCGTCAAGCCGGTTTCCCTGGCCGGGGCGCCGAGCGCCGAGTGGGTTGTGAAGGAGACCGTCGCCGGCGGGCTTGCAGCTGGCAGGCATCCCATTCTGGAAATCATGCCTCGCTTTGCTGGGCTCAAAGGCAGCATCCAGATCGTAGCTACCAGCCCCCATGGCTATCCGTTGACGTACACCGTGGGTCTGGTCAGCGGTGCCTCCCGGTTCACGCCGGTTCTGTCCTTCTATCGCGTCCCCCACGTTATCCCCCAACCCCGGGAAGTGGTAACACGCGACCAGGAAAAACAGGCCACGGCCCCCATCGCCAATGCTTCGCATGCTGATGATACGCATGCAAATGATGAGCATGTGAATGCCGCGCATGCCGATCTCGCCTGGAAAATGCAGTGTTTTACAGGAGATTGCAAGCCCATTCAGCCGATCAGCGTGGTCAGCAACCAGAAAGTGACCTACATTCACCTGCCAACAGAGAAATCTCCGATGGTTCTGGTGCGAAACAAGGCGGGAAAGTCCTTGCTGGTGAGCTACCGGATGGAAGGGCACATGCTTGTCGTTGGCGCCGTCCCCTACCGGATTGATCTGATCGCGGGAAAGTGGAACAACCTTACCGAGATTCGCCTGACGAATGAGGCGGGAGAGTGACCATGAAAAGCGGCAAAGAACTGGTCTCCGATCTGTTCCGGAAAAAGAAAGGGCAACCGCCCGCCATGGACAGCAGCAACGGCCCGCAGGCCGACAAGTCAGATATCAACGTCAAGCCTGACAAGGACCAGCTGGCGACCCGCATCAAAAAGACGCCACTCTATGTTGCAGCTGCGGTGGTCGGACTGGGCGCCTATGGCGGCTATGAGTATCTGCAAAGCCATTCGATGTTTGGGAACGCCAGGCCGCAGGCACAGGCCAAAACCATTCAGCCAGCGAGCGGGACTGGCGCACCTGCCGCCCCGGCGCACCGGAAGCAGTACCGCAAGCCAACAGATCCTGGGGATGCTGCGGGCGCATCGGCTAGTGCGTCCACGAACAGCGCGGACCAGTCTCACCCGAAGCCAGGCGTACCCAAAAAGAATCCCTACACAACGCAGGACGCCGCCTTCGCGTCCGCCCTGGGTACGGGGAACGCGGGAAGCGGGTCCGGTGATGACCTTGCCTGGAAAACGCCGGAGTCAACGCCGTCCGCGCAGGCCCCGACGGTTCTCCCTATGGCCCTGCCGGGATCATCCCTGCCGGGCGCGGAACTGTCGGCAGCGAAGAAAGCAAAGAAGAAGGCCCAGCCACCCCTGGTGACCCGGGAGACGAGCCCCTACGAAATCCTTTCCGGGTCGGTCATTCCCGCCGTTTTGCAGGTGGGCATCAAGAGCTACCTGCCGGGAAAGATCACGGCGGTAGTCAGTCAGAACGTCTATTCGTCAGTGAACGGGGCAACGCTCCTGATTCCTGCCGGCGCCAGGCTGGTAGGCACCTATGACACGCAGACTGCCCTGGGCATCAACCGCCTTGCCGTTGCCTGGACACGCATCGAGTTTCCGAACGGCACCATCATGAACCTGCCGGGATACGGGGGAGCGGGCGGTTCCGGATACGCCGGCTTCGCCGGGGAGGTCAATGACCACACATGGCTGATCTTCAGGAATGCGTTATTGATGTCGATCGTGGATGCAGGGATGGCGATTGCCTCTCCGTCCACTTCAACCAGTGTGACAGGCCAGATGTCCGGGAATGTGGCTCTTCAGGACAGTGAGCAATCCCTGGCGCAGACCTTTGGGGAAGCCGAATCCCAGCTGCTGGAAAAGTATATCGACATAGCACCCACGATCACCATTCCCCCCGGCTATCTGTTTTCGGTGGTGGTTGCGCATGACATGGTATTCCCCAGCCCTTACGACCCGGAGATGCAGACGGGATCGGCCACCGTCGAACCGGCGCTTGGGCCGAATCTCAATCCCTACGGGTAAGGAGCGAAAACATGCGCGGAAGCATCATCGTCCGGACGGAGCACGATTGCGCTGGGTTTTCACCAGAACACCGAACGGCGATCGTCACGCAAAAGGTGCGTTCCTTGTCCGACGAGGACTTACAAGCTCTGGCTTTGCGTCGGGAGAAACAGCACCCAGGGCGCCGTCTTCGCCCCATGGCGATTACCCTGCCCGCCGACGTGCTGGAACGTCTGCAACGCTTCCAGGGGGCTAGGTGGAGCGTCTCCGCGCTGGTCGACCGCATTCTGGATAGCGCCAAAGCATGAACAAAAAGGCGACAGTCCCAGGTTCTGGATAATCCAGGCCGAACGTGGCACGTCCGGCTGGTAATGGAATGGTGATTCCGCCCTCTGTCTCCGGCATCTCATTGTAACCGATTACACCGCAGCCCATACCGAACGAGGTAACGCCCCATGCTCCCACTCCATCATCTGCTCACGGAATGCGCTCCCACGGTCGCGCCCTCGACGATGGCTGCCATCGTCCGGGTGGAGTCTGGCGGACATTCCCTGGAAATGTGGAACAACAGCACCCGGAGCATGATTGGCCCCGGCAATCGGGCACAGGCCATTCAGTATTTGCGGCAGGCCATCGCCGCGGGTCAGAAGGTGGATGTCGGTCTCGCACAGGTGGATACCGGGAACTTCGCCGCCTTCGGACTCACGCCCCGTACCGCCTTCAATGCCTGCGCCAACCTTCGGGCTGGCAGCGAGATCCTGCGCACGGATTGGCAACAGGCACTGGCCAGCGGTTACCGGGGCCAAAAAGCGCTCTACCACGCCTTTGAAGCGTACAACTCCGGGCGACTCTGGGGGGATGCCCTATACGCCAACCGGATACTGGGTGCCGCTGGAGCATTCGCGTCTGCCGGCTGCAAGCCTGCCGACTACGGCGGACTGCGCACCGTCTCCCAGGGCAACAAGGCACTGCCGACCAATCCCTTTCCTCAATTCCGGTGGCTGGCAACGCCTGCTCAGGCGGTAAAGCCTGCACCATCAGGCGACTCCCGCCCCTGGCCGGTTCTCCCATAAGGACTTCGAGATGGTAAACAGTATCCATGCTCCCAACTCCACCGTCTCCGACTACAAGGTCCAGCGCCTCGCCCGGGGCGGCAGGCTCAAGACGACGCTCGTCGGCGTTGCGGTTGGCGTCCTCGGTTACACGCTAGGCATATCCTATGTGGCCAGGGACGTGTTTCCTGGCTACCAGTGGACCGATGATTTTATCCAGAAGGCGCATGCCTACATCGCGTTGCCTTACGGTTGGCGTCTGTATAATCCCCTACCTTTCCTGCGACCCATGCTCCTGAACATCCATTACCCGGTGATTCACCAGGCATTCTATGATGCCGGTCTGCCAGCGGTGGTGTTGGGTATGCTTACGGCGGGGATACTCGGGAAAAAGCACAAGGACGCGCAAAAAGCCGTCCTGGACAATCCTGTGCATGGGTCAGCCCATTGGGCGGGCAAGAGCGACGCGATCCGCGCGGCGCTCCTGCCTTCTCCCCCGCCAAGGACGGGGATGGATCGTCTACATACCTGGCTTGGGCTCAAGGGAGATTCCGACTTGGCCCGATGGAAAGACCGGCAGGAAAAGCGGAAAAAGGAGGCCGCAGAGTGGCGGAAGAAGAGGGCGGAGAGCGAGAAGAAACGCCTGTCAGAGATCCCGGAGCCGTCAATTTTTGACAGGTTTGACTCTCCGCATGTCTGTTATGTTGGGGCCTTTGTCGAGAACGGGGTGGCCACTCCACTCCAGCACACCGGGGCAGAGCACATCCTGGTCTTTGCCCCGACCCGATCCGGCAAGGGTGTGGGCCTGGTTTTGCCCACTTTGCTGGACGGCTGGATGGACTCGGTTGTCGTGCATGACATCAAGGGGGAAAATTTCAACCTGACGGCGGGATACCGCAAGGCCATGGGCCACCACATCCTGAAGTTTTCACCAGGCTCGGTATCCGAAGAGGGTTGCCACTTCAACCCACTGGATGCGGTGCGTGTCGGAACCCAGTACGAAGTCAAGGACGTGATGAACATTGCCACGATGATTGTGGACCCGGATGGCAAGGGCCTGAACGATCACTGGCAGAAAACAGGCTTTGCCCTGCTCACGTCCATCATCCTGCATGTGCTCTACGCCATGCCGGACAAAACCCTGCGGGGCGTTGCCGCCTATCTCAACGATCCTACCCTGGAAAGCGTAGACGTAGCCTTTGAGCGAATGATGCAGACGGAGCATGACCCGGATGAGCAATATGGCTGGCGGGACGGCAACGGCCAGTTCACCAAAGTGCATCCGGTCATCGCGCAATCCGCGCGGGAGATGCTGAACAAGGCCGAGAATGAAAAATCGGGTGTCATTTCGACCATGATGAGCTTCCTGTCCCTATACCGGGATCCCATCGTCGCGAAGTGGACCGAGTATTCGGACTTTCGCATTGCCGACCTTCAGGACGCCGAACAACCCGTCTCTCTGTACCTGGTCACCAGTCCGGAAGACAAGAACCGGCTCAAGCCCCTCATTCGCCTCGTGCTCAACCAAATTGCCTCTCAGTTCACCGCTGAAGAACGCCTGGAAGCGAAAGACGGGCGAATCGTCGCCAAGGGAAAGCATCGGCTGCTCTTGCTGCTCGACGAGTTCCCGAGCCTGGGCAAACTCGATGTATTCCTGGACAGCATCGCCTTCCTCGCAGGCTACAACGTCAAGCTGTACCTCATCACCCAGGACATTGCTCAGCTGGAAGATGAAGGCCACGGCTACGGCAAGGCCGGGGCCAAGACCATCATTGGCAACTGCCACATCCGGGCGGCCTACGCGCCCAACCAGGTCGAGACGGCCAAGTGGATCTCTGACATGCTGGGCACCCGTACCGTGACCATGGAAAACGACAACCAGAGTTTCGACGGCTCCATGTTCGGCCAGAACAAGGGCTATTCGACGAGCCTCAGCTACCAGTCCCGCCCCCTGCTGACGGCGGATGAGGTCATGACCTTGCGGGGACCGGAAAAGGAAGGCTCCAATATCAGGACCCCGGGCGATATGCTGGTATTCGCGGCGGGCTTCCACCCCATCTATGGACAGCAGTTGCTCTATTTCAAGAACCCGGAATGGCTTGATCGGGCAGCCATTCGGTGGCCGGAGAAGAGCGATTCCATCCCCGGAGCCAGGAAAGACTACAAGGCCATTCTGGGCGAGTCGGGTGGAACGCTACCCATCCCCCATATCGAGAAAAAACCGGAAGAGCAGGCGGCCAAAGGTCAGGATTCTGTCGAGGAAGTGTCAGACGCAGAGAAGGAAGCCTTGGCGGCCACTCAGTCCGAACTCAATGCACTCGCCGGGGAAAAACCTGCTGGCGAGGGGAAATATGACACCCGCGAGCGAGACGCGGAGAGAGGCGTTATCAGAGGGCTGATGGAAGATAACAAGTCAGAGCAGGAGTAAATGGGATGGTTGAACGCATCATGCAGAACTGGTTGGAAACCTGTAGCATAAGAGGACAATAACCTTGATAATCCTCACTGAGCCATTGGTTGGAAGGTGTATGTTGCAGAATCGCACCCTGCCGAAAGGGCGCCGGCGTCGATTTCATGGCCGCATGAAATCGTTGGTGGAACCTGCCAACGAGTTGATGGATAGAATTGCATTTCGGTAAGGGCCTGAATCAACATTCTTGGTGCTTCGCACAGATTCTCGGCGCCTTTGGGAAGCACGCCGCAAAGCCATTATTCGGGTTAGTGTCTGGCGGAAGCCCTTGGCGATCCGGGACGGTTTTGCCGGTTTCTTCGACTCGAATCTGGCGGATTTTGGTGAGGGCACAAAGGCCCAGCCCGCCAGGCGTCGGCCCGAACTCGAAGTGTCGGCAATCCTCGCAAAACGCTTTTCCAGATTTCCGGAGTCTTTCCTTGTTGGATATGGTCATTTCCTAAGCAAATCCTCTATGGCATAAGCAATTTGGCGTTCCGGCCCTTTGGTAAAAAACTGGGTTGCGGTTCTCTGTTGGGATCGGAGATCCATAGGCTTTCTACGATAGGCACGATCATAGGTCCGATGGTTTTCGTATTCGAATGTGACGGTCTTCTCGATCCCACAACCGGATCGGCCATCAGAGCCACCAGGGGCGAGATCACGACAAGCAACGAAAACCAGCACTCTTCTTGGTTACTACGATAGCAGACAGCCTCTGTTATCGACAGATTCACCATCTGAAACAGATCTAATCTAAGAAATCTCAAACCCAGCAGTTGATCATTACATCCACGGTTTCTGCCGGGATGGCCGACCCTCATCAAAACTCCCACCGTTGCCTGTCATGACTGCCCAGATCAGGGTGGCAAGCCATCCCAATACCGTCCAGCCCAATAAAAGGTTCAGCAGCGTGATCGGCATCCGGTAGGGACTGCCCATGCTCCACGCCATCAGTGCGGGCAAGATATACACACCCGTCGCCACCACGAACGCGATGACCAGTAACGCAACAAATCCGGCGCGGCTGTCGGTGATCCAGTGCAGCATACAGATCCCTCCTTTTGCTGATATGCGAATCATATAATCGATTCTTGGGGAAATGATAGCGCCGCCGGGGTATGCCCGTATATTT
Organism: Acidithiobacillus ferrivorans; assembly: GCF_016250455.1. Classification (NCBI taxonomy): domain Bacteria; kingdom Pseudomonadati; phylum Pseudomonadota; class Acidithiobacillia; order Acidithiobacillales; family Acidithiobacillaceae; genus Acidithiobacillus; species Acidithiobacillus ferrivorans. The sequence goes on along the minus strand of NZ_CP059488.1, from coordinate 1,806,620 downwards.
ACCCGCCCTGTTCGCCAACCGTCAGTCCAGCAGGGTAGTCTGCACCTGAAACACCGATGACAGGTGTGCGGGAGCCTTGATTTGTCGCTGTTTGTGGACGTTCAACCGTCCGAATGCCACATCGATGGCCGAAGGGGCGACGCCCAATTCATTCCCCCGCCAGAAACCGGATCATATGACGGGTAGCGCGACTGCGGCGCGGTTCGGCCGTCACCCTGACCCTGAGTTGCGCGCCCTTGGGCTTGCCGATAATATCCCGGCGCACACTGGGTTTAATCAGAAAGTTGACCACCAGCGTGTCTCCTTCCACCAAAAGAACGCTTGATCCGATTTAACCATTCGATTTACCCAGTGAATGTCCTCTCAGGTATCTACCCTGCCAGCCCAAACTGAGATAGATTTCTTCCCTTCGACATCCCTATGAGGTATCCATGACCGTTACCAAGCAAGAACTGACCTACCATCTGGTCGGCACCATGGGGCTAACGGCCAAAGACAGCAAGGCTATGGTGGAAGTGATGTTCGATGCCATACGGGCCACGCTGGCGTCCGGTGAGGAGGTCAAGCTTTCGGGTTTTGGAAATTTCACGCTACGGGAAAAGCGTGCGCGGCCAGGGCGCAATCCCCGGAACGGGGAGCCCTTTGAAATTGGCGCACGCAGGGTGGTGACTTTCCGTGCCGGTATGCGTTTGCGGGCAAAATGCGCAGCGTCGTAACCGCATGAATGCCCCGGATTTCGCCATTACTCGCATGGACTACGATTCAGCCACGGGCTGGTGGGTGCGTCGGTATCGGCCTGGGGAAAGCAAAATGGATGTATCCGGCGGATCTACTGGGAAGCGCGATTTATGCTGGACGGTAAACAGCGCGTCCGGACCTTACGCGGTGCGGAAGGATGGTTATGCCGGAGTGTGGCGACTGGCGGCCATAGAACGCGGCCAGCATGATGGGCAGCTGGTACCCGCGGCCCCCTCCAAAAGCCCCGGACTGGCTCAACGAGATTTCACCGGGTACTGAACAAGGAAGCATCCCATGACACCCGAATTCATCCTCACCAATGACAGTGAACAGCTGGTTGGTCACGACGGCCCCGTAGTGCTTCTGGTGAGTAAGCGTATGGTAAAAAGCCGCAATATCGCTTTTGCCCTGAATGCCCTCATGACGCTGACGGAATCTGCAGAGATGGTGCGGCGCTTTCACGGGAAGTTGCATTTCGTGGTCAGCGGATACGAAAAAGACCACCGGGAGTTACCGCAGATACCGGAGGTACGGCGGTATTTTGCGGCTATCGCCCAGGAGTGGCCACACTGGCTTTGGTTTCTCGCGCGGGAGTGTGAACAGATCGGGCTCTTGCTGATGATGCTCATGGACGTTCAATTGGTGCAGCAAGAGGGTGGCCAGGCGGGTTACTTCATCGATCCCGGGGAAATGAAACGCGTGCTTTTTGACCTGCTCGACCGGGAAAACATCATGCTGGGGGCGTTAGGGATTTCTGAGGCAGAAATCAGCGCCGCCTGCGACAGCGCGATGGCGGATCTGGAAGGGATGCACTGAAAGCGGGATGGGCATCCTCTGCGTTGCACTGCACTGCACTGCACTGCGGCAACCAGCCAAATGAATTTCAACGACAACCACAAGACAAGGAACACCGCACATGCTCTACATTGAACCCCATGCTGGCCCCGCCCCTATCGTTCAGGTGATCACCGATGCGCGGCACACGGTGGATCTCAACGTTTACTACCTGTCGAGCAAGCCCATTTTATCAGCATTACGTCGCGCCCATGCCCGTGGCGTGAATGTCCGGGTGATTCTCGACCAGCATCCCTATGGCATCAAACCATGGATGGTACGCAAAGAGGCGCGGGCCGTCCGGGAAACGGGTGCTACGCTGCGCTGGGCACCTTCACGCTTTGAGGCCGGTGCTGGGCACTACCGTTTCGACCACGCCAAGTACGTGGTGTCCGGTCACGAGGTGGAAATCGGTACCGCCAATTTTGACTGGTCGGCCTTTCATAAGAACCGGGAGTATCTAAATGTGACCGGCAATACGGCCATCGTGAAAGCCGCACAGAGGGTATTCGATGCCGACTGGAATGATCAGAAGGCAGGGCCGTATCCCCATCAGGTGCTCGTGCTTTCTCCCGGGAGTGCCGCACAAATGGTTTCGGTCATTGATCAGCCGGGGCCGGTGGACATCGAAAGCGAGGAGATGGGCGATGACCGGACCATTCTCAGCGCCATTGCCGCAAAAGGTCACGCGGCACGGGTGATTCTTCCCGCCAGCATCAGTGCCGAAGATCAACGCAACGTCGCTGATTTGGAGCAACACGGCGTGCAGGTGCGGCTAATGCCCAAGTCACCCATCTACATGCACGCCAAGGCGGAAATCGCTGGGGACGAGGCTTTCATCGGGTCGGAAAATTACAGCACATCCTCTCTGAACGAAAACCGGGAAATGGGGCTGATCCTGCGTGGTCGTGAGGTCGCGCAGTTGCGGACGCAGTTTGATCAGGACTGGCGTCTGGCCGGTGAGGGTGGGAATGTCGCCACCAGCCGGGAACACGGGCGCCGGTTCACGGATAGGGTCAAAGACTGGTGGCAGCACCACGAATAAGATCTTGATACCCTGAGCCACCAGCCACTCCTGCAGCTTCAACTTTCATATCGCCAGTTTTCAATGTCGGAGGTACGCCCCGACCACCGCAAAACCTTATCGGCATCGGCCAATGGCTCTTTAGGCTGGAAGCGGTCATTGGTTTAGTCTAAAGTCAAGCCAATAATTAAGAACGCTGTCTTAACGAAACGGAACCACCTCTCTATGAAGCAATCGGCAAGAACGTTCCGCACAGGGCGCACCGCACCAATCGAGCCTGTTTTGGGATGGGCCTATTTGTCGCGCGAGGCACTGGCGCACGCCAAGGCGCAGATGGACGAAGAATCCATGGGCGTACGCGATGAGATCGGCTTCCTGACGATCCATCAGCGTTATGCCGATCGCTTCTTCCCCGGCACGTCGGTGCTGCACACCCGGGCCCGCTACGCCGTCTTCGTGCCCTGGTTATTCGAGGATTTGGCTGGTTTTACGGGACCAGCTGCCGTGCGTGCTCTTCACGAACGCGAAAGGGAGCTTGCCGGCAGGCTCAGGGATGCGGGCGAATCTCAGGTGATAGGGGGGCGCGTCTTCCCCAAGCCATCGAGCCAGCCACCGTCTACAGTGTATTGGAATGCGCTGGCTGTCTGGGGAGTTTTGCGCCCGCGTTTGGATGGACGGACTACTTCCCGAGCGCAGGCGCATCGCTTGCTGAAGAGCGTGGGCGCAGCAACTGACGACGATGGCCAACCGCTTCTAAGTTTCGACCCACCGTTCGTTCCGCTTCCCTCTCGCCCGGATAGCTGGCGTGGTGGGGACATCACTCTGAGGCTGACGACCGCGGAAGCAGCGTTTCTGCGTGAGCGGCTTTCCCAATTGCGCCGCAGTGACGGCCATGAGCTTTCCTTGCTCGCAAAGTTGGTGCGGACGCAGGCTGCGCCGCCGCCCGAAATGTGGGCCGACGAGACCCTCGCCGTTGCTGGCTCCGACCAGGCCCCGCTCGCGCGGGCACAATATGCCGCAAGTCTTGCGTGTGTGGGCCGTGCCGTCTACGATGCGCTTTTGGAGCGTATCGTTGTGGTCGATGACAAGCAGGAGACGTCGAACCGACATCGCGATCACCTCGCCAATATTGTCGATGAGCATGGTCCTGTCGCGGCCAAACTCGATATCGATGCGCTTGAGGCGGACATCGGTGCGTTGACGCCCAAATTACGTGCGGTCCTGAAGGTCACGAAGGCCTGGATCGTGTCAAGACTTGGCGATCCTACGCCGCTTTTAGACGTCTATGCCGCAGCCGAGGCCCGCAAGGGACCTCGCGCCCGGCTTGCTCCAACACTCAATGGACGCGCTCGGCGCCTCGAATGGTCGAACGACGAGCATGCTCTCGCTGGTCCGCTCCATTATCGATGGGAGCAGGTAAGCACGCTCATCAACGATCTGGTGAACGTCTAATGAGCGGTGCAACAGATAGTTGGCCGGCGCTCTCGTTCCTCGAGGGTCTGCGTCCCGGTCCCGATGAGCGTGTCGGACTTGCCCTGCTGGCCTCTTATTCGGCGGACCTTGGATCGATCGGTGCGACCTTGCTCGCTCTGGCTGGCAAGGAGACTGATGCTGGCCGTGGCAGTCCGTCCGACTTCGCCGATGCTGTTGAGCAACTGCGGGGGAAGGTGCGGATCATCATCCAGCGCGGGCGCCTCGCGAAAATGCGCCGAACAGCGCGCATCGCTTCGGTGCTGGATCAATTTGTGCGCGAAGTCGATTTCGATGAGGCTACACATAGCTGGCACCCCAAGGCCGCGCTTGTTCTAACGCGCAGCATTAATGGGGAGGACGGCTGGCGGCTCTGGATCGGAAGTAGGAACCTCACCGAGTGCGTTAATCGCGACATCGGTCTCCTACTCATTTCCGGGGGGAAGGGCAGCATTCCAATTCCCGGTGCGGATGACCTTGCGCACGCACTGGCTGACAGGGCCGCACTCAAAGGCCTGCACTCCACCTCCTTTGCGGCGATGATTGCGAGGGTTGCTTGGCGTGCGCCAACGGGCGTGCGCGTTGAGCGGATTCGCTGGGCTGCCGGATCTGGAGACCAGCCCATCCCCGCCCCGCCAGCGGGGACAGATGAAATTGTAATGGTGAGCCCCTTTATCGATAAGAACTTTCTTGCTCGGCAAATGCCAAAGGGGACGAAACCAGCGCGGCGGGTGTTGTTGACGACAAGGCGCGAGATCGAGCGCATCGGCCCGTCGCTGGCGGATTTCGATGATTTGCTTGCGTTGGATGCGCCCGATTACCCTCTCGGCGATCTTGAGCCTGATCCACATGCCTCCGCGTCGCCGACCGATGTCAGTTTGGCTGATGATGAGGAAGAGGAGGTTGGCCGCGGACTTCACGCCAAGCTGCTGTTCATGCGGTCTGGACGTAAGCGGACACTATGGCTGGGAAGCGCGAACGCGACCATGCGTGCATGGTCTGGACGCAACGCCGAGGTAACGGCAGAGTTGCTAGTTACCGAGTCGGTCGAAAGAGGACTGAAGGCGCTTCTCGGTTCGGCCCGGCCTGTTAAGGCACCAAGCATGGAACATGTCCCTGATGCGGCAGCCCTAGAAGAAGAAGCGCTTGAACGGGCCCGCGCTCAGGTGGCGGCGCGATGGGCGGCGAAACTTACTATCGAAGATGACGGACTGCGCCTCAGCCATCGCTCCGATTTACACCCTGGCGGGCCACATCCTGATGATCCTGACATTGCACTAGAAGTTGGTTCACTTCACGGCGAACTCATAGCCTGGCCGGTGCAGCAAGACGTCGTACATCTGGGGCCGGTCGTCCCAGCGGAGCGAAGCGAATTCGTCCGCTTGCGCGTCAGCCGTGGCAGCAAGGGGCTCTCATGGCTACAACGAGCGCCAGCGGAACCGCCTTTCGGGGAGGACCGCGACCGTGCCGCCTTCGTGCGCATTCTCGGCGCCAGAGGGTTCCTCCTTTGGTTGGCCGGGTTACTGGCGGATGATGAGCGTCAAGGCGAAGGTGACTGGACGAATGACGAGCCGCAGGAGCGGACAGACCTGGCGACTAACCCGGCTCTTGATTTGTCGCTACCGACCCTGGAGGAGATATTGGCTTCATGGGCTCGCGACCCAGACAAGTTCCGCGAAATCGAGCGAAGGGTCTCCCAATATTTACCGGCTGTGCTGGACCAGGCCAAACAGGAAGACCCGGAAACTGCGGCAATGCTCAGACGCTTTGATGATCTTTGGAGCAAGCTCAAGAGTGGGCTTGGAGCGGCAGGGAGCAGGGGCAAGCGCTCGTGAGCGCGCCCAAGCCGTTCCAGGAAGCTGCCGTCGATGCGGTGCTCGCGGCCTTCGCCGATCTAGCACATCGTCGACGATTTCTGGTCGCCGATGAAGTCGGTCTGGGAAAGACGGTTGTGGCAAAGGAAGTGGCGCGCCGAATGTCCGACGATGGCAGGCGACCTTTCGTCATCTACTATATCGCCAACGGTCACGCGGTTTCACATCAGAACAAGGGCCGTGTTGTTGGTTTCCTCGACGACTCTCAACGCGAGAAGGCGATCAAAACACCAGACCGGCTTTCGTTGATTGCGGTCGCGCAGCGGCCGGATAATCCCGTTCTCATCTATGCGTTGACCCCAGCGACGTCGTTTCCGGGCGCGCGTGCGCGTCTCACGGGAGGACGCAAGGAAGAGAGGGCGTTCCTGAATGTATTACTCGAGCAGACTTATCCTGCTTTCGCCCGCGATCTTGATCCCGACATATTGAGGCTCAGCGCACAGCAGAGTACGTGGGACTGGGTGGTTCAGGACGCAAGGACAAAATTTGCAGCTTCTCCGCCCCATCTGCGGCAACGGTTTCGCGAAGCACTTGCGGCCGAATTCGGCGAGCCGGTACGTGCGAAGCTCGATCTGGCGGTGCATGGCGACGCGGGCGCAAAGAAAAAACCGCTCAAGCCAGCCACATTCGTTGGCCATCTCCGTCGTGCCCTAGCGCTCACGACGTTGCGCCACCAGCCGCCTGATCTGGTCATTCTCGACGAGTTTCAGCGCTACCGGCAGATTCTAGACGAACTAGACGAGAAGGACGCTGATCCGCTTCTCAAAGCACTTCTGGAACCCGAAGGCTCAACGATCCCGCCAGCGATCTTGCTGTTAAGCGCGACACCTTATCGGCTCCTGACCACGCGGTGGGAGGAGGCGCGCGGTGCGCTAGCTCACGCGGAGCTTCTGAAGCTGATTGAATTCCTTGCCGGTCCCGATATCTGCAAGCAGGCTAAGACGCTTTTTTCCGAATTTGGCGATAAGCTTCGTAACCTCGCAGCGCATCCCGATGCAAGCCATGCTGACTTGAAGGCCGAGATTGGCGAAGCCGCCGGGCTCAGAGATCATCTGCGCGACCTGCTGACACCGGTAATGTCTCGCACAGAGCGAGACAGCGTGGCGGCGTCTGATCCTCTCGCCGGAACGCAATTTCTTGACGCCGACCCATCGTCGGAGGATTTTCAGGTGTATCGGCATCTCGCTGAGAGTTTCGCCGGGCAGATGCGCTACTATGCCTTGCCGTATTGGTCATCGGTCCCACTGCCGGCCCAATCCCTGGGGCCTCGATATGCGGCCTGGAAGAGTGCAAAAATCAAGGCGGCGCCGACGCTCACGCGCATGACACGCGAGCGTCGGAACAAACTTAGTGCGCTGCCTGCGTGGCCAGACGCCAAGCTCCGAGCGCTCAGTGGCGTCGCTCCGCCCAAGCTCCTGGCGCTTCCATGGGTCGCCCCGTCGCTTCCATGGTGGCCGCTTGGCGGAGGCTGGAAGAGCGTGACGGACGACCCCAAACTCTTGATGTTCAGCCGCTTCCGCGCAACGCCGCCTAGTGTCGCCGCGCTTCTCAGTTTTGGTGTCGAAGCGCACTGCCTTTCCCGGAAACATGGCGGGTATGAGAAGGCCTATAGGCGTCGCCGTTTCAAATCGGCGGCTGTTCCCGGACCTGTGATGGCGGCGTTCCATCCGTCGCCATGGTTGATCCTCAACACGGACCCGCTTGCCAAAGCCGGAGAAACGCTTGGCGCGGTTCGCAAAGAGGTTCGAAGGCAGATTCTCGCTGCTTTGCCCCAAGGCATTATTATTGATCGAGACACCGTGAAAGCCCGGCGACGGCACAGGCCGATTGCGCGTATCTTGGCCGCGATCGAATGTATGACAGGTGTCGCAGACCAAGCCGCCGCAGGCTGGAGCTGCGCAATTGGTGATGATCGTGTTGCTCTCTCCGCGATCCGGAAATGGCAACTGACGCCGAAGATCGACCTGCTCTCTCCCCTCGAGCTATCTGACCTCGTGGATTATGCGATTGGGGCGCCAGGCGTTACGCTCGGCCGGGCACTGTGGCGGCATGACAGGAAAATCCTTGAACCGGCACGTTATCCTGAGCTGGTCCAGCTCAGTTGGCAGGGCCTGCGCGCCTATCTCGACAATCCGGTGATCCTGTCATCGCTACCGGGGAAAACCGCAGTCGAGCAAGTCATGAGTGCCGTTGTTGAAGGCGGTTTCGAAAGCGTCCTCGACGAGCATTTCTGGCTTCGTGCCCAAAATCTCCAAGGGGGGGCAGCCGAACTTGCCAAAGACCTAAAATCATCGCTGGGGTTGCGCGTTGGCAGTTTCAGCTTTCATGGGATCGGCGGCGCCTCGCACAAGATCCCAGTACGTTGCCATGTCGCCATGCCGTTCGGCGACGCCGAGACCGAGCCCGTCGTCAGGGTGGAGGGCGGTGTGGCGCCTGCCCGTCCCGATGAAGTGCGCCGGGGCTTCAACACGCCTTTCTGGCCACATGTCCTGGCAACGACGTCCGTTGGCCAAGAAGGCTTGGATTTTCATCCTTGGTGTTCACATGTGGTTCATTGGGATCTCCCGTCGAACCCGCTCGATCTTGAGCAACGCGAGGGCCGCATCCAGCGCTATGCCGGATTGGCCATCAGGCGCAAGTTAGCAGCGGTCTTGCGCAACGAGGTTCTTCGAGACCCGCAAATGGCTGGCAGCTCACCGTGGCAATGTGTCAAGAGTCATGCGGAACTTTTGGTGGATGTGAGCGGTCTTCGCCCCTGGTGGGTATTCGATGGCGCCGAGATCAGCCGTCATGTTTTCGAGCGCCCCTTTGGAAGGGATGTTGCGCATTTCGCCCATCTTAGAGAGCAACGGATGATCTATCGGCTGGCGCTTGGACAGCCCAATCAGGAAGACTTTATCGATGTGTTGTCGCGCAGCAGTGTTGCGACCCGTACTTTGTTGCAGCCGCTTGTTCTTGATCTTTCCGCGATGGGCCTCCGGCAGATACCGAAGAAGATGCATTCAGCACAGGTAGACGGACACGGGCCAATACCTGGTGTTCAGCCTTCGATTGTAGATGTGGGAGATGCAGTCTCGCTGGCAGAGTTCCCCCCGGTATCAGGGTAGATACCGCCTCTCTGAAATGGTATCAGATTGCTTGTCGTTATCCGCCGCACAGGCGGTTTAGAAGGTTACTATCCATGGACGTGTTGGCGCGCATTTAAAGGTGAAAATTGGTGAGGAGCGCGTGCAGAAGGCTTCTGGTAGGAATGAGATTGTGTCCAGTTTGCGGAGCGATGATCTCTGCCCCCCCAACCCGGTCAGATGCCTCCTGTAGAGATTTTGTGCTGAAGGGCCGGTACAGAATTATGTCTTGGCATCAGTCCCCATGGATTGGTACCCTTCGGTTGATCCCCGGAGCGAGGCAGGCAAGATTGTGTACAGACTAAGGACATGATCCGGACTTTCAGATTAATCACCTGCCTCAACTTTGCCATCAGTTCGGACGGTATCCAGAGCTATGATCGAATCTGGTGTACAGGCAGATTACAACTGACTTGAGTAAGGTGGCGTACTGTTGCTACAAAGGGTTTGCAGACCAAGTAAGCAACGTAAGGAGTACGCCGTGGAAAAGAATACCGTATTTGAGGGTGGTATGGGAGAGCTGGGCTTGGGGATAGAGGGCGTGCTGCGGCGTGCGGCACGTTCCCTGATCGAACAGGCCATAGAGACAGAGGTGGCCGTATTGCTGGAAGAGTTTTCTGCGGTACGGATGGTCAATGGTCGTCAGGCGGTCGTTCGTAACGGCCACCTGCCGGAGCGAGAGATCATAACTGCCCTGGGCCCTGTGCCAGTGAAGGTCCCCAAGGTTCGGGATCGCTCGGGTTCGGGGATTAAATTCAATTCGGCACTGGTGCCACCGTATGTGCGTAAATCGCGGACGGTGGCGGCCACGGTCCCCTGGCTGTATCTGCATGGGGTATCTTCTGGCCACATGCAGGAGGCGCTTTCTATCCTCCTGGGCGAAGAGGCCAAGGGACTTTCCCCTGCGGCATTGGGACGCCTCAAGGCGCAGTGGGCGGAAGATCATGCCGCCTGGCAACGCCGTTCCCTGGAAGGTAAACGGTATGCCTACTGGTGGGTGGACGGCGTCTATACCAACCTGCGTGCGGAGGAGGATCCACGCATCTGCCTGCTGGTGATTATTGGCGTGACTGCGGACGGGAAGAAGGAACTGGTCAGTGTCAGCGACGGTCTGCGCGAATCCAAGGCCTCCTGGCTGGAGATTCTGCGCGACCTGCAGGCTCGTGGTCTGGAAGCTGCACCATTACTGGCTATTGGTGATGGCGCCATGGGCTTCTGGGCAGCATTGGATGAAGCGTATCCCGAAACCCGCCAGCAGCGCTGCTGGGTGCACAAGACCGCCAACATCCTCAACGAACTGCCCAAATCCAAGCAGGGTAAGGCGAAGGCGGCACTGCAGGAAATCTGGATGGCCGAGAGTCGGAAGGCCGCGGAGAAAGCCCTGGAAGTCTTTGTGCGCAACTACCAGGCGAAGTATCCCAAGGCCGTGGCCAAGCTGGAAAAGGATCGGGCGGAATTGCTGGCCTTCTATGATTATCCGGCCGAACATTGGCGACACATCCGCACCACCAATGCCATTGAATCGACCTTTGCCACCGTGCGTCACCGGACATCGCGCACAAAAAACTGCGTGTCGCGCAACAGCTTCATTGGATTGGGCTTCAAGATGCTGCAACAGGCAGAGAAACGCTGGATCGGGATTTATGCCCCTGAGAAAGTCCACGATCTTTTTGCAGGGGTGAAATTCATGGATGAATTGCCGGCCAATCAAATCCTGCCGGATGACCAACAGAGCGCCGCCTGAAGCTATGTCAGTAAATTCTTATACACCAGAATTGACTATAGCTCAGCGCGGGAGTCCGTGGAGGCAGTCCTGCAATTTATTGAGCAACAGATAGAGATGGTTCGTCTGCAGATCCAGATCCATATCGATCAACACCCCAGACTCAAGAGCCAAAAGGAGCTGCTATCCAGCATCCCAGGAATTGGTGACAATACCGCCGCCACCTTATTGGCCTTCCTCAGTCCGGTAGAACGGTTTCACTCAGCAAAGCAGGTGGTTGCCTATGCTGGCCTCAATCCCCGTATTCGACAATCTGGCCAGTGGGCGGGAAAGAGCCCCATCGCGAAAACAGGAAATGCTCTGCTGCGCAAGGCCCTGTATTTGCCGGCAGTGGTGGCGAAACACCATAACCCAATCATCGCAGCCTTTTGCGACAGGCTACTGGCCAGAGGTAAGCGTCCTATGCAGGTGGTCGTTGCGGCTATGCGTAGGCTTTTGCATCTGGTTTTCGGTGTCCTCAAGTCTGGGAAGCCATTCGACCCCAAATTTGGGCTTGCATAGTACCGTTCAAGACGGTATCTGCAAGGGGTCATTTGTGCTCGAAGTCAACTATTTTATCCGACCGCACCGGGGGGATTCCGCCAGCAACGTCTCCCGACGAGCCACTATCCAGGCGCTTACGGGTAGCAATCGCTTTTGTGGTGTTGCGAAGCCCGAGAGCAACGGCTCGGTTTCGATGACCAAGTGATCTATAGTTGTTCGCAGTGCTTTCACATCGCGGTACTTTACCAGTTGGATGCTGCACTCTATCATTGATTTCATTATCCCGTTTAACATTTAACTTCACGGAGAGTTGACTTATGACTTCAAGCACGGTGCAACAACCACAAGACAAGAACTTCGACCAGACGAGCGATGTGCGTGACGCAGTCGCTCGTGGGCAGCACGCCAATCCCGCCCTGCAGCGCCTCCAGACACGGATTTTGAAGAGCACGGATGCTAGCGATGTCATCACGAGCTACGATCGGATGCACCACCGACACAACCGTTCATAATGGCTGTTACGGTCGACGAGGTCCAACTTACCTCGTTTCTCGTCAAGGTCGCATCCAGGTGCAATCTGGATTGTGACTACTGCTACGTCTATCATCACGCGGATCAGAGCTGGCGGTCGATGCCTCGACTGCTTTCATCTAAAGATCGTGAGGCATTCGCCTCGCAGCTAGCGTTATACATCCAGCAGGTCGGGATACGACGATGCGTCGTCGTTCTCCACGGTGGTGAGCCTCTGCTAATGGGTAGTGCTGAGCTCGTGGCTTTTGCGGCTCACCTTCGGAAAGCGGTGGGTGCAGACGTGCAGTTGGACATCGGGATGCAAACAAATGGCCTCTTGCTCACGCGAGAAGTGATAGATGAACTATCGAGCGTCGACATCGGCATTTCCTTGAGCTTGGATGGCCCAAAGGAGGCGAACGATCTGCATCGAACATCTCGTCGCGGCCGCTCAAGCTTTGAGCAGTCGTATCGGGCCTTGCAGCTGTTGCAAAGTGCGCCAGACGTATTCGCCGGCGTGATTGCGGTCATCGACCCTCGGACGTCACCGCGCCAGCTGTTGGAGTTCTTCAACGAGCGGAAAGTCCCGCGGCTCGACTTTCTATTACCGGACGCGCATCACCTGCGCCCGCCACCGGGGCGGCTGGAACAACCGGACGCCTATAAGAGATGGCTCATCGATGCCTTTGATCTCTGGTTCGATGAATACTCTGGTCTACAGGTTCGCACCTTTGAAGCACTTCTCGATGCTGTTGTCGGTATGCCTTCACAGACTGATGCGTTTGGCTTCGGCGATGTGAGTCTCATCACTGTCGAAACTGACGGCACCTACCATGACTTGGACGTGTTTAAGGTGGTGTCGCAGGGCGCGACGCGGCTTAACGGCAGCGTGAGGGACACACCCATTTCAGATGTGGCTGCCTCTGCTGCCCTAGCTGCTCATCGCGCATTGCTGAAGAAAGAGGGCTTGTGTGCCAGTTGCCGTAGTTGTGACGTTGTGGATGTGTGCGGTGGCGGTTCCGTCCCGCACCGGTATGGTTTAAACGGGTTCCAGAACCCGACGATCTACTGCAAGGAGATGCGCGCTCTGATTCGTCATGTGCAGACGCGCATCGCCAACTCACTCGAGCTGACGATGCACGCTGCCGCCATAGCCCACTACGGCCGCGACCTGGGTGAGTTCGAGTGCGCTGAGACCTCCACGGAAGCCGTTGCAAGCCTCTGGTCAAATGCGATCTCGGACCAGTCCTCAGAACTGCGACAAGCGCTGCTATGGCTCGAGGCCTCCGGCTGCGGCTCCGGGGAGACTGTAGCAGCTGTAAGGGCTTTGATTGATTCACAATCTGCCATCGACCTCCTCGCACAGAGGCCTGGAGCGATCGCCTGGAGCAATGCCATGCTGGCAATCGCTACCGGTCGCCCAGTGAGTGCCGTCGATGGAAGCGCGCTTGACAGAGACCTGGGATACGCTCATTGGATGCTGGCCCGACTGCAAGGTTCGACTGAGCAGTCGCCTGAGGTCCACGCGATGGATCCTTGGCTGCGCCGTCCCTTTGGCAGCGCGATCCATTTCGAGAACCAGGAAGTTCTGCCGGCGGCAGAGTCGCTGCTGCATGAAGCGCTTGGAATCCTGCATGCGTGGCGTCCGGCCGTTGTGCAAGAGCTTAGAAAGATCTGCCGGGCGATCCAGTTCATCAGAGACCCAGCTGCTGATCCGGACAAGATCGTGTCCTTCAGTGACAACGCAGTGCCTGGCTCCCTTTATGTCTCGGTGATGCAGCGGGCCAGTTTGATAGACGCTTACGACCTTGCGGACTCTCTCCTCCATGAGTACCGCCATCAGAAGCTTTATCTGCTGGAGCGACTCGCGCCTATGGTCAAGCCGACAAACCGCAAGGTGGTCTCTCCTTGGCGTCAAGACCCACGGCCGCCTTCAGGGCTGTTACATGCCGTCTTCGTGTTTGTGGAGCTACGCCGCTTCTGGAAGCACGTTCGCTCGCTAAACCTGGACCGGCTGAATACGCGCGCCGAGAATCAACTGATGGACACCGATGCCCGGTTAAACGAAGCGTTTCTTACGCTCGCCGGATGCCCTCTTACAGCTACGGGTCGTTCGTTGGTAGCTGTGTTGGAAGTCGGGGCACGGGAGTAGCGCATGCGTGTACCCAGAGGTCGACTCCCGCAAGACCCCGCCAGTTGGCACGGCTTCCTGCGGGACTACTTTTGCGACAAGGATGCGGTCGCGATCGAGTCCGTCGGCGACGTCCATCTTCATCTGAGTTGGCCCGACGAGGCAGAGAGGCATGTCGATCCAGCCCTGCAAGTCGGCCTGCGCTGGTGGGGACGAGGAGTCTCGTTGGGTTCCATGTGGTCGGCATGGAGGCGTGACGGCCGCATCATGACCTCGCTCTACGACACGTGGACGCTTCTGAGTTGGTGCGAATGGTTGGCTCGAGTTCCATCCAGCACGTCCGAGCAAGTCGTTATCCTGCACGTGGACGATCACCGTGATCTGGGATCACCACGACTGCACTTGGTCAACGGCGCGCTGGTTGATGCGATCACCAAAGAGGAAGTGCGTTTGACGGATCCATTGACCGTGCGGCAGGCAATCGAAAGCGGCGCCATTGGTATGGGGAGTTTCATGACACCCTTTCTATGGCAGTGCCCGCAAGCGACCGTGCGGCATCTCTGTCAGCCGCCGAAGATGCAGGCCGATGTGCGACAAATGCTCTCGCTCACCATTGCTCCTGACACCCTGCTGGATCCGGATGCTGAGCGGCTTGCTATTGATCTCGTCGAGGGAGCGACCGATACCGAGAGCTATCTGGGGACCAGTGATACGGCGATGTGGTCGCGCAACATCGAGGGTCGTCCAGCGCTTGTTCACATTGACATGGACTACTTCAATAATCGCTACGACGGCGATTCGGCTTGGCTTATGCGCGCCCCAAGATTTGACCCGAACCTGCCGACGATGCTCTCGAAAGTTGATGATCTCATCAATGCTTTGGCGGCATCAAAAGTGATTATCGAGGATGTGTCCATTGCTTACTCTCCTGGGTTCTTCCCGGCAGAATTCTGGCAACCTGTTGACCGGCATTTGCGGACCGGCCTGGCGCGAATCCTATGACACACCATGCCAGTGCACCCAAACGCACGCGACCGGCCAGGGAGACGCCCAAGCCGCGGCCCGTTAAGCTGCGGACGGCGGAGGCGAAGGTCTCCGCCAGTGAAGTGGATCTGATATCGATCGCCGGAACGCCTGGGAAAGGCAAAGGCCCGGGCGGCGGGAAGTGGCGCATTGAAGTCAATGGAGTCCGGGCAGGCGAGGTCTACATCAACGTGATCGATGAGCCGCCGATAGGCCGTCATGCATCATTGCAGATCTATCTGAACATCAAGAGCCAGGGACGAGGTATTGGTCGCGTTGGCTACGCGAAGGCTTGCCAGCTGAGCGTCCACGAGACCGTCTACGCCCATATACGTCGGTCAAATGTCGCTTCGCGGCGCGCTGCAGAGGCGGCTGGATTCGTGGATGCCACTCCGTCGGGATTCATACAGCTCATTCTTCGCTGGGTAAGACCACGGACGGATCTCTCCATCTGAGTAATCCGGCAATGGAGATATTCATCGTCATTCCATGTCTGAACGAAGAGGACTGCATCACGGCGACATGCGCGTCGCTGGGATTTGGGGATGGGCTGGAGCCGCCTGGACGATTGGTTCTCGTGGACAACGGCTCAAGCGACGGAACGGCCAAGTTGATGTTGGCGATCCAGCGAGCGTCGCCGCCTGGGCATGTCTTGATCACCCAGGAACACAGACGCGGCTATGTCGCCGCCAGGCGGGCGGGCATGGCCAAGGTTATTGACGTAGCTCAGCGAGACCAGGTGCCTGAAGAGGACGTGCTCATCCTTCAGGCTGACGCCGACACGATCTATTTGCCTGACTACCTCAGACCATGGTTGACGCTCATTGTGGCGGTCGCGGACACCTTCTGGAAGCGAGTTCCGTCACCAGCCGCGAGTTCAATCTCGAGTTTCCTGTGTTCGGGCAGCTCTGCCGGGAGATCGATAATGGCATGGAGCGTTGGTTGGCGCCGGAAGAGAGGCAAGTCATAGTGGACGACAAGGTTTGCGCATTCTCGCTAGCTGACTATCGTGCGTGGGGTGAGCACCAGGACGAAATCGATGACCAAGGCGAACTGATCTTGGCCGAGACAACGCGGCTCTTCATGCGAGCCAGGAGCAGAGGTAAGGTTTGGCGTGACCGAGTGGAAAGTGCCCAGGCCCTTCCATCACGTCGGCGGCTTAGAACGCAGGCTCCCGGCTATTTCGCCTGCTCAGGCTTTCCCCGACAGACCCAATGGACGGAAGCCTGGGGTGCGTCCGGCGAAGCAGAGCGATTCCTGCGTTCACCTCATAGCTGGCCTGCTTTGGGCCGTCTTGTGCGATCGAGGCAAAGACACCAGATCGCTCTTTTCAGCCTACTGCCTGCCATCTACGACGATGAAGCCAATGTGCTGCCTAGGCTCGCTGCGCTGGCAAAATCGGTTCGCAGGACATCAGGCACCATGTCGTCAGGCCGGTTGCTGGGGCTGATGCTAAAGATGGCCGATGAAGAAGAGGGACCACTTGCCGAAATCCTCCGCAAGGGAGAGTCCAGCGGTCTCCCCGGGTGGGGATCGCAGTGAGTACCCTGCAGTATATAGTGGTCCCCATATTTGAGACAGTGGTTTAAGCTTGTTGTCTGGTAGGGAGAAGGCGATGAGCGCAGGAAAACGGAAAGTGTATGGGGCAGCATTCAAGGGCAAGGTGGGACTGGAGGCGATCCGGGGACTGAAAACCAGTAAATATCCCCCGGCAAAGCCTAGCCGTTGGCGAAAGGTGTGTGCGCATTCGCCGAAAGAAAGGCGATAAAAAACCCGGCGGAGCCGTGCTGAATGTCTAATCTTCAGGTAAATAATATCTTCCAGACTAACCTTGCCTTTGGCTAGTCCCAGCCGCATTGCCGGCGTCTTCTTGTCCTGCCCAGCGAGATAATAGTTATAGAACACCCGGAAGATGCCCAGCATCTTCACGATGGTTTCCGGGTTGTAGGCACTATAGCCGTACCAAGTACGGCTGGCACCACTGGCCGTCGTAATAGGACGCTCAAGGAGCGACAATCGCCTGCGCACCTGCATAAAAAAACTGGCGTAATGAATAGCCGATTGTAGAGCTGCTTTGCCAGTTCTTTAAATCCTGGCAACCCAGCAGGGTAAGAAATGCCAGCGCCGCAGAAAAATACTACGCGATCCTCTTCGTGCGCCTGTAACAGCGTATCCGGGATGTCCGGACCGTGGGTGATGAATTGCATTCCTTCGGTGTCCTAAACGCATAGCCTCAGGCGATGTTCGATAATACTCCTCCTCAGATCGAAGGTGAATGATCGCTTTCGCTGCCCTGCCGCTGTTGGCGGTTTGATCACTGATTGCGGCCGTTCATTGGCGGTGATACATGACATTACCCGACCCTTAATTTAACACCATCTCCAAGACCTCGACGATCTCCACCGTTCCCATCGTCCCGGGTAATTCGCGCCCGGCCTTCTCAAAGGCTCGCTCCAGCAGTGGGCGGGGAAGCGTCACCGTCACCTGCTTCGGCAGGGATGCTCCCGGCAGGCTGCCAACCTTCTGCGCATCATTCGCCGGATCTCCGACAACCACTCCGTTCTCGTCAACGGCGCCCCCATCCTCGATGTCCTCATCGCTATCGACGTTGTGCATATCGATCGTGGACAAGTCCACTTCTTCCCCATTGGCATCAAAAGCCCTCACGGTCCCATCTTCCTGTTGCATACCTACCTCCTGCGGTTTTCCGCTCAAACTTCGTTCGTACCGATCTTCCTCTCTATCCACCAGCACGCGGGAGAGGGTTTCCCCGGCTTGCAGGCTGGCACGGATGGCGTCCAGCACGATGCGCTTGTCCTCATCCTTCATCCATCCTTTCATGCGACTGATGTCCGTTTGTCCGATGGACTCCAGCGGCACGCCCAGATACTCTGCCACAGCCCGCGCATCTTCGCTCCCCAGAGAGAGCATCTGGTGTACCCATGCTTTGGATCGACCCAGCCGCTTGCCCAGATCCGACAGGCTCGGCTTGGTGTCCAGGCTATCCATCAGCTGCTTTACGGCCTTCGCTGTATCCACGGGCGTCATATCCGCTCGCGCCAGGTTTTCGACCAGCTGCATTTCCAGCCGGTCAGCGTCTGTGTCGGGTTCCAGGATCACGGCTGGAATCCGGGACAGGTCATAGCCCTTGCGACGGCAAGGCTGGCCGCTGTCCCGGGCGGCCATGGATGCCCTCCAGCGCCGCTCGCCCGCTATGATCCGATACGTTCCCGACGCGACATGACGTACCGCGATGGGCTGCAATACCCCATGCTGCAAGATGCTTTCCTTCAGCAATTCCAGATCATTGTCGATGGCATCCTGCGCCCCGGATGCCACAAACGTCTTGCGCGGTTGCTCCGGGTCCGGCTCGATCTCCGACAACTCCAGAAAGAGCGCCGATACCTTCCCGCCGCCGACCGTTCCGCCCGCAACGGTATTCTGTTCATCCGCCGGGGCCGCTTCCTGCCCCTTGCCGGGTGCAAACCCCGAATTTCGTCTACCGGGTAGACGATTGGTTTTGGCATCGGTCTCGCCGGAGTCTCCCGCCATTTCGGCCAGCGTGCGCTTCATCTCATCAAAGAGATTCTCTGAAAGATCTACCTTTGCCATCTTATCCCTCCTTCACCGTTTCTTCTGTCGGCACCCGGTCCGTTTCCAAAATCATCTTGCAGGCCATGGCCCATTTCGCCGCTGCCGCGTCTTTCGGATCCAGCTTCCAGACCGGCATCCCTTGTTTCATGGCGTTGGATACAATCTGCCGATTCGTCAGGTGCACCGGAAGCACATACTGACCAAAAGCGGACCCGATGATCGTATCCACGACCATCTGCTGATTCGTGGAGTTCAAAACCCGCTTGTTGATAACCAGGGACAATCCCAGATCGACCTGCGAGGCGATCTCCCGCCATACCTTGAGCAGCGAAGTGAGCCCCTGCAACGCCAACAGGTCGGGCTCCACGGGTGCCACCAACAACCCGCCCAGATAGAGCGGAGCCAGCTGCTGCACGCCGGCGGCTGGTGGGGTGTCGATGACCACCACATCAAAATCGATGTTCAGCAAACGGCTCATCGCCTCCTGTCCGGCCTTCAATCCCTGCTTTTCAACCAGATGTACATGCTGGTGGCCTGGCAGGATTTTCAGATCCCCAAACCGGGTGCCCTGGAAATCCAGGCTGGCGTCCCTGTCCCACAGATCCAATACAGACTTACCTCGGCCATTCGGCTCACCTGTAGTGATAAAGGTGGCGTTGCGTTGGCCGTCCATATCCACGAGCAGGGTCTTTTTCTTCGCCGCCATACTGGCATAAGCTGCTATGTGAACGGCGAGACTGGTCTTGCCTACTCCGCCCTTTTGATTGGTCACGGTAATGATCTGTGTCATGTCTATCTCTCTTCTCGCGCTTTCCGCCGCTCCTGCTCATGCAGTGGCGGGTACAGAACCCAGGAATACCAATACAACATCGTATAGAGCACATCGGGCAGGCCGACTCCGTTCCGGTGGCTGACCTCTACCAGGTTGTCCGCCAGATCGCAGGGAATCCGCACGTTCACTTCCACCCATTCCGGGTCGGCCAAGGCTGGGCGGTGCCCATCCCGCCATCGAAGTCCTTTCTCCCACGCTTTTTCGGCCAGAAACCGGGAAGCGCAGTCCTCATGGACGGCCCGAAGCGTCATCCCCTGAACGAAGGCCAGGGCCTGGATGTACAGGTGCATCTTTAGCGGGATAACCACTGATTCACCCGCATAGGGCTTACCATTGAAGAGCGAGGGCGTCAGCATGCTTTTCCCGGATTGACCATTTTAGGTATGGGTATAGATCGGCGCTGGGTCATGTCGTCTACCGGGTAGACGATTTCCCATCAATCTCCCTTTCCGAGCCAGAACTGGCTCCCGGGGATGGTCCACCAGGGAGCCGCCCGTTGCAGGATGTGGGATTCAGGGATCGGCCCATAATAGCTGGAGTCGAAGGCATAATTCCCCGGGGCGTAGAGCCAGACCTGACCACGCTTCAGGTGATACATGCCAAACGGATAGTGAATAATTCGGTGATGATGGCCTGGCGTCCAGCGATCGACCCGGGAGTTCGGCAGCATGTGCCCATCTACCCGGACCCCTGATCTCGCCAGCTTTACCGTCTGACCAGTAACAGCTGCGATATTTTTGATCCACGGCTGTCCAGCGGGAAACCAGTGGTACTTCAGGCCCTCCGCGACGGCGGCGTGATGGGCAGGGCCGGGAATCTCGACCTCGACGAGTTCCCCGTCGTGGAGCGGATAGGGTGAACCCAGCAGTTTGTAGAAGCCGACGGACTCGCAGGTGGAATCATTGAAGACCAGGTGGTCGTGCTGCATCCATAGACCTACGACAGCATTCAGCACCAGGACACCGATGATCGCCCATGCGCCCCACCAGAGCAGCCTTGCAGGCGGCAGCCGCTTAGCGATGGTGACGGACATGCTTTGCATGGCGGCGCTCCAGAAAAAAACGTGCGGGGCCTGTCAATAGCCGAAAGGGGAAGAAGAATAGCCACTCGATATGGGTGGCCCCCCATAGCATGGCTTCAGCCATATTGCGCGGGCCGGGCCGGGCAAAGAACGCGATCAGTTTTTCGTCCAGCCGCCGGATGCAGAGGTTCACTTTTTTCTGCCTCATCAGTGATTCATCGCAAATAATACTGGCACCCTAAAAAACGCTGCCCAGGCTTTTGCCGAAGCCCTCTGGATGGCCGGGATGTCCGTCCCTCGTGCCCACCAGTCATTGGCCGGAGCCAGCAGGACCTGAATCCCATGCGGGTATAGATCAAGGGCAGGCCACATCAGCAGTTGCTCATAGCAGATGAGATAGCCGACTTTTTTGCCGTCAATCTCCGTGGTTTCCGGTTTCCGGGAAAACGGGGCCATCCGGAAGCTGTTACGGGGGTGCCACGGATGCCACATCGAGAAAGGCACCGGGATGTGATCCGGCAGTACCGTCTGGTGGCCATCCTGGATCTTCACCAGAGCATCCAGATAACCCTTCGCAGGGCGCAAGTCCCGCCCATGGGGCTCGCACCCTGCCAAGGGTTGGCACCTTGCAAGGGGCACATCGGCCCCGAGCAACACGATTTGTTCTGGATGTCGCGCCGTCCAGCGGATGACCGGACGCCAGATGGCCCGGGTGCCAGGCAGCCAGGGCCCGGCCACGGTTTCCGGAAGTAACACCACGTTGTCGCCAGAGCGCAGATCCGCCAAAACCTTGGGAGCCATTTCCATGGACGCATCGACATAGGAAAGATTGGAACGCAGGCGACCCAGGTGGGTATTGATGCCCACCCAGCCAGCGGGCGCTGTGGGCAGCGGGTGACCCATCATGTCATCCAGTGCCGGCACCCGCTCGGCCAGGGCAGGGAAGGCAAAACCCAGAAGCCAGAGATTGAAGACGACGATCCCGGCCATCAGTAAACACACCGGGATATCCTGATTCTTCCGCTCCCAGTAGCCCAGAGCGAAGATCCCCAGAACGGTCAGCAGGATGCCGGTTGGGCCTGCGGCTATGGCGCCGAGCCAGGGGGAAGTCCAGCCGATGATCCCCAGGGGTGGCAGAATCGTCGAGACAGCAGAGGTAATGATAGTGGCCGTGACCGCGCCAAAACCGCCGCCTGCAAGGCTGCAGCCACGGAAATACAGAGCAATGTACGGGTACGCCAGATAGGGCAGGGCAAAGGCCAGGGACGATAGCGACCAAAACCCAATACCGAGAAATAGTCCGGAGTGTGGGAAGAATACCGACGTGCCTTTGATGAGGCCGTAGGTTGTCGCCAGGTGGTAGCCAAACATCAGCGCGAATGGCGCCAACCAGTAACGCTTGTTCAAGGCGGGCAAAAGCAGAAAGGCCAGTGGCGCAAGCCAGATGGCGTGAGGCCAGGCCAGGGTACCAACCATGGCACCCAGGAGTGTAGGGGCGGAGAATCGGAAAAGGGGCGAGGTTCTGCTCCGCGAACCGTCTACCGGGTAGACGGTGGAGCGATGGACCGTCATGCTGAACGAGCCGCTTTGAAGAGGGACTCAATCACCACAGGGAAATCCAGCAGATCATCAATCACGGTCACACCATGAGCGGGCTCTTCCTGCCCCTGGTAGCCACGGTGCAGGAGTACCGGAGCGGCGATGATGCCCACCGCCGCGTTGACGTTGACCGCCTGGTCATCCACAAAAGCCTGGGCACGCAGATCTTCCAGGATTCCCGCCCGATGATGGGCAGAAGCATGCTCGCCTAGGCAGATGATGCGGCCCGAGGGGATCAGGCCCCCTAGCGAGATCGCCCGGGCGTGAACCCACTGGGTATCGACATTGGTGACGGCCCAGATGCTGGCCCCGGCTGCCTCCACGTTGCAGACGGCATCCCATGCAGAATCATGGGACGGTACCCTCTCCCACCAGGTATCCCGATGGAACGCGAACCATACCCGATGACACTCCCTCGCGCTCAGCGCGAAACGCTCTTGAAGGTCATAGGCATCGGAGACTTTCTGGATGGGCCTGCCCAGTTCCCACGAGGCGCACTGCGCCCAGGAAGCGGCAAAGTCCAGCAGCACACCGTCCAGGTCAAACACCACAATCGGATTCATCAGACACCCCCTATCGTCTACCGGGTAGACGATGTATGCCCACCCGTTGGCGGGGTATAGATCGAATGCGGGTCAGCGGCAGGATTCCGACGGACTATCAAAAGTTTGGTACGAAGGTTTGAAAAGCATGGGAACAGAAGCTTGGCCTTTAGTAGTTTATGAACTACAATCCCCGTGCGATGACCGAGCTCAAGCAAACAGAGACCTTCAGAAGGTGGTGGACGAAGCTCAAAGATGAACGAGCTCGCGGTATCGTTGCCGGTCGTCTGGATCGCCTCGCTTATGGGTTGATCGGCGACGCGGAGCCAGTGGGAGAGGGTATAAGTGAGTTACGCATCCACTATGGCCCCGGGTACCGCGTTTATTTTCAGCAACGAGGGAGCATGATCATCGTCTTGCTCTGTGGTGGCAACAAGAACACGCAAGCGAAGGACATCAAGGTGGCGAAGCGCCTGGCTGCTGAATGGAGAGAATGACCATGAGTGAAAAATTGTCTACCTTTGACCCTGCCGAAGGGCTGACATCAGACGCGGCCATCGCAGCCTTTATGGCCGATGCGTTTGAATCTGCAGACGCCGGCTACATTGCGCACGCGCTGGGCGTCGTGGCCCGCGCCAAGGGAATGGCTCAGATCGCTGGAGAAACTGGTCTTTCGCGTGAACAGTTGTACCGCTCATTCAGCGAGCGCGGCAATCCGACGCTCAAGACCACGCTCGCAGTCATGAAGGTCCTGGGGATTGAACTTACGGCAAAACCGGGCCCACAGGGCCGATGATCGCTAATCATATCGGTAAAGCCACCGACTATTAGGTGTAGGCTATGCTCGCCAGTACCGACCGTTTTCTGAGCCGGGATAGCTCCGGTGTGCCATCACCGCACGACAACCAGGACTGCTGCAACAGAGATCGAGCGAAGAGATCTTCCTGACAAACATCGTTCCACGCATTGTGCGCTCCAGTTGTTTTTGGGGGGGCAGGGCAGGGCAGCGGGGCGGGCGATCGTCTACCGGGTAGACGGGCGCAGCGGCCACGTTTTCCCGGAAAACGGCACCGCCTTCCCGAAAAACGCCCACATTACCCCTTCTTTATCTTGCGTTCCGCTTTTCTTTCGGTAGACGCTTTTTTTTGGCGTTTTCGTCTATCCGGTAGACGATTTTTTTGGGCAGCGTTTTTCGGGAAGATAATTTTATTAGCCGATAATAGGGCGACCGTCTACCGGGTAGACGATTACCTTGAAGCGTTACCCCCGAAATCCACGGCCCGAAGCTCAGACAACGAAGCGGGGTCCAAGCGGACCCCCGGCGGCAGGCTGGGTTGTGGTCGGCAAGCCGGGGCGTGGCCCGGCTGGTCCCCTGCAAGGGGAGCCGTCCACAAGGCGGTGGAGCTGCGGGGATAACGCGACCACATACCATTCGGGCGGAAAACCGCGGATCGTCTACCCGGTAGACGATTAGGCGATATCGTTTTTTCGGAAAGACGATTTTATATCAGTAGTCATCATCATCATCGAGAGCGGGTGGTTGAATGTGTGACTTCCGGGAATTTCTGACCGGGCCACCAAAAATATCCCTGAGTCGGATGAAAATGTATTCACGGCCATCCTCGCCGACATATTTCCGACCGGACAACAAATACACCTGTCCGTCGATTTTTGCTTTGCCTGTGAAATCAGGAATACTCTTCCCCTCGATCCTGCTGTGTGTGAGAAATCCAGTCTTCTCTTCTAACGTACTCATTCTTTTCTAGCCCCCCACTTCGTCCCGAGCTTCTTGGCATCCTGCTTGTCAGGCCACCAGCAGGACTGGCAGCCCTCGCACTTGAAAAAGGCATCGCCCTTCTTCGTCTTCAGGGTGATGGTCAGCTTCTTGCAGTCCGGGCAGGCGGGGCCAGCCTTTTGTCCGCCGCCCCGCGTTTTTCCGGTAGACGACTTGCCACGGCCAGCGCCGGAAGTTGGCCGTGCCTGGCCGACAGTAACTGTCGTCGCCTTGGCCGCCTCGATCATACGCACCACGAATTTGCGCTGCGCTTCCTCGAACTGCTGTAGCGTCACGCGGCCTTCGGAAACAGATGACAAGGCATCCTCCCAGCGAGCTGTCAGGACCGGGTCCGTAAGGTCTTTGGGCAGCGCGTGAACCAGCGCCCGCCCAGCCTGGGTGGAGAGAATCTGCTTGCCTTTGCGCTCCAGGAATCCCCGGGTCAGCAGTGTTTCAATGATGCTGGCCCTGGTGGCCTCCGTGCCCAGGCCAGAGGTTTCCTTGAGCTTGGCCTTGGCGGCCGCGTCCTCAACCACCTTGTGGATGTTGCTCATGGCTTCAATGAGCAATCCATCCGTAAATCGTGCCAGCGGCTTGGTCTGCTTTGCCTGCACGTCCGCATCCTGAACCGTCAGGCTCTGTCCCTTTTTGAGCGCCGGGATCGGCTGGGTGGGGGTGTCATCATTATCGTCATCGGTCATCCCATAAACGGCTTTCCAGCCGGCGGAGATCGGAATGTTGGCAGTCGCCTTCCAGTCCTCGCCGGTGCTAGTCAGTAGGGCCTTGATCGCTCGGTACACATAGGGCGGATAGAACTGCGCGAGATAGGAGCGGACGATGATCTCGTAGACTTTGCCCACTGCGGGGCTCATAGAGCCCTGCATGGAGCCGGTCGGAATGATGGCGTGGTGCGCCGTCACTTTGCCCGTATTCCAGATGGCCGACTTCCGGTTGGAATCGGCAGCTTTCACCAGATCCGCAAACCCAGCCTTTGCCAGCCCGGATAGTATCTGTCCGGCATCTCCATGCTGTTCTTCCGGTAGATAGCGGCAATCGGTCCGTGGATAGGTCGCCGCCTTGTGTTCCTCGTACAGCGCCTGGGCCGCATCAAGGACATTTTGTGCCGACATGCCGAGCTTGGCGGAGCAGACCTTTTGTAACTCTGCAAGGGAGAAGCCTAATGGGGCCTGCTGCTGCTTTTCCGCGCTGGTGAAATCCTTCACCGTCGCCTTGCCGTCTGCTTTGGCCCGGGATGCCAGCCGGTCAGCGGCTTTCCGGTCGGTGAGATAGCCTTCGGCATCGACACCCTCGCAATCCTCTCGCAGCTCCCAGACGGTCCAGAATCCGGTGTTTATCCGGGGAACGAAGTAATCCTTGGGTTTGAAGTGCTCGATCTTCTCATCACGGGCCACGACCAGAGCCAAGGTCGGCGTCTGCACCCGACCCACGGAGACGACCCCGGCGCCGCTGTTGCGCAGCGTGAATGCGCGGGTGAGATTCATGCCCATGAGCCAGTCCGCGCGGGCGCGGGCTTCGGCAGAATTGCTGAGATTCTGATAGTCCCGGTTGTCCTTCAGGCTGGCCAGCGCCTTGCGTACGGACTGCTCATCGAGGGCTGCCAGCCAGATGCGTTGCGTAGGCCCTTTCCAGCGGAGCTCTTCCAGTACCTCATCCACCAGCAGTTGACCCTCTCGGTCCGGGTCACCCGCATTGACGACGGACGATGCTTTCCTGAGCAGGTCCCGGATCACCTTGATCTGGGCCTTGGCGTCATCCTTCGCCCGCTTCTTCCATTGGTCCGGAAAGATGGGCAATTCCTCAAAGCGCCATCGCTTCTTTCCCTTTGGTGTGGTGGGGACATCATCAGCCGTGTAGAAGTCCGGCTCTTCCTGCTCGAAGATGTGCCCAAAGCACCAGGTCACGACGGTATCGGATCCGCACTGAATGAACCCGTTACCCTTGTTCTTCGGTCCAGGCAGATACTCGGCTATACCTTTACCCAGGCTGGGTTTCTCGGCAATATATACTTTCATCACGTACCCCCAATCGTCTACCGGGTAGACGCTCTGCGTCACCCCAACGTGAGGGTATAGATCGTTGTTGGGTCGGTCACTGTCACTGACCGGCAGGCGTACATCTGAACGACCGAGATGCAGCGTAACCGGACGTACAGAATGTGCTAGCGGAATCTCGTTCTTGAATAAGGAGGGCTGGAAGGAGAGCAGTGACTCCACCCAAGGGCACACGGCATACGGGAGGCTTTCCGATAAATGATCGCACTATTTTGGTGCACTAGTGCAATCTATGCACTATTATAGCACAATGTGAAGCCGGGAAAAATTCCACACTAGACATCAACCCATTTAACATCAGCAAGTTGCAAATTCCTTGATGATGGCATGGATAATGCATAATTTGCAGTAGGATTCTAGGGTTCCAGCCTGTAAAGGTGTTCGGACCGAGAGTTTCCACCCTGGCGCACAGGGTACACGGAGGGATAAAAACCCGGGAGATAACAGCTATAGCTGCTATCTCCCATTTTTTTTTGGAGAAACGATCATGAAAAAGTTGAAAACATTATTGTTGACAGGAACTCTTTTGTTGGCCCCTTTTATACTGACAGCAAATGCCGAAGCTGCACCTATAACACTAGGTTTAAGCAACTGGCCAGGTTGGGTGGCATGGTATGTAGCAGAACATAACGGATATTTAAAAAAATACCATGCAAATTTTAAGCTGGTATGGTTTACCAGTTACATGACCTCCGTGGAAGCGCTGTCAGCTGGTAAAATAGATGCAAATTGCCAAGCCTTAATTGATACCTTGGCTCCGGTAGACAAAGGCGTTCCCATAAAGGTTGTTTTGGTGACCGATAATTCACATGGAAATGATGCGTTGATGGTAAGCAACTCCATTACTACCTTCAAGCAATTAGAAGGCAAGACGATTGCAGTTAGAATGGATTCAATTGAACAGTATCTTGATGAATATGCACTAACGAAAAATAATATCCCCACAACCTCTATACACTTTGTAAACATGTCTACTGGCAATGCCGCTGCTGCATTAATGGCAGGACGGGTAGAGGCTGCGGGAGTGTGGAATCCATGGATACAACGAATTGAAAATAAAAAACTCGGACACGCACTGTTTTCAAGCGCCAGTGCGCCTGGTGTTATACCGGACGTAGTGGCTGCGCGTGAAAGTGTCCTAAAAGCATATCCACAGCAATTCGTAAACCTATCAAAGGCATGGTTTGCTACAGTAAAATTTATCAAGGAACACCCAAAACAGGCAGCAGCTATTATGGCACCCCACGTCGAATTATCTCCAGCTGTGTATTTGACTGCATTATCCGGGACGCGATTGTTTGGGCCAAAACTGAATATGGAAGCAATGGATCCTGCAGAGAAAGAAAAGAGCACCTCTCTCTATAAAAGCACGAAGGATACGTCTGTATTTTTAAAAAAAGTTGGCGCGATTTCTGCCGAGCCTAACCCAAGTAATTTTCTTGATCCTGAATTCATTAAAAAGGCTGAAGGAAAGTAACAGAATAGTTACCCATCGGCCAGATGAAGTTGTGAGCGTTTAGTTCGGAATTTCACGCTCACAGCTCCACTTCCATAATAGTGAGATCAGTCTATGATGGCATTAACTAATATAAGAGATACGATCCCGCGTTGGGTTTATGTGATACTCTCAGTAGCAGGATTCGTGATTCCGCTAGCTTTCTGGCAAATATTATCTGGCACTCATATTTTCAGTGCACTTTTTTTGCCTTCACCAGAGCGCGTATTTAAATCTTTTGAGCGATGGGCAGTCAGCAATCTCTGGGAAGATACCTATGTAAGTGTTTATCAGGTTGTTTCAGGTTTTCTTCTGGCAGCGGTAGTCGGCGTTCCAATTGGAATATATATCGGTACGTTTAAAATTGTTGAAGCGTTACTACAGCCTATAAATGATTTTGTTCGTTATATGCCTGCGTCAG
This sequence comes from Acidithiobacillus ferrivorans, assembly GCF_016250455.1. Taxonomy (NCBI): domain Bacteria; kingdom Pseudomonadati; phylum Pseudomonadota; class Acidithiobacillia; order Acidithiobacillales; family Acidithiobacillaceae; genus Acidithiobacillus; species Acidithiobacillus ferrivorans. The sequence goes on along the minus strand of NZ_CP059488.1, from coordinate 1,778,275 downwards.
CCTTTATTCCATTGGTCTTACTTTGGATTGGAATTGGTGAATCCGCAAAAGTATCAATTATTTTCATTGGTGTATTTTTTCAGATCATTGTTATGGTAGCGGATGCTGTAAGGAATGTTCCTCAAAAATATCTTGAGGCTGCCTATACTATGGGTGCCAAGAAAGGAGAAATTTTGAGCTATGTCATATTTAGGGGTGCGGCGCCTGATATATTTAATATTTTGCGGGTAAACATGGGTTGGGCATGGACTTACTTGGTGATTGCAGAAATGGTGGCAGCAGATAGGGGACTGGGCTTTGCCATTATGCAGGCACAGCGTTTCATGGACACGCCAAAAATATTTGTTGGAATAATAATAATAGGGTTTCTAGGTCTGTTATTTGATTTATCATTCAGAATAATGCATCGCATATTTTTTGCGTGGAGCTACAAATGATAAGTACTGGTAGAGTAGAAATCAAAGGAATATGTAAGTCCTTCAGGATTAGAAAAGACAAAAAAATATCTACCTGGCCAGCCCTGGATAATATTAATTTAAATATCAATCCCGGGGAAAAGGTGATGATTGTTGGTGCATCTGGCTGTGGCAAATCCACCCTGTTACGCCTAATTTCTGGACTAGACCAGCCAACTGCAGGTTCAATAACAGTTGACCGAGATTTGGTAAAGGGACCAGGGGCTGATAGAGGTGTCGTTTTCCAGCAGTCGACTTTATTTCCATGGATGACTGTGTGGGACAATATAATTTTTTCTAGAAGATTGCGTATTAGCCTGAATGCGCGAGATGAACAAGTTTCCCGCGCAGTATACAGAAGCAACGCGTTAGTCACGTTAATGGGATTGGATCAATCAGTAGAATTGTATCCAAACCAACTGAGTGGCGGCATGCAGCAACGCGCCAATATAGCAAGAGCTCTGGTTTCCAGCCCGAAAGTTCTGCTGATGGATGAGCCGTTTGGCGCGCTAGATGCGCAAACACGAGAAACCATGCACAAGGTAGTTAACCACCTTTTTAAGGTAGAAAAAACAACAGTAATATTTGTAACGCATGATGTTGAAGAGGCCATTGTTCTGGGTGATCGTATAATTGTTTTGAGTGCGAATCCCGGACGTGTCGATACCACGTTTACGACTGAATCAGTAAATCGCGACGAAGCTGGAATGGTCAAGAAAAATGACGTCTCATTTTTTGAATTTAAAGAGCAAATACTATCACGAATCAGAGCTACTACTACGATGAGAGCAACTGATGATCTGTTGCAAAAGGTAGCTAAGGATTAGTTATTATTGAAGGCAATTAAAATAAAATATTTTAATATTTATTGCTTTATTGGTAAGTTATTTTAGGCGTTTACATGGTCAAGGAGAAAATTATGTCCGTAAAAGTTTTATGGGAGGATTCTATCCCTGGTGGATCACATGGTTCATTCATTATGAAACGTGATACAATCCTCAAGGTTACCGACATTGTTGGCAATGGAAATCTTGTCGCTCTTTTCTATAATATGGATAATAAATTAGAGCGGTATAATATGGCCGACACACTGAAAGCTCAGCATACATTTTTTCTGTCTAAGGGAAACGTTTGCTACTCCGACATGGGGAGGATTCTTTGCTCTATTGTAGACAGCTCCTGCACTTGGCATGATACCATATCTGGCATGAGTAACACCGACACAATCGCCACCAAGTATGGTGCGCTCAACTATCAAAAAGCACATAATAATATGTACAGAAATGCTCAGGATAGTGTGCTTATTGAATTATCAAAATGGGGACTCGACAGGCGAGATTTGGTCGCAAATGTCAATTTTTTTAGCAAGGTCACTGCAAATGAGCAGGGTGTTCTCTCGTTTGTGTCGGATAACAGTAAGCCAGGAGACTTTGTTGAGCTTAGATTTGAAATGAACGTGCTGGTAGTTCTCGCATCCTCACAGCATGTCCTTGATCCATCACCGCGCTATTCACCTAATCCATTTGCACTTACTTCGCTGAAATGTTCGTCGGCTGGACCTTATGATTTATGCCGTAATTTATGCCCTGAGAATGGAAGAGGTTTTTATAATACTGAATTGATTTTTAGATAGGGGTGGTTAATAATATGAGTAAAAATACTGTTGAACTAGAGAGTTGTAATGTGTTGTTCGACTTTGTTCTCGATGCGGGGGAATCATGGATACATGATGTCCGTGCCGGACAAACCTTACGTATTGTAGATTTGGAAGGTAACCAATCAGCAGATACCCTCATCTACAACGCCAACGATCCTGCTGATCGCTACAGTGCAACGGACACTATTATTGCCCAGCGCAACATATATCTAACCACCGGCAGTCGCTTACTTTCCATTGAAGGTAATTTACTCATGACTATTGTTGATGACACTTGTGGTCGTCATGATACCATTGGTGGCGCCTGTTCTGCAGAAAGTAACACGGTAAGATATTCTTTGGATAAAAAATTCATGCATAGCTGTCGTGATAGTTTTTTGCATGCTGTAGTTAATTGTAACTGCCATCTAGGGAAACGCGATCTCACAAGTAATATAAACTTCTTCATGAATGTGCCCGTGTCTGAAAATGGCGACCTGAATTTTGCTGACGGACTCTCAGGTCCTGGTAAATATGTCGATTTGCGAGCTGATATGGACGTAAAAGTGTTAATTTCTAATTGCCCACAGCTCAATAATCCTTGCAATGATTACAATCCTACACCGTTACGGTTGATGATTTGGTGATTCACGGGGCGTGGCTGAGACGCCTCAGTCACCTTTTCTGCTTGCAGGACGGCCTGCCGAGATAACTATATGTTCAATAAAGTCCTTATTGCGAATCGTGGAGCTATCGCGGTCCGAATTATTCGAACCCTCAGGAAGATGGGTATCCACTCTGTTGCGGTTTATTCGGATGCAGATCGCCTCAGTCCGCATGTGCTCATGGCTGACGAGTCAGCACATATAGGACCATCCCCCGCAAGCCAGAGCTATCTTCGAGAAGATGCAATTTTACGTGCAGGCATTGCTCATCATGTTGACGCCATCCATCCTGGATATGGCTTTTTATCAGAAAATCCTGATTTTGCTGCGGCAGTCGAAAATGCCGGTATGGTGTTTATCGGACCATCGCCTGAGCACATGCGTTCTTTTGGTTTAAAGCACACGGCAAGAGAAATCGCATACAAAACGGGCGTGCCTCTTCTGCCAGGTTCTGGGTTATTGTCCGATGTCGACCATGCCATGGTCGAGGCCAAGCGCATTGGCTTCCCTGTCATGCTTAAGAGTACCGCTGGTGGCGGTGGCATCGGCATGCAACTTATTTGGGACGCAGACACTCTGCAAGACGCCTATGCCCGTGTAGCTCGTCTTGCACGCGCCAACTTCAAAGAGGCTGGCATTTATTTGGAAAAATATGTCCAGGCTGCACGCCACATCGAAGTGCAAATCTTCGGTGACGGAGATGGACAGGTAGTCCATCTGGGAGAGCGAGATTGCTCGGTTCAGCGACGTAATCAGAAGGTAATCGAGGAAACCCCAGCGCCTAATTTGCCGACATCTGTGCGGCTCGCGCTTTGTGATACGGCGGTACGCTTGATGCAGTCGGTTTGCTATCGTAACGCAGGAACGGTCGAGTTTGTTCTTGACGCGGACTCGGGCGACTTCTACTTCCTAGAGGTTAATACCCGCTTACAGGTCGAACATGGGGTGAGTGAAGAGGTCAGCGGCGTCGACTTGGTAGAGTGGATGGTGCGGCAGGCTGCAGGCGAATCCCCTATTTCAAACTATGTTCATTCTCCACGTGGCCACAGCATTCAGGTACGGCTTTATGCCGAGGATCCAGGGAAAGACTTTCAACCTGCCGCCGGCATGTTGAGTGAAGTAATCTTTCCCCAGAATGCTCGAGTAGATACCTGGGTTGAGGCGGGTAGTGAAGTCACCGCTTATTATGATCCCATGCTGGCCAAGATTATCGTTCTTGGCAATGATCGAGATGATGCTCTTTCTCTTATGGGATCAGCCTTAGAGAGCACCAAAATTTATGGATTTGAGACCAACCTCGCTTATTTGCGACAGATTGTTGCCGATGAGGTTTTTGAGGCAGGGCGTCAGACCACCCAATATCTCACTCGGCTAGGCTACCATGCACCTACTGTCTATGTGATTGAACCAGGCGTACAGACTAGCCTGCAGGACTGGCCAGGACGGTTAGGGTATTGGGATGTTGGTGTGCCTCCCTCGGGGCCTATGGATTCTCTAGCCCATCGGGTGGCCAATCGCCTGCTCAACAACGCTCCTGACGCAGCAACTTTGGAAATCACGCTGAGTGGTCCTATCCTTAAATTTAATGATAACTGCATTATTGCCGTCACCGGTGCAGAGCTACCACTGACCCTTGACGGACAGCCATTGGATTTGTGGCGCAGTCATTCGGTGTGTGCTGGCAGTGTTCTCGAGTTTGGCAAACTAAGTGATATCGGTTGTCGGTCTTACCTGGCAGTATCTGGTGGTTTTGACGCACCGTTGTACTTGGGTAGCCGGGCAACGTTTAGTCTCGGACAATTTGGCGGTCATGTCGGTCGTATGTTGCGTACTGGTGATGTGCTGCACATTGGTTCCAATCCCCGGGCGTGCCCTGACGTGTATGTAGATAAGGCAGTACGTCCGACTTACAACAAGCACTGGGAGATCGCTGTACACTATGGGCCACATGGTGCGCCTGATTTTTTTACAGCAGATGATGTAGAAATGTTATTTGCCACAGACTGGGAGGTGCACTACAACTCTAATCGGACCGGCGTCCGACTCATCGGTCCACGGCCCCAATGGGCTCGCAGCGATGGGGGGGAGGCTGGATTACATCCATCCAATATCCATGACAATGCCTATGCTATAGGCGCGATGGATTTCACCGGTGATATGCCGATTCTCCTTGGTCCAGATGGTCCGAGCTTGGGCGGTTTCGTCTGCCCAGCAGTGATTGTTGCCGCAGATCTTTGGAAGATGGGCCAATTGCGGCCTGGTGATACAGTACGTTTCCTATCCATAAGTTTAGAAGAAGCTACCCGCTTGGAGTTAACCCAAGACACGGCAATTGAGAGCCTTACGACCCCTCTGGACCCGCCAACTACCGCATCACCAGTCCTGGAAGCACCTATCGTTGTCCCATCAAACGCTCAGGAAAATGAAATAAGCGTGGTATATCGTGTAGCGGGTGACAAGTATCTACTCGTTGAATATGGGCTGCCGATCTTGGATCTGGAGCTGCGTTTCCGTGTTCACGCGTTGATAGAAAACCTGCGATTGCGTTGCCCGGCCGGCATTGTTGATCTGACACCGGGCATCAGATCCCTACAAATTCATTATGATAACCGTGTATTATCTCTGGCCGGGCTCCTTGAAATGCTACGCAGCGCAGAAGAGGAATTGCCTGCGGTGGATCTCATGGAAGTACCCACACGTATCGTATATTTACCACTCTCCTGGGACGATCCTGCCACCCAACTGGCCATCGACAAATATATGGCTGGAGTACGTAAAGACGCCCCCTGGTGTCCGTCCAACATCGAGTTTATCCGCCGTATCAATGGGCTGGACAGCATTGAAGAAGTGCGCAAAATCGTGTTTGACGCTAGCTACTTGGTACTAGGCCTAGGCGACGTGTATCTCGGAGCACCAGTTGCTACCCCCTTGGACCCTCGGCATCGACTGGTTACTACAAAATACAATCCAGCACGTACCTGGACACCGGAAAATGCTGTGGGTATCGGAGGGGCCTATATGTGTGTTTATGGTATGGAGGGCCCTGGCGGTTATCAATTCGTCGGTCGCACACTGCAAATGTGGAACCGCTGGCGGCAGACTGCGCAATTTACGGACGGTAAACCATGGCTCCTGCGTTTTTTTGATCAGATCCGCTTTTTTCCTGTTAGTACGGCAGAACTGGAAACCATCCGTACCGACTTCCTGCATGGGCGCTACGTTCTGGATATCCGTGAAGACACTTTTCGGATTGCAGATTATCGTCATTTCCTGGCCAAAGAGGCTGATGATATTGCCCTTTTCCGCGACCAACAACGTCAGGCTTTTGCCGAAGAACGTGAGCGCTGGATCCAGTCTGGCCAAGCCAATTGGATCAATGACGTAACGGTAGCTGAGGACACCAGTGACATTGATTTGAATCTTGCCGCAGGTGCGCGATCGTTGGCTAGCCCTCTTGCGGGTAGCATATGGAAGATACTGGTTAAAGCAGGGGATCACGTTCAGGCCAACGACACGTTAATAATTTTAGAATCGATGAAAATGGAGATGACCATTGAGGCACCTTTCTCAGGGGTGGTTGATCGTCTGCTCTGTCGCGAGGGCGAAGCAGTGAGTACAGGACAGAACATGCTGATACTAACGGAAACTTGAGTGAATTTGGTTAAACTCACACGAGGCTGAAAATTCGACGCCATTCCAAATCCAACAAGACCACCACGAGAAAAGTTCTTTTTAGATTTCCACGTTGTGACAGTCGTTGGATCTGTATAATCACGAATGGCACCAATCAATCTGGTTCCGCCGAGCAGAATCCGCTGGAGGTCTAGCAGCATTCAGCAGATTCCGGGTCTGAGATAAATTCGTCAATAAGTGTAACCGTGCATACATCGTAGTGGTGCATACCTCACCAAAATAGTGCATTAGCCACTCCGAAGGTGGATTGCAGAATTGCAGTCTCCTCACCAGAAGCCACCCCAGCAAGTAGCTATTTGTGAATTATTGGCTTTTATTATCAGTATATTGAGTGACCAATAGGCACGATGGCTGCACTGTTGAAATGCGATTATCTGCTCTGGCATGCGCCTTGCTTGCATTCCTTCTTGTATACCAGAAGGAACACTAGATGCCTAACCATACCAAAACCTGCCTGACTCTAACGGACTGGCGTGAAACCTTCGATAGGGACTTTAATGAGGGTGCCACACAGCTCCGGCGGCATGTTGCTGGACTAAATCCTTCGGATCCAGTTTGGATCAGCCTGATCAGTAGCGAAATGCTGGATATGGAAATCACCCGCGTTCGTGCCTTGCCGATTGATGCGCCGTTGCGTGGCGTGCCGTTCGCCGTCAAGGACAACATTGATGTGGGCGGCTGGCCTACCACCGCCGCTTGCCGTGAATTTGCGTACGAGGCGGACGCAGATGCGGGCGTGGTCGAACAGCTACGGGCTGCCGGAGCTATCATGATTGGCAAGACCAATCTGGACCAGTTCGCGACAGGGCTGGTAGGCACCCGATCGCCTTGGGGCGCGGTGCCAAACGCCTTTGACCAGAGGTACGTATCGGGCGGTTCGAGTTCAGGCTCGGCTGTTGCTGTCGCCAGAGGTTGGGTGCCTTTTGCCCTTGGCACGGATACGGCCGGGTCAGGTCGGGTTCCGGCGGGTTTCAATAATATCATTGGGGTGAAACCCACACGTGGACGCATTAGTACGAGAGGCATCGTGCCGGCGTGTGCATCCCTGGATTGCGTAGGCATCCTGGCCCTGACCGTTGATGATGCCCATCATGTTTTAAATCTTGTCACCGGGCACGATCTGCGCGATATCTGGTCACGGCCAACGCCTTCTATCCCAGTTTTGAGCCCGACCGTTCTTGGTATCCCGGACGGCACCGAATGGTATGGCGATCAACTTCAGGCCGAGGCATGGTCCCAGGCCATCGCACAGGCCCAAGCGGCTGGCCTGAAGCTCGTTCCAGTAGATTTCAGCCCTCTTTATGAGCTGGCCTCCCTGCTGTACTCCGGTCCATGGGTGGCGGAACGCACTGCCGCAGTTGGAGATTTTCTTGCGCAGCACACAGGAGTAGCAAATCCTGTCGTGGAAGGAATCATTCGTGACGGTGAGCGATTCACGGCGGTCGATACTTTTCGGGCACAGTATCAACGCCAAGCCCTGTTGCCACAGATTGAAGCCATTTTCTCACAGGTGGACGCACTGTTGGTGCCTACAGCGCCGACTTTACCAACCATTGCCGAAGTTGAGGCCGATCCGGTTGGAAAGAATGCGCAGTTGGGGCGTTATACCAATTTCGTCAATCTCGCCGATCTCTGCGCACTCGCTCTACCTGCCGGTCTGCGCGCCGATGGCTTGCCCTTTGGTGTCACCGTCATCGCGCCCGCCTTTCGGGACGCGGCGTTGCTGGCCTTTGCTACCCATTGGCAGTTAATCATGCCCTGGAAGCTGGGGATATGCGACCACATGGCGCCGGCGCCCCATATTCATGATCCTCAGCCCACAGGCATTATGGTGGCAGTGGTCGGCGCCCACCTGCGCGGTCAACCCCTCAATCACCAGCTCACCAGCCGCAGGGCCAGCTATCTGGAGACCACCCGTACCGCATCGCACTATCGGCTCTTGGCACTCGCCGATACCGTGCCGCCAAAACCGGGATTGATCCGCACCGACATGGACGTTTGCGACGAGGGTATCGAGGTCGAACTGTGGTCTATGAGCGAGATGGCGCTGGGTGGATTGATGCGCGAGGTTCATGCTCCGCTGGGCATCGGCACGGTGATTCTCCGTGATGGTCGTGCGGTGAAAGGCTTTATCTGCGAGGGGCTGGCTGAAAAGGGCGCCCGCGACATCACCCGTCTAGGCGGCTGGCGTGCCTATCTGGCTAGCCTTGCCAGCGATCCAAAGGAAAAGGACCATGGCTGATACCTTTCGCAAGGTCTTGATCGCCAATAGGGGCGAGATCGCAGTGCGCATTCAGCGCAGTTTGCGCCGATTGGGTATCGCGAGCGTCGCCATCTATTCAGAACCTGATCGTCACGCGCGGCATGTGTTGGATGCTGACGAATCGGTAGGACTGGGTGGCCACAGCGCTGCGGAAAGCTATCTCCAGGCAGAACGGATTCTCGAGATCGCCGTACAGACCGGTGTCGATGCGGTTATCCCCGGCTACGGGTTTCTGAGCGAAAACGCGGACTTCGCGGAAAACTGCGAACAGGCCGGTATCGCCTTCGTCGGCCCGACTCCTGAACAGATTCGTCAGTTTGGCCTCAAGCATACGGCCCGCGCGCTTGCCATCGAAGCCGGCGTTCCGCTCGCACCGGGAACCGGGCTATTGATCGATGTGGATCAGGCTTGCGCCGAAGCTGCGCGTATTGGGTATCCGGTCATGCTCAAGAGTACGGCTGGTGGTGGGGGTATCGGCCTGACCCGCTGCAATGACGAAGCGGAACTGCGTCAGGCCTTCGCTTCGGTGCAACGGCTGGGGCAAAGCTTCTTTGCCAACTCCGGGGTATTTCTGGAGCGTTTCGTCGCCCGTGCGCGGCATGTGGAGGTGCAAATCTTCGGTGACGGCCAGGGCCGAGTGCTGGCCTTGGGCGAGCGCGACTGCTCCCTGCAAAGGCGCAACCAGAAGGTGATCGAGGAAACTCCGGCACCGAATATGCCTCCGGCAACGCGGGAAGCGTTGTTCACTGCGGCCGAACGTCTGGGGAGGACAGTATCCTACCGTAATGCCGGAACGGTTGAATTCATGTACGAAGCGGAGCGTGACGCTTTCTATTTCCTGGAGGTAAACACCCGACTACAGGTCGAGCATCCGATCACCGAGATGGTCACTGGTATCGATCTGGTAGAATGGATGTTGCGCACAGCGGCAGGCAACCCGCCAGAACTCTCCCGGCGTCCGGAATCGCGGGGAGTAGCCATTGAGGCCCGTATCTATGCGGAGGACCCCCTCAAGGACTTCCAGCCATCGCCCGGTTTGCTCACAGAGGTCCATTTCCCCGAAGAGGTGCGAGTCGATAGCTATGTCGAAGGGGGCACTGAGGTCTCCAGCTTCTACGATCCGATGATCGCCAAGCTCATCGTGCATGGCGAGGACCGTGCGCAGGCATTGGGAAAATTGCAACGCGCCCTGGATCAGACCCGCATCGGCGGAATCGTCAGCAACCTCGGCTACTTGCGCCAGATCTCCCGCGCATCATTGTTTGTCGATGCCCGGTTATCCACAACTGCATTGAGCGACTTCCAGTATCACCCCCGGGTGGCCGAGGTGTTGGAGGGTGGCACCTACAGCACCATCCAGGACAATCCCGGCAGGGTCGGCTATTGGCATATCGGTGTGCCACCTTCCGGACCCATGGATGACTACGCCTTTGATCTTGCCAATCGTCTGGTCGGCAACCCAAAGGGCGCGGCAGGACTCGAATGTACCCTTGTCGGCGTGAGGATCCGTTTTCACGTTGAGGCCCACATCGCTCTGACCGGTGCTCCACTCAAGGCCACCCTGGATGGTCAGCCCGTAGAGGGCTGGCGCACCATCTTGGTGCGCGCCGGACAGCTGCTCGACATGGGGCGGGTGGAGGCGGGTTGCCGTGCTTATCTGGCCGTTGCCGGTGGTTTTGATGTGCCGGTTTATCTCGGTAGCCGCAGCACCTTTGCCCTCGGACAGTTTGGCGGACACGGCGGGCGGCCGATCCGCACCGGCGACATGCTGGCACTGGGAACGGCTGTATCTGCAGTCGCAATGCTTGAAGTGCCTGTACCGATGATTCCCCAATACGCGCAATACTGGACCATCGGTGTGCTCTATGGTCCCCATGGCGCGCCCGATTTCTTTTCTCCCGAATTCATCAACCGGTTTTTCTCCACCGACTGGGAGGTACATTACAACTCCAATCGTCTCGGTATCCGTCTGATGGGTCCCCGTCCGGTATGGGCCAGGTCGGATGGCGGCGAAGCGGGGTTGCACCCATCCAATATCCACGATACCGAGTATGCCATCGGCGCCATCAACTTCACCGGCGATATGCCGGTGATTCTGGGTAAGGACGGCCCCAGTCTCGGTGGTTTTGTCTGTCCCGCCACCATTGCCAAGGCTGAACTGTGGAAAATGGGACAAGTCAAGCCAGGCGACTGGGTGCGCTTTGTGCCCCTGGATTTCGCCACCGCCCGTCAGTTGGAAGTGCTTCGGGACGGCGCCATCCGAACCTTGACGCCGCTGCCTGGTCTTTGCCTGAATCAGCCTCCGGCCTGTCTACAGGGGGAACCGGTACTGGATTTGCGTCCTGCCCAGTCGGGATTGCCCGGGGTCACCTATCGTCAGGCTGGGGACAGTTATGTCTTGCTCGAATATGGGGATAACGTTCTGGATCTGCGCGCGCGTTTTCGTGTGCATGCATTGATGGAGGCTCTGAAAGCGCGCGCCGAACCGGGCATTGAGGAGCTCTCGCCCGGCGTGCGTTCGTTGCAGGTGCGTTATGACAGCCGGACCATTGATCAAGCGCGCCTGCTCGCCGTGTTACGAGAGATCGAGGACGGGCTTCCACCAATCCAGCGTATGCAAGTGCCGGGACGCATCGTTCATCTTCCCCTCACCTTCGAGGATAGCGCGACTCTGGACGCGGTCAGTCGCTACCGCCAGTCGGTGCGCGATACCGCACCCTGGCTGCCGCGCAATGCCGAGTTCATTCGCCGTATCAATGGGCTGGAGTCGGTTCAGGAAGTGATCGACACCATCTACGACGCTTCCTATCTGGTGCTAGGTCTGGGAGACGTCTACCTAGGAGCGCCCTGCGCGGTACCGGTCGATCCGCGTCATCGTTTGCGCACCTCCAAATACAACCCCGCGCGCACTTTTACCGCCGAGGGCACTGTCGGTATCGGCGGGGTGTATATGTGTATCTACGGTATGGACTCTCCCGGCGGATACCAACTCGTCGGTCGTACCCTACCCATCTGGAACACTTACCTGCGCAACCCGCAATTCATGAATGGCAAGCCCTGGTTGTTGCGCTTCTTTGATCAGGTTCGCTTCTATCCGGTCAGCGAGGAAACCCTGACACAACTTCGGGATGCGTTTCGCTACGGTCGCCATGAGATCCGCATGGAGGAGACGGTCTTCGACCTGGGTGAGTATGAACGATTCCTGGAAGAAAACGCAGAGGCCATCGCCGCCTTCCAGTCACGTCAGGACGATGCCTTCGCACAGGAAATCACTCTGTGGTCGGAGGAAGAACGTAGCCCAGAGGCAGCGGTGCTGGCGTCTATGGAACAAGACATGGGCCTCCAAGAACATGAAATCACGGTTTGTGCGGATATGACCAGTAGTGTCTGGAAATTTCTGGTAGAGCCAGGGCAATCGATTCAGTCTGGCGAACCGCTGGTAATTCTGGAAGCCATGAAGATGGAATTCACTATCAGTGCACCTTGTGCCGGAAAGATTACCCGTCTGCAGTACAAGACGGGAGATCTGGTGAGCCATGGTATGCCACTGCTGGTTATCGATACTGAGGAGTAATGACGCTATGCATAACTACGCCACAGAAAGCGACGCACTGGTCCCGCTGAACCGTGCGGAGGACACCTACCGACGGTTAAAAGAGGATCTGTTCAATTTCCGCCTGCTGCCGGGCGATCATTTCAGCGAAAACGAGATTGCCGCACGCATGGAGGTGAGCCGCACTCCGGTACGTGAAGCGCTCTTCCGGCTACAGCGTGAAGGATACGTAAGCGTCTTGCCCCGAATGGGTTGGCAGGTACGACCACTGGACTTCGAGAAATTCGATCAAATCTACGAAGTGCGAATCCTTCTGGAAGAATCTTCCCTACAGCGTCTGTCGCGTAAGGACAAGGTGTCAAGTATCGGAGCTTTAATGCAGACCTGGTGTTGTCCGCCGGATTTACGGGAAAGCAATGCGAAGACCGTCTGGATGCTGGATGAGGATTTCCATGCCGGGTTGGTGGCGGCAGGGGGGAATCCAGAAATATGGCGTATTCATCACGACGTCATGGAACGGTTGCGCATTATTCGCCGACTGGACTTCACCAAGCCACAAAGAGTCTCCGCGACCTATGAAGAACATGCCGCGATTCTCGAACAAATCCATCGCGGCCGCATTGGTGAAGCGCAGCGACTCCTGAGATCGCACATCGATGCTAGTCGCCTTGAAGTGCGCAAGATCACCCTGAGCATGCTTTACGAAGCCCGCCTCGAAAAAAGTAACACCTGATGGACGCGAACAATAGGTAAAAATGCGGGATATAAATCACATTTTTACACCTGCGAAAAATCAAGGAACTGAGATGAAACATAATACATAAATTTCAATGAGCCGATATACCAGTCTTGTGGCTAGTCGTCGTCAACCGGATGAACAGCGACATTTAAGGAGAAACATCATGGTTACAGAAGTAAGAAGGGGCGCTGAAAAAAGGACCAAGCGACTATTTAGCGGGTTTGTAAATAACCCGGTTCTTGAAGATTATTCGTTACGTTACGCACCTTCTGGATTTCGCAAATGGTCAGAATACGGAGTCGCGATGGCGGCGCTGGGTAGTATTGCCTATATGGCAGATCTTGCCATTGGTGGTTCGCTGGCCATCCAGTATGGCTTTACCAATGCTTTTTTGGGCATTTTGACGGCTGCGATTATTATATTTCTAACAGGCATTCCAATAGCCTACTATTCATCAAAATATAATGTGGATGTTGACCTTCTGACGCGCGGTGCAGGCTTCGGGTATCTTGGGTCAACGATAACATCCGTGATATATGCCTCGTTTACTTTTATATTCTTCGCGCTTGAGGGATCCGTGATGTCTCAGGCGTTTACGCTTTTCTTTGGTATACCCATCGCCATATCCTATATTATTTCCTCACTGATTATTATACCTTTGGTGGTATTCGGCATGACGGCGCTGTCAGTAGTTCAAAAATGGACTAATCCGATTTGGATCAGTCTATTCATTATCCCTATCGCAGCAATACTGATCAAAGATCCTCAGACTGTCGCTACGTGGATTCATTTCGGTGGCAAGTCTCCTAGCGGCGCAGGGTTCGACCCATTGCTTTGGGGAAGCGCCGCCGGAATTGCCCTTTCACTTATCGCGCAAATCGGCGAGCAAGCAGATTATCTTCGTTTTATGCCGAAGATTAAACCAGCAAAGAAGTGGAAGTGGTGGTTTGCCGTCCTAGCCGCTGGTCCTGGTTGGGTCGTTCTTGGTGCCACGAAGCAGCTTATGGGCTCTTTTTTGTCATCAATTGCCGCAACACACGGAACCCCCCTTGCCAATGCTAATGAACCAATTCATATGTATATTACAGGTTTTGGATATGCATTCCCGGCAGCAGCACTGATTCTCGCCGCTATTTTTATCTTTATGTCACAAATCAAAATAAATGTGACTAACGCTTACTCCGGATCACTTTCGTGGTCTAACTTTTTCTCGCGCCTGACCCATCGCCATCCTGGGAGGGTGATCTACATTTTCCTCAACGTAGGTATAGCCCTCGCCTTGATGGAAGGCAATATGTTCTCGGTTCTGGGTACCATCCTCGGATTTTATTCAAATGTTGCTGTCGCCTGGATTGGAGCCATCGTTGCAGACTTGGTAATTAACAAACCTCTTCTTAAGTTGAGCCCATCTTATATTGAGTTCAAGAGAGCTCATCTCTACAACTTTAATCCTGTAGGTTTCGGTGCGATGGTCATTGCCTCTATTGTGTCGGTGGCTGCCTTTTTTGGGGCATTCGGTCCCTGGGGTGAGTCATTCAGTGCTTTTATCGCCTTGTTTATTGCGTTTACGCTTTCGCCAATAATAGCCATCATGACGAAGGGAAAATACTACATTGCGAGAGATCCGCACTATCACGCGGGCACGCACCACGATGTACTCAATTGCGTGAGATGTGGTTTCGAATATGAAAAAGAAGATATGGCATGCTGTCCTGCACATGACGGTCCAATATGTTCCCTATGTTGCTCCTTGGATAAGGAATGTCATGATATGTGTAAAGAGGTTGTAATATTAAAAAATATTCCTGTGAAGTGTGCTTGATATTACCTCTATTAAATGGGTGTACTGCGGCATTTATTCCCGTTGATAAATTGCCACTATGAGATTTTATAAGGAGGATAAAGTACATAAATAAGGTCACATAATTGTCATACAAAGCCTCACATTGTTCATGAAGCTGAAAAACCAGGACCATCCGAATAGATAGCGGTCATCGGCACACCATAAATGCTTACTGATAGCGTAATATCTGGCCTTTCTGCCGGTGATTTTTATATTGAATCGAAAAGTTACACTTTGTCTGAAATTAAATATAGGAGCCTTAACATGTCAAAAAGAACAAAATCTATTGCTTTCGTATTTGGCTTGCTATCCGGGCTTTCCGGGTTAGCATATGCAGATGGTTTCTCCATTCCACCACCGCTCAAATTTAATGCCGGTCCTCTAGGAGAGCTTGACGTCCAGGGTGTTGCCTCTGCTATGGGCTTTGCACAGACCAACCCTGCTGGCACAGGCCTTAACGGTAAAAATTTTGGTGCCGGGATAACCAACGGTTTGATATCCATCAGTAAGCCTACCGGCCTTATACAGTTTTATCTGACTGCCGGCGCCTACAATTTTCCGAACCTTGGGCAACCCTTCCATTCCGCAAGCACTGCCTTACAAGACTTTACCGCACTCCCGTCTGCCTATCTGACCATTGCGCCATTGAGTAATTTTTCTGTTAGCATCGGACAGCTTCCCACACTGATTGGTTATACTGGAACACTTGATTATAACCGCATGAATATAGAGGGAGGATTTCCGTGGACTATTCAACCATCATTTAGTCGCGGCATCCAGATCAACTATTCCTATGGGCCGGTATCTGCATCGGTTTCTTGGAATGACGGATATTTTTCCAATCGTTATAACGTAATATCTGGCTTGCTGACCTATACGATCAACCCGGAAAACTCAGTTTCCCTCTACGCAGATGGAAATACAGGGCATACAGGCACGGTCAATGATGTGAGCACTTTACGCTTCTCCAAGAATGGTTATGTAGATAGCTCACTGGTATACGACAATAGTAATATTTATGGTCTTTACTACACTTACAGCGGTTCGAATTTTACCATAACTCCGGAAGTGCAGTACATGTACACTCCGATCAATCGGGCTTTTGGTACGACTCAAAGTTCCAACGATATCAGCGCCATGATCCACGCAGACTATTATCTCACCAAGAACTGGTCTATCGCAGCTGGTGTCGACTATGAACGCGCAAATTCAACCGGTGAGGGTACAGCGGCGACGGGCGGATATTTTGGTTATGGTGCAGGCTCCAGCGCTTTCGGAGTGATGATCACACCAACTTATGCAGATAACGGGTATTTTATTCGTGATGAACTCTCTTATGTTCACCTTACCAACTATTCCTCTGGTTTCGGCACTGGTAATAGGCCTGATCAGTTAAGAGATATTCTAGAAACCGGGTTTTGGTTCTGATCGGAGACGAGTAATATAAGTAGCTGACCCCAGAATAGCGGGGTTGGCTTTGGTTTAAGCGCGTTCAGCACCGGAACGCAATACCTGCAGATTCACCTGCACAAATGTTGCGTTCTGCAATAATTTAGGGGCCATGTTCCCCGCGCACTATTTGAGGTCGATATGGCGAGTTTGCCCAAAGGGTCTTTCACCTGCTATCACTGGATGTCCGCTACCAGTCTTGAACCGCCGTTCAGGATGGCCCCGAATACCAGCAATCTTGCCGCTTATCATAGAGTAGCCCGTTTCAACGACGGCACTAAGTCATGGTGTGCACATCCTTCTTCAAGGCATTGCGGTCGTCAGATATCTTCCTTTCTTCTGGGTTCCGCATCACTCAGATTCTGGAGCACGCCCTGTCACAGCCAGAACACCACAACCTTCTGTGGCTTGTCCCCTTTCCTACGGATGCGTTGCTCGATGTGCCCAGTGATATCTCCGCCGACGTCCAGCTTTTGCAGGACGGCATCACGGTTGCTGTCTTTGCGATAGAGCCAACCGATGGGCGTTTTCGGGTGCCCCCCAAGCCAGATCCCCACCGCATCCAGATCATAAGGATTAGCCGCATCCCGAGCAATCCTAACCTGGTTATCTACAGGGATACCAGACAGGCCAGAGGCTTCAGGGAACTCCTGGTTAAATGCAAGATTTGAAATTCGTCGCATGGTTACCAGCTATAGCTTGCGGTACCGGCCACCGGAGCAATGGCTACGATCCCGTTGCAGCATAATGTTGCCATGCAAGTGTTGGCCGACTGCAGAGCAGTTACAAAAGCACCTTTGAACATTGGGCATTCCTCCATATCAGAACCCGCTTGGGTATAGATCGAAGGAGATGGAGATACCTGAAGGGGCGGACCCGCGTCCGATCTATACCTGGCCTGGAATCAGACTAAGGGGGAGGGGAGGGGGATGAACTACAAAGAAATTGAAGTTCCAGACGAGCTGCTTTGTGACTCAGTATTTATCGAGGACAGGGCGCCAGACTTGCTCATCGCTGCGGCCTGGGCCATAAACGGGTATCGTTGCCCCGCTGAACATTTGCAGCAAGCAGAGCCAGAGGAAGATGTTGATGTGGAGTGAATCAACGGTTGACACGATCCCGCAAGACCTGCGTAAAGAGCTTTCCTTGCTTGCCGACTTGCTTCCGGAGCAAAGCCCTTTGCCATATACAAAGGCCAGACTCCTGGTGCTGTCGTGGAGCAAGCTTGGCGAGGACGCCCTGGCCTGGGCCGGAGCAAACCTGGTCATAAAGATTGATCCAGGCCATTACGAATCCGGAGATCCGGCATATGGCCCCACGCCCATGCAGGCAGTGAACCGATCGGTTGACCTTTGGCAGCCGTTCACACCTGAGCACTGGCGGGAGCATGTGCGAGAAATGGGCCTTTTCGACCTGGCGGTTTACCTGAAATTGAAGGTGGGAACGTGGGGAACGACGCCGATAGCCCGCCGGCGGCATGTCACAAAAGATCGGCTTGATGGTCTTGGACTTGGGTGTCAGATTCACCCTGCCAACTCGACTACCTCGCTCTTCATATGTGGCGAGCGATCGCTGCTTGAGATTGTTGAATTAGACCTTGCGGACCAGATCAAGTGATGTTTTGCGCACTACTTTGGAGCTGGCTGGCCATGTCGGATTTGTACCGCGCGGAGGGACATTGGTGGTGTGGGCCGGAGCGCAGATCTGCTTAGTAGTGACGGCAGAGGTTGAGTGCATTCTGAGTGCAATTTGTTGCACTCTACTGGCTGTCAACGCCTTCCAGTTCCTTTTTAAATAAGTATCCACAATCATGCAAATGCCTTCACACGGCAGGGGCCAGTGGTTCGAACCCACTACCGCCCACCATAAAACAAGCGCTTAGATGACATGTCTAGGTGCTTTTCTTATTCCTGGACACCAAGACTGTGGACGGCATGCGTTCGTGGCGTAGAATCCAACCGTCCAAGTGGGAAAGGTGATGCTGTTGCATTACTAGTGTCTACCATGATGGCTGATGTGCCGGGTCAGAGCAGTATCTCAATGGTCAGCAACCTGGGGACTGCGCTATTACGGTCATTGATCAATTATTCTAATCCTATAATGACAAAATATATTCCAGGGCAAAATAGTAGCTGTTCTTTAAGTTGCAGACCTGTCATTAAGTGTCTAGCAATATTGTCAATCATTAATATACTTGGCCCATATGCGCCAGACCGTGGGTGATTGAGGCTGGAATGGAACAGTTCGGTGAGCTTCTCAAAAAAGCAAAATGAACGACCTATCAATAAATGTGATTGATTGTGTCAATATGCTTTCCGGTATCCATGGATATCTGAATGTAACTATCTGTTTGCTAGTCAAAATACCCGGTGGCATTGAGTTTATACCATCTGCGGACATCATGAATGCTGATAAAGCGTCAAGAGCATCATTGTGGCACCGATATTGCTCATGTGAGTTCGAGCTATGGCTCAGGGTAATTTAGTTTATAATCAACACCTAATGAAAACATCGCCTAAGATTGTTAAGGAGGAACCCATGAGAAAGCTACGTGCGGCGGTTTGCTGCACCCTCGGTATTACGGTAATGACGCTGGCACAATCGGCATCCGCAGCGAACTGGTTTGAGTTGCAAGGCATTTCGCCTGCACTGGCGCCGTTGGTGTCGGTATCAGGATATTTTCAACCTACTTACACCTATATGCCAGGCACCGCGGTCACCAACAATTTAGGATCGCAGGTCCCCCACTTGAATCAAATTGCTCCGAACTTCACATCCAGCAATTCTTTCAATATCAATCGCGCACGATTGATGATTCGTGGTAATATTAATCGGGATATCTCGTATTTCCTGGCAGGCGAGTTTGGGAATAACGGGTTTACCCACATCGGCGGAAATTATACTCCTGCCATCATGGATGGGCACGCCACCTTCAGCCATTATATCCCTGGGGTGCGGATAGAAGCGGGTATTATTCGGGCCCCCGGACCGGAGCAGGCCATGCAGGGATACATGGCCTACAACTTCACATCGTTTGCCAACGTGACAACCCAGATGATGCTCCAGCCCTTTTATAACCCGAACGCGCCGCGCACCAATCCAAATCCTCAGGGAGGGGTTGCAGTGCCCGGTCAATACGGGGAAGGGGTCAATGCGTTCCGCTACACAGGACTCGAAGCCATGGACTGGTTTCGGAACGGGCCCTGGGAGTTTGCCTATGGGGCCATGGTCGGAAACTTTGGTCCGCTGACCGCCACCAACTACTCGAATAGCCCTCTGGTCGCTGCACGGCTGCAAGAATCTTATATTTTTGGGGGACACGGGCCATTTCAGAGTAGTTTGACGGGGTTCATCTGGTATCAGCATGCAACGCCCAACTTCAATGGTCACGCTTATTCGATGACTCGGGATGGTATTGGTATAGCCTATATGCAGGGTTATATGCACCAGTGGGGCCGCTGGGCAAAAGTCGAATACATGCGTGGTTCGGGTATGATTTCCGCGGGCTCCGTTTTTTCATCGCCCGTTACCGTAGCACCACCTGCACAGCAAGCGGCACTGGGTGAGGCACAAGTCTACCCGGGCAGTCAAAATACTGCCCGCGGTTATTATATCAGCGGGGGCTTGTTTATGACGCGGCGCATGGAGGTGGATTTGCGCTATGATTATTATAATCGCTTGCCCAATATTGCCGCTCAGAATCGCACCTTCAGCACTTGGGCAGTCGGTTTGCAATACCACTTCACGCCGTTGACCCGGGTAATACTCGACTATTATGTGCGTGATGTCGGTATTCCCCATCCTGGCGCCGTCACACCATTGGCTAAAAGTATTGCTAACAGCGCGGATAACGCGCTTGACCTACAGGCCGTGATTGCCTTTTGATTCCATCCCCTTTTAGGGGCAACCACACGAATTTACGGAGGTAACCGATGAAGCGAAGCATACGCGTGGCGATAATGGGTGCCGTAACGGCGTTATCCCTCCTGGGGGGGATAGGTGCAGCCGATGCCGGTATTACGGTGCTCAAAGATTCTAACTTTGCGAGCCCCACTTTCACGCATTCACACCCCTTTGCTAAGGCACACATAGTCTTGCAGGTTAGTCAGGACAGCCCTGCCCGCTGGGGGTTGGTGCTCAGTAACGCACAGAACCTCATGAATTATTTTGGCCAGGAGGAAGTGCAAATTGTCATTGTCGCTTTTGGGCCTGGGTTGAAAATGTATTTGGCGAACAGCCCGGTGGCTGAAAAGATCGCCTCGCTGGATGCAGAGGGTGTCGAATTTGACGCCTGTGATAACACTTATAAGGCAATGACCAAGGAACTGGGGCATCCCCCTAAATTGGTAAGTCAGGCCGTCATAGTTCCCGGCGGTATCGTTCGTATCATGCAACTCGAACAGCATGGTTTTGATTATGTAAAGCCATAAATAGTAACATCGGTCTCTCCCCTCGTGGTTGTTATGAGCGGTTGCAGATATATGCACAACCGCTCCTTTTTAAGGAGTGAAGTAGGATGCAAAATAAATCAACACCGGTGAAGTGGACGATTTTGAAACCCAGTTTGGCCGTATTCGGCCTGTGTTCCTTTTTTGGGATCGGCATCGCCGCTGCTGGACCGATGTACGTGGAAAGTGTCGCTGCACCGATCTCCAAGGTTATGCCAGAACTGCAAAAAGCGTTAGGTCAACACCACTTCAAGGTCGTGTTGCATCTGGATATTTTGAAGATGATTAAGGCAAAACAGCACATATTACATATTCCCAACCTGAATAAGCCAGGGTTCAGTGATGTGCAGTCTGTTGTTTTCTGCAATCCGTTTTTCTTTAACCAGCTATTAAATGCCCATTGGGAATCATCTGCGGCATGCCCACTTACGTTAACCGTATATGGCCGAGGTGGAAAAAGTTATATTGTTTATCCAAAACGTGTTGCTTTAACCGGGAACACCCCTGCCTTAAACGTTGCGAAGAAGATTGATAAAGCGGTAATCGGCGCGTTGACCAGTGTGCCCGGAGCACAGCCTGTGCGATAGTATCGGTGCATTGTCAAAACACGGAAACCAGCCACAAAAAACACCATGCGTGGTTTTGAGTTCTGTAAAGGCCAATATCCTCATCTAGGGGATTATCGGTGTCCATACGAATCCCGTCGGCTCCAATGATCCGACGGCGTTTTTTCGCCACAAGACAACGGCATCGTTATACTGCGGAAACGGGGTGCTGTCTTCCTGGCCTCTCGCCAGAGATTTTGGATTTGGCTCACCGTTCGGTTTTGTTGGTACCTTGCCGGAGTTTGAACCGGCTGGGTTTCGGTAGCGAAATAACGCCAAGGAGTCTGAAATGAAGAAAACAACGATCGCTCGCATGACCCTCTTAGCAGCATGTACGTCTATGGGTCTCTGGGGAATGACGGCGCATGCGGCGGATATGGGTTGGCACGGAAAGGCGGAGGTACCACGTTACCAGGAACAAGTTTTTCCGCCCTGGCAGCATGGCGCCAACAATCCGACGGTGAAGAAAGGATTGAACTTCACGGTCCCTGAGGTGGATGATCTGGCGGATTTCCACGGGAGTATCGATCATCCGCAGCTGGTGATCTTTGTCGGCGGCAATTACTTTTTTGCCATGGCCCCTTTGGTGGCTGCCTTCGAGAAGGAGTATCCGGAGATCAAAGGCAAAATTTATTATGAAACCTTGCCGCCCGGCATTTTAATTCGGCAGATGCAGCAGGGTAATACCATCACCGTGGGCAATATGACGTGGACCATCCAGCCGGATGTTTATGCTGCTGGCCTCAAAAAAGTAAATTATTTGATTCACCAGGGGCTCCTGCAGGGCCCGGCCGTGCCCTACGTGACCAACGACCTGACGATCATGATCGCGAAAGGAAACCCCGCGCATATCGAAACGCTACGGGATCTGGGCAAGCCGGGGATTCGGCTGTCCATGCCCGATCCCCGGTGGGAAGGGGTCGCGCGACAGATCCAGATTTCGCTGCACAAGGCCGGTGGTCCGGCTCTGGAACGCATGGTCTATGATACCAAGGTGAAAAATGGGGAGACCATTCTGACCCATGTCCATCACCGGCAAACGCCCCTCTTTTTGATGCAGGGTTTGGCTGATGCCGGCGTGACCTGGAAATCAGAGGCGATCTTTCAGGAGCAGTCGGGGCATCCGATCAGCAATATACCCATTCCCGCCAAAGACAACACCACGGCTATCTATGCGTCCGCGGTGGCCAAGGGGGCGCTGCATCCGAAGTGGGCGAAGGATTGGGTCAATTTTCTCCGGTCTCCGGTCGCACTGCACATCTTTGAGCGCTACGGTTTTAAAGCATACCATGATGCAAAATAGGGAGGTTTTCATGACCACGACCACTTTGCCCACCGGTAACGCCCCCGCCACAGGGGCTGATCATGGCTGGCGTGTCGCCGCCATTGGACTGTTGGCGGTGCGTTTTGTACAGGGCTGGATTTACTGGGGTGGCGCCACACGGCGCTTTATTTACGGGCCGCAAAAACTCAACCCCCATGATCACTGGATGGCCTATAAATTTCAGACGGCCATGCCCGGGGCTCTTTTGGGTACAGATCATATCGTTGCTTACCTGCTGCAGCACTTCTATCTCTTATATGCAGGCCTCTTGATTTTCAGCGCGATAGAGCTCGTTGGTGGCTTCATGCTGTTGGTCGGCCTTTATACGCGTCTCGCAGCGCTGGCGACCATTGGACTCTCTACGGTGTTGATGCTGCTTTTTGGTTGGCAGGGGGCCACCTGTATCGATGAATGGACTATGGCTTCCTCCAATTTTGCGATGGGCGTCACTCTGCTATTGGTCGGTAGCGGTGCCTTTTCGGTGGATAACTGGATGCTGTCACGCCGCCCTGGATTAGCGCAGAAAACGTGGTTTCGATGGATCGGTGGGAGTCTTCCACTACCACTTTCCGATGCTGCCTTCAAAAAATTTGCGCTGACGCTGTTAGGGATTTCGGTTGTTTTCATTCTGTCAACCTATAACTATTATCGTGGGTCTATAGTGACGCCATTTCATGGTGGTCCGGTAAGTCCTGGCAAACATCATATTGCTCTAGACCACGGAGTTCTCAGCGCCGATGGTTCTGTATATTTTCATGCTTATGTTGATGCAGGTACCCCCGCAACACCTTCGCATGTCATGCGTGCAGTGCTGATGAACAGCAAGACCGGGCAGGTGATTGAAACCTGGGGAACTTCGGTACTGGCGGCGATGCCGGAGAGCAATTTTCAGAATGATTTTGCCTACCAGCAATTCAAGGCAGGAAAGTTTGGACTTTTTGGAGGGGTGGGCGCTATGGCTACCATTCATCTTCCATCCATGACAGCGGGCGGGCTGCTGCCTCCTGGACAATACGTGCTCTCTTTAACCTCTGTAAATGAGCATGTATGGAAACTCCCGATGGATTTGGAGAAATAAATTGCGCACGTACCACGATAGGCAATCGGTACCTGAGTAGGTCTCGAAAACGATTGGACACAAAAAAGCACCCAGCTGATTGGCTGGGTGCTTTTTTAATGTGGTGCCGGCGAGGGGAGTCGAACCTCTGACCTACCGATTACGAATCGGTTGCTCTACCAACTGAGCTACGCCGGCGTGAGCGCGATTGTACCTGCCACTGGGCATGGCGACAAGAATCAACCGCGCTTGGTGATCAGGCGGTCTCTTCTGCTTCTTCGGGCAACTCTTCCCGACGGTGGATGAAGAAGCCCTTGAGGTAGTTGCTTTCTGGCACCGCCGGGTGGACGGGATGATCCATATCCTGACTGCCTTCGCCAATGATCTGATAGTCGCCACGCTGGGCGGCAAAAGCGATCTGGCTGAGCAGCGTTTCCCGGTTCAAGTGATGGGAGCAGGACGCCGAGAACAGGACGCCACCGGGGCTCAGCAGGCGCATCGCCATATCGTTGAAACGGCGATAGGCGATACTGCCCTCCTTGAAGTCCTTCTTTGATTTGATCAGTGCCGGAGGGTCAAGGACGATGAGGTCGAATTGCTCACCGCGGTCGCGCAGGTTGTGCAGCGTTTCCATGGCATCGCCGTGGATGCTGCGCAAGTTTGCCACCTCGTTGCGTTGGGCGTTTTCTTCCAGAATCACCAAGGCCGGTGCCGAACTGTCCACGGCGGTGACGGCGCTTGCCCCGGCCTTGGCCAAAGGGATGGCAAAGCCACCGACATAGGCGAAACAGTCCAGTACCCGGCGCCCCTGGGCGCAATCCCGCAAGCGGCGACGATTAGCACGGTGGTCATAAAACCAGCCGGTTTTCTGCCCCCCGCGCGGGTCAACCTGAAACAGGCAGTCGTTTTCCCAGACCTCCAGTCGCTCCGGAATATGCCCAAAGAGAACCTCGACGCGATCTGCCAATCCTTCCAGTCGCCGCGCTGCGCCGCTAGCCTTCAGCAAAATGCCCGCTGGGCGCAGCAGGCTTTGTAAAGCCGCCGTGATCATGGGCAGATCGCGATCCATGCCGAGGCTACCCGCTTGCAGCACCAGATAATCCTCATAACGGTCGATAATCAGACCGGGAAAACCATCGCCTTCGCCATGCACCAGGCGGTAAAAGGGTGCACTGAACAGACGCTCGCGCATCAGCAACGCCTGCTGTAACCGGGTGCGATAAAAGTCTTCATCAATGCTGACATGGGGATCGCGGCTCAATAAGCGCGCGCAGAGCAGGGTATGGGGATTGACATGGGCGAGGCCGAGGGCCTTACCCTGTGCGTCTTCCATCCGGCAAACGCTGCCGGGGGTGATGGCGCTGAGAGGGGTTTTCTGGACGTCGATTTCGTTGCTGTAAATCCAGAGGTGACCGGCGCGCAGGCGGCGATCTTCCTTGGGACGCAAGCGAAGAATGGGGTATGGACTGGCAGAAGGCATAAGTTGACCTGATGGTAAAAGCGGGAGTGCCCCAGAAGCATGGGGTATGGACATTCCGGCGCATTTTACAGACTTTTCAACTGCTCGTATATTGAGCACGCCATACGGCGGTGTTCCGCTTCCGATTGATCTGGTATTTTACCGAGGAGGATATGTGCCCAGTGCCGACCAAATTCGTGCCATCCGTTGGGAGGAGGGCCAGCTCTGCCTTCTCGATCAAAGATTGTTGCCACAGCAGGAAACCTGGTTAAAGCTCAGTGATTATCGCGCGGTGGCGGTAGCGATTCGGCAGATGGTAGTGCGTGGTGCCCCGGCGATCGGTATCACCGCCGCTTATGCCATGGCGCTGGCCGTCAGTGAGGCGAGCACGCATGCGAACTGGCAGGCATGCCTGCTGAGTGCCGCCGACGAGATCAAGGCGGCGCGACCGACGGCGGTGAATCTCGCCTGGGCGACGGACCGGCAGCTGGCCCTGGCGCGATCGGCATCTACTGCAGAACAGGCTGGTGCCGCGCTCTTACAGGCCGCCCACGACTTGCTCCGCGACGACATTGCCGATAACCAGCGTATGGGTCGTTACGGCGCGGAGCTCTTGCCGGCGGAGGGGGGTATCCTCACCCACTGCAATACGGGCAGTCTCGCTACCGGCGGATACGGCACGGCACTGGGTGTGATTCGCGCCGGAGTTTCTGCTGGTAAGCAACTCCATGTTTATGTGGATGAAACCAGGCCATGGCTGCAGGGCGCGCGGCTCACTGCCTGGGAGTTGCAGCAGGACGGCATTCCCTTTCATCTGAATGTGGACAGCGCGGCGGCCTATCTGATGCAACAGGGCCTGATCCATGCGGTGATCGTCGGGGCCGACCGCATTGCCGCCAATGGCGACGCGGCGAACAAGATTGGCACCTACAGCCTCGCTGTACTGGCGCAATATCATCAGATTCCTTTTTATGTCGCGGCGCCTTTGAGTACGGTGGATTTCGCCATGCCCGATGGCGGCGGCATTGCCATCGAAGAACGTCCTGCCGCCGAGGTGCAGCAGTGTGCGGGCCATGCGCTGGCGCCAGAAGGTGTCGAAGTGCGCAATCCGGCTTTTGATGTCACCCCCGCCAGCCTGATTACCGCGATCATCACCGAGCGTGGCGTGGCGCGCCCCGGGTTTCAGGCGGCGCTCCAGGCGCTGGCCGCTGGCCACATGCAGGCTTAGCCCTGCTGTGGCATAATGCCGCGTTGAAGAAATAATCAGGGGTACTCAGTCTCCACATGATCGCATTCGCTAAAGAAACTATTCCTGTCAGTCTCGAAAAGGAGATGCGCCAGTCCTACCTCGATTACGCCATGAGCGTGATCGTCGGCCGCGCCCTTCCCGACGCCCGCGATGGCCTCAAGCCAGTGCATCGTCGTGTGCTCTTCGCCATGCACGAAATGAACAACGACTGGAATAAGCCCTATAAGAAGTCGGCGCGTGTCGTCGGTGATGTCATCGGTAAATACCATCCCCATGGCGATACCGCGGTTTATGACACGATGGTGCGGATGGCGCAGGACTTTTCCATGCGCTACCCGCTCATCGACGGGCAGGGTAACTTTGGTTCGGTGGATGGCGACAGTCCCGCCGCCATGCGTTACACCGAAGTGCGTATGTCCCGAATCGCTCACGAAATGCTGGCGGATCTGGAGAAGGAAACCGTCGATTTTGGTCCCAACTACGATGAAAAGGAGTGGGAGCCGCTGGTCATGCCGGCACGTATTCCCAACCTGCTGATCAATGGTTCGGCGGGCATCGCTGTGGGTATGGCCACCAATATTCCACCCCACAATCTGACGGAAGTGATCAGTGCCTGTCTGGCGCTGGTGGATGATCCCGAGACTTCGGATGAAGATTTGTTCACCCTGGTCCCGGCGCCGGATTTCCCGACGGCAGGCTTTATTCATGGCCGCGCCGGCAGTATCGAAGCCTACCGCACCGGGCGGGGCCGGGTGGTCATGCGTGCGCGCTGCGAGTTCGAGACGGACAAGAAAACCAACCGGCAAAGCGTCATTGTCTCCGAGCTGCCCTATCAGGTAAACAAGGCCAGACTCATTGAGCGCATCGCCGAGATGGTCAAGGAAAAGCGTCTGGAAGGCATCAGTGATCTGCGCGACGAGTCCGATAAATCGGGCATGCGTATCGCCATTGAACTCAAACGCGATGCCAATGCCGATGTGGTGCTGAATAATCTCTACCAGCACACGGTTATGCAGAGCGTGTTCAATATCAACATGGTCGCGCTGCTGGACGGAGCACCGAGAACCCTTGGTCTGCGCGATCTGCTGCAAGCCTTCATCCAGCATCGCCGCGAAGTGGTTACCCGGCGTACCGTCTTTGAACTGAAGAAGGCACGCGATCGTGCCCATATCCTCGAAGGTCTGGCAGTGGCGCTGGTCAATCTGGATCCGCTCATTAGCCTGATTCGGGCAGCCGCCAACCCGGCGGAAGCCAAGGCGCAGATGCTGGCGAAATCCTGGGAGCCGGGCATGGTCGCGGCGTTGTTGGTCGAGCGTGCTGAGCCTTCTGAGGGTATGCAGGCCGATGGCTATCATCTGTCCGAGACCCAGGCCCAGGCTATTCTCGATCTGCGTTTGCACCGTCTGACCGGGCTGGAGCAGGACAAAATCCGCGATGAATACCTGGCCTTGTTGGATCGCATCCGTGAGTTGCTGGAGATTCTCGGCTCAAAGACCCGGCTGATGGAGGTCATCCGCGAAGAGTTGGTGGCTATCCGCGATCAGTACGGAGATGCCCGGCGCAGTGAGATTGTGGCGGACACCGGTGATATTTCGACGGAAGATCTGATTACCGAAGAGGAAATGGTGGTGACCTTCACCCACGCCGGTTATATCAAGGCGCAGCCAGTGACGGTCTTCAATGCCCAGAGACGGGGCGGCAAAGGCAAGATGGCCACCACCACCAAAGAAGAAGACTTTGTCGAACGCATGTTCTGCGCTTCGACCCATGCCTATTGTCTATTCTTCAGCAATCTCGGTAAGGTTTTCTGGCAGAAGGTATATCAGTTACCGCAGGCGGGTCGCGGTGCCAAGGGCAAGCCCATCGTCAACATGTTGTCCCTGGCACCCACGGAGCGTATCACCGCCGTGTTGCCGGTTCGAGACTTTACCGAGGGGCAGTTTGTTTGCATGGTGACCTCCCACGGTGTCGTCAAAAAGACGCCGGTCATGGAGTATTCCCGCCCGCGCAGTCAGGGTATCAATGCCATCAACCTCGACCCCGGCGATCGTCTGGTCGCCGTGGGCCTTTCCGACGGGCAGCGCGAGTTCATGCTCTTTACCCGGCATGGTATGGCGGTGCGTTTCCCCGAGGCGAAAGCCCGGGCCATGGGGCGTAATGCCCGGGGCGTGCGCGGCATCAGTCTGGAAGAGAATGATCGGGTGATCTCGGCACAGTGGGTGGACTCCAGTCAGGTGATCCTCACCACTACGGCCAATGGTTACGGTAAATTGACGGAAGTGGATGAATACCGCCGTACCAACCGGGGTGGAAAAGGTGTTATTGCCATCCAGACCAACGCGCGCAATGGTGATGTGGTCGGCGCGCTGGCGGTAACGGAGCGGGACGAACTGATGCTGGTCTCCGATCACGGCACCCTGATTCGTATTGCCATCAACAGCATCCGTCGTACCGGCCGGAATGCGCAGGGGGTGCGCCTGATTAACCTGGGCGAGGGTGAGCAACTGGCGGGACTGGCGTTGATTGCCGATACGGAAGAAGAGGAGGGGGAGCAGACTGATCTGCCCCAGTAACACATCATGAAATATCCCGTTTATAATTTTGGTGCGGGTCCGGCGATGCTTCCCCATGTGGTGCTGGAGCAGGTGCAGGCGGAGTTGCTCGATTGGCATGGCCGCGGTATTTCGGTCATGGAAATGAGCCATCGCGGTGCAGATTACATGCAGATTATCGCCGAGGCCGAGCAGGACCTCCGTGACCTCCTGCAGGTTCCCGCTCATTATAAGGTGCTGTTTTTACAGGGCGGTGCGACCCTGCAGTTTGCCATGGTTCCCATCAACTTGCTGCGCGGTCATGCGCGGGCGAGCTATGTGCAGACCGGTATCTGGTCTGCAAAAGCCATAGCAGAGGCCAGGCGTTTTGCGACCGTGGAAGTGGCGGCCAGCAATGCGGATCGTCAGGCCCGTGTGGTGCCTCTGCAATCGGAGTGGCAGGTTAGCGCCGATACGGCCTATGTGCACATTGCCGGCAATGAAACCATCGGTGGTCTGGAGTTCGATTTTGTCCCGGAACTGGGCGATATCCCGCTGGTCAGTGATGCTTCTTCCCATATCCTCTCAAAGCCGGTGGATGTCAGCCGTTTTGGCCTTATTTATGCCGGTGCCCAGAAGAACATCGGGCCGGCCGGTCTGACCCTGGTCATCGTCCGCGACGACCTCATCGGTCATGCGCCGACCGGTACTGCAACTATGCTGGACTACGCCGTGCACGCTAAAGAGGGCTCCATGCACAATACGCCCCCGACCTTTGCCATTTACGTGGCTGCATTGGTGTTCAAATGGTTGCAGCAGTTGGGCGGATTGGGCGCTATGGCGGAGATCAATGCGCGTAAGGCCGCGTTGCTGTATGCGGCGATTGATAACTCTGGCGGCTTCTATAACAACGCCATAGAGCACCGTAATCGCTCGCAGATGAATGTGCCCTTTACCCTGCACGATGCGGTATTAGACGCGATATTCCTGAAAGAGGCGGATGCGCAGGGACTCCTCCAACTCAAGGGGCACCGTCTGCTGGGTGGTATGCGCGCTTCTATCTACAACGCCATGCCGGAGGCTGGGGTGCTGGCGCTGGTTGACTTCATGCGGGATTTCGCCCGTCGCCAGGGTTAGGGAGGCAGCTTATCTCATGAGTGTACGAACGCTTCCCGAATTGCGCGGGGTCATTGATCAGGTGGATGCACAAATCCTCCAGTTACTGGCGGAGCGGGGCCGCCTGGCTGCTGAAGTCGGTGCAGTGAAGCGCGCCGCTGACGAGACGAATTTTTATTATCCCGACCGGGAGTCGGAGATTCTTCGCCGGGTGATGGCGGAGAATCCGGGGCCTTTTTCTGCGGAGCAAATTGCCACTATCTTCCGCGAAATCATTTCTGCTGGTCTGGCCCTGGAAGAGCCGTTACAGGTGGCTTACCTCGGTCCGGCAGGCACCTTCTCGCAAATGGCGGCGCAAAAGCATTTCGGGCGGGCTGCGGTATTTCAGCCGACGGCAGGTATTGCCGAGATTTTCCGCCTGGTAGATAGTGACCAGGTCCGCTTCGGCGTGGTACCGGTGGAAAATAGCACTGAGGGCTCCGTCAATCTCAGCCTCGATCTGCTGCTGGATTATCCGCTGCATATATGCGGCGAGGTGCAGTTACGTATCGTCCATAATCTGGTGGGCAAAGGTTCGCTGGATGCTATTCGGCGGGTCTATGTGCACTACCAGACCCGGGCTCAGTGTCGCCAGTGGCTTGCGGCCCACTTGCCGCAGGTGCAATTGGTGGATGTCTCCAGCAATGCCGTGGCGGCTGAACGTGCAGCGGCGGATGCCGAAGGTGGTGCAATTTCCACTGCGGTGGCTGCGGAAGCCTATGGCCTCGATATTCTGGCTGCCGGTATTGAAGACAATCCCGAGAACACCACGCGCTTTTGGGTGATCGGTAAGATCAGTACCCGCTCCACAGGGAACGACAAGACCAGTCTGGTGGTGGCTGCGGCCAATCGCCCCGGGAGCCTGCATGCGCTGCTGTCGCCATTGGCCGGTGCCGGGATCAGCCTCACGCGCATTGAGTCGCGACCGGCACGCTCCGCTATTTGGGAGTACATCTTTTATCTCGATCTGCTCGGTCATTGTCAGGATGCCGCCATTGCACCGGTGTTGGATGCCCTCGCGCAACAGGCGTCTTTCTATCGCTGTCTCGGCAGTTATCCCAGGGCGGTATTTTAATGTGCAATAAATATCTGGAATATGCGGCAGCGGGGGTGTCTGACTTGCGTCCTTATCAGCCGGGTAAGCCCTTGGCGGAACTGGAACGGGAACAGGGTATCCGTGATGCCATCAAGCTGGCCTCCAATGAAAATCCGCTGGGACCGAGCCCTATGGCGCTGACGGCTATCCGTGCTGCGCTGCCTACCCTGGCTCTATATCCCGAGGGATCAGCGCCAGAGTTGCGCGCGTTGCTGGCGCGTCAGTTAGATCTGGACCCCAGGCAATTTATCTTCGGCAACGGTTCTGATCAGGTGGTGGAGTTTGCCGTACGCGCCTTTGCTGGGCCGGGGACCGAGGTGATTGTTTCACAATATGCCTTTGCTGCTTATGCGATTGCTGCGCAAGCGAGTGGAGCGACCGTGCGGATTGCCCCGGCACGGGACTACGGTCATGACCTGGAGGCTATGGCCGGTCTGCTCAACGCACAAACCCGGCTGGTTTTTATCGCCAACCCCAATAATC
The DNA here is from genome assembly GCF_016250455.1 of Acidithiobacillus ferrivorans. Lineage (NCBI taxonomy): Bacteria > Pseudomonadati > Pseudomonadota > Acidithiobacillia > Acidithiobacillales > Acidithiobacillaceae > Acidithiobacillus > Acidithiobacillus ferrivorans. Next base: position 1,746,572 of record NZ_CP059488.1, on the reverse strand, counting down.
CCACGGGTACGTACCTTACAGCGGCGGCGCTGGAGACCTTTATCGACAGTGTGCCTGCGCATGCCCTGGTGGTGCTGGATGAGGCTTATCTGGAACTGATGGATACTGCAGATTATCCTGACGGTAAGCTGTGGCTGCGGCGCTTCAGTAATCTGCTGCTTACCCGGACCTTTTCCAAGGCCTATGGGTTGGCAGGCCTGCGTTGCGGTTACGGCATTGGCCACCCTGACTTGATAGCAGTGCTGGAGCGGGTTCGTCAGCCATTCAATGTCAATACGTTGGCGCAGGTGGCAGCGCACGCTGCGCTCACGGACCGCGCCCATCTACGGGCTACCTTGGCCAACAATCACCAGGGAATCGTGACCCTCCGCGACGGATTACGTAATCTTGGATTGACAATCCTGCCGCCTGCAGGCAACTTTACCGCTTTTGCCGTACCAGGGGGTGGACCGCGCGTCTACGACGCGCTGTTGCAGCGGGGCGTGATCATCCGGCCGCTTACCCCTTACGGCATGCCGGATCATCTGCGGGTCAGTGTTGGCCTGCCGGTGGAAAATCAACGCTTTCTAAAAATGCTGGGCGAGGTCCTGTAATCCCATGATCGTCATTGTTAAACCACAAGCTACCGCAGAGCAGATGGAGCACCTGCTGGAGCGTATCCGCCAGTTTGGCCTGCAGCCCATGGTCAGTACCGGTTCCGAGCGCACCGTGGTCGGTCTGTTAGGAGATGAGCGCTTGTTGCCTGAGGGGGCACTGGAATCCTTGCCTGCCGTGGAACAGGTAATGCCTATTCTAAAGCCCTACAAGCTCGTGAGCCGCGAGTTCAAATCCACCGATACGGTGATCGAGGTGCGTGGTATTCCCATCGGGGGCAAGCAGATTCAAGTGATCGCTGGCCCCTGTTCGGTCGAAACACCGGAGCAGATGCGCAGCTCTGCAGAGGCCGTCAAGGCGGCGGGCTGCCGTCTGATGCGCGGTGGAGCTTTCAAACCCCGCACCAGCCCCTACACCTTCCAAGGCGTGGGCGACGAAGGTCTGGATTATTTCCGGACCGCCGCCGATGCCGTCGGTCTGCCCATCGTTACCGAACTGATGGATGTCCGCAAGATTGATCTTTTCCTCGAAAAAGGGGTGGATATCATTCAGATCGGCACGCGCAACATGCAGAACTTCGATCTTCTCAAAGAAGTCGGGCGTCTGGATGTGCCGGTCATACTCAAGCGCGGCCTGAGTGCCACCATTAAGGAATGGCTCATGGCGGCCGAATATATCGCTGCTCACGGTAACCACCGAATTATCTTCGCCGAGCGTGGTATTCGCACCTTTGAGACGGCCTATCGTAATGTCCTTGACGTCACCGCTATTCCGGTCCTCAAGCGGGAGACGCATCTGCCGGTTATCGTCGATCCCAGTCACGCTGGCGGTAAGGCTTGGCTCGTGCCGCAATTGTCCAAGGCCGCCATTGCGGCCGGTGCAGATGGTTTGCTGGTGGAGTCGCATCCCTGTCCCGAAGAAGCCTGGTGCGATGCCGATCAGGCCCTGAGTCCGCAGCAACTCATGACGCTGATGGGTGATCTGCGTAAAATCGCCGAGGCCATCGGTCGCGAACTCTAGCATGTCAGGCATTCCTTTCCAGCGAGTCACTATTATCGGCCTTGGCCTCATGGGCGGGAGTGTCGCTAAAGCCTTGCGCAACAGGGGCTTCGCCGGATCGCTGGTGGGTGTGCTTGCAGATGCGGCGGCGGTTCAGCGCATGGGGTCTGCGGTGCAGCAATGGCGGATCAGCCTGACCCATGAGTTGGAATCGGCGCTGCGAGATGCCGACCTGGTCCTGCTGGCTACCCCTCCGCAAATCATCTTGCAGCAGTTGCCGGAATGGGCGCGTCATATATCCTCAGAGACCTTGGTCAGCGACGTCGCCAGCATCAAAGCGCCGATAGCGCAATTGGGTCGTCAATTGCTGGGAGATCGCTTCATCGCTGGGCATCCCGTGGTTGGTGGAGAAAAAACCGGATTTGCAGCGGCGCAGGAGAGTCTTTATCAAGGGACGCGTGTCATCCTGACGCCGCTGCCGGGACAGGCGCTTAATGCAGTAAACGCTTTAGGCGACTTTTGGCAGAACCTCGGTGCGACTGTCTCGCAAATGACGCCGGAGGCCCATGATCAAGCACTTGCTGCGACCAGCCATTTGCCCCATTTACTCGCCTTTGCCTACATGGCAGGCCTGGATGATCAGGCCCCTGTGCTGCGTGATCTCGCTGGCGGAGGGCTCCGTGACTTTACCCGAATAGCGGCCTCTGACCCCGATCTCTGGGCAGCTATCCTCTGGGAGAATCGTGCAATTGTCGGGCAGCATCTGCAGGCTTTGCAAAAAACCCTCGGCAATGTCGAGCAGATACTCGCAGGGAATGACAGGAGCGCCCTGCGAACCTTGCTGGAGCGTGGTCGCGACTGTCGTCAACAATTTCAATTTCCTCCGGTACATCCCTGAATCATGACCCAATATCTCGTCCATCCTGGCAGTCAGCTCAAAGGTCGTTTTCCGGTCCCCGGCGATAAATCTATTTCCCATCGCGCTGTTATTCTTGGTGCGCTTGCTGAAGGTGTGACGGAAGTAGAGGGACTGCTGGAAGGTGCCGATGTACTCGCTACTATCGCCGCCTTTCGCACCATGGGCGTAGAGATGCAAGGACCGGATCATGGGCGCTTGCGTATACAGGGTGTCGGTCTGTATGGATTACGGGCACCTGGTGTACCGTTGGACTGCGGGAACTCCGGTACGGCAATGCGTCTCTTGGCAGGTGTGTTGGCCGGTCAGACTTTCCCGAGTACGCTGATAGGCGATGCCAGTCTGCGGCAGCGGCCTATGGGCCGGGTGTTGAGGCCATTGACTGCCATGGGCGCGGAAATTGCTGCCCAGGACGATAAGGCGCCCTTGCAGATTCATGGGCGGCCCCTGCACGGTATCGACTATGCCCTGCCGATGGCCAGTGCCCAAGTCAAATCCGCCATCTTGCTGGCGGGGTTGTATGCCGAAGGTCAGACCTGCGTGACGGAGCCCGCGCCTACCCGTGATCACAGCGAGCGGATGCTGCGGGGTTTTGGTTACCCGGTCGAGCGCCAAGGCGCTCGGGCTTGTCTGCGCCAAGGTGGGCACCTGCATGGGCAGTCGCTGCAGGTGCCCGGCGATATTTCTTCCGCAGCTTTCTTCCTGCTCGGCGCCACCATCGCGCCGGGTTCCGATCTCACCCTGGAAGGTGTAGGCATCAATCCGACGCGCACCGGCATCATTGAAATCCTCACCCGCATGGGCGCCCGGATTGATCTCACCGCGCTGCGCGTAGTGGGCGGTGAACCGGTCGCAGATATCCGCGTTCGCTATGCGCCGTTGCAAGGCATTGCCATTCCTCCCCATCTGGTACCTCTGGCTATTGATGAATTTCCTGCGCTGTTCATCGCCGCGGCGTGTGCGAAGGGTCAGACCGTGGTTACCGGTGCCGAAGAGCTCCGGGTGAAGGAAAGTGATCGCATTGCGGTGATGGCTAGTGGCCTGCGTGCAGTGGGTGTTACTGTAGAGGAGCGCGCGGATGGGGCCATTATCAATGGATCGCCTCTACTGGGTGGTCGTATAAACAGTCATGGGGATCATCGTATCGCGATGGCCTTCGCTATGGCGGCACTGGTGGCGCAAGGTGATATCGAAATCCTCGACTGTGCCAATGTGGTTACGTCTTTTCCAAGTTTCCCCGCTCTGGCGCGTCAGGTCGGGCTGCTGCTGGAGGTGGTGGGCGCATGAATAGCATTCCCGTCATCACATTGGATGGTCCCGGCGGGGTTGGTAAGGGCACGCTGGGCCGTCTTTTGGCCCGTGATCTGGGTTGGCATCTTTTGGACAGTGGTGCTATTTATCGGGCGTTGGCGCTGGCGGCACAGCGTGCCGCGTTGCCTGCGGACAACGCCGTGGCCTTATCCGAACTGGCGCGCACGTTGCCCCTGAGCTTTCGGGGCGGCGCCGACGAAACACATGTTCTGCTCGCGGGAGATCTGGTCGATGCGGAAATCCGCAGCTCCGAAATCAGTGCGTTGACCTCTCAGATTGCCGCAATTCCTGCGGTGCGTGCGGCCTTATTGCAGCGCCAGCGGGATTTTCGCCAGGCGCCGGGATTGGTAGCCGATGGTCGAGATATGGGGACCGTGGTTTTCCCGGATGCACCGCTCAAGGTATTTCTGACCGCCAGGACCGAAGAACGGGGCAAACGGCGTCTGAATCAGTTGATGGAACAGGGTATTAGTGCTAGTCTCGCCACAGTTGTGGCGGAAATTGCGGAACGCGATGCCCGGGATCAGCAGCGCAGCGTGGCACCGCTCCGGCCCGCGTCCGATGCGCGCCTCCTGGATACCAGCGAACAAAGCGTTTCCGACACATACAGGGTCCTGCAAAGCTGGGTTCAATCGGCTTTTCAGGAAAATTGAAACCGCCATTTATGGCATCGAGCAGTGATTCAAGGGGCGCCCATGGCGTACCCGGTATAATGAGGCCTACTGAAATTTATGACCACCCCTAACGCTGAAATGCTTGTTGAACCCAGTTTTGCCGAGATGTTTGAAGAAAGCCAGAGCACCCAGGGCCTCAAACCCGGCGAGTTGCTTACCGGCATCGTGACCCGCGTCGATAACGACTTTGTCATCGTCGATGTGGGACTCAAGTCTGAAGGACCGATCCCCGCCGAGCAGTTCCGCAATGCGGAAGGCGAGATAGAGGTGAAGGTCGGCGACTCTGTAGAGGTCTGTCTGGAGCTGGTGGAAGACGGCATGGGCGAAACCCGTCTCTCCCGTGAAAAAGCCCGCCGCGCCAAGACTTGGGTCGATCTGGAGAAATCCTTCAACGACAACGCAGTGGTGCATGGCTTCCTTACCGGCAAGGTAAAAGGTGGTTTTACGGTCAGCATCGACGGTGTGCGTGCCTTCCTGCCTGGCTCCCTGGTTGACGTGCGTCCGGTACGGGATGTCGCCTATCTCGAAGGCAAAGATCTGGAGATGAAGATCATCAAGCTGGACCGCAAGCGCAACAACGTGGTGGTTTCCCGCCGCGCGGTGGTCGAGCAGGAACAAAGTGTGGAACGTGGCGCACTGTTGGAAAGTATTCAGGAAGGTGCCATCCTGGAGGGCGTGGTCAAAAATCTTACTGATTACGGTGCGTTCATCGACCTCGGTGGTATCGACGGCCTGCTGCATATCACCGATATGGGCTGGCGTCGGGTCAAGCATCCCAGTGAGGTGGTCACCGTGGGCGGCGAAGTGCGTGTCCTGGTCCTCAAGTTCGACCGCGAGCGCGGCCGTATCTCTCTTGGTATGAAGCAGCTGGGTGAAGATCCTTGGCGCGATATCGCCCGCCGTTATCCGGAGGCCACCCGTATTTTCGGTAAGGTCACCAACGTTACGGATTACGGCGCGTTCGTCGAAATCGAAGAAGGTGTCGAAGGCCTGGTGCATGTTTCCGAAATTGACTGGACCAACAAAAACATCAATCCAGCCAAAGCATTGCATGTAGGTCAGGAAGTTGAAGTGATGATCCTCGATATCGACGAAGAGCGTCGCCGTATTTCGTTGGGTATCAAGCAGTGCTTGCCTAACCCCTGGGACGACTTTGCGCAGAACTTCCAGAAGGGCGATCGTGTTTCCGGTCAGATCAAGAGCATTACTGATTTTGGCGTGTTCGTTGGTTTGGATGGCGGTATCGACGGGCTGATCCACTTGTCCGATCTGGCCTGGGATCGTACCGGCGAAGAAGCCGTACGGGACTTCAAAAAGGGAGACACGCTGGATGCGGTTGTCCTGAGCATCGATCCGGAGCGGGAGCGTATCAGCCTTGGTATCAAGCAGATGGAAACCGATCCGTTCATTCAGTTTGTGGTGGCCAATGAAAAGGGCGCCCTGGTCGAAGGTGAAGTCATCTCGGTGGATGGCCGCGGCGCCGAGATCCGCCTTGGTGAAGGCGTCGAAGGATTCCTCCCCCAGCGCGAGTTGGGCCGTGGTCAGACTTTGGCCGCAGGGGATAAAATCGAAGTCGCCATTGCGATGGTCGATCGTAAGAATCGCACCTTGACCCTCAGTACCAAGGCGCATGAAGCGGCTGTTTCTCAGGAAGATCAGGCGGCTGCGGTGCAGCAATATGCGCGTAGTGCAGCGACAGGCACCACCAGTCTGGGTGATCTGATTAAAGAACAGCTCAAGCGTAAGCAGGAAGAAGATAGTTAAGTGCAGTGACCCTCTCCCCCCTCCTGATCAATATCATGACCGAGAGGGGGAATGAGGTGGCGTCAGGTGAAGGCGTTTTTTGGAGCGTCAACCTGCCGCTTACTAGTTTAATTTTGCGATGCCCTGTCAGTTCACCATTCTTTGTTAAGAAGCTAATAAACTATGACTAAATCAGAATTGATCAAAAACATCAGTGCACAATATCCGCATCTGAGTGTGCGTGATATTGAAATGGCTACCCGCCAGATGCTCGATTATCTGAGCGATGCATTGGCTGAGGGTGAACGCATTGAAATTCGTGGTTTTGGAAGTTTTTCCATGCACGTGCGTCCTGCCAAGCAGGGGCGTAATCCGAAAACGGGAGAGCCGGTGCTGGTGCCCGAAAAACGGGTTCCGCATTTCAAACCGGGTAAGGAACTCCGTGAGCAGGTTGATTATCCTGAAGTGGTTGCGGGTGGCAAGGTCTAATTGACGGCTTCTGGCGTGGATATGGTTGTTATCCTCGTTTTGCTTGTGGCGATTGCTCTGGGCGTATGGGTTGGTCGGATTACCGCTTACAGAAAATCTGCGCTGGGTGCTCCTGACACGATTCCCGAAATTTATATTCAGGGACTCAACCATCTCCTCAGTGAGCGCAATGATGAAGCGGTAGAGGTTTTTCTGGATGCATTACGGCAACATCCGGAGAGTGTTGACATTTTGCTCGCCCTAGGGCGTCTCTTTCGGCGCCGCGGAGAACTGGAACGTGCCTTGCGGGTGCATCAGCATCTTCTTGAGCAGCCAGCACTGGCGCCTGACTTGCGGCAAAGTGTACTTTTCGAGATCGCCCAGGATTACCTCAAGGCTGGAATCCTTGATCGAGCGGAATCCATCCTTAAAGAGTTGCTGGATCGTCAACCTGATCATCTAGAGGGCCTTGCTACGCTTGCCGAGCTGTACGAACTGGGCAGTGAGTGGATGCAGTCTATCGCGGTTCGTCAGCGCTTATATAAAACAGGTGCGCGTGGTCAGCGTCCCGTGATTGCCATGCTCTATGGTGAACTGGCCGAGCAATCGCTGCTCGCAGGAGAGGCGGGGCAGGCAAAGGTCTTTTTGGAGTTGGCCCACAAGGAAGATCCAGAAAATCCGCGGGCTTTGATGATTGGCGGACGCATCGCCTTCGATCGGCAGGACTGGGGTGCGGCGCTAAGCCTTTGGGAAAAACTCCTTGATTCCCCAGTAGAGTCTGTGGTTCTGCTTATTTTGCAACCGTTTCTGAGTGTTTTACGATATGCTGCGAACGACACGGATGTGCAAGTAACGCGAGAACGCTTGTTGAAGATGTGTAATTCGCCATTGGCCGTAAAGCTTTTGGCGCATGCCTTGCAGGTGGTTGAAGGAACTGCTGCGGCGACGGCATATTTAAGACATGTTCTGTTGCGGCAGCCAGATATGCGGGTGATGCAGGTTTTGCTGGAATTGGATCCCGAGGCGCCAGAGCCTGCGTTGTACCCCGTTATGGCGGTAGCGGTGCGAAGGCTGGCGGTGGAGGCGGCGGTTTTTTATTGTCAGTCCTGTGGTTATCAAAGTCCTCAGTACTATTGGCGCTGCCCTGGCTGCCGTCAGTGGGGAACCTTTTCTGGAGGGTGTAGTTTGTGATTTCACCGCTCATTGTTGCGCTGGATTATGCGAACGAACGCGACGCCTTGGTATTGGTGGATCAGCTTGATCCTGCCGCGTGTCGGGTCAAGGTAGGTAAGGAACTCTTTACTGCCTACGGCCCCGCCATTGTGGAGTGCCTGCAGGAGCGAGGATTTGACGTATTTCTTGACCTCAAATTTCACGATATTCCGCAGACCGTCGCCAAAGCGTGCAGGACGGCAGCGCGTCTCGGCGTATGGATGCTCAACGTACATGCGAGTGGTGGTAGTACCATGCTGCGCGCTGCACGCGAAGCAGTGAACGATGCCGCTGATGGGACACAGCGGACTCTCCTGGTTGCGGTGACGGTGCTCACGAGCATGAACGACGCCACTTTACGCGAAGTTGGCGTCAACAGTTCGGTGCAGGATCAAGTTGAGCGTTTGGCAACACTTGCGGCAGAATGTGCCTTGGATGGTGTCGTCTGTTCTGCGTTGGAGGCAGGTCGTCTACGGGCGGTACTACCTGAACTCCTGCGTGTGACCCCTGGGATTCGTCCCGCGCAGGATGCGGGGGACGACCAGAGACGTATTATGGCGCCTGCGGCGGCACTGGCGGCGGGCGCGGACTTCATCGTGGTGGGCAGGCCTATCACGGCTGCCGAAGATCCGGCCCGGGCCCTGAGCCAGATATTGAGTGGGTTGGCAGGGGATCCCGTCGATCCTGAGTAACATGCTGAATGAAAAAGGTGTAAAGGCTGTGCTCGCATAACGTTGATCATGGAGAAGAAATCACTGTGAATGCAGACGAAGTGGTGGCATTGTACAAAGAAGATGGGGCCCTGCTCCAGGGACACTTCCTGCTATCCTCCGGGCTGCATAGTGATACCTACCTGCAGTCGGCCAAGGTACTGCAACATTCTGGGCACTCAGCGCGGCTGTGTGCGGCGATGGTGGCTGGTATTCCTGCGGATTTGCAGCAGCGTATTTCCTGTGTCGTAGGGCCGGCCATGGGTGCGGTTCTGGTGTCCTATGAATGTGCCCGCGCGCTGGGGGTCCGCAGCCTGTTTACCGAGCGGGAAGCCGGACAGATGGTACTGCGCCGGGGCTTTGCATTGGCGCCGGGCGAAGGCGTGTTGGTGGTTGAAGATATTACGACGACGGGTGGCTCGACGCGGGAATGCATGGCAGCCATTCGCGCAGCAGGTGGGCAAGTGTTGGCGGCATCGGCAATCATTGACCGCAGTTCAGGATTCAGCGATTTTGCCGGTGTACCATTTTTTCCGCTATTACGGCTCCCGGTACACACCTGGGAAGCAGCTGATTGTCCCCTCTGCGCCGCTGGCGGGACGCCCGTTAAACCAGGGAGCCGCGGTCTGCGCTGACCTTGAGGGGCAGGTGGCTTGTGTTTATCATTAATGTTTAGGCTTAGACAAAATGCAAAAGAAGGATCAGTTCATGCAAATCTTGACACCAGAGGCCGCGCCTTTGGAAAGACACATCCGTGTGACCATTCCCGCCAGTGAGGTGGAGAGTGGGGTATCTCAGCGTCTGCGTAATAAGGCGCGCTCTGCGCGTCTCCCCGGATTCCGGCCCGGTAAGGCGCCCATAGCCCTTATCGAACGCCATTATGGTTCGGATGCCCTCATGGAGACCTTTGATCATCTCATCAATGAACGCTATTCCCAGGCGGTGCGTGATGAGTCTTTGCGTCCTGTCGGCAGACCAGACGTACGGGTCGAGCAGGGGGGACGCGGTGAGGATCTCGTGTTTACGGCTGTGGTGGAGGTGTATCCCGAGTTTGACCCGCAGGTCCCGGACGCTACGGTGATCCGCAAGACGGCTGAAGTGACGGACGCCGACGTGGATGCCACCATAGATATCATGCGTCAGCAGCGGCGTTTTTATGTGCCTGCGGAGCGTGCCGCCCAGAACGAGGACCGGGTCACCGTAGGTTTTCAGGGGACCATCGATGGTGTCCCCATGCCGGGCGGTGATGTAACCGACTACCCCGTGGTGCTGGGCTCCGGTCGCCTGCTGCCAGACATTGAGCAGGGATTGCTGGGCATGTCTGCGGGAGAAGAGCGAACCATCGCGGTACAGTTTCCGGCAGAATATCATGTTCCGGAATTCGCCGGTCAGGCCGCCCAATTTCATCTTCAGGTCAAGGAAGTTGCGGCACCCCAATTGCCCGAAGTGGACGCGGCTTTTGCCCTGGCACTAGGTATCGAGGATGGGGATGTTGCCGAATTACGGCAGGAAGTACGGGAAAATCTGGAACGTGAAGCGCAGCGGATGAGCCGAAGTCAGGTGAAATCGCAAATTCTGGAACTGATTGCTGAGAGCAATCATCCCGATTTGCCCAAGCAAATGGTCGGACAGGAATTGGAGCGTTTGCAAAAAGACGCCAATGCGGTGGCCGGCGGCGATGACCTGGACGCGTTGGCTAAGCGGCGTGTCATACTCGGCTTGGTTTTGTCGGAAATCGTCCGGCGCGAAAAGCTGCGGGCATCCACGACGGAAATCACCCAGCTTATTCGGGATATGTCTGAGCAGTATGAGGATGCTGAGCAGTTCATGAGCTGGTATCGCAGTAAACCCGAGCAGATGGAGCAGGCCGAAGCTATGGTGCTGGAAGACAAAGTTGTGGCATGGCTTCTCGAGCGTGTTAAAGTGGCAGACGAGTCGGTCAGCTTTAACCAGCTTATCGGTCGGACGTCGGCAGCCGAAGCACACACAGAATAACCGATGTCCGTTGCTGGACAATGTCAACAGACAGGAGCATGGATTATGTGGAAACAGACAGGAGACCGGCTGGCTCCCGCCGTACAGGGCCTGGGGTATGTGCCCATCGTGGTCGAGCAGACCGGACGCGGCGAACGATCCTATGATATTTACTCGCGGCTGCTCAAAGAGCGGGTGATTTTCATGGTGGGGCAGGTAGAAGATATGATGGCCAACCTGGTCGTCGCTCAGTTACTTTTTCTGACAGCAGAAAATCCGGATAAAGACATCGAGCTTTACATCAACAGCCCGGGTGGCTCTGTCACTGCGGGCATGGCGATTTACGACACGATGCAATTCATCCGTCCGAAGGTCAGCACGCTCTGTATCGGTCAGGCGGCAAGCATGGGCGCGGTATTACTGGCCGCTGGTGCCGAAGGCAAGCGTTACGCGCTGCCTAACGCACGGATCATGTTGCATCAGCCCTCTGGTGGTTTTCAGGGGCAGGCGCATGATATCGAGATTCATACGAAAGAAATCCTGCGTATTCGTGAGCGGCTCAATGATATTCTGGTCCATCATACCGGACAGAGCCGTGAACGCATTGAGCAGGATCTCGACAGAGACTTTTTCATGTCGGCCGAAGAGGCCAAAACCTACCATCTTGTGGATGCCGTGATTGCCCGTCACGGTGAAAACGAGACCGCCTGAACAGGCAGGAGAACAGCTATGGCTGGAAAGCATGAGGGGAGTGGTGAAAAGACGCTCTATTGTTCATTCTGTGGCAAAAGCCAGCATGAAGTCCGCAAGCTGATTGCCGGTCCTTCGGTATTTATCTGTGATGAATGCATTGAGTTGTGCAATGACATCGTCAAGGACGAGATACTGGACGACCACAGCGAGGGTCAGGACAAACTGCCCAAGCCCATGGAAATCCGCAAAACGCTGGACGATTACGTCATCGGTCAGGACGTTGCCAAAAAGGTTTTGTCCGTGGCGGTTTACAATCATTACAAGCGTCTGGAACATGGTGGCAAGGCCAATGAGGTAGAACTGGACAAGAGTAATATTCTGCTCATCGGCCCCACCGGTTCGGGTAAGACCTTGCTGGCGCAGACTCTGGCGCGCCTCCTGAATGTGCCCTTTGCCATGGCCGATGCTACGACGCTGACGGAAGCGGGTTATGTGGGTGAGGATGTCGAAAACATCATCCAGAAATTGTTGCAGAAATGCGATTACGATGTAGAAAAGGCGCAGACCGGCATCGTCTACATTGATGAGATCGACAAAATCACTCGTAAGTCCGAGAACCCCTCTATCACCCGCGATGTTTCTGGTGAAGGTGTGCAACAGGCGTTACTCAAGCTGATTGAAGGGACGGTGGCCTCGGTTCCGCCACAAGGCGGCCGCAAGCACCCGCAGCAGGAGTTCTTGCAGGTGGACACGCGGCATATCCTCTTCATCTGTGGTGGTGCTTTTGCGGGTTTGGAGAAGTCCGTCTCTGCGCGTCTGGAGAAGGGTGGTATGGGCTTCAATGCGCCCCTCAAGCGCCGCGATAAAGAAGCGACCGCCGCATTACTGATGCAGAATCTGGAGCCCGAAGATCTGGTGCGCTACGGGTTGATTCCCGAGTTTGTCGGGCGTTTACCTATTCTGGCGCTGCTGGAGGAACTGGATGAAGAAGCACTGGTTTCCATCCTCACCGAGCCGAAGAATGCTTTGGTGAAGCAGTACCAGAAGCTCTTCGCTCTGGAGGGCGTGACCCTGGAGTTCCGCACTGAGGCGGTGCGGGCCATTGCCAAAAAGGCACTGACCCGCAAGACCGGAGCACGCGGTTTGCGCTCCATTCTTGAACAGATTCTGCTGGATACCATGTACGAATTGCCCTCTATGAGTGGCGTGAAGAAAGTGGTAGTGGATGCCGCCGTGGTGGAAAGCGGCACCAAGCCGCTACTGGTTTACGATGATGCTGCCAAGGTGGATATATCTCATCCGGCCTGAAGTAGAGGAAGGTTGTCATTGAAAAGCGCTATTGACGACCCCATCTGCATCGTTATTGGTAGTAATCACCTACTGTTGGAGTAGACCGTGACCCAAATCGATAAAAGTCTCCTCGTGGAAGATGAAGCACAGATGGTACCGGTGTTGCCTCTGCGCGATGTTGTGGTATTTCCGTTTATGGTTATCCCTCTTTTTGTGGGGCGGACGAAGTCGATTCGCGCCCTGGAAGAGGCGATGTCCGGCGAAAAACAGATTCTGCTGGTATCACAAAAAAATGCCGCGGACGATGATCCTCAGCCGGAAAATATTTATCGGATCGGCACGCTGGCGACGATTCTACAGTTACTCAAACTTCCCGATGGTACGGTTAAGGTGCTGGTCGAAGGTACGGACCGGGCTAAAATTGTTTCCTTCCTGCCGGCTGAAGAATTCTTGCGCGCTCAGGTGCAGATCGTTGCCAGTGGTGCGGCAAACGATCGTGAGCTGGAAGCGCTTATGCGTTCGGTCAGCGCTCAGTTTGAGTCCTACGTCAAGCTGAACAAGAAAATTCCCCCGGAGATTTTGTCTACATTGGCGAGCATGGATGATCCGGCACGGCTGGCAGATACTGTAGCGGCGCATCTCGGTCTCAAACTCGAAGAAAAGCAAGAAATTCTGGAGAAGGCGGATACGCGCGCCCGGTTGGAGCATCTGCTGGGCATGATGGAGTCTGAAATTGACCTGCTGCAGGTAGAAAAGCGCATCCGCGGCCGCGTCAAGCGGCAGATGGAGAAGAGTCAGCGCGAGTATTATCTGAATGAGCAGATGAAGGCTATTCAGAAAGAGCTGGGTGATCTGTCGGAAGAGGGTGGTGGTGAGCTAGATGAGCTGACGCGTAAAATCGACAAGGCAGGAATGCCTAAAGATGTGAGGGCCAAGGCCGATGGCGAGCTGAAAAAGCTGCGGATGATGAGTCCTATGTCCGCAGAGGCGACGGTGGTACGTAACTACATCGACTGGCTGGTGGGGGTGCCGTGGCGCAAGCGCAGCAAAATCACCAAGGACCTTAAACGCGCCAAGGCCATTCTCGACGCCGATCATTATGGCCTGGAAGACGTCAAGGAACGTATTCTCGAATATCTTGCCGTACAGGAACGGGTCGGCAACAGCCGTGGTCCGATCTTGTGTTTGGTAGGCCCGCCTGGCGTGGGGAAGACCAGTTTGGGGCGCTCTATCGCGGCGGCGACCGGACGTAAATTCGTGCGGATGTCCTTGGGTGGCGTGCGCGATGAAGCGGAAATTCGCGGGCATCGGCGTACCTATATTGGCGCTCTGCCGGGTAAGATTGTCCAGAGTCTGGCCAAAATTGGTACGCGCAATCCACTGATGCTGCTGGATGAAGTGGATAAGATGGCGATGGATTTCCGGGGTGACCCGGCTTCCGCTCTCCTGGAAGTGCTGGATCCCGAGCAGAATGCAACTTTCAACGACCATTACCTGGAAGTGGATTTCAACCTTTCTGAGGTGATGTTCGTCACGACGGCGAACACGCTCAATATTCCGGCAGCGTTGATGGATCGTATGGAGGTGATTCGGATTTCCGGATATACAGAAGACGAAAAGACCCACATCGCCACCAAGTATCTCCTGCCCAAGCAGATAGAAAAGGCCGGGCTTCTGGATGGGGAGATGCAGCTTTCACAAACAGTCATCCGGGATATCATTCGTTATTACACCCGGGAAGCCGGTGTGCGTAATCTGGAGCGGGAACTCGCTCGTATCTGTCGTAAGGTAGTGAAAGAACTTCTGCTCGACAAAAAGCGCACGCGGGTGCAGGTCTCGGATCGTAATTTGGAGAAATATCTCGGGGTACGTCGCTTCGACTTCGGCAAGGCGGAGAAGGAAAACCGTATTGGTGAGGTCACTGGTCTGGCTTGGACAGAGGTTGGTGGTGAGTTGCTCAGTATTGAGGCGGTAGTCGTGCCTGGCCGCGGCAAGTTGCTCATTACCGGAAAACTGGGTGATGTGATGCAAGAATCTATCCAGGCCGCCATGAGCGTGGTGCGTGCCCGGTCGCGGGCTCTGGGTATTCCCGCAGACTTTTACCAGAACCGTGACGTGCATATCCATGTGCCGGAAGGTGCCACGCCTAAAGACGGGCCAAGTGCCGGTATTGGCATGGCCACTGCCTTGGTATCGGCACTGACTAATATTCCGGTGCATGCCACGGTCGCCATGACCGGGGAAATTACCCTGCGCGGTGAGGTTTTGCCCATCGGTGGATTAAAGGAGAAGTTGCTGGCAGCGCATCGCGGCGGTATCAGCACGGTCCTGATTCCGGCAGAGAATGAAAAAGATCTGCAGGAAATTCCCAAAAATGTGCGTGATGCACTGACCATTAAACCGGTTCGGTGGATTGATGAGGTTCTGGCCATTGCGCTGGAGTCTTCGCCGACACCGCTGCCACCCGACAATGGGGAGCCGTTGGTTGGCGTAGTGGCTGTTCAAGAGTCTCCAGAGGACAAGGCAATGGCACATTAAGGATGTGACGTGAAAGCCGCCTCAAAAAAGTTTAGTTACCTGGAGAGACGTGAAATAGGGCGGTATTTATGTCGTGCATTCTCGACAAGGATGTTTCATTGGTGAAGGCCGGTCTTGATCTGCGATTCCGGCCATTTTATGCACTTTCTTGACAAGCCTTTTTTTACCCTGCTATAACGTTTTCTGGATAGAGTTGATGCGCAGTTATACCTAGTAACCGAGTCCATAACAGGAGAAAGAAATATGAATAAGTCGGAGTTGATCGAGAAGATTGCAGAAGAAGCCGGCGTGACTCGTGCTGCCGCTGGCCACACGCTGGATGCGGCAGTCAAGGTAATTACAGAGGCGCTGAAGGCGGGTGATCAGGTGACTCTGGTTGGTTTCGGTTCCTTCCTTGTTTCCAGCCGTGAGGCACGCAAAGGTCGTAATCCCGCCACTGGTGCAGAAATCATGATTGCCGCAAGTCGCACGCCTAAATTTAAGGCTGGTAAAGCACTGCGTGATGCAGTAAACTAGCGCGTCTGGTTTGGGCGGTTAGCTCAGTTGGTAGAGCGTCGGCTTTACACGCCGAATGTCGGGGGTTCGAGCCCCTCACCGCCCACCACAAATTTTATTGGGGTGGTAGTTCAGTTGGTTAGAATGCCGGCCTGTCACGCCGGAGGTCGCGGGTTCGAGCCCCGTCCGCCCCGCCAATGCGAGTAAGGCGACCCTTGTGGGGCGCCTTTTTTTGTGCCTGTTTTTTGTATAATGCGGCACTGGGGTGGCCATTATGGATTTTAGAAACATTCCTTGCTGGTAGAGCGCTAAATACAGGCAGCTTTACCTTGGTACTATAGCTTTGTGGAGATGTGCTTATGATGGATGCATTTCGGAATTTCGGTCAATCTTGGGTAGCCAAAATACTCATGATCTTAATCGCATTATCTTTCGTGCTCTGGGGTGTAAGTGGTTATTTATTCTCGGGGAGTTCAAGTTCATCGACCGTAGCGACGGTGGACGGCCAGAAGATCAGCGATACCGTATTTCAGAAGCGTATGAAGGATGCTCAGGCACGTTATAGTCATGTTTTTGGTGCAGCAACCGCAGCGAAGATGGCGGAGGATAAAAGCTTTGGGCTGGATGTGCTTAATGGATTGATTGACAACATGCTTATAGGTGCGGAGGCGCGGCGCCTGGGGTTGCGGGTGCCCAATACAGAGTTGGCAAAAAAAGTTGAATCCATTCCGGCCTTTCAAGAGAAGGGTGTTTTTTCTAAAAGTCATTATCAGAAATTGCTGGCAGCTAACGGAATGACACCAGCACAGTTTGAAGGCATGCTGCGCGAAAGTATGCGTCTGGAGCAGTTGCAAGTGATTCCCCAGGCCATTGCTACGGCCTCGAATGCTGAGGCAACCCAGGTTTGGGCCTGGTCTCAGGAGTACCGCGATGTCAGTGCGGTAGATATCCAGGATGCTGACTTCGCGGCTGCAGCCAAGCCCACCAGTGCCGAAGTGGCCGATTACTATCATGCCAACGTCGATCAATTCCAGTTACCCGCGCAGCTGCAAGTACAATATGTCGTGCTGGGGCCGAAGGATTTTGTCGGCAAGCGGTTGTCGTCGACGAACCCAGTCAGCAATGTTTCCGCGGTAGCGGCCGGGCAGAGCGCGGCACCTTTTAATAGGCAGGCGGAAAATGCCTTCCAGGCTCAGGTGGAAAACTTTAAGGATCGCCTGTTTAGTAGCCCTGACGGTTTGGCTGCGGTCGCCAAAGCCTATAATCTGAAGATTCAAGAGAGTGGTATGCTCACAGCGGGAAAGGTACCCACTCAGGGGCCTTTTGCCGACGCCAGGGCACTCGACCTTGCCTTCAGTAAGGCGGTGCTTGCCGGTAAAAATAGCACAGCGCTCAGGTTGGCGAATGGTGATTTACTGGCTGTGCATTTGCTCCATTATACGCCGGGAAGCGCGCAACCCTTGAGTGCTGTTGCTGGAACCATTACTGCAAAGTTAACCTCGGAGAGGGCGCAAGAACTTGCTAAAAACAAGGCACAAGCGCTGCTGGCGGCGGCACGGCAAGCAAAAGATATGAATGTGCTGACCGATAGCGGTGCCTATCCGCTGCACGCATATCTCGATATAACCCGGCGTAATGGACAGGGGCTGGATAATGCGGCGTTAGCGGCTGCTTTCACAATACCCGCACCCGTGGACGGAATCCCCTCCATGGATATGGTGAAGACGTCGTCAGGCTACCAGATTTTTGCGATCACCCGTGTGACCGCACCCTCGGCAGCGGCGATAAACCCCAAAGTGGCGGCGCAAATTCGCGCATCTCTGGAGGAACAAAGAGGCCGTTTGCTGTCGACAGCTTACCTGAAGGACTTGTGGGAGCATGCTAAAGTGAAGATCAATGACGCGCAGTTGGCCCAGATCTCTCATTGATCAATGCGCTTTGGTACGGATGCCCGGTTGTCTAAACAACGGCTGCCTGGAAATTTTCTATAAGTGTGAATCTCCATGTTGATGCTTCAATTTGCTCGGAACCCGGGTCCAGATAGTGTTACCACCGAGCCATGAAAAGCCGATATAGCCGTATACTTTAAGTTCATGGGGATCTAAGGCCGTCAGCGTGCCATGAAAATAAGTGTTGTTGTTTGGGTCGTAAATGCGACCCTGTGACCATTCCCCCGGACGCTTTGGTACGAAGTTGGCCAGAATTTGTGGCTGGCCCTTGGCACGGGCCTGCTGCACAGTGTCTTGCAAGTGCCCGACGCTTTGCCCGAATAGTGCGCCATTTTTCTCATAAATACGGATATAACCGTTGCCACCTGCGGTTTGCCACAGGCCAACAATACCGCCACTGCGCGTACTTGCGAAAGCAATGCCGGTACTCCCCAGAAACAGCCCGATAAGGATGCAGGAAGCAGTTAAAAGAGGTTTCATTTGGTTAACCTTTCAGCCTTGTATATCTTGCTGTAGATAGTTGTTGCAAAATTTTAACAAAGTAGAAGTTGTTAATCAAACGGGCTGGATGATACTATATAACTAGTTGATATAACTTGTTATAATAATAAATTCTGCCCGATTCATAAAACGTGTTCAGTCCACCTTTTTGGGTGATGGATATGGACGCGCTTGGCTGCCAAGCTACAGACAGAATTGAGGAGCGGCACTCTCCTGAATCACCCTGCTTGCATTCCGTAGCGAAACTGTATAAAAATACAGTCGTTGCTAAATGGTAGTAACCCGCTGGCCCTCAGGAGATGCGCATGGACGAACTCACCCTCCGACAGGCCGAGATTCTCGCCTGGATTCGTGCCCGCATGGCAGAAGACAGTCTGCCGCCCACCCGTGCTGAGTTGATGCGCGCTTTTGCCTTCCGTTCGCCCAATGCTGCCGAGAGTCATCTGCGGGTGCTGGCGCGCAAGGGCTATATTTTGCTGCAAAGTGGTACCGCCAGGGGTATCCGTCTCTGTGCGAGCGCGGCAGAGGAAATCGGCCTGCCACTGATCGGGCGGGTGGCGGCCGGACAACCCATGCTGGCTGATGAGTTCCGGGAGGGGTCGTTGCCCGTCGATCCCCGGCTATTTTCGCCAGGGGCTGATTATCTGTTGCGGGTGCAGGGGATGAGTATGCGTGACGCCGGTGTTCTTGATGGCGATATTCTCGCCGTTCGTCACGAGGCGGCGCTTACGCTTCAGAATGGCCAGATGGTGGTCGCCCGGGTCAACGGTGAGGTGACGGTCAAACGCTGGAAGCGGGATGGTGATCAGGTCTGGCTGCTGCCGGAAAACCCCGATTTCTTGCCCATTTCGGTAGATTTGCGGCGTGATAACCTGATGATCGAGGGTATTGTGGTCGGACTTTTGCGCATCGGAGCCAAGCTATGAATTCATCCGCGCATGGAGCCGGCAAGCGTGCTTTGGTGGTAGTTTTCTGGCGGGAATCGATGCCTGGATATGGGGCCTCTACTGATTCAGGGCGGCTTTGATTGATGGGGTCGTCTGGCTTTTACTACGGACACCGGTTTAGAATCCCAGCATATCGTCATTACCTCTCACCAAGACATAAGGACAGTATCCATTCATGGAAAAAAAATCCATCGCGTTGGCCGTGGCCCTTTTTATCATCGGCGGCCTCACCGGCGCCGTCGTGGACCGTTTTGCGGTAGTGCCCCACACGGGAACGGAAGTCAGCCTTAGCGCTGCGGAAAGCTTGCTGGAATCCGTGACCCATGGGCGGGCCAAGGCTGAGAAGGTGTTCCCCGGTCCCGGTGGGTTAACCGGGATCGAAGTGACTCTGGAAGGACATCCGACCATTGCCTTTGCCACTGCGGATGGCAAATATCTGGTTGCCGGCCCAGTCCTGAATACGCAAGGCACGGACGAAGCGCACGCGGCGATGCTGAAGCTTGGTTTGATTCCCAAGCCGACAAGTCCTGCGACCATGGCCGCGAAGGCGGCGCATACCGACAGCTTTGTGCTGGGCACCAGCGGGCCTGAGATGATCGCTTTTATTGATCCTGATTGCATTTTCTGCCACAAGTTTTATGAACAGGCTAAGCCACTGATTGACGCTGGCAAGCTCAGGGTGCGTTATGTGGTGGTGGCGTTCCTCAAAAAGAGCAGTGGCCCCAAAGCCGCTGCCATTCTCGCTGCCAAGGACCCTGCTATGGCTCTGATGGAAAACGAAAATAGCTTTAATGTGGGAACGGAAGAGGGGGGTATTCAGCCTGCTCAAAATCCTGGCACAGCCACCATTAGCGCAGTAAAAAATAATACCAAGCTGCTCGCTGAGAGCGGTGAAATGGCTACCCCCACCCTGATCTACTGCGATCAAAAAGGTGCGGCCACCCTGGTACATGGTTTGAAAAAAGAAAGCCTCAAAGATTTGGTTGCACACCTCGGTAACCTGCAAAATGGAGCATGCCAGAAGTGACTATGTCCGGGACAAACGCAGTCGTGATTCAGCGTGGTGACTACAAAGTACCTGGTTATCAGGTCTCTGAAATCGCTCTTGATCTGCGTTTGGACCCGGAAAATACTGAGGTGTCTGCCCGCCTCCATTTTCAATGCACGGCTCCAGCGCCGGTTAGCGAATTGCATCTGGACGGCGAGTCCCTGGAGCTATTGAGCCTCCAGCGGGATGGCCGGACACTGGCAGAGCATGAATATCGACTGACTGACGCGGGGTTGGTGCTACTGAATCCCCCGGAATCTTTCGTTCTGGAGAGCAGAGTACGTATACATCCTGCGGCCAACTCCACGCTTTCCGGCCTCTATCATGCGGGCGGGCAATTCTTGACCCAATGTGAAGCGGAGGGTTTCCGGCGCATTACCTACACCCTGGATCGTCCTGATTGCCTCGCCCGCTTCACGGTCACTCTGCACGCCCCACAAAAAAATTGCCCGGTGCTGCTCGCCAACGGCAATTGTATGGCCACGGGTGACGAGGAGGACGGCTGGCACTGGGCCCGCTGGGAAGACCCCTATCCCAAACCGGCATACCTCTTCGCCATGGTTGCTGGTGATCTGGCGGTGATCCGCGATCAATACCGTACCGCTTCCGGCCGGGACGTGATGCTGGAAATCTATGTGGCCGAACGTGACACCGGCGCTTGCGCCCAGGCCATGGACAGCCTCAAGCGCGCCATGCGCTGGGATGAGACGGTCTACGGTCGGGAATACGATCTGGACCGCTACATGATTGTTGCTACCGACAGCTTCAATATGGGCGCGATGGAAAATAAAGGCCTCAACATTTTTAATGCTAAATATGTGCTCGCCAGCCCGGAAACCGCTACGGACAACGACTATCAGGGTATTGAGTCAGTCATTGCCCATGAATATTTCCACAACTGGACCGGCAATCGGGTGACTTTGCGTGACTGGTTTCAGTTGAGTCTCAAGGAAGGCCTGACGGTGTTTCGTGATCAGGAGTTCAGTGCCGATCAGAATTCCCGCGGTGTTCAGCGCATCGGCGATGTGCGCCGTTTGCGCGCTGCCCAGTTCCCGGAGGATGCCGGTCCCCTTGCGCATCCGGTGCGGCCCGATGCCTATTCCGAAATCAATAATTTCTACACGGCGACGGTCTACGAAAAAGGCGCCGAACTGGTGCGGATGATCCACACGCTGTTGGGTAAAGCACAGTTTCGCCAGGGCATGGATCTCTATTTTCAGCGACACGATGGTCATGCGGTTACCATTGAAGACTTTATCGCCGCCATGGAGGATGCCAACCAGCGCGATCTCTCCGGTTTTCGTCGCTGGTATAGCCAGGCGGGAACACCGATCCTGCGCGCGACCGGTAGCTATGATCCGGCCCGGCACAGCTATAACCTCACTCTGCATCAGGAAACCCCGGCAACACCCGGGCAGCCCGTTAAAGAGCCGGTGCCGATCCCCGTGCGTATGGCGCTGTTCAACACCCAGGGGCAACGGGTCCTTCTGGGCGGAGCTGACCGTGAACGGATACTTTTAATGGAGCAGACTGAACAGTCGTGGACTTTTGACAACCTGCCTGATCCAGTGACCCCCTCCCTTTTGCGTGGCTTCTCGGCACCGGTTCGCCTCGAAAGTCCGTTGGATGACGATGCCCGTAGTTTTTTGGCCGGCCACGATGATGATCCCTTCAATCGTTGGGAGAGTATCCAGGATCTTGCGGTAAAAGCCTTGCTCGCCGCCGTGGCTGATGCCTCGGTTGCCTCGCTGCCAGGCGCTCTGCGGCATGCTGTCGCGGCGACTTTAGGGGATGCGCAGATAGACCCGGCCTTCCGTGCCGAATTGCTTTCTCTCCCCAGCGAGGAATATATCGGCGAGCAGATGCCAGTGATCGCCGTCGAGGCGATTCATCACGCGCGCGATAGCTTGATGTGCAGCATCGGCACGCAGTTCGTGCCTGAGTGGGTCGGGTTGTATCATGATCTTGCCGCGGCTTATCAGCGCGACGCTTTGTCTATCGGTCGCCGGCGTCTGCGTAACCTGGCCCTGAGTTATCTGATTGCCAGCGACCATGACGGTCACGAGGAGATGACCCTGCATGCCCGTCAGCAATATGCTCAGGCCGATAACATGACGGACCGCTTGGCCGCTTTTCAGTTGCTGGTACAACATCGCCACCATGATGCCGAGGATATCCTGCTCGACTTTTACCGAAAGTGGCATGCATATCCGCTGGTAATCGACAAATGGTTTGCGATACAGGCAGCCGCACCACGCCCGGAAACCCTGCGTCAGGTAGAGCATTTGCTCGTGCATCCTGCCTTTGATTGGCGGGTACCTAACCGGGTACGTGCAGTGCTCGGTGGTTTTGCCGCTAATCCCACGGTTTTCCATGCAGCGGATGGTTCGGGGTATGCCTTTTACGCGGAGCAACTCTGTCGTCTTGACGATCTTAATCCACAGACAGCGGCGCGTCTGGCAACACCCCTGAGCCGTTGGCAGCGTTATGATGCTCCACGCCAGCAGGCTATGGGCGAAGCCTTGAAAATGCTGGCGGGTAAGCCTAAGCTTTCCCGCGACCTAGCAGAAGTCATACAGCGCTCTTATCCCACTAAATATTGAATATATTAAAAAACACAAGGAGACTGAAAGGATGGCTATAGATCGTCAACGCGCCCTCGCTAGAGCGCTCATGCTGAAAAACGAAGAAAGCCTGGATGCAGCGACAATCGCCGTTGCGGAACAGTTAAGTGGCAAGACCAATCTCACGCTTGGCGAGGCGGTCAGCGTTCTGGGTAATGATCAGATTGCCGCGGTGGCGGGTTTCTTGAGTGAGAACCTGAACTGCCAGCAACTGGAGCAGGTCTGCGACACGGACACCTATGATCTGGAGCAGGCGCGCGAGTGGGAGGTGACGGAAGCGCAGTATTGCCTAGCCCACGAAATTGCCTTGATTGCGCATATGACCGAACGCAAGCGCGAGGGTTTGGATTAAGTGCTGATGGAATCAGCCCCACGGCCGTGGGGCGTTCTCCAGGCGCTCCCAATACCGGGAGAATTTTTTGCGTTGTCGACTCTCCCGGGCATGGAGATAGCCCATCAGCATTCCCGCACTGAAAGCGAGTCCGTGCTTGCGGCTGGTGGCTAGTCCCGCCAGATGCTGTCCTGCCATCTCGGCGTCATGGACAGCACCAGAGATTTCCTGGAGGGCGGACAGCAGTTTGAGCAGTGTTTTACTATCTTTGCTGGGCCAGATATCGCCCAGCGCGAGAATCACATAGCGCCAGTTCTTGATGCGTATGCGCAAGACATGAAAACTGGCGGCGGTCTTGGCTGCGTCTCCCGCCGCCATTAATTGGCGATCCTGACGCCGCAAATGCATTTCTGCGTAGTGCTGTAGATCCTGATCACTGTATAGCGTTGCACGCAGCAGCCGTGCCCAAAGCTTCAGAATCGCGGCGGCGCACTGGCCGAGATGGGCAGGTGTTGCTTCGGCTTGCACTATCAGCCAACTACGCAGCGGAATCACTTCGGTGCCCGTATCCGTGGCCAACGCTTCCCAATACATGGCGAGTACTTCATGATCACGGCGTATATTTTGCTGATGAAACCAGTCAGCCAATTCCTGACGGGCATTACCGAGACGGTTGTCAGCATCCAGAGCCCGGCAGAAGCGCAGCAGCGCGCGCAGGCTGCGGACGGTTTTGCGCAACTGATGTAAGGTCTGCGTGCTATTATCGGTCGAATGCTGCCTGGCTTCGCTAATCGCTTGTTGACTTTGTTGGATCAGCAGGCGGCTGAATGCTTTTCCGGCATTTTCGTGGCGGCGTAGCGGTGGTGTTTGGTAGCGCATCACACCGGCATCGGTCGGTATCAGCCCGGCTAGACGCAAGCCCCGAAACATCTTGCTTTCCCCATCGGGCAACAGCGGCAGAGCGAGGCACAGTTCTGCGCCCATCTCCAATACCGCGGCAGCCTCTCCTGTTGCCAATTCCAGCTCTACTTCGAGAATAGGTTCACGTAAGCCGTTGGCAACGATTTCTCCGCGATCCAGTGCGACCAGAATCTGGCTGCCGTCCACGCGATCCACCCGACTCTCCAGCCGTTCAAAACGGGTTTCGAGAATGATTTGCAAGGCCAAATCCAAAAAGGGTGCCAGTAATGCTACAGCATCCGAGTCAGTAAACACCCGGAGATCAGCTTCGGAGGAGAAGACGGTGACGTTCCATTCGGGGCGCTGATGCAGTCCGCCAGCGGATTGGCCTTCGGCCTTGAGAGTGGCCACCCACTCTTTTCCTTCTCGACGTACACGGTAGGCTAGCCGGGCGCGCTGCAAGGCGCCATCACGGCTATCATAATAGAGAGCGTGAAGCTGCAAAGGGGAGATCGTACCCAGTGCGAGCAGAGGATGTTGGCTGATTTTTTCCCAGGCGGCAGGGGACGGATCGAGTATCTGCAGTTTAAGCTCTTGTTCCACGTTTCCCCTCCGTTACAAAGCGCAGGATCTGCGCCCATTGCGGCAATTCAGCGCGGGTTTCTGCCATCCGCAAATCCGCTATGCCCGCGCCCAGTTGCGCGGCCCGCACATAGAGTTGGTTATCGCGCAGGGTGGCCACCACCGGCAACTGCAAATCTGCCAGAAATAGTTGCAGATGCTGTCCGCCCTTGGTACGCGCATTCACGCGGTTGGCAATAACGCCCATGCGCACCTTACCCTTGCGAAAGCGTTTAATCTCATCCAGTTTTTCCAGGAAAAGACGGCTGGCGTCCATATCGAAAGAGGAGGGACCGATGGGTACCAACAGCACCTCCACCTCATCCAGCATGTCTTCCAGGCGCCCTTTTTTCAGGCCAGCAGGGGCATCAAAGACGACGAAATCGCTCGTTGGATAATCACGGAAATCCCGATCAGCATCGACAATGATGGACAGCTTTGGCAGGTGCTCCGACCGCCGCTCGGCCCAGGAGCTGGACGAGTGCTGTGGATCCAGGTCAGCGAGCAGTACCGAACCGCGTAGTGCCAGAAAACTGGCGAGGTTGGTGGCAACTGTCGTCTTTCCGGCACCTCCTTTGCTGTTGAGCACCAGCACCCGGATCACGACGAAACCTTGTCACGCATGGTGGCTACTCCTATTGTAGTGTTCCAATAAACGGTCCTGAGCCGATTTGCAGGCGGCATCTGGGGTTTTACGCAGAAAATCATAAGTACCATCGGCACGCATGGCCCAAGCGTTACAGTCATCTTCCAGGTACAGCTGAAGGGTTTCTTTGAGTATGCGTGCGCGCAAGTCGGGATCGAGAATGGGTACCGCGACTTCCAGGCGGCGAAAGAGATTGCGTCCCATCCAGTCGGCACTCGACATCCAAAGCTTGGGATGCCCGTCATTCCCGAAGTAGTAGACACGGCTGTGTTCGAGAAAACGACCGACAATGGAACGCACCCGGATACATTCAGAGACACCGGGTATGCCGGGACGTAAGGCACAGGCGCCGCGTACCACCAGGTCGATTTCCACCCCGGCCTGGGAGGCCCGGTACAGGGCGCGAATCAGGTCTGGTTCGACCAGCGCATTCACCCGTGCGATGATGCGGCCTTTCACGCCGAGCCGGGTCTCTGCCTCAATGGCATCACGTATCCCGCTGAACATGGTAAAGGGACTTTGCAGCAGGCAACGCAGTTGCGGTGCCTTACCCATGCCGGTGATATGCATGAACAGATCGTTCATGTCGGCCGTGACGTCAGGATGTGTGGTGAGCAGGCTAAGATCGGTATAAATCCGCGCATTACGGGGATGATAATTGCCAGTACCCAGATGCCCGTAGAGGCGAATCCCGTCCTCCTCACGGCGTAGGACCAGGATCATCTTGGCATGTACCTTGTGGTTGACCACGCCGTATACCACCTGTACACCCACCTCTTCCAGGCGCTCCGCCATCCGGATGTTATTGGCTTCGTCAAAGCGGGCCTTGAGTTCGACCACGGCAGTGACCTGTTTGCCCGCCATCGCTGCTTCTATCAGCGCATCGATGATGGGAGAGTCTGGGGTAGTGCGATATAACGTCTGTTTGATACCAATGACTTGCGGATCACTGGCCGCTTGGCGGAGAAAATCCAGCACCGGATTGAAGCTCTGGTAAGGGTGATGGAGGAGAATGGGTGCCTCGCGGAGTTGGGCAAATATATTCTCCGGTCGCGTACAGACTGAGGGTAGGCCGGGTACAAAGGGCGGGAAGAGCAGATCGTGGCGAGGAACCATGTCGATGATGGCGGCCAGCCGTGACAGATTCACGGGACCCAGCAGCGAGTACAGATTATCCTCACCAAGCTCAAAATGCTTCAAGAGGTAGTCGATCACCTCGCGCGGACAGTTGCTGGCGACTTCCAGCCGTACCGCCTCACCAAAAGGGCGCATCGGTAGTTCATCAGCGAGCGCATCGAGGAGGTTGTCCACCTCTTCTTCGTCCACGAAGAGTTCACTATTACGGGTTA
Organism: Acidithiobacillus ferrivorans; assembly: GCF_016250455.1. Classification (NCBI taxonomy): domain Bacteria; kingdom Pseudomonadati; phylum Pseudomonadota; class Acidithiobacillia; order Acidithiobacillales; family Acidithiobacillaceae; genus Acidithiobacillus; species Acidithiobacillus ferrivorans. The sequence goes on along the minus strand of NZ_CP059488.1, from coordinate 1,720,039 downwards.
CCCGGAATTGATAAAAACCCTGTATCGTCAGGCCCGGAAAGAGGGTTTGCACATGCTCGTGAATGATAGAAGAAAGAAACACGAAATCATGCGGACCGGCCAGGTGCGTTGGAATCTGGATGATACGTGACAGTATCCGCGGTGCCTGCACGATGGCGATGGGACTATGTCGCCCATAAGCATCCTGGCCCTCCAGGGCGATGGCAAAATTCAGTCCTTTGTTCTGTACCTTGGGAAAGGGGTGGGCTGGGTCAAGGCTCAAGGGGGTGAGCAGGGGTAGGACTTCACTCTGAAAATAGCTGCTGATCCAGCGTCTTTGCGCGGCCTGCCATTCGCGCCGACGCAACAGACGGATACCCTCTTTGGCCAGTGCCGGTAGCAGTCGTTGGTTCAGGCAGCGATATTGCGCAGAGATAATTTCGTGGGCCATTTTGGCTACGGCTTCAATTTCGAGATTGGGTCCGAGCATATCCGGCCCCGAAGGACCGGCACCAAATTTGCGCCGTTGCAGAAGCCCTGCCATGCGTACTTCAAAAAATTCGTCCAGATTGTTGGAAACGATGGTCAGAAAACGTAAACGCTCCAGCAGGGGTACATGTGGATCATCTGCCAACGCGAGTACCCGCCGGTTAAATTCGAGAATGCTGAGGTCGCGGTTGAAATAGAGATCGGGATTGTCCAGAGAGGGCGCCGCATCAGCTTTTTGCGGGGCAGGTGCCTCATTCATGTGCGTATCCCCATGCGTTGTTCTGCCGCAATCAGGGTATTCTGTAAGAGTGTGGCTACCGTCATGGGGCCGACCCCGCCAGGGACTGGCGTGATCCACGCCGCACGTTGCTCCGCACCAGCAAAGTCTACATCACCGGTCAGCCGCCCATCCGGAAGACGATTAATGCCTACATCAATGACCACGGCTCCTTCACGAACCCACTCCCCAGGTATCAGTCCCGGTTTGCCGGCCGCCGCGACGAGCAGTTCGGCGCGCCCCACATGGGCCGCAAGATCGCGGGTGAAGCGGTGGCAGACGGTCACCGTCGCCCCGGCCAGGAGGAGTTCCAGCGCCATGGGCCGTCCGACAATATTGGATGCGCCGACAATCACCGCTTCTTTCCCCCTGACCTCTATACCGGTTTCCTGAAGCAATGTCATGATACCGGCTGGCGTACAGGAGCGCAGCAGCGGCGCGCGCAGCGCAAGGCGGCCGACATTGTAGGGGTGAAAGCCATCGACATCCTTGTCGACAGCAATGGCCTCAATGATTTCTTCAGGATCAAAATGTGGGGGCAGGGGCAACTGCACCAGGATGCCATCCACAGCATTATTGGCGTTTAATTCGGCAATGTGAGCCAGGAGATGCTGTGGCGTGCTGTCTGCAGGAAGATTGGCAGAAAAAGAACTGATACCTACGGAAGCACAGGCATCGCGTTTTTTTTGCACATAGACTTGCGACGCCGGATCGGCCCCGACCAGCACTACCGCAAGGCCAGGGGAGCGTCCATGACGCTGGAGAAAAGCTTGACTGCGATGGGTGACCTCCGCCTGTATTTTTTTGGCTATGGATTTGCCATCAATGCGTTGCGCAGTCACCAGGACCTCTTTGCTAAGGTCTCAATGCTCAGGAAGAATTTATGACCCATGAAAAAATTTACCTGTGTGCGAATAGCGAACCAGTCAACCTGGCAGTATTTGCCAGTATTCTTCTGGCCACTCTCCGTCTTGTCAAGCGAAAAAAGCCGGGATCCCAATCAGCATCCCAGCCAGATCCATTGCGCCAAAGAGCCTACTTCCGTCAGGCTTCCTGGGTGTTCCGGGGCGCGCGTAAATCCTTGGCGACGAGCATATACATGGCCGGCACCACGAAGAGCGAGAAGAAAGCGCCGATACCCAAGCCGGTAAAGATCACCAGGCCCATCTGGAAGCGACTGACCGAGCCGGGTCCGCCCGCCAGCAGCAAGGGCAGAACGCCCAGCACCATCGCCCCCGTAGTCATGAGGATGGGACGCAAACGAATGCTGGAGGCCTTCTGCACGGCTGCTCGCTTGTTGAGTCCTTCTTTCTTCTGAATCTCGTTGGCGAACTGCACAATAAGGATACCTTGCTTCGCGATCAGACCAATCAGTGTAATCAGCCCTAATTCCGTATAGATGTTGATGGAGGCCAGCCCCAGGCTGATGAAAATCAACGCACCACTGATGGACATGGGTACCGTGATCAGCACGATCAGCGGGTCGCGGAAACTCTCGAACTGTGCGGCCAGCAACAAATAAATCAGGATAATGGCCAGTGCAAAGGTGGTCAGCAATGCCCCCGACTCTTGCATGTATTCACGGGATTGGCTCGCATAGTTCAGAGAAAAATCCTTGGGCATGATTTTTTCTGCCGCAGCCTTGAAGAACCGTAAAGACTCGCCCAGGGTAACGCCAGGCTTGGGTACCGCCTGGATGGTCGTCGAGTTGAGTTGCTGGAACTGTGGCAAGTATTGCGGCTCGACCTTGGTTTCAATAGAAACTACGGCAGATAAGGGCACCATCTGACCGCTGCCGGTGGCGATGTAATATCGCTTCAAGGCGGCTGGATCGAGGCGGAAATGATCCGGGACCTGGGGAATGACCTTGTAGCTACGGCCTTCCATATCGAAACGGTTAACATAGTTGCCGCCCAAGAGGGGCTGCAGATCCTGGGCGATGTTCGCCATGGTCAGCCCAAGGGTGGCGGCCATATTCCGATTGATCTTCAACACGATCTCAGGATTGTCGATACGCAAGTCCTTGGTGACATAGAAAAACAAACCGCTTTTGTAAGCTTCTGCGATCAGCTGGCCAGCCACCTGATCGATTTTGCCGTAGCTGCCCGGGCTCTGCAGCACAAATTGCACCGGCAGACCGCCTGCCGAACCGGGCAGGGACGGCGGTAAAAAGGAGGCCACTTGGAGACCCGGGACACTTTGCAGGGCGCGCTGGGTTTGTGGTTGCAACTGCATCGCCGTCGTGGAACGTTTGTCCCAATTCGTCAGGTTCATGCCAGCGAACAGGCTGTTGGAGCCGCCGCCGCTGCCTACCGATATGCCGGTGACCATGAAGGTTGCCCTGGTTTCAGGATATTTATTCAACACCTTTAGAACCTGTTGTCCATCATTGGCCAGCCGATCCGGCGTAATGGTTGGGCCGCCCGTGCCAGCATTAAAAATGATGCCCTGATCTTCCGCTGGCGCCAATTCGGATTTTGAGGTGCTAAACAAAAAGTAGATACTCCCGAACACTACCACGGCAAAGAGCATGGTGACCGGCACATAATTCAGTGTGCTACCTAAGATACGGTCGTAGAAATCGCGCAGACCAGTGAAGCGTTGCTCGATAAAGTATTCAAAGCCATGTTCCCTGGTCGGGCGTAATATCTTGCTGGAGAGCATCGGCGATAACGTGAGCGCTACGATCATGGACACTAAAACCGTAGCCACCAGCGTAAACGCGAATTCACCAAACAAACTGCCCGTCAGCCCCCCCATAAAGCCGATGGGGGCGAATACGGCGATGAGCGTGGTGGACATGACGATGATCGGCCCTCCCAGCTCCCGTCCGGTCATTAAAGCTGCTTCAAAAGGCGTTTTCCCTTCATCAATATGCCGGTGTACGTTCTCTACGATGATAATGGCGTCGTCCACCACCAGTCCGATGGCCAAAACCACTGCCAATAGGGTCAGCAGGTTGATGGTGAAGCCCATGAACCAGGTGATCAGGCCGGCGCCCACTATAGACAGGGGGATGGCGATCGCGGGTATGAGTACCGCACGGAAAGAACCCAGGAAGAGGAAAATGACCAGCACCACCACGGCAAGGGTAATTCCAATGGTCATGACGACTTCATCGATAGAAGCCTTGATGAAAGTGCTGGCGTCATAAGGAATGGCCATATGCACTCCGGGTGGCAGACTTTTGGTCAGTTGTGCCAACGATGCTTTTACCCCGGAAGCCACATTCAGAGAGTTGGCCGAAGGCGCCTCCTGAATACCGATGAATGCCGCTGGTTTGCCATCAAAAAAGGCCTGCGAGGTGTAATCCTGTGCACCGAGTTCGACTTTGGCTACATCTTTGAGACGGATCAGGGTGTTGCCAGACTGGCGCAGCACCAGATTGCGGAATTCACCCACATTATGCAGATTGGTGGTCGCGACGATGGTGTTTTGTACCGTCTTTCCCCGCGTTTGTCCGACAGCGGAAATGAAATCGTTCGCGGCTAATGCTTGTGAAACCTGCGCGGCGGTAATGCCCAAGGCCGCCATTTTCTGCGGATTCAACCACACCCGCATCGCGTAGGTATTCCCGTTGCCGGCGCCTGGTGGCAGTATCTGCGCTTCGCCTACTCCCGGTACCGAGGCCAGTCGCGGTTGCGCCACACGCAGCAGATAGTCGGTAATTTGCTGCTGACTGAGTTCTTGGCTGTAGAAGGCGACGTACAGCAGATCTGTCAGGTGGCCGTTCGTGACGCTGATGACGGGTAGTTGACTGCCCGCCGGTAACTGATCCGTTACCTGCTGCACTTTCGATTGGATGTTGGCGAGCGCCGCATTGGGGCTGTAATTCAACTTCATGTACACGGTGATGGTTGAAGAACCGTCCGAACTGTTGGCGGTCATGTAGTCTATATCCGGTGCGCTGGCGATCACTTTTTCCAGGCGCGCGGTGATGAAGCCTTGTACGGTATTTGGGCTGGCGCCGGGATACGCGGTTTTTATGGAAATGACCGTGTTCACCAAGGCTGGATATTCACGGACCGGCATCATCGAATAGGCATGCAGACCCAGCAGGAAAATGACGAGGCTTAGGGCGGTGGCCAGAACCGGGCGGCGCACAAAAATATCGGTGAAAGTCATGTTTTACGCCTCATGCATCTTTCTCGGTGCTGATCTTGACGAGACTGCCATCCACCAGTTTTACCTGCCCTGCAGTGATGACCATATCACCGGCTTTAAGGCCCGAGACGATACTCACCTGTCCATTACGCTCCTTGCCGGGCTTGATGACTTGTTGATGGGCGACTTCCACGGTCTTGCCATCCTGCGTCGCCTTTTTAATCACATAGACATAGTCGCCGAAGGTGTTATAAGAAAGAGCGGAGACGGGCACCGTCAACACCTTTTCTTCGATATTGCGGATTACCGTGAGCTCGCCAAAAAGTCCGGGGCGCAATACACTTTGCGGATTGGCAATGGTGGCCTGCACCTCAATTTGCCGTGTCGCGCTGTTCACCGAAGCCCCCAATGCGGTCACTTTTCCGGCGAAAATCTGACCCGGGCGTGCATTAGTCTCGACTTGCACCAGCGTGCCCACATGAATGTCCTGTAGCTCACTTTGCGGTAAAGTGAAATTCGCATGGAGCGGATCCCAGGATTGCAGGTCGACGATCTTGGTGCCGGGTGTGAGATATTGCCCAATATTCACCTGGCGGATGCCCAGATAACCGCTGAAGGGCGCGCGGATGGCCAACTTGTTCAGCGTTGCACGAATGTTTTTAAGCGTAGCCGCGCTGCTTTGATAGGTAGCCACAGCGGAATCCAGTTGTGATTGACTGGCGGCTTTGGTGGCAATCAGTTCGTGGGTGCGGTGTAGATTGATCTGTGCCAGACGAAGTTGTGCTTCATCGCTCGCCAGTTGTGCCCGCTGGTTGCTGTCGTCAATTTGCACCAACACCGCGCCTGCCTGGACATAATGACCAGAATGGAAGTGAATGGCGGTCACATTGCCAGCTATCTGCGGGGTGATCTCCACCCCTTGCACGGCCGCCAGAGAAGCTATGGCCTGCAGGCGAGGATGCCAAAGTTCTGTTTTGGCCGCGGTAGCGCTGACGGTCATGACGGGTTTGGGCATGTGCGCCATGGCCGCGGAAATCTTCTCGTTAACGAAGATCTTGAAGCCAAAAATACCTCCAAAAACAATGAGCAGGACGATAATTACAATAATAAATGCTTTTTTCATGACCAGTCTCCACGGCGGATGGCTGTGCTGAATGCATGATTGCTCATGGGTTAGCCTGCGCTGCCGGTAATGTACCGGCATCTGAATGGGAATTTTGTGGGGCGCTGGCGGGGGCTCGGGGCCCCGTTTTGTTCCACCAGCCACCACCCAGAGCGACGAGCAGCGCCGCGGTATCCTGATAGCGCTGCGACTCAGCCTTGATTTCAGCAATCCGGGCATGGTCATACTGTACTTCGGAGGTCAGCAGGGTGAGATAATCAGAGGCCCCCGCCCGATAACTCGCCTGGGCCAGCTGCAACGCCTGCGCGGCTGCCTGGAACGCCTCTCGCTGCGCCGCGAGCGTCTGTGCATCATGCTCCACCGCGCGCAAGGCATTCGCTACCTGAGCAAAGGCACTGAGCACCGTACTTCTGTAAGCGGCATACACCACGTCATAAGCGGCGTGTGCTTCGGCTTTCTGCGCCTCCAATTTGCCGCCCTCAAAGATCGGTTGCGACAGGGCGCCCACCAGGCTCCAGATGCTGCTCACCGGGTTGAAAAACAGCCCCGGGTGCGTCGCTGTGGCGCCGAACGCGGCGCTGAGTTGGACGGTAGGATAAAACTGCGCACGCGCCTCTCCGATCATCGCATTCGCCGCTCGCATCTGCGCGAGTGCAGCGCGGATATCCGGACGCTGCTTCAACAACTGCGAGGGGAGGCTTACCGGCAGTTTCTCCGGCAGTTGCAGCTCTTCGAGGGTAAAGGTTTGACGGCTGGCGTTCGCAGGAAAGTTTCCCACCAAAATGGCGAGCTCATGACGATAGACGGCAAGTTGCTGCTCCAGTGGCGGCAGAGTCGCCATTTCGGTGGCTAGCTGACTGCGCTGATTCACCACGTTGACATAGTCGATGGCTCCCGCGCGATACTGGTTCTCGGTCAGTTGCAGAAGCTTTTTTTCCTGAGCAATGATGGCCGTGGTGGCGCGAACCTGACCTGCCGTCGCCGCCTCATTGATGGCGGTGGTGACAATGTTGCCGGTCAGAGTCAGTCGTGCCGCTTCCAGTTCCCACTGTTGATACTTCACCAAGGCTTCACTATTGCGATAGACCAGGCGGTTAACGCCGAAAATATCCGGGTAGTAGGTGACGCCGACGCTGCCGGTGATCAGGGAGTAGTAAAAGCCGCCACTCCTGCCAAAGGCTGCGGCGCTGGCCTTGCTACGATTCGCCTGGAGATTGCCGGTGATCTGCGGGTAAAAAATGCTGTTATTCACTTTCGCGGTGGCTTGCGCTTCGCGCAGTTGCGCCTGTGCCTGGGCGATGGTCGGGCTGTTTTTCAGCCCTGCGGTGATCAGTTCGTCCAGTGCTTTGGCGTGAAAGAGCTTCCACCATTCTTCGTGGAGTTCTTTGCCATATTCCATCTCCTGAGCCTGGCCAGCAGGGCCACCGGGTACTACCGTTTGTTTGATGCGCGCAGCAGCGGTATAGGGTGTTTTATCCAGTGGCGCCTGGGGAACACGCAGGGGCGGCTCGAAGCTACAGGCCGCCAGACTCCCTGCCAGCACGGTCGCCAGCGCCGCGGCAATGGGTCTTGGCAATGCTTTTTGCACAACAACACCTCTCACGAGCCTATACCGACCGGTCAGTATAATGGCGATAATTCCACCTGCTGTCAAATACGCCCGGCACTTTTTTCGTAGTAAATGCAGGGAACCCGTCGCTGGGCAACGCGGTCGAAAATGCCTACTGAGCCCGCGCGCGTGAGGCTCTTGATTTAGGCAGAGTTTCACCGCATATTCAAGTCACAACATTTTAGTTGGAGGAGCGTATGCAATTAAAAATTTTTGGACTCATTGCCGTTGCTTTGATGCTGGTCGCACCGGCAGCGTGGGCTGAGCCGAGTGTAGCGCAAGTCACGCAGGCTGTGCAGGCGGGTCGTTTGGACCAGGCGCAGAGCATGATGCAGAAAGTATTGGTTGCGCATCCGCAATCTGCAGAAGCGCAGTATCTGGAAGCGCGTATTTTGGCGCGTCAGGGTAGCTGGGCCGGGGCGGCAGCGGCCTTGCAGAAATCCGAGCAACTTGCACCCGGTATGCCCTTTGTGAAACCGCAGGTGCTGACCTCTTTTAAGAAATCATTGCAGAGTCATGTGAATAAACCGGTCGGTAAAATCAGCAAAGAAAGTCACTGGGGTACAGTGCTGGCGTTTTTCCTGGGTCTCGTCGCGTTCATTGCGCTGATATCCATGTTCTTGCGCCGCCACCGCCAGCAGGCGAGCATGATGTACCGTGGGCAGCCTTCCGGGCCTTTCGGGGGCATGAACGGTTATGGTCCCATGAATCCCGGCGGAGCCATGGGCGGCATGCCGCAGCAGGGGGGTGGGCTGGGGTCCAGTCTGGCCTCCGGGATTGCCACTGGTGTTGGTGTGGGCGCCGGACTGGCAGCCGGCCAGGCACTGGCCGGAAGTCTGTTTGGGCATGGCAATGAATCGGGTAATGCCGCCAGTGATAGCAGCAACAATGATCTGGGTTTGACAGACGACTCCTGGGGCAATGACCAGTTGGCGTCCAATGACGACTTCGGACTGGATGACGGCGGCGACAGCTGGGGCTAATCCCGTTGCTTTGCGCAATCGGAGGGGCATCACTGCGATGCCCCTTTTTAATACCCTTTCAGGGGGTTATGGTAGCGGGTAACCGAGTTTGCGCAACACCCGGCAGAGGGCAATCAGCGGCAAGCCCAGCAATGCGTGCGGGTCTTCTCCTTCCATGCACTTCACCAGACTGATGCCCAGCCCCTCGGAGCGGAAACTTCCGGCGCAATCCAGTGGCTGGTCTCGCGCCACATAGCGCTCAATCTCCATGCTCGTTAGAGCGCGTAGGACGATCCGATAGGGCACCAGGAATATTTCTGTGCCGGATGCGGCGACAATGGCAATGCCGTTGAGAAATTCGACGGCCTGACCCTGCATCCAGCCCAGTTGTTCCACGGCCCGTTCGGCATTCCCCGGTTTGCCGAGAATGCGGGTACCGCAGACCGCCATCTGGTCGGCGCCGATGACCACTGCCTGGGGATTGCGGCGTGCCACGGCCTGCGCCTTGGCTTCTGCCAGCCGACAGACGAGGGCCTCTGGCGCCTCGTCCGGTAACGGGGTTTCATCGACCGTTGAAGCCTCCACGCGGAACGGAATTTGTAAACGTTGCAACAATTCCTGGCGGTAAGGACTGGTGGACGCGAGGATTAATTCTGGCAGAGACACACACCTTCCTCCTTACCCGGTGTTGCGCTGTCCGGCAGAAATAGCATTGATGGTGCGCAATAGGGGGTCCAGCCATATCTCGCGGAACTCGGGCGCTGCGTCATCGTTGCGATAACGACGCAGCAAGGCGAGCTGAATATGGTTGAGTGGCTCCATGTAGACATTGCGTCGTTGCAGGGAAAATGCCAAGGCCGGATTGTCGGCGAGTAGTTGCGTTGATCCGGTCATGGCGAGCACCTCGGCCAAGCTGCGCTCGAATTCGGCACGAATTTTCTGATATATTCCGGCAGCAACCTCCTGATCTCTGGGTAAACCGGCATATTCGCCAGCGATAGCCATATCCGTTTTGGCCATGGCCATGATGATATTGCTCATGAGTGCCCGAAAGAATGGCCACTGTTGGTACATATCCTGTAAAGCCTGCAAGCGCTCCGGCTTGTCCTCCCGCCACTGGGCGAGTGCCGAACCCAGTCCATACCAGGCTGGCAGAATATGCCGCGATTGGGCCCAGGCGAAAATCCATGGGATAGCCCGGATAGAAGACATGGAACGGTCCCCCCGCTGGCGATGGGAGGGACGCGACCCGATGTTCATGTGGGCAATTTCGTTAAGCGGGGTGGCCTCGTAGAAATAATCCATAAAGCCCGGCGTGTTTTCAGTCAGATCACGGTAAACCGCCTCCCCGGTGCGGGTTAGCTCCGCCATAATCCGCAGGTGGTCCGGGTTATCACTAGGTACGGACCGGACCAGACCAATACTCGCCTTGATGAGACCAGCCGTGCCCACGGTCAGTTCATAAAGCGCCGTTTCCAGATTGGCATATTTGAAGGAGAGCACCTCTCCCTGTTCGGTGATTTTGATTTGTCCGCGTACGGTATCCGGCGGCTGGGCCAGAATGGCTTCGTAGGTGGGGCCGCCGCCACGCCCCACGCTGCCGCCGCGGCCGTGGAAGACGCGCACCTGAATCCGGCGTTTGTCCGCCAGGGCAGCCAGCCGCATTTGCGCCTGATACAGGGTCCAACTGGAAGAGAGGATGCCACCATCCTTGCAGGAGTCGGAATAGCCCAGCATGACTTCCTGAGTATCGTCCTGACTGCGGAGAATTTCAGTATAAACCGGGTTGTCCAGTAAGGTGGACATCACCGTGTCCATGCGTTCGAGATCGTGAATGGTCTCAAAGAGTGGCGTGACGGCAATCTCACTGTAGAGCCCTTGCCGTGACCAGCCGGCCAGGCCGAACTCTTTGGCGAGTACCAGCACTTCCATGATGTGGCTGGCCTCGTGTGTCATGGAGATCACATAATTGCCGAAACCGGATGCACTCACTTCACGACGCAACTGGGCGATGCAGCGGAACATGGCGCAGGTCTCGGTCGCCATTGGCGACAGATCGGGCTGCTTTTCTACCAGCGGACCGGGTCGGCGCAGTGCTTCCGAGAGCACCAGCAGGCGGGTCTCTTCCGGCAGTTCCAGGTAATTGACGAAGCTGGGCACATCTGCGAAAAGCTCAGCGATGGTACGGGAATGTATGGTGGATTCCTGACGAATATCCAGATTGGCCAGATGAAAGCCGAAGGTCTGAACCAGCCAGATAATGTCCTGCACCTCGTGATCGGCGATGTAGTCATCGTTGTGGCCCCGCAAGGAGTCACGCACCAGCAGCAGATCGTCGAGGAAATCTTCCGCGGCCGCATAAGCTGGACCAGAGGACTCGTTGAGGACCTGACCGTTTTCCAGTTGCCGGAGTCGCAGATCAAGGCGCGTCATCATATAGCGCAGTTTGCGCCGATAAGGCTCGCTGGGAAAACGTTGATCCACCCATTCGGCGAGTTCCGGGAAGTCATCGGCATCACGTTCCAGGGAGGCCAGCAGGATGGGAGAAATGGCGCAGAAACGGCTGGAATGCCCGAGCAGCTGGTAGAGATCGTTTAAGCGTCGCTGATATTCACGCAACACTTCGATGCTCTGGGTACGTAAGGCCCAACCGGTAATGGCCGCCGTCACATTGGGATTGCCATCGCGGTCACCACCGATCCAGGAGCCGAAGCGGATGAAAGCCGGGATATCGATATCGTCATTGCCAAAGACCCGTCGCGCTGCACGCCGCGCCGCCTGATAGGTGCGCGGTACCGCTTCAAAGAGACTGTCGCGGAAGTAGAAAAGGCCATTTTCGACCTCATCCTGTACCTGTGGTCGGTTGGCACGCACTTCTTCGGTTTCCCAGAGAATCTGGATTTGCGCCTTTAAATTGTCGAGAACATCTTGTTCTTCTTCATCATTGAGAGATGGATCGTCGAGCATTTTGCTGGCCACAAAGATGCGACGTAAACCATGAAGTACCGTCCGCCGCTTGGATTCGGTGGGATGTGCCGTGAATACCGGCAGGTAGCACGTCTGATCCAAGAGAAATTGTATTTGCCCGGAGTTGATGCCCTGATTTTGCAGTTCGCGGAAGGTTTCCTCGAAAGAACCGACCCACAGCCCATCCTTCTTTTGGAGCAAGCGGCGGCGATGCAGATGCTGGAACTCTTCTTCCGCAATGTTGACTAAGCTAAAGTAGGTATTGAATGCGCGTATCACCAGCACGAGATCATCTTGGGGCAGCGCATCAATGAAGCGCGCGAGACGATCACGCAGGCGGCGGTCCTCTTTTTTGTGCAACCGGATATATCCCTGGCGAAGCTGTTCTACGGCATTGAATACCCGGGCTCCGGCCTGCTCGCGCAGGACTTCGCCCAGCAAATTGCCGAGCAGTTTAACGCGAGCGCGGAGCGCTTTGTCATTGATGGTCGTTTTTTCCAAGGTTCCGTCTCCTATTTGTTGCCACATCAGGGGCGATGACCACCGGGTCGTCCACTGAAACCAGGGGTGCCTGGGGGCTGTCTGGGAAAAGTCCCGGTCGCGGTCTTCTGCTGCAGACTGAGGCAGCGGAATGGCGCGACCGGGACTTTTGCCGACTGGCTTTGCATCTAACGTAATGGGAAGCGTGCGACAGGTCAATTCATAACAAAAGCGGATTGCCGCTACGCCCCGAGCAGATGTGCTACATCGCGGCTGCGCAAGCATGGCATTCGCTTTGTTTTTGAGTTAGTCTAACTGCCTTGCAGTGCAAGGAGTCCCACAGGCTTTTTCACTACCCTAGAAGTGCCATGAAGCTACAGTTCAAGGAGATAAAAAATGGCCGGACAACAAAAAGGACAGGTCCTTCAGGATCCTTTTCTCAACCTGTTGCGTAAAGAGCACGTTCCTGTCGCCGTCTATCTGGTGAATGGTATCAAGCTGCAAGGCTTTGTGGAGTCTTTTGACCAGTTCGTTGTATTGCTGCGCAACAATGTGAGTCAGATGATTTACAAACACGCCATTTCTACGGTGGTTCCCGGTCGCGATGTGCGTTTGCCCTTGCCAGAAGGTGAAGGCGAGAGCAGTACGGAAGAAGAGGCCTGATTCTGGCGAATACCGCAGTTGCTGTAGCCGCGCCCCGGGAGAGGATTTTGCTTGTCCATGTGGTATTGCATGGTGAGACTGATCCCGACGATGGGGCAGAATTTTCTCATCTGGCCACAGATAGTGGCGCGGAGGTATTGGCATTCCTTTCCGTGCAGCGCGATCGTCCCGATCCGGCGACTTTTCTGGGGCGTGGTAAGGTAACCGAACTGGCGGGGCAGGTTTCCGACTTGTCTGTAGATCTCGTGCTCTTCGATCGGGTCCTGAGCCCGGTGCAGGAGCGCAATCTGGAGCGCGCCCTCCAGTGCCGGGTCGTCGACCGAGTGGGCCTTATCCTCGATATTTTCGCGCGACGAGCGCATACCCATGAAGGCAAATTGCAAGTGGAGCTGGCGCAGTTGACACGCTTGCGGACACGCCTCATCCGCGGTTGGACCCATCTGGAACGCCAGCGCGGCGGCATCGGATTGCGGGGGCCGGGTGAAACTCAGTTGGAAACAGATCGCCGTCTCATCGGCGAGCGTATTCGCTCCCTGCGCGGACGTCTGGTCAAAGTGGCGGCGCATCGGGCAACCCAGCGGCGGGCGCGGCAGCGGGCACCACTACCAACGGTCGCCTTGGTCGGCTATACGAATGCCGGTAAGTCTTCCCTCTTTAATACCCTCACGGAAAGTTCCAGTTACGCCGCTGATCGTTTGTTTGCGACCCTCGATCCTGCCATACGGCGTTTGCAAGTGGTGGGGCACGAAGCCATTCTCCTGGCGGATACCGTCGGTTTTCTGCGTGATTTGCCGACGGATTTGATCGCCGCCTTTCGTGCGACTTTGGAAGAGGTGAACCAAGCGCAGTTACTCCTCCATGTGGTCGACGGGAGCGCTCCCGACCGTGATGCCCAGATTGCTGCGGTAGATGCGGTTTTGACAGAAATCGGCGCCGATGAGATCCCCCGCCTGTTGGTGCTCAACAAGGTAGATTTGACAGGAGACGCACCTGGAAATGTATATGAAGGCTCTGGCAAGCTGATGGCGGTGCGGGTCAGCGCTCGCTCTGGTACCGGTATACCCGAGTTGCTGCAGGCGATGACGCAGCGTGTAGGACGATCCATGCTACGTGCAGAACTGACGTTGACGCCTGAAGAGGGTGCCCTGCGTGCCCGCTTACACCGCGTGGCCAGTATTGTTGAGGAAAGCTTTGATGATCAGGGTATGGCACATCTGATTTTTGATATTGATGATCTCACCTGGCGGCGCATGCGTGCGCAAATGCGCAGTAGCGGTTGTCAGGCGATGGATGCGCCCCCTACAATACCGGCCGATGGCTGAGGAAGGAGAGTGGTATGCCGTGGAGTGATCCGGGCGGAAACGGAAACAAAAACGATAATAACCCTTGGGGACGTCGTCCCAATGCGCAAAAGCCGGTTTTTGATATCCAGAAAATCACCCAGGAGCTGAAAAAACTGGGTGGTATTTTTGGCTCCGGTGGTGGCCGTGGCGGTGGCTCGAAGATGAATCACAAGTGGCTGCAATTACTACCTTTTTTGGCGCTTTCGGTGCTGATCCTGTTCTGGATCGCCTCGGGCATTTACGTCGTGGGACCCGATGAAGAGGGTGTGGTACTACGTTTTGGCAAAGAGGTTGGCATCAGCCAGCCCGGTTTACACTATCGGCTCCCTTTCCCTTTTGAGCGTGTGTATCTGCCCAAAGTAGCGCAGAGCCATCGTCTGGTTTTGGGCTATGGTGGTGCCGCCGATTCACTGAATCCCGGCATGATGCTGACTGCAGATGGAAACGTGGTCGATGTCCGTTTTGCCGTGCAATATCGAATTACCAATGCCAGTCATTATCTGTTTGCCACCACGAATCCGGATCAATTGATTTCATATGGTGCGGAGTCCGCCATGCGCGAGCTGGTGGGGCGTAGCAATATTGATGATTTGCTGACCTCCAGTAGAGGCGCGATTGAACAGCAGGCCCAGCAGATCACCCAAAACCTGCTGAATCGCTACCATGCAGGGGTTACCATTAACTCTGTTCAATTGCTGCAGGTGGCCCCCCCCAAGGCGGTCCAGGCAGCGTTTACGGAGGTGACGACCGCACGTGAGGATATGGAGCGGGTGCGTAACGAGGCGCAAGCTTATGCGAGTTCGGTGATTCCCAAGGCCCAGGGAGAAGCCGGCGCCATGGTGACGAATGCCGAGGGCTATAAGCAGCAGGTAGTGGATCGTGCCAAGGGGGATAGCGCACGTTTCACGGACATCCTCCAGGCCTATCAGAAAAATCCAAAGGTGGTGAGTGAGCGGATGTACTTACACACCATGCAGGATATTTTGAGTCATACCCAGAAAGTGATTATTGAGAGCAAGGGGCAGCCCGTGATTTATCTCCACATGCCCGCCAGAACTCCCAGCATGGCGGTCAAGAGTCCGACGAACTCTGTAGCAGCCACGGCGCCAGCCGTATCCATACCTTCGCCGGTAGCACTAACGAGCAGTCCGGCGCCTTTGCAGATCCCAATCTCGGGAGCCGGCTCATGAAGAACTGGGCCTGGAGTTTGCTTGCTGTGGTGCTCGCCTTGTTGTTACTGGCCTCCGCGAGTTTTTACTCGGTGCGCATGACCCAGACCGCGGTGGTATTGCAGTTTGGTAAAGTGGTACGGGTGGCGGAAACTCCTGGGCTCCATATGAAATGGCCTCTGGTGCAAAATGTGGAGTTCATCGATAACCGTTTATCAAGCTACAGTACGCAGCCAGAATCATTTTTGACGGTCGAAAAAAAGCCGGTGCTCATCGACTTTTTTGCCGAATGGCAAATAGTCAATCCACTGGTCTTTTACACCCGCCTGCATAATGATGCGAGCGCACAGAGCCGGATCGGTGACATTGTGCGCTCTTCTTTGCGGGGTGAGATCGCTACAATGACCTTGGCGTCGGTGATACAGGGTAACCCTAAGAAGATGATGGAGCCGGTGCTGGTGGCGGCCAATCAGCGCCTTCAATCCCTTGGCGTGCATCTGGTCGATGTGCGCGTTATGCAGGTGGGTTTGCCCCCGGCGGTGCTGCAGGCCGTCTACAAACGGATGGAGGCTGAGCGTACGCAGGAGGCCAATGCCTACCGCTCGCGGGGGGCCGCAGATGCCGCCGAAATTCACGCCAACGCGGACAAGGAAAAGACCCAGATTATAGCGGATGCCTATCGGCAACAGGAAGAGTTAAAGGGGCAGGGGGATGCTGAAGCGGCTTCTATCTACGGTGCGGCATATGGTAAAGATCCGGCATTCTTCTCTTTTTATCGCAGCCTGGAAACATATCGTCACAGTCTGGGGGACAAGGATATTCTCGTGCTGAGCCCGGATTCGCCATTTTTTAAATATTTTCGCCATTCGCTGGAGCCGACAGGCAAATGACGCGTCCTGAATCTCACCCAGCCTGGTTGCTGCCGAGTGGTTTTGAAGACGTTCTCCCTGCCCGTACGGAGGCACTGGAGCACTGTCGCCGAACTTTGCTTGATCTCTACGCACAGTGGGGCTATCGCCAGGTTATTCCACCCCTGGTGGAGCATCTGGAGAGTTTACTGACCGGAAGTGCCGCAGATCTCGACTTGCAGACCTGGAAACTGTTGGATCAGGACAGTGGTCGGCTGGTGGGTCTGCGTTCGGATATGACGCCGCAGATGGCCCGTATAGACGCCCAGACCTCCTCTGCGACGGAGCTTCGACGTCTGGCGTATGCGGGCACAGTGCTGCGCGCCCGGCCCGATTTGCTCGGTGGGAGCCGTGCCCCGTTTCAGATGGGTGCCGAGCTCTTCGGGGTGGATGGGCCGGCGGGGGATCTGGAGGTCCTTTCTCTGATGGTGGAGAGCCTCATCCACTGTGCAGTACCGAATCTGTTGCTGGATATCGGGCATGTGGGTATTTCCCAAGCGCTGGCGGACGCGGCAGGTCTGGAAGGTGCGCTACGTGCGGACTTGTTGCAGCATGTCGAGCGCAAGGCTTGGCCGGATGTGCGGGCATGGTTGCGGGAGCACCATTGCGGTACGGAGCTCAGCGCAGATTTTGATGTCCTGTCGCGCTTACAGGGTGAATTCGACGTTTTGGAGCAGGCCCGCCAGCGTCTCGGGCATCACCCGGCTGTTTGCACAGCCCTGGATGATCTGCATTTTGTCTGGGGGGCCTTGCGTGTGCGTTATCCTGATCTCGCGATTCAATGTGACTTCTCGGAGATCCACGGGCATCGGTATCATACCGGCTTGCTGTTTTCGCTGTTTGGTCCGCAGCGTGGTGAGGCGCTGGCCAGTGGCGGTCGCTATGATGATATTGGTGTCGCGTTTGGCCGACGACGGGCGGCGACGGGCTTCAGTTTAGATCTCAAGCCGCTGCTGCGTGAATTCCCGGCAGCGGAGAGAGCGCGGCAGATTTGGGCTCCAGCTGGTACTGATGATCTTTTGTGGCGGTCGATACAGGAACACCGTCGGGCTGGTTATGCTGTTTTACAGGACTTGGTGAATCAGGAAGTGCCTGACCAGCAGACGTTGCGGGCACGGGGCTTTGATGCTGCTCTGCTCAGAGAGCAGGCGGGCTGGAAGATGCGGCAGCTTGATTCGTGAATTTTAATTTTCCAATGACCCATTTGCGGAGTCGTTCGTGGCTATGAATCAAAATGTGGTGATCATCGGTACCCAGTGGGGCGATGAGGGTAAGGGTAAAATTGTCGACTGGCTGACAGAACGCTGCCAGGCGGTGGTACGCTTTCAGGGCGGACATAATGCTGGCCATACATTGGTGATTGGCGCACGGAAAACGGTTCTGCATCTGATTCCCTCGGGTATTCTTCGTGCTGGCGTGTCCTGCTTTATTGGTAACGGTGTGGTGCTGGATCCGCTGGCCCTGTTTTCCGAGCTGGATGAGTTGCAGCCAGTGGTGCCCGATGCCCATGAGCGCTTGTTCATTTCCGACGCCTGCCCGTTGATTCTGCCCTACCACAAGAGTCTCGACCGGGCGCGGGAGCAGGCGATGGGTGCGGCAAAAATCGGCACCACCGGTCGGGGCATCGGGCCCGCTTATGAGGATAAGGTAGCGCGGCGCGCTTTGCGTGTTGCCGACTTGTTCCACCGTGAGCGTTTTGCCGCCAAGCTTGGCGAGGCGCTGGATTACCATAACTTTGTGCTCCAACATTATTTTAAGCAGGAACCGGAAAACTTCCACGCCATTCTGGAGCAGTATCTGGGGCTTGCGGAGCGCCTGGCACCCATGGTGGTAGATGTTTCGGTGCGACTGGCGCGTTTGCAGGCGGAAGGGGCGCGGATTCTCTTCGAGGGTGCCCAGGGTACCCTGCTGGATGTGGATCACGGCACGTACCCCTTTGTGACGTCCTCTAATACGGTGGCGGGTAGCGCTTCCGCCGGAAGCGGGGTAGGGCCAGCGGACCTGGGCTATGTACTGGGTATTACCAAGGCCTACACCACGCGTGTCGGGGCCGGACCATTCCCTACGGAGCTCTTTGATGAGACGGGGGTCTTCCTCGCTGAGCGTGGTGCGGAGGTGGGTGCAACCACCGGACGAGCGCGGCGTTGCGGTTGGTTTGATGCGGTGGCTTTGCGGGCCGCCTGCCGGGTAAATGGGGTGACGGGCCTATGCATCACTAAGCTGGATGTACTGGATGGCCTCGCGGAGATTCGCGTTGCTGTCGGCTACCGGGTAAACGGGGTGGTTCAGGAGGAACTGCCCGGTGGGGCGGAGGCCTTGGCGGCCTGTGAACCCATCTACGAAAGCTTCCCGGGTTGGTCTGAGTCGACGGCAGGGGTGCGGCACTGGGACGATCTTCCCCAGGCGGCGCGTTGCTATCTGGAGGCCATTGCAGAGCGCGCCGAACGGCCCTTGGCGATTATCTCCACGGGGCCGGATCGGGATGACACTATTTTACGTACGGAGATCCTCTGACCGGCGAATCGGGCCGGGCAAGTCTCGGCGGGTTTCATCGCTGGCTATAGCGATGAGAAGCGGTACAATGCCAAGCTTGGTTGCACATCCTCAGGAGAAGGCCATGAGTGAAAAAGACAAGATGATTACCCGTCGCGATGCGCTGAAAAACATTGCGGTTGTTGTCGGAGCGGTGGCTACGACGACGGTGATGGGAGCCGGTGTGGCAGACGCCGGAACCATGCCAAAGGCAGCAATGCAATATCAGGATACACCTAAAGGCAAGGCTCAGTGTTCAATCTGTGCACAGTTTATTGCCCCACATAGTTGTAAGGTAGTGGCGGGTAACATCAGCCCCAATGGCTGGTGTATAGCCTTTGCTCCTAAGTCAGCATGAGATAGCGCCCCATCTTCTCCACGGCCACTGCGCTGCATCCGGAAGGAAGATCGGATTGAAGGTAACGATTGAGCAGATCGGCAAAGGTTTTGCTGGGGAGGACCTGTCCCGGACGGGGCACCGGTTGCTGGGACTCCATGGTCCAATATCCAGTGATCGCTGTGCTATCTTGGAATATGGCCTGGGGCACAGGCGGGGCAGTGCTGCGCTGAAACGTGGGTTGCAAAGAAATAACCGGGGTTTCATGATCTCCATGAAACCCCGAATAAAGGTTTGTTTTGGTTTATTTTAGTAGCCCTTTTGGGCTACTGGGATACTCTGATGTGGTACCGGGGACTGGATTCGAACCAGCACAAGCTTTCGCTCACTAGGACCTGAACCTAGCGCGTCTACCAATTCCGCCACCTCGGCGTGGACGGAATAATCATTTATTGAGGAGCATTTGTCAATGCCGGAAACACAAGAACCTGCATCGCTTAATGAGCGTGATCCTATGTTCGAGCGGGAAAAAGAAAAATATGAACGGCCGATCGTCAGTCGGGAGTACATTCTCAGCTATCTGGAGGGTGCAGGTCGGCCACTCACCTTGGAAGACATTATCGCTGAACTGGAAGTCGCCGAAGATGACCAGGAAGCCTTAAGGCGTCGTCTGCGGGCTATGGAACGGGATGGTCAGCTGGTGCGTAACCGACGTGGTGCCTACGGCATCGTAGAGGCCATGGAACTGGTGCGCGGCACAGTGAGCGCCCATCCCGACGGCTTTGGTTTCCTGATTCCCGAGGAGGGCGGCAAGGATCTTTTCCTCTCCCCGCGGGAAATGCGCAAGGTGTTCCACGGTGATACCATCCTGGGACGGGCGGTAGGAGAGGATCGGCGTGGACGCATCGAAGGTGCGGTCGTGCGCATTTTGGAGCGGGCACTCAAGCACATCGTAGGCCGTTATTACGCCGATAACGGCGTGCATTACGTGGTGCCGGAGGACCGTCGTATTCCCCAGGAGTTCGCCGTGGTGGAAGGGGGGGGGCTGACACCGGTCCATGGCCAGATTGTGACCCTGGAAATTACCCAATATCCCGATGGCCGTAATATGCCCCAAGGACGCGTCGTGGAGATTCTCGGTGAGCACATGGCTCCGGGTATGGAAGTCGAGATCGCCGTCCGTAACTATGGTTTGCCCCATCAGTGGTCAGAAGAAGTGCTTGCTGAAATCAAGCATTTCTCGGAGACAGTACCGGAGACGATGAAGGCAGGTCGCCGCGATCTGCGTGACCTGCCGCTGGTCACCATTGATGGTGCTGACGCCAAGGATTTTGACGACGCGGTCTACGCCGAGGCAATCGAAAATGGTTTTCGCCTGATTGTCGCCATCGCTGACGTGGCCACTTATGTGTGCCCGGACTCTGCACTGGATAAAGAGGCGGTGACCCGCGGCAATTCTGTCTATTTCCCGCGGCGGGTGATTCCAATGCTGCCCGAGATACTGTCCAACGGACTCTGCTCCCTCAACCCTCACGTGGACCGCCTCTGCATGTTCTGTGAGATGGAGATGGATGCTGCGGGCGAAGTACAGCGTTTCCGTTTTGACCGGGGCATCATGCGCTCACAACGCCGCTTTACCTATGATGAAGTGGCTGCCCTATTGGCGGGGGACGAGGAATTAAGGGCGCAGGACGCGGCCATGGTCCCGCACCTGGAGGCCCTGCACCGCCTCTATGAGAGCTTTGCCAAGGCCCGTGAGCGGCGGGGCACCATTGAATTTGACTCGCAGGAAAGCCGCATCATCTACAATGATCAGTTGCGCATTGAAAAAATCGTGGCGGTTACCCGCAATGTCGCGCATCGGATCATCGAAGAATGCATGCTCGCGGCCAATGTGTGTGCCGCGCAATTCTTCAGAATTCACGAATTGCCCATGCTTTATCGGGTCCATCCAGAGCCCACGAGTGACAAGCTCGAAGACTTGCGCCGTTTCCTGGGTGAGCTTGGCGTGCCGGTGCATTTGCCGGCCCATCCGCGCAGTGCCGATCTGGCGAAAATCATCGAAGATACCCGTGAGCGCAGTGATTCCAGTCTGGTTCAGACCGTTATTCTGCGCAGTCTTTCACAGGCGTACTATACCGTGGATACCGGCATGCATTTCGGTCTGGCCTTCCCGGCTTATACCCACTTTACCTCGCCCATTCGCCGCTATCCGGATCTCGTGGTGCATCGCGGTATTCAGGCCTTGCTGGATGCGGCTGGTGCGGAGCCCAAGTGGTTCCCCAAAAAGGCACTGCAGGAACTGGGCCAGCATTGTTCCATGACCGAGCGTCGCGCCGATGAAGCCAGTCGTGAAGCGGTAAATTGGCTCAAGTGCGAATTTATGATGGATAAGGTAGGGGAGACCTATACGGGCATCATTACCGGTGTTACAGGCTTTGGTCTCTTTGTGGCACTGCGGGAAATTTATGTGGAGGGTCTGATCCATATCAGCACCCTCGGTGAAGACTACTTTCACTTTGATGCACAGCATTACCGGATTATTGGCGATCGCAGCAAGGAAACCTTCCAGCTCGGCGATGAAATCGAAATTAAGGTGATGAACGTCAATCTGGACGAGCGCAAGATGGATTTCGAGCGGGTGCTACCAGAGGGGCAGGGCGGTGGCGCCGCAAAGAGCCGACGAAGCCGACGCGGCAAGAAAGACTGATAAGCAGCAACGGGTGGCGTCGCCGCGTAGTCGGGCGGCGCCAGGGCCCCGTGGTTATGCTTTGATCATGTTATTTTCCAGATACAGCGGATCATAGTCGAAGATAATGGTCTGGTCGGGTAAGGTCAGGTTGGTATCTTTATTGGCGTAATCCAGGCGACTTAACAGCCCTTTGATCAATTGAATGCGTGCCACTTTTTTATCGTTTGCATCGACAATGGTCCACGGTGTAAAACTGGTATGGGTACGTGCGAACATGGCATTGCGTGCGGTACTGTAATCCTTCCAATGGGTTATGGCCTGCTCATCAATAGGGCTGGTTTTCCACTGTTTAAGGGGATCATCTTGGCGCGCCTCCAGGCGATTTTTTTGCTCGCTTTTGGAGATGTCGAGATACATCTTAATGAAATGGATGCCCGAGCGCACCAGCATGCTCTCAAAATCTGTTACCTCAGTAAAGAATTCTTCATATTGTGCATCGGTGCAAAAACCCATCACTTTTTCCACGCCAGCACGGTTGTACCAACTCCGGTTAAAGAAAACGATTTCTGCGGCGGCGGGCAGGTAATGGACATAGCGCTGGAAATACCACTGGCTTTCTTCGCGGTCCGAGGGCTTGCCTAAAGCCACGACCCGCGTTTCGCGGGGGCTGAGGTGCTGGGTGATACGTTTGATGCTGCCGTCCTTGCCTGCGGCATCACGGCCCTCCAGAATGACCAGAATTTTATCATTCTTGCGGATAATGTGGCGTTGTAATTTGACCAGTTCAATCTGGAGCCGGCGTAACTCGGCTTTGTAATGTTGTTTTTCTAACCTCTTCTGTTCTTTATGTTTGGTCATATGATGGATCCTTTTATGATGGCTCATACAGCGCTTAAAACAGGCTGCGTGCCGCCTTGCTGATGCCTTCGGCGCTCATGGGGTGCTGATCCGCAAAACGGGCCAGATCGTAGGCGGTAAGGCCATGGGCAGCGGCGGTGCCGATCTGGCCGATAAGCTGGCCAGCATCAATGCCTAGCACCCAAGCGCCCAGTAAACCCAGGCTGTCTGCGGCGAAGAACAGTTGAATGCCACCGTCCATGCGTTCCAGGATCTGCGCCCGGGAGTCTTCGGCGAAGTCGTAACGACCGGTCAGGAGCTTTATACCCTGCGCTTCTGCCAAGGCCGGAGTAAGACCTACGTAGGCGGCGGCAGGCAGGGTAAAGATGGTGGTAGGGACGTGATTGAAATCAGCATAATCCAGGGGAATATTGCCGCCGAGAATATTGTGTGCCGCCACCATCGACTGCCGCACGGCGGCGTGGAATAACGGCACGCGGCCATTGACATCACCACAGGCATAAATATGCGGATGAACCGTTTGCAAACTCGGCCCCACATCTATACCTTTTTTCGTCACGGCAATGCCAATCTCTGTGGTACCTACGGGAATAATGGGGCGTCTGCCCACGGCCATCAGAACAACGTCGCCATCCAGCGTGTCGGCGTCTTCCGCGTGGGTGTAATGTACGCGCCGTCCGCCTTCAGGGGGTGCTGTCACTGCCGTCACGTCTACACCGGTGCGGATGCGAATAGCCGGATCCAGCAACGGCGTTAGCAGTGCCACCATACCCGGATCCATGCCGTTGAGGAGTTGTTCACCTTTCTGGAGTAGGGTGACCCTGGTACCAAAGGCAGCGAAGAAGGTGGCGGTTTCCAGACCGATATAACCGCCACCGATGACAATCATCCGCTCCGGGAGGGTTTTGAGGGTGGGGTCCGGTTTATACAGATCATGGCTGGTAAGGCAGAGTTCGGCTCCGGGAATCGGGGGAATGAATACATCAGAGCCGCTGGCAATAATAATCTGCGCACAATGGAACCGTTGCTCGCCGCCAGACGTGCTGACAGCCACTTCGTGGGGACTGAGCAGTCGCGCAGTTCCCTGAATGAGTTTAACATTTCGTGCGGCGGCCAGTTCGGCGGCGTGTTGTTCATAGCGGCGTGCCTGGATGGCATCTTTGTGTATCGTGATTTTCGTGAAATCGATATTGATGGTGCCTGGCAGACCGCGCCCGGCAAAGCGCTGTTGGGACTGGTAGATTTCGGCAGTTTCCCGAATGGCTTTAGAGGGTACGCAACCCTCATAAAGGCAGTTTCCGCTCATCACCCCTTTGGGGTCCACCATGACCACAGAACGTCCCGCTTTAGCCAGTCGAAAAGCGGCGGGATACGCGCCCCCGCCAGCGCCGATGGTCAACAAGTCAATGTGTTGGATGGCCATTGCACACCTCCGTATGGGCAAGTCTAGTTTGTTATGACGGCAGATATTCCCGGCTTGCAGTGACTTGCCGGGTAAACTTGCCTGATTAAGATTCGGGCAGGATCACAGATCCTGAACTTCGAGCCCCATCAGGTTCAGGCGGGTCTTCAGGTCGCGGATGGCGATCTGAACGGGCGCCGCTTGCCCCGCCACTCCCAACTCGATTTGCGGACCAGTCGCCGTGAAGCTGGGCAGGCTGGAAAAGCGTATGTCCGGATGGGCGGCACAAAAGCTTTCCATGAGCGGGACCAGGTTGCCCTCCCGCGCACTGGGCAAAAGAACCCGTGCCTCTATGTCCGCCACCAAGGGAGGAAAATACTGCTCCAGCACCCAGTCACTCATGGGCTCCGCCATTTGCGGAAATCCCGGGAAGAAGTGGCCATTAGCTACGGAAAATCCCGGCACATTGTTGACTGGGTTAGGGATCAGTCTTGCCCCGGCGGGCAGATCGGCCATCCGTACCCGCACCGGTTCCGCCTCGGCGCCGAATTGTTGGCGAATCAACGCCTCCGCTTCAGCGTGCCGGGACAAGGTGACGCCAGCGGCCGCTGCGGCGCCATCGCGGGTCAGGTCGTCGGGGGTTGCGCCTAGACCGCCAAAGGAGAAAAACGGCACAGATTGCGCCATGGCCCAGCGCAACTGGGTCAGCAGAATATCCCGGGTATCGGGCACGATCAGGCACCAGGCGACGCCATAACCGCGTCGCGCCAGTTGCTGGCGGCTGCGGAGCAAGTGGCGGTCTTCCCGTTTACCGGAGAGTATCTCGGTGCCGATGATCACCAAGCCAACCTCTTTGCTCATGGGGAACTCTCCAGAGAAGGGGCAATGGCCGTGCGTGTCGCCGTCTGTGGCGGATCTCGCCACTGAGTGCGCCCTGCGGCGTAAGTCACCCGGCCACTCACCAGCCACGCCAGCGCCTGCGGATAAATACGATGTTCTGCGTCGAGCACGCGTGTGGCAAGCGACTGTTCATCATCTGTGGGCAGGACTGCCACGGCTGCCTGGATGATAATAGGGCCGGCATCCAACTCCGCCGTAACAAAATGGACGCTGGCACCATGCCAGCACACACCCTGCTGCAGCGCCTGGGCATGGGTATGCAAGCCGGGAAAGGCGGGAAGCAGAGAGGGGTGGACATTCAGCAGTTTGCCCTCATAGCGCTGCACAAAAGCGGGCGTAAGTTGACGCATGAACCCGGCCAGCGCCACGATATCCGGGGCGTATTCGTCAATCTGCTGTTGCAGGGCGGCATCGAAGTCTGTCCTGCTCCCATAATCCCGATGATCGACAGTAAGGGCAGGAATGCCTGCTGCCATCGCCAGTTCCAATGCTCTGGCGGCTGGACGGTTACTGACGACCGCAACGACTTGCGTGTCCGGTATCTGCCCGCTACGGCAAGCTGCAAGGATGCTTTGCAGGTTGCTGCCCCGGCCGGAAACCAGAACCACCAGCCTTTTAGTCAAGAAAGCGTACTCCCTCACCATCCTGACGTGGCACCAACTGCCCGATAACGAAGGCTTGCTCTCCGTGCTCTCTGATAGATTGCACGGCGGCCTGCCGGGATTCCCAGGGAACGATGGCGACCATGCCGATACCCATATTGAAAACCCGCCGCATTTCCTCCATGGAGACCTGTCCATGCTCCTGTAACCATTGAAAAATAGCCGGCATTTGCCAGCTTTTGGGATCAATGCGTGCCGCAAGTGCTGTGGGCAGTGAGCGGGGCAGATTTTCCACCAGGCCGCCGCCGGTAATGTGAGAGAGGGCGTGTACCGTAACCGTCTTGCGCAGGCCCTGAATGGCGTTCACATAAATCCGGGTCGGCTGCAGCAGCAGATCCACCAGTGGCTCACCGTTGATCTGGACATGGGCGTGGGCACCACCGCGTACGAGAATTTCCCGAATCAGAGAGTAACCGTTACTGTGCGGCCCGGACGCGGCAATGCCAATCACCGCATCGCCCTCCCGGCAGGCCGCACCCGTCAGGATGGCGGACTTCTCGACAATGCCCACCGCGAAGCCCGCAAGATCATAATGCCCAGCCGGGTACATGCCGGGCATTTCTGCAGTTTCTCCGCCCAGCAAAGCGCAGCCAGCCTGCCGGCAGCCATCGGCCACCCCGGTAATAACCGCCTCGGCCACGTCATTATCCAACTGCCCGCAGGCATAGTAGTCGAGGAACCAGAGGGGTTCGGCGCCGGAGACGAGAATGTCGTTGACACACATAGCGACCAGATCAATGCCGATGCGGTCATGTTGATTGGCTTCCTGGGCGAGTAACAGCTTGGTGCCCACCCCATCGGTACCTGATACCAGCACCGGTTCGCGATAACCGCCGGGTAGGGCGAACAGTCCACCGAAACCGCCAATACCGCCAAGCACGCCGGGGCGGTGAGTACTTTGGGCAAGAGGTTTGATACGGTCCACCAGCGTATTGCCAGCGTCGATGTTCACCCCGGCGCTGCGATAGGTCAAAGGTTTTGGGGTGTCCACGGCGATTTCCTCAAAGGGGTTTTGGTCATGGTATGGGGGCGTATGGCGCCTGTCAAAGGGGCAACCAGTGGAGTCGTGCAGCGAACTGCGTCCAATAAAAAAGAGCGGCGAACCGCTCTGTTATGAATTAAATCCCTACAGGTGATCAGAACCGCTTGAAAATCTGACCACTTTTGGCGGCCTGGAAGCGCGCTTCTACCACACCCCAGTTCATGTTCTTGTGAATGGCAGCCAGATAATCGGCGCGACCGAGGGCCTTCCAATCCACCATGTAGGCATGCTCGAAGACATCAACGATGACCAGCGGCACAAAACCGCCGACATTCCCGTCTTCATGAAGCTGGACAAAGTGGTTGTTAATCTGACCGGTGGTACCATCGTAGTAGGCGATAGCCCAACCCACGCTCCGGCTCTTGGCGGCAGACATCAGATCTTCATGCCATGCTTCAGTACTGCCAAACTGCTCAGTGACCGCAGCTTTAAAGCCGGGTGCCTGATCGATGCTGCTGCCGGGCTTCAACTGGGCAAAATAGTACTCATGTAAAACCATGCCGTTATATTCGAAGCCAAAGCGTCGCCGACGATCTGCATAAGTCAGTGATCCAGTTTTACCGGCGGCACGCATTTCCGCAAGTTCCTTGCGCAACGCATTGCTTTGATTTACATAACCAGCATAGAGTCCCCAGTGATCATTGATTTGGGCATCCGAGATGCCATCCAGCCCGCTGGGCTTTAATTCTTCGCGCACGCTATATTCGGACATTCAATATTCTCCTGATTTCAAGTTTAAGAACTGAACCAATGCCCTTTGGATTGTAATCAGTGGCAGAGCCATCTGCAAACGACCTCCCGGTCGCCTGAGCCTTTGCCGCCCCATAATTCTTCTTGACAGTCGCCGTACCCTTGCCTAGCTTCACTGCCATGAACCTGCCGAATCTGTTGACCTTGTTGCGACTCTTTCTGGTGCCCGTGATTTTCTACGCGCTGGCGAAGGAGCTTTTCGTCGCGGCTCTGCTCATTTTCTTGGCGGCGGCGATTACCGACGCACTGGATGGTTGGATAGCCCGTCATTATCATCTGCAAACCCGTTTGGGGGCTATCCTCGACCCGATGGCGGATAAATTACTGGTAGTGACGACGGTCATCACGCTGACCTGGTTGCAGCGTATTCCTTTGTGGGTGACGGTTGCCATTATTTCCCGGGACCTGCTGATCGTCGGTGGCAGCCTGCTCTACTTGCTGCTGATCGGAAAATTTAGTATCCGCCCGACGCTGTTATCGAAATGGAACACCGCACTCCAATTCGTCGTTATTGTGCTGGTGCTGTTGTTGGCGGCAGGCCATTGGCATGTACCACTGCTGCCCATCTTCGCGCTCGTGTTCCTGATGGCCGTTGTGTCCGGGGGGCAGTATGTCTGGGTCTGGAGCCGCAAGGCGATTGCTCAGGAGGGAGGCTCCAGCGAATCATGAGCGATACACGACAACGGATTCTCCCCTTGGGCGTGGAGTCACAAGCAAGCCTGGAAGACTTTTATCCCCATCCGAATGCCGAAGCGCTGCGTGCGGTGCTTAACTTGCTAACTGAACGACAGAGCCTTTGTCTTTACCTTTATGGGCCGGGCGGAGTGGGTAAAAGTCATTTATTGCTGGGGGCCGCATCCGCTGTTGCTGGATGGACGCCTTATATAGACTGCGGCGATATCACCAATCCGTTCAATACGATCATGGATCCCGCGATGTTCTCCAGTCTGGCAGGGGCGCCTCTGTTGTGCCTGGATAATGTCGAAAGCTGGGCCGGTCAGCGTGATAAGGAAACATTTTTCTTTGATCTCTATAATGAGCGCATGGGCTGTGGGCAGCCGATGCTCCTTGCCAGTCGACAAGCACCTCAGCTCACGGACTGGGTGCTCCCGGACTGGGCAAGCCGGGTGAGTGCGGGTTTGCAATACGCTCTGCGTTTTCCCAGCGATGCGGAGAAGCGTGTTATTTTGCAGGAAATGGCGCAGCGCCGAGGTCTGCAGATGGGTGTCGACGCAGCGCTCTATCTGTTACGGCATTATCCGCGCGATCTCGGGGCACTGGATCGCATGCTGAGCGTTCTGGACAGCCGGAGTTGGGAGCAGCAACGGGAGGTGACCATCCCATTCATACGCCTTTGTCTGGCTGCGGAGAACTGGCGATGACGGAAAAAACACCGCCGCGCCAATGCTTTCGCCAGAAGGACAAGACACTAATACCCGTTCCCAGGGAGAAGGCCAATCATTGGCAGTGCTTGGCCCACCGGATGTACCGTGCGTGGCATGGCTTTTGGCTTGACGAATGTATCGACCGTGCGGGGTTGCTCGCTTATACCACCCTCTTTGGTTTGATACCGGCAGTGGTGCTGGTCTTCAGCCTATGGAATCTGGTGGGGTTCAGCATGCTCCACCGTGCCCAGGTTGATCATCTGATTTTACGCAGTTTTGTCCCACAGATGGGGGATGCGATTCTGCGTCAGATAAACGGCCTCG
Organism: Acidithiobacillus ferrivorans; assembly: GCF_016250455.1. Classification (NCBI taxonomy): domain Bacteria; kingdom Pseudomonadati; phylum Pseudomonadota; class Acidithiobacillia; order Acidithiobacillales; family Acidithiobacillaceae; genus Acidithiobacillus; species Acidithiobacillus ferrivorans. Next base: position 1,691,082 of record NZ_CP059488.1, on the reverse strand, counting down.
CAGCGCGCGGTACCCAATTGGATTTGTTTGGCGTACTTGGGTTGAGCGGCACCGCGATTTTTCTGCTGCGTGAGGTAGAGCGGCATTTTAATGCCATCTGGGGTGTTACTCCGACTTGCCTGTGGTGCCGAGTTCTACGCTACGTGGTCGTGCTGGTGTGCGGCCCATTCAGCTTTGTACTCATCCTGCCGTTGCTTGGTCCCCTGCAACCTCTGCTGGCGTACCTGGCACGTATCCCGGTCGTGCCCCCCCTGCTCAGTCATGTGCTTACTCTTCTGGTGGTCACAGTGATGATGGCAGTACTCTACAAAACACTGCCCTCGGCAATGACGCACTGGCGGGATGTTTTTCTTGGCGGGGTATCCGCCGCCATCCTGTTTGAAACCGCCAAGATTGCGCTGGCCGGTTATCTGCGACTTTCAAGTTTCGAAACCATATATGGTGCTTTGGGTGCCTTTCCTGTTTTTCTCCTCTGGCTGTATATGGCCTGGGCGATTGTTTTGTTCGGTGCGGAGATAGCAGCGGCAGCGATTATCCGCGATAATCATTAGGCATATTTCCCTCGGCGGATGAATATGCCGAATGGAGAGGAAAGTCGCTGACAAACTCTTTACTTGCAGCGCCGTGATCGCTACTATGCCGCGCTTATGTTTTCCGCTAAATCATCGAGCTTGTCGATTGCCCGGGTGTCTGTCCATGGTGACATGCTGGAGGGTATTATTGATCCATGCGGCTGGTTGCGCTTGGGCGAGGCACTGGTCAGTGTGCAGGCAGTGAGTGTAAGCCTTGACCTGATCCGCAGGGGGCAGGTGATTGCCGCCGATGGCCAGATAAGGGTGCTGGGTGAGGTTCGTTGCGAACGCTGTACGGGTGTTATGCCGTTAGCACTTTCCGTAACCGTGCACAGCGGATTGGCAGAACAGGAGTCGGCAGTGCTCGCTATGGATTCTACTTTAGAGGTGGTTATTGCTGAAAATGGCGTGGTCGCTCAGCAAGTCTGGCTGGAAGATGAAGTACTACTGGCCTTGCCGATGATTCCCCGCTGTGCGGAGTGGAAGTCAGGCATTTGCCCGGTTTCCGGGCTTGCGCCGTTAACCGTTGTTAAATGAACTGCAGTATATTTTGATACAAATCGGGAGAAATTGAGTCATGGCCGTTCCACAAAGTAAAACTTCCCATTCTCGTCGTAACATGCGGCGAGCCCACGATTTTCTGGTGACCGTGAACCGTTCCGTATGTGCCAATTGTGGGGCGGCAAAGCTGCCTCATCATGTGTGCCCGGAATGTGGCTTCTATAAGGGTCGCGAGATGGTGAAAAAGGCGGTAGAGGCCTGATAACGCCAGCCTGTCAGAGCGTTTTTAGGGTTTCGCGATGCCGCACATTGCGGTAGATGCCATGAGTGGTGATTCAGGCCCGTCGGTGGTGGTTCTTGCCATCCGCGATCTGGTCAAAGGTCACCCCGATGTCGTTTTTCATGTTGTGGGGGACAGTAGTATCCTCCAGGCGGGATTGGCGCGGGCCCGCCTCCAAGGTTCACCACAAATTGTGGTACACCACGCCAGTCAGGTGGTAGCCATGGATGAGGCACCGTCTCAGGCCCTCCGCGGTAAGCGGGATTCTTCCATGCATGTCGCCATCGGTTTGTTGCGCGATGGGCATGTGGATGCAGTGGTCAGCGCGGGTAACACCGGTGCGTTGATGGCGCTCGGTAAAGTGTTTCTACGTACCATTCCCGGTATAGACCGTCCCGCAATTGCTGCCTTTCTGCCGACCACCACAGGACGACTTCTGGCGCTGGATTTGGGTGCCAACGTGGATTGTCATCCGGAACATCTCCTACAGTTCGCAGTAATGGGCTCGATACTCGTCGAGCGCGTCATGGGTCTTGCCCAGCCGCGGGTCGGCTTGCTCAATATCGGCTCTGAAGACATCAAGGGCAATGAGCAGGTCAAAGAAGCCGCGCTGCTCCTGCGCGCTGCCAAGTTGAATTTTATTGGTAATGTGGAAGGTTCCGATATTTATCGAGGTGTCGCTGATGTGCTGGTGTGTGACGGTTTCGTGGGTAATGTAGCGCTGAAGACGTCTGAAGGGCTGGCGTGGATGATCAGTCAGGAACTGCGAGCCAGCTATACCCACGGCTGGTATGGGCGCATGGCGTATCTGGTCAACCGTCCCATCTTGCAGCGTCTGCGGCGTCGCCTCGATTCTCGCCAGTACAATGGCGCAACCCTGTTGGGGCTGAATGGTATCGTCATCAAAAGTCACGGCAACGCTGACCGCTTTGCCTTTGCCTGCGCCGTGGAGGTGGCTATCACCGAAGCCAAGCATCGCCTGACCTTGTGTATTGCCGAAGTGATTCAGAAAAGCCTTGATCCGGCGGTGCGAAACAGCGCGTGAAGCCTATTTTTAGCCGTATCGTGGCCACTGGTGGCTATTTGCCGGAACGTGTTCTCAGCAACCATGAACTGGAGCAGATGGTGGAGACCAGCGATGCCTGGATCTTCGCGCGCACGGGGATCCGCTCCCGCCATATCGCCGCTCCCGACGAAAAAACCGTAGATATGGCGGCAGCGGCAGCGCGCCAGGCACTGGCGGATGCCGGTCTTCGGGCAGAGGATTTGGATCTCATTATTGTCGCGACGACGACTGCGGACCAGCTATTCCCCAGTACCGCTTGTCTGTTGCAGGCCCGTTTGGGGAACCATGGTGCGCCGGCCTTTGATATTCAGGCGGTTTGCACCGGTTTTATCTATGCGCTGGCGACCGCCGATCGCTTCATCCGCAGCGGCGGGGCGAGGCATGCGCTGGTCGTCGGGGTAGAGAGTATGTCCCGCATTGTCGACTGGACAGATCGTGGCACCTGTATCCTTTTTGGTGATGGGGCCGGTGCCGTAATCCTCAGTGCCAGTGACGAGCCCGGCATCATCTCCACGCACATCCATGCGGATGGTGCCTATGCCGACTTGCTGCAGGTGCCTGGTGGCGAGACCCGGATGACCATGCAGGGTAATGCGGTGTTCCGCATGGCTGTGCGTACCCTGGGTGAGATTGTGCAGGAAACGCTCGCAGCAAATGCCCTGACGGCAGAGGACATCGACTGGCTGGTGCCACATCAGGCCAATATCCGTATTATTCAGGCGACGGCCGATAAGTTGGGCCTGCCTATGGAGCGCGTGGTGACGACGGTGGAGCATCATGGTAATACTTCCGCAGCTTCGGTACCTTTGGCGTTGGATGATGCGGCCCGACGTCGTTGTTTTCAGCCGGGGCAGTGTCTCCTGCTGGAGGCGTTCGGGGGTGGGTTCACTTGGGGATCGGCGCTCCTGCGTTGGGGCTGAAAGCTCTGCATACCAATTTGTACTGAGAGGAGGTTCGCTTGCACGGCTCTATCGCCTTTGTTTTTCCCGGTCAGGGTTCGCAGTCTTTGAATATGCTATCTGATCTTGCTGGCAGTCATCCGCTGGTCAAGGAGATTTTCGCAGAAGCTTCTGCCCAGCTGGGCGAGGACCTGTGGTCCCTTACTCAGGATGGACCTGTCGAAAAACTCAATCAGACGTGCTGGACGCAGCCGGTGATGCTGGCTGCCGGGTACGCCGTTTATCGGGTCTGGGAAGAGGAGGGCGGCGCCTTTCCCGACTTTATCGCCGGTCACTCTTTGGGTGAATACACGGCCCTGGTGGTTGCCGATGCGGTGGATTTTCCGGATGCCGTACGTCTGGTCGCAGAACGTGGTCGTCTGATGCAGCACGCGGTGCCCGAAGGTGTGGGTGCCATGGCGGCCATTATTGGTCTCGGCGATGATGAGGTGAAACAACTTTGCGCCCAGGAAGCACGTGGTGAAGTGCTGGCGGCGGCCAATTTTAATGCGCCCGGACAAGTGGTGGTCGCCGGTCATCAGACAGCCATTGCGCGTCTGGTAGAGTCAGCGCGTGCCGCCGGTGCGAAGCGCGTTGTAGTGCTTCCGGTCAGCGTGCCCAGTCATTGCAGCCTGATGATGTCGGCTGCCGAACGTTTTCAGACTACCTTGGAATCTGTGCAATTCCGCAGCCCCAAGGCGATGGTGGTGCATAATGCCGATGTGCAAAGCCACAATACGCCTGATTCCATTCGTGCCGCCCTTGCCAAGCAGTTGTATTCGCCCGTACGCTGGACCGATACGATTCGTCATCTCGCCCGACAGGGGGCTATGACCTTCGTGGAAATGGGGCCGGGTCGCGTGCTGTCGGGATTGGGGAAGCGCATTGAGCCTAGCCTGACCATGCTCCATATCGAAGACGGTAAAAGCCTCAAGGCCACCCTGGAGATGATCTGATGGCGGGATCTTTAGAGGGTCAGTTAGCCCTGATCACCGGCGGTAGTCGCGGCATCGGACAGGAGATCGCCCGCGTACTGGGCAGGCAGGGTGCGCGGGTCGTCGCTACGGCAACCACGCCTGCTGGTGCGGAGCGCATTAGTGCAGATCTGGCAGCGTACGGTATTCGCGGTACCGGGGTGGCGCTGGATGTGACCGATGATGCGGCCATGTCCGCTGTGCTCGCGCAAATACAGGCATCTCATGGTGCGCCGACTATTCTGGTGAACAATGCGGGGATCACCCGTGATCAATTGCTGTTGCGGATGAAGGATGATGACTGGGATGATGTCATGGCGACCAACTTGCGCGCGGTATATCGCTTGAGCAAGCTATGCGTGCGCGATATGCTCAAAACCCGTTTTGGCCGTATTATTAACATTACGTCGGTGGTCGGGGTGATGGGCAATGCCGGACAGACCAATTATGCGGCCGCCAAGGCGGGGGTGGCCGGTTTTACCCGGGCTATGGCGAGGGAAGTGGCGGCGCGGCAGGTAACCGTCAATTGTGTGGCGCCTGGCTTTATCAGCACGGATATGACCGAAGGGCTGAATGAAGCGCAGCGCGGCATGCTCCTGCAGCAGATTCCGGCAGGAAGACTGGGTGTGGTGGCCGATGTGGCTGCTGCAGTCGCTTATTTAGCGGGTCCGGATGCGGGTTACGTAACCGGACAGATTCTCCATGTCAATGGGGGCATGTGGATGGGGTAATGCATTCGTGGCTTTACAGGACTGTACGCCCTGTGGTCCAATCTCGCCGACAATAATTTTTTTACCAACAGAGGAGCTTCTCCTAATGGATAATGTGGCAGAACGTGTAAAGAAGGTCGTAGTAGAGCAGTTGGGTGTCAACGAAGATGAAGTAACCAATGAAGCCTCTTTTGTCGATGACCTGGGTGCTGATTCGCTGGATACCGTGGAACTGGTGATGGCGCTAGAAGAAGAATTTGATTGCGAAATCCCCGACGAAGAAGCGGAGAAGATTGCGACCGTGCAACAGGCCATTGACTATGTGTCTGCGCATATGCCAGCCAAGGATGCCTGAGTATTCCCCAACTGGGTGATGAGGAGAACAGGCGGTTGAAAAGGCGTGTAGTGATTACCGGGCTGGGAATTGTGTCACCCGTCGGTGTGGGTCTTCCGGCGGCGTGGGATTCCATAATCCAGGGACGTAGTGGTATTGGCCGGGTAACCCGCATTGACCCTGCCCTATATAGCTCCCAGATTGCGGGAGAGGTACGTGGCTTTGATATTGGTCAGTACATTCCGGCCAAGGAAGCCCGCAAGATGGATTTATTCATCCATTATGGCCTTGTTGCGGCGATGGAAGCGATTGCGGATTCCGGATTGCAGATCAGTGCAGACATTGCGGAGCGGGTGGGAGTATCCATTGGCAGTGGCATTGGCGGCTTGCCGGGAATTGAATCCGAGCATCAGGTTTTCACCGAGAGCGGCCCGCGCCGGATCTCGCCCTTTTTTATTCCGCGTTGCATCGTCAACATGGTGTCTGGTCATGTTTCCATCATGTATGGCGCCAAAGGACCGAGCATTGCCATGGCGACGGCCTGTTCTACGGGGACGCACTCCATCGGTGATGCGACGCGACTCATCGAATATGGTGACGCCGATGTCATGATCGCCGGTGGTGCCGAGGCGGCTATCAGTCCTTTGGGGCTGGGTGGATTCTGCGCGGCGCGGGCGCTTTCAACGCGTAATGCGGATCCTGAGAGGGCCAGTCGTCCCTGGGATAAAGACCGGGATGGTTTCGTGTTGGGCGAAGGTGCGGGTGTTCTCGTGCTGGAGGAATATGAATTTGCGCGGCGTCGTGGCGCCCGTATCTATGCGGAATTGTCCGGTTATGGCATGAGCTCTGATGCTTACCATATGACACAGCCGGCGCCGGCAGGGGAGGGTGCCGCCCGCTGTATGCAAGCTGCGTTGCGTAACGCTGCGGTGACTCCGGAAATGGTGGGGTACATCAACGCGCATGGGACGTCGACCCCGCTTGGAGACCGTTCAGAAACCGACGCCGTGCATGTGGTTTTTGGTGACCATGCACGACGCTTGGCGATGAGCTCCACCAAGTCCATGACGGGCCATCTTCTGGGTGCCGCAGGGGGGATCGAAGCAATTTTTACGGCGCTGGCGCTCTATCATGGCATCCTGCCACCCACCATCAATCTGGATCAGGCTGATGCGGGCTGCGATCTGGATTATGTACCCCTTAAGGCGCGAAACGCCGTTGTAGAAGTGGCGTTAAGCAATTCCTTCGGATTTGGCGGTACCAACAGTTCTCTGGTTTTCCGCCGCGTTAGCGACTGATTCACTCCGTGGGCGTGATTGCCGCCACGGTGGATGGAAATCACTTCGTGGCAGGGGCGTGCGGCGCTGCCTTAGACCGTGCTTTACATTACGGGGATGGGCTTTTTGAAACCATCGCGGTCATAAAGGGCGTCCCCCTGTTTTGGGATGCCCATCTGGCGCGTCTCAAGCGCGGCGCGGCCATTCTGAATATCCCGATGCCTCCCCCCAGCCTCTGGTATGACGATTTACAGCAAGTATTGCATGGCGTCCAGGCAGATTCCCGCCTCTTCGTCAAGCTACTCCTCAGCCGTGGCGCTGGATGGGGGTTCGGCAGTTCCGGTGCCGGTCCCGCGCGCCGCTATCTGTGCTTATCCCAATGGCCGGAGCGTGATGCTCGCTATTGGGCGCCTGGTATCTCGGCCACGATCTGTCCGGTCGCCTTGTTAACCGGCGCGCCTTATCTCGGCGTTAAATCGCTCAATCGCTTGAATCAGGTCATGGCTCGAGATGCTCTGGCGTCGGAATATGCAGAGGGGATCATGTTGGACCAGTCAGGGGTGCTGCGCGAAGGAATCATGTCCAATCTGTTTTGGGTGACAGCGGGTATTGCCTACACCCCCGATCTGGAAGATGGGGGTATTGCCGGCATTCAGCGGGGCGCCATCCTGGAGTGGCTGCGCGCGCGTGGCGTGCCGACCATGCTGGGTCGCTATCCGGCCGCGGTACTTCAGGAGGCGGATGAAATATTCTTCAGCAATAGCCTGATCGGCATCTGGCCAGTGCGCCACTTTGTGCAACGCGCGTTGCCAGGACATGACGGACCAATAGCATCCGCTGTGCTCGCCTGGTGCAGGGATTTGGGGTTGGGGCCACAATCATGAGCCGCCAACGCCGTGCCGCCTGGTTATTTCTTTTGCTGCTGTCATGCTCTTTTGGATTTTACGGCATCCGCATGTATTGGCCGGAAACTTTGCCGGCGAAAGGCGTGACGGTCCCCATTCCGCTGGGTGCCAGTAACGCGCAGACTATCGCTACTCTGGCGCGGTCCGGGGTATTGCCGCATCCACGAATAGTTCATCTGGCTTGGGCTTTGGCCGGGTATCCGCCCATGCAGGCCGGGCTGTATGAGTTTCAGGGACGTATTAGCCAGGCGCAGGTACTCCACCGGTTAATTGCCGGGCAATCCACACCACTTAACCTGCTGATTGTGCCCGGCTGGCGTTTGCAGGATATCTATCAGGAAATACACGATAAGGCGCCTTATCTGGACCAGCAGAACCTGCCACAGGGTGCGGCCGCGGCACGGGGCCTTGCACAGCAGGGGGTCGGCGCGCAAGGCAGTGCGGAGGGCTGGCTTTTCCCCGATAGTTACCGTTATGTTCCGGGTACCACCGCGCTGAGTGTGCTGCGGCGTGCCTATGTGCGCATGCAACGGGAATTACAGTCCTTGTGGGCCGGGCGTGCTCCTGGCTTGCCGCTGACTGATCCCTACCAGGCCCTGATTCTGGCTTCTATCGTACAAAAGGAGGGCGCGCCAGCCGCAGAGCAGGCACATATAGCCGCCGTATTTCTCAATCGCTTGCGGCAGGGGATGCCTTTGCAGTCGGATCCCACCGTGATTTACGCCTTGGGCGAGCGCTATACTGGGCTTTTGACGGCGCCAGAGATGCATGTGGAGAGCCCCTATAACACCTACTTGCACACCGGATTGCCGCCTACCCCCATTGCGATGCCGGGACTCGGCAGTCTGATGGCGGTGCTGCATCCTGCGGACAGTGCCGACCTCTATTTTATCGCTCAAGGCGATGAATATTATTATTCAAAGAGTTACACGCAACATCTTAAGCAGATACAGCGTTATCTCCAGCATGGCGGAGGAGCCGCTTTGTGAATGCGAAGGCAGCATCACTGAAGAATGGATTTTTCCTCACCTTAGAGGGTATCGAGGGCGCAGGAAAGAGTTCGGCGGTGCCGGTGTTAGCGGAATATTGTCGTCAGCAGGGCTACGCGGTGGAAGTTACCCGGGAACCGGGCGGCGGGCCGCTTGGTGAGGCTTTGCGTACGATTTTTCTGGATGACCGCCTGCACCTGGATGCGGATGAGGAATTGCTCCTGCTGTATGCAGGGCGTCGGGATCATTGGCTGACGCGTATTGCTCCCGCGCTGGCTGCCGGGAAAGTGGTCATCAGTGACCGCTATGAGGATTCCACCTATGCCTATCAGAGTGGCGGACGCGGGGTCAGCTGTGAACACATCGCGGAGTTGGCGCGCTGGGCGGGGATTACCCGTCTTCCCGATCTGACCTTATGGTTTGATGTGCCGCCGGAATTGGGCGCGATACGCATTCGCGCACGCCGACCGGATCGGCTGGAGCGAGAAGATCAAGCCTTCTTTAGCCGGGCGCGTGCGGTTTTTGCGGAACGCTGTGCGGCTGAACCAGAAAGAATCTTGCGCGTGGATGCGACCCAGACTTTGCCGGTGGTGCATGATACTTTGCGGGTACAGTTGGCGCTGCGCCTGGCGGCCCACGGTTCATGAGTGCGCACCGTCTGCCGCCCGCCGAATGGCAGCCGCTACAAAGTCTGCTGCAAGCGGGATTACCCCAGGCGATGCTCGCGGTCGGCGAGTCGGGGTCGCTGGTCGGACAGTACTGCGATGAGTTACAGCAGGCGGCCTTGTGTTTCGCGCCATCGGCGCCGGGACTGTCCTGTGGAACCTGTCGTGCCTGTCGTTTGTTGGCAGAAGGTAATCATCCGGATCTGCTCGTTATTACCGCAGAAACGGGGAAGCGTATTGCGATTGACTCGGTGCGCCATGCCAATGAGTTCCTCGCCTACACCCCGCAGGTCAGCGCGCGTCGCTGGTTGCGCCTGGAACCGGCCGAAGCGCTGACCACGGCAGCCGCTAATGCCCTTCTCAAAACCCTGGAAGAGCCTGCCGCGCGTGCGCACATTCTTTTGCTCAGTGAGCGTCCATCGCAGCTTCTGGCTACCATCCGGTCACGCTTGCAGCGGTTGCCTTTTCCCGCGCCGCGACCGGGGCAGTGCGTGCTTTGGCTGGAAGGACTCGGTATACCGCCGGCGGCGGCGCTATGGTTAAGCCGACAGTTTGCGAATCGGCCGTTGCGTGCCTGGCAGCTCTGGGAATCCGGCTGGGTAACACTCTGCCCAACCTGGATCGATGCGTTGTTGGGCCTCCCTCAGCAGGGTCCGGTCGCTGCCTTGCGGTTGGCGGATAACTGGGCTAAAGAGATTGACTTGCTGCTGTTGCGCGAGTTGATGTTAAGCTTGTTGGCGGATTTGCTGCGACTCCGTAATCATCGCCTGGACAGTATCGTACATGTAGACTATCTGCAGTCACTAGAGGCCATGGCGCAGTCAGCGCAGGCGATATTCCTCTGGGAGGCGCTGGAGGGCTGGCTCCGACTGCCTGAGTTTCTCATGCAGAATCGCAATGTGGGCATGCTGTTGGAAACGTTACTGTTGAGCTGGGTAAGTATTTGGTCCGGGGAGAAGGCGCATGGAATTACAAGCTGAGACTGGAAGTGCGGCAAAAGCGCTGTCCGTAGTACTGCGGGACGCTACTGCGGTGCAGCGCTACTATATGCCAAACATTAAAGGCGGTGGTGTGCTGGTGGAGACACCGAATCTCCTGCCCATAGGCACGGAGGTGCTGCTCATGATCAGTCTTCCCGACAGCCAGCCGCGGGTGCCTATTGTGGGGAAGGTGGTGTGGGTGACGCCACCGGATAATCGCGATGGCCGACCGCCAGCTATTGGCGTTCAGTTCGTCAATGATCGCTCTGGTGTCCTGATACGTATTCAAAACGCGCTGTCGGGCCTGCCGGGGAACTCTGGCGAGGTGCTGAGTTTTTAAAATGCGTCGTTTTGTGCTGCTTCCATATAAGGTCATTGCTCTGTCGCTGGCGTCTGGGGTACACTTCGTCCCCTCAGGAGAGGTGACCGAGCGGCCGAAGGTGCAGCACTGGAAATGCTGTGTACTCCAAAAGGGTACCGTGGGTTCGAATCCCACCCTCTCCGCCAATCACCGTCCATCAGCGGACAGTCTCAGGTTTTTCTATGGCGACAAAGATCGGTCCCCTCGCAGTGGTAGCTGGTGAACTCCGTCAGGCCCGGAAGGGAGCAGCGGCAACCGGTGATCCAGGTGCCGGGGTGCGGCTGATTGGCGTCGCCACCCTATATTTCAGGCCCGCATGAGCGCCTACCTCGCGCTTGCCCGCCGCTGGCGGCCACAACACTTTGACGATTTTGTAGGGCAAGAGGCTGTGGTCGCTGCCTTGCGCCACGCCCTGGATTCCGGTCGCATTCATCATGCTTTTCTGTTCACCGGGACGCGGGGAGTCGGCAAAACGACGCTGGCGCGGCTGCTGGCCAAATGCCTGAACTGTGAGCGTGGCGTGAGCAGCAATCCTTGCGGAGCGTGTAGTGCCTGTCGTGGCATTGCCGCGGGAAATTTTGTTGATCTGCAGGAGGTGGACGCGGCGAGCCGCACCCGGGTGGATGAAACCCGCGACCTGATGGACAACGTGCAGTACGCGCCGACGGTGGGCCGCTACAAAGTGTACCTTATCGACGAGGTACACATGTTGTCCACGCACAGCTTCAATGCACTGCTGAAGACCCTCGAAGAACCGCCGGAGCATGTCAAGTTTCTGCTGGCGACTACGGATCCGCAGAAACTGCCGGTAACCGTACTCTCCCGCTGTCTGCAGTTTAATTTGCGGCGGCTGGATATTCCACAAATTCAGGGACGATTGCAGCAGATCATGGCGGCCGAACAGATACCCGCCGAGGATGCCGCACTGCAGATATTGTCACGCGCTGCCGATGGGAGCCTGCGCGACGCCCTGAGTTTGCTGGATCAAGCTATTGTTCATGGGGGTGGCGCGGTCCAGCGTGAGGGTGTGCTCGCGATGCTTGGGCGCAGCAGTGACGATGCCGTGTTGGGTTTGGTCGAAGCGTTAGTGGATCGGGATGCTACGCAGGTATTTGCCATACTGGATGATCATTTGGCGCGGGGTATGGATGGCGCCGGCCTGCTCGATTTGGTCATAGAGGGCGTGCATCGTCTCAGCCTGGCACAATTTCTTCCGGTGGATTCGGCGCGCGATGATGCACCTGTGATCGCGCGCCTGCGTGGGCGCATCAGCCCGCTTACCTTGCAGTCCTGGTATTTTTTGCTCCTCTCGGCACGCCGTGATTTTGCGCTTTATCCGGACAGTCGCATGGCACTGGAAATGGCGATGCTGCGGGTGTTGGGCTTTTCCGGGGCGGTATCGCCAGACTCGCCGCCTGCTGTGCTTCCGGGGCCGGGCACTGCGCATTTTGTTGGGTCATCAGCGCCGGCAGCGGAGGTGACTTCACCGGCATCGCACCTCTCTGCACCATCGCTTTCCTACCATTCACGGGACGCCGTTCGGGAAGCACCGCCGCTAGCGACGTCCGACCTGCCGGATAGGGTCGCTGAGACGGCGCCCTCGACGGACTGGCGTTGTGTGGTGGAGGCGCTGGCGGTTTCGCCCATGCTTGCCGAGTACCTGCGCCATGGACAGGCCTTGCGCTGCGATTCAGAAGCGGTGGAATTGGCCGTGGAGCCCAATTATTTGCCATTCCTCGTCAAGGCCGAGGCCCGCCGGACGTTACATCAGGCGCTTACTGCGTATTTTGGCCGGGAGCCGCTTCTGAGCATCGTACCCCTTACCAAGGCGGCCGGGGTGGGGAGCCTGGTGCAGGAAGAGAAAGCGCGTGCGGCATCCCGGCAGGCCGAGGCCGCGGCACGCGTCACCGCGGATCCGCGCATCGGCGCATTCCTGGAAGTCTTGGAGGCCCATGTGGAATCCATTGAAATTATGGTACCCGCTGCGAACGGCGGTGCCGTCAGTTCACAGTGAAGAGTAAACAGAGAGGGAATGAAAGATGAAGGGTGGACTGGGAAATATCATGAAGCAGGCGCAGCAGCTCCAGGAGCGCTTGCAAAAGACGCAGGAAGAACTTGCACAGGTAGAGGTGCGCGGCTATGCGGGCGGCAATCTGGTAGAAGTCACTATGACCTGCCGGCACGACGTACGCCGGGTGCGTATTGATCCCTCCCTGCTGGCCGATGGCGATCAGGAAATGCTCGAGGATCTCTTGGCTGCGGCCATGAATGACGCCGTGCGCAATGCCGAGAAGGTCAGCGCGGAGCGGATGTCGGACGTGACGGGTGGCATGAATATTCCGGGCATGAACCTGCCGTTCTAGGCATTTATGGCAGAGGTTCCGAGTATGGATGCCCTGGCGGCACTGCTCCGCCGCCTACCGGGTATTGGCCCGCGTTCGGCGCAACGGATCAGCTATGAGTTGCTGGTGCGCAAGCGCGATCTCATGCCGCAACTGGCCGCCGCCTTGCAGCAGGCCCACGCCACGGTCCGTTTTTGTCAGCGCTGCAACAATCTGAGCGAAGCACCATTGTGCGCCGTCTGTCGCTCTGAACATCGGGACCGTTCCATCTTGTGCGTCGTGGAATCTCCTGCTGATCTGCGTGCTATCGAAGATACGGGGGTGTTCGTCGGCGAGTTCTTTGTGTTGATGGGGCATTTGTCGCCCTTGGACGGCATCGGTCCCGAAGCCCTGCACATTGATCGCTTCAGCGCGCGTTTGGGTGAAGCAGACTTGCGGGAAGTAATTTTTGCGACCAATCCCACTCTGGAAGGGGAAGCCACGGCACAGTTCCTCGCCGGGCTGGTTCCCGATGGGATGACCATCAGCCGTATCGCCCGCGGGGTGCCGGTGGGCGGCGAGTTGGAATACGTCGATCGTAGCACCCTCGGGCGCGCATTGCATGGTCGCCGCTTGCTCGATGAATAAGGCCCTACCCATTATTTCGTAAACATAAAAACCATTAAATTTTGAGAGGAAGCAGCGATCATGACAGCCACAGGCGCCACGCCTCCGGGTGGGAATGTGTTTTTTTTGCTGATGGGTGCCATTCTGGTATTTGCCATGCACGGCGGATTCGCCTTTCTGGAGCTGGGTACGGTAAGGCGCCGCAGTCAGGTCAACGCATTGGTCAAAATTCTCAGCGATTTTGGTATTTCCACCATGGTTTATTTTTTTGTAGGCTACCACATCGCCTACGGCATCAGCTTTTTCGGTGATGTGAAAACCCTGACTGCGGGTAATCACGGCTTCGAGATGGTGCGCTTTTTCTTCCTGCTCACCTTCGCCGCCGCGGTGCCGGCTATTATTTCCGGTGGTATCGCCGAACGGGCGCGTTTTTATCCTCAATTGCTGGCGACGGCCTTCCTGGTGGGGCTGGTTTATCCCTTTTATGAAGGCATCGTCTGGAATAACCATTACGGCATTCAGGCCTGGTTTGCCAGCGCTTTTGGGGCGCCTTTTCACGATTTCGCGGGCTCGGTGGTGGTCCATGCCATGGGTGGGTGGATGGCGCTGATGGCGGTCTGGCTGCTGGGTCCGCGCAAGGGGCGTTACGGGAAAGGTGGTGTGGTGCATGCCATGCCACCCTCCAATATTCCCTTTCTGGCGCTGGGTTCCTGGATTCTGATTATCGGCTGGTTTGGTTTTAATGTGATGAGTGCGCAGCAATTGGTGGCGGTGCAGGGTCTGGTAGCGCTCAATTCGCTTATGGCGCTGGTGGGCGGTATGCTGGCGGCACTGGCCGTAGGGAAAGGCGACCCGGGCTTCGTACACAATGGCGCTCTGGCGGGTCTGGTCGCGATCTGCGCCGGTTCCGATGTGGTGCAACCCATTGGTGCTTTGGCCATTGGCGCTATTGCCGGTATTATTTTTGTCTACCTCTTCACTTTTGTGCAGCATCGCCTGCGCCTGGATGACGTTCTTGGCGTATGGCCGATGCACGGCGTCTGCGGTGTGTGGGGTGGATTGGCCGTCGGCATTTTTGGACATCAGTTCCTCGGCGGCGCCGGTGGGGTCAGTTTCTGGTCCCAGTTGCTGGGCACCGCGCTGGGCGTGCTGGTTGCCCTGGCGGGCAGCGGCATCGTCTACGGCAGCATCAAGTACTTCATCGGGATTCGTCTGGATCCCGAGGCGGAGTATGCAGGTGCTGATTTGAGCCTGCACCATGTCAGTGCATATCCGGAAGAGGATATCGAGAGGGCGTGACCATGAATGAAGCCTTTGTTGCCCTGAACTGGCCGACAGTCCCGACCCTGCCGGCGCGTAGCCCGCAGGCGCACAAAGGGAGCTTCGGGCACGTTTTCGCGGTAGGCGGAGGGCCGGGCATGGGGGGGGCACTGGCGCTGGCCTGTGCGGCTGCCTACCGGGTGGGTGCCGGACTGGTGACGGCCGTCGGCCATCCCTCGGCCATCCCTTATCTGGCGGCATATCTGCCCGAGGCTACCTGGTGGGATTGGCCTGCGCGTTTCGGAGATTTGCCGGAGCAAGCGGTCCTGGCCGTTGGCCCGGGACTGGGTCAGGGTCTGGCCGCCCATGATCTTTTGCTGGAGATCGGTACGCTTTCCCATCCCCAGGTTTGGGATGCCGACGCCTTGAACATTCTCGCGCGTTTTGGTCCGGAACTGTTGGCCGCCGATGCGCTGCGTCTGTTTACCCCCCATCCTGGGGAGGCGGCGCGCCTGTTAGGGGTGACGGTCGCCGCCGTTCAGGCCGATCGTGCCGCGGCCATCTGCCGATTGCAGGCCCGCTATGGCGGGTATTGGGTGCTCAAGGGTCACCATAGCTTGTTACTGGGTGGTGCCGGTCGTTGGCTTTGTCCGCTGGGCAATCCCGGTATGGCGACGGGCGGCAGCGGGGATGTCCTCACCGGTATACTCGCGGGTCTGCTCGCCCAGGATTTGGAAGCAGACAAGGCCTTGTCCCTCGGCGTATGTCTGCACGCCCGCGCGGGTGACCTCGCTGCCTCGCAGATGGGCGAGGCCAGCCTGCTGGCCAGGGATATCCTGGCAGCACTACCCCTCGCACTACAGGAGTTAGCGCAAAATCATGACGGAAACTGAAGTGTTGCGGGAATGGGATCGCCGTTATTTCTGGCATCCCTTCACTCAGATGCAGTGTTATGGAGACGATGATCCATGGATCATTGCGCGGGCTGAAGGCAATTACGTGTACGACACGGAAGGCCATCGCTGCCTGGATGCCATTGCCAGCCTGTGGTGCAATATCCATGGCCATCGCCATCCCCGACTGGATGCCGCTCTGCTCGCGCAGATCGGTAAAGTCGCGCACAGCACGGCGCTGGGCGCGAGCAATCCTCCGGCTATTCGCCTCGCCAAGGCACTGGTGGAAATGACACCGGCCTCCCTGCAACGTTGTTTCTTTTCGGAGGACGGCTCGGAAGCGGTCGAGGTGGCCATCAAAATGGCGGCTCAATACTGGTGTAATCTGGGTCGCCCCGAAAAACATCTCTTCCTGACCCTGGACAATGCCTATCATGGTGACACCGTGGGCGCCGTTTCGGTGGGCGGTTTCCCCTTGTTTCATGCGGTATACGGCCATCTCCTGTTCCCGACTTTGCGCTTGCCGAGCCCCTATGTATTGCAATGGGAAGACTGCGAGGGAGATCCGGTGCAGGCAACAGCCGCATGGCTGGCGGCGCTGGAATCGACGCTCCAGGATCAGAGCGGCGAGATTGCGGCCCTGATCCTGGAGGGCGGGGTGCAGGGCGCCGCCGGCATATTGCCTTTCCCTCCCGGCATACTGGCGGGTGCGCAACGTCTGTGCCGGGCCCATGAGGTTTTGTTGATCATTGATGAGGTCGCCACCGGCTTTGGCCGCAGCGGCAAGCTTTTTTCCTGTGAGTGGGAGTCGGTCGAACCAGACTTGCTGGCCTTGGGTAAGGGGCTGAGCGGTGGTTACTTGCCGGTGGCTGCAACCCTCGCTGCAGAACATGTTTATGCCGCTTTTCTTGCGCCTTTCGGGGAAGCCCGGCAGTTTTACTACGGGCATACCTACACCGCCAATCCTCTGGCCTGTGCGGTAGCGCTGGAGAACCTGGCCCTTTTTGCGGAAGGCAGTGTGCTGGCTGCTTTGCCCGGGAAAATTGCCCAGTTGCGCGCCGGGCTGCAGCGTTTTCACGGCCAGTCGTGGACAGGAGAGGTCCGCCAGTTCGGTTTGATGGCCGCCATCGCCTTGCGCGACCCCAGGACGAATGCACCATATCCCTACGCCGATCGCGTCGAATACGCGGTGTGCCGACGGGCCCGCGAAATGGGCGTTTACAGCCGCCCTCTCGGCGATCTCCTCACCATAGTTCCGCCGCTGTCGGTGACAGCAGCGGAAATAGACACTATCCTCAACGTATTATATGACGCCATGGCGGAAGGACGATCCTGATGAAAACGGCCCAAGATATTATGACGCGCGCGGCCATTACCGTGCTGGCGGATGATTCGGTGCAGAAGGTGGGTGAGGTGTTCCTGAGTTCCGGGCATCACAGCCTCCCGGTGGTCGATGGCGAGGGTCATCTGGTCGGGATGATCGGTGAACGGGATCTGATTGATGCCCACCGCAAGGTGCATCTGCCCACCATGCTCACGATTTTCGACGGACTGATTCCGCTCGGTGGCATGCATGAATATGAAGAAGAATTGCGTAAGGTAACGGCGGTGACCGCCGGTCAGTTGGCCACGGCCCGCGTCATCAGCGTCGCCCCCGAGGAAGATGTGGATGCGGTTGCCGAAAAATTACTGCGGAAGGACGTGCATGCCGTACCGGTAGTCGACAGCAGCGGCCTCCTGTTGGGCATTATCAGTCGTTCGGACATTCTCCAGCATCTGCTGAAGCCCTGAATCGGGTATCTGATGTACTGGGATTTCGCCGATGCTGAAGCCTGCCGGGACTGGGGACAGCGATTGGCCCTGCGCATCGATATCCCGGCGGTCATTTATCTTGCGGGCGATCTCGGGGTCGGTAAGACGACTTTGACCCAGGCCGTGTTGCGAGCGCTGGGCGTCACCCAGTCCATTAAGAGCCCCACCTATACTTTAATGGAAGCATATCAGACCCGCATCGGACCCGCGCTGCATCTGGATTTATACCGCTTGCTAGAGCCTGAAGAGCTGGAATTCATTGGTATTCGGGATTATCTGGCCGAGCCCGCCCTGTGGCTGGTGGAATGGCCGGAGCGGGGCACAGGATTCCTTCCCTCTGCGGATCTGTCGCTCAACCTCAGCATTCTGGACAGTGGCAGTCACCGTCTTGAATGGCGGGGGCATCAGCCGCGTGTTCAGGACTGGACCGAGTTTTTGCCACCCCCATCCGGCGGGAGTAGTAATCGTGATGTCGGCTGATCAAACACCCCGCGTGCATCGCCTGAATAGTACCCTGGCCAATCAGATAGCCGCGGGTGAGGTGGTTGAACGTCCCGCCTCTATCCTCAAAGAGCTACTGGAAAATAGCCTGGATGCCGGAGCTACGCGCATCACGATTCATCTGGAGGGGGGTGGGGTCGACCTCCTCAGTGTTGAGGATGACGGTGTTGGGATATTCCCCGCCGACCTGGCCTTGGCCCTGGAACGCCACGCGACCAGTAAAGTGGCGACCTGGGAGGATCTTCAGGCGATTCATACCATGGGCTTCCGCGGCGAGGCCTTGCCCGCCATTGCTTCGGTTTCGCGCCTGGAAATAGTGTCACGGGCACATGGCCAGAAGCAGGCTACCCGTCTGCAAGTGACCGGTGGTGCTACAGGCGCGCCGGAGCCATCAGCCCGGGCACCGGGCACCACGGTCCGGGTGGCGGACTTATTCTTTAATGTGCCCGCGCGGCGCAAGTTTTTGCGCAGTGCGTCCGCTGAACTGTCGCGGAATCAAAAAGTACTGCGCCAGATCGCTCTGGCCAATTTCCCGGTAGCCTTTCAGCTTTTCCAGAACGGCCGCGCGCTCGTACAGCTTCCTGCGGCACTGGATGCCGACAGCCGGGCACAACGCGTGGCCAGTATCATGGGGGAAGGTTTTCTCGCCAATGCGTTATATATCGAGCAGGAAGATCAAGGCCTATCCCTCAGCGGCTGGCTGGGCCTACCCACTTACAACCGTGCCCGCGGGGATGAACAGTATTTTTACGTCAACAGTCGTTCGGTGCGTGACCCGGTGATTACCCACGCCCTGCGTGCGTCCTATAATGACGTGCTGTTTCAGGATCGCCACCCGCTTTATGTGCTCTACCTGAAACTGCCGCCCGAGCGGGTAGATGTTAATGTGCATCCCGCCAAGGCCGAGGTGCGCTTTCGTGATAGTCGTGAGATACACGATTTTCTCTTCCATACCCTGCGGCGGGTGATTGCGGAACAAGGGGGAGCGCATCCGCAAGTGACGGTGCCGGTCCAGCCCCTATCACCAGCGCCTGCGGTGCAAAGTTCGGGGTCCCGGGCTTATCAACACCCGACCCAGCGACCGCTGAGCGCGGTGCAGGATGGATCCGGAGCCTATTGGGAACGACTGGTAGCGCCCGCGATGACTTTTGTGTCGACCCCTGACATGCCTGCGGCACCCCCTCAGGAACTGGCCCCGGACTACCCTCTTGGTCAGGCCCTGGCGCAAGTTCACGCGCGCTTTATACTCGCCCAGAACAGGGCAGGCATGATCCTCATCGACCAGCATGCCGCCCACGAGCGCATCCTCTACGAGAAGATGAAGGTAGCGGTGCAACAAAATGATAAACAAGTATTTATTATTCCAGAATACCTGCATGTAACAGCGACACAGATGGCCTGCTTCGAAGCAAAGCAGAATGCTTTGCAAGCTGCCGGACTGGAAATCAGTGTGGCCGGTCCCGGTACCTTGGCGATTCATGCCGCCCCCAAGGCCATTGCTGCCGCCACCTATGGGCAGATTGTCGCCGACCTCCTGGCCGAGGAGCCGACCTGGACCGAGAAGGACAGTGATGCCGCTCTCGCCGATATGGCTTGTCGTGCCGCCATTAAAACCAGTCGTCGCCTCAGCCTGGAAGAAATGAACAGCCTCCTGCGCCAACTGGAAGCCACTCCGCGTTTCGGACAGTGCAATCACGGCCGACCCACGGTCGTGCAATTTTCTCTGCCCGATCTGGATCGTCTCTTTCTGCGCGGACGATGATTCCCACCATTTTTCTGATGGGTCCGACGGCCAGTGGCAAGACCAATCTGGCCTTGCGTCTGGCCGATATGTTGCCGGTAGAGATTATCAGTGTCGATTCGTTGCTGGTGTATCGCCATTTTGATATCGGCAGCGCTAAACCCAGCCCGGCTCTGCGCCAGCAATATCCGCACGCACTGGTCGATATCCGGGAGCCCGATGCGCCTTATTCAGCGGGTCTGTTTCGGGAAGATGCCCTGCGCTGTATTGCGCTGGCGCGGGAACGCGGTCGCATCCCGCTGCTGGTGGGTGGCACGGGTCTGTATTTTCGCGCGCTGGAGCGCGGTATTGATGCGTTACCTCCCGCCGATCCCGCCTTGCGCGAGAGTCTGATGGCGGCAGCAGAGACGGCAGGGTGGCCCGCACTACACCAGCGCCTCGCGACTCTGGATCCGGAAACCGCTGCCGGTATCGCCCCCCATGATCGGCAACGCATTCAACGCGCGCTGGAAATGATTCTGAGCTCTGGCGCCCCGATCAGCGCTCATCGCCATTGGCAGGGAGCGTTCCCCGGTCCGCTCCATAAGATCATCCTGCGGCCGCCCCGGACCTGGTTACATCAGCGTATCGCCCAGCGCCTTGATGCCATGCTGGCAGAGGGTTTTCTGGAAGAGCTGGAATCCCTGCGCCAACGTCACTACGCGCCGGAATTGCCCGCCATGCGCGCCGTCGGTTACCGCCAATACTTCGCCTGGCATGACGGCCTCTACAGTGCCGCAGCGGCCTATCAGGCGGCACTGGCGGCGACCCGCCAACTGGCCAAGCGCCAGGATACCTGGTTTAAGAGGGAATCAGCGCACTGTTACCTTGACCCCGCACAGGGGGATGCGGCGTCGCAGTTGTTACAATCTTTCGCCGATTTTCAGCAGAAAAACGCGCGTTAGGGATTGCGCTCGCAATACCGAATATTTTGCGCCCGGCGTGATAATGATTGTGCCCCGGATTGCCAGAGAAACCGCAGAATGCTAGCCTATGGCGACTTTAATTCTACCCCCATTGAGGAATTTATGGCTGTTGAGCGTACTCTTTCTATCATCAAACCCGACGCCGTTCAGAAAAATGCCATCGGTGCCATTCTTGGCCGTTTCGAACAGGCGGGCCTGCATGTCGCTGCCACCAAGATGATGCACCTCAGCCGTGATGAGGCGGGAGGGTTTTATGCAGTACACAAAGCCCGTCCGTTTTACGGCGAGCTGTGCGATTTCATGAGCAGTGGTCCGGTAGTGGTTACGGTGCTGGAGGGCGAGGGCGCCATCGCCAAAAACCGTGATCTGATGGGCGCTACCAACCCCAAAGATGCCGCTGCGGGGACGATTCGTGCAGACTTTGCCGACAGCATCGATGCCAATGCCGTGCACGGCTCAGACAGTGCTGAGACCGCAGCATGGGAAATTGGCTACTTTTTTGGCCAACGGGAGATTTTTTCGCGCTGAATGATAGGCGATGCTTCTGTAGTTACCAAGGCCGCATGGCCACACCTGCTGGGACTGGATCGCCAGTCCCTCGCCGGATTGTTGCGCACCTGGGGAGAGTCTCCCTTTCGTGCTAACCAAATTTTGCAATGGCTGCATACCCGTCAGGTGACGGATTTCGCGGCCATGAGTAACATCAGTAAAACCCTCCGCACCCGGCTCGCCGCTGAAACCATTCTGGATGAACCAGAAATTATCGCTGACCAACTGGCGGCAGATGGCACCCGCAAATGGCTGTTGGGGCTTCCTGATGGCAATGCGATTGAAACGGTTTTTATTCCGGAAGAGGACCGTGGCACACTGTGCATCTCTTCCCAGGTGGGCTGTTCGTTGGCATGCAGCTTCTGCGCCACCGGCGCGCAAGGGCTGAGCCGCAACCTGGAAACCCACGAAATAATCGCCCAGGTGCGCGTGGCGCGCCGCTTGCTGGGTCTGAATGCCATCACCAATGTGGTGTTCATGGGTATGGGTGAGCCGTTACTCAATTTGCGTCATGTATTACCGGCGCTGGATTTGCTGCGCGACGATTATGCCTACGGTTTGGGCGCGCGGCGTATTACCGTCAGCACCGCGGGTGTGGTGCCGGGCATGGATCGGCTGGGTACGGAAAGTCCGGTCAACCTCGCGATCAGTTTGCATGCCAGCCGTGATGATATCCGCGACATTCTCGTGCCTGTAAACCGCCACTATCCGCTGGCGGAATTGCTCGCCGCCTGTCGCCGCTACCCCTTGCCGCCCCGACGCCGTATCACCTTCGAATATGTGATGCTGGATGGTCTCAACGATGCCGACACCCATGCCCGGGAACTCCTCCGTTTACTGCGGGGTATCCCTGCCATGGTAAATTTAATCCCCTTTAATCCCTTTCCTGGTTCAAATTATAAAAGGTCGCCACAGGTGCGCATCGATGCTTTCCGCGACATTATCCTGCATGGTGACGTGATGACGGTTACGCGCCGACCGCGTGGCGATGACATCGCCGCCGCCTGCGGCCAGTTGGCCGGGCAGGTGCGTGATGGCCGGCGCAGCATCCCCCTGGCGGTGCATTCGTGAAAAGGCTTGCGGGATTGGGTGTGGGCGTACTTCTCCTGAGTGGGTGTGGGCTCTTTGGCGGCAATGCGGCGACCTTAACGCCTGAGCAGCAAATGGCCGCGTTTATCGCCCATGAACACAAGGCCAACGCCGCCTCTTCAGGCTTCAAGCCGACACCTGACAACACCGATAAAGCCAAGGCAGGCATCTATACCTCTCTCGGCAGCGCTTATTTGCAGGATGGTCATCCCCGGCAGGCGATCCGTGAATTGCAGTTGGCGATCGCCGATAACAGCAACTACGCTGACGCTTATAATATCATGGGCTTGGCGTATGAGCAGTTGCAGCAGAATGCGCTGGCACGTAATGCCTTTCGCCGGGCACTCTCCATGGATGCTAAAAACCCCGAGTATCTCAATAACTATGGTGCTTTTCTCGTCAATTCGGGTAGCTATGCAGAAGCTCTTGTCGAGTTGAAGCGGGCCACGGCCGATCCTTTGTATAGTACGCCACAGTTCGCCTGGACCAACCTTGCACAAGCCTACGCCGGGCTTAAAGACTTGTCGGCAGCGCGCGATGCCCTGAACCGGGCGCTCTATCTGGTACCCAACTATCCGCCCGCCCTGCAAATGCTTGCCGAGCTGGATTTTAAGGCTGGTAAAGCAGACGCCGCCTTCGATCACTTGCGGGTGGTCTTGGCGCAGGAACCCAATAATGCCAATGCGCTCTTGCTGGCGGGGCGGATCGCCGCCCAACAAGGGCGAACCACGCAGGCGCAGTCTTTTTGGCAGCGTTGCGTGACGGCCTCGCCCTATTCGGCGGCGGGCAAGCAGGCGCAGCAATTATTATTGCAAGATGGTTGAGGCGGCGGAACCATGGATCCGATAACCGGTAGCGAGATTTCTCAGGACTTGCGGACAGCGCGGGAAGCCCATGGCTGGAGCCTGCACCAGGTTGCCGAGCGATTGCATATTACCGAGGTACAGGTAAAGGGTTTGGAAGAAGGTAATTACGCCGCCCTGCCCGGTGCGGCTTTCGCGCGTGGTTTTCTGAAGAATTATGCGCGTCTGCTGGAATTGAATCCGGAACCTCTTCTGAAGACGTATGATGCTTCCAACGAGGGATCGGGGCTGCACCCATCGGAAAACGTGTTGCCCAACTGTGAAGGCCCGCTGCTGGATTATAGTCGACGCATGTTGGTTTTCTCCGGGCTGACCATGATAGCCGTTATTGTGGCAGTCTGGTGGTTCTGGAGTCAGCAGCGGGCGCAGGGCTTGCCTGCCACGGCGGCTTCGCCGACGACGGCGGTTAAACATCCGGCGGCTTTTGCGCCGGTGGTCAGTGCCGCACCGCGCATATCACCGGCCATTCTGGCGCCGCGCGCCGTGACGCAGGCTTCGGTAGTAGTGGCGGTCGGTCAATCTGCTGTTCCGGTTGCGGTAACCCAATTTGCGACCGCAGCGGTTGGTCCTGGGCTGGTATTTCAGTTCAGCGCGGACTGTTGGGTGCAGGTCAAAGACGCCTCCGGAAAAACCCTGCTCGCCGTCCTGGGACAGCGCGGCAAGGTCTTGCGCGTCGATTCCGGTACTCCGCCCTATCACGTCCTGGTAGGCAAGGCCAGTGCTGTTGTCATCCGCTATAATGGTAAGCTAGCACCTCTGCCCGCCAACGCTCTGGGGGTAGCTAGATTGCAGATTGGTACCGCACCGACCATCAGCACCCCTGTCAGTGGCGCCCATGTTATGGCTGCCACCCACAGTCAGGTGCCATCCTCCGCACTGCCGATAGCGAGTGTGGTTTCATCACCAGCTGCGGTACCCAGCACCGCAGCCGTTTCCAGCGAGGCCTCCCATGCACCATGAATCTCCTATAAAGCGGCGTAAGACCCGGCAAATTCACGTTGGCAACGTAGCCATTGGCGGCGATGCCCCCATTAGCGTACAAAGCATGACCAATACGGAAACCCGGGACGTCGCTGCCACGGTCGCGCAAATCCGGCGCCTGGAAGCGGTTGGTGCCGATATCGTCCGGGTGTCCGTACCCAGCATGGATGCTGCGGAAGCCTTTAAGGCGATCCGCGCACAGGTGGAAACCCCACTGGTCGCCGATATCCACTTCGATCACCGCATTGCTTTGCAGGTGATGACAGATGGTGTCGATGGTCTGCGCATCAATCCCGGAAATATCGGTTCTCTGGATAAAACGCGGCTGGTGGTGGAAATGGCCAAGGACAAGGGCATCCCCATCCGTATCGGGGTTAATGCCGGGTCTTTGGAAAAAGATATCCAGGAAAAATACGGGGAGCCGACGGCGGAAGCCTTGGTTGAGTCTGCCTTGCGCCATGTGAGCATTCTCGACGAATTGAATTTTCATGATGTGAAAATCAGTGTCAAGGCCTCCGATATTTATCTTGCCGTGAGCGCTTACCGGCTGCTCTCGGCAAAGGTGGATTACCCGCTGCACCTGGGTATCACCGAAGCTGGCGGTCTGCGCTCGGGCACCGTCAAATCCGCCATCGGGCTTGGCCTGCTCCTGCGCGATGGCATCGGCGATACGATCCGGATTTCCCTCGCAGCGGATCCTGTCGAGGAAATTCGCGTCGGCTTCGATATTTTGAAGAGCCTGCACTTGCGTCAGAAAGGCATTAATCTCATCGCCTGTCCGTCCTGTTCCCGCCAGGAGTTTGACGTCATTACCACCATCAATGCCTTGGAGGCGCGTCTGGAAGATATCCTCGAACCCATGGATGTTTCGGTGATCGGCTGCGTGGTGAATGGTATTGGCGAAGCGAAGGAAGCGGATATCGGCCTGGCGGGTGGGGATAAACGCAGCATTCTCTACTATCGCGGCAAGCAGGTCGAGCGAGTAGAGAATATCGACATCGTCGATGTGCTGGAAAAGCGGATTCGGGCGGAAATCGCCGAGCGGCAGGCAGCGCGGCATGACGCCTGAGCCTCTTCCGGTGCTGCAAAGCGGAAATATGCATGGCGGGTAAAGTGTTGCAGGCCGTACGTGGGATGAATGACATTTTTCCGGAAGAGAGTGCGGGTTGGCAGGCGTTGGAAGGTGACCTGCGGACATTGCTGGCGCTCTACGACTACGGTGAAGTGCGTTTGCCGCTCCTGGAATCGACGGAACTGTTTGCCCGCGCTATTGGCGATGTGACCGATATCGTCCAGAAGGAGATGTATACCTTTGCCGACCGCAATGGGGACAGTCTCACCCTGCGGCCGGAGGGGACGGCGGGGTGCGTGCGTGCCGCCATCCAAACACAGAGCATGCGCGGTCAGACCCCGCGTTATTATTATATGGGGCCGATGTTTCGCCATGAGCGTCCACAGAAAGGACGTTACCGGCAGTTTCACCAACTGGGTGTGGAGGTCTTCGGGCTGCCTGCGGCGAGCACCGATGCAGAGGTGATTGCCCTATCGGCGCGAATTTTGCGGACAGCGGGCGTTACCGCCTCGTTGCAGATCAACTCTCTGGGAAGCCCGGCGGCGCGTGCCCACTACAGAACCTTGCTCCTGGACTATCTGCGCCCGCGCCGGGCGGAGCTCTGTGCCGACTGTCAGGAGCGTATGGAGCGCAACCCGCTCCGTGTGCTTGACTGCAAAGTACCCACTTGTCAGGACATCGCACACCTGGCCCCTCATCTGGCGGACCATCTGGATGCAGACTCGGCAGCGCATTTCACCCTGTTGCAGTCGCTGCTGACAGCGCTTGATATCCCTTACCAGGTCAATCATAGCCTCGTCCGCGGTCTGGATTACTACAACCGCACGGTCTTCGAATGGGTGACGGATGCGCTTGGCGCGCAAGGCACGGTACTGGCCGGTGGTCGTTATGACGGTTTGGTCGCACAGTTGGGTGGCGCTGAGACGGCGGCGATCGGGTTTGCAGTAGGGCTCGAAAGATTGCTCGCTTTGCAGGCGCTGCAGGGGAGGGCGGTAGAAGCACCTGCGCCTTTGCTGTTTATGGGTGCCCTGGAGGCGGCTGCGGTTGCTCGTGCGTGGCAAATCGCCGAGCAGTTGCGAGATGGGGGCATCTCCGTGGTCACCAGTGGCCCCGCCACTTTCAAGACGCTCATGAAGCAGGCAGAGCGTTCCCGTGCCAGATTTCAGATCATTATCGGCGCGGGGCAGCTCGCCGGTGAGGCGCTGATCCTTAAGGAACAGGCGGGGGAGGGCCGTTGGCAGGGCGATCTTGACGCCGTGCATGAAGGACTGCGTAGGCTTGGCGTTGATTTCCCGCAGCCTGCACCCCATACTGTGCGCAATTTTGCTACAGCCAGAACCTTATCGTGACCGGTCCAGAACTCTCCGAATTCCTTCATCGCCACCGGATCTCTCTTATTGCGGGCACTGTTATTATCTTGCTCGCGGCAATGGGGTTTTTTGGCTACGAAAAATACCAGCGTCACCAAGTGCAGCGTGCTGCCATACTGTATAATGAACTGGTGGATAGCAGTGTCGCCGGGCAGCTCAGTACGGCACGCGCCAGTGCGGATACCTTGGTGCATCAATATGGGCACACGCCCTATGCCGCTTTCGCCCACTTTTTTCTGGCGCGCATGGATAGTGAAAGCCAGCAGATTCCTGCGGCGGAAACAGAGCTGAAAACCATCATCCACAGCGGCAGCACCCCAAGGGGCCTGAAGAGCATGGCGAGGCTCAGTCTGGCCCGGCTTTATCTGGAGCAGAAACAGGCACAAAAGGCACTCGATTTACTGAAGGCGCCGGATGTGGCCTTCGCGCCCCTGCAGGATGAAATCCAGGGGGATGCCTATGTGGCGCTCCATCAAGACGGTAAAGCTATGCAGGCTTATCAGTCGGCTATTGCCGCGCTTCCCGCCGCTGATCCTTACCGCAGCTACCTGCAGATGAAGATGGCTAATATTGGAGTGGCACCATGACCTTGCGAATTTTTCTTTCGTCCTTCCGCCGCCTGGTGGCGCTGGGTTTCCTGGCGATCTTGCTGAACGGCTGTGGCATCATGTCCTGGTTCCATTCCACCCCATCCCCCAAGGCCCCTCCGCCCCTCCCCAAGGGGCAGGATAAGGTGTCTTTTTCCACCGAATGGCAGTCTCGTCTGTATGGTATATGGCAGGTTGATCCGTATCAGGGAACGCTGATCGCGCATGGCCAGGGGCAAGTGGTAGTCGCCGATGCTTCTGGTCACCTGGTCAGCATGACGGATAGTGGTCACCAGATGTGGATGCGTAGCCTGGATGGCGGAACCGCGCGTGGTCCGACGCTGGCAGGCGGTGTGGTTTATGCGGGTACCGATGCGGGAAAAGTGTATGCGTTGACCGCCAAAGACGGACACAAGCTCTGGGCTATACAGCTCAGTTCTGAGGTGCTCACACCAGTAGTCGCCGTGGATGGGCACCTTTTGGTGCAGACGGTAGATGGTCATCTTTGGGCGCTCGACCCTAAAGATGGCAAGGTGCAATGGACATTCTCCATGAATGAGCCGTCCCTCATCCTGCGCACCGTGGCTACGCCTACGGTGCATGATGGCGTGGTGTATGCCGGCTTTGCCGATGGAACGGTGGTGGCGCTGAGCTTGTCGTCCGGTGCGGAACTCTGGCGGAAGCAGGTCGCCATACCGCATGGCAGTAATGAATTGGCACGCATGGTAGATGTGGCCGCGCGCCCGGTGATCGCAAAGGATCAGGTCATCGCCGCCGCCTATCAGGGGAGTCTGGCCGCTTATGCGTTACAAGGCGGTACCCAGAACTGGAGTGTACCGATGTCCGTCTACCAGACCCCCGTGCTGGACGATGGCCATCTTTTTGTCGCCGATGCCGATGGGCGGATATCCTCGGTAGACCTCAGCTCGGGCAATGTGCTTTGGCGCAATGACCGTTTGAGCGGGCACTACATAACCGGTTTTGGCCGGTGTGGCAGTGACTTGCTGGCGACGGACAACGCGGGGTATCTCTATGTCGTCGATCCGCAGACGGGACACCGGATCGGCCAGACGCGACTGTCCGATAGCGGTATTCAGAGTACGCCTGTCTGTCTGGGAAATGGCCAGATTCTTGCCTTCAGCGATGCGGGCACATTGTATCGAATCAAGCTGGCAAAGCGCTAAGGCTCCATTCATGACCGCAATTATCGCCCTGGTAGGGCGGCCCAACGTGGGTAAATCCACCTTTTTCAATCGTCTGACGCGCACCCGTGAGGCGTTGGTGGCGGATTTTCCAGGGCTCACCCGGGATCGCCATTATGGTACGGCGCAGTTTGATGGGCACCAGTATCTGGTGGTGGATACCGGCGGTTTTGAGCCGGAAGAACGGGAAGGCCTGGTGGCGGCTATGGCGGTACAGACTCGCCTCGCTATCACAGAGGCCGATGCGGTTTGCTTTCTGGTGGATGCCAAAGAAGGGCTTTCTGCCCAAGATGCAGAAATTGCCGAGGAACTGCGTCGCGGTGGCAAACCCATCTATCTGGTAGTGAACAAGATGGATGCGAAAGGCGCGGTGAGTGAGTTGCCTGAATTTCATCGGCTTGGCTTGGGTATGCCCTACACCATCTCCGCAGCCCATGGGCACGGCGTTGAACCGCTGCTGGAGGCGATTTTTTCGGACTTGCCCAACCCCGAGGATGAGGCCGCCGCAGCGGCGGGGAAGGGGCCGCGCATAGCCATGCTCGGTCGGCCCAATGTGGGCAAATCGACACTGGTCAACGCGATGCTGGGTGAAAAACGTGTCCTCGTTTTTGACGAGCCTGGGACCACCCGGGATAGTATCCGCATTCCTTACGAGCGCCAGGGCAAACCCTACGTCATGATTGATACCGCGGGTATGCGGCGCCGTGCCCGGGTGGGCGAGGGGCTCGAAAAGCTCAGCGTGTTGAAGACGCTGAGTGCTCTGCGGGAAGCGGACGTGGTCCTGCTGGTGCTCGATGCGCGTTTGGGTATTGCCGAGCAGGACTCCCACCTGGTAGGGGTGGCGGTCGAGTTGGGGCGTCCCATCGTCGTGGTAGTCAACAAATGGGACGGGATGAATCCCGAACAGCGCAAGGCGGTAAAGCAAGAACTGGAAAGGCGGCTGAACTTCATCAAATACGCACCGATCTACACCATTTCCGCGCTGCATGGCACGGGTGTGGGTGACCTCTATAAGAGCATTGATCAGCTATGGATTGATTCCCGTCGTCATTTCTCCACAGGCGAGCTCAATCGTGCTCTGGCCGATGTGATCGAGACGCATCAACCACCCATGGTAGGCGGGCGACGTATCAAACTGCGTTATTGTCATCAGGGCGGAGAAAACCCCATCACCCTGGTGTTTCACGGTAACCAGGTGGCGCGTTTGCCCGGCACCTACAAGCGTTATTTGGAGAGCGCCTTCCGGCGTGCGCTCCATTTGGAAGCCGTGCCGCTGCGTCTGATCTTCCGTCAGGGAGAAAATCCCTATGACCCGCAGCCGAAAAAAGGGAAACACTGAGTGATGGAGCGCATCCCGGGCTGGTGGCACTGGGCGCTCGTAACGGTGTGCATTTATATCGCGACCTTGGTAAGTAATCGCTACTTACCGGATAATCCGCAGATGGTCTGGGTGTATGCTGGCGAGTATGCGCTGTGGGCCGCCACAGCGCTGGGGGCCATTGCCCGCTTCATGCCGGCACTGACGCCTTATGGTTGGCGGCCGGTCACCATTTTCCTCGGCGCGCTACTCGCCGGGCTGGAAATCTTTATTGGGATCGGGCCTGCCACGAAGGTGCGGGTGGACGAATGGATGACGGCGCTTATCGGCATTGCCATGGTCACCATTCTGGCCCGTTTTGTACCCGCCGCCAGCACGCGTTTCTGGTTTGGTCAGGAGGTGATTCGTCGTGGACCTATTGCTCGTCCGCCACGCTGAGGCAGAAAATGCAGGTGATGGTAGATCTGATTTTGAACGTCGGTTGACTGCGCACGGCCATGCGAGTGCGGCAGAAATGGCAGCGGGACTAGCGCTTTGTGTCCGTAATCAGGTTGCCTTGTGGAGTAGCCCGCTGCTGCGGACCAGGGAAACGGCGGCACATCTTGCGCAGGCTTTGGGGGTGGCCGTGTCGCGCTATGCTGACGCCATACCCGCAGGCGACCTCAGTCAGCTTCGCCATGACTGGCAAAGCCTTTCCCCGCAGATCAACACCCTGATTATAGTGGGTCATCAACCGCATCTCGGGGTCTGGGGTGCCCAGTTGATGGGTATCTCTCTCCCGGTCAAAAAAGCCAGCGTCATAGCCATCGCCTTGGATTCTGCTGGTATGGGCGGGCAATTGCTTTGGTATGCACAGTCAGTGGCTCTGGCGCGGTTGGGGGGGGGACAGATTCGGCATCAGGGGTGGCCTGCGCTATAATGTGCAGAGTTCCGGGCAACGCGTTCCGGCGCCTGCCCGCTTATCCGTTCACCGTTCATCAGGAGGTGTAAAATGTCTGAGGCAGCTGATCTCGTTATTATCCTTATCACCGGTCCAGAGAATCCCAAGCGTTTGCCTTCCGCCTTTTTTCTCGCCGCCACGGCTGCTGCAGCGGAGCAAAAAGTGGTGATGTATTTCACCGGCCCGGCCACGGAATTGCTGGCTAAGGGTAAGGCCGAGACCATATTTCCGATGGCTGGCGGCAAGAATATCGCTGACTTCATGAAATTGGCTGAAGACAACGGCGTGCAGATCATCGGTTGCCTGCAATCTCTGGAACTCAACGGCATGACCAAAGATGACCTGGCTAAACCCATTCCCATGATAAATCCGAGCGCTGCTTTACCGTCTCTGGCTGCTGCAGGACGGATTCTGACTTGGTAGCCGGAATGGATCGTTACGGTTAAGCACCTTAGAGCCCGATCTGTTGACGGGCTTTGCTTATATCCATCGCCTATCGAGCGCGGTCTTATGCCGTCGGCATCCGCATTGTCACAAAAATGTCACAAATACTTCATTAAAGTGTCATATTGCTGTGTTAGATTGCTTTTCGAGTTTTGCTGACGATAGCGTTCTTGTGCTATCTGGATGCGGGATATTCAATGGGTAAGCCGTAACTCAACGTATTTGCCATCTTTGGAGGCCTTATCATGCTGTATCGCTTGAAGAAAGAAGTGTCGCGTAGTGTCAAAGGCGCTGTCGTCCTGTCCGCGTTGGGCCTTTCTGCCCTGTATGCCCTGCCTGCTTCGGCGGCTCCGACCATCTCGCTGCTGGAAACCGGCTCCACTCTGCTGTATCCGCTCTTCAATCTGTGGGTCCCTGTGTACACCAAGATGAACCCCGGTGTGCAGATTACCACCCAGGGCACAGGCAGTGGCACCGGTATCGCTGAAGCGATCTCTGGCGTGGCCCAGATCGGCGCCTCTGACGCCTACATGAGCGATGCGCAGATCAAGCAGCACCCCAATATCCTGAACATCCCGCTGGCCATCTCCATTCAGATGATCAACTATAATGTTCCCGGCCTGAACAATGTGCATCTGAAGCTGTCCGGTCCGGTGCTCGCCGGCATCTACTCCGGCAAGATCACCAACTGGGATGACGCGGCTATTGCCAAGCTGAATCCTGGCGTGAAGCTGCCCAAGCACAAGATTATTCCCGTGCATCGTACCGATGGTTCCGGTGATACCTTCATTTTCACCACCTATCTGTCCGACACCACGCCGGAATGGAGCAAGAACATCGGTTACAGCACGACGGTAAGCTGGCCGGCAGTTCCTGGTGGCATCGGTGCGGAAGGCAACCCCGGCATGGTACAGGCCCTGAAGACGACACCTTACGGCATCGCCTATATTGGCATCAGTTGGAAGAAGCCGGTGGAAGAGGCCCATCTGGGGATGGCCATGTTGGAAAACCGCGCCGGTAGGTTCGTGCTGCCGACCGTGGCGAATGCCAAGGTTGCGGCGGGTGAAATGGTCAGCAAGACTCCGGCTGACGAGCGTATCAGTCTGGTCTATGCGCCGGGCGCCAACTCCTACCCCATCATCAACTACGAATATGCCATCGTCAGCAAGACGCAGCCCAACGCGGCAGTCGCTGCATCCCTGCGCAAGTTCCTGAGTTGGGCCCTTGATCCGAAGGGCGGTAATGCGCCACACTTCATCGACGCGGTGAACTTTGTACCGTTGCCTGATAGTGCGGTGAAACTGTCCCGCAAGCAGATTGCGGAAATCAAGTAATAGTTGTGCCGAGCCGGGGACTAGCCCCCGGCTCTTCCATATCCCATGCCAGACTTGCCCATATATTTTTATGATTATTGATGCTGACCATTCAGATACTCTAAGTGCTGGGAGATTCGTTGGATGAAAATTCCTGTGTTCAGAGTTAGTCTGATCGCTACTGCTAGCTTTTTGCCGCTTTCCTTAATTTCATTGATTGTATTTTTGGCCATTTATTCCTGGCCTGCTATTCAGTTTAATCAATTCCATTTTTTATGGACTAATGACTGGAACCTGGGGAATCTTTATGGTAACCCGGTTACGGTACATGGCACGCAGATCATGCCAGGAGCGAAGTACGGAATCTGGTTCCTGGTCGTCGGTACCATTGTCAGCTCTGCGCTCGCCATGTTGATCGCGATGCCTATCGCCATTGGTGCGGCATACTTTTTGAGTGAAGGCGTGCGTCAATCCTGGGCTGGGCCCTTGTCTCTTTTCGTCGATTTACTGGCGGCCATTCCCAGTGTCGTTTATGGATTGTGGGGATACGCGCTGATCGTACCACTTTTTGGCCAGACAATTTTCCCCTTCATGGCCAAGACGTTTTCTTTTATTCCTTTCCTGAACGGTGACCCAGGTAGCGGTTATGGGCTGCTCACCTCGGCTTTTGTGCTGGCAGTGATGATTATCCCTTTGATTTCTGCCACCTTGCGCGAATCCATCCGGATGACCGAGTCTGAATTGAAAGAAGCAGGCCTGAGCCTGGGGTTAAATCGCCTGGAGGTTTTCTGGCATATCACCCTGCCCAAACTGAAGACGGTGTTAATCGGCGTGGGTATTCTCGCCTTGGGCCGGGCTCTGGGAGAAACTATGGCTGTTCTCATGGTCAGTGGCAACGCACTGAATTATCTGCCTAATAATATTTACGCGCCGATCTCCACCATGGCCGCATTTATTGCCTCGCAGTTGGACAGCGCGTTGCAGGATCCGACGAATATGGCCGTGGAGGCCCTTTCTGAAGTTGCCCTCGTGCTGCTACTCATTACCGTGGTGGTGAATTTCGCGGCGCGTTTATTGTTATGGATGGCGAGGGTGCGCTGATGGCAAGCAAGGCGATTGCGCGCAACTTCGTTGTCAGATCCAGCGCGAGAGGCTTCAAAGTATCTTTATCACGGCGCGTGATGACGGCATTCGCCTGGATATTCGTCGTATTTTCCTTTCTTTTTGTGGCGGCGATGTTCGTTTCCATTATCGGGGACGTACTTATCCATGCATGGCCCGCGTTGACGCCAAAACTGCTAACGGACAT
The DNA here is from genome assembly GCF_016250455.1 of Acidithiobacillus ferrivorans. NCBI lineage: Bacteria > Pseudomonadati > Pseudomonadota > Acidithiobacillia > Acidithiobacillales > Acidithiobacillaceae > Acidithiobacillus > Acidithiobacillus ferrivorans. The sequence goes on along the minus strand of NZ_CP059488.1, from coordinate 1,657,373 downwards.
TACCAGTGGAATTGGTGGTGGTCTTAAAAACGCCATTGAAGGAACCATGGTCATGTCTGTCGGGGCGTTGCTCCTGGCGGCACCGATTGGTATTTCGGCGGGAATCTACCTGAGTGAGCATGGACGGGGTGGCGCCGGAAAGGTGCTGCGCTTTCTCTCGGACGTGCTGGTGGGGATACCGTCCATCGTACTGGGTTATGTCGGCTATATCACCATGGTCATTTACCTGGGTTGGCAGTTCTCTGTGGCTGCGGGCATCATCACCCTGACCGTTATGCTGCTGCCCTACATTGCCCGCTCTACGGAGCTGGCGCTGGCCAATATTCCTCTGGCGGTACGCGAAGCCGGTTATGGGTTAGGTGCCGGGGAGGGGCGCGTCGTCCTGAGTATTCTGTTGCCCGGCGCGGCGCCGGCGATTATGACGGGGCTTTTCTATGCCGTCGCCCTGTCCATGGGTGAGACTGCTCCTCTGCTATATACAGCGGGTTGGTCTAATTACATGTGGAATGGCCAGTTTACCAAAGAACCTATTGGCTATCTGACTTACGTCGTCTGGACCTTCATCAACGAACCTTTTGCTGAATCCCATAGAATCGCATTTGCTGCGGCTTTCCTGATTACCGCAGGCGTGTTAATTCTGATCCTGGTTGGTCGCTGGTTACTGGTCCGTGGACAGCGCCGCATGGGTGCTTATCAGAGCTAAACTCCCCACTCGGCGGCTGTATTAGTCTGGCCTGAGGCTGGGAAACTCCTTGTCGATTTGCTGGTCTTCTGCCCCCGCCAGCAACTCTTTAGCGCGGGCCAGGAACTCGGTGGCGCGGCCCCGATCGCTGTTGTCGGTGCTTTGCCAAATGGGGAAGAGGGTGGTTTCCTCGCGGTTTTCGTGCTTGGCGAGTGAGCCGGAAAGTACCGCGCAGATGGCGGGCAACATGTCGTAGTCCTTTTCCAGCAGCGTTTCTTCCACCAATCGAGATTGCACGATGATGCTGTCGTGCTCAAAGAGCATGTCCGCAAGCGGACCTTTTTCCTCGCCACCACCCAAGGTCGGACCGAGGACATTGTTTTCTAGGTGGACATGGCGGCGGAGGCCGATCCAGTAGTCGTTGAAGATGCTTTCGGCATCCGCGATGCGCTTTTCGTTGGCAGCGGCCAAGATGTCCGCAAACTGGCGATCCAGACGGTAGTGGTCCCAGGTCAGCAGATCCACCACGTCCTTGGCTTCTGCTTCGGCACGGGGTTGTATGTTTATCTGCCAGATGTTGCCGTCGGTTTCAAAACGCCAGGAGATGGCATTACGCAACTGAAAGGCCACCGCCCGCATCATGGCACCGGGGTCGGTATCCGCCAACACCTGCACACGCTGACCGATCGCCAGCCGGATTGTGGCGGCGTAGACCAACGGTTGGGCCACCGCATTGGACATGCCACGCACGTCGATGAGGTTCTGGGTAGGGTTGGTGTGTGCGGGAGATATGCTTTGCTGTGTTGCCATGCGATGGAGTCCTTGATTGACGCCGGTCTCCAGACTGGGAACGGAGAGCCAAAGAATCAAATATGAGTGCCCTTTAATGTCAACGGAGTATGCCACACACAGGCGGTCTCGCAAATAAGCGCCCGTCAGGGCAAACAGATCACGGCGTTGGCGATGTGTATCTATTTGGCTTTACCGACCCGGATATGTTAGGTGCCTTATTGCTGCCGCCCGCCGTCATGCTTTTTGCGGTACGTCTCTGACGTATAAAAAGCGATTAATGATATCAACACTATTCCAAGCATGGGCGACCACAAAAGAAGAGGTATCCGGTGACTCACTTCCGCTGAACAATGTGAATAGTTTATCGAGCCTATAACATAAAAATACCCTAGCACAATGAGCGCGCATGAAACTGCCACCGCTAGAATTCTTGCGCTGTGCAGAATAAAAATCATGCTTCGGTTTTTTGTGTGACGTTTGCGTGACATCGTCAGCAGCGCACCGGTAGCTGCAAAAAAAACGACGAAACACAATAGAATCAGCCCATTATATTCTAACAATCGATATCCAGCTTTATTGTACTCGGAAATGGTTTGCAGGCTAGAGTGAATCGTTTTCCCTTCCCACGCGCCCAGGTGGGCATCTGAGTACCCATCGAGAGCGGCAGCGGCATTTACAGATTTTTCTATAGTGACCGCACTTGCATCACTTGAAACTTTCGTGTTGCCAATTATCTGTGCCACCCCTGGCGTCAATCCGGTGATTGACCATCCGCCCACCTGTACCGTGGTCGCAAGAGCAACTCCTGAAAATAGGGATATTATCAGGATAGGAGCCAACATCTGGAGCTGGCGTTTAATAAAATGATATACATTGTCTGGTATATGTGAATAAGTGATAAACATTTTATATTTCAACCGTTATCAGCGTGTGCATGAGATATGTCGCCTGCCGTAAATGTCGGATTGTTATTTTCATCCGGATTCAATATAAGCGCTTTATATTCCGCTTCTGTAAACTCCTTGTATCCATGAATCATGGCTGACGTTATGTTATGCTTGCCATTTATTTCGCGCGCAACAACGGCTGCCAGGTGAGCCACAACAAAAGCTATCAATGCAAAGAATAAATATTCATGAACCGTCATCCATGGAGAGTTCATCTGCGTTGTGCCGCCGGGCATAAACGATAAAAAAATACCTATGGCGACCTGTGCTAGCGCAATGATAAAGAAAACAATATAGACGGGTCCAGCAAAAGCGTTGTGCCCAAGGCTTGGCGGGCATGGACGGCGAAACAGGGTTATATAGTAGAGGAAGGTTTCCTGCCAGTCGCGCCGTTGATTTGGGGTAAGCGGCAGCATATCTCGCCAGCGTAACGTCTGTGGCCCCACAAAAAGCAGGGCGATTCGCAGCGCCAGACCAGTGGCAAACGCGTATCCTATATAAAAATGAGGTACATTTACACCAAACATCATGGCCGTGGATAATTCGTCACCCCAAATAAAAAAAATTGCCCCGGTGGCGAATTGAGCCATCAGGGTAATGACCAGCCACCAATGTAGGATACGCGAAAACAAGCCCCATGTTTTTACTGATACAACCTCTTTATTGCATGTTACATTTGCCATTCAGCTTACCTCCCATACCCACGCCCACGCCCAACCAGTGTCCATTGCCAGCACAGGACCATGCAATCGATAGCATTCATCAAGGCTCCACCATACCAAAAGCTACTTAAACAGACACTGCGGCAAATTGTCGCACCCGCACCGGGTGCGACAATTTGCCGCATTCACAATTTTACAGGTCCTCAGCATAATCGCCTGTCTTATGAGTTTGTTTATCATCTTTTCACTATGCCATGGCCTTTTGGCCGTTGACCTAAGGTAAAAATATGTACACAGATCGACATATTACAATGTGTCGTACGCATCGTCCCGTCTGGTTGCTTTGCCTGGGGATATGCGCCTTAACCTGTCAGACCGTATCCACAGCGGATGCCGCCAGTCTCAGCAATGCGTTTTCCTGGAATCTGCACCTCAGCGTGGATGGCGCGGACAACTTCTCTGGGGGCGCGGCACCGGGAGCGGTGGGCAACGCTACCGGCAAAGCGGGTTTTGCATTTAATACCGCGCGCGCCGGATGGTGGTCCGGCGGCCGGTTGGTCACCGAGTTTTTGGCGATCAAAAATAGCAGCCCGGAGAAATATGTGGGCGATATTCAAGGCGTCAACAACCTGACCGGCCTCAACAGGGGCGCACTCTATAAACTGTATTACCGCCAAAATATGGGCAATGCCACGTTGCGGGCAGGACTCATCAGTGCCAATGATTATTTCGATGCGAGCGGGGTGGCGAGCCGGTTCTTGAATGTTTCCTTTGGATTCACACCGACTATTGGTGTCAATGTGCCTGCCGCGTCTTCCTATCCGTTCTCCAGTCTGGGCGTGATGGGAAGTTACAGCGCACACGGTTGGACCGCCATGAGTGGCGTATTTGAAGGCGATGCCATCCACCCTTTACGGAACCCCTATCATCGCGGCGACATGATTTTGCTGGAGGCCGATCGGAGTGAGTCTGTGGACGGCGGCCACTATACGGTGAAGGTCGGCGCCTGGCAAAACAGTCAAATCCCTCAATACCAATCTGCCTTGGGTAACGATACCAGTGGTCTGTATTCCATAGAAGAATATCGGTGGAAACAGGATGGGATGGCTTGGGGGGGATTCCTGGAGTTATGCGCCGCGCCCAATCCGGTCAATACCCTGCCATGGTATCTGGGTGCCGGGTTACGGCTTCGTCATTTCTGGTTGGCCCGTCCTGGCGACAGCCTGGGAATCGGCATGGCGCGGGCATGGTTGCGGGGTACGCCGCACAGGGCGGAAACCGACGTTGAATGCTACTACTCCGCCAAAATCATATCCCATCTCTATCTCCAGCCTGACGTGCAATATGTCATCCATCCAAGCGGAAGCTATCCCAACGCCTTGGTGGGACTGCTCAGGCTTCGCATGCGATTCTCATGATTTAACTTGGCACTATCTCTATTTTTTCGGAAATACCTGGGAACCATCTAAAACAATCGATGTCATAGACATGTTCTATGTATTGAACGACTAGATATCGATAGTTATTCCGTAACTAGGCAATTGTAACAATAATATCGCTTCTCATTTCCGATGGACACCTTGTGTCCTGAATGAGGAACGCTCCCGGCTCTATGAATCAGCATCTTATATCTATGGAGAATTATCTATGCACCAGATAACACGAAAAATGATGGCAGAGTTCATCGGTACTTTTGGACTTATCTTCTTTGGCGGTGGCGCTGCGGCTATGGGTAAGCCGCTTATAGATATTGCTCTGGCCAATGGTCTGGCCATCATGATTGCGGCCTACGTGTTCGGGGATATGAGCGGCGGCATTGTGAATCCTGCTGTTACTCTGGGAGGCGCTATAGCAGGAAAAATCAGTTGGCGTGATGCGGGAATGTATATGATCGCTCAAATCCTTGGCGGAATAGCTGCCGGGTTTGCCCTTCTTGCCGTACTGCACGGGCCAATGGGCCATTTGGGTGCCACAACCATAAACACCAGCCTCATCTCTGTCCCCGATGGGTTCATGCTGGAGGCGTTGGGGACGTTCTTTTTAACGACGACCGCCCTGTATACCGCCATGAGCGATCGTGCGGGTAATGCAGCACCACTGGCGATAGGCTTTACCTTGGTCATGATCGTCACATTCATGGGTCCATTAACCGGTGCCAGTGTCAACCCAGCGCGGACGTTAGGACCTGCCGTAGCCGGTGATTATTACCCGCATATATGGGTTTATCTCATTGCGACGCCTTTAGGAGGATTAGTCGCAGGTTTTCTTTATAAATTTATGCAGGAAGGCAAGGCTGACATGCATTTTAGAGAAGCACTTGAACAAGGCGACGTGAAATAGTTTCAAGCTTAAAAAACCAACGTTTCTGAACCGCTCGTTTGATGCTGCTGTATAGCTTACGCTGCCGCTTTAGCGACAGCGTAAGCTCTCAATAATTCTGGCACACGCCAGGCACTGGTTACGACGCCGGATTCAGCAGCGCTCGCAAGTGATCTATGCCCACCGGTTCCTCTGTCTGCATGGGTACCAGGGCGACGCGTTTGGCGTAGCGGGTGCGGACCGCCTCGATCTGAGCCACCTCCAGCGCGGCGCGCTGCTTCAGCAGGGGTGATGCCGTTGGCGCCGCCGCCAGGCTGTTGTTGATGACCCAGGCCCACGGCTCGATGCCTGCACGACGCAGGTCTTCCTGCAACTGCGCGGCCTCCAGGACCGGCGTGGGTTCCGGCAGGGTCATGATCAACACCTGCGTCCGTGCCGGGTCCTGCAACTGCATCATCGGCGTCGTGTTATGCACCTGCGGATCGACGAGGTGGCGGGTCACTTCACGATGATAGGCCCCGGTGGCATCCAGCAGCAGCAGGGTATGCCCGGTCGGTGCGGTGTCCATCACCACGAATTGCTTGCCGGCCTCACGGATGACGCGCGAGAATGCCTGGAACACCGCGATTTCTTCCGTGCAGGGCGAGCGCAAGTCTTCTTCCAGCATGGCACGGCCTTCGGCATCCAGGTCTTGGCCTTTGGTGTCCAGCACATGCTGGCGATAACGCTCGGTCTCGAGCTCCGGGTCAATGCGGCTGACTTCCAGATTGCCCAGCGAACCGGCCAGCGTGTCGGACAGATGTGCGGCGGGGTCGGAAGTGGTCAGGTGAACGGGCAGGCCACGTTCGGCCAGCGCCACCGCCACCGCAGCCGCCAGAGTGGTTTTGCCGACCCCGCCCTTGCCCATCATCATGATCAGGCCGTGCCCCGTTCCAGCGATCGCTTCAACCAGGGTCAATAACTGCGGAAGTTCAATGCGTTCAGTGGGCGCAGCACTACCGGCGGGGGCGCTCTCGTCTTGATCAGAGAGCAGGCTGCACAGCGCCTCGACGCCGACCATGTTGAAGGCCTTGAGCGGCAATTGATCGACCGGCAGGTCGCGCAGCGCGGCGGGCATGCTGGCTATGGCCGCCTGTTCGCGCTGACGTATGGCAGCGGCCAGCGCGTCGTGAACGGCTTCCTCTGCTGGCAGCACACCGTTGATGACCAGATTCTGCCGGGTCAGGCCGGTGGCAGCCAGTTCCTGGTGGGTGCGTGCGACCTCGTCCAGCGTGGTTTTTTGCGCGCGGGCGACCAGTATCAGGCGCGTGCGCGCGGGATCGGACAGCGCCTTGACCGCTTCGGCATAACGCTGGCGTTGCTTTTCCAGGCCCGCCAGTGGACCAAGGCACGACGCGCCTTCCGGGTTTTTCTCAATAAAGCCGCTCCACGCGCCGGACAATTGCAACAGGCGGATGGTATGGCCAGTCGGCGCCGTATCGAAGAGGATGTGATCGTAGGCAGCCGTCAGTGTCGCGTCGGTCAGCAAAGCGGTGAATTCGTCGAAGGCCGCGATTTCGGTGGTGCAGGCTCCGGAGAGCTGTTCTTCTATGCCTTTGACTACGGCGTCCGGTAGCGCGCCGCGCACCGGGCCCACGATGCGCTCCCGATACTCTTGTGCCGCCTGTTGCGGATCGATTTCCAGGGCGAATAGCCCAGGTACCGCAGAAATGGCGGTGATTTTGTTGCCGATGGCCTGACTGAATACCTGACCGACGTTGGACGCTGGGTCGGTGCTCACCAGCAAGACCTTCTTGCCCAAGCGCACCAGATGGATGGCCGTGGCACAGGACAGCGACGTTTTGCCAACGCCCCCCTTGCCAGTGAAAAACAGAAAAGTGGGCGGGGTTTGCAGGAAAAGCATGCCGAAGTCCTCGTTGAAGCCGACGCCAATGAAGAACCGTTCAGCAGGTGCCGCTGCCACCGCAACAGCCGCCAGAAGGGCTTTCCATGACGGGCGCCGCCGCCAACCCGGCCCAGCGGACCAGTTCCTCACGGGTCGGATAACGCCCGGCCAGGGCGATTTCCCCTTCCACCAAGATCAGCGGCAATGCTTCGGCGCCAGAACGATCCAAAAACTGTTTCACCACGGGATTGTTGACAAAGGCCATGGGTTCCTGACTGAGGTTGTAGCGGACCAGATCGATTTCCTGGCCTTTCGCCCAGTCCGCGTCAGCAGAGAAGCGTACCAGCGCAGGATCTATGGTCGGACCGCATACGCCCGTACTGCAGCACATGGCGGGATCAAACACACGGATTTTGGTCATGATAAAGTCTCCTGAATGGATGGATGCCGTCTGAAAAGTTACTGTTCACCGATGCGCGCCAGTTCGGCTTGCAGGGCCACGCCGCCACTGGCTTCCCACTGGGTCCAGGGCAGGTCCAGAAAGGCTTCGATCCGACGACGCAGGATCTGGTAGGCGCTTGCAAATGCCGCCTCGATCTCCGCCTCGCTACCCGTTGCCTTGGCGGGATCTTCCACGCCCCAATGGGCGCGGATCACCGGGCCGAGATAGGCGGGACAGGTCTCACCGGCGGCGCTGGCGCAGACGGTGATGACGATATCCGGCGTTATTTTGAGATCGTCCCAGGACTTGCTGTACAGACCTTCGGTGCTAAACCCTTCACGTTGCAGCAGGGCCAGGGCACGCGGATGCACATACCCGGTCGGATGACTGCCGGCACTGATGGCGTGCATGGCCGGTCCGGCCAAGGCATTGAAGGTGACTTCGGCGAGAATGGAACGGCAGGAATTGCCAGTGCACAAAAACAGGATATTCAGGGTTTTCATTAAGTCCTCGACGCTGCGCAGGAAAGGGAAGGTTTTACGTCAGTGGTCACACACGGAGCGCATAGTTCTGGCCGATGTCCGCAACAGTTGTCCGTGAGATAGGCAATGAGCTCCTCTGCGGCCTTCAAACAGGCCCGGTAGCGTTGGTAACGGCCCTCCCGATGGCCGCTTACCAAGCCGGCATATTGCAGGGTCTTGAGATGAAAAGAGATGCCGTTGCCGGGAATGTCGAGCCGTGCAGCGATGTCCCCGGCAACGAGACCGTCGGGTTCGTGCTCCACCAGCAGGCGATAAATATCCAGTCGGACGGGCGACGCCAATGCTTCGAGCAGACGGATGACGTGATCTTGCCGTATTTCCATTGTCCAACTCCTGTATATTTTTTGTAGTATTGAGGTATTTCAGAGGATCGTCAAGACCAGGACGGAACCACCCAGGCAGAATTCCCAAGCGAATGAGCCCGTCAAGAAATTTCCACGGGAAACGGCGGGTTGGCCTTGGATCAGGCGGGCTTCGCCTGCCTGTTGTTGGGTAACGATAATAACGTCTCCAGGCGATCGCCCAAGTATTGTTCGAGAGACAGCCAAAAGCTCTGCTGCCAAGGCGAATGAAAATACCCCGGCCATGGACTGTATAAGGCCATGAGGATTTGTGGATCTCCAGTAGCGCTCAGGATAGGATGTATTGCCATGGAGCGTAGGCCGATGGCTTGGGCTTTGGTCCACTCCTCAGGCGCCAACTCCTTCTGAATACTATTGATATGCAATGGTTTTTTGTCCATCCAAGCCTGCAATAATAAATTCTTTGGGTTGGCCGTACAGCACGTATGGCCGAAACCCAATTCACAATGCAGGTCGTAGCGAAAGAACCTGCGTCAGGTAACGCACCTGGCAGGACTTGAGATGGGCCATTTCGGCATCGGAAAGGAGACTCAGGATCTGCGCCGAAGCCTCAGCACGCATCAGAGTATCGTAAAAGTTCGCAACCACCGCCTCGCTGTAGAAACCCAGCAGGTCCTGCACGGCGTTGAGCCAGACATCAACATGATCGTAAGGGTCCATCATCTTGGGTCGCCTGCGGGTGCTTCCAACCGGTTTCCCCACCCTCCAGCCAGCACCAGCAGCGATGTGCTGACCCCGATATCTCTCCCAGTCACCATGAACTGTACTCCCTGCGCGCCACCTCTAGTATCGTATTGTAGTGGAAAATAGCGCCGTCGTCGGAGTTTTTCCTAAAGGTCATTTCAAGCAAAGCAGGGCATCGGCCAAGGACAGAGCCATCGCCCGATTGACAGCGACCATGATCCCGCTTTATCAGGTTACATGAAACACTGTAGACGGCGATAGCGTTACATGCAATAGCAGCATGAAAGAACGGCGCTTTTCGTGGAATGCCAAGTGTGTCAACTCACCCATAACGGAACGGTGGTTATTTCAGAATATGCGTGCGTACCAGTAACAGACGCGAGTCTATTTGGGCAATTTGCTCGAAATCGCGATCGTCGTGCAAGAGTGGTACACCGTGCTCAATGGCTGTCTGTGCGATCAGGCAGTCGTGTGGGCTGCGCGGCGTGATTCCATTCCAGCGACAACGGGCATAGAGGGCGCCGGCGGCGAGATGCGTGGCCACTGCATCTTTTGATATCAGGATCGGCAGGCGCAAAAAGTGCGCACGCAGCTTTTCCATCTGCTCTGGCGAAGCGGCCCCCTGCAACAATTCCTGGAGGATTACCGGCGACACCAGCGCCTCACCATCCAACAAGAGCTGGCGTAATTGCTCGACTTGGGCGTTGGCGTGGCCGCGTAGCAACGCAATCCAGATGGTCGTATCAACCAGAACCACGGTTCATCCTTGCGCGCACAGTGCGGACATCGTATTCAGGATCCAGCAGAGGTTCACCGACCAGATCCAGAATCTGGCGCTGGCGGCGTCTGGCCACAAACTCGCGCAACGCCCGGTCCACTATCTCTTTTTTCGTTTTTACCCCGGCCAGATGCATCGCTTCGTCGACGATCTGGTCGTCCATAACGATATTGGTTCTCATGGCATACACCTCCTGATGTGTATGCTAATCCACAACAAAACCATAAACAAGAGCAACTCGGCTGGAGTCGGGTTTTTCCACCCAACTCCAGCCCCGCCACGAGCGCATCCAGGTCGATCATCTTGCCGTCGCTCTGGAAGGTGTAATGCCCGTTCGTAACGCGTGGCGACAGAGTTCTCCGCACAATTTTGAGGCCACCAGGAGGTTGGTGCATAGGACTGTTGCAGACATGTCGTAAAACAAGTGTTTTACGACATGTATCTTGGGTCTATTGCGCTTGCGCTCTTACCTGAACAGGTATAAACTGCCGTCATGGTCGATAAAGAAAAACCGCTCGAATGGATCGCGAGCAGCTACAAGGATCTGATGGCGTTGCCGTGCGCCGGCGTTTCGGTTATGCGCTGTCGCTGGCCCAGATGGGCGACCAGGACGACGCGGCGAAGGTGCTCAAGGGCTTCGGCGGCGCCGGCGTGCTGGAGGTCGTCGAAGACGATACCGGCGGCACGTACCGGGCGGTCTACACGGTGAAGTTCGCGGAAGCGGTGTTCGTCCTGCACTGCTTCCAGAAGAAGAGCAAGAGCGGGATCGCCACGCCAAAGGTGGACATGGACATCATCCGCACTCGGCTGAAGGTGGCCGAGGCAATGGCACAGGAGTTACGAAATGCAAAAACAAATCATTGAAGGCGTCGAGGTTCAACGCAGTTCGGGCAACGTCTTCGCCGACCTGGAATTGCCCGACGCCGAGAAACTGAAGATCAAGACCGGCCTGGTGGTCGAGATCAGGAAGGCAATGCGTGCCCTCGGCTTGACGCAACAAGCGGCAGCCAAACGCATGGGCATCCCGCAACCGAAGGTATCGGGCATGATGCACGGCGACTTCACCAACCTGTCCGAGCGCAAGCTGATGGACTGTCTGAATCGCCTCGGCTACGACATCGAAATCAAGGTGCGGCCGGCGGCCGAGCCAGTCGGGCATCTGACGCTCGCCACCGCCTGACCGGGGGCACCACCGGTTGATTCGCCAAAGAGCACAGGAGCGGCGGAAATGAGCATGTCGAGCATTGAGGCGCTGGCCTGCGCATGGGCGCAGATTGCCGAGGAAGTAGAATTTCCGGCCGACTACGGAACACCATCTTATCGACAAGACGGAAGACCAGCAGGTTTTCGTGCCTTGGGATGACGTGGAAATTCACCTGTCCTTGAGTGCGGTAGCATAAACATAAATAAATCAGTTCGTTGGTGTCGAATCGTCCGCATAAGCGTGTCTGTAGCCGTTCATTGGTGTGGAAGACTTGCGGGTTGCCTCTTCCACGATACGCCTGGTAGCCGCGCTCACTCGAAGAGCGTGGCGACCTTCGCCAGCACTTCGTCCATGATCGAGGCCGGCAGAGTGTCCACTTTGCGGGCATGTCGGGCGGCCAAGTCAATCACGCGTGGCTGATCGCAACGCACGACGCCGGTGGTTTTGATGCCGGTCACTGGCACTGCGAAGCCAAGGCGGCGGGCGAAATCACCGCCGTTGGTGATCGGCAAGATCACCGGCAGCCTAGTGGCTTCGTTGAACTCGGCGGGCGACACGATCAGGACGGGACGGCTACCGCTTTGCTCGTGTCCCGCAGTTGGGTCGAGCGACACCAGGAAAATATCGCCGCGCCTCATAGCAGCTCGCCACCTACGGCGGGCGCATCGACCCATTCACGTTCCTCGGCTGGTTGCGGCTGCGAATAGTCGGACGCGGCCAGCAACTCCGCGAGCGTGTAGCGCGGCCGTGGGTTGGGGTTAACCACCAGACAGCCATGATCGACGACCAAGCCGACCGTCGCACCGGCTTGCAGGTGCAATTGTTCAAGGAACGCGGGCGGGACGGCTAACATGATCGAGCCGCCGACCTTGCGCAGATTGGTTGTATGCACGATGCACCTCCAATGCGTTAAGTTATATCAAAGTATAACTTCTATTGATCTGGGCGGCAATCTGTAAGTGTCGCCAGGCCACGCAATCAGTCCAGCAAGCCCTGGAGTTGGCTGCGAATATCACTTAATCTCTTCCATAATGCTGTTTTAAATCAACATTTATATAGAGAGCATGTTTGAACTTGTCGGCGGTTTCCAGCCGCAGCGTAGCTGTAGTCGTTCATTGACGGTAAACCTCCTTGCGATTGCCGATGCGAATAACGAGGATACGCAAAGCACTGTCCTCGATGCTGGCAATGATTCGATAGTCGCCAACGCGGTACTTCCAGAAGGCTCCCAGCTTGGAACCTTTGAGGGCTTCGCCAATGCTGCGCGGGTCGTCGAGCTGGGCAATACGCTCGCGCAGAAACGTCGTGATGCGCTTGACAATGGCCTTGTCCAGCGCGGCCAAGTCCTTCTTAACCTTGTCGTCAATCTCAATCATCCAAGCCAAGATCGCGCTCCACTTCGTCCAGCGTGTACGTTCGGCTGCGTCCTGCTCGAATGTCGATCAGGCGTTGCTCTGCAAGGTACAAATCTTCGAGGTCGTCCAAGTGCTCAAGGATGGCTTCGCGGGCATAGAAGGTCTTGGTGCGCCCGGTAGCCTGCGCCAGTGCTTCAAGGCGGGTTTCCACTTCGGCGGGTAGTCGGATGGCAAGCATGTTATGGCCCCTGTTCTGATAAAGATATACAAGTATATCAGGGCAGCCGAAGAATGCTAGCAACTCATGCCGAGTGAGCCGTCGCGCCCAACCTTCTGCGCCTTGGGTCTGGACTGCAAGCTGTAAGTGTAGACCCGGTTCACCCTGCCACGCCCAGAATCACCGCCCACGATGGCGCAATTTGACGGCTGCGAGGAAAGCCAATTTTATCACATTCACTCTGGTCAAAATTAGACGTTTGACAATCGCCCTTCACCGCAAGCGGGCGGCGGCAAAATGGCCGATGCATCATCCATGATTGAACACGGCTTTATGATAGCATCGAGGATGGCCGGGTTCTTCTGAGCAAAGCGACTCAAGAAGCTGAGGAAGACCCTTTCGTGCTGTTTGCCGAACGGGACAGTGAGGCAGACCGGCGGGCCTATGGGCAGTTGTGAAGTTTGGGATGCCGTAAGGCTACCGTCTATACCAACCGACCTGTTCAAACGAAAAATGTGGCACATCAATCAGCGCGGGCGCTGGCGTGTTCGATGGTGAGAGCGCAGATTTCTCCATGCTCATCCACATCGATCAAGGTGTTTTCGTCAAAGTCTCTGGTTTCGCCCACGTCGCACGCCCGCAGCTCGATATACAGTGTGTCGGTGTCCTGAAAATACTGGATTTTCATGGCTGGAATCCTCTATCAATGCCCGCCCTGTCCGGGCGCAGCCGCATTGTTTGAAAATACTGGGTAGTCTTCACCTTTAACATCTTCGCCAAGTCCTCAGCCCGTAAGTGAGTATAGCGTTTCAGCATCTGCAATGTCTTGTGGCCGGTAACGGCCGCCACCTGCATGGGGTTCAAGACCATTTTCGATGAGACGGGACGCATGGACTCACCTCGTCTGACAGCCTTATGCCACCATGGCGGTTCTGTAGAAACCCAGCAGGTCCTGCACGGCGTTGAGCCAGACATCAACATGATCGTAAGGGTCCATCATCTTGGGTCGCCTGCGGGTGCTTCCAACCGGTTTCCCCACCTTCCAGCCAGCACCAGCAGCGATGTGCTGACCCCGATATCTCTCCCAGTCACCATGAACTGTACTCCTTGCGCGCCACCCCTAGTATCGTATTGTAGTGGAAAATAGCGCCATCGTCGGAATGCTTCCTAAAGGCCCATTCATCGTCAACCCACGGAAAAACCTGACGGGCTGAGTTGTGATTGAAGGCGTTGTGCTCGGGAATGTCTGGAAAAGCGCCACCGGCTTGGGAGCGAGCCCAGCAAAATTAGGCTATCCGTCCAGTCGGAGTCAGCGTCCACCAGAGTAAAATGTAACCTGCTTTGCCGCTGTTCTTTGCCTCCAGGGACTCAATTAATGAACTTCCATCCTGCAGGGCCACCTAAAGGCAGTCCAGCACCAAAGCTCGTGGGGAAGGTTCCCGACGAGCCGGTATTGTTAGCCGCACCCTGCAACATGGCGCGGCCATTGAAACTGGTGATGGTCGGCGTGAAGGCGGTTCCGTAACCCACGAAGACTGCACCGGTAATGGCCTTCCCGGTACTGTCGGTGAAAGTACCGCTGGGGAACACCCCATTGTCGAGCGCATAGAGGTAGTAGTAAGCATCGTTATCTCCACAGGCGCCCGCAGATGGCGGCACGGTAACGGGAAGAATGACGGCACCGCTGTTAATCAACGCGGGTGCGGAGATGACGGCTCCCGCTGGTAAAGCCGTGATGGGCGGATTGACACCCGTGCTTGGCGTACTAAAAGTACCGCTGCTCCAATTGCCTGCACCACCGGCGTATGCGGTCCAAACCGGTGACCAGGCGCCATTTAGCTGAGAAAAAATAGTGATGCCATTGGGTCCCTGTACGCGCAGATAGTTTTTCCCCTGATAGTAACTGCCGCCTATGTACTGCACTTGGCCCGGATTGGTGCCACTCATACCGTTCGACCATTGCGACGAATAGTTGCCAATGGCCGCTTTAGTCACAAAATCCTTGGCCAGCGTGAGCGTCTTGTTGCCGGGTGCCAGCAGGGTTGGCAATGTGGTGGAGGATATTTCGTACAGGTTACCGGTGCTGTCACCCAGATAGAGATTCCCGCCGGCATCGATGTAGGGGGTGGCGGTGTCATCGAAAGGGAGGGTATCCTGAAAACTCTGCCCGGTGCCGACGTTGACCCCTATCAGGTAACTGGTCGTGGTTCCGCTGACGGTGCTGTTGTCGGCCCACAGCGCCCAGGTCTGGCCGAAGTTGGAACCTCCCTCGGCCTGAAACTGATAGAATACCGGATTGCTGGGCAGCGGCTGGCTGTAATTACCGCCCAGATCATCCTCCCATACGGTTTGTTTCAGATTGGGGGTGGTGGTCCCGGTCAACTGGAGGTCGTAGAGGATACCGCCGTTGGCCGCACTGCCGACCACATAAGTATGCCACTGCGCCGGATTTGCGCCATTTGTGGCATCGATCGTCTGGAAACCGCCCTGCATATTCGTGCCCTGCCAGAAGGTGTTGTAATTCTGGAGTTGGGGTAGCAGTGCCTGGGGCATCCATCCCCAGAGCAGGGTAGGGCTGCCGGTATTGTTGTAGCCCATGGCGTACAGGAAGCCGTCATTATCGCTGAAGAGTACCGCATTCTGGCGGTTGGCATGGTTGCTGGCGAAAGTCAGGTAACTGTTGGTGGTCCCGCCTGCGCCGAGCAATTGCCCGTTGTTGGGGGCCGGGAGCACTTGCGGCGGGGTGGAGGTGGGCAGACCCATGTACCAGCCACTGTAACGCCCGCCGAGATAGGCACCGCTGCTGTAAGACGGGTCGATGGTGTAGCTGGCAATGGTGCTGGCCGTCAGGTTCGTGGGCAGGGTGCCGAAGGCGCCGGGTGTCTTCGAGGCCACGCTGGGCAGCAAGCTTTCCGCCCCCGCGCCATTGGCGCCACCGGGCGTGGTGGTGTACAGGGCGCCACTGCGATTGCCGGCGCTCATGTTACTGTTGGCATCCCAGGATGCGCTGGAGCTTGGCGTACCATTGCTCTGTAGCGCATAGGCGTAGAGGTCGCCCTGTCCGGTGATCGGGTTGACATTCTTGAGCAAAAACTCCAAAGACCCCACGGTTGTGGACGGTGGTGCGCCGTAAGACGCGGATACGCTTTTGCCGAGAATATTGGCGACGATGCTGTTCATGGCGGATTGCACGGCGGAGGCGGACGTTGCGGCATAGAAGCTGTTGGTGCCACCCGCCTGAGCCATGGCGGTGAGCACGGCCTGCCCCTGCAGGGCTACGGCCTGATCGGCGGCGGTTGCACCTGGCACATTGGGATTGACGGCGGAACCCACGCCCAGCACATAGGTTTTGATGCCTTTTTGGGCGAGTTTTTGGATTTCCTTAATGGCTTCTACCACCGCGTTGTTGTTGGTTGAACTCCAGGTGCTGGCGGTGATGGAGGTGACACCGAACATCTGTGCGGAGGCGCTGCCCAAGGGCGGATACACATACCCGTTATTCATGCCTTGGGTGGGCTGTCCATCGGTGATGAGGATGACATATTTCTTCTGGCACGGGGTTGATTGCGGCGGCTTCGCATCGAGCATTTCCTGAAAATTATTCAATGCAGTATTGAAGGCCCCTGCCATGGGGGAATAACCCGCGGAGGCGGTTATCGGGCCTTTGGTGGCATAATTGATGGATTTGTCGGTTCGGAACACTTCCGGGAGAATGGCGTTGGCGATATTGGCCGCATTGGTGCTATTCGTTGCGGATATGGGGCTGACAATATTGCCCTGATTGTAGGCGGTGCTGGCATTGAAGGCGTAACCGCGCTGAGACTCCCAGATCTGCTGCGAGAGTGGGAAATAACCAGCGCTGGTGGGGGTCATTCCGCTGCCGAGTGGGTTGCTGGCATTCTGATAACTGACGCCAGATTGTTGCCGTTCATAATGGTACAGGCTCAAGTTGTACGGATTTGGGCCGCCGGAGGCGATATTGGTGGCACCCGGCTGGAATTGTGCCGCATAGGCGTATAGCACGTCATTGATGACCGGGGCATCGCTGCTGGCGTTGACGTAAAGATATTTGTCTTTATAGAGTCCGGATACAGATAGGTTATTATAACCAAGACCATAAATGCTGGCGCATGAGTTGCTAACCGATCCGTAACACGGATTGTTGACCGCGATGTCTCCGGACGGCGCCCCCGTCGCGCTGGTGCCGAAGGAGAATCCATTTTTGTCGCTCATGTAATATGCCCAGGTATTATAGAGCGATATCCCTTTGTCCTTGATATTTTTTCCAACATAATCCATCAGGCCAAACTGGATGTTGTCGCTGTATTCCGGGGTGTTGATGATGGTGCCGATGGCCTGTTCCGCCACGTTGAGCATGGACTGCGAATTGTCGATATAGGCACTGGAGGACCCGGAGGCGACCACGGAAGCGCAGGCGCTTTGGGCGGCGGCGGTAATGCCGGAGGTATTGCAGGGCACGGAGTAGGGCACGCTGCTCCCGGAGGCCCCCAGCGCCGGAGGCGTGAAGCCGCTGGCCGTATAATTGGCGGGCGAGGAAGAGTTGGCGTCTTCGGGTACGGTGCCGGAGCCGGTCATAATGGCCCCGGAGAGTCCGGTGGGGCCTTGCAGGACGCCCGCCATGCCTTGGGAGTTGTCCAGCAGGATCATGATCTGCGGCTGATTGGCAGCGGGGATATTGATGGAATTGTTGGCCTGCGCGACACTGCTCCAACCGGCTAGGGGCGCTGCGGCCATGGACAGGCAGAGCGCACTGATAATGAACTTTTGACGTGCGTTCTTTTTCATTGCACTTTCCTTAAAATAGCCTGCACGGTGACGCCGAGGCCACCGCCGTTGGTTCTGGATGTATGCACATAGACGACGTAATAACGTATGCTTTGCACGCCGGGGCCGGTGCCGGTCTGGTTTTGTTCATTGCCGCCCACCTGGGTGGCGAGGGCGCCGGCGGGGTACATCGTATATTGCACGTTGAAATCGAAGCTGCCGTACTTCACCGGAATGGAGGCGCACTTGGTCCCGCAACTGGACCAAAAACTGGCCGGAGGGACGGTGGGGCGCGTAATGGTGCCGCCGATGACCGGTAGCGGCTGGTACCAGGTGCCCGGAGAAGTGATTTCCGGCCAGTTTGGCAGGATCTGCAAGCTCGTATTCGCCGCGCTGAATCCCTGATCCGCCGCTTCCTGCGCGGCGCTTTGCACCGCCATGTTGGAAGAGATGAGGACATTGTTGCGGGTCAGGTACACGAGCGCGAGAACCGCGAGGGTGATCACCAGCACGAGGACGAGGGTGATCACCAGTATCGCGCCGCGCTCGTCGTTGCGTGCCGGTTTTTGCGCGGAGAGCGCCTGCTGCGTGTGCTGGATCATGGTCCACTCCAGATACTATTCCGAACCGGCACCACGCTCTCGAAGAGGTGGTAGGCATAATGGCGGCAATCACCCTGCAGGCAGCCGGGACCGTTGTTTTGGGGCACGCTGTAGCTTTGTGGGCTTTGTCCGGTGGGGGTGGGCATGGCGAAGGAGGCCGGGCTGGTTTCATTGGGCATGTAACGGGTGCTGCGGACCAGCATGGCGATCCGCACGGCGAGGATTTGCTGCGTGACGGAAGCGGTATAGTTTTTCGGCAATACCCATTGCGTTATGGCCCCATTACTGCCCAGGCCGTACTCCAGTTGCAGGTCCACCACACCGCGCGCCAAAGCCTGACGACCAGGGGCGGTACCCGCGCTCTGGTTGGTGGTGTATTGGGTCAGGTAAAGGGTGGGCGTTGCCGTGCCGCCGTTGTCGCCGATGGTGAATTGATTGATGGTGAAGTTATTGCTGCCCAGATCGAGAAAATTGGCATTGGTAAAATCGATGCCATTAATATTATAAATGGTTCCAGCTATTCCACTGAATCCTCCTGGTGAATTAAATGGAGATGTTCCAGAACTAAAGTTTATATTATTGCCGACTATTCCTTGTCCTTTTGAGTTGACTTTGGTCACTTGGCCCATTAAACAGGCTTGTCCGGGAAGTTCTACGACAAACATATCATGAATTTTAATAAGGTTAACGTTATTCAAAAATAGTGTGGCACTCTGGTTACTTGGGGTTTTAGTGATCTGCGCTACCGGGGCATTGCCAAAAGAAGCCCCTCCCGTCACGGTCATCAAGGAGTACGTGTCGATCTGACTGAGGGTCGTGGGATCGTAGGCGCTGCCGCTTTGCACGGAGGCGGTGATGGCCGTCATGGAAAATGGGGAGGTGGTGGACTGATTGGCGATATAAGCCGCAATGCCGTTGGGACAGTTAGAAGCCTGCGGCAAGCCGAATCCCGCCGACTCCACGGCCTGACGCATCAGGGCCAGCGCGTTGCGTCCGCGTTGCCACATGTCGGTTGTCGTGCTTTGGTTGGTGATGATCTGGCTGCTGTTCAAAAAGAAGGCAAAGACGGCGGTCGCCAGCAAGGTGCCGATGACCAACGCCACCAGCAGTTCGGTGAGGGTAAAGCCGTGTTCAGAAGGGTGGACGGTGCGGCGCATTTTCAGTACCCCACGATGGTTTGCACGGTGTAGGCTTCCGGGGTGCCATTGGACGACACCCAGCCGACGGAAATCGTCGCGGTACAGGGGCACATCCCGCCGCCTTGCAGGGAAACAATCGCGATATTGCCGTTGGCGGAGGGGAGGGCGGGGGGCAGGGCGGCTGGATGCAACATGTTTTTCCAGCTCACGATCGCTTGCGCAACCACGGTGTTGGCGCTACCGGGAATGGTGACGCTGCCTGTTTTGGAGACGGCCGCGCCGTCGAATTGCAGCGCGTTGCTGCCGTTGGCGCGGATCATGCCGATGGCGTTTTGGGCCATCTCATAACCGCTCGTGAGGTTGTTGCCCTCGGCGTTGATGCTGAATCCGTTCATAAGGATAGTTAGGATACCCAACGAGCCAATGGCAAAAATCGCCAGGGCGATCATGGTCTCGATGAGGGTGAAGCCTTGCTCCGATGGCTGTGGCGCGTGCATGACGAGGACCCTCATTGGAGGTTGCACTGAGTGCTTTTGGCGGAAGCGGTGGCGCAGGATCGCACATCCCCGGCGCCACCCACCTCTACCTGCCAATAGCCATAGGTAGCCGGTTGCGAACTGGTCGCTTGAAAGGCGATGGCCGCGCTGGTGACGGCCCCGCTGGCGTCGTACACCATTCCAGTGGGGGTCACACTGAATGCCGTGGCCGTGGGGGGGCTGGTGCCGACCACGACGGTACACGGGGTGTTCCGGTATTGATTGGCGTATTGCGGGGCGGACATTTGCGGAACATTTTGCAATGTCGTGCTGAACGTCTGCGGGCTGATGGTCCAGGCGCAGGCGTTGCTGCTCCCCTGAATGCTGATGCTCACCGGATAACCGCTGCGAATGGCGTAACCCTTGGCCCAGAGAATGTCTTGCTGAAGTCTTCCGGCGGCGGATTGTATGCGCGCGCGCACCATCCAGATTTCAACATTGGGGATGGCAATGGCGAGGATAATGGCGAGTACCGCAATAGTGATCATCAACTCAATCAGGGTGAATCCCCGCATGCGTCCGCGACGGGGTTGCACCGACTCAGTATCACCCCCCATGCGTCACCACGGCGCCCATCTTGAAGATCGGCAAATACATGGCGACCACCAGGGTCCCGACGATGATGCCGAGCACCACCATGATCATCGGCTCCATGAGGGTGGAGAGGCGGTCTACCGATTCTTCCACATCCGCTTCGTAAAAATCGGCGACCTTGCCGGACATGGTTTCGATGGCACCGGTTTCCTCACCGATGGCCAGCATCTGCGTGGCCATGATGGGGAAGACGCCGTCGGCTTTGAGCCGGGTGGTGATGCGACCACCACCGGCGACGTCGTCACGGGCCGCCAGGACGCTGCGCTCGATGATGATATTGCCCGAGACCTTGGAGAGCGTTCCCAGGGCTTCCATAATGGGCACCCCCGCCGCCTGCATGGTGGACAGGGTGCGCATAAAGCGCGCCACCGCGCCTTTAAGCAAGATGTCGCCCAGTACCGGGATTTTCAGGGAGAAACGGTCTACCACGGTCTTGAAAGACAGATTGTGCTTGTAGGTATAGACAAAGAGCCATACCGCGGCGATGGGCACGAGCACGACAATATACCAGTGACCTTTCATCCAGTTGGAAATGTTGACGACAACCTGCGTCAATAGCGGCAATGTGGCTCCGAAACTGCTGAATAACTGTGAAAATACCGGGATGACGAAAATCATCAGGATAACCACGACGACGACCATGACGGTGATGATGGCCGCCGGATAGAACATGGCCGACTTCACTTTTTTATTCAGTGCCAGGGTCTTTTCGCGGTATTCGGCCAGACGCAACAAAATGGTGTCGAGGATACCGCCCTGCTCACCGGCGGCGATCAGGGACACAAAGAGGCGGTCGAAGTATTTGGGAAAGTGGGCCATGGCTTGCGACAGGGATTCGCCTTCCCGGAGATGTTGGAGAATGCCTTTGAGCAATTTCTTCATGCCCACGCCGGAAGTGGCGGAGATGAGCAGCTCAAAGGACTGCACGATGGGCACGCCGGCGTTGATCATGGTGGAGAGCTGACGGACCATCACCACCAACTGCCCCTCTTTGACGCCTTTTTCCCCGAACAGGGGTTGCGGCACTTTGCGCACAATGGTGGGCATCAGTCCCGTGTGGCGCAGATTGGAGCGCACGATATTGGCGGAGACGGCGTTCATTTCGCCTTTTTTCTTTTCTCTCCCGTCGGGAGTGGTCGCCTCCCAGGTAAAGTCGTAGGTCTTTGCCGCGCGGATTGCGGGTTTCTTGTCTTTATTCAGGATTGATGCCATTTCGCCCTCCCCATCTCTATGGGCTAATTAGTGTAAACCCAAAAAAATGCAAGGCGGCGAAGGTCTACCGAAGGGAATGCTCAAACGAGCTGCGGCATAGTGGCCTTGGGGGCAAAGGAATGCTGCGGCGGCTTCCGTCCGGTTTCATAGAGCGCCTGCAACTCGCTGCGCACGACATTGAGTTCCATATCGATGGTGGCGATGGATGCGCCCCGCCTGTCGCGTTGCTGAAGCAAGGCATGGCGATGGTTATGGAGTTGACTGATGCGGGTTTGACGATCGCTTTCGTTCATGATGCTGCTCCTGTGGTTTTTTATCGGGTACGTCTGTCTCTATCCTTGGGGTAAGCATCCTCTTCGATGTTCACCCTTCTACTAAAATACCCGCGTCTGCGCATGAATATTCCGAATTTATTCAGCCCGGCCGCCGCTATCAGGGCTTCCAGCGGCAGGAGAAAAGTCCCGCCCCGAAACCCTGCGCCACCGACCCCGAAGAGCCAGCCATTGTGCCAGTCTGCCGCGATACCCGCGCCGTAAAGGTCCGGGATCAGGGTGCCGATAAAGGTCAGAGGATAGGCCAACGGCCAGGGGAAACGGTTCCCCAGCAGCAAGACCAGAACCGGCCAGATCACGACGCCCCCGATAAACAGATGCAAGCCGGTGATGCCCCAATACTGCGTAAACATGCCCGTGGTCACGGCAAAAAGCAGGAAACCAAGAATGATTTGCTGGTCTTTGACTTGACGCCAATATTTCAGGAGAAGCCCGGTGCTTATAAGGGCGGCAAGAAGAGTGGGCTCAAACATGTCTGCGTTCCATTGAACTACTCATGACGCTGTACCACCGTTTGTCACTTGCATAACGCTATTAAGGATCATCAGATCAATTAGGGTGAAGCCGTCCTGTCCCGCCAAGGGGCTATGATGCGCAATCATGGGGAAACCTTTCCGAAAGGGTTCTGGAGCGGTAAAGCCGAGGTCAGATCACTGTCCGAAAGGTGCACCCCCCGAGGGGGTGCGGTTGACTTAATTAGGAGAACGTAATACCGCCGTTTGAATTAATCGTGACAGTACAGCTCGTACCCCCATTACAACCAGTAATATTGGACGTACTTGTTGAGCTTCCAGCACTACCGGAGCCTTGCAAATTCATGGAAGAAAGTGCTGCACCGACGGCGGCTTGCAAGCCAGCAGAAGCAGCACCTGTTGGAACGAATGTGATTCCAAAGGTACTGTTAGTGGGTGAGATCGGCAACTTTGTATTAAGGGTAATGTTATAATCGTCTATCAATCCTGGTCCCGTATTGACAGCCGATGCTCCCGGCAATGAAATGGACGTGGTTTGACCCGCCGTAGCTGCTGCAACAGCCGCCGTGCCTTGGGTCACCAACTGATGAAAATCCTGAGCGACTGTCGTCGCCTTGGCGGTAACGATATACTGCTCATACTGCGGAATAGCGATAGCCGCCAAAATACCGATAATCGCAATGACGATCATCAGTTCGATAAGGGTGAAACCGGCTTCGGCGCTGGCCTGCGCCTTTTCTACGAATTTGCTCATGAGTAAATCTCCCTGGTGGAGTGAATAGCTACCCAGGCAACGTGCGTGGGCTGTCATCCAGTCAGCATAATTCGTGCCAATAAAATATGGTACGATGTGTCACAGTTTGTAACCTCTCTGAACTACTGGGTAATTATATTTCCCATGCACGCCGCAGGACATGATTGGTAGAGGAACGTGGAGCCGAAAACATACACGCCTCAAAAAACTTGTAGAATTTCCACGTTAATGCGTAGAAATCGTCTCCGTTGCTTGAAGCCGCTTCCACATGGTTATGTGGAAATACAGAAAAACATCATAATTTCCATGTGGGTGCGTGGAAATGCTAGACTTCTTTCCACTCAAGCCCGTAGAAACTCAGAAAAAAAGGAGATACTAATGGACCCATCTAAAAATTCATCCGCATACATCAGCACCCAAACGGCGGCTCTGCTGGCAGGCAAATCCGTGCGAACGGTCAACAACTGGCTGGAGTCCGGGTCGATAAGCGGCGAGCGGGTTCATGCCGAGCGTGGTCCCGGTGGATTGATGTGGAAAATAGACCTCTCCAGCTTGGCCCCGTACATACCCATGAAAATGGCGGACGCCTGCGTCCAGGAGATCCTGCAGGCGGAGGTAGGGGATGCCGCCAGTATGAACCATGTCGGCACCTATTTTTATGCGGCTAATGCCTACAAAATCGCCACTGATTGGTTTGACGCCGCGGCGAAAAAGGGGCATGCAGACGCCATGGAGTGGCTCTCAATCTGCTACCTCAACGGGATTGGCGTCGAGAAAAACCATGCGCTCGGCATCCAGTGGCTTGGGAAGGCGGCGACCCTTGGCCATAGCGTCGCCAAGCCGAAACTGCGAGCCTTGGGGTTTGAGTTATGAGATTTCGTGGTGCCGATGGCATTAATACAGCGTAGGGATCGGACTTGCTGCCGGCGGAGCGCATGGTCTGTCCGTCATTGACCCACGCATAGACAATAATCTGCGTTCTGGAGTCATAGCGAAAGAACAGCCGGAACCTCCGGCCAATTTTGGCTCGGCGCCAGTGACGGTAATCCTGGCCCATTGTATTGCCCTGTCGGTAGTTCAGGTTGCGCAGAACGGTGAGTTTCGAGAAAGCTGGACTACTGATCACCCAAAAGAGTAGGATTTAATCCCATTATTATGAAAGGAATCAGTCATGCGAACCACTCAGCAAATGAGCATTACCCTGCCCAACGACATGGCAGACGTGGTGAAGACCAAGGTGCGCTCTGGCGAGTACGCCAGTGAAAGTGAAGTGATCAGGGACGGACTGCGGGCGCTGATGGCGCGGGATCGCGCCGTGGAAAGCTGGCTATACAACCAAGCCGGTCCCGCTTATGACGCCTTAAAGGCTGATCCATCCCGCGCCGTCAGCGTTGACCAAGTGCGTGCCCGCTTGGCCGCCGAAAATCACCAAACAACCCTATTGAGACACTAAAACTGTCTCAGGATGGCGTCCCAATTGGGTTTACCCATGCGGTCCACATGCGCTGCATCGAAAGTAAGGCGATTGTGCATTACACTGCAATGTATCCACATCAAGAGACTCCGAGGGCATCACCATGACC
Organism: Acidithiobacillus ferrivorans; assembly: GCF_016250455.1. Taxonomy (NCBI): domain Bacteria; kingdom Pseudomonadati; phylum Pseudomonadota; class Acidithiobacillia; order Acidithiobacillales; family Acidithiobacillaceae; genus Acidithiobacillus; species Acidithiobacillus ferrivorans. Next base: position 1,632,492 of record NZ_CP059488.1, on the reverse strand, counting down.
ACATTGACAGTTACCGCACGGGGGCAAGTGACGTTTAGGAAAGAGGTACTACAACACCTCGGCATTAGGCCCGGTGAGAAAATCGAATTGGATTTATTGCCAGATGGCCGGGGCGTACTCAAAGCAGCGCGGCCAACTGGCACGGTTAATGGCTTCATCGGATTGCTCGCGGGGCGGACAAAGAAAGTCGCTACCATTGAAGAAATCAACGCGGCGACCGCGCAAGGTTGGGCAGGTAAAGAATGAGGGTCGCTGTTGATACCAACGTACTTGTTCGTGCTGCTGTGCGTGACGACCCCGCACAAGCGGGCATCGCCGCCAAGGTTTTGATCGATGCCGAATTGATTGCGGTCGCACTTCCGTGCCTGTGCGAATTTGTATGGGTTCTGCTCAGGGTCTACAGCCTCCAACCCACAGATGCAGCCGCCGCGATCCGCGCTCTACTTGCAGCCGCCAATGTGGAAGTGAATAGGCCGGCCGTAGAGGCTGGCCTGTCGGTGCTCGAAGCTGGCGGGGATTTTGCCGATGGCGTCATTGCCTACGAGGGCAACTGGCTTGGCGGGGAAACCTTCGTTTCCTTCGACAAAAAAGCGGCGTCACTTTTTTTGGCGCAAGGTCAATCAGCGCTTCTACTGCCTGGATAATGGTTTCCACCTCGTTGACTAATCACTCGAAAATCGGAGCAAGTTTCGCTAACACTTCTTCCAGGATTGATGTTGGCAAGGTGTCCACCTTGCGGGCGTTGCGGGCACCAAGATCAAGCACACGTGGTTGATCGCAGCGCACGACGCCGGTTGTCTTGATGCCGGTCACGGGAACGGCGAACCCGATGCGGCGGGCGAAGTCGCCGCCGTTCGTGATCGGGCAAATCACTGGCAACTTGGTCGCCTCGTTGAACTCGGCAGGCGACACGACAAGCACGGGACGGCTGCCGCGCTGCTCGCGCCCTTCGGTCGGATCAAGTGAGACCAGGTAAATGTCACCACGCCTCATATCAACTCACCACCCACGGCGGGCGCATCGACCCATTCGCGTTCTTCAGGCGGTTGTGGTTGTGAATAGTCCGACGCGGCCAGCAGCTCCGCGAGCGTGTAACGCGGCCTGGGCTTGGGATCGATCACTAGGCGGCCTTCAGTAACAACGACGCCTACCGTAGCCCCAGCTTGTAGGTGCAGTTGATCGAGGAACGCCGGCGGGACGACCAACATGACCGAGCCGCCGACCTTGCGCAGATTGGTTGTGTACATGAGGACTCAATCTGGAAGTCGAACGAGATCGTCACGATGTGGGGCGCGACGTCAGCCTGTGAGATACCTCCTGGATACCTGCGTGCGGCCTTGATTTTTCCTTTGGCAGACACCATTTTCAACCTGCTTACATTCAACCGTTCGCTCTCTGCGCGAACCCAGTTAATTCAGGAGAGATAATGACCGCCAGCAAGGAAACCATGCAATTTCAAACCGAGATCAATCAGCTATTGCAGTTGATGATCCATTCGCTTTACTCCAACAAAGAGATCTTTCTGCGCGAATTGGTCTCCAATGCCTCTGACGCCTGCGACAAGCTGCGTTTCGAGGCATTGGCCGACCCCGCCCTCTTAACCGGTGACAGCGAACTCAGGGTGGAGGTGGACTTCGATCCCGAGGCCGGCACCATTACCGTGCGAGACAACGGTATTGGCATGAACCGCGACGAGGTGATTGCCAATATCGGCACTATCGCCAAATCCGGGACGCGCGAGTTCTTTGAACGCCTCAGCGGCGATCAGACCAAAGACGCCAAACTGATCGGCCAGTTCGGAGTAGGTTTTTATTCGGCATTCATCGTTGCAGATCGCGTCATCCTGAACACGCGCCGCGCCGGCATGGAAGCCGAGCATGGTATTCGCTGGGAGTCGGACGGTACCGGAACCTACACCCTGGAAACCCTGAATCTGCCCGCGCACGGTACCGAAATCGTCTTGCACTTGCGCGAGGAAGAGCGCCAGGACCTGCTCAGCGCCTGGCGCTTACGCAGCATCATTAACAAGTATTCGGATCATATACCCCTGTCGATCCGTATGCGCAAAATGGGCGAAGATGGCAAGCCTGGTGACGAATGGGAAACGGTCAATAAGGCCTCGGCTCTCTGGCAACGATCCAAGTCCGAGATCAGCGACGACGAGTACAAGGAGTTTTATCGCTACGTCAGCCACGACTATGGCGACCCTCTGACCTGGAGCCACAACCATGTTGAAGGACGACTGGAATACACCTCCTTACTCTTCATTCCGGCCAAAGCACCCTTTGATCTCTGGGATCACAACCATTCCCACGGTATCAAGCTCTATGTGCAGCGCGTCTTCATCATGGACGATGCCGAGCAGCTTCTTCCCCGCTACCTGCGCTTTGTGCGCGGTGTGATCGATTCCTGCGATTTGCCTCTTAACGTCTCCCGCGAGATTCTGCAGGGTAACCGAGTCATTGATCAGATGCGCTCCGGTTCGGTGAAACGAATACTGAGTCTCCTGGAGGACATGGCCGAGAAAGAGCCCGAAAAGTATCAGACGTTTTGGAATGAATTCGGACGGGCACTCAAGGAAGGTCCGGGTGAGGATTACAGCAACCGCGAACAGATCGCCAAGCTGCTACGCTTCGCCAGTTCGCACACGGACACGGACACGCAAAATGTATCGCTGGCCGATTACCTCGCGCGTATGGCCGAGGGTCAGGACAAAATTTACTACATCACTGCGGACTCCTTCCTTGCCGCCAAAAACAGCCCGCAGTTGGAGTTGCTGCGCAAAAAAGGCATCGAAGTATTGCTACTCAGTGATCGCGTAGATGAATGGCTGACCAGCCATCTGCCCGAATTTGAGGGTAAGGCACTGGCATCCGTCGCCAAAGGTACCCTTGACCTGGGCACCATCGAAACCGAAGAAGAACGCAAATCGCAGGAAGAAACCGAAAAGGGTGCTGAGGGTTTGGTAGAACGCATCAAAAACGCCTTGGGCGAGCGGGTGGAGGCTGTGCGCGTCTCCCACCGTCTGACCAGCTCTCCGGCCTGTATCGTCCTGGGCGAGCGGGATATGGCCCTGTACATGCAGCAATTGCTCAAGCAGGCCGGCCACGAAGTATCCAGCACCAAACCTGTCCTGGAGATCAACCCCACCCATCCCATGCTGGTACGCATAGAAGGCGAAAAAGACGATACTCGCTTCGCCGAATGGTCAGCACTGCTGCTGGATCAGGCGATTCTGGCTGAAGGGGGACAATTGGAAGATCCTGCCGGTTTCGTCGCTCGCATCAATCAGTTGATGCTTGCGCTGGCAGGCTGAGCTTGTTTAAGCAAAAACTGGAATCCCCCGGCTCTGCCGGGGTGACCGTAGATGTTTGACATGTGGTGGAGTCCAGCGGAGAACCGACGTCTGCTCAGCCCCACTTCTGGATCACTTCGTAAACGGCTGTTCGGGGGCGCCAGGTCCAGAGCAGTACCATGGCATCTGCTACAGTTCGTGTATCGGCATCAAGAGAATGGAGATCTTTCGGGATCAAGGCCAACGGTAGGGTATCCTTGGAAATCAATATGGCTGAAGCATACCAAAATCTGCTGTATATGGCTGACGCGTTTATAATGCCTTCATGGGCAACAGTGCCGGAAGCAGCGCATTAGGACGGAACAATAGCCCAGCATGGTATGGTAAAAAAACGTTTGATCAAAAGGTTGAATGAGTTTCTGCTGTTAGCAAGCGTAAAAATTGCTTATACTAAACTGGCTAGTCACGCCAGAAGTCTGGAAGGGGGTCTGCCATGAATACTCAGTGGCCTTTACAGGAGGCGCGCAATCATTTGAGCGATGTCGTGAAGCGTGCCCGCAACGATGGTCCGCAAACCATCACCTTACATGGTGAGCCCGCGGTTGTAGTGCTCTCCGTAGAACAGTTTCGGACGTTGACACGGCCGAATCAGACGTTATCCGAATTCTTCGCGGACTCTCCACTGCGAGGGCTCGATTTGGAAGCTGCAGTCGTGAGCTAAGACCGACAGGCTGCTAGCGTCGCCAAGGCGAAACTGCGGGCCTTGGGGTTTGAGTTATGAGATTTCGACGTAGAGTGTGCCATCTTCCACGCTCACCGGAAATGTTTTGAGCGCTTTTCTGGGGCATATAAAATTCAGCAACTGAATACCTGGGGGGAAGTTAGCCCAGTCCACGACCTCGCCGGAGCGGATATCAAAACGCGCGTGGTGCCGATGGCATTGGATGAGCTGGTCATCAATGATTTTGCCGTCCGTTAATGACGCCTTCAGGTGCGTGCATCTAGCCTGGGTGGCATAATAACCGTCGCTCAGTGCATAGACGGCAAGATCATAGCCCGCAACCTGACAGGCCTTGGTTTGGCCCCTGGGGAAATCGTCTTGCGCCCCAATTTTGCTTTTAGCCATGATAAACGTTCTCCTGTGTTTGAAAACCCTTGTAAATTTACTGGTTTGTGCGTTTCAATTCAACCGCCCGCCAGTAATGCTCCTCCGGCTGTAACCGCTGAAGCTGCTCACGCAACACCGTACCGCCGACTGCATTGACCCGTCCCTGGTCTCGACGAATGAGGTCTATCAGCGGTATGGATGAAAAATACTGGATGATCATTTCCAGATGGCTTCCTGTCGTCTGCAGCGACCGCATCCATTCCGCATAGGGAGCCAGGCGCTCTGGATCAAGATGCGTGTCTGCGATAATCAATACGTCTGCTTCCGTTATTGCCTGGCAAATGGCTTCTTCCCAGAGCGATTGCACATGATCTTCCTGCGCTTTGTCCCAGGTCTGCCAAGAGAACGGCTGCCCAGACGCCTTATGCAAGGTTGCTCGAATGGCATCCCGCTCGATGACGTGAATATTCAAGCTGGAGTATTGGGTCTGCATAGCGCGCGCCCAAGTGCTTTTGCCACTGGCGGACGTGCCGACGGTGAAGATGATCAACGGTGAAGGTTTTTCTTTCAATAACATGGTTACCTGGCGTGCATCGTTTGTGAGTATGGCGGCACAATCCGCCTGATCGCAACTCAGAATATGGTACTGCTTTTGCAGGCAGCCATAAGGCAAGGAAGGTGCCGCTTGCCGCCACGTCAGCGGCGGAGATAATTGACACAATCCAGCGGTTGAAAGTTGCTACACCGGGCCGAAAAAATCGGCTATTTGAGGTGCCGGGGCAGCATAATAGCCGATGACCGGCAAGGACGCCATGCCTATGCGCAACCTCAAGGCAGTGGCATGAAAATGGCGATCTCCACTGAAGTGTCCTAATCTTACCCTCAAGGCATTTTATGGGCCAATGCGATGATGGATCGTTTGTGACCCCAGCGCAGCCTTGTATTGTGATTGGAGGTGATATGATAAGTCGTGACGAAAAATCGGCACCATCAGAGTTATATGATCTCCTAATGGATGGTGGCTGGATGGACGTCCTCCAGCAACACCCCACACCGCAGGTCATCACGAAGAACCGGAAAATCATTTTCATTAACTCCGCAGCTGTTAATTTATTCGATGGCATCAATATTGAGTCATTCATGGGTAAGGACATCATAGAGTTGATCCATCCATTAGATCAGGAGCGAATTTTCCTCAGAATTAATGCACTCACGAAGCAGAACAGTCAGAACGCACCCACTAAGATTCGTATCAACACGGTTACCAATAAAATAAAATACATTATTTCCTCTAGTGCGCTTGTACAGATCAGGGAGGAAAGCATCGTGATTGCCACTGGAGTTGATGTTACAAAACTTCATAAAATGGAAAAATCTCTCAAGGAGTCTGAGGATAGCTTTAAGGGCGGTTCGAAAAACTCCCCACTTCCAGTAAAATATAGGGAGCCGATTGGAAGGGAGAGCAACCATGGCAGGACTGGTAGGGCAAACAGGATTTTTCCCCGGAGACCGCCGGTTGCGGGAACTGGATTTGCTGGGCGACGGCCTGCCGCTGCTCAACCGGCTCATTCCCTGGGAGCGCTTCCGCCCAATTCTGGAGAGTGTGCCGAAGGCCAAACCCAAAGGGCCGGGAGGGAGGAAGCCCTACGACCGGATGCTGCTCTTCAAGATGATGGTGTTACAGCAACTGCACAATCTCAGCGACGAACAAACCGAATACCAGGTTCGGGATCGCCTCAGTTTTCAGCGTTTCCTGGGGCTTGGGTTGGAGGAAGCCGTACCCGATAACACGACCTTATGGCTATTCCGTGAATCACTGGCCCAGGCCAAACTGACGGAGCGACTGTTCACGGCCTTCCATGCTTTTCTGCGGGAAGCCGGCTACGCCGCACGGGCCGGGCAAATCATCGACGCGAGTTTTGTGACGGTTCCACGGCAACGGATGCACCGGAAGGAGCGGAACAGGTCAATCAGGGCGAAACGCCCCAGACGTGGCAGGATCAGCCCGCCAAGCGCCGCCAGAAAGACACCGATGCCCGCTGGACCAAAAGAATGGCCGCAGTTTCTTCGGATACAAGAACCATATCAACGTGGACAAGCGCCACAAGCTGATTCATCAGTACATGGTCACGGATGCCGCTGTGCATGACAGTCAGTGCCTGGAAGCGCTTCTGGACCCGGAGAATCAGGGCGTACAGGTTTTTGCGGACAGCGCCTATCGTTCAACGGAAGCGGAGCAAATGCTATGTCAAAAAGGTTACCGCAGCCGAATCCACGAGAAGGCGCAACGCAACCGCCCTTGACCAAGGCCCAGGAGTTGGCCAACACGCGCCGGTCACACCACCGCGCACGGGTTGAGCATGCCTTTGGCGCCATGGTACAGCAGGGTGGTAAGTTTCTGCGCACCATTGGTATGGCTCGCGCTGAAGTCAAAATCGGCATGATGAATCTGGTCTATAACATGCGGCGATTTACCTGCTTAATGCAGCAATCGGTGGCCAGGTAGGGATCAATCCGTCCAAAGCCCACGAAAAAGGCTAAAAATACTGGAAATACGCAGATAAAGTAGGGATAATGCGTAAAAATCGCCTGAAAGTGGCGAGGAAAGGGGGATATTCCATTCTCAAGTCGTGAAATTTTTGTTATTCGAAGTGCCCTTAAAAGATTGTTTGAGAATATGCATGATGTATTCTATCGTACCATATGCCCAGCAAGGAAAAGGTGTCTCTGTCCGTGAGCTTGGGAGTCACTCCCCTGACGGCAGAAGATAATCCATTCGTACAAGCATTGGCTCGGGCAGACCGTGCCCTTTATTTGGCGAAGACCAAAGGGAGAGGCTGCTTTGCGGTTTCTCTGCTGGATGGTGGGGAACCGTTTTTACCGTTACATTCCGAGTCGGAGTAGTTATAACAACCGGCATACATCTGGTTTTCCGACCAGAGATCACTGTTACCAACGGAATCCATTGAATTTGAAAATCATCCCGAAAATTCCCGCATTTCTCACCCGTCCCATCACTATGCCTCCCTATCGGCGGACCATATTTCTGGTCTTTTGGGGGACGTTGGTAGGGGTATTGGCTTTTTCCGGATGGTATGCCTGGTTCTCCTGGCATCGCTATGAGCAGAACAGTCAGTATCGTCTGACGCTGGAATCCGATATGGTCGCGACCGTCACGCAGAAGCTGCTGGACGGCCACGCCTCCGGGCTCCGGTTTTTGGGGGTGCAGTTACAGCGCGCAGATGCACTCCATCATCTGCGCCGCGCCCGGACGCTCCTGCTCGATTATCAGAAGGCCACTTCAAATATCGTCAGCGCGAATCTGATCGCCCCGAGTGGGCAGGTGATCGCTTCCACGACCGCACCGGTCGGCGCGCCGCTCCCGAATTTTCGCAACAATCCGGCCATCTGGCCGGCTTTCCAGAAAGGCATACAGACACCTGGCATGGGGATCTACCACCCGCTCCGCGGGCCATTGGTGGGTCATTGGGTCATCCCCCTGAGATATACGATATTTTCCTCGGCGGGAAAGCCCTTGTTTGTTGTAACCACGCCGCTGCGTTTTCGTGGTATTGGCGGCTTCCTGAGCCATCTGCCCTTGCGCACGGGAACGGCTGTCGGTCTGCTCCGGAGTGACTTTTATATTGAAGGGCGCTGGCCCGTACCCCAGAACAACCTTTCCAAGATGCTTGCCCATCCCGTGTCTGCAGGAGGAGCCTTGCGGCAAGCCTTGCAGCGTGCTCCCCATGCACATCATGGAACGTATGCGGGCGTCGTCGCGGTGGGGGAGCCGATCTATCGCTTTGGCGCTTTTACCCGTTTGAGCCATTATCCATTGACCGCTTTCGTTTCCGTCCCCAGGGATCAATGGCTGGCCGCCTGGTGGCAACGACAAATTCAATACCCTCTGGTCTTTCTGCTCATCGCTTTGGGACTCAGCTTGACGGCCTATCGCCGCATCCTCTTCCTGGATCGCCGATGGGAGCTGCAACGCCAGACCTTTGAGCGGGCCCTGACCACGCAGGCGACCCACGATGTCCTGACCGGCCTGCCCAACCGCGATGGTCTGCGGCTGGTGTTTGATCAGGCCTTAGCCCGCACGGAACGGCAGGAGCGGCTCCTGGCGGTGGGGTTTCTCGATCTCGACGCCTTCAAACCGGTCAATGACATCTACGGCCATGCCGCCGGTGACGACCTGCTGAAAGAAATAGCCCGCCGCCTGCAAGACGCGGTGCGGCGGACGGATACCGTAGCGCGCATGGGCGGCGATGAGTTTGTGCTGCTGCTGGAAGGCTTGCGCGATATGAATGAACTGGATCAGGTCCTGGCCCGCCTCCAGGCCGCGATTGCGCAGCCCTTCCACATCAAGGGGAAGATAGTCAGTATTCAGGCGAGTCTGGGGTTGACCCTCTATCCTTTTGACGAGGGGGACGCCGACCTGCTTCTGCGCCACGCCGATCAGGCCATGTATGCCGCCAAGGTGCGCACCAGCCCAACCAAGGCGGATTGGGTGCAGCTCTATCACCCCGATCTCGGCACCCTCACCGTGGGCGATGAAACGTTGCGCCAGGATTTCCTGCGGGCCTTGGCCAGCGGAGCGGTGACCCTCCGCTATCAGCCTCTGGTGGCTCTGGCAACAGGTCGGGTGGCGGGCCTTGAGGCCCTGACCCGCTGGCACCGGGAGGATCAGGAGGTCTCCCCCGATCGGTTCCTTCCTTCCCTTGGCGTACGGGAGCGTCAGGCACTGGGACGCTTCGTGCTGCAAACGGCGCTGCAGCAACTGACGCAATGGCGGGACATGGGTCTCGACCTCTTTCTCAGCGTCAACGTCACCCCGGAAGAACTCGATCAACCCGGATTTGCCGATACGGTCTTTGGCATCCTGGCGGCGTATCCGAGTGTCCCTCCGAAATCCCTGGTGCTGGAGGTGCTGGAAATCGGGGAAATCCTCGAACAGGAGGCCGCCCTGGAGCATCTGCAACGGCTGCGCGGCGCGGACATCAAAATCGCCCTGGATGACGTGGGGAGTGCTTACGCCTCTCTCCTGCGACTCAAAAATCTGCCCATTGACGAGATCAAGATCGATCAGAGTTTCATCCGCGAGTTGTCGAACAAGCCCCAGGACCTGATTTTCGTCGAAAGTCTCGTCAATCTGGGCTTGGCGATGGGCGTCCTCATCACCGTGGAAGGAGTGGAAACCGAAGCGCACATCGCTTTCCTGCGCGAGATGAAAATCAACTATCTCCAGGGGTACGCCATTGCCAGGCCGCTGGAGGCGAAAGCGGTCGCGGATTTTGTGCGCAGCTTTGTCCTCGGCGTCGGGGATGCGGACACGCCGATGCTGGCCCTGTACCAGCATCTGGGCTGGGTGCGGGCGGCAGCAGAGTCGGTGATGAAACATGAGGATTACGAGCATACGGAACTGGCCGACTGCCCGATCACGACCTGGCTGCATGCCCATGCATCGGAACTACCCGAGGTGGAGACCTTGCTGGCCGAGCACGAAACAGTGCATATCCTGGGCCGGGAAATCCTTCAGGTACGGCAAAGCGGAACGCGCGAGGAACTCCATCTCCTGCTCGGCCAGTTGCATGGGCACAGTCACCGCTTTCAGGAAGGCCTGGGGCAGGCGGTGAAGGCCATGCGGGATAACGCGGCGGCCACAGCATCTGAGCGATGTGATCGGGATGTTGGTATTCAAGAAAGTGGCAAAAAGTTACAGGGCACTTCGAATAACAAAAATTTCACGACTTGAGAATGGAATATCCCCCTTTCCTCGCCACTTTCAGGCGATTTTTACGCATTATCCCTACTTTATCTGCGTATTTCCAGTATTTTTAGCCTTTTTCGTGGGCTTTGGACGGATTGATCCCTACCTGGCCACCGATTGCTGCATTAAGCAGGTAAATCGCCGCATGTTATAGACCAGATTCATCATGCCGATTTTGACTTCAGCGCGAGCCATACCAATGGTGCGCAGAAACTTACCACCCTGCTGTACCATGGCGCCAAAGGCATGCTCAACCCGTGCGCGGTGGTGTGACCGGCGCGTGTTGGCCAACTCCTGGGCCTTGGTCAAGGGCGGTTGCGTTGCGCCTTCTCGTGGATTCGGCTGCGGTAACCTTTTTGACATAGCATTTGCTCCGCTTCCGTTGAACGATAGGCGCTGTCCGCAAAAACCTGTACGCCCTGATTCTCCGGGTCCAGAAGCGCTTCCAGGCACTGACTGTCATGCACAGCGGCATCCGTGACCATGTACTGATGAATCAGCTTGTGGCGCTTGTCCACGTTGATATGGTTCTTGTATCCGAAGAAACTGCGGCCATTCTTTTTGGTCCAGCGGGCATCGGTGTCTTTCTGGCGGCGCTTGGCGGGCTGATCCTGCCACGTCTGGGGCGTTTCGCCCTGATTGACCTGTTCCCGCTCCTTCCGGTGCATCCGTTGCCGTGGAACCGTCACAAAACTCGCGTCGATGATTTGCCCGGCCCGTGCGGCGTAGCCGGCTTCCCGCAGAAAAGCATGGAAGGCCGTGAACAGTCGCTCCGTCAGTTTGGCCTGGGCCAGTGATTCACGGAATAGCCATAAGGTCGTGTTATCGGGTACGGCTTCCTCCAACCCAAGCCCCAGGAAACGCTGAAAACTGAGGCGATCCCGAACCTGGTATTCGGTTTGTTCGTCGCTGAGATTGTGCAGTTGCTGTAACACCATCATCTTGAAGAGCAGCATCCGGTCGTAGGGCTTCCTCCCTCCCGGCCCTTTGGGTTTGGCCTTCGGCACACTCTCCAGAATTGGGCGGAAGCGCTCCCAGGGAATGAGCCGGTTGAGCAGCGGCAGGCCGTCGCCCAGCAAATCCAGTTCCCGCAACCGGCGGTCTCCGGGGAAAAATCCTGTTTGCCCTACCAGTCCTGCCATGGTTGCTCTCCCTTCCAATCGGCTCCCTATATTTTACTGGAAGTGGGGAGTTTTTCGAACCGCCCTACAGATAGACTAATTACGGCTCTTGAATTATGACTCTTGTAAATGGCAAAATTTAGAGTTGATGCAGTCCGGGCACGTTCGGCGTGAGTGCGCGCCTCACCTTGAGGGAGGGAGGGCGATGGCTTGGATTCGCGCGTACTTAAGGTGGGCGTTTTGGGAGGTGAGTTATGCTGAAGGTGCGATCGGATATTACTAGATTGTTTGGTGCCATGGGCACGGATAGTGGTGCGAGCTATCAAGAGTTTCCTCGTAATATTGCTAGCCGTCTGGAAGTCGCCTCGGCTTCCAGTAGTAGCGCTCAGGTTGAAAAGCTAACGGAGGAGGACACTTTTCGGGCAGAGGAAAAGCTAAGTAGTGGCAGCGAGGCCGCCGCTATCCCTATTGCCCGCCAACACCCCGAGGAGGAGGAAATAGCCAGCAATCCTCCTGATGCCAGCGGGTTTTCCATGCTGCATTTTCTATCCACTAAAACGCCAACGTCAGAGACAACGCCCAAACATGGCCGGCGCATACCCCGTGTCGCCATATTCTCGCCTTTAGGTGGGGCAGGGTGCAGCACTATCGCCGCTGGTCTTGCTTGGTTGTTGGCCAATAACGACCAGTCATCCTTGATGGTTGATCTTGGTGGCGCAGGGATGATGGCGCGTCTCTTTTTTGGAATGCAAGGCGAGGAGTTGGAGGGGGATGCGTCATGGAATGTGACTGTTGGGAACCTCTCTGGAGGCGCTCGTCTTTCAGGATTGGTGAGTGCCGGTCGGCGTGAAGCCGCGGCGATGGTCGACACCGTGCTGCCGTGGGTCGATGGGGGCGCGTCTCCCAAAGAAGCAGCCTCTCTCGTGGATCGTCTGGGGAGGCCGGGTTGGGTGATTTTTGATGTGGCTTCCGCCCGTTTCGATCTGTTGGATATCCTCATCAGTCAGGTAGATCTGCTCGTGATTCCCTTGCGGGTGGGTTTGGAGACCGTTCTGGCCATTGAAGAAATGCAGAAAGAGGTAAAAGCTGCCAAACTGACCAAAAATGATGGCTCACTGCAATGTCTTTATATCCTCAACCAGTTTGAAGCAGAAAACCCGCTGCATCTGGAGATTGCGAGGATGATTCATCAGGATTTCGGCGCATTGGTCGCCACCCAGCCTATACCGAGAGATCCGGGGTTAAGCCAAGCGCTCGCCGATAGTAAACCGTTCAGCAGTTCGTTATTTGTCGATCATTCCGGGGGGCTTTTGAGCCTGCTGCTGCGCTGGTCGCTTACCACATCGTCACTCTCCGCAATAAACATCTAGAAGGGCTATTATGACAAGGTCGAATCTTCTTTTCTCTCTTCCGTGGCCTTGGAAGGGGCGCGGTGGAAAGGGCGTGCTGGCGGCGCTGTCCGTGGTCATGTTTTTGGCGTTGGTGGCAATCATGATTCGGGTGCCTCTTGATTGGCAGGGGCAGACGGTGCTGGCCGGCTGCCTTTTCCTTTTTGCGCTCGCGTTGAGCTGGCGTTCGAAGGCCCAGTGGGTCACCCTCAGTCTGGTAGGGATCTCTGTTTTCTTGACTTCTCGCTATATTTGGTGGCGGGTTACCGAGACATTAGGTATCGGTGATCCAAACTATCATTGGTATGACTTTATTCCGACCTTTATCCTGTTGGCAGCCGAGTGTTACGCATGGATCACCCTGTTCCTCGGTTACATTCAGACCGCGTGGCCTTTGCAGCGCAAACCGATCCCGCTGACCCCCGACTCCAAACTCTGGCCAGACGTGGACATTTATATCCCCACCTACAATGAACCATTGAGTGTCGTCAGATCTACCGTGATTGCCTCCCTCACCATCGACTGGCCGGAGGATAAGCTGCATGTCTACCTTCTCGATGACGGCACGCGGGATGAATTTCGAGACTTTGCCACGCGAATCGGCGCCAGCTACATTACGAGAACTGAGCATAGCCATGCAAAGGCTGGCAATCTCAACCATGCCATGACCCAGACGAATGGCGAATATATCGCTATTTTTGATTGCGACCATATCCCTGCCCGCTCTTTCCTGCAGATCACCATGGGCTGGATGGAGCGCGACCCACGCATCGCGCTCCTCCAGACACCGCATCACTTCTATTCACCCGATCCTTTCGAGCGCAACCTGGAGCTCTTTCGCCTGGTTCCCAATGAAGGGGAGCTCTTTTACGGTTTGATCCAGGATGGTAATGATCTCTGGGATGCGACATTTTTCTGCGGATCTTGTGCGGTGTTACGCCGCGATGCGCTGCAGGAGATTGGCGGTATTGCTGTGGAGACGGTGACGGAGGATGCGCACACAGCGCTGAAGCTGCAACGACGCGGTTGGAAGACCGCGTATCTGAATATTCCCCAAGCTGCCGGCCTGGCCACAGAAAACCTTGCCAGTCATGTGGGACAGCGCATTCGTTGGGCGCGGGGCATGGCACAAATATTCCGGGTGGACAATCCGTTACTCGGCAAAGGCTTGAACGGATGGCAGCGGCTCTGCTATCTGAATGCCATGGCGCATTTTTTCTTTGCCCTGCCGCGTCTCGTATTTCTCACTGCGCCACTCGCTTATCTATTGTTTGGCCTGCGGGTGCTGGATGCCTACGCGATAACCTTTGCCGCTTATTCCCTGCCGCACCTTTTTCTTGCCAATTTGACGAACTCGCGCATTCAGGGGCGTCACCGATACTCATTCTGGAACGAGGTCTATGAAACCGCGCTGGCGCCGTACATCCTCCTACCGGTCTTGCTGGCGGTGCTGAATCCCCGGCTCGGCAAGTTCAACGTCACCGCAAAAGGCGGAATCAATGCGCAAACCCATTTCGATACGCATATTGCCAGGCCCTATATGATTCTCTGGTTGGTGAACCTTGTTGGCCTGCTGGCGGCCGGACTTCGTCTTACCGTGGAGTCGGCGCCTGATGTATCCACCATTGTCATGACCAGTATATGGACGCTATACAATATCATTATCATCAGCGCGGCGATGGCGGTAGCCCGCGAAGCGCGTCAGGTCCGCAACCACGTGCGCGTTCCGGTTCGCTTGCCAGCCGAGATTATGACCAGTGCAGGGCCGATCAAGGCGATTACCCAGAACGTCTCCGACGGTGGACTTCGATTGGAGGCCCAGAACATGCCCACCTTGGCGCCAGGAACTCTTTTCACCGTCCGTCTGTACTGGGATGCTGATTGCTACGCTTTCCCGACCAAAGTCGTTGCACAGGGACCGAATTTCCTGAGTCTGGCTTTTGGCGATCTCCATCTGCATGAACAGGCGCAATTGGTCAGCCTCCTCTATACCCGAGCTGATGCGTGGCTGGGCTGGGGCGAAGGACGGGCCGATGACCGGCCATTAAAAAGCCTGTTGTTGGTGGGCAAGGTGGCTCTCATGGGCAGTGGAATCATGATACGAAGCCTTTTGCCATGGAGCCGGAAAGTGGTATCGGCTGCCACTGCCGGCCTTGCGTTAACCGCCATACTAGTGGCGCTATCTGGTCCGCAGGCACGGGCAGCTGGATCTGGCGTAACATCACCGATAGCGGTCGAGTCCGCAACTACCGCTTCAGCTACTCCGGCCATGCCACAAAACGCCATAGGTACTTTCAGTAAATCCTGGACGCTCACTGAGCTTGGCCTTCCGCAAGGCTTGCACCTTACCGGCATCAGTGGTCTGCAAACGGTATATTTGAATATTCCTGGCAATGAACTGGTTCAGTCTGCCAGCGTGACGGTTCAATTTCGCTATTCCCCTGGCCTTTTGTCCCGAATCAGCCAGATCAATCTGGTCCTGAACGGTAGCGTCATCGCTTCCTGGCCCGTTCCACAGAACGGCCTGCCGGGCTCTATTCAGACCTTCACCGTCCCGGTCAATCCTTTCCTCATCCAAACGTACAACCACATTGGTTTTCAGTTGATTGGTCACTACACCATGCAATGTGAAGACCCCGCCAACTCCACCTTGTGGGCTGACATCCTTCCCCAAACCCATATTCAGGTCGCGGGCACCCTGCTGAATCTTCCTGATCAGCTTTCATTGCTTCCCGCCCCATTTTATTACCGTGCTGGCCAAGGCTCGGTCAACGTACCCTTTTTTGTGGTGTATGGAACCGCTTCGTCGCACACCTTGGAAGCGGCTGGGGTGGTCGCCTCCTGGTTCGGCGCACTGGCGGATTATCGTCCCGTCCACTTTCCCGCATCCATGAATAATCTGCCGAAAGGCAATGCCGTAGTTTTCATCGACACCAGCAATGGTATTCCCGCGTCTTTACAGAATATGGACTTACCCGTGGCCAACGGTCCAACCATCGCCGTGCGCAGCAATCCTGTCGATCCCTCCGCCAAGTTGTTGTTGATCATGGGAAAGAATGGCAAGCAACTGCTCATGGCAGCGCAGGCCCTGGTGCTCGGGCATTATGCCACTGGGGGGTCTACCGCTGAAATTGAGCACTTCGCGTTGCCAGAGCCGAGAAAGGCAGATGACGCGCCTCGATGGCTCAGCACAAAGCACGCTACCAAGCTCGGTGGGATAGCCGCCAAGAACTCCTTGCAGGTGGAATATGCGGGGGACGTGACTATCCCCTTTCGCGTGGCTCCTGATCTCTTCTTCTGGGGCATCAAGGACGTTCCGCTGCATCTGCGTTATACCTACAATCCAGGACCTATCGGGAATCAATCCTCCTTGGTCCTGAATATGAACAATCAGTTTACCGGGGCTGTCGGCCTACCGGGAGGCAAAGGAAAAGCCTCCGGAATCCTGCAACACGACTTCGCTATCCCGGCCACCCGGATACAGCCTCTGGACAACACCCTGAACTTCTTTTTTGGATTTCAGGTCGCCAAAAAGGGGCCGTGTCAAGATACGATGCCCGACACCTTGCGCGGCGCAGTACTCCCGGATTCGTATCTGGATCTGTCTGGCGTGCCGCACTTCACGCGCTTGCCAAACCTCGCCTTGCTGGCGAATGGCGGCTATCCCTTTACCCGCTATGCGGACCTATCCCACACCGCCGTGGTGATGCCAAAAACGGTCGATGACGCTGCCGTGGCAACGTACCTCGATCTGTTGGGCCAATTTGGTGCGCAAACGGGTTATCCCGCGCTCCGGATCACCGTCGTCAGTCCGGATATGGTGACCAGTGCCAAGAATAAGAATCTGATTGTAATGGGGACGCCATCCGATCAGCCACTGATACACAACTGGAGTGGGAATCTACCGCTGGTGGTTACGGGCACTGGGGTACATATTCAAAACCTGCAGGGACCGTTTTCTCGCCTGACGAATGATTTGCCATGGTGGGATCAATCACCAGGAAGTAGAACCTATGGTGCCGGAGCGCTCGGTCAGTTTCTTGCCCAGGAAACAACCCCGGCAGCCCTCATGGAAGAGATCATATCCCCTTTGCAGGCGAACCGGGTGGCACTCTTCATGATGGCCAAGAACAATCAGGATTGGCATCTCATGTCGAGTACGCTGCTGGATGCTACGCTCCGCTCCAGGATATTTGGCAACCTTTCTCTTTTTTCGACAAACGACAGCAGCAGCAGCCCTCGTTCCTTTATCCTGCCCGCACCCTATATAGATACAGGCCACTTGCCTTTCTGGACCTGGTTATTCTGGCGGCTCAACCATGCCCCGTGGTTGATTGCTGGGATCATCGCTGCGGGTACTGCAGTGCTTGGAGTGATCCTGACCGTATGGTTGCGGCGCCGGTCCAATCGTCGACTGCGTGGCGATACGTGATCCCACCAGGTGGGCAAATGCTTCGATTTCTGATGTGCATTTCCATGTGCTTCATGGTGATGACCTGTGCCGCTTGTTCTGCTGCTGCTCCATTATCCGTGGCACCATCCCCGTGGCCGATCTTTTGGCAACACTATACGGCGCGTTTCATCAGTCCCCAAGGCCGGGTGATTGATTACGAAGCGGGCGGTGTTACCACATCGGAGGCGCAATCCTACGCACTGTTTTTTGCCTTGGTCGCGAACGATAAAACGCTGTTTTCGCAACTGCTGGACTGGACACAAGACAATCTTGCGCAGGGTAGCCTGGCGGAACACTTACCCGCTTGGCAGTGGGGAAAAAGCAAAAATGGCAACTGGGGGGTTTTGGAGAAAAATTCGGCGTCTGATGCGGATTTATGGATGGCGTACACCTTGATTCAGGCCGGTCGGTTGTGGCAGGAACCCCGGTACACTGCGCTTGGGGATCTGCTGGCCAGGCGCATAGCCATGCGGGAAGTGGTGACCGTTCCAGGTGTCGGGGTTATGCTCCTGCCGGGGAAGGAAGGATTTCATAAAAACCCAGATATCTATATTTTCAATCTCAGCTACCTTCCTCTTCCGGTAGTGGATGCGCTGGGCAAGGAGCTGCCGGAGGGTCCCTGGCAGCAGATAGCCAGGAATCTGCCCACCTTGATGAAGGACGTCGCTCCCAAAGGCTTTGCACCGGACTGGGTGAGCTATACCGTCGGCAAGGGATTTGGTGCCGCACCAGAGGGTACGGCAGGTGGTTATAACGCGATTCGCGTCTATCTTTGGGCCGGTATGACCAACCCAGCATCCCCCGGTTCTGCTGGCATCATAGGTGCC
The DNA here is from genome assembly GCF_016250455.1 of Acidithiobacillus ferrivorans. Lineage (NCBI taxonomy): Bacteria > Pseudomonadati > Pseudomonadota > Acidithiobacillia > Acidithiobacillales > Acidithiobacillaceae > Acidithiobacillus > Acidithiobacillus ferrivorans. The sequence continues at coordinate 1,614,530 of NZ_CP059488.1, read as the reverse complement.
CTTTGGGGTATGCGGGATTATCTCTCCACGCATCTCCTGCCGCCGCTCACGGCAGATGCCGCCAGTGGCAACGTCAGTGGCGTTGGGCCGGTTGGTTTTTCTGCGGCGGTAATTCCCTACCTGGAACGTCTTGGAATGAAAACCCAGGTAGCGAATCAAACGCTGCGCCTCACGGCGGATCTGGATCCAAAAACAGGCCTCTATGGCAATCCGCCCCGTTATTACGATCAAAACCTGATACTCTTTGTCATTGGCTGGAAAGACGGGGCCTTCCGTTTCGCCTCCGATGGAGACTTGGAACCGAGATGGCAGAAAGCCAAAAACTGACACATGGAAAACTGGCCGTCCTGGTCTTGCTGAGCTTGTTGTCAAGTGGAGCATGGGCTGGCAGCGATATCCAATTTTTGCAGCAAAAAGCGATTTATTGGCAGAATCACGGGCGATCTGATCTGGCAGCCAATACGTGGGAGCAATTGCTTCTCGTAGACCCAAGCAACCCGGACGCGCTGGCCGCCTTGGCCATGATTGCCGATCAATCCGGGCAGAAGCAAAAGGCTATCGACTATCTTGATCGCCTCAAATCTGTGGCGCCGCAATCTCCTGATATTGCCCGCATTGCGGCTGCCATGAGCGTGGGCCCACAGCGCGGGCGCTTGCTGCAACAAGCAGCAGCCCTCCTGGCAAGGAACGCGTATGCCGCGGCCGTCAGTGCCTATGACCAGGCGCTGCAAGGGAAGCCAGTGCCCCCCGATCTTGCCGCTGGCTATTTCAACGCCCTGGCCAATGTTCCTGGCGGACGTCCCCGAGCGATCTTCATGTTGCAGGAATTGGTGAAAACACAGCATCAAGACCCGCAATATGCTTTAGTGCTGGGCCAACTCCTCACCTACGCCCCTGATAGCCGTACCCAAGGTATCGACCTGCTCGCCCACCTTGCAGAAGGGCACGGGGCAATGCGTGAATCAGCACGTCAATCCTGGCGTCAAGCGCTGGTCTGGGAAGGCGCTGCACCTGCCGCCATTCCTTTGCTTCGTGCTTACCTTCAACGATATCCCGATGCCATACTGGCGGCACAACTGCAAAAGGCGGAGGCCGCCGCTATGGCGGTCCGTCGGGGGGCCATACAACGTGCCATCGGCGCGCAGCAGGCCAGCCTATTGATCCGGGAGCGGGCGGGCTACGCAGCGCTGCATGTCGGCCGGCTGAAGGAATCGGAACAAATTTTTACAAAGCTCCTTCGCGCTCACCCGCAAAATTGGCATTATCTGGAAGCCCTTGCCGATATCCACCTGGCCGCGCATCAATTTCCTGATGCCATAAATGCTTATCAACAGGAAGAAGCCATTGCACCCGTAGACCAACGTCCAGCCATTGCTAAAAAAATTCAGCTAGCGCGGAGCTATGCCACCTTACATCTGGCCAGTAATGCCGCTCATAGCGGAGAATATGACATGGCTATTCATTACTACCGCCGTGTCCTCAATGGATCACCAAATAACAGCGTGGCATTAGAGGGGCTGGCCGGAGCCTATGTCGCGCAACAAAAGTATCCTGAGGCCATCGCTCTTTATCGGAAAGCCGTCATATCCGAGCCCAACAAGGCCTCTCTCTGGATCAGTTTGATCGGAGTGCTTCATAGCGCAGGACAAGATGATGCCGCCTTGGAAGCAGCGCGCAGGATCCCCACGGTGGTCCGCAGCGCCGCCGAAAAAGAGGCTGGCTACTGGGCCGTCATTGGTGGTGCCTATGCCGGACTCAAGGATTATGTCCAAGCACGGGCGGCATTCCAAAAGGCCACGCGCATCGGTGTGGGAGCCTCTCCGGCCTTGCGGTTACAATTGGCGTGGGTGCTTTATAATAGTGGAGCTTATGATGCATTGCAGCATATTCTTGACCAGATCAATGGTCAGCCTCTGACTCCAGATCAGCAAGAGCAATTAAAAAAACTCATGGTTCTCAGTGCCAAACAAAAGGCCAATGCTGCGGTAAAGAGCAACGATTATCGTCGTGCCCGCGCTATCCTCCAAACGCTGAGCGCCAAATATCCGGGGGATCCTGTCATCCGGCGCGCCATTACGAATATCCGCTTGCTAGAAGCATGGCAACTTTATAGGGACAAGAATGACCAGCAGCTATATGCTTTGCTGATGCGCCTGCGTATTACAGCAAATCTGACCGCCAGTCAGCAGCAACAACTGCAGGAGATTTTTCGCTACGGAGCGGACCGGGAGGCCGGTGCGTTTGTTTCGGGAAAACATTACCGCGCGGCGGCGGCCATTTATCATAATATGATCCAATTATTCCCGGAGATGCCGCATTACACCCGGCAGCTAGCCAATGTGTATCTGTCCGCCGGACAATCCAGGGATGCGTACCGGCTTTTCCGACACGTTGGTCCTGGCAATACGCCTGGTGGCTACGCCGAAGCTGTGAGTGCCGCCTTTGCTGCCCATGCTCTGGACCAAGCTTGGCAATGGGCACAAAAGGGCTTGTCTTTTTGGCCCGATAATCCAGCCCTGCTCGAACTCGCCGCGCAACTCGCCGACGCAAGAGGGAATCCGGTGAGCGCACTTGCCTACTATCAAGAGCTGCTGCATCAGATGCCTAGTGGCACGAGGAGACCTGCCGCGATCTCCCCGGCAATCACGGTAGCGGAGCCTATGCCACCTTTTGCTGGAGATTAATCATGCCTGATCTGCGTCGTTCCATCTTGATCGCAGTATCAATGGTCGCCCTGGCACCGGCTGGGGCGCCAGCCGCAATGGCTGATAACGCAAGCGGTGCTCTGGATGTCCGCATGAAGGCGGAGTTGTCCCGTCTACAGTCAGAGCAACATCATTTAGAGGGGCAATTGGCGATGGCCCACGAAATCGCTAAATTACAGTCTCATATCAATCAGATGCGGCAGGAGCTGCTGCAGAGTCTGCAACATTCGAACGGCTATTCACGACACCTGTCATCACGAACTCCCAATCCCTCGCTGTCAAGAACCACTGAACCAGTACCTCCGGTTTACGCCCAGGTTCAGCCGCAGCCAGAAGCTATGGCCAACAGAACCACTAACGAGCCGCTTTCTCCAATCAACGCTGAGGCGCCAAGGTCCTCTTCTGGGGAAACGGAGATTCAGAGTGGGCACGTGGCTGATGCGCGCGCGCATATCGAGCAACAGATCGAAAAGCTTCGCGCACAACTGAGTACCTGGGTTGGCGGGGGGGTGGGCTCCCGGGCGAGAACGGGAACAACGGGGCTGAGCAGACTGAATGAAACCAACGTTAACGCTGCGGCCAGCACAACCCTGGGTAACCTGGGTCGGTTAACCGTTTCGGCAAGCAACGTCCATTTGTCTGCAGGCGGTCAGCCGGACGCTGCCGACGCCCATCTGGTTGGGAGTGCACCGGCCTTCGGTTTCGTTCCCAATGTCACCGATCGGGCGACCGGTACAGGCTTCTCTTTGTTGTTTGCCAGACCCGACTTGCAAATGGACATTGGTTCCACCCCAACGGGTTTTCTTGAACATGGACTGACGGGTGGGATTGCCTGGCAACCGGGTGGCGGCCCGCTTTCTCTCCAGGCTGACCGCAGACCTGTTGTTGACAGTTTGCTTTCCTATGCCGGCATGTACGATCCATACACGGGCAGCAACTGGGGCGGGGTGTTTGCCAATACCGTGCAAATCGCTGCCGGCGCAGGTCAGGACCCAGCGCGCTACGGTTCGCTTTCTTATGCGGTTCTGCAGGGCTCACATGTGGCTGCCAACCATCGCTGGAGTGTGGACGGCGGCTTGCGGTGGCCCGTTGCTACCGGCATCCCCGATGAGCAGGTACATGTGGGTATTAACATGTTGTTCATGAGTTACGCAAAAAATCTTTCTTTTTTCACCTTGGGGCAGGGCGGCTATTTCAGCCCGCAAACATTCTACCGGCCTAGTGCGACAGTAGACTGGGAGGGCTATATGGGCGCGCATGCTGTTTGGAAGCTTTCTGGCCGCTTAGGCTGGCAAACTTTCCAGCAGTCGTCCAGCCCGTATTTTCCCATGGATCCAGCCTTACAAGCTCAAGCAAGCGCAGTCAATCACCAATACCCGTATTATCCTGCTCAAAATGTCAGCAGTATTGCTTATGCCGTTACCGGTCAACTGGCTTATCTTTTCGCACCCCAATGGTTGGGTACGGGATGGTTGCGCATGGACAACTCAAGAAACTACCAGGATACCGTTGCGGGAGTATCCCTCCAATACTATTTCAGCCCCTTGTCCACACCACCCGCTCCGGACAGCCTAATCAAACCCTGGATGACGCCGCAGTAGCCATGACGGATGATCGGCCTGGCGCTAAAAAACGCTCAGGCGGAGGCAGCCAATGGGTAAATCTGGATCATTAACGCAATCTTTCTTGCCGCTGCCATTGTCGTGTCTTCAGCTTTGCGCCATGTTGGGTTATGCCTGCCGCGAACCACAAGAAGATAAAAGGCAAATAACGCAGTTGTGACTCTTCGGTTTCTGTACCTCATCGGCTATCGCCTTATTCTTCCTGGCGATCAGTCCAGCGGGTGCCGAGCTTGTGGATTTTTGGGGAGGCCAACGCTCTTGATTACTGGCCTCATTTTAGCGAAATTGATTGGGTGCGACTTCGCACTTCCTTGCCCCATCTCAATGCCATCCAAAATTTCCTAGGAGAACCTCATGAACAGCATGCTTCAACCTTCTGCGCAGTTGCCCGAATCCAATCACTCCTCTTACAGCCAACTGGGCACTTTTTATGATGAAAAGTATCAATTAATGTGGTACTTCATGCACGCCTCGCCGCGCCCCTGCTTTACTCCGGTATTGCTGGACGAGATCAGCCATTTTCACGGAACAGTAGTTTCTCAAAGTACGTCCTCGAAAGGTCGTAAAATATGCTATATTGCATTGGCCTCCGATGTTCCCGGCGTTTTTAATTTGGGGGGAGACCTGAATTTATTCAGAACGCTCATTCAATCAAAAGATCGAGACGGGCTCCTGCGCTATACCACTTCCTGCATAAAGGCTTTGCATGCCAATATTTGCCATCTCGATCAGGATATAACCACCATCTCGCTGGTCCAGGGGGACGCGTTAGGAGGCGGGTTCGAGGGTGCCCTATCTAGCAATGTTCTGATCGCTGAACGCAGCGCCAAAATGGGTATGCCCGAGATCCTCTTCAATCTATTCCCCGGCATGGGTGCATATAGTCTTCTGTCCCGCAAGGTCGGCATTGCCAATGCCGAGCGCATGATCCTGAGCGGAAAGATTTATACCGCCGAAGAACTGCATGATATGGGGGTGGTCGATATCCTCGCTGAGGATAACCATGGTGAACGCGCCGTGTATGACTATATTCAGAAAGAAAATCGGGCTAAAAACGGGTATCGCGCCTTGCGCAAGGTGAAGGACCTGTGTAGCCCGATCACTTACGAAGAGTTGATAAAAGTCGGGGAAATCTGGGTCGATGCCGCATTGCGCCTGGAAGCGAGAGATCTACGGATGATGGAGAGGCTTGTTGCCAGACAGTCGGCAAGGCACCAAGGCGCGGCATAGCAGGGCTCAGGCAATCCCTGTTTAGACACATTAGGTTACTGCATCGCGCTGGCTATCAAGGTAAGTGGTCAGCGCGATGCAGCTGCTATCAAATGAATCGCTGATCTTTACTGCCAGGGCTTCCGCCTTCGCTGAGCCAAGATCATAAGGCTTCAACCTCTCCGCCTCGCTGCAAGCCAGCACCAGGAGCGTACATCCGAGTTGTCCGGCGCTACCCTTGAGGGCGTGTACCATATCCTGAAAATGCGGATAATCTCGTTGCGCTGCTGATTCCTGGATTTCGGCCACGAGATGATGACTGTCCTGGATAAAACCCCTCGTTACGTCATCGACGAAATCATTCCCTCCCAACTGCCTGAGGGCATATAAGGCCTGCTCGTCTACCATACCCCGGGCGATTCCCTGTGCATCCAGGGAGTGCACCACAGCGTTTTTGCTTGTTTCCTGGCGTTTTTCCGCAAGTTGCGCGATGGTGTCGAGCAAACGCCTGGCGTCGATTGGCTTGGTGAGATAGGCGGTTGCGCCAGCCAGCCGGCAGGACTCCATGGATTCGCGGGTCGCGTCGGCTGTCAGCATGATGACTGGGGCGGGTGTTGCAGTTTCCATGAACCGGACGGTCTTCAAGACATCCAGTCCGCTGATTCCAGGCATGCTCATGTCCAGAATGAGCATGTCAAAAGAAGGGCCTTCCCGTGCCAGGATATCTAGGACCTCCTCGCCATCGGTCGCCAGACGTACAGCGTGCCCGGCGTGCTTGAGTATCCCCTGGATTACTTTCTGGTTCACCAGACCGTCCTCTGCAACGAGGAGGTTCAGGGGTCGGGCGCTGCTACGCTGCTGGTAGTACTCCAGCAGCGGGACCACGTTCTCGGGCATGTCATGCTCGGCTTTGGCGGCATGCAGTGCATTAAAGAGCAGCGTTCTGTCAAGGGGGGCATGTAGAACCGATGAATATCCGGCGCGCAGGAAGCGTTCGTCCTCTTGCCTTGATCCCTCCTCGACCAGCACCAGGGATATCTGCTGCAGGAGAGACTCCGCCCGCATCGCGACTGCAAATTGATCAGCCGCCAACTCCAGTTGGCGGCGCTCCACCAGGGCTACCCGGTAGGGCATGCCATGCTCGTTGGCCTCAACAAGCCGCGAGAAGGCCCGTGCGGAGCTACCCACAAGGTCGCTCTTCATGTTCCATGTCGTCAGGGCATCCTGGAGGTTCCCGGCTAGCGCGCCACCAGCGACGATCAGCACACGGGTATCGGGCAGGGAACAGGTGTCGGTGGCATCCCGAAACCGGGCTGTATCGCGGATTACGAAAGGCAACTCGAACCAGAAGGTGGAACCTGAGCCAGCAAGACTATGGAAGCCGATGCGGCCCCCCATCTTCTCGACCAGTTCCTTAGCGATGGCGGTGCCCAGACCGGTGCCGCCATAATGGCGCTGGATGGATGCATCCGCCTGAACAAAAGGCTCGAAGATACCCGCCTGAGCCTCCTCTGGAATGCCGGGGCCGGTATCGCTGATATCAAAGCGGAGCCAGGCCTTGCCGGGCGTGGCGGAAAGGGGGCGGACACTTAGCTCCACACGACCTCTATCCGTAAACTTGACGGCGTTACCGGTGAGATTGATCAACACCTGGCGCAGATGGCGGGGATCCCCGCGCAGCAGGAAAGGCGTCTCTGGGACAATGTGGTTGATCAGATGCAGCCCCTTTTTGCTGGCTGCGGTCGTTAGTGTCTTGAGTGTTTGATTCACCAGGGCATGCAAATCAAAGTCGGTCTGCTCAATGACGAGACGACCCGCCTCGATCTTGGAAATATCCAGGATATTCTCGATCAATTCCAGCAGGGTATGCGCCGATGCCTGAATGATGCGGGCGAGCCCAATTTGTTCCTCGTTCAGGCCGGTCTCCAAGAGGAGATCACTCATTCCGATGACGCCATTCAATGGGGTGCGCAGCTCGTGGCTCATCTTGGCCAGAAACCGAGATTTGGCCCTGTTGGCCTCGTTTGCGCGGTCGATGGCGGCATTTAGTTTGGCCAGCAGGGCAGCCATATACGTGGGGAGGGCAGCCAACATGATTAACCCGCCCACCCAGAATGTGAAATGAGAAGACCAGAAATTGCTGGTGAACAGCACGGCAGTGAAGCCGGCAACACTCATAATGGTAGCAAGAAACAAATAGTTGAGACCATATCGGAAGCCATTCCCCATGGTGACCCAAAGATAGATTCCGAGCAGCGGAACCCCCGACTGGTAGGCGCTCTGAGAGATCAGGAAAGATACAATGCCGAGATCACCACTCATGCCCAAGATACGCCGCAAGGGGGATTCGCCCGGCCAGACGATGATGGAAATAAACAAAATTATTGAAAAGGCTATAAAAATAGTGGCCGAAATCTGCAGAGTGAAAAGAGGCCTGGGGTCTTTAAAAAAACTGACATACGCGGAGGAGAATAGATAGATATAAACCAGAAGGCCGATCACCATTCGCACAATCGCCTGCTCATGCTCACTATCGGTTCGCCGGGATAGTCGGCCTGAGAGGGCCCGGAAGAGGCCCACCTGACGGGTGGCTAGATCATGTGCTTCGGGCATCTGAGTATCGGACATCGATGGATCCACAGTGGCGGCCAGGGTGGGCTGCGCCAGTTTTACACGCCCACATCGTCAGGCAATGAGTCGACATTTCCCTGCGGTGAGGGATCGCATAACTGCCTCCCGATTGCAAGGATTTCGTCAATCTGGTCGAGAAATGCCTGCACGCAGAGGGGATCAAAGTGATGACCTGCCTGATCTCTCATATAAGCAACGGCCTCATCGAACGGCCAAGCCGCCTTGTACGGGCGCGCCGAAGTCAGGGCGTCATACACGTCTGCCACCGCGACAATGCGCGCCGCCAGCGGGATTTGCTCCCCCCGCAGCCGCTTGGGATAGCCGCTACCGTCAAATTTTTCATGATGACCCAAAGCAATCACTGCCCCAATCTGGATAAAACGGGATTGGCTGCCGCTCAATATTTCGTGGCCGATGAGAGGGTGCGCCTGCATTATCTGGAACTCATCCTCTGTGAGCTTGCCGGGCTTCAGGAGGATGGAGTCAGGTATACCTATTTTGCCAATGTCATGCAGCGGCGCGGCCAACTCAATTTCTTCACAGTCCATTTTGGTGAAGCCAAGCTTCTCGGCCATCACGCGGGCATACTTGGCCATGCGCATGACATGGTTGCCGGTATCATGATCGCGGTACTCACCGGCCCGCGCTAAAATAAGAAGCGTTTCCCGCTCCCTTCCGCGGATCTGCCCGGTCGCCAGCGCTACCTGATCCTCCAGCCACTTCGCCCGGTCTTTGACGATCTGCTGCTGCTTGCGCAGGGCGAGCAGATTACGACAACGTGCTTGGCACTCGTATTGGTCCACCGGTCGAGTGAGAAAATCCGTGGCTCCGATCGCCAGGGCTTTGTAGCGGACCTGGATATCCTGGACTATGGTGACGATCACCAGCGGCACATCACCACAGGCAGGAATGGCGCGGACGCGCTTCGTGAACTCCAACCCATCCATGATCGGCATTTTGTAGTCTACAAGGATGAGATCCGGCGTCTGGTCGTGTATCCGCTCCAGGGCCTTGTGGGGGTCGGTGAAGCTCTCCACCAGTAGTTCCGGTGTAATGCCGAGCACCAGCTTCTCCAGGATCTTGCGACCGGTTGACTGGTCGTCCACGATAATGACGAACGGTTTCAGGCACGAATGATTCGTCTTGCCCCCGGACAGCAGCGCATCCGAGTTATCCTGGAGGTACAAATGTTGGTTCGCTGATCGCATAAGGTTCTCCGGATCCACGCGACGGCATCTTAGCCTGGTTTTCTGAGGTTGCACATACCTCCAACTGTAGACCAACGCATAAGATATATCCACCCTAACCACCTAACTGGAGGAAAGAAATTATTAATGTGTTCAAGTGATGCTTAGAGTATTACGGATGGTGACTCTATTAGCACGTTGCAAAATGGCTACCATCATATCTGTCTGTTTTTACAAAATAAAACCTTATTGTCTAAGTATGTCATATGCTTTTGTAGCTAGTTGTCTACAGAAAAAGTGTCCAGAAAAAGGTGTTTTAAGTCTCTGGCATGTTCTAATACGCTGTAAACCATAGATAAAACTTATGTGGCATGGGTCTTGCTATGTAGTTGATGTAATGTCCAGAACGATTCCCTCTGGAGGCGTTGTGTTCACCTGATTAGCACATTTATTCTGTTGCACGGAGCCATCGCTCCGAACGCGGTCCGATACTGACGGCGGCTCTGGGCAAGCTTGCAGGGAGAAACGGCGGGAACCTTGGTTTTCCGATCTGCGACCGGCCTTGCCGTGTGGGGTATTCGCTGCCCATGGTGATTTAATCCTGACGCAAGAAACCCGTGCTGAGGCAAAGGATGGAGAGCTGCAACGGCTGGGATATGTTCTTAATGTCACCGATGAGCAACCACCCCACTCCTCTCCGGGTCCCAGAAAAAAACATGCGATGCATGAGGCTAAATTAATATATTACTGTAGAGACAACGAATTGAACGAGGTTATTTATGTCAATCAGAACAACGATAAGCTCTCTCGTAACCGCGACAATTGTGCTCAGTATTCTGGTAGGGCTGTGTGGCGTGTGGTTATTGGCAGCCAGCCCCGTTTCAACCCAGGCAGAAGGCTACATTGGCGGTGTCATGCTTTTAGCGATGATCGTCATTTTGTCCTTGGGGCGTAAGCTCCATTTTCAGGGACCATGGATCGCCCCGTTGCGCATCCTTAGTATCTTTCTCGCCATTTTTTTGACTGCGCGTTATTTGGTTTGGCGTATGGAGTTTACAATTGGTGGTTATGGAATCATCAGCCTGATTGCGGGCCTCACCCTTTTCGCTGCCGAAGTATACTCATCAGGGTTTGCACTATTAGGCTACTTCGTCAATGTAAATCCGCGCCGTCGTACCCCAATCCCATTACCTTCGGACGAATCGCTATTTCCGACCGTCGATATTGTCGTCCCGAGTTACAACGAATCCGCCGATTTGCTCGAGGTGACTTTACTTGGTGCATTAAACATCCATTATCCATCAGATAGATTTCAGGTTCATTTGTTGGATGATGGGGGTACTGATGATCGGTGTAATAAACCAAAAATTGCTGAACAATCGCGCGCACGCCGTCGCACACTTCAGCAGCTTTGCCTGAAATTAGGTGTCATCTATCATACCAGAGTGCACAATGATCATGCCAAAGCGGGCAACATCAATGCTGCCTTGGATTCCCTCAACGGTACATTAATGGTGATTCTTGATGCGGATCATGTGCCTACCAGCGATTTTTTAACAAAGACCGTTGGTTTTTTTATTCATGATGAAAAATGCTTTCTCGTACAGACTCCACATAGTTTTATTAATCCTGATCCCATTGAGAAAAATCTGGGCATCTTTCATGATTCACCGCCGGAGACCGAGCTGTTTCATAACGTCATTCAAGCGGGTTTGGATGGCTGGAATGCCTCTTTTTTTTGCGGATCTGCCGCCGTTATGCGCCGGAGCATGCTACTGGAAGTGGGTGGCATTCAGGGCGACACCATTACGGAAGACGCTGAAACTGCGATGATTCTGCACGCCAAGGGATATCATAGTGTGTTTCTGAATGAATCCCTGAGCATCGGTCTGCAACCCGAAACAATGATGAGTTTCATTGCGCAACGCGTACGTTGGGCACAGGGTGCGTTGCAATTGCTGCATTTTAAAAATCCCCTGACCCTCCCTGGGTTGAAGCCGATGCAACGCCTTGCTTATTTGTCGAGTTTTTCCTACTGGTTTTTCCCATTCTCACGCATTATCACGATTCTGGCGCCGTCCATATTTCTCCTGTTCGGAATCATGGTTTATAATGCTACCACAGAGCAGTATGCGATATATGGTGTACCCTATTTCCTGTCCACCATGATTTTTTCCGATTTTATCTTTGGAAAAATACGTTGGCCGCTGATTTCTGACGTGTACGAAATGGTACAAACACCTCTGGCGGCACCGGCGCTTGTCGCGACCATTCTTCGGCCCAGAAAACTGTCCTTTAAGGTGACCCCCAAAGGTGAACAACTGGACCGGGATTCCATAGCTCCTACAGCGTGGGTACAGTATCTATTGCTGTTGATTGTTTTAGTATCATTGACTGTAGGTGGCTGGCGTTGGCTGGACCATCCCGGGGAGCGTCCGCAGCTTATTTTTACGATGTTGTGGGAAGTCATTAACTTCATGATCGTGGCTGCAGCAGTCAGTGTGACCCTAGAGCGTAAACAGCGTCGCGAACAATTCCGCATTATGCCGTTGCACCCTATTCCTGCAGTTCTTCACGCCGCGAATGATCGCCGTATAGCTGTACGCATCACCGATCTGTCCACCGGAGGGGCCTCTCTCCGAATATCCAGTCCAGAAGGTGTTCAAGAAACATTCAAACCACAGGAAAATCTCATTCTTTGGTTAGAAAGCGCGCGCGAGAAAGGGCGTGTCATTCATGTGCCAGCAAAAGTAAAGAGCGATATTTCTGGGCAGCTTGGGGTGCAATTCCAATACCAAAACACCCAGCAAAAAGCCGAGATAGTAGATTTGATCTACGGCGACAGCCAGCAACTGGAGGAGCGCCTGGAGCGACGGCGTAAAAGAGTTTCTTTTTTCGCTGCCTATTTGTACATTGCCAAAAAATCTACTGCGGGTCTCGGTAACTCCGTGCAGTTCATCCTGAACCAAGGGCTACAGGGTGTGATGCGTGGTGCCCATCGGCTGTTTGTGGTACGTGCGCGCTCCTTATGGACGGTGGCGTTTTATAACCGTTCTGATCGCGGATAAAACCATAAAGGACTCATAACGATGAAGCGCAAATACGCAACAGCTGTATGCTCTGCAGGCCTTGCCTGCATGCTGCTTGGCATCGTACCAGCGAACGCGCTAACGGCGGGCGATCTGGTGACACTGCCTCTTTCAGCGCTGACGCAGGGTAAAAAAGTGGCGGTGCTTCGTTCCGGTCATGACACCGCGCAGATGACCTGGAAGGTGCAACCCCATTACACGGCCCAAAACGCAACACTTCAGGTACACTATCTGACTAGTCCGGATACTACGGCGGGGTCCCAACTGGTGGTCTCCATGGATCATAAAATTATCGGTGCAGTCTCCCTGAACCCCAAACTGCCACGGGGAAGCTTCACGGTTTTGCTCGGCCATCAGGCTTTTTCTGCGGGCAGCTACCCACTGCAAATACAGGCCATCCCCGGGCCCGCTGCACCGCACACAAAAACCGTCTCGCCGGGGGCATGGACTCAGATTGACTACAGTGCCTCACAACTTACCTACACGCCTCAGCGTTTACCGTGGCAGCATTTAGACTTTGCGCATTTGCCCATGATATTGAGTGAGTCTGCGGCACAAGGCGTTTTACGCTTACCGATCCAGTTTTATGGGACCCCCAACCCCACCCTGCTCACGGCTGCGCAAGAGGCGGTGGCAGGCCTGGCACTGCGCTCAGCCGCAGTCCTTCATGTAAAGGCGCAAATGATGGGTCCGGGCGTGATCTCTCCCACGGTATCCGGCAATCCGGACATCTCTGCCCTCCTCGCCCCAGTTGCCGATTTGCCCGCTGCGATGCAGCCACACACGCCCATTACGGGTCCGACGGTGCTCCTGGTACGCAATCCTGACAATCCACCGGGCGTTATCCTGATTTTCACCGGCACCGACGATGCCCAGGTGCTCGCCGCCGCCCGCGCCTTTGCGGTGAACCGTAACATGCTACCGCTCGGTCATCGCTGGAGTGTCATCGGTAGTGCGCAGGTGATGGCCATGAATTTTGGTCCCCAGAATGCCGTGTATCCGGGGCAGGTAGTGAGTCTGCACGATCTTCACGGCGGCAACTCCACCTTAAACACGCCCCACGGTACTGCGGATATTGGTTTCTGGATGCCGGGTGGCCTCTTTGCCTCGCGGCAGAGCAATTTAAAGATGAAATTAACCATGGCTACGGAGCCGCTGACGCAACCCGCCACCCAGCCCATCATCACCGTCATGGCCAATCACCACTGGATATCCGAGTGGAAACTCACCCCGGGGGTCGCCAATTACCAGACCACTATCCCGTTCTCGGCGCTGGTCGGGGGAGAAAATCACATCACCTTTCAGATTGCCGGTGGGAAGGTATCCATCTTCCCAAGTTCCACCCTGCAGTTGCCCACCACGCACCGTTATACGGTATTGCCTGATCTCGCCCTCTTTCAGCACACCGGCTTTCCCCTGGTGGTCCATGGGGCGGGACGCCATCTTTCCGTATGGTATAGCGAAAGAACCCTGGCGAACTGGTCGGCGGGCCTGACCTTGTTCGGACGGCTGGTCCAGTCCGCACATTCACCCCTGCCCGGCGCGCAGGCCACCTTTTCGAGGCCCGTTACGGGTAACGTTCTGGCCATCGGGACGCCAGCCTCTATCCCGGCATCTTGGCTTTCTGCCAGCCCCGTGCGCCTGCTGCAGAATGGTATCCAGTGGCAGTTGGCGAACCGCCATGGCACGGAAAAGCCATGGATGGGAGCCACTCAGTTGCCAGCCACCGCCTATCTGGTGGAGGCACACACGCCCTATAAGGATCACGTTACGGTCACTTTTCTCGCAACCAACACCCAGAATCTGCAGGCGGCGGCCTGGAATCTGGTAACCGCGCCCAACTGGAACAAACTACAGGGGGATTTCGCCCGGCAGAATAGTCAGGGGATCTATCAGTCCACCATGGTCGGTTCGCATTTCATGTACGGCAATCGGCACAGTGGCTGGTTCTGGATCTTTCTGTTCTCGGTCAGGCCCTGGCTTTGGGTACTGGCGGGTTTGGCCGCGGTCTTGTTTGCGACTTTGGCTGTATGGATATTTACCCTGCGTAAAAAAGCGCAATGGCGCGCCGAGGAGGCACTATGAAAAAAAATAACCGCAAAACGTCCAGTATCCGCTCCTGGGTCACCCTCATGGTTGCCGGTGGCGTCCCCCTCTATGCGGCCAGTGCCTATGCTGCACCGGTGGCGGGTCAGACCCGGGGTGCCAGCGATGTGCTGCAGTCTCAGCAAAGCCAGCCCAACAATGTGATCAGCAACATCTACACCCAAAAGAACCACTCGCTCGCAGCGATCAACACGGCTGAACAAAAAATATGGGTGGCCATCAACCGTAACCACTTGCGTACGGCGCAGGCGCTGATACAGCGGACCACGACGCAATATCCCGGCTGGCAACCGCAAGCGACCATGGGTTTTGTGCTCCTGGAAAAAACGATCTGGGCGGAAATCCGGGTGGGTCAGGGCGGGCTGGCGCGGATGCATATGCAGCAATTGCAGACCCGTTACGGACAGGGTGCCCTCGCTGACAAGACCCATGTCTCTCTCGTTTCCATGCGGAATGTGCTGGAAGAGAACCGACTCTGGCAGCTCCTGGGTGAAGGTCATCTGCAGGCCTTGCAGTCCGCCATACAGCAAATCCAGAGTGAAGACCCCAGTTATCAGCCGCCACAGAAAATGCTGGCGATGATGCATCAGGGGCTGGCCGGTCGCGCCGTCGGCACACTGGAGCGCCAAAAAGCGTGGCCCCAGATTGTCGCCCTACACGCGCAGACCCCCAGCGTGTTCACCCTCGCTTATGCAGGCAACCGGCAGGCCTGGGCAGAGGCCCTGGCGGCGACCGGTCATCCGCATCAGGCCACCCTCGTCTATATTTCCCTGCTGCAGCACAGTCAGCATGCGGCACAGGCGCAGGGTATTTTGAATCAGGCCGCCAATCGCTTGCCGCCGCAGGAGATGCAGGTGCTCTATACCCGGGCGCAGGCCCAGTTCCCGAACGCTCGGCAGACCTTGCAGACACAGCACCTACAGTATGTGCTGATGATGGCTGCACGCGCGCACAGTGCACATCAAAACGCCGAAGCAGCCGCCCTGGTAGCCCCCGAGTCCGAGGCCATTAACCAGTTACATAGGGCGTCTGATGCGCGTCTGATGGGCGCTATATTGGGTGCCCATCATCAATCGCATGAAGCCTTGCAGTGGTGGGTAAAGGCCGCGCAATGGTCGGGCAAAGCCGCCGACTGGCAGACGGTGGGCAACCTCGCCATGGCCGACAATGATGTGCCCGTCGCGCGCGAGGCGATGGCCCATCTGCCGGCAGGCACCCCGGCATCGGAGCATTTTCGCCGGCATAATGCCATCATGGCGGCCCTGCGCGATTACAAAAACCGTGATTATAAGGGCACCCTGCAACACCTGCAGGCCGCGCAACAGTTTGGTCCTTTGTCTCCGGGCATGGAGACCATCAAAGCCTGGTCTTTGGTGCATACGAAAGACTATGCAGCCGCCAGTGCCTTGTTCACGACGCTCTACCGGCAGGATCCTTCTTCGGGCAATGCCGTCGGGGTATTGATCGCCGATCAGCAAACCCATAACCTGGCCCACACCTATCAACTGGCGGCCACGACCAAGGGCCCTCTGGCGTCGCATTTACCGATGACCACCATGCGCGACCATCGGGCCGATATCAACACGATTCCCTGGCGCTTCATGCCGCCCGATCAGGTTGTGCCCCCCCTTGCCCGCGCAAGCTACCTGGCCTTGGGCGGCTCCTGGGAGGAGCGCGGTGGCAATAACAGCGGGATGACCCAAATGCACGAATACCTGCCTTCCCTGCAGGCGCAGTGGGGGATCAATTGGCATATGGCGGCTTTTGCCCAGTTGTCATCGCCTGACCTGTATGGTGGCCAGCCGACCAGCGGGCAGCTTCCGGCCTTTAATGTCGCCTCTAGCGCCACGGGGAGTGCTACCGGACACGTCTGGCAGACCCCCCAGTTTTTACTCGGCGTCGACAATCGTGAACCGCACCATCACTGGCGCGCCGCACTGGGTTGGACCTCGCCTTCGGGTATCGGGGGCGGGACGGTGCAAGGCTTGTTGCGCTACACCGTCATCCCATCGCACAGCGGCAGCAACTGGAGTGTCCATCTCTTGCGTAACAGCGTGCGGCAAACCCTCTTGTCCTACAACGGCGTGCAAGAGCACATTCATGCCACCGCCAACCACGGCCAATCCCTGAATATTCCCTACACCTGGGGCGCGGCCATGCGTAACCAGGTCGGTGCCAGCGGTTATCTGAGTGGCGGCAAACACGGCTGGTCTTATATCGGCACCCTGCATCTCAATGCCATTACCGGCCAGAACATTCAGACCAATTATGGCGCCAGCACCTATCTGGCCGTGATGCACCCCGTCTATACCGGTCCCGGTTGGTGGGTCACCGTGGGGCCATCCCTCTATGCGGAAACCTACGCCCGGAATGCCAGTTTTACGTCTCCCGGTTATGGTGGTTACTTCAGCCCGCAAATGATGGCACAACCCTCCCTCAGTGCGAGTGCCAGCCATTGGTGGCAGGGCGGGGGCATCAACATGAGTGCCGCCATCGGTTATCAATGGCTGCATCAGGGCGGCGGGCCGTACCTGGGCTTTAGCCCGCTGCGCCATCAGATAACCCCGCAACTGAGCGCACAGGGCCTGTCCCTGTCTCCCTACACGGCCTCCAGTGGCAGTAATATCGCGGGATCGGTCAATGTGGTGCTGACACAGCGGATCAGTACCCACTGGTATCTCGATGCCGGCGCTTCCTATCAGGCTAACCCCGCTTTTCAGCAGGCCCAGGCAGGGCTCGATATCCGCTATGTCTTTGGTGAAAACCATGCCCGCACCTTTATACCCGCGCAGTATGTGGCGGGGATGGGGCGCTATGAATAAGGGTCGCGACACCTATAGGGAGCACCGCCATGCGTGAATGGAACCTGCAATCGGATCCTGCCGGGCGTGCGTCCTCTTCCGCAACGCGCCGCCGGAATCTGCGCTGTTGGTTACGGTCGCGGGCCCGGTGGCTGGGATTAGGGTCGCTGGCCATGCTGTTCGCGGTGGAAGGCTGCGCGATGCTGCCAAGCGCCGGCGATTCAGCGCCCAATCCCGCACCCTGGTACCAATTTTGGTCCAGCTATCAGGCCCGATTCATCGACCCGCAAGGGCGGGTCATCGACTGGAACGATGGCGGCATCACCACGTCAGAGGGGCAGTCCTACGCCTTGTTTTTTGCACTGGTGGCGAACAATCCCAAACTGTTCCAGAACATTCTGACCTGGACCCAGGATAACCTGGCGCAAGGCAGCCTTGCCGCGCACTTGCCCGCTTGGCGCTGGGGCGAGCGTCCCAATAAAACCTGGGGCGTACTCGATACCAACTCGGCAGCGGACGCGGACTTGTGGATCGCCTACACCTTGATTCAGGCAGGGCGCCTGTGGGACCGCAATAGCTACACGGCAATGGGTACGCTGCTGGCCAAACACATCGCCCAGAAAGAGGTTGTCACCCTACCGGGTATCGGAACGATGCTTATACCCGGAAATGCGGGATTTCACATCGCCCCGCATACCTACGTCTTCAACCCCAGTTATCTGCCTCTGCCGGTTGTTGAAGGATTGGCGCACGCCTTGCCACATGGCCCCTGGCGCGCTATGGCGGCGCATCTGCCCGGCTTCATCAAGGCGGTCAGCCCCATGGCTTCGCGCCAGACTGGGTAGCCTATTCCCCGCAAGAGGGGTACCACATGGCCCCCCAGGGAGCCGATGGCAGCTATAACGCCATTCGCGTGTATCTCTGGGCCGGCATGAGCAATCCCGATACCCCGGGTGCCCAACGGATTCTGGACAGCGTTTCGGGTATGGCGCATTACCTGCAATCGCATCTGCTGCCACCGGTCAGTGAAAACTGGCAGACTGGCGCGACCTCGGGAACAGGCCCAACGGGCTTTTCCGCCGCCTTGATTCCCTACCTGATGCAGAAAAACATGAATCCGGCGGTGCACAACCAGTGGCTCAGACTCAATGCCGACTATGATCGTGCAGATGGCCTCTACGGCAAAACAGCCCATTACTATGATCAAAACCTCGCCCTCTTCGCCTTGGGATGGGTATACCACACCATACGATTTGACCGTAACGGCGAACTGAAGCCGTCCTGGTCAAATAGGAAACAGTAAAAAGACGCTACGTTGTATGGCATGAAATCCATGGAGGTATTATTTATGGCTACTACCAGACCCCCGACAAACAGCCAGGTAAAAAAGCAGCGTGTTCACGAAGGTGTGGGTTATTCAACGGATGTGCGTACGTTGAATAACCCATTACATTGGATGGCGGCCTCAAATTATTATCGACTTCAGGAAACAGATAGTGAAGCGTGTATGACCACGATCCCAGACGCAACAAGATTTTGCAAAAAAAGACATATAGAAATAAACGCATCATGGGAAGAGTCGATAGCAGAACACGGCATGAAAACCATTCCTCGGTCATTCACTAGGAATAAGCGATCTATAGACGGGGAGGATTATCATCAATTCTACGATCTCATAGGAGATGCATTTCGAACGGGTGCTCACCTGGACGCAAATGCCGAGCAGCTGTTTAATGACTTTTGTAGAAGGTTGTTGAGTTCGATCGGCCCCATGAAATGGTCCAGCCTGGTCGGGTTAACGGATGTCCATGAACCATCGCGTATGGTTCATCGCACTATTAATTCGATCAGCGATGCCCCAAAAAAGCAACAGATCACTTCAGTGATTGGCGAAAAATTGCCAGAAAAATCCAGGATATATGATCTATCAAAACTGGAAACACCCGCCATTTTGCGCATGCTTCGAGGTCAGGTCTGCGAGACGGCGGTGCTACCCGTTCGTCTGGATCATCAGAATGCACTGTGGATACTTGGAAGTGACCAGCCTGGATACCTGGATCGCATAGGTCTGAAGCATCTGCTCATGGCACCCAGCATGCTGGAATTAATGGTCACAGCTAAAGAGCAGGCGCAGCGTGATCCACTGACGGGATTACCTAATCGTGCCTACCTAACACCACGACTGGCCGAAGCTAGAGCCCGCAGTGTTCGCCAAAAAAACCTATTCGCTCTAGGGGTGCTTGATCTGGACGGTTTCAAGGCTGTGAACGATACGCTCGGCCATAAAGCTGGAGACTGGATATTACAGGAGGTGTCGGCGCGATGGAAAAATGTATTGCGGGCCTCAGACGCCCTAATTCGTCTTGGGGGTGATGAATTTGTCATTCTTGTTGAGAATCTCGAAAATTATGATGTTCTTGGCCAAATATTGGACCGCATCAAAGAGGTGACAGATAAACCTTACATTTATGATGATCACAAAATACAAATTGGTGTGAGCTTAGGCTTAACCATATTTCCTTTTGATGATGCCTCTGATGAAGCATTAATACACCATGCGGATCAGGCGCTTTATGTGGCAAAGGCCACCAAGGCAACGCGGAGACAATTTTTCACCCTATACAGTGAAACATATGGGAAGTCAGCTTCATGAAAACTCAGCGTTGCTTCCTGCGGCGCTGCGTCAATTCAGACGATGTGGGGCTGGGGTGCTGGCCGACCCGCTGCAGGACATCGACCAGGTAATCGTAAGGGTTGATATCGTGGAGTCGGCAGGTGGGGAGCAGACTCTGCACGATGCCGACCTGTTTGGCGCCCCCAACTGGGGTTAAGTAAAAGTGGGGGAGGGCGGGTACTGTGCAAACGACACACTGCTTTGGAAGCCGGTGGATTGTAAACATTGGCGAATGGGGAGAGTCAGTGGTTGATACCTGGTTGATGCTGGCGGCAGTCAGCAAAAGTTATGTTTAGCACATTTACACCATAACTTACTGATTTTTAAGGTGGTGCCCAGGGCCGGACTCGAACCGGCACGGCATAAGCCGAGGGATTTTAAGTCCCTTGCGTCTACCGATTTCGCCACCTGGGCGGAAGAAAATCCGGGGGTCCGTTTACGCATCTACCCAGATAACCTGTAGCCTATCATAGACCGGGCGGCTTTGGCAGGGGTGTCATTGCATCTTTGGGCTGGCGCCGCCTCTAAAGTTCGGGGGTTGTTGGTCGACGATCAGAATGGTTTACGTATTTTCCTTATATTGTTAGGGTGTTGTTTGTCGTGGTCGACAACTACCGCCTTGATAAAATGAATAATTATCGGTATTCTGCTGCGGTAGCATTAATTAATCCAGTAGATTTTATGTAAATAATTTTTGAGATAATCGGATAAACGTAGTCCATATCACGCCGAATTTTGTGAATTAAAATATCCCAGCCATAATGAACAGGAGAGTATATGCGATTGCCTGAAACATCCCAAATTTCATTCCATAATAAATATGGAAAGCGCATAATATTTGTTTTAATGTTCATATTTCCCGCATGGATGACATCCATTACAGGCGCTATGGCCAAAACTTCGAAACTCTGGTCGGGTAGTGCCGCATTTGGGCTTTCCAGTGCCACTGGAACATTTCCCTCTTTAAATCTCAATAGTCATGATTGGGTGCGTTGGCAAAAGCATCATTGGCAAAATCGGGCGCACGTGAGTTATAATTACACTGCCGCATCGTCGGCTATCTATGCCAACCGTCTCGTGTTGGGAAACCAGACTCGATATTACTTTAAACCAAAGATTCGCTATGTTTTCGCTAATATTCGTTATGATCGCAATCAGTTTAACGGCTACTTTTACCATCTGACAGAAATTATAGGCGAAGGTAATGTCATACATTTAAATAAGACGATGTCCTTGGATTACCAAGGAGGTATCGGTGCTCAGGAAGATCAACCCATAGGTCAGAAACGTCAAACTAGCCCAGCCGCCCGGCTGGCGGTTAATTATCGATGGCACTTGACCCATCACGCAACTTTCAAGGAAGCTGTAACTACACTACTGTCAACAGCCAACAATAATACTTATGAATCGATTACCAGCCTTGAATCCCGACTGTATGGGAATTTTAATTTGCAATTATCTTATACCGCCACATATAATGAGTTTCCGGTGATTAGCTATTATAAGAAATTCAATACCATTACTACGGCGGATTTGATGTACCACTTTTAGTAGCTCAGAGCGCCTCATGGGTGGTTAATTTGTGTTGTGCCGGTTAATAGCCTGGCTGGTGTTGCGCCCAATGCACGGGCGGCAATTGGTTGAGTAGGTGCGGATTTTGCCACCCTGGTTGGCGGTGCTCGATGAGTATATCGGTGGTGATGCCGCCGCGCACATACCAGCGTCCCAGTAGGCGCAGATAGCGTGGGTTGATCAGATGGATCAGATGGTCAGCGATGCGGTTGGTCATGGCCTCGTGAAAGGCGCCTTCGTCGCGAAAGCTCCAGAGATAAAGTTTGAGGGATTTCAGCTCGACATTGTACTGATCCGGGATGAAGTCCAGTATAAAGTGTGCAAAGTCGGGTTGCCCAGTCAGCGGGCAGAGGCAGGTAAATTCGGGCAGATCCATGTGCACGACATAGTCGCGCTCGGGGTGAGGATTAGAAAAACGCTCTAAGGTTTTGCTGGGTTGACTGGGCATCTGGAACTCCTCATTATCTGTGCTTCACCGATTCGGCATACTATAGCAAAAATATCCCTTCATGCGCCTCTCGGCCATTATCCTCCAAGGCTTTAAATCCTTCCGCGAAAACACGCGCATTCAGTTCGACGCCAATCCGGTGGTGATCGTCGGGCCTAATGGTTGCGGCAAATCCAATACGGTCGATGCCCTGCGCTGGGTACTCGGTGAATCCTCGGCGCGCCAGCTGCGTAGCGGCGTCCTGAGCGATGTGATTTCCAATGGTGGCGACAGTCGCCCGGCCGCCCCCATGGCGATGGTCGAGTTGCGCTTTGATAACAGTGATGGGGCGGCCCCCGGCGCTTTTGCTGACGTGGCCGAAATCAGCGTCAAGCGCAGCCTGGATCGCAAGGGCGACGGCCATTACCGGATTAACGGTGCCCGCTGTCGGCGGCGCGATGTGGGCGACTTGTTTCTCGGCACCGGACTCGGCGGCAATGCTTATGCCATCGTTGAGCAGGGAACCATCGGGCGCATTATTGAAGCACGCCCGGACGATCTGCGCGCCATTCTCGAAGAGGCGGGCGGCATCAGCCGTTACAAGGAGCGCCGCCGGGAAACCACACAACGCATTGCTGAAACGCGTGAGCATCTGCAGCGCTTGCGTGATATTCACGGCGAGATGGATGGTCAGTGGCAACGCTTGCAGCGGCAGGCCCAGGCGGCGCAAAAGCTGCGCGCCCTACGGGTAGAGGAGCGTCAATGGCAGTGGTGGGGTGCGACCCTTCGCGTGGAGCTTCTCGAAACGGAGCAGCAACAGACCGCGGTGCGGCGCGCCGCACTGCAAGCAAGCTATCAGCAGGAAGAACGCCATCTTATTGCTGCAGCGCAGTCGCTGGATCAACTGCGTGTGGAAGAACGCCATGGCCACGACGCCATCGCCGTCGCCCAAGGCGAACTGTATGAGGTGCAGGCCCGGCAAAGCGATGTGATGCATCGGCTTCGGGAACAACAGACGGCGATCCAACGTTGTCAGAGTGGGGTGGACCAGCAGCGGGCACAGCTACAGAAAATCCAATTTGAACAAGCACGTCAGACGGAGAGTGAAAGTCAGCGGCAGCAGCGTTTGCAGAAGTTAGCCGCAGATCAGCACGCCCTGACCGAAGAAGAAGAGCGTGCCCGACGCGGACGGCAGGAAGCGGAGCGCGCGCTTGAAAAACAGGATCAGGAACGTCAGCAACAGCAGCAGGCTTTGGCAGAACTGCGTCGTAAAAGGGACGTAACGACGGCGCAAATCCGTGAGCTGGAGCCGCGTCTGCGGGATATTGAACGACGCTTGCAACAGCAGATTGCGGAAGCACCTTCAGACCGCCCCGCTTTGGCAGCTCTGGAAGCGCGTTGTGAATCCGGGGAAATGTCGTTAAAAGAGGCCGCAACAGCACTTCTGGGGCAACGCGATGCCCTGGAAGCAGCCCAGGCACAGGCCACTGCTTTGCGCGAACCGCGCGATACCGCGCAGGCCAGGGTGCAAGAGTGCGAAGCCCGGCAAAAGGCACTGGAAAGTCTGTTGCAACGGCTGCAAAAACCGGCAGCGAACAATGACACGGCAAACACCCGACTGGTGGACCAGATACGGGTGTTACCCGGCTGGGAGCGGGCAGTGGAGGGGGTGTTGCGTGGTCGCCTGCACGCCGCGGTGATGGAAGGCGACAGCGCGGTCACGCAGGACACAGTCTTATGGAAGAGCGCGGCGTTACCACCCGACTTGCCGCAAGATGCACTGGTGCAGGCCCTGGAAAGACCAGAGACTTTGGACTTGGGGCTAAGTGACTGGCTGTGGGGACTGCGCATGGCTCCGGATCTGGCCTGCGCCCTCGGTCAGCGGCAGCAATTGCAGGCGGGAGAGGCATGGATTACGCCACAGGGTGTATTGGTGCATCGTTCGGGAATGGAATATCCCGAGAACGAAAATGGCGCCAGTCTGCTGCAATGTCGCCGCGAACTGGCGGAAAATAGCGAGAGTTTTCGTCAGGCACAGGCAGCGTTGACTGTGGCACACATGGCATTGACGGCGGCGGAACAACAAGTACAGGCCCTCCAGGAGCAGGTCAAAGCCGCAGACAGCCGTTGCCAGGCTCTAAGCCGACAATATGCCCAGGATCGGGAATCACTGGCCGGTCTGCGCAGTCGGGTGGAGGCCGAAGAGCGACAGCGGACAGAACGCGTTGCTGAGTCCGGGCGACTCGGCAACGAACGGGCCATATTAGAGTCACGCATGCAAGGACTGCATCAGGATTTGGCTGTCGATGAACGCGGCTGGCAGGATTTGGAGCAGTCGGTACAAAACGCGCAGCGGATGACCGATGGACTGCGGCGTCGGGCAGGTGAATTGCGTGCAGCTTATGGTCGCTTGCGGGACGAACGCCAGTCGTTGGAAGTCCAGCAACAGCGGTTGCAGGCTGAGTCAGAGGCCGCCGTTGCCCGTGCCGTAGATCTGCAACAGCAAAGGGATCACTTTGCCATGACGGCGACTCAGGGCGACGAGGAGCTTGCCCGCCTGCAAACAGAGCTGCCGGAAATGGAGGCGGCACGGGAGGCCGTAGCGGGTTTGCGGGCGGAGCGTAATGCCCAGTTGTTGGCCTTGCAGAGCGCGGCACAGAGCGCAGAGCAGCAGATTCGTCAGCAAGAAAGCCAGCGCCACCGGCTGGAGGAACGGCTGCGCGTCCTGCAACAGTCCGGGGCCGCCGCCGATCAGCAACTGGCGGGCCTGCAGGCGCGCCTGGAAGAATACCAGCAACGCGCCGCGCTACTCGCACAGGATTTGGGTGGAGACCCCGGGCCTTGCCCAGATGGGTCTCTCTGCGAAGAAAATATCGCGCGGATCAGTACGGCTATCGCCCGTCTTGGCAATGTGAATCTTGCTGCCGAGGAAGAGTTGCAGGAGCTGGAAGGGCACCGCGGTAATCTGCTGAGCCAGGTCGAAGATGTGGAATCCGCCCTGCAAAGTCTGGAAGAGGCGATGGCGGCCATGGATCAGGAAACGACTGCCCGTTTTCGTGACACCCTCGATAAGGTCAACCAAGCCTTACAGGAACTTTTTGCCACTCTTTTTGGTGGCGGGCAGGCGCAACTGAGCCTGGTGGGCGAGGACCTGCTGGATGCGGGACTGGTCCTGCGTGCGCAACCGCCGGGCAAACGCAACGCCAGTCTGCAGCAACTCTCCGGCGGCGAGAAGGCACTCACCGCCATTGCGTTGGTATTTGCCTTGTTCCGCTTGAATCCCGCGCCCTTTTGTGTGCTGGATGAAGTAGATGCACCGCTGGACGATGCCAACGTCGGACGTTTCTGTCATCTGGTACAGAAAATGGCGGCACAGACCCAGTTTTTGATCGTGACCCATCGCAGTCTGACCATGCAGGTCGCCGAGCAACTGGTGGGTGTTACCATGACCGAGCCGGGTATCTCCCGTATTGTACGGGTTGAGGTAGCCGATACGCTTGCGCAGGCGGCGCGCCGCGAGGAAGCGGCGCCTTAATGCGAATTCCGGATTCAGGCGTGTTGTTCGACAGGCGCCAGGTGCAGCGAAAGAATAGGCCACCCCCGGGCTTCGGCGAGGGCGCGCAGGCGCGGATCGGGGTCAACCGCGACGGGGTGGGTGACGGTTTCCAGTAAAGGCAGATCATTGTGGGAGTCACTATAGAAAGTGCTATCTTGCAAAGCGCTCTCCCAGTCCAGTCCCTGTATCTGCAACCAGTCCCGTAAGCGTTGCACTTTGCCCGCCTGAAAACAGGGGATACCAACCGTCTGGCCGGTAAATTCCCCTGTCGCTGTCTCTTCGGGCTCCGTCGCGAGCAGGTGCGCAATCCCCAGTTCTTCCGCAATGGGTGCCGTCACAAAACGATTCGTGGCGGTGATGATGACCAGCAGATCGCCTTGCCGGCGATGATCCTCGATCAGGGCGCGGGCGCGCTCCGAAATCATCGGTAGCACCCATTCCTGCAGATATTCCCGGTGCCAGGCATTGAGCTGAGCACGCGGGTGTGCAGCCAGAGGGGTGAGCTGAAAATTCAGGAAAGCCTGAATATCCAGGGTGCCCGCCATATAGTCCGCATAAAACTGGTCATTGCGACGATTGAAGCACTCGGCGTCCACAATGCCGCGGCTGCCGAGAAATTTCATCCAGGCATGATCAGAGTCGCCAGACAGCAGCGTGTTGTCCAGATCAAAAAGAGTGAGGGCCATAGGTTCTCCGTCCAGTGAGTTGGGCAATGGCAAATGCCGCGCCAGCATATCGCAAATGTGCTTTCTGGTATAATTTGCCAGGGACTGGGCGCGCAACAGGTGCATGCGCAGGGTATATTCTCGAAAGCAAGGAGCGGATGGTGGTGCAGGGCAATCCTACGGACTTTAAGCGTATCCAGCAGTTGCGGGCCGAATTGGTGGCCGCCAATAAAGCGTATTATCAGCAAGATGCACCGACTCTGAGTGATGCGGAATATGATGCACGTCTGCGCGAACTCCGCCGTCTGGAGGACCGCAATCCGCAATGGCAAAGTGCCGATTCGCCGACCCAGAGAGTAGGGGCAGCGCCCCTGGACGCCTTTACCGAAGTTCACTATAGCGTAGCGATGACCTCCCTGGATAACGTATTTGATCAGGATGGATTTCGTGATTGGCTGGGGCGTGTGCAAAAAGGGCTGCACCTTGAAGAGGTTGCGCTGAGTGCCGAACCCAAGTTTGATGGTCTTTCGGTCAACATCCGTTATGTGGATGGCAAGCTGATGCAGGCCGGGACCCGCGGCGATGGTCAAAGTGGCGAGGATGTCACCGCCAATGTCCGCACCATCCGCAATATTCCTCTGCAACTGGCCGGCAAGGGCTGGCCGGATCTGTTGGAGATACGCGGGGAGGTGGTGATTCCTGTGGCGGCTTTCCAGCGATTGAATGAAGAGCGCCTGCATGAGGGAGAAAATCCCTTTGCCAATCCACGCAATGCGGCAGCGGGCAGTCTGCGGCAACTGGATTCTAAAATAACAGCGAAACGCCCCCTGGCGTTCTTTCCCTGGGGATGGGGAGAAAACAGTGCGCCGCTGGGGGGATCGCACAGCGCGGTGATGCACAGCCTTTCTGTCTGGGGTTTTGAGGTGACATCTTACTTGCGCAATGTTCGCCATCTTATGGAATGCGAAAGCTATTTCAATGAAATGCAGAAATCACGCGAAAGCATGCCTTTTGAAATCGACGGTCTCGTATTCAAGGTCGATGATTTGACGGCCAGGGAGCGCTTAGGCTTTACCGCTCGCGCACCGCGTTGGGCCATTGCCTATAAATTTCCGGCGCACGAAGAGCGTACCGTGGTCGAAGATATCCTGGCTTCCGTGGGGCGCACCGGTGTAATTACTCCGGTGGCTGTCTTGCAGCCGGTGCAAGTGGGTGGCGTGACCGTGAGTCGCGCCAGTTTGCATAATCAGGATGAGGTGGATCGTAAAGATATACGCGTGGGCGACACGGTACTGGTGCGCCGTGCCGGGGATGTGATTCCGGAAGTGGTCATGGTGCTCAAGGAGGAACGTCTACCAGCGGCACAACCTTGGCAAATGCCGTTGCGTTGTCCGGTTTGTGACTCGGAAGTCCTGCGGCTGGCCAACGAATCGGCGCACCGCTGCATGGGTGGGCTGTACTGCCCGGCACAACGGATGGGCGCTGTCGAGCACTTCGCCGCGCGCAAGGCCATGGATATCCGGGGCTTGGGCGAGAAGCTCGTCCAGCAACTGGTCGAACGAGGTCTGGTGCATTCCGTAGCCGATATTTATCATCTGGATGAGGCCGCACTTTGCGGATTGGAGCGCATGGCCAGTCGCTCCGCCCAAAAACTGCTGGCGGAAATAGAGCAGTCCCGTCATACCAGTCTCTCGCGCTTCCTCTACGCCCTGGGTATCCGTCAGGTGGGAGAAAGCACGGCTAAATCTTTGGCAGCCTATTTTGGCGACCTGGAACCGTTACTGGCGGCGACGCCGGAAGTCTTGCAGAATATTCCCGACGTGGGGCCCGTAGTGGCAGAATCCATCGTACATTTTTTTGCCCAGCCCCATAACCTGGACGTGATCGCGGCATTACGGACTGGTGGTTTGGATTGGGATGTCGTCGAACCGCAAAAAGGCGGGTGTTTTCGGGGGATGACCCTGGTACTCACTGGCTCTTTGGACAGTATGACCCGGGAAGATGCCAAAGTCGCCATAGAAAATAGGGGCGGAAAAGTCAGCAGCGCCGTTTCCGCTAAAACAAGCTACGTGATTGTCGGTAAAGAGGCGGGCAGCAAGGCGGAAAAAGCCGCAAAGCTGGGCCTGAAACAGCTCACTGAAGCACAATTTTTGGCAATGCTTTCAAAAAAGGAATAAGCATGCAGCAGAGTAGAACATTCCGTATCAATGTGGTCGATGTTCATGGCGAAGTGTACAGCGGTATGGCACGTTTTGCGGCAGTGCCGGCGGAGCTGGGTGAGATCGGAATTCTGCCAGGGCATGCGCCCTTGCTGTCAGGGCTGCGCGCCGGAGAGCTGCGTATTACCAAAGCCGATGGTCAGACACAGATTCTTTTTCTGGAAGGCGGATTGTTAGAGATTCAGCCCGATATCGTGACGATACTCGCCAATGCAAGTCTGCGGATCATGGATATTGACCTCCATGATACACAGAGCCGCATTAAAGATGCCCAGGCCACATTGGCGAAAGATGCTGTACCTCCCATGGATTTTGCCCGCGCCGAACTGGAATTACAGAGAGAACAGGCGAAAGTAAGCGCCTATCAGCGCTATCAGGCGTGCGAACAACGGGGTGGCAAAACGAGTAATTACGACTGGGAACGTCCGCCTTTGCAGAGCGTGCCAAAAGTGAACGCGCAAGAGCTGGAAGACTAAGAACCCTGGGCCAGATTAGGAATGGTGGTCTTTGCGCGCCAGAATAGGTGGAAAGTGCGCTCCAGAATCTCGCAAAAACTTATGGTAGTGACTCTGAACCCGTAAAAATCGGAAGTAGCTAAAGCCCCCGACAACCATTGATAATAAAATAAATAGCACACCGAGAACGATAACGGAGTGATAGTTAAAGAAGTGAATCAGTACCAAACCAGCTATGGCCAAGTCCAGCGTGGTGCGCAAAAAAGCATATAAAGTCCGCCGGTTGGCTGCTGCTGTGCGATCCAGTGCGAGCCAGTCACGGAGCACCAATTTACTTTTCGGATAGGTATGAAAATAATCGCGATGCGCATCCAGGTGGTTGAATAAGAATCGGGGTTTCATTATAGATCATCTTCTATCTTTTCGTAGGCTTCCATTCGTTGTAAATTTTTATAGTGTGTTTTAATTTTCAGATAGAGAGAAATACCTGCGGCCAGGATAATCAATGCGAGAACAAAACCCAGATAAAACAGATGGTCCTCAAGATAGCCATTGAATACACGAATAAAAATAAGCGTGGCAATGATCAGAGTCAAGGTCACACGAATATAACCTAGAAAAGTGCGGGTACCCGCAAATACCGTTCTGTCCATGGCAAGAAAGTCACGCAGAACCATCTCTTTCTTGTTGTAATCATCATAGGGCAGATGGCGCATGGTACTCTCTAAGTTCCTTATCATAAGGGTGGCGGGCGAGGGCGGAGACTGTATTATAAGACAAGGCGAAAAGATGGGAAAGCATTCGTCAGGCAATGATTTTTTATCGCGGAAAATAAAATTCTGATGGGCTCAGTGCTGACTGTTTTTTTGGGGCGGTTCCTTCCCGCATTGGGCACAGACCCCGTTGACCACCAATTCCATTTCAATCATGGAATAGTCGGCTGGCAGTGGGGGCGTCGGTACACTACTTTCGGGTAGGCAAAATACCTGGCGACAAGCGACACAA
Organism: Acidithiobacillus ferrivorans; assembly: GCF_016250455.1. Classification (NCBI taxonomy): domain Bacteria; kingdom Pseudomonadati; phylum Pseudomonadota; class Acidithiobacillia; order Acidithiobacillales; family Acidithiobacillaceae; genus Acidithiobacillus; species Acidithiobacillus ferrivorans. The sequence continues at coordinate 1,584,607 of NZ_CP059488.1, read as the reverse complement.
TGGAAATGCGGGTGTTGGGTGGCCGTTTCATCACGGTGGGCGCTAAAGCGCCAGATCCGGTCGTCTGCCGTGATCCGGTGGGCGAGTCCGGTCTGTACCAACCATTCCAGATTACGGTAGAGGCTGACACGGTCAACCGCCCCTGTCTCCGACGCCTCCAGACGCTGCTGCAGCTCGGGATGACTGAGTGGTTGCTCGGCTGCCAGCAGTGTTTTGAAGACCGCTACCCGTAAACGCGTGATGCGCTGCCCGATGGCGCGGAGACGCTGCGCTGCCTCGGCATCGGAAACTTCCGCCGTGAGGGTGGGATGGAGTGATGAATGCGCCATAAAGTCATGCTAGAGCAGAAGGCCGGGAGGGCGCAAGCAATGGCCCTGCATTACTTCCCTGGACAGCGCCCTATCTGCCGCGCTAGATTTTCAGTCAGGCCCATTCAGGAGTTCCTCATGTCCCCAGAAGTCATCACCATCGGTCAACCTGTACCTCAGTTTCATGCCGCAGCCTATGGTAAGGCATCCTCCATCAGCATCGATGACCTGCGCGGAACGGTCGTAGTGATCTATTTTTACCCCAAGGATGACACGCCGGGTTGTACGACAGAGGGGCAGGAGTTCACGGCACTCTACCCGGAATTCCAGGCTGCTGGCGCGGAAATTCTCGGTGTTTCCCGGGATACGCTGGCCAGCCATGAAAAGTTTTCCTGCAAGTTCAACTTCCCTTTTCCGCTCCTGGCCGACACGGATGAAGCACTCTGCAAGGCCTTTGATGTACTCAAGGAGAAGAACAATTACGGCAAGGTGAGCATGGGCGTTGAACGCAGCACTTTCGTGATCGACCGGGAAGGCAAAATCGCCTACGTCGAGCGCAAAGTGAAGGCCGCCGGACATGCAGCCGCCATCTTAGACATCGTCAAGCAATTACCATGAGTCGCCAGGAAGCGGGGGTTTCAAGCCCGGTGAGGGCGCGTCTCTACATTCTGGATACCAACGTGCTGATGCACGATCCCTCAGCGCTATTCCGCTTCCAGGAACACGACATCCTGCTGCCGATGGTCGTTCTGGAGGAGCTGGATCAGCACAAAAAAGGCCTGAGTGAGCAAGCGCGTAATGTGCGTCAGGTCAGCCGTTATCTGGACGAGATGCTGACGGATACCGCTGATCTGGATCGTGGTTTGGTGCTGCCTTATGCGCAGGGACGACTTTATTTCCAGACTGCCGCACATCAGCAGGCGCTGCCTGAAGATCTGGCCGCTGGCAAGGCGGACAATGAAATCCTCGCCGTGACTCTGGCCTTGCAGAATAGTCATCCCGAAAAAGACGTGATTCTCGTCAGTAAAGATATCAATTTGCGCATCAAGGGACGCACCCTCGGGATTCGGGTGGAGGATTACCAGAACGATCGTGCTCTGGACGATGTGGACCTGCTCTACACCGGTACAGAGACGCTGAGTGCCGATTTCTGGGATCTGCATAGTCGCGATCTGGACGCTTGGCAGGAAAGCGGACGGAGTTATTACAAAATCAGCGGCCCTGCCATTCAGCGCTGGCATCCCAATCAGTTTATCGCGATTGATACACTGGCGGGGGTGGCCGAAGACTTTGCGGCGATTGTCCGCGAAGTGCATCCGGAACACGCCATTATCGAACGCATAACCGACTATCGAAGCGAGCGGCATGCAGTCTGGGGTATTTTGGCGCGCAATCCGGAGCAGAATTTTGCCCTGAATCTACTGATGGATCCGGACATCGATTTTGTCACCTTGCTTGGGCACGCGGGTACCGGTAAGACGCTGCTGACGCTGGCGGCGGCGCTGCATCAGATTTTTGAGCAGAAGCGCTACTCGGAAGTGATCATCACCCGTGCGACCGTGCCGGTGGGCGATGAGATTGGCTTCCTGCCCGGCACGGAGGAAGAGAAAATGCTGCCGTGGATGGGGGCGCTGGAGGATAATCTGGAAATTCTGGCGCGCGGCAGTGATGATGGTGGCAGTTGGGGACGCAGTGCGACGCAGGATCTGATCAATAAGCGGATTCGCGTCAAATCCATGAGCTTTATGCGCGGGCGTACCTTTCTGGAGAAGTTCGTCATCATCGACGAGGCACAGAATTTGACTTCCAAGGAAATGAAAACCCTGATCACCCGTGCCGGTCCGGGGACCAAAATTGTCTGCCTGGGCAATATTGCGCAGATCGACACGCCCTACCTGACGGAAACCACCTCAGGATTGACCTATGTGGTGGATCGCTTCAAGGACTGGGCCTACAGCGGACATGTCACCCTGCGTCGCGGTGAGCGTTCGCGTTTGGCGGATTTTGCCAATGATGCCTTGTGATCCCCTTGTCTACTGACCTGCTGAGCCCTTAGACTGCGCGCAGGGCATCAGGGGAGTGAACGCATGACATGGTCGGTCGCGGATAGTCGCCATCTGTATAACTTGCCGCATTGGGGCGAGGGGTATTTCGATGTCGGTGCGGACGGACAGATCATCGTCCGTCCCGACGCCAACCCGCAGGGTGCCGCTATTGGGCTGGCCGATGTCGCGGCGGCACTGGGTGAGCATTCCCTCGCTTTACCCTGCCTCCTGCGTTTTCCGCAGATTCTGGGCGATCGAGTCGCGCGCCTGCACAGCGCGTTTGCTGAGGCCATCCGCGCCCTCGACTATGGCGGTAGCTACACGCCCGTTTATCCGATCAAGGTCAATCAGCAGCGGCGCGTCGTCGAAGAAATTTTGCGTGCCGGTGCGGGTAGCGTCGGTCTGGAGGCGGGTAGCAAACCGGAGCTGCTGGCGGTCATCGGACTGATGCCGGTGGGCGGCACCATCATCTGCAATGGTTACAAAGACAACGAGTATATTCGCCTGGCCCTGACGGGTGAGAAATTGGGCATGCAGGTCTACCTGGTGGTGGAAAAACCCTCGGAACTGCCTCTGATCCTGAATGAGGCCCGCAAGCTCGGCGTTAAACCCCGGATCGGGGTGCGCGCGCGGCTGGCATCCGCCGGTTCCGGCAAGTGGCAGAATACCGGTGGCGAAAAATCTAAATTCGGCCTGTCTACGGCGGACATCCTGGAACTCGTCCACCGCCTGCGGACAGAAAATGCGCTCGATAGCCTGCAATTGCTGCACTTCCATCTCGGTTCCCAGATTCCCAATATTCAGTTCATCAAAGGCGGCATGCGCGAGTGTGCCCGTCTGTATGCGGAACTGCGACGCCTGGGCGCGGCCCTGGAGGTGGTGGATGTGGGCGGTGGGTTGGGTGTGGACTATGAAGGAACGCACTCCCGCGCGTACTGCTCCACGAACTATCATGTCTCCGACTATGCCCATGCCATCGTCGCCACACTGGCTGATGTGGCGCGCCAGGAGGGGCTGCCGGAGCCGCGTATCATCTCTGAATCGGGCCGGGCGCTGACGGCGCATCACGCCATTTTGCTGGCTAATGTCACCGATGTGGAGATGGCGGCCGGAGAGCATCCGTCGTCAGCACCTTCGGTCGACCTGATGGAGGGTGAATGGGGCCGTCTGCTCACCCGCCTGGACCAGGGTAACGCCGCCGCGGCGCTGGAAGTTTATCAGGAGGCCCTTTATCTGCTGGCGGAGCTTCACCAGCAATTCAAGCTCGGCATCATTCACATTGAGGCGCGCGCCGAAGCCGAAGGCATTTATGCCCAACTGCTCTGGCGGGTGCGCGGCTTTCTCGACCCGCACAATCGCGCGCACCGCGACATTCTTGATGAACTCGACGAAAAGCTGGTGGACAAATATTTCGTTAACTTCTCTTTGTTTCAGTCGCTGCCCGATGTCTGGGCCATTGATCAGATTTTCCCGATATTGCCCATCCAACGACTGAATGAAGAGCCGACCCGGCGAGCTCGTCTCGAAGACATCACTTGCGACTCCGACGGCAGGATTGATGCGTACGTGACGGCCGAAGGCCTGACACCGGCACTGCCGGTACATCTGCTACAGGCAGATACGCCTTATCTCCTCGGTATTTTTCTGGTAGGTGCTTACCAGGAAATTCTCGGGGATATGCATAATCTGTTCGGCGACACCGACTCGGTTAATGTGCTCTGTGATGCCTCGGGCGCCATGCGTCTGGAGCAGCCGCTGGCAGGGGATACGGTGGAGGCCGTCCTGCAATACGTACAGTTTTCCGCCAGCGACCTACTGGCCCGCTACCAGAAGAAAGTGGAAGCCTGCAGTCATCTCGGCGACGTGGAGCGGCACGAGTTTCTGCAGCAGTTTGCGGATGGCCTGCATGGTTATACCTATTTAACCGCCCATGATCTGATTGAAGACCTGACGTAGCAGCGTCAACTCCATCATCGGCAGGCGGCGCAGCTCACTGATGGGCTTGAAATCGCCATCATGAGAGGCGATTGCCGCGTGGGGGGCTTCAAATGTCGTGAAGCGGGCGAGGTGAATCTGAATTGGACCAGTGTCGGTAGACAGCCAAACCTCGAAACCGTCGTCCAGCTCTATCTGGCTGGGATTTATGTTCAGTTTCTCCAATACTGCATGCAGTACGTCAGTGGGCGTGTCGCCGGTTTCCGTGGGTGCTGCAAGCATACTGGTGTTCTCCGGCAGTGGCGCGGGCAACATCACACTGTCGTTGATGCGTACGAAGCGCAGGGCGGTACTGTAACTATCGAAGTGACAGAAGATCAGGCGATTGCGTTCGAGGAGGTCGGCTGTGGGCATTGGGTTATTCCTGTTTCGATTGGGGGGTGATCAGGTTAGCCGATGGTGATGGTCAGCGGTTCCAGCCCGGCAACAGCGGCCTCGATCACATCGCCCTTTACCACGGGGCCCACGCCGGCGGGGGTGCCGGTGAAGATGAGGTCTCCGGGAAAGAGCTCGACCTGATTCGACAGAAAATGGACGATCTGCGGGATTTTCCAGAGCATGTCACCGACATCGGCGCTCTGGCGGATTTGACCATTCACCTTGAGGTCGATCTTGCCGCGGGCGATATTCCCTGAATAAAACTCGGGCGTGATGGCCGTGCAGGGCGCCGAATGGTCGAATGCTTTGGCCATGTCCCAGGGTTGTCCTTTTTCGCGGGCGGCGCGTTGCAGGTCGCGACGGGTCATGTCCAGACCCACGGCATAGCCGAACACGTAGTCGTAATCGACCTTGTCCATGGGGATGTTTTTGCCGCCCTTGTGCAGCGCCACCACCAGCTCCACCTCGGGTTGCAGGTCGGTAGTGCCGGGCGGGTAGGGCAGCACCGAATTATTCTGCAGAACGGCGCTGGCCGGTTTCATGAAAAATAAGGGTTCGGCATCGGGCGTGGCGCCCATTTCCCGGACGTGATCGGCGTAGTTTTGCCCGACGCAAAAAATGCGGCGCACCGGGAAAGGGTTGCTGGACATGGCGTCCAGAGTCACGATAGGGGCGGGTGGGAAGGCGTAGTTCATGGACAGGCTCCTGTGCCGGGCGAAATGGCGGGATAACAGACATCTGCTTTCATTGCGTCCTCTTTAAACCATTCCGGCTGGTTTTTGCGGTACACCCGCAGCCACATCAGGGTATCTGGTGCCAGCGCGCACACCGCGAGCCAAAGCAGGATGTCCGCTGCTTGATCACTGGTCGCGAGGCGCTGGTCGAGGGTGCGCCAGCCATCCCAGTCAATTTCCACCATCAGGGCGTGGATCTCTGCCGACAGGAGCAGGGCGGCCGCGCTCATGAGGCGAAGCTGGCGTCGAGTTTCCGCACGGGTGAGGCGCGACGCGAGAAACTCTTCCTTCTCCAGCCCCTCAGTCAGCGTGAGTACGGCGGTCCCCGCCGCTTCGATCACGTTAAAGGGCGAGATGCTCGTTGTATGATACATCATCAGACTCAATGCGCCGTCAGGCCATCGGCATAAGCGCGGATGACGGAGGCCCCTACCAGATCGTGGGGGTCCAGTTCGCCGATTTTTTCCAGAATTTCCCGGCATTCGTCCAGTCGCTTGCGGCGCAACAGGATGAAACTCAGGGCCTTCAGGGTGAAGAGATAAAAATGGGCAGGACTGTAAATCATGGACCAGTCTGCCGTGCCTGGGGCGAGTTGCTGCCAGTTGGGGGGAAATCCGCCCAGTCGTGCCCCGCTGGTCAGGGCGCTGCGTGCTATCTCTTCGGCCTCCGCCAGCCGGGACTGGCGGAACAGCAGCTTGTACATGGCAAAATAGGCGGGCAGGTAATTCGGATCGGTCAGCAGATGCTGCCTCAGCAGTTTTTCCACCTCGGTCGGGTGTGTGCTGTTGGCCAGTGCGGCCTCCAGCAGCGAAGCGGTCTGCCCGGTCGGATCGGCAAAGGGCAGGGTGATCTCTCGGAGGGCACCGTCAGGGCTCATTGGACCAAGCCTCCCGGCTTAACCGAACTTGAAGAGAATGCCGTGACCGCCCCGTGGATAGGACCAATCCACGTTGCGATATTCCGAACAGATGACCCGGCAGGTGCCACACTCCAGGCAGCCGTCCGTGGTCAGGACCACTCCACCAGCCTCGTCTTTGGCGTAACAGGCGGCCGGACAGGCGAAGGTGCAGGACTGTGTTTTGCAATCATCCGCGCAGACCTGAGGATCGCTGATCTGAATATGCGGCCGACCCTCATCAACCCGGTAGCGGTTTTGAAACAGTTTCTCTTCGATCTTGATCATCGTGTTGCCCTCCACATGCGGTAGGCATCTCCTACCAAACCCCATAACGAGCGTTGCTGTACAAAGCTGCCACGAATGGTCTTTTCCTTGCTGTGTTTATCCTGACCATCGACCATCAGCATGGTATGCGCGGCGCGGTTGAGGAGTTGCGGATACACTGAAAAGAAATGCGGATTGCTGTGCAGGATCTCTGGTAATTCCTTGTACTTGCGCAAATCTTTCATGACGAAACTGTCGTCCAGCGCGGCTTTGTAACGGGCAAGATGGGGTGCCGTACAGGGAAGCTTCATCTCTTTCAGGGCGATAACCGTTTCTGCGGCCAAGCGGCCACTGGTCATCGCCAGGTTGGAGCCTTCGCGGTGGACCGCATTTACCAGTCCGGCGCTGTCCCCCGCGATCATCCAGCCGTCGCCGTAGAGGGTCGGAACGGCCTTGTAGCCCCCTTCGGGAATCAGGTGGGCGGCATACTCCTTCATTTCGCCCCCCGCAATCAACGGTGCAATGGCCGGATGCGCCTTGAGTTCTTCGAGGAGGGTATAGGGCGCGATGCCCGCTTTCTTGAAGTCGGACAAGAGACAACCGATGCCCAGGGTAATGGATTCCTTGTTGGTATAGAGGAAGGCGGTGCCGACCATGCCGTGGGTGACGGCACCGGCAATCTCAATGACCACCCCTTCGTTGCCCTTGATGTTGAAACGGCTCTGGACGACCTCTTCGGGCAGAAAGTGAATTTCCTTGACCGCGAGCGCGACATTTTTGGCTTCGAGTTCGCCATGGAACCCGGCTTTTTTGGCCAGCAGCGAATTGACGCCGTCCGCCAGAATCACCACATCGGCATAAATATCGCCGCCCGCACGATCGGTGCGAATACCGATAACTTTTTTGCCTTCCTGGATGAGTTCGGTGACGGTCGTCTCGCAGATGACCAGGCCACCTGCGGCCTTGACCTTCCCGGAGAACCACTTGTCGAAAGGCGCCCGGAGGATGGTATAACGATTGGGCTGGTCGCTGTTGAATGCATCGGAGCGGTAATTGGTCCCGATGAAGGATTTTTCATCCAGCACCCACATGCGCTGTTCGATCACGTGGCGCTCCAACGGGGCGTCGTCGCGGAAATCGGGAATGATGCGCTCCAGCGCGTCGGCATAGAGAATGGCCCCCTGGACGTTTTTGGTGCCGGGGGTTTCACCCCGTTCCAGTTGCAATACGCTCAGACCCGCCTTGGCCATGGTATACGCGGCTGCATTACCGGCGGGGCCGGCACCTACCACTATGGCATCAAATTTTTCGGCCATGTCATGACTCCTGTAATTAACCGGCCCGGCGGTTCACAGCCAGACGGCTGCGCAAGGCGTCGGTGAGGACGGGAAGGATTTGCACGGCGTCGCCGACAATGCCATAAGTAGCAAAGTCGAAGATGGGCGCATTGGGATCGTTGTTGATGGCGATGATCACGTCGGAGGCTTCCATGCCGACGCGATGCTGAATCGCCCCGGAGATACCCGCGGCAATATAGAGTTTGGGGCGCACGGTCTTGCCCGATTGTCCGATCTGACGGTCGGCGGGTAGCCAGCCGGCATGGGTCACCGGACGCGATCCGCCCACTTCGGCACCGAGTACGGCAGCCAGATCCCAGATCAGGCGAAAGTTTTCGGCTTTGCCCATGCCCCGGCCGCCCGCCACGATAATGTCGGCATAGGCGAGCTGCGCCTGCTCCTGGGCGTCGTCGGGGATGAACTCCAGGACCTTGGCGATAATGTTGTCCTCCTGCATCTGCAGGTTTTCGGAAACAATACGGCCGCGGCACTCCGGCGTAGCTTCGGGCATGGCCATGACCCGGGGGCGGATGGTGGCCATCTGCGGGCGGTAGTTGAGGGTCTGGATGGTGCAGAGCAGGCTGCCGCCAAAGGTCGGACGGGTGGCGAGCAGTCCGCGATTGTCCGGATCAATGGCGAGCTCCGTGCAGTCTGCGGTCAAACCCGTGAGCAGAGTGGTGGCCACACTACCGGCGAGATCGCGGCCCAGGGTGGTGGCGCCGAGCAAGAGAATCTCCGGTTGGTACTTGTTGACCAGGTCAGTCATGGCCTTGGTGTAGGGCTCGTTGCGATAGTCCGTAAGAATGGGATCGGCCACGATATAGGCCACATCGGCGCCATAGGTGAAAGCGCTGCGGGCAGCAGCACCCAGTTCATCGCTGCTGCCGCCGAGGATGACGGCGCCCAGTTCTACATTGAGAATATCGGCCAGCTTGCGCCCTTCGCCGAGCAATTCCCAGGACACCTGATGTACTTGGCCCCGTTCCATTTCGACAAACACCCAGATCCCTTTGTAGGCCGCCAGGCGGGGATCCAGTTCCAGGCGCTTTTTGCCTTTGGGCTTTGCGGGTGCGGCAGTGTTCTCGCTCATGCGAATGCTCCTTGTGCGTTTATGGGGTGATCAGGCCGAGTTCCTGCGCCAGGCGCGGGTGCTGGCTGCTGAGGATATCCAGGAAGGCGTTGGCGGTGCCGCTGGCGTCCAGATCGGCGCCGATCATCTGTGCCTTCACAGCCCTGGGCTTGGGAGTGAATATCTTGCTGACCACCGTGGGCGAGCCCTTGAGGCCGATTTTGCTGACATCTTCAATCCCGGCACGGTCTTTATTCCATTGCGGCACGGTAAGACGAGCCGAGCGGAACATGTCATCCATGCTCGCGAAACGGATCTGGTTGCTACCCTCCAGCATGGTGATCAGGGCAGGCAGGCGGGTCCGGATCACCTGCACACCGCCTTCCGAGCGGCGTTGTACAGTAATGGTACGTTCCTGAAGGTCCAATGCGTCGATAGCCGATACGTAGGTGAGGAGTTGCAGGCCCAGGCGTTTGGCAATGCCCGGTCCGACCTGCGCGGTATCGCCGTCAATGGTCTGCTTGCCAGTGAACACCAGATCTACGGGATGCTCCTCACCAATTTTGCGGATGGTCTGTGCCAGGGCGAAGGAAGTCGCCAGGGTATCGGCGCCGGCGAAGGCGCGGTCGGTCAGGAGTATCACGTCGTCGGCACCATAGGCGATCGCCTTGCGCAGTGCGTCTTCTGCCTGGGGCGGCCCCATGGTCAGCACGGTGACTCGCCCACCGAAACGGTCCTTGAGGCGCAAGGCCTCTTCGATAGCGAAAACATCGAAGGGATTGATGATGGCGGGTACGCCCTGCCGCATGATGGTATTGGTGACCGGATGCACCCGGATCTGGGCGCTGTCGGGAACCTGTTTAATACAGACGACAATATGCATGGCGTACTCCTGTTACCGATCTGTCGGTGATCTGAAGATGCTGTTGCACTGATCTAAGCAATCTTCATTCCAGATACGAGTATCTTGTTAATTTCAAGATAAACAGTCTTTTGGCTAAAATGCACCAGAAAAACAACGTAGGCAGCCGATGTATGTTTTGCGACAAAATGCATGCTTTATCACGGTAAACTCAATGCGTCCGCTGGCTCTCGCTGACGGTGGCGGCTTTGGCGAGGAGCACGGCATTGCTGCTGAGGGCAAATTCACGCCAGGCGGCAGCGAGGTCGCGGGCGATAGTGGACAGATATTCCTTGCCGGGTGCGTGCTCTTCGGGAAAATTGGAGAGCGCACAGGAACTGCGGTTAAAGGCGAGGGCCTCCCTGATCAGGGTCTGATGAACGGTTGCGAAAGGTGCATGCACTTCCAGCGTTAAATCAGAACGCCCCTTATGGATACCCGTGCTGCTGGTGTCAAAAGGCAATTCGCTCAGTTGGCGCAATGCCTCGCTATAGAACTGCTCGATGGTGTCGAGCAGGGCGCGCTGGGTCAACTGTTCCTTGTGCTGGCGGGCCAGGTATTGATTCAGGTGACGGCGATAGGTTGCCAGCAAATCCGGCTGTTGCGCGGTCACCCATGTACCGAATAGGGCGATGCAGGCGGTGTTGTCGGCAGGGCCGGTTAGTGCTTCCGGGCTAAGCGATACGGGGTCAGGGGCGAGTATCCGCTGTAGGCGGGCGGCGGATTCCAGGGCGCCTTCCAGATAGCCGCCGCCATAGCCCGCAGTTTCGGAGCCACCGAAAAACAGCTTGTTTTCCCACAGCGGCAGGCGCAGCTTCGGGTTGCCGTATTCAGGATGCATACTGGGAGGCGTGCGGTCCAGGGTGCTACAGGTGTAGGCTTCCTGAGCCCAGTCATGGACATGTTGTTCTCCGTCTTCTGCTGGCAGATCAAAGACCTGCACCAGTTGGCTGGAGATCAGCAAGGCCATGGTGGCGGGCGGAATGGTGGCGCGAAATGCCGGTGGGAGGGAAAAAAATGCGCCGAGTGCGGCCTGCTCGCCGGTGGCATCACAGGCGTCGAAAATTTCGGGGAGCACCACCTGTTCGTGGGTGACGAAGGCGTTCCCGGACCGGCCCGATTTCCGCCAGAACGCCTGATCGTAAGCAACGACCACCTTGGCCTGATCGGCCATCCAGGTGTGCGTCGCGCGCATGGCCTCGCGCAGGGACGCGTTCAGGGGAGGATCGAAACGGACGTGCTCTTCCAGCAGGCGGGGAGGGACGGCGAGAATCGCATGCCGCGCACTGACCTGCACAATCTTTCCGTTGTGGCGGAAACTGAGCATAACGTGATCGTCATCTTCCTCCACGGATAGCAACGTATGGCCCAGATGCAACCGGTCCACCGGGAGTTGCGCGGTGATGGCGGTCACGAGATGCTCCATCCCACCTATCACGCGCCGGGCCCCACCGTGTATATCCGTCAACGCCATAACCTCCGGTTTCTCATCCACTGTATTCAGACGCAGGATGTCACCCTGGTCATGTTGGGCAAAAGTATCGAGTCCGAGGTCAGAGATTAGCCGGGTGACGCGCGGTTGGGTATCCGGCCAGAACCAGGTAGGCCCCAGATCCACCGCCAGATTGTTGCGCTGGCAGCGTTCGGAAAATATACGCCCGCCCAGACGCTCACGCGCTTCATAGAGCGTGAAATCTAGCCCGCGCTCCTGCAGGCTTCGGGCCAATGCAAGCCCGCATAAGCCACCACCAACAATGATTATATCTGGCACGGTTCCGCTCCTCCTGGCTGCCTATTCGCGTATCCAGCAATATTTATACCGGGATCCGGAGCATGGGGTGCGGCACCGGCACGCGACACTATATTATTCATATAAACAATTGGGTTCGTACTATCTGCGCAGTTTTTGCGGATCTGCGTGTGGTCGGACAGGGCCGTCGTTAACGTAGCTTTTGTAGAGTCTGGTCAGCTTTACGACAAAATTTGTCTGGCGGTGAGCGTGGGCCATCTCATGAAGCAGACCCTCTCTTGAGCGATCGGCGGGCAGTTTACGCAGGGCGCCGATCGCTCCGACGCGGAGCTACTTTATTTCAGTATGGCCCCCTTGGGTGGGTTATAGCCGGTCTCTTTGAACATGGCCTGACCTTGGGGGCTGGTCATGAACTGGATAAAGGCCATGCCCAGTTTGGGGTCGGGCGCATCGACGGGTACCGCGGCATAGAAGACCAGGGGCTGGGTGTGAACGGTCTTGGGTTTTCCGTCCACATTCAGGGTGAAGTGGACTTTGCTGTACCAGTCTTTGACCATAGCCGGATTGCTGAGATTGATTTGATCGGGCAGGGTGATATACGGCAGATGCTGGGATTTTACTGCACTAAGATACCCCGAGGCGGCAGCCATCTGGCCACTCTTGAGGCGAGAAAGTAATGACGCCTCCGTGAATATCTGCTGTGGGTTCTCGACCGGGCCGAGGACTTTGTTCGCCAGATCCGGCTCGTGGTAATACTTTTCGGCCAGCATGAAGGTGAAGACGATATTTTGCCCTTGGGGATCGGTTTTGGGATCCGTGCGACCAAAGACTACCCCTGGTTTCTGCAGAATTTTATACCAGGGCACTTTGCCTTCCGCGGCTTCTTTAAAGTCTTTGGCGTAGGGGCTGTCGGAACTGTAAGCGATGCACATGGCGGTACTGGCGACCGGGTAGGCCGCCCTGACCAGACCGGCCTTTATCAGCACCTCGATAGGGCCGGGGGTGATGGAGACAAAAACGTCGGTGCGCAGTTTGTGGGCGGCGATGAGGTGAGCGAGAGCGTAAGCGCCCTGGCCTTCCCCCTGATATTGCACGTTATGGGCTTTGGCGAAAGTCGGTCCGAGATACCGGTCCATGACCGCACCCATGGAACCTGCGTAAGCGACACGCAGGTCTTTGGCCATGACCTGGGGCGACAAAGTCAGCAGGCTGGCGGCGACGATCAGTGTAAGGGAATTTTGATAATGACGGTGTTTCACGGGTTCTACTCCTGCGGCCTGCGAAATATACGATGGAATATACCGGCAAATATTTTTCGCTGTCAACATACTTTTCAAGCTTTTTATGCTTTGGTATGCCATGAATTTGGCATCTTTTTTGCTGCATCTTTCACACGGCCCTATAGCCCACTTATTTGTTCGCTTTCTGACAATAATGTGTACTTATTGACGTCTAAGGAGAGACTTTTTGAAACTGCGGATACGGCGGGCGCATGTCGAGGCGATGGTGCAGAAGTTCCCGCATCTGGAGAGCTTGCGGGAGCAGCTTCGTTTCGGGGAGGTAGTTGAATTGCCTTTTCAGCAATTGGCGCAATATGAGCTGGGTTTCCTCGCCACGCTGTATCAGGCAGCGGGACCGGAGTTGCAGGCACAGTCCGCCATATTGTTTGCTCTGCAAAAAGCCAGGCAGGCTAATGATCTGCGTTTCGGACCTGAGGATGATCTCGAACGGTTATTACCAGCGCTGGCCGGCCTGCTGATTGAAGATGCTATCCGGGGCTGGCTGTTCAGTATCAATGTGGATGGTAAAGCCCTGGCTTATGTCGTCACCAGACTGGATTATGTGGCGCCGGGAAATGACGAAACCGGCAAGATCGTCATAGAACTAAAAGCGAACGCCAAGGGCGTCGTTGCAAGCCTGGCCATTCGTATTTCTGCGGGTGATATGGCAAATCGTTCAGTAAGGGAAATTCTCACTACAAAGGGATTTCTGAAAGAAACTCCGGAGCTGATTGCTGCCTACGATGAAGAAGTCTCCCGTTATTTCGACTGGCGGGGGCATTATGGCGCACAGTATTCGGCGCTCGGGGTCGGCTTCTATGCCGAAGATCCCAGCGCGACACATCGGGATACCGACTGGTCACGAAAAGACGTGATCATTTTGTCGGCGGGAGAGGGCAGGGCGCGTCTGGTCAATGATGAAGGCATTCTGACCAGCAGAGTCACAACACTGGAAGTGACCGGGGATATTCTCGGCCCCTATTTGCGCAAAGCGGCAAAAAGCAATCGCTATGGCGCCGAAGAAGAGATGGGGCAATTCCAGTCTGTTATCGAAAATGATTTGTTCACGAAAATCCCCGTGCATCCCTATTTATTCATGTTTCATCTGGAGCTTCATCATTATCTCTGGGTGCATGCCAGCGATCTTGCGCCTTACGCTTACCAGCCCACATTGAAGCAAAAGCTGATTTTACCCGCTGAACAGATGGATCTGATTGACATTTTGACCGCCGAGATGGACGTGCTGATGGATGATGTCATCACCGGAAAATCCGGTGGTACCACGGTGCTCTGCGCCGGACCCGCCGGGGTGGGGAAAACCCTGACTGCCGAGGTGTATTCGGAAATCATTCAGCGACCGTTGTATCGGGTGCATTCAGGTCAGCTGGGATTGAATGTGGCCAGTATGGAGACCGCGCTGAAAGAGATACTGACCCGCGCTCAACGCTGGGGCGCCGTGATGCTGATTGATGAAGCGGATGTCTATATCAAGCGCCGGGACGACAATATGACGATGAATGCGGTGGTGGGCGTCTTTCTGCGGGTGCTGGAGTATTTTAATGGTTTGTTATTCTTGACCACGAATCGGGTGGATGACATAGATGAAGCCATTGTCTCCCGTTGTATTGCCTTGATTAAATACAATCCCCCCGATGCCAATGGACGCCGGCAAATCTGGCAGGTGATGTGCAATCAGTTTTGTCTCGATATCTCCACATCGGCCATTGACGAATTGGTGAATATTTTTCCGGCGGCCACCGGCAGGGATATTAAAGGACTGGCCAAACTGGTAGCTAAATTCTGTAAACAAAAACAGGTGCTGCCGACCGTCGAGGTCTTTAAACGTTGTTCGGTATTTCGCGGGCTGGAACCAGCTGCCGCGTGACCTTTGTGATATAAGTTTTTTAATGCAATAGGGAGAAATGAATATGCGTACAGTCATTACCCTGGCAGGTCAGGATGTGGGCTTGGTGAGTGCAAATGATATGGCCCTGGCGATACAGGCAGCTGAGGAAGTTTTCGCGCAACACGGGGTTGATCCTATGACTTGTGAAGTGGCTAATCAGAAGCAGTATAGTGATGCGGAAATTACCATGGATGAAGCATTATTGTGCACTATATGGGAAGAAGCCAATTATGCCGCCTGGCACAAAGCCACCATTGGCTGGATGAGTCGGGATATTGATCTTTACATGCTGGTACGAAGCGCTGCGGCGGATGACATGGATGTCCTATCAGCATAATATTTTATGATTTTCCGGATTAAAAAGGAGTTTCACCATGTTTGGTAAAGCCTGTGATTTTAACGAGCTGCGACAAGGAAAATATGAAGTGGCGGTGGTTAACCGGATACTGCTCATGATTGTGTGGCCCAGCCGGGGAGACCCCCGGGCTTTTCACGGAATGTGTCCCCACGCCAATGAACCACTGGCTGATGCCCGCTTCGATGGAGAGACTCTGACTTGTGCCCATCATGACTGGGCATTCAGCGGTGAAACCGGCGCGTGCATCAAGGGCCAGCCCTGCACCCTCAGGGAGTTTCCGCTGAAGATTGAAAATAACGAAGTATTAGTGGATACCGGTGATTTTGCACCTCATGGACCCCGCTAAAGTCATTGGCAAATATGGATCCGCACTTAAAACCCGTCTCTCTTGCTTCCCCAGGGATGAGAGCCGGGAACCACTTCCGCTTTGATTCCGGCTTTTTCAACATCGGTGAGGGTTTTATAGAGGGTCGCTTCATGGGCTAATATGCTGCCCTGCATTACAGCGACATAACGTGCCGGCAGATCGACATCACAAATGTAACCGCCTCCTGGGTCCTCAACGCTGCGTAAATTGCCATCCCAATCCATGAAAAAGCCACTCATGATCCATCCTCGCTGGTGTTGTTCAAAAAGTCGGTGGGGGTGAAACGATGCCTGTCGAGTCAGCGCAATTTGCGCTCGGCGGGCGAAAAATTGCTCAAGTGCCCCTCTTTCGCCGCTTGCGCACGACCACGCGCCATCAGTCCAGCACTGCGACCAGGTGCGGCCACCCGCGAAAGCTGTTTTTCCAGGTGTTGGCTGCCGCATTGCGGGCAGTTTGGGATATTTGAGCCCATGACCAGTAATTCAAAGTCGGCGTCGCAATCGCAACAATGGTAATCGAAGATAGGCATTATTGTTCCTTTGTCAGGTTATGGCCAAAACGGCATCTGTTATCCGGTGCAGCAATAATGATGCCTGTTCAGGTGGCGGCTTTTATCCGCCTCGGTGTTTCGCGCAACATATTCAGACATTCCAGATTGGCGACCATATCCAGTGCAGTGAAATCATCGAGCGAAAGGAGGCTCCGGTCCGCACCGAATGCCAGCAAACGCTCCACTACCGCCGTCTTGCCAGCGGATGCGGCATACATCAGGCAAGTGGCGCCGTTGTCATTCTGGTGGTTGAGGTGGGCGCCAACCGCCACCAGCAGGTCCAGGGTGTCCAGATTCTCACTGACACAAGCGAACCAGAGGGCCTGATTGCCATCGTTGTTGCGCTGGTGCGGGTCGGCACCGGCGGCGAGCAGTTCAGCCACCCGTTCAGGATCGCCTTCGCCGGCAGCGCGCATCAAGGGCGTCACGCCGTCGCGGGTACGCGCGTGGATGTCTGCGGCGGGAAACCCCTGCGCCGTCAGCCAGCATTGCAGAGCCTCGGTGAGCTGCCGATTTGCGGGCGCATGCACCTGACGCCAGGCTTCGTAACCACCATCCAGACTGTACACCTCTGCAAAACCAAAATCGGCAAAGAACTGGGCACGCATCTGGCTGGCGTTGCCATGGTAGCAATAGATCAGCACCGGACGATCTTTGGCCACGTTCAGTACATAGTCATCGGCGTTGTAATCGCCCAGGAGAGAAGCTCCGACAATATGGCCGGCCTGAAAGTCACTGGGGTGACGACAATCCAGCAGCACGGTGTCCTGCTTGTACAGGAGTTCGCGGGCCTTATGCACATCAATACGCTGAAAGGAGCGGGTGTTCATGCGTTTTCTCCGGTGTGAGTACGAGTTCCCGGTGGGCATAGGGCGGGAGGGTGCTAATCCGTGTATCCGTCAGGGCATGACCCACGGTGAAATGGTAGAGGGATTGCAGGGTGTGGTCCCTGATCCCCAATGTTTCATGCACGGCGTCATCAAAAAAACAGCCGATACCGGTGCCGTTCAGGCCCAGTACCTCCGCCTCCAGATACAATATCTGGCCTAATAATCCGGCTTCCTGATAGAGCAAACGGTAATGCCAGGCGCCGCTCTGCAGGGGGTCGGCATACTCCGCGAGAAAGACCACGGCAAAGCAGCTATCGGCGGCAATGGCCTGATGACAGGAGAGGGTCCGGGCAATGCTGCGCACGTCGCCGTCATAGAGCCGTCGCAGAGGCAGATGGGCGGGCGCCCCGGCCACTGTTTGCCAGGAGAAATCCGGATTAAGGGCCGTGCGTAGCACTGTTTCACCCCCTGTTGTGCGGGGCAGGGCATAGAGGCCACTGCTCAGACCTTCGACGCGATGCACGAACAGTATCGGATGGATGCGCGGGGTGAAGGGCCAGACATCCCAGGGCAGGGCGGAACGGGGCAGCAACGCATCCAGGAGGGTAAAGAAATCGTCAGTCGCCATGACCATCTTCGGGTCGAAGCGCTGGGCGCTGCGCCGACGGCGGATCAGGGTGCTGGCAGCGGTATGCCCCGATTTTTTGCGGGCTGGCCATGGATCAGGCGGAAGCGGGTCGGGAGTGCGTAGCGGCATCCTGCTGGCGCTGGTCGTTTCGGCGATGACCGGCCACTGATACAGGGGGTGGGGATCCAGGCAGTTGGCCTGACCCCGCCATTGCCCCGGCAGCACAGCGGGACTAGTGCTGGCGGAAAACATGGTATCGGCTGGGAGGATTTCGAGCAGCAGCTCCGCATCCTCGCCTTCGGCATGCGCGAAATCGCTGGAACGATCCAGGCCGAGGAGGCTGCGCAGTCGGGCATCGTCCACATCCCCGCGCAAGCGAAGGTGCCAGCCCAGGGTGCCCGCAGCATAGCGCAGGGCACCCAGCGCATGGCCAATATCCAGTTGGCAATATCGTAGTGCCCGTTCGCCGTATTTCCAGGCTTCGCGCCACGCTATGGAAGTCAGCGCGATATACACCCCTGAGCCGTACTGTTCGGCATCGGGATACCAGCGCTGTTCTAACAAATGATCCCGACTCAAATAGTGGTAGAGTCCATCACTGATGCCCTGCACCCCGAAGGCGAGAAGATAGGCCTCGGTGGGATGCAGGTTGCCGCTGGACGGGTTGCAGCGCAACGCCCAGCGATCCGGGCCGTATTCCTTCCAGGCTGCCAGCCCGAGGGAAAGCTCCAGAAACTGAGCGACCGCCTGGAGAGTGACGGGTTGGGGCGTGGCGGCGGACAGCCCGGCGAAGGTGACGGCAGTTTCGTCCGTCAGCAACGGCAAGATGCGCTGCGGGCTTCCGGTGAACGCGCGGAAGGGGTTGGGTTGTGCATCCCAGTCCAGCGCTTCCGGCCCGGCGGCATAGCGATTCAGGTGATGCTTGGAGCGTTCATGGTAGGCCATCACCACTTGCAGCGCTTCGCTGTTATTGCTTGTCGTCATGATCTGCGCCGTTCCGTTAGTCAGCCTTGCTCGTGGCATTGTATTGCGGCGCGGCAAGCACCTGTCAACATTCTTTCGGCGCGCTGACCGCCACCTTTTCCAGAGAGACATGACTGACACCCATGGCCTGATGAAAGACTTTGAACACCTTTTCGGAGACTGCGTCAGATACCACAAAATCCTGATACGACTGGCTGAGTAATTTCACATAAAGCGCGTGCAACGCCTGATCATCCAGGGCATCGGTATTCCCCTCTCTTTTCAGGTAGTCATGAAAACGTTTGAGGATATGGAGACGATTAATATGGACCACCGTCTCATCATAGTCGATGTTCAGAAACTTCAGGAAATCCTCAGCGGAGGACAAACTCGCCAGTGTTTTACGTAGATCACTCATAGTGTCATCCTTGGAATTCGTCAGAGGGGAGAGGAGCTAAAGCTGCTGGATTGCTGTTTGGCCCACACAGGCTGGAATCGGAATCCGGACAGTTATTGCAGTCTTTTTCCGTCAGTTGCACGGCACGGCCGCTGGACTGGGCCTGCGATTCCAGTTGAGAAATCCGTTCCATCAGGCACTGAATGGCTTTGCCCACCGGGTCCGGCATGAGATGGTGATCCAGATCAATACCGTGGGTGGCGATACGGCGCCGTTCTGCTGGCAGCACGACGCGGCCAGGGATGCCAACCACGGTCATGCCCGCCGCCACATCGTTAATGACCACTGCATTGGCACCCACCTGACTGTCATGACCGATGGTGACGGGCCCGAGGATTTTCGCGCCCGCCCCCACCATGACCCGATCCTGCAATGTCGGGTGGCGTTTGCCCGGATTCCAGCTTGTGCCCCCCAGAGTCACCCCGTGGTACAGGGTACAATCGTCACCAATTTCTGCCGTTTCGCCAATCACCACACCCATGCCGTGGTCGATAAAGAAGCGCCGCCCGATCTGTGCCCCCGGATGGATATCGATGCCGGTCGAGAAGCGCGCCGTGGCGCTCAACACGCGGGCCGGATATCGCCAACCCCACTGCCACCAGCGATGTGCGAGGCGATATGCCAGCAACGCATGTACCCCAGGGTAGGTGGTGAGGATTTCCAACGTATGGCGAGCAGCCGGATCGCGTTCGAAAACACAGTGAATATCGTCGCGCAGGTTGCGCCACAGACCGGACTTGCGGGGTTGTTCTTTGTCGAGCAGGGTAGCAGCCACGGGCGTGTCCTCCATTCAGGAATGAGCGCGCAGGGACTCCACGCTCTCCAGAAGAAAGCGATGCAGGTCCTCTACGGGCGGTGGTGCCTTGTGCTGAAGCACATAGACGCGAATCTGTTTGAGGATGCTTTGCGCCTGTAATTCGGTGATGACGCTACCCAGTTCGGCATAAGCCCGCACGATGGACCTGGTTCCGGAATGCTTGCCCAGCACCATATGGTGCTGGCGTCCTAGTTCCTCGGGGTCGAAGCTCTGGTAGTTGCGGGGATTTTTGAGTAATCCATCGACGTGAATACCCGACTCGTGATGGAAAATGGCATCACCGACGATGCTTTTTCCGGCGGGTACCGGTCGCGCGGAGGCCTGCGCCACCAGTTGCGAAATCGCCTTGAACTGGCGCACTTCAATACCGGTCTCGAAGCCGTGCAAATGGTGCAGACACATCACCACTTCCTCCAGCGCGGCGTTGCCAGCGCGCTCGCCCAGACCATTCACTGTCGTGTTCACATGGGTGGCACCAAAACGCAGGGCAGCGATGGAATTGGCAGTGGCCAGGCCCAGATCATTGTGGGCATGGATTTCAATTTCCATGTCCGTGGCCGCACGTAGGCGCCGCATGATATGCGCGGTGTTAAAGGGTTCCAGAATACCCAGGGTGTCGGCATAACGAAAACGGCGTGCCCCCGCGCGTTCTGCAACCTCCATGACCCGCAATACAAAGTCCAGGTGGGTCCGGGAGGCATCCTCGCCGCCCACCGCGACGTCCATGCCGCTGTCCAGCACCTGCTTCACCCGGCGGTCCACCTGCTGCAAGACCCACCGGCGGTCTTTGCCCAGCTTGCTGCGTATCTGGATGTCCGAAACCGGAACCGAGGCATTGACCATATCCACAGCACAACGCTTTGCCGCAGCGAGGTCCGAATCGTGCATCCGGCACCAGACCACCAGGCGGGCGGTGAGGCCCATCCGAGTAATGCTGCGGATGGTTTCTTCCTCTTCGCTCCCCATGGCGGGGATGCCGATCTCCAGTTCCGGAATCCCGGCATTGGCCAGACTCTCGGCGATAGCCAGTTTTTCATCGGGGCGGAAGGCCACCCCTGCGGTCTGTTCACCATCACGCAGGGTGGTGTCGTGAATTACCGCGATGCTGCGGGAGAGTGGATTAAGTTCATGCATACACGGGTGCAAAGGCATTATCGGTGAGAATGGGGCCATTGGCACCCCAGTAGGGAGATAGACGTCGCAATTGCTCGATGATGGGCGGTGTCTGTGCAATCACCCAGTCCACTTCGGCCTCCGTGGTTTCCCTGGATAGAGAAAAACGGATGGTGCCGTGCGCTGCCGTGTAAGGGATATTCATCGCGCGCAGCACATGGGACGGCTCCAGCGACCCGGAGGTACAGGCGGAACCTGAGGAGGCAGCGATGCCGACCCGACTCAGGAGCATCAGGATGGCCTCGCCCTCAATATATTCAAACGAGATGCTGGCGGTATTGGGCAAACGGTGTTCCGGATCGCCATTGGCGAAGGCATAGGGCACCTGTGCCAGTATGCCAGTCTCCAGACGGTCCCTTAAAGCGCGCACCACGGTGTTTTCATACTCCATATGCTCCAGGGCCATGTCTGCCGCCAGCCCCAGGGCGATAATGCCAGTGGTGTTTTCTGTTCCGGCCCGGCGCCCGCGTTCCTGATGGCCGCCGCGCAGTAGCGGCCGATAGCGGGTGCCCCGGCGCACATAGAGCGCACCGACGCCTTTCGGGGCATGTAGCTTATGGCCCGAGAGGGAGAGCATATCGATAGCCGATTCCTGCATGTTCAGGGCAATTTTGCCCACCGCTTGCACGGCGTCCGTATGAAAGAGTGCACCTTTTTCCTTGGCCATCCGTGCCATGGTTTCGACGGGGAAGATCGTTCCCGTCTCATTGTTGGCATACATCATGGAGACGACGGCCACCTGCTCGCTGAGTGCTGCGGCATACGCCTCCATGGAGATGCGCCCAAGCCGGTCCACGGGAATGTAGTGGACTTTATAGCCTTCATGACGTTCGAGATGATCACAGAGCGCCAGAATGGCCGGGTGTTCCACCACGCTGGTGATGATTTCCCGGCGGCTGGGTTGTATGGCCAGGGCCGAGAGGATGGCGGTGTTATCGGACTCCGTACCGCAAGAGGTAAAAATGATTTCCGAGTCGTGTTCTACCCCCAGCAGGGCCTGTACGGAGGCGCGCGCTTCTTCCAGACGTTTGCCCACATCGCCACCGAAGCTGTGCATGGAGGAGGGGTTGCCGTAATACTCGCTGAAGTAGGGAAGAATAGTCTCCAGCACCCGGGGATCTACCCGGGTAGTGGCATTGTTGTCCATATAGGCGCTGCTCATGGCTACACCCCCACGGCTTGCGGCATGCTGGCCGGAACGACCCGTACCGGACGGCCGAGAGTCAGCATCAGGCGTTCCTGAATGCCGGAAATGGTGATCCCGGAAGACTGGCAGTTCATGCACGAGCCACTCATGGCTACCATGACCGTATCACCATCCACATCGACCAGTTCGATATTGCCGCCATCCATCTGGAATTGCGGGCGCATTTCATCGATCACGGCGGATATCTTCTGGATTTTCTGGACCATGGTCATGGGGGCCGGGGTGATTTTGGCGGCGGGCTTCGCCGCTACCACCGGCAGCGGCGTGCTGCCGTTTACTGCCGCGAGGATATCCTCGATCTGCTCATGGCAACTCTGGCAACCGCCGCCCGCCTTGGTATAGAAAGTGATCTCTTCGACCGTCGACAAATGGTTTTCTCTGGCTACCTTCTCAATGAGCGCCGAGTCGATAGCGAAGCATTTACATACCAGCGCGCCTTCTTCGTGATCATCTGCCCATTCTTCGCCACGGTAATTGGCGATGGCGGCGTGCAAGGCCTCGGCACCCATAACGGAACAATGCATTTTCTCCGGAGGCAACCCGCCCAAATATTCAGCGATGTCCTGATTGGTGATTTTGAGCGCTTCATCCAGCGTCTTGCCCTTGATCAGTTCAGTCAACGCCGATGACGAGGCGATGGCGGAGCCGCAGCCAAAAGTCTGGAAGCGGGCATCCAGAATGACATCCGTATCCGGGTCGACCTTGAGCATCAGGCGCAGGGCGTCTCCGCAACTGATGGAGCCAACCTCGCCGACCGCGTTGGCCTCTTCGAGGACCCCGGTATTCTTGGGGTTGAAGAATAAATCTTTGACTTTATCGGTATAGTCCCACATGGCGTCAGCTCCGATGTCCGCAGGCGGAGGCTGAGGCAGCGGCGGCCTCGTCTCCCGTGGTGAATGACGACCCGCAACCGCAGGTTCCCGTAGCATTGGGGTTTTCGAAACGGAAGCCACTGCCGCTGAGTTCGTCCACGTAGTCGATGACGACCCCGCTGAGCAGCGTAGCGCTGGCGTTGTCCACGTAAACCGGCACACCCTCTATCGCCACCACGGTGTCCTCGGTGCCGGCTTCGGCCTCCAGCCCCATTCCATATTGATAACCGGAACAACCGCCCCCGGTTACCGCAACCCGTAATCCGCTCGCTTCAGGATTCTCGGCAAGCAGATTCTTTACGACATCAATGGCTTTTTCCGTCAATATCAGCATGACATACTCCTTACGCGACAGGGGTTCCTGTATGCTTCTGTGCAAGACTTGGGCCAGCTTTTAGATTTGTTATCAACTTATTGTTATTATGATGATTAACAACGGATGTTGAGGTGTCATTAGTGCGTTTTGTTGGTTTCTCTACATCTTCCAGGATGCTTTTGCAGGAAAACGAACATCACGGAACAGTGCCGAGATGTCGAAAACCCGGAGACCGCTGGGTGTCCGGGTTTTCGCTAACACAGTGGCAAAAGCGCTTATACGGGCCGGTTTTCACCGGGATCACGTACTGGACCCATGCCCGCCAGGCAGTCTGCATAGCTGATCTCGGGGAATACGCTACTGTATTGCAGGGCACTCTCGGCGATGCGGTTGATCTTGCCCGCCGTGTCGAGCTTTTTGAGGTCGTTGCGTTCCAGTCCGAACAAGTCCAGCAGTTCATTGTAGACCGTCGCTTCATCCAGCGGCAGGATATAAAATGGAATACCTTTGTATTCCAGATGGTAGCGCTTGCTGAAGTCGATATTGTTGCAGTAAATAAAATATTTACCGGTCGGATCCAGGCTGTCAGCCAGTACCTCTACCAAGCTTTCCAGATAGCCAAAGGACAGGAGATAGCAAGAAAAAAAACCGATTTTCGGTGCCCCCGGCTCTGCCACGCTGATGATCTGCTGGGCAAGAAGTTCTGGGGGGCGCGCCTCGTCGGCTAGCGCAACGGCGAACTTGATGGCGAGCTCCCCGCGAAAACCAAAGCGTCCCTGCGTGTTAATCTCGCCTTTGAAAACCGGGTTCAGCAGCCGCTTCTGGCGGTCTAAATCAGCAAATGCGCTGTGTTCAATGGTGGTGGACATAAATACTCCGTAGTGGTGGTGATAAGTACATTACCCATGTGCAGAGAGCAGATTCCAGCCGCTGGCATTTTCCGGCCCGAAACACCGGGCATAATCGTCGCATACACTGCAATTCGGAGCCTGGCAGAGCCGGATTGCCGCCTGGTCGCAAAGTTGCTTATAAAGGAACTTTTTCCATTTCATGTTGCCGCTGTTTTTCAGGTGAAGAAGGGGAAAATGGCGTTTTATCACCGCACTGAGGTCCTCGCGCTCGGTCAATCCCAAGTCCTGCCAGAGGTGGTCATCCCCGAAGCAGGCGGTTGCGATGATCGCGGCCGACCACTCTTCTGCCGCACTCAGGCCCGCACGGTGATCCAGTAGAAGCTTCTGCAGATCGCTGTTTTCCTCGCTGCGCAATAGTGCTTCACCGTCACCACCGTGACACTGGCAGAGAAAGATTCCACCTACGGCAGTATGGAGGCGGACCTTCATGCACTGCGTTGCCATCCGGGCATCCATCAGCTCAGGAAAGTAGCGGGTGAGCAGTGCCGATAGCTGCTCGGGCGCCAGCCCCAGCGTGCTGCTGATAGGGCTTTTTACGTCGGTAGCGCGGTGGCTGACACAAAGGGCGAAGAAATGGGCATCGGCCAATGTTTCGCTCTCTCGACGCAAGGACATCAGGTATGTATATATGGCCGCTCTCATCATTCCCTCCCTGAATATCCGGGCACCCTTTTACGCAGACCGTCTCATGGCTGCATCTACGGGGGCGTGGGTATAACAATCCTTGGGGCAAACCCGGGAGCAGGCCTCGCAGCCAATGCATTTTTCTGGATGCGCAATCGTCATGAATTTGCGTTCCGCCTCGTCATCGTCAGCCGCCACCAGCTCGCCCTCTTCAGTGATACCAATAAGATTCAGCACATCCCGACCGCAGGCGCGGAAACAGCGCCCGCAGCCAATGCACTTTTCCTCGTTGATATGGTCAACGAACTGGGGCGTCCAGCCGAGCCCACCCTTGGTGGTACCGGTTATGTCGGACATGGCATTATCCTCCGGGAAATGACGCGAGCCGCGCCCTGGCCGCGGTCAGATCGCGGTAGGCGGCGTAGGTACGATTCGCAAGCTCCAGAATGTTCTCCCAGCCGATGGGCAAATCTTCGGCCAGATCGTGAAGATCCATTTTTGCCTGAGTAGCCTGGGCATTGAGCCGTTTGATTTCTGCCTTCAATGTATCTTTTTCATCCACAATCAACTCCCAGTGATTGGTCTGTTCCTCTGTTACCGGTAACATCTCCATTAATACGGACATGGCGTCATACTCCTCTGCGCTGATGAACCATAAGCGTGAGTTACGCTGGTTCAAGGGTCAAAAGCGGGCCACCTCCGGAAATTTCTCGATCATTTCCAAGGCACCTGCTACCAGTTTGTCACCTTCTTCGGCCAGTTTTTCCATGCTGGGGAAGCCAAAACGATGCACATCGCGCAACTGTTTGTTGACGACGATCAGCCGTCCGGCAATCAGCACCATGCGGCCAAAGCCTTCATGACTCATTTTCATCATGGGAGATACCATGACTCCGGAAACACGCTCCGTAGCCAACCCCACGGCGTTATAAAAAAGTTCTACCCGCCAAAGCATTTCGGGATCAGGATCGCCAATAATGGGTATCGCCCGGCGCTGCTCCTTATCCAGCACGTAGGGTGCCAGCAGCTCCAGGTCGGACTTTTTTTCCCAGGCACCATAGCTATCCTGTGCCCGCCACTGCTTGACCAGTTCGCGAAAAAACAGGGACTCTTCCGGCACGATGGCCACGGTAGCATTCTCAGGCATGGTTCAACTCCTCTTCGTCATCAAAATTAAACGCTTTTTCTGCACCCTTGTTCATGACTTTGCGCAGCCAGGGGGGCGGGTTTCCCTGTAACACGACCTGTAGTTTGTCGAGTATTTCGTTGATAAGCTCCGGTTCATTCACCTTGATGGGATGAATTTTCATGGCGACTACGCGCGCCGCACCAGAGCCGCCAATAGCGGCCACATATAAAATGGCACAATCCTTGATAGCCTCCAGCTTGGGGGCCAGTTTATCTTCGTTGCCATCTTCGGCAAGTTCACCATCAAATTGTACGGCTTCCAGAAAATGGTGGCCTTCTGGGCTGAGTTCATAAATAGCGATGTTTTTCGCCCAGCCGAAATGGGCATCGACTCTCTGCATATCCTGAGTTGAAAATGCGACTTTCATGGTGCCTCCTCGGCTTTGGCCAGATAAAAAATGACTACTGCGTTCCGCGTCCTTAACCAAACGCAAACGGCGCATGTGCATCGTGATCCTCCATGGGTAATGGCCAACTATCTGGACGATTTTCCTCTTCCTGTGCCATTAACAGGTTGCCGATCTCGAAGGTCAGATCGCGGGCACCGCGATAGCCAAGAGACAGACGATGGGCGGCGCCGAGCTGGTCAAAAATAGGCAGTCCCATGCGCAGGAAAGCGATCTCCAGGCGCGCCGCCGCCTGCCGTCCATGGGAGTGGGTGATGAGCAAGTCACATCCAGCACTCCGCGCCTCCAGGTCTTCCAGATCACCGATGAGCACTTCTTCACAAGGCATCTGTTCCAGTAGCGGCGAGTGGGTGGTGGTCACTGCAGCCGTGATGATCGCCCCCATTTCGTTGAACCACGATCCGATATTCCAGAGCAGGTCAGGCTCGGCGCCGATGGCGATTTTTTTGCCGCCGAAGAAAAAATGACTGTCGAGCATGGCGTCGATCAACTGACTGCGTTGCCGACGATATTTGCCGGGCACCGGTTGTCCGCTCAACTGACTCAGGCAATCCAACAGCTGATCCGTCGCTTCGATGCCGGTAATGCGATCGAAGAGCACATAAGGTTGGCCGGTCTTGCTCATCAGGGCTTCTGCCCCAGGACGCATTTGTTCGCCCAGGGCAATAGTCAGTTCTGCCTCGCCCATGCGCCGGATGGCATCCACTGGCGTGCCGCCCAGGGTATTGGGCGTGAAGTCGTCTGGAATGTGGCCATCCATTGACCCAGAAATATCAGGCAGGATGGTCGTTTCCAGCCCAAAGGATTCACTGATCTCCCGGAGTTCCTCGATGTCCGCAGCGGTGAGATGGGACCCCACGAGGAAATTGACGGAACCTTCCCGGCGCGCGCTGCTGGGTTCGGCCAAGTCCTTCACCATGCTCTCCACAGCCTTGGCCCAGCCGTCCTGAAAAGCATCCTTAAAATCTGGGGTCGAGACGTAAACCAGGGCTAGCTGGTCCAGTTCGGGATGGCTGGCGCGAAAGTTTTTGAGATAACCATCCACATCATCGCCTTTGGTCTCGGTGACGCCGGTGGAACAGATGCCGATGATGGCCGGTTTGGTGCGCTGCTGAATGCTGAGAATAGCGATACCGATATTATCCAACCCGCCCATGACCGTCGCCACTTCACTCATGGCGGTGGTCTGCATGGGTATACCCTCGTTAAAATGGCGCTGAAAAAGCACCAGACCAAAGGCGGTACAGCCCTGAGAACCATGCAGCATAGGCATGCAATCGGCGATGCCCATGAAGGCCAGGGCGCCGCCGATGGGCTGACTCATTTTGAGGGGGTTGACCGTACAGGCTTTGCGGTTCTGAATGACGGTGCTCATGCCCGTGCCTCCCGCATATCCCAGGGTGCGGGTTTGCGCAGTAAGGTCCACATGGGGTTGTAGAGGGCCAAATCGATCTGTTTCACCAGATTGACCATCCCTTCGTAACCGTTATAGGCGTGATGGCGTTCCTGGTTAATGTCCACCCAGGGCATTTTGTTTTTGAGGGCGGCAAACTGGGAGCGGCCACCCGACAGCAACACATCCGCACGCGCCTCCTGAAACATCTTGTACATTTCCCGCGGCGTCATGTCATCAATCATGTGCGCGTCCTGACCCATGAGTTCCTTGATTTTTTCTTTGTCTTCCTTGGTGGATTTCTTGACACTGGTCCCCACCACTTCCATCCCGCCTTCCTGCAATGCGGACACCACCGACCAGGATTTAACGCCTCCGGTAAAGAGCAGCACGCGTTTGCCGCGCAGACGATGGGTATATTCGGCGATACGCTGCCAGGCCCTGGCCTCTTCCCGGACAATCAGCGCCTCGGTGCGGTCCCGGAGTTCTTCGGGAGCACCCTGCTGGATCAATAGGCGTGTAATTTCCCGAAGCGATTCTGTGGTATCAGATATTCCATAAAATGACCCTTCAAAGAACGGAATCTGATAACGCTCTTCCATTTTGCGCGCAATATTGATCATGGATTTAGAGCAGACCATCATATTGGCCCGAGCGCGATGGGATTGCGCCACGTCGTGATATTTGGCGTCACCGCTGATACAGCAGGTTACCCGGATTCCCAAATGATCGAGGAGCGGCTTGACCTGCCAGAGTTCACCGGAAAGGTTGTATTCGCCGATGATGTTAATGTCATAGGGTGTGCTATATTCCGGTTCTTCCGTGCCGATGACATAATCGAGCAGGGCCTCTCCGGCCAGCTTGTTGCCGAGATTCTTGGCGCCGACAAAGCCCGGAGAATTGACGGGAATGATGGGCTTTGCAAATTTCTGACTGGCCGCTTTGCAAACGGCTTCGATATCATCCCCGATCATCGCCGGTACGCAGGTCTGATAGACAAACACCGCTGGTGGATCGTATTTATCGATGATCTCTTTGATGGATTTGAAGAGGTGTTTTTCACCACCATAGACGACATCCAGTTCGTTGATGTCGGTCGTAAAGCCGGTACGATACAGTTGCGATCCAGAGGATTTTGAACCGCGATTATCCCAGGAGTTGCCCTCACAGGCGATGGGGCCGTGAACCAGGTGGGCGACGTCGGTGATGGGCTGCAAGGCAATTTTTGCGCCATCGAAAGCGCAACCGCCAGCCGCACCACCGGGTTGCAGCGCCTTGGTGCAGCCCTTTTTGCGTTCTTTGTCAGACTTGCTCTGGTTCTTGCTGCATCCCGGCTCATTAAAAACCTCCTGGATTTTGTTCTGCAACATAAAGCACCTCCTGGTAAGTCAGAATGCGACAAAGAATTGATCACCGGGTCCCACTATGCACTGGCAGGCCAGCCGCCAATAGGGACCTACCCACGGTTTCTTGCCTTCACCGGCCAGCACGGCGGGGAGCTTGCCCAGGGCGTGCAATGTTTCCTTTTCAAAAGTCGTCAGAGACAACTGCTGTTGCTTCCCCTGTGGCACCACCTTCACGGTGCAGGCCCTGCAAGCCCCTTTCCCGCAACTGACAGGTAACGGCACATTCCACAGCCGAGCCATCTTCAGGAGAGAGATGGGATGATGGTTGTGACAGGAAATAGACCAGTCACCTCCGATACGCGGTGAAATAAATTGCACCTCTCCCATCGCTCTATCCTCACGAAATAAAATTCAGAGCCTTACCAGAATATCCTCATCGCGCACGATGTACTGGCATGCCAGGCGCCATGGTGGAGGCATATCCCTCACCTCCGCGTCTTCAATTTGTTCTTTGCTGATTTTTCCAGAAAACCGGAGAACTGTTTTTTCCTTTTCAGTGAGGTGAATAGCCATGGGTGTATCTGCCATCACCACCACCTGTATTGAGCAGGACCCACATTCACCATTTTCGCATTCAAATTCAATCGGCACCTTATGCGCCTTGGCTACGGATAATAGGGTGTGACAATCACCCGCTGTGGCATAAACCGTAAGGTCTTTAGCCATTTTTGGGGAGGTGAAAGTGACATCTGCCATGTTACTGCTCCTTAGAGTGGCGGCGTAGTCACGCCGCCGAATAGCTAAAACTTCGTCGGTTCAACGATTAACGAATAATGTCGAAACTGTAGTCGCTTTGGCTCGGTACATTGCTGTTATTGTCGATCTCATCAAAAATCTTATCCAATATGCGCACCAGCATATTGAGACCGCCCTGATAGCCCCAGATGGGGTAACGGTGATGATGATGGCGATCGAAAATCGGGAAGCCATAACGGATAAGGGGCGTGCCGGTATCGCGTTCCAGATATTTTCCGTAGGTATTGCCGAAGAGGAAATCCACCGGCTCGGTGAACAGCAGGCTGCGCATATGCCAGAGATCCTTGCCGGCATAGACATGACAATCCTTGCCGAAGGGAGAACTATCGAACAGCGCCTGCACTTTTTCCGCCCAGTGCTTGGTTCCATTGGTAGCCAGCACATGGGTGGGTTCACCGCCCAGTTCCATCAGGAAGGCCGCCAGACCGAGACACTGATCCGGATCACCATAGAGGGCGAATTTTTTGCCATGGATATGTGCCGTGGAATCCGCAATAGCGTCTACCAGGCGTCCGCGTTCTTTTTTCAGTTCATCGGGAATCGCTTTGCCGCTGACGCGGGCTAATTCCATAATGAATTTGTCCGTACCCGATACACCGATGGGGCAATTCAGAGCAACGACTTCCTGACCATGCTCCGCAATGAAAGGCAAAGTCTTTTCCGTGCAATATTCCTGCATGGAGAAAGTGGCTTTGGCATTCAAGGCTGCGGCCGTGTCTTCCAAAGTGGTACCGCCGTCATACATGCGGAATTTCCCGTCGCTCGGCGTATCAAAAACATCGCTGGTGTCGGCCAGAATCGTATATTCCAGATTCATGAGGTCCAGGATGCGCTTCACTTCACGGGTGTTACCGACGGTATAACCATCAAAGCCGCCAATGAAGTTGATCTTCTCGTTGGCTTCGCGCACGAGTGCCGGTACGGTACCCGCCTTGCCGTCCCAAAAATGGGCCAGTATACCCTTCAAAGCATTGTCATAGCCGGTGATATGGCTGCCGACGAAGGCCGGAGTATGGGCGAAAGGCACGTCATACGCTTCTGGTACGCTGCCTTTTTCCTTGGAGGTTTTGATGAAGGCGTTCAGGTCGTCACCGATCACTTCCGCCATACAGGTGGTGGAAACGGCAATCATCTTGGGCTTGTACATGGCGTAGGTATTGGCGAGGCCGTCAATCATGTTGTTGAGGCCGCCGAATACTGCGGCATCCTCGGTCATGGAAGAGGACACACAGGAAGTCGGTTCCTTAAAATGCCGACTCAGATGGCTGCGATAATAAGCGACGCAACCCTGCGATCCATGCACAAAAGGCATGGTGCTCTCAAAGCCCACCGCCGCAAACACGGCACCCAGGGGTTGGCAGGCCTTGGCCGGATTTACCGTCAAGGCTTCACGGGCAAAATTCTTTTCCCGATATTCCCACGTCTTTGTCCACTCACGGACCTGCACGAGCTTGTCGGCAGGCTCGGGATTCTCAAATTGTTCCTTCTTGTTCTTGAGCATCTCCTGGTATTCCGGTTCACGGAACAGGTTGAAGTGATCAAGCACCTTTTCAGCGTTCTGACTCATGGCGTTATTCCTCATTCGATCGTTGGGGCGGTCCGTTATCCGCCGATAAGCGGGCGGCAGGTGCCGCCCCCACGGGGCTTACTCCCAGGGCGTTTTGGTCAAACTCCACACGGGGTTGTTGATGGCCATATCCATATCCCGGGCGAAGATGGCGAAGCCGTCATAGCCGTGATAAGGACCGGAATAGTCCCAGGAGTGCATCTGCCGGAAAGGTACGCCCATTTTCTGGAAGACATACTTTTCCTTGATGCCGGAACCCACGAGATCAGGTTGGATGGCTTCCACCATCTTTTCAAACTCGTAGCCGGTCACATCGTCATAAATCAGCGTGCCGTCTTTCACATAATGGGTGGTCCGCTGGTAGTCGTCGTTATGCCCGAATTCATAACCGGTTCCGACCACATTCATGCCGAGATCCTCATAGGCGCCGATCACATGCCGAGGACGCAAGCCACCGACAAAAAGCATGACCGTTCTTCCATCCAGACGTGGCCGGTATTTGGCGATCACTTCCTCGGTGAGGCGGTTATACTTCTCAATGACTCGTTCCGCGCCTTCCTTGATGTGATCATCAAAATAACCGGCGATCGTCCGCAGGGACTCGGCAATTTTGGAAGGTCCGAAGAAGTTGTACTCGACCCACGGCACGCCATGTTTTTCTTCCATATAGCGGGAGATGTAGTTCATGGAACGATAGCAGTGCAGGACATTCAATTTGGCCATGGGGGTGTTCTCCAATTCAGCCAAAGAACCGTCACCAGACCACTGGGCAATCACCCGCAGACCCATCTCTTCCAGAAGGATACGCGAACTCCAGGCATCACCACCGATGTTATAGTCACCAATAATGGCGACATCATAAGGGGTCTTTTCGAAAGCCTTGGGTTCTGCGCCCTGCTTTTCGAAGACATAGTCGCGGATACTGTCGTTGGCGATATGGTGGCCGAGCGATTGGGATACCCCCCGGAAGCCCTCACAACGCACCGGAACAATGGTTTTGCCACCGTATTCCTTCGACTTCTTTTTGGATACCGCTTCGATGTCGTCTCCGATCAGGCCGATGGGGCATTCCGATTGCACGGTAATACCGTGGTTCAAAGGGAAGAGATCCTCGATTTCATCCATGATCTTTTCGAGTTTCTTATCACCGCCGAAAACGATGTCTTTTTCCTGGAAATCGGAAGTGAACTGCATCGTGACAAAGGTATCCACACCCGTAGTACCGATATAATAGTTACGGCGTGAGGCCCAGGAATACTGACCGCAGCCGACGGGTCCGTGGGAAATATGAATCATGTCCTTGATCGGGCCCCAGACCACGCCCTTGGAGCCGGCATAGGCACAACCACGAATGGTCATAACGCCGGGCACCGACTTGATATTCGATTTAACCCCGCAATCCGATTTTCCCTCCTCATACACACCTAAATGTTTGGCGCGTCTTTTGGCGGTTTTCTCCGGATAGACCTTCAGTACTTCATCAATCAGGGCACGATTCCGCGTTTTGGTTTCCGCGACCATCTGCTCCCTGGTTTCTTCAGCGGTAATGCTCATCATATCTCTCCTTATAGCTAGGAAAAGTGAGGGCAGCCCCATACGGTCGGGTGCCCTCGGGTACTCAGACTGCTGCAGCCAGCTCGGCGGCTGATTTGCCGATCAGGCTGGCATCTTCCTTCTGCATGATGCCGAACTCCATGAGCATGTCTTCCAACTCGTCCATGGTGATCGGGGTTGGGATCGTGCCGTTACCGGCATTGGCATGGATTTTCTGCGCCAACTGACGATATTCCTCGGCCTGCTTGGATTCCGGTGCATATTCCAGCACCGTCATCCGCCGCAGTTCC
Organism: Acidithiobacillus ferrivorans; assembly: GCF_016250455.1. Lineage (NCBI taxonomy): Bacteria > Pseudomonadati > Pseudomonadota > Acidithiobacillia > Acidithiobacillales > Acidithiobacillaceae > Acidithiobacillus > Acidithiobacillus ferrivorans. Next base: position 1,551,108 of record NZ_CP059488.1, on the reverse strand, counting down.
GCATGCTGCACAATGTTATCGCGGGGTATGAAGTGAATGAGCCTGGTGCCCAGTTTGCCGGCCAGCGCATCCGCCAGTTCCAGTTCCTTGTCGGTCTGACGCTCGTTACAGATCAGCCCACCCAAGCGCACGCCGCCCGAATTGGCATACTTGAGCACGCCCTTGGAGATGTTGTTAGCGGCATACATGGCCATCATTTCGCCGGACATGACGATATAGATTTCCTGCGCCTTGTTTTCGCGGATAGGCATCGCGAAGCCACCACACACCACGTCGCCCAATACGTCGTAGGAGACATAGTCGGCACCGTCATAGGCCCCATTCTCTTCCAGGAAGTTAATGGAGGTGATCACGCCACGACCCGCGCAACCAACACCCGGCTCAGGACCACCGGACTCTACGCAGCGGATGTCGCGGTACCCGACTTTCATGACATCTTCCAGTTCCAGGTCTTCCACACTGCCAGCTTCCGCGGCGAGGCTCAGTACGGTGTCCTGTGCCTTGGAATGCAGAATCAAACGGGTGGAGTCAGCCTTCGGATCGCAGCCAACGATGAGAATCTTTTGGCCCATTTCCGATAGAGCCGCCAAAGTGTTTTGGGAGGTGGTGGACTTACCAATGCCTCCCTTACCATAAAAGGCGATTTGCCTTAATTTACTCATTGTCATGTCTCCTGTTTCAAAAATGACCTAAATTTGTCAGGTGGAAGCCCCCAAAAGCTGGGAAGAGTCGCTTTCCATCCAGACCGTTGCAAGTGCCGTGCCAGGCCTGAAAGCATCTACATAACACATTATTTTATATGTAAAATAATGCTTTCTGTGGGGTCTCATGCGGGCTGTTTGAAAACCTACAAAACGCACCTTCTATGTCAGGAAGCACACAGCGTTGACGCGCTTGCGTCATGCCTAGTACTGCTATTGGATCGTCGGGGCAGCCTCCATAAGCTTTAACAAATTCACTTTTGTTTGAATGGCTTAGTGCCTTATCTGGAAGATGATCATATTTTTTGGCTCTGCCAGGCGGATATTCGGGTGCTGAAGGCGTAAGTGGAAATATATGGCATAAATACTGCTTTAATTCTCCATTCAAGCAAAAAGGCTTGCTCAATTTTGGGAGGACGATATGCAGATCGGTGTGGATTGTGATCTCGCGGTGGGTAATCGGCGCATTTTTGTGCTGGATACGGATGAGATTGGGCGTATGGCGGTGCAATTCATGCTTCATGATGAATATGAAACCCACGAAATCGCCAGTCTCCAAGCTGCTCTCGCCAAAGCTCAGGATTGGCCGCCGGACCTGATCATTCTTGGCGAGGCGCTGCTGGGTGAAGGCCAGCTGAATGTGGAAACGGTGAGTGAACAATTTCCCAAGGCACGACTGATGCTCGTGGTCGGGGAAGCGCGGTCGGCCCTAAGCCAACCCGCCATCAGTAAGGGATTCGTGTTGCTACATAAGCCGCTGCGGCTTGAGGATGTCCGCGCCAAGGTGGCTGCCGTGTTGCAGAATTAGCCGGATCAAGGACGTCTTTGTTGGTAGAGAACTCCCTGGGGGAGCAGCGCCCCGCCCGTTCACCGGCCGCTAATCCCGGCAGCAATCTGACCGGGATTCCGTCCGGGCTGTTGATCAGTGCTGAATTTCATGCGTTCCCGATGCCGCTACATATCGCCGGGGTGCGCGATGGGCACCCCGCGCTTTTCCAGAAATTGTCTCTGGTGCAAGAACAGTGCGAGGCGGGACAGGTCTTCCAGGCGTACATGGAAGAGATTTTTGCTGGCGGGCATGACCGGACAAAGGGCCGACGCTTCAGAGCCAGCTACTTACGCCTGCTCAAAGGTTGGGGATATGACAGCAATTCGCCGGAAGGTGCGGTTATGAAGGGCTGGGTGGAGAGCCGGTTCGGGATCGCGCCGAATTTTCACCGGCAGGTGATCGGCCGTGTGGGTGACGCCGCCTGGATTCAGTACATGACCGACAAAATGTCAGGGCGATTTGATAATAATGCGATCTGGTTGCAGCTTGACCTGTTGTTTGAATTCGCACAATGGTCGGCGCGGCGTTTTCTGGCATCGGGCCAACGGCATTTGCGCTTGTTCCGGGGAACCAATGATTTTGCGGAACATCCTATTCTCTGGAAAGCCGGGGCGCGGCAGGGGGTGATCCGGCTGAACAACCTGGTGTCCTTCAGCAGCGACCGGGACGTGGCCAGCGCATTCGGCGATTGCATACTGGAGGTGGAAGTACCTTTGGTAAAGCTGCTGTTTTTCAAGGGCCTGCTGCCCTGTCGCGCACTTCAGGCGGAGAGTGAGTATCTGGTGATCGGCGGTGAATACACGGCACACATGTATTATTACTGAGGACGAGAAATGGGCTACGACTTGCGGGAGAGGGCGTTAGGTGCCTATCTGGGATTGGCTGTCGGGGATGCCCTGGGCGCGACAGTGGAGTTCATGAGTCCCATGGAAATTCGGGAGGAATATGGCGTCCACCGCAATATGATCGGTGGCGGCTGGCTGCATTTGCAGCCCGGACAGGTGACCGACGATACCCAGATGTGTTTGGTGTTGGGGCGGAGCATTCTGGCCGATGAACAATGGTCCATTACCCGCTTTGGCGAGGGGATGGTGCAGTGGTTGCGCGGCCATCCCGTGGATGTGGGCAATACCTGCCGCCGGGGAATCCGGCGCTTTATGCTCAACGGCACTACCGCCGCCGAACCGGCGGAATGGGATGCCGGTAATGGTGCGTGCGTACGCAATCTCCCCGTGGTGCTGGCCACCCTGAACGCCCCCGCGTCCTTCCGGCAAATCAGTGTAGAACAGGCGCATCTGACCCACCATCACCCGCTGTCGGATATCGCCACCCTGACGCTGGGGGAGATGTTGCGCTGCGCGCTACGCGGTGATGGCGTTTCATCCGTGCGGCGCCTGGCGGATGCACTGGTTGCACGGTACCCGGAATTCGATTTCAAAGAAATTCCCCAGGCACCTACGCCCTATATTGTGGATACGGTGCGCGCCGTCCTGCATACGCTGTTCCATACCGATAATTATAAAGACTGCCTGATTACGGTGGTAAATCAGGGTGGGGATGCGGACACCACGGGCGCCCTTGCGGGAATGCTGGCGGGAGCCCTGTACGGGACTTGCGGGCTTCCCGGCGCCTGGTTGCAGCGTCTGGATCCCGCGCTTCAGAAAGAAATCGCGGCGCAGGTGGATCAGCTTCTGGCTTGGGATGAGCGGGCGGATCACGCGCAGTTGTCGGTCAGCATACCGCTGCGTGTCTTATTTTACGAAAAACCAGGCTGTGCCAATAATGCGCGGCAGAAAGCACTGTTGACGGCCGCCGGCTGTGTGCTGGAAGTGCATGACTTATTGAAGACCGCCTGGACGGCGGCAACCCTGCGCCCCTATTTTGCGGATCGACCCGTGGCAGAGTGGTTCAACCCGGCGTCGCCGCGGATAAAGTCGGGAGAGATCGTTCCGGAGGCGTTTACGGAAGCCGGGGCACTCGCCGCGATGCTGTCCGACCCACTCCTCATTCGGCGCCCGCTCATGGAAGCGGCGGGCGCCAAAACCGCCGGTTTTTCTGAGGATCAATTGCGCCTGTGGACGTCCACATCTCTTGACGTGTATGCTGAAGCCGCTGGCGTTGGTACCGACCATTGTCGGCGTTCCGTGCCTTGCCCAAGCGTCAGGCAGGCGCACAGGCTCAGCAAAACCCCAGCCGCCTCATCCCACCCCAACGCCTCCTGAGCGCTGTAGAGAAGAGGGCCTTATCATGAAAGATCACGTAACCCCCAACCATTTTCAGGAGCTGACGACCATCTACGAGGTGAGTAAGGTGCTCAGCTCCTCCATGGATCTCGAACACACCCTGAACGATGTTCTGAAGACCCTGGAAAGTCATCTGCATATCTCACCGTCCATGATTGTATTGCGCATGAATGAGGAAATAGTGGGGGTAATCGCTGCCACAGGATTGTCCGTTGCGGAAATAGAACGGGGGCGTTATCGGTTAGGGGAAGGGATGATAGGCAAGATTATGCGTGCCGGCATGCCGATAGTGATTCCTGATGTCTCTCAGGAACCGGCTTTTCTGCACCGCGCCTTTGAACCGGAGATCAGTCAGCGCTTGCATGCCTTTGTAGGGGTGCCGATTAAGGTGGGGTATGAGTGTATCGGCGTGCTCGCCATCTATCGCAGTGAGCGACACAAGGGCGTAAGTTTCCGTTCGGATGTGCGCTTGTTGCAGATGATCGCCAATCTGGTAGGACAGACCGTTAACCTGCATCAGGGTATATCGGCGGAACGAAACCGCCTTTTGCAGGAAAAGCATCGCTTGCAGAAGGAGTTACAGAAACGTTACAGCATCAAAAATGTCATCGGTAACAGCCGGGCCATGCAGGCGGTGTTTTCTGACGTGCACCAGGCGGCGCCAGGCAAGGCGACCGTGTTGCTGCGCGGTGAGTCGGGTACCGGCAAGGAAGTCATCGCCCGCGCCATTCACTATCTCAGCCCCCGCCGCGACAAAGCCTTTGTTTCGCTCAATTGCGCGGCGCTCCCCGAAAGTATTCTCGAATCTGAACTCTTCGGACATGAGCGCGGTGCGTTTACCGGCGCCACCCAGGAGCGCAAAGGGCGCTTTGAACTGGCGGACGGCGGCACCCTGTTTCTCGACGAGATCGGGGATATCTCTCCGGCTTTCCAGGCCAAGCTCTTACGGGTGTTGCAGGAGCGCGAATTCGAGCGGGTGGGCGGCAGCCAGACCCGGCGCGTCAATGTACGCATTATCACTGCCACCAATCGCAATCTCGAAGAGGCGGTGAGCAAGGGCGAATTCCGCGCCGATCTCTATTACCGGATCAATGTCGTCAGTATCTTCCTGCCCCCACTGCGGGAACGTCGTGAGGATATCCCCGCCCTGATCGAACATTTCCTCGCCCGTCACAACGCCGACAACCAACGCAAGCTGACCCTCACCCCGGAAGCCTTGCAAACCATGGTGTCCTGCTATTGGCCAGGCAATGTGCGGGAACTGGAAAACTGCGTCGAACGCACCGCCACCATGATGCGCGGTGATATCATCCGCAATCTCGACGTGCCCTGTCAGCGCAATCAGTGCCTCTCCATGGCCTTGCGACCGCTGGAAGGGAGCCATCCCATCATCACCATGAAGGTGTCAGGCAGTAGTAATACATCGCCTCCCGTCGTGCCCGAGCCTGCGCGGCACGTGGTGGCTGCGTTGATCGCTAACGATGAGGAGAGTGCGGCACCTTTGTCAGAAAGGGATCGCCTGATCCAGGCCATGGACCGCTGTGGCTGGGTACAAGCCAAAGCCGCCCGTTTGTTGGGGACGACCACCCGTAAACTCGGTTATGCCCTCAATAAACATGGCGTGGAAGTTAAAAAACTCTAACTTCGCGCCTGCCGTATTATTTTTACCCCTTCCCGTTTGTCCGGTTTTCGACAATTTTCGCCGCAGTGCTGGAAACACACGTAATATTACCGACAAAGCACCGGATGAATTATCATAACATATTGAAAAATAAACATTCTATACGTTGGCATTACTTTTGCTATAGGTAATGCAAGCGTCAGCTTCTTAGGAGCAAGCCGATACATCCATGAGGCGCGCGGTTTTCCATCGTTCACTGAAGATCCGTATGGAGGATTACGCCCATGGCATCCCAAATAATTTCTCTTTCCAGTATTAGCACACCCAATAACGGGGTGGATCTGGATGAGATCATGCAGCAAAAGGCAGAACACCAAGGTTGTGGTACGAGCGGCAGTTCCGGCAAGGCCAGTTGTGGCACCGGAGCGGGGCAGGGAGATCTGGCACCGGAGATATGGGAAAAGGTCAAGAATCACCCCTGTTATAGCGAAGAAGCGCATCATCATTACGCCCGTATGCATGTCGCGGTGGCGCCCGCCTGCAATATCCAGTGCAATTACTGTAACCGCAAATATGACTGCGCCAACGAAAGTCGTCCGGGCGTGGTCAGTGAAAAACTGACGCCGGAGCAAGCGGCCAAAAAGGTGCTGGCCGTGGCCTCCACCATTCCGCAAATGACCGTGTTGGGCGTTGCCGGTCCGGGTGATCCCCTGGCCAACCCCGAGAAAACTTTCAAGACCTTTGAACTGATCTCGAAAACAGCGCCGGATATAAAGCTTTGCCTGTCCACCAATGGCCTGGCACTCCCTGACCATGTAGACACTATTGCCGGTTTCAATGTGGATCACGTCACCATCACCATCAATATGGTGGATGCGGAAGTGGGCGCGCTGATCTATCCCTGGATTTTTTACAAAAACAAGCGTTACAAGGGGCGTGAAGCGGCGCAGATACTCACCGATCGGCAAATGCAGGGACTGGAAATGCTGACCGAGCGCGGCATTCTCTGTAAGGTGAATTCGGTCATGATCCCCGGCATCAATGATCACCATCTGGTGGAAGTCAACCGGGCAGTCAAGAGCCGCGGGGCCTTCCTCCACAACATCATGCCTCTGATTTCTGCGCCTGAACATGGCACGGTTTTCGGTTTGAACGGCCAGCGTGGCCCGACCGCTCAGGAACTCAAAGCCCTGCAGGACAGTTGCGAAGGCGAAATGAACATGATGCGCCACTGTCGGCAATGCCGGGCGGACGCGGTGGGTCTGCTGGGCGAAGACCGTTCGGCAGAATTCACGACCGAAGCCGTAATGGCGATGGATGTGGAATACGACCTCGAATCGCGCAAGGCCTATCAGTCGCTGGTCGAGCAGGAGCGTCAGGCAACGGCGGACGCCAAACGTGCTGAATTGGAAACCCTGGCTGGCGAACAATCCGATGTCAAAATTTTGATCGCGGTGGCAACCAAAGGCAGCGGGCGGGTCAATGAACACTTCGGGCATGCCACCGAGTTCCAGATTTATGAAGCGAGTGCGTCCGGCGCGAAGTTTGTCGGCCACCGTCGCGTAGACCTCTATTGCCAGGGCGGTTATGGCGAAGAGGAAGCTCTGGAAAGCACCATCATCCGCGCGATCAACGATTGTACGGCAGTTTTTGTGGCCAAGATCGGTGGCTGTCCGAAAGCCTCGCTGGAAGCGGCGGGAATCGATGCGGTGGATCGTTACGCCTTTGAATATATCGAGCAGTCAGTCATTGCCTACTATCGGGATTATCTCGATAACATCCGTAGTGGGGCCATTGTTCATGGCCAGCGCGGAGACGCGGAGATCCGGCAGGGGGCGTATGTAGCTGCGTAAGGTTGTCGGGGGAGATATCCTCCCCCGTTTTTGTCAAAAGGAGAAACATCATGGCTTTCAAAATCGTCAGTTCCCAATGCACCAGTTGTTCGGCCTGTGAACCGGAATGCCCGAATATGGCCATTTCCGAAAAAAATGGCACCTTCGTGATCGATCCGGCCAAGTGTACGGAATGCATAAATTATTTCGATGAACCGCAGTGTGTGGCGGTATGTCCGGTGGATGACACCTGCATTATTGACAACAACTATCCCCGTTACGTCGCTTAGGAGCCGGTCATGGAACTCACCTTTACGCCGAAAGCGGAACGTTTTATCCAGCGGATGATCACCTTTGGCGGTGGCAATGCTGCCAGTGCTTTCCGCCTTGCAGTAAAGCCGGGCGGATGCTCTGGCCTGTCTTACGATTTTCGTATTGTCGAAGTGCCGGAACCAGGCGATGTGGCCATCACCAGTAATGGCATTCCGGTGCTGCTGGAACAGAAAAGTGTCCCTTTTCTCAATGGCGTCGTCGTCGATTGCGAGGATAGCCTGATGAATACCGGGCTGGTCTTTACCAATCCGAATGCGGCGGCCAGTTGCGGTTGCGGAACTTCATTTACACCCAAGGAATAATGCCCCGTAGGGATATGGCAGAGATTGGAGGGAGGAAAACATGGAAACCTGGATCGTTCATCATACGAACACGACTATCCATCGTTGCGCAGTGAATACGGCAGCACTTCCCTCGCATCTGGATGCTATCGATTTACGTCATGCGGAGATATTTACCCGTATACCAGCCAGAGAGCAGCGTCATCTCGCACGTGCTTACAGCAGTTATGTCTGCTGTGAGGAGTGTGAAGCGGCTCTGCTCAACCCCGTGAAGCAGAGGGGTGCAGCATGAGCAATATCTGGGACGATGAATGGTTGAACCGCCGTTACTATGAAGGCCTCCTGCCGGAGGCGGCGGAACACCATCTGCATCTCGCGGCGCGCTCCTATGCGGACGATGTGCGCGCCGAGGATCACCTGATGGATGCCATCGCCATCGCCCCCGAGCACATGTTTGTTTACCTGGGTTTGTACAAATTTTATTTCTATAAAGGCCGACTGAACGAGGCATTGGCAACGGCCCGTATCTGTCTGCAGCGCAGCGCCGCAGAATTGGGTATTGATCCGGACTGGCGCAAGGTAAGGGAGCGGCAGGCGGACTTTGGCAGTTTTGATGCACCGCGGGCACGCTTTTATATGTTCGTGCTGAAAGCCTATGGTTACCTGCATTTGCGTCTGGGTCACCTAGCTACGGGCAGCAAAATCATGGACAAACTCATCGAACTGGACCCGACGGACAAAATACAGGCGCGGGTGCTGCTGGAAGTCCTGCAAAAAAAAGAGGAGGACGACGATGAGTGATCCGGATGAGGCCATTGACTGGCAGGGTGGTGCCGTCTCCTGTGAAGCCTGCCCGGAGCGCGGGATCCCGGAGGTGAAGTGCGAAGCACTGCATGCCTGTATGCATGATCGTTACGCCAAAAGGGTGGATCGCTTTTTTCGCTGGAATCCACAGATCGCCAAGGATTATCTGCAACACGGCTACTTTGAGGTGCGGGCTTGCGCCGCACGTTATGCGGATATTTTTCATTTGCCCGCACTGATGGACGATCCTGACGAAACCGTGCGCTGGGCGGTAGCGCAAAGGCTCCCGCAACGCTATCTGCTGCGGATGATCCACGATCCGCATCGGGAAGTGCGTATCCGGGTGGCCGCGCGACTGGATGACCGTAACCTGCCGGCCATGATGCACGATGCGGATTATTACGTACGTCTGGAGGTGGCGCGGCGTCTGCCCAAGGGCCTGTTACCGCTCATGATGCATGATTCCGATGTGGAGGTCCGGCGGGTTGTGGCCAAACGCATCGGCGTGGATGCCCTGGTCAAAATGTTGCAGGACGACGATCCCGGGGTCCGTCTGGATGCCATTGAACGGGTACCGGTGTCGATTCTTTCCACGCTGGTTGACGATGCGGATTGGCGTATCCGCTACGAGGTGGCCGCGCGCGGGAGCCGGGAAGCGGTAATCCGCCTGTTGGCGGACGCGGATTATGAGGTGCGTCGTTGTGCTGCGGAACGCCTGGGGAAAGGCGAAGCGCTTTCCAGACAACGATTGCCGGGGGAGGGCGAGATATGGCCGGAATGAGCAGAGACAGTGCAACGGTGGAGTTGGGCGCAGAACCCGAGTTCAATTATGGAGATAAAGTCCGTTCCCGCAAGCATGTGAAAAATGACGGGACATTCACCGGCGCCGAAATTGGCGAGGTGATTGTTACAAAAGGCGATGTCGGTTTTATCATCAGTATCGGCACCTATTTGCAACAATTTTATATTTATGGCGTGGATTTTTATGAACGTGGTCATCTGGTCGGTATGAAGGGCCGCGAACTGGAACTGATCGAATACAATCCGAGTCAGGAGGAGAAAATCTCATGATGGATTTGCGCCCCCCCCGATTTGATTGGGGCCTCAAGGTATTGGCTGGCGATGATATTTTTAATGACGGGACTTATCCGGGGGAGGCCGAAGGGGCCTTGCTGGTAGCCAAGGACAGTCCGGGAGAAATCGTGCGGGTAGGACATCATGAGGAGAGCAACACGCCCCTCTACCTCGTGGAGTTCGCCAACGGCATGGTGGTGGGTTGCCTGGAAGAGGAAATATTGCCCATCGGAGAGCCAAAATCATGAATATAACGCGCAGCATTTATCTCGATAACAATGCGACAACGGCCTTGGCACCGGCGGCACTGGACGCCATGTTGCCCTATTTGTCCACGGAATATGCCAATCCTTCCAGCGCCTCCGAAGCGGGTGCAAGCGTCAAGAAGGTTTTGGGTGAGGCGCGGGTTGCCGTGGGCAGGTTGCTGGGTGCTTCACCCGCGGAACTGATTTTCACCAGTGGCGCGACCGAGGGCAATCATACGGCGATCCTGGGTGCGCTCTCCATGATCAAGGGCAGACGCCACCTGATCACCAGCCAGGTAGAGCACCCCTCGGTGCTGTTGATGTGTCAGCATCTGGAGCGCCTCGGGATAGAAGTGAGTTACCTGCCAGTGGATGCAGAGGGGCGGCTGGACCTCGCAGACCTGCGTGCCGCCTTGCGTCCGGATACCGCCCTGGTTTCTCTCATGTGGGCGAACAATGAAACGGGTGTGCTCTTTCCAATCGTTGAAGCGGCGGCCATGGCTCATGACGCGGGGGCTTTTTTCCATACGGATGCGACCCAGGCCCTCGGCAAGCTGCCGGTGAATGCCGCCGCATCCGGCGTGGATTTCCTATCCTGCTCTGCACACAAGATTCATGGGCCAAAGGGGGTGGGGGCGCTCTTTGTCCGCAAAGGCATTGCCTTACCACCACTATTTCATGGTCATCAGGAACGGGGACGCCGGGGTGGTACTGAGAATGTTCCAGGTATTATTGGCTTTGCGGCGGCTGCTCGCCTGCTCACCAATATCGAACACGAGGCTCGCTACCTGCAGGGATTGCGCGATCATTTTGAACAAGGCCTGTTGGCCTTCATGCCCTGCGCGCGCATCCACGGGCAGGATGCCGAGCGTTTGCCCAATACCAGTAATATTGGATTCATCGCTCTGGATAGTGAAGAGCTGCTCTATCGCCTGGAGCAGGAGGGCATTACTGCGGCCGCCGGTGCCGCCTGTGCTGCTGGCGGTCAGGAACCTTCCCATGTGCTGACGGCTATGGGCTTTTCTAAAACGGCGGTGCTGTCCTCGCTGCGTTTCTCCTTTGGACGCCTGAACCGGTCGGAGGATGTGGAACGGGTGCTCCGCGTATTACCAGGCATTCTGTTGGGCATGATGGACATGCCACCGATGACGGCGGCTGGTGCCGCAATTTCTTGTGCACACTGAAAGGAATACCCCATGAAGGTGATGATTCGTAAAAATGCTGCCGGTGAGCTGACGGCGTATGTGCCCAAGAAGGATCTTGAAGAACCTATTACCGAGTGTCAGAAGCCGGAACTGTGGGGCGGGGTGGTGACGTTGGCTAACGGCTGGCGCCTGGAATTACCGGAGATGCCCAGTGATACCCGTCTGCCTATCACCGTAGAAGCTCGGCGTCTGGAGGGCTGAGATCATGAAATTGACTGACGAGGACATCGCGGTGCTATTTGATCTGGGCCAGACGGTCTGCCGGTCTGGCGAAGGTGTTCTGCCCGTTCTGCGCACTCAGTTCCCCGGACTGCCCATTACCCAATGCCCCGCCAGCGATGTCAGCGACGTGCCTTTCCGTGCCGGTGAATATTTTGACCTGCATCTGCTCGATACCCGTGACCACTGCTGGAAGGTCACGGCAAATTCCCTGGCGGCAACGGGCCTGCTGCTGGCCATGCATGGGAACGTGCCATGAGCGCACCAGAAATACCGCTGTCGGACCCGGACATCAGCTCCAGCGAACTGGCGGCGGTGGAAGCGATATTGCGTTCCACCCACATCAGCGCCGGGGAACAGGTGGAGGCATTTGAGTCGGTTTTTGCGGCCTATCACGGGCGGCGCTACGCTGTCGCCGTTGCCAGCCCGACGCTCGCCCTGATGCTCTGTCTGCGTGCCTATGAGCTCAGGGCAGGCGATGAAGTCATCCTCTCACCCTATAGCTGGTGGCAGATCGGCCACGCCTTGGCCTGGTACGGAGCTCAGCCGGTGTTTGCCGATATCGACTACTACTCCGGCACGATCTCCCCCAAAGGGACTGAGACCCTGATCACGGAGAAAACCCGGGCGATTCTCGCCGGCAATACCAAGGGGCATCCCGCCTTCTGGCAGGAGCTGCGCAGGATGGCCAACGAAAACGGCCTGCTGCTGCTGGAGGATTCGACGGAGGCCATCGGCTCCCGTTATCAGGACAAACTGGTAGGCAGCTTCGGGGACAGCGCTATTTTTGCCTTTGCCCAGCCCTCTGCCCTGGTCTGTGGTGAAGGTGCCATGATCGTCACGGACGATACCGAAACGGTCAGCCGTCTGCGCCAATACCGCGCGCGCGGCATCAGTGAGCGGGGCTCGGTGGTGGCGCCTACCCGTCCACCCCTGCAAGCAGAAATGAGCGATATTCAGGCCACCATCGGGCTGGTCCAGCTCGCCCGTCTGGACGGTATTTTGCAACGCCGGCAGCAGGTGGAAGCACTGTACTTTGAGTACATGAAGTCCTTTGAAGGGATCAAGGATCCCTACCATGGGCCGGATGCCACCGCGGTGCACTGGTTTGTGTACGAAGTACATCTCGGCACCCGATTCAGCCGCAGCAGTCGGGATGCCATCGTCACCGATCTCCGCGCCCAGGGTATCGAGGCGGCCTCTTACTGCCTGCCCATGCATACGCAATCCTATTATCGCGAGCGCGGCGGCGGTCATTGCCCGACCGCCGTGCGGGTATCCGATCGCACCCTGATCCTGCCTTTTCACCCACGTCTGGAAGAAGAGGAAATCGCCTTTATCATCGAAACCCTGAAGGATGCATCCGTTAATGTCGGTGCCGGTGCCGCTATTTATTAGTGTATTGTTTTTATGTTCATTTTAATAGAGGAGAAGATTGAATGCCCATTATCACCATCAAACCCAGTGGTAAAACCGTCGAGATGCCCGTGGGGGCCAGTCTCGCTGCCGCAGTGATTGCCGCTGGTGAGTCTATGGTTCTGAAGTGCGAAGGCAAAGGTGAATGCGATAGCTGCCATATTTTCGTCCAGGAAGGTCGAAAGAGCGTGTCTAAAATCCAGCGTCTGGAAAATGAGCGACTGGATGCCATCGTTGGCGTCGGCAGCAAATCCCGTCTGGCTTGTCAGGCCATGATCGGCGAAGAAGATGTTGTCATCGAGCTTTTGGGATTTTCTTCAGGCTTATGAGGAGACCATTATGGAACAAACACTCGTCGTGATTCATGTGCGCTTTGCCAATGATGGCAGTGTGCGGGAAATTGGCGAGTGTCCCAGCGGGACCAGTCCCCAGGACTGGTTCAATGCGCTGAGCAGACACTCGTCCAATAGTTATGAATCGCTCTCCGGCGGAAGGGGTGCTTTTCGCCTCGAACCAGCGGTCATCGAACAGATCAAGGCCGCAGTTCTTTCCCCCGTTACATAAGGAAGTATAACTATGGACAAGGATCTTTCGGAAATCTTCAGCGGCCTTGCGGAAGGGCGCATCATTCCTTATCTCGGTCCTGGTCTGTTGCCAGAGGCCGGTGCCACGCTGCCCAGCGAGTTGCCGGCATTGGCGGAGCTGCTCAGCAGCCAGGTGACGGTACCCCACAAGGTCCGTCGCAACCTCACCGGAGCCGCGCAATATATCGAGAACTTCAAGCATCGCAAGACCCTCGTGGGCATGATGGACAAGGCCTTTGCCGGGGATCCGCCGCTCCATCCTTTGCAGCGCGAACTGGCTGCCCGAAAACTCCCGTTGATCGTCCACCTCTGGTACGACAATGGTATGGCCAAGGCCTTGGCCGAACAGGGTACACGCTGGGGACGTATCCAGGGACTCAGCCAGACCGAGCATTTCGGCCACTGGACGGGATATATGAATGCCGCCGGTCAACCAGTTGACGCCGCCGTCGCCGCCCAGTGGGACACGATACTGTATGAGCCTTGGGGCTCGCAAAGTCCGGCCAACAATTACCTCGTTTCCGATACGGATTTTGTCGAAGTGCTGACGGAAATTGACATTCAGACGCCTATCCCGGAGATCGTCCAACAAATTCGCATCGGGCGTCATTTTCTTTTTGTCGGATGCCGTTTCAACGATCAGTTGCAGCGCAATTTTGCCCGTCAGATCATGAAGCGTTCAACGGATCGTCATTGGGCCCTGATGGAAGCGCCGCTGACCCGGAACGAAGCACGTTTTGTCCGTGAGCAGGGAATACAGGTGCTCCAGATACCCTCCAGCGTGTTGCTGGACGGGGCCGCCGTGGCCAAGGCGGGATAAAGCAGGGGACAAGGCCATGTTGTGGAGCAAAACCTGCGACTACGCGCTTCAGGCTTTGGTGTACGTGGCAGCGCAGCCGGAGGATCTCTGTGTGCGCGGTCAGGATGTGGCGGCCTATCTCTATGACGTGCCCTCTCCCTACCTGGCGAAGATTCTCAGGGGATTGGCGGGGAAGGGTATACTTCAGTCGTTCAAGGGGCGCGGCGGCGGTTTTCTGCTGGCGCCGGGAATCCGGGAATCGGGACTTCTGGAGATGGTGAAGCGTATTGCCGGTGAACCTTTTGGCGAAGGATGCGTTTTGGGCCTCGCCAAGTGCACAGATGCGACCGCCTGTCCTGCGCACCACGCATGGTCACCAATTAAAAACAAGGTGTTGGAATTGCTTCGCCAGAAAACGATAGGGCAGATGGCGGCGGCCGTGCGCGATGGCCGCTATGATTTACGGCTATTGCGCAAGGCGGGATAGCGGGTGCGCCCCATGCTGATCAAAATCCCCTGATACGCGGGAGTCACAGGTCTTATGCGGGGCGGATTTCCACACCGATATCTGCCGGTGCGGCGTGATAAACGGCGCTGGTCACGAGGGTGTCCATACCGGTTGCTGCATAGGACTGAATATTCGCAAGGGTGATTCCGCCCGCTGCAAACAACGTAACTTCAGGTGCTACGACGCGCAGCTGCGCGGCAATTTCTGCCAGGAGTCCGGGGGGCAATTTGTCAAACTGGATGCCAGCGACCCCGGCCTGAGCCAGTGCCAGCGCGTCCGTCAGGGTGTGATCCGTCTTTTGCACTTCCACCACGATCTTGCTGGAGGGAACCTGTCTCCGGTATTGCGCCAACTGTTGCAAGAAAGGCGACAAACCACCTAAAAAGGCCAGGTGTTGGTCAAATACCAGAACACTTTCCGAGAGGCCCAGCCGATGCGGCATGACGCCCCCCGCGAGAGCAGCCATGACGGCAAAGCGCCGTATTCCAGGAATATTCTTACGCGTCGCAACCACGGATATTCGGGGATTGATCTGGCGCGCCTGCTGTACCAATTGCGCGGAGTAGGTCGCGATGCCACACGCGTACTCCAACACATTTTGCGCCACTTTCCAGGCAGAGTGGGCAGCACTTGCGGAACCTTCTGCAGCCAGCAGAGCGCTTCCTGTTGCGGCCAATGCGCCCGACGGCTGACTTTCGGTCATGCTAAGGCCGCAGGCGTCCAGTATCTGTGCGGCCAGTTCGGTCCCGGCGACCGTGATGTCCTGACGACAGCGAAAACGCATGACCGCGGCCTTGCCGCCAATACCCAGCATGTGGGTGGTGAGATCCAGGAAAGGCTGATCTTCCTGGATGAGTGCAGCAATTTCCTGCGGAGAGAAATACATGATATAGCCCCTAACAGCGAACGATTATGCACCTGATGTTGGCGAGTGAGTATATCCCTAAACAACTAAAGGTAAGAAAGAGTGGATTCCATATCTCCGGTCGCTGGCGCGGGTGGCAATTGGAAAGAGACATAGCGCAACTGCAAATATTCCTCCAACCCCCATTTGCCACCCTCGACGCCCAGTCCAGAAAGCTTGTTGCCGCCGAAAGGCGCTTGCGGGGTGGCGGGAGACCCGTCATTGACGCCGACGATGCCGCATTGCAGCGCCTCCGCGACGCGGTATGCGCGTCCGAGATCGCGGGTCCAGAGATAAGCGGCCAGGCCATAGGGGGTGTCATTGGCGAGGGCAATGGCTTCCGCTTCGCTGCGAAACCCCTGTATGGGCAGCAGGGGGCTGAAGCTTTCTTCGTGGAATATACGACTCTGCGGATCGAGATCGGCGAGGAGGGTCGGGGAGCACCACAGGCCTTGTGCATCCCCTCCGCACAGCAGTCTCGCACCGCGGTCCAGGGCATCCTGCAATTGCGCTTTGAACTTCTGGACAGCGGCTGCGGAAACCAGCGGCCCGATGTCAGTGTCCTCTGCAAAGGGGTCTCCGATCTTGAGATGACTTACCGCGTCGAGGTAGCGTGCGGCAAACTCCGGCAGGATCGCATCATCCACATACAAGCGGTTGGCGGCGACACAGGATTGGCCAGCATAGCGGAATTTAGCATGGATGGTCATGGCCACCGCCGCAGCGATGTCCGCATCGGCAAAAATAAGCACCGGAGCGTGGCCGCCCAGTTCCAGAGAAAGCCGTTTAATGGTCAGCGATCCCTGCGCATAAAGCTTCTGCCCGACCGCTGTGGAACCGGTAAAACTCAACTTGGCTATGCGCGGGTCAGCCATCAGTCGTTCCGCCAGGGGGGCAGGAGCAGAGCTGGGGAGAACCTGCAGAGTGCCCGCGGGGCCTTCCGCCTCGGCCCAGAGTTCGGCAAGTTTTAGGGCGGAGAGCGGCGTTTGCTCATCGGGCTTGAGGATGACCGTACAACCGGCTGCCAGTGCCGGAGCTATCTTGCGAACAACCATGGAGACCGGGCTGTTCCACGGTGTAATGGCGAATACTGGACCAACCGGCACCTTCCAGATCTGTAAGCGCTTGTCTGGAAACTGGGAGGGGATACTTTCGCCGGTGATGCGCTTGCATTCTTCGGCATACCAGCGCGCCAAAGTGACCGCGGTTTTGATTTCGGCACGACTCTGACGTATGGGTTTACCCATCTCCCAGGTAATGAGATGGGCGAGGTCTTCTGCGTGAATCTGGATGAGGTCCGCCCAACGGCTGAGAGTGGCCGCGCGCTGGTAGACGGCGGTTTGACGCCAGATTGTAAAAGCGACCACTGCCGCCTGCACCGCCGCTTCGGCCTCCCGAGTTCCGCAATCGGACACTTCGGCGAGCATCTGTTGATTGACCGGGCTCCGCACCACAAAGTGTATGCCGAGGTCTGTCCAGCATCCATTGATGAATGCGGCTGTCGGTGCAAGAGGCATGAATTTTCCTGTGGGCAATGGACGGAGGCGGGACGTTGCCGAATAACCTCCAAAGAGGGTACGCTTGCGGCTCAGGTTGTATCCGATTGACTGTAGCGTAGACATTAATAAAGTGCAAAAAGGCCATGTCCGCGCAGTAAGCATCATAAACACAGTGGCCTCTATACACCCATCTGGAGCAAACCTATTGATGCCTGAACCTGAAAGTACGCCCTACGCCCGCCTTGGTGGTGAAGAGGCCGTTCGCAAGCTGGTCAACCGGTTTTATGACCTGATGGATAGCGAGACGCTGTGGCAGACTCCGTTGCGGGATATTCACCCGAAAGATCTTTCCGCGTCCAGAGAGAAGCTCTTTTTGTTTCTGTCCGGCTGGCTGGGCGGGCCTGACCTGTATGTGCAGCGTTTCGGGCATCCCCGCTTACGGGCTCGGCATGGCTCTTTCCCGGTGGATGATCAGGCGCGGGATCAGTGGATGGCCTGCATGCTTCGGGCCATGCACGACGTAGAGATAGAGCCGGAACTCTATGCCCACCTGCAGGGTGCCTTTCAGCGCACGGCTGATTTCATGCGGAATCGCTAGGACTGTTGTGTTTTCTGCGCCGTTAAATCATCGGGGTGGGCTGGCGCGGCACTTGGGGCTTGTAATCCATGCCCCATCAGCCAGCCGATCAGAATCCCGAGCAAGGCCATGGCCGACAGGGACGGATAGCCGATAAACTGTACCAGCGGGCCACCTAGAAAGGTGCCAACTACTGTGGCCACTGCGCCGCTGGCATTAAAAAGACCCATTGCCGCGCCTTGGCTGACGGGCGTTAACCGGGCTGTCAGGGTAGTTCCGGAGATACTCTGCAGTGGCCAGGCGATGACAATCAGGACAAAACCAGCCAGGGCGGTCAGCGTTTTGGGTACGGGCAGGAAAAACACCAGAAGTAGTAGCCCAAATCCCAAAAAGCGGAGTATCAAAGACCAGCGATATACCCTTCCGGCGCCGAAACGTCCGGATAACTGCCCACCCACCGAATACAGCACCAAGGCAATGGCGGCGGCCATGGCGTAGACGCTGGAGGTCAGTGCCGGGGCTACGCTGTAAGCTTTCTGCATGGCCACCGGAAAGTAGGCGAAGAACGCGGCGACCCCAAAGGCTACGGCAAACCAGGAAAGGAGAAAGCGACCAAAGCGAGTATGCAGGACGTCGCCCAATCGGCGCGCACCGCGCAGGGAAAGATGATGCGAAAAGCGTAGCAGGCCACCTCCCAGCAGTTCCGGGCGCCCGAAATTGGCGAGGAAGCGCCAGTCCAGATCGCGCCGCATGTGATCGCCCACATCCGCCGCCCAACCGTAATGTTTGGCAGCGGTAGGCAAGCCTTTGGCCCCTAACCAGATAGCGGGAATCAACGCCAGGGCCGAACAGATCAGGCCCGCTTTGAAATTGCTGACGAAGATGCCCGCGAGCAAGAGCCCGCCGACCTGCCCGCCGCCGTTGAAAGTCTGCAGCCAGCCCAGTCGGGGTTCCCACTCATTTTGCGGGTCAAACTCGACGATGAACAGGCTGGCCATAGTGGCCACGGCCGAGGTCCCTGCACCAGCGAGCAGAGAGAGTCCGCTCCAGGTGAATATACCCGGCAGAAAAGGCATGACTGCCAGTGCCAGTGACAGCACCAGAAAGCCCCCGAAAAAAATGGGACGATGCAGTTGTTTGCGGTCGGCCAGGATTCCCCACAGGGGTGAGGTCAGCAATCCGAGGTTGAAGCCGCCCATGACATAGGCGACCCAACTGAGATGATTGGTGAGAGCGACGATCATCAGGGGCAAGAGAATAGGCAGCAGCCCGGACGAGACAGCGCCCAACAGTGCATAGGCCAAAAACCAGACAGATACCCAGCGTTCGGGCTCCTTCAAGATGGCGCGCCAGCGATCCAGGTGTTCACGTGTCTGTTGAATGCGGGCGGCGATAGCCTTATCGCCCATGATGGTGCCGGAATTCCTGGTGTCTGCCATGCTCCCTCCTGGTGTCGTTTGTTGGGCCGCTATTTACGATATCGTGCGAGGTATATAATTATCTGATAGGCCTTTGCTCTGTTGGTTCCCTGACAAAGGAGATGCCTTGGGATTTCGCAAGCATGAAGTACCGTGGGCATGACGCCAGTCGGGCGCGGATTTGCCCGTCTGCGTTCGCTACGTTATGGTAAAAAACAACAGCAGAGGGGAGTGATGTATGGGCATGATTTTCCACGGGCTGACGACGAACCCCGAATGGTTATTACACCGGTTGATATATACCCTGCTGATTGTGGCGGGTAGCTTTCTGATATTACGCTGGTATGGTAATGTAATTGTTCATCTTATGGGCTTTCTTGGCAGGCGACGGGCCATGTCACGCGGGTATGGCGTGATGCTCCAGAGAATCACTACCTGGTTTCTCTGGCTCATTGTCTGGGTTGTCGTGCTGCGGGTCTGGGGTGTCGATGTCACCGCCGTCTGGACCACTTTTGTCAGCTTACTGGCGGTGATCGGCGTCGGTATGCTGGCGGTATGGGCCATGGTCAGCAACATTACGGCACGCTTTTTTATCTGGTTCTGGCAGCCATTACAGTTGGGGCAACATATCGAGATATTCCCGGAATCACTGACCGGCGAGGTCATTGAAGAAAATCTCATGTTTACTGAATTACGTCAGGATGATGGAAAAATTGTGGTTATTCCTAACAATCTCTTTTTCCAGCGCATTATTCGTCGTTTGCCCGATGTCGGAAAAGCCAATGCTGACGAGAAAATTGCGCCATGAACACCAACGGGTCTCCCGGTATTATTTTCGGCGAATGTCTGATCGATGATTTTGGCGACGTGCAACGACTTGGCGGCGCGCCCTTCAATGTCGCGCAACACCTCCATGCGCTGGGGGTGGCGTCCGTCTTTGTCAGCAGGGTAGGGCGGGATGCCCCGGGGCAACGCATTTTGCAGCACATGCGGGATTGGGGGATGGCCATGGACGAAGTGACAGAAGATACGTTGCTTCCCACTGGCCGGGTACGGGTGACGGTGGACGTCGGGCAGGGGCACCGCTTTGAAATTCTGCCGCATCAGGCCTACGACGCCATTTGTGCGCCCGCCAGCGTGATCGCCCCCATTCCCTGGCTCTATCACGGTAGCCTCGCCTTGCGGGAAGACGGGCCATCGCGGGCAACCTGGCGCCAGTTACGTGCCCGTGCCCAGTGGCGCTTTGTCGACGTCAATCTGCGCGATCCCTGGTGGAATCCGGAATTGCTGGCCGAACTCATACAGGGTTCATCTATACTGAAATGTAATGTGGAGGAACTGGAGCAGATCATTCATACTTGCGAATTGCCCTCTGCCTCGACCCTGCGGGAAGCGATGCAGACGGTAGCCCGGCATTTTCATGTGCAAGCCGTCTTGCTGACGCGTGGTGCTGCGGGTGCCGCTTATGGGGATGGGACCAATTTTTACGAGACGGAAGCGGTCTCCACCGTTATCCAGGATACCGTCGGTGCGGGAGACGCCTTTGCCGCAGGCTGGCTCTGGAGCCTGTTTCGTGGCGACGCCATCGCTCGGCGATTGCAGAGGGCAGGGGAACTGGCAGCGGCCGTTTGTGCGTTATCCGGTGCCATACCGGATCAACCTGGGTTTTACCAGGCCATAATGGCGCGCTGGGTCAAGGAGGAATAACTTGTCAGACCACCAGGGTCTTTACATTCTGATGCTGAGTATCCACGGCCGCATTTGCGGAACGCCGGAACTCGGGGTCGATGCAGATACCGGCGGCCAGGTTGGCTATGTACTCGACGAAATGCAGGCGCTGGCACGGGACCCGCGCGTCACCCGGATCGACCTCCTCACGCGGCGCTTTAGCGATCCCGGCACGAATCCCATTTATGGAGAAGCGCGCGAACTATTGGCGTCCGGCGCGCAGATTATCCGTCTGCCTGCCGGTCCAGAGCATAAATATCTGCAAAAAGAGCGGCTCTGGGATTACCTGGATACCTTTGTGGACGGCGCCCT
Source organism: Acidithiobacillus ferrivorans (assembly GCF_016250455.1). Taxonomy (NCBI): domain Bacteria; kingdom Pseudomonadati; phylum Pseudomonadota; class Acidithiobacillia; order Acidithiobacillales; family Acidithiobacillaceae; genus Acidithiobacillus; species Acidithiobacillus ferrivorans. The sequence continues at coordinate 1,529,976 of NZ_CP059488.1, read as the reverse complement.
GCAGTTTATCCGTAGTGAAAACTGTATTCCCGATATCATCCACAGCCACTATGCCGATGCGGGTTATGTAGGGGTACGTCTCTCCCGTTTGTTGGGTATTCCGCTTGTTCACACCGGCCATTCCCTGGGGCGAGATAAACGGGAAAGACTGATCGCTGCTGGCCGTAAGGCGGAAAGTATCGACCGCCAATTTCATTTTCCACGACGTATTGCCGCCGAAGAATCCGTACTCAGTGAAGCATCCGTGGTCATGGCCAGCACCCGTCAGGAAGTGGACGAGCAGTATGGCCTGTACGAGAATGCCGCGCGGACGCATTTCAGGATCCTGCCGCCAGGTGTGGACTTGCGACGATTTTCCCGGCCGGGTCGGCAGCGTTCATCGCCGCTGCTGTCCGGCTTACGCCGCTTTTTGGAAGCGCCGCGCAAGCCCCCCATTCTGGCCATTGCCCGGCCCGATGAGCGTAAAAATTTTCAGCGTCTGGTTGAGGCCTATGCCACTGATCCGGTTTTGCGGGAGCAGGCCAATCTGGTTCTGGTTATGGGCCAGCGTGACCGCTTTGGGCAACTCTCGTACGGGGCGAAAAGAGTGATCCAGCGCGTACTGGATACCATTGACGATTACGACCTTTACGGGCAAATCGCCCTCCCCAAACATCACGAACCGGAAGACATTCCCGAATATTACCGCTATGCGGCCATCTATAAGGGCGTTTTCGTCAATCCGGCACTGACTGAACCCTTTGGCCTGACCCTGCTGGAAGCGGCGGCCTCGGGTTTGCCGGTCGTCGCCACCCGGCATGGTGGCCCGCAGGACATCATCCGCAACTGCCGCAATGGCATTCTGGTGGATCCGCTGAATATCGGGGAGATGCAAGACGCCCTCCGGCAAATGCTTTTTGATCGCCAACGCTGGCAGCGCGCCAGCCGGGCAGGCTTGCTGGGGGTGCGCCGGGTCTATAGCTGGGATGCTCATGCGCGCCGTTATCTGGCAGAAGTGGAACGTATTCTCCGACGTCAGCGCAAACAGTTGCGGCGTGAATCCGCCGCCCGCCAAGGGGTACGCCGCGCCTTACCGACGGCGGATCATCTGCTCATATCCGACATCGACAACACCCTGATTGGCGACCCGGCGGGGCTCGCCAGGCTGATGGAATGGCTGAGAGAGCATCCCCGGGTAGCCTTTGGTGTGGCCACCGGCCGGAATCTCAAACAGACCATGGAGATACTGGCGGCACACCAGATTCCCCGCCCGGACATCTGCATCACCGATGTGGGTACGCGTATCGTCTATGGCAACAAGCTGCGCGAGGATCAGGACTGGGCCGCTCATCTGCACTATCGCTGGTGGCGTGAAGGGGTATTACAGGCACTGGCCGGGGTACCCGGCCTGCGCCTGCAGGAAAAGCTCACCCAGAGCGCATTCAAGGTAAGCTACTATGTGGATCCCAAACGCCCGCCGACGGCGAAGGATCTACAGCAGCGCCTGCGTGGGCAGCAGATCGCCGCCCATGTGGTGCTTTCCCATACCCACTATCTGGATGTACTACCCATTCGTGCGTCCAAGGGCCATGCCATCCGTTTTCTGGCCTTTCGCTGGGGGTTGCCCTTGCATGCGGTACTTACTGCGGGAGACTCCGGCAATGACGCCGACATGCTGGGTGGCGAAATTTGCGGCGTTGTTGTCGGCAACCACAGCCCGGAATTGCATGGGCTAAGAGATAAACATCACATCTATTTCGCTAGTGCTTACCATGCCTGGGGTATTCTCGAAGGCATCCAGCACTACCACTTCCCAGGATAAACTCATGTCTGATGACCTGCTTCGCTGTATCAACCAGAATGCCCACTGTGTTTCCGGGCTGTTGCGCCATCTGTTCAATCTGCAACGTCCTTTTTTGCTCTATACCGATTTGCAAAAGGCCATCAGCGACTTTGCCGCAGATTATGGCAGTGATGCAGACCTTGTGATGTTGCAGGAGTTTTTCTCCAGACTACAAGAGGCAGTACTCGCAGAACCGTGGATTTATCTGGCCTGGCGTCCCAGCCCAGGCCGCTGGACTTATCTGCGCCTGCATCGGGAACAGCTCAATCTGGAGACGCTGACGGCGGGGGACTACTTGGCCTTTAAGGAAAGGCAGGTGCTCCCCGCGAATGATCAGGAGCCGGTACTCACCGTAGATTTTGAGGATTTTCGCGCGGTCTCCTATCGCCTGCACGATGAGGCCACCATCGGACAGGGGCTCATGTATATGAATCGCCGCCTGGCCGGACAACTGTTCGGCGACATCAAGGCAGGACGCCAGAGCATTCTCGACTTTTTGGCGGTGCATAAACTCAATGGGCAATCCTTGATGGTGCACGATCAGCCACCAGATTTTGAAGCACTACGCCGGACGGTGCAGTATCTGGCGACGCTCCCCAAGACCCAAGCGTGGACGGAGATTGCCGCGGAAATGACCCATCGCGGCTTCGCCCCCGGCTGGGGGGACACCGTCGGGCGGGTGCGCGAGACCATGCGTCTGCTGATGGACCTGTTGGACGCCCCCTCGGCAGAGGGTCTGCAGGCCTTCATCGATCGCATCCCCATGATCTCCAAAATACTGATCGTGTCTATTCATGGCTGGTTTGCGCAGGACAAGGTGCTCGGACGTCCGGATACCGGCGGGCAGGTCGTCTACATTCTCGATCAGGCGCGGGCCCTGGAACAGGAAATGCGCCAGCGCCTGGCCCGCCAGGGGGTGGACATCGTACCCCGTATTCTGATCGCCACCCGCCTGATTCCCAATGCCGATGGCACCACCTGCGACCAGCGTCTGGAAACGGTCCATGGCGTCGATAATGTGCAGATTCTCCGCGTACCCTTCCGCTATCCCAATGGCGAAATACTGCCGCAGTGGATCTCCCGCTTCAATGTCTGGCCCTGGCTGGAACGCTATGCCGATGACCTCGAACGGGAAACCCTGGCGGAATTTGGCCGTCGTCCCGACCTGATTATCGGCAATTACTCCGATGGCAATCTGGTGGCTTCCATGCTCAGTGAGCGGCTGAATGTCACCCAATGCAACATTGCCCATGCGCTGGAGAAGAGTAAATATCTCTATAGCGACCTCTACTGGCGCGATCACGATGCCAGCCATCATTTCGCCTGTCAGTTCACCGCGGACCTCATCGCCATGAATTCCGCCGACATTATCGTCACCAGCACTTATCAGGAAATCGCCGGGAATGACCACGAGGTGGGCCAGTACGAAGGGCATCAGAATTACAGCCTCCCCGGACTGTATCGGGTGGAAAACGGGATTGACGTCTTCGATACCAAATTCAATATCGTCTCTCCGGGGGCTGACGCCCACTATTATTTTCCTTATTCCGCCAGCGCAGCACGTTTGCGCTTTCTACACGACGATATTGATGCGTTGCTCTTTGGCGAGGAGCCTGCCGCAGACCGGCGCGGCGTACTAAAGGATCGGGATAAACCCATCATTTTCAGTATGGCGCGCATGGATCACATCAAAAACCTCAGCGGACTGGCTGAGCTTTTTGGTGCCTCGGAGCGCCTGCGTAAACTGGCCAACCTGGTTATCATCGGCGGTCATGTCGACCCGCAAGATTCTCAGGACGAGGAAGAGCGGGCGCAAATCCACCGGATGCACGGTATTATGGATGCGCATCAACTCGACGGGCAGATGCGCTGGATAGGCACTTTACTCGACAAAAATGTGGCAGGGGAACTCTACCGAGTTATTGGCGATACCCATGGATGCTTCGTCCAGCCCGCGCTCTTTGAAGCCTTCGGGCTGACGGTGATCGAAGCCATGAGCTCCGGTCTGCCGGTTTTTGCCACCCGCTTCGGCGGCCCCCTGGAAATCATCGAAGACGGTGTTTCCGGCTTTCATATCGACCCCAATAACCAGCAGGAGACGGCGGAAAAGCTGGCGGATTTTCTGGCAGCGGCGGTTGCCGATATCCGTGTCTGGGAGACAATTTCCGATGGCGCATTGGCGCGGGTCAGCGCGCACTATACCTGGGGCAATTACGCCACGCAGATGATGACTTTGGCGCGGATTTTCGGCTTCTGGCGCTTCATGCTCAAAACCGATCATCACGCCGCCCGCCGCTATTTGCAGATGTTTCAGCATTTGCAGTGGCGGCCTCTGGCCCATGCGGTGCCGTTGGGAGAGTCATGAGGGACAGCCGGGCCTCTGCGACAAACGCGTGTCCAAAGGATAACGATAGGTGGCAGAAATGGCGCAGCGCGTTGCCGCCGGATGCCGAGGGTTCAGAAGCACGTTCCAGGTCTCGGGCACCAGCACGCTCGGCACGCGCAACAGCGGTGCTGTCCCGTCGGCGAGCCAGCGGTCCCCATAGACCTGCGTGAGATGCGGATGTTGACTCCAATCCTGCGGAAGATGCTTGATATCCGTACGGTCTAACGCGATATCTCCCGGCACGGAAATGCGCAACCATTGGAGCGCGTCCGGGAGGTCTTCCGCATCGATTTCGAGATGGACCAGCGTTTCCAGAAGTGCCGTGGACGGATCCGGCGCGCAATAGACTACCGGGTGGCCGCGACTGGACCAACGTCCGGAAGCGCGCATGCCACCCAGACCATCCAGCATCGCATGATTACTGATCCGCCAGAGAACCACCGTCAGGCGGCCATCCCCTGATCGATCCGGACCAGCCATTCTTCCACCAGACGGGCGCCCATTTCGGTTTCCAGCGCCGTGAGCGGCGTGCGGCCGTTCAGTCCGGTTTTCGGTTTGCGCAACCAGCGCAGGGCCTTTTCCGGGTCGCCGAAGGTCTGTCGCGCCTGCAGCAGACAGCGCAACACGCGCAGGAACCGGTCGGACTCCTCCCGATTCAGGCGACCGGTACCCGCTTTGCGATGCGACATGGTCCGCGCCGGGATGATCAGTACCTGAATTTCGGTCTTCGTCAACCCGAGCTCTGTCAGCAGCGCCAACTGGGCAAGAGGAACCCCCGTTTCCGTTAGTTCAAGCAGGGCGGTGTCCTCTTCCGGGAGAAGCCCAAGCAGCCGCAGAATCCCTTGCGATGCGGGCGTTCCTGGTTCGATCAGTGCTATCGCCATAACGGTCTCCTCCGGTCTTGGCCACATGCCACCATTATAGCGGCAATATGCGTAAATGGGCCAGACCTAACGGGTGCGCATCCCCGAAAAACGGCATCAGGCCACAATATCGACGTCCGAAAATGACGAGACACCCGCGGCCACCTAGCTTATAAAGAGACTATGAATACATCGGACCTGAATCGCGAAGTGTGCTACCGCGCCGTCCTGGCAAGGGACGCACGGTTTGACGGCAAGTTCTACACGGCGGTGTTATCCACGGGCATCTATTGCCGTCCGGTATGTCCCGCACGCCCCCCCAAGCTGGAAAATTGCCTCTTTGTGCCCAGCACTGCGGTAGCCCGGCAGTTGGGCTTCCGAGCCTGTTTGCGTTGTCGCCCCGAGTTGGTAGGGGCCGAACCTTTCGCAGAGGCCAGCGCCCTGATGGTTTCTCGAGCTTTGCAGCAGATGAATGATGACGGCGCCTTGAATGGCACCAATTTGGATGAGGTGGCTGTGCAATTAGGTGTTAGCGGACGACATTTGCGGCGACTGTTTGTGCGCGTGCTCGGCAGCCCGCCGACGGCTCTGGCGCAGATGCAGCGCATTCTGCTGGCCAAAAAACTGATTGCAGAAACCGGACTTTCCATGACCGATGTCGCACTTGCTGCAGGATTTGGCAGCGTCCGCCGTTTCAATGCGGTCATGCAGCGCCATTGTGGGTGTGCACCCGGCGTACTGCGCCATACTTCTGCTTCGAAGAGCGATATGGCTGCGGGCATCACCATGAAGCTGCCTTATACCCCGCCTTATGACTGGGCGGCACTGCTGGAATTTCTGGCGGGCCGCGCCATCCCGGGAGTGGAGGCCGTACAGTCTGGGCAGTATTGGCGTTCCTTTCAGTTAGAGGGGACACAGGGCCTGGTCGAAGTCCATCCTGATCCGGCAAACGATCAACTTCTGGCAACCATACACGCAACGAAAACTCCTCCCATAGGCATCATCGTGGCGCGATTGCGCCGCCTGTTTGATCTAGATACGGAGATCATCAGGATCGACCAGCATCTTTCCACAGACCCGCTTATGGCTTCACGCGTCAGAGCGCGGCCTGGATTGCGTGTCCCAGGCGCATGGGATTTGTTCGAACTCACGGTGCGCGCGATATTGGGCCAGCAAATTAGCGTGGCTGCGGCGACCACGCTATCGGGTCGGCTTGTTGCCGCTCTTGGGGGATCGCTCACGGAAGAAATGGCGCTACTGTCAGACGGCACGGGAATCTCCAGGATATTCCCGACACCCGCCGCCGTCATGGCCGCCGATCTGGGCTCTATCGGCCTAACCCGGGCCAGAGAAAAGGCGCTGCAGACTCTGGCTGTGGCCATGCAAGAGAGTCGCCTGGCTTTTTCGGCGCAGACCCTCGACAGCATCATCGAAAACCTCTGCGAGCTACCAGGTATCGGCCCATGGACGGCGCACTACATCGCCATGCGTGGCTATCGTGACCCGGATGCCTTCCCCCATTCAGACTTGGGATTACTGCGTGCGCTGGAAACAGAGAACGGGCGCCCCAGCCCCGCAGCAATGCTGATGATCGCCGAAGCCTGGCGGCCCTGGCGGGCCTATGCGGCCATGCGTTTGTGGGCGCAACCCTAGAAATCGCCGCCCTCATGGCGTAACAGCCAGCGTTTGCGCTCTATTCCGCCCGCGTACCCGGTCAAGGTACCGTTGGCGCCGATGACGCGATGGCAGGGAATGACGATACCAATAGGGTTCGCGCCATTGGCACGTCCCACGGCGCGAACCGCCGATGCCCGGTCCATGCCCTTCGCCTGTTCCTGATAGCTGCGGGTGGCTCCGGCGGGAATGCTGCGCAACCAGGCCCAGGCCGCCTGCTGAAACTCGGTGCCTGCGGTTTCTACGGGAATGGCGAAGACGGCGTTGAGATCACCCGCCCAGTAGGCTTCCAGACCGTTGCGAACCGGCTGCGGAGCAGTCCCCGAGTTCAGCGTTACCCCATCGGAGCCGTAGAGCAGGCGGAGTCGATCCAGCATGCGGGCCTCGCTGTCCGCCCAGTCCAGTGCACGTAGGGTGTTTTGCGCGTCGGTAACCAGCAGCATGACACCCAACGGTGTAGTGACATGATCTATACGCCATCGAAGCGGTTCGTTCAGCATGAAAATCTCCCCAATATGGACTCTGAAATGATGCTATACCCGGACACGGACAAATGCTCGCCACTTTTGGACGGCAAAGTCGCCCCCTCAGTCGCTATATCGTATGAAACTCAATAAATTGCCAGGAAATAAAGGCACCCCGTAACAGCGCAAAGGAAATCGCTCTCAGCCGGTCTCGGGCAGAACAGTCACCACGCTCCTTGATAGTCAGACTAATGATTTTGGTGTATGATGCTAGATGTCTGATGACTTATGAGGTGAACGACCTATGCGCACCACACTGGCGATTGATGATGACGTACTAGCGGCGGCGAAAGGGTTAGCGGATCGACAGCATAAGCCTGTAGGTGCCGTTGTTTCAGCACTTTTGCGGCAGGCTCTGCAACCGCAAAACACCTCTGGTGGCCATTCACGTAATGGCATTCCCTTGCTGCCGGTGCGTCCGGATGCACTCCCGGCGACTCTGGAAATAGTGAATCAGTTGCGCGACGAATTGCCATAATGACCTTCTTGCTCGATGTAAACGTGCTGATTGCGCTCATCGACCCCATGCATGTTCAGCATGATATGGCCCATGAATGGTTTGCAGCCCATGGGCAACCCGCATGGGCTACCTGTCCCTTAACAGAGAATGGTGTACTGCGCATCGTGGGCCATCCGCGTTATCCAAATTCACCAGGCACGCCAGCGGCCGTGGCACCGCTGATCCAGGGATTGCGCGCGTCGCCTGGCCATGTTTTTTGGCCAGACGACATCAGCCTGCTGGATGTCGACCATATCGACGCATCGCGCCTGTTCACTTCTGGTCAGATTACCGATAGCTACCTCTTGGCGCTGGCCTGCGCCCATGAGGGCCAACTGGTAACCTTCGATCATCGCTTAGTGATCAATGCCGTGCGCAACGGTTTGCAATGCATCAACAAAATTTAAGTAAATAACCCCCGACTTTGCCGGGAGATATTTACTGCGCCCATGGGAGGTTGCGAATCCTGACTTGCTTCATACGATGAGATGATCTCATTTATATGCGCGCGTTTGACTACTGCCGCATGACATCCGCGTGTTTGATTCTATTTATTTTCCCATGCGAGCTGACCCGAATGATTTCCGCCCATCAGCGAGCGACAGGAGCCTTGGATACGCCACATCCCGTCCAAAGGGATTCGGCCATGGTCCCCACTCGGATTGGGGGACATCCACCCCCAGTTCCACAATATGGCCATCCGGATCGACAAGGTGAAAAGCCCGCATGACTGTATGGTCCACGGGCTCTAATATCCGCGCCCCGGCGGCCCGGCAGCAGGCATAAATCGCGGCCAGACTTTGTTCGTCCTCCACGTCGAGGCAAAAATGCGAGAAACCGGAGACCGGGAATAGCGCCCCAGTTTCCATCAAGGCCAAATCGTGGTGGTGCAAGCCCGCAGTGTAGAATTTCATGCCGGGCCGCTCGCCGACGGCGCGTAACCCCAGGATTCCGCGATAAAAGCGGTCAGAGACATCCAGATTGCGGACCGGCAGGGCTATGTGGTTGATGCCATGTAACATTACTTCACCTCGTTTTCCTGAAAACTATCCACTAATAACCGCCGCCACTCACCAAATAGGTCTGTAGAGCCATCCATCCAGCTACGGCCATGGGCAGGGAGCTGATCAATCCTGGCGTGAGCACTGCCCATCGACTGGAACTGCCTCGGTGTTGAAGGATGCTGGCAACACCCGCTCCTGCGGCAAGCGACACGACTAGCCATACCATGACGACCGCTGAAGCACCCGCGTAGAAGCGCAAATCCACCATTAGGGCGCCCAGGATCAGCACCCCCACATCGGCACTCGGCGAATCCCAACGCGAACCGCGGATCAGATAAGAGAAAACAAGGGCCACGGCCAGCACTACGGCCAGTGCTGATCCAAACTGAGCCAGCAGGATACTGCCCGACAATGGCGCGACGAGCGCTAGCCCGACAGCTCCGACAAACAGCGTGGGCCCTGTGGATTTTTGATCCCGCTTGTCAGGAATAAGAGCAAGCCACAGAACGGACCACAGCCCCGCCACGGTGAGCCAAGCCAAGAAGGCGGCGAGCACGCTTTCTTGGCGCACGATTGGCCACAGCAGAATCCAAGCCGAGACGCTCGCGGTCATTCCCCTCGCCCCATAGCGCCACCCTGAATGTTTACGGCGATCGGCTATAGCCACCACGATTCCGCCCACGAGGGCCAGCCAGGGCAACCAGGACAACACTGTGCGTGGCGGGAAGGAAAAATCGCGATAGGTCAGCGCATAGCCACCCCCAAAACCCCCTAATATTGCAGCCCCCCAGATGATGTTTCGCCAACTGGGATATTTGCGGGTTTTGTAATACGCGGTGACCACCATGAGCATGGTGACCACAGCGGGTAGCAGGGCGCTATCCAAAATCAAGGACCGAACGAAACCGGATTGCCAGATATTCCACATAAGATTACCTCCAATGGGAACGAGGCGTCGGCCTTACTGGTCGGCACCCCAAAAAGCCGCTCAGCCAGCCGTGCGAACACCCTCGATGTTCACATGCAGATGCACCGTGTTGGCGATCATGCCCGCATAGGCATCCATGCCGAAGTCGCTGCGCTGGATGGTGGTGGTGGCCTCATAGCCGGAGAGATACCCACCCCATGGCTTGGGCAACGCCAGAACCGGCCCGGCACCGATTTCCTGTACATGGAAGGTTACTGGCCGAGTCACGCCATGAATGGTCAGTTTCCCATACAGTTGTCCGCCCTCTTTACCCGTGGGTTGATAGCGTGTACTGACGAATGTGATGTTCGGGAACTCCCGGACATTGAAAAAGTCCGGACCCCGCAAGTCGTGATCCCTTAGAGCGAAGTTGGTATTGATGCTGGCTGCGAGAATGCGGATATCCACTTTGTCCCCCGCAGGACTCGTGGGATTGAAGGTATAGCTGCCGGATAGTTTGTCGAAACGGCCCACCACCACCGCCACCCCGGCATGGCCGATGGTGAACCACGCCAGAGAATGATCCGGATCAATCCGGTACGAGCCAGCCGGACTGGCGTCCAATCGATGATATGTCGCTGCGTCAGCGAGTGACACCAGTGACGCGGACAATGCGGCGGAAAGAATGGTGGTCCTCAGTGCAATGGAAATTTTGTTCGGTAACATGGCAATGCTCCTCTATCAATTCGGGAAAAATGGTCACTCAGCCGTCAGGCTTTTATGAGTACCGTCGCAGAAAGGGCGGTTGGTGGATTGGTGACAGGCACAAATGGCTACCGTTTTCGGCTCGGCGATATCCACGGTGAAGGGCTCCACGCCGCTACCCTGGTGCGTCCCATCGCAGAAAGGCAAGTTTGCGGAGCGCCCGCAAGCGCAGAAATAGTAGCTGCCTGGTTCCAGGCTCATCACGTAAGGGGGATGTAAGCCCAAACCCGCGGAATTTTTGGAATACAGTTAAATCATGCAGTTATGATAGCGTGACGGCGGCAAGTAGGGCATCCATATCGAATGGTTCATGTTTTTCGCGGAAGGCATAGTGCCCCAAAAAATGAATGTGCTGCCAAGCGGCCGGCGAAATTCGCTTCAGCAAGTCTAGGGCCTTCTGGTTGTCATCTGCCTGGTAGCGGGTTAGCAATCCCGAGAGCAGCATGGAGTTGTAGGCAATTACGATGTTGGCGACCAGGCGTCCACACTGATTGCTGATGGCGACATCCAGATCAGTGTGCCCGATCAGCTCTTTTTTGCCGCCAACCTGAGCAAGCACGGAGCGTAATTGGTGGTAGGCCTCAATACGATTTTGGGATCGGTGAACATCCCGCTGTAGCTGCGGATCGCGTAAATAGCGAAGCGTATAGAGGCTGCGGATCAGCTTGTCGAACTCGAAGATGGCCTTGCGTGTCCGGTGATGCCCGGACAAGGTGCTGAGTTTGCGTACCAGAATACTTTGGCTCATTTCTTTGAGCCCAAGGGTGGCCACGATACGGTCGATATTATCTTTTTCTGAGACGATCAGTTCGCGGTCTATGTGCCCGGCTGGCGGGATCAGAAAGTGGGCGTAATCTTCCGGCTCACCCCCACAGTACAGGTGTTTCAGCTGAGCCTGCAAATTGGCAAAACGCGGCGCAAGCTTCATGCCAAACCAGTGCAGGATGGCGAAGTTCGCCCTGTTAATACTGTGCATGTCGCCGGTGATGGTGGTGGGGACAATGTCCGAGGTGTTGTTGTAACAGATGTCGAAGACCCAATGGCTCTCGTGCTGGTTCGCGCCCAGGAGTTCAGTCTGTAGCGCCACATGATTCGCCAGCATTGAGAAGGCAACGATGCCCCGGTCCTTGCCGAAGTATTTGCGCGAGAATCGTGCTTTAATCGTCGGGTTTGCTGCTCCAAACTTTTGTCCATCGACACTGCCGTAGAGCACCTCCATATCGAACGAGTAGTGCGGAAAGATGGGCAGTTGGGCAATGAAATTACTGATGCGGTCGTTGGCGGCCTTCAGCGTTGCCAGTCGCAGATATTGCTGATGGGTGGCGTCGAGCACGTGGTAGGGGATATCGCTGGTCTCTGCCATGCTGAGGTTGCCGTGATTCATGGCCTGCGCGATAATTACAGCCATCAGGCTGGTTTCATTGGCGACCTTTTTCGCATAACGCGGTTGCAGGGGCGTCATTACTGCTAAAAAACGGCTTTGCTCATTCACAAAACGGAAGATGTCGACAATATCGCGCGCTGGGACCTTGGCATAGAAGCCATTTTGCAGGGCTTCTCCGGGATCAGCTTTAGGGCGGTGCCACGTCAGGACTTTCTTGGCGGGATCAAATTCGAGATGCTTGAGTTTTCCTTGGTGCAGTTCTCGACCAAAGGATCGCCAGAGACTATCCAGTTCGCTGAATAATGTGTCAAGTGTGGCATCGATCGGTTGGCGTAGCCAAGGGATATCCAGATCCTTCAGCACCTCTGGCGTGCGCTCTGGTGCGATCAGCTCATCGGCAAAACGTCGATGCTGCGTGCTGTCGTCGATGAATATGTCACCGGAGTCTAGGTGTTTGCGCAGCTGCCGATACACCCAGAATTCGTAGCGGTCGCCCTGCAGTCCGGTGGGATTGCCTGCGGAGTCAAAATTCAGCAGGTGAGCGCGCAGCCGTTTCGGAACCGTGTTCTCTGGAACATCTTCGATGGCCCGTTGCGCGATCCGCTGTTGTCGGCTAAAAACATCCTTCATCCAACGCATGGCCGCAAGCCATGGGCTGTTTACGGTACTGCTGCCGAAATCGAGCGCCATAGCGAGCGGGCGCAGGTTTTTGGTGCATCGACCGGACTGTTTGTCCACCGCCTGCCAATGCAACTCCATGGCGCTGATCGGCTTCTCGCACAGACGCTTGCCGGTCAAGAGCAGCGTTTCCTTGGGCATAATGCGGAAAGCCTGGTGCCGTATCGATCCGAAGAGCATGGTGTCGTCAAGCGTATCGTCCACATACAGCAAAAGCAGTCGGCCGACCTGTGGCGTCTCCTGTTGCCGTTCAGCCTGCATCTGGAATAACTGCTTGTGGACGCGTTCCTTGGCGTCCTCGTCAAGCCGCTTCATGTGGTAGCCCAAGGCATCGGCCAGGTTATCGGAGATCTGGCGATAACGTTGCCAGGCGTAACACAGAAGATACAGATAGGTCTGGCCGGATTTCATCCGGCGCAAGTCGTAAATCGTGTAATAGTGGGCCAAGCTGGCGTAATAGAGGATGTTCATCTGTGAAATATCGAGGTGGGGCAGCAGCCCTTTCGCCATCACGTATAAGGGAGCCAGTGTGCAGCGTTTCTGGCGTTCCAGGGTCATCATGCGATAGCCAAAGTGCTTCGCATCTTGTTTGATGGCCGCCAGTTCGGAAAGAGTGCCCTCGCGCACGAGGAGATTTTGCAGAGTGGCGCGGCCCGTAGCGTCCAAAGCCGCGTCGATGTGTTGCTCCAGACGTTGTCGTTCTACGGCAAGTGCATCACCAATGAGCGTCTGTAGGGTGGTATAGCCCGGTCGGACGATGCGCTGGCTGTTCAAAAGGGCCAACAGCTCCGCCAAGAGAAAGGTGGCCGTTATATCCCTTCTGGTCAGCCGTGCCACTTTCTCCTGCAGTTTGGGTAGATCGTCGTCAGACCAGAGGCGATATCCGAATAAGGCCACGATTTCTTTGCGTTGCGCATAATATTCGCTGTCACGCAGTTGCGGTATAGACGGTGTTTTACCTGGAAAATAGCGTTGCAACAAGAAAGCGACATCCTCCTGTGGTACGTCTGTCAGGGCAAAGCGGAAAAAGGCCTGTTTGGCTTTGAAATAGCCGATCTGTAGCAGGCAGTGGATTTGCTCCGTAAGGCCTTTGCGCTGGAACGCCAAGGATCGCTCTGCATCGGTCATGGCCAAAAACTCGGCGCGCTGAAAATCGTCAAAATCGGGCAGGCCGTAGAGTGCGAGCTTTTCTGCCTCCGAAAGGACGGTCAGCCGTTTGTTCCGGTCACCGCGCATAGGCTGCCTCCTACCCAGTCAGCCCGGGTCGTGAAATCCGTCAAACTTTCCATATAATGGTTAATATACGGAAAGTTCGCATTTTGTCATTGAGTAAATACTGGGGTTACACAGCCAAGGAGTCGATCATGCCAAGCATCGAAAACCGGAAAGTTCCCGTTCGCCGCCGGAATTCCGACTATCGCAGCCGTGAATATCTCTCGGAGCAGGAAGTTACTGACATAATGGCGGCGGCGCGAAGCCAGGGCCGCCATGGGTCGCGCGATGCGGCGCTGATCCTGATGGCCTATCGCCACGGCTTGCGTGTTTCCGAACTCGTCAGCCTGCGCTGGGACCAAATCGACCTAAAACAGGGTTTGGTGCATGTGGTGCGACGCAAGAATGGTGTCCCATCGGTACACCCGCTACGCGGAGCGGAGTTGCGCGTCTTGCGCCATCTGCAGAGGGAGTACCCCGACACGGCTTATGTGTTTGTCAGCGAACGCAAAGCACCGCTGACAGCCGATGGAGTGCGTAAGATCGTTGTCCGCGCCGGCCAGCAAGCCGGATTAGCGTTCTCCATCCACCCACATATGTTGCGCCACGCTACCGGCTACAAGCTCGCCAATGACGGACAAGATACACGGGCCATTCAGCATTATCTGGGACACCGCAACATTCAACACACGACGCGCTACACAGAACTGGCTGCGGACCGATTCAAAAACTTCTGGCAGGATTGAGGATGCGGCATAGATGACTCCAGCCCCAGAATGGTTCACTCTCCCAGAACCATTGAAAATATCCCCTTGTCCCCCCAGAAGCCCTGCCATGACCTCGCCTCTGCATCCTCCAGATTGGGCCTGTCATCCCGGAAGGGTGGTAGGAATTTTCGAACCGCCCACCAGCCGCAACCCATCCCGCATATTGAGCCCCATAAGTGTTAAATTGGTCGCTCCTGCCAATAACTCAAGGGCTTGTACGATGATGAACTTCGTGTCAAATGAACCGGCGGACGCCCATTGGTCAAGAAATATTGCGGCAGGCACAAGAATGAGCAAACCGTTGGCAGCTATGAAGCGCATGCGTTTCATTTTTACCTCTACCAAGCGCCCATTTCGGCCCTTGGAGAGAAAAAAACCAGAGCTACCAGTTGCAACTAGGGCAGGAATAAGTACGAATAAACCAGGTATAACAATGAGGCTTTTCACCACCGCAATCGCGTGATGTGAACCGAACATCTCAACAAGGATTGTTGACGTGAAGAAGGTCGCAATCGTCAATGTTGCGAGGATAGCGGCAACAAAATGGAATTTTTTAAGCATACGATAATCTCCGTTAGTGCTCGTCAGTGTGATATAAGCGTTACCCGTGTCCCCACATTAAAGTGCTGTCTATATATATCGGCACCGTACCTTTTGGGCAGCGATGGTTTCAGGCGTTCTGCACCTCCGGCAGGGGGCTGGTAAGGAGAAACGGCAGTACCACCTCCAAGTCCGTTAACGCGATGCTCGCGATCATGCTCTTCCAGCTGGGGAGGAGACGCAGGTAAAAGCGGCGCTCATCTACCCAAACGGGGTGCCAGGCGCCCGAGGCCGAGGGGGGCACGGAGACTCGTTGCACGCCATAGTCGAAGCCGCCTGGCAGCATCTTGAGGATGGACTCTTTCGCGGTCCAACAGGCGAGGAACTCCTGTTCCGTCGGAGTGGGCCAGCGGTCTTCTGGACAGTTGATCCATCGGTAGAGGTCTGGCCATGTGGCGGGGTTGCGAATGTAATCAATATCCACACCCACCTCCGCTGTCGCCAAGGCTATCATCAGGCACGGTCCGCTGTGGCTGATGCTGACGTTGAGCCTGGAGCCGGGCAGAAAAGGACGACCATGGCTGTCCTTTTGCACCCGCAGACCGACGTTTCCGGTCAGACGCTGGGCCAAGTACTCGGCCACTGCACGGCTATAGGACCGCAGAAATCCAGGGCGCTTATCCTCCATGAGAAAAACGAACGCCGCACCCTCCGGTGGTCCAAGTCGGGCGAGGCCCGTCAGCGAAAGCCGCCGCCATTTCATTTCGGCTGCATATCCCGGGAAGCAGAGCAGAAGATCACTTCCGGACGTCCATGATCTCTTCCATGGTCCGGCACTTGATCGTGATCTGGTCCACGACGGCCGCCGGGGAAAGAGACATGACAAAGTCGATGGCACGCGTGATGTCCTCCCGAGCAATCATCTTCTCCGGCGGCAGGCCTGAGGATGCGGCCATGTCGGTATTGACCACGTCTGGGCAGAGCGTTGTTACCTTGACCCCATACTCCAAAAACTCTTTTCCCAGAGACTGGCTGTAGCCCACCAGCGCGAACTTGCTGGCGGCATAGCCGCCCACCGGCGCGAAGCCCTCCAGTCCGACGATGGAGGAGATATTGAATACGTGCCCAGCGGACGTTTTCAGCGCTTCTGCACAGACGGTACATAGGTTGTGGACGGCCTTAACGTTGGTTTCTAAAAGATCATCCAGATCTTCCATGGACAGAACGCTGGTTCCGTAGCGGAAGATGCCGGCGGCATTGACCAGCACATCTAGGCGCCTCGCCTCGTGCACCGCAGTCGCCACGGCATCACGCACGCTGGCGTGGTCGCGGATGTCCAGCGGCAAGGTGATGACCTCCACATTGAAGGCCGAGCGCAGGTCGGCCGCGACGTCTTCTAGCGTCTCGGCTGTGCGGGCCAGTAGGATGAGGGAATAGCCCGCAGCCGCGAAGTACTGGGCAATCTCGCGGCCGATGCCCCGGCTGGCGCCGGTGATGAGTGCAATACCTATCATGGTCCTACTCTCTCGGCCCGACTTGCGAGGCTGCGGGGGTGTGCGGGAACATCGGTCGTAAATACAGCAGCGACGCGCGAACACAGCGACGGATGTAGGCTGTAGTTCATGGACCGCTCGCGGTGGCGGACATATGCCTTATCGTCCAAGGCTGCCATGAAGAATTCGGCAGACCGCCAATGGGCAACATTGATGAGACCGTAGCGCGCTGTCTCTGACCGTGCGCGGAACAAGCGGGCGTTTATAAAGCCTTCCTTGGCCACCATATGGTCCTTGGCCTTGTCCCACATGTCCAGGACCTCGGGAATCTGCGCGTTGGTGATCTCGAACGGGTTGACCATCCAGGAATGACCGTCACAGTGGTCCGATGTACCGTCGAGGCGGATTTCCAGCCTACACAGGGTGCGTTCCACAGTATGCAGGGCAGGTTCCGCGATGGGTGCATCGGACTCGCAGACGGTGGCGTCCCCCTCAATAACGCCCACGAAGTCGTAATGGGCGTTTCGGATGTCGCGCTTCATCTCGAACAGCTCGGCGGTGACGAAGCCCGGACAGTGGGCGAGGTCCTCCATGGCGTGACACCACGCGGACACCAGATTCGCGCGATCACTGGTGGTGATAACGTCGATGGCGTAGGGCATGTCACATCGCCTCTGCCATCATGTGCTCCGCTGTCGGCTTGATTGTCTTGGCGATCTTGCTTAAGTAGAGGGAAAAGTCGTTCTTGAAGTCCTTAATGATCTCGAGGAACTCCGGCGTGTCGATGGATGAGAAGAAGATTTCCTTCGATTCCCACTCGGCGAGGTTGATGTACTTTATTTTGTTGCTATCCTTCTCAGCGTTGGTCGTGACGTGCAGGCAGGCGCCGATGTAACCGGGCTTATTGGACATGTAGAGGTTGGCGCTATGCCACATCTCGGCATAGGCTTTCATCCGGCCCTCAGTCAGGTAAATCACGTCCACCAGCACCATCTGATCGCCGTGATCAGCGCCACCATCCTTGGCCGGATTGTACTCGCTGCCTTGGTCGATATTCCCCTTAAAGGCTGAGAACTTGCCGGCCAGCTTAGGCAGAACGTTAGTTAGGCCAGCGTCGTTTTTGGCGGCTTGCCGGGCAGCCTGCCAAGCATTGTCCGTCTCCCAGCAACAGACACTGGTCAGTTTATAGTCCTCTTTAGGGTGCAGCGTCTGGATGGTTTCCAGAAGTCGGCCCGAGACAAACCCCGGTTGGCGGGAGAAAAAGCGGCAGACCTCTTCCCAGTTACGCGCCGTCTCCGGGACATTAACGGCCTTGATCAGATCCATGACGAAAATCATGATACGCTCCTACGGTTAGTGATTTGGAGTCCACAGGTTGTCCTTCGTGATGCGCGCATGAAGGCGCGATAGGCTAATGGAGAATATCCCTTCGAAGGGAGCAATGATCTTACGGAAGTCGGCGCCATCAAATTGGTTCATGAAACGCTGCTCGGATTGCCACTCCGCTCGGCTAACGAAGTGAAAATCCTCGCTTTCCCGGACCGCTTGGTAAAGCTGCGCGCTGACGAAACCGTCCTTTTTCTCCATGTGCCGCGCGGACTCGTTCCACATGTCGGAGTATTTCCCAGCCTCGGTGACCGGGATGCGGTATGGGTTAATGACGGTCACATGGTCGGGCGAGAAGCTGTTGTCTCGGTGCTGTGCCGAATTGATGAGGGTATAGGTGTTCGCCACGGGATCGGCTGGCAGGACGTCGAGGAACACATAGCAGTCTGTCTTGCCGATTGATCGGGCATAGGCCTCCGCTTCCGTCCACTCGATGATGCTAAGGAAGTAGTAGGACGTCTTGTTAATCAAGCGGTAGACGCCATGCAGCTTGGCCTCTAGGAAACCTGGCTGGGCAGCTTGTACCCGCGCGGCGGCGACCCAGCGTTCGGCGATTTGGTCAGGGTGACCCTGCGAGATGATATCGGCACGAATGATCATTAGAAGATACTCCCTAGGGCTGTGGCCCTGCGCGCGACGATGATTTGGCTGCTATAGTCGAAACCACCCTTGATGAGCTTCTTGAACTCCGGACTGGAGAATGCCGTGACAAAATCCTTCATGCTCTGCCAAGCGGCTACGTTGATGAACCGAAAAGCAGCATCCGGATGGTGGTTCTCGAAAAGGTGGTGGCGGATGAAGCCCGGCTGGTGCCGGATATATTCCCGCGCGGTGACGAATTGTGTGAGAAAGTTCGGCGCGTCATGCTCTGTAATCTTGCACGTGGTTATGAGGTAGAAGTCATTGCTCCCCACACGCGGCGTAACCTCTCCGCGAGCATGCATCAGTAGTCTGCCGTCGCAGAGAATATCGTTTGGACCCACATTCGTGTCCACATATGGTCGAGCCGATGGTGTCCTGTGTGGACAAAAGGTGATTCTCACGTATGTGAAAGAATGGGAGCCGTAATTGCCGCGCGCGAAATCACCATTGGTCTCACATTCAAGCCAAAGTGCCAACCTGGGCCCGGGGTGATCCTCTCCGAGGGAATCAGCGCATCGGGGAGCTGCCGTCCATGGTCCTTGTGTCTGTCTGGCCGTAAGGAAATGAAAGCGTGCGAACACAACGTCCTCCATACACCATAGAAAGGGAGCGAGGCCGACCTTTCGCGACCCAGAGCCAGCGGTGCGTGGTCGGTGAGCTCGGACGGGGCTCATGCCAGCAGTTCCGGCATCCGAGCGGCAACGACTTCGATCAGTCCGTTAACTGTCTTTAGATCAGCGAACTTCACTCCGGTTAAGCTAATTTTGAGCTTCTTTTCCAAGTCGACGAAGATGTCGACTATATCGGTAGAGTCCAACTGCAGATCTTCTTCTAGGTTGGACTCAGGCTTGATGGCTGCCGGATTGCCACCCAAGAAGTTGGCGACCGAGGTCAGGACGGTGGTGCGCAAGTCTTCTGGTATGCTCATGTGATTAGTCTCCCTTGCTAAGGTATAGGCTGCTGATGGCTCCCCCTAATGAGCGACCATTGATGAGGATGGTCCGCACGGGGCCCTCGGCTGGCTCTAGGGCCCCAGGCGCGGTGCGAAGCTTGTACGACGCAGGCACCGTCTTGCCCTTGCGGAACATCAAGCAGGCGTAGGCCACATCCAGCGCACCTTCGGCGCCGAAGGTATGACCGTACTTCATCTTTGGGATCATGGTGACGCTCTGCGGGCAGACCTCCCGTAGGGCCACCACCTCGGCGGCGTCGACCTCCGCCAAGCCGCAAGCGTCGGGCAGAACCAGGTCGGGCTGCGTACCGCCTAAAACAGCCCGCATAACGCGAATCACGGACGTCGGCTCGGTGCTGTAGCAGTCAGGCTCGCATGGGGCGTTGCATGTGGCGAAGCCCCTTACCTCGGCATAAACGGACGCGTTGCGGGCAGCGGCACGGTCCCGTTCCTCGAGGATCAAGAAGACGGCACCCTCAGAGACTAGGAACCCGTAGGCTTCCGGAGGGATGGAGGCCGGCCAAGGCGAGCCCGCCTCGTAAGAGGCGAGGGGCGCCAGTGCCGCCTTGATGAAGTCAGTGTTAGTGCTTTCCGTACCGCCCGCGATGGCGACGTCCAGCCTGCCTTGGCGGATCATGTTGGCGGCCGAAGCTACGCTGATTAGGCTACTAGCCCGATCGGCCATGTAGGTCTTACTGAACCCCTTAATCTGGTGGAGAATCGTGATCTGACCCTGCGGCGCGGCAGGGAACCAGCTCGTCGCTTGGAAGGGGCTGACCATGCGGGGCCCTTCGCAGTGCAGGTGACGCAGTTCCACCTCTGTGAATTTCCATCCGCCGAAAGTGTTGCCGACGAAAACGCCGCAGCGTTCTTTGTCGACCACCGCCATGTCTAGGGCTGCGTCACCCATAGCGCGCTGGGCGGCGATCAAGGCGTAGCGGGTGAAGGAGTCGAGCTTCTTCCACATGCGAGGTGACAAATTCCCTTCCAGGAGGCTCTCGTTGACGACCGTGCCATTCAGATACTCGGAGGTGGGGGTAATAAGCGAGCGATTGGCCTCCTGATAGCCCCACAAATCATCAAGGGTATCGGTGTTCGGCAGCACGACGCCGATGCCGGTGATTACGACGCTGCGAGTCATTGGCTCAGATCCTCCAATTGAGTGGTAGGATACTTCGACAGGACGATAGCGCTGTGAACGCCGGAAAATCCGCTCGCGTCCTTTAAAACATGGTTTATCTCAAGCTTGCGCGCCCCTTTTGGAGTGTAATCCAGGTCACATTCCGGATCTGGCGTGACGTAGTTGATGGTCGGTGGCACCTCCTGATGCATAATCGAAAGGACCGCCGCCACAGCTTCCACCACATTGGCCGCGCCCAGTGAGTGACCGACGATGGACTTCACCGAACACATTACGACCTTGTAGGCATGTGCCCCAAAGGTCTTCTTGACAGCGTTGGTCTCATTGACATCGTTCTGCGGAGTGGAGCTGCCATGGGCATTGACGTGCTCGATCTCGACCGGCGCCATGCCAGCATCTGCCAGGGCTAGCTTCATCGCCCGGTGCAGGTCGTAGCCTTCCGGCGCTAGGTTGGTCATGTGGTAAGCGTTGCAGGTCGATCCCATGCCCGATAGTTCCGCCAGGATGGTGGCGCCGCGTGCCAGCGTAAGATCCAGGCGCTCTAGCACAAAAATGCCACAACCTTCGCCCAGCACGAAGCCAGCACGGCCCTTATCATAGGGCCGTGAAGCACGCTCCGGTTCATGATTGCGGTCGCTGGCGAGCGCACCAATGATGTCGAAGGCGGCTACGGCGATTGGGGTGATCGGCGCTTCAGTCGCGCCGGCGATGACCACGTCCACCTGGCCGGAGCGGATCATCTCTAAGGCTTCGCCTAGTGCGTCCAGACCCGCAGTGCAACCGGTAGCGAGCGTGTATACCGGGCCGCGAGCATCGTACTTGCGGGCCACTTCCGACGACGCCGAATGAAAGCCAGCGTTAGCCGTGAGCACCCGGTCAAGCACCCCACCATCGAAGGCATCCTTGCCACCATTGGTGCGGCGCAGAAACTCTTGCTCCATGTACTTGGTGCCGGCGATGGCTGTGCCGATGCACACGCCCAGGCGGTCACGGTCGATGGCGGTGGTGTCTAGGCCCGCTTGGGAGACAGCCTGTTCGGCCGCGGCCAGGGCAAACAAGGCATAGCGGTCCAGAGTCGAGCACTGACGCTCCGAGATGTTGTAGCAGGCCGGATCGAAGTCAGGGACGATCCCGGCGACTTGGGATGTAAATTTTGTTGTGTCAAAGTCGCTGATGCGCGCCACGCCGCTCTTGCCAGCACGGCAGTTCGCCCAGAAGGTGTCGATATTAGTCCCGTTCGGCGCAATGACACCCATGCCAGTGATGGCGATGCGGTGGCTGATATTTTTGTGTCCTTTCATGAGATCAACTCCCTCTAATAGTTGCCCAAGCCGCCACATACGTTCATGGCTTGAGCCGTGATGCCCCGCGCACGGTCAGACGCAAGGAAGGAGACCATTGCGGCAACCTCTTCGGGTTCGATATAGCGACCGATGGGAATGCGTGCCTCGATGCGTTTTTTTACTTCCTCTGGAGAAACCCCCCAAATTTTTCCGTAATTCGCGCGCACCTGATCTGCCATTTCAGTCTCTACGAAGCCGGGGCAAACCGCGTTGACAGTAATATCAGCGCGGTTGGTGGCCAGTTCCAGGCCGAGTGCCTTCGTGAAACCAACAACACCATGCTTTGACGCGCTGTAGGGGGCGCCGTGGACGACGCCCTGCTTGCCGCCGGTGCTGGCGATGTTGATGATGCTGCCGCCATTGCGCACGGCGCCAGACTTCAGCGCAGTGCGCGTCACAAAGAAGACGGAGTTGAGATTGGTGTTAATGACATCAAGCCACAGTTCATTAGTGAGGTCTTTGGTGGAACCTCCGCCGGCGCGCCCAGCACAGTTAACAAGTACATCGATACCGCCCAGAGTTTCGATCACGTCGGAGAACAGCCTCTCCACTTGCACAGGATCGGTCACGTCACAGTTCTTGCCGACGACGGTGACGCCGTCAGCGGACAAATCGGCAACAGTTTTCGCCAGCGCCTCGATGCTGCGGCTAACCAAAATGCAGATGAAACCGTCGTCAATGAGCTGACGGGCGATCGCCTTGCCGATACCGCGACTGGCACCAGTGATAAGAGCGTTACGCGCGGGCATTTTGTGTCCCCTTCAGTTTGTTCATGATGGCCTGCATGGTGCCTAGGCTGTTCTTGTTGATGGCCATCTCGACCCTTAGCTTGGCCTCATCAATAGGAATTTCTTTCCAAAACAGGTGGTCGAGTACGACGGAGTGCCACGAGACGACCTCCACACCGCCGTCCGTCTCGGTGACTGTCCAGTGGCCCCGATGTTCTTTCAGTGCGGGTGGCGGGACAGGTTGGAAGTAATCGATGCGGTCTTCGCTCAAGATGCGAATACTGCGGATATTCTCTGTCACCTCGCCGACCAGTACCTCCATGCGGAACTCCTGGTACCAGCGATCCTCGTAAATCATGTCGATCTTTTTGCAGTGGGGAAGGAGCCACGGCCATAGAGCAAGGTTTCGCAGAAGCTGGTAGATGGCGCGCTTGGAATGAGGGATGATGATCTGCTCACTGAATTCGTGCCGCCAACGGTCACGCTCCAACTCGGCCTTGATAGCATTAAGTTCCTTCGCGCTGTTCTCCTCAACGGTGCGCAGCATGAAGGACACAGCGCCCTCATGGTCAGTCACGCCATCGACCAAACCGGCCACATCATCGCGCATGCTGAACTCATGGGTCAGTGTAATTACACAGCCGTCATCCTTCGTCGTGATACTCCACAGGCCAGCCATGTACCTGACCAGAGGCGACGGTTTTGATTGGGAGAAAGCGATCGTCCGATCGACGCGGTCGATGCGCCGCTTAGACTCCCAACTAAATACCTGATCATTTGCCTTGGCGATAAGGCCGATGGTCTGGCTGGCATCGGTCTCTTCCAAGACCTTGGCGTCGAGGCACGGGGGGAAAACTTCAGGCCACCAATTAACATTAAGGCATGCGTGGAACGCAGCATCGGCGCTACACTCAACCTCAACTGCATGAGCCGTCTTCATGGATGTACACTCCTCAATGTCGCAACCTTTGAGCAATCCAGATCCTTAACGGTTGCGTTGACCTTCCAAGCGGTAGCCGCCACATGGCCCTTCTAGTTACGTCCAACTGTCGGCCAGCAACGCTCAGATTGTGGGCGCCATCTCGTTGGCCAGCACCACGATCGGTCGCCTTCAGCGACCGACACACCAGCAGTTTGGCCAGCGAGGGCTCAAGTTGTTTCTTGTGGATGATCACCAAAGTGTGTCCTGGTAATAAACTAGGCCGCCTATTCAGCATCAATGGCATGTTTTTCATAAAGGGTCGCCAGTACGCGCTGGGCGGCGAGAATGTCGTCCAGATTTAAATCTGCGCAAAGCTCTTCGGCATGGGCGTTCCAACTATGCTCGATGGCAGCGTAGATCTCCGTGCCCTTTGGCGTAAGTTGGCATAAAGGAGAACGCTGATGATGCGGATTGGAGTGCTTGGCTACTAGACCGTCCATTATGAGTGTGCTGAGCTGTTTTTGCGCCCCCTGGCGAGAGACGCCCATACTCGCGGCCACTTGTGGCGCTGTGAGTGGCTGATGGGACAGGGCCAGTGCTCCCAGCATCTTCCAGCGGGCACTAGTCAGGCCGAAAGGGGCAACAAAGCGGTCCCCCCAATCAATGAGGCGACCATAGGTGCGAAATACAGCAAGCACTGTTTCTGTGACATATTCAGGTTTGGAAAGTCTCATCAGCGCCCTAGATATCGCATATAATGACAACCAGTTTACGTATTGGTAACCGGTTGTCAATACTCCAAATCCCACTGAGCCTCACATGCCTGGTGC
The DNA here is from genome assembly GCF_016250455.1 of Acidithiobacillus ferrivorans. Classification (NCBI taxonomy): domain Bacteria; kingdom Pseudomonadati; phylum Pseudomonadota; class Acidithiobacillia; order Acidithiobacillales; family Acidithiobacillaceae; genus Acidithiobacillus; species Acidithiobacillus ferrivorans. The sequence continues at coordinate 1,505,514 of NZ_CP059488.1, read as the reverse complement.
GCGACTGGCAGAAGATTCAGCGTGACGCCAATATCGCTATTACCGTCTGATGCTCCAGCAAAACCTCTTGGGAGAATGGGAACTGGTACGCAGCTCAGCTGGGGCGGATCGGTCAGCGCCAGACGCGGATGGTCCTTCAAGCTGTCATCTCACCAGATATTGCCGAGATGGTGGCTGCTGACGTGGATAGACTGCGGTGTCGGCAGGGCATGTGCCTCTGAACACAGAACTGGCTGCGGACCAGTTCAACAACTTCTGGCAGGATTTAGGATGCAGAGGTTTCTATTGTATCTAGATGATTTTGCTAATGTATAAAAATTCCGCGGTTTTGGGCTTACAGCCCCGTAAGGTGTCGGGTTCATCATGACCTCCATAAAATTAAGCTTCTCATCTGATACGCATCCATATAGTTACAATGCGTACTATATAGATAGCACAACAAATGTTCGTATGCAAACTATATGGGATTTACTCCTGAAATCGGCTTCGCAGTGCGCGTAGGGTACGGCGCACCTGTTCCAAATCACCCGCATCCACATTCGCGAAGACCCGACTGAGATAGGCGATATGGGCTGGGAATACTCGAGAAAAAATGACTTCGCCTTCGGGGGTCAGAACGGCACGGAAACTGCGTCGATCACCCACCGGGACCTCCCTACGAACCAAGCCTTTTTCATCGAGGCGATCGATGATACCAGTCAGGGTTCCCTTGGTGATTAAGGTTTTTTGGGCAAGCTGGGTGAGGGGCATTCCCTGGGTGTTGCCTAATGTTGCGATGACGTCAAACTGCGCTGGCGTGAGGCCCAGTTGCCGGACGTGGGCGGCGGAGTAGGCGGAAAAGGCATGGTAGGCTTGGGCAAGCTCTCGCAGGACGGCGAGAAAAGGCTCCTGGGTTGTGGCCTCCTGCAGGTCCGTAGAGGACTGTATTGTCGTCTCCCGAAGTATTTCCTCACGCATCTATTCCCCCAACTGTTCGTAAGCAAATAGTCCTATATAGAACTATTCTGGGCGGCCGTCAACAGGATAGGTGGCGTAAAATATCCCCGCAACACGCCAAAGAGGCATTGTGCGCATGACCGTGGCGGTGAGCAGCGCGGTACTGAGCCAGAAACGGCGCAGCACAAGGGTGCGATCGTTTTCGGCGTTGCTATGGCAGGCCGATGGTGTAGGAGTTGGTGAGGACATGACGGCAGTCTATCTGCCGGATGGACTGTGATGGTTCACCGTGTGGTGAAGTATCTTTGCACAGGCTAGTCTTTTTCGGTGTTGCCGCTCTCGCGGCGAGACTTCAGGAAAGGGCTGTCATGCGGGGATTGTTCAAGAGCTGCAGTGCCAAAACTTCGATGCCCAGCAGGCACCCAAATATCGCCGCGATCTGAAACCCGGAGTCGATCCGCACAAGGCTTGCCAGTCCCGAGGAGATCGACCCGATCACCAACATCAGGAAGCCTTGCAAACTAGCGGCAACGCTGGCCCGATGGGCGAATATACCCATAGATCGTGCCATCGCATTGGGAAAAGATAAAGCCTTGTGCAAAGGCGACTAAAATAACGCCCGCCATGATGAGATAAATTTGCACTCCAGAACCGCTGACTATCATGCAAACGACGCCGAGGAAGAATAGGAGAATACCGGACTTCATGATGGGCATACTTTTGAAACGAGGAGCTACCACCCTGTTGATCAAGGTTCCCAGCAGGTAGCTTGTCCCGCAGATAAGCGCGGTGGTACCGAAAAAGGAGGCGCTATGGCCGAGTTTTACCTGGATGAGATAAGGACCAAGGATATTCCACATCAGAAACGCCGAAAAACTCCCGCCAAGTAGGATGACGGACAGGAGGAACTCCCTGCTGGAGAGAATTTCTCCATATCCCAGGAGCGCATATCTGGGCTTTGCCGTTTGCTGACGTCGAGAGATTCGCGCATACCGAACAGCACAAATAACAGCACGGTAAACCCGTAGACGCAGTAAATGGCGAAGTTCCAACGCCAGCCTACAGAATCTTCGACCAGTCCACCAATATACGGCGCAATGACAGGGCCCAACCCAAAAGCCAGGCTGAGGTAAATAATAGCCACGCGAAAACGATCGCCCTTGAAGTTGTCCACCAACATGGCGCGGGCGACCACCTGACAAGAACCGATCGCGAAGCCTTGAAGTGCCCTGGCAATCATCAAGGTCTCAATACGGTGCGCCTGGGTAGCGAGCACGCTGCCCACGATAAAGGCGAACAGGCCCGTCAGCACTGCGGGTTTACGTCCTTTGGTGTCGGAAAACAAGCCAAAGAACAATTGACCTAGCGCATAGGCGACGAGGAACACGGTAATCGTGCTCAGCATGACCGCTTGGGAGGTGTGCAGTGCGCGTCCTATGGCCGGAATACTCGGCGCATAGAGGTCGATGCCAATGCCGCCAAGGCTGTTGATAAAAGCTGCCAGAAATATGGTAAAGTTTTCAGATCGTTTTGACGTGCCGATCATGGTGACTCCGGTTCACGGGCTGCGATTTCCAAATCGGAAATGGCCTCGCCCGGCAGGCTGAGCAGGACCGCCTTCAGAAGACGGGCCAAATGTTGCCTGTCTCCGTCGCTGAGGCCACCAAGTACCATCTCCTGCGTCGCGACATGGATGGCAATGGCTGCCTCTGTGAGCGCCAGGCCGTTCGCGCTCAGGTGAACCGAGAGCCCCCGGCCATCGGCTGGGTTGACAACTCGCTCGATCCATCCGGCCGACTCCAGGCGTGTAAGGCGATTGGTGATGGCCCCGGATGTGAGCATCAATGACCGATAAAGCTGCGTTGGCGACAGCGTATAGGGCAAACCGGAGCGACGCAGTGTCGCCAGCACATCAAACTCTCCCTCATTGAAGCCGAAAGGAGAGAGGGCTTCGCTCCGCGCTTTTTCCAGGTGCTTGAGTAGCCGTCCCATGCGTCCGAAAACGCCCATGGAACTGACGTCCAGATCAGGCCGCACCCTGGCCCACTGGTCGAGAAAGAGGTCTACATGGTCCTTGGGTATTGGGGGTTTCATCGGGGCGGCCATCCTTGGTGGAACTATCTTAATATTAAGATAGTTCTGTGGTGGACCGTTGGCAAGTGGTGCTGGCGGCTGGGTTTTTCTTCGTACTAATTTGTACAGTATTCTCCGCTGGAATCATACGTGACTCCCCGTGCGAGGGGGCGGCGGCGAAAATCGCAGACCAACACCCAGTCGATTCCAGTGATTGATGGCGCCAATGGCCACCGTCAGGAACGTCACTTCTGTTTCCGTGAACTGAGACCGCAGTGTCTCATAGACGGCGTCGGGCGCCCCCTGGGTCGCGAGCGCCGTCAGGCATTCCGCCCATGCCAAAGCGGCCTGCTCCCGTGCAGAAAAAATACCGGCATCCCTCCAGCCCGCGACCAGATCCAGCTTGACCGGTTCCACACCGATTTGACGGGCGACATTCAGATGATACTGAATGCAGAACGCACAGCCGTTGACTTGCGATACCCGCACCTTGATAAGTTCCGTCAGGTTTTTTTCGAGGCCGGAATCATCGACCGCTTTCCCCATCGCCAGGAGTGCGGCGTACACTTCGGGCGCGGTCTTGGTGAAGGAGAGGTAGGCAATACGGGCATGCTCTGTGGACATGGCTTGTTCCTTATGAGGTGACTCGGGTAGAATCAGGACTCTAACAATATATCAGGGTGCTTACAATATGGACGACGCAGCGCCAAGACCCCTCATCCCTCAAGTGGGAGAGGGCAAACGCGGGGAAAATGGTTATCTGGGTTACCTGCTGCGGCAGGCTGCGGGGGCATACCGGCATCGGGTGGAACGGGTGCTCGCCGACCTGCGTGTAACGCCTCCACAATTTTCCGTGCTCACCATGCTGGCCGCCTATCCCGGCATTTCCAATGCCGATCTGGCGCGGCTGGCTCTCCTCACCCCGCAAACGGTCAGCACCATTGTCGCCAACCTGGAACGCGCCGGGGCCATCGTGCGCCAGCCGCATCATTACCATGGCCGTATCCAGCGGATTGATCTCAGCGAGACAGGCAAGTCTTTATTGGCGACCTGCCGTGAGCGGGTGCATGGTATTGAGCAAAAGCTGGCCGATGGGCTTTCCCGAGAAGAGGAATCGGCACTCCGAAAATGGCTGGTTCGCGTCGCCACGTCAGCATGAAATTTTCTGTGAATGATTTGAACGTCCGCTCCACGATATTTGCCTAACCCGCTTGCGCACCGCCAGTCAGCGGAGTCATCGCATAATAAGCAGCATGGCCAAAGGGGACGGTATTATCCGTTTCGCAGCCAGCACGATCTACCTGTCATCACCATGGAGGATGTGGTGGCGTTGCGACTGCAAAAAGGCGACGCTGCCAGCTTGGTAAGAGATGGAGGCACTGCAGGGCTATTGATGTCCTGCAGCGGTGATCAATACACCGGCAACTCCGTCGTATCCACGACCTTACGCAGCACAAAGCTGGAATGCACGCCGGTCACCCCCTCAATGCGCGTCAGGCGATGGAGTAAAAATTCCTGAAAATGCGCCATATCGCGCACGGCGACCTTGATCTGGTAATCCGCGTCATGGCCGGTGATGAGGTAACACTCCAGCACCTCCGGCGAGCGACTGATTTCCGCCTCAAAATGCTCAAAGCGCTCGGGAGTATGGCGGTCCATACTGATGTGCATCAGCACCATCAACGCCAAGCCCAGACGCTGCGGGTCCAGCAGGGCCACACGTTTGCGGATGATCCCGGCTTCTTCCAGCGCTTGCACCCGGCGCAGGCAGGGGGAGGGGGACAAACCAATGCGCTCGGCGAGACGCTGATTGCTGAGTCCGCCGTCGCGCTGTAGCTCCTCCAGAATGCGGCGGTCGTAGCGATCTAATTCGCTGGTAGGGGCTTTCGACTTCATAACACAATATTACTCCGTTAATGGGTGTTAGTGCGCAATAATCATGCGACATAGTCGCTTTTATGGCCCAAATTCGCAAGCACCTGCCGCAACTTCTTCCCTATACTGCGTCCATCGTCACTTGCCGCAGGAGATTGGACCATGGGGACTTTCAACCACCGCCGTTACCGCGCCTTCGCGCCCGTCCACAAACCGGATCGGCGCTGGCCCAACCGGCGTATGCACCACGCGCCGGTCTGGACCAGCGTCGATCTGCGCGATGGCAACCAGGCGCTGGTTTCTCCCATGAGCGTCGAGCAAAAGCTTCGGATGTTCGATTTGCTCGTGCGTATGGGCTTTCGGGAGATCGAGGTGGGTTTTCCCGCCGCCTCCCAACCCGATTTCGACTTTGTCCGGCGCATCATTGAAGAAGGGCGTATCCCCGAGCAGGTGACCATCCAGGTGCTCACCCAGGCGCGGGAAGCCCTGATTGACCGCACCTACGAGGCCTTGAAAGGGGTGCGGCGGGCGATTGTCCATGTCTACAACTCCACCAACCCGGCCCAGCGCGAGCAGGTGTTTGGCCTGGATCGGGAGGGCATCCAGGCCATTGCCGTGCGTGGCGCGGAGTGGGTGAAGGCCGGAGCCGCACGCTATCCAGAGACAGAATGGGTCTTTCAGTATTCGTCGGAGAGTTTCAGCACCACCGAGCCGGATTATGCGGTGGATATCTGCGAGGCGGTCAACGAGGTCTGGCGGCCTGATCAGGGGCAGGCGGTGATCCTCAACCTGCCCGCCACCGTCGAGTCGTCCATGCCCAACGTCTTCGCGGATCAGATTGAATGGTTCTGCGACCATTTGCGCGGGCGGGAACATGTGCAGATCAGTGTTCACAACCACAACGACCGCGGCTGCGCGGTGGCGGCGGCGGAACTGGCGGTGTTGGCGGGTGCCGACCGGGTGGAGGGCACCCTCTTCGGCAACGGCGAGCGCACCGGCAACATGGACATTCTCACCATGGCCATGAATCTCTACTCTCAGGGCATTGATCCGCAACTGGATATGTCCATGGGCACGGAAATCGCGGACATCTATACCGCGTGTACGGGTATGATCGTGCCGCCGCGCCATCCCTGGTTTGGCGAACTGGTCTATACGGCGTTTTCCGGCAGTCATCAGGACGCCATTCGCAAAGGCATGCACCATCGACGAGGACGGGCAGATGTTGCCTGGGAGGTGCCTTATCTGCCTATCGATCCAGCCGATTTGGGGCGCAAGTACGAGGAGGTGGTGCGCATCAACAGCCAGTCCGGGAAGGGCGGTGTCGCCCATGTGCTGGAGCGCGACCACGGTATTTCCTTGCCGCGCTGGTTGGCGCAGGACTTTAGCACCGTAGTGCAGGCGGCTTCCGAGCAGGAGGCCGGTGAAGTCAGCTCAGCGCAGATTTTCGCCCTGTTCGAGAGCCATTACTGCCATCCCGCGGAGGACTGGCACCTGCGCCGCTATCGTCTCAGCCGGGAAGGGGAGCAGGTCGCAGCGACCGTGGTGCTTGGTCCGGAGGCACGGCCGCATATTTTACAGGGCAAGGGGAGCGGTGCCGTAGCTGCTTTGGTCGATGCGCTGATCCAGAGTTGGGGCGTGCGTGCCGAGGTGGAACAGTTCGACCAGCATGCCCTCGGTAGCGGTACCGGCGCCCGGGCCATGGCTTGCGCCCGGGTCAGTGTGGACCATGGGCATGCGGCATCCGCAGTGGCTTTTGGTGAGGATACCACCGAGGCCGCTTTGCAGGCGGTGCTCAGTGCTATTGGTCGGTCCGTTGTAAAAAACAACGCATGGAGCACATCAATAGAACAGCAATTACGTTGATTGTCAGAACAGAAAACCCATCCCTGCCCCGAAGTAGTGTGTAAATCCACCCAAGTTTCCACTCAGGCGCACCCCTTCTTCGAGGTCCACCTCGCAGTAGGGGGAGAGCAGATATTGCACACCGCCATCCGCATCAAAACCAGACCCCTGGCCCGGTCCAGTACGGCTCTGTCCGTAGGCTTCACCGTAGAACTGCAAATTCCACAAAGGCAACCAAGTAAAGGTGATATCCGGATTAATGCTGGTGAAACGGCCACCTCCGGCAAGTGCGGGGTTAGTCTGAGATGAGATGCCCAATTGCAAGGATATTCCTGTGTCGTTGCTGGGAGCGTAGGAAACGATGCCGTTAACCGCCACTCCCAGCCCCGGGCTGCCAAATGCAGGGCTCCCGGAGGGCAGGGTAAACAAGCTTTCCACAGATCCCAACCAGTGTTTGCTATAGCCCAACTCGTGCTTGATACCGACCGTGGTGGCCGAGAACCCCTGGAGATAGGGCCTGCCGGGGACCTGCTGGAGATTATCGTTGGGCGGCAGCAGGACGAATTCGTTGTTGCCCGGTAGGCCGAAGTGGAATTCCGCCTCGGGAAAATTATTGCTATAACCCCCGGTCCCCGTAAGGTTGGCATGCTGGTAACCCAATTCCAGCACGGCTTGGCCGTATTGCACCACGCAGGCACTATCAGACACTGTGGGTCGATCGAGGAGGGCAAGTAATGCGGACGGTCCGGTGCAGGGATTTTGGGTGGCAGCCTCGGCACTTACGGCTTGGATGTTCATAATAAGCATTGCCAGCAAGGCGGTAATCGGCAAAAAATTTATTTGCATGATAAATTCCGTCGGATTGGGCGTATCACCTTCTTGTAAGGGTTCGTCACAAGTTGTTCAAAATGTCTTGCCGTTGCCATGGTTATGCCTCCTGATAACATGCAGCCACATAAAAATCATAGTTCAATTCTGGCATCCAGAGGCCATCACTATCGCAAATGACGTCAGGCTCCCCCCGGTATCTGACCGATATCCGGATGCTGGTGCAAAGGACTAACAACCACGCCTTACGCCCTTGTGGACCGCCACACCGCAACCACCACGCGCTTAGCCATCTGCGCGCCGGGCAACCCGAAGGCTTCACGCACAAAACACCAGCCGTACAGTCCCACCAGTAAGAGCAGAGCAACACCTAGAATAGACACCAGCAAGGCGGCCCCAAAAGTGTGCAAACGCGCCGACAAAAAAGTGATGCCGCCCTGTAATAACAGGCTGGCCAGCAAAAAAACCAGCCAGACCCGCACATTCACCAGTACCGCCTGAATACCGGCGAGCAGGGCCAGATAAGCTCGGGTGGTAATTCCGGCCACGATGACCCCCACGGAAAGCAGCAGAAAAGCATTACTCAACATCGTTTGTGCCGTACCCAACCCGTTAGTGATCAGGGACCGCAACCATTCGGGAAGGTTTTGCCATTCCGGCGAGCGCACATTATGCAGGGTGGCGGCAGAGGAAATATGATCATGACTCAGTATGCCCGCCAGATAATGCCGAAAGAGCAGCATCAGCATAAGCAGTGCCATTACCAGCAGCGCAATCTCTAAAATCAGACGGGACAGAGGCCACCACGGCACGTCGCGGATACTGCGCCCCACATCAATGAGCTGTGTCCTGCCCTGGTGTACCGCCATGGCTACCGCGAAAATAATGGCCATGACCCCGCAGGCAATAGGAATGCTCAGAATCAACGGCTGCCAGGCGACGTTCAACAACAGTAGCACCAGATACAGCATAACGAATGAAGCGGGAGCACCACGCAGTAAAAGTAAAGAGTCGTGCCACCAGCGCGTCATCCATCCCGCCTCGATGGACTGTGGTTTCAGAGAAGTAGCCATAGCGGGATTAAATCCGCGCGGTAGCGAAAATCCCCATGCCCTGATGATGTGATATCGTCACGGCGTGGGGATCTCCCTCCTGACCTGCCTGGCCACGATATTTGACCTTGCGGCTGTACAGGGTGCGGTCTCTTTCTACCCGCGTTGGCTGCACGCCCATACGCGCTTTGAAGCGCTTAGGGACAATGCGAATGGTCTCCTTTTTCATTTCTATAACTCCTCATAGACGCTGATTACAGCGGACTATTCTAGCATGAATATCAGCGTATTGATGTGTTTCAGAGCATCTGCGGAGGCGCCACCAGCTTGCCGACCAGCCACGCCAACGCCGTGCAGACGGCAATGATCCCCATATCCGCACCCCCCATGGCCGTTGTCGCGAATACCCGCTGAAAAAATGGCAGCCAGGAGAAAAGCCCCTGGGCAATCAGAGCAGCCAACATCGCCACCGCCAGGACGATATCCCCCCGGTCACCACGCCAGCGCCCATACATGGCCAGCAGTATTCCGGCCTCCATGCCTACCAGGGCGTTCACCGCCAGAGTATGCGCATGGCTGGCGCTGTGCAGAGTCGCATCGCCAAAAAACACCACAAAGACGGCTACCACCAGAAAGGCACTCAACCCGACGATGCGCCACCATAAAGTCCCTGGAATGAGGGCCTCTCGGACCGGACGCGGTTGGCGCTCCATCACGCCTTTATCCGCCCCCATGAATGCAAAAGCCAGAGTCAGCGTACTGGCGGTAATAGTGTTCACCCAGAGTATTTGCAGTGGAGTAATAGGTAGGGTCATTCCCGATAGCACCGCGAAAAAAATCACCAGCCCTTCCGCAAAATTAGTCGGCAGCATAAAGAAAGTCGTGCGCCGGATATTGTCATAGATGTGACGCCCCTCCGCTACGGCGGTGGCGATATGGGCAAAGTTGTCGTCACTCAGCACCATGGCCGCCGCCTCACGAGCCACGTCGCTCCCCGATTGCCCCATGGCCACGCCAATCTGCGCTTGGCGCAGGGCGGGTGCATCGTTGACACCATCACCGGTCATGGCGACCACCTCGCCGCTGGCCTGCAGGGTCTGCACCAGTTCCAGCTTGTCGGCGGGTTGCACTCTGGCGAAGACCACGGCGTCGCGGGCCAGAGCCTGCCGTTCCTCGGTATCCGCGCCGGCCCACTGGGCATGATCAACCACCGCCGCCGGACCATCCTCCAGAATACCGACCTGACGGGCGATAGTGGCCGCCGTCAGCGGATGATCGCCGGTGACCATAATCACCCGGATGCCCGCACTGCGGCAGGCGGCAATGGCGGCCGGTACGGCGGCACGCGGGGGATCCAGCAGGGCGACAACGCCCAACCAGGTCCAGCCACCATCGTCCAGAGTCTCCCATTGCCCATCCACCGCGCTGGCCAGGGCAATGGTACGCATGCCGGCAGTCGCCATGTCCGCAATAGCTTTGTGCCAATAGGCCGGAACGACTTCCGCCACCCCGCTGGCGGTCGCCATCTGCTGACAGCGCTGCAGGACCCATTCCGGGGCACCTTTAATGGCGATGCCGTCGCTGTGGCGCGTCGCCATGAAGGGCTGCTCGTGGCTGAAAGGCCGGGCATCCACCCGCGGAGATTCCATCCGCGACACGTCGACGTCCGCACCATACGTGCCCGCATAGCGGAGCAGAGCCTGTTCCAGAGGGTCACCAATACCGCTCTTATCGTTGCGTAGTTGGGCGTCATTACACAAAATCATGACCTGCAGGGCACGTTGCAGCAGGGCAGGGGAATCATCGGCGAGGACCAGGTCCTGCACGGTCATACGATTTTCCGTCAGGGTGCCCGTTTTATCGGTGCAAATGACGGTAACCGTGCCCAGGGTTTCCACCGCCGGTAAGCGACGGACGATGGCGCCCCGTTGCGCCATGCGCTGCACACCCAGCGCCAGGGTCACACTAATTATCGCTGGTAACCCTTCGGGAATAATGGCTACCGCCAGACTGATGGCGGCGAGCAGGGCGAATTCCAGCGTCTCGCCGCGCCACCAGGCGATACCCGCGGCGATGGCCGCCAGAAGAACGACGGTGAAGGCGAGAGTCCGGGATAAGCGGCTGATGCGCTCCAGCAGAGGCGAGCGCATGGTCAGGGTGGTTCCCATGAGCTGATGGATACGGCCTATTTCGGTGGCACTGCCGGTGGCGGTCACCTGGCCAACACCATCGCCCCCGGTCACCAGCGTTCCGGCCCGCAGCAGTAACTCGCCCGCGTCGCCAGAAGTGGTTTTATCCACCGGGACGGACTCCCCCGTCAGCAGGGATTCGTCCACCCGCAGGACATGCGCCTCCAGCAAGCGCATGTCCGCGCTGATACGTGCACCATTTTCTACCCGCACCCAGTCACCCGGCACCAGTGCTTCCGCAGGCAGATCTTGCCAGGTACCATCGCGACGGACCAACACCTGCGGGGCGAGAAAAGATTGCAATGCCTGCACGGCTTTCTCCGCGCGGCTCTCCTGAACAAAGCCAAGCATGGTGTTGATCAGGATCACCGCACCGATGACCGCGCCGTCCACCAGATGTCCGAGTACCAGCGATAAGAGTGCAGCGGCCAGCAGAATCGCGATGAGGGTGTTGCGAAACTGCGCCAGTAGTTGTTGCCACCAGCGCGGCGCAGGCGCCATGGGCAGACGATTGAGCCCGTACTGTTGCTGCAACGCCAAGGCAGCAGCGCTGCTCAGACCGCATGCCATTGGATCATGCTCCGTGGCGTTCATGTTGCTTCCTCCGGTCGCGCAAAAGCTGAAATTACGGTGGACTAAGTAGCTGCAAGGACCATTGGCCGTCCTCCCAGCGCCCGATTTGCGCGCCATCGGCGCCCCAGGCACCCAGCACCATGCGCCGTCCCGCCGGACCCTGCTCCCAAACGGGACGATGGGTGTGACCGTGAATCAAAACCTCATAAGGGGCACCATCCAGCGCGAAAGCACCCTCCCCGTGCAGAGCGGCGACGATGGTCTGCGGATTGGCATCGGTTATGGCTGACGCCTTGGCCCGCACTTCCCGGCTGCTGCCGCGCCGCAATCCGCGGGCGACACGCTGGAGCCAGGCATAAGGCAGGCGTCCCAGCGTCAGGCGAGTCAGCGGATGGCGAATCACCCGGCGAAAACGCTGGTAACGATGATCGTCGCTACACAGCAAGTCACCATGGGTCAGGAGGATACGTTGATCGCCCAGTTGCAGCAGCGCCGGGTCGGGCAGAGCGACAACCCCGAACTGGGCCAGAAAGTCGGCTTCCAGGGCAAAGTCCCGGTTCCCGACCATGAGGTACACCGTGGTGCCCTGCTTCTGCATATCATGGAGCAGGGCAAGGATTTCCGCATAAGGCGCTTCCGCCGCCTGATCCCGATGCACCCAGTAGTCAAACAGATCACCCAGAATAAAAACAGCCCGCGCAGTCCGGCCCTCGTGTGCGCAAAAATGGCGGAAGAGGGCGGTCAGTGCGGGCTGTGCGGAGCTCAGATGCAGGTCAGAGATGAACAGCACGGGGCCGTTATCAAAGTCTGCACCGTGCATCGTTATGGACTCAGGCCGCAGGCAGACGCTCGCCCTTGTCGATGGAGATGGTGTCCTTGGGAACGTCCTGGTACATCCCCTTGTTACCGGTCGGGGTCTTGGCGATGTCATCTACCACATCCATCCCACTGACGACTTTGCCAAATACGGCATAACCCCAGCCTGATCCAGAGGCAGTCTTGAAGTTGAGGAAATCGTTATCACTCAAATTGATGAAAAACTGCGCGGTGGCGGAGTGGGGATCATTGGTCCGCGCCATAGCAAGGGTGCCCCGCGCATTTTGCAGACCGTTTTCGGCCTCATTGGCGATAGCGGCATGGACCTTTTTTTGCTGCATGTCCGCCGTAAAACCGCCGCCCTGAATCATGAAACCGGGTATCACGCGATGAAAGATGGTGCCGTCAAAAAAACCTTCATCAACATACTTCAGAAAGTTCTCAACGGTTTTGGGCGCTTTTTCGGCGTCCAACTCAATGACGATATCACCCTTGTTGCTGTGCAGCACTACTTGCGGATTTGCCATGAACACTCCTCAGAATTCAGGGCATCAGCGCCCCGATGGAAAAATTCACCACTCAGGCCAGCGGCGACGAAGGCCAAGAGTAAAGCGACAGAGCGGGCCTTGTCGATACCCGGCCCTACTCAGGGTAGAGCGCCGTCGTTGAGATAAAGCTAATCCCGCATCTGCAGCAAGCACAAAAAAGCCTTGTTCACGGTCCACTGGAACCCCGTTTGCTAAAGTGATGCATGTAGGCTCTCATGGTACTGTCCGCCACCGCCTGATGAATTGCCACATAAAATATCAGCAGGCTCAAAATGGCTACCGCCGCCATGCCGGAAAAAAATCCAAGCACCCCCGTTCCGCCCAGAATTGCCGGGCTCAGCCAGCTGATGCCCCACAAACCCAGAAAATAGGGAATAATCCACCACATATACTGCCATCCCATTGCGGACCATCGTCCTTTCCGCCAGATACCGGTGAGCGCATAAAGGATTAGCAGGGCGAACAAAGTGCCGAAAATAAAGTTCAGGGTGTTCAGACCCGCCCAGAATACGATCCAGCTTGCCACGACGAAGGTGAGAGGTGCGATAACTGGTGCTGCCCACAAGCGAAAGGGGCGTTCCAGGTCAGGCATCGCCCGACGTAACTGAATCAGCGCGATGGGGCCGATGATATAGGACAGTACCGTCATAGAAGCGATGTAACCCACCATTTTCTGCCAGGAGGGAAACGGAAAAAAGAAGATCGCACCGACAACGTACAGTAAAATCAGGCTGGCCCAGGGGACACCATGTCGATTGATGTGCGCTACCCACTTGGGCAACGCCCCGGTATCGGCGGTCGCCAGGGTAACCCGGGCTGCCGTGGTGGTATAAATCAATGCGGTCCCGCCCGGCGATACAAACGCATCGACGTACAGCAGCACAGCCAGCCAACCAGCTCCCACCGCAGCGGCAAGGGCGGCAAAAGGACCATTAATTCCCGAAAATTGGAGGTGCTGCCAGCCCCCTGCCGCCAAATCGGCAGGCTGTATCGCGCCGATAAAAGCCACCTGTAAGGCGATATAAATTCCCGAAGCAATCAACACCGATGCAATAACGGCAATCGGTACATCCCGTTTCGGGTTTTTACTTTCTCCCGCCAGGTCGATAGCATGACGAAAACCCAGCAGGCTGAAAATCACACCGCCGGTGGCCACGGCAATGAACATCCCGTGAACATCTGCCGTTGCATTCCGTGCATGCACTACGAAATTTCCTGAGTGCCACGATGTGGCGAGCAATACCCCAACCGTCAGTACAGGAATCGAAATTTTCCACCAGGTGGCGCCATTGTTGATTTTCAACACCCAGCGTACCACCAGAAAATTGATGGCAACAAAGAAGGCTAGAAATACCAGCGCGACGGCGAAACCTTTGCTGCTGAGCAGGTCAGAATGCTGCAGCAATAATCCCGGCAGGTAATTATTAGCGTAAGTCAGTATGGCTGTAACTTCGATGGGCGCGATGGTGGCGTAAGAAAGAAAGAGAATCCAGCTCCACATATGGCCGATGATCGGGCCATTGCCCACGTGGGCCAGATGAACCACTGCACCCGCCCGGGGAATCAGCGGACCAAGTTCTGCAAAAACCAGCGCCAGCAAAAGGATAGCGAAGGCGCCGATCAGCCATGAACCGACCGCATAGGGGCCTGCCTGCTGTGCCGTATATAGTGGCCCAAACAACCATCCAGAACCAATTGAAGCACCCACACAGGCCAGTATAAGGCCGTGCAGAGAACCTTCTCGCCGCAGTTTTCCTTTTATGGTCCGATGTTTTACGGATGCCATTATTTCTCCTGGAATGAGATGCGTGTCACGCTGCGAAATGGCCAGAAAATGCGCGTTATAGAAACCATCAACTTTTCAATACATTTGTACTGATATTTATAACCAGATGAACCATCGGCGAATTTTTTAACCTGCTCGACAGCACAACGACTCCGGTCAGGAGTCGTTAGGTGATCGTTTTCAATGCGCAAAACAACGCACCACGCGTCATCGTAACGGCTCCACCCTATCAGGAGAGTTTTGCTTATGTCAACCGGTGATTTATTGTGATGCTTCGTTGAAGATGACGGTTGTCATGGATGTTGCATAGCCGCCACACCAACATGGGAAGCAATAATATTGAAACCCAGGTCATTCCGACCAGATATATATATTTTATGATAAGCAGAGAATAAATCATCTTGGCATCGCATTGCAATGTGCCATTAAACAAGATTAGAAACAATCACCAACATAGTTAGTTTTATAAATTATTCATGATATATTATGAATTAGTATCACAGCGTGGCAATGTAGCAACGAAAAAATTATCATAAGCACAACTATTTATCCATAGGTGCACATGGTTGGCATCAGAAAAAAAACATGTTACGGTACATTCCATGTGAATGGCTGGCGTGGACACATATCACGCCGTTATATTTACTGCTATTAACGGTATTCTGTTAATAGCTATTTACAAACCTAAGAGAGGAGTACCTATGAAAAAGTATTTGACGCTGCGCATTTTGTTGGGAATAGGTATTTTTGGTTGTGGCAGTACCTTGGCCCTCGCCAGTATGGGTAGTCCAATGGCCACACAGCAACAATCTTCGAGTTCGGCTATGCCGTCGAGTCAGGGCGCCCATGCGCCCAACCAGATGTCGGCGCAGCCCTCTTCAGGACCTAAGGTGGGCCCCGGAGAGTTACATCATTTTGCTGCGGCGATCATAGCGGTCCGCCCGATCAATCAAAAGGTCCGTCGTGATCTCGCTACGCAAAAATTGACGCAGACCCAGCATCAACAATTGATTCAGACATATACCCAGAAGGTTAAGACAGTACTGACGAAGAATCATCTCTCACCAGTTGCCTACGAGACGTTAATGAAAAAGGCGCAAACGAATCCGGCATTCGCGCAGCGTGTCGAAACCGTAATAAAGGCGCATAGCGGATAGAGAGTTTCCTTGCTGCCTGAGAGGCTTCGTCAGTAGCGATAGCCTCGCGGGCATTCTCTTTGCGGAATATATCCACCAACGATTGTACCGCACCAATGTCAATGGTGCGGTACATGGCATATCGCGCTAATCACTTTTATCGACGACTTCGCACACTAAGGTGCCCTGCGCCAGGGTTGCGCTGATTTGCGCATGCACCGCGACGGACTCGCTGCCAAAAATAACCTTGCCGGACCCGTCGCGAAGGACAGCAAAACCCCGCTGCAGTACGGCCAAGGGGTCCAGCAGGTGTAAGGCCGCCACCAGTCGCTGCTGCTGCGCCTCGGCGCTGGCCAATCGCTTATCTATCGCCAGAACCAGCGCGGTGCGCCGGGTTTTCAGCATCTCATTCAGGCTTTGCAAGCGCTGGCGCGGGTCTTGCCGCAAACGCCGCGCCTGAAGGACCAGCAGTTGTCCGCCGCATTCGGCCTGGCGACGCCACATGGCCTGCCGCAAGGCCTCATGTGCCATGCACAAACGGCGCTCCGCATCCTGCACCCGTTCACCGGGGTGACGAAGGCGCAGTCGCAAATAATCGAGACGCTGGGCCGCGTCCCGCAGCATGCGCTGCATGGACTGCTCCAGTTGTCGGCGTTGTGCCTGCACCTGCGGCAACCACTCAGCACGGTCGGGGCTAACCGCTGCCGCCGCTGCGGTGGGGGTCGCTGCCCGCAGGTCACCGGCGAAATCGGCAATGGTGAAATCAATTTCATGACCAATGCCGGTCACCACCGGTACCGGGCAGGCACGGATCGCCCGCGCCACGTTTTCTTCATTAAAACACCACAGATCTTCTGCACTGCCGCCGCCACGCGCCAAGATCACCACGTCTTCCCGCCGTCGACTGGCGATGCGACCTAGCGCCGTGCAAATCTGTGCCGCCGCCTGATCGCCCTGCACCAGCACCGGATAAACCATTACCGCGAGCATGGGCCAGCGCCGCGCCAGCGTCACCCGGATGTCATGCAGTGCCGCTCCGCTCGCGGAAGTGACCACGGCAATCCGCTGCGGCCAGCGGGGAAGGGGTCGCTTCAACTCCGGCGCAAAAAGCCCTTCGGCCGCGAGCTTGTTCTTCAGTGCCGCAAAGCGCGCCTGTAAATCACCCTCACCGGCATCCAGCAATTGCTCGACAATCAACTGAAACTCGCCGCGTCCTTCATACAGGCTCGGCTGAGCCAGTACCTGCACCTGCATGCCATTGTGCGGCTGTATCTGCGTATAGGCATTACGCTGGCGGAACATCGCACAGCGCACCTGCGCCCGCGCATCCTTCAACGAAAAATACCAGTGTCCCGATCCGGGGCTGCTGAAGTTGGAAAGCTCGCCCTCTACCCTCAATAGCGGGAAGTTCCCCTCGATAATTTCGCGGACAGCACCGTTCAGTGCACTGACGGTAAGTATTGGGATCGGCGCATTACTCATGGTCATAGCATACTCTCATGGCTGATGGGACGAAGATCAGGAACTCTTGACCCTGTCCCCTTCCGCGTTTTAAGGTCAGCATCATACACTTTTCTGTCATTCGGGATGGTCCCGCATGCTTGGCGCATTCCCGCGCGAACACCCCACTTAAAAGGGAGTTATTATGGCCGTAATAGAGCTCACGCACGCCAATTTTGAAGCCGTTGTCACCGAAAATGATATGGTAATCATCGATTTCTGGGCCTCCTGGTGCGCGCCCTGCAAGGCTTTTGCCCCCACCTTTGAGGCGGCTGCCGAAAAATATCCAGGTATCATCTTCGGCAAGGTCAATACCGATGCGGAACAGGAGTTGGCTGGCTCTTTCCAGATTCGCTCTATTCCTACGCTGACGGTTTTCCGTCAGCAGATCGGAATTTTTTCGCAGGCCGGTTCACTGCCTGCCAGCGCGCTGGACGAAGTCATTCAGCAGGCGCTGGCACTGGATATGGACAAAGTCCGCGCCGAAATTGCCGATCAGCCGGCCGTGACGTCGCACTGAGCACCTCTCTTGCGCTGATCCAGGAGCCTGCGAATCTAAAGCAGAGAACCGACCGGGCAAAGCGATGACCGCTGATAACCTATGAGATTATCCCCCTCCGGCCGACACATGCCGCACGCCCAGAAAATGCATATTCAGCGGAATTTCTATTTTACGGGTTTGCTCCGCGAGCTGCTTTGAGAATGGCATATATGGGAAGGAGAGCCGAATAATCCGTTCCGCTGCCGCATCCAGGGCTTTATTCCCCGACGACTGCACCATAATGATGCGCTTAAGGTCCCCCTGCGGATTCAGTACTACTTTGACCTTGAGTTGCCCGACCATGTCTCCCGGGTAATTAAGATCGCCGATCCGCTCCAGTTTCTGTATCCATCCGGCGATATAAAAATCCGCCACTGGACCCTTCGGATTCTTAAACTTCGGTAATGGCGGGCTGGCCGTTGCGGCACGGGCCACCTGATCCATCTGTTGCTCCAGCCTGCCGATGCTGAGATGCGGCAAAGGTTGCGGTTGCGCACTGGGAGATGCCGGTGTCCTCTCTGGTGACACCCGCTGCGGCAGCGGATGTGTCCGCGCCGGGACGCGGCGGGGTTGCGGTACCGGTCGCGGTCTGGGCTGCGGATGTGCGGCGGGGACGACCCGATGTGGCACTACTACCGGCCTGCTGAGCGGTGCGACCCGAGGCTTGGTTGGACTGGGTGCCTGGGACCGAATAGGTTTCGGCATGATGTGGAAGGTTTTGTGGACCGTTGTGTGATTCGGCAACGACTGCCTTTTCGGCTTCTGAATATGGACAAAGAAAATAATACCCGCCGCCATGAGCAGGGCGGAGAGCAGCAGCCAAGGCAGCAGGCTCTCACTCCAGTGGGGCTTTTCCTCAGGAACCAGAAAATAAAACTTGTTTTCAGCGATGGCCAATCGTCCTAACCTCGCGGCAACGCCGCCCCACGCAATTCAACCCGCCCACGCTCCGCAGGCACTGGGCGTAAGCTTGAATCATCGACCGCCCTGAGTAAAGGCGGCGCACCGTACTCAGGCCGCCTGCTTCCGCACGCTGGGGATATGCGGCAGAAATGCGGCCAACACACCGAGCAAAGGCAGGAAAGCACATATTTGATATACCATCTGGATACTCCAGATGTCTGCCAGTTCCCCCAGCAATGCGGCACCCACCCCGCCCAGACCAAAAGCCAGCCCGAAAAACAGACCGGAAATGGTCCCGACCTTGCCGGGCACCAATTCTTGCGCGTACACCACAATGGCTGGGAAGGCCGAAGCCAGCAAAAAACCGATAATCATTGTCAAAATGGCACTCAGGGTCAGGCCCACGTAGGGCAAAACGAGGGTGAAGGGCGCGATCCCCAGCAAAGAAACCCAAATCACCTTCTTACGGCCAATCCGGTCACCAATCGGCCCCCCCATCAATGTCCCCGCTGCCACCGCCGCGAGAAAAATGAAAAGATGCATCTGCGCTTCCTGCGTCGCAATATGAAAGCGCTGCATCAAGTAGAAAATCAGATAGCTGCTGATGCTGGTCAAATACAAAAACTTGGAGAACATCAGCGCGACCAGAATGAGAATGCTGCGGCGCACCAGTTTGGGCGGCAGCAAGGGCTCCACGATCTTTGCCGTTAGCCTTTTGGGCTGCCGTTGCTGACGCTGATACCAGCGCCCCACGAAAGAAAGAATCACGATGGCGAGTAACGCCGCCAGTGAAAACCACGACAGGCTGTGCTGACCGTTGGGCATGATGATAAACGCGGCCAGCAATGGGCCCACCGCCGCGCCCACATTACCACCCACCTGAAAGATGGATTGCGCCAGCCCGTGGCGCCCGCCGGAGGCCATCCGCGCCACCCGCGAGGACTCAGGATGAAATACCGATGAACCCAGGCCTACCAATGCCGCCGCCAATAAGAGCGCTTCATAATTCGGAGCCACGGATAGCAACAGTAACCCGCCAAAGGTAAACAGCATGCCGAAGGGCAATGAATAAGGCATGGGGTGGCGATCGGTAAAACGCCCAAGCAACGGTTGAATGATGGATGCGGTCAACTGATAGGCCAGGGTAATCAACCCGATCTGCGCAAAGCTCAAGTCAAAATTACTTTTGAACAGCGGATACACCGCCAGCATCAGCGACTGAATACTATCATTGAGAAAATGTGACACGCTGATAGCGCCGAGCACCTCGAAGCGGGTGACATCGCCGACTGCGCTCGGCGCACTCCCGACCTTTTGCAGAAACATGGCTGAAGCCCTTAAGATATGGACGGCACGAATTTTAGGGTCTGGCGAACGTACCGTCCAGTCTGAATCTTCGTTATCCCTTGCCCCGAGGACTGGGCCTAGTGTTTAATTGGCGAACATGGAAAAGCACATGAACGATGAATCGTCCCCCGTGGAAGCCCCCGCAGACTTCGCAAGTACCTTGGATGCCTTGGAAGAGACCGTTCGCCGCCTGGAAGGGGGGCAGTTGGGTCTGGAAGATGCTGTCGCCCTTTTTCAGCGCGGCATGGAGCTGTCCCGGCACGCTGAGGCGCAGTTACTACATGCCCGGCAGACTGTGGAAATATTACTCGGAGAGGACGCGGCTCCCACTCCGCTTACTCAGGAAGAAGACGTATGACCTTGGATGCCGTTGTGAACAATGAAACTTTTGCGCAGTTCCGGAAGCGCTCGGTACAGCGCACCGAAAGCGTTCTGGGAACACTGCTGCCTTCGGCGCACATCCTGCCCGCGCGTCTGCATGACGCCATGCGTTACAGTACGCTGGGTGGCGGTAAGCGTATTCGTCCCTTGCTGGTGTACGCGACGGGTGCCTGCCTGGGGGTGCCGCTGGAGCATCTGGACCGTCCCGCGGTGGCACTGGAAATGATTCACGCCTATTCGCTTGTCCATGACGATCTCCCGGCTATGGATAATGATGATCTGCGCCGTGGTCAGCCTACCTGTCATCGCGCTTATGACGAGGCCACCGCCATTCTCGTGGGCGATGCCCTGCAGGCGCAAGCCTTTCAGGTGCTGGCTGAGCCGGGTTGGGGAGTGCCTGCCGAATGGCAGGTGCAGATGCTGGCAACCCTTGCCCAGGCCTCTGGCTCGCGGGGTATGGTAGGCGGGCAGGCCATTGACTTGGCCGCCGTGGGTCATGAATTGGCCTTACCCGCACTGGAGCAGATGCACCTGCACAAGACGGGCATGCTCATTCGCTGCGCCGTACAGTTGGCGCTCTGCGCCGCCGGTATTGGTGAGAAGGAATCGAAAGGCGCGGTACTGCTGCGTTACGCCGACCGCGTCGGGCTCGCCTTTCAGGTACAGGACGATATCCTCGACGAGATTGGCGATTTGCAACAGACTGGAAAAGCGCAGCAAGGCGCGGATCGCAGCCGTAACAAGCCCAGTTTTGTTACCTTGCTCGGCCTTGTCGAAGCGCAAAATTATGCCCGGCGTCTGCTCGACGAGGCTTTGGAGGCTTTGCAGTCCTGGCAGACAGAAGCCGATCACCTCCGCGCCCTGGCGCGCCTCATTGTAGAGCGCAATAAATGAGCGATTTGTTGAAGGACATTCCCATGCCTGCCGAGTTGCGGCAGATGTCGCGTAGCGAGCAAAAAGGCGTGGCCAAAAGGGTACGTCAGTTTCTCCTGGAAACGGTCAGCCAGACAGGTGGACATCTCTCCTCCTGTCTGGGGGCCGTGGAACTGACTGTGGCGCTGCATGCGGTATTCAACACACCAGAGGATCGCCTGATCTGGGACGTCGGCCATCAGGCATATCCCCACAAAATCCTGACCGGGCGCGGCCCGCTTTTCCCCCGGTTGCGCATCAAGGACGGTCTCTCCGGTTTCCTCAAGCGGGACGAAAGCCCCTATGACAGCTTTGGCGCTGGTCACTCCAGCACTTCTATCAGTGCTGCTTTGGGGATGGCCGTGGCTGCCAAGCTGGGGCATAAATCACGGGAAGTGGTGGCGATCATCGGCGATGGTGCCATGACGGCAGGCCTCGCCTATGAGGCTTTGAATAACGGTGGCGTCCTGGATGCCAACTTGCTGGTCATCCTCAATGATAATGAGATGTCTATCTCACCCAATGTGGGTGCGGTATCCCAATACCTGACGCGTATCCTCTCAGGGCGCCTCTATAACACGGTGCGCGAAGGTGCGGGGCAGGCCCTGAGCTTTGTACCACCCTTGCGTGAACTGGCAAAAAAGGCGGAAGAAGGGGTTAAGGGGCTGGTGGCGCCGGGGACGCTGTTTGAGGAAATGGGATTTCATTATTTCGGTCCCATTGATGGCCACGATCTGGATACGTTGATCCAGACGCTTGAAAACCTAAAAAAAATCAAAGGGCCACGCTTGCTCCATGTCATCACTAAAAAAGGTAAGGGCTACGGTCCCGCCGAGCAGGACCCGTGTGGCTATCACGGTGTGACCCCGTTTAACCAGACGGATGGCAAAATGGCCAAGAAATCCGCCGGTGCGGCCAGTTATACGCAAGTGTTCGGCGATTGGCTCTGTGATAAGGGTGCGGCAGAAAAGCAGCTGGTCGCTATCACGCCGGCCATGCGCGAGGGCTCCGGGCTGGTGCGCTTTGCGCAACTGTTTCCCGAGCGCTATTTTGATGTGGGTATTGCTGAGCAGCATGCAGTGACTTTTGCTGCGGGCCTGGCCTGTGACGGCATTCACCCGGTGGTCGCCATCTACTCCACCTTTCTGCAGCGGGCCTATGATCAGCTCCTGCATGACGTGGCCATCCAGAATCTGCCGGTGCTTTTTGCCATTGACCGCGCGGGATTGGTGGGCGCCGACGGTGCCACTCATCAGGGTGCTTTTGACATGGCCTATGCCCGCTGCATTCCCAATCTGGTTATTATGGCACCAAAAGATGAGCAGGAAATGCGCGACATGCTCAACACGGGCTTTGCCTATCAGGGGCCAGCGCTGGTGCGTTATCCGCGCGGTAACGGCCGGGGCTTGGCGCTGGACAAGGATTTGTCACGGCAGATCCCCATCGGTAGGGCGGAGGTGCTGCGGGAAGGTAAGGAACTGGCGATTCTCGCCTTTGGTACGCGGACTGCGGCAGCGATGGTGGCCGGTGCGGCGCTCGACGCTACCGTCGTCAATATGCGTTTCGTCAAACCGCTGGACACGGAATTACTGACCAGTCTGGCGCAAAGTCATCGGGCATTCCTGACTGTGGAGGAAGGCTCACGCATGGGGGGGGCCGGTAGTGCCGTCGCGGAGTTCCTGCTCAATGAGGGTGTCGTGCGGCCTCTGCGTTTGCTCGGTTTTCCCGACACCTTTATCGAACAGGGCGATGCCAGCCAATGGCTTGCCGATCTGGGTCTGGATGCTGCAGGGATCGAGAAATCCGGCGGGGAATTGCTCGCATTGCTTGCCCGGTCACCGTCCGGGGCGTAGTATATGACCAATTCAGTCCATTATTCCCAAGAGGGGTCCGCGGTGAGAGATTGCGCGGTTGAAGTCCTGGAAGACGTACAAGGTCGTGCCGACCCGCGGGCTATTGCTATCCAGCAGGTGGGTATCCGCGCCGTGCGCCATCCCATGCAGTTTCAGGATCGTGATGGAGCGGTGCAGCCCACCATCGCTCAATGCAATATGTATGTGAGTTTGCCTGCGCACTTGAAAGGCACCCACATGTCACGCTTCATCGAGGTCCTCAACGCGCATGAGAGCCCCTTCAGCGTGGAAAGCTTTGGCGCAGCAGTAGAACAAATGCGGCAGCGTCTGGAAGCGGATTCGGCGCGGTTGGAGATGCGCTTGCCGTTCTTTGTGCAGAAGGCAGCCCCCGTATCCGGTGTCAAGAGCATGCTGGATTATGAGGTAGAACTGATAGGTGAGATTACCCCGGCAGGTTATCTCCTGACCATAGGTGTCATGGTGCCCGTAACCAGTCTTTGCCCTTGCTCTAAAAGCATTTCGGAATATGGCGCCCACAACCAGCGTGCGCATGTCTGGGTCCATGTGCGTGCCCACGAAACGATCTGGATTAAGGACATTATTGATCTGATCGAAGCGGAGGCATCCTGTCAGCTTTACGGGGTGCTGAAGCGCCCCGATGAAAAATATGTCACGGAATATGCTTATGACCATCCCAAGTTCGTGGAAGATATGGTGCGGGATGTCGCCCTACGGCTACGGGAAGATCCGCGCGTGCGGTGGTTTTCGGTTTCTTCTGAAAACTTCGAGTCGATTCACAATCATTCGGCTTATGCCATGATTGAAATGGAAAAATAACTCATGGCGGGAAGCAGCATCGGCGAGTGTTTCCGGGTCAGCACCTTTGGTGAGAGTCATGGCCCGGCCATCGGCTGCATTGTCGATGGCTGCCCGCCAGGCATGCCGCTCAACGAAGCCGATATCCAGATCGAGTTGGATCGTCGCCGCCCCGGTCAATCACGCCATACTACCCAGCGTCAGGAATCCGACCAGATCGAGATACTTTCCGGTGTCTTCGAGGGCCTGACCACCGGTACGCCCATCGGGCTGCTGATTCGTAATACCGATCAACGTTCGCAGGATTATAGCAAAATCAAAGACCTGTTTCGCCCTGGTCATGCCGATTATACCTATTTGCAGAAATACGGTCGACGCGACTATAGGGGGGGCGGTCGCTCCTCGGCGCGGGAAACAGCGACCCGGGTCGCTGCCGGGGCCGTCGCCCGCAAGTTTCTGCGCGAGCATCTCGGCGTAAACATACAGGCCTGGATGGCGCAGATGGGTTCCCTTCATGCCGAGACTTTTGATGCGGCAGAAATCTCCCGCAATGACTTCTTTTGTCCTGATGCCCAGGCTGCGCTTCGTATGGCCGACTTTCTCGATGCCTTGCGCAAAGAAGGGGACTCCATCGGCGCGCGGGTAGATGCGCGTGTAACCGGTATGCCGGTCGGACTCGGTGAGCCAGTATTTGATCGTTTGGAGGCGGATATTGCCAAGGCGATGATGAGCATCAACGCGGTCAAGGGCGTAGCCATCGGCGATGGTTTCGCCGTGGTAGAGCAGCGGGGCAGCCATAATGGGGACGCGATAACCCCCACGGGATTTCAAAGTAATCATGCGGGCGGTGTTTTGGGCGGCATTTCTTCCGGACAGGACCTCACGCTGTCCGTGGCCATCAAACCGACCTCCAGTATTCGCATCCCGCGACAAAGCATCGATGTGCATGGTCAACCCGCCGAAGTGATCACCACCGGTCGCCATGATCCCTGCGTCGGCATCCGCGCAATCCCTATTGTCGAGGCTATGCTGGCGCTGGTGATCATGGACCACTGGATGCGTCACCGCGCCCAGAACGCCGACGTGCAGGCACCCCTGCCTCCCATTCCCGCCTAAGGTATGCAGGCAGACCGGGAAGGGGGCTGGCTCGCCACCTTCTATTTCCTGTACTTTTGCGCCCTGGGGGCGTTCATGCCCTACTGGGGTCCGTGGCTGCATGCCCAGGGCCAGGATCCCCTGGCCATCGGAATTCTCACTGCGGCGGTGCAGTTCAGCAAGGTGCTGGCGCCCAACCTCTGGGGCTGGCTGGCACACTTCTGGGGAAGTCGGCGGATCGTCCCCTGGGCGGCGCTAATTGCCGCAGCGGGTTTTCTTACCTTGTGGCTGGCCCACGGTGACTTTCTGGCCCTGCTGCTTATTACGCTGACTTTTTCCTTCTTCTGGGCGGCGACACTGCCGCTGGTGGACGCCACCACCATGGACTGGGCACAACGTCGTGGCACTGCCTATGGGCGCATTCGACTCTGGGGCTCCCTCGGATTTATCGCCCTGTCATTGGGCATGGGCGGGTTGATCGCCCGCTGGGGGATGGCCGCGTTTTTGCCTGGCATCACCATTTTTCTGGTGGGTGCATGGTGGGCCAGTCGCTATTTGCCCTATAGCGCGCTGCCCGTCGCCGATACCCCACGCCCTCGCCTCAGCGCTGCGCTCCGCCATGTGAGCCTCTGGTTTTTCCTGCTGGCGGGTTTGCTGGAACAGGCCAGTCATGGCGCCTATTACGCGTTTTATTCTATCTATGTGGAACAGCACGGTCTGGGAAGCGCCGCTGTCGGGATGCTGTGGGGATTTGCAGTGCTCTGCGAAGTCGCCTTTTTCTGGTGGGGGGATCGTTTTATCCGGCGCTGGGGCGTGCCACTGGTATTCACCGGCGCCTTTATTCTGACCGCCCTGCGCTGGGGGGTGATCGCCTGGTGGCCGGGACTGATATGGATCATTCTGGTGCAAACCCTGCACGCGGCCAGCTATGGCGCCTTTCACCTAGCGGCCGTACATTGGTTAGCGGACCGCTTTCCCGGTGTGCTGCGCGGGCGTGGTATGGCCCTCTATGCGAGTATCGTTTATGGTTTGGGAGGCGGCCTGGGAGCGCTCGGAGCCGGCTGGACATGGGCGCATTGGGGCGGACGCGGCACTTTTGCCGCAGCAGCGCTGCTGGCACTGTTAGGTGCATTTTTCCTGATATGGGCACTACAACCCGCACCGGCTCTTGAAAAAAAGGCCGAATGATCCCATTTCCTGAGCAACACCAATCTATGGGAGTCACTCCATGCGTACCGATAAACTGACCACCAAATTTCAACAGGCGTTCCAGGATGCCCAGAGTCTCGCTCTAGGCCAGGATCATCAGCAGATGGACCCCATCCATCTGCTGATTGCTTTTCTTGATCAAGAAGGTGGCATCGCCCGGCCGCTCCTGTCAAAGGCCGGCGTACGGGTCGATGCCCTGCGCAATCAGTTGAACCGCGTGCTGGAGTCGCTGCCGAAGGTACAAGGGCATCCGGGAGAGGTGCAGGTGGGCCGCGATCTCACCAACATGCTCAACCTGGCCGACAAGATGGGCCAGAAACGCGGTGACACGTACATCTCCACCGAACACTTCCTGCTGGCCTTGCTGGATGACAAGGGTGAGGCCGGGCGCCTCCTGAAAGAGGCGGGCGCCACCATCAAAGATCTGGAACAGGCCGTCCACGACCTGCACGGCGGGGAGAAAATCAATGATGTCAATGCCGAAGAGCAACGTCAGGCACTGGAGAAATACACCGTTGATTACACAGAGCGGGCCAGTCAGGGCAAACTGGACCCGGTGATTGGCCGTGACGACGAAATTCGCCGGACCATTCAGGTCTTGCTGCGGCGCAGCAAGAATAATCCGGTCTTGATCGGCGAGCCGGGGGTGGGCAAGACGGCTATCGTCGAAGGATTGGCCCTGCGCTTGATCAATGGCGAAGTGCCAGAATCCTTGCGCGATAAACGCCTGTTGGGTTTGGACTTGGGGGCGCTGATTGCGGGTGCCAAGTTCCGCGGCGAATTCGAGGAACGCCTGAAGTCCCTGCTCAATGACTTGGAGAAGAGTGAAGGCAAAATCATTCTTTTCATTGATGAGATTCATATGCTGGTTGGGGCAGGAAAGGCTGAGGGCTCCATGGATGCGGGCAACATGCTCAAGCCAGCGCTGGCGCGCGGTGAATTGCATTGCATCGGTGCCACCACCTTGGATGAATACCGCAAATACATCGAAAAGGATGCGGCTCTG
Organism: Acidithiobacillus ferrivorans; assembly: GCF_016250455.1. Classification (NCBI taxonomy): domain Bacteria; kingdom Pseudomonadati; phylum Pseudomonadota; class Acidithiobacillia; order Acidithiobacillales; family Acidithiobacillaceae; genus Acidithiobacillus; species Acidithiobacillus ferrivorans. The sequence continues at coordinate 1,478,294 of NZ_CP059488.1, read as the reverse complement.
GAGCGCCGTTTCCAACGGGTGCTGGTGGACGAGCCCAGTGTGGAAGATACCATCGCTATTTTGCGTGGCCTGAAAGAACGCTATGAAGCCCATCATGGCGTACGCATTACCGATCCGGCACTGGTCGCCGCAGCACAGCTTTCACATCGCTATATCACCGACCGTAACCTGCCCGACAAAGCCATAGATCTGATGGATGAAGCCGCCTCCCGCATTAAGATGGAGATCGATTCCAAACCTCAGGAACTGGATGAGCTGGAGCGCCGCATCATTCAGTTGAATATTGAGCGGGTGGCACTAGAGAAGGAAAAGGATGAAGCCAGCCGTAAGCGTCTGGGTATTCTGCAAACTCAAATCAGTGAGTTAGACCGCAAATATCAGGAGTTGGAAGAAGTCTGGAAGGGCGAAAAGCTGGCGATTGAAGGTACCTCACAAATCCAAAAAGAATTGGACCGCAAGCGTGTCGAGCTGGATACGGCACGCCGTGCCAACGACTTAGAACGTATGGCGGAACTGCAATACAGCTCTATTCCGGCATTGGAAGCGCAACTGCGCAATGCCGAAATCCATGCAGAATCTGCTGGTTCAGGTACCAAACCCACCCTGCTGCGCACGGAAGTCGGCGAAGAGGAAATCGCCGAAGTGGTCGCCCGCTGGACCGGTATTCCTGTCTCGAAAATGCTGGAGGGCGAGAAGGAAAAACTCCTGAAAATGGAAGAGCGTTTACAGGCGCGGGTGGTGGGCCAGAGCGAAGCCGTCGCGGCGGTATCCAACGCCATTCGCCGCTCCCGGGCAGGGCTGTCAGATCCCAGGCGTCCCAATGGTTCTTTCCTTTTCCTCGGCCCCACGGGGGTTGGTAAAACGGAGTTGAGCAAGGCCTTGGCCGAGTTCCTTTTCGACAGTGAAGATCATCTGGTGCGGGTCGACATGAGTGAGTTCATGGAGAAACATTCGGTGGCGCGCCTCATTGGAGCGCCACCCGGATATGTGGGCTACGAAGAAGGCGGGTACCTTACCGAGGCGGTGCGGCGCAAACCGTATTCCGTCATCTTGCTGGATGAGGTGGAGAAGGCCCACCCGGATGTCTTCAACATCCTTCTGCAGGTGCTCGATGATGGCCGCCTTACCGATGGCCAGGGGCGCACCGTGGATTTCCGCAACACGGTGATTGTCATGACCTCCAACCTGGGTTCCGACCGGATTCAGGAATTCGGTCGGAAGGGGGACTATGACGGCATGCGCGTTGCGGTAATGGATGTGGTGCAGGATCATTTCCGCCCGGAGTTTCTCAATCGCATTGATGAGTTGGTCATCTTCCATCCGCTCACCGCAGTGCAGCTCCGCGAGATTACTGAGATTCAAATGGGTTTCCTACGGGCACGACTGCGCGAACGGGATATGGGACTGGTGCTCAGTGATGGCGCACTGGATCGTTTGGCCGAGGTCGGCTATGACCCCGCCTATGGCGCGCGTCCCCTCAAAAGGGTGATTCAGCGGGAAATCGAAAACCCCCTCGCACAGCAATTGCTGCGGGGCGATTTCGGACCCGGTGAGATTGTTGAAGTGCTTCTTGAAGGCGATAGCTTTACCTTTGCCGGACGGCGCCCGCACTGAGTGCGGGTGACGAAACAAGGGCAGCCCGAGCGGTGATCTCGGCGTAGAACTGTGACAAGTTCTGCGCCATCCGATCTTCCGACCATTCTGCGGCGAGTTGGCGGGCTTCTGCTGCCAATTGTGCGCGCTGGCCATTATCTCGCAGCAAGGTAATACAATGACCAGCAAAGTCCATGGGGTCATTGCGGGCACTGCGAGTGCCCTTACCGAAGCCAAGCAGGTCCACGCTGCCCAGCGCGGGTACACCCACCACCGGCAATCCCGCCGCCAACGCCTCAATCAAAACCATCCCCTGCGTTTCCGTCTGAGAAGGAAACACGAAAAGGTCAGCAGCTGCATAAGCGTCTTTCAATGCCTCTTTGCGCTCCAGATAACCGAGAAAGCATATCGAACCCGCTAAAGCTCGCGACTGTGCGAGGGTTTCCAACACGGAGCGCGCCGGGCCATCACCGGCCAGCATCAATAATACATCCGGCATTTGCTCCAGAATATGCGGCAGTGCATTGAACAGCAGTGGAATATTTTTTTCTGGCGCAATCCGGCCTGCATAAAGCAGGACGGGACGTTGCTCGCTAATACGGTGCTGCTTGCGGAATTCCGCGCCGTTTCCCCCCGAAAAATGTTCGGGCCTCACCCCCGTCGGAATGACCCGTACGGGCTGATTGATGCCGTAACTCCAGAGAATTTCCGCCATGGCGCGCGACGGCACGACAACACCATCGACTCCGTGGCATTGCTGCCACGATAAACGCCGTACTGAGTCACGGCGCAGGCGACCGGGAATTTTTGGATAATAATGATCCACATAGCCCTCAAAGTACGTGTGATAAGAGAGCACAGCAGGTATGTGCCAGCGGCGCGCCAGGCGCACCCCGTGATAATGGGCAACAAATGGGGTCTGAATATGGATCAGGTCGTAAGCGGTTTTGCTCAGGTTGTGGTGCACGGAGCGCAAGGCACGAAACTTCATGAAGCGCTCTTCGGAGTACAGGGGAATCCGCCAGGAAGGTATACGCCACAAAGCCCGCTCATCGTCATCTGGCGTATATTTTTTGCGACCGTCATAGGCAGGGAGCAGGATATCCACTTCATGCCCCTGACCAATCAATCCTGCACGAAAGCTTTCGATAGAACTGGCCACCCCGCTGATTCGGGGAAAATAGGTATCCGTAATCATCAGTATGCGCAAGATACGACTCCGGCAAGTAAAGGGGGTTCCCAGCCTGCATGCCGGAATCCCCTTAGTCTGCCAGAGCAAGATGACAGTTTCATGACGCTGCCGTGCTATGTGGCGCGCAGAAGCCCCTATTTTTTAGGGGTGGCCAGGTGCTGCAAAGTGCCCTCATCTTCCAGTGTGCTGGTATCCTGGGTGATCTCTTCGCCACGGGCAAGAGAACGCAGCAGACGGCGCATAATTTTACCGGAACGGGTTTTCGGCAAGGCGTCAGTGAAGCGAATGTCGTCAGGACGGGCTATCGCCCCGATCAGTTCGGTCACCTGCGCCCGCAGTGCCGCACCCAGTTCATCACGATCAACGCCCTGATATTGATGTTTCAGTATAACAAAGGCACAAATAGCCTCACCCTTGATTTCATGAGGAATACCAACCACCGCCGCTTCCGCGACCGCAGGATGCGCCACCAGCGCCGATTCCACCTCCGCCGTGCCCAAACGATGTCCGGAGACATTGAGCACGTCATCAATGCGTCCCATCACCCAGAAATAACCGTCTGCGTCGCGGCGCGCGCTGTCCCCGGCAATATAGTAGCGATTACCAAACTTGGCCCAGTAGCTCTCTACATAGCGCTCCGGATTACCCCAGATGCCCCGCAACATGCCTGGCCACGGCCGATCAATGACCAGGTAGCCACCGGCATCAGGAGCGGTGATCGGGTCGCCCTGGTCATTGACAATGCGCGCGCCGATGCCGGGGAGGGGGAGGGCGCAAGAACCTGGCTTGTTGGCTGCCACACCGGGCAACGGCGCGATCATGTGCCCCCCGGTTTCTGTCTGCCACCAAGTGTCGGCTATCGGGCAGCGCCCACCGCCAATCTGTTCGTGGTACCACATCCAGGCCTCCGGATTCATGGGTTCGCCCACCGAACCCAGGAGCCGCAGGCTGGAAAGATCATGGCGCTGCGGCCATTCGTCGCCCATTTTCATAAAAGCGCGCACCGCCGTCGGTGCCGTGTAGAGAATGCTGATGCCATGCCGCGCAATCATTTCCCAGAAGCGGTCCGGCTGCGGATACATGGGTGCCCCTTCATAGAGGAAGATGGTGGCGCCATTCGCCAGCGGACCATAGACCACATAGCTATGGCCGGTGATCCAGCCGATATCGGCGGTACACCAGTAGACATCCTCAGGCTTGACATCAAAAACCCAGCGGGTGGTGAGCATGGTCCAGAGCAAATAGCCTGCACTGCTGTGGAAAACCCCTTTAGGTTTACCGGTACTGCCCGAGGTGTACAGAATGAAAAGCGGGTCCTCTGCTTGCATAGGTAGGGCAGGGCAATCGGCGCTCATACCGGCGATAACATCCTCCCACCAGACATCACGACCTTCCTGCATATCGATGTCGACGCCGGTTCGACGCAGGACAATAACCCGCCGCACGGAGTGTTCATGCTCCCGCAGCAGCGCCTGATCCGCATGGCGTTTGAGTGGCACGACCTTGCCCGCACGCCAGGCGCCGTCGGCGGTGATCAGTATCTTGGCATCCGTATCCTCCAGACGGTCCTTGAGGGCTTCCGCTGAGAATCCGCCAAACACCACCGTGTGGATCGCCCCGATCCGCGCACAGGCGAGCATGGCGATGACCGCCTCTGGCACCATGGGCATGTAGATCGCGACCCGGTCCCCCTTTTGCACCCCCTGATGTTTGAGAGCATTGGCAAAAAGGCACATTTTGCGGTGTAACTGCGCGTAGGTCAGGGTTTGGACGCTGCCATCCTCGCCCTCCCAAATCAAGGCCGCCTTGTGCCGAGTTGCGCCTTGCAGATGGCGATCCACGCAGTTGTGCGCGACATTGAGCTGGCCATCGCTGAACCAGCGATAGAACGGGGCACGATCGGTCTCCAGCACCTGTTGAAATGGAATATCCCAATCTAGGTATTCGCGCGCCAAATCTCCCCAGAAGCGATGAGGATCTTCGCTCGCCTGACGATTCAAACGAGCAAAGGTTTCTGCATTCATATTGGCCTGCCGGGCAAAATCAGCAGGGACGGCAAAGGAGCGGGTTTCGGCTAAGGTAGAGTCAATGGATGGCGGCATGGATTACTCGGCGAAGGTGTCATCAGGGATGAAGAGGCAGCCTTTCAACATAGCACTGCACAAACTTTGTGGCCACTCATACTGGTGGCCAGTGGGCTCACGCGGTTGCTGCCTCCGGTATCATATTGCCTTCCAGCACATAGGTCTCAGCTTTGGTGAGCGCCGCAGGTGTCCCGAACAACACCAGCACATCCCCGGGCTTGAGTACCGTATCAGGAGAAGGTTCGCGCCCGCGAATCCCATGGCGGCGCACCGCTACGACTGCCACCCCGAAACTGGTCAGATTCAGTTCGCGCAGACTGAGGTGGATGGCAAAAGCCGTTTCGCCCAGAGCGATAGACGCCAGTCGCGCCGAATCCTGATCTTCGCCCGGCTCCGAACTCCCCCAGAAGGCCCCCCGAAAAAACTGGTAACGCTCCTGCCGGAAACGCCGCACCCGACGTAGCACCGTACTGATCGGGAAACCAATCAACAACAAGGCCTGCGCGGCCAGCATCAGAGCCCCTTCAGTCACTTCCGGCACCACTTCATCGGCACCGGCGGCCTCCAATTTCTCCAGCTGACTGTCGTCATGGGCACGGACGACTACCGGCAGATCGGGGCGCAATTCCTTGATAATGGATAGCACGCGCTGGCTCGACGTAACATTCGCATAGGTGATCACTACAGCCCGGGCCGAAAAAATCCCTGCTGCTTGCAACACATCGCGGCGACTGGCATCCCCATAAAAGATGGATTCACCCGCAGACTGCGCCTGGCGTACGCGTACCGGGTCCAGATCAAGGGCAACAAAAGGAATCCCTTCCTCTTCCAAGACCCGCCCCACGCTTTGTCCCACCCGGCCGTAGCCACAGAGCACGACATGGGCCTGCAAATTTGCCGAGCGGATGTCAGCCAGTTGCTGATCGCGATGGCCGCGATAGCTGCCCACCAATTGGCGCGCCAACCAGCCATTGCGCTCCACCAGGATGGGTGCCAGCATCATCGACATGAGCATGCCGCCGAGGACCGGTTGCAGCACGTGGGCAGGCAACAGTTGGTACTGATTGGCTAACGCCAGCAGCACAAAGCCAAACTCCCCTGCCTGTGCCAGCACAATGGCTGAGCGCAATGCCACGCCCGGCTCGTAGCCGAAAAGACGGGCCAGCCCCCAGACCAGCGCGCCCTTCAGCAGCAGAAGCATGGCCAGCACGATTAAAACCCAGGCCAGATTCGCCCACCACGCCGGAAGATCCACGAGCATACCGATGGTGACGAAAAAGAGTCCCAGCAAAATGTCGCGGAAAGGCGCAATGTCCGCTTCCACCTGATAACGGTAGGCCGTCTCAGAAATCAGCATCCCCGCCACAAAGGCCCCCAAGGCCAGCGACAACCCTGCCTGTTCGGTGACCCAAGCCAGACCCAGGGTCACCAGTAACACGTTGAGCATAAACAGCTCAGTGGATTTGCGATTGGCCACGAACTGAAACCAGGGCCGCATCACCGGCCGCCCGATCACTAACAAGACCAACAGCACCAGCACCGCCTTGAGTCCGGCCATAGCCAAATCATGGGGCAGATTGGTGGTCGAACCAGCAAGGGCCGGGATCAGAATCAGTAGCGGCACCACGGCCAGGTCCTGAAAAAGCAGCACACTCACCGCAATACGCCCATGCCGGGTCTGCATTTCCATTTTTTCGGCCAGTGCGCGCACGACCATGGCGGTGGACGACATGGCCAGAATTCCACCGAGGATCACCCCAGTCTTCCAGGAAAGCGGGATGAGTAAAGCGATGCCGACGAAGACCAGACTGGTCAGGACCACCTGCGCCAGCCCCATTCCGAAGACCAGGCGACGCATGCTCAAAAACTGCGCCAGACTGAATTCCAGCCCGATGCTAAACATCAGGAAAACCACGCCGAAAGCGGCAAGTTGTCGGGTGCTGGCAAGATCCGGCACTACAGCCAGGGCATGTGGACCGAGAATGATGCCGGTCAGCAGATAAGCAAACACTGCCGGCAGACGCAGGTAGCGCAGAAAGCCAACCAGCAACACCCCGGTGGCCAGGAGCAGGATAATCGTCAACAGACCGTGGTCTTGCATGTTCCTCCTCGAATATGGCGACACCCTCTCTGGAGCGCCATTTATTGTTTGCAGCAGGAAATAGAAAGGTCTGAGCCCGGACAAAAGGGCAGGGCTATGGCGCCTTATAGGAAGACGACGGCTTTCTGCTATGATAACGGGAAAAGGAGGATCACGCATGTACATCGTTACTGGCGGTGCCGGTTTTATTGGTGCCAATCTCGTGCAAGCCCTCAATCAGCGGGGCATTACGGATATCCTCGTCGTGGACCACCTGACCCGCGCCGACAAGTTTCTTAATCTCACCGATCTGGAAATTACCGACTACATGGAGGCAGAAACTTTTCTCCGCCTGGTAGAAAACGGACACCTGAAGGGCATCGAGGCTATTTTCCACGAAGGGGCCTGCTCCGACACCATGGCCACCGACGGCCGTTACGTCATGGAAAACAACTTCACCTTTAGCAAAACGCTATTACATTGGTGTCAGCGTCATAATGTCCCCTTTCTCTACGCCTCCAGCGCCTCCGTCTATGGTATGACCGGCGCCTTCGTCGAGGAGCGTGCCGCGGAATCCCCGCTCAACATCTACGGATTCAGCAAATTTCAGTTCGATCAGTATCTCCGACGGATGTGGGCAGATTTGCGCGCCCCGGTGCATGGCTTTCGCTATTTCAACGTCTACGGTCCACGCGAGTTCCATAAAAATCGCATGGCCTCAGTGGCGCTGCATTTTTTCAACCAATACCGGCAGGATAATCATGTTCGCTTGTTTGCGGGTACGGACGGCTATGCCGATGGCGAGCAACGGCGTGATTTCATTCACATAGACGATGTGGTTGCCGTCAACATGCACTTTTTGGATCACCCGCACAGCGGAATCTACAATGTGGGCACCGGGCAGGCGCAGAGTTTCAACGAAGTGGCGGTCGCCGTCATCAATAATCTGGAGCGCCGCGCAGACCACCCGGCACAAAACCTGTCTGCACTGCAGAGAGCGCAGGCTATACGCTACGTCAGTATGCCCGAGGCCCTGAACGGCAAATATCAGAGCTTCACCCAGGCAGAAGTGAGTAAGTTGCGTAGCGCGGGATATGCCAAACCCTTCCTGACGGTGGAGCAGGGGGTGGATCGCTACGTGCGATGGCTGGCGGAGCGGCCGACTTGATGGACGGGCGGGTACTCGTTACCGGTGCTGCGGGATTCATCGGTTTTCATATGGTCCGTCGCTTACTGGCAGATGGCTGGATTGTCAGCGGCATAGACAATCTCAATGACTACTATGATCCCGGCCTGAAAAGAGATCGCCTGGCGCAACTGGAGGGACATCCCGCTTTTCAGTTTCAGCCCCTGGATCTGGCCAATCGCGAGGCTATGCAGACACTCTTTGCGGGTCCGCACTTTGACGTTGTCATCAATCTGGCTGCCCAGGCGGGAGTGCGGCATTCCCTGGAAGCACCGCATAGCTATGTGGACAGCAATGTCGTGGGCTTTCTGAACGTGCTGGAGGGCTGCCGTGCGCAGGGGGTAAGCCACCTGCTCTTCGCTTCCTCTAGTTCTGTATACGGTGCCAATAATCGCCTGCCCTACAGCGTCCATGATCCGGTAGATCATCCGCTCAGCCTCTATGCGGCCACCAAGCGGGCGGGCGAGCTCATGGCACACAGCTACGCCCACCTGTATGGCATCCCCAGTACAGGATTACGGTTTTTTACCGTCTACGGGCCTTGGGGGCGTCCCGATATGGCGTATTTCAGCTTCACGCAGAAGATTCTGGCCGGACAACCCATCCCCGTATTCAACCACGGCCAAATGCAGCGCGACTTCACCTATATTGATGACATCATCGAAGGGGTGACGCGCCTCATTCCGCATGCACCGGGAGCGCAAAATACCTGGCCGGAAGACCCGGCAAGCAGTGCGGCACCATTCTGCATCCACAACATTGGCAACCACACGCCCATTGCACTCACGGACTTCATCCATACTCTGGAGGGATGCCTCGGCAAATCCGCGCAGATTGAATGGCTCCCCATGCAGGATGGCGATGTGGTGGCTACCTATGCCGACGTTTCGCCATTACAGCAGAGCGTAGGTTTTGCCCCAGACACCCCCTTGCACAAGGGACTGCAACACTTTGTGAACTGGTACCGCCAGTATTATGGCTGAGAGAAGCTCCCTGAATATGATGCCTACCCACCAACCGTTAACCCTTCGCAGCCGCACGGAATTCCTGTGGCGCCAGTTGCGTTACACCGGGGCAGGTCTGGGTTTCATGCTGCTGTCTCTCGGCATGGGCGTATTGGGCTATCATTTTCTGGCGCATATCGACTGGATCGACAGCCTGCTGAATGCCAGCATGATTCTTAGTGGCATGGGGCCGGTTTCCGGCCTACACGGCACGGTCGCCAAATTGTTTGCCAGTGCTTATGCGCTTTACTCTGGCGTTGTCTATCTGGCTGTTTCTGCGGTACTTTTGTATCCTCTGGTCGAGCGCCTTCTGAAGATTTTGCACCTTCGGGCGCTCAATACGCCCTCTCCAGCACAGAGAAACCAACACCCGGAACTCTCAGAAGACTGACTCATTACTCAGTGTGCCGTTTTGCCTGGGTACACGGACGAGGCAGCGGATGCGGCGATGTCAGCGGCCTTTTCCTCAATCCAGCTGCGGCCAGAACGGAAGCTCATCCAACATTTCCCCTCATAATCATATAGCTTACATTCTTTGAAGATGCGTCGAACCTCAAAAAAGCTGAAGCGCGTTTCATGAATATACTGGCCGTATTCCGCGCGCAAATCTTCGTAGGCCCCCTTCAGATGGTAGAAGGGAATCCGCGGATCCACATGATGCGGTGTGTGCATCAAAATATTGTGGATCAGGTACTCGCTGATCTTTGAGCAACGCACAATAGTGCTGCAATACAGTTGGCCAATGCCCTGGCTCCACTCCTCTTTCTCTGCGAAGAAGGGCACTTTAGGATGCGTATGGTGGAGAAAGACAAACAAAGCGATGTAGTAGTTGAATAACAGGAAGGGCAGGATCACCGCAGCAATGACGCCCATCATGCCTGCAATCCAATACGCCAGCGCGGAAAAGCTGAGAAAAAACACCAACGTCACTATTTTGCTATAGAAAAATGCCCGCCGATCCTTGCTTTTGGCATCCGCCTTGAAACGCACCATGCCCGGCCACCAGATTCGCAACAGATAGTGCAGAGCGCAGGTGTAAGGACTGCGCTCCAAGCGGTAGATTATTTTCTGCCAAACCGTCTTGCTGCGATACTCTTGGGGTGTCCATGGACGCCATACCCAGTCGACTGTGGTCAGGCTGGTAAAGCCATGGTGGACGCGGTTGTGCCCGAAGGCCCAGAGGCGATACATGTTCAACGAGGGCAGCATGAAAATTGTGCCCATGATTTCGGCAGTGCGCTTGCTCTGGAAAAGGGCGCCGTGCGCCGCATCGTGCGCCCAGACGAACATGAAAGCGACTGCCGACCCGGCAAGGAGCCCGAACAACAGCTTGAGCCACCAGGTTTCGACGAGCAGCGCACCGACGATAGCAGACAGATAAAGAAGCGCATCGAAACCATACCAAGCTATGGCAGTAGCTGCTGAACGCTGATAACGCTCCGGCCGGATAGCCTCGCGGATGGTTTGCAGCTTGATGGGGTGCAATGCCTTGTAGTCAGCACCGGAAGAAGTAAGTGGCATGGCAAAACGTGCTCCCTAGCAAGTCCATTTCGTGATATATAATATACCCACGTGTCTTATTATGCAACGAAAGACAAGACAAGCACGGGGTAAACGCGTTCTAAGGCTCATCAGATTCCTGCATGTCCAAGCAGGTAGCCGATCAGCGTGGTGGTGATCATTGAGAGGGCTCCCCAGAAGAGAACGCGGAGAGCGCCCTTTATCATGGATGCACCCCCAGCCTTGGCAGCAACCGCACCGAGGATCACCAGCAGCAGAATGGTGGTCGTAAACAGGACCGGTAGCACCTCGCTGTGAAGCACGAAAGCGGCGATCAGCACTGGGAATAAGGCGCCACATGCAAAAGATGCGGCTGAGGCTAAAGCAGCTTCGCCAGGCCGAGCCGTGGCCATTTCCGTCAGACCTAGTTCATCGCGCGCATGCGCGGCGAGGGCGTCACGTTGCATAAGCTGTGCAGCGACTTGCTGGGCCAGTGCTTCGTCAAGGCCGCGCGCCATATAAATATCGCGGAGTTCAAGGAGTTCTTTATCGGGATTCTTCTTCAGTTCCCGTCTTTCAATCTCAAGATCGGCCATTTGGGTATCGGCCTGTGAACTCACGGATACATATTCACCGGCCGCCATGGCAAAGGCGCCAGCGACCAGCGCTGCGGCACCAGCAAGTAAAATTTGTTCATGGTTCGCTCGCCCGGCCGCCACACCAGTAAGCAGGCTCGCTGTCGAAAGCAGACCATCGTTAGCGCCGAGCACACTGGCTCGTAACCAGCCGATATTCTTATGGCGATGGTATTCTTGGTGGTGCTTGAAGGGGGGTATGGTTCGTGTCATTTTTACGTCTACCCAGTCAGGGGGCGAGCTTTGGCAAAAGCCGCTTGAGTTGAGCTTCGGAAACAGACCCTGGAATACGACCCAGCTGACCCGATTTCACGCGGAAAACGATTGCTGGTGTACCCTGAAAGCCAAGCGAGCCCAGCAGTTTCATATTCTCTCGCAGATCGGCCCGGGTATCTTCGGTCGGCGCGGCCTTCGGCAGGTCTTTCGTGCCGCCATTCTGGAAACCCGACCCAATGATACTCTCGAAATGCTGCAAAGCCTGCCTTGGTTGCGGTGCCTGCAACCAAGCAGCAGCTTCCGGCAGGCTGTCGGGCGAGATAAAGGCCACCGGCACGTAGCGCACAGTCAGCAGGCCAGCGCGGATCAACGGCGCCTCAGCTTTATAGAGGACGTGGCAATAAGGACAGTTGGGATCCTGGAAATCGTAAATGATGGGCCCCTTGTTCCCATCCTGGATATAGGTGGCCTGTCGTGCAAGGACCTGGTTCCAGACGAACTGCGCGGTCATTTTCTTGGGATAGGTAAGATGCACGGGGGGTGCGACAACGGCACCCGCCCAGGTCAGACTGGACGCTGTTGTGGAAGCCATTGCCAGCGCGCTGATCAGAGCCGATTTGAATGAAATTTGCATGTAATCAGATTCCTTGGGGGAGAGTAAGACCGTATTCCGAGGTTGAGCAGTATAGCATTATACTGAGGCGGTTTTCTCAGTGTTCCTTTGCTCCGTGGCCGGAAAGTCCTATGAGCGGCGCATTTGCGGAATGAACATTATCGCCACGTTCAATTGGACGGAAACCAGCCACCAAAAAAATACAATTAGATATAAAAATATTTATTTTGTTCTCCGCGATTATTTCATATAAAAACATTTTGTTAGATTAAGTCGTAAACTGTAGGATGCATATTACCATTAAAAATTAGCCAGTTATAAACAATTCGCAGGCCACTTAGTTTGCCATGTTGGACGCATGGTTTCACTATATTGCTTTCCTCATTTGTGGTAGCCTAGATCGGCAGTAGGTAATGTTAATGATGCACCGGTGACGCGGTCCATCATTCCTGAATCACAAGCCCTATAAGGAGTTAGCCATGAAGCAGAATTTTGTTTGGTCTGTCACGCTCGGTTCCGCCTTCGCTGTCACTCTCGGCGCCTTGCCTTTAACCGCTATAGCAGCGGATGCGGCAGCGCCGCAGATATTAATGACGGTGCAACCGGCGGCCATGCCTGTCTCTGCCAAAAGTGAAGGGCATTGCGTGAGTGCCGCAATGATCAAGGCCCATGATGGCAAATGTGGCAAAGCATATATGATGAAGCATAAGAAGATGCCCATGTAACTGGATTTCCGCTGTTTTTAGTGTAGCGTTGCATTCTGTTTACCGCCTAAATAGCCGTCAGCGCGGCAGAGCGCACGGCGCCGTCGTAAATATTCTCGCCGACCTTGGGCCCCACCACCTGCACGAATCAGGGGGTGGGGCGTTCCGACCATCACATCTTTGACGATTAATCCTAGAAAAAGCAGTTCAGTTAGGGTCGGCAATGACCGGTAAATACCCCGTCGGCAATCCAAGGCCTGGCTTTGGATGCCGACTTTTTAATTCCACCAAGATGGCTTCCATGAACCCGGCATATGCGGTCTCCATGGCATCCCATTCAGGACCATTGAGGGAGAAAGATTCCGTGCTATGATTCACCACCTTCCCCAAGGCCCAATGATAGGCGCCGTGCAGATCCACCAACCTGCTCCTGTCGTCATAACCCAGACGGTGCAGGATGCCATGCCTACGACAAAGCCGCGCATCAGGGAGTATTTCGCGATTCAGTTCCGCAGGATTGATCAGGAGCATTTTTTTAATGGCGCTGTGGAAAATCAGGGTACCCGCGTAAAAGCCGAAGAGGCCCGTCGACAGTTCTTGGTCGCCCGACTCGTGGTCCGAGAGAAACCGCTGTAGGTCGGCAAAGGCAAGGGGTCGGGAAATGGCGTATCCCTGCAGATAAGGCACACCCATAGTGCGCATGGCATCCAGAATATCCGCGCTCTCCACCCCCTCCGCCACCAGATCCACTTCCAGTTCCGCAGCCAGATCCTGAATGACCCGTACAAAATGTAGATCCTGGGGCCGTTCTTCCAGTGTGCGGACGAATCCCTGATCCAACTTGATTTCGTCTATGGGCAATTCCTTGAGACGTAGGAGGGAGGCATAGGCGCTGCCAATGTCATCCAGTGCCAGGCGCATACCCATCTTTTTGATGTCATGCATCACTGACAATGCCACATCGCGCTCCAAAAAGTCGCTGCTCTCCAGAATCTCGACGGTGATCCGGGATGGGTCGATACCGCTGGTGGCCATGATTCCTTGCAGGTAAGAAATGCAATGATTATGAAAAGACTCGGGTGCAACGTTGAACGAGATCCAGAGTGACCAACCTTGGGCATCCAGGCGGGCCAGATCCGCCAGCGCCTGGCTGAAGACCTGCCTGCTCAGATCCATGTTGTCCTCTGTGGTGAGGTGGGGCAGGAACTCCGCCGGATTGAACAGGCTTCCATCGGCCCCCCGCAACCGGGCCAACGCCTCGATCCCCACGATCCGGCCGCTGCGGTTGTCCAGAATGGGCTGGTAGAGGACATCCACTTCCCCTTGGGCCAGAAGGGCCTGATGGAGGTGGCGGCACTGGGGCATCACTTCGCCGTAAAGACTCCAATAGCGGCTGCGTTTTTCTTTGTGCGCCTTGCTGTGATACAGGGCATGGTCGGCACAACGCAACAGCGCCTCGGAGCCGGTCCCATCTGCCAAAGGATAGAGACTGACTCCCATGCTCAAGCCTACAGTCACATCAGTTTCCTGCTTGGGAAGGAAGATGGGGGACTGCACAGCGTTTTCGATCTTGGCGAAAACCACCTCCAGTTCATCCATGCCGACAAAACCCTCCAGGATGAGCACGAACTCATCGCCGCCGAAGCGGGCCACAAAATCGGTTTTGCGTACAGCCTCCCGTAGGCGATGGGCGACGGTACGCAGCACGTCGTCTCCCGTTTCATGGCCGAAGGTATCGTTGACAGATTTGAAACCGTCCAGATCCAGTATAGCCACGGCCAGCAGGCGTTTATGACGAAGCGCCCGCGCCATGGCCTTTTCCATCTCCTCATCCAGGGCGCGCCGATTGGGCAGGCCAGTTAGGGCATCGTGGATGGCTTGGTACGCCAGTTCTTGAGCCAGCCCGCGCTGATCCGTCACGTTGATGACGGTCCAGGTGAGTACAGCCTGTTTTCGTTTCTCCTCCCGCAAAATTCCGACGGAGACATCCAGATAGACGGTAATACCATCCGCGCGTTTATAAGCCAAACCCCGTGCTTCAGCGTGGCCTTTGGTGCAGGTCAGTACATACAAATCCTTAATGGATTCGTATGTTGCCCCAGAAAAAAGGATATTGCGTGTCGGGCTGCCTATCAAGTCGCTTTCCCGGGAGTAACCAAGAATCTCCAACAGGGCGCGGTTGACTTGGATGAAGACTCCTTCGGGGTAGCGTACCAAGGCTATGCCCGCCGTGGTGCTGGACAGTAGGGATTTATTGAGGCCTGTGGCGTAACGTTCCTGATGTCTCAGATCGATGCGCTCCAAGCCATAGCCGATGACTTTGGCCAACTCTTCCATGATGGCCTGGAGGTCGCCATCAAAAATCACCTCTTCCTCGTGATATACCGCCAGTACCGCCCACAGGGTTTTGTAGCGGTAAACTGGGAAGGCGGCGCTGGAGCCTAGTTCGAATCGTCGGGCCTGCTCTATCGCGGGCTGCATAACCGGGTTCCTTTCGAAGGAAGCGTTGTAAAAAGGTTTTTCGTCCCGCCAAGTACGCCCTGCTGCACCTTGGCCTTCGGGAATATCTGGGCGAACGGAAAGGCACATCTCCTCCAAGTATCCCGTCACTCCGGCTGCCGCCAGAACGTGTATTGTCCCCTCAGAATCCGGCCGACCGACCCAGGTGAGTTTGAAATGGGCGTATCGGATGGCCAGATCACATAGGGTCTGTAGCAGGGCAGTCTCGTTTTCTGCCTGGGCAATGGTTTGATGCACCTGGGCGAGGAGGGCATTGAAATCCGTCAATCGGGCTTGGCTGCACACTTCGTTCTGGCGAAAGACAAGAATCCGCCAGATCACCAGAAATAAGGCAGTAAGCACTATAAGCGAAACCGCAAAAATCGCCGTCTCCGCTGGTATACCTTGGTGGAGATCGGTATAGGAGAGTCCAGTCTGCTCAATTCCTGCAAAAATCGCTACCAGCAGAACCCAGCCGGAAAGCGGAGCGAGCCATGCCATCCGTTCAGAAGAGAGCCACTGGCGCAACCGCTGCTGGAGAGGAGCTAGGGTGGAAGGAGTCATGGCAGGTTTCTCTTTCGCTGTTTAAGGTGGATGTGGGTGTGTGGGATGGGATGAGCAAAAATGGGCGCGTGTGGTGTGCGTTTGACCTTTCATGTAAACGGGCAATGATATCCATGCTCGATTGTAGGCCAGCAAAGTGATCGAATCCAAACTGGATCACCCGCCTACGCGGCGATAAACGACGCCAGACGGTGACGCCTTCTCCTAATTCACTTCTCAATCGCCTACGCGGCGATAAACTAGTATATCTCCTAAAAAGGGGAGCCGGGGAACTTCTCAATCGCCTACGCGGTGATAAACGCATGGTGTTGTTTTTGCTGTTGTTTATTTAGCTTCTCAATCGCCTACGCGGCGATAAACCACCTCTGTGCCGGTGGATGGGCCTTCCGCATCTTCTCAATCGCCTACGCGGCGATAAACATCATGTCGCCGGAAGAAAAGGCGGTGGTGTGCTTCTCAATCGCCTACGCGGCGATAAACTAGCAGCGGCCACATCCATCGCACTGGTAATCCTTCTCAATCGCCTACGCGGCGATAAACACATTGGCGGTGCGAGGACGCATGATTCGCCTCTTCTCAATCGCCTACGCGGCGATAAACGCGACCGGCGGGGAGCCTGGCCGGTGATTACCCTTCTCAATCGCCTACGCGGCGATAAACTCTTTCCGCCAAGATGTCCCTCGCTTCAGAAACTTCTCAATCGCCTACGCGGCGATAAACGGTGGGAATCCCATATATATGTGCAACTGAAGCTTCTCAATCGCCTACGCGGCGATAAACCTGTCGCTTGATGCGGGCGCCATAGTTCTCCGCTTCTCAATCGCCTACGCGGCGATAAACGGATGCAGCGCGAACAAGTGATCAAGTTGCCACTTCTCAATCGCCTACGCGGCGATAAACAGGCGCGGATCTGGCATTCATACCGTGCGATGCTTCTCAATCGCCTACGCGGCGATAAACGAAAATGAACTACCACTATATGTGGTACACCTCTTCTCAATCGCCTACGCGGCGATAAACTTCACATGCTGCATTGACGGCATGAACGCACTCTTCTCAATCGCCTACGCGGCGATAAACTGCAGCGGGCAAAAGCTCTGGAAGACCACCAGCTTCTCAATCGCCTACGCGGCGATAAACTTAATCGTTATCTTCGGTATTCTCTGCGGAATCTTCTCAATCGCCTACGCGGCGATAAACTAACTGACCCTCTTAGCGCCCTTGTTTCCGCTCTTCTCAATCGCCTACGCGGCGATAAACTTTTGTTGTCTTTGGTGGTCTTGTTGCTTGCTCTTCTCAATCGCCTACGCGGCGATAAACAGTTCGGAACAACCACCACATTAGGGGCATAACTTCTCAATCGCCTACGCGGCGATAAACATGTTGCTGCTTTGGAGACTCATAGACATTTACTTCTCAATCGCCTACGCGGCGATAAACGAATGACCGAGATCCGGACGATCAAGGTGAATCTTCTCAATCGCCTACGCGGCGATAAACGGGGTGCATGAAATCCACGGCGTGCGGATCTTCTTCTCAATCGCCTACGCGGCGATAAACCCTGCATCCCATTGTCAGTTGCTGGATGGTTTCTTCTCAATCGCCTACGCGGCGATAAACTTTTTCATAACGGGGTCAGTGCCCTTCACGTACTTCTCAATCGCCTACGCGGCGATAAACATCGCGGTCAGTCGGTCGCACTCCGCGTGAAGCTTCTCAATCGCCTACGCGGCGATAAACGGGTTGGTGACTTTCGACAAGAAAAAGGGGCTCTTCTCAATCGCCTACGCGGCGATAAACATACGCGATGGGGGATTCACCGGGCTGGGACTCTTCTCAATCGCCTACGCGGCGATAAACTGTACCTGCTTAATTAACTCTCGTGTGTTCATCTTCTCAATCGCCTACGCGGCGATAAACAAGAACCATCGGGAACAATAAAAGTACCAGAACTTCTCAATCGCCTACGCGGCGATAAACAAGTATCGGGGTTCGCGCTCGATGCCGGTAAACTTCTCAATCGCCTACGCGGCGATAAACGGTTAATTTTGTCCTTTTATAGGGGGCTTTATCTTCTCAATCGCCTACGCGGCGATAAACGGTGTCCATGACCGCAGCTCACCGTCGGCAACCTTCTCAATCGCCTACGCGGCGATAAACGTGCCTACCAGCACTATCCAGGCGGCGATTGTCTTCTCAATCGCCTACGCGGCGATAAACGCACGAATCCACCGCCAGCGCCCCATGAACATCTTCTCAATCGCCTACGCGGCGATAAACCGGTCCATTGTTCGCCTTTTTGGTTATCAAAACTTCTCAATCGCCTACGCGGCGATAAACTTTTGTTGGCTTTGGTGGTCTTGTTGCTTGCTCTTCTCAATCGCCTACGCGGCGATAAACGCAGTTGCTGCGGGAACGTATCAGGCCGCGACCTTCTCAATCGCCTACGCGGCGATAAACTCGCACCACCCTCCCCACGCGCTCCACGATATCTTCTCAATCGCCTACGCGGCGATAAACTACCAGCAAGCGAACCACCAGCAGGCCCGGAACTTCTCAATCGCCTACGCGGCGATAAACGCGAAAAGGGGCACGGCGACCCCTTTTCTACACTTCTCAATCGCCTACGCGGCGATAAACTGGTGAGTGCTGTTGTTCATGCGGTTGCTTATCTTCTCAATCGCCTACGCGGCGATAAACTAAAAGCAATCCAAAAGCCAATAAAGAACCAACTTCTCAATCGCCTACGCGGCGATAAACGGGGTCGCCGACTTGGTCGGATGTACTCCCAACTTCTCAATCGCCTACGCGGCGATAAACTTTCACTTGCTTATTTACTTGATTCTCTTGGTCTTCTCAATCGCCTACGCGGCGATAAACTAGACTTTCAAAGTGCAAAGTCTATAATAATCATATCATTGGTTGTCTTTTTGACGTAAACACATCGAATTCCGCGATAAATCATAACTTACTGATTTCATGTTACTTTATCTGGAAGACTAGAAATGAAGCCCATCACATCATCCAACACCTCATGCTTCAGGGCATGCTCGATTACTTCAGCTCTGAACCGGTTATTTTTTGCTTTTTCAGATGCACATCGAAACGCCAGCGGCATCACCAGCCAATCCTTGAAAAGATCTGCTACGTCGAACACCAATGCACCCCTTCTGGTCTTACCGTGAAGCACTGGCAGGAAATAGGGTACACCCATTCCATGCAACGCCACTGCGGCATATCCATAGGCGAGATAGTTGCCGTGATCCAGAAAGCTATTCACCCTCTGTTCAGGATTGTCTTTCTTCTTGGCTCCGGCATCTCTTATGAATTTCGGTATAGAATAGACAGACGCTAGAGCCGCGTATAGCGCCTTTGCGAACCTCCCCTCGGCCGCCAGCAAGTCCGTTATCGTTTCGCAGTGCGTAATATTCTCATCAAATGTATCGAAAATAAGTTCAGGAACTTCTATTTTCAGCTTCTTGTACATCCGCTTATCATAGGTAACACGGTATCTGAGGAATTCCCTGCCCATTTCTATGCGGGTGCGATCATTGGCCCATAAAGCAAACCACTTTTGCGCGTGTGATGTAGGCCTGTACTCATCCTGTGGCAGAAGAAAAGCAACATCTATTACACCAAATAAAGGTGATCCGCCAGATCCGCAAAAGCCCACAAGCACATTGGATTCAGCCAACTTGCGTGCGGCCGCATCGGTAATGGACGTGCCCTTACCCAAAAGAATGAAAGCCGTATTTTTATCCGGGATGGCCACAAACTGATCTATGCCATGATTGCCCTCGGTCAGATACACCACGCGCTCATCCTTTTGCATAAGCCTTACATGCTCCAGGTAAAATACGTTGACCCGCTTGGATATCATGACCGCCTGTGGTCGTCTTTCCTTGTACTCAGCCATCACACCACCGGAAGACCTACGATCTGGGTGGATCTGGACAGCCCATACCCGTTGGGGCGTCCTGATGCATCCCCATCAACCGCCACACGCTCCACCACTAGCTTGAATTGATTTCCAGTGGAAGAGCGCATCCAGACAAAGGGCAAACCCCGTTGTTCTGCCATGCGCCGCACGCGGGCATGCTCTTGAAGTTCTCTCGCGTGCTCAAGGGCTACGGTTTTCCGGTTCTTGGAAACCCCAGAAGGCAATCGCCGCATCAGGAAGGCTTCGCGCCAGACCACATCGCCCGGCACCCCATACACTATGGTTTCATCCGCAAGATCACGATGACCTGGGACACGCCCAATGGCATCGAGGATCTTTTCTGCGCTCGGTTTATCCTCTGCAAAAACCCGAATACGATTCCCCATGGTGAAGCCCTTGCTCATCCAGTCCGGAAAGGCGACTGCAAAAGGGGTTGCCACCCCTACCGCAGCCTTGTGAACATGAAGCCAGGCAGCCCCTAGGAGGACAGCTTGGGGCATATCCTGGGCATCTGGGTTTACGCTGACGTTAAAGTACGCCATATATGCAGTGGCCATATCTAAACCCCTTATTTCTTCTCGGAGAAAACGCCGCCACGGATCAGGATGGCGATAAGAAAGGCAGCACCCGGATTAAATGTCGTTTCAGGATGCATTTCGTCCATATTGCTCAGCAACGCGCTGGCATTCTGGTTGCCTTTGCGGAACACGGTGTTTGCATCAAGGCTGGCGCCGTTAGGTTCAACAGGGATGGGCGTTCCTGAAAAATCCAGGTACCAGGTATCGATAGTCCGAATGGCGTTCCCGATTTTCTGGTCGCGCAGAGCAGCCCGCCCCATATCAATCATGTCTGCGGCGAAGTCACCAGCACTTGCCTCGTTCTTGTTGGCGCTGCCCATGATGGAAATTAGATCCCGTCGGGAAATCATGTCCACTTTATAAAGAGACCGCGCGAAACCATCGGGCTTGTTGCCTACCATATTCTGTGAAGGGAAGACTTCCACTTCACCCGTGAAGCCAAACAGCACCCGGCCCTCTACCTTGATAGCCGGAGAAGCATTGTCTGAAGACAACAGGCCTGTAGCAATGGCGCGTGCCAATCCTTGCTCATCTTCCGTGTAGACATCAAAATCGCGCAACCGTGATCCATTGGAAAGGTATTTCTTGTCTCCGACGCTGGCGGTCACCTGGGTTTCACCCAGGATACGATTCCGCCACAGCCACCGCCCATTCAGGATGTTGCGGGCATAGCGATGGCATACTTCATCAAATTCTGGTACCCCGCGCACAAAAAAACGATCAATGAATCCGTCCGTGATACTGCGAAAGGTGGGGTCAGAACAGCCGAACATCAGGCTGCCAGCGGGGATGGTCTTGAAACTGAAAATTACAGAAAGACCGATAGATTCAGGGTGCGTTTTGGCAGTTTCTGTCCGCTGAATGTTGGAGACGTTGTCACCCTTCGGGTAACTGTTCGCACCCCGGATGCCGTGGCGAATTACTTTCACCGGAACGGTTTTATTTTCCCCATTTTTGTTCAGAATGATGCTGGACATCAAACCATCGGTGATAATGGTACCGCGCTGAAAAGAAAGAACGTCGGGTATTTTATGGCTCATTACGGTTACTCCTTTAAAAACTACTGGATAAAATAAGGAGAGAGTTCTACTCCGCTCCGGTTTGTCACAAGAAAATGGTCGCGGTCCCATCCATAGCGCCAAAGGTTCCCCCTGGTGATATGCGCACGCTGGATGCTGATTGGGGTGTATCGGACGAGGCCCATCAGATGCTCCGCAAAGGCGTGATCGCACCCGTCACGGGCGCCTCTCCTGGCTTCTGGAGCGGCGAACAGGACATAACCGAGATTCACCGGGATGGTCCATACAGCGTCCCTGGTCGCCCGCAACAATTTCTCAACAGGATTGACAGGTTCCTGCACAAAATCATCCTGCATCAAGGTATTCGTTACATCATCGACCCAAAATCCAGAGCGCAGGCTACGTATCGCGTCATCCATTTTTTCATGGATATGCACATGGGCACTGGTGATTTCGCCACCGGCAAAACGCATGCTGGATAGCATATTTTCGACTTGGGCCCGATCTCTTGGAGGGTGATCGCATTCGAGCAGCAAGGCCCATTCCAGATCGGCGAGTGCCATTGGTTGCATGGAGTTCTGTGTAGGATTTGCTTTGCTGCTGAATGGGTATGCCCCCCGCTTCTGCACTATCTCCTGGAGCAGATACCCCTTCATGGTTGGCATTTGCTCGATCCATGGTTTTGCGTCTTTATGGATAATGCCCACACCCTGTACAGATAAGGTACTCCCCAGTTTTTTGTCCAGGGCGTGCATGGCCATCACGGCTGCAAACACCGGAGCAGGTGAAATGACTGAGAGGCTTTGCAGCATGCTGGCTTTATGCACTTTCAAATCTATCGTCAGATATGTTTTCACAGGATGCCCTCCAGTATTTTTTTTGCAGCAACCGTTATTCGGTCACGATCCGTTTGATGCATGGGTCGCTTTTCCTTACCGATCAATACGGATGCGTACAGCCGCATGGCGATGGTCTCAGCCAAATTTTTGGCATAGCTCCGGTCAAAATGGCCGTGGACCACAGCAAGATCCAGAGAGGTCGGCGGATTTGCGCGTTTCTCGGACAGCAATGCCTCATCTATCGGACGCTTTTCATCGCCATCCGGGAATTCTATCTCCTGGATATGGACGGACAACTCCATCACTTGTTGATGCTGCCCGATAGCGATTTCCCTGATCGGTCCTGCACATTCAACCTTTATGGCGGTTGCAGCAGATGATTTTCGAATGCTATCAGGCAACCCCTCTATGTACCGAAGGAAGGAATCAATTTGATCCCGGTTGATAAATAACCTCAACGGCTTATACACAAAGGCCCATGCGCGCCGATCAGGGTGTCGGATGGGCACATCGAAAAAGATAGGACGCTGAATGACGCCTTTCGGATGAATGCTCACATTGCGGACAATGGCACCGCCAACAGGGAAGTTCAGCCGTGTGTAGAGGCGTCGTGAAGCAACCGGTTTTTTGCTGTCATCGTCCTCTTCGGTGCTGTTCGCCTCCTGCTCTACGGCATCTGTCGTTACCTGTTCAATATTGGCAATGGCGCGATCAAACAGCACGCAGATGCCACCGGACGCAAGGGGACTCACCGCGATGTAATGCTCTCCAGACGGCAACAGAATCTGGCGTAGCCGATGATCCACAACGGGCGTTTGTTTCCCCCCATGACTGGCAAAAGCGGCCTTGACACCCGCTTCCACAGTGGCCAAGATGGTGCCATCCACCTCGGCCTCATGAATGATGGGGTCTTTTTCCAGTACCTTGATGATGCGTTGATAAACTCCGGTATTGTCCAGTTTGGCTTGATCAAGCGGAACGCTATACCCGCCAGCGATGATGGTTCTGCTGGAAACGTGTGGCTGGCCATGATATCCGCCAGCGCAGACGGCAAATGCATCTGCGGCATCGGAGTTGATCATCTTGCCGGAGAAGTGGGTTCCACAATCAATGACTTTATCTCGAACGGCATCCTGAAATTGCTCCAGGTTCACTTGGGATGCGAGTTCTTTAACCGTTCCCAGGCACTTGTCGATATATTCCTGCGCATAGACCTCCGCATCCAAACCTGCATGAGGTAGCGGCAGTGACGTACTGAAAACCTCCTGCAAACCGAGTAGTTTGAGATAAAAGTCGATCCTTGGCTCATTGGTTACACAGGCCAGTATAAAGCCCTGCTCATCTTCCACCGTTTTGAGCTTGTCTTCGGAGATGGGTACATTCCTTGACGCGCCGCCTTTACAGAGCTTGAGCAGAGCGCTGTGCCTGGTTTTCAAGTCAGCAAGATCTTCCTTGTTCATTGATACCCCCTTTGGGTTAGCCTGACTCGACATTAGCCACATAAGCGAAGTATGTCAACAATATAAATATGTATCAAATAAATCATTATTTGAGGTTTATTGTGTAGTATGTACTTTTTTATCTGGTTCTTTTGTTGTAGTCTATTTACCATGCATACCGACATGGATCATCTGCTTTTTGTCTTGCGCCGCGCGTTGTGGATAGGCCAGTGCCGCCGAGCGGATGTGGATCGCGCTTTTGGTACGCGTAAGTCGCCCAACCGAGGCACGGCCATCCTTCATGCTGCATGCACCCAGTGGTTCCATCTCCTGTACAAAGATGGAAAAAAAGGCGTATTTCCACGTGTGGGAGTGACATATCCTCCTGAAGCCAGCGCGCAAGCACTGATGAAGCTGATTTCCGAGCGGGTCGGCCCCGACACAACGGGAATTTTTCCGGAGGAAAGCGTGCCATTCCTACTACCGCCCGATAAGGCCGCATCGACGATCAACCCCAACGCAATGGACGTCCTGTTTTCATCCACCATTCATCAGAATCCAATTCGGATACTGTATGTTGGTCTGCGACACGGAGAAAATGCGCGCTGGCGAAACGTGTGGCCCCGCGCCATGGAGTTTAATGGCCTGCAATGGCGGTTGCGCGCGCAGGATATGGATGCCGGGGAACAGCACTATCCCATTAAGGCGTATTCCGTACCGAGAATTTTCGATGCACAACCACTGGATACCCGGAGAAGCACTTCCAAAGACTTCCGGCCAAGAAATCTGGTTAAAACACAACGCGCCATGCGGGTTCACCTGTCAGAGTCATTGACGCGGGATCAGGTACGAGCGATCGAAAATGAGTGGGGAATCCGTGATGGCATCATGCTATTGCCGGATTATAGCTGGTTTGAATTTCGCAAACAGTTTGCCAGTGAACCAGTCAATCCGGATATTGTTTGGCCGGTGATCACCAGAATAGACCCGCTAGAGGAGAGATAGGCATGCACTGTGTAGTCATTTCCAATTGCGATCACAAGGCGCTACCCAGAGCCCGGGCAATCATAGACCGATATGCACAGAGAATTGGTGAACGCGCCTGGGCTACACGAATTACAGAGGACGCACTGGAAGAATTGCATTGCGCCCTGCGCAGACAAGCCACGCGACAAACTTCTGTGGCCTGTTATCGAAGTGATGCGACGTTCGGGTTGCGCTTGATTTGGGTGGTCGGCAACCAAAGCTCCTACGACAAACGGGGTTGGTTTGCAGTGGCTACAAGGCAAAGAAAGAGGCTATTTCCAATGGCCTTTCGGCATGCTGCGTTGATCGCGCATCTTGCCGGATACGCGCACGATCTCGGCAAGGCCAGCCGCCATTTTCAGGATAAACTGCGTCAGAGCGCCGCAGAATCACCCGGCAAAGATTCATCAAATCGGCATGGGGATTACATTCGGCATGAATGGTTGTCTGCCTGGCTGTTACACCACCTGGACGAAATCGGCGCCGATTTCTCCCTGGAGGGCTTGAATAACGCATGGACCGTCATGCAATGCAAGGAAGGGAAAGCCAGCGGACCTACTCTCCCCAACCATCTTTCCGTGGGTACCCTTGAGAGCGCCCTATCTGCCGTACTTTTCGGGGTCTGCACCCATCATGGCGCATTCGGCGGCGACTTTGGTGCCCTGAATGGAGACGCGCATATTGATGTCTATGGGCGGCGCAACTCCGACCGCAGCAAGACACCAGATTTGTTGGCGATTGCCACCAAAATAGATCCGTCAGGAGAAGACGGCAAACGCTGGCAACAGGTTATGCAGGGAATGGATCAACTCCGCAAAAGGGTTTCCTCTATCGAAAGGCCCAGGGCGTATTGGGAGGGCGTCATGCTGGTGGCGCGCGCCGCTCTCATCTTTGCCGACCACAAAATATCCTCACAGATTTTCCCTGGATCCCGCGAAGACGGAGTATTATTTGCTAACACTAAGAAGAACGTTATGGAAACAGGTATCCAATCAAAAAAGAGGAAGGCATCCAGAAAAAAGAAAGAACCAGAGCGATATCTCGATCAGCCGCTATCCTGGCATCTGTTGCAGGTAGGCGATCTGGCCGCGCAAAACGTCCGCATGTTCACCGGCGATGGCATGCCCACATTGAGTCCTGAAATCTGCGAACAACTGATGCATACCCGCGCCGCACCAGATTCCCGCTTTGCCTGGCAGGATAATGCTTCCGATGCGATGCGCGTGGAAGGTGGAAAGCTCGTTTTCAATGTGGCATCTACAGGCGCAGGAAAAACTCTGGCTAACCTCAAAATGGCAGTCGCCGCGCGCCATAGTCGTGATGTGCGTGTGGCTGTGGCATTCAATCTGCGTAGCCTCACCACACAAACGTTCTCAGCGTTTCAGGAACATATCGGTGCACTGGACACGGCACTGTTTCAGCGGGACTTTGCTTGCCTGATTGGAGACCGTGGTGCCTCCAGGGTGGACTTTTCACTAGAAGATGAGGATGACATAGACGAAGTTGCACCGATAGACCTTATAGGAGCCGATGCACTGGAGATACCAGAATGGTTAAATCACATCGCCGGAACAGGACCGGAAGATAAAAGCATGGTACACCTCTTGGCTTCTCCTGTTCTGGTCTCCACAATGGACTGGATTGTCGCCAGTGGGGAACCGGGACAACAGGACAGGCACGCCAAGGCCATGATTCGGGTATGCACCAGCGATCTCATTCTTGATGAGGTGGATTCTTACGATGTAAAAGCTGCTGTTGCAGTAATGCGGGTAGTGGAAACAGCGGCATCCTTTGGTCGCAATGTGATTGTATCTAGCGCCACGCTCAATCCTGCGCTTGCAGAAGGTATTGCCGCAGCCTTTGCTGCGGGGCGCAAAACCTATGAGGCGATGTTCGGGGTTGAGTCATGGGCCATACTAGTAGTCTCGGATTTACTGCCGCCCCAAAGCATTGCCGCACCGGGCAGGAAAAATGCGGCTCAATTTTATGGTGATACCTTGCGGGCCATGACCAAGGCAATAGCGCAGAAGCCCGTTACGAAACGTTACCAGATTGCTGAAATTCATGAAGAGGGTTTAGCGGAAGAACGGTTTTCCAACACCATCATTCAATCGGCCTGGTCTTTGCACCAGCAGCATGCAATGCATTATCCGGGGCTTCATCAAGACTGCCGGTTGTCCATAGGGCTGGTACGCGTAGCGAATGTTAAACCGTGCATGGATGTTTCCGATCTGCTTCAGAAAGATGGCCGATTTGTGGTCTCCGCGTATCACGCAAGGGATGTTATCGAGCGCAGGGCCTGGAAAGAAGCGCATCTGGACAGGGTGCTTTCCCGCAAGCCGGGTAACGACAAATGGCTGACTGCATTGCTGAACTTGGAACCGTGGCTCCGTGATGCAGCGGGTGATGTTTGCCTGGTCATGGTAGCCACACCCGTTGAGGAAGTTGGCAGGGATCACGACTTCGACTGGGCGATCATCGAGCCTTCCAGTATGCACTCCATCGTTCAGACTGCGGGGCGAGTCAACAGGCACCGACGAAATGCGTTGCCTGAAGGAAGGATCAATGTCGTTATTCTCGACCGGAACCTAAAATCCATACAAGATGACCAGAGAGAGGTTTTTGACCGCCCTGGGCTGGAATTCCGTGACGCTGCAGGCGGTGCCTTTACCCATCCGCACCACGACATGCAAAATCTGCTGACCCCAGAAGGGGGCGATCCACAGGATGTGCTGGATGCAGGAATGGTGTTTGACGTAGGATCCCGTAAGACTCTTTTCGCCTCTTGCGACGAGGACGCCGTTAAAATGAAGATAGAAACCATCCTGTCGTCCATTGAGCGGGATGCTGGCCATGAAACAGACTTCATGCTCAAGAAGTACGCTACAGATTATCCGCTCCGATCAGGCGATCAGGATAGGATCATTTCCATTGATCTGCACCAAAAAGCCTTCAGTTGGGATCCCGATAAAAATAAGGCCGGGAATTTTTATGCACTTAGCCGACCGGACAGAACTTGGGCGACCGTTGACCTTGAAGATATTCAATTTTTGAAAGACGATCCCATAGACTTGAGAGCTCCAATAGAATCTGGTGTAAGCCCTACTCAGGTTCACGCTTATTGGAACGGTTTGGTGTTTGATGAGAGGTAATAGTGACCCGCAAAAAAATCAGACATTCTGGACATGATTGTGGTTCCTCGTCATTTTAAGTGGGTTAGCCTGAGCTCCAGCTTGCCCGGAATGAGATAAGTCATGTTGGTTGCCAAGCCTTCCCGCCATTTGTCCTGGGCTCGCTCTTGGGAAAAGCCCCGGTAGTCGTGATTTCCCAGCACCGCCACGATGTATGGGTGCCCCCAAACTCAGCATTACTGCCCCCAGTTGGGTGGAGAGGGCCTCGCGATATCGATCATTACGTCATGCGGCCACCATGCGCACTAAGCACTTCGCACAACGGTAGTAAGGCTAGCCGTTCTTGGTAGAAAACTTGCCAGTAGGCTGTTTGCATTTCTTGCACTGCGGGCCTTCGGCTTCTGGCGTCGCCTTTGGGCGGTCGGCAAAGGGCTGGCCGGGGCGGCCAGAATTGCGCGGATCGTGTCGAATACCGCATTGACCACCACCAGGCCATCCCTGCCGGTCAGGTCCACGGCTTCCACGATGAGATAGGTTAAATCCTGTTTTGTGACGGCCATGTGTTCCTCGTTGAAATATCAGACGGCCAGACGATGAACGGCAACAGCGACATCATGAGGAAGCGCTATGGGGAGGAAGAGGGACACAGGAAACAGGTAGTCCTCGCCAGATTCATCAATGACACGAATCATGCCCATC
Source organism: Acidithiobacillus ferrivorans (assembly GCF_016250455.1). Classification (NCBI taxonomy): domain Bacteria; kingdom Pseudomonadati; phylum Pseudomonadota; class Acidithiobacillia; order Acidithiobacillales; family Acidithiobacillaceae; genus Acidithiobacillus; species Acidithiobacillus ferrivorans. Next base: position 1,449,753 of record NZ_CP059488.1, on the reverse strand, counting down.
TTTTGCGCTTCTGGATCCGGCATTCCCTCATAAACCTTGCGGGTCTCAAGGGAGACCTCATAATCGACATTGGAGACGCAGAGCCAGAATGCCAGATCATTCGTCATGGATATTGTGGAAATCGTCATACTGGACGCCAAAGCGTCCGGCGCTTGACCTGTACCGCAGCACGCGGCATAAGTTTCACCGCCATGCCATAGGGTAGCTCCCGAAAGGCCGGAACCTTCACCGGCTTGGGCATGGCACCTATTCCCGAAGGAAGCGCAAAGAAGGAGCGCATGATTATGGCCGTACAGTTACCGAAGCCGGATTATTACACCTTGGCGGAAGTGCTTAAGTGCGTATTCCGGGGCATCGTGGGCACCCATTCCGTTTGATCGTGGGCAGTGATTCTGATTGATGGTGGGCACCCGTTACGATTGATCGTGGGCACTTTTGTGGACTTTCCGGAATCGGTGCCCACGATGCCGGAACGGTGTCCCGGTTTCCCCTTGGCGAAAAGAAAACATTTTGGTCATTCATTGGCTTAAACAGCATCCTTGGCTCTTTTTACAGGAGATCCAGGATGCCCACACCGAGGATGACCATGAAGGCGATTCAAGAAGTAATCCGTTTACATGCTGCAGGCCTCAGCCAGCGGCAAATTGCGCAGGCCTGCCGTCTTTCTAAGGGAGCGGTTGGCAAATATTTGCAGAAGGCCGAACAGGCCAGTGTCTCTTGGCCTTTGCCCCCCGAAATGGACCCGGCAAAACTGGAAGCACTGCTTTTTCCCAGCCATCGGTCCGCCACCGTGACGGCGCCGGTGATGCCGGATTTTGCGACCATCCACACGGAAATGCGGCGCAAGGGCATGACTCTGCAACTTTTATGGGAAGAGTATATGGCCGCGCATGACGAACAGCGCGTCTATCAGTATTCCCAGTTCTGCACCCACTATCGGGCCTGGAAAGGCTGCCTCAAACGCAGCATGCGCCAGAACCATTTGGCCGGTGACAAACTCTTTATTGATTACGCCGGCCCCACGGTGCCGATCATTGACCCCGGCACCGGCGAGATTCGCCGGGCGCAGATCTTTGTAGCCGTGTTGGGGGCTTCCAGCTATACCTATTGCGAGGCCACCTGGAGCCAGAGCCTCAGCGACTTCCTGGGGTCCCATGTGCGTGCCCTGCGGTACTTTGGCGGAGTACCCGTCCTGCTGGTCCCCGACAACCTCAAGGCGGCGGTCACCAATGCCTCCCGATACGAACCCGAGATCAATCGCAGTTATCAGGATCTGGCCACCCATTACGGGGCCGTAGTGCTTCCGACACGCCCCTATAAACCCAAAGACAAGGCGAAGGTCGAGGTCGGCGTGCAAGTGGTGGAGCGCTGGATTCTGGCGCGTCTACGCCACTTCCAGTTCTTCTCGCTGATGGATCTCAACAGGGATATCCGCCGCCTGCTGGAGGATCTGAATCAGCGCCCCTTCAAGCAGCTACCCGGCAGCCGTAAAAGCACCTTCGAGGCTTTGGATCGGCCCGCCCTAAAACCCCTGCCGGCGCAGGATTATGTCTTTGCCGTCTGGAAAACCGCCAAGGTCAGCATCGACTACCACGTAGAGTATAACCGGCATCGTTACTCGGTCCCTTACCGTCTGGCCCATGAGCGGGTCGATCTGCTGGTCAGTGCCCGAACCGTAGAAATATTCCATCAGCAACAACGGGTGGCCAGCCACCTGCGCGAGGACAGTCAGGGCCGCTACAGCACGCTCACGGAGCACATGCCCAAGGCCCATCAGCGGCATAGCGAATGGACCCCTGGACGGCTGTTGAACTGGGCACTCTCCATCGGCCCTGCGACCCGGGATGTAGTGCGCTGGCAGCTGGAGAGCAAACCCCATCCCGAGCAGGGATATCGTTCCTGCCTGGGCTTGCTCAGTCTTTCCCGCAGCTATGACAAAACCCGCCTGAATGCGGCTTGTCTCCGGGCGATGAAGGTGGGGTCCCCCACCACCAACAGCGTCAAATCTATCCTGCAACAGCGACTGGACCAGATACCGGAGACACCTCAAAAGGCGGCTCCATTGCCCGCTCACGACAACATCCGCGGACCCCGCTACTACCATTGAACAGGAAGAAAAATAGCATGTTACAACAACCCACTCTGAACGCGCTGCGGCAACTCAATCTTCACGCCATGGCCGACGCGCTCGACGAACAATCCCGCCTCCCCCAGATCCAGGATCTCTCCTTCGAGGAGCGTCTGGGACTGCTCCTGGACCGAGAACTCTGTGCCCGGGATCAACGCCGTCTGACGCGCCTGCTGAAGCTCGCCCATCTCAAGCAGAATGCCTGTGTGGAGGATATCGACTATCGCGGCTCCCGTGGACTGGACCGATCCAAGGTGATGGCACTGATCCAGAACACCTGGATTCGGCAAGGCCATAATCTGCTGATTACTGGCGCCACCGGCACCGGCAAAACCTGGCTGGGCTGTGCCCTGGGTCATCAGGCCTGCCGTCAGGGATTGAGCGTGCGGTATCTGCGCTTGCCCGCCTGTTTGAAGAACTCCGCATTCGTCATGGTGACGGCAGCTTCGGGCGTTATCTGAATACGCTCGCCAAGGTGGATTTGATTATCTTAGACGACTGGGGGCTTGCCCCCATGAACGGGGAAGACGTTCGAGATTTATTGGAGATCATTGATGACCGGGTGAACCAACGAGCCACCCTGATTACCAGCCAACTCCCGGTGAATCATTGGCACGAATATCTGGGCGAGCCCACCGTGGCCGATGCGGTACTGGACCGGCTGCTGCAAAGTGCCCACCGATTGGACTTGAAGGGAGACTCCCTGCGTCGTCATCGTGACGCTCACGAAATACCAAAAGTTGACCCATCGTGACCACCTGAGCATAAAATGGCGGTGACCAGAATGTATGCTTTTCGGGGGTGCCCACGATCAGCGGAATCGCTGCCCACGATCGCCGGAATGCGCACTTAAGCGTTGGGGTATTTCCGAAGTAATTCTTTTTAGGCATGCCAGAGAGGGGAAGATAGGAATAGGTTTCGATCCTCCTTATCCATTGCCATTATCTGTTTTTGGAAGCTGGGTAGATGATGAGGGGGTTGGGCATGATGAAGAAATCCCGCCAGAATTGCTGTCAATGGAAACGCTTTACTAAGGGAGGCAAATTGGCTTTATCCGATTGATAGCTGCAAGATGCCAGCAGCTATCTTGCGGATCACATCGCGAACCGTGCACTGTTCACTTAGCCGCACGTCCACCAGTTCTCTAAAGGCAGATCGCAGAACAGACTAAAATCTTGAACATTTCTGGTAGCCAGTACTAAGCCATGCACTTGAGCAATAGCGGCGATTTGTCCATCGGCAAAGGCTGGTGTTTTTCCCATCTGTTCCAGTCGAGATCGTTCGGCCCCATGCTTGGCCGCTGCCACCTCGTCATAAGGGAGCACACTCATGCTGGAGGCCTCCAGACGAAGCAAGTACTCCTGAATGGCATCCTTTTTTCTGGATGGTGCCATACGGTGCATTCCGTACCAGAGCTCATGCCACACCACTGATGCTGTCGCAATCTCTGCGGAGTGGGTGCGTATCCGCTCTAAGACAGTCATCTGGGGGTTTTGCTTGAGCGGTTCAGATAACACATTGGTGTCGAGCAGATATTTTATTGCCACGCAGCATCTCGTCCTGTGCTGCGGTCCCTGAGGTCTTCAAGGTCGAAGTCCATAAATTCAGTCATATCGGCTTGATGTCTTTCTTGAAAAGATTGGATTACCTCCCACACTCCGGGGCGTAATCCATCTGCCAAGTGGTTATATGCCTCTCCAGAGAGAATCACCGCCACTGGCCGTCCGCGCCGGGTAATACGCACCACTTCACCCCGCTCTGCCATATGAACAAGGGCCGGCAAGCGGTTCTTGGCGTCTGCTATTGAATATTCTGTGGTCATCTGCGTTTCCATGATGTGGCCATTTATATAGCCATCATAAAGGAGACTGATTGATCTGGCAATTGCGGCTTCTTGCTACCAATTCCGCTACCGGAGTAGACGGCATTATCCATAAACGATATTTAAAGCCCGTCCAAGGTGCTCCCCCCGGAACCCAGCGATAGAGGGTCGGCAAGGGGTTGGCACCCGGCAAGGAGACACCAAGATGGTCCAACGTCAGCCATTCACGCAACTCGTTGATACCAGATAGTTGCGGTATTGGTTAGAGCTTTTGGCAGAAAATCGGCATCACCCCTGTAATACACCCACAGGAGATTGCTCATCATGGATTTGACCCGAACCGGATACCGACCCAGCCCTGAAACCATCCAGGCGTTAAAATCTTTGATGGCACAGAAGAGCAGTGGGGGTTGCACCCCGGCAGAGGGTTGCACCTCGGCAGGGGCGCGGGCGCTGTTGGTAACAGGGGAGGCGGGTACAGGCAAGACGGCACTCGCGGAAGCCATTGCCGACGCGCTGGAGGCCCGCGATCGCTATTACTACGTTCAGTTGCACTCGTGGACGGGCGGCAAGCGATTCTTCGACTACCAGACCGGCCCCGCGCAGAGCGAGGAAAAAGGCTTTTTGACCAAGGTGGCCGAAGCCAGCCAAACCGAGGGATGGACGGTGGTTTGTCTCGATGAAATGGATAAAGCCCCGGAGTCCTTCGAGGCACTTTTCCAGGATTGGCTCCAGACAGGCCGGGTTCCCGGCAAACCCGGAGAACACCTGTACACCAATCTCGACCGATTGCTGGTGCTGGTGACCAGTAACGGGATGCGCGAGTCTGGTCTGGCTGTTCCGGTGTCACAGCAGCAGGGCGCCGGTGAGTAAGCCATGGATAATTGAACAGAGGCCAAAAGTTACCAAGACGAAAACAGGCGCTTAGCAATATTCGCTAAGCGCCTGTTTTATTTGGTTGGTTGTGAGGGGATCGAACCCACGACCCGCTGATTCTACGTCAGTGGGTCCAACCGCCATATCTGAGGTCCGGCGGAACGGACTGCCGTCGCAGCTTGTTTTAGTAAATGGAAGCATATATGCTGTCATCCATGGTTCGACTCGTCATTGACACGAATGTTTTTGTTGCCGCCATGCGGTCGGAAGGGGGCGCCTCTCGCGCTGTCTTGAAACACGCATTGACTGGGCGTTACACCCCTTTGTTCGGGAATGCGCTGTGGCTGGAATACGAGGCTATGCTGGGTAGGCCAATATGGACCGGGGAGACCACAGGCGACGAGCGTAAAACCGTCATGGCCGCACTGGCGAAGCAGGGGAAGTGGATCTCTATCTACTACGGGTGGCGTCCAAATCTCCCCGATGAAGGGGACAACCACCTGGTCGAATTAGCCGTGGCGGGAAACGCTGAAGCCATCATCACGCACAACATCTCGGATTTGAAGGGCGGGGAACTGGCCTGGCCGGGGTTGCGCATCCTTAAACCATCGGAATGCCTGGAGGTGTTCAAATGAGTACATTGACGATTCGACTCCCAGACGACAAGGCGGACAAAATCCGGGATATGGCCCGCATGAAGGGGATCAGCGTAAATAAGCTCTTTGACGAGTGGACGGCGCAAATGCTCACTGAAATGGATGTCGAACGCAGGTTCCGCGTGATGGCTGCTCAGGGAGACCCGCAAGCAGCGTTACGCATTCTGGAAAAAATTGACCAAACGCATTAACACCACGCTGTAACCTGTTACGCAGTAACGAGGCGGAACCTAATCTGGCGTTCCCTCTTATCAGATAGATATAAAATAGAAATATAGCTTTTCATGGTTTGTATGGCCGTACTTGCCGGACCCGGATCGGCACCGTCGCCACCCGAATAAGCCCCTGGAACCGATCCTACCGGCGCGGTGGTAAGGGTACACCCATCTGCCGCAAAGGACCTTGTAGGGCGAATATGGGCGTTCTTCTTTGCCACCCTGCCCGACGGCGGCATGGGCGATCAACAGGCTTCCCTTATCAGGCCGCCGAGATGCTGTCACAGGTGCGTCACAGGCTAGGCTGTGTTGCTTGTGACACTGCATCTGTATGATTACAAAACTAAAAAGCAGATTGTCCCAGGTGTCACTGGTATCACAGGAAAAATATGTTTATATAACATTATGTTAAGGTGTCACAGGCAGATTTTTTTGCCTGTGACGCACCTGGGCAACACTAGGAGCATCGGCATGCTCTGCTGCAGCGACGTGAACGGCGCGGGGCACCCATTGCGACCATCGCCACCCTACTAAGCGGGGGTGGTGATATGGACAGGATACGCGGGCAGTTCGTGGCATGTGTGGACAACCATGCGATAAAAATAAATGGATATTATGACTTATAACTGAGCAGCCCGGCATGTCCGGGCTTTCTTGCGTATGGACAGGGAAGAGGCGACCTTGGGGAGGCCAAAAGTTACCCAGACGAAAAAAGGAGCTTAGCAATATTCGCTAAGTGCCTGTTTTATTTGGTGGGTTGTGAGGGGATCGAACCCACGACCCGCTGATTAAGAGTCAGCTGCTCTACCAACTGAGCTAACAACCCGAAGGATCCGTATTATAGGAATTTTTGCCAAGAAGGCAAGAGCGGGCCGGTGGTTTAGTGGGTCGCGCGTTGTCGCAGCCGGATCACCACCTCGACTCTTTCCACTTCAGTCTCCAGCGGCAGGTCGGGGAGCGTGTTGATTTGCAGGGCAGACGCAGGAATATCCAGCAACTCTCCCGAATCTACATAATAAAAATGATGATGAAGAGAAACATTCGGGTCATAGAACACCTTGCCGGGCTCCACAATCACTTCGCGCACCAATGAATGGTCGGCGAACAGGCCAAGAGTGTTATAGACCGTTGCCTTAGACACCACGGGATAATCTGCATTGACGCGCTGCATGATCTCTTCCGCGGAAAGATGCGCGCAAGAGGAGAAGAGTGCGTAGCCAATCTCTACCCTTTGACTGGTGGGATTTACCCCCGCGTCGCGAAGTACTTCCAACACACGTTGTTTGTTCCAGTCGTTATTTCCCACGGGCGGTCTCGCTTTAATTTTAAACTCGTTATAATTGTAGCGCCAATGCACAGCCAGGAAAAGGCCTTACTGTGCCGGCCTCGGTGTCAGAACTGCATAAGGGTCAATATCCAACGGCGGTGGCGTCTTCATTAATAAGGATACCAGGATGTCGGCAGTCGCGGGCGCGTTGGTAAGTCCGTAGCGGAAATGCCCAGCGGCGACAAAGAGCCCCTCCCAGCCGGGAACAGGACCAATATACGGAATACTATCCTGGCTTCCCGGGCGCAATCCAGACCATTGCTTGAGGATCGGTACCCGCTCCAGATCTGGATAGACCTGAGTGGCAAAGTCCAAAAGTTCGTTTCGTGCTTCATCCGTGGTCGATTTGTCAAACCCCGCAAGCTCGCTCGTGCTGCCCGCCAGAATCAGACCATCCCGTCGCGGTATCAGATAATGATTGTCGCGCATCAATATTGTATCGAGGGTTCCGGGTTTGCTCTGAAGCAGGAGCATTTGACCTCGTACCGGAATGACATCCAGGTGACTGCCTGTTTCGTCGAGTAATTTTCTGCTCCAGGCTCCAGCGGTTACGATGACCAGCTCTGCGGGGATAAAGCCGGTGGTGGTCTCTACACCTTGCAGTCGTTCGTCCCGTTTACGAAAACCGGTGACCGCAGTGTTTTCATGCAAAACGATGTCCAGTTGACGACAGCGTGCGGCCATTGCCGCCAGCAAGCGGGGGTTCCGTACTTGTGCGACTTCCGGGCACCAGAGTGTTTGAGCCCCTTCTGAATGTCCCAGGCGCCAATTCAGTCCCCACGCTACTCCCCAAGCCAACACATCATACGGGATTTTCTCCTGCTCACCCTCCATAATAAGCAAGCCGGAGGGTATCCACTCAGGATCAATGCCAGTTTGCTCCAGCAATGTGGCAGTCAGGGAAAAATATCGCTGCATACTGTACAGCGCTAGGCGCAACAGGGCAGGGGGGTAATGCCACGGATACAATGGGCTCAAGATGCCGCCACCGGCCCATGATGCCTCCTGACCGATATGACCTTGATCGAGCACAGTAACCCGCAGACCAGCCTCCGCAAGCTTAATCGCACTGAGTAAGCCGATCGCGCCACCGCCAATCAGGAGCACATCTGTTTGCGCCGAGGTTTCACCAGGCATCTAGGTCACCACTATCTTAAAAATCAATTCGGTAAAATATATTGGCACCATTCTGGGTACCGCTCTCCGTCTGTAGTTCGATATGGCGGGAAAGCCGGTAGCGCAGGCGTGCCACGGTACCGCTGCCCAGCACGGATTGTCCGACACTGAGATAAAGATTGGGGGTAAGATAATGGCCCAGGGTGACCATAGCACCCGCCAAGCCTGTCGCACTACCGTTCGAGCTTACGCCAACATCAATACCGCTGCTACTCAGGCTGTCGCCGAAGACGGCGGCGCGACTGGCAGAAAAGAGCGTACTGGCGGCGGCGGAAAGCAGTGCATCCTGACTGGTGAGACCGCTACTCGGGGTGCCCAGCACGAGATAGGAGAGAATATCAGTCTGCGACATGGCTGGCTTGGAGTAGAGCGCTACTTGCGGCACTTGCAGTGTACCAGTGACTTGTACGCCAGCCTCCACGGGTGTGTTGTCCACGGCGAAGCTAGAGGAGCTTTTGATGGTGCGTACCGCCAGCACGTCCAGGTTGGCTTGGTTTGCGGCACCATGAAAAAGGATGGAACCACGCTGGAAGTTGAGAGTGTGCCCATAAATCGCATAATGGCCATCCACCATGTGCAGCGTACCGTCCACTTGTGGACTTTGGCCATCGCGCATTTCTATTGCGAGGTCACCTACCAGCCGGGCACGCAGCCCGCTGATGACGGCGCGCGCATCGTCCCCGAGGGTTACATGCACATTTACACCCAGGGCAGGGCCACTGCTTTTGTGCACATTCTTCACAAAAACGACATCGCCAGAGGGCTTTGGTCCGCTGAAGTCCGTACCCAGTATCCGCAGGCGATCTGTGTGTATATTGCCCTGCACATCGATTTTCTTCAGATTACCGGAAATGCTCAGGTCGGGGCTGACCGCAGCCTGCACCTGCGGCAGATTGAGCGCTGTGAAGTTCCTCCCGGTGACATGGAGCGTAAAGTCATTCGCCTGCTGCAGTTGGACGATGCCAGTCCCGGATATTTGGCCCGCGCCGGAGCTGGCTTGCAGTTGACTGATTCGCAACTCTTTTCCATCTCCCACGAGTTGGGCACCGACATCACGAATATCCAAACCCGCCTGCGGGACAAAAAAGCCCAGACCCTGGAGTTGTGCCGTACCCGTCCACTGCGGATGCGCCCAGGTACCCAGAATCTGAGCGTCTATAGTCCCTTGACCTTGCGACCGAATCCGCAACCCCCCGACGGGGAGGGCGGCAAAAAGTGGTGCGCCTAAATGCGCCTTTATAACCCCTTGTAGCGGGGCATTGGCATCCCAGTGCCAGGGCAGGGCGAGTGTCGCTGGGCTGTGGATGGTCACCTGGGCATTACCCCAGTCATTGGCAAGACTAAGGTCAGCAGCAAGCGAGAGGTCTTTTGGCAACCAACGGAGTTGACCGGTAAACCGCTGCAGAGAGAGCATATGCGGCGTGCCCGCCTGCCGCCATTGCAATTCGGTTTTCTGAAAATCCCAATGCCCTTCCGCTTGGCAAACTCCGTGGCACTGCGCTTGCAGATGCGCATTCAAAAAACCATGAAGCGATGCATCCTGCGCCTGCGCGAAAAAATCCAGAGGTAAGGATTGCAAATCAAGTCCCAAATCGGCCTGTTTGGTGGCGGGACTGTAGCGACCTTGCGCGCTAATCCGGGCCGCATGCGCATCGGCAAATGCCATTTTGCCAAGCGAGGCAGCCCCGTTGGCCCATTGCAGGGCGGCAGGGTGGAGTAACCGCCAGTTTCCCAGAGAGATGCTGGTCAGTGTGGCCTTCTCCAATTGCAGCCCCCACGCATCAACCCGATGAGACACCAGACCGGCGACGGACAGACGGCTTTGCGGCCATTGTGCATCCAGTCCCAGCGTAAAACGTGTTAATGGTCCTTGCGCATGGGCCTGCAGATCAATGCTGTGGCCAGCGTATGCCAGTCCCTTTACCTTGATCGTAGCCTGCAAGGCATTCGTGGCGCGAAGTTCTGCCTGTGTTTGCAGCGCTTTGATCTGTACACCATGATAGGCAAGCCCTTGTCCGGTGCCCTGGATTTTTCCAGTCCACTGCGCCTGGGGCCGCGCTACCCAACCCTGGATCGTACTCGTACCCTTGGCACCGGGGACTAAACCTCGCCACTGTGCTACTTCGATGGCAAAATGAAGCCGTTGTTGTAAATTACCCTGAGCCTTCAGACTGACACCGGGCCCAAGAAACCGGGCCTTTTGCAGATCCCACGCACGCCCAGCGAAATGCACCAACGCCTCGCCCTGCAAGGTTTGGCGGTATAGCTGGCTAGGCAGCAATTGCAGTCGCACGTCGCCAGCGATCACTTTGGAATTTTGGCTGGCGTTGACGGTCAGATCCCCGGAAAAAGTGCCCGGTACCTGGGCCATAATACGCTGTGTTTGCAGGCCCCTGACCCGAACTTGTCCGGTGACGGTGAGTTGCGGACGCCACCGGACGGCCAACACTGAAGGCAGCAGATCGGCGCCCAGCAGCTTGCCTGCATAATGGTATTGCAGATTTTGGCGATTGCCGTTCACGTTGCCTTGAATCCCGCCAAATTCAGGATCACCGTGCAGCGCCAGCCGTCCTTGATAGTGCTGGGTGTTCCCCTGCAAATTCAAACTGATGGCCAACGCGCCCACCGGTAACGTGCTGGGTAGCGCTTTAGCCAGGACCTGCTCGAAGCCGCCACTAATCTGGTAATTGCCTGCGGTATTGCGGGGCAAATCAAAGCGCCAATGCCCTTGTGCGGGTTTTTTAAGCGCAGGATTGGTGAGTTGTAGTGACTGGAGCAAAATCTGCTGTGGGGAGATCTGCGTCATACCGCTCAAAGTCGTCAGTTGCTTGTTTTCTTCTATCTGAATGTTCAGGGGGCCGCCAAAAGTCTGGGCCGAAATGCCGTGCCAGTGTGTTTCCCATTTTACTGTCAACGGGATGGTGGCGCTGTCTTGTCTCCATACACCCAGGCTTTGCAGCCCGCGCGTCCCCATTTGCAGGTCTGCCGTAAGCTGGAGTCTGCCCTGGGGCATCAGCGCCGACAGGTTTTTGATGCGCAGATTGCCACGCTGCCAGGCCAGATCGGAAAATGTCGCCTGGGAGAGGACGAAGGATTCCTGCGTTCCTTGCCATATACGCAGGTCCGCACAAGTAACCGAGCTCAGTTTCAGGTCGATGAGACGGGTCCACAGAGGCAATGCGGGCCAGCGCAAATGAATAGGACTAGGTTTATCAGAGGGCACCGGCAGGTGCAAATCGGCCTGGTGAAGCCGGAGATCGGCAATGTCGATTTCTCCCCAGAGCAAATGGGCAGGATACAAATGCCACTGCAAAGATTGCGCGCGAAAGTGTATGTCCGCACTATGCCAAGAAATGCCGGAAAGCCGCATCTTGCCAGTAAGCGAGCCTTTTACCTCTTTGACCTGTAAGTTTGGGACTTGCGCTAACACCCACTGTGCACCGTGGCTGGTAGTGAGCAGCCAGACCAGGACGGTGGCCAGCGTGACCAGGACCAGCAGCACGCCGGCAATAATGCCGTGGCGAATACGGATCACAGGCTAAAACCTACCGAGAAGGCGATGCGGACTGCGGGCGTTTGTGGGGCAACCAAGGGATGCGCCAAGTCAAAACGTATGGGTCCGACGGGGGAATACCAGCGCACGCCTAGCCCAACATCTTGAAGCACATGGAAACTGGACCAACTGTTGAAAGCATTACCCACATCATAAAATGCGACGACAGCCCAGTCTTGAGTGACAAAGCGCTGAATATCGAAGCCACCAACGGCGAGGAGACGCCCCCCTTCCACTGCACCATCCACAGCCAATGGTCCCTGCGATTGATAGGCATAACCGGGCAGGCTATTTTGACCACCCGCGAAAAATCGCAGATTCGGTGGCAATTCGCTGATGGGTCCGGTTAACCACATTGCCCCCAGCTTGGCACGGGTGCCAAGGACCCAGTTCCGACTCAAGCGCTTACGCCATTCTCCCTGAGCACTAAAGCGGATGAAATTCGCGTTGCTACCCCATACCTTGCTGGCACCCTCAACCCTGGCAGTCAGGCTGTAGCCGGCTATGGGGCGCAAAACATTGCGAAAATCCTGTACGCTGTATTGTACGGAAGGATATATATAAAAGCTGTTATTAAATTGTCCAGCCACATTATAGTTAGCTTTCTCAGAATTAATCAATGCTTCTACCGTTGCATTTTTACTACGACTATTTTCGCTGCTCAATGACCACTGCCGACCAGCACTGGCGAGGATTTCGTTACTGTTATAGGCGGTCAGATTTTGATTTTGATAACTGGCTTGGGCAATATATTCAGATCCCAGGTGCGCACCAACCGGCCAGCTGTATGTGACACCGGCATTGCGATTCAGCTGCGCCGCCAAAATGGAAACACGAACATGCTGCGCTTGATCAAAAGCATTATAATTATCATATATAAGTGCCGCATTTGGCCCAATATTGGTACTGTAACCTGCGCCTATTTTAAAATGCTGTGCCGACATGCTTTTCAAGTCGACGGTAACGGGTATGGCGTCGTTTTTTGCTTTATCCAGATCGCTAGTTACCGAGATATCGGAGAATCGATCGGCATTGTGCAAATTACTCTGCGTGATTGCCATGGCCTTAGGCGAATACCAGTCTCCAGCCTTGAAAGAAAGATATCGCTGAATGAACCAACGCGGATAGTGTTCTGCGCCGGTTATTTTAATATCCCCAAAGCGGAAGCGGGTGCCGGTATTGAGCCACAAGTAAATATCAGCCCAAAATTGATCGCGATCCATACGAATTTCGTGACGCGAATAATCGGCGCGTGCGTAGCCGCGCGCATTGAGGAACGATAGGACTCTGCCTTTCCATTCCTCATAGGCAATCTGATCAAGAATATCTTTTTTATGTAGCGGGAATTGGGTAAATAGCTTTTGTAAAGCGGGCAGATCGTGGCCTGCGCCCACTGCTTTCAGGTCGATTTGGCGAACCAGAATGGGCCGCCCGAGCGTCACGGAGAAAATGATGAGATATTTCCCCTGCGCGCCCTTTTCACTGTGCTCCGTCCAACGCGCGCTATAGTAGCCGTAGGCTTCGAGCGCATTCTTGAGGCGCAAACTCGCTGACATCTCCGCTTCTTCCAAACGGTCGGTCTGCGACCCGATGACCACGGAGGGGAGGGCATGGGCGAGCTTCTCAGCCAAAGGCCCCGAAACGCCATCCACAATGAAGTGCACATCGTTAGCGCTTACCGTCCCGCAGTACAGTAGCGATGCGCCCAGGCCAGCCAGCCATAAGCTACGGCGCAAGTTGCTCAGGCGATGTTGCCTCGCCTTACCATCCTGATTGACTGTGCCCAGAAGACCTCCTGCCTTAGCTGCCGACCACTTATGGCTCTCACGTCACAAGGATGCCGTCGAAGCAAGGCAAACAGGACCACTCATAGCGTGATAGTTTGCTGAGTTTAGCATGGTTCCGAGAAAGGCAGGCGCCAAGTGAGGAATGCGCGGCATGGCATATCAACCAATTGATAAATATCAGGAAGCGTTTTTGACGGATTGTAAGCTAATCAACGGCGGGTGTTGTCAAAAGGCGGACGCGGGGGATGGATTTCCCGGTAGTCAGTAACCACGATATCCGTATGCATCCCTTTGCGCATTTTTCGCCGCTGCCACCAGAGGAAAAGCATCCCGCTGGCGCCGATGAGGGCAACCGCGATGACCGCAAAAATAGCGAAGAAGAACAGGCCAACCAGCAGGATCATGCTTACCATCACCGCGAGCAGTCGCACCCACCAAGGACCTCGACTACTGAAGGATTGAAAGTAGCTCATTCTGCCTCCTTTGAAATTACTTCATGTCTGTTCGATACCATTGCGCATGTTGCCGCGCTGCGGAAAAGTACGTAGGCTGCTCTCACAGTAAGTAGCTGACGACATTAGGATTATAAATCCTACTCCACTCAGTCGAAGGCGTCCAGCGAGGAGAGACGACCCTTGCGGCCGCATGCTGGCGGGCGGCGAATTCTTTTGCCTCGGCAAGTACTGCCTTGCGCTGTCTGCTGCCTTCCTTACCGAATTGCTTGATGCGGATAGGGGCGTTGCGATCTTTCATTTTTACGAACCAAGTATAAAACTTTACATAATAAGTATTATGCGAACCAATGAGCGCGCATCTCTCAATGGAGCTACAGGTCCGCAGAGTCCAGAGCTGGTATCGATTTCTGATGATCTTTAAACAGGACTATGGGCATACGCAGCGCTAACCACAAACTGGGTAGTGCCGCAGCAAATGCCAGTAGAAAAAATTCTACAAATCCTACCCGTGCCGCAAGAAAGCCGCTAAACCCACCGACGACGGTGGCTGCCACAGACATCAGGGCGGAGCCAATAGCGAAGTGCATCGCCTGATAGCTGCCCTGGCAGCGCTGCATGAGAAAGACCATCAAAACGGCAGTGCCAAGACCCGCTGCCAACTGCTCAAAGGCCACCGTAATGCCGACCCACCAAACAGAAGGCGTTGCCCAAGCTAGCCACGCATAGGCGAGTATTGCCAGAGACTGTATAAACGTCAGCGGAAACAGTGCATTGTGCAACCCCCTGCGAGATATAATGAAGCCCCCCAGCAATGCACCCCCAATACCTGTCACAGTGCCTACCGTGCCGGTGAGAATGCCGCGCGTCACCAGGCCATAGCCCAGGTGGCTAAGGAATGGTGTCACCATCGCAAACATCATGGCGTCACCGGCACGAAAAAGCAGGATAAAGGCCAAGGCCCACACTATTCCCGGTTGCTGTATGTATGTCGAGAAGGCTTCGCGCACCGCACGCCATCGTTGCCCTTGATGACTCGTGGCTGCGGGCGGTGCGGGAAGTATGTGCTTATGAAAAGCTGCCAACCCCCACATCATCGCCGCTGCCGTTAAAAAACAAGCCGTCCAAGACGCCCATCCAGCAAGAATAACGAGGGCACCATTCCCCACCAGCATGGCCACCCGATAGGCGGCGACCCGCATTCCGGAAAATGCTGCCTGATCAGACGGGTTAAGTATCTGAATATAATAGCCATCTACAGACATGTCATGGGTGGCAGACATGAAGGCCATTAACACGAATATTTTAGTGGCGAGATCCAGATTCAGATGCTGCGCGGGCCAGACCAGCAAGGCTGTTACAGCACCCAGAATAATTTCCATCACTATCAGCCAACGCTTTTTATT
This sequence comes from Acidithiobacillus ferrivorans, assembly GCF_016250455.1. Taxonomy (NCBI): domain Bacteria; kingdom Pseudomonadati; phylum Pseudomonadota; class Acidithiobacillia; order Acidithiobacillales; family Acidithiobacillaceae; genus Acidithiobacillus; species Acidithiobacillus ferrivorans. Next base: position 1,434,355 of record NZ_CP059488.1, on the reverse strand, counting down.
GGCAAAAAGATCGATTAACGGACTCCAGAATAATTTGAGGTTCCAGGGCAGACCGAAAAAAGAGAGCAGTCCAATAATCTGCAAACTGGCTCCGGCAGAGGTAAAAAACTGCACAGATACCTGCTGCACCAGCGAATAAGGCAGCCCTTCTGCGTAATAGGTGCTGACAATCCAGCTGAATGTTTTGAACTTTTTTCGCAAGACTCATCCGGATCGGCGTATGATGCGGCCATTGTAGCACGCGCCTCTGCCCACCACCCGGGGCATGCGGGCCTGCCAGGACTGACCCTGCAGGAGCGCGCCCATGCTGCTCTTGGCACAGCTATAAAAACCCCCCGCATGCGGGGGGTTTTTAACCTGGCTCAAAACGTAGCCGCCCAAGCAAAAAGCAGGACGAACCACTTTGGCAACGACTTAATGGCAGGCAGAACAGCCCTTGACCTTTGCCAGGGACTTCGCTTTGGCCATCATCACTCTGGGTATATATCCAGAGCCCTAGTCACTGCGCATAGCCGAACCATCACTCGGCGCGGTTTAGCCCGCAGAAGAAGAATCGCTGCTGGTGGTGGCACTCGCGTCAGGTGCCGCAGATTCCATCGGCATAGTAGCACTGCCGCTGTCCGTGGTGGTGGTCGCCGGGGCAGCAGATTCGGTGGTGGTGGTGGCACTGCTGTCAGAAGCAGCGGTGGTGTCTTCCTTTTTGGCACACGCCGAGGCAAGCGCGATGGCACTGGCGACAAGGATGATCCGGGCAACAGGCTTAATCTTAGCAATATCCAACATGTTTTAAACTCTCCTTACGTAGGTTACACGAGATGACAGCGTCAGTAGCTAAATGGTATAGCGCAAATGACCTCAGCATGGTAGCACTAATTTCTCCTGTGCCAAATACCGTCGATCGCAGCATAAGCAAACGCTCGCAGACCAAATGTGCTACAACCGCCACGTGATCAGCGTTGTGAACCCATCTGATATCCGACTGCAGTAGAGCAAAATAATCCGAACCAGCCCTTGCGTTCAGCGGGGCGACCCCTTGTCCGTCGCGGTGTGCGGCAACCCACGGTACGGGGCGAGCGATGGCGTAGCCCTCTGCACCGCTGTACTTTCAATGTCCGCTTCACCAGCAAGATAGGCAGGTCTTTCACACCCCCTCCCCCTTCCACCATTAGATAGATTCAAGGCTCGCAGGCTTCTAGTAGCCACATTATATACGATCGCAGATCATGTGCTTGCACCCCGCGCGTGGCCAGGGGGCTACCTGACTACTTAATACCTATTAAGATCCTGTCGCAACTGGCCGAACAGCACCTTACGTCGGCACTTTGGGATTATATTCGCCCCCAAAACTTACCCTTATCCTCCAAGGCGACACAAATACCGAGGTCACGAATAAACTGGAGGATATTTACGGTACTACTGGCCGAACTGCCGCTGCAAAATCATCTCGGTTGCATCACGCAGAGAACCGTTTTCTGCGGCACATAATTCATGTAGCACGTGGAACGGGATTCCCGCATCCCAGAGGGAGAACGCACAAGCCATAATACAGGCCCCTGTCCTGCTGCCGACCAGTCCCCATTCATCGACATCAAATTCGCGAAGCGCGGTGATTGCGGTCTGGTCCAGCCCGTATCCAGGCTTGTCTACGATCAGGGAATGTCCCACATCGATGATCGCTCCGCCGTCATGGCCATCCCCCAACCGGAGCCGAAAGAGGCTGTCGGGCAGGCTGCAAAACCGGGTGGCTACAACGACTGCATAATCCCGTGCGACATCCCGAATACTTTCAACAAGGTCGGTATCGGGAGAAAACCCAAATTGAAGATCAATGACCACTAATCCATTACGTTGTGACATAAATAAGCCCTTATGAAAGCGATTTGGAAATCAAGCGATGATGTTCTGCGACGGCTCATTGACGATTATACAATGACAGATAGGCCGCCAGTACTCCTAACATTAGACCGGCCAGCACATCCACCGCCACATGCTGGCGTAAGGCCAGGGTGGAATATGCGATACCGATACACCATACCCAATTGAAGAGGAGGATCCACAGCGGTGCCCCAAAGCGGCGTAGCAAGTGGTGTAACCAGATGCCCGAAAAAGTGGCGGTGGCGACATGCAGTGAGGGGCAGGCATTGCCAGAGGCATCCATGCTTTTAAGGAAATCCACGTCGGGATAATGGGCCCAGTCGATATGGGCTGCGGGCACTGCTGTAGGCCAGAGGTAGAAGATGATCAGCCCAACAAGGCACGTCCCAGCCATGGCCATGCCATAGCCATACAGCTCGCGCCGCGTCGCCAGCAACGCCGGGGGAAGAGAGACATAGACCCACAGTGAAATGTATATAGGCAACGCCAGAGGCTGAAAGCCAATCAGATGATCCAGAAACGTCCTTGGCATCACCGTTGGCGGATAGGCCGGGTCTTTGAGCAAATAAAAGTAAGCACCGAAAAATAGGCTAATAAAAAGCGTTGTGCCGATACTTTTGAGATACACATGCCTGGGTATTATCGCAGCCGCCTGACGGTACCAAGGCGGCGGCTGGCTATTATTTTCATTGAAGTAGCGAAGACCACCCTGCAGCAGTAGTGAATCCTGTTCGGCTCGGCGCTTGAGGTCCTCGATCTGTTTCTGCATCGCAGTAATGATTTGCCCTTTCTCCACGCTCATGAGTTTTTGTTCGTCCTCAGCTTCGTGCTTTTCCATGACGGCGTCCTTATTCATTGTCACGAGATCAGTCGCTCTCACCCCGGGTTCAAGTGTAATCATGTGCAGCGGTGGAAAGCTTATTAACCACTTTATAGGACTAGCTATCGAGATAGGTTGTTCAGTCTTTTCTGACGCGCAGTAGAGCCAGTGTCCCGACCACCATCATCCCTGCGGCCAAGGCAAAACCCAGCACGGGTGAAACAGTCGTCCACACAACGCCAACGATTGCGCTGGATATGAACTGCGTAGCGCCATTTACGGTGCCCAGCGCGCCATAGCTTATCGTCAAGGTCTCCGGTTGCACCATTTCCGCCGTTTCCGTCGCCTCCAGCGCCTCTTGCACCGCCACATAAAGCCCGACGATAAAGAAGATATCTGCCAGCAACGCAAAATATTGTCAATACCGAACCAGAATGCCAGCGCCGTGAGAACAGCCGTCAATGCACCCAATACATAACCGGCAATCAGTATGCTCAGATGGCCTATACGATCAGCCACCACCCCGACAGGATATGACACCGCAACCTGAACCAGGTTACGCCAGACGTAGAGTAATCCGGCGACTTGCGCAGCATGTACGATGCCCATCGAAGTGGTCAGCAAGGTGGTGGCCGCGAGAATCAGCAGGCTGTGCGAAAAATCACCGATACTGAAGATGCCGACTGCTCCCAGGTAGCGCTTGAAGCGTGCCGGTAATCCGCGCAGGGAGCTGAAAAACTTCAGCGCCGGATTGGGCGAGTGTTGTGGGTCTTTGACCAGCGTCAGAAAAGCCAGCACCGCGAGTGCGCCCGGAATGACCGAAAGCCATAGAACGAAGCGAAATGGCCCGACGGCATCGTCCCAATGCCAGCCATGCGCCCCAACAACAGCAAAGGCCAGCCTGCAGACAGGGCGATCAACACTTGCCCGACTGGCGTCAGCCCATATCCAATCAAAACCAAGGTCTTGCGATGACCCAACTTGTCGGCTATATAACCTGAAATCATTTTGGTGAAGCTGGCTACGGCGTCAGCAATTCCCTCTATGAGGCCAAGTGCCGCCGCTGGAAGACCAAGCACAGCTAGGAAACCGGGCAGGATGACCGTAGTGGTTTCGTAGCAGAAATCCCCCAGTGCACTGGTGATGCCGGCACCTGCTACGGTGCGGTTGAGCCAGCCCTTCGCTTTGTCTGATTCGATGCTCTCAGTAGATTCGTTTAATATTTTTACTTTTAGCCACCATGAAAATGCAAGAACACATTTGATTTGATGCCTCCACGCGGGGCCCATTAGCATTAATAATTAAGTACTTTATCAGACATTGGAACTTTCGTTAAGGATTTCTTGAATGTAACCGTCTAAGCAACAAAAGGCTGATGGTCGCCGCGAGCGTGGACGGTAAGAACTGCGGCAGGAACTTAGCCAACAACAAATAAAGCCCCTAAATATCAGGGGCTTTATGACGGTCATTGGTGGAGGCGGCGGGAATTGAACCCGCGTCCGCAGTACCTAGACCACCGGATCTACATGCGTAGTTTGTCTATTGGCTTTAACCGCGCCATCCTCCGACAAACAGGATGATGCTACGGCGATTCTGCTTTAATTTAGCACACATCCCACAGACTAGAATATGCACGATTCCGTGTTTTATGACCCTCCGCGCGCCTTTCGGCTCCGGATCCACAGACAAATCCGGGCAGAGGGCTCACTGCTTAAGCAGCGAGGGCGTAATTGCTGTCGTTGGCAATTATGAATCTGCGACCAGTTTTAAGAGCGAACCGCAGCTCTGCATGCACCGAAGGCTTCGCGACCTGCGTCGAAGCCGGTCGCCCCCTACTTACTTCTGTAAGACAAGAAGACGGCCCAAAAGTTGCTCAAGCCATTTCTCCTACTGGTCGATAGTACAGGAGAATCGTCCGCCTGACTATGCCACAAGCCACTAGTGCAGGGGGTTGCCCGACGCAAACAGCAGTGCGATATCCGTATCCGCAAAACGATACACGTCGTGACAGTACTCACAGGTGACGATGACTGCACCTTCTACGGCCAACGTCTCTTCCGCTTCTGCTTGCCCCAGTGACGCCAACATGCGCTCTACCCTCTTACGGGAACAGGAACAGGAAAAGGTTAAAGGCTGCTCGGTATGCAAACGCACCGCCTTCTCCGGGAAAATCTCCGGAAGAAACTGCTCAGGCTGCGCCTTCAGCAGAGACTGATCCGAGCCGATGGCGATAAACTGGGTAGCCACCTGCCAATCCTCGGTACGGAGTACGCCGGGCAGCCGCTGCAAGAAATAGCCTCCGGCCTGTTGCGCCGCCACGTCTACCGCCAGCCGGAAATAGGCGGGCGATTGCACCGACTCGGTAAAATAGGCATTCAGGGATGCCGCCAGCGTTTCCCGCAAGGCCACCAGACCCTGATAGCGATCCCGATCCATCCCTATATCCACGGTGATAGCGAGTAGCGCACCGGGCAGATTCGAGAAATCAACCCTAACCCCCTCCTCCCAGCGACCGTAAGCCCGCATGCCACCCGTCGCCGTCATCTCCGCCACCAGCAGTTTCAACGGTCCCTTGCTCTGCGCCTGCATGATCAAGCGTTCATAGTTTTTCTGGGTGGTGGCCAACAACGCCAGGCCCACCAGCACCTCGCCCAGAAGTTTAGCCATGTCCTCCGGTCCGGAAAAATCCCGCAGCACCCGGGCGTAGATGCCGTCCAGGCGACAGCGTGCACCCCGCAAGGGCAGCGTCTCCCAATAAAAACTCTGCGAAAAATCAGTCATGCATTTCCTCAAATTCCAGGCCTTCCAGTCCCTGCCCCATCAGCGGCAGCAAAGCACGCTGGAGTTGTTTAAACAAACGGGGATCGTATGCTTCCTGTGCGGCAAGAAGTTCTTTCATGTGCTGGCGCTCGGTGGGCATTCCAAAACACGCCGGACAATTTTCGTGAATCACTGGCAGGGCTTGCTCCGTGGCAAACTGGCGCGTTTGCCTTTCCCGACAGTACACCAGGGGGCGGATCACCCGCAAATCGCCTTCCCGCACTCGGTAATGGGCCTTCATGGTGCGCAACTCACCATTATAAAACATAGACATGAAGAAACTTTCCGCGAAATCGTCGAGATGCTGACCAAGCGCCAGGACCTGATAACCTTCGCGTCGAGCACAGCGATATAACACCCCCCGCCGCATTCGCGCACAAAAACTGCAATAAGAGGGCCGTAGCAGGTGTTTGTGTGCCCGCTCGTAAATATTCTGTCGCTCCAGAAAATATGGGATACCCAGCTCCCGCAGATAAGGTACCAGCGGCTGTGGGTCATAATCCGGGCTCATGGGGTCGACGGTGGCCACGCCCAATTCAAAGGGCACCGGGGATTGCCGCTGCATGGCCCGCAGCAGGTGCAGCAGGGTCAGCGAATCTTTTCCACCGGACAGGCCGAGCAGGATGCGATCCCCCGGCTGAATCATGCGGAAATCGGCAATCGCCCGACCGATCCGGCGTTGTAAAAGCTTCGGCACGGGCAGCCGGGGCAGTGCCCTCACCATCTCAGCCTTCACGCATGGATTCCGTCGCGGCCAATTCTTCCAGCGTCACGACTGCCGCCCCCAGTTTGCCCACGACAATACCTGCTGCGCGGTTGGCCAACTCCACAGCGCGGTCCATCGCCCAGCCCGCCGCGAGTGCCGTCGCCAGGGTTGCGATGACCGTGTCTCCGGCACCGGTCACATCAAAGACTTCCCGGGCCTGAGCCGGGTGGTGATAGATGGCATCCTGCATAAAAAGGGTCATCCCTTCTTCGCCGCGTGTCACCAGCAGCGCTTCCAATTGCAGGGACTCCCGCCACTGTTCGCCCAGTGCGCGGAATTGCGCCTCATTCGCCCAGGTGCCCGCCACTGCCTGAAACTCGCTGAGATTGGGGGTAATAATGGTCGCACCCCGGTAGGGGCGATAATCCCTGCCCTTGGGATCAATCAGTACTGGAATACCCAGACTGCGCCCCAATGCCACCAGATGCTCCACTTCCCGCAAGGCGCCCTTGCCGTAATCGGACAGCAGCAGTGACTTGGCATTGATCAACAAGGCCGGTGCCTGCTGACGCAAGGCATCACTGTGGGCTTGACTGGGCTGTGCTTCAAAATCCATGCGCAGGAGCTGTTGTTGGTGACCGATGACGCGCAACTTCACCGTCGTTGGACAGGCCTTATCAGGAATCAGCACAGCCTTGACCCCGGCCTCCGTCAGCAGTATACCCAAACGCTCACCCGCTCCGTCATCCCCGACCGGGGCCAGCAAACGCGCGTGCGCACCCAAGGCCAATACATTCAGGGCGACGTTGGCGGCACCACCGGGACGCTCTTCTTCCCGCCGCACCTGCACCACCGGCACCGGTGCTTCCGGGGAGATACGTTCGACTTTGCCAAACCAGTAACGGTCAAGCATCACATCGCCGACAATGGCCACCTGCGCCTGCGCCAGGCTGTGCAAGTCCGTGCTCATATCATGGGCGTCCAATAGCATGGTAAGTAAAACCTTCGGCACGCACAGTCGCCAAGTCATAAATATTGCGCCCGTCGACAATCAGGGGCTGGCGGAGGAGGCTGCGCATCCGTGCAAAATCGGGGCTGCGGAATTGCTGCCACTCGGTACAGATCACCAGCGCATCTGCATTTTCACAGGCCGTATAAGGGTCCAGGCAAAGCTGTAACGCGCACGGCTCAGCATAAAGCCGCCGTGCCTCATCCATGGCCGCAGGATCAAATGCCTGCACCCGGGCACCGCGCCGCCATAAGGCTTCCATGAGCACCCGGCTGGGAGCCTCGCGCATATCATCGGTATTGGGTTTGAAGGCCAGGCCCCAAACGGCAATGGTCTTACCCGTAAGATCCGCACCTAAAGCCTGCACGACTTTCTGCTCCAGGAGCCGCTTCTGGCGATTATTCACCTTCTCCACTGCAGCCAGAAGGGGCGCATCAAAATCATGTTGCCGTGCACTATACTCCAGTGCCCGCACATCCTTCGGGAAGCAAGATCCGCCATAGCCGCAACCTGGATAAATAAAGGCGTGGCCGATGCGGGGGTCAGCGCCGATGCCGCGGCGCACCTGTTCAATATCCGCTCCCATCCGCTCCGCCAAACCCGCCAGTTCATTCATCAGCGAAATTCTGGTGGCGAGCATGACATTGGCCGCATATTTGGTGAGCTCCGCTGAGGGTGGGTCCATAACGATAAAACGGTCATGATTGCGGTTGAACGGCGCATAGAGGGTGCGCATCTGCTCCGCTGCCGCCCCGTTATCCGTGCCGATGATAATTCGGTCCGGCTTCATGAAGTCTGCCACGGCAGCGCCTTCTTTCAGGAACTCGGGATTGGCAATCACATCGAAGGCGATATCCGCCGTCCGCTCCTGCAAAGCCAGGGCAATGCGCGTACGGACTTTTTGCGCCGTGCCTACCGGCACCGTGGATTTATTGATAACGATGACCGGACGTTGCAAATATTTGCCAATATCGCCAGCCACTGCCAGCACATGGCGCAAGTTGGCAGAGCCATCTGCATCGGGCGGCGTTCCCACGGCAATAAAGAGGAAATCCCCATGAATCACCCCCTCCGCAATGTCCGTCGTGAAGCACAAGCGCCCGCTGGCAAGGCCGCCCTGCACGATGGCGGGCAAATCAGGCTCGTGGATGGGCAGATCGCCGGCCCGCAGTCGCACGACCTTGTCGGCATCCACATCCACACACAGCACCTGATTACCCATCTGCGCCAAGCAGGCACCGGTGACCAGCCCCACATATCCGGTCCCAACCACGGTCACTTTCATCGCCTAGCCCCCCTGTTCCAGCACCACGACCGCCATGGCATAGCGGCGTTCATCGCTGATGGACAGCCAACTGCGCACGCCATCGCCGAGCCCCTGTAAGAGCTGTTGCGCGCGGCCGCCCAAGACCAGTTGCGGACGCCCGGCCGGGTCGTGACCCACCTGCACATCCATCCAGCGCATGCCATCACTCATGCCACTACCCAGCGCCTTAAACGTCGCCTCCTTAGCCGCAAAACGCCGCGCCAGGAAGGCCGCACTGGCAGCAGCCTCCTTCGGCATTTCCGCGGCTTCCAAGGGACCCAGCAGACGCTCAGCTAGACGTTCCCCGAAGCGGGCATAGAGACGGGCCATCCGCTCTACAGCGACAATATCCGTCCCCATCCCTACAATCATCCACGCGCCTCAAGCATAAGCCGTTTCATATCCGTCACCGCCACCGCCATACCGACAAACAGCGCGTGGGCGATAATAGCATGGCCGATATTCAACTCCCGGATATTGGGGATCGCCGCTACCGCCTGCACATTGTGGTAATTCAGACCATGTCCAGCGTTCACTTGTAGACCGAGGCTATCGGCAAAGCTTACCGCACTGACGATCAAGCCCAGCTCTTCTGCACGGGCCGCCGCATCAGCAGCATTGGCATAACGGCCCGTATGCAGTTCGACCACGGGCGCTCCGGTTTCCATCGCCGCCTCTAGCTGAAAGGGATCGGGGTCAATGAACAACGACACTCTGACCTTGGCAGCGGCCAGACGCTGACAGGCCTCTTTAATACGCGGCAACTGCCCGGCGACGTCCAGTCCGCCTTCGGTGGTCAGCTCCGCCCGGCGTTCCGGCACCAGACAGCAATCACTGGGGGCCAGGCGCTCTGCCACGCGTAAAACGCCTTCTTCTACCGCCATTTCCAGGTTGAGGCGAGTACGCAGTGTCTGACTGAGAATTTCCACATCGCGTTCCAGAATATGCCGACGATCCTCGCGCAGGTGCGTGGTAATGGCATCCGCGCCAGCACGTTCCGCTACAAAAGCCGCCTCCACCGGGTCTGGATAACGGGTACCGCGCGCCTGCCGCAACGTGGCCACGTGATCTATATTCACCCCCAAAGCAATCATTCGCTGTGTTCCTCTCTCCGTGTCGTCGACGTGGGCCGTGTTCTGCGCAAGTATGCCGCAAGGAGGCGGCGGCTCTCCAGCGGGCGCCCACCCAGATGGACTTGCAACTCCTGCTCCAGGCAGTGCCGCAAAGAGGGGCCCCAGCCTCCCGCAATTCGTGTCTGCATCGCCCCCTGCAACCAAAGCAAAGCGGCCACCTCCAAGGTCACCACCGCGGCATCGGGCGCATCATGTGCCGGACAGAGTACCCCACGTGCTGCCTGGTAAAACCAGTGCTCTGAAAGCGTAGGATCGAGAGATCGACCACACTCCGCGCAGCGTTCCAGGTCGGGTGCCCAACCCAGGTTTTCCAGCAGGCGCCGCTCGAAGCGCCGCAAATACCAACCCGCACCGGGTTCACCGCGTAACACGCGGATGGTTTCTTCATACACCAGAAAGAGCGCAGGAAAGGGATCCCCACGCTGGGTGAGTCTTAACAGCAACTCGTTGATGTAAAAGAGGCTGAGGTTTTGCAGGGTGTCGAGTGGCAGCGCTGGCCCCAGCTCTTCCGCCTGCGCCAGCACCGGTAACTCACCCCGCCCCAGCCAACGTACCCATAAGGGGCGCCCCGCCTCAATCCGCGCCAGCGGAGAGCGCGCGCGCCGGGCACCTTTGGCCAATACCCCCAGCCGACCCTGTGTCTGGGTAAACAGTTCGACTATTAGACTGGTATCCCCATAAGGATGGCGATGCAAGACCCAGGCACGCTCCCCGGCCTCAGTCGTCATACCCCAGCTCGCGCAGAATATTGCGGTCTTCCGACCACTGTTCCTTTTGTTTGACCCACAAGCCCAGCCAGACCCGCGCCTCGGTCAATTGCTGCAGCGCCTCCCTCGCCCGGCTGCCAATCACCCGCAACCGGCTGCCGCCGTCACCTAAAATAATAGCTTTCTGCCCCGGCCGTCGACAATAAATAGTCGCCTCAATGCGCTGCTGGCCGTCTTCCACTTGATAGCTTTCGATCGCAACTGCGGTATCGTAGGGTAGCTCAGCACCCAGTTGCCGGAATATTTGCTCGCGGATGATCTCTGCCGCCATAAACCGGAGGTTGCGATCGGTGACCTGATCCTCCGGGAAAGATGCCTGTGCCGGTGGTAACAGGGGCACCAGCACATCGGCCAGACGCTCCACATCAGCCGCCTTGCGCGCCGACAGCGGTATGACCGCCGCGAAATCTCCACGCCCCGCCAATATCTGCAAATAGGGAAACAGACGCGCCTTGGCCGTCACCCGATCCACTTTGTTCACTACGGCCACCAGCGGAATGCCAGCCCGCTGTAACCAACACAAGGCCTCCGCATCATCATGGGTCCAGAGCAGCGCCTCTACCACTAGCACGCCCAGATCCGCTGACTCCAGCGCCCCCCGGGTGGCCCGCAGCAGATGTCGGTTAAGACTGCGATAACCACTATGCACACCCGGCGTATCCAGAAACAACAGTTGTCCGTCGGGGCGAGTCAGTATCCCGAGAATCTGATCTCGCGTTGTCTGCGGACGCGGTGCGGTGATACTGATTTTTTGCCCAACCAGATGGTTCAGCAGGGTAGATTTACCAACGTTAGGACGCCCGAGCAGCGCCACATACCCGCTGCGATATCCTTCGTCAGCAGGAACGATATCCGTAACATCATTCACGCGCGGTCACCTGCAGTTGCGCTAACATCAGTGCCGCGGCTTGTTGTTCTGCTTTCCGCCGACTGCCATCCTCAGCTTCGGTAGCCTCGGTGCCCGGCACATTACAACGCGCCACAAAACGTCGTTCATGGGCCTGCCCTTTTTCCGCCACCAAAGCATATATAGGAAGAGGCCGTCCCTGTCCTTGCAAGAATTCCTGCAGGCGCGTTTTGGGGTCACGCAACTCTTCACCGCTCAGATGATCGGTCATCAGGGGTTCAACCAGTTGCGCGACAATATCTTCTGCCGCCGCAAAACCGCCATCAAGAAAGGCCGCGCCAATTACCGCCTCCAGGGCGTCGGCACGAATGGAGTCGCGCCGCGCGCCACCACTGCGTATTTCTCCGGATCCAAGGATCAGAAAATCGGCCAGGGCGATCTTTCCGGCAATCTCCGCCAAGGTTTCTTCACGAACCAGCCGCGCCCGCATTCGCGACAGGTCCCCCTCGCTCACCTTGGGAAAGCGGGCATAAAGCTTCGCCGCCACCACGAAATTCAACGCGGCATCACCCAGAAATTCCAGCCGTTCATTGTGCTGAGCACCAGCACTCCGATGTGTCAGCGCTTGCGAAAGCAAGGATTGCTCACGAAAATGATAACCGACCGATTTTTGCAGCCCTTCTAAGACACCCATAAACGCAGACTCAGTAATCCAAACATGCGAAGAAAGAACCATATCATACACGGAAAAGCCCTTTTTAATGCCCTATGGCTTTAAAATGCAGCAGCAGACTGATATTGGCTATCAAGGGCACAATCTTGTCATAACTGACGGTGATCAACGCTGAGCCCGTACCACTTCTCTCGATATGAATGTCTTTCTGCGGGATATTGATCATGGCAACCCCCAGGCGATCGTTCAGGTCATGGCGAATTTGTGATGGGGACGCTCCCGGCCCAGACTGCTGCGCCTGATGGCTGACAATGTTCTTCAAGGACCAGTAATCGTAGTAGGACGGCATCACCTTCACTACAAAGGCGACCGCAAATACCAGGATCAGCAGCCAGAAAATCACACCGATCAGTGAGACGCCTGCCTCCCTGGAATACTGTGGTGTTACAGATCGTGCACCCTGGGCAGGCTGGTCAATGGCTTTCTTCATGAACGGGGCATCTATAATCGATTTGCGCATTCCGAACCCTCCGGGAGCCGATGGATCCATCCATGACCTATTATTACTTAGTCCCGAATCACGATTTTGCAAGTGCAATCCTCACCCTCAGGAAACCCCGTCCAGCGAACGACCAATCTGCTTCCAGCGGATAGTCCAGTCCTCGGCATTCCAGGAGAACCACACAAACATCGCCTTTCCGACGATATTACGCTCTGGCACCACACCCCAGAAACGGCTGTCATTACTATTATCCCGATCATCGCCCATCATGAAATAGGAATGGGGCGGCACCTTGTAAGGGCCAAAATTCATCTGGGCTTCGGGTGTATCAAATTCGATGATGTGGAACTTGTGGCCCCCAAGTTCCTGCTCATATTCTTGGGTGGGAATCACCATGCCTTCGGCACCCTGCCCTTCCGGTCGATAATTAAAGGTCCGGATAAACTTTTGTGGCACCAGTTTGTTGTTGATGTAGAGGGCGTTTCCCTTCACCTCAATCGTGTCGCCCGGCAGACCGATAACCCGCTTGATGTAGTCGACACGCGGATTTTTGGGATACCGAAACACCATGACATCACCCGCCTCTACCGGGCTGCCTCGGGTGATGGGTGTGTGAATCAAGGGTAGCCGCAACCCCCACTGGAATTTGTTGACCAACACAAAGTCCCCCACCCGCAAGGTCGGGATCATGGAGCCGGAGGGTATCTGAAAAGGCTCAAACAGAAAGGCACGGATCAGGAAAACAATAAGCAATACTGGAAAAAAACTCCGGGCATACTCGACAACAATGGACTCTCTGGCTTCCGCAGGCCGCTTCTTTCGCAAAAACAAGAGATCCACCAGCCAGATCAGGCCAGAAAGCACAACCGCCAGAAACAACCCAAGGGTAAAATCCATTCAGTACCTATCCTTCACTCTGTGCATTACCACAATCAGCCTCCGCATTCATTTCACGGAGCGCGTTTTATCTCTTGTCACTTTTCAGCACCGCCAGAAAAGCCTCTTGAGGAATCTCCACATGACCAATCTGCTTCATGCGTTTTTTACCCTCTTTTTGCTTCTCCAGCAATTTACGTTTACGGGAAATATCACCGCCATAACACTTGGCCAGCACATTCTTGCGCATGGCTTTGACCGACTCCCGGGCAATCACCCGAGCGCCGATTGCTGCCTGTATCGCCACCTCAAACATCTGCCGGGGGATCAGCTCACGCAATCTACTGACCAATTCCCGTCCGCGCCGCTCGGACAGATCGCGATGGACAATCCAGGACAGTGCATCCAGCTTTTCGCCGTTGATCAAAATGTCCATTTTCACCAGCGGTCCGCTTTCAAAGCGCGCGAACTCATAATCCATGGAGGCATAGCCGCGACTCACCGATTTGAGACGGTCAAAAAAATCCAAAACCACCTCATTGTGGGGCAGCTCATAACGCAGCATAACCTGCCCGCCCGTAAACTGCATATTTTTCTGCCGCCCGCGCCGCTCTTCGCAGAGCGCGATCACCGGTCCGAGATAAGCTTCCGGCACCAAAATATTTGCCGTAATGACCGGTTCCTGAATATCCGCGATCTGCTGTATGGGCGGCAAATCGGCAGGATTAGATATCTTCAGCACCTGTCCGTCCGTGGTAATCACCTGATAGATGACGGTCGGCGCGGTGCTGATCAGCTCCAGCTGATATTCCCGCTCCAGGCGTTCCTGCACAATTTCCATGTGCAACAGTCCCAAAAATCCGCAACGGAAACCAAAGCCCAAGGCTTGTGAAGTCTCCGGCTCAAACTGCAACGCCGCATCATTCAGCCGCAACTTCTGCAGTGCCTCGCGAAAATTTTCATAGTCCGCCGAGTCCACGGGATAAAGCCCGGTGAACACCTGCGGCTGCACCTCGCGAAAACCCGGCAGCGGCGCGCTTGCGGGGCGGTCCTGCTCCGTCAGCGTGTCCCCCACCCGGGCGCCTTCGATGGTCCGCACGCCCGCAATAACAAAGCCTACCGCACCAGTCTCCAGAACTGGTACTGTCAGGGATTTTGGGGTAAAAACACCGACCTTTTCGACCACATAAGATTTCTGACCCACCATTGTCAGAATACGTTGGCCCGGTCGGATAGAACCATTCATCACCCGCACCAAAACCACAGTCCCCAGGTAGTTATCGAACCACGAGTCGATGATGAGGGCTTGTAGCGGCGCATCCGGATCGCCTTGGGGCGGCGGGATACGCTCCACCACCCACTCCAGAATCTCCCGAATACCGATGCCTTCTTTAGCACTGGCCTCCACGGCATCGTCAGCGGGCAGCCCGACAATTTCTTCAATCTCCTTGCGCACCCGCTCCGGATCGGCAGATGGCAAATCAATCTTGTTCAGGATAGGCAGAATCTCCAGATCATGTTCGAGCGCCGTATAACAATTGGCCACACTTTGCGCTTCCACACCCTGCGAAGCATCCACGACCAGCAGAGCCCCTTCACAGGCGGCCAGCGAACGGCTGACCTCGTAAGAAAAATCCACATGGCCCGGCGTATCAATGAGATTGAATTGGTACTCCTGCCCATCTGCGGCGCGAAACTGCAAGCGCACACTCTGTGCCTTGATGGTGATTCCGCGTTCCCGTTCGATGTCCATGGTATCCAGCACCTGACTGGACATTTCCCGCTCGGTCAGCGCCCCGCAAAGACGGATAAACTGATCCGCGAGCGTGGATTTGCCGTGATCCACATGGGCGATAATAGAAAAATTTCGAATATGTTGCTGTTCAGTCATATGACCTGTCAATCCATGGGCGTCCGGCGGTCAGTACCGCCGCGCCGGACACCATAACAAAAAGGGCTGGTATAAACACCCAGCCCTTCGCGGCTACTGCCTGCATCAACGCGGCAGCGAAAGTACCAGATAAAAACTCCCCTCACCGCGCCGCACCAGCACCGGTATTGGCTGGCCTGCCGGCAACACCGCCACCAGCTTCTGCAAGTCGGCAGCATTGGTAATCTGCTGTTGTGCTACCTGCAGAATCACATCACCGGGACGAATGCCCGCTTCCGCTGCCGGACCCACACCAACACCGAGGACGAGAACGCCGGTATTCACATTCAGTTGCTTACGTGCTTCCGCCGTCAGCGGACCCACCTGCACGTTCAGTCGTTTGACTTCGCCCTTTTGCGCCGGGCTGCCGGGCGTGGTGGATTGCGCCGCATTCTCCAGATTACCGGGCAGACTCTCTACCACGATGTTGAGGATCATGGGTTTACCATCACGGATGACGCCCAACTTCGCCTTGAAGCCGGCCGGCAATGCACCCACCAGCGGCGGCAACTGACCTGAGTTATAGATGGATTGGCCATCAAAGGAAACAATGACATCCCCTGGACGCAGCCCCGCTTTGGCGGCCGGACCATCAGGTACCACCTGTGACACCAGCGCACCTACCGGCTCTTTCATGTGGAAGGACTTGGCGAGATCCATGCTGACGTCCTGAATCATGACCCCGAGCCAGCCAAAATGCACTTTCTGATGTAACTTTAACTGCTTGACAGCATCCATAGCGACATTGATAGGGATGGAGAAGGACAACCCCATGTAGCCGCCACTACTGGTATAAATCTGGTCGTTGATACCGATCACCTGACCACGCATGTTGAAGAGCGGGCCACCGGAGTTGCCGGGGTTTATCGGCACATCCGTTTGAATAAACGGGATATAGGGATCATCCGGCAAAGGCCGCGAAGTCGCACTGACCACACCCTGGGTCACGCTGTTCTCAAAGCCAAAGGGCGATCCTACTGCCAGTACCCATTGCCCGACCTCCAGCTTGCCGGAATCACCAATTTGTACCGTTGGCAGATTCTTTGCGTCAATTTTGAGCAATGCAACGTCCATACGCGTCGATAACCCCACCAAGTGGGCCGTATATTGATGATGATTGGTGAGACTGACAATGATCTTCTGGGCACCCTTCACCACATGCGCCGCCGTCACAATATAACCATCGGGACTGACGATAAATCCAGAGCCCAGAGACTGCACCTGGTATTTCTGACCGGCTCCGGGCGCTCCCTGAGGGCCACCCGGCTGCCCCGGCGCGCCAAAGAAGGGAGCGAAAAACTGATTCAGGGGAGAGTTCGGTGGGAATGGCGAGCCCGTGTCGCGCGCCACCTTGGTCTCCGTCGTGCTGATGTTCACCACAGCAGGTCCATACTGTTTGACGATGGGCGTAAAATCAGGCAAGCCCACCAATGCCTGACCGCTGGCAGCCGCCCAAGTAGGTGCCACCATCCCTATGCTCAGGCCCAAACCTACACAAAGCGCCACTGCAAGGCGCTGTCTACCCAGCACGCGATTTTTCAAGAAATCCCCTCCCAACCATCCGATTTATTACTTAATCTTAAGACCGTGTCTATCATCTCGGTATCTGCTGTACTTAGCAACAGGCACGGCCCCTCCAGCCTATGCGCACCGAGGTGCATTTTAAACGCTGATTCTAGGGATTACCTGTAGGAAAAGCCATGGAAGCTGCGCTGATACCCGCTGCAGGCGTATAGCCCGTACTCTCCAGACCAGTCTGACCTGAGTCATAGGCAGCAAAAATTTGTGAAGGGACCAGGTAATTACCACCGCCAGGCACCCAGAGCCGTTGTATATCTCTCTGGATAAGTATATCTGTACCGGGGTGCTGCGGCGTAAAGCCGGCTACGGGACGCAGATGAAATTCGTCACTGCGGGACGAAAAGCCCCTCAGCATGGCAGTCGTAGCGTAGTGACCGGACCCGCTGTCAGCAACGGATTGATCTGACGCGATGTTATGCGGCAAGACGCCGACCAGAGTCACTGACACCACCAACACCGCAGCAACGGAACCTGCCTTAATCCAGAAACTCCCGGAAATACCTCGCCGTCGCCCGGTTTGCGGGGCCAGGATACTGGGCTCGCTCACAATCGCCCAGGCAACCCGGTCTGCGAAGTCGGCCGATGCTAACCGGACCCTATTCCGGTCATTTTGGAGAAGAAAAGAGACACAGTACTGAGACTCCCAAGCCTCTCGCAATCCGCGCTCACTTTGCAAACGCGCGGCCAAGCGGTTGGCGCGCAGACCGGTCAACTCGCCCTCCATGAACGCCATCAGTTCTTTTTGCGTTTCATCGTTCATGACTTTTCCTGCTCTAACAACGGGGCCAAAACCTTGGCAATTGATTCACGCGCTCGAAAAATCCGGGACCTTACCGTCCCCACCGGGCACTCCATGACCTGAGCAATTTCGTCGTAACTCAAGCCTTCAAATTCCCGCAAGGTCACCGCCGTGCGCAAATCCTCCGGCAACGCTGCCAATGCAGTATCGATATGCTCTGCCAATTCCTTACTAAGCAGCAACCCTTCTGGGGTATCATATTCCCTTAGTCCATCGGCACTGGCAAATTGTTCCGCATCTTCGGTTTCTGCATCCACAATAGAAACCTGGCGGCTCTGGGCGACAAGGTGATTTTTTGCCGTGTTCACGGCGATACGGTACAACCAGGTATAAAAAGCGCTGTCGCCGCGAAAATTCGCGAGCGCACGATAGGCTTTGACAAAAGCTTCCTGGGCCACATCTTCAGCCTCCTCGGAGGTGCGCACGAAACGCCCGACCAAGGCAATCACCTTGTGCTGGTATTTGCGCACCAGGAGATCAAAGGCTCCTTTTTCTCCCTTTTGCACGCGCTGGACGAGGAGCAGGTCACTGGGTGCGCCATGTTCCTGACCATCCGCAGTGCGGCGTCCCGTAATCTTACCCATTCGGACTTTCCCTTTGTTCTTAGGTGCCGTTCTTCACCTTATCAGCTGGTCATCGTATCATGACCCCTGCTAATTCTCGCAACACTTGTGCCCAGCCCCTCTCCCAGGACAGCAAATGCCTTTTTTCGACTTTCTCATTATCGGCTCCGGCGCCGCCGGACTCGGCACGGCCCTGGGGCTCAGCCGCCTCGGCCGGGTAGGCATCGTGAGCAAAGGACGGGCCGGCGATTCCGCCAGCGACTGGGCACAGGGTGGCATCGCCGCCGTTATGGATATGGACCACGACAGCATTGCCCTGCACATCGAGGATACGCTGGGGGCCGGTGCAGGATTATGTCACCCGAAGGCAGTCCGGCAAATTGTTGGCCGCGGCCCTGAGGCGGTGCGTCAGTTAATCGACTGGGGGGTGCCCTTTGATCGCCAGACAGACGGAAACTGGCATCTTACCCGTGAGGGCGGACACCGGGCGCGCCGGGTACTGCACAGCGCCGACACCACGGGCCACGCTATTGAGAGTACCCTGCTGCGAAGAGCGCTGGCCGAGCCTGCCGTACAGATCGCTGAGGAACACTACGCCAGCGATCTTTGGCTCAACGCGGGCCGTTGCGCGGGCGCCTGGGTGCTCGCTCCGGGAGGTGACCATCCGGAGCTGTGGACGGCACGGGTGGTAATTCTCGCCAGTGGCGGGGCGGGTCAATTGTATCTGCACACCAGTAACCCGCTGGTGGCCACCGGGGACGGCATCGCACTCGCCTATCGGGCGGGTGCGGAAATCGCCAATCTGGAGTTTATCCAGTTTCATCCCACTACGCTCTACAGGCCAGGTAGCGCACCCTTTTTGCTTTCTGAGGCTTTACGCGGTGAGGGAGCGCTCTTACGCCTGCCAGACGGCAGTGCTTTTCTGGAGCATTATGACCCCCGCGCCGAGCTGGCACCGCGGGATATTGTCGCGCGCGCGATTGATGCGGAGATGAAGCAGCATCACCTCGACCATGTCACTCTGGACATCAGCGCGCAGCCCGGCACTCTGGTGCAGCAGCATTTTCCAGCGATTTCTGCGTACTGCCGGGCACAGGGCTATGATCTGACGCGGGAACCGATTCCGGTAGTCCCTGCCGCCCACTATACCTGCGGCGGTGTGGTCGTAGATGCGGCGGGACGCAGCACTATCCCAGGACTCTATGCGGTGGGCGAAGTCAGTTCCACCGGACTGCACGGAGCCAATCGTCTCGCCAGCAATTCATTGCTGGAATGTATGGTGGGTGCGGCAGCGATCGTCGCTGACCTGGAAGGACAGTCGCACCTGCCCGATTGCCCGCGCCAAATGCCCGGGCAGTTGACGGAGCAATCGGCAACAACCGCGCCAGAGATAGACATCGCGGTCTTGCGGCAGGCATTGCAGGCGGGCATGTGGCAAGCAGCAGGTATTATCCGCAACGATGAAGGCCTGCGGTCCGCCAGCGCACACTGGCATGAACTAACCGCGCGCATTGGCGATAGCCTGTACGGGCCGCGGTCTTATCAGGAGCTGCGCAATCTGCGCCAGTGCGCGGAAATCCTCACCCGTTCCGCGCTGTTACGCGAAGAATCCCGTGGCTGTCATTTCAACAGTGACCACCCGCAACTCCGGAGTGTGGCCGCGGATAGCATCAGTCAGCGGGATCAGCAGGGTCCGGTGCTGCGTCCCATTCCTGACGCAATCTGAGCCGCCAGCGCCGCCACAGATCATCGCCTGCCGTGAAGAGACCGATCAGCACATGGCGGCGACCATTGCCACCCTGTAGGGGAATCACCCCCAGACGCGGGTGCAGAAACGGGCGGGCGCGATGTTGAACCGGCACCACGCTACCATCCTCCATTTGTACCCGCAGATCGCTCTCTATACTGAGCAGAATCGCCTCCGGCACGGCCTGGCCGACACGCTGACGCAGAGGGCAGTGCCAGACGGACCATGCCAGCAGCACGGCGAGCAGTGCCAAACCCCAGCGCCAGTCGTGGCCCATCGTAAAAGCCGCGCAGAGCAAAGCCAGTGCACAGGGAATACTCTGTAGCCAGCGCTGTCGCCGGGCACTGCCAAAGGAAAGAATCGGCAGGACTTTGTCGCTGTCATCCATAAGGGTATGATCGGGGCCATGCTGTTTCAGCAACCGGGAGTCCAATCGTATGTCTTCAGCCGTCATTACCTTTACCCCCCTGCGTACGGAACTGGGTTTGATTCATGCCTACGGTGTGGATGCCGAAAAGTTTTTACAAGGGCAATTCTCTAATGATCTGCATGCCCTGGCCAGTGGTCACGGCCAGTGGAGCAGCTACAGTACGGCTAAAGGACGCATGATCGCCAATTTTTACGTGCAGCGCGACGGCGATGGCTTTTGGCTGAGTCTGGCCGCCGATATGGCCGACATAGTCATCGCGCGCCTGCGTAAGTTCCGGATGATGGCCAAGCTGGAGATTGCGCGGGGGGAACCAGAATCCGCCTTATTCGCTGTCTCGGGTAGAGGTGCTGGTGATCTGCTTGGCCATGCCCTCGGGCTTGCGGCGCCGGAAACCGGCAACAGCGGATTGGTCCACGACGACAGGATCATCACCCGTCTGCCATGGGTGGATGCGGAAGCCTTCCTGATCATTTTGCCCGCATCCCGTGCGGAAGCGCTCAGCGCCGGACTAACAGCGGCTGGTGCGCGGGCCGGATCTGCGGAGGATTGGCGACTACAAGCCATTCATGCCGGCGTCGGCATGATCAGCAGCGCCACCACAGAAAAAGTTATTCCCCAGGAACTGAATCTGGAGGTATTGGGCGGTATCAATTTCAAGAAGGGCTGCTATCCGGGGCAGGAGATTGTCGCGCGTTCCCACTATCTCGGCAAACTCAAGAACCAGACCTACCGAATCTCGGCCCGGGCGCCACTGCGAGCGGGTGAAGAGATTTTTAGTGCCAACATGGGGGAACAGAGTATTGGCGTCGTTATCAATGCGGCAGCGGATCCTCAGGATGGCTTTGCCGCACTGGCGGTTTTACGCGCCGCTAACACCGGGGAGGCTCTGATGGCTGGGACGCCGGATGGTACACCTTTGAGCTTGGGGAAGCTTCCCTATACCCTGCCCCTGGACGTCGCCAAAGAGGGATAGTCCATGTGGGGTCTGGTGGCAGGCGTTGTCAGTTATCCGGCATTTGCTTGGTATGGCAAGCGTTACCTGGATGGGCAGGGACTGGAACGCGGTTTTACCCGCACGGTACTGGTGCTTCTGATGGCGACCATACTCTCTTCGGCGCTCGGTTATGGAGTTGCGTGGATGGCCAGTACCCCGCAGAGCCGCAACAGCCAGGCTCAGTTGCAAAAAAAAGGCACCGCGAGTTGGCTGACGAGTTAAAATGCGCGCGCGACCCTGCCAGCGCGCTTTGCCAGTCCACTGCGGAGCAGGCCAACGCTCTGGAGCAAAAACTCCTGTCCGGCCTCGCCGGTAACTATCAAAATCAGTGAGCGATCGCAAAGCCGACAGCGCCTCACCATGCCTGTAGATCAGCTATTGACTCAGGAGACTGGCGCATCCAGAAACAGGGTCAGCACTCCCGTATAACCATATATTTTGTCATGTGAAATTTCGCCATTGGCAAAAAATCCGACCAGAGGGAAGTCGCCCAGGCGCTCCTGGATGATCCGCAATTCCATAGAATCGGGTCCGAACAGACCCTCACCGCGCCCAAGACAGGAGAAATAGAGGCCACCGCGAATCCTTCGCCCCCCCACCAGACGGGTAATTTCTGTGAGCATCCGCTCCATATCTTCGCGCGCCGAGCTGCCATCCCGCTTGCAGAACATCAGGGACTGACCGGTCTCTACATATTCCCCGATTGCCAGCAGCTTGCGCTCGATATCAATACCAAGCAGATTACGCACCATATAGTCGCCACGATCATCGTTTTTGACCGGCAACGCCACAAAAATAAAACCCGCCGCCCGCTGCAAATCCCGGGAGAGGATGTCACCGATCTCTTCATAAAACACGTCGAGCGCCGGACGATCATCCAGACGGGCGATCACATTGCTCTTGGCCTCGGCGATTTGATGGATTGGACCGATGGGGCTACAGCCCTGAGTCAGGCGGGTAACGATGGCGATCTTCTCGCTGAACGTCACGCCACTCAATCCGTCATGCACGACCGTATCGGCAAGTTGCGCACCGTTGGCGCGACTACTGCTGATCCCCCCGGTGATGAAACCGCTACGCATCTTTCCGGCAAAATCCCGGACCAGATCAGGCAGGTCCGGTGTCCGGGAGTCACCGTGGACGATGGCGAAATAAGGCGGATGATCCGCCTCTCCCATGGTCAGCTCCTTACCGGGTTGGTAAGGCTCCAGCCCTGCAAACAAATGGAACGCCGTCTCCGGGAAATCGGTCACCATCAAGGCCAGTGCCGGTTCATCCAGGTATTCCTGAGCAGTCGCACAGATGCCAATCCCCACACAGCCTGTCCAATGCGGCACGCCGGTTTCTTCTCGCAGGGCGCTCAGAATTTCCGGCAGATCAGACTCGAAGCTGTCGCTGACGTAGAGGAACCCCAGCGTACCACCCCGCACCCACGGACCCGCCATCTCTAAAGTGGAGGACAAAGCCATACGCCAATCCGCATCACGGGCATGGCCGTAGGGAAAAAGCCGTTCATTGTGCAAAAAAGAACCTCATGAGCATTTCTTGTAAAAACTGCAAGACGGGGGCGGATACAGAAGGCTGCCATAGCCGGACGGTATCTGTCGAAAACAAATGATACGGCGACTGTTTAGATTGTCGAGGAGAAAAAAGGCCGAATAGCCTTTTAATTTGGTGGAGCCAAGCGGGATCGAACCGCTGACCTCTTGAATGCCATTCAAGCGCTCTCCCAGCTGAGCTATGGCCCCGATGCGGCGTAATATATGGATTCATACAGGCGATGTCAAACATTTTTTGCATGCACCCGGCCATCAGCAGCCTGCGCTCAAAGGTCCACGACCATACCGTCATAGGCGGGAATGACCGTTTCCGGCAACTCCGCAGCCAACGTCGCATAATCGACATCATGGGTCATGTGGGTAAAAATGGTCCGCTCTGCGTCAATGCGCCGCGCCCAGTACAAAGCCTCTTCCACATTAAGATGGGTGGGGTGCTCTGCATAATGCAGGCAGTCAAGAATCAGGACTTTCAGCCCTTGCAACAACATCAGGCTGCTATCCGGGATGGTTTTTAGATCTGTAAGATACGCCACATCATTAAAGCGGTACCCGAGAATAGGCAGTTGACCATGCAGCACGGGTATCGGTGTCACCTCAACCCCACCAAAGGTCTGCGGCGATGCTATCCGGTGCATGGCGAGCGAAGGCTTCGCCCAAGTGATGTCCGGCGGCAGAAAACAATAGCGAAATCGGGTTTCCAATTCTATCGCCGTGCGCTCATCCGCATGGCAAGGGATCACGATCTTCTGCGCAAAATTGAAGGCGCGCAGGTCATCGACACCATTGATATGATCAGCATGAAAATGGGTATACAACACGGCACTCAGCGCCTGCACACCGGCGCGCAACATCTGCTGGCGCAGGTCCGGACCGGTATCCACCAGCAGATTAGTACCCCCATCCTGCACCAGAATACTGGCCCGTAGACGGTGGTTGCGTGGATCAGCGCTGCAACAAACCGGACAATGGCAGGCAATCGCCGGTGTTCCAGCACTGGACCCCGTACCGAGGAATATAATCTTCATGTCGCTACCGCGTGTTTAAACAGTGCGTGGAAATTCGCCGTGGTCTGCACGGCGATATCCTCCTGCGTCTCGCCCCGCAACGCCCCGAGAAAGGCCGCGACATGAGCGACAAAAGCAGGTTCGTTGCGCTTGCCGCGTTGCGGCACGGGGGCCAGATAGGGCGCGTCCGTCTCCACCAGCAGACGATCCGCCGGCATTTTCTTGGCCACCGCCTGCAATTCAACGGACTTTTTGAAAGTCACGATGCCGGAAAAGGATATATAAAAGCCCATATCCATAGCGGCCTTCGCAAAATCCCAGTTTTCGGTGAAGCAATGAATGACACCACCGGCCGCCGCCTCTTCACTGCGCAGCATGGCGATGGTGTCTGCCGCTGCCGCACGGGTGTGGACGATCAGCGGCTTTCCCGTGGCCTTGGAAGCGGCTATATGCCGGGCAAAGCGCTCCCGTTGCCAGGACAGGTCTCCTTCACTACGGAAATAATCGAGGCCGGTCTCGCCGACGGCCACCACCTTGTCGACCGCCAGAGCGGCGAGCAGATGCTCCCATTCCGGGGTCTCTGCTGCGGGTTCGTTGGGATGCACGCCCGCTGCCGCCCACACGCCGGGGTACTCGGCAGTCAGGGCCTGTACCCGCGGCCAGTGCGCCTCGACAACCGCCGCAATCAGCATTTCTTGCACCCCGGCCGCATGCGCGCGCGCCAGAATGCCCGCCCGATCGGCATCAAAATCTTCGAAATCCAGATGACAGTGAGAATCTACCAGCATGCGTTTATGACCCTCTGGCGTATTCAGGCCAATTTTTCCTGCCCGACATGCTGGGCGGGGGATAGACTTCGCCTCTGCCGTGCCGCCTCAAAGAGGCAAACCCCGGTGGCGACGGACACATTCAGACTTTCGATAGATCCCATCATGGGAATATGCGCCAGATAATCGCAGTGCTCGCGGGTAAGGCGGCGCAAACCTTTTTCCTCCCCCCCCATCACCATCACCAGCGGCATCTTCAGATCGAGCGTATAAAGGCTCTGGGCGCCCTCCCCCGCCATCCCGACCAGCCAGAAACCCGTCTCTTGCAAAACAGACAGGGTTCGCGACAGATTGGTCACCGTACAGACCGGAACGCGTGATGCCGATCCGGCAGACGCCTTACGCACGGTGGCATTGACCGGGCAGGCATTATCCTTGGGCAGAATCACCGCATCGACCCCTGCCGCTTCCGCACTGCGCAAACAGGCACCGAGATTGTGAGGATCAAGCACACCATCCAGCACCAGCAGGAAGGCACGGCCTGCCAATTGCGCCAGAATGGTCTCGAAGTCCTGCTCGGAAAAATCGCGCAGCAAGCCGCCCACGCCTTGATGCTTGTCAGTATTCAGTCGCCGGCCCAATGCCGTGCTCCGCCATTCATGCACTGGCAGATGCTGCTCCATGGCTTTTTGCAGTAAGGGCACGACACGGCCATCGCTCCTCCGCTCAGTCGCCACCCAGAGCTCCAGTAATTCTTTTGAATCCAGCGCGGCGCCAACTGCGTGGATACCGTAGAGGGATTCTTTAGTCATCCGGCGCCCCCGCCAACATCGTGAACACTTCAGGATTACGCTGGGAGGGCGGCACACAAGGCAGACCAACCCGCGCAAAGGCCGCCGCTTCGTCAGCTGCCGGGGCCAGATCCCAGCCCGGCAAGCGGCGACACACCGCGACAAACTCGGCTGGCCCCGTATGGGCAATCTGCGCAAAACCCAGGGTCTCGCTTGGTGCCTGATAAAATTTTACCCCGATACCTTCCCGACTCCGTGCCTCCCGCTGACTGGAAACCAATTCCATAAACAGGGAACAGGCGGCAAGTGCAGCATCCCACTCGCCGGGCGTTAACACGCCCTCGCGGAGAAACTCCAGGCGCGGTAACGGCCATTCACCCCGCCGCAAAGGGCCGGTACGCTGCAACTGCCATCCCTGCCCTGCAGCCCAGACAAAAACGCGCGACTCCAGATCCAGATACGCCGACAACGGTAACGTCATGAGCTGAACGCCACCCGCAAGGAACCGTCAAAATGCGCGATCATCATATAGACTCAGAAGCTGTCGAAAATATCGTCAACGATATTATCCGCCACCGCAAATCCCGCACCCAGACCCAGACCAGTCACGACATTACCCAGGAAACCGCTGCCCATACCCGGCTGTCCCTGCATGGGTGCATTCCAGGGACGTTGCTGTCCCATATTGGGGTTCATACCACCCTGCTGCCCCATCCCTTGCATCTGCATCTCCAACTGCTGGATACGCTGCGCCATCTGCTGCAGCATCATCCCCACGTTCTGCTGCTGTTGTTGCAGGTTCATGGCCAGGCTGCGCAAATCCATACTGATCTCGCGTCCGGTCATATTATCCGGTGCCATGGCGTTCACCCGTCCAGCGACCTGCTGCAAGGCCTGCAGGTTGTTCTGGGTCTGCTGCTGCAACTGATTGTATTGTTGATCCAACATTGAGTAGTCCATAGTGTCCTCCTGATTTCACAAAGATAAAATATGCATTTGTTAGATCGGCGGGAAGCCTGTGCAGTTCCACAACCGCAGTGATCGACGCAATTACTCCTGTAAACGAATGCGCCGCTCCCAGGCGCGCCATACCCCACGCGCCAGCAGCACCAGGATAGGTCCGATAATCAGACCAATCAAGCCGAAGGCTTCCGCACCACCGAGAATACTAAAGAACACCAGAAAGAAGGGGGCCTGCGTCTGCGATCCGGTGAGTAGTGGGCGCACCACCAGATCCGCCACGGTAATAACGATAAGCCCCCAGGCGAGCACGAGCAGACCAGCGATCCAATGCCCCGTAAAAGTGAGCCAGAGGGTGGCTGCGCCGACTACGGCCGTGGCACCAAAGGGAATCGGCGATATCAGTGCGGTAGCGACCAACCAAAGGGGCCACATGCTTAGTCCCGCAACAGCGTAAGCGATACCGATAAACATGCCCTCTACCACACCCACACCAATGAGGCCGATCAGCACCGAACGCGCCGCATCCCGGCAGGCGGCCAAATACCGATCGCCGCGATCACGGCCCCAGAGTTGTGTAGCCCCCAGGTGCAGTGCCTCCGTGAGACGCTCACCGTGCAGAGCCAATGCAAACACGGTCAGTGCGGCAAAAAACGTATGCAACGTGAATATCCAGAGCTGACCCAAAGAATCGGTGATGAGGCTGGAATGCGCACTGAGCAGCGCGGAGAGATAAGCACCGTTCAGCCCATGCAAATGGCTGAGCAACCAGTGACCGGCATAGGGAATCTTCAACACCTCCGGCGGCACCTCGACGAGCGGACCACCTGACTGCCAGCGGAAGATGAGCAGTGCTACCTGGGGCAGCACAGAATCAACGATAATGACCGCAGGAATAATGATGATCGCGACCCACGCCAGAGCGTGTATAAGCGAACCCAGCCAGCGTGGGAGATGAAAGCCCCGCTCCAGGCGCAACTGCCAAGGCCAGCCCACTGTTGTCAGCACCGCCCCCATCAGCAGGGGGCCGGCGAATGGACTGAGGGTGTATGCGACGCCAGCATAAACCAGCAGCAACACGAACATGCCCCAATTAGCATAGCCTGATGGCTCTTGGCTTTTTTGCACTCCTGTTCCCCTAATGTGCACTCCACGATGGAGTGCAAAACTACCATAGTGCCACGCCAATGAAAATGCGCATAAACGTCAGAAAAATCGGCAAGATTGATCGGTCAGTGAAGGTGAATACCAGCACGGTCCCAGACCGGTTCGACACCGTCGGGCAACGGTGGCAGATGGCCGATGGCCGCATGACCAACATCCGGGCCATGAAAGTCAGAGCCGACCGAACCCACCATGCCCAGTTGTCTGGCGAGACGTCCCAGATGCTCGCGATCTCCGGCCGCCTGACTGCCGGAGCAGACCTCAAGGCCGATGCCCCCAGCATCCTGGAACTCGGTGAGCAAAGCACGCAGTCGAGTACCGCTGAGCTTGTAGCGACCGGGGTGGGCCAGAACGGCGGATCCACCTGCCGCGTTGATCCAGCCAACGGCTTCGGTCATGGGAATCCAGTCGCTGGGCACGTAGGCCTTACAACCGCGCCCAAGATATTTGCCGAAGGCCTCATTCCCATCTGCACAGTATCCCTCACGCACCAGCCAGCGCGAAAAATGGCTACGCCCCACCATGCGGCTACCCGCCATCGCTCGCGCTCCGGCTTCTGCGTCAGGAATACCGGCACCTTCTAATAAACGTCCGATTTCCAAGGCGCGCCAATCGCGGAAGGCCATAATCCGACTCAAACCACCCTGTAAAATGTTATTCGCTGGATCTATAAAAAGGCCGACAATATGGATGCCCTGGGTGCTCCATTCGCTGGAGACCTCAACGCCGGGGACCAGTTGAATATCCAGTGCCGCCGCCTGCACACGGGCCTCCGCAAGCCCTACGGTGTTGTCATGGTCAGTCAGTGCCATGACGCGCACCCCAGCCGCATGCACCCGCTGCACCAGATCGGTGGGCGTCATGGTGCCATCGGAGGCCAGCGAGTGCATGTGCAAATCAATAGGAGAAACGGGGTTCGGGTGCGACATAAGAAGATTCCTGAATTAAAAAAGAGGATGCCGCTTGCTGCGGAATCCGACACCATTCTGTGCTAGCATAACACGCTCAAGTTCATCGGGCATATCGGAGGCAGCAGTGGCTCTCATCCTGGACATCCCCGGCGCACATAAGCGCTTTGAACAATATGCCACCCCCATCCTCAGTGCCTTTGCCGAGAGCGGCATTGCCACCGGAGAGCAGATCACCCCACCGATGATTGTGGACGCCCTGCGCCAGCTTTTCGCAGTGCTGACAACGGATGTTGCGTCCTGGGACCCCGCACTGCCCGACGACGAGCCGGAGCGTATCAGCGATCTGACCATCGGCCTGCTGATGGATCTCGCTACCTGGGCTGAGCGCCTGGGTGAGCCTCAGGCGAAGACCGCCCTGGAAATGATCACCGTCGGTATCGCTGCATGGGTATGTAATCAACACGGCGCCATCCACACGCTGGAGCCTATCGTCAACGGTCTGGCCATTCTGGCCAATAGTCGCGCGGAAACCGACGAACTGCGTTCCCTGGCCCAATTGATGGGCCAGGTGAAAGAAGCCGCATCCGCAGACTATGCCACCGACCTGGATGGCGCTGACCCGCACCGTCCCTGGCGTATTCTGCTGATGAACTGGGGCATCACAGCAACCCGAGCCCAGGACCCTGCAGAAATGCGCAGCGCGTTTGCGGCAATCCTCCGCCATTTGCCCGCTGATGCGGCACTTTTCTTTCAGGAAGGACGCCAGCAGGTGGCTCAGGGTGATTTTCCGGATGAGGTAAGGGCCGTCATGGAAGAAGCGGCAGAAGGTGCCGGACGTAGTCTGCACTAAGTCATCATAAAAATGGCCAGGACGTCAATCCCGGCCATTTTATCGATTCACCCACGCAGGCTCCTACGATGGGCACACAGGACAACCTGTGTTCAGAGTTCTTTGCCGTGATGCGCCAGAAAGTCGGCAACTCCCTCACTGGTTGGCTTCATGCCGGCTTTACCCTTCTCCCACTGTGCCGGGCAAACTTCTCCGTGTTCTTCAGAGAATTGCAATGCGTCCACCATACGGAGCATTTCGTCAATGTTGCGACCCAAGGGCAAATCGTTGATTACTTCGTGGCGCACCACGCCTTCGCGGTCGATCAGGAAAGAGCCGCGCAGCGCCACCTCATCATTGAGCAGGACGTCATAATTGCGTGCGATGCTCTTGGAGAGATCCGCCACCATAGGGAGCTTGATGTGGCCAATGCCGCCCTTCTCTTCCGGCGTGTTCTTCCAGGCCAGATGAGTGAACTGAGAGTCCACGCTACAGGCAATGACTTCAGTATTGCGGGACTTGAAATCATTCAGGCGATGGTTAAAGGCGAGAATTTCAGACGGACATACGAAGGTGAAATCGAGCGGGTAAAAGAACAGAACCGCATATTTCCCTTTAATATGCTGAGAAAATTGAAACTTCTCGTTGATACTATTATCAGCCATGACGGCGGGGGCCACGAAATCGGGAGCAGCTTTGCCTACTAATACAGCCATCGTAATTCTCCTCTGTTGCGCTAACGGGATGAAGTCCAGATTTTTACTATAGCGAACTTTTCCTGATTTCGCCAAATTTCTGATCGCTCTGGATGCAGGCAAGCCCCCTGTGGGCAGCACGCCCGCCTTAGGCTAGAATAGGCCCCCAGCCCGCCGGATGATTCCGGCCGTAACCCCGTAACCCTTTGACTAAAACGTGAGGAGTCCGGCCCCCATGACATACGTGGTGACTGAATCTTGTATTAAGTGCAAATACACAGACTGTGTAGATGTCTGCCCAGTGGACTGTTTCCGCGAAGGGCCTAATTTTCTGGTCATTGACCCGGATGAGTGCATAGACTGCACGCTCTGCGAGCCAGAATGCCCTGCCGGTGCCATTTTCCGCGATGATGACCTGCCCGAAGGTCAGGAAGAATTTGAGGAAATCAACGCCCGCCTCGCCAAGATCTGGCCGGCCATCATTCACAAGAAAGCAGCGCCCGAAGATGCTGACGCCTGGCTGGAAGTAAAAGATAAACGGGGCCTGCTCGAAGAGTGAGTGACGCTGACGTGCCCACCGCGTTGCGTTCTCCCAGCTTTCGCCGACTCCTCAGCCTGGTCAGCGCGTATCGGGGCCGCATCCTTCTCGCCATGCTCTTCATGATGATTTCTGGCGCAGCCACCGGTGGGGTGGCTTATATGATCAAGCCGGTCCTCGACCGGATCTTCATCGACCGCAACGCCAGCATGCTCCTCTGGCTGCCGCTGGGCGTCATCATGATCTACGCCGTTAAAGGTGGCGCCGATTACCTACAAGCCATCACCCTCGTGCGCGTCGAAGAAGATATACTGCGCGGTCTGCGTGAATGCCTTTTCGCCCACACTCTGCGCCTGCCCCTGGGCACCCTTATCGACAGCAGCCACGGCAGCACTCTGTCGCGGATGAGTCTGGACCTGACTTTATTGCAGCAGGGCCTCGCGGTGCTGGCGCGCTTCTTCCTTTCCACCTTCCAGATTGTCGCGCTCATGGCGGTAGTGTTTTACATGAGCTGGAAGCTGGCGCTGATCAGTTTTATCACCCTGCCCATCGCATTTTATCCCCTGATTCGTTTCGGCCAGAAGTTGCGCCAGCGCGGCGAGCGCCAACAAGAGCAGATGGGCCAGATCATGGACCAATTTTCTCAAAGTCTGCGCGGCGCCGAAGTGATCAAAAGTCAGGGTGGTGAAGGCTTTGAAGCGCAGCGTTTCGCTATTCAGGCGCGTCACTACTTCGACCTGATGATGCAGATGGCCCGTATCCAGAAAGCGACGGTTCCCATCATGGAGATGATTGCGGCGCTGGGCATTGCGGTCATCATCTATCTGGGGGGCAGTCAGGTGGTGAATGGCGGGATGACGACGGGGGCCTTTTTCAGCTTTCTGACGGCGCTGGGGATGATCTATGAGCCCCTGCGCCAACTCTCCTCGGCCAACAATCAACTGCAACAAGGTCTTTCTGCCGCGGACCGGCTCTTCGCCTGGCTGGACCAAGCGGCAGAAGGCAGCCAGCGCTCCCCGACACCGCGCCCCTGGGGCACCTGGCAATGCCACGATCTCCAGTTACAATTGGGGGGCGAAGCGATTTTACGCGGCCTTCATATCACGCTCCCCCCGCTCACGACGACCGCCATCGTTGGCCCCAGTGGCGGCGGCAAAACCAGCCTGGTACGGGTGATACTCGGCTTGTTGCCGCCCAGCGGCGGAGAGATTACAGTAGCCGGACAATCCATCCGCAATCTCCCCGCCGGCGATTATCGCGGCTATTTCAGCTTTGTCGCTCAAGAGCCGGTACTGTTCACCGGGACCGCCCTGAGCAATATCGCCTATGCCGATGCTCAGCCCGATTATGAACGCGCCGAGGCGTCGGCGCGGCAAGCGCACGCCTGGGATTTTTTAGCCCCCATAGGGGGACTGAAAACGCTGATCAAAGGCAATGGCGGCAATCTTTCCGGTGGTCAGCGCCAGCGGCTTGCCATCGCCCGGGCGCTCTATCTGGATCGCCCCGTGCTGGTCCTTGACGAAGCCACCAGCAACCTCGACAGCGAAAGTGAAGAACACATCGCGGAAACCCTCAGCGCCCTTCATGGCCGAAAAACCATCATCATCGTGGCACACCGCCCGCGCACCACCCGCCTCGCTGACCAGATCATCCACCTGGAGCGCGGACAGATCGTGGCAGGAGAACAGGGACACGGAACGATATAAGGGCTCCAGACGTTCAGTCAGAAAGTCTCGCGCAGCGATTGCCGCAGAGTGGCCAAGGCCACAGACAGACGCCGATCACCATCGGCATCCGGTGTCGGACCATAACGCTGGACCAGATAGATTTCACGCACAGATTCCCGCTGATCCTCTGGCAAGCGCTGCCAGAACAAACTCTCTACTCCCGGTCGGTCGTCTTTTAATCCCAAAGTACGCAAAGCGCGCACCGCACGCTGGCGCCAATATCCGACATCCTTACCCACCCGGTGGCGGTACCACAGTATCCATGCCATCAGCAGCGAAGCACTACTGACCACCCCCACCAACCAGTAAGTCAGTGTGGTGTGCCGGTGCCAACCCGGCGCTTTCGGCCAGTGTGGCGTATAGGCAGACAACTGCGCAATCTGCATGATTTGCGTCCCCGCCGACGCCCAGAGGGCGCGCTGTTTGGCCGGCGTCAGGTCGATAACCATATTAAGCCACTGCCATTGCATCCAGTCCCAGAGTTGTAACGCAGTAGGTACCACCGCAGGGGCTGACATACCGGCATGGCTGCCGCCCTGACCAGATATCGTCGCCGGCGTCGCATCCAGACGTACCCAGCCTTGTCCCGGTAGCCAGGCCTGCACCCAGGCATGGGCCATGCTCTGCCGCACAATCCAATAGTTACCCGCTGGGTTGTACTCACCACCGTGATACCCCGTCACCACCCGTGCCGGAATCCCGTCCAGGCGGAGCAGCAGAGCCAACCCACCGGCGTAGTATTCGCAAAAACCCGTATGGGTATGGAGCAAAAAATCCGCCATGCTTTGCCCATGGGGATAGCCTGCTGGCGCCTGCAGGCTGTACCGAAAAGAAGATCCATGAAACCAGTGCAACAGGCGCTGCACCACCACCGCATCGCTGCCACCCGCAAAATGTGCCGCCAGTGCCCGTACTTGCGGACTCGTGTCCGGCACCTGCAAAGCTGCGGTGCGCTCCGCCGCAGAAAGCACACGCGGTTCGGCCGGTGCAGACCAGACAATATAGCGCATGGGCAAGCCGGAGGCCTTGTTCAGACGCAAGACACCACCTGCCTGCTGCCGGTAGCCAACTGGGATATTCAAACGATAAGGCGTAGCTAAGGCAAACAGATAGTCACTGTTATCCGGACTTAGAACGATTTTCTGGCGAATGCCCGTGCTTTCGGTGCCGACACCTGCAGATACCCCATCCCTCACCCTGGCGACAGGTGAATCCGGTATCCAAGTCCGGCCTTCATCGCGCCAAAGGATCGCTCCCACCCAATACAAATGTTCCGGACCAGCTGGCTGCGGAATGATCTGTGCCCGGAAAGCTGTGGCGGAGTCGAGGGCTAAACGGGTAATACTGTCAGGCGACAAAACCGCGCTGAAACCCGAATGTGCCGCTCCCTGTGGCGGTGCCCAGACCCAGAGCGGCGTCGGCGTGCGCGGCAACATCAGAAAGAAAATGGCCGTCACCGGCAACAGCACCAGCAGAAAAACCAGACTGAAGGCCAGCATGTAGCGGAAATCCCGCCAGCGCAGCCCTTCCGTCGTGCGCGCCACCGCTGCATCGGCCAAGGGCTGCCAAAGTAATCCCAGCAGGGATAGATATAAGGCCGTCAACAGAAAAATGCCGAGCAGAATATCCACGCGCAGCCACGCCGCCACCCCCATACCCAACAGCACCAACGCCGCCACCTGATAAAAGTCGCGCTGGCTGCGCATCTCCAATGCCTTCACCGCCAGCAGCACCAGCACCACCTGACTGGCCATCGCCAGCCAGTTGCCCCATCCGGTCAGTAGTAACGCCAGCACCAGCAAAAAAAGGACCAACATCAAACGTTGCGCCGCACTAAGCCAGGGCAGCCGCCCGTGCCAGGCCCCATACAGCCCTAAACCGGTCGCTACGACCCAAACCCCTGTGGCCCAGAGTGCTGCCTCCGAACCCAGCGCCAGGAGCATAAAGACACCCATCAATGCCGCCAGCAAAGAACCCACACTACGCGTGGGAAGTCGCAGCCCAGACATAAATCAGCCCCCCCCTCGTGGATGCGGAAAACGCCGCAGCCACTGTCCGGCCGTACGCAGCCCCCAAGGCAGGGTCGCCCGCTGATTAGCCTCCCTAGGTATCGGCAGGGGTGGTTGCTGCGCCAGTAACAACCAGGCATGTTCCAGGCCCGAACGTCCGCAGCCGGTCACCATCCCGGCAGGCATCCGCAATTGCCAGGCCCAGCCCTGCTCCAGCACGGTGTCCAGCGCGGCACGGAGCATTTGCAGACGTTGCTCCACCGGCCAGCGTTGCAGTGCCGCACTTTCCCAGTCAAGTAACATCTGTCTCTGCCCTGCCTGCTCCCGTTCAAGCGTCGGCAGGCGCAGCTCCCCCTGTACGCCCAAAGACCAGTCCACCCGATGCCAAAGCACAGTGCCCAACCCTTCTCCGTGCCGACGCTCCCGCACCCAGAGCAAATCGCCGCTACCGCCGGGCTGACCTCCTTCCATCTCCTGATACCCCAGATCTGCTGGTGGCAGGAATTGCCCACCCGCAGCAGGGGCCACCCAAGGTTGATCTACTGGCTCCACCGCCAGATGCATACCGCGCCAGACAAAAGCGAAAGGAAAAGCGGAACCCATCTGCAAAGCGGGTAAAGGCGGCTGACCACGTAGCGGTGGGCGCCAGGTCAGCGCAACCAAGGCTTCCTGGCGCGCACCCACCCGCGTCAGAGTGCGGCGTGCATCACCCAGACGCAGTTCCAGCAGCCACAGAGGCCAGGGGCGTGAATTATGAATGCGTAGAAGCAGATCACCGGACTCTCCCGCGGTAAAAATCTGACCGGGCAGCACGGCGGCACGCACCCGCCAGAGGTTACCGACGGCGACAAAACCGGAGAGCACCATAATGGCCAGCATCATGGAAACCAGCAAGAACAAGACATTATTACCGGTGTTCACGGCAGCAAAGCCGAGGGCCAGGGTCAGCCCGACAAAGACCTTACCAGGACGGGAAAGACGTACCTCCCGCCGCTGGCGACTCACGGACCAAAACCCCAGGTATCCTGCATCAGCAGGGCCGTTAGCGCATCGCCGCTCAGGGATGCGCCAGGCAGCAAACGATGCCCCAGCACCGGTACCGTCACCGCGCGCAGATCATCGGGTGTCACAAAATCCCGGCCCGCCAGAAAAGCCCAGGCCTGTGCACTCGCCTTGAGCGCCAACAGACCCCGTGGCGACAATCCAGTCCGCACCCGCGCATCCTCACGGCTGTGTTGCGCCAGAGCCAAAAGCATTTCCTGTAGTTCAGGACTCAGGAATACTGCCGCAACTTCTACCTGCCACTGGCGCAGCAGCGCAGCATCAGCCAGAGCTTGCAGATCGACAGGCCGTCGGTTTTCCCCAGCCAACAACCGCCGCTCCGCCTCGCGGCTCGGATAGCCCAGCGACAGACGCAGCGTAAAGCGGTCCAGTTGACTCTCCGGCAGCGGGAAGACCCCAGCGTGCTCCTGCGGATTCTGGGTGGCGATCACAAAAAAGGGCTTGGGCAGCGGAAAGCTCTGCCCGTCTGCCGAAACCTGTCCTTCTGCCATAGCTTCCAGCAGGGCCGACTGACTGCGCGGCGAAGCCCGGTTGATTTCATCCATCAGTACTACGGCATGAAAAATCGGACCCCGATGAAAGACGAAGCGTTGCTCGCGCGGATCGAAGAGGCTACTCCCCAAGATATCCCCCGGCAGCATGTCCGCCGTCATCTGCACCCGCGCGAAATCCAGACCCAGCAGACGTGCCAATCCCAGCGACAAAGTCGTCTTGCCCACCCCCGGAACATCTTCCACCAGCACATGCCCGCCGGCCAGAAAGCCGGACAGAATCAGACGCAACGCCCGTTCTTTATCGAGCAATACCGCACCGAGTGCATCCAGCAGGCCCGCCGGAGATACCGTCATTGTGCCGCCGCCACATCCAGGCGCCGCGCCGCCAGCGCCTCATCCAGCCGCCCCACCGGCAGATGGTGGGGCGCTTCACGCAAAAGTTCCGGCTGCTCCAGTGCCTCCTGACGAATCTGCGCCATGACCTCCACGAAACGGTCCAGGGTTGCCTTGCTTTCCGTCTCCGTCGGCTCAATCAGCAAACACTCGGGCACCAGTTGCGGAAAGTAAATGGTCGGTGCGTGGATCCCGAAATCCAGCAGGCGCTTGGCCACATCCAGCGCCCGTATGCCCGTCGCCTTCTGCAAATCGCTGACGCTCAGGATGAATTCGTGACTGGCACGCCGCTCCGGGAAGGCCGCCTGATAACCCACCCGCTGCAATTCCTTGAGCAGGTAGTTGGCATTGAGCGCGGCATAAGCCGATACCCGACCTACCCCTACCCGACCCAGACGGCGTAGATAGGCATGGGCACGCAGCAACACGCCGATATTACCACCATAGGCACTGAGCCGACCGATACTCCGGGGCGACTCCTGCTCGGTCATCCAGTGCAGGGTACCCTCGCCTTCGCGCAGAACCGTGGGCAGAGGCAAGAAAGGCCGCAAGCGTTCCTGCACCGCTACAGCACCCGCACCCGGCCCACCGCCGCCATGGGGCGTAGCAAAGGTCTTATGCAGATTCAGATGCATTACATCAAAGCCCATCCGGCCCGGCTGCACCCGCCCGAGAATGGCATTCAGATTGGCGCCATCATAATAGAGCAGTCCCCCCACCCCATGAACGCGTGCGGCAATATCCGCAATCCGTCGCTCAAACACCCCCAAAGTGGAGGGATTGGTCAGCATAATTCCTGCCACATCCGGCCCGAGATGCTGATCTAAAAAGGCTATATCCAGATCACCATCAACCAGATTGGGAATTTCAACCACCGTAAACCCCGCCATCTGGGCACTGGCCGGATTGGTGCCGTGCGCCGCCGCAGGAATCAGCATTTTCCGCCGTCCATGGTCTCCACGCGCCGCATGATAAGCGCGGATCATGGCAACACCCGCCAACTCGCCCTGGGCGCCCGCCGCCGGGGTCAAACTCACCGCCGCCATGCCGGTTACCGCCGCCAGCCATTCCTGCAACTCCCAGAGCACCTGCAGAAGTCCCTGCATGGCTGGCGCCGGCGTATCCGGATGCAGGCGCGCGAAGCCCGGCAGCGAGGCCATGCTATGGGCAATCCGCGGATTATATTTCATGGTGCAGGAGCCCAGTGGATAAAAGTGAGTGTCGATGGAAAAATTCTTCTGCGACAGGCGGGTGTAGTGACGCAGCACCTCCAGCTCCGCCGGGTTGGGCAGATTCAGGGGCGCCTTCCGGAGCAGGTCCGCCGGGATATCGGACGGCAACTCCGCCGCTGGAAAATGATGATCGTAATCGAAAATGGAATCGCTCATATGGTCTCCAGGACAGCCGTCAGGGCATCGCGATACGCCAACAGGTCGGCCTCTTCCAGCAGCTCCGTGGTGCAAACCAACAGATCACCCGCCTCCCCCATCCCCCAGTCTGCCAGCGGAAGTCCCGCCAGCAGACCATGGTCCAGCAGCGCATCCCGCACCACCACGGCAGCCTGTGGCAGACGCAGCACAAATTCATGGAAGAAAGGTCCGCCATAAGGCAGGCGCACGCCCGGCACGACCGCCAACAGTTCCCGCAGCCGCACGGCACGTTCATGGCATAGCACCGCCGTCTGCTGCAAGCCATGCCCGCCCAGCGTCGCCATGTGGATGGTCGCTGCCGTCACCATCAGGCCCTGATTGGTGCAGATGTTGCTCGTCGCTTTACCGCGGCGAATATGCTGCTCCCGCGCCTGCAAGGTCAGACAAAAGCCCGCACGGCCCTGCCCGTCCACGGTTTTGGCAACCAGCCGTCCCGGTAACTGCCGCACATGGATCTTGCGGCAGGCGAGAAAACCAAAGTACGGCCCACCGCCGGTCAGGGGAATCCCCAGCGGCTGCCCTTCGCCCACCGCTATATCCGCGCCCTGGGTGCCCCAATCCCCCGGCGCCTTCAGCAGCGCCAAAGCCAGGGGATTGACCACGGCGATAGCCAGCAGGCCATGGCCATGGGCCCAGTCGGTCAGCGCATCCACGGACTCCAGCAAACCCAGGGCGTTACTCTGGGGAATAATCAGCGCCGCCGCATCCCCTGCATCCGCAGGCAATATCAGGGTGCCCGCCGCACGGTCATAAGGCACCGTCACCAAACGGATGTTTTGCAAGCCGAGCACGCTGTCCAACACCCGCCGCCAGCCCGGCAACAGGTTCTCCGGCACCAGCACCGACTTGTCGCTGCCCCGAATACGCAGCGCCATCAGGCAGGCCTCCGCCAGCCCCGAGGCCCCGTCGTAAAGTGAGGCGTTGCTCACCTCCAATCCGGTCAGCCGCGTGATAAAGCTTTGGTATTCATAAACGACCTGCAGCGTACCCTGACTGGCCTCCGGCTGATACGGCGTATAGGCGGAATAAAACTCGCCGCGCCCGGCAATTTCCCAGACAATGGCTGGGATGTGGTGGGCATAAGCGCCGCCTCCCGCAAAGCAGCGCAACGGCGCATTGCTCAGGGCCCGCCCCTCCAGTTCGCGGTGCAGGGCCATCTCCGACAGCCCTTCGGGCAAGACCATATCCTGCACTTGCAATTTTGGCGGGATCTCATCAAACAACTGGTCGAGGCGATCAACGCCGACGGCGGCCAACATGGCCGCCGTCTCCAACCCATCGTGGGGAATATAGGGCATTTATTTAAGACTCCGCTAATTTACCGTAAGCTGCTGCATCCAAGAGTCCGGCACAGGCTGCGGCGTCGGCCTCGACCACCATAATCCAGCCCTGACCATAGGGGTCTTCATTGAGCCACTGCGGGTTATCCCCCAGCCCGTCATTACGCTCCACCACCGTGCCATTGACGGGCGCATACAAATCCGCCGCCGCCTTGACCGACTCCAGCACGCCGCAGACTTCGCCACCATGAATCGCCTTGCCGACATCAGGCACTTCCACATACACCAGATCCCCCAGCAATTCCTGGGCATGATCGGTAATCCCTACCCGGTAGCGTCCGCTCCCCAGATCTTCGACCCACTCATGGGTATCGCTGTAACGCAACATCTCCGGAATCTTGCTCATGCCGCATGCTCCTCAGGAAAAGAAAAAGTTGCCACGCCTTTCCGCCAGAAAGGCGGCTTTACCACCAGAGCCGGACGCCGCGCCCCGCGCACCACAACGGCGCATACGGCCCCCGGCTCCAGCGCCGCATCGACACGGGCCAGCGCGATACCACACTGCAGGCTAGGCGAGAAAATACCGCTGGTGATCACCCCACAAGGTTGCCCCAGCGCATCTTCCACCACATAACCATGACGGGGAATCCCCTCACGCATCGCCAGACCAATCAATTTGCCGCCACTCCCCGCGGCCAACTGTGCCTCCAGTGCCGCTCGCCCCAGGAAATCCCGCTCTACGGCACGCAAATCCACCGTCCAGGCCAGATTGCTCGCGTAAGGCGAAACCGCCGTCGTCATATCCTGACCGTAAAGATCCAGCCCCGCCTCCAGACGCAGACTATCCCGTGCCGCCAACCCGGCTGGCCGCACCCCGGCAGCCACCAGCCGATCCGCCAGGCCCGGCAACAAAGTATTCGCGGCGATCACTTCGACACCATCTTCACCCGTATAACCTGTGCGCCCGACGAAGAAGTCACCCTGCTCCAATGCGTGAAAAACCGGCAACTCCGCCAATGCAGGCATCCCCAACACCGTCGCCGCCATGGCCCGCGCTGTGGGACCCTGTACCGCTAGAATCCCCAGATCCGGCCGCTTCTGCAGGGTCACCTGCCAGCCCCGGGCATCCACCAGGGTCTGCAGGTGCGCCGTGTCCGCCTCCGCCCCGCCCGCATTCAGCACAATCCGATACCTACCATCTCCACGATGCGTGACAATCAGATCGTCAATAATCCCGCCATCATCTTGCAGCATCGTGCTGTACAGTGCCTTACCCGGCACCGCATCCAGCTTCGCCACATCGTTGGCCAAGGCATAACGCAGCAACGTCCGCGCATCCGGTCCACTCAGGTCCAAAGGCCGCATGTGCGAGACATCAAAAAGCCCCGCCGTCTGCCGCACCGCCTCATGCTCCGCCAATTGCGAGCCGTAGTTCAGGGGCATCTCCCAACCCGCGAAATCCACCATGCGCGCGCCATGCGCGACATGCCAGTCATAGAACGCCGTGCGCTGTGCTGAGATCGTGCTCATAAAACGGCCGCCGCCGTCACGCTCGGCACCTCTGCAATGAGCGCTGCCCACTTTGTCTTATTCA
The DNA here is from genome assembly GCF_016250455.1 of Acidithiobacillus ferrivorans. Classification (NCBI taxonomy): domain Bacteria; kingdom Pseudomonadati; phylum Pseudomonadota; class Acidithiobacillia; order Acidithiobacillales; family Acidithiobacillaceae; genus Acidithiobacillus; species Acidithiobacillus ferrivorans. The sequence goes on along the minus strand of NZ_CP059488.1, from coordinate 1,393,770 downwards.
TGCCATCCCTCTTTATGCTTGCGATTAGTCCCGGAAGTTATTGAATTGTATTGGCAGACCAAAATCGTGCCCCCGCAGCGCGGCAATAGCAGCCTGCAGCTCGTCCCGGCTCTTGCCGGACACCCGCAACTGGTCTCCCTGAATACTGCCCTGCGCCTTGAACTTACCGTCCTTCAGGAACTTGATCATGCGCTTGGATACTTCTGTCTCCAACCCGACTTTCAGGCCCAGCACCTGTCGCTCCATTCCACCCGCCGCAGACGCCACTTTACCCACATCCAGTGCCTGCAAATCCACCCCGCGCTTCACCATACGCATTGAGAGCAAATCAATCATCTGCCCCAGCTTGTATTCATCTTCAGCGACCAGGATGATCTCCTTCTCCTTGCGCTCCATCGACGCCTTGCTGCCCTTAAAGTCATAGCGGGTGTTTATTTCCTTAACCGTTGTATGCAGGGCATTATCCACTTCCTGCATATCCACTTCAGACACCACATCAAAACTTGGCATAGAATCTCACTTCAACTTGTGTGTACATGGGAATAGGGAACATGGGTGTGACCCTCGCGACCCCCGGCACGGCAGCCTGGACAATCGGTCACCCAGCGCACGCCCGCAAGGGTGATCTCTTTTTTCCAGAAAGGCGCGCTGGTTTTCAGGACATCCATCAAAAAGCGGCAGGCATCAAAGGCCGCCGCCCGGTGCCGCGACCAGACCGCCACCATCACAATGTTGTCCTGGGGCGCCAGATGCCCATAACGATGAATAATCAGGCTATCGAGAATATCATAGCGCCGGGCTGCCTCGGCACTGATGCGCTCCAGTTCGCGCTCTGTCATCCCCGGATAATGCTCGATCTCCATGGCCAAAATATCTGCCGTCTCGCTATAATCGCGCACCGTCCCGATAAAAGTAACCGAACCACCCGCCCCGGCAATGGCATCCACTGGATAAGCCGCCATCTCCGCCATGGGCTCAAAATCTTCCTGCTGAACCTTAATAATCACAACTAACCACCTGTTACTGGCGGAAAAAATGCTACCTCATCGCCATCATGCACCACCCCAGAAAAAGGTACATGCTGCAAATTTACCGCGGCCAGCAAATGCGCGTCTTGCAGCAGCACACCGGTCGCATCTTCCGCCAGCAACAGCACCTCCGCTACCGTTACGCCCCCCTCCGGGATCAGCAAGGATATTTCCCCCACTCCAACACGCTCGCGCACGCTGGCAAAAAACTTCACATAGATCATGAAAGAAACACCTCAGCAAGAAGCAAAATGATAAGCCTGCACGCGCCAGCCATCAACCATATCCGAAATCTTTACAGCTATCGTCTTTCCGCCTATCTTTGCGCCATGGAAACCTTCTTCAATCACTATCTGCTTTTCCTCGCCGACACCGTCACCATCGTGGTCGCCTTGCTTATCGTTGCGGGCGGCATCACCGCTATTGCCGTGAGCAAACGTAAAAACCCCACATCAGGGCAGGTGCAGGTCAGCGACCTGCGCAAGCAACTAGAACAATCCAGTGAAAACGTCCAGCAATACCGGCTGAATAAAAAAGCCCTGAAAGCCCATCAAAAGACCCTCAAAAAAGACCGCAAAGACAAGGCTAAAGATCCCATTACCGAAAGCTGTACTTATCTGCTCGATTTTAAGGGCGACATCCGCGCCTCTGCCGTCAGCGCCCTGCGTGAAGAAATCTCCGCCATTATTCAGGCCACCAAACCCGGCGACGCCGTCTTGCTCCGCTTAGAAAGCGGCGGCGGCATGGTCAATACCTACGGCCTCGCCGCAGCCCAGATATTGCGCCTGCGCGCCGCCAAAATCCATGTCACGGCACTGGTCGACGCTGTCGCCGCGAGTGGCGGCTACATGATGGCCGTCACTGCCGACCGCATTGTCGCCAGCCCTTTTGCCCTCATCGGCTCCATTGGCGTGGTCGCACAAATCCCCAACTTCCACCGCTGGCTGCAAGACCGCAACATCGACTGGGAACAGTTCACCGCAGGCAAATTCAAACGCACGGTCACCCTATTCGGCGAGAATACCGACAGCGGGCGAGCCAAGCTGCGCGAAGAACTGGAAGAAACCCATGCCCTATTCCGCGAATTTGTGCAGCAGTACCGCCCGCAACTGGATTTAGAGCAGGTGGCCACCGGCGAGGCCTGGCTGGGGAGCAAGGCCTTACAACTAGGACTGGTAGATCAGCTCGCCACCAGCGACGAAATTATTCTGGAAGCGGCACAAAAGGGCAAAGTGCTCACCCTCCATTACCAGCGCCAAAAGACATTCCCCCAACGTCTCGGCCTCGCCGCCCAGCAAAGCTGGGACAAACTCTGGCAAACGCCACTCTGAAGCAGTCCATGCTAAGGATATCCCTTGTCGCGGCGAATACCGGAACACCACCCAGAACCTCAGAATCCAAGCCTACATCTCTGGCGAATTTACCGTTATATGACCCGCGATCAGTGCGATTGTTCTATTTATTTCCTTTTGCAGCTATTACCAAACGGCTATCCTGATGCTTCGGTCTTCCGCACCGATACCCGCTTCTGCCACGCCATTATCGCGTCGACAACCTCCTGATCAAAGTCCATGATTTCGTGTTCTTTTACTAGTTGTTTCGCTGCCTGAACCTGCGTATTAATCTGCCAGGTTCGCGAAATATTCTGGAAATAGGGGTCGGCATCCAGGTAGCAATTTTCTTGAGGCAAGGCACGCTTCAATTTGAGTGGTTTACCTTCTTCAGCACGGCACAGTACGGTTTTTGAATTAATTTCTGCTACGGCATACGCCCGTAGTGCCATTATCGTCCCGCTGTACGGCACATGCTCCACAAGCCAAAACTTATCCCCCACTTCGGCATCGGCGAAATCCAGATATTTACCGTATGCATTTCCCGTTGCAATTAACATAGTTATCCCTCTCTACGTTGCGGATGCCCGCCACATGCTCAGCGCGAGCAGCAGCCAGGAAAGAATCAGTGTTATTCCACCCACGGGTGCAAAAAAAGCCCAAGATACGTCGCCGGTCAGCGTCAGCAGATAGAGTCCGCCGCAGAACAGTAGCGTACCCAAGGCCATCAGTCCTCCTGCCGCATAAAGCAAGCGCCGTTTGCCATACTGGCGGATCAACACGCCGATGAACAACAGACCGAGCCCGTGATAAATCTGAAAACGATTCGCAATATCGTAAATATGCAAGTCCTCGGCACTCACCCGGCCAGCCACCAGATGATCTCCTGCCGCGCCGAAAATCACCGCCAGGGCCATCACCAATGCGCCCAGTGCTACAAAACGCCCACCCCACCGCGCCGCCGCAGTCCCTATCAAACATTCCGCCATACTATTCTCCTTGCCAGCACTCTGCGTTTATAGCCCATGTGCGAGGCCGGGTTCAAATACGGGTGTATCCATCCACACCTTTCATAAGCCTGTGCTATGCTTGGCAACGCAATTTCAGGAGGCATCATGGCAACACATAAGATTTGCATTCTCGGCGGCAGCGGTTTTGTCGGGCGTCATCTGGCTGAGCGTTTAAGTCAAGGCGGGCACTCGGTACGCATTCTGACGCGTAACCGCGAGCGCAACCGTGAAAACCTGCTGGTGCTCCCCGGCGTGGAAGTGGTTGAGGCTGATGTCCATGACCCCATCGCCTTAGAAAAACAACTCGAAGGATGCAATGTAGTCATCAACCTCGTTGGTATCCTCAATGAAAACAACCCCGGCCGCGAAGATTATCCGCCCGAGCGACATGGTGATTTCGAGAAAAATCACATAGAGCTGCCGCGCTTGGTGGCGAATACCTGCGGACATCTGGGCATTCCGCGTCTGCTCCACATGAGCGCCTTAGGGGCCAATCCCATTGGTCCCAGTGCCTATCTGCGATCCAAGGGGATTGGTGAGGAGATCATCCGCCAGTCTGGTGAGAACAGCGCGGAAATGGGTCACTTTAATTACCTGACTGGCCCAAAACTACTCTGGGGGCGCGGTCTGAAGGTAACGTCTTTCCGCCCTTCGGTAATTTTTGGTGAAGGAGACCGCTTTTTTAACCGCTTCGCTCAGTTGCTGCGCGGCATCCCTTTTTTCATTCCCATGGCTGGCACCAACGCCAAAATGCAGCCGGTCTGGGTAGAGGACGTGGTCAGTGCCTACGTGCAGTCCATTGATGATGAAAAAACCTATGGCAAGGCCTATGACTTGTGCGGTCCCAAGGTGTACACCCTCGGCGAACTGATGGCTTACACCCAGAGCCTGATTGGCACCCATCGTGCCATCGTGCCCCTCGGTAACTTTGTCGGCAACCTGCAAGCCAGTATCATGGAGAAGCTGCCGGGCAAAATGCTCACGCGCGATAATTTGCGTTCCCTGTCCGTAGACAATATATGCACCCGGAAGGATCTGGCTGACGTATTTCATATTCAGGCCACCGCCATTGAGAGCGTGGTACCCGGCTATCTGAGGAAAAAAGGTGCCCGTGCGGAGCGTCTGGCCGAAATCCGCAACCGGCGCGCCTAAGCACCAAACCAGCTAATGGGTGGGTGAGCCGACATCTCCCCGCCCAAAGGTGTCCAGAAGTTCTGCAGCGACATCTCCAGACACTTCACCGAGGACAGCCGTCATTCCGGCCAGGGCACGAGTGTCCCCTTGACCTGCTGCCAGACTGAACAGTTCGTAGGCATAATGCAGATCCCTGCGCAGCCCTATCCCCTGATAAAACATCAATCCTAAATTAAACTGGGCGGGCGCATCGCCCTGATCTGCTGCTGCCCCGTACCACCTGGCGGCTTCCAGATAGTCCTGTTTAACTTCAATGCCTTCGGCATATTTCACGCCCATATTGAATTGCGCCACTGGGTCACCCGCTTGTGCCCGTTCCTGCAAGTCGCGCAAGCTGCGGATACCCGCCAGAGCCATCAGATCCAGGGATTCGCCGCCCTTAGTCATCACTTACCCCCGATAATTTGCACATCCGTCAATTTCTGCTCGTCGCTTTGCAAGCCCCAGGCGGTCAAGCGTGCCCGATCGGCTGTAGACCAGACCGCACGGTGCAATGCGAGCATTGAGTTGCGATCACTGAGCAGTATGTTGCGCTCGCGGTTATTGAGCCCCTGCGGACCCTGCTCCAATGCTTTGTGGCAGAGATTCGCCGCGCGTGGCCAGGCACCCGTGCGATTACGCTGCAAGGCGGTATGTATGGCGTTAAAGCGCGGATCCACCACAACCTGTATGAAGGGATCTCCTTCAATGTGGGGCAGATAGGCTACGCTATCCACACTGAGCGCCTGCAACTCTTGCGGGACGTGCATCTCTTCGGGAATAACGAAGAGACGCTGACGCCGCGCCCAGCGTCCCAGTGCTGGCCGACTTGTCCAGGCAGCAAGTGGCACCGCTGCCGTCAATCCGCCAAGTATGGGTACCAGCCAGACAAAATGCCAGACACCCAGAAAGGGGTACAAAAGCGCTGCCAAACTCAGGCCCAGCGCAGAATACCAGCCAAAGTACCGGAAGGCATCGGCCCAGGAGGTTTCCTGATCACCGCGCACCTGCCCGCCCCAGTGCACACCTCGCCCCATCAATGTCTGTATCACGAACTGGCTATGAAAGGCCATACGGATAGGTGCCATGAGGATCGAAAAAAGACTCTCGAAAAACATGCTGGCCAACAGACTGAATAAGCCACCGAAATGGTCTTTTTGACCGCGCTGACGCACGACCCAGAGCACCGCCATAAATTTGGGTGACAGCAGCAGAATAACCGTTACCCCAAACAGCCAGAAGGGCATGGGATCGGCCAGCCAGCCCCAGTCAAAGAGCGCTATACTGCCGTCACTGGCTGTATTGGCCCAGTGCAGTGAGCCCAGTGCTCCAAGGATTAAAAATGTTCCCCATAAAGGCGCCGCCAAAAATGACATGGCACCGTTGATAAAGAGAAAACGATGCGCCGGGCGCAGTCCTTCCCCCGCGAGCAGGCGCAGATGTTGAAGATTGCCTTGCGCCCAGCGACGGTCCCGTTTGAGATCATCAATCAGTGTCGGTGGTACTTCTTCATAGCTCCCCGACAGGCTAGGCACAAACCATACCTCCCAGCCACTTTTGGCCATGAGCGCCGCTTCAACAAAATCATGGCTCAGCAGCGGGCCGCCTAGGGGCGCGCGCCCCGGCAACACGGGCAAAGCACAATATTGGGTGAAGGGTACGGTACGCAGAATGGCGTTGTGGCCAATATAATGGCCGTCACCCAGTTGCCAGAAGCGCAGACCAGCACTGAAGATCGGTCCGTACAAATGCTGTGCAAACTGTTGCAGGCGGGCATAGAGAGTTTCGCGATTGACGGCCAGCGGCTGAGTCTGGATGATGCCGACCTGTGGATTGCCCTCCATCATCTCCAGCATCCGGTAGAGCGTCTCGCCGTTCATCACACTGTCGGCGTCGAGCACAACCATATATTCATAATCCTTACCCCAGCGACGACAAAAGTCCGCCACATTGCCACTCTTGGCCTTGTTGTTGATGGGCCGCCGCCGGTAATGGATACGGCCAAAAGCATCTAAAGACTGACAGAGGGCTGACCACACCAGCTCTTCGCGCAGCCAGATCGAGGGATCACGAGTGTCGCTCAGCAAAAAAAACTCGAAGTGCGCGAGCGCTCCAGCATGTTGCAGAGATTTATAAGTCGCCTGGAGGCCCGCTGCGACTCGCTCTACCTCTTCGTTATAGATGGGCATGACTATAGCTACACGACTCTGCGGACGCGGCTCCGCAAGATGCAACTCGGGGCTACCCGGTACGGTATCTGTTCGTCCGCGCATAAGCAGAATAAATCCCACCAATGCGGTCCAAAAGCCCGCAGAGATCCAGGCAAACAATAATACGAAAATCAGCAGTGTTGGGATTTCCAGCCACAGAGGCAGACGATCGGTCAGTACCTGAGCGAGCATCAGGCCTGCGCTACACGCGGGCAAAATGATGAAGGTGCTGAGCCAGTAGCGCCGGTACCGGCCGATGGCTTCCCATGGCCGGGCGCTGCTACGGCCCATATTCAGGCTTCTCCGGGCAACACGCGCCGAATCGCACTAATCGCACTGCGGTCCAGCAGTGCAGACTGGAAAAGGCGCAACAAGGCCGTACCCCAGGAGCGATCCAAAGGCCGCGAGATCATGCTGGACCGCACAATAGCCGGGGCCATTTGGCGCTGCAACCAGCGACAGGATTTACCGTCATGGGTTCCGCCCACGGGCAGGTTGAGAGACAGATCCAGACGCGCATCCAGTTCATCGCCATCCGTCAGGGTTGCCAAGGCCATGTGCAGACTCGCAAAGGCCTGCGCATAAAGTGCTTCGCCTTCCATGTCGGTGCCACTCAGCTGCGCGACCACTTCCCCGCGAATCCACAGCCGCTGCGCCTCGCTTAAGGACAGGCGAGCCATGTACTGCTCCACACGGGTCAGCACCAGAGCATTGTTTGCGACGACCATGGCCTCCGCTGTCCAACCCGCCAGTAGCTCACCCGCAGGATTGACGCTGTAGCTTGATTCATCTTTAAACATTACGCCTACTCCTTTGCCGCACGTAAGAGATATGTCCAGGTATTACTCATCACCTGGTTGTCCAAGGTTAAAAAACACCGCACGTTGCTGGGCGAATCCGGTTGCGGCTGAATAACCGCAAGCACCCGCCAGACATGGTCTTCTTTATTCCATTCCAACTTTTGACTGAGCACTTTGGCATTGTCTGCAGCATTGAGGTGGATCTGCATGGGCACAGTCCCCGGCAGATTCGGGAGGGCGCCGCCCGCGAAATCAATTACCACCGTCCGCGCACCAGGCACTTTTATGTCATTACCCAAATAGGTGGCCACCGGATGAGCCAGCGGTATCAGACCGTGGTTATTGAGGAAAAAGCGCACGGTATACGCAAAATGCAGGGGTGTTTTGGGCGCAGGCTCATGCTCTGGCACCCAAAACACAGCAATATTATCCATATCGCGGTTGTTGGTGGGGAGTTCTATCAGACGTACCTGCCCCTTGCCCCAGTCGCCATCGGGCTGGACCCAGACGCTGGGACGCCGCTGGTAGTTGGTCTCGATCCCTTCATACGCGGAGAACTGACGATCCTCCTGAATCAGGCCGAAACCCTCGGGGTGATCCATGTCGTAAGTAGTGGTCTGGATGTACAAAGGGTTGTCTATGGGCCGGGTGATCCATTCGCCGTTGCCGTTGGCCATGACCAAGTCACTGGAATCATGCTGCGCCGGATGCCAGTCACCGGCGCTGATACCACGTCCATGTCCGTGCCAGTACATGCTGGTCAGGGGCGCAAGCTCCAGCACCTTTACCGGCTTGCGCAGGTAAATGGTGGCATCGACATGTACTGTGCTGCTATCACCCTGCTGGATGGTGAAGCGATAGGCACCCGTCGCCACCGGACTGTCCATAAGTGCGTAGACCACCATCCGGGTAGCGCCCGCCTTGGGCTGCACCAGCCAGAATTGTTTGAAGTAGGGGAAGATTTCGCCGGAAGGCTGAGCCGTGTCGATCCCGAGGCCACGTGTCGACGTCCCGTAGATGGCATTTTTCCCCACGGCGCGGAAATAAGTCGCACCGAGGAAGGAGATGAACTCGTTATAACGCGGCGGCGTATTCAGCGGCGCGAGCAGACGGAAGCCTGCGTAACCGAGTTCGCTGGGCATATCTTTGGGTACGTTTAGATCACCGAAGCTGAAATGCTTTAGCGTAAAGCGGATGGGCTGCACCACACCATCCACAACGCTGCGGATAACCACTGGGCGGTGAAACCAAGAGCCGGGCAGATAAAACTGTGCCTGAAACGGCAAATTGTCGCCACGCCAGAGTGGCATAACATCCTGAATTTGCGCATATTGTTCAGGGCTGAGGTCTTTCAGGAAGGCTGGGATGGGTAGCGGCTTCGCATCATAAGTGCTGTTCACCAACGTTTTGGCCTTGGCCTCCACGTTGGTCATGCTAAAATCAGCCGCATATACAGGCAGTGTCATCGCCCATCCTGCGAGCCCCAGTAGGGCGGCGGCCAGTAGCTTTAGTGACGGGCGATTCAGATGATAAACATTCATGGCAGAACAAAAGCAAAACTTATGCCAGTTTTATAACTACATAATTTTGTAGTTATTATTATTATTTTAAAGCGGTGATTGTCGCTTGCACCCGACGCTTTTAGAGGGATGGGCCATGAATCGACCGCACCGGAGAGTCTGCTCTTGCAGGCGGGTTTCAGGCAAGCTTTATAGCTCACTGAAAACATTATATTATCACAAGACATTGATAGATTGTTCCCATAAACAATGGGCTTCAGCCATTGAAGATGACGAGGGCTTGCGTCGCTGTCAAACAACACAATTTATTTGTCCAATGCTTGAGTTGCAGGGGGCCTACTGGCCTGGTCAGCAGCAACCCGCCATACACATGACATATAACTTTAAGAATACTTCTTATTTTATTGAAAAAGATGGAGCCATGGAAACAACAAATTATGACATCACGATTATCGGTAGCGGCCCAGGTGGCTATCGCGCGGCAGTACTCGCCGCTCTGCGTGGCAAAAAAGCCGCGATCATCGAGACACAGACCTGGGGTGGCACCTGTTTGAACCGCGGTTGCGTCCCCAAAAAGGACTGGCATGAGACGGCAAAGTGGATCGAGCAAAGTCGTCATTTCGAGAAACGGGGCGTTGTGGGTTTGGCGCTCACAGGAGATATGGCGCAAGCCTGGCAGCACCAGCATAAAGTGGTCGAGACGGTGCGCGCCAGCTACGTCGATTATCTGAAACGTCTTGGTGTGCATCTTTATAATGGCACCGGGCACTTCCTCGATCCGCAGCGCATTCAAATCCAGAGCGCTGCGGGTTTGACGGAAATCCATACGGAAGCCAGCATCATTGCCACCGGATCGGTGCCATCCCTACCCCAGGGAATCACCACGGTACCCGGTAAGGCGCTGACAAGCGATATGCTTTATGACGACGGCGTCCCCAGTGGGGACCGGGTAATTATGGTGGGCGGCGGGGTTATCGGCACCGAGTTCGCGTATATTTTCACCCAACTCGGCAAACAGGTGGAATGGCTGACACACTCCCCTTCCCTCGCCCATACCCGGTATTCCCCGCAGGCCAAGGATACGCTCAAAGCGGCGCTGGCGGCGTTGAATATCCATCCACAGGCCGGATTCAAGATCGCCCGCATTGAAACGACGGCCGCTGGAGTGACGGTCTTCGATGACCGGGGGAAGTCGGTTCAGGGCGATTGGCTGCTGCTCGCTACCGGGCGCCATGCTTTTACGGAGGGATTGGGGCTGGAAAACACCAGTGTCACCCTGGATGATCGCGGATTTGTACAGACCAATACTATGCTGGAGACGGAAGAATCCGGCATCTATGCCATTGGCGATGCGGTCGGACCGATCATGAATGCCAATCAGGCCCTCAACGATGCCCAGATAGTCATCCACAATCTGCTCAGCGCAGAAAAACAGGAACGCGATCCGCTCTGGGTGCCGGAACTGGTTTATTCGGCAGTGGAACTGGCGCGTATCGGGATGGATGATGATGCGGCCGAAGATCTGGGCTTTGAACCAGCCGTGGGTTTTGCCGCTTTTGAGACCTCACCGCGGGCACTGGGGCAGGATGATAGTGTGGGCTTCGTCCGTTTGTTGGCGGACATGGATAGCGGCGAACTGCTCGGCGGTGAAATTGTCGGCCGCGATGCTGGCGAGCTGATTCACCTGCTCGCCAGCAGTGGCAACCGCGATGAGGCCTTGCGTAAGATCGTCGAAACTCGCGTCAACCATCCCTCGCGCGCGGAGGAACTAGTGAATGCCGCCGAAACGCTGGCGGCACGATGGGGTCTGGAAGAGCAGATTTTTGGGACAACAGATTAACGGATTGCAGGGCTACCAAGGGGTGCCAACCATCCCCCACACCCCCATCAGAATCACCACCAGCGATAAGAGCAGGTTGACGCCAGAAACCAGGCGGACCTGACTCAAGGCACGTGCACCCGCCTTCCAGTCCTGATCGCGGACGGCACGCCGTAGCCGTTTGAGCGGCGCAAAGTAGACATGCAGCGACAGCATCACCATGATCGTACCCAACAACATCATCATTGAGATCGGCGCACTGAGGGTGGCAAAGCCCCCGTAGAACAGCGGTACCATGGTGTAACCACTGCTGAGCAATACTACACCGGATATCCAGACCCACAGAAAAAATCGGCGCAGGATGACGTGCAGCAAAGGAATTCGGGTGCTGGCCTGAGCGATTTCTGCCTGCAGAACGGGTGCCAACACGACCGTGGCGAAAAAAAGACCGCCAATCCAGATCACTACGGCAACAATATGTACGAATTGTTCAATCCATAACACATTCACTGGCATGCTATCGTCTCCTGGGAATCGGCAATTGTATGAAGAAAGGTACGTAAATCCAGCAGTTCGTCCTCACAAAGGGTGTGCTCCATGGGATAACGGTGAGCGCTTATCCTATAACCCAATACTTCCATCATCTGCTGGGCAATATCCATATAAGAAATGGGCAAGACGGCGTCCTGTTGCCCGTGCGCCAAAAATATCAGCGGCGACTTGGCCGTAGCTGTCGACAGCTGGGCGCGCAACGGCAGGTAGGCACTCAGGGCAAGCACCGCCTTGGTCACATAACCGCTATGCAACGCGGTATAGAGCGACATGGCGCCGCCCTGCGAGAATCCACCGAGAATGATAGAGGATCCCTTACCCGCCTCATGATCCAGTAGGACGCTGAGCCGCTTGGCCATGTCCTGTAATCCTTCCGCATCTTCCGCGGAATGGCTGTCTGAACCATAAATGTCATACCAGGCCCGCATCGGTCTGCCGCCGTTGATGCGGACCGGGCGCACAGGCGCATTGGGAAATACCCAGCGGCAGCGGCCTTCCGGGTCTACAAGATCCGCCACCCCGGCGAGGTCTTCCATAGAGGCACCGAGGCCGTGCAGCAGCACAACGCAAGGAGCGTCCGCATCGCGACCGGGGCGCGTCAGCAGACCCTCCGGCCAAATATTATGGCTCAACGACATGTTCGGTATGACTCCTCAATGCATCTAACTTACGATATAAAGTGCGTTCGCTTACGCCCAGACGTTGCGCCAGACTGCGGCGATCCCCACCGTAACTTCCCCGCGCCCAGCGTAGATATTGTTCTTCCAGTTCCGCCAGAGGAATGATTTCTGCAACGCCTGGTACGGAGGACTGTCTGGCAGACACGGCGTTTGCCGTGCCGGATTTCTTCTGCCCTGGCAGATGCTGAAGGTTTGCGGGCAAATGCTCGGGGAGAATCCAGATATCATCAGCCAGTAGTGCGGCACGCTCCAGGATGTTGCGCAATTCACGAATATTGCCAGGATAATCATAGTGTTGAAGAATATCCAGCGCGCCCGCATGAAGATGGAGACCCTTGGCCACGGGCAATCGCTGCAGAATAGCTTTCGCCAGCGGGGGAATATCCTCCAGGCGCTCACGCAGCGCGGGCAACACGATAGGAAAGGTATTCAAACGATAATATAGATCCTGCCGGAACCGCTCCTCCTCGACCATTCTTTCCAGCGGGCGGTGTGTAGCCGAGATCAGGCGGAACTGCGAACGAATCGGCTCCACGCCCCCCACTCGCCGGAAATAACCCGTTTCCAGCAGGCGCAGGAGTTTTACCTGCAAGCTGAGGGGAATATCGCCGATTTCATCCAGAAAAAGGGTGCCACCATTAGCCGCTTCTACCAAGCCAATTTTGCGCGAGTGTGCGCCGGTAAATGCTCCTTTCTCATGGCCGAAGAGCTCACTCTCAAAGAGGGTTTCGGGCAATCCCGAGCAATCCACCGCCACAAAGGGCCCGTTGCGAACCCGGCTACCCTGATGTATAGCTGCGGCGGCCAGCTCTTTGCCCGTGCCGGACTCCCCCAGCAGCAATACGACGGCCTCACTGGGGGCCGCTCGTCGGATAAGCGCGGTAACGTCCTGCCAGGCGGGGGAGTTGCCGACCATAGCTGGAGCGGATTGCACAACCGACTGCGGTATAAGAATCAGAAGTTCGAGAAAATAAACGACTTCAGCGTTATCGTTGCGAATGGGGTACAGATCAATCTGGGCGTTTCCGGAGGTACCGCTATGCACCACATGCTGATCGGTACCAGAACGCTGACACGTATCGAGGGGGCACTGGTTGCCCCCCTGACGACATGTGTAGCCTGCTTCCGCCATGATTTCGTAACAGCGCCGCCCCTGTAAAGGCTTACCATCACCGAAAACCCGTCGGTAGGCCTGATTGGCGGCAAGGACCGTGTAATCTGAGCAAAGCAATACCGCCGGAGCGCTAAAACAGTTTAACAGCGACGTCATTTCCGGTCGTAACTGCTTGAGTAAATCCGTCATGACCCTCCCCATCGTAGCTCACACGCCAGATCGCGCTACCCGCACGCGAGCACTCTCCCCGGCAGGCATGCCAACTATAACAGCTTCTGCCAATTCGCGTATGTCATATCTGACAGTCATATTGATTAACGTAGATAGATATTTTTCCCCAGCCGTTTGAAATCCTCAGCCTTTTCCTGCATACCTTCTAAGCGCGCGGTCTCAATATCTTCGCCTTTAGACTGGGCATACTCCTGCAAATCCTGAGAGATTTTCATGGAACAGAAATGCGGACCGCACATAGAGCAGAAATGGGCCGCCTTGGCGCCTTCCTGCGGGAGGGTCTCGTCGTGATATTCCCGCGCCTTTTCCGGATCCAGCCCGAGGTGAAACTGGTCCTCCCAGCGAAATTCAAAACGCGCCTTGGACAGGGCATTGTCGCGCACCTGCGCACCGGGATGCCCCTTGGCCAGGTCGGCGGCATGGGCGGCAATCTTGTAGGTAATCGCCCCCTCCCGCACATCGTTTTTGTCCGGCAGGCCGAGATGTTCTTTGGGCGTGACGTAGCAGAGCATGGCCGTGCCATACCAACCGATCTGGGCGGCGCCGATGGCGCTGGTAATATGGTCATAGCCAGGGGCAATGTCCGTGGTCAGTGGTCCGAGCGTGTAAAACGGGGCCTCGAAACAGTGCTGCAGCTCCTCCTCCATATTGGCCTTGATGAGTTGCATGGGGACATGGCCGGGGCCTTCGATCATGACCTGCACATCGTGCTTCCAGGCAATCTGGGTGAGTTCACCCAGGGTATGCAGCTCGGCAAACTGGGCCTCGTCATTGGCGTCGGCCAGGGAACCGGGACGCAACCCGTCGCCAAGGGAGAAGCTCACGTCATAGGCCTTCATGATTTCGCAGATTTCTTCAAAATGAGTATAGAGGAAGCTCTCCTGATGGTGGGCGAGACACCATTTGGCCATGATGGAACCACCACGCGACACGATACCGGTAAGGCGATGCGCGGTCAGCGGGACGTAACGCAGCAGGACACCGGCATGGATGGTGAAGTAATCCACCCCCTGCTCCGCCTGTTCGATGAGGGTGTCGCGGTAGAGATCCCAGGTGAGGTCTTCGGCCTTACCGTCCACCTTTTCCAAAGCCTGATAAATCGGCACGGTACCGATGGGCACGGGGCTATTGCGGATAATCCATTCGCGGGTTTCGTGAATATGCTTACCGGTGGACAAATCCATGACCGTATCGGCACCCCAGCGGATTGACCAGACCATTTTTTCCACTTCTTCAGCGATGGACGAGCTGACTGCAGAGTTGCCGATATTGGCATTGATCTTCACCAGAAAATTGCGGCCGATAATCATCGGCTCCAACTCAGGATGGTTGATATTGGCGGGAATGATGGCGCGGCCCCGGGCAATTTCGTCACGCACAAATTCCGGGGTAATGGTGTCGGGGATCTGCGCGCCGAAGGACTCACCACGATGGGCGCGGAACAGCGCCGGATGGCTGGCGCGCAGACGCTCCAGACCCTGGTTTTCGCGGATGGCGACGAACTCCATCTCGGGGGTGATGATGCCATGCCGCGCATAGTGCATCTGGGAGACGTTGCCGCCATTGGCCGCCCGGCGGATTTCGCGGCGATGATTGAAACGCAGATCGGCCGTGCGGACATCCGCCAGACGGGCACGGCCATAGGCGGAACTGGGCTCGGGACGGCTGGCGATGGCCGTATCTGGCTGCGACCACTGCCAGCGCAGGGCAGGCAAGCCCGCATGAATATCGATGATCGCGTCCGGGTCGGTGTAGGGACCGCTGCAATCATAGACCGGGATAGAAGGATTGCTTTCGAGGCTGCCGTCCCGTTTCCGCGAATCGCTCTGCTGGATCTCTCGCAGGGGGACACGCAATTCCGGGAACATCTCCCCGGCGAGATAACGCTTGTGTGAGCCGGGAATCGGGCCGCAGGTTACCACGGCATCCTGCATGGTGGTCACAACATCTGTGGGGCGGGTAGCCATCAATCATTCCTCCTAAAAATTTATCCGATTATTGCGGAACAAAATCAGGATGCGGGAGGAAGATGCGGACAGGTGTGCTGCGGTCGCGCTTCCCTACGCCGGCATAACCCGGATCAGGTTCCAAGGGTACCTCTCAGCCCACGACGTGGACGCCCCTAGCGTTTATAACGATTCACTGAGCAAGGTACGGGAAGCTGAGCGAATCTGTCAAGCTATCAACATCTGTCTATCTTGCACATCCGCCACTTCAAAACGGGAAAAGTCCATCAACCTCTTGGATTCTACCACCTCATCATGGGGGATCAGGAGATACTTCCAGGGCTTGCCGCCGACCTGCGCGGCATGATCCGATGCGTGTTTACACCAGCGCGCAGCGGCCGCTGCCTTGGCCCGGACTTCCGGCGTGTTGAGTTCACTGCGCGCTTTGGTTTCCGCCATAAAAACGGTTGTGTCGGTTTCCGCGACGAAATCCGGGATATATTCGGGCTGTTCGGCACCCAGCTTGTAGTACATCTGAAATTGTCCCTTGGCAGGCTTAAACCATTTCAGGGCATCGCGTTCCAAAATGACCGCAAAGCGACGCTCCGTATCAGAGTCGAATTTTTGCAATGGATACAGACAACGCGCAAAGCCGCCAAAGAGCATCTGCTTGATGCGGCCGGGCTCGCTGACCGTTTCCCGAAAGTGGTGAACGCCCTGCCCTGCCGCTACCGTATAATTGCATGGCCTCAGCGCCGTAAAACCCCGGCTTACCTGCACCTCATAGCCGGTCGCTGCCTCCCAGAAATGCGCCATCATTTCGGCGTGAATCAGTCGGGCAAGTTCACCTCCGTAAGTATTCAGAATCTCATGCAGCTCGCTCTCGGCGTAATTTTGCGCCTCATAATGGGTGATACATTGCTCAGCAAGGTCATACAGCAAATCCGCCTGGGTAAAGTAATCAATATCATCATAATCCACGAGTTTTTTGACAAGATAGTCAGCCAATCGCCGCTCCCGCAGACCACTGCCACCGCTGAGGGTAAACTGGGTATTACCGCGCAATTCCTGACCGACGATCTCCCGTTGGCCGGGCTGAAAATTCGGCAGGGCCGCCAACTGGAAGGGGTGGAAACCCGTCGTGACTTCGCCCGTCGGCACCACGGCGATGCGGGGAATATCTATACTCTGCTGGATCAGCATTTCGGTGGTCTTCGCCACCACGGCGGACAGATCCGGCGCACTTTCTCCTTCTCCCGCACCAGCCAGCAGATTGCCTTGAAGCGGTTTCAGTCGTTCAGCCACCTCAGCCCTGATTTGTGCCTGTATCCCTGCATCCCGCAGCGCGCCCGCAACAGGTACCAAGTCACGCCGGGTTTCATAGCTGCCGATTACATCCAGTACCATGCGCGCAGCTTGCCGTTCTGCTGCCGTGTTAAAAACAGGTGCAAAAACGGCAGGTGTCGCGCCAACGTCACCCGCTACCACCAACGCGTCGTCAGCAACGCCAGCAAGACCCAGCCGCGCCATCACGCCAGAAACCACCTGGACGCTGACTTTCTGATCATCGCTCCCGGGCGCGTCCAGAATAACCTGCTGCAAATGAATGGGTGAGTCACCCCGGTTCGCTTCATCAATGATTTCCTGAAACTTGTCGTGGGCGACAATGTTCAGTCGGTCCACCTCCGCCACGCCGGTGCGCTTGCCATAGGGCAGGCGCAGGCCGCGTCCGATGGATTGCTCGATGAGGGTGCGGGCATTGGCTGCGCGTAGCGGCACAATCGTGTAGAGGTTGGTCACATCCCAACCTTCCTTGAGCATGTTGACGTGAATCACGATTTCCGTGGGTTCATCGACGCTTTCTACCGCGAGCAGGCGGGTGACCATCACCTCCTCCTCCGCACCGGTACGACTGGAGTCCACCTGAATGACCTTTTGCGCATAACGCCCGGCGTAGAAGGCATCTGCTTCGATCAGCGCTTTGAGTTGGGTAGCGTGGGTGGTATCCCGCGCGATGACCAGCATGAAGGGTTTCACCACGTTGACCCTATTTTCGCGGGCGTAGGTCAGCAACTCGGCCTTGGTGCTTTCATGCAGGCGCACCCCATCTTCCAGTTTGATTTTCTCCAATTCGTCGGGTGTATGGGCGCTGGCGGTGAAATTACGCTGGGTGACCACAGCGGGCTCTTTAACGAAGCCATCCTCCAGAGCCCGGGCGAGGGGGTAATCCATCACGACATTTTTGAAAGGCACCGGCCCGCGGTTGCTTTCGACAAATGGCGTCGCGGTCAATTCCAGCCCAAACAGTGGGCCGAGTTCATTGATGGCGCGCATACCTGCCTGTGCCCGGTAACGATGCGACTCATCCATCAGCAGCACCAGATCTGGCAAATTGGCCAGATAGTCAAAGTAGCTGTCGCCCAGCACCTCGCGCATCCGTTTGATACGGGGCTCCTTGCCACCGCGCACTTCCGAGTTCACCTTGGAGATATTGAAGATGTTGATCGTCACCGGCGAAAGCAGGCCCAGCGTGCCGCCACCGCGCTGCTCATAGTTGTCGCCGGTGATGATCTCTGGCGACTGCTGCGCGAACTCGCCAATGCCCTTGAATACATACTTCGGCGTGTTCGGCGTGAAGTCGGCGATCAGCTTGTTGTAAATGGTCAGGTTTGGCGCCAGCACGAAAAAGTTGTTGATGCCATGCGCAAGATGCAGATAGGCGACGAACGCGCCCATCAGCCGCGTCTTGCCCACCCCCGTAGCCAGCGCGAAGCACAGCGAAGGGAACTCGCGCTCAAAATCTTCCAACGTGACGAACTGTGCTTTCAGCGTGGACAGAATCGCCGTCATATCGCGCTCGTGCGCGAGCATTTCCGGCGCCGCGTCCAGCGCCTGTACCAGCTTGGCCAACGATTCCGCTTGCGGCGGGCGCAACGACAATCGCCCGCTGACGTGATGCAGAACGCGCTGATTCATGCAGTGGGATCCCGACGCAGCACCTCGGCGCTGAGTCGCACCAACTGCTCATTCCGCACAATGATGATGCTGGTTTCCGTCTGTATGGCAATCTTGCGTGCCTGCAACGCGGCGCGCCGCATAGCTTGCAACGAAGAACGCAAATCCGGATCTTTAGCTTTTGCTAATTCCTGCTGGGCCATGGCTGTTCTCCCCATTCCATTATTACGGGCTCGGTGCCTGCATTGTCGTAAAGCGCCCAGGCATCCGCCTCGGCGGGCAGAAAAGCACGAGCAAATGTGGTTTTGCCAGCCCCGTTTGGCCCGGCGATGATGATGACTTTTTTCACACCTCCCCCTCCTGGAACAAGCCACTTTGGCGGGAATCTGCCGTTTTCCCTCCATGCACCTTCGCACCCCAGCACGGGACGGCGGACGCATCGGTTGGCTCAGGCGAGGCGGCCATCGGGAGGTTCGCCACGTTCAGGCTGTAATCGTCGTGCCCCCATTCGCAGCGGGCCAGCACCATTTTCGGAATCTTCTTCAGCGTCAGGTTCGGCCAGCGCTCGGCGGCCCTGGCAGCGGTCACACTGTGGAAGGCGGCGCAGCAGATCAGCAGGCTTTGCTCGCCGCCCACCTCATCCGACAAAGCCTGCAACTGCTCGGCCGAGAGATTCTGCGTGGTGACATAGATAAAATCGCGCTCGCTGGAATGCCCGTGCTGCCACCAGCGGGTTTCCGACGGCGCATAGCTGAAGCCCTCCAGCTTGCACAACGCCTCGGCCAGTTGCGCCGCGTTGTAGTCGGGGTTGATCACCGAGTTACCCCAGCGATCGTTGACGATGAGGCTGGGCGCGAGGCGGTAATAGCGGAAACCGCCGCCGCCTTGCCAGCCGACGGCCTGCGTGATCCCGCCGGGGTCGTCGCCGTCGATCACCTTCTTCAGGCGCGGAATGATGTGGGTGTGGCAGTGCTCGCCCAGCTCCACCATGATCCAGCGCCGACCCATTTTGTGGGCGACCGCGCCGGTGGTGCCGGAGCCGGCGAAAGAGTCGAGGACTAGGTCGTTGGGGTTGGTGGCGATCTCTAGGACTCGTTGAATCAAGCCCTCTGGTTTTGGGGTAATGAAATCGTCAGCCAGCGATGAACTACCCAGTACGGCTCGCACCTCCTTTCTCGCGGCGTCTGTATGGCTCGCATACTCGTGTAACCACAATGTTTGCGGCACTACGCCTTGATTACGCAGTAAGTGCTTATATCGCTTGAACGAAGGCGTTTTACCCAAACCGTCCTTTCCCCAGTAAATGAAGCCTTCGGTCACATGCCGAAGATGCTCATCTTTCGAGTACGCCCAAACGCGCGTTTTGCTGGGCAATATGTCTTCGCCAGTATTCGGCTGGATAATCGGATAGTAGAGATTGGGGCGCTCCTCAAACGACTTGCTGCAGGTGTAATCACTTGTGCGAAAAATCCCCTTATCGTCCTCGAACTTGTACTGCCTATCCTTCTCTTCTGTTCGCGGAATCAGGTTTCTCTGCCAGCTTTCTGTCTTGCGATATACAAGCAAGTGATCGTGCATGGGTGCAATGGTTTTATGGTCGTTGGCGACAGCGTATTTCTTCTGCCAAACCACATTCGCCACAAAATTCGCCCGCCCAAACACCTCATCACACAATACCTTGAGGTAATGCGCTTCGTTGTCATCAATCGTGATCCACAGCGACCCATCCTCCGACAGCAATCGCCGAATGATCTCCAGCCGGTCGCGCATCAGCCCCAGCCAGATCGAGTGCTCCAGCCCGTCGTCGTAATGCGTGAACGCGCTGCCCGTGTTGTAGGGTGGGTCGATGAACACGCACTTCACCTTGCCAGTGAACTCCGCCTCCAGCGCCTTCAAGGCCAGCAGGTTGTCGCCAAATATCAGTCGGTTGTCGAAAATGTCGTGTTCCGTTACCCGGTGCGCCGCGTGATACGAACGCGCCGGGTCTTCCAGCAAAATGCGCGGCTCTAGCCTGGGTCGCTTGTCCTTGCCGATCCAGGTGAGTTCGAGTTTTTGTTTGCTCATGGCGTGTGATGGCCTGTGGCCTCAAGCCAAGCTTGTGACCTAAGTCGTTCTTCCGCGATGGCAAGCTGACGCGGCGTGAACTGCCGTTTGCGTGCATTCCATTCGTAGACCTGACGTTCCACGCTGTCGCGCTGGGTCGCACCCTCGCGGCTCATCACCCAATGCACGGTGGCCAAGAGTTCCAGGCCATAGGGCGACTCGAAGCCTTCCACCAGTTTGGTCACGTGCTCGAAGCGGACGCGGCTGATTTCGTGCTGATCAAGGAAATCCCTGGCTTCATCGACCGCGCCGGGCACGAGGGTGAGCGGTTTGTCGGGCGCGTCGCCGCCGTCGGCGTAACCTGCAATCAAATGGCCTTCGACTGCGCGCAGCACATGGCGCAGGTTCTCGGCATAGGGCCCGTAGGGCGCCTTGACGTACCGGAGCCGCAGCGGCTCACCGGCTTCCTGCATGAAGTACATCAGCTTGTGGACTTCCAGTAGGGTGATGAACGGGTCGAGCAGGCCGCCCAGATAGCGTTGCATCAGCTCCACCAGGGCGGCGCGCCCCTCCGTCATTTTGGGCACCTCGCGTACATGCACCATCTTGTCGTTGGCTGGTGCACCATTGGGTTCGAACACCAGCACTCGCACGTCGGCAAGCTTTGTCAGCATATGCTCGATACGAGGGCGCACCTCGTTCCAGTCCAGCCCACCCAAGCCTGCGCCCAGCGGCGGAATGGCGATGGAGCGAATGCCCTTGTCGCGCACAACCTTGACCAGATCGGCAAGGCCAGCGTCGATGTCCTCGATGCGGCTTTTGCCTCGCCAGTGGCGCTTGGTCGGGAAGTTGATGATGAAGCGCGGCGGCGTGAGCTGCCCCGTCTCGTAGACGAACATGCGGCCCGGCTGCACGGCCTCGCGCTTGCAGGCGGCGGCGTAGGCCTTGAAGTTATCGGGATACATGTTCTTGAACTGCAGAGCGATGCCGCGCCCCATCACGCCGACGCAGTTGACGGTGTTGACCAGCGCGTCTGCTTCGCTCTTGAGGATGTCGCCGCAAGTGAGTTCGATCATGGCTGTGCTCCTCTCGTTTCAGTAATACCAGTCCGCGCGGACTTCGACCGAGGGCCGATGTCCATTCGCGGGAAGGGCGTTGACCACCTGCCGGTAGACGACAGGCGATTGAACACCGATGCGTTCGATCAGGTGCCAGGGAAAGCGATGCTCCAGCAGAAACTCCGCTTGTTTGCCCTCCTTGCATTGCCGCCAATCGCGCGCCTGAACGGCGTTCCAGTCGATCTCGTCGAGACGTGCGAGATCGTTTCGATCTTCGAAGAAATAGGAGCCTGCGTTCGACAGAGTGAAAGCCCAGCGCACGAGCTGCGCGTTGGCCCACGCGACAACTGCGTGCAGGTCGGCTTCGAAATGCAGGATCGGTCCTTGTCCTTGGCTGTAGTTCAGTTCCGGATGGTTGCCCTGGTAGATCAGGTAAAGCATGACGGAACGCGGACAAAAATAGAACGGCACACAGTCGCCGACACGCAGGTCTGGGTAGCTGCTGAGATGCAATTCGCTCAACCGCCGTAGCTTGATGCTGCTCATGCCAATGGTCGTGCCCGGAGGCGCGCGCCGCACGACCTCCGCATCGCACCACAGGAAGCCGTCAGCACTGATGGAGGGCAGACGATCCATATGAGCGATATGATAGATCTTAATGTTGGAGGGCGTCACTTCAACTCCCATTCGAAGGTGAACAGCGTGTGTTCCTCAACCTGCTGCTGTAGTTGCCCTTCAAACTGTGTGATCAGGTCGTTGTGCTGGGCTTCGACTTCGTCCTGGCGGGCGAACAAGTCGCGGCGCAGCTTGCCGCGCCTGGCTTCCAGCTCACGCTGTTTCTTCTGCCATGACAGCTTCCCCTCCACCGTCGGTGAGGTTGCCGCCAGACGGCGCACATCCTTGATCTCGACGTCGATGCTCTTGATCTCTTGCTCAAGGCCCAGTTTGAGGTCGTCAGCCCAAGCGTCGAGCTTGAGCAGTTCCTGCTCGAAGTAGCCAAGGTTGCGCTGATTGATGGTTTGCAGCAAGGCGCATTGGCGTGCATGCGCATCTTCATTCAGTACCCTGCTATCTGCATCGACATGCATAGTATTGGCTTTGGTAGGGTGTCAAAAGGGTCAATTGAGCGGGCTTGTCATGTTATGGGTATCTATAGAGGATACTAAATCCTGTGTGAAAAGCTATCCATACGCCACCCTGCTGATCGAATAGTAAGGACGCGCCAAGCGAATCAATGTTATCATCGCGCCCGTTATCAGCCCCAGTTACCGATTATCCGGAGTCGATCTTGCTCAGCACCGCCAATCTCACCATGCAGTTCGGGGCCAAAGCCCTCTTTGAAAACGTCTCTGTCGAATTTGGCAACGGCAACCGCTATGGCCTCATCGGGGCCAATGGCAGCGGCAAAACGACGCTGATGAAGATTCTCGGTGGCGATCTGGAGCCCAGCTCCGGACACGTCAGCCTGAGTAGCGGCGAGCGTCTCGGCAAGCTGCGGCAGGATCAGTTTGCCTTTGAAGAGTGCACCGTGCTGGACACGGTCATTATGGGCCATGCCGAACTCTGGCGGGTCAAACAGGAACGCGATCGCCTTTATGCCCTGCCGGAGATGACCGACGAAGAAGGGATGGAAGTGGCGCATTTAGAGGGTGAGTTCGCCGAGTTGGGCGGCTATGCAGCTGAGTCCCGCGCCGGTGAATTGCTGAGCGGTGTGGGTATTCCGCTGGAGCAGCACGGCGGGTTGATGGCGGCGGTATCGCCGGGCTGGAAACTGCGGGTGCTGCTGGCGCAGGCGCTTTTTGCCGACCCGGACATTCTGCTGCTGGATGAACCGACCAACAACCTCGATATTCATACCATTCAGTGGTTGGAAGATCTTATCAACAACCTCAGCAGTACCATCATCATCATTTCTCATGACCGTCATTTTCTGAACAGCGTCTGTACCCATATGGCTGATCTGGATTATGGCGAGCTGCGTATGTATCCCGGTAATTATGATGAATATATGCAGGCATCGACCTTGGTACGGGATCAGTTACTTGCCGATAATGACAAGAAAAAAGAAAAAATGGCGGAACTGCAGGGCTTTGTCAGTCGCTTCTCTGCTAATGCTTCCAAGGCCAAGCAAGCGACTTCCCGCGCCCGCCAGTTAGAGAAAATCCAGCTCGAAGAGGTGAAGCCCTCCAGCCGCCAGAATCCGTATCTGGTCTTTAATCAGGAACGTAAACTCTATCGCAATGCCTTGGATGGTAAGGATCTGAGCAAATCCTTTGGCGAACTGCGTCTGTTTCACAAAATGCGCCTACATGTGGAGGCGGGCGAGCGGCTTGCCATTATCGGCTCCAATGGCCTGGGCAAAACCACCTTGTTGCGCTGTCTGGTAGGTGAATTAACACCGGATGCCGGTGAAATAAAATGGGCGGAAAATGCGCGGATCGGCTACTTCGCCCAGGATTATGCCCCGGAATTTGCGGTGGACATGACGCTTTTCGACTGGATGTGCCAGTGGCGCGGTGAGCGCGATGATGATCAGGTGATCCGTGGCGTACTGGGCCGTTTGCTCTTCGGGCAGGATCAGGTCAATCGTTCGGTCAAGGTGCTCTCCGGTGGCGAAAAGGGCCGGATGCTCTTCGGCAAGCTCACCCTGCAGAAACCGAATGTGCTGATTCTCGATGAGCCGACCAACCATCTGGACATGGAATCCATTGAGTCTCTCAACTCAGCCCTGGAGAAATACGACGGAACTCTGCTTTTTGTCAGTCACGACCGGGAGTTTGTCTCGTCACTGGCCACCCGCATTATCGAATTTACCCCGCAGGGTATCCAGGACTTCAAGGGCACCTATGAGGATTATCTGCGCAGTCAGGGCACGGGCTGAAGATTGGCGGAATTATTTTTTTCGATAAAAGGGTTTCCACATTCCGATAAAGAGTAAAACAACGCCGACCAGGAAAATTTCGCCGATCCATTTCCAGTGAACCATATTCAACACATTCGCCAGATGCAGCAGGCCTTGCGCCTCGGCATCGACGCCATGGTGGACCGCCAGCTCCGCCACGGCGTTAGTCTTGAACACCACACCCAGATAGCGCAGCACCATGAGCAGCAGGTCGGCAATAATCAGGCCGGTGCCGATGTACACCCACCAGACGCGTGGAAAAGAGATGCGCCGCACCCGCCGCTCAGACACGCCAGCCATCCATAATCCGTAAGGCGGCACACAGCATGGTTTCGGCTTGCTCCGTACTATCGGCCTCCGTGTAGCAACGCAGTTCAGGTGCATTACCGGAAGGTCGCAGATGAATGATGCCGCCCTGCGCGAGGGTCACCCGAATACCGTCCGTCAAATCCATGTGCTGCGCGCCGCCCACAATTGCTCCGAAGGCAGAACTGAAGGCCGCAAGATTGGCCACCTTATCCGCGCTGCGAAAGGCATCCAGATACTGCTGGCTCAGCACCGTGGGGAAATTTTGCAAGCGGTCACTGGCGGTAAAGCGGGGTGGGAGATCGGCCAGCAAATTCGCCAGGGGAACGCCCCGCTCTTTCGCCGCCGTGAGCACCGTCAACATGGGTAGAATCGCATCGCGGGTGGGGAGTGCCGCCAGGGTGTGGCCATTCCGGGTGATCGGGCTACCCAGCAGAAAACCACCGTTAGCTTCATAACCGCAGACCGGTGCCTGTCCTTCCTGCAAAGCGACCTGCATCGCCGCTATGACATAAGGAGAGCCAATCCGGGTGCGCCGGATTTCCGGAAAAAAGCCGGACAATTCCAGCGCCGTATTGCTGCTTACCGGTGTGACTACCGTATGGGCGCCTAAAGCATGGGCCGTCAGAATCCCCAGCACATCGCCACGCCACCAGTGACCTTCATGGTCAGCGATCATGGGACGATCAGCGTCGCCGTCCGTAGTCAGAAGCGCATCGAGATGGTGCTCAGCCACCGCACGCTGCGCCAGAACCGTGTCTTCGGGGCGCAGGGCCTCGGTGTCCAGCGCCACGAAATCCGCAGAGCGCCCCAGGGGCAGCACCTCGGCACCCAGCGACTCCAGCAGCGTTACCAGCAGATCACGGGCGACGCCAGAGTGCTGGTAGACGCCCAATCGCCATCCGGCAAGGCTGTCCGCGCCGAAAAAAACCTGGTAACGCTGTTGATAGAGCGTCAGCCAGCGCGGATCGGCAGCGGGCAAAACAGGTAACTTATGCAGCGCGCCCACAGCATCGAAAAGGGCCGCATCCACCGTCACATCCTGACGCAGAATCCCGGCTTCATCCGCCTTCATCAGTTCTCCATGCGGGCGGTTAAATTTAATGCCGTTGCGATCAAACGGAATATGACTGCCGGTGACCATCAGCGATGGTACCCCCGTCGTCAAGCCCGCAAAAGCCAGTGCCGGTGCGGGAAGATATCCGGCAAAACCCGGTTGCCCACCTTCCGCCAGGACGGCTGCCCAGGCCGCAGCCAGCATCCGCGGCGTGCTCGGACGCAGGTCGCCGCCCAGTATCATCGCGTCCCCGGCGTGAAACTCGCCGATTTCCGCGAGATAGCGCAGAAAGGCCCGCGTGTGTACATAAACGACCTGATCCGTAAGATCTACCACCAGCCCCCGCAATCCACTCGTCCCAAAAGCCACCATCATCAGCCCTCTCTGTGCCCGCTGTTCCGCTCATGATAACGGTAAGGCGCTGGCGGTGATACTGGCGACCAGTTCGAATTGCTTCCCCTCTTACCCCTCGACTGTGTACTATCTGCGGTTTGCGCTGCGGCGTCGCCCGAGTGCATTTCCTGATAATGGTTACCCCACTGAGCAAACCCATGCCTACCAAAAACGACTGGATGAACTGGCACCGCAACGCCAGTACGATGCCCACGCTGGAGACGTACAGCTATGAAGACATCCGCAGTTGGCTGGGTGATCTGGAGATTCGCAAGGCCCAGCCTTATCAGAAATCCATCAGCCATCTGGAGCACCGCGGCAGCACCGACCTCAGCGCCCTGGTTCAGGGCACGGCACGCAAGCCGTACCGGGTAGACATTCACCTCAGCCAGGGGCACCTGGTGACGCTGTGTACCTGTCCGGTGGGAGGTCGCTGCAAGCATGTCACAGCAGTGCTGCTCGCCCTCCTCGCCCAGCGCAGCAACACGGCGCCGACGCCGGTGTTGCGCCCCCATGTGATGCAATGGCTGAGCGAACTGCGCTCCCACCTGGATCCGCCCAAACGCAAGCCCTCGACCAGCACTTACGCCCTATACTGGCTGCTGGAACTAAACAGCAGGCGCCATCAGGGTCCGGTACTCAGCTGCCGCAAGGCTCGCCTGAACAAGACGGGAGAATGTACCGATCTCATTCTTTGGTACAATTTTGAAGGCGCTCTACGCCGCCCACCCAGCTTTATTGACGAAACGGATCAACGCGCCTTGCGGCGCCTGCTGCTGGAAGACCCCTACGCCAGCCAAACCGGTGAATTTGATCTCGGCCCCCGCCACGGCGCCGCAGTGCTCGCCTTACTCGCAGGTACAGGGCGTCTCTTCGGCAACACACTAAGCAACCCAGCCCTGCGCCTGGGCGACAACCGGCCCGGCACGCTGACCTGGAAAGTCGGCAAGGGTGGGGAGCAGTCTCCAGCGTTGGAAACCACGCCAGCCGCCAGCGGCTACCTGCCCCTGGATATCACCTGGTATCTGGATGGAGAAACCCAGGAAATCGGCCCGATCGACACGGACATGCCGGTCACGGTCCTGCGCGATCTGTTACAGGCCCCCCCCCTTAATGCACAAGAAGCCACCCTTTTGCGTGAGATGCTGGAACAGTCGGCGCCTGGACTCCCCGCACCCGTGACCGATCCCGAACAAGAGTTACGGGAGATTGCTGCGCCGCTGCAAGCCTTGCTCTGGTGCGACACCCTGGCACTCCTCGGCATTCAAGCGCACCGCGACTATGCCGACCAATGGGGCCCTAGCTGCCGCTTCGACTATGCGCAACCCACTTTTGTGTATGGTCCCGCGCACATCGCCATAGACGACGACAGTGTCATCCAGACCCTCAACAATGGCGAAATGGTTCGCATAAAACGCGACACGGCTGCCGAAAAGCGGGCGTTGCAAGCACTGGGCAAAACCGGCCTGAAGCCCGTCAACGACAGCATCTTCCACAGTTTGTCGCTGTTGCCGCATTCCATCTACGGGCTAACCAGTGAGGCCGACTGGGACGGATTCATGACAACGCGTGTTGAAGCGCTTCGCGAACAAGGCTGGGAAGTGCGCTGGCCCGATGGCTTCCGCCATTACTTCCTGCAAGTGGACGAATGGGATATGCAGGTGGATGGCGCCGAAGAAGAAGGCTGGCTGGGCCTGGATGTCGGCATCGTGGTAGACGGCAAGCGGCTGGCACTACCCCCCCTGCTTGGCGCCCTCTTCGCCCGCGATCCGCGCTGGTTGGATCCGGGTGGTCTCAGCACGATCCCGGATGATGAGCACGTTCACCTGCACACCCCGGCGGGTGTGCCCATCCAGACCACGGCAGATCGCCTGAAGCCACTGGTCGGCACCCTCATCGACCTGTTCAGCCTTGGCGCTCCAGGCCCTCTGCGGATGTCCGCCTTTGACGCGCCACGGCTCACCCAGTTGGCGGATAACAGCCAGTGGCGTAGCGAGGGTATGGATGCCGTGCGCGCCCTGGCTAAGCGCCTGCCCCAGAATGGGGAGATTACACCAGTCGCGCTACCCGCCGGTTTCGCCCTCCCTCTGCGCCCTTATCAGCAGGATGGGCTTGCCTGGCTGCAATTTCTGCGCGAGCACCACTTAGGTGGCATTCTCGCGGACGATATGGGCCTCGGCAAAACCGCACAGACTCTCGCCCATCTCCTGCTGGAGAAGGAGAGCGGCCGCCTGACCGATCCCGCCCTGATCATCATGCCCACCTCCCTGATCCATAACTGGCGGGAAGAAGCAGAGCGCTTTGCCCCCGACCTACGAGTGCTCGCCCTGCATGGTAAAGAGCGCAGCAGTCGCTTTGCTGAAATACCCAGCAATGATCTGATTCTTACCACCTATCCCCTGGTCTGGCGAGATATTGAGACACTCAAGGTCCAGAGTTTTCATCTGTTGATTCTCGACGAGGCACAGATGGTCAAAAATGCGCAGGGCCGCGCCGCCGAAGCTATTCGCGAGATCCCCACCCGGCACCGACTCGCCCTCACCGGCACACCGCTGGAAAACCATCTTGGCGAACTCTGGGCGCAATTCGACTTCCTTCTGCCCGGGTTTCTCGGTGACCAGCGCAGTTTCCAGCGCGTCTGGCGCGGGCCTATTGAACGCCATGGAGATGCTGAACGTCTGGATTTGCTTGCCCGCCGGGTACGCCCGTTCATCCTGCGTCGGCGCAAGGAAGAAGTCGCCAAAGAGCTCCCCGAGAAGACCATCATCATCCGCTCCATGGATATTGACGGGGCTCAGCGCGACCTTTATGAAACCGTGCGCAGTGCCATGGATGAACGTATCCGCCAGGAAATCGCCGCCAAAGGTTTTCAACGCAGCCAGATCGTCATCCTCGACGCCATGCTCAAACTTCGCCAGGTCTGTTGTGACCCGCGCCTGCTCAAGAGCGAGAAGGCGCGTAAAGTACAGGAGAGCGCCAAACTGTCGCTGCTCATGGAGATGATTCCGGAATTGCTGGCGGAAGGTCGCCAGATTCTGCTGTTTTCACAATTCACCGAGATGCTCGCCCTGATCAGTGCACGCCTCGACAAGATGCATATCCCTTACGTGCTACTCACTGGCAGTACTCAGGATCGCAAGACGCCCATCGACCGCTTTCAGCGCGGTGAAGTGCCGCTCTTCCTGATCAGCCTCAAGGCGGGCGGGGTCGGCCTCAACCTCACGGCAGCAGACACCGTAATTCACTATGATCCATGGTGGAATCCCGCCGCCGAAAATCAAGCCACTGATCGTGCCCACCGCATCGGCCAGAAACGTCAGGTTTTTGTTTACAAACTGATTATTGCCGGGAGTATTGAGGAAAAAATTCTGGCATTGCAGGAGAAAAAGGCCATCCTCGCCGCCGGCGTGCTGGAAAAAGCGCAGAAAGAAAAGCTCCGTTTCGGTCCTGACGATCTTGCCTCTCTTCTCGCGCCGCTGCCCGAAACCCGGCGCTGAGGCACCCGAGCCACGACGCTTCCTGAATGGCACGCTTGGTGGCATTATAGATGGGGTTAGCCAGAGGCGCACTGGTCAGCCCTGCAAGCCATCTGATTTCGTCGGCGAACTCTAGGAAGCAAGACGTATGAAAGCAGCACGGACAGCAGATAAAATGATCGCCATTTTTCAGCAAGCGGCTGCCAATGGCGAATCTCATGGCGTGATAGGTCACGGCAAGAATCTTTGCGGACGGATTGTTTTGCATATCACTCTCCTGGCTAAAGACCATCCTCAGCGGCTTGCCTCCATCCCCAGCGCCGCAGTCGATGGCTGTGTTTGAAGCCGTCTTGAAAATGCGCCTTCCGCGCCCTGCAGCGGTCTTGATGTCGCTGGCATTATTGGTGAGTTGCGGTACGGCAGTTGCGGCGACCGACACCCTCAACGCCGTTCAGAAGCGACTCCTGAACTCGGCGGCAAGCGCTTTCGCCCAGGGTGATTATCGCCCTGCCGCCAACGCGCTACCTGAATTAGAAAATACCTACATGGGGCCATGGGTAGGGTACTGGTCTCTGCAACCCCGCCTCAAATCCGTGACCCAAGACCAGTATCAACGCTATGCGAAGCACTATCCGAGCGGGGTAGCGCATCATTTGTTGCGCCAACAGTGGCTGGCGGAACTCGCCCAGCGCAAAGACTGGTCAGATTTTACCCGGGTGTTTCAGGCTGGCAGCATCCCCGATCTGATCAGCTTGCGCTGTGACGCCGCACGCGATCCACTGCTCAGCACCAGCATGGTGGTCGCCCCATTCTTCCTCTGGAGCGGCGCCGCAGCGAATGATCATGCCTGCAACGCCATGGCGCGTGTTTATCTGGAACAGGGGCAAATCACGCCACCAGAACTGTGGCTGCGCCTGCAACAAATGTACGAGGCTTCCGCTTTTGACGCTGCACTGCGCTTTGCGCCTTTTTTACCCGCGGCGCAATCCGGCCAGCTTGCGCCGACGGTGACTGCACCTGCCGCGTGGATATCTCAGCAGATTCAGCATTATGGCAGCAACAAATGGCCAACTGGCCAGACCCATCTACTGGTTCTCGCCCTGCTGCGCCTCGCTGCCACTCACCCCGCGCAGGCGGCACAGTTTGTGCGGACCCTCGGCGTTCTCTCTTCTGCTGATAAGTCGCTGGTACTTTATAACAGTGCCTATCATGCCACCCTGTCCTTTCGTTCCGAATCCGGACACTGGTATGCGCAAGCCTACGCCGCTGATCCGCAGTTTCGCCCCCGGCCACAACTATTGGCCTGGATGGTGCGTACCGCTTTGCGCGATGGCAACTGGAGCATGGTTGAGCAGGCCACACAGCAGATGGACGCCGTCCAACGCCAGCAGCGGCAGTGGCAATTCTGGTCCGCCGTCGCGCTGCTGCACCGCGGACATACGCAGGCTGCCCACACTTTGCTGGCAGCTCTGGAATCTCCCTGGACTTATTACGGGCAACTGGCTATGGCGACCCTCAACAAGCCACTGACCTTAAAGCCTGGCGATCCGCCCGCACCGACCGAAGCGCGCGCCACACCCGGTAATAATGCCCCCGAGCGGACCGCAATCACACTCTATCATCTCGGACTCTATTTCGACGCCCTCACCGAATGGGACCAGTTTTTGAAGGGGCTGAACGGGACGGCGGAGATCAAAGCGGCGGCCCAGGTGGCTTTTCAGCATGAGGCGTGGTTGCTGGGTATTCATGCGAGCAGTCTGATTCGCGGGGGAGAAGACTGGCAACAAGGCTATGTGCTTCCCTATGCACAGAAAATCAACGCTGCCGCCACCCAGACCGGCCTGCGCCGCGCCTTCCTGGCCGGTCTGATCCGACAGGAATCTGGTTTTGCATTCGGCATCCAGTCCGACGTCGGCGCACAGGGGCTGATGCAGGTGATGCCTGCCACAGCCCAGTGGCTACAGACCCATGTAGCCGCAGCCGCCAACGCCGATCTGCACAGCGTCAGCGGTAACCTGACCTTGGGTTCTCACTATCTCAGCCTTCAGCAACAGCATTTTGGCGGCTCCGAGTTGCTGGCGGCGGCCGCTTACAACGCCGGACCCGGCGCACCACAACGCTGGCTGAACCGTTGGACACCACCCCCGGGGCCATGGGCTGGTCCGATTTTCACCGCGAACATCCCCTTCCAACAGACCCGCCACTATGTACAGAGCGTGCTTACCAACACCGTTGTCTACGCCGCCATTTTAGACCAGAAACCCCAAGCCATCTGGCCGCAATGGCGTCTTGGCGAAGTAATGGGCCAGACACAATGAGTCGTCATTTCCTGCGGAGGCAATTATCATGAACTGGCCACAACGTCACCTCATCTGCTTAGTGTCCGGCGCCATCCTATATGCCGGAACAGCAGCCACTGGGGCCAGCGCATCCCCTGTGGATATTCAATTAAATATTGGAACGCAGCCCATGTATGCAGCGCCGGGCTACCCGCCCGTAACCATCGCCACACCACCCCTGATGATCTGGCTGAGCAATCTGGGGGTCTATGCGGCCTATGGCGCTCCCCAACCCATTTTCTATCTGGGCTCAAGTTATTATTACTATTACGGGAATCGCTGGTGGGCCGGACCGGGCTATCGTGGACCCTGGCGCCCTATCGTCGCGCCACCACCCGCACTCCGTCATTGGAATCACCGCGACTGGCAGAATATTCAGCGCGACGTCGGCCGCCATTATCGCGATCCGCAATGGCGCCATTTTCGGCCAGCGGAACGTCCGCAACCGCCGCGCTATCGCGGACCAGAGCAGCGGGCACCTGGCGCTTTTCGGGGACCCGAGGGACATGGACCTGCGCAGCGACCAAATCATGGACAGGGCCATAACGATCAGAATCGAGGCCATGGTCCGCAGGGACAAGGATCACGGCAGGGTCGAAACTAACCGAGTTTGCCTCTGACCCAATCGCGGGCGGCATTGAGGGCGGCGTCTAAGGCCGCCGGATTACCGGCCCCGGCCTGCGCCATATCCGGACGCCCGCCGCCCTTGCCACCCAGTGGGTTCGCCACGATATTCACCAGCTCTCCGGCGTGAATCCGTCCAGTCAGCGCTTTACCCACTCTGGCAATCAACGCCACCTTCTCCCCTTCCACACCCGCCAGGACGATGACGCCGCCGTCAGGTAACTGACCGCGCAGACGATCCAGGGCATCGCGCAGGGCTTTGCCATCCATCCCCTCCAGGCGGCGGATCAATACCGACACACCGCCCACGTTTTCGACCTGTGCCGCAAGATCCGCACCCGCTCTGGCGGCTTCATCCCGCTTAGCTTTTTCCAGATCTTTTTCTAGTTGGCGCAGGCGCTCCAGGGTTTGTGCCAAACGTTGGTCGAGCTCTGCTGGGGCGACTTTCAACAGTCCGGCCGCTGCTTGCAGGCGTTCTTCATCGCGCTGAATAACTTCTAGTGCCGCCGCGCCGGCGACGGCCTCGATACGCCGGATGCCTGCGGCTACACCACTTTCACTGAGGATCTTGAATACGCCCATATCCCCCAGTGCCTCCACATGGGTGCCGCCACAAAGCTCCATGGAGAAATCTCCCATACGCACCACCCGCACCTCATCACCGTACTTCTCGCCGAAGAGGGCCATGGCACCCAGGGCCTGTGCCTCGGCAACAGGCAAGACCCGGGTTTCTGCGCCGACGTTATTGCGAATAGCGGCATTGACCACGCGCTCGATTTCCCGCAACTGCGCCGCCGTCACCGGCTCCGGCTGACTGAAGTCGAAACGCAGCCGCTCCGGGTTGACCAGCGAACCCTTCTGCTGCACGTGACTGCCAAGAACGTTGCGCAGGGCGGCATGGAGCAAATGGGTCGCGGAGTGATGGGCTGCCGTTGCTCGTCGCCCCACTTCGTCCACACTGGCGAGCACCACGTCGCCAACCT
Organism: Acidithiobacillus ferrivorans; assembly: GCF_016250455.1. Lineage (NCBI taxonomy): Bacteria > Pseudomonadati > Pseudomonadota > Acidithiobacillia > Acidithiobacillales > Acidithiobacillaceae > Acidithiobacillus > Acidithiobacillus ferrivorans. The sequence goes on along the minus strand of NZ_CP059488.1, from coordinate 1,360,220 downwards.
GTAGACGACTCGATGTCAAATGCCCCAAATGCACATACAGGTGACCCAAGGGCTTTTGCGTGTCACGCACGGCAAACAGGGCACCATCTGACTGGAGTTCGCCACGATCCCCCGCCTGTCCGCCGGACTCCCCGTAAAAAGGCGTCCGATCAAGAATAACCACACCTGCATCCCCAGCTTCGAGGAAGGCCACTTCTTCTCCATCGCGGATCAGCGCCAGAACCTTCCCCTCATCCGCACAGGCCGTATAACCGGTGAACACCGTAGTGGGCAGGCGCATGGCCAGATCGTGATAGACCCGTTCCGTCTTCACTTCTCCACTGCCCGCCCAGGCGGCACGGGAACGGCTGCGCTGCTCAGCCATGGCCGCCTCGTAGCCCTCCATATCCATGACCAGATCGCGCTCGCGGGCAATATCGGCGGTCAGATCGACGGGAAAACCAAAGGTATCCGCGAGCCGGAAAATGATTTCGCCGGGGATGGCGGCACCCGCTGCCAGACCCGCAATGGCCTCTTCCAGCAGACTGAGTCCGCGCTCCAGCGTTTCCCGGAATCGGGTCTCCTCACGCTCCAGAGCACGCTCGACTTCGCGCTGTGCCCGCGCAAGTTCGGGAAAAGCGCTGCCCATCTCGGCCACCAGTGGTGCCACCAGTTGATGAAAAAATACGTTCTCCATGCCCAGCTTGCGGCCATGCCGCACGGCGCGGCGGATAATGCGGCGCAGTACATAGCCGCGCCCCTCGTTGGCGGGCAGGACGCCATCGGTGATGAGAAAGCTGCAAGCGCGGATGTGATCCGCCAGCACCCGCAAACTGGTGTCCGTCGCCGTATCACTGCCGTAGGTTTTGCCACTGATGCTGGCCGCCGCGGCAATCAGCGGCTTGAAGAGGTCGGTGTCATAGTTGTTGTGTACACCCTGGAGAACGGCCGCGAGACGCTCCAGACCCATGCCGGTATCGACAGAGGGTTTGGGCAGAGGGGTCAGGGTGCCGCTGCTGTCCCGGTCAAACTGCATGAAAACCAGATTCCAGATTTCGATATAGCGATCACCATCGGCCTCGGGGCTACCCGGAGGGCCACCGGGAATGTGGGGGCCGTGGTCATAGAAAATCTCTGAGCAGGGGCCACAAGGGCCGGTGTCACCCATGCTCCAGAAGTTATCCTTCTCGCCACAGCGGGAGAGGCGCGCGGGGTCAATGCCGATCTCGTTAATCCAGATGTCGGCCGCCTCATCATCCTCTTCGTAAACCGTAATCCAGAGCTTTTCCGGCGGCAGGCCCAAACGTTCGGTAAGGAAACGCCAGGCAAAACCGATCACTTCACGCTTGAAATAATCACCAAAAGAAAAGTTGCCCAGCATTTCGAAAAAGGTGTGGTGCCGCGCTGTGTAGCCAACATTTTCCAGATCATTGTGCTTGCCACCCGCACGCATACAGCGCTGTGAGGAGACAGCGCGCCGGTAGGGACGGGTTTCCAGACCGAGAAACACGTCCTTGAAGGGTACCATACCGGCATTGGTGAACAGCAGGGTCGGATCATTACGGGGAATCAGCGGGCTGGAGGGTACGATCTGGTGCCCCTGCTCCACAAAATACTCCAGAAAAGCTTGGCGAATGGCTTGCGCGTGCATCGGTCTTCCGTTAATAAAAAACAAAAATGAAAAGTAATTCTGGCTATCCTAATCGGCGGAGAAACCCTCATCTCTGCCAGCTGCCGCAAGTACGCGTCGAATGACGTCCCCTGTGAATCCACGTCCGGCCAGAAAACGGGTACGCCGGGCATAATCTTTGGCATCTGCCGGCGCCGTACCGCCAAAACGCTTCTGATACACCGCCTGCGCTTGCTCCAGCCAGTTAACCTCTGTATTTGCGGCGGGTTCATCAACCCCCGCCCGCTGCAAGTCCTGGCGCAAGCGCAACGGCCCATGCCCCTGACGCACACGGGTACGGGTGAGCATTTCCGCGTAACGCGCATCATCCTGATAACCGGCAGCGACAAGTGCGTCCAGCGCCAGCGCCACGTCCCCTGCGTCACATCCCGCACGGAGCAGCTTGTCACGCAACTCCAGACGTCCATATTCCCGACGTGCCAGCAGCCGTAGCGCCAGCGCGGTGGGATCGCTGCGTTCTGCCGTCAATTACTCGACCGCTGCGGGCTCGACCGGCTCGACCACGTCTTCGGCAAAGGCCAGGGGATGTCCTGCTGCCGCTGCCCGTATCCGCTGCTCGATATTGACTGCCAGCTCCGGATGTTCCTTGAGATACTGACGGGCATTGTCCTTGCCTTGGCCGATACGCTCCCCCTGGCAGCTGTACCAAGCCCCGCTTTTCTCCACAATATCGAACTTCACACCCAGATCCACCAACTCGGAGAGACGGGAGATGCCTTCACCGTAGTAGATGGCGAATTCGGCTTCGCGGAAAGGGGGGGCCACCTTGTTTTTGACCACCTTAACGCGGGTATCATTACCTACCACTTCGTCGCTCTTTTTGATCGCGCCGATGCGGCGGATATCGAGACGCACGGAGGCGTAGAACTTGAGTGCATTACCGCCGGTGGTCGTCTCCGGGCTGCCATACATCACGCCGATTTTCATGCGGATCTGGTTGATGAAGATAACCAGAGTGTTGGTCCGCGAGATATTGGCGGTGAGCTTGCGCAGGGCCTGGCTCATCAGACGGGCTTGCAGACCGACGTGGGAGTCGCCCATGTCACCTTCAATTTCCGCTTTGGGGGTCAGCGCTGCCACGGAGTCGATCACAATCAGGTCCACTGCCCCCGAACGCACCAGCATGTCAGCGATTTCCAGCGCCTGTTCGCCGGTATCGGGCTGAGAGATCAGCAGGTTTTCCAGATCAACGCCGAGCTTGTGGGCATAGCTGGGGTCGAGGGCGTGCTCGGCATCAATGAAGGCCGCTGTGCCTCCGGCTGCCTGACAGCTGGCGATGACGTGCAGGGTGAGCGTCGTCTTGCCGGAAGATTCCGGCCCGTAAATTTCCACCACCCTGCCCCGGGGCAGGCCGCCCACCCCCAAGGCGAGGTCCAAGCCCAATGAACCGGTGGAGTAGACCGCTATATCTTTGATGGCATTGTGATCGCCGAGACGCATGACGGCGCCTTTACCAAACTGCTTGTCGATCTGTGACAGGGCGGCCGCAAGGGCCTTGCTACGCTGTTCATCCATAATGCTTTCCTTCTCCTGATATAGAGGGTTATCCTATCCTTTCAAACCACCATTTTGCAGTGGCGCGCGGCGGGACCTGGTCACCCGGAACAGCGGGTCATCGGAACAACCTTTTCCGGCATTCTACCTGAGCGGGCGAGCGGGGCAAACGACTGATGGCCGGGGGACAGCCATTTGGCGGGTCGGCCGCCGTCCAACCTTGCTGGTGCCTTCAGCTTTTACTCTAGCAACAGTCCGAGCAACCCCCCCAGGGCCACAGAGCCCGCCGCATACTGCACCGACCAACGATCTCCTGAGAAATGGCAGGTCCGCACTTGCGCTCCGGCATTCCGCGCACCCCAGGCAATACAGACGGTGCCCACGGGCTTGCCAGGCACCGCGCCTCCCGGCCCCGCGATACCCGTGATGGCCGCCGCAAGATCGGCGTCGCGCAAGGCGCCCGTCAGCATTTCCAGTGCGGTCTCCTCTGCTACGGCCCCGAGCTGCGCGAGGGTGGCTTCCTGCACCTGTAGCCATTGCACTTTCGCGGCATTGCTGTAGGTGACAAATCCGTGCCGCAACAGCGCCGAGGAGCCAGATAAGGCGGTGATCCGGGCGGCAAGGCCGCCGCCCGTGCAAGACTCCGCCAAGGCGAGTCGGGGACCCTGCGCACCGGCCTGCTGGAGCAGACACCATTCCGGCGGGGCCATTTGCAACGGCAAGGCGGCAGTTGTCCCCGATTCGACCCAGTACTCGCCCGGCAAAATCTCCGTTTCAGGGCCACGATCGTTGAACAGACTCCAAGGTGTCGGGCAAGCCGGCAAAGACGCGCGTGCCCAATCCCGCAACCCGACCCAGTCACCGGCAGACAGATGGGTGCAAGATGCTGATTTTATCCAGTCTGCAGCGTTCGCAAACTCGCCAATGGCCAAAGCCATGCCGGAACAAATGGGCAGTGTGGCGACGAGCCCTACCCGGACATCCACACCGGCACGCCTGGCCCAGACCGCGAGACGCTGGGCATCCGGCAACGCGGCAGGACGCATGGGCAGAAATATCTGCAAGGATTCCGTAGGGGTATCCGTCATAACCAGCCCGCCCACAGAATCAGTCGTAAAATAATCAGTGCCGGGATCGCCGCAGCGATATCATCGAGCATAATGCCGGTGCCGCCATGAACATGTTTGTCCAACCAGGAAATCGGCCAGGGTTTGAGCATGTCAAAAAAGCGGAAGAGCAGGAACCCGGCGAGCAATGTCCACCAGCCGAAAGGCACCAGCCAGAGGGTGAGCAGCAGACCTACCCATTCGTCCCAGACAATCGCCGGGGGATCCAGGGCCCGTTTGCCGCTACCGCCATTTTGCATCTCCCGCGCCGTAGCTCCGCAGAGCCATGGGCCTACGGCGATCATCCCCAGTAGAGCGAGCGTGTAAACCACATGATTTTGCAGCACGAAGGCCAACAGTAGATAGAGGGGGATCGCCGCGATAGTGCCCATAGTCCCCGGAAGCACCGGCGACAGACCGCTGCCGCCGCCGAATGCCAGCCAGTGATACCACGGTCTAGAGTGCATGGACATGCCCCCAGGAGGAAGGCAACGACAATGACTGATCCCGCCAGGTCAGGGTTACCGCAACTTGCCCATTGGGATTCGGGGACAGGATGCTGCCCACCGCGGTCAAACGCAGAGACAGGGCAGCGGCTACCCGTTGTAACGCCGCAGAAAGTGCAGCAGGAGCACAAAGAATGAGTTCATAATCATCGCCGCCGGTCAGCGGCCAACGTTGCCAGCGTTCCGGATCCTCACCGGCTAAATCCATCAGTTCCCGGCTGAGCGGCAGTGCATCCAGGGCAATCTGCGCATGGACACCCGATGCTTCCAAAATATGGCTGAGATCGGCCAGAAAGCCGTCGGAGCAATCCATAGCGCAACACACGCCGCATGCTGCAGCCGCTTCACCAAATTCGAGGCGAGGCGTGGGACGCAGACGCCGTGCTTCCAGTGCTTCCCGCTGGGCTACTGAACAGGGGAAACTTTGCCCCTCCTGACCACGCTCCACCAAAGCCAAATCCAGAGCTGCGGCAGCATCTCCGAGACTGCCAGTGACCCAGACCATGTCTCCGGGCTGAGCTGTATCACGACGCATAACACATTGATCTACCAGCCCCAATGCGGTTATGGAGAGCGTCAGAGGTCCATCCGTAGATACCGTATCTCCCCCTGCCAGGGTAACGCCATAGCGCTCGGCGAGCGCACTCCACCCCGCCATAAAGTCTTCCATCCACGCCCCATAGCCCGCTGCGCGCAGCGGCAGGGCCAGACTGAGCAAACACCAGCGCGCTTCCGCACCCATGGCGGCGAGATCACTCAGATTGACGGCCAGCGCTTTCCAGGCCAGGTCATAGGGACGGACATCGGGAAAGAAATGGCGGTCGCCAACCAGCGTATCCATCGTCGCCACCAGTTGCCGACCCGCGGGGTCCAGCCAGGCGGCGTCGTCGCCGATACCGAGCCGCACACCCTTGCCCGCCTTACCGAGACGACTCCGTAACTGTTCTATGAGCGCAAACTCTCCGCCCGCCATGTTCACTCCGTTTTTGCCGATGCTCGCGCTACTATAGCAAGGACATCACCTGAAGGAAGCCATGCCCAGCACCCCCACTGTCACCGGACGCTTTGCGCCCTCCCCCAGCGGCCCACTCCATGCGGGATCACTCATTGCCGCCATTGGCAGCTATCTCAGTGCCCGCAGCCAGGGCGGACGCTGGCTGTTGCGCCTGGAGGATGTGGATGAGGGTCGCGTGCGTCCCGGTGCCGCCGACACCATTCTCCGGCAACTGAAGGCTCTGGCCCTGGACTGGGACGGACCGGTGCAGACGCAAGCCGCCCGCAAGAACGTCTATCAAGATGCGCTGGAGGCTTTGCAAGCACAGGACGCCGCCTACCCCTGTGCCTGTACCCGTCAGGAGATCCGCGGCTTCGGTGCGCGTTATCCGGGTGTCTGCCGGGCGGGTCTGGCACCCGGACGGCAGACCCGCTCCTGGCGCCTGCGGGTGCCGGATATCCTTAACCCCTGGGAGGACCGCTTTCACGGCTGGCAGTACACCCCTGCAATCCAGGGCGATCCCATCCTGCTGCGTGCGGACGGTTACTTTGCCTATATGCTGGCCTGTGCGGTGGACGACGGTGAGCAAGGCGTCAGCGAAGTGATCCGTGGCGCTGATCTGCTCGCACTTACCGGGGTACAGCGTCACCTGCAAAGCGCGCTGGGCCTGCCGCATCCGCAATATGGACATCTGCCACTGCTTTTTAATGCCGCAGGTCATAAGCTCTCAAAAAGTGCCGACAGCCCCGCATGGGCTGGCGACCCTAGTCAGGCTTGGGAAAAAACGTTGCATCTCTTGGGTTGGATTACGCCTCCTGACCTTCATGGTGCCGACGCAGCGCTGTGGCGTGACTGGGCGTTGACACAGATGACTGAAGAAAAGCTTCTTTATCGCATGACTGCCGCTGGCCTGTAGCGCAGCGTAGCGCTAAGCTACCCCAGATGGATCTACCCCCACTAACCTCCGCCACTCTGCTCCGTCGCTACAAACGCTTCTTGGCCGATTGCCAGTTGGCCAGCGGCGAGATACTCACTGTGCATTGCCCCAACTCCGGGAGCATGCGCAGTTGTGCCGAACCCGGTCAGCCCATTCTGATTTCTCTTAGCGACAACCCCAAACGCAAATTGGCCTGGACCTGGGAGCTCTACTGGAGCGACGCCAGTTGGGTCTGCGTCAACACCCAGCGCCCCAACGCGGTGGTCGCCGAAGCCCTCGCGGCGGGTAAAATACCCATTCTGCAACATTACACGCAATTACGCCGGGAGGTGCCTTATGGCAGCCATGAGCGCGTCGATATCCTGCTCAGCGCCGAGGGCCAACCACCCTGCTACGTAGAGGTAAAATCCTGCACACTGCTGGAGGACGACCGCGTCATCCGCTTTCCAGATGCGGTCAGCAGCCGTGCCCTGCGCCATCTGAACGCCTTGACCGAGGTGGTCCATAACGGCGGGCGAGCGGTGATGTTTTTCCTGATCGGGCGGGAAGATGGTCAGGGATTTGCCCCTGCAGACGCCATCCATCCAGCCTATGGAAAGGCCTTGCGCCAGGCGCACGCCGACGGTGTGGAAATTCTGGCCTACCGGACCCGCGTCAGTCCTGATAAAATAGCCGTAAGCGCGGCGGAAACGCTTTTCTTTTAGCCGCTTCAGGAGGACCGCATGTTACAACGTAGCAAAAAATCACCCCAAGGCAGCATCAAAACTCTGGAAGAAGTCGAGAAAATGCGGGTCGCCGGCCGGCTCACCGCCATGGTACTGAAGATGATCGGCCCCCATGTCAAAGCCGGTATCACTACCGGCGAACTGGATCGCATCTGTCACGATTACATCGTCAATGATTTGCAGGGCATTCCGGCACCACTCAACTATCAGCCCAGCCCGGAATATCCACCCTTCCCCAAGTCCGTCTGCATCTCCCTCAACCATGTGATTTGTCACGGCATCCCTGGTGACCGCGTTATCCGGGATGGCGACATGCTGAACATTGACGTCACCGTCATCAAAGACGGCTATCATGGCGACAGCAGCAAAATGTTCACCGTCGGCGAGGTGCCCTTGCGGTCGCGGCGGGTGATGGAAGTCGCTCATGAAGCCATGGTACGCGGCATTCAGCAGGTGCGGCCCGGCGCGACTCTGGGCGATGTCGGCCATGCCATTCAGGTCTACGCTGAGGCACAGCATTGCTCCATTGTGCGGGAGTTCTGTGGGCACGGGATTGGCCGCGTTTTCCACGACGAGCCGCAGGTATTGCACTATGGCAATCCCGGCGAAGGCATTGAACTGATAGCGGGTATGACCTTCACCATCGAGCCCATGGTCAATGCCGGCAAACGCCATATCAAGGCCCTGCCCGACGGCTGGACCATCGTCACCAAGGATCACAGTGCCTCCGCCCAGTGGGAGCACACTATTCTGGTCACCGACGATGGCTACGAAATACTGACCCAACTACCCGGCGACCCCATCTAGGAATGGCGAAGCGCGTCGCGCAAGCCTGGACGCCCGTACCCCATGCGGCCTTGCGCGAGGGTCAGGGCTTGCTGCAAGCCGCCTTTTCGCCACAGCAGAGCAGCAGCACCTTGCTCCGCCAGCACTGTCGCCTGGTGGACAACACCTTGTGCACGCTCTGGCAGACCCCATCGGGCACAGACATCTCAACCGCTGCACAACTCACCCTGGTGGCCGTAGGCGGGTACGGGCGTGGCACGCTTTTCCCCGGCTCTGATATTGACCTCTTGATCCTGACCCCCAGCGTCCTGACCAGGATACAAAAAGGCTTCATCGAAGGCTTCCTGACCAGTCTCTGGGATCTGCAAATGCAGGTGGGACACAGTGTCCGCAGCGTGGACGAATGCTTACAGGAGGCACGTCAGGATCTGGGTATCGCTACCACCCTGCTGGAATCCCGCTATCTCGCGGGATCACATCCCTTGCTGCAGGATATGTATCGCGCCTTGCAGGATAATCCCCCCTGGTCCCCGCCGTTGTTTTTCGCCGCCAAGCTGGCGGAGCAGGAAAATCGCCACGCCCGGTGCAGCGATACCGCCTTTCATCTCGAACCCAACGTCAAGGAAGGCCCCGGCGCGCTGCGCGATATCCATCACCTGCAATGGCTCGCGGCCAGTGTTTTTGGGGAGGGCAGTCTGCGTCGTCTGCGCGATGAGGACATCATTACCGGCGAGGAATACCGCCAACTCCTGCGCGCCCAGGCTCTGCTCTCCCGCCTGCGGATCGCCCTGCACTATGCCACCGGACGCCACGAAGACCGTCTGCGCCTCGACTTGCAGGTGCCGCTGGCGCGGCAATTGGGTTACACCGACCGCCCCGGACGCAGCGCCGTCGAACAGTTGATGCAAAAGCTCTACCGCGCCTTCGCCGACATCCTGCGCGTCTCTGCCATTGCACAGGAGAATATCGCGCAGCAACTGGCCACCCGCAAGGCAATGCCAGCGGACACCGATCAGCACGTCGCCCTGCCCACGCTGCACCGCGATGATCCGCAATTGCTCCAACACGTTCTGAGCCTGTTCCGCAGCCTGGCGGAAGACTTCCGGCGGCGCACCCTCGATGCCCAGACCCAGCGCCAGCTTTACGGGTTACGGAGCGCTATTCACCCGCGTGACCTTGATCGTGATCCCATTGCGCGGAGTGAATTTCTCGCCATTCTCGCCCAACCAGAGGGCGCCTATCGCAGCCTTAACATGATGCAGCAATGTGGCATTCTGGCGCGAATACTCCCCGCTTTCGGACACATTACCGGACGTATCCAGCACGACCTTTTCCACGTTTATACCGTTGATCAGCATACCCTCTTTCTGCTCCGCAACCTCAGTCAGATGTGGACCAGCGAGGCGCCACAGATGCCCATTGCCAACGCCGCCCGAAAACAGGTCGAAAAACCGGAATTACTGGTGCTGGCTGGCCTCTTCCACGATATCGGCAAAGGCCGCGGTGGCGATCACTCCAAAATCGGCGCGCAGGAAGCCCGACGCTTTGCCCGGCGTTTGCAGTTGTCGTCCTGCGATACAGAACTGATCGTCTGGCTGGTGGAACAACATCTGCAAATGTCCAGCGTCTCCCAGCGGCGTGACCTCGAAGATCCGCAGGTCATCAGCGATTTTGCCCATCTGGTCCAGGATGAACGGCATCTTGCCTATCTTCTGCTCCTCACCGTCGCCGATATGCGTGCTACCAATCCAGAACTCTGGAATGACTGGAAGGGACTACTGCTCAGCACGCTGTACCGGGCGACGGCCAGCGAACTCCGGCGGGAAGATCGTCAGATACAGGACCTTCCACAAATCGTCGCCGACAAACAGCGCGCCGTTTTAGAGGGAATCGCCAGTATGGACCAGTTGCGGGCACGCGCCCTCTGGCAACATCTTTCTGGCCCTTATTTCCTGCGTTACAGCGCGGACGAACTGCTCTGGCATTGCCGGGAAATACTGGCATACCAGGGCTGCAAAACCCTCGTCGCCGTACGGCCCCATGCGCCCGAGGGCAGCGAAATTCTGCTTTATGGTTTGGACCGTCCGGGGCTTTTTCAGCAGATTACCGGTGCGCTGGATCGGCAGTCCTTGAACATTATCGATGCCCGAATCGATACCAGCGAGGATGGGCGCGCTCTCGATACTTTTCTGGTCATCGACAACAGCCACGCTTTCGCCCACAGCGACCAGGCCCACACGGACCTCGCTGCCGAGCTGCGCGCGGTCATCGAAGGCGAGACCGCCAGCAAACCCCGCTTTGGATTACGTCATCGCGACCCACGTCATCGTTTTTTTGCCCATGTTCCCGCCGAAATCCGGGTAGACAACCGCGCCCTACCCCGCTACACCCTGCTGGAGGTGCGTGCCGCTGATCATCTGGGTCTGCTCTATCAGGTGGGTGAGGCACTACGCGCCTTACAACTCAATATCCACGGCGCGAAAGTCTCCACTTTTGGTGAACGGGTGGAAGATACCTTTTTCATCCTCAACGAGTGTGGGCACAAACTGACGGACGCACAGGCCAAAGCGCTGACTCAAACCCTGGGCAACATTCTGAACGGCAAGGCCGCATAGACGATGCAGCTTGGTCAGGCACGCTCTCATTCCCAGCACATCCGCCCTTTCTCCAGACAGGCTCAAAACCATGTGGTCATTCCTTCTTCCTGATGCCCGGCGCCGCCGCGACCGCGCCCTGGCCCTCGCTGGCGTCCTGCGCAGTGCCCTGCTGGTGCAGAGCATTGCGCGCAATGGTACTCAGCCTGGAGAACTGCTGCAGACCTGTATTCAGAGCATTCTCGCTCTGGAGTGCCAGGACAGCCTGCGTGCCTTGGGCGATATCGACAGCCTGCGTCAGCCCCTGGCCCTGCTCTGCCCCCTGCTACAACGCGGCCCCAGCAACACCCTAGAGGCCGAACTACTACGTTACAGCATGGCGTTAGCCACCCTTGGCAAACGTCTGCTTACAAATTCGTCCGCTACCCAACGCGTCCAGGAAGGCATCGAACAGGCACAGCGCCAGGTCGTCCACTTTAGCGATCCGGCACAGCGCAGCATCATTGCCGGACTCGCTCAAACTTACACCGAGGCCATCGGTACCCTGCGCCCGCGCATCATTGTCAGCGGTGAAAGCCGCTTTCTGAGCGATCCTGACGATGCCGCACGCATCCGCACCCTCCTGCTCAGCGGCATTCGTGCGGCGGTCTTGTGGCGCCAGGCGGGCGGTCACCTGCCCGGCACCATCCTGGAACGACGCGGACTCTGCCAGGAAGCAGAAGAACTGCTAGCCATCCATCCACAGCACAGCACTTTTTAACCCCCCTCCCGCATCGCCCACAGGTGTCTAGATGCGCGCCACACCCGCAAACCGACCGCATTTTCGAAGCGCTGAGAAGGGCCGAGGATCGGAGCCCGGCTGTCGGGGCAGACTTGCATTCTCACAGCCATTCGTTTCCATGGGAAACTCCCAGCCCCATACCGAAGGGGGAATCATTCCATCACTACCTGCGCTTCATCCAGGTCAAAAAGCCCTGGATCAAACACCCTCCCAGATACTCCCGCAGAGGCTCTACTCAATTGTTGCCGGAGCAGTCATCTCAATGCACAGCCTTGTCGCGTTTGGTGGACATTTCGTGGGTCCCAAACATCATTCCGGAAATGCCGCCTACCCGCAACGCATCAAAGAGTTTTTCCAGTATTTCCGCGCGCGTTTCACCCAGGGATCGCCATGATATCCGCAATGCGCCAAAATGCTGTTGTGCGTCGTACAACTCCAGAGTCATATCTTCCATTATGCCGTCTGTGAGTTTTGCCAGGATGTGCTGTGGTTTCTGCGAAAAATTTACCGCATTCTGGATAAATTCCACCAGCACCAGTTCTTGATACTCCTGAGCCCCCTCACGGACGGCAAAGACAAAGCGGCCCGGAATGCCTAACGCATTGCATCTGGTCTCCAGCCACAACGCTTCCTGATCGACATGCTCGGACCATTTCCCGTACCGCTCCAGATACTCTCCTACATCCAGTTGCCAGGCCAGGCAAGGCCCTGGAAGTTGTGCAGGATAGGTGATCGTACCTATAAAGCAGATATAGGACGGTACGCTTTGCGGCGTCGGCGGGTTGCTCAGCATCTCCGCTACCAGGCGGTGGTCCATGCCCATCTGACGGTGCAAGCGAAAAATGTCCACCGGATCCATATTCAGTAAACATCCGCCATCGACGGGAAGCGGATAAAAAGTGACGGTCGCACGCTCGCAAACAAGGCCGTAGCGGACTAGCGCTGCGGCGACCAGATCGGCAGAAAATCCGGCAATTTGGTCCGGCTCCAGAATGGGAATAGCAAAGAGAGTGGTCACTTCACCGGTCTCCGTCAGGAACATCTCCGCGCGCTCTTTGGCGAACTCCCAGAAATCCGCCGCTGCCTCCATATCCTGTTCGACCAGTTCATCGGATACTGCCTGGAGGGTTTCGTCATCCTCATCTACCAGAAGCGCATCTATCGCATCGCCCAGTGCCGATAGCAGGGCGTGATCGCCGTCAATAAAGCAGCGGGCGGCTAAACGCGTCAGTGCACTGGCTGTCGGTGAGATGGTATTGCTGGTATTAGTACGTGACACTGTTTTCTCCTATTACTGGCATACCGAGATGCACGGCTGTGCAAATACGCAGCCATTCCCCTCCTTACACTTCGGCGAATGGCTTTTCTGCCGGGATGACAGGCTCCACTCTGGTTGTATTTTTAGTACCGCAACGTAGAGTATGCGCAAATTTCTTTACAAGCGTAGTGTTACGATAAGCGATACCCACCAAGTGAGCAGTGTCTCCTGCACTTTACTTTTCTTGTAGAGACGCAAAGCTGGATCCCTTTTCAAGGCGTGGGGGCCATTAGCTGCACTCCCGACCCCGGAAGTCCGTAAGACCCCTGACTTTCATACTGCTCATTTATTGACTTTTGGAGGATACATCAGTCTTCACTATCAACAAAAAGCAGCGTTTCTGGGTCATGTAAAACATCTTCTATCCATCGCCAAAAGTGCCAACTTACGAGACACATTGTCGGCAATGATAGCGCCATCATTGCTATCCCGGCAGAGCGTTGATCTGATAGCGGGGTCATCCCCCAAAGTATATGTGATGACCCCATAGGATTGGTGCTTGTGGAACTCCAAAACCACATTCCGCCCATCCCCATCATAATCACCTCGGTTACAAATACATAGCCCGCTTTTTGCAAGTGATTTCGAAGATTTGGCAAGGACGGAAGCACCTTAAGAGACTGCATCCACAGAATAATCCCTAGAGCAAGATACGCCCCTGGTAACAACGTGAATATAACACTGTATTTTAACCCAAGATACATCTGGCTGGACATACTCCACAAAACCAATAGTGACAGTAAAGCGAGGCTACTCACCGCCGGATTGTGCGCGAACCTAAGCAATCCATATAAATAGCGCTTGTTATTAATGGTCACATTGTCGGGTATACCAAGCACCAAAAGTGGCGCTGCCAGCTCGAATTCGCCCATTAACTTTATGGTGTAAATTGTCATCGACCGGTGAACCAAAAAATTCATTGGCGAATTCCATAGAATGATTGTCAGAAAGAGCCCTGCGATGAATGACCACATTTTCCACTGAGGCCATGCGATACGCGGTCGTCCATTAGCAAAATGACTATCATACTGATAAAGATATTGCCCCATAACTGCCATTGCAGCCAATAATATAATAGGATTTATATACAAGAACCATGTGGTAGAAAAATCATACTTTTCGCCCGCCATATAAAATCCAACAGCATACATTGACAACACCGCCAATATTGCCGTCATAGCGATTGCTTGATGTGCCATCAGGCCTTTAATCCATGCAAGCATATTCACAGACGATCTCTTCATGTTGACACCTCCACATATAATTATGCATCCACCATTCGTATGTCTCGGTTAATGCTGCGCACGGTAGGACAATTTGGTAACGACACTGCCGCATTCTCAGGCGATATTTTCTGGCAATTAAAATAGCCAACGCGTGGAATGAAGTGCTAGACCTGTGCGCTCAAGTTATACTACGGCTTCCATGTCTTGAGAAAACCTGCACATCACCACACGCTAATATGCAACGCACAATTCACCCCTTGGTACTTATAATACTATATTTGCAAATGTCAATCTCTCCCTCCTTGCGGACCGCGCTCATATGCCCAGGGCTGCCCTCACTCACCTGCCGCCCCCCCCCCTACGCCAAAATGGGGGAACTTCGCGGTGCCGAGGCGGGAATTGGACTGTGACCACCCCTGCCGCCACCAGTACCGTCCATAATGCAGCGACAAAAAAACAGCGCGAATCCATACGGTGAGCATAAGCGCTGATGAACTTCTTGCACAAAACGAATTACGATACCCACTTCGATCAACCCTCGCAAGCGGGGGCGATGAAACTGCAAATAATCTGCAACTGCACCCATTCATTACACCATGGATTTTTTGAGCCCCCCCAGATTATCTACCGTCGACACTAAACCGACATGCACGCCCAGAATTGGCAGGATATAAACCAGATATTTTCATCCATTTTTCTCCATCAGTCATCTGCACCTTGGCGATGGACTCTCTTATATTCACAACCATACCACATTGGGACTGATCGCCAATTTTTATATGTTCACGGAATCTCACTGTTTCAGCAGACAGATTCTCATCTAAATTCGATGCTTCGTTTTTTGGCGTATTGGCTATTTGGTATTGCTGATCCGGTATTTTACTGGAATGCTTTACCTCTCTCGATAATTGTTTTGGTGGTATGAGAGAAATTTTTTGGATATCCTGCTGAGATGCGATTCCTTCGTAAGAGCTTGCCTGTCCTCTACCACCAGATAGTGCACACCCGGAGAGCATTTGTACAACAACAAATGCTATAGTTACTTTAGCTATTTTTACCATTTTATTTTCCTTAGCCTGTGGTGATTATATGGTTACCTATAATACTTTTAACAACCTGTCATCATGACCAACAAATTCAGCGTAGTGAAAAGCGCCTGGTTCAAAAGAGTGGGCGCGTGCATCAGCAGCACCGAAAGCGAGCCCCCACGCCAGTGCTACAGGTCATCCATCTTGGTCATACTTGTAACACATCTCTTACTTTACCTTATTGCTTCAGCATCAAGCTTTATACCAAGACCAGTAAAAATTTCCAGAATATCGTTTCAAGACAACATCCTTACCTTGGTTGAGAATAATAGCTTCCATCTGCTTTGCCCCGCAAAGGACAAATACAGTTCCGGGCCGGCATGAAACATCCTCTACCTGGGCTTGACAAGCCATACCAACGACACTTTCCAGCAGTCTGCTGTAACTACAACAGTCTGGCCCCCGCTTTGCGTCTCGCTGGAACAGCGTGATGGACGCCCAGCACTGCGACGCCCACCTATCGACACGCAATCTAGTCACATTGCGTATGTATAAGTGAGATCTTGTTATATTTCAAGTGAACTGCTCAGCTAGAGTCCTGCGCTCAATTTTTGAGGCTGTGCAACATAGGGTAACCTGGTGGATCCCAGGAAAAGGCATTGCCAAGGCTATTGGCATCCGCTGCGAATGCCGCCAGACAGATTGCAGCAAGTATCGCCACCAAAGACCAAGCCAGCCCGATCGAAAGATGCCGTTACACTGGCCAACGGGGCCAGGTCCGCCGAAGCCGTGGGCAGTGAAAGGAAAATGTCGTTTGTTAGAGAAGAGCCCCGGCCAAAGAGGTGGCTTCGGCGTATCGCTTGGCAACCCCAAAGACGAATGACCAATGCGCTTCCCGGCGGGCCATAGCCGGACGCAGCACCAGAACTGTATAATCTTGCATGCCGCTCCCCAAACTCGGGAGGCCAACCGCTTGCCCGGCGCTATAATCTGAGGCAGTATTCTGAAAGAACCGTATAACGGCTTCGCATGTGGCATAAGGGCTCCGTCAAGATGGACTCATTTTTGGCCAGCTTCACTATGCACATTTTTAGGGGCGTTAGCTTTTTACCAAATACTTGGCGCCGACCAGCTAGGATACGTCGACCTCATGACGTTAGCATGAAAGCTACCATTGAACAAAGGACCATAATTATGCCGTTAGCATCGTTGAAATATTCCACATGTATTCGTATTTCCATCATGGTCGGCGTCGTCTTATTTTCTTCCGCCTGTGTCAAGAAAGAGACGCATACTGCGGTACGGGCTACGTCCTCAAGCTTCAGATGCATAGGTGCAACTTCTTTTTGCGGACACAAGGCCGTGAAAGTATACCCCGTAACCTGATAACAATAGGAAAACAATCCACGCCCACAGGCCATCATCGAGCGCTCACGATTAAGATGAGGATAGCATTTCTTAATCCACGAGAAGTTGTAAGTAGCGTATTGACGAAAAACATACAGGCAGACAAATGGCAAATATTTCAATAGGTTTAATCGTTCGGTTTTTTTTGATGTTTATTGCTGTGGCACTTATCGGTGCGTGCGCAAAAAAAGCGCCGCCCGCATCCACGCCACCAAGCAGCACGACAACAGCGGCCGCCGCACAGAACACTAGCACTCCCAACAAAATGACTGCGAGTAACCTTTGGAACCTGATGGGGAAACGTCTGGCGTTTATTCAGGAAGGTCACCATGGGCCAATAATATACGATTTCACCGATACAAATTGTCCATATTGCCACCTGATATATGTTACTGAAGCACCTCTTATTCGTGAAGGTAAATTAACGGTTCGTTATGTTCCCGTTGCCATAATAAAACCCAGCAGCATGCCGGAGGCTGCTGCTATATTGCAGGCAAACAATCCCATAGCAGCATTACAACATGCCGAGCAGGAAATTGGTAACAGCATGACCACCGGCAAACCTGCCAACCTACCACAGGCGACAGATTCAATCGGAGCCGCGCCTCAGAAAACGATCACGGCAATTAAAAAAATAGAAGTAAACAATAAATTCTTACAAGAGGTAAATATCAATGAACTGCCAGACATCATCTATCTACCCCAAAAAGGGAAGCTGGGTCTGATAACTGGGTTTGTAAGCCAAAAACAACTTTTGGCCCTACTACCGAAATTGCAATAATTGCAACAACTTAGCGTTATATTTTTAGATATCAGACGCAGAACCATATAATTAAACTATACATTCACAGATAAACAACATAGGTATCGGGCGTAGATCGTTCCATAATATACTGGCTGCTTACTATGCTATCTATCTCAGGAATAAGTTTGTTATTATTTAAATTGCACCACTCGATAGACCTCTCACAAATATTAATCTTTACACCGGATGATTTTGCAGTCCTCATAGATTCATATATCGAGTACATCAATTTTACATCCAGACCATTTTCCGCCGCCTGCAATGTTGCAATAATCCCAGATTCTCCAGTCAGTATTATTTCAACATGATAATCATCAGAGGCAGCTCTGGCGCCATCAAAGATATCCGTAATGGCGACCAGATCTTCCATGTTTAACGTAGTAACAAGTATGATCAGCTGCTTCATTTAAGACCCTTTAATACCAAGAATTATATTCTGTTAATTCGTGTGGCATTTAAAAAGCGCATGCCACACCTCCACAACAGAAATACTTCCGCCCTCCGCCTTCGCCTGGCACGAAGTTCAGAGCACCGATGGTATATTAGTTTAATTACAGCTTGCCATAGGAATGCAACCCGGAAAGGAAGAGGTTGACGCCAAGAAAGCAGAAGGTGACCACCCATAGACTCATGAATGACCACCACGCCATCTGCTTGCCACGCCATCCCTTGCTGGTGCGCGCATGAAGATATCCCGCATAATTCAGCCAAACGATCAGCGCCCAGGTCTCCTTGGGATCCCATGACCAAAACCCGCCCCAGGCCTTGGCAGCCCAGACAGCACCAAGGATGGTGGCAATCGTGAACAATAAAAAGCCAAGGGCAATCGCCTTGGACATCATGTTGTCCATAATCTCCCCACTGGGCAGCGCTCGTGCAAGAATTCCGCCACCGCCGCTTCTCCGCGAGCGGTCAGCGAGAATGTAGGCGAGGCCCACCAGACTGGCGATGGTAAAGTTCGCATAAGACACAAACATCATGGGCACATGCAGCTTCATCCAGAAGCTCTGCAATGCTGGAATGATAGGGGCTATGCGATTCATATGCTGGACAAACGTGAGCCAGGCCAGAAACACTGCAGACACCGCCACCAACGGCATAACAAAAGCGCCTAGTGCTTTGGACTTGAAGCGGGATTCATAGTAGAGGTAAAGAGGAGGTCGCCGCACAAAATACAATCATCACCTCCCAAAGATTGGTCACCGGAACATGCCCCCAATCAGGATGCCCGAGGTAGGTTTCGCGCCACCGCACACCAAGGGCAATGAAGCCCATGAGCACTCCGACCCAGGTCAGCCCGTTGCCAGACGCCCCACTTTTTCCGAGAGGGTAAAAAGGTATATCAGGTAGGCCGCAGTCGCCGCCAAAAGAAAGCCGATCATCCACATGGCACCAGCGTAACCCTGGAGCACGTAGCGCAAGATGATGTCGTTGGCGGGCGTTTGCCCGATGCTATATAGCCAGACACCCAGCAATGCGGCACTCAGCACGGTCAGGAAGGCCGCTTGAAAGGCGCGCCAATGGACGCCAACGGCAACGAGCGTGACATACCAGGTGGCCAGGACCACATATTGCCAGAACCAAAACTGACTGTTAAAAACATCCACCAACACACCGACGGTAACCGTGAGTCCGGCGAACCACAACAAGTCGAGCCTGCTAAGGCGGTTAATCCAGCGTCCTTCTGCTTCAATCTTTGTGAGCGCAACCAAGTCATCTGCTCGTGAACTAGCCATCATTATTCTCCTTCTGATCATCCTGATTCTTCAGGACACTTCTGAGACGGGTCACCAATCCATCAAACTCTTTGGTGAACTCATACGGGTTTCGGCTGCTGGTGCCGCCGATGATCACTTCTGTGCCCTCTGTCAATGCGCGCAATACCACCGAAAGGCGGCGCTGCGGCAGATAGAAGAGTATAAATATACCAAGAACCAGCACGGCGCAGCCCCAGTAGATCACGATGGTGGCCGGCCATTTCGTTACCTCCAGCCCAGCCGCCCAGCGGTGATCAAATCCGGTCAGGGTGACAATAAAGGGCACCGGGTACGCCTTCAGTTGCAATATGGCGCTGATGGCCGATTGAAAATAGGCCTCGGCATCTGGCGTCATGGCAGGGGCGTTCCTGGCGATCACTTGTCTGAAGGTGTTCAGAACGTAACTCTTGTTGTTTTCACCACTATTTACAGTCGCCTGTTTTTGCAAGGCCGATAAATATTTCATGAATAGCCCAATGCTTCCATTGGGCCCGGTTGGAATGAAGAGGTATTGGTAGGGGGTGCCAAATGCTGTTCTGACACCCTGTACAAAATAAGATTGTCCGCTTTTCGAGATGGGCTGCATGTAGGTTTTGAATTCGGCGCCGGATCCGGACCCGCTTTGCGCGATGGACGTAAAACTCGGGCCCAGGTTGATGTGTTGCTGGTCCCCTGCCGGCACGGATTCGATGGCTGCGGCAGGCACCACATTATCCAATGAGAAGTTTTTGAGCTTTAGTGTGTATGTGGTGCCAGAAAGATCCACGGCTTGCCCGACGCGGCCTTCTTGATGGATGGCACCCGCACTGGGATTATTAAGCATGTAGCGTTTCATTTTCAGAAGCGAGCCGCCATCGACAAAACTGGCTTGAAATATCTGGACACCCTCATAGCTGAGGGGATGATTAACCCGGACATTCGCCTCTTTCAGCACTTTCCCTTGCTTATTGTAAAGGACAATATTGGAAATGAAGTCCTTGGGCATGCCGGTGGAGTAGTAGGAGACGTGGAATCGCCGCAACATAATTCGAAAGGGGAGTGGCTGGACGAGATAACCGTTCCCCACCAGTTCGTAGGCTACCTGCGTTGACTGCCCTTCGGGAACGGTAACCGTACCGCGGTATGCTGGATTGCCAACCGGCAGCCATGCAGCCTTGGAAACTTTAGATAATGGAATGTGAAAGTTGTTTTCCGGTTGCGTGGAACCTACCAGCATGGCCAGTTTCACGGGGATATCCGCGTTATAAAGGGCTGCCGCACAAAACACGATAATCGCCGCATGCGTCAATATATAGCCAATGCGGCTATAACGGCCCTTGCGGCCAATAATGACCATACTGCCGTCGCCACGGTCGTGCAGTCTCGGTCGATAGCCGCGCCCACGCAGAACGGCTGTCACCATATGCGTTGCAGAATCCATAGGCAGCGACGAAATGATTTCCGTTTTATTGGCCATACCCAGCGGGTCATATGCCGATGTCATGGTCATATCCGGCTCGCGCATTTCCCTGACCATGCGCGGTGTGTTACGGATCAGGCAAGTGCTGGTGGACAAGACGAGAAAGCCCACAATAGCCAGATACCAATTCGTCCGGTAAACGTTGTATAAGCCGAGATCGCGAAAAACATCAAACCAGAACGGGCCAAACTTTAACGCATAGTCCTCGTAGGGTTGTTGCTGGTTGAGAACGGTCCCGATAATGGAGGCAATGGCCAATAACACCAGCAGACTAACCGCCAACCGCATTGAACCAAGAAAATTTACTACTAAGCGGGCTCTCGAATAATTTACGACGCCAACGGAGCTTTGCTTAGTCAAATCAGTTCCCTCTGATAAAATCGTTTAAATAGCGAGCCACCCAATACACATGCAAATCGCTTAAAAATGAAGCAATGCTGCCGCTGTTTATTTAAAACCCATGGCGTGCTATCACGCAGACGCAGTGGATCATCCATCATGGATAACTGGAGAAGCATATTTACGAGATTCAGACCACGCATTATCGCCAAACCCTTGAACACTGACTTTAATAACTAGCTTAATACCATATGCGCCTATGGCAATCAAGTCCTCCATCAATACAGGATGATCATTGATCCGAGCGGGAAGAGGGTTTGGTTAGCTGTAGATGGTGGCTCGGTGCTAGCAGGATGCAACATTTCACGCCTGGTGTTTTGCAATATCAGAGCAGCTTAATTTAACGTTATGCTTATCACTCCCTCGACACCCACATCGTGCTCGTAACCGAAGGAGAGGCGGCGCCGATCAAACGCTCATAATCAAGCCATGTACGTTCACATGGAGCGATTAACTAACCTTCTGAGGGGGAGGCAAAAAGCCGTTACAGAACGGTCTTGCGAATATTATTATCTCTTTTTATTATCGTGCAAGCCTTACTATCTTTGTTTAAGTATATGCTAATATGCAGTTTTGTAAATAAGGGCAAGGAGTCTAGATAGCGACATAATACCGATAATATGCAAATCAATAGTTGCTTCGGCATAAATCACACCGATCTGTTGCGATGGCGGCGCGAGGACGCGGAAGATCTACTTGCGGCGTTTCTTTTTGGATCAGCGCCCGCGATGAGGAAACCCAGATGTCACCATTAGCGCTCATTCCCGCCCTTCAAAAACCATCCTGGCCGGCGAATAAACTGATTTATTTTAGCAAAAAAAATGCGTGCAGCCACGCTAAAACGGGGGACACGAGTCACTCTGGAAAGGAAGTGGCCGAAGATAACCATCCCCAAAGCAGGCACAGCAAAAAACGCAATCACCCCCCATTCCAACAGCGCTGGAAAGATTTGGTTGTTAGTCTGCGCAATTTCTTCCACCGGTGATGGGGGCTGCCATACTTTGTTTTCACTGATAGGGCCGGCATCATTCATCCGGGCAGGCGATGAACCGTGCATACCAGTGAGCGCTGCTGCACGCATCGCATGAACAATAGCGACATTCTCCAAATCGATGTACGTGGTGGTTATCGGCCAGCCCCGCCAGACCTTGACTTCCATGCCACCACCCTCTTTCCAGCGTGCCACGACCGGCCCGTGCTTGATGTCACCGATGATACTGCTGGGCTGTCCATACTTGTACCCAACCATGGTGATAATATTCTGGACCTGCCCGGTGTCGTTAAAGCTGGGGAATTTATACTCGGCGAAAGCAAAGCGGTTATGCTTGTCATACTCCACCAAAAACTTACTTGCGCCTTGCAATTGAGGCATCTGCCCGTTTATCCGGTAGGTATCGAACCATTGCTGGGGGCCGTTCGGAGTGGGGGGAAGGCCCGCTTTCTGTAAAGCTGGCGCCAAGCTGGCGCGTGTTGCATTCTGCAAGGGGACACCAAAGAGGGTGAGCGGTAAAGCCAGCGCACTCCCAGCCCATGCCCATAGCGATACGGTCACAATGAAACGACTCCTGATCAACTGCTTACCCTCCTCTACTCATTGGCATGCCCGCAACGCTTCCCACAAACCGCGCCACCTTATCCACGTCTGCATTAGCGTCCTGCACTGCTTCGCCTTGCGCGTGTACACCATATGAACGATCTTTGAACGGGTTTGGATTCCTGCACAGTATCGTAAGCTGTCATGGGCGACAGCTTAACGCTGTAAGGCATCTTTTTATAGCACGGGCTCATTTTCCACACAAACTGGAGGTCGTCAACCACTCCGCCCTGGGCGGGGATTGCATCCAGGCTCCACCGCAGTTCCGCATCTCTCAAAAAGCGTGTGGCTTTCGCGGAAAGCTGGAAATCCCCTTTACGTTGGAAACTTTCCTACTATACTAAATTCGGTTGGTGGGTTGGTCCCACATTTACCAGCCAGCGAATAGGGACGATGTTATATACCAAATCTAAGGCAACAAGGGGGTATTATGAAATCCACGTCACGCCATCTCGTTATCGCTTTACTCATCGGTACCGTCGGACTGGGAAGCAGCACCGCCGCATGGGCCTATGAGGGTCAGCAGTACGCCAAGCAGGCACGCATCAGCCCGGACAAAGCAGAGACCATCGCCATGAACGCCAGTAGGCCTTGCGGATTTCGCCTGAGCAAGGGATTTTTTCACCCTCTGCAGGCGCTCACCATCGCCAAGCAGACTTGCCCCCCGAACACCGCCAAGGTCACTGGTATGAAGTTGGAAAAAGCTTCCGGCGGTAGCGGTCTGCGCTATGTTGTAGACGTTAGTCGCGAAGATCTGATGTACACTGTTTTTATCGATGCTAAAACAGAGAAACTCCTGGAGATAAAGATCCTGCCGGGCGTATCCAAGCCCTGAAGGGTCAGCAGAGGAAGTCGCTCAATCCACCTCGCGGGCCTGCATAGCGTCGGCACGAACCTGACGGTGACGATCGGCCGACGCGTCTGCCTGCTCTGCGGCGCCCATCACGCACGCAGAGGCGCGCGGGTCAATGCTGCTGTTGCAAACTCCATGCTTCCCAGTCGCCCCAAAAGGGCGGATGGGCTTTGTCTGTAAGGCCCGAGGCCGCGCAACAAGTTGCTTCCGGCTGCTGGGTCACCGCAGAATATTGCATCCATACCCAACGTCTTGACATGCAGGGGAGTGATCTCATATCGGGTTGCTTACATCGTCGGTTACTTTACCTTTTTGAGGCGTGCAGTTTCGTGTTGCGCTAGCGTAGCAGCTCCGTGCTGCTTCCAGAGCGCAGTAGTAGTGGTTTTAGCTGGATCATTCAGGATGTTAGCCAGCTCCATAAGGCCACCCAAGAGTGTATCTTCATCGATTTTCAGGATTCCCGCCATCTCTACCAGGCTACCAAGCATGAATCGTTTGTGGTTGCGGTTCTTGCATTCGACAAATTTCTTTTTCCGATCCTGTTTTTTGCGGATACTGATGAGCGTCTCTTTGGCTCTTCTGGCAGATTCTAGAGCCGCGAGATGTCGTATTTTCGCGTTTTCTGCCTGGGATGTCATATGAGTCCTCCTTGTGCTTTCTAAAAAGTTAACTTTTTACTCCCGTTGATGACATAAATTTGGCGTTTTCAAAGATTCACCAATCCGTCAGACCCTGCCACTGCAGGATCCGCTATGTCAAATCGTAATATCTTGCTTACCGTTGGGCAATGGAAATATCTTCGTCGCCACATAACGAAGTGCTTGCAGAGCCAGGGAGCGGCTAATCAGTTCAGATAAATAGGTGCCACAATCCAGAAGGCATCGCCATGGTCGCGCTGAACTGGCAAGCAGTTCAGCCTGCCGAGAAGTCCGCCAAAGCCGGGAAATCTCGCAGTACTGTAGACTTCCTGTGCAGCTCCCTTGACCCTGGGTGGGACAGCCTGACCGAAGGATGACAACGGCCAGAACAACAAGCGCCTCCTTGAGTTTGCGTTTGGCTTCGTCGACGCCTGAACTATGCCTGCAACACCTCAGAAGCGTTCTCGTATCGCACACTAGAGACTTGCCCTTCCTTGCCCCCATCCCGCGCTCCTTGCCTTCCTGCCTTGTTATGGCGCACGCCTCCTGATGTAAGGTGCCCAGATAACCTGGCAAAGGAGCCACGCGAACGGGTTGTCTTGCATTTCACAGCGGTGGAGCGCTATGCTGCGCGACATAATGCGCTTCATCACCGTCAGTTAGAATTATCGGTTTTTAACCCGGCCCATCAGGACATTTTTGGTGTCATTTATGCATAATAGGACATCTTTATGAAGTTTGTTGCCCTGTTACCCAGGGTGCCTTGTTGAACACGTATCCTGCTAAACAGCCAATGTCGCCGCACGCCTTTAATATGCGGCGTGTTCTCCTGTTGCGCGGGCTGGCCATCATCGGCCAATGCATAACCATAGTCATAATTGCAATCATTCTTAAATGGCATATGCCCATATGGCATATGGCTACAGTTATCCTCATAGAATTTGCAATAATAATTGCAAGCATTATACGACTTACTTTGCAATGGCCCATAACCAATAAAGAATTCTTTGCACAGCTATTGGCAGATGTTGCCATCTTAGTGGCACTTCTATATTTCTCAGGTGGCCCCACGAACCCATTTGTCGCCTTATTACTGTTGCCCTTAGTTATTGCAGTAACCACCCTTCCAGAGATATATTGTTGGTCCATGGCCGCGATCACAGTAACTTGTTATTCAGGATTGATGGCTTTTTATATACCGTTACCATTACATGCTCTTGCGACCTATGAAATGAAACTGCATATATGGGGGATGTGGTTTGAGTTTGTCATGATTGCTGGCATTATCAGTTATTTCGTCAAAAGGATGGGCGACAGCCAGCACGAACGGGACCAAGCGATTGCGCGTGCTCGTGAAGAAAAAATAACGATGGATCGCGTTGTTGACTTAGGTGCGCTGGCCGCTGGCGTTGCCCATGAGTTAGGAACACCGCTTGCCACTATGACGGTGATAACTAAGGACCTGCAGCAAGACTATAAAGAAACTCATGATCTATCTGAAGGCTTGGGCATATTGTATGATCAGCTACAGCGGTGTAAACATATCCTAAGCACCATGTCAGCATCTGCTGGTCAATTGCAAGCATCCAGTGGCTGCCAGGTACATATTGAAGAATACCTGAATGAGGTTGTTACCAAATGGGGGGCTGCCCGCCCTGGTGTCAATGTTACACTACACTCCGATGGGTCTGGATCTGCTGCTAAAATCGTTGCGGAGCATACATTAACTCAAGCGCTGACCAATATTTTCAATAATGCTGCCGATGAATCACCAGATTGTGTCGAGATAGATATACACTGTAACGATCACAATATTGTTATTGACGTTTGCGACCTTGGACATGGAGTAACCCCAGATGTAGTCAAGGATGCCGGGCAACCCGTTTTCTCTAAAAAGGAGGGTGGCCTTGGGTTGGGACTCTTCCTCGCCACCACTATTATAACTCGTTTGGGAGGAAGTGTATCATTGTTCAATCGGCAGGGTGGCGGTTCCTGCACTCGCGTCATACTTCCATTAACCTCATTGCTCATAAGTATGAACAACTAATGTCCGACGGAAACGCAGAAAACCGCGCAGATATAGATACCACTTCGATCTCTAACATTATGGTGGTAGACGACGACGAAACATTTTGTCGGGTATTATCAACCGCCTTTTCCAGGCGTGGTTTTAAGGTATGCACGGTGCATGATACCGCAGACACAATTGCTGTTGCAGAAAAATACCTGCCGGACGCTGTAGTTCTGGACCTTCGAATGCCCGGGATTTCTGGATTAGAGTTGATAACGCCGCTAAGGAATATTATCCCGGACATCAGGATCCTTGTTCTAACCGGCTATGCCAGCATCGCAACGGCGATTGAGGCCATAAAACTCGGGGCGGTCTATTATCTGACGAAGCCCGCAGATGCAGATGAGATTATAGCCAGACTAAACGAACATAATGGCAATCCTGCCGCACCGGTTGAAAACGATTTCTTGTCGGCACGCAGGTTAGAATGGGAACATATCAGCAAAGTACTGATGACGTGCAATGGTAATATATCGGCCGCAGCCCGCAGCTTGGGGATACATCGGCGATCTTTACAACGCAAGCTGAATAAACGCCCCGTACGGCACTGAGTGCGCGGGACATTGCCCGCCCCTCTTTCATCAAGGGCAAAGGCGTAAACGCTGGACATCATAATGTTCTACGGGATATTTTATCCGTCTGATCAACAGGTAACGCTATATATGCTTTTTCTCTTATCCAAATACTGGCAATCCATTTTTCTCCATCGATAACTGGCAATCCCGCGTGCAACGACTCTCTCAACTGGAGATTCTGCGCATCGGTATTCCTAAATAAAATACCAGTTCCTGCGTTGGGTACTATATTGGCCATAATATGTGGAAATTGAGTCCACCCACCCTGTTCTACATCATTCAGGTATAGCAGAACCGTTAACGCCCGATTCCCGCCATTCTCCAATTGGGGGGACCCCTCTAAAAAAGAATCATAATGTATATCATACTTCCCGCCACGGGTATAATGTAGAACTTGTAGCGGCTCTTGATTTTCCTCTGCAACTCCAATAAATAATGAAATACGGCGCCGCACCGCTTTAATTATTGGATACTTATCAACCGATGGGGATGCCACTGTACTGCGCCGCCCTGATGTTTCAGACGAAACATCAGAAACGCCATAGATCACTTCTGAAGGTTTCGCATGGGTTCCACCAGCGGCAATCAACTCTGTGCATTCTTCGGGATTTAAAAGTCCGCTGAAGTGCACCAATCCAATAGTATCATTCACGGAAAGTATCTTTACTGCCATACCATTCCCCTGCTTAAAAATATGTAATAATTTTTACCGAGCCACCAACCTAAACCCATTCACCATCTCACAACTAACTTTATATTTACATTTTTGCAACACCAACAACAACGCGGGATAACAAGCAATGCAGTCCGCACTGGCTTGAATCAATTCGCGAATGCTGGCGACCACCGCGCAGCATTGCCGCTAGTTGCATGCAACCCACAAGAGAAGCAACACACACAACCAGCGATCATTGCCAGCACACATGTGTCAGCAATGCCCTTCATATCCCCATTTAGACATGGATGCTATTTTCATTGCATCTGAGCCATCTGCATGTGGATCATCGCGTCATACTTGCCATCTGTATTTATAACGCCTTTAGGGACGCTAACCTTATAGTACTCATTACCTATTGTGCTTCTTATTTTGTCATATCCTGACTTTATGCTGGGCCACTCTTTGGCCAGCCCCAACCGTGTTGGGGACCAGGTAAATAATATGTACCCATCTATTATCGCCCCAGCCGCCTTAGCAATAGATAAAGACTTCTTTGCGTCCTCTGGGTCTATTGGAATCTTACATCGCGACAGATTTTTTTTGGCATACAGCGCATATAGCCAGCTAGCTTCATTAAATGATGCTCCAGGCTTCTTGTTTTGATAAAAACTCACATCACTGGCAACATGACCAGAGGCAATGATCGCATCATGATAAACTGCCAGAGTCGGAGGCAAAATACAGTCATAAAACGATTCCATCTGGGTGGCGGCCGCACCCTGCGCCATTCCTGGCGCGGCCAGCGCCAACGCAACCATTACCAATCGAAACATCTTCGTCATAACAACTCCTGTTCTTATATGACTGCCAAATCATATCAAGAGAAATACACAATTATGAAACCTGCCATGCGCCCATATAGCAATACCATGACAGCATTCTTTATTACCGCCGCCAGTTACATCACAGCACTGGTAGGCACCTTGAAGGACTCGAAATCAGACCGAGTGCATACATTAAAGATCTCCTAACAATGCACGGCCACCATCACCTTATCAGGCCAAAATATAAGCGCGAAATTTCGCGCCGAGGCTTTGCTCAATAGCATGTGCCTGCTCATCTTATAATTTTTGAGAATAATCTGGCTTCAGTAACAACGCCACCCGTTTACCATTCCAGCTTTGCAGGGCGAGGAGTAATCCGACGACGGCGAGGATATAAAAGACGCCTTTCTCGCCCGCCATTCCCAAACCCCAGCCACCGACCACGCCACCTACGAAGATCCCCAGAAACTGCATCAGCGAGTAGACCCCACTGGCCGCCCCTCGCTGTTCCGGTTTGGTGCTGCGGCTCATCATGGAGGGCAAAATGGCGGAGGCAATGTTGTAGCCCACAAAGAAGATGACCGCACCAATAGCCACCGGCCAGAACCGCCCGGCCAGTAATCCCATGATCAGGGCGCCGGCCGCAATGGCGAGACCACTGAAGACCAGCATCTGTCCGTGCTGTTTGTGCCTTTCGGCATAAATGACCGGGTAGAGCATGCCCGCCACCGAGAGCAGCATCACCGGTAGATAGACTTCCCAGACGGCTGCATCGGGAATGTGCATGGCATTGACCAGTTCCGGGGAGAGCACCACAAAACTGGCTCCGAGTACCATCTGCAGAATGAAAATGCCGATACTGGCGGTGAGTACCGGTGGATGTTTGAACATCCTGAGCGCATCCCGCCAGCTGCCCATGCGCTGCTGATGGTTGTGCGGGATGGGGGGGATGACTTTCCACAGGGGAAAGAGCGCGAGGACACCGAGTGCGGCGGCGACCAGAAAAACCCCCGTCAGACCCCATACACCATAAAATACCGGGCCTAAGGCCATGCCCAGCACATAAGCTATGGCGATACTACCACCGATGGCGGCCATGGCTTTAGTGCGATGCTGCTCGCCGGTCAGATCACCGGCGGTGGCCAGCAAGACCGAGGATACGGCGCCGGCACCTTGCAGTAGACGGGCGAGGATGATCCCCCAGATATTGTGGGTAACCGCCCCCAAGAGGGAGCCCAGCACAAAAATCAGGATCCCGAAGACCAGCACGCGTTTGCGCCCGAAACGGTCGGAGGCAACCCCGAAGGGAAACTGGAGGGCGGCCTGGGCCAGTCCGTAGATGCCGATGGCCAGGCCCAGCAGGAGGGGTGTGCTGTAGCGGAGTTGGTCATTATCCAGTGCCAGTACGGGCATCAGCATAAAAAGACCGAGCATGCGCGCCACATAGATGAAACTCAGACCGCTTACGGCCCGCTTCTCGAGCGGGCTCATGGGCGGGCCTTTTGGGGCGCGGGATTTGCCGCGATGGGGGGTCTCAGAAGAAGCCATAACCCATCACCAGTTTACCCAAAATCAGGGCCGTAAAGAGCAGGAAGAGGTAGGAGATGGAGTAGGCGAACATCCGCCGGGCGTAGCGGTCCATCTCTTGGCCTTCCGGCAGGGCTTTGAGGTGCAGGGCCATCCACACAAACCAGGCTCCGGAGAGCGCGGCGATAGCGCCATACACCCAGTCACCGGTCAGAAAGGCGGGAACCAGACTGACGATCCAGGTGAGGATGGCGTAGTTCAGAATTTCCTTGCGGGTGCGATCCACGCCGTGGGTCACCGGGAGCATGGGGATGCAGGCTTTGGCGTAGTCTTGCCGACAGCAAATGGCCAGTGGCCAGAAGTGCGCGGGGGTCCAGACGAAGACCAGCAGGACGAGGACCAGGGGCAGTGCGGCGAGACTGCCGGTGATGGCGCTCCAGCCGATCAGCGGCGGCAAGGCACCGGCGAGACCGCCCCAGACGATGTTCCAGGGGGTGCTGGGCTTGAGGTAGAGGGTATAGACGACGCCGTAGCCGACGGTACCCACCAGCGTCAGCACCAGGGTCAGCGGGTTGGTGCCCCAGGCGAGGATGGCGATGGCGGCACCCATCAGGATGGCGGCATACAGGATGGCGCCAGGGCGGCTGATGCGCCCTTCGGCCAGCGGCCGGTGCAGGGTGCGGCGCATGTGCTGGTCGAGGGCGGGTTCGACTATCTGGTTGAGGACGCCTCCTGCCCCGCCGGCCAGCGCGATGCCGACCAGACCAGCGACCGCTGATTCCCAGTGGATAAGGGCGTTGGGGGCGAGAATCTCGCCCACTGCGGCGGTGAAGACCAGGAGAGAAACCACCCGGGCTTTGGCCAGGACCCAGAGATCGCTGAGGAGAGACGGCCGCAACCGCTGCCCGGAAAGATCGTCGAGGCTGTTGGTGTTTAATCCTTCTTTTAACATGATGCTAACGACCTCATTTAGCGCCATTGCAGGACAATGGCGAGACACATGAGCAGGACCATGGACTGGTGAAAGGCCACCATGACGCCAGGGTCCTTGGGCTTGAGATTGACGGCATGGAAGAGCAAAAACCCGACTGCAACCTGGACCACCGCGAGATAAAAGGCGATGGGATAGGCGGGCATCATCCAGCCGAGCGTGGCGACCAGCAACAGGGCGGCACTGATGTGGGCGGCAATCGTCCACTGCGCGGCCTTCTGCGGTTTGACGAAGGGGCCAATGGCGGTGCCGAAACCGCGCTGGCCGGTGGTCATGCCACCCAATAAGACGGCGAGCAGTAAAGCGTGTAAGGCGCCAGTGGCACCGAGGTAGGCCCAGAAGTTGAGGCCCGGATAGACGAGGCCGGTCAGGTAGATGAGGAATACGCCGTAAGCCAGTAAACCGTGGGTACCGTGCACAATGGCCGGAGCTCGGCCGGCGAGGACGTATAAGGTGCCCATGCCAAACAGGGCGGTCACCACAATCAGGGACAGGCCGCTGATGGTGCTGACGTTGGGGGACAGAATCACCAGGGCCAAAGCGACCAGACCCACCAAGGTAGCTACCATCCGGTGCGCGGCTTCGGGGTCACCACGCACCATCAACACCACGATGTTGCGCGTGTAGGGCCAGCGGGTGCCGAGGGACAGGCCGTAGCCGAAGCCTTCAACAATGCTGCCCAAGAGAATCAGCACAATGGCAAAACCCACCTCACTGGCCGCAAGGCCGTTGACCACATCCCTCAGCAGACCCTGATGGCCGGCAATGCCCTGCCACAAACCGGCCGCAACCGCCGCCAGCAACATCCCGGTGATTAACCAGCCAATTAACCGCACTGCTGGCGTCATCTCCCCTTCTATCGCGTGGGGAAGCGCGTTTAGGCCTGGATACGCACCCTCCTCCGTTACCCCATGATCAATATTGCTCCCCATAATTTACCCCACCTCAAGTGAAAGAATCACCGGCTCCAAATTCTTCGGACGATCTGCACACAGCACTTAACTAAAATTAATTTAAAGTACACCGAGACTAAAAGTTCTTTCCGGCTTGCCGATCGTAGTATAAACAATCACCAAAACTTCTTGATATCATTAAAAAACACGGCATCAGACGCTTATTTTATAATAAATACATCATGGCCAGAGCATGAATAAGCATCCAGCCCCAGCCACAATAATCTACACTACCTAACTACATTGTTACTTTGGCAACAAATGTTAATGACTTACTTAACAATAATTTTACCAAACATGCCCGTCGCCGCATGACCAGGGATCTGACACACGTAGTAATAAGTACCGGCTGTCGGATGCCAGGTGAAGTTCGTATATCCGAACTTCCCATCCTTGGGAACTGGACTAAATCCAGTGCCAGCGACAATGGGGTCAATGACCGGCATAACTGCATAAGGCGGTGCCTTCTGAGTAATGTCAAAACTATGACCAAACCCCTTGTTGGTGTTGATGAAGGTCACGTCCACCGCGGCCCCTGCGGGAATATCCAGGGTGGGATTCTTTTTGTCATGGACTTCAAAGCTCGGAAATGGAAAACCTGGAAGCACGGCTGCAGCGACCACGTGCACCGTCTTGCCGCTGTAGGTGACCGTGTCGCCACTGACTTTCCCGCTATCTTTCTGCAACATGGCCTTTACCTGGGGAAGCGTAGCTTCTTTCCAGGAGCTATCCAAAGTGCCAGCCATCGCGGTGCCCATACCCACAGTGGCCGCCAAAACAGCTGCGGCACCAACAGATACATACCAGTTCTTTTGCATTCTTGTCTGCGTATTCATAACTTATGATCTCTCCTTATGATTACATTAATCGAACCGAACAGCATGGCAGCGCAAAACGTTAATCTGCCCACCATGTTATACGCTACCGTACTAGCTTCATCGCCCAACCAAGGCAACACATTAAATTAAAACATCACTCTAAGAGTAACATAATAGCCACCCAGAGCGATAATAGCCCACAATAATGCGATGATCAATACAATGTTTCCATTCCATGACTCATCATCGCGATCATTGTTGGCAGTCAAATAGCCTTCTTTGCCCATAATTTATCTCCTGCGCAACATGCGTAACAACAGCGCCACAAAGAAACATAAATGGCCCCAGAGACAACAGATACCCAGGTGCCGCCGATTGTTGATGAGGTGAATATTGTGTCGTGATCACGGGACACAATAGCAGCCTTTTTCCGGCACAACAACGGCGGCACCTGAGCGATCCACTTGCGACAATTTAAAGCATCATATATCGCCAGACGAACTCTTTTCCGTCTTCTTTAAAACACGGAGCCGATCTTCATTGGCCACTTCTTTTAAGATCCACCAGAAGTATGTGCTTAAAAACACCACCGGAAATACGATGTATCCCGTCAACCAAAAAAACGTTGGAACATCGGCCCCGGCGGGTATAACAAACGACAAATGTGACATATCCATTATCTTACCCTCAGTCTAATTTGATAATCTATAACCAAGTTACGCGATATAGAAGACGACAAAAAAGGCTACCCAGAGGATTACCACCCCCCTCCAATAGGTTAGAACATTATACGATACCCAACGCTCTTTTTTGGCACGATCAGGCGTGCGGGATATTTTCATAATGCTTGCCAGTAGTGCCAGGATGCCCGCCACAAAGTGAACCAGGAACCACAGGCTGGTAATGTCGTAAATCCCGCCGTAGCCACTACCGATGCTTAACGTGGTCCAGTTGTAGACTATGCCGCCGATCATCACCAACGAAATTACCAGCAGGGTGGCCAAATTGCCAACAATACCACCATCATCGCCCCGATCCAACTTTTTGCGCGCAACCACCACCGGCACCAGGCTCGCGAGCATCAGGACAGTGAGACCAACACCCGCCCCCATGCTCAGCGTGCTGGGCACCGCGGTGCCCCCCCAAAGGAAGCGAGCGAGGTCCCACATCGCAAAAATGATTCCAGCAAAAAGCATCAAGAAAAAGAAAGCTCCCCTCTTCGCGCGCTCCGAAGCTGGATCCATCAAGCTAGCATAACTATTATCGGCCATAATTTATTTCCTCCTCATTTACTTGCTGGGCGTGGACACCCAAACAAAGGGTTCTTTCGCTCCCGGCGCATAGTTGTCATTTGGACCAACAACTTCCGGCTCAATTGCCGCAGGGTATGGCACATACGGCGTAGGCGACTTCATTTGCCATTCCAAGCCTTTACTACCCCACGGGTTTGCATCGGCCTTTGGCCCATAGCGCCAACTATAAGCCAGGTTGGCCAACGGAATGAGAAAACCGGCGCCCAGAAGGAAGGCCGAAATAGATATAAACATGTTGATTTGATGCAGGTAAGGCAGATATATGGCAATGCGTCTATTCATCCCATCGATACCTGCTATGAACATGGGGAAGAACGTGCAGTTGAAAAACACGAAGAACCACCAGGCGTGAAATTTCCCCCAAAACTCATTGATCTTCCGACCAGTAACTTTGGGAAACCACCAATACAATGCACCAATCCACGTAAAGATAACGGCTCCAAGTATGGTATAATGGAAATGTGCAATTACCCAGTAGGTGTTATGCAACTGAAGGTCCGCTGGAACATCGGCATTAAATATGCCGGTCAGGCCACCAATCAAGAAGTTCATCATGGCCATAAGCACCAACAGTACAGCAGCATTAATTCTTAAGCGGCCACCCCATAGCGTCCCAATGGCTGACAAATAAATAAACCCCGTAGGAATAGATACGGTTTCTGTTATTGTCATGAATATGGGCATGCGCGCATCACTCACCGCAGTGAAATAGTGATGAACGCCCAGCATTGCACCCAGCATGGAAACGCCAACAAGTCCGGCAATGGCCCAACCCCGGGCAAATAACGGACGCTTGGCCGCGGCAGGAAGAATCTCCAACCATATGGCAAAAGCAGGCAGCGCAAAAACATAAACTTCCGGATGGAACAAAAACCAGAACTGATCCATGTAGGCTAAAGGGTGCCCGGTCGGCCCGGTGTAAAAATGACTGCCGGCTATCATATCGGACAAGTCCATCAGTGCGCCCGTATAGGTGGCTGGCGACTCAACGATAAGAATCGTGGCGGCGGCAAACAAGCCCCACACAAAAATCGGAACGCGGCCCAGGGTCATCCCTTTGGCGCGCATGTACACCATGGTTCCGGCGATATTGATGGCGCCAAGTAGCGATGCCATAAGGAGTGTCGCCGCGCCCAGCACATAGAACACAATACCGCTACCACTATTTTGTGCCAATGGTGGATAGCCCCACCACCCGGTCTGGAATCCACCGATCGTGGGACTCATGAATACGGCAAACGCTGCTGGGGGTAAAAGCCACCAGCTCAGTCCAAGAAGCTTCGGAAATACCACATTTCTCGTACCCAGCATCAAAGGAATAAGGTAGTAACCAACACCGCCGACGATGGCCGATGCCGCAACCGCCAACAACATCATCAGACCATGAATACCAAAGGTTTCATTATACTGGATCTCGGACAACCACCAACCCGTGGAATCCGGTGTCAGCAATTGAACACGAATAGCCATGGCGGCCATGCCGGCAAAAAAGAACGCCACTATATTGAAAACAACATAACGTACGGCTGTAGATTTCGAATCCGGGCCGAATCGAAAATAACGTTCTACGCCGGTGAATGATGGGGCTTCTTTCCCACCAAATGCCCGCCGTATCCATCCTTCCCATAATCCGCTACCCATTAACCAGCAAATTAGACCGACTACATAACCCACTGTCGCAGGTAACGGATCGACGATTACGCTGCCCAACAATACCGCCGTAATCCATGCCGCGGCAAAATATCCGGTTAGACCCCAAAGCGCCGCGCGAAACAGTGGAAACAGCATGCTGATCGCGAACGGATCTTTGTTACCCTCCATATCGTCCAGCGGTTGTGCTTGCATTTCATTAGATGCCATTATTTACTCCTCATTCCAATTCAACATATTAGATGGCAAGTCTTCAGCGGGTTTAGAAGCTGTTGTTCGCTACCCAGGTTTTGAAGTTTGCAGCTGTTACCACCTTAACCGGAGCCCGCATCAACGGATGTCCATTGCCACAAATCAAGGAACACTGTACACGCATCATCGGATTCGTAGCGGTTGTTCCCAACACGGTAGGGGTAATAAACAGATGCCGCACTTCATTGGGAATTACATCTTTTTTCTCACCCCAAGCGGGCACCCAGAAATCGTGCATGACGTCTTTGGTCCGCAGGACGAAATCTATGGTGCGGCCCTCGGGAACTACCAGTTCTGAAACGTCCGTTACACCCTGCTTGGGGTAAGAAAACGTCCACTTCCATTGTTGAGCGGTAACGTCGATGACCAATGGGTTTTTCGCATCCAGTTGTATGCCCCAGATTTGCTCTAAACCCACCATGCCTGGATAAATCGTGTTGGCCAGGTTAATGGCTATAGCCAAAGCCAACCATGTCACCACGAAAGGGGCCCAAGTCCGTTTCTGATAGGTCGGCGCCTCGGTATCGGACATGGACGATGCGCGGAAGCGCACCGCACTGTAGACGATGGCACCGCCTACCAGCACATAGATTGCCACTGCCTGCCACATAAGGTAGGTAGTAGCATCCGCCGTGATGTGGGCTTGGATACTACCCAATATCGGCCAGTTATCTACACCCCAGGCTATTAGACTCTCGCCAATCGCCATGCCAATAATCCATACCACCACAAGACCACGGAAAGCTTTCCATAAGTTTTCTTTTGCTGCGTTCATATGCCCTCCCTATATTAGCTTCCCTGAGCAGGTAGAATATCGATATTGCCATGCATCCCATTCATGAAGTGCTGACCTGTTTGCAGGAAACAACCCCATTCCCACCTGCCGGGCTTGTTCGGCACCACAAAGCTGAAAGTGTACTTTTGACCACCGTTGAGACTAACGGAAAACGCTGGTACCGGCCCCGTCTGCCCTCCGCTGGTTATGGGTACACCATCAAAGAAATTTTCTTTCCAACCAACGGCCAAGGCCTGTGATTTTGGAAAACCATTATTCCGGGAAACCAGTATTCTACCTACCGAAAACTGATGCGCAATCGGAGGTGCTGACTGCGATCTATTATCAATCGTCAAGGACACTTTTTCCCCGACATGCCATGTCATATAATCTGGTTTGTAATAATAGTTGAACTCATCAATTTTGTAGTGATGCACCCCATTAATGACTTGCCCAAATGGACTAGGCAGCGCCACTGTTTTTTCCCACTCCAGGGCGCCTATAATTACTGCCGCGCATATTACGGTGGAGATAAGCACCGTAGCCGCACCTTTTCTTGCTGCCATACCTCTATACCTCCTTTAAGAAGCACACACTACTTCGACTATGTACACACGTGGCAGACCAAGGTTTTTGTAAATTTCAGACTGCCACGCAAAAAGCTCATTGAGCCCTTACAACGATGAAAGATAAGCCGCTACATCCTTCATCTGCGCTACAGTTATGTTTTTTGCAATCTGGTTCATCAGACTATTTACCCGTGTACCATTATGGAAGTAGGTCAACTGTTGAACCATATAGCCGTACCGTTGACCAGCCAGGCGAGGGAAGGCCCCTGCGCCCTGGCCATCGGAACCGTGGCATTCCATACAAGCCGGAATTTGTTCATTAGTAATGCCCTGGTTAAATATAACCTTCCCTTCCTTTATACCGGCGTGCTTGACCCCACTGCTTTGCATCGGTGGTTTCTGGGAAGCAAAGTAACTGGCCAATTCCTTTATCTTGGCGGCATCCAGAGATTGCGCCACCGGCCACATGTAAATTTGACCATTCTGATCGGCACGGGTCCGGTCCTTAAACTGCTTGAGCTGTAATTCCAGATATCCCTTATGCTGACCAGCCAGCTTAGGCACAATGGGATAGATCGTGTTATTTCCAGTCATGCCATGGCAAACCATACAATCGCTGGAAATACGGTATGGGACTGGCCCTCCTGTTCCACCAGCAGCGCTCGCCTGTCCGGCTACCGCCAGGAGTGCGCCCGATATAAGCAGCGCTGCTGATTTATTCACCGTTCTTTTTTGTTTAGTCATACCATTGTGCTCTTTGTTTGAGAACCTGGGGTTGTTCACATGTGTCGTCATGTCTTCGTCTCCTAGTACGCTATCCAGGCCAATAGTTCAAGGGTGTTATAACTGGATGCTCCGTATCCCGATACGGATGACGACGGCGCACCGACACCCCTGAATTTGTTGTATACGACGTACCGCAGGGAGAAGCGGGTATTCCACCACGGTAGATAGGAGGCTTCTATCCATTCATTGCTGGTATCTGGAGAACCACTACGCGAGTAGAAATTGGCACCATAAAGACCGGGATTAGCGGACCCCCACACGTTCCGGTATCCTCCCTGGATACCGTAGTGATCATGATACCAGTAGGTCGCATTGAGGTTGAGGTAATTCAAGTTACCAGACGAATTTTTCGGGGAGATAGTGCTTCCCGCTCCAAATTGCTGCTGCTCGTTTACCCACGACGCACGAACCGTCAGGTTATTGTTGTCGTTGATGTTGAGCCACTGAAGCTGGGTATCCAAGTCATAATCATCGAATGTATCAATGGGGCCACCCGCTTTATTGTATAGATTGTTATCCACGCTGTTATCATACACGCTGGACCACATACCATAGGTGCCGACTTCCCAGTTCCAGTTGCCCCAATCATGCTGGTAGGCGAGACGGACATAGGGTGCCGCACCGGACAGCCTGCCAGTAGGCCCGTTTCCGAAGACACTCGCAAATCCGCCGACAGGGTTAGTTTGGGTTCCTTGAGCGTTTGTATAGACATCAGCATCCGCGTACAGCCAGTTTGCCTTATTTGGCCCAAAAATATCTGCAGCATAAGTGCCCACGCCAGCCAACGGGTATCCCGCACCTGCTGAGTTTTCGATGAATGGCAGGGGCACCGCACCCGAGGACGAATAGTCTGACATAAAAAACGGTGCCTGCCAGTCCGGGGTGGTATTCCACAGATCCATAGCCGTAGGTGTGTTGTTTACGTCCACACCCGTGACCAAAAGATTATTCGTGCCGAACTTCCACGGATGGGTCCAAACAATGCTGGAATCATCAAAACTGAACCCACCGCCACCGGTGCTACTACCCCCACCAGAGTATGTTAAGTGTAGAAAGGAGCCGATATGTGGGGTGACCTCACCGGCATAGAACAAGCTCACCTGCTGTGGAAACTGAATATTATTATTTGGAGAAGCATTCGTATTGCCACCGCCAAGTGCTGCCTGCCCACCCGCGACATTGGTCGCTGAGGCTTGCAGAAAGATAGAAAATTGTGACACACGGGAGATGAGCACACCGACGCTGTTCCCGAATTTTGCTTGAAGCTTCTGTTGCCTTTGAAGATTTGTGGTGGTGAAGCCGAGCAATTTAAACATTCTGCCCATTGGCGTTAATTGCGGGTAGGAGGTGTGACAGGCCGCGCATGACCATCCGGTCTGTCGCGCAAACGAAGGCAGTGCCCAGGCACTTGAGGACAACGCCATACCCCCCACTGCTGCTAATGCTACTATTAATTTTTTCTTCTTAAAACCCATGGACCTTGAAATCATATAACCCCTCCATAGCGGTATGCGCCTTCAGACATATTAGATAAACAACATACGTTCATACACCAGGTCTTTCGTGCCAGGCTGGTAACACGAACTGCTTCACAACCCTCACACTATTAAATAAAAAACCGCAGCGGACGCGGAGTCATGGCGTAAAGCTCATGGAACCTTCTCCGTCGGCCACTGTCTCATTTCTAATGGGCAGGGTGTGGTACCATCAACACCCTCATGCACTATTTAGTACAAACCGTAACACTTTGCAACATCTTTTTCTGTTCACCATACATTACACGCTCGACCCGTCCCGGTGGTTCACCCTCAACGAGCCGCTGTTTACATCCGTAAAATTAGATTTAATATCAATGTGATACGTGCTACCCTTGCAGTCACTGATGAAAAAAAGCGTAGGAATAACAACAATCTATATAAGAAAAATATTATGTTGTAAATCACTTAATGTATACCTGCCGTTCACTTAATAATGGTTCCAGCCTCCGTGTTTCAAATAAGAAAGGTAGTATCACGACTCCCGCCAAAAGCCTTTCAGCTTGCTAACCTGGTAGATTCCATGGTTCTAATATTCCGGGGCCGCGAAAAATCCACTTTCAAAATCCGTGAGGCATTCTGAATCTCGTGGATATTCCCGATTGTATATAATGAATCGAGGGAGTTTTGTGACACACAATATTCAGAGTTATACGCTCGGGTATCGGGCCACGACCGTCAAGATGGCCCTCGTATAAAGGCGGACGCTGCGGGATGTGGATGGCAGATGCGCATTGTCAGGACAGCGCATCAGAGCATGGCTGGGGGGGAAGCGGACATGCATCCCATTATTTCTTTCGGCCCGGATTCAGCCAGCCAATTCCGGCTTTAGCACTGCTCCCAGGGTAATCCATCGAAACGCCAACCATTCAGACTGCTTCGGCAATGCTGATCACTCAGATCCCCTTCAAAACCATGCGCGACATTGTAAACGGCACTGAAACCATTTGCCTGTAAAAACAGGCCGGCCTCCAGTGAGCGGTGGCCGCTGCGGCAAATCAATAAGGTAGGGCGATCAAGTGATGTGGCTCGCCGTACGCGCGCCAGAAAGTCCGGGTTGATTTCCCAGTCCGGTTCATCTCGCCAAGGAATAGATAACGCTTCCTTTGGGTGCCCAACGAAAAGAAACTCCATTTCGCTCCTGACATCAACAAGCACGGCCTGTGAGTGTTCTTGCAGGAAGTTGAAGGCATCCTGTGCTGCGAGGTGTATTACCGACTTTGTCATATGGACCACCTAAGCAAGCCTGATTAGAAGGCTCTCTGAGCCGAATGCGCTTACATCACCCAACCTGCAAAACTCCAACAGCCAGCATGATCCATGCAGAAATGAGCGACAACCCGCCAATCGGTGTGACGGCTCCGAGCCAACCCTTGCCGGTAATTGCCAGGAGATACAGACTACCCGAAAACAACACTGTTCCTGCCAGCATAAAACCGCCTGACCACTGCATGAGGCTGGATTCCGGCAGTTGCAGTGCCAGCAATCCTACCAGCATCAGCCCCAGGGCGTGGTACAGGTGGTAGTGACTACCGGTGTGGTAAACGCTCATCATTTTTGGCGACAAGCGATCCTTCAACGCGTGCGCTCCGATGGCCCCAAATGCTACGGCAGTCCCCGCATTCGCTGCGCCAAGTGCAAGGAACAACTTATCCATCTGCGACATCAGGCATTTCTCCGCTAGAACATGGCTTCGACTTGCTACCAGTGCTAAAAACCGCCCTAATTACCACTCGGCTGTTGCAGAATAGAAAGATTTCGAGAATTTATAAGGGCTGGTGTGGCAGTGCTGAAAGGAGACATATGTTGACCTATAAGCTGCACTGAATACCATCCATTCCCCTGGTAGGATAGCACCTTGAATTTAAGCATAGCCATTGATAACGCAGCCGTATAGGTCTTTCCCACCGCGAGTACCCGCCCCGCATCCTTCTCGGCGCATCCAGACAAAGTCATAGTCGCCATCATCAATACCACCAGCATCAAATATCGCCTGCGCATGTTTCCACCTCCAGCGGCGTAATGTTCTAGGATTATGGGTATCAGGCCCAAAATGGCCCTTCGTCGTGCTTCTATAGTGCACCCTTTGAGCCTTCCAACTGTCCGTGCCCCCTAAGGCCTGTCAATAGCGCAAGAGACTACGCTTAGTAAAAGCACATTATCATCTCAAAGATAACTGTTCGGCAACAGATGCACGTTGACACTCTTGTCAAGACCATAATTCATTAAGTTGGCTGTGATATAACCCAATAAACGACTTCCATGCAACAACCAGTACGCGTGTGCCCCAAGCTACCGAGGACAAACAGGCACCGGACGGGCATCAGCGCGCATAAGGCACAAAAAAGGACCCAAGCAAAATGCTTGAGCCCTTGTTTCTTTTGGCTCCCCGGGACAGGCTCGAACTGCCGACCTAGTGATTAACAGTCACCCGCTCTACCGACTGAGCTACCGGGGAAAAGTGCGCGTATCCTAGCCTTCCGTGCTGCGCGCGTCAAGGACCATGCGCCTGCTTTTTTCTGCTCCTCAGAGCACGGCCCCTTGCCAAAACGTAGTATTTGGGCTATCTACTTTTTAGAGAAAAAAGAACGAGGGAGACGCCGGTGCGAAGGCAAAGCATTATGTTACCTATCGGCCCAATCCAGCGTGGGGGTGGACTTCTCCTGTTGTTGACTCTGGTCCTCAGCGGCTGCGCCACCATGACGCCGCGCTCGGCATACCCACCGGCAAGCAGCTCTCCCCATAACGCATCGTCCGCCGATGCTAGCCGCGCCGAAGCCGCCACGCTGGATGCCGTGCTCGTTAACGCTATCGCGCAAATTGGCAAGCCTTATCAATGGGGCGGAGAAAGCCCCCAGACAGGATTCGACTGTAGCGGATTCATTCAATATGTGTTGGCCCGCGCTGGAGTAAGCATTCCCCGAACCTCTTTTGCCCAGGCCGCCGCCCTACCCTCGGTGCGCCTCAACCACATTCGTCCAGGTGACCTGGTGTTTTTCAATACCATGGGCCAGCCCTTTTCCCATGTGGGCATCTACATCGGCGGCAAGCAGTTTGTCAGCGCCTTGAACCGGCAGCAAGGTGTAGCTGTGCAAAGCCTGCAGATTTCTTACTGGGCGGAACGTCTGGATGGCGTGCGGCGTCCTCTGCCCGCTGAGTTGTTAGCGATGCGGGGCAACTAACCAAATCTTTTTGAAACCACTACGTTGGTGAAACGCATCATGCATAAAAACTGGGCCGTATTTCCGAAAACCATATATGCCATTGTCGCAACCGCGGCTTTATCGGCATGCGCAACCAATATCGGCTTGATGAATCAAGCGCCGGCACCGGCGATCGTAACATCCGCGCCGCCTTTGCCCACGCTACCCCTCCCGGAGCAACCCAGCACCGCGAAGGTGCCAGGGAACAGCAACACCTGCATCAGCAATGTGGCGTTCCCCAATTTTCCCCTGCGATATCAGGAGCGGATGCAGGAAATCGCCTGCCACCTGCAAGCACAGGATGGTCTACCCGCCAGTTATGTGATTCCCACCCTGCAAAGCGCCAGTTTCAATGCCCGCGCCGTGGCACTAATGACGCCCCCGCCAGCGTCCGCAATCCCTGCAACACCCTATCCCTGGTGGCGCTATCGCGATCGATTCTTGCGTCAGAGCCGCCTGAATCAGGGCGTACAGTTCTGGCAGGAACATGCCGCACTACTGCACGCCGTCAGTCGGAAATATGGCGTTCCCGGACCGATTTTGATGGGCATTCTCAATATTGAAACGGGCTTCGGTTCTTTTCAGGGCGGATTCTCCGTGCTCAACAGCAACTTGAGCCTGGCATTGGCGTTACCTGGTCGGCGGCGGTTTTTTCTGCATCAGACAGCGGAGACCCTGAAGCTGGCACAGCGTTTGGGCGTTCCCCCAGGAACACTCCAGGGTTCACAGGCCGGCGCTATGGGCATGTCCCAGTTCCTGGCCAGCAGTTACCTGCGCTACGGCGTCACCTGGAATGACCCGCCCGGCGGCCCCATGCCCAACCTGTGGCAATCGCCTGCCGATGTCTTGGCTTCCACTGCCAACTTCTTCCGCGGCCACGGTTGGCAGCCGGGACAGCCGGTGCTGGGCCGGGTATCCGGCGATCAGGGCGCTGACGTGGCGCCATTTCTACAAGGCAAGCACCCGCTTGCGCAACTGCGCGCTGCCGGCATTCAGCCGGAGACCGCTTCGAGGCTCCCAGGATCAACGCCAGTGGGCCTGCTGCGCTTGCAGACAGAACGTGGCCCGACACTGTTCATCGCCTACCCGAATTTCTACGCCATCATGGGCTACAACTCGAGCACTTATTACTCGGCAACAGTCTGGGCCTACGCCGAAGCGATCAAGCGGGTTATCAACGGCTGATCCGGGACCATATCACGGGCACCACGATATTTGTCGGAGGCCGCCGCCCTTGTGCTAATATGGCGCCTTTGCCTTTCCAGAAAGGATGGAGTCCGGTGTGGCGTTAGAAAAATCGGGAATGCAATCTGTCGATCTGATCATACGTGCGCGCTGGATCGTGCCGATTCGGCCACAAACGGTGCTCCACGATCACGCCCTGGCGGTGCATGACGGACACATCATCGCTATTGGCCCTGCCGAAGACATCCGCGCGCGCTACGTAGCGTCGACCACTACACGGCTCGACCACCATGTCCTGATGCCCGGACTGGTCAATGCCCATACCCATGCGGCCATGACCCTGATGCGCGGACTTGCGGATGACCTGCCGCTGATGACCTGGCTGAATGAACATATATGGCCCGTAGAAGGCCGCTTTGTCAGCCCGGAATTTGTCGCCATGGGCACGGAACTGGCCATCGCGGAAATGCTGCGCGGCGGCACCACTACGTTCAACGATATGTACTTCTTCCCCGAGGCGGCGGCAGAAGTCGCCCACCGCATGGGCATGCGGGCCACCGTCGGGCACGTCGTCATTGATTTCCCCACCGCCTATGCGGCTAATGCCGATGCCTGCCTGCAGGCGGCGGCGGACTTGTTGCCGCGCCTGCGCAAAATACCTCTCATTCGCCAGAGTATTGCCCCCCATGCGCCTTACACTGTGGGTGATGCAGGTTTGCGCGGGGCGCGCGACCTGGCCAAAGCAGAAGCCCTGCCGGTGCACATGCATGTCCACGAAACCGCTTACGA
Organism: Acidithiobacillus ferrivorans; assembly: GCF_016250455.1. Classification (NCBI taxonomy): domain Bacteria; kingdom Pseudomonadati; phylum Pseudomonadota; class Acidithiobacillia; order Acidithiobacillales; family Acidithiobacillaceae; genus Acidithiobacillus; species Acidithiobacillus ferrivorans. The sequence goes on along the minus strand of NZ_CP059488.1, from coordinate 1,315,670 downwards.
GGTGCAGGAGGCCACTGACCGGGATGGCATGCGCCCACTGGCGCGCCTGGCCAGACTGGGATTACTGGACCAGCACTTTCTCGCCGTACACATGACCCAGTTGAATGACGAGGATCTGGCGATTTGCCGGGGCAGTGGCCTGTATGTAGCCCACTGCCCCGAATCCAATCTGAAGCTGGCCTCGGGGATGACACCAGTGGCCACGCTACGCAAACAAGGCACCCCGCTGGCGATCGGTACGGATGGCGCGGCCAGTAACAATGACCTCGACATGCTGGGTGAATTGCGCACTGCCGCCTTACTGGCAAAAGGCGTGAGTGGGGATCCCACCGCCTTCCCCGCCTGGGAGGCCCTGGAGGCTGCAACACAGGGGGGTGCGGAGGCCATCGGCTGGGGCGCAGAAACGGGCAGCCTGGAACCCGGCAAGGCCGCCGACTGTATCGCCATTGATCTGGATCATCCGGCCACTTTCCCGGTCTATGATCCGGTCTCGCAGGTGGCCTACTGTGCGGGGCGCGATCAGGTCAGCCATGTCTGGGTGCAGGGGAAGCTGCGCATTGCCGAAGGACGAGCCGTGGATTGGGACACGCAAGATTTATTTGCACGTGCCCGGGGCTGGGTACAACGCATTCGTGAAAAGGATAACGACGCATGAATATGGATCAGGCTGAAGTCCACAAGTTCGACGCCCTCGCCGATCAGTGGTGGGATACCTATGGACCCTTTCGTACCCTGCATGAAATCAACCCATTGCGTCTCGATTTCATCGCCAACGGCTGTGCTGGACTGAATGGCAAGAGAGTGCTGGATGTGGGTACCGGGGGCGGCATCCTCGCAGAGGCCATGGCGCGTCAGGGGGCGGAAGTTACCGGTATTGATCTCGCCGGAGATGGCCTAAATGCGGCGCGAAAGCATGCCGATGGCAGCCATCTCCGCATCGACTACCGGCAGATCGCCGTCGAGGATCTGGCTGTGGAAAAAGCGGAGTATTATGACGTGGTGACTTGCATGGAAATGCTGGAGCACGTCCCTGACCCCGCCGCCGTAGTGAATGCCTGTGTCAGCCTGCTGCGTCCCGGTGGCGATGTATTCTTCGCCACCCTCAACCGCAATCCAAAAAGCTATCTGCTGGCTGTTGTGGGTGCGGAATATGTCCTGGGCCTGCTACCGCGCGGCACCCACGATTATCAAAAGTTCATTCGTCCCAGTGAATTACTGGCCATGACCAAGCAAAGTCATCTGCACACCATGGCGCTCAAGGGGATGTATTTCGATCCCATCCGCCATCGCGGACGTCTAACCGATGATGTCAGCGTCAACTATCTGAGCCATGCCCGAAAAGCTGTCCTTGATGCCTGAGTTGGCAGCCGTACTCTTCGATCTCGATGGCACACTGGTGGATACGGCTCCCGATCTCGGCGCCGCAGCCAACCGCATGCGGACCGATCGCGGTCTATCGGCATTACCGCTGGAGATACTCCGCCCGGTCGCCTCCCAAGGGGCCCAAGGTCTCCTTCGGGTAGCCTTTCATTTGCAGCCGGAGGACCCGGATTTTGCGCCCATGCGGGCGGAGTTTCTGGAGATTTATGCCGCCCATATCTGCGAACAGAGCACCCTTTTCCCGGGTATGGCGGAAACCCTGACGAGCCTGTCGGCGCACGGGGTGGTATGGGGTATTGTGACCAATAAACCGGGATTCCTGACCCTGCCTTTGCTGAGCGCCCTCAAGCTGCCGGTGCCCCCCGGCGCCGTCGTCAGCGGCGACAGCACAGCACGCGCCAAACCCGATCCGCTGCCGATCACCCATGCGCTCGCCGAGATGGGGGTCTGCGCGGCCCGGAGCCTCATGATCGGCGACGATCCGCGCGATATGGCCGCGGGCAGGGCGGCGGGAACCCGCTGCTGGGCCGCCGCCTGGGGCTACCTAGAGACCGGTAACGACCCGCGGTACTGGGATGCCGACCAGATCATCCAGCGCAGCGAACAGCTAGAGTTCGCCCTTCTCCATTTCAACACCGCCCAGTAAAATAGGGTGCCCCTGACTGCGGGTGATCTGCAAAAGCGCCGCCAGCAGTATCAGGATACCGCCGAACAATTCCAGGAGCGTCGGCGCTTCCCCAGCCAGCCACCAGGCCGATAGCGCGCCCACAATGACCTCAAAAGGCATGATCACCGCCGAAACACTCACCGGCATCCGCGCCACGCCAAATTGCACCGCCACCGTCGCCCCGGCAATCCACAGCCAGGAAAAGGCCAGCAGATAACCGTATTCCGGCAATGGTAGCGCCGGTGAATACTGAAAAAATGCAAACGGCAAGGCAATCAGTACACAACCCCACCACACTGCAGTGGCGCGGTGCACATCACCGAGCGCCGTGTCAGCGCGCAGAATGACATTGCTCAGGGCGAAGGCGAGACCGGAAGAAATAGACAGCAGATCATTCGTATCCAGATCCGCGAGGGAAAACCCCTGACCATTACTGACAACCAGAGCCGACCCACTTACCGCCAGCAAGGCCGCAAGGCCACCGCGCCAGCCTATCGCCTCCTTCAAAAAAATCCGCGCGGCGAAAATGGCCCAAACCGGTGAGAGATAGAAGAGCAGAAGGATACGGATGACCTCCCCATGCACCAGCGCCAGCATGAAGGCCACATTGGTCCAGCCACCGAGTAGGAGCAGACCGACCAGAGTGCGCCCGTGCTGCCGCAGTTCATGGCGGCGACGCCAGGACCATAGACCGGCAGGTATCGCCAGCAATAGATAGACGGCCAAAATCAGCCACGCACCGCGCAGACCTGCCGCATCGAAATAGCGGAGCGGCCACCAGAGCACCCCCCAGAGGCTGGAACCAACCAGCAGGGCAATGATAGGCAAACGCTGTTCGCGCCTGGCAATTGCTGAGGTATTCGGAGTAATGGCTCATTTCCTGACAGGTCATTTACTATGGTCGAATCAATCCCCGCCGACGGGGGACAGGCTGAAGCATGCCTCAGAGAGCTTACTTTGGAAAGGAGCGAATAGCCTCTTGACGGAAATTCATAGGCTGACTTTGTCTGGCCCACAACTCCGCATAATGACCTTTTGCCTGTAACAGTTCCTGATGATTTCCTATTTCAGCAATATGACCGTTGGCCATCACAATGATACGGTCGAAGTGCGCGATAGTAGATATCCGGTGGGCGATCGCAATGACCGTCCGGCCGGCCATCAACTCATCTAATTCGTGTTGAATCTCCTGCTCTGTCACAGAATCCAACGCTGATGTTGCTTCATCCAAAATCAGAATTGGTGCATTTTTGAGGAATACCCGGGCAATAGCAATTCGTTGTCGCTGCCCGCCAGACAGTTTGATACCCCGCTCCCCGACCTGAGCATCCAGTCCGACACGACCAAAGGAGTCTACCAGATTCAACACAAATTCATCCGCCCGCGCCTTGCGAAGCGCCTCTTCGACTTCCACACGTGTAGCACTCTGACGCCCATAGCGCACATTATCGAGAATAGAACGATGCAACAGCGACGTATCCTGCGAAACCACGCCTACAAACTGACGAAAACTTTCCTGCTGCAGACCCCGAACATCCTGTCCGTCTATCAGGATACGCCCCTTGTTTACATCAAAAAACCGCAGCAACAAACTGACCATCGTAGATTTACCGGAACCGGAAGGACCCACAATCGCGACTCGTTCTCCGGGGTGAATAGTGATAGATACTTCATCGATATGCTTGATTTCATCTACCGTTCCATCAGACTGATGATAGCTGAATGACACGTCATCAAAGACGATGCTTCCTTCTTTATAGGCAAAAGGCTTGGCCAAAGGGGCATCGCCCATGATCCTGGGGCGATCTACCGAGCGCATACCATCCTGAACAGTACCAATATTTTCAAAAATTGCAGACAAATTATTGGCGACCCAGCCCGACATATTGGCAATCTGCCAAACCAGCGGTACGGCGGTCACCAGAATCCCCACCGAAATAGACCCTTCATGCCATAACCATATTCCCACCCCGGTGGTAGCACTCAATAATAGTGCATTTAGTACCGTCAAGGAAGTCATCCAGGTGGTGACCATCCGCAACGAAGCGTGAAATGCCGAGGTATGGCTCTCCAGTGCATCTCTGACAAACTGATCTTCATCTTCAGATTTGGCAAACAGCTTTACGGTATGAATATTGGTGTAGCTATCCACAATAGCGCCAGTAAGCCCGGAGCGCGCTTTAGAGAGCAAATTAGACCGCTGGGTAAGCCGGGGAATGAAAAACCACATCAATAAACCATACAGGATAAACCAGCCAAATACCGGGGCCGAAAGCTCCCAGCTTTGTCTCGCCAAAATAATGATCGAACTCACCCCGTAGGTGAGCAGATACCAGACCGCAGTCAGTGTCGCCACTGTACTTTCGCGCAAAGATGGACCCGTTTGCATGACACGATTGGCGATACGTCCGGCAAAGTCACTCTGGAAAAACCCCCACCCCTGACGGATCAGGCCACGATGATTCTGCCAGCGGATCAGATTGGTAAAATTTGCAGCGATCGTCTGGTTAGTCACGACATCATGAAAAAAGTGAATCGCCGGCCTTACCACAATAATAATAATGGCCATGATAAATATTGCGCGCAAGTCACCGGAGGGTAAATTATCTGACTTGGCATGCGCCACATAGCCCGTTATACTACCAATAAAAATAGGTATGGAAAGATCCACAATGGCCGTAACAGACCCGGCCAGGAACAAGAGGATCATTGCCCCTTTTACTTGAGATATGTAGTGCCAATAAAATTCCAAAACTGAAGACCGCCGCGTATTATCCGCAATCTCATGCGCCTCATGATCCCGGAAAATTTCGATCATTCTCTCAAACGTTTTATACATCAAATTCACCTATATTAAATGCATTACTCGGCGCGAAACGTGCGGCCAGCATTGTTTCCAAGGCATATCCATAACGCAATAAACTTGACTCACCTCCCGGGCCAGAGAAAAAAGTCGCCCGACCGGCAAGCCCTTGACCTGCTTGGTTTTCCCCGGCCCTGGCTTCAGGATTAACCTCAATGACACTATGAATACCAGCCATCCAATCCCCCACGATCATACGCAGCGATTCTTGCCAGACATCCATCAACGAGGTCAGCGGAGGTACAAATGCGGCGACACATCCAGTCCTGCAGCGTGGTCATATCCACTTCGGACAAGCCAGGAGAATTCATTAAAACCTCAAAACTATCAAAATGAAAGACTGATCAGAATAAATCACATCGCATGGTGATATGCGCGATGCCCGCTTCCTCAAAAGGCTCCCCCACGGCACGATAGCCCAGCTTTTGATAAAAAACTTCCGCGCTGCACTGTGCATGACACCAGACTTCTGATAAGCCCTGGTTACGCGCAGTCCGATGCACCATATCCATGACCCGCGTACCGACTCCACTGTGCCGGTGAGAAGCCAGAACGGCCAATCTGCCCACCTTCCCTCTTAAGCCGGGGTCAAGGCGCGCTGTCGCCACAAACGAGGACCCTTCTTGCGCCAAAAAATGTATGCAGAACGAATCACGATCATCCATCTCCATGTCTTCAGGCACGCCTTGTTCACGGACAAACACGGCTACCCGCAAGCTTGCAATGGCTACGCGCTGTTTGTTGAAGTCTGTCACGAACATTTCCATAACGGTCCCCATGTCAACCATATTGATTTAACACATTCACTGGGGACGTTGCGCTTCGCAACCTACCGAATACAACGCGGTGATCAGCTGATCATGGGTAACATTCCGGGCATATTTCACCATATATTCAGGATAAGGCAGAAAAATTACTGGTACCTGCTCATAAGCATAATTCTCATACGCATAGAGCGCCTTGATACCATTTTCTTGCGCACTATCACTAATTAATTGATCCATTTTTGGATTGCTATAATCGCCATAATTAGAACCGCCACTCGCATTGAATAAGCCATCCCCACTTGGGTAATAATCCGGGTTATAAGACCAAACAATCATTGATGCCTCCCACTTACCATGGGGGTGCAATTTTGCGAGCTCAAGATTAAAAGGTAAAATGCGGATCCGCATATCCACCCCAATACCCCGCCAATCGGCTTCCAACAACTCACTGACAGCCACCAGCGTTTGGCTCACATCCGGTACTAACATGGTAAGCATCAACTTCTGGCCATGACGGACCCGCACTCCATCCGGACCCGGCAGCCATCCTGCTGCAGCCAGCAACTGCTTTGCCTTAGTCGGGTTATAGACAGAAGCGGGATTCGCAACCAAGGCCTTCATCTCCGGCGAAAGATAGGTATCCGGATTGGTCGGAACCGGATTAAAGCTCGGGACACCCAGTCCATGAAAAGCCGTCTTGATGATTTGTGTTTGATTAACGGCCAGCGCTAATGCCTGGCGTACTTTCACATCGCGCAAAAATGCAACCTTCGGATTAGTGAAGTTTAGTGTAACATAATTAAACCCATAGCCACCATTACTCACGCAGGTGTTGAGATTTTTGACCATCCACCGTGCAGCATACAGATAGTGGGGAATCATCCCGGCCTGAATGACACCGGACTTAAGTGCCCAAAACGCACCCGAGTCAGAAGTATACATTTTGAAACGCAATTGCTGGAGGTGAGGCTGCGCCCCGGAATACTGAGGATTTCTCACAAAATCGATACTCCGGCCCGGCATAAATCGTGCAAGCTTATATGGTCCGTCCACAACGGAAACCATCCCCGCTTTATCCTGAAGTTTGAAGAGCGTATCGATGGAATACTTTTTCCAGCGCCAGGCAGGAACCGGGATCAGTTGAGATAAGCCATTTAATTCAAACCAGATGGGATTCACCGGGCGTTTAAGCGTAATCTGCAAGGTCCGCTCATTCAGCGCTACCGCCTTATCAATAATGTCCGGCATACCGCCCATTCCATCGTTGGCATAACGCGCGCCAAATCCCTGGATCATGCGCAGGCAAGCCAGCGTATCCTCGGCGGTGACCGGCTTCCCGTCGGACCACAACCAGGGTTTGAGCCGAATCGTGAACTGTCGACGATCCGGAGAAACCGTTATTTTCTGGGCAATGGACTGCTTCCAGTCAATTTTCAGATCGGTGCCAATCCAGATGAGGGGCCGAAACATCAGCGTGATAATCTGGGTGTTTGCGCTGGAATCATTATTCACCACGGGCAGCAGCGAATTGACATTCATGGGCGGAGCAAGTCCTACTGAAGTCACTGTCGTCAGAGCAGTAACCGGGGCAGCGCAGGCACTATCCACGACAAGCAAACCAGCACAGATGGTGTTAAGGAATAACAGAACATTGCGATAAAAGTTTTTCAGACCAAAGTCCTCAAAGCGTTATTTTTAATGTGGTCATTGCTCCGGGTAGCAAAGTACCTCCCCAGGAACGACTGCCATAGCTATGGGTTTCCGGAATCCGATGCAAGGTGGCACCCAAAGCCTCCAAATCACTGCCCAGAAGTTGGTACAAACTGGAGTCAACACGTACCGGCACCAACGGACCCGTCAGTTCACCCTGGTCCACCCAATAACAATCGTATCGGGTCATGGCCGTCAGGCGGCAACTCGCCGGGTCAGAAATATTAGTGTACCAGAGGCGGCCAATATAGAGGCCTGTACCAATCTGCCTGAGCACATCGGCATCCAGTAGGTCTCCGGCATGCAGGTGAAGCGCCATGGGCGCACCATCACTATTAATGGCGACATCAAACTCCCGTGCGGCACGCGGGCTGGCCAGAGACTGCTGCGCAGTACCGGCTGAGATCAGTGGGACCTCAGCGGGCAGCAAATAGCCCTGATCCGTAAATTGGGGGACACCCAAGGCCTGCCGACTCTCGTGGAGCGTCACCATACCGGCGAGTTGTTTTTCTCCGCTGTACAATTGCTTCAGCGGGCTACTACCACTTTGAATAGCCTCTATCGAAAAACCACTCCAACTCATGGTCCCCAGCAACTCCGCCAGGGCTTCGGCAGAAAGCCAGGCCCGGTAAGTATCGGGCTTGAGGGTCACTGCGGGTCGTTGCAGGGCGTTCAGATCGCGCGCCATGCCATCCATCAACGCGGAGATGTCCTGAATATCTGGCTGACTGCGCACCCGCTTGACTGCGTTGTATTCTGGATCAAAAAAGCTCACATCCACACTGCTGCCGCCGCCACGATGGATCAGACAATGCCCCAGACTACTGCATACTGCGAGGGTCTGTGGACCCGCCAAAACCAGTCCCACCAGGTCATGGTGGCCAGCAGAACCACAAAGAACCGTGACCAGTTCCTCAAAGTTTGTTGCCGGACAGAGTGCTCCCGTCTCCGTTTGTTGGGGGTCCTGACTCAAATTCAACCAGGGATCCGCCGGCACATGGGATAAGTCATCACGCAAAGCAGTGACCAACTGTTTCAGGTCAGAGCCGTAAGGTAGCTCGCCTTCCAGGGTCATGCTGACCATCGCTTCGCCATTACTCAGGGACAAGGTCATCACACTTTGATGAATGGCACCACTTTGGTTCACCCGCGCCTGCGTCAGGCGCGCATACTGGGTTTTTTCGACGTAAATCCTTGCAAAAAGTTGTTCTTTGGCCCGCACCAAAGTCGCCAATATGCCGGGTAGCTCATGAATATACTGATCTGTTGTGCTCATCATGCATTACCACCAAAGGTTTCAATACCACGGAAAAGACAGGGCGGTGAGGCGTGCCCAACCGTAATTGCCTGATTCGGCTCTCCCTTACCACAATAAGGCGTTCCCGAAATGCGATAACTCGCACGATCGCCAACCGCAATGAGTGATTTCCAGAAATCAAGGGTACGTCCGCGATAATTGGGATTTTTTACCCAGCCCTTGAGCTGCCCGTTTTCGATGCGGCGGCCCCATTCGCAACCGAACTGAAATTTATCGCGACGCTGATCAATCGACCAGGAGCGGTTTTCGCTCATCCACACACCGTCTTCCACCTGCGCGATCATTTCATCCATCGCGCAGCTGCCTGGCTCCAGATTAATGTTCGCCATACGATCAATGGGCTGACGCAACGGATCACACACCCGCGCACAAGCCACCGGTTCCATGCCAGCCCGCGCCGCAGAACGGGCACCACCCAGAGGTCTCTGCAAGATGCCTTTGTGAATCAGGTGGGTGCGTTGCGCCGGAGTACCCTCGTCATCATATGCATAACCCGCCAGTTCACCCGCTTCGGTGGGATCAAACACCACATTGAGCAGAGCACTGCCGTACTGCAGATGTCCGAAATCTTCCTGGCGCAAAAAGCTCCAACCCGCATAGTTTCTTTCATCCCCAAGAATTCGGTCCAACTCCAGAGGGTGGCCGATACTCTCATGAATCTGCAGGGTCATTTGCTCAGGAGAGAGCAAAACATCCATGACCCCCGTCGGGCAGTCTGGTGCCTGCAGCAGATCAAGCGCCTCGGTGGCCAACCGTTCCGCCGTAACGACGGTAAAAGCAGATGCCACGAAGGATTCGGCGGTCGCCGCACCTTGCGCATAAGGGCTGTAACTGCGCGACTGTGCTTCGTGCCCGTCACTGGCGGTTGCCTGCATATAGGGTATGCAGAGAAAAATCTCCTGGTGCTGCTCCGCCCCGGCGCTATGTAAAAAATACCGCTGGCGATCGACTGTTCCCAGACCAGCCATACGATCTTTGATGCGATTTTCTGTGTTCAGTGCCGCATCCAGGGTCGTCAGCCAGTCAAAGCGCTCTGCCAGAGACATTCCCGGGCCACCCGGCGAACGCCAGTGCCCCTTCTGATGGGGTTTCGGCCAGCTCTCCATTTCGGTCAGTCGAAACGAAGCCAGTTGTTCGGCCCGCTGAATGGCCTGCGTCACGGCTTTGCGCAAGCCCTTTGTAGATAGATCCGTCGTCGACGCATAACTCACATTGCCACCCGAGCCGACGGTGATCAGCGCCGCCCGCAGATATTGTCGCGCCGGTGCGGCCGCTACGCCCCGCTGCACCACGGTGCTCAATCGCTCACTTTCTTCCACCAGCACCGACCAGTAGGGCAGAGATTCCAGAAGATTAGCCGCCCGACGGGCCGTAGCACGCAAGTCATCACCCGAAACAACACGCAAAAAAGACATTATAATTCTCCAGGAAAATTCACGAGAGTGCCCTGGCCTGTTGTGGAAACTCCATATTTTCAACCGGTGCCAAGGGAAAATGGCAAGCCACATGATGTTCTGCGCTGAGGTTCTGGAGCAGGGGGCGTTCGCTGCTGCAGCGGGTTTCAGCCTTCGGGCAGCGGGTATGAAAGGCGCAGCCGGCCGGGGGGTTGACGGGTGACGGTGGCTCCCCTACGGATGGGGGTAAATGTGCGCCCTCCCCCTGGCGAACCATGAGTGGCAGGGCATCCATGAGGGACGCCGTATAGGGGTGGGCCGGGCTGCTGATCAGGGTGCGGGTTGGCGCAATTTCCACCACCCGCCCCAGGTACAACACGATAACCCGTTGCGCAAGGTAAGAGACTGCACCCAGATCATGACTGATGAACACGTAGCTCAGACCCATCTCGTTTTGCAGGTCGCGCAACAGGTTCAGAATACGCGCCTGCATGGACACGTCGAGGCCGGACGTCGGTTCATCCAGGACCAGGAGTTGCGGTTCAGTGGTCAGGGCACGGGCAATGGCCATGCGCTGCCGCTGACCGCCAGAATACTGTCCGGGATAACGATTCATGGCCCGCCGGTCGAGGCCCATGCGTTCAAGCAGGGCTTCCGCTTTCTGGCGGCGTTCACCAGCCCTGCCGATATGTTGCAAGAGCAGGGGCTCCATGATGATTTGTCCGACCGTCATGCGGGCGTTCATGGAGTCGAAGGGATCCTGAAAGACCATCTGCATTTGCTGGCGGTAAGGGCGGATCTGTTTCTCAGTGAGGGCGGTGAGATTGGTTCCATTGAGATGGACTTCCCCGGCACTGGGCCGGACCAGATGCAGGATAGCCCGCCCGAGGGTGCTTTTACCCGAACCAGACTCGCCGATCAAACCGATAGTTTGCCCCTGCTCCAGGCCGAAGCTGATATCGCTGAGGGCATGTACGGTACCCTGACTTTGCCGCAATAAGCCACCCTCGCCGAGATTGAAGCGCACATCCAGTTGTTTGACCTCTAACCAAGCGCTCATGACACGGCTCCGACCGGATGAATGCAGTAGAAGTAATGGGCGCCACCCTGCTGCGCCGGATAGGCGGTCAGACACTCGGGGGTCATGGCCGGGCAACGGGGGGCAAAGCGGCAGCCTACCGGAAACTCCTGGGGCCGGGGCGGTAATCCGTCAATATCGCTCAAACGTTCTTCCATATTCACCAAACGCGGGATGGCATGGAGCAGAGCCTGGCTGTAGGGGTGGCGAGGGGAACAGAAAAAGTCCTCTGCCGGCCCCTGCTCCACCGTCTTGCCCGCGTAGAGCACCATAACCTTCTGGGCATACTCGGCGACCAGGGAGAGGTCATGGGTGATGAAAATCACGGCCATGCCGTGTTCCTTCTGCAGGCGCTGAATGAGCCGCAGAATCTTGGCCTGATTGATCACGTCGAGGGCCGTAGTGGGCTCATCGGCAATGAGCAGGCGCGGGCTGCAGGCCAGAGCCATGGCGATCATCACCCGCTGACGCATGCCGCCGGAGAACTGGTGGGGGTAGTCGTCAAGACGCCTTTCCGCATCGGGGACGCCGACTTCCTGCAGGAGCTGCCGGGCATGACTGCGGGCGGCCGGCGCCGTCGCCCCGCAGTAGAGTCGGTACGGCTCGGCAATTTGCTGGGCGACAGTGAGGCTAGGGTTCAGGGAGGACAGGGGATTCTGGAAGATCATCCCGACCTCCCGGCCTCGGGTGGCGCGCAGGGCAGTCTTGGAAAGCCGGGTGATCTCTGTATCTCCCAGTTGCACCGAGCCACTACTACGCCCTCCCCAGGGAAGCCATCCCATGAGGGCGGCGGCGGTCATGGATTTACCGGAACCCGACTCGCCAACCAGGCCCAGCGTTTCTCCGGCCGCCACCTCAAAATTCAGGGATTCGATCACGTTAAAGGCTTTGCGGCCGCGCCCGAAGGTCACGGTCAGATCGTTGACTCGTAAACCCGTCACCTGTTCGCTACCACTACGCTGAGGGCTCTGGGGATCATTGAGGCTTTGGACCCGGTCACTGCGCATATCGGTCTCCCGCAGGGGTATATGGGAACGGTGGAGGGCTTTCGCAGTCATCTTAGCGACCCTCCAGCCGGGCGAGCAGACCCTGACCCAGCACGTTCATGGCGACAATGGCGAGAAAAATGGCCACCCCCGGGAAAACGATCAGCCACCAAGGTCCGATAATGACGATCTGCAGGCCATCATTGAGCAGTCCGCCCCAGGAAGCATGAGGGGGTTGAATCCCGAGCCCCAGAAAGGACAAACCCGATAAAGCCAGAATCAGATCGGCGACCATGAAGGTGGTGTTGACGATCAAAATGGGCAGCATGGAGCGCATCAGGTGGGCCCGCGCAATATAAAACGTACTGGCCCCGAACTGCCGGGCGGCGAGAATGTAATCCCGTTCCTTATAGGCCAGGGCTTCATTGCGGACGATACGAGCGAGGCCCGGCCAGGACAGGAAACCTAGCACCAGTACCAGACTCAGGGTGTCAAGGGGGATGATGGCCGCAAAGAAAATCATCAGGACGATTCCGGGCAAAGCCAGCAGGGCATCGAGCAGGCGCATCAGGACCTTGTCCAGCCAGCGTGGGCTGAGTGCCGCCGTCATGCCATAGAGAATCCCGAGGAAGATGGCGATGAAAGATCCCAGCAAGCCGACTTCCAGAGTGGCCCGGCCCCCTTCCATCATCCGTGCCAGCATATTGCGCCCGAGGTTATCGGTCCCGAAAGGAAACTGCCAGGAGGGTGCCAGCAGAATGTGGTTGGCGTGAATAGCCAGAGGGTCGGCGGGATAGAGGAGTGGCCCAACCCAGGAGAAGAGCATGAGCAGGACAAAAATGCTGAGCCCTGTCCAGGTCATGGGGTGGCTGTACTGCCCCACCCAGTGACGCAGGGAGTCGGACCACAGCCGGGTGAACATCCCGGGAATGGGGCGGGCCACCAGGCTGTTGTTCACGGTCATGTCGGTCGGATGACTACTCATAGCGCACCCGTACATCGAGAATACTGTTGGTGAGGTCGGCAGCAAGGTTGCCGAGAATCGTCAGCACCCCGATCAGCAGCACAATAGCGGTCAGGGTCGGATAATCCTGTTCCAGGGCGGAGCGCCAGAGCAGCCAGCCGAGACCGGGATAGTTAAAGACGCTCTCGGTGAGGATGCCACCGACGAAAATGCCGGGGATCATCATGCCGATGACCGTGACCAGGGGGCGGATGGCATTACGCAAGACATGATTGATGGCAATCCGCAAGGGCGGAATACCCCGGGCCCGGGCGGTACGCACATAGTCGAGGCGGTACTCGCTGCGCGCCTGGTGGCCAAAGTAGCGCGACAGGCCAGCCGTCAGGGGCAAGGCCAAGGTAACGCCGGGCAGGATCATATGCTGGATATAGCTCCCGATATGGGGTCCTCCGCTCTGCCAATGCTCGTCGCCGCCAATACCGCCCGGCGGAAACCAGTTGAGATCAATCGCAAAGAAGAGAATAAGCAGGGTGCCGATAAAAAATACCGGCAGGGAGTAGACGATAATTTGCAGTCCACCGATCACCAGACCTGGGGTGCGTTCTGCCCAGTAGCCTTGAAACATGCCGATGATGACGGAGAAGACGATGGCGATAGCCGTCGCCAGTGCATACAGCAGGATGGAGTTCTCCAGATAGGAACCCATCAGCGACACCACCGGGGCATGTTGGGTGAAGGAATAGCCAAGATTGCCTTCAAACAGATGCGCCCACCAGATGCCATACTGTTGCCAGAGCGGGTGATCAAGACCCATCTGCTGGTTCAGCGCCGCCACCGCCTGCGGTGTCGCATGCATGCCCAGAATACTGTACGCCGGGCCGCCGGGCGTCGCGTGAATCAAAAAAAACACGATGGTCACCAGCAAAAATAACGAGAGGGCGGAGGTGCTCAGACGATTTAAAATCATACGTTTCATCATCACCCTACCCCCGGCTGATCCAGATAAACTGCGGATTAAAGCTCCCCAGAGGGCTAAACGCACGAGTTAATCCGTGGAGTTGCAAGGCGGCCTCCACAAAAATCTTCATATTGGGCAACACGATGACCGGCTGTTGTTCGGTAAAATAGTTCTGGAACTTGTATAACGCCTGCAAGCCTGACTGAATCCGAATCTTATCGGACAACGCATCCATTTTTTTGCTGCAATAATGATAGTTGTTCTGAGTGCCGCCGCACTTGAATATAGAGCCTCCCGTCGGGTAGGCGCTCTGGCTCCAAGCCAAATACACGGCCTGCCAGTGTCTATTGCTCGGGTCCGACATTTGCGCAATTATTTCATTGAACGGTTTTTCACGCATACGCACTTCTATCCCCACTTTTGCCAGCATATCCGCCAGCAAGGTGGGACCCCGTATCATTCCGGGCGGCAGATACAGCGTGAAGGTCAGGCTGTGCCCATCTTTCATGCGGATCCCATCAGACCCCCGGTGCCAGCCCGCCCGGTCGAGCAATTCATCCGCCAGGGCGGGGTCGTAGGCGCCCTGGGAAAGGAGCCTCTTGGCTTCTGGCGACAAAAATGCCGGGGGCACGCCCGGAACAAGACCAAAGGCGCGGACGCCATATCCATATCCCAAGATCCTGATGAACAGGTCCTGGTTGATGGCGTGCATCATCGCCTGGCGCACCAGAGGATCACGCACAAAAGCAATGTGCGGATTGTCAAAATCAAACCCGAGATAATTGAAGCCCCACGCCGGTCCGGTGGTCAATAAGCGATCTCCCCTCAATTGATGGCGCGCGGGGTAGAGCGGCGCGGGCAGGTTTCCCAACTGGATGGCACCGCTCTTCAGGGCGAAGAAAACGCTGGCGGGAGAATGGATGAATCGAAAAATCACTCGGTGAATATAAGGCTTATCCGGACCCGAGAATCGCCGGTTGGGGACCATGCTCACATAACGCCCGGGATGGAATGACTCCAGGCGGAAAGGTCCGTCCACGACCCGAAAAAAGTTCAGACTCGTCATCCGATCATACATCTGGTTGACCGAATATTTGTTCCAGACCTGAGCCGGATAGGGAACCAGCTGGTTTAATCCGCTCAACTCGAACCAAACCGGATTGACGGGCCGCCGAGTCACTACGCGAATCTCGTAAGGATTCACCACCGTCAAAGCCGCCACTTCCCCAGGAATACCACCACTGGCATAACCCGGATATTTGGGGCCGAGCTTCAGAATCATGTGATAGGTATAGGCCACATCCGCAGCCGTGACCGGGACGCCATCGGACCATTTCCATCCCTTGGACAAATGAATGGTGAAAGTGCGGTGTCTCGGTCCGACGACGACCGCGCGGGCGACACTCAGCCCGTAGTCAATCTTGAACTGGCGGTTGATCCAGAGCAGTGGCTGATACATCAGGCCGTCGGCCTCCGTGTCGAAGGCCGACGAAGTCAACAAGGGGTTGAACCCGTTCATCGCCGCCGGGGGGCAAAGGCCGACGCCGGGGATGGTGGTCAGCGTACCGCCGTACCGCGGGGTGGCCGCAAAACCGGAGCAGGAGAACAGTATTCCAGAAAAAATAACCCATAGATAACGCGCAGCTTTACAACATAAATCATGGATTAATCGCATCAGGATAACTTTAGTACAACGGGCCTGACGAATAAATCCCATAAATTCTCACAAGTTCCCAGGCAGTCGGAATGCTATTTCAATTTATCGCTGTAGGCATCGAAAATAATCAGCCTTTATGTGCTTATACTATAAAGCTACCTATTATGATACCCAACCTCAAGTCATATTATAGCAGGATTCGTACCAAACATACCGGGAATAGCATACAGGCTTTCGTCTCCCAACGGTCATGATGCGGATATCACTTTGTTTCTTTTATAATTTCAAAGATCTGTCCATCCCGAAACGAGACTAGTGTTGCCGCATCTCGACCTCTTTCGCAGAACTAAAGCACAGCAGGAACGCTCCATTCTGGTGCAATGCTTGCACGGAATGCACCATCATGAGGTGCTGAATCGCAGCCATCGTATGCTTTGCGTCAAAAATTGGCACAAGACCATTAAAGTTTTTACTTATTTAATTAGCATGTTATTACGCATATCTTGCCTTTCACCGACAGGAATTGCACAAACTACATCACCCCTGTAGATATGGCACAACATTTGCTTTGTAGATTGCCGTCGAGACTCTCTCCAATTAGCCTTGCGGCAGGAGTCGAGCCCTGAGTTTTTTATTTCTATGAAGTCATCTCATGGAGAAATAAATAATGTCCAATCATAGAATTAAAGCGCACGCAAACATCGCTACAGCGACAATTCTGGCCCTATACCCCTTCCTCACCACCAACGCGTTCGCTGGAACTGACTCTAGCACGGTCAGCAAATCTTCCGATGCTTCTCCTGCCAACAAGGTGGTCAAGCTGAAGGAAATCAAGAAAAAATATCAGAAGTTATTGGTGGGTGAACGCAATATCGCCTCGGCAATGTCAGTGATCACTCCGGAACAGATTAAACATGCCAGTTCCTCGGAAAACATTTACAGCCTCCTCAAGAGAACCCCCTCCGTCAATGAATATCAGCAGAACATCGGACCGGGGACCCCGGTGCTGACCGTGCGCGGCGTGCGTATGTCGCAACTCGCCCAGACGCTAGATGGAATTCCGATGACCAGTTTACTCTCCGGCGGTGAGGGTGCGTATCTAAACAACAATATAGGCAGCGTGGTCGCGACCGGGCAAATCCAGGGAATCCATGTTTATCCCGGCGTGGCCCCGCCGGACCGTGGCGGGTTCGCCACGGTGGGCGGCACGGTAAACTATATCACCAAACAACCCACGAACAAGTTTTACACCGATCTTTTTAGCAAGATCGGGGCCTTTTCCACCGACGTCTACGGTGCCCAGATCAACTCTGGAATCATCCCCCATACGGATGGGCTCAAAGTGCTGATGCGACTGAGTCAGACGCAAACCGCCGGTTACATCCAGAACACGCCGGCGCGCTATACCGACTTTCTGTTCAGCGCCGTCAAGCCGTACGATTATGGCCTCTCCAAAGTGACCGCCACGGTTATTTATAACCGTGGTAATGGCTATCTCATAAGCGCCCCCTTACCAACGGCCCAACTCAACAAATATGGTATTTTTTATAATGTGCCGCTATCCGAAGCGAGCACACAAGAAGTCAATAATTATGTCACCGCCATTCTCGGCGACAGCACCTATATCAACCGCCATCTAGTGATAGGCGGAAAATTATACTACAGGGGCCGATCGAGCACTTTCTCCGCCTATACGAACCCGGCGTACATCAATGCCAGCTACCCTTATCAAGTCAACTTCAATGCTCCATACTTTGCCTACGGGCCGCTAGGAGGGCCAAACAATCCTAACAATTATTTTAGCTATAATCCTGAGCAGGTTTTCGGAAGTTATACCGCCGGGGAGGCCGCACAGCTTAGCGATCAATCTTCAGAGACCATCGGCTTCGCCCCGAAGGTCAGCATATTTCTACCTTACAATGATATAACCATAGGCGGCCTTATTGCCTCGGAAAACAACAAGGCCAACCAGTATATATATGGCACCCTAAACATGCCAAAGATAAATGGATACAACTCATATACGGGCACCCAAGGTTTTGGAGGTGAAGGTCATCGTGAAGTTTATTCGGGTTACATTCAGGACAAAATAAATATCCTGGACAACAGATTACACATCGAACCCGGCGTCACGATCACTGGGGTTTCCTCAAATCAATTCCAGCCGGTCAATATTTATGCCTCGCCAAACAACTCCTACAACCTAGGAAACTACGATAAAGAGATACTGCCTTATCTTGGCCTCTCTTATGACGTGACACACAAAGTCATAGCCTATGCAAGCTACGGCAAAGGTGCGCGTTTCGCACCGATCGCCGATTACATCCTTGGGCCGTCCGGAAGTTCGACCGTTGCGCCGGGACCGGAAACGGTGAACGCCTACGAAACAGGTGTTCGCTATGTTGGGAAACACCTGTACCTGAATTTCGATGGCTACCTGCAAAACATGCACGGAATGTTCTCGTTCTACACGAATTACCTCACCGGTTTTTCCCAGTATGCGAATGTCGGGGAAGAGCAGATGAAGGGCCTGGAGTTTTCTGGAAAATATCTGATCACGCCGGATTGGTCCGTATTTGGGTCCGCCTCATATACCAAAGCGACCTACATGAATAGTTTTTCGGCCAATGATACCCCTTTTGAAGGCCAATACGGTTATGTTTTCGCCGGGAATCCTCTGCCGGCCGTGCCCAATTGGCTGGCCAATCTCGGGGTAAACTACCATAGAGGGGGGTTTCATGGGGAAATCTACGGTTCCTACACCGGTTCTCAGCCCACCACTTACGACCTGCCCCCCACCGAGACCAACCCCCTTCTGGCCGACGCCACGGTGCCCAACGCATCGAATTATCTGGCCGGCTACTTTCTGGTCAACCTGAGCGCCAGCTATAAAATCCCCATCCACAAAAACCATTTACAATCACTTACCGTGAGCCTGAACGTGGACAATCTTCTGGATCGCCACTATTACGTCCACTACTACCAAAGTTACAAGGAGTATGGCTTCAATGCGGTGGGGCAACCCTACGATCAGGCATATCCCGGAGAACCTCGTTTCATAGAGGTCGGCCTTTCCGGTCGCTTCTCCTGATGCGCCTTGTTTTATAACCGGCCAATGAGATATTGCGATCTCCGGTTCCTGCTACCCGGCCTTGGCTGAGGCATCACGAGGCGCATCGCTTGGATATCGCGATCATCGGTGCCAATGGCAGCACCGGCAAACATATGGCCAGCCGCATTCTCCTGGAGAAGATCTTGCTCCCCACGGATCGCTTACAACTTGTGGGCCGCTCCACGGGGGCCAGCGCATCTGCCTTGTATGGCTTTCGGCAAGACCTGAAAGACGCTTTTGCAGAACACTGCCCCATTATCGATATCGCCTTGCGTCCCGAAGAGATCGTGGCCGATATCATTCTGATGACGGCAGGGTCGACTATTCATCCTCATGCCAACAAAGACGAACCACCCCCCAGCCGCGATGAATTGGCGTCATACAATCGCGCGATGGCCATACCCTATGCCGAAGCCATAGCGAAATATGGATATGGCCACGAGATTGTTATTGTCGTCACCAATCCGGTAGAACTGATTGTCCAGGTATTCGCCGATCACTATGACCGTAGGCGCGTTATCGGTATGGGCGCTTATCAGGATAGTCTGCGGTTTCGCCGGGAAGTAGCCCGTTCCATCAACGTCTCTCGTGAAGCAGTGCGGGCGATGGTGCTTGGCGAGCATGGAGATGGCATCGTCCCACTGTGGAGTAGTGTTACCGTGCAAGGATTCTCCGAATCTGAAACCGCAAGAGCCATCCGGCAAGTGCGGAGCAGTACGTCCAGCGTACAGTTCCCCGAGACCCTGCAACGTCTGCGCGATGAAATCATTCAGATCGCTCAGAGTGGGCATATGAGTGAAGCCTTTCAGCGTTTTGATACACTCCCTCCCGACGTTCGGGTCATGGTAGGGCCATTTCTGACACTTTTTTCCGGTGCCAAAACAGATATCGCTACAGCGCATGCCACTGTAGACTTGGTTAAGTCTATTTTAAGTGGCAAAGATACCGTTATCGCTGCCCAGGTCGTTCTGGATGGTGAGTTTCTGTCTGTATCCGGCCCGGTCGGCGCCCCCGTAGTAATCAGCCCTAAAGGCTGGGATGGTGTCTATCCCGTCCCGCTCTCGGATGGTGAGCAACAATTATTTTTCAAAGCCGTGCAATCCATCCAAAGGAAGCTTCTATTATGGAATGCATAGCCAATGACGAGAATCTTCCCTTGCAAACCATCGTTCTGATGGTCCAGGATGAACCGGGCACCCTCTTCCTCGTCTCCTCCGTGTTTTCAAACCGGGGTATTTCCATGAAAAGCATTCAAATGCATGAGGATAATCCGCCGATGGACTCCGTACGTCTCAGCAGGCTCACCATTCGCTTCCGGGGAGAGGACAGCCGCAAGAAAATCATCAGCCGCCTGCTCTCCAGGCTTGACTGTGTCATAGAATCCCGATGATAAGACGTGATACCCGCCCCAGGAGTGGGTATGCATCCGATAACACCATAAAATAAATACGTTTCATGTCAACCTGCAGGGCCTGCCATATCCATGATCACCATTATTCGTGCCGACTATCAGGCGGCAAATCATCGCGCTGCGATTCTCACCCTTATCAATGACTACGCGGCAGACCGTATGGGGCAAGGAAAGGCATTGCCAGACAATGTTCAGTGTCGTTTACTGGACGATTTAAGCAACCGGTCATGGGTCCATGTTTTCCTCGCCTACCAGAACGATGCCGCCGTAGCCATCAGCGTCTGCGTCGAGGGCTTTTCAACATTCAACAGCGCACCGCTGCTCAACATCCATGATGTCTACGTGCGACCGGAAGCGCGTCGCCAAGGGATCGCCAAGGCGCTTTTCGCGCATATCGAGGCCGAGGCCCGCGCGCTCGGTTGCTGCAAGCTCACGCTGGAGGTGCTCGAAGGCAACACCCCGGCACAAGCGGCCTATCGTCAGCTCGGTTTTACGCCCTATACCATCAACGATACGGCAGGTATCGCCATGTTCTGGCAAAAACATTTACCTGCTGATCCTGTCTGACTGAGTGGTTTGCCATCCATCGTGGCACACTCCTGTTCACTGAGAAATGAAATGGTTCGGCAGACGGTGACGACACGGCTACATTTTCGCACGCGCCAACAATGCTGCATTGCCCCCGGCCGCGGTCGTGTTGATGGTCACTGTTTGCTCAGCCACCATGCGCAACAGGTAATGCGGGCCGCCCGCCTTGGGTCCGGTACCGCTGAGCCCCTCTCCGCCAAAGGGCTGCAGACCCACCACCGCGCCGATCATGTTACGGTTTACATACACGTTGCCGCAGCGGGACCGTACGGCGATATGGGCTGCACGGCCATCGATGCGTGTCTGCACGCCGATCGTCAGACCAAAACCCAGGGCGTTGAGATCATCCATGAGCGCATCGAGACGATCCGCCTTCCAGGTGACCACTTGCAATACCGGACCGAAGATCTCTTCCCGCGCCTGCGCGATGCGATCGATCGCGTAGATACAAGGGGCCACGAAATGCAGATCACGCCGCTGATCATCCCGTAAGACCAACCCCGCTTCCGTGCTGCCCGTCAATGCCATGGCCTGCATTTCCGCGGGCCATGCCGTTCGCATCAACAACCGTGCGCCTCCCTGCTCCAGCCGGGCGATTTGCGCCAGCAGCGTGGCTTGGGCCTCGGCATCGATCACCGGCGGAACATCCGTCGCATAATCCACCGCCGGGCCAATGGTCAATTCCTGCATGGCGCCCCCGAGCATGGCCAGGACCTCCTCCACCACCTCCTCCTGCACACAGAGCAGGCGGAGCGCCGAGCAGCGCTGTCCGGCAGAACGAAAAGCCGAGGCGATCACGGCATCTACCACTTGCTCCACCAGGGCCGTCGAGTCCACGATCATGGCATTGATACCGCCAGTTTCCGCGATGAGGGGAACGATGGGCCCCTCTTTCGCCGCCAGGGACCGGTAAATATGTCGGGCCACCCCCGTTGATCCGGTGAACACCACCCCCGCGGTCAGCGGATGATTTACCAGCGCGGCCCCCACGGTTTCGCCGGGGCCCGGCACCAGGGCCACCACGTCGCGCGGGACCCCCGCCTCCCAGAGCAGTTCCACAAAGGCTCTGGCAATGGCCACGGTTTGCTCGGCCGGCTTGGCGGCAACACTATTGCCCGTCACGAGCGCCGCAACCACCTGCCCGGCGAAAATAGCCAGCGGAAAATTCCACGGACTGATGCAGACAAAAGCGCCCCGCCCGCGCAGACGCAAGGTATTGGTCTCCCCCGTCGGACCCGGCAGGGTTTCCGGGCGCATCAAGGCGGTCGCCTGGATCGCATAATAGCGACAGAAGTCAACGGCCTCCCGCAGTTCTGCCACCGCGTCGCCAAGGGTTTTGTGCGCCTCGCGCAGGAGCAGCGCAAGCAGGGCTTCACGACGGGACTCCAACAGGTCGGCGGCGTTTGTCATGATCTCGGCACGCCGTTCCACCGGCACCATATCCCAGCGCGGCTGCGCGGCATGCAAGGTACGCAGGAGCGGGTCCACCTCCTCGGGGCGGCTCTCCGCGAGGGTCGGCACGCGCAGAGCCAAAGCGGCCGCCGTTACCGGATTGCGTTCGTTCGCATAAGTCATGTCCATCCCTTTACTATTGGGGCGAATCTGGCCCTGGAGGGTGCCGTATATATCGCGCGGCGCCGCCAGCGCAACGTCATCGGCCCGCCAGAGCGGGTTAGCCAGCAGATCATCGACGGCCACCCGGTGCTCCGCCAATCGATGCATAAAAGAGGTGTTCGCGCCATTTTCCAGCAGACGCCGCACCAGATAAGCGAGCAGATCCCGATACCGGCCGACGGGCGCATACACCCGCAAGGACTGTATCGCGGAGTGACGCAAGACCTCGCGATAAATCCCCTCACCCATGCCGTGTAAACGCTGCATCTCAAAGCGGGTGCCGGGAGACGCCGCCGCCAACTGGAGCACCGCGGCAATAGTCGCTGCATTATGGGTCGCAAACTGCGGATACACCAAAGCCTCTGGCCCGACAGCCTGTTCCAGAAGTTGTGCCGCGCACGCCGCGTAGCTGATGTCGGTATGATGTTTATGGGTAAACACGGGATATCCGGCGAGCCCCATTTCCTGCGCCCGCTTGATCTCGGTATCCCAGTAGGCCCCTTTGACAAGGCGTAACATCAGCCGACTCCGATTGCGCCGGGCCCGCGCCAGCACCTCGCTGATTACCTCAGTCGCACGCGTCTGATAAGCCTGCACGGCGATTCCCCAGCCATTCCAGCCAGCAGACACAGGGTTGCGGGCCATTTTCTGCTGGACCGCATCCCAAAGGTCCAACTGCAATTCGAGGCGATCACTTTCCTCGGCATCCAGAGTGAGATTCAGCCGCCCTCGCGCTGCCACTTCCGCTAGTTGCTCCAGTTTGGGCAGCAGTTCGGCCCACAGACGCCTCCGCTGGCCCTCTTCATAACGGGGATGCAAGGCCGATAATTTGATGGAAATACCGTCCCGCTGTTCAGGTCCCCCGGAACCCGGCTGCATCGCCAGGGACTGCAGTGCCGCCTGGTAAGCAGCCGCATAGCGCGCAGCATCCGCACTATTGCGGGCGCCCTCACCCAACATGTCATAAGAATAACAGAGGGTGGGTTGACGCTTACGGACGTCGGCTGCGCGTCGACGTGCCTCCGCCAAATCCTGACCCAGCACAAATTGCCGGCCCAACAGCGCGATGGCGCGCACCGCGGCGGTGACCACCGTATTCATACCCAGCCGTTGTACCAGAGTGGCGGTCTCCCGTTCCGCCAGCAGTAGACGCGACAGCATCAAAATCCGCCCGGAAATCTGGGTCATCCAGGATTGCTTCTCTTCTCCGCCGAAACGGACCCGGCCTAACTGATCGGCAGCCAACAGCACGGCGGTACCCATGTCCGGTACTCGCAGCAATGCTTCTGCCAGACGCATCAGGGCCAACCCCTCGAAACTGGTGATGGGGTACTCGCGCAGCAAGGATTCCAACGCCCAGAAAGGCGCCGGGTGTTTGCGCACGGCATCCACCCAGGGCCGCGCCATGGCAACGACCCGGGGCCAGTCCAGTTGACCATCGAGCGCACCAAGTAACGCGGCCACCCGCTCTTCCTCATCGCGACAGGGCGGTGGCAACGGCCCTGTTTCTGTACGCTCTTCCGACTCGGGGATGATTTCATCCACCGGAAACATACCCTTCAGCACAACGCGCTCATGAAATCTCGATCGGCACGGTAAAAGTCAGGGCCTTGTTCGGCATGGTGCGCGTATAGACCGGGAATGATGTTGCGCTCAAGGCGCGTAAAGCCGCCCGGCGAATCAATGGATTGCCGGTGCCACCCACCACCCGCATCTTAAAAGCCTTACCGCCGCCCGGCGGCACCCTGAAGGACACCACGACCGTACCGTGCAGATGCAAGCGTTTGATGATCGCCGGAATACGCAGATTCTGCTTTACCAGCGACCGGGCTCCGGACCCATAGGCGCCGATCCCGCTATAGACGGGTGCCGGTGCGGGTGGCGCGGGTATGGGGGGCGATGGTGGGGTGACTGGGATCGGGGGGACCGGGACCGGGGGTGGCGGACGATGCACCACCGGTGGCTGGGGCGGTGCCGGCGGTTGAATGGGTACCGGTGCCGGACGATGCACCACGGGTCGTGGCGGGACGGTGGGCCTGGGAGGTGCCGGTTTGGGCGGAATCACCTTCGGTGCGGGCGGCGGGGGCGGCGGCAGCGTCACCATGTGAACCGACACCACCTTCTTGACGGGCTTCGGGGCCGGTGGGGTCCGGGGCATGGACAGCAACCCTGCCACGATCCCTACTTCTACCAGCACTGCGGCAAGCACGGCATATTTAAAATGCGGATTGCGGTCACCCCGGTGCTCCGGTGGCAGATATCCGGGAAGCATGGCGCTATTATTCATGCCTTCGCCTGTGTCGCGATGCCAATACGGGTGACCCCCGCCTTCTGACAATGGTCCATGACGCGTACGAAATCCTGGAAGGGGACTTTTTTGTCCGCCGCAATGGTGACGTCCGTCTTGGCGACATTCCCGTCGCTGGCCAGCAATTGTTGCAGCGCCTCCAGATTCATGGGTTTACCCTTCACCACCACACTGCCGTCGGTTTGGATGTTCACCACGAAGTGTGGATGCGGTAGCGCTTTGGATTGACTGGACGTGGGCAGATTCAGCTTGAGTCCCTTGTCGGTGATCATCTGCAAGGTGATCATGATGAAGAAGACCAGCAGGAAAAGCATGACATCGATCATCGGAATGATCTCCACCCGGCCCTTTTTACGCGGACGACGCTGTGGCAACATGGGTCAATCCCCCTTTTCAGGATGCCGCGCGTTGTGGCGTTATCGTCGACGTGCTCGTGACGGCTTTTACAGCCCGTGCGGCAGGCTTCGCCTCCGGAACAGGGTTGACGGGATCGGGACCGGAGGCCGGGGGCTCCTCGTTGACCATCGGCGCACCATCCATGCGGTTCATCAACACTACCTTCAGGGACTCCATCTGGTAGATGATTTTCTCGATCGTATTGTTGAAGGCGTTGAAGCTGATCAGGCCGATCATGGCGATGAAGAGGCCCGAAGCGGTGGCAATCAGGGCATCGGCGACGCCACCGGTGACCTGCGTGGGATTGTGTCCCGGTGCCGCGAGGATGGAGAAGGCGTGGAACATGCCGAGAATGGTGCCAAATAATCCGAGCAAGGGCGCCAGGGTGACGATGGTATCGAGAATCCACAGGCGTTTGTCGAAACTCGGGGTGGTCAGGAAGATGGCTTCATCCAGGCGATTGGAGAAGCCTTCGCCCCGGGCGCTGCCGTAGTGGTGGACCATGCCGTAGTAACGCAGAGCCACCGTCAGGAGACTCTCTTCCGGAAGACCCGCCGAACGATCCACCAGCGCCTTCAGATCATCCCGATGCAGCTTGCCGTGCCCGGAAACGGTCAGAAGGGTTTCCTTGCCTTTGTGAATCGCTTTGCGCAGGTACCAGCCGCGATCAAAAATCACCGTCAATTCAATCAGCAGCAACAACATGAGCAGATACAACACCCCATTGGAATAATTAGCCAAATGCACGATATAGGATAAGGACATGGGCGTAGAACCTCCGTGGACAGGGTATCGACAAAAACAAACCGAATCGCAGAATCCAGAGCCGCACAATACTCACCTCGATATCGGAAGCAGGATTCACGCCATGCGCATCATGCAACCTTCAGCAATACGGCGTGCCCACAGCAAATCAGTGTCGCTTGACGATCGAAACCGGATCGGCGCACTCATCTCCAGAACGGCCTGACTCCCCATTATGGGGCAATATAATGGTGCAGCCGCACCAAATGAAGGCACCCATGACGCGGTGCAATAATGAATCTCACAGAGTCGCCGTCATACCCATAACTCCGGTAAAAATTAGTAATAATTAGTCACTACATGGGCATAAACAGGGTGAATATCTGGCTTCACCATAAAAACTGGTATGATTAATGCCTATAGACATGGGATTGCTATTCTGAAGGTCTGATGATCCATTTTCTCCATGACTGGAGGTAAACGTGATGAACAAATCCTATAGAACTGATATGACCGCTGAGTCATTAAAATTACTCAAAATGCCGCGCAATATACCCGAAAAAAGCCTTATCCTGGCAGCACTCATGGCCGCCAACACCCTGGTTTCCGCGCACGCTGCCGGGACAGCGGCAAGTCCAAGAGCGGCGACCAGGACCACCAGGACCGTCAAACTGAAGAAGATTGATAAGAAATACCAAAAATTATTGGTTGGTGAAAAAAAACTTTGCTTCGGCCATGTCAGTGATCGGCCACGCGCAGATCAAGGCGGCAAGTTCGGCCGCATCCATCTATAGCCTTCTCAAATTGACGCCGTCCGTCAATGAATATCAACAGAATATTGGGCCCTCCATGCCGACCCTGACGGTGCGCGGCGTGCGTATGTCGCAACTCGCCCAGACGCTGGATGGGATTCCGATGACCAGCCTCCTCTCGGGCGGGGAAGGCGCCCTCAACAGCTATGGTATCGGCTCGCTGGTTTCCACGGGTCAAGTGTCGGGGATACATGTCTATCCGGGCGTGGCTCCTCCTGATCGGGGTGGATTCGCTACCATCGGCGGGACCATCAACTATCAAACAAAACAGCCGACCGACAAGCAGTACGCCGACCTCTTCACCCGGATCGGATCGTTCTCGACCAATGTGTACGGGA
Source organism: Acidithiobacillus ferrivorans (assembly GCF_016250455.1). Lineage (NCBI taxonomy): Bacteria > Pseudomonadati > Pseudomonadota > Acidithiobacillia > Acidithiobacillales > Acidithiobacillaceae > Acidithiobacillus > Acidithiobacillus ferrivorans. Next base: position 1,288,605 of record NZ_CP059488.1, on the reverse strand, counting down.
TACAGATCAACTCCGGCATCATCCCGCACAGTGGTGGCCTCAAGCTGTTGGCGCGCTACAGTCAGACGGAGACGGCCGGCTATATACAGCACACCCCCGCTCGCTATGCGGACTTCTTGTTCTCCGCGGTGAAACCCTATGACTATGGCCTGTCGAAGGTCTTCGCAACCCTGATCTACAACCGCGGCAATGGATATGAGTCCGACTATGGGGGCTACCCGGTGGCCTTGCAGCAGAAAAATGGCCTCTACTACAATGTGCCTTTGTCGCAGACCAGTACCCGGCAGTTCAACCATTACCTCACGGCGATTGTTGGAGATAGAACCTACATCAACCGCCATGTGATTGCCAGCGCACGGTTTTTTTACATCCATAAGTCCAGCAAGTTTGAAGCGCAGACCAATCCCGCTGTGATCGGTTTCAACTATCCCTACCAGAATAACTACTACACCCCGATCGTATACGACGGGTATCTCGGCGGTCCCGGTGCGGCCCACCACGACTTTTCCTATAATCCCGTGCAAACTTTTGGCAGCTATATCTCCGGCGAAGCGGCTGGGATCAATTACACGAACTCGGATACCATCGGCTTTGTACCAAAAGTCAACTTCTTCCTGCCACACAACGACATCAGCCTCGGCGGCTTGATCGCCGAGGAGACGAGCCACTCCTCTCAGTATGTCTATGGCACCCTCAATATGCCGCAGATCAATGGTTATAATGCCTATGAATATGGACTCCGGGGCCACCGCGTCGTCTATAGCGGCTATCTACAGGACAAGATCAATCTATTGAACGACACCCTGCACATCGAGCCAGGAGTCACTCTGACGGGTGTGAGTTCGAGTAACTATATCCCGCAGAACGTGTACGCGACGCCTGATCATGCCTACACGCTGAGTAACTACGACAAGACCATCCTGCCGTATCTTGGGGTGTCTTACGACGTCACCAAAAATGTCATCGCTTATGCCAGCTATGGTAAAGGCGCGCGTTTTGCACCCGTTGGCGACTACACCTTAGGGGGGGCGGGAAGCACCACAACGGCGCCTGGACCAGAAACAGTGAACGCTTATGAGGCGGGACTGCGTTATATCAGCAAAAGACTTTATGCCAATTTCGACGGTTTCTTACAAGATGAGCGTGGCGCATTCTCATTTGTGACACTGCCCGCGGAAAATCTGTCCTTGTATACCAATGTCGGCAAACTCCAGTACAAGGGCCTGGAGGCATCTGGTAAATATCTGCTGACACAGCATTTAATACTTGCGGGCAATGTGTCCTATACCCAGGCAAATTATAAAAACAGTTACTTCGCGGCGGATACCGCTTCGTCAGTCCAGTACGGATATGTCCTGGCTGGAGACCCTTTGGCGGATGTCCCCAACTGGCTGGGCAATCTCTCGCTGACCTATGAGAGGGGAAACTTCACGGGTCAATTGCTCGGCAGTTATACGGGCACCATGATAGGGACTAATGCCCCGCCATTGCCACCGGCGGTATCCGCGGCGTCCGGAATCCCGGATCTTGCGGGCTGGACTACACCAGACTCCGCGGTGCGATTCGGGAATTATTTTTTAATGAACCTGTCCGCCGCCTACAAAATTCCGATACACGAAGATCACCTGAAATGGCTGAAAGTAACCCTAAATATAGATAACTTACTGAACAGACACTATTATGCGCACTACGATCAGATTTATAAGTTGTTGCTGGCAAAACCAGCACCAGGAGCAAGCCCCCTCTACGTCGCCTATCCGGGCATGCCGAGATTTATCGAGCTTGGACTAGAAGGTCGATTCACTTAGCAGTGACTATCAGTATCCATTCGAAGGCCCTTCGGTCGCGTACCACTACTCAATATTCATGATGTCTACGTACGGCCAAAAACACATGGTTAAGGCGTTTTTCGCGGGTATCGACATGTCCTGACAAAAATATTTACCTGCCGATCCTGTCTAAAACGTACACGCAGGTAAAGCGCCTACCGTGGCGCAGCCCTTTCAGGTACTTGTCATGACTGCCATCCTTGCCCCAGAATCGCTGCTTATGACGAAAGACTCCATGAATCCCCTGCTGAAAACCTTGCAGGCTTATCCTTTCGAGCGCTTACGCACGCTCCTGGCTGGAATAACTCCGCCAGCCAAAGAACTTATCGACTTTTCCATCGGTGAGCCGCGCCATCCGGCACCGGCCATAGTCAGTGAAGCGATCATTGAGCACCTGCATGGTCTCGCCGAGTATCCCAAGGTGCTCGGCGACTTGCGTTTACGGCAGGCCATTACCGACTGGGCCACCCAGCGCTTTGCCCTGCCCGCTGATTTTCTGGATCCGGAGCGGCATGTCATCCCCGCCAATGGCAGCCGGGAGGCCTTGTTCAGCATCGCACAAGCGGTGCTGCCGCCTTGTCAGACCCCCAAGCCCCTGGTCTTGTTACCCAATCCCTTCTATCAGATTTATGAAGGTGCTGCCTTGCTCGCCGGGGCAGAGCCCTATTATCTGAATTGCGCTGCCAGCGGGCAGCCGGACTTTGCCGCCGTAAACGAATCCGTCTGGGCACGCACCGCGCTGCTTTACGTCAACTCTCCCCATAATCCCACAGGGGCGACCCTGTCTCTGGAGACGCTGGGCTGGCTGATTGCCAAAGCCCGACAACACGGCTTCCTGCTCGCCGCTGACGAGTGCTACAGCGAACTCTATCCCGAAGGGCAGGCGCCAGCAGGCATTCTGGAGGCAGCCGCGGCAACCGGCAGTCTGGCGCAGGTGCTGGCTTTTCACAGCCTCTCCAAGCGCTCCAGCATCCCCGGTGCGCGCAGTGGTTTTGTCGCGGGTGACGCGGATATACTCAAGGCTTTTGTCCGTTACCGCACCTATCTGGGGGCGGCGACACCGCCTTTTATTCAGGCCGCCGCCATTGCCGCCTGGCAGGATGAACAACACGTCAAGCACACCCGCACCGATTATGCCCGGAAGTTTGCCGCCGCCCATGATATTCTCGGTGCGGTGCTGCCGGTAGAAACGCCCGCCGGTGGCTTTTATCTCTGGCCGCAGGTGGGGGATGGCGAAGCCTTCGTTCGCGCCCTCTACGAGGCAGAGCATGTACGCTGTCTGCCCGGTGCTTATCTGGCACGGGATGCCCACGGCATCCACCCCGGCCAGGATCGGGTCCGCATCGCGCTGGTCGGCAGCCTGGAAGATTGCGTCGAGGGTCTGCAGCGCATTCGTCATTTTTTGGACAGCCACCCCATTTCGACTTTATAATCAACATTCATCAAGGAGTTCGTGTGAGCCAGAGTCTTGCCACCATTATCGACGCCGCCTGGGAAAACCGGGCGGCGATTTCCCCCAAGCAGGCTCCGGCCGAACTGCGGGAAGCCGTACATCAGACCATTGAAGGGCTGGACAAGGGCGTCCTGCGGGTGGCCGAGAAACGCGATGGTCAATGGGTCACCCATCAATGGATCAAGAAGGCGGTGCTGCTCTCCTTCCGTTTGCAGGATAACGCCCGCATTCCAGGGGCCGAGACTAATTTTTACGACAAGGTGCCGGGCAAGTTTGCCGACTATAACAGCAACGATTTTCGCACCGGCGGTTTTCGGGTAGTGCCACCCGCTACAGCGCGGCGCGGGGCCTTTATCGGCCGCAACTGCGTGCTGATGCCCTCGTTCGTCAACATCGGTGCCTATGTGGATGAAGGCACCATGGTGGATACCTGGGCTACCGTCGGCTCCTGTGCCCAGATCGGCAAAAATGTGCATCTCTCCGGCGGTGTTGGCATCGGTGGCGTGCTCGAGCCCTTGCAGGCCAACCCCACCATCATCGAGGACAACTGCTTCATTGGTGCCCGCTCGGAAGTGGTGGAAGGTGTGATTGTTGAGGAGGGCTCGGTCATCTCCATGGGCGTCTTCATCGGCTCCAGCACGCGCATATATGATCGCGCAACCGGCGAGATTAGCTACGGACGGGTACCCGCCGGTTCGGTGGTGGTTTCCGGCAGCTTGCCTTCCAAAGATGGCAGCTACAGCCTCTACTGCGCCGTCATCGTCAAGCAGGTGGACGCCAAAACCCTGGGCAAAGTCGGCATCAACACCATTCTCCGTGACATCTGAGGGACGCCCCGTGGGCAAAAGTGCCGTACTGGAGCTGGCTGAGGACCTGATTTCCCGCCCTTCGGTGACCCCGGAGGATGCCGGCTGTCAGGATCTGATGATCGCCCGACTGGAGGCTATCGGTTTCCGGGTGACACGCCTGCCCGCCGGGGGAGTGGAGAACTTCTGGGCGGAGCGCGGCAACGTCGGTCCGCGCCTTTGTTTTGCGGGACATACGGATGTGGTCCCCAGCGGCCCGCTTGCAGAATGGCAGAGCGACCCCTTTGAGCCGACCATCCGCGATGGCATGCTCTACGGTCGTGGCGCCGCCGATATGAAGGGCAGTCTTGCCGCCATGATCGTCGCCGCAGAACGCTTTGTCGCCCTGCATCCGGGGCATTCCGGGCGTCTGGCCTTTCTGATCACTTCCGATGAAGAAGGCATCGCCACCCATGGCACCCGGCATGTGGTGGACTGGTTACGGGAACATGGGGAGATCATCGACTGGTGCGTGGTGGGGGAGCCCTCTTCCGAAAACATGCTGGGCGATGTTATCAAAAATGGCCGACGCGGCTCGCTGAACGGACGTCTGACCGTGCAGGGTATACAGGGTCATGTAGCCTACCCTGACAAGGCCGATAATCCCATCCATCGCGCTTTTCGCCCACTCGCGGATCTCGTGGATCAGACTTGGGATGCGGGGAATGATTTTTTCCCGCCCACTCGCCTGCAGTTCTCCAATATCCATGCGGGTACCGGGGCTAACAACGTCATTCCCGGCCAGTTGCAGGCGGATTTTAATTTCCGTTTTTCCACGGAGTCCACGCCGGAATCTTTGCGGGCAGCGGTCCACAAAACGCTTGATGCCTCCGCCATGCGCTACACTATTGACTGGCAATTGTCCGGTCCACCCTTCTTTACTGCACCCGGTCCCCTGGTAGCCGCCACCCAAAAGGCCTTGCAAACCGTAGAACGGCATGAAGCCCGGCTCTCTACTGGCGGTGGCACCTCGGACGGACGCTTCATCGCCCAACTGGGCGGGCAGGTCGTAGAGCTGGGACCCGTCAATGCCACCATCCACAAGATCAACGAGTGTGTCGCCGTTGCCGATCTGGAACATTTGTCCCAGATCTATGCGGAGATCATGGTGCATCTGCTGGCGGCTGCGGATGGCCATTAGGCGCGTGCGGCATATCCTCTACACGGCGGCAGGTATGGGGACTCTGGCACTGGGCGGCTGTGCGGGGGTCGCGCCCCCTCCCCCTGCCGCCGGCGCTTCGCCGTCTTCCTCTGCGGCCTGCGCCACGCCCGCCCCTAATCTGCGCGCTGCCTATAACCGTCCCTATCATATTCATGGTCGCCACTACGCGCCACTGAGCAGTTCCACGGGGTACACGGTGCGCGGTATGGCCTCCTGGTACGGCTGGGAGTCCGGTTCCACCACCGCCATGGGCACCCCCTTCCGACCCCGCGCCTTCAGTGCCGCCAGCAGGGACCTGCCATTACCCACCTGCGCCCGGGTCACCAACCTCAGCAATGGGCGCAGCATTGTCGTGCTGGTCAATGATCGCGGCCCCTTTGTGGATGGTCGGGTAATGGATCTCTCTTATGGAGCGGCCAACGCCCTGGGGATGGCCGGACAAGGGACCGCACCGGTACGGATCGTCGCTCTGGCGCCTGCCGCCACTCCTCCAGCAAGCACAGCGGGGGGCACGAGCACGGTGGCATCCCTGCCCATGGCCCCGGAGATATCTGTGCCGTCACAAAGCTTCCTGCAAACCGGGGCTTTCCGTCAGATCAACAACGCCACTCGCGAGCGTGGCCGTCTGCTCAAGGCGGGCATTCACGGTGTGCTCATCGTACCGGGACTGGTGCAAGGGCAGCCGTATTACAAGGTGCAGATCGGCCCGCTGCCGGATGGCATCACCGCCGTCAAAGTCATTGCCGAGCTTAAGCAGATGGGCTTTCACGACTTTTATAGCGTGGAACAATAAAGGAACCGCATAATGTCCCAAGGTATATGGCCCAATTTCTATATCGTTGGTGCGGTAAAAAGCGGCACGACTTCGCTCTATGCCTACTTGCGGCAACATCCCCAGGTTTTTTTGCCGGCGATGAAGGAACCGCATTTTTTCACCCGGCCCCATCCATCTCCGGAACAAGCCCATCTGATTCAGTACGTAGCCAATGTCGAGCAATATCAGCACCTCTACCGGGGTGCGAATCAGTTTCCCCGTATCGGCGATGCCAGTCCTTCTTATCTCTGGTGCGAAGAGGCCCCGGAGCGTATCCATGCCGTGCAGCCCGATGCACGGATTATTGTCATCCTGCGCGACCCGGTACAACGGGCCTACGCCCAATACCTCATGGATTTCAATGAAGGGGTCCTCGACCTGCCTTTCATGGCGGCGTTGCAGCGGGACTGGACCCGTCCCGACAAAGGCTGGGGCATCTCCCAACTCTATGTGGAACTCGGGCGTTATACGGCGCAGATCATCCGTTATCAGCAGCGTTTTGGAGCCGAGCATGTGCATGTTTGCCTCCTGGAAGATCTCAAAAAAAACCCGCTGATGGTGCTGGAGGGCATTGCCGATTTTCTGGACATTGATCGTGCGGCGATGCGCGCCATTGATTTGGAAACGGCCCACAACGCGCACCGTCTGCCGCGCGGCAACTGGGCCCGGCGCCTTGCCAGCGGACGTTTGAGCCGTTTTATCGGCGAGCATCTTTTCCCGCATAGCTGGGGCGAATATATCTGGCGTCACATTTTCCTGCGCGCCGGTCGTAAGCCGCCCATGGACAGCGCAGCACGCCGTTTTCTGCAGGAACTTTATGCCCCGGAAATCGAGCGCCTGGAACATTTTCTGAATCGACCTCTACCCGAGTTGCGGGTGTCGTGGAAAGACTTTGAGCCGATAAAAGATAGCAAACCGTCCACCCTGCCCCAGAAGCCATCCGGCAATATCTGAGCCCTCGTTCAGGCGCTGCCAAGGCTTGCTGGACCCCGACACGTCTACTATGTTTAATGGAGAGGTGGCAATCGGATTTACAGCAGAGGAGAAGGTTATGTCTGGTCGTTATATTCGTTTTTTCAAAGATATACGCATTGAAGACGTGCCTCTGGTAGGAGGCAAAAATGCCTCGTTAGGGGAAATGTACCGAGAACTGAGTCCACAAGGCGTGAAGGTCCCCAATGGTTTCGCCATCACCGGCGAAGCCTATCGTTACCTGCTGGATCAGGCCGACGCTTGGCCAGCATTGCATGCTGCGCTGGATGGATTAGACCCGACCAACGTCACCGATCTGGCCGAACGCGGCGCACGGGCGCGCGAAATCACCTATAGCGCGCCGTTACCCGCAGACTTACAGACAGAGATTCTGACGGCTTACGCCGAACTGCGTACGGAATATGGAGAAGCACTTTCGGTAGCGGTCCGTTCCTCGGCGACCGCCGAAGACTTACCCACTGCGAGTTTTGCCGGTCAGCAAGATACCTACCTCAACATTTCCGGCGAGGCCGCCCTGCTGGACGCCTGCCGCCGCTGTTTTGCCAGCCTGTTTACCGACCGCGCCATTCACTATCGGGTGGATCAGGGCTTTGATCATTTCAAGGTCGCCCTTTCCGTCGCTATCATGAAGATGGTGCGGTCGGACCAGGCGACCAGCGGCGTGATGTTTTCGCTGGACACCGAGACAGGCTTCCGCGACGTGGTATTCATCACCGCGTCCTGGGGGCTGGGCGAGAACGTGGTGCAAGGCACCGTGGACCCCGACGAATTCTATGTCTTCAAACCCGCGTTTCTGCGTGGCAAAAAGGCGGTTTTGCGGCGGGTGTTGGGCAGCAAGAAAATCAAAATGATCTATACCGAAGGGGACACCCGGCACAGCACTCGCAATGTCGCCACCCATCGCCATGAGCAGGAGAGCTTCTGCCTCAGCGATGCGGACGTGCTGACCCTGGCCGATTACGCCATCAAGGTCGAACAGCATTACAGCCAGAAAATGCATGCAAGTCGACCCATGGACATGGAATGGGCAAAAGATGGTACTGATGGCCAGCTTTATATGGTCCAGGCGCGGCCAGAAACTGTGGCCTCGCAGAAACAGGGGCAAGTACTCGAAGAGTACATCCTCAATGGTCAAGGCACCGTATTGGTGCAGGGGCGTGCCGTCGGCGGCAAGATTGCTTCCGGTCCGGTGCATATTATCAGCGATGTGAAGCATCTGGCGGCGTTCAAGCCCGGGGAGATTCTGGTGGCGGAAACCACCACCCCCGACTGGGAACCCATCATGAAAGAGGCGGCAGCCATCGTCACCAATCGCGGCGGGCGTACCTGCCATGCCGCCATCATCGCCCGGGAACTGGGTATTCCCGCCGTCGTCGGCACCGATCAAGCTACTACCACCTTGAAAGAAGGCGACAGCGTGACGGTATCCTGTGCCATGGGCGATATCGGCAATGTCTACGCCGGTGCCCTACCCTTCACGGTCCGCCATACCGATCTGGCCACCCTCCCCCGTCCGGTGACGAAGATCATGATCAATCTCGGCAATCCGGAAATCGCTTTTCAGACGTGCATGCTACCCAACGATGGCATCGGCCTGGCGCGGATGGAGTTTATCATCAACAGCGCCATCAAGGCCCATCCCATGGCGTTGCTGTATCCGGAAAAGGTCGAGGATGCCCTTGAGCGCAAAGCATTGGCAGCACTGACCCAGGGCTACATCCAGCCCGCTGATTTTTTTGTGGAACGCTTGTCGGAAGGCATCGGGACTATCGCTGCCGCCTTCTATCCGAAGCCGGTGGTCGTGCGCATGTCCGACTTCAAAAGCAACGAATATGCCGCACTGTTGGGGGGACGCTGGTTTGAGCCGGAAGAGGATAACCCGATGCTCGGCTTCCGCGGTGCCTCGCGCTACGCACACCCAGCCTATACCGAGGGGTTTCGTCTGGAGTGTCTGGCCATGAAACGGGTCCGCGAAGAGATGGGGCTGGATAATGTCATCCTCATGCTGCCCTTTGTGCGCCGAGTGCAAGAAGCGGACGACGTGCTGGCGAAGATGGCGGAGTTCGGCCTGCGCCGTGGCGAAAATGGCTTGCAGGTCTATGCCATGTGCGAAATCCCCAACAATGTCATTCTGATCGATCAATTTGCCAAACGCTTTGACGGTTTTTCTATTGGCAGCAATGATCTCACCCAGCTCACCCTGGGCGTCGATCGCGACTCGGCCATTGTCGCTTTCGACTATGATGAACGGGACGATGGTGTCAAAGAGATGATCCGCCTCGCGGTGGAGGGCTGCACTCGTAATGGCATCCACTCCGGGCTTTGCGGACAGGCCCCTTCGGACTACCCGGAAATGGCGGAGTTTCTGGTGCAGATCGGTATTCAGTCCATGAGCCTGAACCCGGATACGGTGCTGGCCACCACCTTGCATGTATTGGACGTAGAGAAAGAGCGGAGAGGAGAGGTATGAAGGTCAACCCGGTATTGCTGGTGATCTTTGATGGTTTCGGTCTCAACCCGAATCGTGCCTTTAACGGCTGGGCACAGGCGCAGACGCCGCATCTCGATCACTATTTTGCCAGTTTTCCCCATACCGCCCTGCAGGCTTCGGGGCGGGCGGTGGGCTTGCCGGACGGGCAATTCGGCAATTCGGAGGTGGGTCACCTCACTCTCGGCTCAGGGCGGATTCTCCTGCAGGATCTGGTGCGCATTTCCGATAGCCTAACGGACAGCAGTTTTGCGCAGATTCCGGCCTGGCAGGATATGCTCAGGAACACCAGACGCCTGCATCTGGTGGGCATGGTCTCCGATGGTGGCGTGCACTCCCATATCGAGCATTTGCTGGGCATCCTGCCGCTGGTGGCGGCGGCGGGTGTAGAGCCGATAATACACATGATTACCGATGGCCGTGACACGGCGCCGCAGTGCGCCGACCTTTACGCCCGTCAGGTGGAGGAAACCCTGCACCGGCTGGGGAAGGGCAGCATTGCCACCGTCTGCGGGCGCTATACGGCCATGGACCGGGCCGGATATTGGGACAGGACGGAAAAGGCCTGGGCCGCTCTGCTGCGCGGCGAAGGATTCACCGCGGACAGTGCTGAGGCCGCTATCCACAGTGCCTGGAAGCGCGGTGAGGGGGATGAGTTCATTCAGCCCACCATCATTGGCGAAGCGCAGCAGAACCGCATAGCCGCCGATGAGCCGGTCTTCTTCTTTAACTTCCGTTCGGATCGCATGCGTCAGTTGAGTGCGGCCGTCGCCATGCCCGACTTCAAGCACTTCGACCGGCAGGGCGAGGCCGCCAGACCTGCCCTGTGCATGACCTCCTACAACAACGAGTATCCCTTTCCAGTCCTTTTCCCCCCCGAAATTCCCGACAGGGTCCTGGCCGAAGTGGTCAGCGACGCAGGTCTGAAGCAGTTCCACTGCGCCGAGACCGAGAAATACGCCCACGTGACCTATTTTTTTAATGGCGGGCGGGAAGACCCTTTTCCGGGGGAAGATCGCGAGATCATCCCCTCACCCCAGGTCGCGACTTATGACCTGAAGCCGGAGATGAGCGCGCCGCAAGTGGCGGACCGCATCATCACGGCGCTGGAGAGTGGTGACTACGCCTTTGTCCTGGTGAACTTTGCCAATGGCGACATGGTCGGTCATACCGCCAAAATCCCCGCCATCCTGCGTGCGGTGGAGACCCTCGACCTACAGTTTCACCGGGTGCTGCACGTGGCCCGACAGCAAGGCTTCAAGGTCATCCTCACCGCCGATCATGGCAATTGCGACGAGATGGTGGACCCGGTAAGCGGCGAGCCCCATACCCAGCACACGGTGTACCCGGTGCCTATGCTGCTGATCGGCGAACCGGGCGCGCGCCTGGGTATCGGTCGCGGCACCGCCGATATTGCGCCCACCATCCTGGAGCTCATGGGTCTGCCGCAGCCCAAAGCCATGACCGGACGCAGCATCCTCCTCAAACATGGCATCGTCTGAGTGCAGATGGCCCGGCAGATGATGCCCCCCCATGGAGAAAGCACATGAAAACAGAAATCACCATGCCGGTACTGTCTGACACCATGCAGACCGGACGCCTCACCCGCTGGAACAAGGCCGTTGGTGAAGCGATCAAGAAGGGCGAAGCCATTGCCGAGGTCGAAACGGATAAAGCGATTCTGGATGTGGAGGCCTTTGCCGATGGTTTTCTGGCAGGCCCCTTAGCCGCGGTGGACACGGACATTCCGGTGCGGCAGGCTATTGGCTATATCGTGGATACTCTGGAGGCCGCCCAAGGCAGTAATGGTATCATTCACGCGGCCCAGGTGCTGGCCAGCGCCCTGGCGCCCGAAGATGCGGACCTGCGCCGCGGCCCGCCCTACACCATCGAGCGACCCAGCATGCTCCGCACGGCAGTGGCCCGCAATATGTCGGCGACCCTCGACACCCCCACCTTTCTCATCAGCAGCCGCTTTGCCACGGCACCCCTACACGCTGCTGCCAAACAGGCGGGCCTCAGTCTGACCCTCGCCCTGACCCGCGCCTGTGCCCTGACCGTCGCCGAAGATCCATGGTTTAACCATGCCTGGACCCGTCAGGGATTGGCCAAACGCAGCCGGGTGGATGTAGGCGTTGCGGTGGATTCGGGTGAAGGTTTGATTACCCCCGTTTTGCGCGATGCGGCCATCCGTCCGCTCAAAGAGCTGGCCGAAACCTGGCGGATCATGCTCGGCAAAGTCAAAAAGGGGCGGATTTACCCGGAAGATTATCAGGGGGCCAGCTTCTACCTCTCTAATCTCGGGGTTTTCCCGGAAGTAGAGCGCTTCAATGCCATCGTGCCGGTGGGCGCCTCCGCCATACTGGCCGTGGCTGCCGCAGGCAGTGATGGGCGTGCGGACTTTACCCTGAGCTGTGATCACCGCGTGATTTTCGGCGCTGACGCGGCGCGCTTCCTGCAGCGGCTGGGCAAGCGGCTGGAGGACTTGTCCTGGTTAGCCTCTGGCGAGGGCGGACGGTGAGTATAGCGGCAACGCGACATGTCCTCTGCCTCAACAGCGGTTCGTCCTCCATCAAGTTCGCGGTTTTTGCACTGGGGGCTGCAGGGGAAGAGAAACTCGCGGAAGGCGCCGCCGAGCGTATTGGACAGAGCGTCGGGCGTTTATGGCTGCGACGCGGAGACGAGCAGGCCATTGACCGGCAGTTGGCCCTGCCGCAGCAGCAGGAAGCGTTAAAGGCCGTATTTGCGGCACTGGCGGAGGTACAATGCGCGACGCCGGACGGCGTCGGCCACCGCATTGTCTCCGGCGGACCGCGTCATCAGGCGCATTGCCTGATGGATAACCAGGTGCTCAGCGATCTGCGCGCCTCCCTGCGTTTTGCCCCTTTACATCTTCCCGCAGAAATCGCCGCCATAGAGGCCGTACAAACGGTGTGGCCCCATATTCCGCAGGTCGCCTGCTTCGATACGGCTTTTCACCAAAGCATCCCGGAAATCGCCAGCCGCCTGCCCCTGCCGCGCAATCTCTGGCAGGAAGGTGTCCGTAAATACGGTTTCCATGGCCTCTCTTACGAGTACATCGTCAGTCGGCTCCCCAATCACGCCACCGGCAAAACCATCATCGCCCACCTCGGCAATGGCGCAAGCATGGCGGCGGTGCATAACGGGCAGTGCCGCGATACCACGATGGGCCTCACCCCCACCGGCGGCCTGGTGATGGGCACGCGCAGTGGCGATCTCGACCCCGGCGTCCTGCTCTATCTCATGGAAGAAAAGGGCTATAATGCCGGGCAACTGGAGCGGATCATCAACCATTTATCCGGCTTGCTCGGCATTTCTGCCAGTAGCGGCGACATGCAGACCCTACTGAAGCTGCGCAGTGGCGATCCCCATGCGGCGCAGGCCATCGACCTATTCGTTTATAGTGCGCGCAAGGCCATCGGTAGCCTGATGGCGGTGCTGGGTGGACTGGACCGGCTCGTCTTTACGGGAGGCATTGGCGAACACGCCGCCGCGATCCGCTGGGCCATTTGCCGGCCCCTGCTGGGGCTGGGGCTGGAGATAGATCCGGTCGCCAATGAAGACCCCGGACTACGCATTTCCGTGCCGCACAGCCCCGTAGAAATCCTCGTCATACCCACCAATGAAGACCTGATGATTGCCCGGCACTGTCACCGGCTCCTGCCGACACCGGAGCACCGTCGTTGAAATCCGGTAAAACCCATCACCGTGCGCAGCAGCCCGCGCACCCAATACACCCCGATCACGCCAGCATGACCCAGATTCTCGACGAAAGCGCCATGCTGCCGATTCATTATCGCATCTGGGCGTTATCCACCGGCGGCACCTTGCTCAGCGGCGTCTCGATGTTTCTATTGGGTGTCACGCTGCCCCTGGTGATACCCATTTTTGCCCTGCCCGCCACCAGCGTCGGCCTTGCCGCCGCCATGCTCATGGGCGGCACCGTCATTGGCGCATTGGTCGGCGGGCACCTGGCTGACCACTTCGGGCGCAAACCCGTCATGCTCATGGACATGATCCTGCTCATGATGGCCGCCCTGCTGGCCGCGCTCGCGCCCAATGCTGCGGTGCTCATCGCTGCCGAATTACTGGTCGGAGTGGGTATTGGCATGGATTTTCCGGTCGGCAGCAGTTATCTGGCGGAATTCATGCCCCAGAGGCGGCGCGGACGCATGATGGCGGCCGCCATCGCCGTGCAATCCATCGGCATGCTGACAGGTGCCGGTTTTGCGCTGGTCCTTTTGCAAAGCGCCCACCCCGGAGACGACACCTGGCGCTGGTTGCTGGCCGCAGAAGCACTGCTGGTGCTCCCCTACCTGCTCGGCCGCCTCACCCTGCCGGAGAGCGTACGCTGGTGTATGGGGCGTGGTCACAACGCCGAAGCCGCCCGCATTCTCGAACGCATCGCGCCGCAACAAAAAGAGATGCTCGCCGCCATGGCCCAGCATCTGGGCAAAAAAATCCACCATGTGACCAAGATCCGTCCGGGTCGACACATGGGTATAGGGACCCTATTTTCTCCGGAATATCGACGCCGCACCTTTCTGGTGACCATGCCGTGGTTTTTTATGGACGTGGCCACCTACGGTGTCGGCCTTTTCACCACCATCCTGCTCGGCACCATGCGCAATGGCGGGAACGCCGGTATCATCGGCGTTGTCGGCAGGGACCTTGCCAATGCCCTGGACAGTGGCAAGGTGGATATTTTCCTCCTCCTCGGTTCCGTGCTCTCTCTCTGGGCGGTACCCTGGCTGGGCCGGATTCATATGCAGATAATCGGTTTCGGGGGCATGGCGCTCGGCATGGGATTGCTCTATTTTGCGACGGGCATGGCCGGAGGGGCCGCTGCCCACCTGCAGCTCATTCTGATAGGTTTCATGGTGTTCAATCTGTTCATGACCGCCGGCCCCAACGCCACGACCTTCATCTTGCCAACAGAAATGTACCCCACCCAGGTCCGTGCCTTCAGCGCCGGGTTCGCTGCCGCCATAGCCAAGATCGGCGCCACCATCAGCGCCTTTCTGCTGCCGGTGATCCAGTCTGCGCTGGGCGTTACCATGGTCTTGCTGCTGATGGGCACGGTCAGCCTGCTGGGTCTAGTGCTTACTTACAGCTTCCGTGTGCAAGGCCGTGGCCTGACGCTGGAAGAGCACCACGGACCGGCCTTGCCCCAATGAAGCATCGAGAGAAGGAGATCAGACATGCCCTATGCCCATTTTGATGCGCTGTTAGCCGCCGTCGCCCCCCTGGACGACATCCCCGTGGCCGTGGTCGATGCCGCCGAGGAGCATGTCCTGCGCGCTGCCTGCGAAGCAAAGCTGCAAAGCATCGTAGAGCCCATCCTCATCGGCGATGAAAACAAAATTCGCAGCCTGTTGCTCAAGCTGGGACACGATTCCGGCGTCTGCCCCACCTTTCGCATCATCCACGTCGACAGTGCCGAAGCCGCCGCGGAAAAAGGCGTCGAGTTGGTGCTTGCCGGAGAGGCCAAGGCGCTGATGAAGGGACACCTGCATAGCGATGCCTTCCTCCACCCCATTCTCGCCAAACTGCGCACGGATCGTCGCCTTTCTCATGTTTTTGTTGCGGATATCAAGACGTATCCGAAACTCCTGCTCATCACCGATGCCGCCATCAATATTGCACCTGACCTGATCACCAAGGCGGCCATTCTGCAAAACGCCATTGATCTGGCGCGGATTCTGGACGTTACACAACCCAAGGCCGCCATTCTCTCGGCAGTGGAGGTAGTCAACCCCGCTATCGTCTCGACCATAGATGCCGCCTGTCTATCGAAAATGGCGGAACGCGGGCAGATTACCGGCGCGCTGGTGGACGGCCCCCTCGCCTTCGACAACGCCATCTCCAAAGAGTCTGCAAAGATCAAAGGGATACAGAGTGCCGTGGCCGGAGATGCCGATATTCTGCTGGTGCCCGATCTGGTATCCGGCAATATCCTCGCCAAAGATCTGGAATATCTGGCCGGGGCGACACTGGCAGGGATCGTGATGGGCGCCAGGGTGCCGGTCATCCTCACCTCCCGCGCTGATCCCGCCCGTGCCCGCCTGGTTTCCGCCGGCCTGGCGGCGCTGGTGCACTATCATCGTCTGCAGATGCTGCCATGATCGAAAGCAACGCCCGCTGCCCGCCCATCGCCACCCTCACCCTCAACCCGGCCGTAGACATCGCCTACGCAGTGGTGCACCTGATTGCGGATCAGAAAAGTCATGCCATATCCACCCGCTACGATCCCGGCGGTAACGGCATCAATGTCGCCCGCGCCCTCAAAGAGCTGCTGGTCTACGCCCACAGTTGCTGTGTCGTGGCCGGCAATATCGGCGAGCTGCTGCAAAAACTGCTGCAGCATCAATTGGATGATCCCCACTGCGTGCATGTGGAGGGGGAAACCCGCGTTAATGCCACCATTTTGCAGGCTGACCCCGCCGCACAGTTTGAAATCACCGGCATCGGGCCGCGGGTTTCAGAACTCATCCTCGCCGAAGTCCGGGAAACCTTTCTGGGCCTCTGCAAAGACGGCTTTGCGGTGCTCACCGGCTCCGTCCCCCCTGGCGTGGATGACCATTTCTACGGAGATATGGTCGATCGCGTCCGCGCCGGCGGCGGCCAATCCATTGTCGATGCCCATGGCGCCCTCTTGCAACACGCCCTTCCCCATCAGCCATTCCTGATCAAACCCAACCGCTATGAGCTGTCCCTGCTGCGTCAGCGCGAGCTCCCCACGCTGGAAGATGTGGCGCAGGAGGCGCGCGCCATACAGCGGGAGGGGGTACAGTATGTTTGTGTCTCCCTGGGGGGCGACGGTGCGCTGCTGGTCGGACCCGATGGCAGTTATTTCGCCAAAGCACCCCCTATTCCAGTGAAGTCGACGGTCGGCTCGGGCGATTCCATGGTCGCTGGCCTCACCGCCGCGCTGGCCCACGGCCAAAGCCCGGCAGAAGCCCTGCGTCTGGGCGTCGCCTGCGGTAGCGGCACGGCCGCCCGACCGGGAACCGAGATATTCTCCCATAATGATCTGGACGAACTACTGCAGATGACCGAGGCACGCGTGCTGGATATTTGAGAGCACCCCCAAAAAAGCCCTCGCGAGGAGGGCCAAAGGGAGGTATGGGAGATGGATCATTCGTCCTGCGGATCAAACAAGGGTGATTGGCGCGTACCCTCTCGGCGCATCAGGACAACGGGCCTTTAGCAATGCCCGTTGTCGTTATCGCCATTTTTCAGATTCTCCTCCGCTTCGGTGCGCCACCAGGTTCCGATCCCTGCGGCGGTCTGGGCCACTGCCTTGTTGGGATAGCAGGTTACCGGGTCCTTTTGTGACTGTGCGGACCTTTGGTACCAGTAAGTCGCCCGCACCCAGTCGGGCTTTTCGATATGCCCCAATTTCAGGTCGGGATCATAAAGCGTCCCCAGATAATACCCGGCAGCACGGTTTCCGGTATCGGCCTGGTTCTGCAGTTGCTGCAAGGACGCAGGGGAATCTTCGGCCTGGTTTCTGAGGTTCAGCATGGACCCTTCGGCCCAGGACAGGACCGGAACCGTGAGACCGAGTAACAACAGGATCGATGCAGTAAATTTGCCTTTGTACATAACGTGCTCCTCTTCCAAAAAAGGTTTCCACCAGCATGCCCGCTTCCCGGCGTGGGTTCAGTAACGGGGAAGGGAATCAACCCTTGCCGCTACACTAATGTGGGAAATTTTCCCACATATATAATTTAAGCAGTATTCGTGCCATATTTAATAACCAATTGTATGGCTGGGGATTTGCCAGTTTCATCCCGAGCCTGGCCGTGATAGTCAAGTAGATCGCTCCGGATATTTGTCGCTGGAACACGACGATATATCAAATTGTTTATAAGTATATATAGTATATATGATAATAAACAATGTGTTACGATTGTAGCCCATTGTCTACACTAGTCCGCCATAGCATCATTCCTGCTGAAACCACTCAGGCCCCCACGGGTGTTACAGGATCATCCGCTGGAGCACTCAAAATCCCCGACTGTTCTATACTGATGACTGATGGACGAAGCCGCCCATAGAGTATCCTGATGGCGACCATGAACCAGCCGCTGCATCCCTTTTCCAACCGCACCTGACGAGGAGTAACAGATGGCTGAGACTACAACGGATATTTTGATCGTTGGCGGTGGCCCCGCCGGCATGATGACAGGCATCACCGCCGCCCAGTTCTCGCCGCACAAAAAGGTGCTGGTGATCCGTCCGGAGACGGACGCGGTGATTCCCTGTGGTATTCCCTACATTTTTGGCACCCTGGGCGGCACCGATGAGGACATGGCCGGACGCGCGCCCCTGCTGGCGGCCGGTGGACAGCTTCAAATTGGCACGGTTCAGAAAATCGACCGCGCCATACACACCGTCATCCTGGCCGATGGCGATGTCATTCACTGGGAACGTCTGGTGCTGGCCACCGGTGCCGAGAACTTCATCCCCTCCATTCCGGGCACCCATCTGGAAGGCGTCTTCAGCATCCACAAGGACTACGATTATCTGGATCAGCTCTTCAGCACCCTCATCCCGCAGATCAAAAAACTGGCCATTATCGGTGGCGGGTTTATCGGGGTGGAATTTGCCGACGAAATCCGCAAGCGCGGCATTGAGGTGCATATCGTCGAAATGCTGCCCCACCTGGTGCAGGCGGCCTTTGACCTGGATGTTTGCGCGGCAGTGGAGAAGCAGTTGCAGGCCCATGGCGTTCATATTCATACCGGGGCCAGGGTGGAGGCACTGCTGCCCGATGCCAGCGGCAAGCGCGTCGGACAGGTGCAGATCGCCGGACAGGATGTCCTGAACGTGGATGCAATCCTCATCGCCATCGGCACCCGTCCCCAGGTCGCACTGGCCAGGGATATGGGTTTGACCCTCAGTCGCTCCGGCGGGATCTGGGTCGATGCCTTCCAGCGTTCACGGGAGGATCCGGACATCTTTGCGGTAGGGGATTGCGCTCACAAGCAGGACTTTTTCACCCGCAAGGCCAATCACGCCATGATCGCCTCACAGGCCGCCGCCGAGGGCCGCATCGCCGGAATGAACCTCTATGGTCTGCGCCAGCTCCGCTACAACGCCGGATCGGTGAGTATTTATGCCAGTGAAATAGATGGCCTGGCCTTCGGCGTCGCCGGACTTACCCAGCATCAGGCAGAACAGGAAGGCTTCCCCATCCTGGTCGGTGAAACCCGTCTGCCCGACCATCACCCTGCCTCCATGCCCAACACCACGGAGATTTACTGCCGGATTATCTTTGCCGCTGACTCCCTGCAGATTCTCGGCGGGCAGATTCTCGGCGGTGCTACCACCGGCGAACTGGTCAACACCATCGGTCTTGCCATTCAAATGCACGCTTCGGCACCCGACTTGGTCAGCATGCAGTTCGGCAGCCAGCCCCGCCTGACGCCTTCCCTACACCCACTGGTAACCGCTGCGGGTGATGCCCTGCGGCGCCATTACGAACCTCTCCATCCCTGCATTACAGGAGCTCCGCATGCCTAAAATTGCCCAAGCACCACTCGGTATGTCCGCCGAAAGCACCCGGCACTGGACTGAAAACTATCGTCTCGTCACCCAGGACAGCGGGCGCCTGTTCCTGATGGCGGGCGATCAGAAAGTCGAGCATCTCAACGACGATTTTATCGGCGGTCAGGTAGCGACGGACGATTCCGACCCGGAACATCTGTTCCGCATCGCCAGTGCAGCGCCCGTGGGCTGCTTTGCCGCACAAATGGGCCTCATTGCCCGCTACGGCATGGATTACCGCGATACGCCCTACTTGCTCAAACTGAACAGCAAGACCCACCTGATCAAAAGCGCGCAACGCGATCCGGTCAGCCTGCAGTGGCAGAGCATGGCGCAAGTCCACGACTTTGTGCGCCATTCCGGTCCCCGGGTAGTTGGGGTGGGTTACACCATATACCCTGGCTCTGAGTTCGAGCCGACCATGCTCAGTGAAGCGGCACGCATCATTCAGGATGCCCATGCCATGGGATTACTGGCCGTCATCTGGGCCTACCCGCGCGGCAAGGCCGTGGGTGAACGCGAGCAGGACCCGCATCTCATTGCCGGTGCCGCAGGTCTGGCAGCCTGTCTCGGGGCGGATTTCGTCAAGATCAACCCGCCACTCAATGCGGCTGGCGCCATGGACGGCACGCTCCTGGGTGAAGCGGTAGCCGCTGCCGGACGCACCCAGGTCGTCTGCGCGGGGGGTTCGGAAACCGATGCGCCGGAGTTTCTGCAACGCCTCTACGAACAGATTCATCTCGGTGGCACACAAGGCTGCGCCACCGGCCGC
This sequence comes from Acidithiobacillus ferrivorans, assembly GCF_016250455.1. Taxonomy (NCBI): domain Bacteria; kingdom Pseudomonadati; phylum Pseudomonadota; class Acidithiobacillia; order Acidithiobacillales; family Acidithiobacillaceae; genus Acidithiobacillus; species Acidithiobacillus ferrivorans. The sequence continues at coordinate 1,268,673 of NZ_CP059488.1, read as the reverse complement.
AATGTGCATCAGCGCAGCCAGCCCGATGCCGTCAACTTTTGCAAGGCCATTCACGCCATTGTGGTCAAAAACCGGGGGGTCGATGAAGCTGTCAAACTGCTGAATCCCAACACATGATGAAACTGCCGACGCAGCGCAGAAAAATTGTCAGCACCATCGGCCCGGCGTCCGATACACCGAAAACAAACGGGTGGCCAGTACACAACCAGTTGCTGCGTACTGAAGAACTGGGCACCGCTCCAACTGCGACCAAAGGAGAGAAATCATGCGTTGCTTAGTCACCAGTGCGCGGCCCTATGATCAACAGTCCCTCAGCGCTGCCAACGACGGGCACCATGAGTTGGTCTTCGTCGACACGGTATTAAATGCCGATACCGCCTTCATTGCCCAAGGCTATCCCGCTCTCTGCCCGTTTGTCGATGACACGCTGGATGCAAAAACTCTGGAAACCATAGCGCGCCTGGGGACAAAGCTGCTGGTATTGCGCAGCACCGGATTCAACCATGTCGACATCCCTGTCGCGGAAAAGCAGGGCATCACCGTCATGCGGGTGCGGGATTATTCTCCCTACGCGGTCGCCGAATACGCGGTCGGCCTCATGCTGACCCTGAACCGGCATCTGCATAAAGCCTATAACCGGGTGCGCGACGGCAACTTCCTCCTCGACGGTTTGCTGGGCTTTGACATGCACGGCAAGACGGTAGGCATTGTCGGTACCGGCAAAATTGGCGCAGCACTCGCCCGGATTCTGCATGGCATGGGCTGTCACTTGTTGGGCTACGATACCGTCCCCAATCCCACCTGCCAGGAACTGGGAGTTGCTTATGTATCACTGGAAACGTTGCTCGCCAAAAGCCAGATCGTCAGTCTCCACATTCCGCTTTTTCCGGAAACCCGGCATCTCATGAATGCAGAGCGCCTCGCCCTGATGTCCGAAGGGGCCATGCTCATCAATACCAGCCGTGGCCCGCTCATTGATACAGCGGCGCTCATAGCTGCACTTAAAAGCCGCCACCTGGGTGCGCTTGGTTTGGATGTCTATGAAGAGGAAGCTAATCTGTACTTTAAGAATCACTGCGACGACATCATCTGCGATGACAGCTTTGAGCGGTTGCTCACTTTTCCCAACGTCGTCATCACGGGCCATCAGGCCTTTTTCACCCGTGAGGCCATGAAAACCATCGCGGACACCACCATTCAGAACCTCGACGACTACAGCGTCGGCAGGGACAGCCCCAACCTCGTCTCTGCCAACCGCACCGCCCAATGAACCGGAGACCTTTTTTGTGATCATCGCACCCTATTACCTGCTCCCCCAACTCCCGGAATCACTGACCGGCCTCGCCGAACTCGCCATCGACCTGCGCTGGTCCTGGAGCCACGCCACTGACACGCTCTGGCAGCACATCGCGCCTGAACTCTGGGAGCAAACTCGCAATCCCTGGCTGATTCTGCAAAACATTGGCGGCGACACACTCCAGCACCTGGCCCAAGATAAAGATTTTATCGCGAAACTGGACACCTTCGTCAGCAAACACCATGAGCACCTTACCCAGAAAGGCTGGTTCAGCGAAACCTATCCCCACCCACCCTTCAGCCAGGTGGCTTACTTCAGCATGGAGTTTGGCCTCTCCGAATCCCTGCCCATCTACTCGGGTGGCCTCGGTATCCTTGCCGGCGACTGCCTGAAAACCGCCAGCGATCTCGGCATCCCCCTGCTCGGTATCGGCCTGCTCTGGCAACAGGGTTATTTTCGCCAGAGTCTTGACGATTGCGGTCGCCAGATCGAACTCTATCCCTACAATGATCCAACCCAGATGCCCGTCACTCCAGTACGCGATGCCGAAGGCGAATGGCTCCGTCTGGAATTGCCATTCCCAGGCCGCACCGTTATTCTTCGCGCCTGGCAGGCACAAGTGGGTCGTGTCACCCTCTATCTGCTCGACAGCAACGACCCTCTCAATGCCCCTGCCGATCGCGGTATCACGGCCGAACTCTACGGTGGCGGCACCGAGAACCGTTTGCAGCAGGAAATCTGTCTGGGCATCGGCGGCTGGATGCTGTTACGCCGCTTGGGTATTCAACCGGATATCTGTCACCTCAATGAAGGACACGCCGCTTTCGCCATTCTCGCCCGTGCCTACAGCCACATGCAGGATCATGGTACCGACTTTCCCTGTGCACTCACCGCCACCCGCGCCGGCAACATCTTCACCACCCATACCCCCGTTTCCGCCGGCTTCGATCGCTTTCCGCCGGAACTGCTGACGCGTTACATCGCTGGCGCCCCCGGGGCTTTCGGCGTGGATGTGGAGACGATCCTCGCTCTTGGCCGGGAGAACCCCGAAGACACCCACGAACCCTTCAATATGGCATGGCTCGCCATTCACGGCAGCCTGATCGTCAATGGCGTCAGTCGCCTGCATGGGGCCGTCAGCCGTCATTTATTCCAGCCCTTGTTCCCCCGCTGGCCCGAGGACGAGGTTCCCGTCATGCATGTCACCAATGGCGTGCATATGCCCTCCTGGGATTCCGCCGAAGCCGACGCCTTATGGACCAACCACTGCGGCAAGGCACGCTGGCTGGGAAATTTAAAGGATATCGAAGCTGACTTTCGCCAGACCTCCGATGACGATCTCTGGCAACTGCGCAGCACCGCGCGCCAGCAGGTGATCCTCTTCGCCCGGCAGCGTCTGCAAAAACAACTGGCAGCGGCGCACGCCCCCAATCAGGACTGTGAAAACGCCAAAACGGCCCTCGACCCCAATACCCTGACCATCGGTTTCGCCCGCCGCTTTACCGCCTATAAGCGCCCCAATATGTTGTTGAACGATCCGGATCGCCTCTACCGCCTACTGAATAACCCGCACTACCCCGTACAACTACTGATCGCTGGCAAGGCCCATCCCCAGGATGATGTCGGTAAGGCCATGATCCAGCAATGGACTCAGTTTCTTCAGCAACACCCCGACCTGGCCGGACGCATGGTCTTCATCGCCGACTATGACATGCTGGTAGCCGAACATCTGGTGCAGGGGGTCGACTTGTGGATCAACACCCCCCGCCGCCCCTGGGAAGCCAGCGGCACCAGTGGCATGAAAGTACTGGTCAACGGCGGCCTCAATCTCTCGGAACTGGATGGCTGGTGGGCCGAAGCCTATAACCCGGAGACCGGCTGGGCCTTGGGTGACCGCCAGGAGCACGATGCCGACCTGGAATGGGATCAGCAGGAAGCGCAACAACTCTACCGTCTGCTGGAAGAAGAAGTCGTGCCCCTCTTTTACCAGCGGCGCGATGCCAGCGGCTGCCCCTGCGGTTGGGTCGCCAAAATCCGCGAGAGCATGAGTCGCCTGACCCCGCGATTCAGCAGTAACCGGATGTTGCAGGAGTACGTGTCAACCCTCTATGCACCAGCGGCGCGCCTGCTCATCGCGCGCCGTGAACGCGCCACCGTTGAAGGCATCTGCCAATGGCAACATGATATCCGTCAACACTGGCAAAGCCTGCATTTTGGCGAGCTGGATGTACAGAGTGACACGGACACGCACCATTTTCAGGTACATGTGTATCTGGACGATCTCGACGCCGACGCTGTAGCCGTACAACTCTTTGCCAATGGCGACGGAGAACAAAATCCTGAAATCTATGCAATGACGCGCGGAGATGCCTTAACCGGGGCCATCAACAGCTACAATTATACCTGTACAGTACCGGCCCATAGCGCGGTCGAAAGCTTCACACCAAGGATCATTCCGCATCGCGAAGGATGTTTGGTTCCCATGGAAAGTACCGAGATACTCTGGTATCGCTGAGAGGATAACTTCATGATCGATCAGATGCCTGATCTTCCCACTATCGTCGAGACTGAACGCAAGATGTTCGGAAAATACGTCCTGCCGATTGCCATCATACTGATAATCATAGGAATACTAGGACTTCTGAGTCCGGTCATTCTGTCTGCTGCAACCGATGGGGTACTGGCCGCCGTATTGATTCTGGCCGGGTTCACCTGGTTCATCCACAGTTATCAGATGCATCAGCACCAGTTGGCAGACTGGCTTAAGCCGGTGCTTCTGTTCGCCACCGGCGGCGTCATGATTGCGCTGCCCAACGCTGGCATCGCTGCCATCGGTCTGATGTTCATCCTTTATTTCGTCATGGATGCCTACCGCAACTTCACTCAATCTAACGCTCACGCCGGCCATCACGGACGGGGGTGGTTTATTTTCAGCGGGGTGATCGATATTGCCATAGCCATTCTGTTTTTTGTTACCTGGCCGCAGGGCTCGCTTATTCTGGTCGGCATCTTTGTGGGCGTAAATCTGATTTTTGATGGCATCATTTTGCTGATGCTCCGTAATGCTGTTGCCGGAGATAACAAATAACAATGGATGGTACTCACACACTGAAGATGCCCCGTCGGGATTTGGTAAACATCACGACGGCAATGCCTGTTGCAGCAGGAACAGTCCATGCCGCAGCCGCGCACATTGAGTGCCGTAATTGAGCCGAACATAGCCGCTTCCCTCCTGTCCGAAGCCGAGCCCGGCATTAAGTCCCAAACCCGCATTCAGCAGACGCTGATGCAATTCGGCATCGGAGAGACCAAAACTCCGCAGATCGAGCCAGGCAAGGTATCCAAAGTCCGGCGGACGAAAGTGTACGGCAGGAATGTTTTGATGCAAAAAGGACTGTAGATACAAGGCATTTTTTTCCAGATAGTCTTTCATCTCCCGCAACCAGGATGCTCCTGCATCCCATGCTGCCTGGCAAGCCACCTTGGCAAAGGTGTTCATTCCCAGGCTCTTGCTTCTGCGCAGCTCTGCCAGATAGACGGATTTTTTCTCCGATTCACCAACCCAGGCAATGGCACCACCGATGCCCGCAATGTTGAAGCTCTTGCTGGCCGATGCCAGAAGCACGCACTGGGGGTCCACGGTGGCCAGGGGAGTATGGACTGCCCAGGTATGGGTCAGATCCGCATGAATCTCATCGACTACGATCTGGACCCCGTGCTTTCTGCATGAGCTGACAACTTGTTGCAGCTCATCCCGGGACCAGACCCTGCCTACGGGGTTGTGCGGGGAACAAAGCAGTAACATTCGCGCTTTGTCCAGCACCTTTTCGAGGTGCGCAAAATCTATGTGATATCGGCCATTGCCCCCATCCAACAAGGGGACGCTGAGTAAATGACGACCATTTTGTTCCACTGCCTCGAAAAACGGCGGATATATGGGCGGCATCACGATGATCCCGTCTCCGGGCCGGGAAAAAGCACGTACGGCTGCGAACAATCCCGGCAAAACCCCTTGTACCAGGATGAAGTTCTCCGGTTCCGATACCCATTGATATTGCTGCTGCATCCAGCGAACTGCCGATTCCTGGACATGAAGATCGTGGTCTGGGTAGCCATAGATGGGATGCGCGATGCGTTGTGACAGGGCATCAGTAATGCACTGGGGGACGGCAAAGTCCATATCGGCAACCCACATGGGGAATACCGCTTTGCCAAATTTGTGTGCCGCACCAGCCCATTTGACGCTATCGCTATGCAGACGATTCCACTCCTTGCTGAATTGCTCTGAGGGTTTATCCATCATACTGGCCATGTTCTGCTGAACTGGATGAATGACTCACTGTCGAACTATCCCCATGATGTTTTTGCCAGCGCACGATGACGTTGCCGTCAATTCCAAATCTGAATACGTTTTCATACCACCCCAGCGCAAACAGGGCCAGATTCTGATTGTAATAGTGTGCCGGAGGATGACCATACAATCCGGTGCCAGGACGATATTTGGATTGCAGTCTGGCCAGTTGCACCTGGAGCAGATCGTCCTCGTGCAGGCTGGCCAGGTAAGGAATGAGGCAGGCGGAAAATCCGCTTGGTCCCTCACCCTCGGCTTTCCCGGTCTGCCAGTCGACCTTGAGTGGTGGAGCGGGGTGGCTGTGCAGATATGTTGACATCCCCCATAGTTCGCGGAGGATTTTCCCTGCCCCGGGAGTTTGGGGATTGGTCATGCCAGCCCAGAGATAGACGCGAATGGCGTTATAACTGGCGATAACGCCTTGGGGAGCGGGGAAATATCCTTTTTGAGGATTAAAAGCGACCCAGTCGGGTGAAAACCCGTGGGGCGCAGATCCGGCGATCACTGCGGGAAGAGTTTCTGCCATTTTTCCCCAAGGACCATCCGGCATGGCTTGCGCCAGACTGGCCAACAAGGGCAAGGGCAAATAGCTGGCATTGATGATCAGGGTTTCCGGGCTGGGGCGAAAGTATTTTCCACCGGGAATCAACATGGGACCGGCGACTGGCATGTCGAGTACTTCTTTTTGGGCGATGTGTCTTGCCAATGCCAACCCTATTTGTCGATAGTATGGATCGTGCCACAAACGCCCTGCCTGAATCAGATCATAGGCAATCCAAAGGTCAGAGTCCGCAGCGTGGTTGGTACTGAGTAATCCCCAGGGGCCATCGTTGCGTTGGCCCCAGCGCCAGGCCGGCAGGTTTTTGCCCAGATCATCCTGGGCGAGGTTATCCTGGGTCCAAGCCAGCAGTTTGTTAAATAAAGGACGGTCATTATCCACCAGCGCGAAAAACAGCGCATAGGATTGTCCTTCTGATGTGGTGATGCCACCCTCATGCCAATCGATGACGCGGCCAGAAGCAGGATCAATGAAATACTGTTGATAAGCCTTCCAGAACTGATGCCACGGCGGCGCTGCCGCCGCATACGCATAGCCGGACCCGAGTAGAAGGGGAATGACCGCCGATAGCCAAATTGCAAAGCGATAGATCACTACGATGGCGACCCTGCGTGAACTCGCCATGAGTATCATGCGTCTCAGTTGCGTTAAAAACATCGACAAGAACGAATTGGGTAGCGCATTGTTAGGATAGGTCTCGGGGATTACGGACGCGTTGCGCTTGCTTCTCGGAAAAGCCCATTTTTTTGGTTAAGGCGTCGAGAATAAGTGCTGCACGGCCCCTGATCCATCTGCTTGAGGCACGCCACATATGACGCAAGAAAATAACACCTCCTTGCGTTGTTTTATAAATGAAATATGCATATGCTGCCGCGAAGGATTTGCGTCCGCGGCGTTTTTCCAAACGATCTTCGAGACGTTTGGCATTGCCATACATGAAATCTACAACTGCTCGTTTTTCTGCCAAATCCTGATATACAAAGCGCGCACCCAGCCAGCCCCCAGACTGATAGATGATTTCCACAATAAACGAGACCATTGTTTTGCTCGCTTCACTGTCAACAATGTTTAGCGTAACAAGTTGGTTATTATTGATTTTATCAAAAATCAGTTCCTCTTTATATTGGAGGCGCGCGCCGTTGACGGAAAGATCATCCACACGCACCGCAATGGATTTGCCGTTCATCTCCATGGTGGCGGGCATGTCTAGGGGGATGGCGACACGGTAGCTACCGCGGACCTGCTTGCGCTCGAACATCACCACCAATGTTGCCAGCATGATGATGAAGTTGATGATTTCCCATAGCATGGTGAAGATGAGTTGGGGACGTTCTCCAGGATGTGAGAACCAACGCCATATGCCTACCAGGAGGGAAATGAATACAATGGTAAAAAAGACAACCTGGACTTTTGCCGCAGAGGAGATAAAATCCTCTCCCAGATGTTCACCCTTGGGTGTGACCTTGAAGGAACGCTTTCCCGGACGCAACAGGGTTCCTAATAGCATGATGGAAGCGAGGGGGGCTTGCACCATTTCGTAAACGTCAGAGGCCAATGGCCAGCGAACTTTTCCATAAGCCAGGTCCGAATAGATCCAGGTGGCGATGAAATAGGGAACACCATAAATGGCATATTGCCACGCAGTGGCATTGTATATCATGACCCCAAAAAGCAGGAACATGGACGGCGCCAGCATGTTTACCAAACGCGCATAAGGGAAGAACCAATAGGAAAAACTGGTGACATAGGCGATCCTCTGGGTAAGCTTCAACCCTTTTAAGCGTAGCGGATTTTTCACCTGCAGGATCTGGATGGCCCCCTGGGCCCAGCGGATGCGTTGCTGGATGAAGCTGGTGACCGTTTCTGGCTGCAAACCGACAACCAAGGACTTATTCAGAAATACGCTATGATATCCCTTGGAGTGGAGCATCATGGCCGTTTCCACATCTTCCGTCAGGGTGTCGGTCTGAATCCCGCCCACCTCCATGAGCATGCTGCGTCTGATGACAGCGGCGGAACCACAGAAAAAGCTCGCCCCCCAGCCATCAAGCCCACTTTGAATATACTGTTGAAACAATTCCGTTTCCGGCGGTGAATCGTGCATGATATCGAGATTTTTCTCGATGGGATCGGGATTAATGAAGCTGTGGGGGGTCTGCACCACGGCACAGAGAGGATCCTTAAGTAAAAATCCGACAGTTTCCCGCAAGATAGCTTTGGCGGGGACATGATCGGCATCTATGATCAGAATAAGATCACCTTCGAGGCCGTTGAGAGCGGCATTGATATTGCCTGCCTTTGCATTATCGTTGTGCATCCGGGTGTGGTAGATGGCGCCTACCCGCTGACATAGCGACAGCAATCGGGCACGCCGTTGCTGTGAGGCATCGGAAATCTTGGGGTTTTGACAGCGATCATCAGTACCCCCATCATCGAGAAGGTGTACAAAGAGCTTACCTTTGGGATAGTCGATATTGGTTGCCCCCAGCAGGGTAATCTCCAATATCTCCTCCGGCTCGTTGTAAGTGGGAACCAGCACATCCACCACGGGTAGTTCGGCGTCTGCGGGGAGCGCGGGCGACTTTCGTTGTCGGGGATAAAAGCTGACGAAAAATCCCAGCATAGAATAACTGGCGGCATAAATTTCCGTGACAAACAGAAGCAACCCGGCGATCAAACTGATTACGCCGTAGCCACCGATGGTATATTCCGCACGCCATATGAGATAGCGAAAAATCATGTAAACAGAAATGGACATACACAGCACTCTGAGCGCCGTCAATGCATATTCTGATGAGGCCGATGTACGTTTGTAAATAAACAGGATAACCATCAACATCAGCACAAAGGCTGCGCTGACATAGGCTTGGCTGGCGTTGCTCACCGGGAGATTAACCAGACCGATGATGCCGGTCAGGCCGAGCGCCAATAGCGCCAATTGGAGCCCATTTGTTATGCGTTCGGATAGAATGCTCATCCGCCGTCACCCCTCATGCCATGTCGCTTCATTGTGAGGATAAATCATGCGCATACTTTCCAATGATGGACCAATGTTCGCGATACCAATCCAGGGTCTGCTGCAGGCCATCGGCAAGCGTGATGCTAGGAGACCAGTCGAGGAGCGTATTCGTCTTTTGAGTGTCAAGATACTTGATGGCTGGCTTGCTCTTCTTGGGGCCAGAAAAAATGGCGTTGCGATGTTTGCCGTCAAAGAGGTGACTCAGTGTCTCCGTCAGCTTCCGTATCTGTGTCGGCTGCCCGCTGCCAAAGTTAAAGGCGTCTCCACTGTGCTCTTCCAGGCGTTCGGCCGTTTTGATGTAGGCATCAGCCATGTCGGAAATGAACAGGAAATCGAGCCCGGAGCTGCCGTCGTCGCGGGAGCCGAAGTCATAGGCTTTATTGTTCATGAGATTGGCAATTGCGCGGGGTACGATTCGGGAGAAATTGAGATCTCCGGGACCATAGGTGTTCATGAACCGGCAGGTGGCGATCTTGAGCCCGTAGATGCGGGCGTAGGCCCTGGCCACGATATCTCCAGCGACTTTCGAGGAGGCATAGATATTGGTGGCATCCAGCGGCGCAGCGTCCTCAGGAATGGCCTGATCCGTGGTGGTCGCTCCGTAGTAGGCGCCACTGGAAGCGAAGATAAGGCGTTGCACGTGCCTGGAGGTACGCATGGCTTCGAGCACGGAAAAAGTACCGGCGACGTTGACGCTCAATGTTTCCCAAGGCACTTCATTGCTGATGGGCACGATGGGCTGTGCGGCGACGTGAAAGATGGTATCGATCTGCAGACGGGCAAGAGTCAGTTTCAGGAATTCATGATCGCGGATGTCGCCAGCGATGTAATTCACGTCATTTTCCAGGTGCTGCAATCTGAGATATGAGCTTGGTGGCAAGACCCGATCGTATACATGCACATTGGCACCTCGCGTCAGTAACTGTACGCAGAGGTGTGCGCCACCAAAACCTGATCCCCCGGTAACCAGACAATTACGTCCCCGCCATGAGCTCGACAAGCTAGTGTTACTCCCATCCGGTCATGAAGGTGTCGCGATAAAATTCAATGGTGCTCCGCAAGGTATCCCGGAAATCGCTGTCCGGGGCGAAGCCGGTTGCGGCTTGTAGCTTCTCCCCATTGAGATGCTGCTTGCTGATGGCCTGCATGGTGGAAGCGTTGTTATTCACTTTCACACCGATGCCATTGCTGAGGATCTGCTTTGCTCGGCTTTCGTCATACCTCGCTTCCACCTCTGCTGCCACCTCGACGATGGTGCGCAACATTGCCGGTGTCGATAGATAGGTACCGCCCGCGAGATTGAATACTTCGCCACGACAATGTGTGGATCGCGTCAAAAGTAGTATGGCGTTGACCAGTTCATCGATATACAGGTAGTCACGCTGATGTTCTATGGCATTGAAATAAAGTTCTGGCGCATCGGGTGTTTGTTTTCCGAAGATGTTGCGCATGGCTTTGGGTAGCAGACGATAGGCGATGTTGTAGTCATACGGGCCGTAGATATTGCACATCCGCAGGGTGATGGTGGGCAGCCCAAAGGCTTCGTGATAGGTGCGAGAAAAGACGTCGGCAGCGAGCTTGGCGGAGTCGTAGACCCCGATGCCCCGCAGCGGGGTGAGATGCTCAAAGTAGGCATCTCCATCCATTTCTCCATAGACCTTGTCGGTGGATGCCAGGAAGGCCATGGCAGGTTTGTGCGCAACCATCCGGCAAGCTTCGAGGACGTTGATCCAACCCATGGTGTTGGCCATGATGGTATCGTAAGGAGCCGTCAGCGCCTTTTCTATCACCGTTGCATAGGCGGCGAAATGGAAAATATAGTGAAAGCGGCCTTCGGTAATGATGTCCAGCATGCTTTTCTTGTCGGTCACGTCTGCCTCTATCACCTGTACCGAATCCCGTAGACGGTGATTCTTGCAGTTCATGATGGACATGCGGGTGGGTGAGGGATCGATATCCAGGACCGAGACATCCGCACCCAAGTCCACGAAACGCTTGCTGACATGCCCGCCGACGAAGCCGAAGCCGCCGGTGACAAGTACTTTCTTGGCATTGAAATATTCATCGATTTTGTGGCTGTGCGGGTGGGTGTGGTGTATGTTCATGCGGCTCACTTTGTCTTTATTGGCTGATTATGTCAGTAATCTCACGAAATCCTGTGCAAAACCTGCTCGACCAAGTGTCACAGACCTGAAAATGGTGCAAAATTTAGTGCGTTGTCATGGGCTGTTTTTCCCTAACTGGTGATGTATGATACCCACAAAGATCGTATCGTTGCCGTATTAGCAAAATCTTTTAAGTATCATCTGTTTCCGTATTAGCAAAATCTTTTAGGTGCCATCTGGACAAAGGTATTATGGATGGCAAGATTGTATCCCCCTCACTTTGTGTGTATTGGGCCGATCCGTGTTGGAAGCGCTGGGTAGGCTCTTCGGGCAGCTTGCAAGGTATGCCAGGATGCACGGTCGTCCAAACCCGCCGCAGCGTAGTGCCGCGCCAATAACGAGGGTTCCGCGCCCTGCTGCTCCAGAACCGCAGCCACCTGCGCGTGCAGATCCCGCCGGGCAAATAAGGGGATTCCCGCATATACGACGTCCCTCAAAAGATCGTGACGAAACTGCCAGCCGCCGGAAATACTTTGCAGCAAATCCTGTCGTACAAGCCGGTCCAGGTCATATAGACAAACCGTTTGGTCCCTACTCGGAAGAACTGCCAGCAGCAGGGGTACCGAAACGGCGTCATTGACAACAGCCGCCACCTGGAGCAGATCGAATGCTTCTTTTCCGCGCACGACATGCACGTCGAGCGCCTCCTGGAGGGTTTGCGGGAGATGCTCGGGAGAGGCCCCAGGGGTTTCAGCCAGGATCTTCAGATAAAACGGAATACCACGACTGCGCGCGATGAGGGCGTCCTCCACGGCAGAATCCCCATACCAGTGGGGTAATTGTCGCAAATAACCTCGCGCCGTTCCGGCCTCCCATGGCGAGAGGTCGAGCAGGGTTTCGTGCTGTGCCACCCCGATCATCGTCGGCATGACGTCGCGGGTGGTGATGAGTATCAACATCGGCAACGGTTGCATCACCTGGAAGCATTGCCGCAGCCAGCTCAAGGTGGCGGCGTCCGCCCATTGCAGGTCTTCGATAACCGCCACCCGGCACCCCGTGAAAAAGTGACAGGTAAGCACACAGTGTATGCTTTCAAAAAGCAGATCCTGATAATCCCGAAACTCTCCGCCGTGCAGCGTCTCGGCTTCCGGACTCCACCAGCTCTCCCACAGGGAGCGCACCAAAGGATCTTTTTCACCTGCCGCATCCAGCAAGGAATGGATGGCCTGTATTTTTCTGGCATGGGATTCTGTCCTGACTCCCATGATGTCCTGCAGCAACATGGCCACCGGGTACAAAAAACTCTCCGAGTGCACTGCGGAACAGGTGTATTGGGTAGTGGTTACTGCGGCGGGGATCTGATCCAAAAAGGTATGCAGCAGATGTGTCTTGCCCACGCCCGCCTCGCCGTGAATCCAAACGACCCGACCACCGGAACCTGCCGTCAGGTCATCCAGCGCCTTTTTCAGTACGCCGAATTCCCGCTCACGTCCATGCAGTGGCGTGTCCTGTATTATATTCCTACTGCTCCACAACTCTTCTGTGAACGGCAGCCAACAGGCAGCCACAGATTCCAGCGGCTGCCCCAAGCGCTGCGGGAACTCATGCGCGCAGAGCCACTCCCAGGCCCCAGCGTTCAGGAGCACCCCCTGCCGTTTCTCGATCACCTCTTTCAGGGCGCCGGTTGCGGGTCGAAAATTAGCTATCGGCAGGCCATCCGTACCGACCCAGGCCGGCCCGTGATGGATGATGAGGCGGAGGACATGGCCCCCCGCTGGACTTTTCGCTCCAATCCGCTCTGCCGCCCATAAGGCCCGGCGCGGTCCATCTTCCACCTGCGCGTCCAGTCCCAAGCGCAATTCGATCTTCCCCTCCTCGTTGATATGTACCACGGCCTGGCACTGTGCCGCGACGGATTCTGCCAAGGCTCGATAGTATTGCACATACCGCAGAATCCCCTCTTCGGCTTCCTCATCTGCGACCAGCAGTTTAATGGTCAACACCGTCAGAAAACGGCGCTGAAACACCGGGGAGATGGTCGGTTCAGGAAGGGGCGCAGCTGGCCGCGATTGATGCAGGCGCTTGATCAATGCATACAATGCCTCTCCAGGTTTACAGCCATACTCGGTCACCCGCCTTTCCTCGTATACATGAAAAAGGTGCATGGCCTCACTCCTGCGGCCACCCTCCACCAGAAGTTCTATGGCCATCTGGTGCGGTAAGTCCAAGTGGGGTGCTTCACGCATCCACTCCTCCGCCAAGCCCCAGCCCCGATGGATATCTTGTTGGGCGATGGCGTCCGCCAGACATTTTTCGTAGTACAGAGAAAGTCTCTGATCAGTCACGCGCCGCATGTCACTTACCCAGCCCCACCATTCTTTGGCGGCAGTTTCCCGTGTCTCCTCCGCAAGGAATACCCCCCGGTAGAGACCTATTGCCTCGCGGCAGGACGCCACATCCCACGAGTCGCAAGCCATGAACTGCGCGTGGTCCACGACAAGAGGCTGGGAAGGATCCATCTGAATCCCCTGCCTATCCGTCCGTAATAAAACAGGCGGGCGCATCAGGCGCAGTTGTTGGAGAGCCTGACGTAGATAGCTGCGCGCCATATCGGCGGGATAGCCGGGAAACAACAAGGGTGCCAATATCTGGCGTTCGTGATAACCCGGTACGACACAAAGATAGATCAGCAGCCGACGTGCATGTCGGGATCCCAGATATAGCTGCCTACCCGGCGCTTCCAACACGGATCGGCCCAATACACGCAAAGTGAGGGGATACAATCTTGCCATCCGTAATACCTTTATCAAGATGAAACATAAAGGATTATTCCAATACGGCAACAACACGATCTTTATGATTATTATACGCCACCAATTAAGGTTCAAGGCAATGTTGTGAGGGACGCATCCCACACCACCAGTAACTTCATGTTCAGCTATCGTACAGGCAGCACGGGCGAATATGGGATTGATATCGCTGGTGTGCATCGGTGTGCCTGCCCTTCGTCCAGAATCCTCCCATGCCTGCCTATCCCCGAATCACCACGCTGGGCGATAGCGTTCTCTGCCGTGGTGGCCTTGCGCCACTTTCTGGTCTCACCAATTCCGGCCTTGTTAAACAGGTGTTGGGAGAAGTCTTCCTCTCCGTTGAATACGACTCCGGTAGCCTCTATCCGCATACACTTCCGTGCTGGTATTCCAGTCATTCAGTACACCTTCAAAGTGCCGGCTGTCGTGGACCTACTCAATCGCCGTGTCAACCCCTTCAATGTGCGTTGCCGCGATGCGTGCTATACTGGACGCGTTTATCTTCATTGTTCTGGGTTTTTTGGTCGGGATGGCCATCGCGCTGCTGAAGAAAACATAAAAGGAGCCTTATGTTTGCCATAAAAGCTTTATTTAGTGATGAGAATGCCGTCAGAGAGGGATTTTCCGGCATCAGGAAAGCACTGATGGAAAACCATCCGGATCGTCTGGATTACTATGACGTATTACGCAAAATACTACAGCAACAAATTCACCTGAAGCATGCCGTTTTTGCAGAAAAAGACGTCGTTTCATGCGAATTCTACGGCTTTGATGAGAGGGAGTCGGCGATGGCGGAGGCCGCGTTGCTGGATGTCGGTGCGCTGGAAATTATCGTCGAGTAACTTCCGACTTGAGCGATTATTGAAGATTGCGCCGTCCTTGTCTGTGCCACCAACACCAAAAATGACATGCGGTATCCATCCTGTTTCATAAAACTTACACCGCCAATACTGCCATAAATTTTCGTTATGAATGTTCTGGTTGACGAGGGCGGCATTGTCCTGCCGCATAAGCGCAGTGCGTATGGAGCGGACAGGTATCGCAGCGCGGACGCGGCCGACAGTAATCCTTACCCAAAGAGACCAGCAAGGCATGCAGCGCATTACGTACTGCCACGTCGCCGGGCTCCAACTCAGCCTCAATGGCAGCCTGCACCTCGGTATAGGAAAGATGATTCTCCAGCAGACCCAGGCGGCCCCCAATCCGGCGAGTGTAAGCATCCACCACCATAACCGGGAGGTTCAGGGCATAGAGCAGAATGGAATCCGCCGTTTCTTCACCGACACCGTGGACTGCCAGCAAGTCTCGACGCAGCGCCGGAACGGCCGCCTGCCGGGCGAGCTGTTCCGGCACCACGTCCACCCCCCGCGCCTTCAGAAACCGGCACAATGCCAACAGACGTTTGGTCTTTATCCGATAAAATCCAGATGGCCGGAGCAGTTCAGCCAGGTCATTTTCGGACAGTGTCAGGATGGCTGCCACACTCAGGGCATTGGCCGCCCGCAGATTGGTAATCGCCTTTTCGACATTGCGCCAGGCGGTATTCTGGGTCAGGATCGCGCCCACCATGACCTCAAAGGGCGACTGCGCCGGCCACCACTCCTGCGGGCCGAAAGCCGCTTCCAGCACCCCGAATACGACTAACCAACCCCTTTCCCCTGGCATCGGCAGGAACTAACCCCGGACCACCCGACGTCCCTGCCCCGTTCGGCCGCGCGGCGCCCCCTGTCGGGCTTCTCGCCGACTATTATTTTTGCGCGGTTCAGACGCCCCAGTCCCGCGCTCCGCCTGGTCAGGAGGCGGCGTCGCGGGGTTGACCCACTGCACGCTGGCAAGCAAGGCTTCGCGCTCTTCGTCGGGCAATTCGTCAAAATAACCGGTCTTGAGCAAACGCGGCATTTCCACCACCCCGTAGCGCACCCGGATCAGGCGACTCACGGTCAGGCCAACTGCCTCAAAGAGTCGTCGCACTTCGCGATTACGCCCCTCGGCCAGAGTGACGTGATACCAGCGATTGAGGCCCTCACCACCGGCCTCTTGCAAAGTCGCAAAACGTGCCTCGCCATCTTCCAGTGGCACACCTTGTAACAGGCTGGTCTGCTGCTCCGGACTCACCGCCCCCATCACCCGGACGGCATATTCCCGCTCGATGCCCGCACGCGGATGCATCAACGCATTAGCCAGATCACCATCATTGGTTAGCAGCAGCAAGCCCTCAGTGTTGAAGTCGAGACGCCCAATCGTGATCCAACGGCTACCGCGCAAGCGCGGCAAACGATCAAAAACCGTGGGGCGGCCCTCGGGGTCACTGCGGGTCGTGAGTTCCCCGGCCGGCTTGTGATAGCGCAGCACACGCAGGCGTGGACGCACCCAGGAGGGAATCCGCAATGCCGCCCCGTCAACGGCAATTTTGTCCTGTGCCGTCACCCGATCACCCAGTTTGGCGGGCTGGCCATTCACCACCACACGCCCTGCCGCGATCCACTCCTCCATCAGGCGGCGGGACCCCAGGCCAAAACGAGCAAGTACCTTCTGCAATTTTTCGTCCATATTTCTCCAAAACCTACACAAGCTGCGACCAATACTTCCCGGATCATATCCCGTCCGCGCTCTCGCACCTACAAAAAACATACCCCGCAACCAAGGCGGGGTAGTTTTCTAAGGAACCATGAAACGGTCCGGAAGCCTTACGATGGGTATCACCCGTCTTCCTTAAGACGGGTGATACCCATCATCTTAAGCAGTACTTTCTCATAGAACGGCTCGGAGATACCCATCTTCATCTTGCGGATGAAGTATTTCTCGAATGCAACCTTGGCCAGATGCACCCAGCGCCCATAGGCAAAGATGTCGACCTTACGGGGCCGCAACTGGGGCAAGGCAATAAACGCTGCACCGCGATCACCCATGTCGGCAAAACACACCGCATTCCAGGTGCCCATGGTCTGCTCGCCCTTACGGCCCTCCAAATCTGCCCTGATATTGTGTATCGCCGCCGCCACCATGGACTCGATCATATAACCGGTCTTCGGCGCCCCGGTCGGCACCGGGGTTACCTCCACCGGCGGAATCGCAATAGCGATACCCGCTGCAAAGATGTTCGCATACTTCTTGCTGCGCTGATGTTCGTCCACCAGGACAAAACCGCCGGGATTGCACAAGCCCTCGACACCAGCCACGGCAGGCACGCCCTTGAAGGCTGGGATCATCATGCCGAACTTGACTGGCAGAACCATTTCTTTGACGGTTTCACCCTTCTCATCCACCTGGGTCACATACATCTTGTTGTCTTCGACCTTGGTGACCTTACAATTGGTATAGGCCTCAATACCCTCTTCCTTGAGCCCCCTGGTCAGAATACCCGACGAGTCTCCCACGCCCTGAATGCCCAGGTGACCAATGTAGGGCTCACTCGTGATGAAGGTGAAGGATGGAATCTTGTCGCGCATGCCCCGCTTTTTGAGGTCAGAGGCGACAATCATGGCATATTCATAAGCGGGACCAAAGCAACTGGCACCCGCCATAGCGCCCATGACGATAGGGCCCGGCTCACGTAACAACGCCTGATATTCAGCAAAGGCCTGCTCTGCATGATCCACCGTACAAATGGACTGTACCGGGCCTTCATGCGGGTTGGAACCTGGCACATTCTCAAAAGCCAGCTTCGGACCGGTAGTAATCAGCAGATAGTCGTAATGCACCTTGCTACCATCGGCGAGGGTGATATTCTGCGCTTCGGCATCGATATGCTCGGCGGACTGCGGAATGAAGTGTATCCCTTTGCGTTCTACGTAAGGTCTGATCGGGAACGCGATGTCGTCGCGCTCCTTCCAGCCTACGCCCACCCACGGGTTGGACGGCACGAACTGGAAATAATCATTGGCGCTGATCAGCGTCACCTCGTGGGCTGAACCCAAAGCTTCTTTCATTTCGTACGCGGCCGGCATTCCGCCGGTGCCTGCACCCAAAATTACGACATGTGCCATTGTTTACTCCTCACGTGACTTAGCGCGCCAGATCCAAGGTAAGCCACAACACCTGCCCCCGCTTACCGAGCCCTAATTTGCATATCTGTCTGAGTATCATAGTACGCCCCAAATTCGTCAAATCAGATCGTTATAAGTTTCCTAACATTTTTTTATCATGCCCCATACCATCGCAATTTCCTCTTCGCGTCAAACCTCTGCTGCCCCCATGACCGTTGGTAACCCGGCCAGCGAGGCCAGAGAAAAATGTTCCAGAAATTGGGGCGTCGTTACCCAGAGCGCGGGGCGACCGGGGGTTTCACGGTGCCCGGCAACCATAATCCAGCCCCGATCCTGAAGCTGCTGCATAATCTGTGCACTCACGGCCACGCCCCGCCAGTGCTCAATTTCCGGTCGCGTTACCGGCTGCTGATAGGCGATCACCGCCAAGGTCTCCAGTGTCGCTTTGGATAAAGGCCGTGGCGCCTCGACGTGAAGACGTGCCAGGAGGGCATTGTGCTGCGGATGAATCTGCAAGCGATAGCCACCCGCAACACAGACGAGTTGCAGAACCCCTTCACCAACGGCCAGCAGAGTATCCAGCTCCGCCTCCCATCCGGCGTAGTCCGGATTATCGTCAAGGATGGACGCCAGATGCTCGCGGGAGAGCGGTTCAGCGCTGGATAGAAGCAACGCCAGGAGCGCCTCACGCATCGAATATTATCCTGCGTTCTTCGGCAGCAGCCACCGCCGCCACCCGCCACTCCCCCTCTTCGTCGTCTATCAAAATCAGCGCCTGTTGCCGGAGTAATTCCAATAGGGCTAACAGTGATACAGCGAGGGTCAGGCGATCTGCGGCGGGCGGCAAGATCTCGATGAAACTCCAGGGGCGTGACTCCCGACGGCAATGCAGCAGTAACTCCATCATCCGCTGCCGTAAGCCCATATGCGGATTCGTCAGAGCATGGGCGGGAGGTGGCTTGCGCGCCGGACGCAGAAGCAATGCCCGCCAGGCAGTTACGAGATCAGCGAGGGTTACCAGCGGGGGTGTCACCGGCAGATCAGGATGGGTTGCGGGGTAAACCGACCAGAAATCCCGTCCGTCTTGGGGCAAAGCGTCGAGCGCCGCCGCTTGCCCCTGCACTGTAGCCAGAGCCTCCAGGCGGCGTGCCAGTTCCAGACGGGGATCGCAGTCTTCATCGTCTGCTGCGGGTGGCACGGGCAGCAGCATGCGGGCCTTGATCTCCGCCAACCAAGCCGCCATCAGCAGATATTCCGCCGCCAGTTCCAGATTGCGGCGACGTGCTTCGTGCAGGTAGAGCAGATACTGCCGGGTCACTTCGGCCACTGGAATATCGCGGATATCCATGCGGTTACGGCGGATCAGCCAGAGCAGCAATTCCAGCGGGCCGGCAAAGCTTTCCAACAACAGTTCCAAGGCATCCGGCGGGATGAAGAGACCATCGGGCAGAGTTTCCAGGGGCCGCCCATGGACCTGCATGGGCGCTGCCGAAAGACTGAGCTCAGAGGCCGTGCTGCCCATGCGCCAGACCCATGGCCGCACGCACCCGCTCCAGCGTCTGCTCAGCGCGTTGGCGGGCCCGCTGAGCGCCCCCATGAGCGATCTCCCGCAGTTGCTCCGGCCGGGCCGCCCAGTACTCTGCCCGCGCACGGATCGGGGCCTGCTCAGCGAGCACGGCTTCGATCAGCGGCCGTTTACAATCCAGACAGCCGATGCCCGCCGTGATACAGCCATCACGTACCCAAGACTGCGTCTCCAGACCGGAATAGACTTGGTGCAAGGCCCAGACCGGGCACTTTTCGGGTGTACCCGGATCCGTGCGCAACACCCGCGCCGGGTCAGTGGGCATGGTACGGATTTTTTTCTGAACCTCTTCCGGCGCTGCGCGTAGTGGGATGGTATTGCCGTAAGACTTGCTCATCTTCTGTCCGTCGAGCCCGGGCATTTTGGAGGCGGCCGTCAGCAGCGCTTGCGGCTCACGGAGAATATCCCGGCCTTTGCCCTCTAGTCGCGCGAGAAGCTGTTCGCGCATCCCAGCGCTGAGCCCCGCCTGTTGTTCGAGAAACTCCACGGCCTCGGTCACCGCCAGTGCGTCCCCATTTTGCTGAAAACGCTGCTGTAAGGCGCTAAACGTCTTCGCCGCGCGCTTACCCATGGCCTGCAGGCCCTTTTCCACCTGCGCCGCAGCACCGGCATCACGACCATAGAAACTGTTGAAACGCCGCGCCAGCTCCCGGCTGATCTCCAAATGCGCCACCTGATCCGCCCCCACCGGCACCTTGTGGGCGTCATAAAGCAGGATATCAGCTGTCATCAACAGCGGATAACCCAGAAATCCAAAGGTAGCAAGATCCCGCTCCCGCAACTTTTCTTGCTGATCCTTGAAGGTCGGCACCCGCTCCAGCCAGGGCAGCGGCGTCAGCATCCCCAGCAGCAGTGCCAACTCTGCGTGCTGTGGTACGTGAGATTGAATAAAGAGCACGGCCTTGTCCGGGTCCACCCCCACCGCCAGCCATTCAATAAGCAGATCCCAGACTGCCGCACTGATTCCTTGTGTCGTTTCATAATGGGTGGTCAGCGCATGCCAGTCGGCAACAAAAAAATAACATTCCGCTGTGTCCTGCAAACGCAGCCAGTTTTTGAGTACGCCGTGATAATGCCCCAGATGCAGGTGCCCAGTCGGTCGCATGCCGGAAACGATGATCTCGCTCATCACAAAGCGCCGATAGTCAGAAAAAAGTTGCGCATCAACAGGAAAAGAGGACCCAGAACGGACCACAGTACGCCGGTAAACAGCAGCACAATCAGAATAATGAACCCGTAAGGCTCTACCCGGCTCAGGGCAATACTGGCGGACGCCGGCAAGAGCCCCACTGCCACCCGACCACCGTCCAGAGGCGGGATGGGGATCAGATTAAAAATGATCAGAATGACATTGATCATAATGCCCGCCTCGCCCATCAACTGCATGGGCTCACCTATATACGCCAAGACACCGGGAAGATGTCCACCCAGCCACAACACCAGCGTCCAGAAGAAGGCCATCAACAGATTAGCGACCGGCCCGGCGATGGCGACGAGTACCATATCGCGTTTAGGGTCTTTCAGTCCGCCAAAATTGACGGGTACCGGCTTGGCGTAACCAAAGAGAAAAGGAGAGTGAAACAGGAGCAGTATACCCGGCAGCAAAATCGTTCCAAAAGGATCAACGTGTTTAATCGGATTCAGGGTCAGTCGACCCATAAGCATGGCGGTAGGATCACCCCGCTTCCAGGCGACCCAGCCATGAGCTACCTCATGCACGGTAATGGCGAAGAGCACAGGAATGGCCCAAATGGCCAGGGTTCGGATAAATTGCGCAGCATCAGACATGGACGCAGTATATCAGCGTAATGCCCCGTCCGCCTAATATGGCACGGGACACTGGGCGGCAACACTGAGGCCCAGCAACCCTGGGTCACCAGAGCCTTCACGGAGCACCCGCGGCGGCCATTGCAGAAGATCCACCACCGTCGAACAGAGCACTCCACCCACACCCGAAAGCAGCACCATGTCCACCTGATTCCCCAACACCTCGCAAATTTCGTCTGGGTCCGTCAGTGGCGCACTGGCGCCCGGAAGTTGCAGGGTGGAACTCATCAATGGCTCCCCCAAATCCGTAATGAGATTTTCGCACAAGGGATTTTTGGGTATCCGCACGCCAATACTGCGTTTGCGCGGGTCAGCGAGACGGCGCGGTACATCTTTGGTAGCCGGCAGAATGAAGGTATAAGGTCCGGGCAGGGTCTTGCGCAGCAGTGCATAGGCGCGATCGTCCAGTTTGGCGTAGTCCGCCAATTGGGAAATGCCGGAGAACAGGAGCGAGAGGTCATGCTGCAAATCCAGTTGCCGGATGCGCCGCAACCGCTCCTGCGACTCCCGCGCCGCAATCATGCAGCCCAAGGCGTAACAGGTATCTGTAGGATAGACCAGCAAGCCCCCCGCACGCAGCACCTCAACCGCTTGCGCCAGCAGTCGCGGCTGTGGATTCACGGGATGCAACTCTATACACAACGCCATGGTATATTCCTTAACGACGCAAATTTGCTTTTGAGGATGATACGTCAGCCGCACCCGACCCCGCCAGATGGCACCAGCATTGCGGACATTGGCAAAGCCGGAAGAGACGTACCACCTTTGTCGCCACAGAAGCATCACAACAAGATATGCGCTACAATCGTTAACCCCACTGCCAGAATTTTAAGGAGGCGGCAGATACAATGCCCGCAGATGACGTCCGTCCGACCTGGTCTCTGGCCGATATTCCTTACGCGGCCATTGAAAAAGAAAAAATCATCGACAATATGGACTGGTTTTATCTATTAGCCGGTGCTTCCTTCGTAGAAACACTGTCTGATCTCTACACCCGTAACCTAGTGAATTACTATCGGGAGAATGTAAGCGCCACTGCGTGGTTACGCCAGGAGTGGGAGCTCGAAGAGGTACAACATGGGCACGCACTGCGCCAATATGTGCTCACTGTTTGGCCGGGTTTTGATTGGGAACGCGCTTATCAGGGCTTTGTAGAGGCTTATGTACCCTACTGTCGCACTGAGTTACTGGGACCCACACATGCCTTGGAAATGGCTTCACGCTGCGTCGTCGAGACGGGTACGGCCAGCTTCTATACGATGATTCAGGCGGCCAGCCCGGAGGCCGTACTGCGCCAACTCGCTGCCCGCATTCGCGCCGACGAAATCCACCACTATAAATATTTCTACCGCTTTTTTCTGCAATACCAGGCGCGTGAAAAAAATTCACGCTGGCGCATCGGTCGCGAACTCTGGAAACGTGTAGCCGAGGCAGATCAGGAAGACAGCTATCTGGCCCTCAAAAATGCTTTTGAAGTAAAAAATCCCGGGCAACAATTCTCTCCAGAGGATTTCTCGGCATTTCGACGCCGCATGGGCAATTGGATAAGGCATCACTACCCCTTCGATATGGCGATAAAAATGCTGCTTAAACCGATCGCCTTACCCCCCATGCTACAAAAAGCCGTGCTTCCTTTACTAGCGCGCAGCGCACGGCGCGCCATCATCCATTAACCGTATTACCATGGGCGCGCCACCTACTAACCGCCATCTCAATCATCATCACCCCAGCGCCGATCCTCATGCTCACGGTGCCAGCGATATTCGTGATGCCGGTACCAGCGCCGGGGTGGGGGCGGTGCATAGTAGTAAGCGGGCGGTGCCCGGTAATAGGTTGGCGCTGAGTAAATAACACCAGGGACACCGATAGATAAATTCATGGCCGGCGGGCCACCCCAGCCATCCCCATCCGCAAACGCCGGATTCGACAATAACAGGATACCCGCACCTAATGCTGTCACTGACAGCAGGAAACTCCATTTGTTAGTAGACATAATTTCCTCCACATTTTTTTCAATCAAAATGGGGAACAGTCGCCCGTTGCCTACCTGGCTACAGGGACCATACCGTCACAGACACCGCCTGATGATGAGGGGCAGATGAAGATGCATGATTGGACTCCTCCGGGGTGAGCAACAGCCAGTTCGCCTGCTCAACATGACCCATCACCAACTGCGCCTCGCCCACCGCCCGCTGACCACTGGTTACCATCGGTCGGGCAGAGGCAGCCGTTGTTGAATCCAGCGGCGTCACCTCCTGCACAAAACCTCCCAAAGCGATGAAAGGTGCGGCAATCAGCGCCACAAACAGAGCACTATAAATGGGCTTCTTCATGACTAATCCCTCATATGATAATCACACACCTTACGCTGAAGCACTTTCCATGCCATAGATGCCGAAAGGTCAACAACACCAGCGTGCGGGAAAGCCAAAACGCCTACTTATGAAAGGCCGCAGCCGCTTTGCAGATGCATCATCCAGCAGACATGCCCCGCAAAAAAGTCGGGCCTCAGGACCACGCCCCCTTCAACCTGTCGCTATATGCCGACGGTGCACCTCCTTCTTGTTGTTTTTATCATGCAAATCAGCACCTAGTAGGGTGGCCACGTGACTACAACAAGCCGCATGCAGAAGCACACCAGCATCACTTGTGATAAGATGACCCCCCACGCAACCCGATGCCCATTTATGGCTTCATAAATGGCTTCAGCAAAGGAGCGGTATGTGATTCATCGGACGAACATTTTATGGATCAACAACTGGAATATTTTTAACAAAAGGCATATTTTTTCTTATTTATCCTTGTTAGGTATATGCCTTATCATACTGATTTTTCCACGGTTGGCACACGCCTCCAGCACACCGGTGTCACAGACCAGCGCGGTGCTGCAATCGATACACCAGGATTTATCAAAAAACGTCGATTTACAACAGCTTCTATCCTGGCAGAAAACCG
This sequence comes from Acidithiobacillus ferrivorans, assembly GCF_016250455.1. Taxonomy (NCBI): domain Bacteria; kingdom Pseudomonadati; phylum Pseudomonadota; class Acidithiobacillia; order Acidithiobacillales; family Acidithiobacillaceae; genus Acidithiobacillus; species Acidithiobacillus ferrivorans. The sequence continues at coordinate 1,244,179 of NZ_CP059488.1, read as the reverse complement.
TAGATGCGCTCAGCCACAACGCGCACCAGTGCATAACCGAAAGGAGCGGCAACCTCAACCAAATAGATAAAAGTCTGGGTATACTGGGATCCGCTGTGGCCGGTGAACCAAAGAATCTCAGTACGTTACGGCTGAAACTACAGGGTGAGCAAAAAAATCTCAGCGGAGAGCTCGCCACCTGCAAGGTCCTCGCAATCGCCAGTGCGGATCTGGCCCAGAAAATCCAGCAGAAGCAGGAAGCGCTGCATGCCGCAATGCTGTTGCAGCGTGATCACAACCTCTGGCAACAGGCGCTTGCCCTGCAATCCGTCCCGATCAGCACCTGGGTGGGTGAACGGGAGTTCTGGCTCATGCAGAATGGCCAATCTATTTTTGCGCAGAAAAGCTTGCAGATATCCTTTGCCATTGGCGTAGTTATCTTTGTATTGTCACTGTTTCTGCGTGCGCCACTGGCGAAAAAAATACACCGCCAGCACCCCTTGCCCATTGCAAAAAACAATTTCTATCACTACGTGCCTTTGCTGGCGGGGATAAGCACCATCGCGGCGATTAGCGCTTTTACCAACACCTTATCGCCCTTGATTATGCTCTTATTAGTCACGTGGGGTGGCTACGCCTTTACTGCTATGTTTCTTGCGTTGGCATTAAGACCCTCCGGGGTGGTCAGCCAACATTTTGACTGGCCACCGCAAACGCTGCGTTCTACGCTGCGCAGGTTACAATCCATTGCCACTCTAGCCGTATTTGGCCTTGCCTGGCTGGTCATGGCTCCCAGCGACCCACTCTCTCTGACGCACCAGGACTTCTTTTACTCCGTATATCATCTGACACTACTTGGTGCGGTATTTTGGCTGATCTGGGGGGTGGGTGCGCACAAGCCCTTCCATACTTACCCATTGCTCAGAGCACTGACACTCCTGGCGTTAATGGTCACCGCCGCATTCACCATCCTGGGCTACCGCAATCTATCGAACTATCTGTTCTTTGGTCTGCTGATGTCTCTGTTCGCCTTTGGCATTGGCCTCTTTTTTTCCTGGGGACTGACCGATTTCTGGTCCCAACCACCGCAGCCCTCCAGTCACTGGCAGCGTTTCCTGCGCCACCGCCTGAATCTTAAAGATGACCAGCCACTGCCGTGGATCGCCTGGTTAAGCACTATCAGTCACACCTTCGTGTGGCTGGGGATAGCCGCGTTCATCTTGTATGCCTGGGGCCTGACGCATGCCGGTTTTACGCTCCTCTGGAAATATTTTATCACCGGCTTCGCCGTCGGCAGTTTTCATGTCCAGCCCTTTCGCTGGGCGATCGCCACCCTGCTGCTCATCCTGCTGTTCAACATCAATACCGTGGTTCAGCAATATCTGACTAATCATTCCCGTATTATTGGCCACATGGAAAGTGGGGCCCGCCATTCGGTGTTATCCATCGTCAGATATACCGGATTCATTATCGCCATACTCATCGCACTCTCCACCGCGGGTGTGGCACTGCACAATTTCGCCATTATCGCTGGCGCATTATCCGTGGGTATTGGCTTTGGCCTGCAAAACATCGTGAATAACTTTGTCTCTGGCCTGATTCTGCTTCTGGAGCGTCCCATACGGGTCGGTGACTGGATTCAGGTAGGCACTACCCAGGGCTATGTGCAAAAAATGAGCATCCGTTACACTCTGATCCTTACTTTTGATCGCACCGAGGTTTTCGTTCCAAATTCTGAATTGATCGCCGGTCAGGTGACTAACTGGATGTATACGAACAGTGTGCTGCGCCTCATGATTCCCTTCAACATTGCGCACGACGCAGATATCTCTCTGGTGAAGGAGCTCCTGGTAGCAGAAGGTCAAAATCATCCCGATGTATTACAGGATGATCCGCGTGGTATTCCTCCCACCGCACTCTTGCTGGACGTCAGCGAAAATGCGCTGCAATTCTATTTGCGCGTGTATCTGGATGACTGCAACAAAAGCTTTAATGTACAGACAGACCTGCGGGCTTCCGTGGTGGAAAGTCTGCTCCGCCACAACGTGGTACTGGCGCACCAGCAGCAGGACGTCCACATTATGTCCAAGCAGATTCTGCCTATGGAAGGGAAGTTGGCTCAGCCGACAGGAGATCGTTGACAACGAGGTTATCGCGATGAATCAGTACGCCTTCCACCGCTTCGGGATCGTCAGCGAGTTCGCTACTATTTTTTCCGAGGCTGCGAGCAACCACCAGGGCATCCCAGTTGACCAGACCGCGGGCGATTTCATGACCGAAAGGATCTTTACAGAGCACCAGATCCCCGCGGCGAAATTTGCCCTCAATGGCGGTGACCCCGACGGGTAGCAGGCTACCTCCGTCACGCAGCAAAGCGTGCGCCGCGCCCGCATCCAGATGCAACGTACCATGCGCTCGCAAATGCCCGGCCAGCCAACGCTTGCGTGCCGCCAGGGTAGGCAGGCGTGCATGTATAAACGTACCAATCGCTTCCCCGCGTTGCAGGCGCAGCAGCACATTTTCGCAGCGGCCATTGGCAATAATGGTAGAAGTACCGGAACGTGCAGCGCGAGCCGCTGCCCGGACCTTCGCCAACATGCCGCCGGTACCAACACCTGATCCCCCACCTCCGGCAATGCGCTCCAGCATAGCTGCCCCGGCGTTCACTTCGGTCAGCAGCCGGGCATCGGGACAGCACCGCGGGTCGGCGTCAAAAAGGCCATCCTGATCCGTCAGAATCACCAGGAGATCCGCATCGAGCAAATTACTCACGACCGCCGCCAGAGTATCGTTGTCTCCCAGATTAATCGCGTTATAAGAGACCGTGTCATTTTCGTTGATGATGGGTAGCACATTCATATCCAGCAGCGTCCGCAACGCGGATCGTGCATTCAAATATCGACGGCGGCTCCGCAAATCATCATGGGTCAGCAAGACCTGTCCACAATGCAGCGGAACTTCGCCTGGTCTATCCCCTTCCCGCAACATCTCTTCATAGGTATGGATCAATGCCGATTGCCCGACACTGGCAGCCGCCTGACGCGCTTGCAGTGTCGTCGGGCGTTCCGTCCAACCCAAACGCTGAGCACCCGCGCTGACGGAACCGGAGGAGACCAGTACCACCTCAATACCGGATCGACGAAGCGCCAAAATCTGCCGCACCCAACTGCGGATGGCATCGACATTAAGGCCTTTGCCATCATCCGTCAGCAAACTGCTACCGATTTTAATCACCCAGCGTTGGGCCTTGAGCTGCACCAAATCCCGGGACAGTTCCGGCAATTTAATCTTCATGGTTTTGCTATCCTCCGTACCAGCGAGAGCACTCCTTATTTTGTTTTTCTCAGAGCACTTCCGATAAAGAGCAGAACCGCGACCAATTCGTGATAAAACACCTACTAGATTGATATTTTGTCATAATTTACACACATCGACCAAATATAGAAATACAAAATGTGTCACGACCATCCCGATATTCCTATACAAAGGAATTAACGATGATATCGAGGCGGGCAAAGTGCCATACAAAAGGAGGAAACGGTGACTATTCCCACTCAATCGTAGCCGGCGGCTTTGATGAAATATCGTAGACCACGCGATTCACCCCAGCAACTTCATTGATGATCCGGGTGGAAATGCGACCCAGCACTTCATAGGGTAGATGCGCCCAGTCGGCGGTCATCCCATCCGCCGACTCCACGGCACGCAATGCAATGGTTTCGTCATAGGTCCGCGCATCCCCCATCACCCCCACACTACGCACCGGCAGCAATACCGCAAAGGCCTGCCAGAGGCGGTCATACAATCCGGCCTCGCGGATTTCTTCCATGACAATCCGGTCAGCACGGCGCAAGACTTCCAGACGCAGCTCGTCAATTGCACCCAAACAACGAATCGCGAGGCCCGGTCCGGGGAACGGCTGACGACGGATGACTTCTTCGGGCATACCCAGCTCACGGCCCAACTCCCGCACTTCATCCTTGAACAGCTCACGCAAAGGCTCGACCAGTTGCAAGTGCATGCGCTCCGGCAAACCACCCACGTTATGGTGGGACTTAATGGTTGCGCTCGGCCCCTTAAAGGAAATGGACTCGATCACGTCAGGATACAGGGTACCCTGCGCCAAAAAGTCGGCGCCTTCCAACTGCTTCGACTCTTCCTCAAAAATCTCGATGAACAAATTACCGATGACTTTGCGCTTCTTTTCGGGATCGGTAACATCCGCAAGCACTTCCAGAAAACGTTGACGCGCATCGACTACCTGCAGGGGAATCTGGAAATAATTGCGGAATACGGTAGCCACCTTCTCCGCTTCGCCAAAGCGCAGCAAACCGTTATCCACAAAAATACAGGTAATCTGCTCGCCGATAGCGCGATGAATGAGCACCGCAGCCACAGCCGAATCCACTCCGCCGGAGAGCGCGGCAATAACCCGACCCTTACCCACCTGGGCGCGGATCGTCGCCACTGCCGTATCCACGTAGGAATGCATGGTCCAGTCACCGGTGCATCCGCAAACGCCACGCACAAAGGCGGTGAGCATCTCCGCACCGCGGGGCGTATGGGCCACTTCCAGATGGAACTGCACGCCGTAGAAGTTCCGAACTGGATCACCAATAGCCGCCAGCGGCGAATTGGCACTGCTGGCCAGCACCCGAAAACCATCGGGCATGGATTCAATCCGGTCACCATGACTCATCCAGACTTCTTCGGCGTCACCGGCGGCACCAAAGGGTAGCAAGGGGCCAACCGCCTCTTTGATCTGAATATGTGCCCGGCCATATTCCCGATGCTCCGCCTTACCCACCCGTCCGCCCAGCAACTGCGCCATCAATTGCAGACCGTAACAAATTCCCAGGAGCGGCAGACCCAGGGCAAATAGGCCCAGGTCAACCGTCGGTGCATCAGCATCATGCACCGAGGACGGTCCGCCGGACAGAATAATCCCCTGCGGCGCCCAAGTCTGGATGTCCACCAGCAGCATGTTATAGGGATGAATTTCACAATAGACGTGGGCCTCACGTACCCGCCGCGCGATAAGCTGGGTGAACTGTGAACCGAAATCGAGAATCAGAATACGTTCTTGCATGGTTCAATCCACTCGGTAATTAGGTGCTTCTTTGGTGATATTCACATCATGTACGTGGCTCTCGCGCACCCCCGCCTGGGTAATCTTGATGAAGCGGGCACGGCTGCGCAGGGCCGACAAATCTTCCGCGCCCAAGTAGCCCATGCTGGAGCGCAAGCCACCAAGGAGTTGATGAATGACTTGTCCGGCGGGTCCCTTGTAGGGAACCCGGCCCTCCACCCCTTCCGGCACCAGCTTCGGCGCTTCCGGACTGGCATCCTGAAAATAGCGGTCGGCAGAGCCCTGTTGCATCGCGCCCAAAGACCCCATACCACGATAAGCCTTGTAGGAACGGCCCTGGTAGAGTTCGATTTCCCCCGGCGCCTCATCGGTGCCCGCCAGCAAACCACCCACCATAACCGTATGCGCCCCCGCTGCCAAAGCCTTGGCGAAATCCCCGGAAAAGCGGATACCACCGTCGGCAATGAGCGCTACGCCGGTACCCGCCAGCGCATCCGCCACATTACTGATAGCCGTGACCTGCGGCACACCGACACCGGCCACAATGCGGGTGGTGCAGATGGAACCCGGTCCGATACCTACCTTGACGGCGTCGGCGCCCGCTTTCACCAATGCCAATGCCGCTTCTGCGGTAGCAATGTTGCCACCAATCACATCTACTTCCGGAAAATGATCTTTCACCCAGCGTACCCGGTCGAGCACCCCTTGACTGTGACCATGGGCGGTATCGACGATGATGACATCCACCCCTGCTTCAGCCAGTGCCTGTACCCGCGCGTCAGTACCTTCACCAACACCCACCGCTGCGCCCACCAGTAGACGACCTTGTCCATCACGGCAGGCCAACGGGTGTTCTATGGCCTTACGGATATCTTTGACCGTGATCAATCCACGCAACTCAAAGCGTTCATTAACCACCAGCATTTTTTCGATACGATACTGATGCAGCAAGGCCTTCGTCGCATCCAGACTGGTGCCTTCCGGTACCGTAACCAAACGCTCGCGCGGGGTCATGACACTGCTTACCGGAGCATCCATGCGTGTTTCAAAGCGCAGATCACGGTGGGTCACAATACCCTCCAGACGCTCGCCATCCACCACCGGCACGCCGGAAATCCCATGCTCGGACATTACCTGCAATACCTCGCGAATACTCACATCGGCGCGGGTGGTAATGGGATCTTTAATGACCCCTGACTCGAATTTTTTGACCCGCCGCACGAGTGCTGCCTGCTGGTCCGGCGACATGTTTTTGTGAATGATGCCGATACCTCCCTCTTGCGCCATCCCGATGGCCATGGCGGCCTCGGTCACCGTATCCATCGCCGCCGAGAGCAGAGGGATATTCAGGCTGATGCGGCGACTGAGCTGGGTCGCAATGTGCACATTACGGGGGAGCACTTCCGAATGGGCGGGGACGAGAAGAACATCGTCAAAAGTGAGGGCTTCGCCAATCAATTGCATCGTGGTTCACCTAACAAGAAGGGGGCCGGGTGGTGATCTACCAGCTCCATGGCTAAAGGCATCCCGCACTATACCCAAGCAAACACCTTTTTTCCAGCCTGGTTTGACGCGACAGACCCAGTCTTGTAGCTTTCCGATCTGGTCCGCTCCGCGATAACTCGAATCTTAAAATTTATGACGGTTTCCATCATCATCCCCTGTCACAACGAATCCGGGAATCTAGAAACGCTCTATACGCGCATCCGCGCGGTCATGGAACAAACTGGCGAGTCCTGGGAGATGATTTGCGTCAATGACGGCAGCAGCGATGATACACTACTGCAATTAATTGCCCTGCACAGCCAGGATAAACGGGTAAAAATTATTGATTTATCAAGAAATTTCGGCAAAGAGGCAGCGCTCACCGCGGGGCTCGACGCCACCCTGAGCGATGCCGCCATCCCGCTGGATGCTGACTTGCAAGACCCCCCCGAACTGATCCCCGAACTGCTCGCTCAATGGCGGGAGGGATTTGATGTGGTTAATGCCGTGCGCCTTTCCCGCACAGGAGAATCGTGGTTAAAACGTGCCTCCGCACATGTTTTTTATCGGATTGTCAATCGCATGAGCGAGGTGGAGATACCACCCGATACCGGTGATTTCCGATTGCTCTCCCGCCCGGTTCTGGACGCCCTGCAAGCACTCCCTGAACGCCGGCGCTTCATGAAGGGTTTGTTTGCCTGGGTTGGCTTTCGCAGCACGAACATTTATTACCATCGCGCGCCGCGCCATTCGGGAAAGACCACGTGGAATTATTGGCAGCTATGGAATTTCGCCGTAGAAGGCATTACCTCTTTTAGCCAAGTACCCCTGCAGCTCGCTGCTTATCTGGGCTTTCTGGTTTCGTTACTGGCTTTTCTTTATGCCATCTGGCTGATAATCAGCACCATTGTGTATGGAAACCCGGTAAAGGGGTATCCATCCATAATGGTTACCTTATTGTTTCTGAGTGGCGTGCAGCTCATGGCCCTCGGTGTGATCGGTGAATACCTCGGCCGGATCTATGAGGAAAGCAAGCAAAGGCCGGTGTATCTGGTCAAACAGGCTTGGGGAATGGTCAATGCACCTAACACGATTCTAGCAGATGACATCCATAAATAGGCTTTGCGTAGCGCTCTATTAGATTCATAATCCCCAACATTCACCGCAACCGCATTATAGCAGCACAAATCGGGTCACGTTCCATAACTAAATCTTATGGTCTACTCGGTAATTCTTGTTCCTGGATATTGGGCATTGTTAGCCACATGTGCTTTCCAGCAAACACTGCTTTTCCACAACTTTTCAGGTACACTGTCGCCCAGATTACGTCCCACCAACCCAGAGACCACCCTTGGTATCCATAAAAGACTTTATTACCAAGCAGTTAAACCTGCCAGATTCTGCCGTCGAAACGGTGGCGGCGCCCTCGCCGCTATCACCCGGCATCCCCGGTGCACGGATAACGCCGCGTAACGAGCACAACGTTTCGCGGCGTCAAATCAGCGAAGGCGCCTTGCAGGTCCTCAATGGTCTTCATCGCGCCGGCTTTCAGGCCTATCTGGTCGGCGGCAGTGTCCGCGATCTGCTGCTGGGACGGGAGCCTAAGGATTTCGACGTCGCAACGGACGCGCACCCGGAGCAGGTCCGCAAACTGTTTCGGCGCAACGCCCGCCTCATTGGTCGACGCTTCATCTTGGTGCACGTACAGTTTGGCCACGAGATCATCGAGGTAGCCACTTTCCGCGGCAGCGCGAACGGCAAGGAAAACGAGGCCAGTGAGCGCAGCGAAACAGGGCGCATATTGGCAGATAACGTCTATGGTTCACTTGAGGAAGACGCCCGGCGCCGGGATTTCACCGCCAACGCACTCTACTACAACATCGCTGACCGCAGCATTCTGGATTTCTCCACCGGTATGGAAGATTTGCAAGCCGGTCGTCTGCGCGTCATTGGCGATCCGGAACAGCGTTACCGGGAAGATCCAGTGCGGATGCTGCGGGCCGTTCGCTTTGCTGCCAAGCTGGGATTCATAATGGATACAGCCGCCCAGGCGCCCATAGCGGCCTGCCGCGAGCGCCTGCAGGAGGTGCCCTCGGCGCGGTTATTTGAAGAAACCCTAAAACTTTTTCTGAACGGTAACGCGCAAACCAGCTTTGAACACCTGCGTCAGCAGGGGCTATTTGCCGCCTTGTTTCCGCAGGTGGATGTGCTCCTCGACAACGCGGAACACAGCGCGGCACGTGCGTTGTTGCAAGGCGCGCTGGGAGGCACCGATACGCGGGTGCGTGACGGCAAATCGGTAACCCCCGCATTTCTCTTTGCCGCACTGCTCTGGCCCGCCTTGCAAGAGCAAAGCCACTTGCTCGAACAGCAGGGCAAGCCCGCAACGGTCGCCCTGCAGCAAGCCGCCAGCGACGTGTTGCAGGAATGCGTTGGGCGTGTTTCTGTCCCTCGTCGCTTCGCTCTGCCTATGCGCGAAATCTGGGATTTGCAGGCGCGTTTTATGCGGCGCGGCGGACGTCGCCCTCACGCACTGCTCGCCCATCCGCGCTTTCGTGCAGCCTTTGATTTTCTGAGTCTGCGCAGTCAGAGCGGCGAAATACCTGCTACTTTGGTGGAATGGTGGGATCAATTCCAGACCGCAGATCATGATGGTCGACGTATCCTCATCGAACAGGCCCGCCTCGAAGAAACCGGACAGGAAGCAGCACTGGGACCACTCCCAGCAACATCACGTCGCCGTCCCCGGCGACGGCGACGGCGCGGTAATCGTCCTGATCAGGGCGGCGATGCGGCCCAGCCGGACGGCGCAGACGACAGCCATGACGACGGACAAAGCGACAGCGATTAATCCGGATCCCCGCATTTCCATGGGACATGACGCTCTGGATGCACAGAGTGCCGCTCCAAGTGCAGACCCATTACCCGCCACACAAATTCACCAGATGCTGCAACAGCAATGGGGAGACGCGCTGCTCCAGCGCCTGCACGTCATCGGCAGGATTGCTGCGAACCTTGGCACACCGGCCTATCTTGTCGGCGGCTGCGTCCGCGATTTTCTGCAAAACCACCCCGTGCCAGATATCGACCTGGCCATTGAGGGCGATGTCCGCGCCGTCGCCGAGGCTTGTTCCGCGGAACTGTCCGGCGTGCAATGTACCTATCATGCGCATTTCGGCACCGCCATTCTCCAGTATCCCGATGGCTTCCAGCTGGATCTGGCGCGTTGCCGGATAGAACATTATCCGGCGCCAGCCGCGCTGCCTGAGGTGCAGCCTGCTGCTATTCAGACAGACTTGATCCGCCGTGATTTCACCATCAACGCCATGGCCATCTCCCTGGATCCGGAAAAGTTTGGTGACTTTCTGGACCCCTATGGAGGCCGTGCAGATCTCCAGCGGCGTCTGCTGCGCGTGCTCCATCCCCATTCTTTTCTGGACGACCCCACTCGTATTCTGCGCGGGCTGCGTTTCGCCGTGCGTTTCCAACTCCAACTGGAAGCCAACACGCGCGGTCTGCTGGAGGAGGCATTAACCCAGGATATTTTCGCCCGACTCAGCGGCGCGCGCTTATGGCGTGAACTGAAATATCTACTTGAACTCAGCGACCTCCCGGCGGCCTTGGAAGAGCTGGGTGCCTGGCAGTTATGGCCACTGTTGCGCCCGACGCCGCTGGAAGTGGAGTCGCTCCTTGCCAAAATACGACGTGGTCAACAGGGAATCCACTGGCTTCACTGCCACCTCCCTGACGAGAAGCTTTGCGACACCGCCGTTTTGCTGACTATACTCTGGCGGGATATCCCTTGGGCGGAGGCGGAGAAACGCTTACACTATTGGCCGGTGGCCGATGGGCGTTATATTCTGAACGATCTGCACCGGCTGTCAAAAATACCGGCAGCCCTGGCGGCGGCAAGTCACCCCAGTGCAGTGGCGCAGTTATGGGAATCGCTGTCGCTGCCAGGCATACTGGCGCTACTTGCAGAGTACCCGGAAAGCGCTACCATCACCGAAAGTGGTCGCTACTACTTGCTGAAACAGCGTGGCCTGACATCACCGCTCAATGGCAAGGATCTGCAAGCCATGGGCTTGGCGCCCGGGCCACAGCTTGGTACGGTACTGCGCCGCCTGCATGATGCCCGCCTGGATGGCGCGATTAAAGACAAGGAAACCGCCCGACAATGGCTTATCAGACAAGGCATCCTGCCGTCCACCCAACCGTAATCGCCTGGATCAGTATTGGCAGCAACCTGGACCTGCCCGTGGCACAGGTGCGACATGCGTTGGGGGCCCTGGCCACTGTACCGGAAAGCACCCTCCTGTGGCAGTCCCATCTCTACCAGACGGCACCTGTGGGCGGCATCACCCAGCCTGCGTTCATCAATGCGGTCGCCCGCCTGCAAACTGCATTGCAACCCCGCGCCCTCCTCAGCCATCTGCAAACGCTGGAGGCAGCCGCTGGACGTCACCGCGCCGACGAAATTTACTGGGGTCCCCGGGTGCTGGACCTCGACCTGCTGAGTTACGGGACTACCCATTCTACGGATCCGGAACTCATCCTGCCCCATCCCCGTCTGCACGAGCGGGCCTTCGTGCTCATCCCCCTTGCCGAGTTTGATCCGGAACTGATCATTCCCGGCTGCGGGTGCATCGCCGATCACCTGCCTGCTGTGGCCGGACAGTCCATTACCCGTATCCCTGACAGCACTTGGGAAACGTCCGCGTGCAACGCCCGTTCTGCCCAAGCATGACCAATCCCCGTATCATCAGTATTGAAGGTCCGATGGGCGCTGGCAAAACCAGTCTGGCACGGCAACTGGGCCATGCCTTGGGTGGACAAATCATTCTCGAAGCACCCGCCCAAAACCCCTTTCTCTGCCGTTTCTACCAAGGTTCGGGCGCAGCGCTGGCGACGGAGTTGCAGTTTTTAATGCAACGCCGGGCACAGTGGCAGCAGCACCCAGGCAATAAGCATTGGATCATCAGCGACCACAGTGCGCGCAAAGACGAAATTTTTACCCCTCTTACTCTGGATACAGAAGAACTTCGTCTTTTTCACGCTTTGCGCGTGGCTCTGGACTACCATCCCGCACCGGCAGACCTGATGATATTCCTGGAGGCGCCACTACCGATCCTGCTGAAGCGCATCCGGACCCGTGGAGATGCCTACGAACAGGCACTGACAGCGGATTATCTGGAGCGGGTGCAGACGGCTTACCGTGCGTGGCAGGCGAACTATTCCTGGCCCAGCCTGAATATCGACTCGGCGCAGGTGGATTTTGTCCACAATCCGCGGCACACTGAGCAGTTGATCGATACCGTCAGGTATCGGCTGAAAGAGACTGAGGAGCGCGATGCATAAGAAAATTGCCCGCTGGGTGCAGGACAAACAAAACGGCATCAAACGCGCCGTAGTTACGGCCTATGACTATCCTTTCGCCCGTTGCGCGGCGGAAGCGGGGGTGCATGGCGTACTGGTAGGTGATTCACTCGGCATGGTGGTCACCGGTGCCGACGACACCCTCGGTGTTACGCTGGAGCAGATGGTTTATCACACCCGGATGGTGGCGCGGGGGGCTGGGGACTGCCTGGTATTTGCCGATCTGCCCTTCGGGACTTACGAAAAGGGTCCGGAGCAGGCCTGGGATGCGGCGGTAGCCCTGCTGCGCGCCGGTGCCGATGTCATCAAGCTGGAAGGGGGTGCGGAGATGGCGCCTACGGTGGCCTTCTGCGCGGAGCGGGGCGTCAATATCTGCGCCCATATCGGCCTGACTCCCCAGCGGGTGCGGCAGTGGGGCAGTTTTCAGCGGCAGGGTACCGACGCGGATAGTGCGCGCCGCTTGCAGACCGATGCCGGAGCACTGGTGGAAGCGGGCGCCCGCTTCGTCGTTTTGGAAGCGGTCCCCGATGCGCTGGCGGCGAATATTACCCGCGATATCGCCATACCCACGATCGGCATCGGTGCCGGACCGGATACCGATGCCCAGGTGCTGGTGATGCACGATCTGTTGGGGCTCAGCGCGAAAAGCCCACCCTTTGCACGGCGTTATATTGAAGGCAGTCAGATCATGCGTGACGCCCTCGCCGAGTATGTGCGAGACGTGGGCAACCATGAGTTTCCGCCGCGTCGTAAGTGCTGACATGGCGATTTTCAAGGATATTGCCAGCCTGCGCCAATGGCGCCAAAGTCTGCGTGGCACTCTGGCCCTGGTGCCCACCATGGGCAACCTGCACGATGGCCACCTCGCGCTGGTGAAACTCGCTGCCACCCGGGCCGAACAGGTGCTGGTCAGTATCTACGTCAATCCGTTGCAGTTCGGTCCCCGGGAGGACTTTGTGAATTATCCGCGCACTCTCGATCGGGACTTGCAGCGTCTGCAAGAGGCGGGTTGCCAGACCGTATTTACCCCGGATGACGGATTGATGTATCCGCGCGGACGCCAGGATATCAGCGTCGTCATGCCGCCGCACAGCTTGAGCAAAGTGCTTTGCGGAGCCAGTCGTCCCGGTCACTTCGTCGGGGTCTGCACCGTACTCAGCAAACTGCTGCATATGGCCTCACCAGAAATACTCATTCTTGGCGAGAAAGACTATCAGCAACTGCGCATCGTTCAGCAGATAGTGGCCGACTTGAACCTCAATGTGCAGGTCTTGCCGGGGCCCCTGCAGAGAGAGACCGATGGGCTCGCCTACAGTTCGCGCAACACCTTTCTGAGTCTGGCAGAGCGGCAGGTCGCGCCGCTGCTCGCAGAAACACTCTTCGACCTTGCCCGCCGCAGCACCAGTGGCGTAGATGTGCCTGATCTGGCGGCGGCAGGCCGGGAACGGCTGGAGCAGGCCGGTTTTTTACCGGACTATCTGGAGTTGCGCGATGGTCAGTCTTTGCGGGCACTTACCGCTCCGCAGCCTGATGCACGCTGGTTCGCGGCCGCATGGCTGGGGCAGACCCGGCTCATCGACAATGTTATAATCTCTGGATGAGCACTCGCCTACGCGAAATTCCTTACAACTACACCTCATTTTCAGACGCCGAGATCGTCCGCCGCCTGATCGGGATGGATGCCTGGCGGCTGCTGGAAGATCTGCGCGAACAGCGGATCACCGGACGCTCGGCACGGATGCTCTTTGAAGTGCTGGGCGACCTCTGGGTGGTGCAGCGCAATCCTTACATCCAGGATGATTTGGCGCAGGATCGGCATCGCCGTCAAGCCCTCTGGGATGCTCTGGCACATCGCTTGAACGATATTGCCGATCGCGCTGAGGGCAATCCGCTGGTGATCCGTTTGCTGGAGAGCGCGCGCCTCGCGGTGCGCAGTTTTACGCAGCAATTTGATGAGGATCTGGCGCTGCGCAAGAAAGCGGAGCGCCGTCTGCTTAAAATCACCAGCAAAGATAATGTCAACTTCAGCGCCTATGCCCGCGTCGCCCACGTCACTGACGCCTCCGACTGGCGTGTGGAACTACCCTTCGTCGTCCTTTATCCCGCCGACGAGCCCGAGGTGCAGCGCATGGTCGCCGCTTGCCGTGAAATCGGGCTATCCATCATCCCGCGCGGTGGCGGCACCGGCTATACTGGCGGAGCCATTCCACTGCGCCGCCGTTGCGCCGTCATCAACACCGAAAAGCTGGAACAAATGTCGGTGATCGAAATGATCACGCCGCAAGGCCTGAGCACCCCTGTCCCCAGCATCTTCGCCGGTGCGGGTGTGGTCACCAAGATCGTGGCCGATGCGGCCGATGCGGCAGGTCTCGTCTTTGCCGTCGACCCCACTTCCATGGATGCCTCCACCATCGGCGGGAATATCGCCATGAATGCAGGGGGCAAGAAGGCGGTGCTCTGGGGTACGGCACTCGACAACCTGCTCTCCTGGCGCATGGTGACCCCCGATGGGAATTGGCTGGAAGTGGAGCGCCTGGACCATAATCTCGGCAAGATTCACGATCAGCCGGTAGTCCGTTTCCGCCTGAATCGCTTTGCCGCCGACGGACACACGGCGCTCGGGGAACCGGAAGTGCTCACCCTGCCCGGTGCCAGCTTCCGCAAGGCAGGGTTGGGCAAGGACGTCACCGACAAGTTTCTCGGCGGTCTGCCAGGTATCCAGAAAGAAGGCTGCGACGGCATTATCACCTCCGGGCGCTTCCTGCTCCATCAGATGCCTACCCATGTGCGCACGGTTTGCCTGGAGTTTTATGGCAGCAATCTAAACGCCGCGGTACCAGCCATTGTCGAAGTGAAATCCTACGTAGAGGGGCTGGAATCGGTCTTGCTCACCGGTCTGGAACACCTGGACGAGCGCTATCTCAAAGCCATCAAATACAGTAACAAAGCCCCCCGCCACGAACGCCCGAAGATGCTGCTGCTCGTGGATATCGCCAGCGATAACCCCGATGCAGCGGGTGCGGCGGCAGCGACAGTAGTGCGTATTGCCAACGCCCGTGGCGGTGAGGGCTTTGTTGCTACCACGCCCGAGTCAAGGCGTCGATTCTGGGCCGATCGCAGCCGCACCGCCGCCATTTCTGCCCATACCAATGCTTTCAAAATCAATGAAGATGTGGTCATTCCTCTGGAGAAGCTGGCGGAGTATAGCTCCTCGGTTGAGCGTATCAATATCGAGCAGTCCATCAGCAGTAAACTGGCCAGCCTCAGCGCACTGGAGGAATATGTCTCCGGTGATCTCGCAGAAATCCGCAAAGCTAAGGATTATGAAGAAAGCAGTGAAGATCAGGCCATCGTCGACGCCAAAAAATCCGCCGCCAGGGCGTTGATTGGCGATACACGTCAGCGCTGGCAATCTCTGCTGGAGAAGCTGGATATGCTGGCTATGGAGCATCCGGAACTGCTGGATGCGCACATGCTGTCCGCCGTGCATCCCAATGATACCCTGGCCGGTCTCCTGCTGCGCGGTGCCCTGCGCGTCAG
This sequence comes from Acidithiobacillus ferrivorans, assembly GCF_016250455.1. NCBI lineage: Bacteria > Pseudomonadati > Pseudomonadota > Acidithiobacillia > Acidithiobacillales > Acidithiobacillaceae > Acidithiobacillus > Acidithiobacillus ferrivorans. The sequence continues at coordinate 1,228,710 of NZ_CP059488.1, read as the reverse complement.
TTACCGGGAGCACGTCGGCAAGCCGCTGGAAGCGCTGTTTGCTGGCGATGCTTTTGCTGCCGTGCGGTCGCGTATCCGCGAGATTCATGCAGAGGTGCGCCGCGCCCGTCTTTTTGTCGCCCTGCACATGCATGCCGGCGATGGCAACATCCACACCAACATCCCGGTGCTCTCCAGCGACTACGCCATGCTCCACGAGGCCGACCGGGTGGTGGACCGGATTATGGCCATTGCCCAGGAACTAGGCGGCGTCATCTCAGGCGAGCACGGCATCGGCATCACCAAGATGCGCTGGCTGGAACCAGAAAAGATTGCCGCTTTCGCAGTTTACAAAGCAAAAGTAGACCCGGACAACCTCTTCAATCCGGGCAAGCTGCTGGCGGGCTCCGGGCTGGAAACTGCCTATACACCCTCTTTACAACTGGTGGAACAAGAAGCGCTGTTGCTGGAAGCCAGCGAGCTGGGTGCCCTCAATCGTGAGATCAAGGACTGTCTGCGCTGCGGCAAATGCAAGCCGGTCTGCATGACCCATATCCCCCGTGCCAATCTGCTTTACTCACCGCGCGATAAAATCCTTGCCACCGGCATGCTCATCGAGGCCTTTCTCTATGAGGAGCAGACACGGCGCGGCGTCTCTCAGCAACATTTTGCTGCCCTCAACGATGTGGCCGACCATTGCACCACCTGCCACAAGTGCGAAACACCCTGCCCGGTGGATATTGACTTCGGCAAGGTCTCCATTCACATGCGTAACATTCTCCGGGCACGGGGTGAAAAGTCCTTCAATCTCGGCACCCGGCTGGCCATGAGCTATCTCAATGCCGCCGAACCCGGCAAAGTCCACTTTTTGCGGCGGGTCGTCCTGCAAACCGCTTACAAGGCACAGGCCCTGGCCCACAAAGTCGCCAGACCGCTGTTGCCCAAGGGGCCACCACCGGCCACCACCGGCAAAGCGCCGATGCGCGCCGAAGTCATCCACTTCCTGCGCAAACCTCTGCCCACCAAGATGGGTGCACAGACCATGCGTCAACTCCTCGCCATTGTCGATGACAAGACGGTCCCTATCATCCGTGACAGCGCCAAGGTCACGGACGGCAGCGATGCGGTGTTCTATTTCCCCGGTTGCGGCAGTGAGCGGCTCTTCAGCGAGATCGGCTTGGCAACGCTGGCCATGTTGCATCATGTTGGCGCGCAGACCGTGCTGCCGCCCGGCTATCTCTGCTGCGGCTATCCGCAGACGGCGGGCGGGCAGGAAGACAAAGGTCAGGAAATTTCGATACGCAATCAGGTGCTCTTTCACCGGGTCGCCAACACTCTGAATTATCTGGATATCAAAACGGTCATCCTGTCCTGCGGCACCTGCATGGACCAACTGCTGCAATACCAGTTCCAGCAGATTTTTCCCGGCTGCCGCCTGCTGGATATCCATGAATATCTGATGGAAAAGGGTGTCGCGCTGGACGGTGTAGAGGGCGTGCAGTATCTCTATCACGATCCCTGCCACAGCCCCATGAAGACGCACAAACCCCAGGCCGTGGCGTCACAGTTGCTCGGGCAACAGGTACTGGACTCCGCCCGCTGCTGCGGCGAAGCCGGCACCCTGGCCAGCAGTCGCCCAGACATCGCAACCCAGTTACGCTTCCGCAAGGAGGAGGTGCTCAAGGAGGGCATCTTCCAGCTCACCGGTAAAGAGCGCGCGGAGAACGGCAACGTCAAGCTACTCACGAGTTGTCCTGCCTGCCAGCAGGGCCTGGAACGTTACCGCGAAGATACGGGCCTCGACACCGATTACATCGTCGTCGAACTGGCGCGTACGATACTTGGGCCGCAGTGGCAGCAGAGTTTCATCGATGCCGCCACCCACCAGGGGGGTATTGAGCGGGTTTTACTCTGATGGCCATGAATCCTCCACCCACCGCCCAACGTTTAGACAGGTCTGACCGCTCCATGCACCTGCTGTCGGCCACTTCTGGCGCGGCAGACATCGTCGCGTTCCTCAAGCTGAACATGGTGTTTACCTCGGCGATGACCGGTAACCTCGCACTCTTTGGCATCGCCGTCGGTCAAGGCCATCTGCTCTCCGCCACCCATTCCCTCACCGCCCTTCTAGGATTCATCATCGGGGTGGCCATCGCCGCGCTCTGGAAAGAGCGCCCCTTCGGGTTACGCTGGATATTAGCTCTGGAAGTCGTTTTTCTCGCGCTCTATGCATTTTGCTGGTTGCGCTGGGGTTTTCCCCTAAGAGGCAGTCCGCTCTATGCCTTGATCCTGTTCTCCGCCATCGGCATGGGAATGCAGAGCGTCGCGGCGCGACTGATCAATGTCGCCGGGGTCCCGTCCGTCGTCTTCACCAACACCCTGACCAGTATCGTCTTGGTCTTCATCCAAAGTATCCACAAGCACCAGCCCCTGCCCTTTGCTCTGCGCCAACAGATGGCTGCCCTGCTCGCTTATCTCGGCGGTGCCGTGGTCTTCGCATTCCTGCTGATGGTTATGCCGGTGCTGGCTATGACTCTGCCGGCCGTTTTAGTAGCTCTGGCCCTCTGGATGCACTGGCATCCGGTTGCCGATGCAGCAGCCTGAAGGCGGCATCAGTCCATGGTAACATCCGATCCAGACACGCCCCCCGCAGCCCCCGTACTGACCTCGATCAATGGTATTCTCGACCTGCACGCGTTCCACCCCAAAGAAGTGCCCGACCTGATCCGCGAATACCTCCGCAGTTGCCGCGCTGCCCACATCACGGAAATTCGTATCATCCACGGTAAAGGCAAAGGCGTACTCCGCGAAACCGTCCACACGCTGCTCCGCCGCGAGCCCATGGTCCGGAATTTTCGTCTGGCCAATGACCGCAGCAGTTGGGGTGCAACCCTGGTCGATATTTATCCGCCGGACGTTCCTTTACCACCCCGCTGTGCACCGGCTTCAAAGGCACCGGTGCTGGTATCGGTGGTACCCGGCTGGTACCGTCTGCTGCACCGTATTTTCGTGAAACGCTAAGGATAAACATGGCTCAGGAAGGCGTCAGCAAATTTCACCTGGACTGGCAGGCAGGTCCCGTCATCGAGTGCCCAGACCGGTGCCTGCTCAGCCATTGGCGCGATGTACTACATGCCCACGGCCTGATTGGTGCTGATCCCGCCCGTTACGGCGGCATCGGTTTTGGTAACGTGAGTTGTCGTTGCGACAGCGGTTTTCTGATCACTGCCACCCAGACCGGTCACCTCGCCACTTTAGCACCCGACCATTTCTGTCAGGTCACCCGCTGGGATATTGTCCACAACCAACTCAGGGCCGAAGGACCACAGCCACCCTCCTCAGAAGCCCTCAGTCATGCGGCCTGCTATGACGCCCATCCGGAAATTCTCTGGGTCTTCCACATTCATGATCCGCTGCTCTGGCAACAGGCCGCAGTTCGGGGGTTGCCAGCCACCCCCCTGGATGCAGAATACGGCACCCCCGCCATGGCCCTGGCCGTATCTCATCTCGCCGGACAGGGTCGGTTACCCCTACTCATCCGGATGGCCGGTCACGAAGACGGGCTCATCGCCGCCGGCCACAGCGCCGCAGCGACTGGCGCCGTGCTATTAAACGCCGTTGCCGAAGCTCAGGCCTCCAGCGCCTTGCGCAGGTAGAAGTCCATATCGGTGAGATTATTGAGGGCCCAGCGTCGGTAATCATCGGGCAGATCGGCAATTTTCACACCCTTGTGCTTGCCGAAAGGCATCGTCTCGGGAATCCGTGCGCGCTCGCTGAACTCCCATAAATCTTCCCAGGAATTGGGCCGCACCGAGAGAATGACCTTGTTCAGCAGAATCCGGCAAAATTTCACGTCCGCCAGTGCGGAGTGGGCGTTTTTGAGGTTGTCCCGGGTCTTGTGCTTATCCTTGCTGAAGTGATACATCAATGCCGACTGGGAATGGCTATCCACCTCGGGCCAGAGCTTGCGGGTCATGGCATAAGTGCAGATGCGTTTGACGTCGGGCTTGCCGATGACGCCCCAGTCATAATCAATGCTGTGACCGACGAGATACCCTGTGTCTTCGGGTAACTGAAAACTGCTCGCGGGCGGGCTTTCCAGCAGATCTTCCTCGAGAATATGGTGTACCGCCATCGCACCCATCTCAATGGGCTTGGCCGGTCGGTAACGCTGCACAAACTGTTCCTCCACCGCCAGCGTCTTCAAATCGCTCACCGCCAGCCAGGCCGCCTCAATCAGATCAGGCTCCACACGGCCCGTCGTTTCGGTATCAAAAATCAATGCGCGCATACAAAACCTCATCCCTGATCCGGCGAAAAAATGCAGGGTAAATGCCTGCTTCGCAATGGGCAAGCGCCCATGCCCGATGGAACCCTGCGAAAAACACAACAGCCTATTGTTTATACTAGCGCTTTATCCAGACGTTGCTTTTTTCACCTGGCAACCCCATTCATACAAAGGAGAGTAAAAATACGTAATTTACGTTATCATGTCGACGTGTTAGTGCACAGGAGTCAAAACATGAACCAGGACCAGAATCAGAACCCGTACCAGTTTCCAGACAGTATGAATCCGGCAGGAGTTGGCAGTGGCAGATCCATTGGCGCACTTATGGGCAAAACCTATGCGCTGCTTGCTGCCACCCTCGTGGTGTCTGCCATCGCCTCGGTGTATGGCATGCACTCGGCATTCGCCTACCAGCATCCCTTCATCCTGATGATCGGCTCGTTTGCCCTGCTCTTTGCGGTGCAGTACACCGGCGCGCACCGCAGTCCCTTTGCGGTTCCCCTGGTTTTCCTGTTCGCTGGCGGCATGGGCATGATGATGGGTCCGGCTATTGAGATGTATCTGCGGATGCCGGGTGGCGCCTCGATCATTGCCGAGGCCTTGGGCACTACCGCAGCCATGTTTGTTGGACTGTCCGCGTATGCCCTGACCACCCGACGGGATTTCAGCAACATCGGCGGCTTCCTGATCACCGGTCTGGTGCTGGCCATCGTGGTCTCTCTGCTGAACATGTTCCTGCTCCATATCCCCGCGTTGCAACTAGCCATTGCCGGCGTACTGGTACTGGTCTTCAGCGGCCTGATCCTTTTTGACACCCAGCGTATGATTCGCGGCGGCATTCAAGAGCCTGTCCTGCTAGTGGTCGGCCTCTATCTGGATATCATAAACCTTTTCATGGCGTTGCTCGAAATCTTCGGGGGCAACCGCAATTAGTCACCGCATCCTTCCTGCATCGGTGGGAAGGACGCTTTTTCTGAAAGCATGCCAAGCAAGTGTTTGCCATATCGCCATCGGAGATGTCAGGCATCGCCTTTTCCCGTTTTCTGAACCATGACTGATCCTACTCCTCTGCAAAACCACACCCCGATGATGCGTCAGTATTTCGGGCTGAAGGAACAATGCCCGGATGCGCTGCTTTTCTATCGCATGGGGGATTTTTACGAGCTATTTTTTGAAGACGCCGAAAAAGCCGCCCGCCTCCTCGGCATCACCCTCACCAGCCGTGGACAAAGCGCCGGACAGGCCATTCCCATGGCGGGGGTACCTGTCCAAAGTGTAGATGGCTATCTCGCGAAACTGGTGCGTCTGGGCGAGCGGGTGGCCATTGGCGAGCAAATTGGCGAAGCGACCACCGCCAAAGGTCCCGTGGAACGCGCCATCGTGCGGGTCATCACCCCCGGTACCATCATTGACAGTGCCTTATTGGATGCCGGCCAGGAGCCTCTGCTCCTGGCCCTCTGCCCGGACGGCCAGCGTTGTGGCCTGGCCTGGCTGGATGCCGCCGGAGGGCGCCTCATGGTGCGTGAGGTGGCCGACACCGCCATCGCAGATGCCATAGCGCGGCGTCCCGTCGCAGAAATCATCGCCCCGGAAGATACGCCGCTTCCGGTCGGAGTCGACCCGCAAAAATTGCAACTCCTGGAGAAAACCGGTTTTCAAACTCGGCGCACCGAGGCAGTACTTGAACGCTATTTTGGGGAACGACTGGCGAGTTTCGGGTGCAACGACTGGCCCCTCGCCCTACGCGCCGCCGCCGCACTCCTCAATTATGCCGAGGCCCAACTACGCAGCAGCCTGACCCAAGTCCAGCGAATTCATCCGGAGCGCGCTGAAGATGAGCTCTATCTGGATGCGACCGCCTTGCGGGCACTGGAAGTGGTGGAAAGCCTGCAAGGGAATGGTCCCACTTTGTTCAGCTTGTTGCACAAAACCCAGACGGCCATGGGCGCCCGCTTGCTCCGTCGCTGGCTGCTACGACCACTACGCCAGGGATCCGTGCTTGCGACCCGCCAGGAAGTCATCGCAGCGCTTACCCAAGGCAGCGGACCAACCGCCATCCAGAAGGCCTTGCACGGTATCGCGGATGCGGAGCGCATTCTCACCCGCATCGCCTTAAAAAATGCGAGCCCCCGGGATTTCGCCCAACTCCGCAGCACCTTGCAGGCGCTACCCACGCTGCGCGCCACCCTCGAAGAAACAGGGCACCTGGCATTGGCACCTTATCAGGAGCGCATAGCGCTCTTTGCCGCCCTCCGCACGCTGCTGGAAGCGTCCTTAGTGGATGCCCCGCCCATGACCCAGCGGGATGGTGGCTACATACGTGCCGGCTACGATGCCGAATTGGATCGGCTTCAACAACTCAGTCAGAATTTGCAGGAAGTACTGCGTGATCTGGAGCAGCAGGAGCGCCAGCGTACCGGCATCACCCAACTCAAAATCCAGTTCAACCGGGTGCATGGTTTTTACATCGAGATCAGCCGCAGCTATCAAGGGCCCATTCCTGACGATTATCGCCGTCGCCAGACCACCAAAAATGCAGAACGCTACATCAACGATGCCCTGAAAGTCATTGAAGATCAGGCCCTCTCGGCAGAGAGCCTGGCCCTGAGCCGGGAGCGCCTGCTCTTCACGCAGGTCCTGGAAGCGGCAATCCCCGAAGTGCCGACCCTGCAAGATGCCATGACCGCCGTTGCCGAACTGGACGGTCTCAGCACGCTGGCCGAACGCGCCATCACCCTGCACTGGTGTGCCCCGCAGTTCGTCAGAGAACCGCTTTTACACATCCGTGACGGTCGTCATCCCGTCGTAGAAGCCCAGATCGGCAGCAATTTCGTGCCCAACGATCTCGATTTTGATAAAGAACAGCGGATGCTGCTTATCACCGGTCCCAATATGGGCGGCAAATCCACCTACATGCGGCAAACAGCGCTCATCGTCCTGCTCGCCCACATCGGCAGCTGGGTGCCTGCCCGCGAAGCCATCATTGGCCCCATCGACCAGATTTTCACCCGCATCGGCGCTGCCGACGATCTGGCCGGCGGTCGCTCCACCTTCATGGTGGAAATGAGTGAAACAGCGCGCATCCTCCATCTCGCTACGGCCCAAAGCCTGGTGATTCTGGATGAAATCGGACGGGGCACCGCCACTTATGATGGCCTCTCCATCGCCTGGGCCACGGCCGAGGCGCTAGTGGAACGGGGCGCCTGCACGCTCTTCGCCACCCACTATTTTGAACTGACGGAGCTGGATCTTCCCGGCCTGCGTAACGCTCATCTCGACGCTTTGACACAAGGGGATCAGGTCGTATTCCTGCATCGGGTGGAGAGTGGTCCGGCCACGCAAAGCTACGGACTGGCGGTTGCCAAACTTGCCGGGATTCCGGATCTAGTCGTGCGGCGCGCCCGCCAGCGACTCAGTCAACTGGAAGAAACCACCCAACAGCCGACCCGCAATACAGCACCCGCCCAATTGCCCCTCTTCCAGGCCGCTCCGCATCCGGCGGTGCAGCGGTTAAGTCAGCTGGAACCAGATCAACTCAGCCCCAGGCAGGCCCTGGATCTGCTCTATACACTCAAAGAGTTGGCGCAATAAAACAGGTTGCGCAACGCGCAAGACGACCGCGTTCTGGCGCTCGCAGACCATACGCATTGGATACGGGAATGGAGTATGCTGTCCCGGGCTCGCTCGACGCGCACAGGAATCTGATCGTTCACTATCACACAGCACGGGGAAAACCAGACATGCTCATTGTTATTGAAGGCGTTGAAGAAGTTCGACGCGACGCAGCGGCTTATAATGCACTGGTTCATTAGCACCTTCGCCTATCTGATTACCACGGCAACGCCCATGCTCCACACTTATGGGCTCTGGGCCTTGGTTGGCATCCTGTTCATCGAAAACCTGGGCATTGTTTTCGCGCCCGGGGAAGCCGTCATCGTAACTGCCGGATTTCTGGCTGCCAAAGGCGTATTTCCGATCTGGCTGGTCATCCCGCTGGGCATTCTAGCCGCCGTCTTGGGTGGCTACGTTGCCTACGCTTTGGGTGCGCGTTACGGGCACAAGGGGCTTTTGCGGTACGGCCACCACGTCTGGATCAAGCCGTCCATGGTGGACAGAGTCCATCATTTTTTTCATCGTTTCGGTGCCCCAGTCGTGGCCATCGGCCGCTTTATCGTGCCACTGCGCCAGTTACAGGGCTACATCGCCGGCAGCGCGGAAATGGGATTTCCGGTCTTCGCAATCTGGAGTGCGGTCGGCGGCATATTGTGGGTGTGCGCATGGAGCGGTGGGGCCTATATGCTGGCGGCACAGATCAGCGCCTAGCTACCTTATGTCGGTCTTGGCTCGCGACTGCCAATTTCGGAAAACCGGAACTGGCAAGTATGGTGAGCCCTGCTGGGGACACAGCATCCATTTTCTGGATCATCGTTGGGATGCTCACCTGCGTGTCCACCATCGGGCTGATCGGCGTATTCCTGGGCTCCGCGTTTTTCGCCATACTCATGCATGTCCTCCACCAACTGAAACCCACAGGTGCTGTGGGCAGGGCCGAAAAGGGAGATCATGAGAATCTATAGGATGTACCGCAAAGACGCTGATATTGTTGCCGTCAAAGACGGGTTCTCCTACCCAGGGTTTTTCTTCACCTGGGTTTGGGCGTTCGCCAAAAGATTGTGGGGTGTTGGAATATTCTTTTTTCTCCTGAATATCATGGCCTTTTCATTTTTCGAGTGGATGCCTTACAAGAACTTCCTCACTATCCATCATCTGCCATCCTTATGGATGACCGTCAATTTTTCCGCCTGGATGGCCAAAGCTCTACTGGGTTATTTCGGGAATCGCTTGACAGGAAACAAGCTAATACGACAAGGATATACACGTCTACCCGGCACGATTCGCGCAAAAAATGTTCATGAAGCAACCATCATTGGTATGTCGCTACCAGCAGATCGCCAAAACAATCTTCGCGATGGTCACCATTCGACCCGATGGATCGGTGGAACGATTTTGGTTTTATGGTCATTTTTCCTGTATGTGTCGCCATTGCCCAATATGGCCATTTACCCCGCCGCCCATGATGGCGCCTCAAAAAACAATAACCCACTTGGCGTGGGTCGCATGCTGGAAGTTGGAAACCGCGCCTTTCCATTATTTGGCACGCAACAGCCAGAAGCATTGGAGGTCTCATTGAAATGCTCCACGGGGTTCTTTCCAAGCCTCAAGAAGGCGTACGAAAATGACTGAAGTTGATGATGAGAAGGGGCGGGGTCTGTCAAGCTAGATACCTGGGTGGTTACGTGCCATGCCCGGCACACACTTGGAGTTCAGCGAGCCACGCCTTAATAATGGATTGCCGGGTAATGCCGAGCTTTCTTGCTTCCCGATCTAATGATTCAATCATCCACGTAGGAAAATCGACATTAACGCGCTTTTACTCCTGCAACACGCGTTTCGCCTTGGATAACTCCAGCGCAGCAATAATGTCAACACCCTCATCAAACTGTTTATCGAACGTTTTAGCTTTCATATAGTGCTGCCTCCTCAGTTCGTGATCGACGAGCAGAAATAAGTCGAATATCTGCACCCCTGTAGGTGACGACAGCTGACCAGTGTTTCCCGTTGATAGATCCTATCACCAGATATCGGGGCTCGCCGTGAATCAGCACTTCGCGAATGTGTCCACAAGATTCAGGGTACCTCACTTGTCATGAGCCCCTTCAGCGTGTACTGTATGTTTATACAGTACACCAAAGGAGGCATCACATGGCACCCCATCGTTCTGCATCGCAGTTGTGGCCCAAGACGGCGGGCATTCTGGTCTTTGGCGCGTTGATTGGCCTCTGGCTGGGGCATCAGGACAAAGGTTATCAGCCCTGTCCTACGTCCGCTATGGAGTCTGTGGTACTTCAACAATCGCAGCAAACGGCCACCTTCCGGCGCACCGCACAAAATCAATCCGCCACGGAGCCTTTCACCGTGCGACCGTGATAAACTGCGCCGGGCAAAAATGGCTTTAGGGCCGATCACACATGGCAAATCAGGGAGTTACTTTGGAACTGGATCACAAGGCCCGCGCGGCCATAGAAGACATCATCAATCGCCGGGAGGGCATCAACTCCATACAGACGCAACTGAAGGAAGACATCAAGGCAATAGCCGAGTACCTTGCGGTAAAACCCGCACAGGTGGCCCGGATCATCAGCCTGGTAGAGCGGGAACGTGCCAAGGGAGATGTACTGGAGGCCGAGCGTGGGGTAATAGACGCGGCGGAGTCCATGATCCCCGTAACCGCGTCGGCGGAAGAAGTGCAGGACGCTTAACGCGGCAATGCGGCTGCGGTGCCTGAAGTATGCACTGCATCCGCATCCAGAAATTGCAGAAATGCCTGGATGGTATGGGACTGGTAAATGGGCTGCGGTCTGGCCATATACAACGTCCATTGAATGCCGTGCGGTGATGGTAAGCGGCGTACATTGACGCGCCAGTCTTTTCGGTGGCGCAAGGCGGCGGCAGTCACAAAACCGATGCCCAGCCCTGCATCCACGGCGGCACCAACCGCCTCGACACCGGTCACTTCGATGGATTGTTTGGGCATCAAGTGCGCATCACGAAACACCTGCTCCACAGAGCGCCGAATGCCCGAGGCACGCTCCCGCCAGATTATGGGGTAGGACATGAGGCTTTCCAGGGTGATCTCGTCTTGTGCCAGCAGCGCGTGTCCCTCCGGGAAAATCGTCATGATTTCGTCGTGTAACCATGGCGTTACCGTATAGTAAGAGGGCAACCCTTCCAGGTCCAGTCCGCCTTCCAGAAAAAACAAATCCCAGTCGGACAACGAGATGTCCGACCAGTCGATGACGCCACCGCGCAGTTGGAGTTCCACATCGGGGAACTGGCGCTGAAAGGCCACCAAACGTTGCGGCAGAAAATAATTGGCCACCGTATTGGTTGCGGCGATGCGCAGCACCCCATTTTGTAGGCGCTGTCGGCGCAACACGATGTCGTCAAATTCGTCGACCACGTCGCGCAGCCGCTGCGCGGTGGCAAGCAACGCCTCCCCGGCCGGCGTGAGGCGAATACCGCGGCCACTGCGCATGGTGAGTGGTTCCCCCACTTGCTGGGTAAGTTTCTGTAAACGTTCCGTCACCGTCGGCTGACTGCGATGCAGTGCCTTGGCCGCCGCACTGATACCCCCGGAGCGGGCTACCGTCAGAAAGGTCAGCAAAAGCTCGGTGTCCATATATCGATATGCCCTATATATTAGTTATAAATTTCCAATTTGACCTATATGTTAATGGGCCGCATTATCACCGTGTCTTCCGAAAAATAGCAAATGCAACTGCCCGTGACATCTTCCCTCCATATTGCCGCCCCGATACCTGCGCTCAGTGCGTCGATGGTGATACTCCTCAACCTGGTGATCGGGCTTGGTCATATTCTTGTAGCCTTCAACACCGGAGCCTATCTGCCCATGATCCCGCATGTGGCCGGGAGTCTGGGCGTCAACCCCGCTTATGCAGACTGGACCCAGGCGAATTTTTTCCTGGCAATGGCACTGGCCTTTCCCACCGCGACATGGTTTCTGAACCGCTGGGGGGAGATGCGTAGCCTGCTCGGCGCCTTCCTCGCCTTTGCCCTGGCTTCCGTCGTATGTGCCCAGACCACTGATTACGACTGGTTTTTAGCCGCACGTGTCGCCCAGGGTTATGCCGGTGGGCTGACCATTCCCATCTCTCTTGGGGTCATCCTGCGTCATTACACCCCACAACGGCGCAATATTGGCCTCAGTCTGTGGAGTATCGCCGCCATTACACCGTTCACCTTAGGGCCGACCATCGGGGGCTGGATCACCGACACCCTGGGTTGGCGTTGGCTTTTTTACCTCAACATTCCCATAGCCATCCTGGTCGCTTTGATCAGTGCAATTCTTCTGGTCGGGCGTGAAGCGGAACATCGCCATCCGCCATTAGACTGGCCGGGTCTGATTTTTCTACTGATCGCCTTAGGGGCGCTGGAGTCCGCACTCAATTCCGGAGAAATCATCAGCTGGTGGCGTTCCAATACCATCCTTTTTCTGACGATTACCAGCATTTTCGCGCTTATTTTATTCGCGTTCTGGGAATGGCACAGCACCCATCCATTGCTGGAACTGCGCTTTCTGCGACGTCGTAATTTCCTGATCGGAGCGATCGGTCTATTTCTCACGGCGCTCTTCTTTCAGGGCACTATGGCCATCTATATTGTGGAGTTCCAGTTAACCATGGGATATTCTGCCTGGATGGTCGGCCTCCTATTATTGCCTATGGCCATTTTCTCAAAACTCAGTGCCACGCTCACCCAATGGTTCTTGAATCACATCGATGCACGCATACTGGGGATGACTGCCTTGCTGGGATTTTCGGCATACAGCTTCTGGATTTCTTCCTACAATCGGACCGCTTCGTTTGATGAATTGCTCTGGCCGCAGATACTCGTGGGCATGTTTCTCGGCGGTTTATTCCCGCCGTTAGTCGCCATAGCGCTTTCCGGGTTGCGCGGAACTGCCGAAATGCGTGGTACTGCCTTTTTAAACCTGCTGCGGGTGTGTGGACAGGCCATGGGCATTCCTATTATGGCCACCTTGTGGGACAGACGCCTGATTTTCCACGAGCATTTTCTCACTGAGAATAATCCGTCTGGAAAGCATTTTATCAGCACATTAATGGGGCATACGATATTGGCCAAGCAGATAATATACCATGCCGCACTGCTGACTTTTAATGAAATATTTTACATCGCCGCGTGGGGATTTCTGATCGTGGCCGGTCTGTTATTGTTGGCCAAACGGGTAGTTTTCGCCGAGCCGGATGTCCGGGTGCGCCGGGCATTGGAAGAATTGGCGGAGCCCTGATGAAACGCAGCATCGCCCTTATCCTATCGCTGTTGCTGCTCGGCGCCTGCGCGCGCCTGCCGCAGCATCTCCCCGGCGACAAAATGGCGCATGATACCCAAATCAGTGGGACACTGGCCCAGTTGGACGGCCACGCCGGGATAACCCCAGGTGCCTGGCCCGCGTCAAACTGGTGGGAATCGGCACAGCTACCGGCCCTGAATAATTTAATCAGCGAGGCGCTGCGCAACAATCCATCGCTACAGGCCGCCAGCGCGCGCATTCTGGAAGCCAAAGCGGCGGCAGCAAACCAGCATGCCACCCTCCTCCCGCACTTTTCCGCAGGGGCGGCGGTGACTCAGGAGCACTTTTCCCGGCAAGGCTTACACGCCCCGTTGAACGGCAAAACCATCACCTATGGTGTTCTCAATCCTCTGGAAATGCGCTATCACCTGGATTTGTGGGGACGTGACAACGATCACTTTCGTGCAGCCCTGGGGGAGGTACGCGTCCATCAGGCAGATTACGCCGAGGCAAAATTATTGCTTTCCACCCGGCTGGCATGGCACTACTTTTTGCTGGCCGGTGATGTACAACGTCTCCGGCAGGTGGCACACGCGGAAGCCCTGCACAGCTCCTTACTCCACCTGGAACAACAGCGCTGGCATGACGGCCTGAGCAGTGCCCGCACCGTTTATCTTCAGGAAGTGGCGCGCGCCAGGGTACGTCAATCAGCAGCCGAAATACAGGCAGCCATTGCTCAACAGCGCTATATATTGGCGGCACTGGCCGGACACGGACCCGATTGGGGGCGAGATATTCCGGTAGAGCCGTTGCCCACGCTATCCACAATCAACATACCCCGGAATTTGCCTCTACGCCTCATTGCCCACCGTCCGGACATAGTCGCTGCGCGCTGGGAAATAGAAGTCGCGGCGCAACAGATGGGGGCGGCACGTGCGGCTTTTTATCCCGATGTGAATATCGCCTTGTTTGCGGGATGGAACAGCATTCATCTGGGTGATTTGTTCAGCCCCGGCAATCTCGCAGATGCCATCGGCCCGGTCATATCCCTACCTATTTTTGAAGGGGGGAGATTACGCGCCCATTTGCGGGAGCAAAACGCATTATATATAGCCGTGAAAGATCATTATCGCGCCACCATCCTCGACGCAGTACGTGAGATTGCTGGTCGTCTGGCCATCTGGCGGCAGACACGTCAAGAAATCCGTGGACAACGGCAAATGATCTTAGCCGCTGAGCATACGACGACGCTGGCGGAATCCACCTTTCATTCGGGAATGACCAATAAAGCAGAAGCCTATATCGCGCAGATTCAGGAAACGGAAATAAAAAATCAACTGCTGGCTTTAGAGACGAAAAATGCGCAATCCTGGGTGTTACTGCATGCCGCGCTAGGCGGCGGATATACCCCGAGGAAAAATCCCGCATGAGCGCGCAGAAGCCAGGGCATTCGAGCCCCCCCATCCAACCGGGGAAACGCACCCGGATGCTGGTCCTCGTTACCCTCATTTTTATACTTGCCGGATTGCTCTGGACCGCGTGGTGGTTTTGGCGGGGGCAATACTGGATAGAAACCAATGATGCCTATGTCTCCGGCAATATTACGCCGGTGAATGACCAGACGGCGGGCACCATCAGTAGGGTACTGGTAGAAAATACCGAATTCGTCCGCGCCGGACAAGTGATGGCCACCCTTCAGGCCAATCATTCCCAGCTTGCACTGCAACAGGCTCGAGCACATCTGGCGGCGACGGTCAGAATGGTACGCAAAGATTTCGCCCAGGTCACCGCGCTGCAACAGACGGTCAGTGCCAAAAACGCCGAACTCCACAAATTAAACGCCGATTTAATCCGCTATAAGCAATCCCTGCCGAGTGGTGCTGTTTCTGCCATCCGTGTTGAAGACACACAAAACGAAATTGCTGCTGCAACAGCACAAGTGGCAGCGGCCCGGGCGGCGTTACAAGGCACGCAAGCCATCACAGCTGGCACCACGCTGCAAACGAATCCCCTCGTGCGTCAGGCTACGGCGCAGTTCGAACAGGCGGATATTCAATGGCAACGCCGTGTTATCCGTGCTCCGGTATCAGGTTATGTCGCACAGCGCGCCGCCTACCCAGGACTCCTGGTGCATCCCGGTCAGCATCTGTTTTCCGTGGTACCCCTCAATGATTTGTGGGTTGTAGCCAATGTCAAAGAAACCGCCATGCGGCATGTCCGCCCCGGACAAAGCGTTCAATTGACCAGTTATTACTATGGCGGCGATGTCCATTATCACGGTATAGTTTTGGGGATGCTACCGGGCGCCGGTAGTGCCTTCAGCATCCTGCCGCCGGAGGATGCCAGTGGAAATTACATCCATATCGTCGAACGTGTACCAGTGCGTATCGCGTTACCTGCTGCGGAACTCGCCCAGCATCCACTGCGGCCCGGACTCTCCATGGTTGCGGAGATTCATTGGACGCCCTCACAAAAGCATTCGGTGCTCAAAGCGCTCACCACCACACCAACTCGAGGATACCAAACTGCTATATACAATGAGGAGTTACGGCATGCCCGGCAACGCGCCACCGCCATCATCCGCGATAACGCGTGGGTCGGCGGTGACGCAAGCAAAGCTTGACCGAAGTCAAGGAATGCACACAGGCAACCGGCTAAACTGCAAAACGTGCGGCGTTTTACTAAAGTAAATCCATAGTTCAACCAGAAGGAGCAACAACAGATGGCTATCAATATCCAACTCATCAAATCCAGCGGCGCAGCAGTTAAGGACTTAGGCGTTCCGGTTGCCGCGCATTTTTATAACTATATGTTCACCCATTACCCTGAGGTGCGGAAAATGTTTCCGGGGGACATGACGGAGCAACGGATACGTCTATTCAATTCTGTCATTCTGATCGCCACCAATATTGACACCATGGAAGTGCTGGTCCCCTATCTGAAGGAACTCGGTACTGGGCATATTAAATACGACACCCGTCCGGAGCATTACGCTATCGTCGGCAAAAGCCTGCTCAACACCCTGAAGCATTTCCTGGGCGCGGCCTGGACGCATGAAATGGCGGAGTCCTGGATTGAGGCTTATAACCTGGCCGCCAGCGTTTGCATTGAGGCGGCCTACGAGGCCATGGCCCCTTCCCGCTTCATCCCGGTAAGCATCGACGACGTACCTGCCGCCGTCTGATTGACACCTTGCCATTGGCGTACCGGTTGCTCAGGTACGCCATTATTTTGAGGTATACCTGTTATGGAATATGAAATCTGTCTGGAACCATCCGGCATCCGCTTCATGGCGGATGCCGGCCAAAATATTGTCGAAGCGGCGAAACAACACGGAATTCCCATTAAACACGGTTGTGCCAGTGGTTCCTGTGGTGATTGCAAAGGCACCATTTTGTCCGGCGACAGCGAACAGGGACCTTTTATGCCACTGCTGCTCTTGCCCACGGAACGCGCCGCTGCCATGGCCATTCTCTGTAAACTGTATCCACGCAGTGACCTGCGTTTGCGTGCCGAAGTCGTTCGGGAAGACACCTGGGGCGCCCAAATCATCCAGCTTACGCCACTCGCCTGGAATGTACTGGAGTTACGGCTACAGCCGGAACGGCCTTATCCCTACCGAACCGGGCAATATGCCCGTATCGCAATACCGGGGCATCCGGATCAGTGGCGTTCTTATTCCATGGCAACGCCACCAGATGCCACCGGAACACTGGTCTTTCATATCCGTGAATTACCCAGCGGTGTATTTAGTCAATGGCTTTTTCACGAGGCACAAAACGGCGACCAATTAACGCTAGGTAGTGCACAAGGCGAATTTTCTCTGCATTCCGATAATGACCGTGATATGCTCTGTATTGCCGCAGGAACCGGTCTGGCCCCCATTGAGGCGATTATTCAGGAAAGTATTGCCTTGGGGCGGACCCGGCCTATCCATCTTTTTTACGGGGCCAGGAAACAGACCGATTTTTATCATCTGGAAGAACTGGCCAGATGGTCACAACAATATCCGCATATCACCATCACCTCGACACTTTCTGATATGCAAGACACCTCCTGGACCGGCGCCCACCGACTCCTGCCCACTGTTGCCGCCAGCGGCCACTGGAAGGATCATGAAGTGTATCTCTGCGGTGGCCCCGGCATGATAGAAGCCGCCATCGACCTGCTGCTCTCCCATGAAGTGCAGCATGACCATATTCACTTCGATGCTTTTGCGCCTAATGGGTAGTGTTCTACGATACCGCGTTTATGATGCGCCGAGCATCTTCAGCACTTCTCCCAAAGGCTGCGCACCTACCGTCTTTAGGGCGCCATCCACCACGATGGCCGGAACGGTCTTAATGCGCAGGTTACTGACTATTTCGCGCCCTTCACGGTCAGCGACATCCAGCACTTCCAGCTCCATGGGCACTTTCTGGGAAGCTTCTTTCCAAACCTTTTCTGCTTGCGGGCAAACAGGACACCACTTTGAAACCAGTATTTGTACTTTCATATTTCACCTTATTAAGGATACCAGTTTAACATTATGCGTATACGCTCAAATAATAGCATAATAGCTCACGCCGCCCAACATTATTTCCCACACAATGGAGAACGTTATGGCCGATATAGACCAGATTATGCAACACGATCATGAACGCCTGGATCAACTATTGGGACAGAGCGCACACGCTGTTTCGATTGGGGCATGGCAGGAGGCTGCCCATTTACTGGAGGTATTTCGCCACGGGATTGTTGATGGTCATATGGTGGTGGAAGAAAGCACGCTTTTCCCAGCCTTCGAGCGTAAAGAGGGTGGTGACGATCATCCGCTGACCGCATTGCTACGTAAGGGCCATCAGGATTTGCGGATATTTTTTGAGGAGATGGCTGAAGCCATCCAGGATCAGGATGCGGAAACCTTCGACGATCTGCTGAGCACTGTGCAAACCATTCTCAAACAACATGATGCCAAGGAAGAGACGGAACTCTATCCCTATCTCGCGGCCGCCTTACCGGATCGTGGTGAAGCAGCGGGCAAACGCATTCTGGCCTATGAAGCGGAGATGCCATCATGAGTGAATATCGCGGTTGTGAATTGCCTGAGGATCTGTTTTACGATCTCGACTATGTATGGCTGCGCCCAGAAGATGACGGCACCCTGACTATCGGGATCACGGATCCCGCCCAAACCATGTCGGGGCGTTTACAAAAGGCCAGAATTAAAAAAATCGGCACCCATCTGGATGCTGGACGGCATGTGGCCACACTGGAAAGTGGTAAATGGGCAGGCGGCGTACCAGTGCCCTTTGCCGGTGAAGTCATCGCCCGCAATGAAGCGCTGCTGGAAGATCCGCACCTGATTAATATTGCTCCCTATAGCGACGCCTGGATCGCCCGGATAAAACCCGATGATCCGCAACATGCATTGGATAATGTCAAAACCGGTCTCGAAGCTATTGAAGCACTGGAAGCCTGGATAAAGCGTTACGATGTGCAGTGTATGCGCTGTTCTGAGTGAATATTAAGGCTAGGCAGGCGGTTATTTTGCAACCCGCCGTGCGCCATCGCAGCCGCCGGAATTTCGTTGAACCAAACACAAACCTTGAGCTATCAGGGCATCCAGGCCATTGTTTGATCATGGCACTTTTATGCGGGGCTGAATTGTTTTCATCTTCTGCGCTCCGCCTGCAAAAGGACGACAGCCTGAATGAACGAGCAGGGACATAAAATGACTCCGGACCGCCCTCTGCACATTGAAATCACGACTTGGCGCGCCTATGAGCGTCCCCTGCCCGCAGGCTACCACGTACTGGCGGAGCGCCTCTGGCCCCGCGGTGTGCGCAAGGCCGACCTCGCGCTGGACGCCTGGCCCAAAGACCTCACTCCCAGCACCGCCCTGCGCCAGTGGTTCGCCCACGATCCTGAACGCTGGGACGAATTCCGCAGCCGCTACCTGGCGGAACTGGCGACGCAAAAAGCAGGCGCGCTGACGCTGCTGGCCGCGGCCGCCGGAACGCCTATTATCCTGCTCTACGCTGCCCACGACCAAGAGCACAACGGCGCACTGGTGCTCCGCGATTTTCTGCAGACTTTGGCGGAACCAACCCCCGACGCGCCCTGAATAGTGGCAGGACATCAGGGTACATCGCCTCAATGCCCTTCGGCCCAGCGCCGTAGAGCAGGCGGGTCGGGGATAATAATCATCCGGCGTTCCACTTCTATGAGTCCGGCCTTACGTATGCGGGTCAACACCCGCGACAAGGTCTCCGGCGCCAGGCCCAAGCGCGCTGCCACCGCCGCTTTCCTGGCAGGGAGTTCGAAGGCCGTGGGGCCATTTAGCATCGGGCACAGTTCCAGCAGATAACTCACCAGCCGCTGCTCCGCCGACTCCACACTCAGATGACGCAGTTCTTTGACCAGAAAATGCAGGCGCATACTGAGGCGCGCCAGCATCTGACGCATCAACAATGGCCGCTGCTCCAGAAGCTCGACGAAGAGATCCAGTGGAATTTTCAGCACGGTGCTCGCAGCATCAGCCTGCGCCGTCACCGGATAGCGGCCGCCGAGAAAAGCCACCGCCTCAGCGAAAAGATCATCAGGCTGGATTATTTCGACAATCTTCTCCTGCCCGGTCGCCGCCGTCGCAATCAGATCAATGCGCCCCGATGCCAGGAAATAGAAGGATTTGGCCAGCGATCCCTCGGCAAAAAGGATATCGCCTGACTCCAGGGTCAGCGGCCGGGACTGCGCCAGTAGTGGCGCGATGACATCCTCTGGCCAGGCAGCAAAGAGCGGAGTTTGCCGCAGGCGGGGAAGCAATGTCTCCTGGTTATTCTCCATGCGCGGCACTTTCTCCAGAATATAGGGCGGGCAAAGAAGATCAGCTTCTCTTGCCGTTTGCTCGGCGTCAACCACCATGGCCAGCGTCAGGAACTATGCAGATGAAATGCCCGCTTGCGGCGCGGCGGAGGTCATCCACGAGACGTGCATACGGTCAGGTAGCTGTATGGGATTTTGCCAGCCGTCATGGCTGGATAAACAACGACCGGAGCAGCGAAACAACGGATGAAACGATTGGCGCATTTATTGCTGTGACTAAAACATTCTGGACAACGACGTCCTCGCTACCTGATTCTAGGCCGCGAGGATTTTTTGTAGGTGCCGCTTATTTTGGAGAATTTATCATGGCGCATGAACACTCTCTCAGCATTGGCTATGTAGCTCTGGTCGATAGCGCAGCGCTGATTGTAGCCCGCGAGGGCGGCTTCTTTGCCGAACAAGGTCTGCAGGTGGACTTACAGCGGGAACCGTCCTGGGCGAGTTTGCGTGACCATCTACTTTTCGGTGATCTGGTGGCAGCGCATGCCCTGGCGCCGCTGCCGCTGGCGGCGACACTGGGCATCGCCTCACCGCGAATACCGGTGATAACGGCATTGACACTGTCCTTGAACGGCAATGCGATCACCGTAAGCACCGCGCTGCACCAGCGTTTGACGGAGATGGGTCTGACGGGCGGTGATCAACCCCTGTTGGCGGCCACCGCTTTGCACCGGGTCATTCAGGCATGCCCTGCCACCAAGCTGTGCTTCGCGGTGGTATCACCGGTATCCAACCATCATTATCAACTGCGCCACTGGCTACAGGCGGCGGGTATTGATCCGGCGACGCAGGTGCAGATCAGCGTAGTGCCACCGCGCTACATGGTGGAGGCGCTGCGCGCTGGCGAGATCGACGGCTACTGTGTTGGTGAGCCCTGGGGAACTCTGGCTGCGGTGGAAGGGGTGGGAATGCCCATCGTCAGCAGTTACGCGCTCTGGAACAACATGATGGAAAAGGTGCTCGCCGTGCGCGAGGACTGGGCTTTGGCGCAGCCTGGAGTACATCAAGCCCTGATTCGCGCGGTTCTGGCGGCAGGACACTGGCTGGATGATCCGCTGCACCGGCTGGAGGCAGCACCTTGGGTGGCGGCGGCCATTGATGTGCCTACTGAAGTCGTCGCACTGGCACTGACCGGCTCGGTGCCGGGCTTGCCGCAGCAGGAGGATTTCCATGTGTTTACGCGCTATTCAGCGAATTTTCCCTGGCATTCCCATGCGCACTGGCTGGTGCGGCAGATGCAGGCAGCAGGTCAATGGCCGGAGGGTGCGGATGCCGCGACACTCATTCCACAGGTGTATCGCAGCGCCGAATACCGGCAGGCGGCACATGCCCTGCAGATTCCCGTGCCGAAAGAGGATTTCGTCGCCTGGGGTGGCGAAGCACAGCCCTGGTTGCTGGCGGATGATCAGGGGGGCACGATCCGCATGGGTGCCAGCCGCATTTTTGACGGGAGCAGCGTGTTGCCGTAAAGCCGCTTGCACCATGATAATGCGAAATTTTGGTGCATCTGCACTAGTATTGCCCATCGCACGCGCTTCCCGGAAGAGTTTCGCGCCCCCGCATTCTTGTGGCTTTTGGGCAGAATATCCTATCAACATGCTGCACGACGGCACGGCGCCAGCACGTTCTACGACACCACACAAATAATGGCACGATAACTGCTTAAAGACCCACAAGCACTGTTCACCGACGGACAGCGTTTTGGAACGAAGGCGTTCCTGGCCCACCAGCCAGGAGCGCCTTTTTTCATGTCCAGCACTCTGCCTTCAAGGAGGCCATGATGAAAGAACTTTTGACGCTGCTGCGCACCGGCAACTGGCGGGCGCTGGTTGCCAGTTTTCTCTATTTCGATACCGGTTTTACGGTCTGGCTGCTCTACGGCCCCCTCGCGCCGTACATGATCAAAACCTTGGGACTCACCCCTGCGGAACAAGGTTTTCTGGTCGCCGTCCCGGTACTGGCGGCAGCGATTCTACGCGTCGCCATGGGCAATCTCTATCAGACCATGGACGGGCGCTGGTTAGCACTGGGCGGCATTGCCCTATCGGCCATTCCGTCGCTTTTCCTGCTTTTTTATCCGTTGGCACCCAGCTTTCCCCTGCTGATTGTCCTCGGGATTCTGCTCGGCGTGGGAGGTGCCAGTTTTGCGGTGGCACTACCGATGGCGGGGAGTAATTATCCCGCCAAGGTACAGGGGACGGTCCTGGGGATCGCGGCGGCCGGTAACATTGGTGCGGTGCTGGATGGCTTTCTGTTTCCGCCGCTGGCCGCCCAGTTTGGCTGGGCGCATGCTACTGCCGCCGCACTGCCCCTGCTGGCACTGGCCGGAGTGACAATGTTCTTCTGGGGTAAGGACAGCGCGCCGAAAAGCGGGCACGTCGGACAGGCGCTGGCGGGTTTTGCAGCAACACTGGCCGGGCTGGCCTTTCTGGCGGTGGCGACACCGCTGGGGTGGCTCGGATTACATGGCAAGGCTGCGCTGCTGATGCTGCCCGTCTTCGGAGTACTGCTCGCGGGTTCGGTGCTGCCGCAGCGTTACCGCCTAGCCCTCAGGGAGCGCGACACCTGGGTCATCATCCTCATCTACAGCATCACTTTCGGCGGTTTCGTGGGCATGTCCGCCTACATCAGTCTGTTGCTCGTATCTTTGTATCACTTGCCGAAAATCGATGCGGGTATGTTGATGGCGCTATTTGCCTTCACCGGCGCCATGTTGCGGCCCCTGGGCGGAATGCTTGCCGACCGGGTTTCCGGGGTCATCGCCCTGCGCTGGTTTCTCGGCGGCATCGCGCTGACGGACGCCGCTTTTGCCCTGTGGACGCCGTCGCTGACCGTGGCCGTGGCCCTGCTGCTCTTCCTTTATGCCTGCTTCGGGCTGGGCAATGGCGCGACCTTTCAACTGGTACCCCTGCGCTGGCCGCTGAAGACCGGAATCATGACGGGTATTATTGGTGCGGCAGGCGGGATCGGTGGCTTCTATCTGCCGGTAATCCTTGGCATTGCCAAGGAAGAAACCGGGACCTATCACCTTGGTTTCGCCTGCTTCGCCCTCCTCGCAACGACGGCGCTGGGACTGGTGCTGGCCATGCGCCGCCACTGGCTACCCTGGGCACGACATGAAGTCACCGCTCCGGACGCCAGCAGCCCCCCCACTTTGCAAAGCGCGGCGATCATAAGCGACTAATCCCCGGCGTCAACGTCCCCGCGGAGGATACTTTTCGAGCGCACAATCTTCGCGCCAGGGAACGCTTGCCCAGACCTCCGCAGGTCCGCACAGAAATATCCTCAAAATACTGGAGAAACCCATGTCGAAATCCTTTTCACATCACCGTCGTCATTGCGCTGCCGCCCTCTTTGCCCTGCTGGCCAGCACCGCTCACGCAGACACTCTGAGCAATGCCATCAGCGGTGGCCAGGTCAACCTCGACTTTCGTCCGCGCTATGAATTCATGTCTCAGGCGAACAAAAACGACGCCCATGCCTTCACGGTGCAAACCCTGCTCGGTCTGGCGAGCAAGCCCGTCGCCGGGATCAGCGCCGATCTGCAGTTCATCAATGTGGCCGGGATCGTCAATCAATACAACAGCCTGAAAAATGGTAAAACAGCCTATTCACTGATTCCCGATCCAGAGGAAACCAACGTCAACCAGGCCTATCTCCAGTATGCGGGCATTTCCGGTCTGCGCCTGCGCGCCGGTCGTCAGGAAATTAATCTGGATGACGAACGCTTTGTTGGTGCGGTGGGTTTCCGGCAGACGCCGCAGAGTTTCGATGCGGTCTCGGTACAGGACGAAGCACTGCCCGATCTGACGCTTTACGGGGCTTATATATGGCGGATCAAAAACATCCTCGACGAAAATGTACCAACACGAACTTTTCTCAGTGAGGCGAGCTGGACGCCATCTCCCTTACTGCATGCTCAAGCCTTCGGCTATGGCTATGGAAATCAGGCGCATAGCGCCATTCCCGGAGCGGCGGCATGTTTTCTGGCGGGTAATGCACAGGTTTGTAACAGCGCTACGCTGGGCGTACGAGTGCAAGGCGCCCTTCCTCTGGGGGACACTCTGCACCTACCCTACGACCTGAGCTATGCCAAACAGTTGCCTTATGACAACGGGAGTGCGGCGGTGAATGCCCAATATTATCACGTCGGTGCCGGTCTGACGCTGGCGGAGCTCTGGCTGCATGCCGACTACATGGTTATGGGGACAAATAGTCAGGGCAGTTACGGCTTTCAAACGCCGCTCGCCACCAAACACGCCTATAATGGCTGGGCAGAAGTTTTTCTGACCACGCCGCCCAAAGGTTTGCGCAGTCTGTACTGTACCCTCGGCGGTAAGTTCATGGACACCCAACTGGCGGCCATTTATTATGATTTCCAGGCCGCCCGCGGGGGAACGCAATATGGGCACGAGCTGGATTTGTCGGCCACCCGCAGCTTTTCCAAACACTGGGGTGCCGGGGTACAGTATGCAGATTACCGGCGCACCAGTTACGGAGTGAATACCGAGGGCGCGTGGATTTTCGTGACGGCGAAATTCTAGCCGCAGCGTCACCCAATTGCACTGTTTTGATGCAATTGCACCAGAGGCCGCACCATAATACGTCAGCGCACAGCAGAGCATTTACCATAACTATCTGTTTTTATTTGCCATGAAATTAGGTATGATTATTGCTTAAAAGTTTACAATACGATCCGCAATGATCGTTATAGTGCAAAACGGCAAAGGCGTCGTCAGCAATCCGGCTGACTACGCCTTTTTTCTATTTCGGGAGCCTTAAAATGATGAACCCCGTAGCTGTACAGCGCCGCAAAGCGCGCCTGGTGGTGGTCGGCAACGGCATGGCGGGTATTCGCGCTGTCGAAGAACTGCTGAAAATGGCGCCAGAACTCTACGAGATTACCGTTTTTGGGGATGAACCCCATCCCAATTACAACAGGATTCTCCTCACCCCGGTGCTCGCCGGGGAGATGGCTTTGGAAGAAACCATTCTCAATCCGCTGGGCTGGTATGCGGAACACGGAATTACTCTGCACACCGGAAGCCGGGTAACGGCCATAGATCGGGTGAAGCGGCAAGTGCTGACCGAAGACGGATGCTCTGCGCCCTACGATCGTCTGTTGTTAGCCACCGGAGCGGCGGCGGCTATTGCACCCATTCCCGGCAACCATCTGCCCGGAGTGCTCAGTTACCGGGATATGTCCGATGTCGAACAACTCACCCGCAGTTGCGAGCTGGGTGGCGAAGCGGTGGTCATCGGTGGTGGCCTGCTGGGACTGGAAGTAGCTCATGGGCTGCGCGCGCGGGGCATGGGAGTGACCGTGGTGCATCGTCGTGCCTGGCCATTGGACAAGCAACTGGATGCCCGTGGCGGTGCCCTGCTGCAGAAGGCCATGGAGGACCGCGGGGTGCGCTTTCTGCTCGGCAAGGAAAGTGCCGAGATACTCGGTGATACCCACGTCACCGGCCTGCGTTTTACCGATGACAGTGAGATTTCGGCGGACGTACTGGTGATGACTATCGGCATCAAACCGCGCATTGCCATCGCCCAGGCTGCAGGTTTGCAATGCGAAACCGGCATTCTGGTCAATGACACCCTGCAAACCTACGACCCGCGCATTTATGCCGTCGGCGAATGTGTGCAGCATCGCGGCCAGACTTACGGGCTGGTAGCGCCGCTGTTTGAACAGGCCAAGGTGGCCGCCAATCATCTCGCCGAGTACGGGCGGATGCGTTATCAGGGCTCGGTCACCAGTACCAAGCTCAAGGTCACGGGAATTGAACTGTTTTCTGCCGGGGACTTTATGGGGGGCGAAGGGTATGAGGAAGTTACCCTGTTGGATGGCAGTCAGGGTATCTACAAGAAAGTTATTTTACAGGACAACAAGGTGGTCGGCGGTTTGCTTTATGGGGATACCAGCATCGGTCCATGGCTGTTTCAGCTCATGCGCGATGGCACGGACATCTCCGCCTTCCGCGACAATATTGTCTTCGGCGAAACCCATCTGGGCGACTCTGGCCATGCCGGTGAAAACCAGGCTTCGCGGCTGGCCGACGGGGCCGAGATCTGCGGCTGTAATGGTGTAGCTAAGGGCAGTATCGTCAGAGCCATCCGCGAGCAAGGCCTGTTTACCCTGGAGGAAGTGCGTAAATGCACCAAGGCCAGTGCCTCTTGCGGTTCCTGCACCGGGTTGGTGGAACAATTACTCGCCAGTACCCTCGGCGGTTTTTATGACAGCAGTCCGAAAAAAAAGGCGCTCTGCGGCTGTACCGATTTCAGCCATCAAGAGATCCGCGATGCCATTATCCAGCAAAAGCTCCTCTCCGTGCGGCAGACGTTCGCCTGCCTTGACTGGCGGCACCCCGGCGGTTGCGCCACCTGTCGACCAGCGGTGAATTACTACGTGCGCACCGCCTGGCCAGCAGAGGGTCTGGACGATGCCCAGTCTCGCTTCATCAACGAGCGCGCCCATGCCAACATCCAGAAAGATGGCACCTATTCAGTCATTCCCCGTATTTACGGCGGAGTGACCAGCCCTGCTGAGCTCAAGCGCATCGCCGAGGTGGCGGAGCGCCATAACGTGCCGATGGTGAAGTTTACTGGCGGGCAGCGCCTCGACCTGCTCGGAGTGAAAAAGGAAGACTTGCCGCAAATCTGGGCGGAACTGGGTATGCCTTCGGGGCACGCCTACGGTAAGGCTCTGCGTACCGTCAAATCTTGTGTGGGCACTGAATTCTGCCGCTTCGGGGTGCAGGACAGCACCCACCTGGCCATCGAACTGGAGAAGGGATTAGAGCGCATGTGGGCACCACACAAGGTAAAGCTCGCTGTCTCCGGCTGTCCGCGCAATTGTTCTGAGAGTACCATCAAGGACTTTGGCATCATCGGCGTTGATTCGGGCTGGGAACTTTACGTGGGCGGCAATGGCGGCATGAAAGTGCGTGCCGCTGAACTCCTTTGCAAAGTCAAAACCCATGCGGAAGTGCTGGAAATGGCCAAGGCCTTTCTGCAAATGTATCGGGAAGATGCCCAATATCTGGAGCGTACTGCGCCCTGGGTGGAACGGGTCGGTCTGGACCACATAAAAGCGGTTGTGGTGGTGGATGTGGCCTCCCGCCAGCAGCTCGCCGCACGCCTGGATTTCGCCCTCTCCCAGGAAAAGGATCCTTGGGCAGAAGCGGTTTCCGGTTGCCTGAATATTCATGCTGCGCCCCTGCGCCGCATCCCTGCTTGAGGTGATCTCCATGGAATGGTTAGCGCTTGGCAGCATAGAAGAAATCCCCGCCCTCGGTGGTCGTTATGTGGACACGCCTCAAGGACAAATCGCCATCCTACGCAATGAAAATGATGAGATTTTCGCGGTCAGCAATCGCTGCCCGCACCGTGGCGGGCCATTGTCTGAAGGCTTCGTTTCTGGAAAAATCGTCTTCTGTCCGCTGCATAACTGGCAGATTGATTTAGAAAAAGGTGAGGCGATGGCGCCAGACCATGGTTGCGTGAAGACTTTTCCGGTGAAAATCGAAGACCAACAGGTCTGGCTGGGATTGGTGGGGGTGACACCATGACCTTGATCCGCCCGCAGAGCGGGCAGTCATTGCGCCGTCTAGAGAGCAAATCGGCTTGCCCCTACTGCGGGACTGGCTGTGGCGTCATCATTGAGCATGATGGCCAGCACATTACCGGCGTGCGTGGCGACCCGGATCACCCTGCCAATTTTGGGCAACTGTGCAGCAAGGGCAGCAACCTGCATTTGACCAGCCGGGGGGATGATCGCGCCCGCGAACCCCTGCAACACCAGCGCGGCAGCGAAAGCTGGTCGCCCCTGCGCTGGCCGGAGGCGCTGATGCAGATGGCGAAGGTCTGGGCGGAGATTATCCATACCCAAGGCCCCCAGGCCGTGGCCTTTTATGTCTCCGGGCAACTATCGACGGAAGACTATTATGTCGCCAACAAACTGGCCAAAGGCTTTATCGGTACCAATCATATCGACACCAACTCGCGGCTCTGCATGGCGTCTGCGGTAACGGGCTACAAATCCAGCCTCGGCATGGACTCTGTGCCTTGCAGTTATGAAGACTTCGACAGCGCTGATTGCCTGTTTATTGTTGGGGCTAATGTCGCCTACGCCCATCCGATACTATTCCGCCGGATCGAAGCAGCGAAGTTACGCCGCCCAGAACTGCAGATTATCGTTGTCGATCCGCGGCGCACGCCGACCGCCGCCATCGCTGATATTTTTCTGCCCATTCAGCCGGGCACCGATGTGGCGCTGTTTCACGGCATGTTGCACATTCTGATCTGGGAAGGGTTCCTGAACAGGGCCTTTATTGAGACCCATACTGAGGGCTGGGAAGAGCTCAAGGCGCGGGTGCAGAACTATACCCCGCAATGGGTAGCGGAAACCTGCGCTATTCCGGTTGCCGACCTGCGTGCGGCGGCAATAGCCTTCGGCCAGGCACCCGCCGCCCTTTCCCTCTGGTGTCAGGGCTTGAATCAATCCAGTCATGGCACCGATAAAAATGTTGCTCTCATCAATCTGCATCTGGCCACCGGACAAATTGGCCGGCCGGGCGCCGGTCCTTTCAGCCTGACCGGACAACCCAATGCCATGGGCGGACGCGAGACCGGTGGTATGCCCGCACTCCTCCCTGGTCATCGCGAAGTAGCCAACCCCGAGCACCGGGCAGAAATCGCCGCACTCTGGGGAGTGGAAAGTCTGCATCCACAGCCCGGCTACACCGCAGTACCCCTATTCCAGGCGCTGGAACGCGGGGAGATTGAGACTGTCTGGATCACCTGCACTAACCCGGTACTGTCCATGCCGGACCAGACACAAGTGCAGCGCGCTCTCGAAAAAGCCCGTCTCGTCGTCTTGCAGGACAGTTTTCTGGGCACCGAAACTGCCGCCTATGCGGATCTCCTGCTCCCCGCTGCCAGTTGGGGTGAACGCGAGGCTTTGGTGACCAACTCTGAACGGCGCATCACCCATCTGCGAACTGCAGTTCCCGCACCTGGCAGCGCCCTGCCCGACTGGATGATCTTCCGCGATTTCGCCTTTATTCTCGGTGACGCCCTGGATACCCTCAACCATCCACTACCAAGCGCAAAAGATGCCTCTTGGGCTGTACGTGCCCAGCGCATGTTCAACTTTGCCGATTCCTCCAGTATTTTTCTGGAATATCGGGAATGCACCCGGGGCCGGGATTTGGACATCACGGGTCTCGACTTCTCCGTATTGGATAATCAGGGACCGCAGCAGTGGCCCTATCCAGAAGGCGCCGTAACCGGGCAAGCGCGCCTGTACGCTGACGGCGTTTTCCCCACACCTAGTGGCCGCGCCCGTTTCCGTGATCCCGAATATCTGGGGGTTGCCGAAGAAATCGACGCACGTTATCCCTTACGCCTGACCACCGGTCGCTTGCGGGATCATTGGCATAGCATGAGCCGCACTGGCAAAGTGGCCGCTCTCTTCGCCAGCGATGAAGAAGCCTTTCTCGAAATACATCCGGACGATGCGCGACGCCTGAACCTCGATAACGAAATGCTGGCCAAAGTCAGCAGCCGGCGTGGCAATAATATCCTCAGGGTGCGGGTTAACGCCGATCTGCAGCCAGGGCTCCTTTTCGCTCCTATGCATTTCGGGCGCCGCTATGCCCCCGCCGCCCTCTGCAATCAACTGACTCTCGCAGCCATTGACCCCATTTCCGGCGAGCCGGAATTCAAACATACGGCTGTACGGGTAGAGCCGGTGTTATTCCCCTGGCAAGGTACGATTCTGCGCTTGCTGGACAAAGACGCGTATTTCCATGCCGCCCAACGGATCGCCCGCCAGTTCCCCTACGCCAGCCTCGGTCGCATGCGCCGGGGCGAGCGCGAGGGCTTCATTCTTCGCATCGCCGGTGAACAGGCTCCGGCGGCCAGTGATATCCAGGCCTGGGATCAGGCCCTGGGCATGGACGGCCTTGACATCCTCGACTATGACGATGGCCGACGGGGCATACGCAAACGCCTCTGCATTCGGCAGGACCAGCTTTATGCTGCGCGTCTCTTCGGGGAAGACGTCACCCGTGACTGGTTGCGCGAACTATTACTCAGCGCCGCCGATGTGCATTCTTACCGGCATGCCCTTTTTGCTCCCAAAGTCCCCACCGACATGGGCACCTGGGTGCGCTCACGGGGAGTGTGTGCCTGCACCGGGGTGGATGAGCGCACTTTGCGGCAACACGTTGCTGCGGGCGCGGTTACTCTTGGCCAGATCGCCCAGGCTTGCGGTGCGGGCGGCGAGTGCGGCTCCTGCAAACCGGAAATCCTCGATATCATCCGCCTTATGCGCCGGGAGGCCTCATGAGCACCCCAACTCTGAATCTGCCCCAGATCGTCGGCCGTGTGGCTCGAGGCCGCGAACATGCTGAAGACTTATCTCTGGAGGAAGCCCAAGCCCTCTTTGCCGCTTGGCTGACGGGCAAACTCCCTGATCTTGGCGCCGGTGCGCTGTGGACGGCCTATCGTATCAAGGGCGAATCCGTGGACGAGTTGCGCGGCTTCGTGCGCGCCACCGAGGCCAGCCTGCAGCCCGTTGTCCTCGACAGTGCTTGTCAGCCGGTCATTTTACCCAGCTACAATGGGACTCGGCGCGCTGCCAATTTGCTGCCTTTGCTGGCATGCATCCTCGCCCGTTGCGGCGTACCAGTATTGCTGCATGGCCTGCATGCCAGCAGCACGGAAAGTGCTATAACGCTGAGCGACCATGACCCTTCCGGGCGGGTCGGCACGGCACGGATTTTTACTGAATTTGGCCTACCCATCGCCCAGGACAATGTGCAGGCGGGTACCCAGTTGCAGCAGCAAGGGCTCAGCTACCTGCCTGTGGAACAGCTCTGCCCAGGCCTCGGGAGAATACTTCGACTCCGTCAGCAACTCGGCGTTCGCTCCAGCGTACATACGGTCGTCAAACTCATTAATCCCTTCCGGATACCTGCGGTACATTGCGCCGGGGTTACTCATCCACCCTATCTGGCGCTTCTGCAAGCTTTTTTTACCGCAACAGGGCGTCGCGCTCTTTGCCTGCGAGGCACCGAAGGCGAACCTTTCGCCAACCCCAAACGCCGCCCCGACCTGCATACCTGCCTAGCCGGAGAATGCACCCTGTGGATGGCTAAAGACGATAAGCCACTGCTCCAGATCCCGGTCTTGCCTGATGATCAGGGCGTTAATGCTACCTGCCGATTCATGGAACAGGTGCTTGCCGGACACGTTCCCTTACCCCCGGCGCTAGCCGATCAGGCAATTTGCTTGCTTTGCCTCAGTGGCCGCTGCGCCGATGTGGACAGCGCCCGCGCCCACCTTTTTCAAACCCTTTCCCGCGATGCGGTATAACCGGAGAAGCCCCCATGCACCAACCCTCCCTCCCTCCGGTCTCCATTGTCGGCGCCGGCCCCGGCGACCCCGAACTGCTCACCCTCAAAGCGGCGCGGCGTATTGCCGAGGCCGAGATCATTTTCTATGACGCTCTCGCCAACCCGCGTATCCTCGACATGGCGGCGGATCATTGCCGCAAGGTCGAAGTGGGTAAGCGCGGTGGCCAAAGCTCGACGCCACAGCTGCTCATTCACGAGCAGCTCATCCGCGCCGCGCAGCAGGGGTTGAGGATTGTACGCTTGAAGGGCGGTGACCCCTTCCTCTTCGGTCGCGGCGGCGAAGAATGCCTGGCCCTGCGCGCTGCCAACATCGACTACGAAATCATTCCCGGCATCACCAGTGGCATGGCGGCGGCAGCTTACGCCGGAGTGCCCCTCACTCACCGCCATCGCAGCCAGTCCGTACTCTTCCTCACCGGCCATGAAGCGCGTGGTGGCCAGGCTCCAGACTGGTCGCGCTACGCCCAGGCGGCTGATACTCTGGTGATCTATATGGGCATCGAACGGGCGGCTGGCATCTGTACAGCTCTTATGGCAGGCGGTCTTGCGGCGGGAACCCCGTGTCTTGCCGTACAATGGGCCACCTTAGAGCAAAAACAAGTGCAGGCCCCCTTGGCACGACTGAGCACGGAAATTGTCCGTGCCGGACTCGGTAGCCCGGCCATACTGATTATCGGCGCGGTCGTGGAGCTTGCCGAACTCTGCGCCTGGCTACCGAAAACAGAAGATGCTGCGCGCCACTTAATGCAACAACCTTAAGGAGTTTTCGTGTCTCAAGTGCAGTTCCTGCTGGCCCACGGTTCACGCGATCCGCAATGGCGACGGCCCTTCGAGGTTATTGCCATGCGCCTGCAAGCCAGCCAACCGCAGCGAAAAATCATACTCTGCTATCTGGAAATATGGACGCCCAGCCTCGCTGAGGCGATGCGCAAGGCCTACGCTTCCGGTTTGCGCCAGTACCGGGTTTCTCCCATTTTCTGGAGCAGCGGCAGGCATCTGCAGGAGGATTTACCCGCGCTTATCACCCAACTTCAGGGTGAATTATCTGGCTGCGAAATCACCATCGATAGCCCTCTCGGCGAATCAGAGATCATCGTCCGCGCTGCACTGCAAGCCCTGCAATGAGCCTATGCACCGCATCGTCCTGATCGACAACAATACTGAGCGCGCAGAAATTCTTCGTGACGCCCTCCATCTAGAAGGCCATCAGGTCGCTGACATTTTTGCTTGGACCGAACTCTCGTGGCAGCGTTTGGAAAAACTGCAACCCGACGTCATCATCGCCGAAGCCGGCACACCGGAGCGCGATGTCCTCGAACACATTGTCTTTCTCAGCGAAACCTTAGAACTTCCGGTTGTCGTTCTCGGCGCTCCCGAAGATGAAGATACCATGCGTCGCGCCATCCGTGCAGGGGTCGCTGCCTACGTCGCCCACGGCATCTCCGCCCGCGATATCGCCCCTATTATCAAGGTCGCCGCCTTGCGCTATGCCGATTACCGTCTACTACGCAAAGAACTCAAAGACACCCAGAACGCCCTCTCCGAACGCAAGCTGGTGGAAAAAGCCAAAGGTATTCTCATGCGTGATCTGCAGATTGACGAAGCCGAAGCCTACCGCCGCCTGCGCCGCCTGGCGATGGATAAAGGCAAAAAATTGGCGGAGATCGCCGAGATGGTGATTACCATCAGCTCGTAACCACGCTCCAACAGATCAGCACTCCGTTCCCTAGCTGTCCACGGAAAAAATAGTATCATCTTAACAACTTCGTAACCTATTGATTTAATGTTCACCGCATTTACAGGAAAATTAATGTTTCATCCTGGATCGTTAGTGCGCAATTTGCCTAACGGCTTTCCCCGGCAAAAAAGTATCATCCTAACGCTTCGCGGATTCTCTGCCTCCTGATGATCTTTCCACGTCCACCATTTTCTGAAAGTCTCAGTCTGCTTGAGTTCAATCGTCACATGGTCGTCGTTGTCTTGGTTCATGCACTAACTGTGGTTTATAGACTACTGCGCGTCAAGCATCGTCTAGCGCCGAGACAAAACAATTTGGCAGTGCCCGATAGATGTCCACTCAATATCAGGAGCACTACCCATGAAGAAAACCATCCCCCTGGCCATCATCCCCGCCTTGGCCTGGCTGGCTGCGCGACAACCCCGTTGAGTTATCAACGCTATGCATCCACCGAAAACCTGCAGGCCTGTAAAACAGCGTCTGCGTGTGTCAAGTTTTGACCAGAAATCAGCGTCAAGTTTGTTCACCTTAGATCAGATCAAGAATTCAATGTTTATGTTTTAGACCATAGAGGTACGAAGCGTTATATCGCTCCGTTAGGTGGCAAATGTTTGGTGCTGACGCATGGTCAATGGCTGATGCTGATTGACACTGCTGGTGGAAATCCGCTGCAAACAGGTCGGTTTTGATTGCGCTCTTTCGTGGCGTCATCCGGCATACCCCATAATATTCAACTGGTTATATTTTATCATATGCAGCTGAAATGGGGATGTTTTTCGAGGCTCCCAATCGTAATATTGTGATCATTACTGATTGTTTCTACAGGCGACCCCGTCATCACCGCCAGAATTTCTTCACATAAGCTCCATTCCACATGCACGAGGCAGCACGTTAAAGCAGGCTGCGGACTGCTCCAAAGAACAGAGTTGCGCGTCTGATCATATATATGTAATATACATATATAGTTAATAGGAGGTACTACTATGAATACTCAGAGCATTGGCCAGAACCTTCTGGATACCGCTGACAGATTGAGAGATCGAGAACTGCTTTTTCATGGTAATCATGCCAACCTTTCTGTCCGATCCGGAGAGCGTATGCTCATGACCCGCGGTGGCGATGTGGCACAGTTACGGGCGGATGATCTGGATTGGGTAGGTCTGGACGGCTCAGGTCAGGAAGCCTTCCAGCCCACATTTCGGGAAGTTATTGAGATGCATGCCAAAGTCTATAGCCAGCGCAGGGATTTTGGCGGCATTATTCACTGCCATCCGGCCCACCTTACGGCCTTCGCCATTGCACAACAGCCCTTGCCGGCGGTGTATGAGCCATTATTGCGTCTCGGAATCCATGAGGAAGTGCCGGTAGTGGCCTGGGCACCACGCGGTTCGCAAGAGTCCGTTGAAGGTATCCTCCGAGCGTTCGTGAACCCAGCGATCAGCGCAGTATTGCTGTCCAACCATGGGGTCCTGGTGGCAGGAGCCGATCTCGGTGAAGCATTGGCTCGACTCACGGCCTTGGAAGAAGCAGCGGAACTGGTGCTCCATGCTCGGGCTCTGGGTGGCGCGAAACCTTTGCCAAAAGCTGCCTACGAGGAGGTGGTGGGGCGCCAACACCAATTCCAGATGACGTCATGAGTAATGACCGTGTTCGGCCAGGTCGACATCTCGCCGCGTTCTCCCTGCTGTTGCTTTGGGAAATGCCAGACCATGGTCTTCATCTCCACCGGCGGATCAATGGCGTCCTCCCTGACGGACTACAAGTGGATATAGGGAATCTCTATCGTGCGCTTCGTGACTTAGAGGTCCGGGGGAGTGTCCAGTCTGTCTGGGATACCGAAGGCAGCGGTTCTGCACGACGGATTTATCGTATTACTGCCGATGGGCACGATGAATTGCGAGGCTGGAGCGAAGACATCAGCAAGCGGCGTAGCGCCTTCGACTGGTTTTTGGAGCACTGGCAGGCACTGGCGGAGTCGGATGGCAACGTAGAGGCGCGATTCCATGGATGAGAAAACTATCCGTTCACGGTATGTCGAACTTTTTGGGGTGGTGCCTGACAGCTGGCGCTTACGACAGGATATCGCCCGCCAAGCAGGACGGGAAACTGCCCTAGATGCCATAGAAAACCTGAGAGAAACGCTTATTCACGGGAATCCGCTCGACCGAAAAGTGCAACAGCTGGTCCATTTCGGCATGCTCCTCGTACGTAGCGAAGCGGCAGCAGCGGAGCTTCATGCCCGCGCAGCCCTTGTCGCGGGCGCCACGGTCGCCGAACTGCATGGCGTCTTGGAGACTGCGGCGATCGTGGCTGGCATGCCTGCTTTCAGCTTGGGTGTTCAGGCCGTGACCCGCGCCTTGGCAATACCGGCCAAATCTTTGGACACGGAGAAAAATAATGGCCTTACCGGCTAGTTTTGATTTCCAAATCCTAAAGAGGCCACTACGTCGGTGTACGCCCGTCCGGCTCATTTACCGGCGGGCGACTGCCGGCGGTTTCAATATGGGTGCAGACAGCCACTCGCACACTGACGGTCTCACTCATTATCCCTCCTACAGCAGCAAGGGGTAACCTATTGCAAGATTGCCACTAACTCATGCATTACTGCGTTAGCTCACCGGATTTAGCCAGTGGTAGATCAGTAACCATTGCTTCCCTTATGGCGCGGTATCCCCCAACCAAAGAAAAAGCACGATTATATCCAAGCATTCTCAGCAAGCGTGCAGCATTAATGCTGCGCTTGCCGCTGTTACAAACACACACAACAATACAATCTTTGGCATTATGTAGATCGTTTATCATGGTTATAAAATTTTGGATATCTTCCATTCCAGGAGAGTCTTCATCCAGAATTTCCTGTTCCTCTTGTGTGAGCTTGTGCCCAAGAAGATGTTTAAACTTAAACAATGGGAGAGAGTATGCTCCATTTATCTCTCCTTCTATTTCAAGCTCGAACTTTTGCCTAACATCAATTAAGCACGCTACATTCAAACGGCTTAACTCCAAGGTCGCCAGAACACTTATCTCAATAAGCTCGCCCTGAATGGTTGGCGTGACTGTGGTGGTATCTTTTGTAATCATTCTTGACATAACCCCGATAAATAGGTTTGCATTCGTATTGCCCAATAATTAATAGCCTATTAGGCCTTATGCATCATTTCGTCTAGTGGTTACTGATCCCGGCTGGGCAGACAGGCTGATTTTGCTTGGTCCGCAGCCTGCTGCTTGGTTACTATTTATAAACCAAATGGTAAAGGTCATCGAAAATTCTCCGGGGATAGCCCTGTCTGCTTGGCAAGCCCCACCAGCATTCTGGGGCCAATTTCTTCCCCGTCATGAAACGCGAACACGCCATCCGTCCGATGCAAATGAGTGCGGCCAATACAAGCCTCGCCTTCAAAGAAGGTCATTAGCTCATGCCTGAGCACTTTCCATTATCTCTATGGTAATTGGGGAGGCAGGCATTTCCCCTTCGTCCAGACGATCAGCTATGGTCCTGAGTGCAAGAGCTTCAACCTTGGCCACCGCATCGTTGCGTGATGCTCAATACCACATGACGCCCCCGAGTTCGACAGTTCATCGGCAAAAATCGTCAATTTCGTAACATCGCCCCAGCATTCATAGGGGTTTCAGCGCCTATTTTCTAAAACTTCTGTGGTGGCACGTTTTATCACTTAGGCTCTTTTGTTGACATGCCTATGAACGCTGATAAAGTGGCGGCATGCATGTGAAGATCACCACCTCCGGCAGCCGCCGCTATGTCCAGCTTGTCGAGTCCTACCGGGATGATGCCGGAAAGGTCAAAAAGCGTACCGTCGCCACACTTGGGCGGCTGGATCAGGTCGACAGTCAGTTGAATGCCGTGATTCAGGGCCTGATGAAGGTCAGCGGCCAGGTGCCCACCCGGCGCCAACGATTTCTTCTCCACCATCCATCGCTTTTGAAACAGCGCGTGCTTTTGGCGATGTCTGGGCCTTGACCGAACTCTGGAAGGAGCTGGGGTTCAGCGCCCTACGTCAGGTGTTCCGCAAGACCCGCCATACGACCGATGTGGAAGCGCTGATCCGGGTGATGGTCCTCAACCGGCTCTGCGATCCCGAATCGAAACTGGGCGTACTGCGCTGGGTGGAAACCGTCGCCTTGCCGGATGTCACCGTGACAACGATTACCCACCAGCAACTCCTGCGCAGCATGGATGCCCTGATGGAGCAACAGAGTGCCGTAGATGCTGTGGTAGCCGGACTGTTGCGCCCCCTGATCGATCAGGACCTGTCCGTGGTCTTCTATGACCTCACCACGATCCGCAGTGAAGGCCTGGTCACGGTTCCCCAGGACGTCCGTCAATTCGGGATGGCCAAGGAAGGTCTGATCGCTCGCCAGTTCATGCTGGGGGTCGTGCAGACTGCAGAAGGTTTGCCGATCTACCATGAGGTCTTCGATGGCAACACCGCTGAGACCAAAACGCTGCTGCCGACCCTGGGCAAAGTGCTGGAGCGCTTTCCGACAGTGCGGCGCCTGGTGCTCATCGCGGATCGCGGGTTGTTGAGTCTGGACAATCTGGAGGCGTTGCAGGCGATCCGGCTGGCCAACGGGCAGTCGCTGGAGTTTATCCTGGCCGTACCGGGGCGGCGGTACCATGAATTTACCGATCTGCTGGATAGTTTCCAGCGGGAGTCGTGCAACACTGCCACTGAAGAAGTCATCGGTGAGCGCACCTGGAACGACCTGCGGCTGGTTATCGCCCATGATCCCATGACGGCGGCGGACCAGACCGCCAAGCGGAATGCGCGGATCGAAGCGCTGATTACTCAGGGCGACCAGTGGGCCGGCAAACTGGATGATCAGGACGACGGCAAAAGCATCGGGGACGCAAACTCTCCGACAGCGGTGCCAAGGCACGCTTCTACCATGCCGTCTGCGAGGCGCATTTATCGCGCATCATCCAAGTCGATATGGCCGCACAGCAGTTTAGCTACGACATCGACAAAAGCGCACGCACCCTGGCGGAAAAGATGGATGGCAAGCTCCTGCTCGTGAGCAATGTGCAGGACCTGTCACCGGCGGAGGTCGTGGCCCGCTATAAGTCTCTCGCCGATATCGAGCGGGGCTTCAAAGTGCTCAAATCCGAGCTGGAAATCGGCCCGGTCTACCACCGCCTGCCCGACAGGATACGGGCGCACGCAGCGATCTGCTTCATGGCGCTGATTCTGCATCGGGTCATGCGCAGTCGTTTACGTGCGAGTCACACCGGGCTGACGCCGGAACGAGCCTTGGAGCAACTCCACCGCATTCAGCATCACCGAGTTCGTCTCAATGGCGCCCCACCCGTATCCGGGGTGTCTTCCATCCAGGAATGTCAAAGCGAGGTTCTGCATGCCCTCCGGGTAAAAAAACCAGCCGCGTCTCAGCAATTGACGCTGTTGTAGTGGAGCGTTTTGAAATCGCTATTTTCAATATCAAGGAGTTGCGAGATTAACTGTCGAACTCGGGGACGCCAGACATTTCTGGTATCGCTGCTATCCAGCGGTCGTCCTCTTTCGTATCGTATTTAGCATAGAGTTTCATGGTGTCAATCTCGCCTATATTGAGGGAAGTGCCATACTGCCACCATGGCCTTATCTTCCGCCAACATGCTGTGATGAGAAAATCATAATGCAATTCAGTCGGCCAAGCTACCCGTTACGCGATCGGCACCTGAATGCCTGTTGAACAGAGATCTTACAACCCAATGACCGCAATCAGTCTTTAACTGCCCACCATTTCTCCGCAATCTACAGATTTCCATCGTCCAGCAGCAAGCACCTTCATCGCTCATCGTCCCCTCCCCGAGCCGGTTCCTGCTAGAATCTGAGCAGTTGAGGAGACTGTCCATTGCCGGATCCACATTCAGAACACGGTGCCAAACTCCGCAAGATCATCCACGTGGACATGGATGCCTTCTTTGCGGCGGTGGAGCAACGGGACCAGCCCGAGCTGCGCGGTCAGCCCGTCATCGTCGGCGGCGATCCTGGCGATCCTGGCGGTCGGGGCGTCGTGGCGACCTGTAGCTATGAGGCCCGCCGTTTTGGCATTCACTCTGCCATGACGGCAGCCCGTGCCCGGTCGCTCTGTCCCCAGGCGATTTTTCTCCGCCCGCGCATGGAGGCCTATCGGGAGGTCTCCCGTCAGGTCATGGGAATCCTGCGGTGCTATACGCCCCTCGTGGAACCCCTGTCGCTGGACGAGGCGTTTCTGGACGTGAGCGCGGCCACCGCCGATGGGGTCCTGGCCGTCCAGATCGCCCGGGAGATCCGGGCGCGCATCGAGAGGGAAACGGGGTTGACCGCTTCGGCGGGGGTGTCCTACAACAAGTTGCTTGCCAAGCTCGCCTCCGACTGGCGCAAGCCCAACGGACTCTTTGTGGTTCCACCCGAACACGGGTTGGCCTTTCTGGCGCCACTCTCCGTTGGCAAACTCCACGGCGTGGGCCCGGCCACCGTGAAAAAGCTGTTATCGATGGAGATTCATACGGTCCTGGATCTCCGGAATGCGTCACGGGAGGCATTGATCGCGCAGTTCGGCAAGGCTGGCCTCTGGTTCTATGAGATCGCCAGAGGAATCGACAGACGCCCCGTTCAACCGAGCCACCAGCGGAAATCCGTGGGCACCGAGCGCACCTTCCCGAAGAATCTGGCAGACCCGCAGGTCATGCTGGCCACCCTGCAGCAGATGGCGGGACAGGTGTCCGCCCGTCTCCAGGCGCTGGGGCTGGCGGGGCGTACCGTGAGCATCAAGGCACGCTTCCCGGATTTCGCGACGGTCACCCGGGCGCATACCGACGCGCAGACGATCTGGCGCACGGAAGCCATCTCTGCCTGCTTGCCTGGCCTATTGGCCAAGGCCATCCCTGCCGGGTTGCCGGTGCACGCATCTGTCCGGTTGCTGGGGGTGGCCGTGAGCGGCCTGGTCAATGTCGAGGCGGTTCCGCCGGATACTGGCCAGATGAACCTGCTAGAGGATGCCGTCGACCTTCGGTGAAATGACGTTTCAGGAATAGGCGGAATAGTCGGTAAGGCAGCCCAATCGGACACTCGAATGCATCATTGACGGGTTTATGGCGGGTGCCTATGCCTAAACCTATGTCGAAAGGGAGCGTAGTAATCGGCCCTGGGTGCCGCAAATCGCGCCGAAGAAACACGCTGTGACTCTGTTTAATGGCAAAGTATAAGCGTGGCACTGCAGAAGGCCGAAGAGACAATGGTGCCTTTTATATCGCGGTGCCTGCGGATCGTGATGACGAACCGGTACGGGAGTTTGCCAGTTTCACCGCTCTTCGAACTGCTGGAATCGCGCGGATTCACCGTGCTGCTGGTCAATGCGCGCCATGTCAAGAACGTTTCTGGACGTAAATCCGACGTGCTGGATTGTCAGTGGCTCCAGCAGCTCATGAGTTACGGACTGCTCCGTGGAGCATTTCGTCCAGACAATGCGATTTGCGTATTACGCGCGCATGGACAAACCCAAAGCGGTGACTGCGGCGGCACATAAGTTGGCTCGGTTGATTTACATGATGCTCACCAAAGGTGAGGAATATACCGACCAGGGTCAGGACTACTACGAGGAGCGCTACCGAGAACGGGTGCTACGGCAACTGGCTCAACGCGCTGAAAAGATGGGCATGAGACTGGTTCCCGGTGAAACCGTCGTTTCGTAACTGTAACATATTCAAGACCATAAAAAGTGTTTCTTGAGAGGTTTTATGTCGCTGGACGCGGCAATCATCAAATACGCCAAGGTGGGTCTGACCGTGATGCGGCCCGATGTCCATTTCCCTTCTGCCTCTGTTCATCTCCAGGGTCGCGGCCGGCTTTCCTTCTCCCGCTGATTAAAGTATTCACCCAATAATTGTTGACCTGCTATTGTCATACCAAAACCCACATATATGCTAACGTCGTATACGAACCGGCACGCCCTTTGAAGCGGGTGTTTTTGACATCTCGTCATGATACCAGAGAGGAACAAGAGGATTCATTTCTGGATAATACCCGCCAAGGGCGCCACGCGGCAAGTTGAAGGGCGTAATCTTTAAGCCGCCAACTTCACGTATCACATCATCACCTGCATCGCTCAACAAACTCACCACATCACCTTCATTCAAACCTTCCTGTTCCATATCTTCTGGGCTGATCAGAAGAATTTCACGGGAGCCTTCAAGGCCACGTAGGCGATCACTGAAGCCATAAATTGTGGTGTTAAACTGGTCGTTAGAGCGCATTGTGATCAAGTGATATCGACCCGGTGCTACACCAACTCCCAATGCAGATAAAACCGATGGGCAGGTAAATTCGGCCTTTTTGCTGCTGGTTTTCCAGACACGTTCATGGGCAGTATTTCCCCTGTAAAAACCACCAGCCTGAAATATGCGTTGATTATAATCCTTAAAATCGTCAGGGTACGTCAATTCAATCAATTCACGCACCTTACCGTAGTCAGATGTCCATGCATCCCAGCACCATTTAGGATGATCAGGTAAGGTTGCCTTGGCTATACCCGTGATGATGGCAAGCTCTGAGAGTAGATGTGGACTGGCAGGTTTAACTTTTCCAATAGAGCCGTGTATGTGACTAAAGCTATCTTCTATAGTTACTGCCTGAGGAACATTTTCTTGGCAATCTTCCTCGGCGCGCACAAGGCATGGTAGTAGCCAAGAATTACGTCCATGAATGAGATGGCTTCGGTTCAACTTGGTTGCAATATATACCGTAATAGATTGATTTGTCCATGCTTGTTCCATGGTGTTCCGTTCCGGAATGGCGCGTACAAAATTACCGCCAAGACTGATAAAGCCATGTACTTCATTCTGAAGAATACCATGGCAGACATCTACCGTGGTTAGGCCATGATCCCTAGGAGGTTCAAAGTCAAAAAGTTCAGCGAGACGATCCAATGGTACAAGATCTGGTTTTTCAGAGATGCCTACTGTACGCTGCCCCTGCACATTGGAGTGGCCACGAACGGGCGAAATTCCGGCACCTAAACGACCAATATTACCTCTGAGTAAAAGGAGGTTAATCAGCATACCGACGCCCTGAGAACCATGTACATGCTGAGTAAGACCCATACCGTACACTCCAATTACGCGTTCTGCTGCAATATACACTTCAGCAGCGGCTTCCAGATCGGCACGCAGCAATCCTGAGTACATTTCAATATCTGACCAACTGGTTTCACGTGCTTGTTGCGCAAATTCGTTAAAATCATGACAGTGTTGTTCGAGGAATTTCACATCAAGAATACTATCGAGCGCCTCTTTTCTGAGAGTATCATCTACGGAAATTACATGTTTACATAAGCCCATTATTGCAGAAATATCCCCACCAGGTTTAACCTGTAGATACATATGAGCCAGATCTGTGCCTCGTCCAGTAAGCATCTCCAGAGGGTCCTGTGGGTTTAAAAACTCGATTAATCCTTTCTCTTTTACTGGATTAAATACAATAATTTTGCAGCCCCTTTTAACTGCCTCTTGTAGTGGATGTAGAAACCGTCCGCTATTTGTACCAGGATTCTGTCCGAAATAGAAAATTGCATCACAGTGATCGAAATCTTCCATCACACAACTGCCAACAGCTGTACCAATAACCTTCTTGAGGCTAACTGAAGTCGTCTCATGACACATGTTGGAGCTATCAGGTAAGTTGTTGTTGCCATAAAAACGTGCAAAAAGGCCATAAAGATAAGCGGCTTCGAGAGCCGCCTTACCTGAGGTATAAAATATTACAGTTTTCGGATCTAGCTCGTTGAGCTCTGCTGCAATTCCAGTAAAGGCATCTTCCCAGCTGCAAGGTATATAGTTGTCGGTGCTAGGATCATAGTGCATTGGTTCTGTGAGGCGACCTTGAATCTCCAGGTCATAATCCTGCCATTGCAGAAGTTCCGTAACGGTATGCTGGGCAAAAAAATCAGGCTTGCATCGATCTTCAGTCAAATCCCAAATGGTTGACTTGGCACCATTTTCGCAAAACTCAAACTTATGTGGATGCTTCGGGCGGCCCCATGAACATGAAGTGCACATGTATCCTTCAGGCTTATTCTGACGCATCAACGTTTGAACAACGCCGCGCGTTGGATGCTCACGAGAAAAAATACTCGCTATACCCCGCATCGAACCCCAGCCACCAGAAGGTAATGCATATTCCTTCGGTTTAATCTTTTTTCCGTTAGCCATGATGGCACCTCCAAGACGTCACAGAAGAAGAACCTATTTAAAACCTTGTCACAAAATAATCAGCATTGCAAACAAAGCTGAAGTTTAGACATGCAGCCTCCTCGCCAGCCCTCTGGGTGGCGTTGTGGCTCGGTAAATTTGGGTCAGAAGTGACTCATTCCAATTTGCGTTATAAGCAGTGATAATATGCCATGCTTTTCAGGGGGGTCATGGCATGGCACGTCCGGCAGGTGGCGTAGAGCATGTGGTGGCGGCACGAGAGTTGTTGCGCAGCGCGAAGACCGCTGAAGAACTGAGGCGGGCACAGGCGGTGCTGTTGCCCCTGAATTTGGGATTGAGCCTGGAGCAGACGGCGCGGGCCATCGGACGCTCCGTGAATACCACTTGTGCGATTCGCACGCGTTTTGCGAAGGTTGCCGAAGGGGTTATGGCGCCGCCCCAGGCGAAGACCGCATTGCGCAACCATGCATTGGCTGATCTGGAACGCGAGGCCAGCATTCTCGACGAAGTATTGGCCGACGCACAAAAGGGCGGCATCGTCGTGATTCCTCAACTCAAGCCGCTGATTGAGGAGAAGGTGGAAAAACCCATGGCGCTTTCGACGGTCTATCGCATGTTGGCACGCCACGGTTGGCGGAAGCTCGCTCCCGATACCTACCATCCACAGGGCGATGCGGAACGCCGGGAAGTCTGGAAAAAAAACTGCCCGAAGCCATAGCCGAAGTCTTGGCGATGTTTCCGACCTCCCGCCCTTTGCGCGTAATGTACCAGGACGAAGCGCGCTTTGGGCGGATCAGCGACACCCGTTACTGCTGGGCCAAGAAGCCGACGCGCCCCGAAGTGAAAGGCATGCTGATCTACCAATACACTTATGCCTATGCGGCCGTATCACCCCAGGACGGACGTATGGACTCCCTGGTTCTGCCAGAAGTCAGCGGCAGGTGCATGCAGATTTTCCTCGACGAGGTTGCCCAGCGTTATCCCGGTGATAACATCGTCATGATGGTCGATGGTGCCGGTTGGCACAAAAGTAACGATCTCAAGCTGCCAGAAAATCTACGCTTGCTCTTTTTGC
Organism: Acidithiobacillus ferrivorans; assembly: GCF_016250455.1. NCBI lineage: Bacteria > Pseudomonadati > Pseudomonadota > Acidithiobacillia > Acidithiobacillales > Acidithiobacillaceae > Acidithiobacillus > Acidithiobacillus ferrivorans. The sequence goes on along the minus strand of NZ_CP059488.1, from coordinate 1,184,246 downwards.
CACCCTATTCGCCGGAACTGAATCCTCAAGAGCACCGATGGGACGCGTTGCGGGAGAAGTATTTTCACAACCGGGCCTTTGACAGTCTGGGGGCGCTGGAAGACCAGTTGGTCGCCGGCCTTCGTGCCCTTGAGGTGGACCATGCGCGGGTGAAATCCATCGCCGGATGGGAGTACATAATTAACTCTATTTCTAATGCGATTTGGAATTAGAGCTGGAAGTGGAAAATCAACGGCTCCGGAAGGAATTGGCACAAATGCGCATGGAACGGGATATTGTAAAAAACCGCTGCGTACTTTGCCAGGAAATCGCATAAAATCGACACGCCATGGACGCCATTTATGGCAGATCAAACAACAACAACTCCGCCGATTGTGTCGCTATCACCGACAAGCCCTCGGACCCGGAGATTGCATCTCCAGCACTGAGCAGAAGGTCTCCGACTTGCACTACACCTTGCACCACATGTAAATACAGACGCCGCGCGGTTGTCGGCTGATAGCCAAGCTCTGCACCCTGATCCAGTATGCTGGCATACAGCCGAAAATTCTGGTGCACCACTAACGCATCTTCGCGATCAGGGGCCACCAAAAGGCACCAGCAATTCAGCTTCGCGACGTCGGCAAAATGCCGCTGATCATAACTGGGTGGTAGAGCGTTTTGTGGAGGCAGTACCCATATTTGCAGCAGATGCACCGGCGTATCTACCGAGGGATTCCATTCGCTATGCCGCACGCCCGTTCCTGCACACATATACTGAACATCACCAGCGCGGATAACGCTGCCATTACCCATACTGTCCCGATGCTCCAGAGCGCCACTGAGGATATAGGTGATGATTTCCATATCCTTATGCGGATGCATAGGAAAACCAGACTGGGGGGCAACCACATCTTCGTTGATCACCCGCAATGGCCCGAAACTGACCGCTTCCGGATTATAATATTCGCCAAAAGAAAAGCTATGCGCGCTTTTCAGCCACTTCGCCCCGGTTCTGCCGCGCTCTTCCGCGCGATGTATCAGCCACATAATGTCAAGCTCCTGCTTCTATCCCGGGTTGCCCATGATGTTCAACGCACCCAGTAAACTGCATGAAGTTCCCTATGTAAAGTAGGTACGATTGAGTAACCATTGCGCCCTGAAAATCCGCGGTACACAGAGAAAAGTACATCGACACTCCGTTCAAAAAGTTGCCATACCAGAGAAATACGAGTATAAACAATGGCCCTTATGGAAACTCGGTTATTTTGATTTGAAAAAACTCCTAGTGGCCACTATGACGGCCGGCCTAAGCTTCTTTTTTATTAGTGCTCCACAACCCCTCCAGCGCACCCTTCCACGCCTCCCCGTAAAGATGGCGATGCCTGTGCTGCATGCCTTGGAGCCTATCCGGGACGTAAGCACAGCCACTTCGCAAGCTATAGCAACACCCGCGCCGCGCCGCGCATGGCGGCTTCTCGCCGGCATTTACAGCGCCGATGTGCTCTATGCCGCCAAACAGACCGGCCTTTCCCGCAAACTCATCGCCGCGGTTGTGCATGTGGAGACCCGCGGCCGAAACCTGGTCAGCAGCGCCGGTGCCATTGGTCCCATGCAGCTTATGCCCACGACCGCCAGTAAAGCATTGCACGTCGATCCCTGGCAGCCACGTGCCAATATTATCGGCGGTGCCCTCTATCTGCGCCGCCTGCTGACACGCTTCCACGGTCAACTGCGCCTGGCGCTGGAGGCTTATAATGCAGGACCTACAGCGGTGGCAGAGGGGGTCATTCCAATCCCTGCAGTTACCTACGCAAAACAGGTGATGGCGCTGGCTGCCTGATGTCATTGCGCTGAATCACGCGGTTAACGTGTCGCTCGGACATAGCGGGCAATGCTTTGCCGGGCCATCACTTTGCCGATCAGGTCGTCGTAATCGAGAACACGCGCCCTGGCCCAGGCATCGGCATGGCGGGCGTACAGTGTGGTCGTCGCAGAAGTATACAGCGTGCGAAACTGCCAGACCGCCATCCAAAAACAGGCCGTAGCCACACCCGCATCCATCAGCTCGGGGATCAGTGGCAACACCACTTTCATCAAGACTATGTCCAGGATGAAGCAGAGTAACAGCGCAGCAACCCCTATCCGCCAGCGCTTAGTTCGCTTGGGGGCCGAGACGCGTCCTAATTCGCGGGCGAGCAAGGCACGTTGGGAGTCCACAGACTGTTGCGCCAAAGCAGGAGAAATCAGCACAGCACCGGTAATGGGATCGTGCAGACCACCAGCATCATCTGCGAACGTGCTATAGAATACCGGAGTGTGTTCGTCTCCCAGACTATTGCGTAGGCTGGTGAGTTGCGCATCGCGGCGCAGCATATCTTTGATAAACATTACGGCTCCTCAGAGGGTGTGTCGGCAAGCAATATCCGACCTTTGCACTGCGGCTACTGCAAAATGCGTTCCTTACGTCACTACCATTCAGAGGGTAGGACACCGCAATCATCGCCCTTTTTTGGTGCGGCAGCACATCATACGAGTGCGCTTGCACCAAAAAGACGCGCTACCATAAAAGACTCAACGCGCCATCCTGCCCCGCCCTCCCCGTCGACCACGGCAAGCTTCCATGCGATTTTTCCGCAACCCGCGCGGCAAGGGTTGGCCTTCGCTATATACCGACAGGGATTGCAGGGTGGCCGACGCAGCCAGGGTGATCAGTTTGACACCTTTACCCTTGGGCAGATTTTTGACCTCTGCCAGCGGGAATAGCAGGCCATACCCATCGGAAGACAAGCAGAGGGTTTCGGCCTGAAGGTCGGTGACCGGCACCAACGGCAACGGCCGCTCATCCGCGTTCAAGGTTAAAAATGCCTTGCCCGCCCGGTTCCGGCCGGTCATATTTTCCAGTACTGCCAGGAATCCATAGCCACCGGTTCCAGCCACCAACCACAGGCTGTCGCTGGCTCCGCAGGCTACCGACGTTAGCCCGGCGCTGCACTGAAAGTCCACCTGACTGGAGGCCGGAATGCCGTCACCGCGCCCACCGGGTATTTGCGCGACCGCGATAGAGTAAGCTCGCCCGGCGCTATCCAGCAAGGCCAGCGTATCCACCGATCGCACCTCGAAGGCTTGCAGCAAGGCATCGCCTTCCTTGAATCCCAGAGCCGCCGTATCCAGTCCGTAACCGGAGCGAGTACGCAGCCAGCCCTTTTGCGAGACGATCACCGTGACCGGTTCGTCCGTGACGGCAGCAGCGATGGTCTGGATGGATTTGTTCGTGATCGCTGCATCAACTTCTAGCAGAGTGCGACGATCATCACCGAATTTCTGGGCATCGGCGGTGATTTCTTCTGCAATCAGGGCGCGCAACTGCGATTCATTGCGCAGCAGTGCGCCAAGGTAATCGGCGGTTTCCCGCTTGTCGTCCAGTTCTTTTTCCAGCTCAATACCAGCCAGACGCGCCAGTTGCCGCAGGCGAATTTCCAGGATGTCTTCTGCCTGAATCTCGCTGAGATTGAAGTGCGCCATGAGGTCGGCCCTGGGGTCGTCGGACTCGCGGATCACACGGATTACCGCGTCAATATCCAGCAGCACCCGTAAACGGCCCTCGAGAATATGGATGCGCGCCAGGGCCTTATCGAGGCGGAACTGGCTGCGCCGTCGTACGGTAGTCACCCGATAGCGCACCCACTGCCGCAATATCCTGGTGAGCGGCATACACGGTGCTTTGCCATCCAGATCCAGTACCGTGAGATTCACCGATTGGTTGGATTCCAGCGAGGTGCGGGCCAGCAAGTAGGTCATCAGACTCTGCGGGTCTTGGTTGCGCGAGCGCGGTTCGATGACGATCCGCACGGCGTGGGCCTTGCCCGACTCGTCGCGCACAGTATCCATCTGGGAAAGCATGGCGCTTTTCGTCGTCTGCTGCTCCGGAGTGAGCGCCTTTTTCTTACCCTCTCCTCTGGCCTGTGGGTTGGAAAGGGTTTCTATCTCCGCGAGGATTTGTGCGGTGGACACCCCTGGCGGCAGTTGCTGTACCGCGATACGCCACTCCCCGCGCGCCAGTTTTTCGACCTCCCAGCGGGCACGCACCCGGATACTGCCACGCCCCGACAGATAGGCCTCGCGGATTTGCTGAGGCGGCGAAATAATCTGGCCACCGCCAGGAAAGTCGGGGCCGGGAATCTGGAGCAGAATCTCGTCATCGGCCATATCCGGACGCAACACCAATTCCGCACAGACCTGCGCCAATTCACGCAAATTGTGGGGCGGAATTTCCGTGGCCATGCCGACCGCAATGCCGGAGGCCCCATTCATCAGTAGGAAAGGTAAGCGGGCGGGCAAGGTGACGGGCTCTTCCAGGGTACCGTCATAGTTGCTGCGGAAATCGACCGTACCCTCATCTATTTCTGCCAGCAGCAATTCAGAGATGGGCGTCAGATTGGCTTCGGTGTAGCGCATGGCGGCGGCCGAATCGCCGTCCAGAGAGCCGAAGTTGCCCTGACCATCCACCACAGGGTAGCGCAGGGTAAAATGTTGGGCCATACGCACCATGGCGTCATACACCGAGGTGTCACCATGGGGGTGCCATTTGCCGATCACCTCGCCCACCACCCGGGCGGACTTTACATGCTTAGGGGAGCGTTGCAGCCCCATGTCGCGCATGGCGTAGAGAATTCGCCGTTGCACCGGCTTCTGGCCATCGGCCAGCGCCGGGATCGCCCGCCCGGTTACCACGCTCATGGCGTAGGCGAGGTAAGCACGCGCGGCATATTCCGCGAGCGGCGGCTCGGGAGCTTCGCTAGAGTCCGAAGCACCATCCCCGGCTGGCGGAGGCGGTGATGCTGGCGCGGCAGCGGATAATGCAGCGACCGTCTGCACCGCTTCGGGTGACACCAGCGCCGGAGCGTTACCGGTGACCGCCCCGGTTTCCGGGGAGTGCGCATTACCGATGAGATCGAAAAGATCCCGGGTGTTAGTCATGCCTGAAAGCCCTCGCCTTAAATATCAATGTCTGCTGACCAACCATCCCGCTCCATCCATTCGCGGCGCCCGGCGGCCGATTGCTTGGCCATCAGCAGACTGAAACGTGCATGCAGAGCAGCCTGATCAGCAGCGGCCATCGACAACGGGACCAGGGAACGCGTATCAGGGCACATGGCGGTTTCCCAGAGCTGATCCGGATTCATCTCACCCAAGCCCTTGAAACGCTGCACCGAGATGGCACTTTCCTTGACGCCTTCGGTGCGCAGACGATCTATTGCCGCGTCCCGCTCGGCTTCGGCTTCGCAGTAGATTTTGCGGGCCCGGCCGCGCCAGGTGGTGTCCACCCGGTATAAAGGTGGTTTGACTACGAAAACATGCCCCCGCTGGAGCAGAGCCGGGAAGTGCCGGAGGAATAAGGTCAGAATCAGCACCTGAATATGGCTGCCGTCCACATCGGCATCGGACAGGATCATGATTTTGCCGTAGCGCAGTCCCGCCAGCACCCGATCCGGGTCCGCCTGAAAACTGTGGGCCTCGATGCCGAGGGCCACCGCCATATTGTGGACTTCCTGGTTTTTGAAGATCTGGTCCGCATCCACTTCCCAGGTGTTGAGCACTTTGCCGCGCAACGGCAGCAAGGCCTGATATTCCTTATCGCGCGCCGCCTTGGCCGAACCGCCGGCAGAGTCTCCTTCAACCAGAAACAACTCATTGCGCTGAATATCCTCACTTTCACAATCCGTCAACTTGCCGGGAAGTGTCGCCAGGCCAGAGCCCTTCTTACGCTCGATCTTTTGCGCGGCACGGGTACGGGCCTGGGCATTCTGGATCGCCAACTCGGCGATCGCCTTCCCCGCACCCGGATGACTGTTGAGCCAGAGTTCGAGCGGATCACGCACGGTCTGCGCCATCAACTTATGGGCATCGCGGCTGGTGAGTTTATCTTTGGTCTGCCCCTGAAACTGCGGATCAAGCACCCGGGCGGAGAGCACCAGCGCCATCTTGCCGGTAACATCATCCTGTACCAGTTTGAGCTTGGCGGGGACGAGGCTGTGGTGCTCCATAAAACTGCGCACGGCCTCAAAGACCCCGGCCCGGAAACCCGACTCGTGGGTACCGCCGTTCAATGTCGGGATCAGATTGACGTAAGTTTCCGGGTTGGGCATCGCGTTGCCACTCCAGCACAAGGCCCAGGCGGCGCCCTCCCCTTTGGCGAAACCATTAGTGTCTCCGTCCTGATAAGAGGCCCCCGAAAAAATCGGGGTGGCCAGTTCGAGATCAGCGACGATTTCTGCGAGATATTCCGCCAGACCTTCGCTGTACTTCCAGACTACGGGTTCCAGCTCCGGCAGGGTAAAGGTCACTTGCAGGCCGGGGAGGAGAATGGCCTTGGCGCGCAGGAGATGGGTAAGCTCCCGGACATTGATTTTAGCCGAGTCGAAATACTGCCCGTTCGGCCATACCTGAACTCGCGTGCCATGGGTGCGCTGGCCACAATCTTCCAGCCGGGTCAGCGGCTCACTGACATCTCCCTGGGTAAACGCTAACCGATAGCGACCATTCCCTGTTCCCTGAGGATCGCGGGTTTTGATCTCGACTTCCACCCTTTGCGATAAGGCATTAGTGACCGCAACGCCCACCCCGTGCAAACCGCCCGAAAAGCGATACGCCGACTCCCCGCCCATTTTGTCAAACTTGCCGCCCGCATGCAGGGTTGTGAAGGCCAGCTCGGCGGCCGGGCGGGATTCGCCGGGTGGTATGCCCACTGGGATACCTCGGCCATTATCTTCGACGATCACCGAACCGTCATGACAGACGGTGACGTCGATGCGTGTCGCCTGTCCGGCCAGCGCCTCGTCAGCGGCATTGTCGATCACTTCCTGAATGATGTGGGTCGGGCAGGTCGTTCGTGTGTACATCCCCGGACGTAACTTGACCGGCTCCAGCCCCTTGAGGACGGTAAATTGCTCGGCGCTATAGCTCAAATGGCGGTTCCCTTCTGCCTTCTCTTTCCATCATAAAGCTGAATGGGTCAAATTGGCAGCCCTGCGACCACTATTTTGCAGCCACCTTCGCATCCTCGTAGCACCTCGGGGTTTTCAGGGCTGTGCTAACACGCGCTGCCGCTTCGTTGGCAATCGTCATCTTAGTGTCACAAAACTGACATGATAGTGTCACATTAGGAAGTTACCATAAATAATGGATAGTCCGACACTGCCAACCAGCCGTTGGTGATCATAGCCTGACGATCCGTCGTTATGAATATGAATAATCCAGCGATAACCAGTGTGGAGTCATTCTAATGTTCAATATTCTCTTAGGTAACATCTATCTACAACACGTCCATGCAGTAGTTATGGAGACCCTAGCATGGCTGCATCTGCCAACATGTATTCACACCCCTCCGGAAGAGCGCAGAATTTTTCTGATTGCGCCCAACGCACACCAGTCAGGTCCGCAGGAGGTCGAATACGCTCTGGTAAAAAATGGCTACCGCGTGCAGAGGATCACCTCCCAGCAAGATGTAGAAAAACTCTCAGAAGGTGTCGAAATATACCACGTTGTAGTATATGGATGGCCAGATAATTCCCGGGAACATCTCCGGTTCCTGCGGGATATCTGTCATAAAACAGCGCCCTTTCTGGTCATAGGAGATAGTACAGAAGCAGACAGCGGATCGATAGCGGTCGCCGCGATTGAAGCGGGAGCCGCCGCCTTTATTCCGTGGGCTCTCGGGGAAGGGCTCCTGATGGCCCATCTCCGCAGACTTGCTGACGAGATGACTATCCGCCGCATGGAACTGGCAAAGTTACCAGGGCAGATTCAATTAGATCCCCGCTCTCGCAGAGTTTCGATATTCGGCCATGAACTTTATCTGCCAAAACAACTTTTCCGGCTCTTTGAATATATGGTGACACACCCCGATGAAGCGATATCTTATCACCAGCTTCTACAAGTCCTCGCAGAGGGAAAAAAGATATATATCGCACCGAATACGCTGGTAGTAAAAATTTACCGATTACGGAGGATACTGGAGGATACGGGGGTACACAGATGGTTGGAGACGATTCCCGGCTTTGGTTATCGCTTCTGTCCGCCGAAGCATGTTACCCGCCTGGTTGAACAGTCAACGCAGTAAAAGCGTAGTAAAGCCATATGACACCCATATATCATTTCCATGAATAAATTATGACTTTTCTAGGGACGAGCGCGCCATGCGTCGGCTAAAGGCCTCCAGAGCGGCATAAATGCCCGGCATTACCACCAGAACCAGGGGCAACTCCGCCAGCAATCCAGAGATAATGGCAATGGCCAGTGGGGCCTGCATTTCCGCCCCGGCTCCCAGGCCCAGTGCCAGGGGCATCAGAGCCAGTATGGCGATAATGGCCGTCATCAGAACCGGTCGCAGACGCGTCCTTCCCGCCCTGACGAGTTCAGCGACGTCGCTATTCTGCGCCTCGGCAAAGAAAAAAATAGCGGTTTCGGTAACGATCCCGACAATCATGGTGATACCGATCATCGCCGTAATGTTGCGTTGCGTTCCGGTGATCCAGAGGCCGATAAAAACACTACCGAGGGCAAGCAACGCCGTCGCCAGAATGCTGAGGACGATGGTGAAGCGCTCATAGAGAAAAAGCAGCAGAACCGCCACCAGCAAAATGGCGGCGAGCAGGACCAGCGCCAGCTCGTGCATGGCCTTCTGCTGTTCCCGGTAGAGACCACCATATTGCAGATATACCCCATGGGGCAAAGACAGATGGGCCAGCCGGGCTTTCACCACGCCCATAACCGTACCCATGGCCCGCCCCTCAATGCGTGCCGTGACGGCAACCATCGGCTTCAGATTTTCGGCTTGCAATTCCGCCTGTCCGGCCTTGATCTGAATCCGCGCGACCTGTTCCAGGGCCAGATAATGGCCATCCGGCGCGACAATGGGTAATCGCCGCAAACGGCGGATTTCATTCCAGCGATCATGGGGCGCCCGGACCCGCACCCCGACCATCTCCTGCCCCTGGGGAATCAGGCTGACCACCCTGCCTTCCATCAGGCTCTGTAACTGCGTGGTGACCTGCCCCGGCGTCATTCCCGCCAGGGCAGCCTTGACCGGATCCACATGAATATCCACCGCATCCCCGGCAATGGTGACTCCGTCAAAAACTTCCACCACACCCGGCACCGTCTTGATACGCTTGGCCACTTGTGCGGCGACTTTTCCCAGCGTCCGGGAGTCCGCGCCGAACACCTTGATTTCGACGGGCTGTGGTACGGCGGTAAGATCACCGATCAGATCCTCCATCAACTGTCCGGTTTCTACCCGCAGACCGGGCACCTGCATGTTGATTTGGTCGCGGACACTCTGCATCACCTGCCAGATGCTGCGGTTGCGGTGGGCTTTCAGACGAATGAAGAAGTCACCCGCATTGGCCTCGATGATGCCACCGCCAAGCTGCAGCCCGGTACGTCGAGAATAACTCGCCACTTCTGGCGTCTTCGCCAAAATCTGTTGCACCTGCTCCAGCAGGCGGTCGGTTTCGGCGAGGGAAGTGCCGGGAGCGGCCTTGTAGTCGAGAACGAAGCCCCCCTCGTCCATAGAGGGCATAAAACCGCTGCCCACCTGGGTATAGGACCAGCCCCCAAGGGCCAGAAAAGCGCACAAAATAGGCACTAGCAGTATGGGGCGTCGCAAAAGTTTCTCCAACACCTGGCCATAATGCAAACTGGTCCAGCCCAGGAGGCGACCCGGCCGCTCGGCCCTTTCGGCATCCCGGCTGGTCAGCAGGGCATCCGCCAGAATGGGAACCGCCAGATAGGCGACCAGAAAGGAAATAATCAGCGCGGCGGAGATGGAGATAGCCAGTGCCTGGAAAAAAGCCCCGGTCACCCCGGACAAAAAGGCCAGCGGCGCGAAGATGACGATCGTCGCCGCCGAAGAACCCGCCAGCGGCTTACTCATTTCCAGCGCGGAATGCAGCACCGGCACGCGCTCCCCAGGGTGTTCGCTGATGCGCCGCATAATATGTTCGAGCATGACGACGGCGTCGTCCACCACCAAGCCCACCGCAGCGGCCATACCGCCCAGCGTCATAATGTTAAAACTCTGATGAAGCACATAGAGAATCAGCACACTGGCCAGCAACACGCTGGGCAGGACGATGGCAACGATGAAGGTCAGCCGCAGATTGCGGAGAAAGGCGAGGAGCACCAATGCCGCCAACCCGGCACCGATAAAAATGGCATCCCGAACACTGGATGCCGCCGCCGTGATCAATTGGCTCTGGTCATACCAGGTGCTGATTTTTACTCCGGCCGGGATACTACCGACGTTTTGCCGCAGCAAAGTACGTATGGCTTGGTCAATCGCCACCGTATTAGCTCCGAGTTGCTGCTTGACGTTAACCAACACCGCAGGCTTGCCGTTGGCGGTGACTGTGGTCCACTGGGGAACTGTGCCGGGGTGGATTTGCGCCACATCACTGAGATCCACCACGCCGTTGGCACCCGTCTTGAGGACCGTGTGGCCAATATCTTGCGCATTTTTCAGGGGGCTCTCACTGAGAATCTGGTAGAGGCGATAGTGGCGCTGAAGACGTCCCACCGCAGTAATGATATTACTATTGGCGAGGGCATGTTCTACATCAGTGAGGCTCAGGCCGTAGCTTTGCAGGCGCATGGGGTCAACGATCACCTGATATTCTGCCTGCGCACCGCCTTGAATATCCACCTGTGCTACGCCGTGGACAGCCAGCAGCAAGGGGCGCAAGTCATAGTAGGCATAATGGCGCAAGGCCACGGAATCAAGGCGATCGGAAGTCAGGGAAAGACCGAGAATGGGGAAAACCGTCGGATCCATGCGCCGGGCGCGGAAGCGGGTATTGGGCGGCAGCCTCGGGAGTGTGCGATTGACGGCCGACTCCGCCTGCAGCAGGGCCGAAGTCATGTTGGTACCCCAGGCAAACTGCACGGAGATCTCCGCCGCGCCCCGCGCCGTGGTGGAGCGAATGCGCTGGACGCCAGGCACTGCGCGCAGGGCCTGCTCCAGCGGGCGAGTGACGGCAATTTGTGTTTGCGCGATGGGCATATTGCCCGAATCTGCGGAAACCACGATGCGCGGGAAAGTGATATTGGGGAACAGGGCGACGGGCATTTTCAACGCCACCATCAATCCAGCCAGCACCAACACCACCAGCATGAAAAGCAGAGAACGGCGGTGCCGTTGCAGCCAGTCACCCATCAGGATTTCCCGGCCACACGCAGGGCCATGCCATCCCGCAGTTCATAATTACCAAGGCTGACCACCCTCTCTCCCGCCTGCAGTCCTTTGCTGACCGCAATCCAGCCTGCTTCGCGCCAGCCGGTTTCAATCCAGCGCTGCTGCGCTTTACCGTGAACATCCACAAAACAATAAGCGCGACCGCCCTGCTGTAGAACAGCGCTGTCGGGAATAGCCAAAGCTTTATGGCGCCCCAGGATGATCTCCGCCCGCACCATGGCCCCAGGCAGCAGACTGGGGGTGGCGGCCATGGGGACGACCACCTGGGTGAGACGTGTTTTGGGATCGATCTGCCAATAAATCTGCCGAATCCTGCCTGATAACGGGGACTGAGCGCCGTAAACGGGACGGAGCTGAACGCTGTCACCCACTTTTACGCGGGGTAAATCTTCCGGCTCAACCCCCAGCACAATACGCAAGGCATTGCCGGTGCTGAGGCGCAGCAAGGGTTGTCCGGCGGCAACCAGATCACCCTGATGGATGGTCACGGCTTCCACAACACCACTAATGGGTGCGCGCACCGTACCGGCTTGCAGAATCTTTAGACGCGCCTGTAGATCGTGGAGGGTGGCTTGCGCCCTGGCAAAAGTTTGCCGGGCAACCTGCACCTCCGCATTGGTCGCCAGCTGCCTGCTACGCAGGGATTCCAAACGCTGCTGGTCCGTGCGGGCAAAGCGCACACCAATCTGCGCCTGCTGCAACTGGAGCTGATCATTGATGGAAGGGACCACCCGTAGCAACGCTTCCCCCTGATGTACCCGCTGGCCGCTCGCCACCAGCACCTGACTGACCAGACTTTCCGCTTCCAGCGACAAGGTTCGCCCACCCTCTGGTGCAAATTCCACGGTACCATAAGCCCGCAAATACTCTGCCAAGGGCATCACGCGTGCGGGAGTTAACTGGACCAGGGCTGCCACCGCCGCCGTCGCTGGCAGCGCCAGTATACTGAGCCCTAGTCCCAGACCACCCCATAACCATACCGGTATCCGTCGCGTCACCGCCATTCTCCTCGTTATTGCCAAGGCAAACCTACCGCCATTTCCAGAGCCACCTGTTGTTCAGCATAAGCCTGTTTGAGGGCCAGCAATTGCAGGCTCTTGGCGAGGGCCTGACTGCGTACCGCCTCATAATCGATCAAAGTCACATTATGCTCCGCCGCCGCACTCCGCAGGCGCTGCTCGGCACTTTGCAGTTGTGGTACCTGCTGCTCCAGCGGGGTAATTTCCTGATGCAATCGGTGCAAATCGGCCACCAGGGCGGTGATTTCGGCACGGGTCTGAAAAAGGCGGGCGGTGTAGGCGGCATGTAATTGCGCACGGGTGGCTTCGGATTCGGCGATAACACCGCGATTGCGGTTCCAGAGTGGGATATCGAGATGGATGCTGGGGCCGATAGTCTGAATGTTCGAGGTGTCAGCCGCCCTGGAAAAACCGATGGTAAATCCCGGGTATTGGCCGAGAATCGCCCGGCGCACCCGCGCTTCCTGGGCTTGATAGCCCGCGCGCAGAGCCAGCAAATCCAGCCTGTGGCTATCAGCGAGAGGGACCAGTTGGGCTGCGCCGGGGAAATTTTTCAGCATTTCCGGCGCCCGCAAAGCGAGATGCATTCCTGGTGGCAACCCAATGACTTTGTTAAGATTCTGCCGCACCTTGGTCACTTGCCGACGCAGCGCCAACTGGCGGTCCTGACTATCCAGCCAGGCGATTTGCCGTAGCGCCGTGGTGGTGATAGTGGCGTCTCCCAGCCGGAGATTCTGGACCGAGGTTCGGTAGAGCTGATCCGTAGTGGCTGCGGCCTGCTGCGACACGGCCTCTTGTTCTTGCAGATAATACAGTTGCCGGGCCAGTATCCGCGCCTGGTTAGCCACCAGCCATTCCTGCCAGGCCACCTGATACTGCACCGAATGCGCTTGTGCCCGAGCAACATGCAGATCCGCAGCGCGGGTAAACAGGCTGGCCAGGCTCCAGCTCAGCCCCATGCTGTAGGCGTTATAGTAGCCAGCAGCCACATTACTGGGCAGGTCGGCGCTCAGGGCAAGCTGCGGGTCGGGCAGCAGGCCCGCCGCGAAGACCTGCGCCTTGGCGACGCCGATTTGTGCGCGCATCGCCCGCAGGTCCGGATTAAGCAGCACTGCGATCTCTCCGAGATCCTTGCCGGACAGGGGCGCGTGCAGGTTTACCGGGTGGGCACTGGCGGGATGATTGTGGCGCAGGGCGGCAGCCATTTCCCGCTCCACCTTCGCCATAGCTGGCAGATGATCGCGCAAGGGCTGTGCGTGGTAGCTGGCGCAGCCCGTCAGAAGCCACAGAGGAAGGACGATGCGTCCGTGAACCGCGACAAGGCGCCACCAGCCTGATCTCTCAAAAATCGAATACATGATCCCTGCGCTCCGTGAGGGGTGATGACGGACTATTTGTTTTAGGATGCTACCACCATGTTTTATGATTCAAGGAAACGTGACAAGGCGCTGTCGATACATAAAAACCAGCCCTTGCCGGTCGCTCCGCGAGCCGAGTGTTATGCGTCCGCCGAGTCGATCGGCAATATGACGAGCGATGGTCAGACCCAGGCCGCTACCGCCTTCCGCGCTGTCCGGCAAGCGGTAAAATGCATCAAATACTCTATGCGATTCCTCTGGAGGAATGCCCGGACCACTGTCGATGACCTCCACGACACCCTCTTCGCTAGCGCTACGGATTCGAATGGTCACCTCACCGTTTTCCGGGCTATAGCGCAGGGCATTGTCGACGGCGTTGCGTATCAGGCTATGCAGCGCCGCTTCCGTCCCCTCTACCCACACCGCGCCGTGCAGCTCCAAGCCAAAATCGAGGTTTTTCTGCTCCGCCAGCGGATATAGATCTTCCACCACCAAACGGGCGATAGCGGCAAGGTCCACCGGCTGATGCGCTGCCACTGCCGCCTGCTGGCGGGCCAGACTCAGCAACTGATCAAGCAGATGACGGGATCGCTCCAGACCGCTTTTGAGAGGCAGCAGGCGTTGTTTGCATTCGGCGAGGGATTCCGCCCGTTCCAGATTCTGCGCTTGTAGTGAGAGTGCTGTCAGCGGTGTCCGCAGTTCATGGGCGGCGTCGGCGACAAAACGGCGTTGTTGGGTCATCAACAGCCTAACCCGCTCCAGCAGGCGGTTGATGGCGCGCAGGAAGGGTGCGATTTCCTCCGGCACATCGCTTGCCGGTAAAGGCTCGGGATATTCTGCATTCTGCGCATCTGCCGCCTGGGCCAGGGCATGCACGGGTGCCAGACTGCGCAGGACCAGATAGCGGGCAAATACGATCAGCAAAGGCACTAGCAGCAAAAGTGGCAACAGGGTCCGCAGAGCGCTATCGAAAGCGGCGTCACTGCGAACATCGGTAGACTGGGCAACGGCGAGTTTTTTACCCGGCGCTACCGGACGGACAAAGACGCGCCAGTTCTGGCCACCCACGTTCACCGTGTGGAAGCCGCTGCTCAAGTGAACCGGGAGCCTGAGCAAAGCTGCGGTCGACGGCTGGGATGTCGTTAAAGCTTGCACCACAATGCGCGCATCGGGGTCCACATCCGGAGGGGTCGCAACGGGCTTTTCCACGGTCGGCCAATGTTCCGGGGGGATCAGGACCGCGATCTGCCGCAAGGACGCATCCTGGTATTCCTGCGCCTCATCAAAGGCGAGCCAGAACGACGCCAGGCCGGCCAGCAAACCCATACACACAATAGCCATGCTCAATCCGATGGACAAACGACCTTGCAGAGAACGTGTCATGGCCGGCGGACGACCATCCAACCGGCGCCACGGACATTTTTGATAACCTCCGCACCGAGTTTTTTGCGAATGCCGTGGATCAGGAAATCAATGGTGTTGCTCTCCACGGCTTCGTTCCAGCCGTATAAGCGCTCTTCGAGTTGGGCACGGCTGAGAATGGCACCGGGGCGCAGCAACAAAGCTTGCAGCAAGGCGAATTCCCGGGCAGTCAGCAGGACTTGTGCATCGCCATACTGCACTTCACGGGTGCTCAGGTTGAGTTGCAGCAATCCATTGCTGAGTACCGGGGTGGCCTGTCCGCCCTGACGGCGGATGATAGCGCGCAAGCGGGCCAGCAGTTCATCCATTGCAAAGGGTTTAACCAGATAGTCGTCGGCGCCGAGGTCCAGGCCATCGACCCGGTCCGCCAGCGCATCGCGGGCAGTGATGATGATAACGGGCAAGGTGTTGCCAGCGGCCCGAAGCTTTCTCAGCAGCGCGCGGCCGTCCAGTTTGGGTAGACCCAGATCCAGCAACACCGCCTGGTGCTCCTGGTTGCCGATGGCCCGCAAGGCGCTTTCGCCGTCCCGCACCCAATCCACGGCATAAGCCGCATCCCGCAGAGCCACCGTGATGGCTTCGCCGATCATTCGATCATCTTCAACGAGGAGAATACGCATAAGTAACCTCCAGTATATTCCCGATGGCTCCGCCCACCAAAAAGCCCCACCACCTGAGAGCGGGTAGGGCTTTTGCAAAACCAGTGATCAATCCGGATGCGTGCCTTCGGTAGAGTTCTCCAGAACGGCCCCGGTTTTAGCATCGACGCCTACCTCATGGGTGACCTGGCCGTTTTTGATGTCGAAAGAATAACGCAAACCGCTCCCACCTTTCTCCTGCTCCAGTTCTTCGTCCGTGATTTTGCCGGGGTATGCCTTCAAGGCAATAGTCCGGGCCGATTCGATAGATACCTTAGCATTGCCCGCCAGATTCTGGCCGGTGAAGGCGAAGGCACTAAGGGATACTGCGCTCAAAATTACACCCAGCACGCTAATGACCACTTTATTTGATATCCCCATGATGTCACTCCTTTCCAATATATTGAGGTCTGGTGGATGCTTGTGCTTCCACCGTGTTGCTCACACTACCACTGCGGAATTAGCGCAGACTTAGCGCCGAATGATCCGAGCTGTAACGCACGGCAACACGACAGCCCTCTACCACGCAAGGAATAAATATCGGCAGAAAAGCCCCAGACACAACACGCTGGAACCTTTCTGCCGAAAATGACAAGCAACGGCAAACCTAGAAGTTTACCGCAACACTTCCATATACCATCAGCGGAGCACCGGGCAACGCCAGTACCTGCCCGGCCGAGTTGCCACCCAAAAGCCCACCAGCCGTAATATACTGAAACTCATTGTAATGATTATTCGTAAGATTGAGGACATCGACACTCAGCTTGACATTTTTCAACCCTGGAACCCTTCCACGAGTAGGGATGGTGCTGTCAAAACCCAAGTTCACCGTACCATAGCCCGGCATTTTCTGCAGGCTGGGTGCCGTCGTATTATCATTGAACATGCTCTGTGCGCCCGTGTACTGATACCAGACCCGTGGCTCCAGCAACACGCCCGCAAGATAATAACTGTACGCCGTGCCGATATTAAAGGTGCTGCTCGGCACATTGGATACCGGCAACCCGCTGTAACTGACGCCGCCGGTCACGTAGTGGGCGAAGGTCGCCTTTTCCAAATTGAGATTGGCAAAAACATGCAGGTTGTAAATAGGGTCATCTTCCAGTGTCATATTGACACCCTGATAGATGGAATCACCATTCGCATCTCCCAGATAATTTCCATTACTATCAGTGAACGGAATATACTGGTTGGTATAATGCAGATGGTAAAAGCTCGCGGACAACAGGAAATTGTGCAAATAGGCAGCATTCTTAAAATGAACCTTTACACCGGCGTTGTAGTCTGCGCTTTTTTCCAGATTGTAAATAGGAGGCGTACTTTGATACAAACCACCGCCCCCGCCCACCTGCGGCTCTTTGTAAGCCTGCGCATAGCTGGCAAATACCGCCAGCCATTTGATCGGCTGCCAGTTGAAATCCACCGAAGGTTCCACCTCGGTGAAGCTGTTGCTGGCAGCCGGGAGCGCACCTTGATTATGCTGCGGATACAAGGCATAAGCCGCAGCGAAATCCGACTGCGCGGCAGGCGTGTAATTGGTCTGATAATTGATGAAGCGGACGCCCGGTGTGATATGCAGGCTTTTTATCGGGCTGATTCGATCCTGGATGAACGCCGCGAGGTCGGTCTGATCGAAATAATTGCTGCGGTAATGCGCATTCGGAACGGATAACGAACCATTGTACGGCGGGTTGGTATTATAAAAGGCGTTCCGCGAGTTATACCGGCTGTTCAGGAAAAATCCGCCCACGTTCACATCGTTGTAAGGCAGCGCCACCGAAAACCACAGCTTGTCGCCGTACACACTGGTATGTGGGTTATTGTATTCGTACAGATTACCCGGATTGGACAGTCCGTAGTTGTTATAGTGGAAATGCAGACGGTGGCCATTGCGGTACCAGAGTGTGTTATGCAGACCCACCATACTGTCCAGTGCGATATTCAGTTTGCTGTAGACCAGCCAGGTGCTGTTGCTGTCCTGTTTGAACCAGACGTTTTCCGGCAGTGAGGCATAGTACCCTGAGCTTGCCTGGCTATACAGCGGCGAGTTTGCCGTACCATCCATGGTCACACCGGCAATAGGGCTGAGGGGGATGGATACCGGCCGGTAACCGGAACCTTTCGCCAGGTAGGCGCCCAGCGAAAAGTCACCGTTGCTGAAGGTCTTGCGGGTTTTCAGGAACCAGGCGTAGTTATAACTGGGGTTAGCAAAACCATTCGGGGTTTGCCGGTAGCTGTTGCCGGAACCGGAGCCACCCGCCAGAATCGTGGACCAGCCGTCTATGCTCCCGGTGCGCAGGTTGAAGACAATGTTTTTGGTATTGTAGCTGCCGTAACTCATTTTGATCGAGGCGCCGGCCGTTGTGGTGGGCTGCAAGGGGACAAAATCGATCTGGCCGCCGATGTTGTTATACCAGCGATCCACCGGATTGCCGGGACCATAGGTGATGCCTATGCCCTGTAGAATGCCGTTCTGCGGTACCTGCGGGCTCTCCCAGAGGCCACTGGAGGGATTGACCATGGGGACGCCGTCAAAGGTGACGGAAAGACTGCCGTTGTCAATCTGGCCACCGGAAAAACCGCCCCAACCCTGCTTGATCCCGTTCACGCTGATGGAATTTTTGGTGGATCCGGTATATCCGTAGCTAGAGACACTGACGCCCGGCGCGTAAGACAACGCCTGCGCGCTGCCGCCCACCGGACCGGCCGCCGCCAATTCATGTTTACCCAGCACTTTTACCGATTGTCCTGAATTAAAGCGGGTTTTCTGACTCAGGGAGTGCGCCTCATTACTCCCGAGGTAAGAAGTTCCCTGCGCCGCGGCATTAACCTGACCAACGTCGACGGCAGCATGATCGGCACTTGCCGTGCTGGCAGTGACGCCATCGGCCAGGGCAAGTGCGCTCGACAGCATCACCCCGGAGGCCATGAGTGCAACAATTATAGGACGTAAATTCGTGGTGTTACGCATATTTTAAGACACTCCCTAGTTATGATCGGCAGCCCTAAGGAAACTTTTAAAGAGTCTTTGGGCTTTTCAAAGAGGGAGTATCATAATCAACGAATGTGTCGATAATGTGACAAATCAATGACTTTTTTATGATATTTTTAGGGGCCCATCTAAAAAGAGGATAATACGCCGCTGGATAGATGCGATGCCGGTTCTCGGCAGAAGGCGGTTACCCTAAAGTGTAATCGGAGCACAAGGTATTGGTCTATATAACCTAGTCAGCAGGCAATGCTATCATCAGACGCCGGATCGTGCTGACGATTTAACCGACACCCAAGGAGAATCAGCCTATGGAACAGAGTTCAACCCCGCATGTCACCTACTGGAATACCGGCACCCGCCTCCTTCACTGGGGCATGGCGCTCACCGTGAGTTTTCAGCTCCTCATCAGCCTGATCATGGAACATCCCAAGCCGGGTCGGGTGCTGACATCTACCCAGGCCCTATCCTTTGAACTCCATGAGTGGGTGGGTCTGGCTGCGGTTGGGGTCATCATCGCCCACTGGGTATGGAGCGCACTGCTCACTCGTGACGACAGTGGCTTCCGCCACCTGTTTCCCTGGGATGCCAAAGGACGGGCGAAACTCCTGGTGGAATTACGCCAGATCCGGCGCTTTCAATTACCCCAGGGAGGCCCCGAAGGGGGGCTGGCAGGGCTCGTCCATGGGCTGGGATTCCTCGCCGTCTCCGCTATGGCGGCCACCGGCGCCGTACTTTTTTTCACCTATCCAAAGAACGGTGCGGAAACGCCTTTCGTCGGCAACGTCGCCGATCTACATAGCCTCATCGCCAACCTCGCCTGGGTGTACTGGTACGCCCATATCGGCATGGCGCTGTTGCATGAGATCCTGGGTCATCGGGTTCTGGCGCGTATTTTCCTCCCGCGCCGGTAAACCGCCCCTAATTTTCTTTACGAGGTGGGGTGAGATAAACCCAGACCGCCAGAAAAAGGAACGCGATGACGTAGATATTGGTGGTACCCAGGACATCGCCCTTGTTCGCCGTGGCGCCCGGCAGAAACGGTGCGCCCCAACCTTCTGCCGTGGTCCAGACGCCAATGCTGTAGGCAATACCTACGGGAATCACCCAACGCAGGCCGCGGCCGATGATCAGGTAAAAAGCGATAATACTTTCCATGATCGCGGCAAAATAACCAAAGAGCACCGGCCCGACCCAGGTGATGACCATGATGAAGAAGCTGATGTAAGCGGCAATCCATGCCGGCTCGCCCGGCAGGGCCTGCTGCAGGTAGGTGACCGCATGATTGATGAAATAGGGCTGCCATTTCCAGAACGCATCGAAGGCCCAGAGAATGCCGAACAAGACACGTGCGGTGTGCATGGCCGGTGCATAAATAGGACGATGCGGTACTTTACTGAGACTCAGGCCCTCCCAACTCCGTGTCCAGATCACATAGAGGAAACAGAGTGCATAGATGATGGCAGTACCGGGATCGGTCGCCCCCTGAGTGTAGGGGCCGCCAAAGCCGCCAACGGTACTCCAGAGCCAGAGGTTATAAATCACCCCCACCCAGGCCAGCAGTGGCAGGCCGATACCGGTAATGAGGGAAATGGCGAGAATGGCATCGAGCGCAATAGTCGCATACGCCACATGCTGCGCACCCAATTGCTGGACCAGTTGCGCCATCCAGTGACCATAGCTGGCGATCCAGGCGGGTTGTCCGGACACCCAGTCAGCATTGAAGGTGCCGAGAAAGTGCGTGCTGTAAGCAGGATTAAGTTGTAACCAGGTATTGATCAGCCAGATCAGACCAAAAAGGATGCGAACAGCACCGAAAGCCTGTTTACGACGCGGTTCCAAGGGCTGGGGTGTTTTCATCATACCTCTCATTGTGTCATTAATAATACGGACATTCTTCAGGAAATCGACAAGAAGGTCAAAGGTCGGAAAATCTTTTGCTCTGGTTATAAAGAACAAACACCATGAAAATACTGATCATCGAAGATGAACTAAAAACCGCCGCCTTTTTAAAAAAAGGTTTTATGGAGGAAGGGGATGTCGTAGATATCGCGACCAATGGCATAGACGGACAACACCTGTCGGCGACAGGGAATTACGACGTCATCGTACTGGACGTCATGCTGCCGCAGCGGGATGGCTGGTGGGTGTTGCAGGAAATCCGCAAGCGGCGGGCACATCAGCCGGTGATCCTGCTGACGGCGCTGGATGCCGTCTCGCAGCGCGTGAAGGGTTTGCAACTCGGCGCCGATGATTATCTGGTCAAGCCCTTTGCCTTTTCTGAACTGCTGGCGCGGGTGCGCAATATCCTGCACCGCTGTCACGTGCGCGCCGAAGACGTGCTCCATTACGCGGATCTGGAGGTCGATCTGTTGCGGCATAAAGTCTGGCGGGCGGGAGAAGCCATCGGCCTTGCCCCTCAGGAATATCGGCTGTTGGCCTATCTGATGCGCTTTCCCGGGGAAGTGCTGACCCGCACGCGGATCGCCGAGCAGGTCTGGGATATGAATTTTGACGGCGACAGCAATGTGGTGGATGTCGCGATCCGGCGGCTGCGCCGAAAGGTCGACGACCCCTATTCCGGCAGGCTGATTCATACTTTGCGAGGGGTCGGTTATGTCCTTGAAACACGCGACTGAAGCCCTCCGCCGCGTTACCAGTTCGATAGCTGTACGTCTGACATTGTGGTACGCGTTGCTCAGCGTTTTATTGATTGCCGCCGCTGGCAGCACCTTGTATTGGGTACTCGTGGAGCAATTGCAGCAGGTCGACAGCCAGATTTTATCCAGTAAGATCACTGCGGTGTACAGCGCATTGAGTCAGCATGCCGGGAATGCAGAGGCACTACGACGCGAAACGCAATTGGAGGCGAGTACCATTCGCGGCGTATTCATCTGGGTCAGCCGCCCCCCTGACGGCATTATTGCCCGCGGTCGTGATTTCAATCCGCTTCTGGATAGTCCGCGACCATTCACCAAATCACCCGACACCCTGCAAAAAAAGGAGTGGAAATGGAAAATACACGATCACGATCATTATCTGGTCATGGCACAACGCTTTGCAGGTAACCCGCCCACAACGATTTATGTCGCCATCAGCACCACGCAGAATGCGCAATTTTTGGCTATTTATCGGCAGGCGCTGCTGCTGGCGACTACCCTCGTCCTGCTGGCGGCGGTGGCGGCGGGCTATCTGATTGCCCGCCGGGCTATGCGACCGGTCGCACGGTTGGCGCAGATTATCGATGAGCTGGGCGCCGGGCAGTTGCATCGGCGCGTTGCCGACGAACCTTGGCCGGGCGAGCTACGCACCCTGGCGGCCAATTTTGACCGCCTGCTGGGTCGCCTGGAGACCTCCTTCAAGCGTATCTCGCGCTTCTCCGCAGATATCGCCCATGAACTGCGCACGCCCCTGCATATCCTGCGCGGCGAGGCGGAAATCGCGCTTTCCAGAGGCCGCAGTCCGGCGGATTATCAGGCGTGTATCGAGTCGGCCATGGATGAATACGGACGCCTTTCACGCATGGTGGACGCTCTCCTCTTTCTCGCCCGCGCGGAGCAGCCAGATGCCCAGCTCGACACACCGTTGCTGGACAGCCGGGAAGAAGTAGCGGCAGTCTGCGCCTTTTATCAGGCGATGGCCGACGAGTTGGACGTCGCGCTGCTCAACAAGGCCAGTGGACCAGTGGCGGCGAATCCCGGGCTGTTACGGCGCGCACTGGGCAATCTGCTCGGCAACGCGCTGCGCCATACCCCTGCGGGCGGGCAGGTCAGTATCCGAACCGCCATTCAGCCAGCGCTGCTGCAGATCATCGTCAGCGATAGCGGTTCCGGGATAGCGCCCGAGGACCTGCCGCATGTGTTTGACCGCTTTTATTGCGCCGATGCGGCGCGTCTGCGTCAGGGTCAGGGCACCGGGCTGGGGCTCGCCATCGTACGGTCCATTATGCAGTTGCACGGCGGCGAAGTCGCCCTGCAGAGTGCATTAGGGAGGGGCACCACCATCACGTTATCTTTCCCGACTATCGCGGCGAAAACTCCGGTATTGCAGCAAAGATGACGAATTCGTCAGGTTGCGGTCATCTTCCGGTTTCCTGCTTTTGCGATGATGCGCGCATGGTCCGCAGGTGTTATGGCGGTATTTAATCCTGGGCGGAGATGAAATTGTAGAGACCGATTACCGGAAACCCCAGATAAAGCGTCGAAATAATCCCGCATTTTTAATCGCAAAGGTCAGTGCATGATACACAAAGCCGTAACACGGCGGATAACGACCGCGCTCGGAATTAGCGCCTGTCTGCTCTCGGGTACCGCCGCGGCGGATGATCTGACTTTACGGGGTGCCATTCAGCGGGCGCTGGTCAATCAGGCGGTGGTGCAGCAGGCGCAGCACATGATCGCGGAGCGCCAGGATCAAGGTCGTGCGGCGCATGCGGATCTATTGCCCGCCCTCTCGCTGAGTACCGGAGGCATCTGGACCCAAACCCAGAACAGCCAGCCACGCTTTGTCAGTGCCAATGGTGCGCGGGAGCTGATCGGACAGGTTCGCCTGCAGATTCCACTGTATACGCCACAAGCCTATGCCTTGTCGGCGCTGGCCCGCGAGCGCTCGGCCATCGCCCGGTATCGGCTGCAGCAGGCGCAGCTTGCTGTCGCGGCGCAGGTAACCATGGCTTATTACCAGATGGCGTTGGACGCTAACACTCTGGCCGTCTGGCGCAAGGCGCTGGCGGCCGCGCGCCAGATGCTCGTGGCGACACAAGAGGGCTACCGGGCGGGGACCCGCTCCCGCCTGGATCTGAGTCAATCCAAATTGACCCTGGTGCGTATCCGGATGGGACTCGATCAGGCACGGCCGCAGGCGCAGGCGGCGCGCCGGGTGCTCGCGCTGCAAACCGATTACACGACGGCGGCGTTACCCGTGCTGGCGCGCGTCGCCGTCCCACGCACGGCGTTGCCGGGTACCAATACGCTCCGTCAACAAGCCGATCAATCGCAGCCGCTGTTGCGCGTCGCCAATGGCGAAATTCAATCGGCGCGCTCGCTGTTGCACTATCGGCAGGCGGCGCGGCTGCCGGTCATCGCCGCCACCGGCGCCTATGGGGTGGACACCTCGACACTGCCGCAAAGCCAGCAGTTGGGCTGGCAGGCGATCCTGAGCCTGCAGATGCCCATTTTTGGCTTTGGCCGCAACCGGGATCGAGTCGCCGCAGCACAGGAGCAGGTGGCTGCCATGCAGGCCGCCAAGGCGGCGCTGCAACTGCAGATTCGCAGCCGGCTGGCGGCCGATTACGGGGCGGCACAGGCGGCAGCAAACGCCTTGCAGGATGCGCAAACGCTGGCCCGGACCGCACGGACGGTCTATACCATGACCCGCAAGGGCTACCTCGCCGGTGCGGAGAGCGCACTGGCGTTACAACAAGCGGAGAATGACTGGGTACAAGCCCAGTTGCAAAGCGCGGGCGCCGCCATCCGCGCCCGCCTGACACGTGCGCAACTGGCATTGGATAGTGGCTTGTTGCCCGATCAAAGGAAGCTGTCATGACCCCTCGCAAACGCTCAATGATCCACATTTCCCCACGCTGGCCCGCCGTTATCGGCCTCACCACCCTGCTCTGGCTGACCGGCATGAGCGCGGCTTGGGCACTGCCGGTACGCGTAGCCGTTGTCGCCTCCGCGCCGGCCCGGCAGGAGAACACCGTACTTGCCACCGTCGAGAGCAACGGTCAAGTGACCCTGACCGCCGCAGTGACCGGCCGGGTGCTCGGCCCGCTGCTACCGGCCGGACAAGTCCCGGCCGGCGCCATGGTGGCGCATATCGCGCCGCCCGGCCTGCAGGCGACCATCAGCGCCGCTCAGGCTCGGGTCGCTTTCAGCCGCAGTCAGTGGCTCCGCAACCGACAGCTCTATACCGATGGCGTCTTCTCCCGGCAGGATGTGGAGCGGACGAAGCTGGCACTGGATGAAGCACGCTCCACGCTCCGCGTCCTGCAGGCGCAAGCCAACGAACAGCAACTGACCGCCCCGTTCGCCGGGAGTCTGCATTATCTGGTCCCTGCTGGGGCAGTGGTCAACGCCGGCCAGCCCATCGCCACCCTCGCCGGGCGCGGGATACCCTGGATGCACGCCTACGTCACACCTGCCGTAGCGCAGGGGCTGCGGATAGGAATGGTGGTAGGGCTTGAGGGCAGCAGTTGGCAGGGGCATGGCAAGATTCGCTCCGTCGGGCAAAGTGCGCGGCATCTGGGTCTGGTGTCGGTCTATATTGACCTGCCTGCCCACAGCCTGCTGCTGCCGGGTGAATGGCTGCAGGTAAGACTGTCCGCACCAGGGGCAACGGCCCTCGTCTTACCGACCGCCAGTATTGTCATGCGCGGCGCCCGCACCGAGGTATTCGCCGTCCGCCACGGGCAGGCGGTCGTGGTACCCGTCCGCATCGTTGCCAGCCGCGGCGATCGCACCTGGGTCAGCGGTGATCTCCGGGTTGGCGAGCTCGTCATCCGTTCCGGCAATGCCCGCCTTGTCGCCGGCACCCCCGTGCAGGTCCAAAAGCCATGAAGCGTTATCTGGATTTTCTCTGGGAAAATCGCTTCAGCATAATCCTCGCCACCCTGTTTTTGCTGGCAGCCGGCTGGTTTGCCTTGAAAGGCCTGCCGGAAAGCGTGTTTCCCAACGTCGATTTTCCGCGCGTTGCGGTACTGGTCAATGACGGCAGCCTGCCGGTCAAGTTCATGGAGGTCGAGATCACCCGACCGCTGGAAGCACTGGCCAAGGGTCAGCCGGGCGTCCGGATGGTACGCTCGCAGACCGGTAACGGGCTGACCAAGCTCAATGTCTACTTCAATCCCGGCATCAACCCACAGACCGCTTATCTCATGCTGCAGGCCCGCCTCTCGCAGGTCCGCTTACCCGTTGGCGCGCAGATGCGGGTGACGCGCATGGCACCCTACACCTACCCCTTCGCCGAATATGCGCTGGTCTCCAATCAGCAGGATAGCTCGGCGATGATGCCGACTTTCGCCTTCCAGGTTCGCCCTGCCCTGCTGGCGATTCCCGGTGTCTATCAGGTGCAGGGCACCGGCCGCGGCTGGCCGCAGGTGCATATCGATCTGAACCCGGTGCGCCTGGCGCAATATCACCTGACGGCACAGCAGGTGATTGACACCCTCCGCCTCGCCCAGGGGCCTTTTTTCTCCGGTGTTCTGCATGCCTATCACCAGCAATTTATCGTCGCCACGACGCCGCGGCCCGTGGACACCGCGCATCTGGCCACCCTGACCCTGCCCCTCGGCCCGGCCAACGCCGAAGGCATCCGCGCCCCGCTGGCGTTGGGCGCGCTGGGGCGGGTGCAGGTCGGTCCGCCGCCCTTACTCACCGATGCCGCTGTCCCCGGCTACCGCCATGCCCTGATCATCGACGTGCTGTCGCAATCGAGAGCCAACGATGTGAATGTTGCCCGTGCCGTGCAGAGTCGGCTGGCCGCCTTACGGACGCACCTGCCACCCGGCGTGCAATTGGTGCCGATCTATGACTTGAGCCATTTGATCAGCAGCAGCCTGCGCGACGTCTGGATCGCCCTCGGACTCGGCAGCCTGATCGCCTGGCTGGTGGTCTTCGCCTTTCTCGGCCGTTTTGATGGGGCGATGGCGACCCTGGTGGTCGTCCCGCTGGCCCTGGCGGCTACTTTTCTGGTGCTGCATGCGTTGGGCTACGGGCTCAACATCATGACGCTCGGCGGCCTGACAGCGGCGATTGGTGCCTTGGTGGATCATGCCATCGTGGTGATCGAACGCGGAATCCATGGTCTGCACGGTGACCGCACGACACGACGACAGGAGGCCTTGCGCCGCGCGGCCGAAATTCTGCCACTGATGACCCTGGCCACCCTCACCTCCTGCCTGATCTTTCTGCCGCTGATCTTTTTGTCCGGCACGCTGGGACTCCTGTTCCGGCATATGGCGCTGGCCATCGTCATTGCACTGCTGACTTCGCAAATCGTTGCCCTGCTGGTGACGCCGGTACTGGCCGCATGGCTCGCCGGGCGCCCGCGGCAGAGTCGGCGAAATGGCGCTGAGCGCTGGTTACGCCGCCATTTCAGCCGCTGGCTGATCTACGGAATGCGCCGCCCGTGGTGGGCCATTCCGGTCGTTCTGTTACTCGTGGTCGCAGGGTGGCTAGCGCTGACCACCTTGCCCACCGCCTTCCTGCCCCATTGGGACGAGGGCATCATCTCTGTACCCTTCCGCACTCCGGTCGGCAGCAGCGTGGCGGAAACCACCCGCGTGGGGCGCGATTTCATGCGGGTGGCGCTGAAAAATCCCAATGTGGAGCAGGCATCGCTGATGGTCGGGCGCGGCTTTCAGTTCCTCCATGCGCCAGCCAACAAGGGGGCCATCGCCATCGTCCTCAAACCCAGTCATACGCAGAGCACCGAGGCGGTGATGCACACGCTGCAGGCACAGTTCCGGCAGACGGCCCCCAATCTGCTCTCCTTGACGCTCCATCAAACGATGATTGTACGCCTGGGCAATCTCTCGGGTGCCCACGCGCCGCTGGTGGTTTATCTCTTCGGCTCGGATTCCGCCACCTTGCGCGCGCAGGGAGCGCGTCTGGCGGCAGCTTTGCGCCAGAGCCATGCCTTTGAGTCCGTGAACTTCAAGTCACCGTCAGCGGGCCCGGAGCTGGAGATCACCCCATCGCCACTGGCGGCGATTTATGGCATCACCCCGCCAATGCTGGCCGGCCAGGTCAAAGCGCGTTTCTGGGGACGGCAGGCGGGCTTCCTCCTGCACGGCGAGCAGATTCTGCCGATTCGCGTCAGCCTCGCCGGGCACGATTTCACCCCGCGCACGCTGGACAGCCTCCCCATCCGCTTGCCGGACGGGAGCTTTACTCCGCTGGCAAGCATCGCTGGCGTTCATGTGCAAGGGGCGGTACCCTTTGTGACCCATCAGAATCTGGTGCCCGATGCCTATGTCTGGCTACAGCCGAAGCCCGGTGAGGGACTCGCGCAGGCCGCCGCTAAAGCACGTGTGGTAGTAGCTAACCTGCACCTGCCGACCACCGTGACGACCTTGCTGGGCGGCTATTATCGCCAGCAATCACAGAGCTTTCAGCAGATGGCACTGATTCTCGGCGGGGCGCTGGCCTTGCTCCTGATCCTGCTCGGCT
Organism: Acidithiobacillus ferrivorans; assembly: GCF_016250455.1. Lineage (NCBI taxonomy): Bacteria > Pseudomonadati > Pseudomonadota > Acidithiobacillia > Acidithiobacillales > Acidithiobacillaceae > Acidithiobacillus > Acidithiobacillus ferrivorans. The sequence continues at coordinate 1,156,417 of NZ_CP059488.1, read as the reverse complement.
TTCAGTTCAGCAGTCAGCGGGCGGCCATTTCCGCCCTGCTGGCGATTGCGCTGGCGGCACCGGGGGCCTTGCTGGCGCTCCTGTTCCTCGGAATTGACCTCGATAGCACCGCGTTTCTCGGCGTGCTGCTGGTCTTTGCCATTGCGGTCAACAATGTGATTCTGATTTTTGCCCGCGCCCGGCAACTCGGTGGTCCGCAGCCGCGCCCCGCCGTGGTCGCCCTCGCCGCCCGCCAGCGCTTGCGCCCCATCCTGATGACCATGCTCGCCGATGTCTTCGGCTTTTTGCCGCTGGCTATCGGTATCGGCCACGGCACTGACCTGCTCAAGCCCCTCGCGGTAGCAGTCATGGGTGGTCTGCTGCTGTCCGTGTTCATGTCTTTGTGGCTGGCGCCGGTGATTTATAGCGCGTTGACCGCGAAAGCAGCGCGGCAAGCAGCACTTCCTGGATAAGCCTTTTCTCGACGACCGTGCTTATGGCGTCTATCATGCTGACCGCGCTCGTTTTATCATAGCGACTGATCCGTTGGTTCTTTGCGTCTACAGGATGCCCATGTCCCTCCTCCACACCCTACGCCGTCCCGGCATTCAGGCCGCCCTCCTGTCAGCACTGCTCTTTGGAGCGAGTACGCCGCTGGCCAAGATGCTGCTGGCGTCGGTAAGCCCCTGGATGTTGGCGGGTCTGCTCTATCTGGGCTCCGGCCTGGGGCTGACCCTCTACCGCTGGCTGCGCCGCGCCGAACGGGTGCGACTGTCGCGTCGGGATGCTTTCTGGTTTGGGGCTTCGGTGCTGGCGGGTGGAATCATCGCACCGGTGCTGTTCATGATCGGCTTGCAGGGCGCTGCCGCTTCAACGGCTTCTTTATTATTAAATGCGGAGACCGTGTTTACGACCCTATTGGCGTGGTGGGTGTTCAAGGAAAGTTTTGACCGACGCATAGCCTGGGGCATGGTGGCGATTGTGCTGGGGATGGTGCTCCTCAGTTGGCCGGGACAGGTGCATTTCGACCACCTCTGGTCCGCCGCTGCCATCATCGGTGCCTGCTTTGCCTGGGGTATGGATAACAACCTGACCCGCAAGGTGTCCCTGACCGATACCAGCTGGATCGCCGCCAACAAGGGCTGGGTAGCCGGCAGCGTGAACCTCGGATTGGCGCTGTTACTCGGTGACCGTCTGCCGGCCCTGCCGGACGTGGCAGCGGCGATGCTGCTGGGTTTCTTCGCCTATGGCGTCAGTCTCGCCTTTTTTGTGGTCGGCCTGCGTCATCTCGGCAGCGCGCGGACGGGGGCATATTTTTCCAGCGCCCCCTTTGTCGGTGCCATACTCAGCGTGATGCTCGGTGCTCCAGTCACTCCGCTCTTACTGATCGCCGGGGCACTGATGGGTTGGGGCATCTGGATGCATCTCACCGAAAGCCACGCGCATGAACATACCCATACGCTCATGGAACATGACCATGCCCATGTGCATGACGCACACCATCAGCACGCACACCCTGATCCGCTGGTGCCCGGTGTCAGCCATCGCCACCCGCATAAGCACGAAGCACTGACCCATAGCCATGCCCACACCCCGGACATGCACCATTTGCATGAGCATTGAGCCGGACACTCCACCATTCCGCATCTCTTTTGTCTCCAGGCGCGACACGCCTCTGATATGAGCAACCGTGTTGCTAGCGGAGGCGAACCACTTGCCACTTGCGCAACGCCACCAGCGACCAGATGCTCTCGACGACCCCAAAGGGCCAGGTGCCGGCGAGAAATCCATACGCCGCGGACCCTAGACAAGCTATTGCAAAGGCCAGGGTGAACCAGTGCGAGCGCGATTCGAATGCATAAAACAGCATCATCAGCGTGACAATCGTGGCCCCGTATATCGTCAATATCATGCGTACCCCCTCAGAGCAGACTACTACAATCTGCCACAGACCATAACCACGCACCGCATGCCGCACAGCATCCTGTTCCTTGTCGATTTACTGCTGGCGGTGTCGCAGGGAGTGGATATGTCAAAGGGAAAACTTTTACGCCTTGACTCTGTAGCGCACTTCATGGTTTACGATGCCTTTACGAACTCCAAAAGGAGTCATTTTATGACTGTTGTAACCCTAGGGAAGCTGGCTTGCGACAACGGATCCCGCGATCACGACGCGGCAGGCTTCGACGTGCGGACCGAGATCACCTGACACTGACATGCAAACAATCCGCCATCACTCTCCCTTGCTCGCCTTGCTGGCTATGTTCATGTTCTTCCTCGGAACATGGGTAAGCAATGTCGCAGTGGCCATGCCGCTCGGTGTTTCCTGCACTGCCACGCCAGGTATGTCGATAGCAGACATGCCCTGTTGCCAGGGTGATCACGGTATGAACGTGAGCACACATTCCGGGGCGATGTCCGGCCAGTGCGTGTCGATCTGCGCAGCAACCCATGCGCCGGGGGGATTAAGACTCCCTGGAATAACCTTCCCGGCCCCGGCAATGATGGGCTCCGTGACATTTTCCCGCCCGGCAATGTTCCCCCCGGCAGCAGCCCAGGGTTTTTTCCCCCGCCTGCCGCATCCCTCCCCTCCCCTCCAGCACGTGCGGTTGGTCATTTAAATCTCTCCTGAGAAAACTGGCACTCCTCTCTAAATTGAGGAGATATCTCGCTGTTTTGCCATGGAGATTTTTATGTACGCCAATATTCCTGGTCGTTTTATCCAACCGACATGGGGCAGTATTCGCCTCTCGGTCGGGGTGCTATTGCTCCTGTCGGCAACATCCGCCTGGGCCGCCTCATTGAGTCTGCGGGATGCTGAGGCGATTGCCCTGCGGCAAAATCCCGGTCTCGGCGCCCTGACCCAAAAGATTGCGGAATTGCGGCACAAAGCCGTGGCCGTTGCCCAGTTGCCCGATCCGCATCTTGATCTCGGTGCCGCAAACCTGCCCCTCAACAGCTTCTCCATGAACCAGCAGCAGATGAGCATGCTGAGCGTGGGCCTGAGTCAGACTTTCCCCTCTTTTGGCAAACTGGGGCTGGAAGGACAGCAGGCGGGGATTGAGGCCCAGGCGGCCGCCGACACCCTGCGCGGCCAGTCCGCCGAGCTGGTGTTGTTGCTGCGCCGTGCCTGGCTGCAAGCCCTTTATACCGAAAATGCCATGGTCACGGTCCGGCATCAGGAACAGTTGGAGGCCGAAAGTGTGCAAGCGGCACTGGCGCTCTACCGGTCCGCTCAAGGGTCACAGGCCGAGGTACTCCGTGCCCAACTGGCGCGCGACAGTTTGGCCAATGACATCACCAGATTGCAAGCAGAGCAGGCAAGCGATCTGGCGCAAATCGCCCAGATTCTGAATCTGCCGGAACCGCCGTCCATAGAAAAGCAATGGCCGAATCTGCCGCCACCCCCCACTCTTGCCGAAATGGAAGCCCGACTTTCCGGCCAGCCCCTCCTGCGCGCCGCCCAGGCGCAAACCCGTGCCGCGCAAATGGGCGTGCAGGTAGCCAAAACCGGCTATTGGCCGGACGTCACCGTCAGCGTCGGTTATGGCCAGGATTTCTACCCCGGCAGCCCCAACTGGCTGTCAGCGGGGGTTAACCTGAGCCTGCCGATATTCCCGGGGGATCGTCAGGACCAGGACGTTGCCGCCGCCCAGGCCAGGGCCCAGCAGGCGCAATATCGCTATGACGATCAACACCTGGCCCTGACCCAGCAGGCGCGCGCCGCCTTTGCCCGCTATGAATCCTACAAAATCCAGTTGCAGCGCATGGATCGACAACTGCTGCCCACCGCACGGAATGCCTTTTCCGCAACGCTCGCCGCCTACTCGGCGGGGCGCGCCGGACTGAACACGGTGTTGCGCACCCAGAAGGAAGTGCTGGACTACGCCCTGACCCGCCTGCAATACCGCCGCGACCTGGCCATCAGCGCCGCAGAACTGGATTTCCTCACCGCCCAAGGAGAGATGCAACCATGAAGTCACGCAACTGGATCATCGGCATGGGTCTGCTCGTCCTTGGCGTAGTCCTCGGGGCTGGGGTGGTGTGGTGGTTGCGGGCCGCCGCCCCTGCCGCGGCATCGAGCGCCAACGTCGCCGCAACCCATCCTCAGGAAAGTACCCCCAAGGGACGGCACATCCTCTACTGGGCTGCCCCCATGGATCCCAAAATCCATTCGGATCACCCGATGAAGGACAGCATGGGGATGGCATATATCCCGGTCTATGCCTCCAGCCCGAACGCAAAAAAAGAGTCCGGTCTCAGCATCGATCCGCGCCTGGCGCAAAACCTGGGGGTGCGCCTTGTAGCGGTGCAGCGCCGTCAGATGGGGCATGCCATCCATACCGTGGGCACCGTGGCAGTGGACGAGAACCGGGTCTATTCCGTCACGCCGCGTTTCTCCGGCTGGGTGACACGCTTGCACGTCCGTGCCGTGGGTGACCCCGTGCAGCGCGGCCAGGTGCTCGCCGAGATATATTCTCCCGAGCTGTATAGTGCCCAACAGGAATATCTCATTGCCCGCCGCCAGGGTGGGACGACGGAAGACCCGGCACTGCTGGCACGCCAAGGCGAGATTGCGACTGCTGGGCATGCCGGAAAATCAGATCGCGGCGCTCGCCCGGCACGGCACGGCGGAGCGGGACGTGCCGCTCATGGCGCCCGCTTCCGGGGTGGTCGAGACCCTCAATGTGCGCCAGGGCAGTTATGTCTCGCCGCAGACGAATCTCTATGAAATCGCCAACCTCGACCGGATATGGGTCAATGTGGCGCTCTATTCCTACCAGTTACCGTGGGTACATATCGGCGATGCCGTGCGCTTGCATCTGCCCGCCTATCCCGGCAAATCCTGGGAGGGACGCCTGAACTTTCTCTACCCGACACTGGACCCCAAAAACCGGACGGTAACGGCCCGGCTGAGTTTTCCCAATCCCGGCGGGATGCTACGCCCCGGCACTTATAGCGACGCCACGGTTCTGGCCAGCGCTGCGGAGACTCTGGCGGTGCCCAGCAGTGCCGTACTGCGTACCGGTCAGAGAGATTACGTGATGCTGGGCGAGGGCCAAGGACACTTCCTGCCGGTACAGGTCGCCCTGGGGCCGGAGGCCGACGGTTGGGTAGCCATCGACAAGGGACTCAAAACGGGTGACCGGGTAGTGGAAAGCGCCCAGTTCCTGCTCTATTCCGAATCCCGGTTCCAGTCCGTCAAGGCCCGTATGTTAGGGGGTAACACGGCGTCCACCAAGAGCGCCATGGCCGGGATGGATATGGGTCCAGGAGGGCAGTCTCATGATTAGAGCACTCATGCGATGGTGTATGGCAAACCGCGCACTGGTCGTGATCGCCGCCTTGGTGCTGATTGCCAGCGGTCTGTTGGCGATGATCGATATCCCCCTGGAGGCTATCCCCGACATTTCGCCCACCCAGGTCATCGTCAAGACCTCCTACCCTGGTCAGGCTCCGCAGATTGTTCAGGATCAGGTGACCTACCCCCTGGAGACCACCCTGCAGGAGGTACCCGGTGCCCAAGCCGTGCGCGGCTACTCCATGTTCGGGGACTCCTATGTCTACGTCCTCTTCAAGGGGGGCACCAGCATCTATCAGGCCCGCAATCTGGTACTCCAATACCTGAGCCAGGTACAGTCCAAGCTGCCGCCGGGGATCACCCCGGCCCTGGGGCCGAACAGTTCGGGGGTGGACTGGATCTTCGAGTACGCCCTCACCGATCCCGGCGGGACATTGAATCTGGCTCAACTCACCACCTTGCAAAACTGGTTTCTCAAGTACGAGCTGCAGGGCATCTCCGGCGTTGCGGAGGTGGCCACGCTAGGGGGCATGGTGCAGGAGTACCAGGTGGTGGTGGATCCGCAGAAACTCCTCGCCTACCACCTGACCCTGCCGGAAGTGGAGACCGCCATCCGGGCGGCTAACGGGGAGACCAGCGGCTCGGTGGTGGACATGGGAGACGCCAGTTATATCGTCCGCACCTCGGGCTATATCCATTCCCTGAAAGATCTGCAAGATGCGTCGCTGGCCGTACGCAACGATGTGCCCATTACGCTGCGGGAGGTGGCCCGGGTGCAGTTGGGTCCACAATTGCCCAACGGTGTCGCCGAACTCGACGGTAAAGGTCAGGTGGTGGGCGGTATCGTGATGATGAACCAGGGTGGCAACGCCTATGCCCTCATCCACCAGATTGAGCGCAAGCTCAAGGAACTCCAGCCCTCCCTGCCCAAGGGCGTGCAGGTCGTCACTACCTATAGCCAAGCCCCGCTTATCCGGCACAGCATTCACACCCTGACCGGCAAGCTGCTGGAAGAATCCCTGGCAGTGGCACTCATCTCCCTGCTCTTCCTGCTGCGCGCGCGTTCGGCGCTGGTCGCCCTCGTCGCTCTGCCGCTGGGCATACTGGCCGCCATCCTCATCATGTGGGCCATGGGCATCCCCGCCAACATCATGTCCCTGGGCGGCATCGCCATTGCCATCGGCGTGATGATGGATGCCCCCGTGGTCATGATCGAGAATATGCACAAGCATTTGGAACACAACCCCGGCGTCGACCCCTGGGCGGCGGCGATGGCGGCGGCGGCGGAGGTCGGTCCGGCACTGTTCTTCTCGCTGATCATCATCGCCGTTTCCTTCCTGCCGGTCTTCGCCCTGGGTGGCGAGGAGGGCAAGCTCTTCGCGCCGCTCGCCTTCACCAAGACGTTTTCCGTGGCCGCCGCCGCCCTCCTTTCGGTCACCCTGGTGCCCATTTTGATGGCCTGGTTCATCCGCGGCCGCATCCGCCCTGAAAACAAAAACCCCCTGAATCGGGTCCTGGCTTTCCTCTACCGTCCGCTCATCCACGCTGTCCTGCGCGCGCCCTGGATTATTTTGATCCTGGCCCTGCTGCTCACGGCCACCCTCTTTTACCCCTGGAACCGTCTGGGATCGGAGTTTATGCCTCCCCTGAACGAAGGGACGCTGCTCTACATGCCGATATTTCAAGACCCCGCCGTCTCCATCGGTGAGGCGGCCATGGTTTTGCAGCAGACGGACCGCATCCTCAAGACTTTCCCCGAGGTGAAAACGGTTTTCGGTCAGGCGGGCAGGGCCCAGACAGCGACCGATCAGGCACCCTTATCAATGTTTGATACCACCGTCACGCTCAAAGAACCGGATCAGTGGCCCGTCGGGATGACGATACACAAGCTGCAGAACAAGATGAATGAGGCGTTGCGCATTCCTGGCCTGTCCAATGTGTGGACGCAGCCGATCAAGAATCGGGTGGATATGGTCACTACCGGGTTGACGACCCCCCTTGGCATCAAAGTGACGGGTCCGGATCTCGATACCCTGAACCGCCTGGGACAGGAACTCCAAACGGCTTTGCAGAAAATATCCGGCACCCAGAGTGCCTACGCGGCACGGGTTACTGGCGGCCGATATATCGTCGTGCACACTGATCGCCGCAAAGCAGCCCGTTACGGTCTTTCGGTGGCGGATGTGAACCGTCTCGTGGAAACGGCCATCGGTGGCAAGGTCCTGACCACCGCGGTACAAGGGCTGGAACGCTTCCCGGTGGTTCTCCGTTACCCCCGGGAACTGCGCCAATCCCTGTCCACCCTGATGGAGAGCCGAATCGCTACACCCGACGGTGCCCAGATCCCCCTGGCCCAGGTAGCCGATCTCCGCATCGAGGGGGGCCCAGCGATGCTCACCAGCGACAACAGTCGTCTGAACAGCTGGATCTACATTGACCTGAAACCGGGCACCAACATCGGTGCCTATGTGCCCCGTGCCAAAGCAGCCATTGCGAAAGCCGTCAATCTACCGGGCGGTTACACCGTCTCCTGGGTAGGCCAGTATCAGATCATGCAGCAGACCACCAAACGCCTGGAGCTGGTCATTCCTGCCGTCATTCTGCTGATCGCCCTGCTCCTCTACTTCAATTTTAAAAACTGGGTGGAGGTGACCATCATCCTGCTGACTTTGCCCCTGTCTCTGGTGGGTGGTTTCTGGCTCATCTATTGGCTGAATTACAAGCTCTCGGTGGCGGTGGCGGTGGGTTTCATCGCCTTGGCGGGAGTGGCGGCGGAATTCGGGGTGGTGATGCTTCTCTACCTGGACCAGGCCCTCCTCCGGCGGCAGGCCAGTGACACCTTGCGGAACTGGCACGACCTTCGGCTGACCGTCATTGAGGGGACCATGCTGCGCCTGCGGCCTTTGGCCATGACCTTTACCCTGGTGGTGGGTGGCCTCTTACCCATCATGTTCAGTCATGGTGCCGGTGCCGATGTGATGAAGCGCATCGCCGCCCCCATGGTGGGCGGCATGTTCAGCGCCGCGTTACTGGCGCTGCTGGTAATTCCCGCCCTTTACGCCCTATGGCAGAAGCGGCGATTGGGCCTACGCTGATGAGGCTACGGATGAGGAGGAAATAATAATCATGAGTGAAAAGGAGGGATACCACGGGAGTTTTTGTAGCGACACTAAAGTTGGGATTCAACAAGGAAACAATTTAACCATAGCAAGGAGACGACAATGAAACGCTTCTATCTCACCCTCATTCTGCTGTGTTCTTCGGCGGTCACTCTTCCGGCACAGGCGGCCATGGACAATATGCAGAGCATGGCCCATATGGGTGGCACCAAAAACACGACCGAGGCGCAGGCGGTCAAGGCTCAGACCTTCATGGGATATGGCAAAATCAACAGCATCAATCCCACCGGCACGGTCAACGTCGCCATGGGCCCCGTCAAGGCCCTTGGTTGGCCCAAGATGTCCATGAATTTCCTGATCCGGGACAAGACCATGATCGCCAGTCTTAAGACTGGCGAGACTGTGAATTTCGACTTCTCAAAAGATACTGCCGGAGGGTACGTGATCACCAGGATATCGCCAGCCAAATAATAAAAATATGGGGAATCCCCGTAACTGGCCTAATCCGGCCTGGGCGCATCCACGGTGCCAGCAAGTCAGTGACCAAGGCCACCACGCCGCCGCTGAATACGGCGGCTGCGGATTTGCCACAAGGTCAACAGCAACCCCACCACCACGTAGGAAATCACGGCGATAAACAGTACCAGCGGTGGATGCACGGCGACCAAGGCCACAACCAGCACCACAAAGATGGCTAAGGCAAAAGGCACTCGCCCGTGCAGGTCAAAATCCTTGAAGCTGCGGAAGCGGACATTACTGACCATCAACAGGCCCAACGCGTAGACCAGTCCCAGCGCCAGATACTCGCTCATCTGTGTCAGCCAAGGGTACCCCTCCCCTACTGCCACCCAGACCAGACTGGCCAGCACGGCCGCCGCTGTGGGTATGGGCAAGCCTTGGAAGTAGCGCTTGGACGCGCTATGCACCTGAGTGTTAAAGCGGGCCAGGCGCAGAGCGCCACAGGCAGTATAGACAAAGGCCCCCAGCCACCCGAGATTGCCGAAATCCTGCAGCCCCCACAGAAATACCAAAATGGCCGGCGCCATACCAAAGGCAATCACATCCGCCAATGAATCATATTCCGCGCCGAATGCGCTTTCCGTATGGGTCATCCTTGCCACGCGCCCATCCAGACCATCGAGAATCATGGCAATAAAAATGACGATGGCGGCCACCCGATAGTGACCGTTGATGGAAGCGATGATGGAATAAAAACCGGCAAACAGGCTGGCCGTGGTAAAGAGGTTGGGCAGGACATAAACCCCACGGCGCGGATATCTGGGATTCATGACTGGTGGACACCCAAGGTCGCAATACACTGGGCACCCGCACGCACCCGCTCGCCTACGGCCACCAGGGGCTGGGCATTGACCGGCAGGTAGGTATCTACCCGCGAACCAAAGCGGATAAAGCCGAAGCGCTGTCCTGCGGTCACGCCGCTATCGGCCGCGACATAACAGACAATACGCCGCGCAACCAGCCCTGCCACCTGTACGACAGTCACGTCGCTGCCATCGTCGGTTTTCACCCAAAGGACATTGCGTTCGTTCTCCAAAGAAGCCTTGTCGAGGGCGGCATTGAAGAATTTACCCGGAAAATACCAGGCCTTCTGCACCTGTCCCTTAACCGGCATGCGATTCACATGCACATCAAACACATTCATAAAGATACTGATCTTGAGCGCAGGACGGGAAAGATAGGGGTCGTCAACCTGCTCAACAGCAACCACCTTGCCATCAGCGGGGCATACCACCGATTTTTCCGATAACGCCGGCAGGGGACGCCGCGGATCACGGAAAAATTGGAGGCTGAAGAGAAAAAGCAGATAAAACGGCGAAGCCCACCAGCCATTCGTAAATATCTGCAGCACAATGGCGACACCTAAAAACAAGGCCAAAAAAGGCCAGCCTTCGCGCGCCAGTAAGGGATAAGGATAATCTGTTTTCATGCGCGGAGCGTATCAGGAGCCGGCCAACGATAAAAGGGCGGAATCACCACAGGCACATTACTTTTTGCCCACTGCCATTCCGCCCCATGCGGATTATCGCCAATCTCGGTCGCAGACTTTAGTTGCGCGAACGGTCCACGATCCGGTTCTGGCCGATCCAGGTCATCATCGAGCGCAGCTTTTTGCCCACCACTTCAATGGGGTGCTCCGCCCCAATTCGGCGCATAGCCTGCATGGTCGGCTTACCCGCCTGATTCTCAAGAATAAACTCTTTGGCAAACTGACCATTCTGAATTTCGGTCAAGATCTTCTTCATCTCCGCCTTGGTATCCGCATTTACAATCCGCGGGCCGCGCGTCAGGTCACCATACTCCGCCGTATTAGAAATGGAGTAGCGCATATTGCTGATGCCGCCTTCGTACATGAGGTCGACAATCAGCTTCAGTTCATGCATGCACTCGAAATAGGCCATTTCTGGCGCATAACCGGCTTCCACCAGCGTCTCAAAACCTGCCTGCACCAGCGCCGTAGCGCCACCACACAGCACCGCTTGCTCACCAAACAAATCCGTTTCGGTTTCTTCCCGGAAGCTGGTCTCGATCACGCCGGCACGGGTACCACCGTTGGCCTTAGCATAGGACAGCGCAATATTGGTGGCATTACCGCTTGCATCCTGATGTACCGCGATCAGGCTGGGCACACCGCCACCTTGCGTGTAGGTAGAACGCACCAGATGACCGGGTCCCTTAGGTGCCACCAGGAAGCAGTCCAGATCGGCACGCGGATGAATCTGGCCAAAGTGGACGTTAAAGCCATGGGCAAACACCAGCGCCGCACCCTGCTTGATGTTCGGTGCGATTTCATCGCGATACAGCGCGCCCTGGCCTTCATCGGGGGTCAGGATCATGATCACATCGGCTGCGGCCACGGCTGCGGCAACTTCCTTGACGGCCAATCCGGCATTACTGGCTTTCTCCCAGGAGGAAGAATCCTTGCGCAAAGCAACGACCACGCTGACGCCGGAATCCTTGAGGTTCAAGGCGTGGGCATGTCCCTGGGAACCGTAACCGATGATGGCCACTTGCTTCTTCTGGATCAGGGCGAGATCAGCGTCGTTATCGTAATAAACCTTCATGTAAAACCTCTTTATATTTGGTTAAGTGATTGTAAATTTTTATTTATGGATTAGATTGCCTTGGCACCACGACTGATGGCGCTGGCACCGCTGCGTACCACTTCAATGACCATACCGGGGTCCAGAGCATGGATAAAGGCATCCAGCTTCTCGCCGGTACCCGTCAGCTCCATTGTGTAGGAGCGGTCCGTCACGTCGATGATGCGCCCCCGGAAAATATCCGACAGCCTTTTGACTTCCTCGCGGTCCTGCCCTACGGCATGAACCTTGATCAGCATCAGCTCGCGCTCAATGTGCGGGCCCTCAGTCAAGTCGTGCACGCGTATGACTTCCACAAGTTTATTCAGCTGCTTGAGGACCTGCTCCATGATCTCCTCGGAGCCTCGCGTCGCCACCGTCATCCGCGAAATACTCGGATCGTGAGTCGGCGCGACGGTCATCGCCTCAATGTTATAACCGCGCGCCGAGAACAGCCCTGCCACTCGTGACAAGGCACCCGCTTCATTTTCCAACAAGATGGAGATGATATGGCGCATGGGTTATACCAGAATCATTTCAGAGAGGGCCGCACCTGCAGGCACCATGGGGTAGACATTTTCCTGCGGATCTACCTGGAAATCCATGAACACCATGCGATCTTTAAGGCGCAGTGCCTCACGGATCACCGGTTCCACATCAGCAGGGGTATCCGCGCGCAGGCCAATATGGCCATAGGCTTCAGCCAATTTCACGAAGTCAGGCAAGGCATCCACATAGCTCATGGCGTAACGATTCTCATAGAAGAACTCCTGCCACTGACGCACCATCCCCAGATAATGATTATTGAGACACGCCACCTTGACGGGCAGGTTATACTGCAGGCAGGTGGACAATTCCTGAATATTCATCTGGATGCTACCATCTCCCGTCACACAAACCACCGTCGCATCCGGTTCGGCGACCTGCGCGCCCATGGCCGCTGGCAGCCCGAAGCCCATGGTGCCCAGTCCGCCACTGTTGACCCAGCGACGTGGCTGGTCGAAACCATAGAATTGCGCGGCCCACATCTGGTGTTGGCCCACATCCGAGGTAACGATGGCGTCACCACCGGTAAGCTCGAACAGTTTCTGCACCACAAACTGCGGCTTGATGATCCGATCGTCCTGATTATAGTGCAGACAATCGCGCTGCCGCCATTCTTCAATCTGCGCCCACCACGCCTGCATGGCTTGCAAATCGTTGCGCTGACCATTTTCCGCCAGAATCTGATTCATCTCCAGCAGTACCTGCTGCAAATCGCCGACGATGGGCACATCCACCCGCACATTCTTGGAGATGGAAGACGGGTCAACATCCACATGCACAATCCGGGCGTGCGGCGCGAATTTGGCGAGGTTGCCCGTGACGCGGTCATCAAAACGCGCACCCAGGGCCACCAGCACATCACAGTGCTGTACCGCCATATTGGCTTCGTAGGTACCGTGCATACCCAGCATCCCTAAAAACTGGCGATCCGACGCCGGGTAAGCGCCCAACCCCATGAGCGTATTCGTGATGGGCGCGCCCAGAGTGCGCACCAGCTTGCGCAGTTCCCCGGAAGCGTTACCGAGGATAATGCCGCCGCCGGTATAGAACATCGGTCGCTGCGCACCGGTAATGAGCTGCATGGCTTTACGCAGCTGCCCCGGATGGCCTTTCAGCGTCGGTTTATAGGACCGCAGACTGATTTTTTCCGGGTAGTGATAGTGGGTTTTGTGGCTGGTAATATCCTTGGGGATGTCCACCAGCACCGGGCCTGGCCGCCCCGTCGCCGCCAGATAAAAAGCCGTCTTCAGGGTGCTCGCCAGATCGCGGACATCCTTCACCAAGAAATTATGCTTGGTGCAGGGCCGCGTAATACCCACCGTGTCCACTTCCTGAAAGGCGTCATTACCGATGAGCGCAACAGGCACTTGCCCGGTGATCACAACTATGGGCACCGAGTCCATATACGCCGTGGCAATGCCGGTCACCGCATTGGTGGCACCCGGGCCACTGGTGACCAGCGCCACACCAACCTTGCCAGTGACCCGGGAATAAGCATCTGCTGCATGCACTGCCGCCTGCTCATGGCGCACGAGAATATGCCTGACGGCATCCTGCTGTGCGAGCTTGTCATAAATATACAGCACCGCACCGCCCGGATAACCGAAAACATGTTCCACACCTTCATCACGCAACGCACGGACCACAATCTCCGCACCCGTCAGGTCTTCTTCTACCAGATCGGGACCTGGGCGATTTTGCGTAATCGTCGGGGACGTCATCGTCGTACTCCTCAGGGAATTAAAGTATCAGCGCAAAAAGCTAGACATTTTTTGCCGTGAGGTCAAATAAAAATGCCTTGGCACATACGGCTTGTCATCTATGGTACCGCGGTAAGCAGCACATTTTCCGGCCTAGTGGCTGTGCAGGTATTCCAGATAATCGCGCGCCTTGCTGACCAAAGCCTCCGGCAGTCCGCGTTTTGCCGCAATAACCAGACCCAGGGAACGTCCTGGCACACCAATCTGCAGTTCATATGTGGGCTCCAGGCGCTCCTGATCAAAGCGCATGGAGGCATTACACAGGCAAGCGTGCATATCGGCAAAAGCCTTGAGCGGGGTGAGATGGGTAGTCACCATACCCCGCACCCCGCGTCCCGCCAGATGATCAAGCACGGCCATCGCCAGCGCAGCGCCCTCTTCCGGGTCCGTGCCGGTACCCAGCTCATCCAGCAGGATAAGGGTATGATCATCGGCATCCGCAAGTAGTCTTTTCAGGACCTCCACATGACCAGAATAGGTAGACAATTCAAAAGCGACACTTTGCGGATCACCCATATCCACAAAAACATGCGTGAAATTTCCAACCACAGCGCGCCCGTCCACCGGGATATGCAAGCCGCAATGGGCCATTACCGTAAGCAATCCAACCGTCTTCAGAGAGACACTCTTGCCCCCGCTGTTGGGTCCAGTCACCACCAGAATCGGGCACTCGGCATCAATATGCACGGATAGCGCCTTGGGCTGCGGACCCCGCTTCTCCGCATAAGCGAGGACCAGTTGCGGGTGATAGGCCACTTCCAGTACCAGCACCGGCTCGTCCACCATCTCCGCCGCTTTGCCATGCAGATGGATGGACAGTTGTGCGCCCGCAATGGCCAGATCCAGCCAGGTCAGTGACTCGACCAAATGCTGTAAGCCGCTCAGGCGCTCACGCGCGGCATCACTGAGGGCACGGAGGATAGTCTGGTTTTCCTGTTCGATACGGCCAGCGAGCTTCTCCAGATGATTATTACCCGCCACCATCTCCATCGGCTCCACCAGAATGCCATGTCCGCCTGGGCCGGTACCGCGCCGTACCCCGCGAATCTTGTCCACCGCCCCATCGGGCAAATGCACGCAGGCGCGCTGGCCGGACCAGTGGACCTTCGCTCCCGGCGCACGCAGATGCCCCTGCAGGATTTTCTGAATCTGCTCGCGCTCCGTCTTCAGCTCAGCATGCAACTGGCGCAGGGTATCATTACCATCTTCGCGCACGCTGCCGTTGGGCAGGAGAACAGCGTCAATCTGGGGTAGCAAGTCCGCTGCCGCGTCCAGCCGCGCTGCCCCGGTGGGCAACAGCGCAGGACGTTTCTCCACATAAGGACGCAATTGCACACCGACCCGCAGCACCAGCGCCAGATTACGCAAGGCGGTCCCCGCCAGCGCCGCACCAGGAGAGGCCACCTGGCGAATAGCGGCGCGCACATCCGGCAACTCCGGGAGAATCGGGCCTTCGCCCGACTCCAGGCCAACGCGGGCGGCGGTGATGGCCGCCTGCAACTGGCGCGCGACGCCCACTGTGGGGGCAGGTGCGAGGTTACGCGCCGCCTCGGCCCCGAAGGGCGTCGCACAAAGCCTTTCGAGCAAGCGGCGAATGCCCTCGAATTCCAGGGGCTTCAGGTCAGCTTCCATGGGTTCTCCTGATAGTTAGTGCGCCCAAGAGTACAAAAGGCCTGGCGACAATGCCAACCCAATCAGTTTTGAAAAATTTCCCGCCACCAGCGTTTGCGACCTTCGGGCACAACAAACTCTCCCAGAGAATCGGGAGGTACCCGCGAGAGTATCCAGCCGGCTGGAACCACCTTTCCGCTGCTGCCACAAGATGCCCCCAAATGGTTGGGATCGTAAATCTTGATCAGCCGCGGATGCTCAAAATCATCCACATAGACGATACCCAGATAGGTCTCTTTATGATCGTGATGCAGCAAAGTGCCGATCGCGTCCAGCACTTTGCAGAAGGTCACGGCATCAAGTGGCGCCTGCGGAAAATCTACCCCAACGAAGTACACATACCAGCCATTATCGGCCTGTTCCGCGAGCGTTTTCTGAAACTCGTCCCAACGCGACCACGCACGAATGCCACGCAGCATTCCGTTGTATAACGCCATGAACTCAGACATCAATCTTCCTCCATAACCCCTTGAAAACTGACCAACACCCGGCGGCTGACTGGCCGCACCCGGTGTTCAAAAAGAAAAACCCCCTGCCAGGCCCCCAGCGCCGCCCGCCCCTCCCGTACGGGGATGATCAGGCTATTCTGGGTCAGTACACTGCGCAGGTGCGCCGACATATCATCAGGTCCTTCATTGCGATGACGAAAACCATGATCGCCATCCGGAACCAAACGCGCAAAATAATCCAGGATATCCGCCCGCACATCCGGATCGGCATTTTCTTGCAGTAATAAACTGGCTGAGGTGTGTGGCACGAAGAGATTCGCCCATCCTACCCGAGCATCAACTTCCCGCAACCAATCCTGCAATTTCTGCGTGAGTTCGTATAGGCCGCGACCACCATTGTTCACCTGCCATTCATGACTGCAATGCCGCATCACCGCTCCTCTGCCCCGTTTCGACACCCGTTTCAGCCGTGGCGACATCGGCCTCTCCTGCCCCTTTTCCGCGTCGCCTCGCCCGGAAAAAATTCCTTAATAACGTCGCGGAGGGTGCGGCCAGCACGCCCCCCTCCGTCACAATACGATGGTTAAAGCGGCCATCCTCCAAGAGATGGTAAAGACTTTCCACTGCGCCCGTCTTAGGATCCGATGCCGCATAGACGAGACGCGCAACCCGCGCATGCAGCATCGCCCCAATACACATAACGCAAGGCTCCAGCGTGACATAGAGGGTAGCACCCGTTAGCCGATAATTCTGCAAAACCTGTGCTGCCTGACGCAGCACGAGCATTTCCGCATGGGCACTGGGATCATGACTCTGAACAGGCGTGTTATGCGCCGCCGCCAGCAGATGACCGTCAGCACCCAGCAACACTGCGCCCACAGGAACCTCGCCTTGGATGGCGCCACGCGCCGCATAATCCAGCGCCAGCGTCATCCAAGCCAGATCCCGGTAATGACCATCCGTTTCCGTCAAAATCATGGAACTCCAGAATTACTCATCGCTAAAAGTCGCGTTGGTATGCCACCCCCACCGGGTTTCGCGCCTATGGTAACAATTTCTCGGTCGGTGCGCCTTGACAGAATCGGGAATGCTGCTAATTTCCCTCACGTGTTGCAAAAAGTATTCGTGCGTTGCGCAAGTGCCGTTGAGTTTTCTGCAAAACAAATTTATGTAATATTCGTCAGCTCATAAAAGGGAATAAACGTGCTGCGCTTACCAAGTCCTCCTTTGCTCGGCCTGGATATTAGTCCGGACGCAGTCAAACTCGTTGAACTCTCGCAGTCCAGAGGGAAGCTTCGCGTCGAACATGCGGACTCCGAGGCGCTGCCGCCGGGCGCCGTTAATGATCGTGACATCCAGGACGCTGCAGCGGTCAGCCGGGCGCTACACACCATTCTGGAGCGATCCCGCATCCGGACCAAGGCCGTAGCAACCGCCCTGCCGGCCAATACGGCCATCGTCAAGGTCATTTCTCTTCCGGCTGAGCTGGATGAGGTGGGTATTGAAGAGCAGATTCGCTTTGAGAGCAGCCAATATATTCCCTACAGTATTGATGCCGTCAATTTTGATTTCGCGGTGCTTGGACCCGATGAAGTCAGAAAAGGTTATAATCATGTCCTGCTGGTAGCGTGCAAAAAAGAAGCCATCGAAGATCGTGCTGCCGCCCTCGAAGAAGTGGGCTTAAAACCAAAAATTATTGATGTCAAACCCTTTGCACTCTGGTTATTACATGAGCATCTCACCAGAGCATCGCCACTGGCACATGACAGCTCAGGCGGGGCGGTCATTCTGGTGGAAATAGGTAGTGTCACCACAAACATCAACGCGTTTCAGGAAGGACATCCGGTTTACTCCCGTGAGCATAATTTTGGCTTGGGTCGTCTGATTGAAGAAATACAGCGTCGTTATAGCCTCGATACCCATGTCGCGCAACGCATGGAGCGCTTCGGTGGTTTGCCTCCCGAATATGAGCGTGATGTACTCAATCCCTTCGCCCGGAGTATCGCCCAGGAACTCTTTCGTTCTCTTGATTTCTTTCAGGCCAGCATGCCGGATATTGCCGCAGGATCGGTGCATCTTTTTGGTATAGGCGCTAAAATTCCGCAACTTGCAGAGCAATTGCGTCAACTCGTGAGCTTTCCGGTTTACGTGCCTGATCCTTTTACAGGCATGGAAATGGCTCCCCAGATCAGCCGTCGCTTTATGGATGCAGACAGGTCGTCTCTGGCGGTTGCCTGTGGGTTGGCGCTCAGGAGGATTTCGGTATGATTCGCATCAACCTGCTGCCCTATCGCGAGGCTCAGCGCGCACAACGCGGCCAGTTGTTAGTGTTAGCCCTTATCGGCATTCTGCTGCTTGCCGCCCTGCTCTATTATGGTATCTACAGTATTTTTAGTGCGCGGGTCTCTGCTGAGCAGCAAAAAGTGCAGTATCTGCAAGAGGTTACCACCCAACTGGACAAAAAAATCGCGTCCATTGCCGATCTGCGTAAAAAACGTGATGAACTGCTTTCCCGTGAGGGCATCATTACCGATCTGCAAGACCAGCGGGATATGGTGGTGCGACTCTTCAACACCCTGGCTCAGATAACTCCCGATGGTATCTTTCTAACGAAGCTTCAGCAGACGGGTGATTTCATTACGGTGGATGGTTATTCCCAAGCAAACAATCAGGTCGCGGCATTTATGCGCAATATTGAAGCCTCAAACATTTTCGCTAAGCCGGAACTGAATATCATCAGCAAGTCCAAGCTGGGCAATGAAGAGGTGGGACAATTTACGCTGCAGATGAGCATCCGCATACCGACTGCCGCGAATAAAAGTGGCGCATCCGCGCAGCACAAGGATACCCAGCCATGACCTTTGATGAATTCCGTAGTCTGCAAATGGATGATGTCATCCGCTGGCCGATCAAAACCAAGCTCATCATCATCGCCATCATTGTCCTGGTTCTCGGTATCCTGGTCTGGTTTGAGTTCATTGCACCCGAAAACAACCAGTATCATCAACTAAAAACTCAGGAAGACAGTCTGAAGCTCCAGGTGCGGCAAAAACAATTGCTGGCTGCCTCCCTACCCGCCTATCAAGCCCAGATCAAGGAAATGAATCTGCGTTTTCAGGACTTTCTGCAACAGTTGCCCAACCGCACCCAGATCCCTTCTTTGCTGGATGACGTCACCTTGGCCGGACGTAGCCGCGGGCTGGGTTTCGAACTGTTCCAGCCTATGGGAGAAGTGAACAAGAATTTCTATGCAGAAATTCCGGTCAAGCTCAAAGTGGTCGGCACCTACAGTGACATCGGGCGCTTCGCTGCCGCAGTCGCCGCCATGCCGCGCATTGTGACCATCAACAATATCGACATCGCCCGAATGCCTAATGTGGGTGCGACCAGCGCGGCCAAGGCACAGGCAGCCCAGCAATTGGTGATGCAGTGTACAGCAACCACTTATCGCTATCTGGATGGCAGTGAGCGTGCAAATCGTCAAAGCAAGGAAGGGGGCAAGCCATGAAACGCTCTCTCAGCATCCTGATGATGCTTACCGGCATGGTGCTGCTGAGCGGTTGCTCAGACAGCGACAATCTCAGCAGTCTTCGGGCTTTTGTCGCCGCTGGCCCCAAAACCAACACACACATTATGCCGCTGCCCAAGACGGCTGCTTACGAGCCGAAGACCTATGCAAATCCGCTCAACCGTGACCCCTTCACGAGCTTCTCTGAGCTTCTGTTGCGCAAGGAGGCCGCCGCCGCCGGCACCGGACCACGTCCCGTCAGCCATGGACCTGTCCAGCCGCTGGAAAAATATGCCCTTTCCAGCCTGAGCATAACCGGTATTGTCCGGGATAATCAGGGCAGGCTCTGGGCCGTAGTTGGCACGCCGGATCATAAAGTCTATCGCGCGACGATCGGCAGCTATATTGGCACCCATGACGGTCGCATCGTGAACATTGATGATGGCATAACGAAACGATCGGTCACCGTCGAACAATACCTGCCCAACGCCTTCGGTGGATTCCAGAAAGAACCAACTGTTTTGCAGATGCAAAACGGCAACTGAACATGACTTGCCTAACCCCAAAGAATACAGAGGATAGCGAAAAGATGAGCACAGCATCCATTACCGCCCGCCACGCCCGCCGTGTTGCAGCACCGCGCCTGCAGCTCCACCCCTTGGTGCTGAGACCAGTGACGCTTGCGGTCATGGCGGCGGCGCTCTGCCTGAGTCCAGGGGCCGCCTGGGCAGAAAGTCTCATCACCGGCGTCACTCCGGTGCAGGACCAGCATGGCACAGCCCTCCTCATTCGCAGCAACAGCCGACCGGCTTATGATGTCAACACCCTCGACGGCGGCTATCGGGTGCGGATCGATTTCAACAATGCACACTTCATGAGCTCGGTAGGAACTATCGCAAGCAGCGGCGCGGTCGAGAACGTGCTCGCGGAAAACATCGGGCACAACGCCAGACTTGACCTGCTGCTAAAGTCACCACAGGCTATCATGGTAGCACCGACACCAGGCGGTTATCGCCTCGCCCTGGTGGCGGAACGGGGTAAGGGTGTGACCGCCCCGAGTGCGGCGAGCATACCCACCAGCAACGCCGCCGCGACGCCTGCTATGCCCGTACCTGTCCACACTGCGGGCACCCAGATCAACGACCTGAATTTCAAGCGTGGCAAGAACGGTGGTGGGATTCTGAATCTTTCCATCTCCGGCCCGCAACCGCAAATGAATGTCACCCGCAAGAATGGCGCCCTCGTCGTCGAGCTCAAAGACACGGCCATTCCCTCCAGCTATACTCACCGCTTCGGGGTCAGCCAGTTCGGCACCCCGGTTCAGTATGTGGACAGCTATCCTCTGGGGCGTAGCACCCGTCTGGTATTTGCCATTCATGGTCCTTACGAATACTCGGCTTATCAGCTGGGGCAGCGCACCATGATTGATGTACATCCCAAAACTACTGAGACAGGCAACAATCCCGACTCCGGTGCGCGCCTCAGTATGGACTTTCAGAACATCAGCGTGCGCGATGCCCTGCAGGTGATTGCCGACTTCACACACCAGAACATCGTCGTCTCCAACAACGTGAGCGGCAGTCTTTCCCTCCGCCTGAAGAACGAGCCGTGGGAAGAAGCTCTGCAAGTGATTATGGAGTCTCAGGGACTGGCGGCTAAACATATTGGCAACATTCTCTGGGTGGCTCCCGCTAATCAGATTGCCAGTCAGGAAGAGGCGCAACTGAAGGCCGCTGCCAGTAAGCGCAAGCTCGAACCACTGGAGACGGAACTGATCCAGATCAAATATGCAAAAGCCTCAGAGATTGCCTCTCTGCTGCAGGGCTTTGATCAAAACCAGCAGCCCGGAATTGCCGGTGCCGACAACGGCATGAGCATGAATCCCAGCCAGAATGCCGCCCTGGCCAGCGCATTGGGCATTCCGAGCTCCAGCCTTATTGGCAACTCACTGCTCGGCCCACGCGGCTCGGTAGCGGTGGTAACCCGCACCAACAGCCTGCTGGTGCGGGACACCCCGCAGGATATTACCAACATTAAAAACCTGATCGCCAAAATCGATCGTCCGGTCCCGCAGGTATTGATTGAAGCGCGCATTGTGCAGATCACCACCAATGCCGCCCAGTCCCTGGGCGTCAATTGGGGCGGGACCTATACCGGCGGCGGCGGCGGTGGCGTCGTCAACCTATCCGGTACTGGTGGTACGGGGGTCACATCGACACAGGGTGGCGCTTACCCGATGTCTGGAACTTCCACCGCCAGCGGAACCGGCTTCACCACCCCGGCCCTGGTAAACCTGATACCCTCCACCGCCGGCAGCGCCCTCGCCGGCAGCAATCCCGCCTCGCTGGGTTTTGCTCTGGGCACCGCTGCGGGCAATCGCATCCTGAATCTGCAATTACAGGCACTGCAAGCGAATAACCGCGCCAAGATTATCTCCAGCCCGAAAGTCCTCACCCAGGACAACGAAAAAGCGGTCATCGAACAGGGTCAGGAAATCCCCTATCAGCAATCCACCAGCAGTGGTGCAACGGCGGTATCCTTCAAGAAAGCAGTGCTCAGCCTGAACGTCACGCCGCACATCTCGCCCAACGGCAAAATTACCCTGGCTGTGGATGCGCGCAATGATCAGCCCAACTACGCCCAGGCCCTGCCTTCCGGCATCCCGATTAATACACAACAGGTTAAAACCAAGCTGCTGGTCAACAATGGGCAAACCGTCGTCATCGGCGGCATTTATACGGACTCGACCACCCAGACGGAAACCGGCGTCCCATTATTGAGAGACATCCCGCTGCTCGGCTGGCTCTTCAAGAGCCACCTCAACAATGTGGCGAAAACGGAGTTGCTGGTTTTTCTGACCCCCAAGGTGATTGGCGGCGATGCCCCGGATGGCCTGGGCGGGACATCCGGCAGCGCCAATCTCGGGCAATGACCGGAAGTATCATCCTTATCGGTCCCATGGGATCGGGTAAATCCACCATCGGGCGGCTTCTGGCCACCCGCTTGCACCTTCCTTATGTGGACAGTGATGCGCTCATCGTCAGTCATACCGGCGTGGATATCCCCACCATTTTTGAAATTGAGGGGGAATCGGGCTTTCGCGAGCGGGAGCGCAAAGTTATCGCCGATCTCGCCACCCAGAGTGAAGCGATCGTACTGGCCACTGGGGGTGGCGCCATACTCGACCCCGCTAATCGCCGTCATTTACGCCGCATGGGCAAGGTCATCTACCTGGATGTCAGTGTCGACGAACAACTCAAACGTATCCGCCATGACCGCAACCGTCCCTTACTGCAAAATACGGACCTGGACAGTCGCCTGCAAACTCTGGCAGAACAGCGCCACACGCTTTATCAGGAAACAGCGCACTGGCGGGTACTAGGAGATGGTCTGCGCTCGGATCAGGTTTTGCGCCGCATACTGCGACATCTCCAACCGCGGTCTGGGCCGATCCCCGCGCGCGGATAGCCGTAGAAACAAGCTCAAGATGGCGTTATAGGGGCGGCCCACTTGCCTCAACGTAAAAGAACCCCAACAATGGGGCATAAATCGGTCCACAAGAGTAAACATCATGCACAGTCTTCACGTCGATCTGGGGCAGCGCAGCTACCCCATCCACATAGGCACTGGTATTCTTGCCGACCCAGCCCTCTTCGCGCCCGCTCTGAGCACAGGTCCGGTTGCTATTATCACGGACAGCAATGTTGCACCCCTCTATCTGGAGGCGCTGCACAAAACCCTGAGGAAACTTGAAAAAGACGTGCTGACCATCACGCTGTCGGCCGGTGAAGCGAGTAAATCCCTCGCTAATATCCAGGAAATCACCGGCCGCCTGCTGAGTGCGGGTTACGGGCGTGATTGTACCCTTTGCGCCCTTGGCGGCGGTGTTGTGGGAGATATCACCGGCTTCGCCGCCGCAGTCTATCAGCGCGGAATCGCCTGTATTCAAGTGCCGACCACCCTGCTCGCCATGGTGGACTCTTCTGTCGGCGGCAAGACCGGGGTCAATCACCCCCTGGGTAAAAACATGATCGGCGCTTTTTACCAGCCGCGTGCCGTGATCGCCGACACCGACACCCTGGACAGCCTACCCGACCGGGAATTTCGCTCGGGCCTGGCCGAGGTCATCAAATATGGTCTGATTAACGACCAAGGCTTTTTCTCCTGGCTCGAAGACCATATGGATGCTGTGCTTGCCCGGGAGGCCGACGCCCTGGCCAAAGTGATCCAATACTCCTGCAAAGACAAGGCTGACGTCGTGGCGCGCGACGAACTGGAGGGGGGGTTACGGGCCATTCTCAACCTCGGCCACACCTTCGGCCATGCCATCGAGGCAACAACCGGCTACGGCCAGTACCTCCATGGCGAAGCGGTGGCCATCGGCATCGTCATGGCAGCAGACCTTTCCCGCCGCCTCGACCTGATTCGGGAGAGCGAACAGAACCGTATCTACGCCCTCATCAAGGCCACCGGTTTGCCCACCCTCGCACCAGCGTTCCCCATCGCCGATTATCTCGCCTTTATGCGCGTCGACAAGAAAGCGGAAGGGGGCCGGGTGCGTTTCATCCTGCTGCGTGGCATTGGGAGTGCGGTGATTACCGGCGATGTTCCCCCGGCGGCCATCGCCCAGACCCTTCAAGCCTTCATGGAGCATGAACATGCATGAGATCAACAAAGCGACTGCGGAATTGCAAGAGGAAATGGCACAGCGTATCGCGCTGAACCCGGGTGGCACCCGCCGTATTGGCAACTTCGGTTTCATCGAGCTGGAAGAGACCTGGGGGGACGAAGCCACCATCATCAATACCGCGCGCATCAGCACCACCAACCAGCGACTCCCAAGCGGGCACGACTTTTCAGAGCGCGACCGTGCCCTGCTCTACCAGTTACTCCGGGATCAACATGGCACGCCTTTTGAAACCATCTATTTTCGCTTCCGTTTTATTGCGCCGATTTTCGTGTTGCGCCAGTGGGTCAAACACCGCGTTTCGAGCTGGAACGAGTTTTCCATGCGCTATCGCAAGCCGATTTCCGTCGCTTATGTGCCTGATGCCGCAGCGCGCACGGTGGATGGCTTTGCGGTGTTGGACGAGGCTGCCGTAGCCGAATATGAAGCGCTGATGGAGCAGCTCTTTGACTGGTACGAACGGCAATACAGTACTGCTTGCAGTCGCATTGATCAGGCACGCGCGAGCGGCAAACTGGGTCCTAAAGAAGGCGGCCGCGACCCCTACCGCGGCCGGGCCCGCGAGCTCCTGCGCAACGTGATGCCGGTCGCTGCTTACTCGGATGTCTACTGGACGGTCAATTTCCGCAGCCTGATGAACTTTTTCAAGCTGCGGCGCAAGCAAGATGCCCAGTATGAAATCCGCGAATATGCCGATGCGGCCTTTGCCCTGTTCGCCACGCGCCTGCCTCTGCTCGCCGAAACCATGCAGCGGGTGCTAGACGAATCCACCGCCAGTGCCGCGGTGCAGGAATCGTCCGGGCATGCCTGACCTCGTCTCTCCG
The DNA here is from genome assembly GCF_016250455.1 of Acidithiobacillus ferrivorans. Lineage (NCBI taxonomy): Bacteria > Pseudomonadati > Pseudomonadota > Acidithiobacillia > Acidithiobacillales > Acidithiobacillaceae > Acidithiobacillus > Acidithiobacillus ferrivorans. The sequence continues at coordinate 1,131,471 of NZ_CP059488.1, read as the reverse complement.
TGCCAGTCCGGGAGATTGGCGCCTTACGCCGCCGACCCCGCGCAGAGCCGTGGCCGCAAACATGCGGAGGAGCCGCCCGCCGGTCGCAGCGCCTTTCAGCGTGACCGGGACCGGGTCATCCACTCCGGCGCCTTCCGCCGCCTGGAATACAAGACCCAGGTCTTTGTAAATCACGAGGGCGATCTCTACCGCACCCGCCTCACCCACAGCCTGGAAGTAGGACAGGTGGGCCGTGCCATCGCCCGCCAGTTGGCCCTGAATGAGGATCTGGTCGAAGCCATTGCCCTGGCCCACGATCTCGGTCACACCCCTTTTGGCCATGCCGGACAGGATGCGCTGCAGGAGTGCATGGCCGACCTCGGTGGTTTCGAGCACAACATCCAGTCCCTGCGGATCGTGGACCATCTGGAAAAACGCTATGGCGACTTTCCGGGCCTGAACCTGAGCTTTGAAACGCGCGAGGGCATCCTCAAGCACTGCGCCAGAAGCAAAGCTGCCGACCTGGGAGACGTAGGTGAACGGTTTTTGCAGGGTACCCAGCCCGGTCTGGAGGCACAAATCACCAATCTCGCCGACGAGATTGCTTATAATAACCATGATATTGATGATGGTTTACGCGCTGGCCTGCTGAGTCTGGAAGAACTCTGCGCCAGCACCTTGTACGGGGTTATTTTTGCCGAGGTACGCCAGCGCTACCCTGAGACCTCGCAAACCGTATTGCGCCACGAAACGGGTCGCCGCCTCATCAATCTGCTCATCCACGATCTGGTCGATGCAACCCGGCGCCACATCGCGGCTGAGGGCATCACCACCATTGCGGAAGTGCGGGCAGCGCCGCGCCCGCTCGCAGCCCACAGTCCGGCCATCGCCCACGAAGTGGTGACCCTCAAACGCTTCCTCTTTCAGCGCATGTATCGTCACCCGCGGGTGCATCGTCAGGCGGAAAAAGCCAAGCGCCTAGTACGCAAACTGTTTCATGCCCTGCAGGAAGATCCGCGCCTGCTGCCGCTGAAATATCAGGCACGCATCAACGAGTGTGACGGCGCGGTGAAACGTCAGGCGCGTGTCGTCGCAGACTATGTGGCCGGCATGACCGACCGCTTCGCCATTGCCGAGTACGACCGCATCTTCGATCCCCATGGCGAGGCGTAAACACCTCGGCCATTCCGCCGCAAAAATCCCGAAAGATGACGCGCCCGCACCCTTGGATGGTATCCATGAGCGCGTTATAATGTTCGGCCCTGCTTTGCAGTCCGGCGACAGGGTGCGGTGACAACCAGGTGACAATATGACGCAAAGCTTATACTCCCCCGATTTTGAACGAGACTCCTGCGGCTTCGGCCTGATTGCCCAGATGGACAATCAGGCGAGTCACGCCATTGTCGCGACGGCGATCACTTCCCTGGCACGACTCACCCACCGCGGCGCGGTAGCCGCCGACGGCAAAAGTGGCGACGGCTGCGGCTTGCTATTGCAGATGCCGGAGACTTTTTTCCGCGCTATCGCCATCGAGCAAGGCATTGCTCTCGGCAGGCATTTCGGTATCGGTCAATTTTTTCTCCCGCAAGACCCGGCGGTTGCGAGCAAAATCTGCACGACACTGGCTACCGAAGCCCAGGACCTTGGGCTCAGATGTCTGGGCTGGCGCGAGGTCCCTACTGACCTTGCCGCTTGTGGCGATGAAGCCCTGAAGAGCCTGCCGAGTGTATGGCAAGCCTTTGTGGGCCTCCCCGATGCCGCGGACACAGACAGTCACGAACGCCTCCTTTATCGCCTGCGACGGCGGGTGGAAAAACGCTTTGTCGACGAAAGCAGCTTTTTTGCCGTGACCTGCTCCTCTCAGGTCATTGGCTACAAGGGCTTGGTGCTGCCGGAAAATCTCCCCGTTTTTTATCCCGATCTCTGCGACCCGCGCTTTGCCTCCGCGCTCGTCACTTATCACCAACGCTTTTCGACCAATACCTGGCCGGAATGGCGCTTGTGCCAACCCTTCCGCATCCTCGCCCACAATGGCGAATTGAATACCGTGCAGGGCAACCGCCTGTGGGCCAAGGCCCGGGAAGCACAGTTGCAATCTGACCTGCTGCCCATGGCAGAGGTACTGCCTGCGGTGGGTGGCGGCAGCGACTCCTTCAGCCTCGACAACATGCTCGAACTGCTGGTGCAGGGCGGTATGGACTTCTTCAAGGCCATCCGCCTGCTGGTGCCACCCGCCTGGCACAATGTCCCACGGATTGAACCCGCTCTGCGCGCCTTCTACGAATATCACTCCATGCGCATGGAAGCCTGGGATGGTCCCGCCGGACTGGTGCTCAACACCGGACGCATTGCTGCCTGCGCACTGGATCGCAACGGTCTGCGCCCGGCCCGTTATGTCATCACCAAAGATCGCATCATCAACATCGCCTCCGAAGTGGGCGTCTTTGACTACGATCACCGCGACATCGCCGTGCAGGGCCGGGTCGGGCCGGGGCAACTGGTGGCAGTGGATATGGCCACGGGTAAATTCCTCGAGTCGGCTGACATCGACACACAAATCCAGAATAGCCACCCTTACCGGGAATGGCTGGATCAGTATGCTGAGCACCTCGATAGCGACAACAACGACAGCTCCCCCGCACTGCCGGTAACCGATCTGCTGACCAGTGAAAAGGCCTTTGGTGTCAGTTTCGAAGAAGAAGACCAGGTGATTCGCGTCCTCGCCGAGGGCGCCCAGGAAGCCGTCGGCTCCATGGGGGACGACACCCCCATGGCGGTCTTATCGCGGCAAACCCGGCATATTGCCGATTATTTTCGTCAGCAATTCGCCCAGGTCACCAACCCCCCCATCGATCCTCTGCGCGAAGCCCTGGTGATGTCCCTCAACACGGTCATCGGCAGTGAGAGCAATCTGTTTGCCGAGCGCCCCGAATACGCCCGGCGCATTGAAGTACACTCCCCGGTACTCTCCGATGCCACTTTTGTCGCTCTCACCAGCCGCACGGAAGCTGCCTTCCGCGGCCAGACTTTTGATCTCTGTTATTCAGCGGCGGACAGCAATCTGGGGGGCGCCATCGAAGCCCTCTGCGAAGAAGTCATCACGGCAGTGCGGCACGGAGCCGTTATCCTGGTGCTCTCGGATCACGCCCTGGCGCGCGATCGGCTCTACATCCCGGCACTGATGGCGGTCGGTGCCGTCCACCATGCCCTCATTGATGCCGGCCTGCGCACCCGCTGCAATATCGTCGTGGCTACCGCCCATACCCGCGATCCTCACCATTTCGCCACGCTGATCGGTTACGGTGCCACCGCTGTCTACCCCTACCTGAGCTATGCCATCATCCGCAGCCTGGCCGAGCGGCATGCCTTCAGCCAGCCGGTCACGGTCCTCAAGGCACTGGAAAACTACCGCAAGGGCATCGACAAAGGCCTCTACAAGATCCTCTCCAAAATGGGAATTTCCACTCTCGCCTCCTACCGCAGCACCCAACTTTTTGAGGCGCTCGGCCTCGATCAGACGGTGGTGGAGCGCTGCTTCAAGGGGACGGTCAGCCGCATCAGCGGCGCATCGTTCAAGCATCTGGAAAACGATATCCGCCAGCAGGTCCGCGATGCATATATCCCCAGAAAGACGTTGCCATTGGGTGGTCTGCTCAAATATGTCCACGGCGGTGAATATCACGCCTACCACCCAGACGTCGTCCAGAGCCTGCAGACGGCGGCAAAATCAGGGCGCTATACCGACTATCAGGTGTTTTCCGGGCTCGTCAATGAGCGCCCGGTCACCAACCTGCGCGACTTACTGCAATTGCGTACGGTAGCGCAACCCATTCCGCTCAGTGAAGTCGAGCCCATTGAGGCGATTACCCGCCGTTTTGACACCGCTGCCATGTCCTTGGGCGCGCTCTCGCCAGAAGCCCACGAAGCCCTGGCCATCGCCATGAACACCATCGGCGGGCGTTCCAATTCCGGCGAAGGCGGCGAAGATCCGGCCCGTTACCACAACAACAAGATAAGCAAGATCAAGCAGATAGCATCAGGCCGCTTTGGCGTGACACCAGAGTATGCGGTGAACGCCGAAGAGTTGCAGATCAAGGTGGCGCAGGGCGCCAAGCCCGGCGAAGGTGGTCAGTTACCGGGACATAAGGTCAGCGGCATCATCGCCCGCCTGCGCTACGCCAAGGAAGGGGTTGCCCTCATCAGCCCGCCGCCGCACCACGATATCTATTCTATCGAAGACTTGGCACAGCTCATTTTTGACCTGAAGCAGATTAATCCGCAAGCCTATGTCTCCGTCAAACTGGTCTCCGAGGCCGGTGTCGGAACGATCGCCGCCGGGGTGGCCAAGGCCTATGCCGACCGCATCACCATCGCCGGCTATGACGGTGGCACCGGCGCCAGCCCGCTGAGTTCGGTCAAATATGCCGGTTCCCCGTGGGAACTGGGTCTGGCGGAAACTCAGGTCACCCTGCGCCGCAATCACTTGCGGCACCGGGTACGCCTGCAGGCCGACGGCGGCTTCAAGACCGGACTGGATGTGATCAAAGGTGCCCTGCTGGGCGCGGAGAGTTTCGGTTTTGGCACCGCACCGATGATTGCGCTGGGCTGCAAGTATCTGCGCATCTGCCATCTCAACAACTGCGCCACCGGCATTGCCACGCAGGATGAAACCCTGCGCAAGCATTTCACCGGCCTCCCGGAAATGGTCATTAACTACTTCCGCTTCGTCGCTGAAGAAGCCCGCGGAATCATGGCGCAACTCGGTATCCGCCGCTTTGATGACTTGGTTGGTGCCAGCCAGATGCTGGAAATCGGTGGAGCGCAGACAGAAAAACAGGCCCATCTGAATCTGCGTCCACTGCTGGCCAATGCCGATCTGCGCGATGCCGACAGCAACATCCACACTCAGGATCGCAACCCGCCTTTCGACAAAGGCGAGCTTGCTGAGACCATGGTGAAGGACGCACAACCGGCGCTGGACGAGCAAATCCCCACCCGTTTGCACTACCCGATCCACAATGTGAACCGCTCCATCGGCGCGCGTCTCGCCGGAGAAATCGCCCGTCGCTATGGCAATTCTGGTCTGCGGGAAGATGCGGTGCACGTCGAACTCCACGGAACGGCAGGTCAGTCTTTCGGCGCCTTCTGCGTACAGGGGATGACCCTGCATCTGCATGGCGATGCCAACGATTACGTGGGCAAGGCCATGAACGGCGGCACCATCATCATCGCACCGCCGACGGGCGTTTCCTACGCCAGTCAGGACTCGGCCATTGTCGGCAACACCTGTTTGTACGGGGCCACCGGCGGACGTCTCTATGCGGCCGGGCGCGCCGGTGAGCGTTTTGCGGTGCGCAACTCCGGGGCCATCGCCGTGATTGAAGGCGCCGGCGACCATGCCTGTGAATACATGACCGGCGGCCAGATCGTCATCCTCGGCACGGTCGGCGTAAACTTCGGCGCCGGCATGACGGGTGGTCTCGCCTTCGTCCGCGATCAGGCCCGCCAATTCCCTGATCAGGTGAATGGTGAACTGGTGAATTATCACCGGATTGAAACCGAGTCCATGCGCGGTTACGAGGCCTTGCTGCGGCGCCATATCGAGACACATATAGCCAGCACCGGCAGCAGTTATGCCGCAGCACTGCTCAAAAACTGGGCCCACTTTATCCGTGATGTCTGGCTGGTGGTGCCCAAAGCCACCAAACTGGATGTCCTGCTCGAAGAAGCGAGTTGAGCAACCGCGTCACCCTGAGGATAAAATCATGAGTTATTTTTCATTCATCGAAGACCCGCGGCAGGACCCCAAAAAGCTGGACGTGGAAGAACGCCGCGAGGCATTCAAGGAAATCTACAATAGCTTTGACCTGGACAGTGCCAAATTGCAGGCTGACCGTTGCCTGCATTGCGGCAACCCTTATTGTGAATGGAAATGCCCGGTGCACAACTACATTCCCAACTGGCTGCAACTCATCGCCGAGAATCGCCTTGAAGAAGCAGCGGATCTGTCCCATCAAACCAATACCCTGCCGGAAATCTGTGGCCGTATCTGCCCCCAGGACCGTCTTTGTGAGGGCGCCTGTACCCTCAACGATGGCTATGGCGCCGTCACCATTGGCAACCTGGAAAGATTCATCACCGAAGAAGCCCTCGCCCGCGGCTGGCGTCCGCAAGTGCCTGAGATTATCCCTAACGGCAAACGCGTTGCCGTGGTAGGGGCAGGCCCGGCCGGCCTCGGCTGTGCGGACATCCTCAACCGTGCCGGTACCGAGGTCGTCGTTTTTGACCGCTACCCGGCCGTCGGCGGTTTGCTCACCTTCGGCATCCCCTCCTTCAAACTGGAAAAAGAAGTCGTCGCCCGCCGCGCCGATCTATTGCAGGAAATGGGCATTCGTTTTCAGCTCGATACGGAAGTCGGCAAGGACATTTCTCTGGCCAGGCTACTGGAAGATTTTGACGCCGTGTTCCTGGGGATGGGCACCTACACCGCCAAGACCGGCAACTTCCCCGGTGAAGACTTGCCCGGCGTCCTCAACGCGCTCTCCTACCTGATCGCTAACACGCGTCATCTGATGCAGTTGCCTGACCCAGACCTGCCTTATGTCAGTCTGTCCGGCATGCGGGTCGTAGTACTCGGGGGTGGCGATACCGCCATGGATTGTGTACGCACAGCTATCCGCCAGGGTGCCAGCAGTGTCACCTGCGCCTATCGCCGCGACGAAGAAAACATGCCCGGCTCACGCCGGGAAGTCGCCAATGCCCGCGAAGAAGGCGTCAAATTCCTCTTCAATCGTCAACCCGTCGAGGTTATTGGTGATGCGGCATCGGGCGCACGGGGTGTGCGCCTGGTCGAAACCTGTCTGGGGGAACCCGATGCCAAGGGCCGCCGCCATCCGGAAATCATCCCCGGCTCAGAGCAGATACTGGATGCCGATGCGGTGATCATCGCTTTTGGTTTTGATCCCTCTCCCGCTCCCTGGTTTGCGGAACACGGCATCAGCACGGATGCCCGTGGGCGGATCAGTACCAGCGAACAATTCCAGACCAGCAACCCGCGCATTTTTGCCGGGGGCGACATGCGCCGCGGCTCTGATCTGGTCGTCACCGCGGTAGATGAAGGACGCCGGGCCGCCGAGGGCATCCTCAATCAACTGGGAGTATAGGCGATGAAGTCCACATTGCAGAATGACAATTTCCTGCGAGCCTGCCTGCGCCAGCCGGTGGATCATGTCCCCGTCTGGCTGATGCGTCAGGCCGGGCGTTACCTGCCGGAGTACCGCGCTACCCGCGCCCGTGCCGGGGATTTTCTCACCCTCTGCACCACACCGGAACTGGCCTGTGAAGTGACACTACAGCCCATTGATCGCTTTCCTCTGGATGCCGCCATCCTGTTCTCGGATATCCTGACCATTCCTTATGTCATGGGACTCGGACTGCAATTTCAGGAGGGCGAAGGTCCGGTATTCGAATGTCCCTTGCGTAGTGCCGCAGACATCAAGGCCCTGAGTCAGCCCGATCCGGAAACGGAACTGCGCTTTGTGATGGATGCGGTGCGGCTTATCCGCCGGACGTTGAATGGACGCGTACCCCTCATCGGCTTTGCCGGTAGCCCATGGACTCTCGCCTGCTACATGATCGAAGGTCGCGGCAGCCGCGACTTCATCCATATCAAAGGGTTGCTGTATAGCGATCCGGCGCTGCTGCACCGCCTCCTGCGTCATCTGGCCGTATCGGTCACCCAATACCTCAACGCCCAGATTGCCGCTGGGGCGCAGGCAGTGATGATTTTTGATACTTGGGGTGGCACGCTCAGCACCCCGGCTTATGCAGAGTTCTCGCTTGCGTACATGCGAGAGATCATAGCCGGCTTGAAGCGCGAGGCGGAAGGCCGCCCGGTACCGATCCTGCTCTTTACCAAAGGCGGGGGGAACTGGCTGGAGGCAATGGCGGCAAGTGGTGCCGATGTGCTGGGTCTCGACTGGACAACCGAGTTAAGTGTCGCCCGCCAGCGTCTGGGTGATGGCATAGCACTGCAGGGCAATATGGATCCCATCGCCCTCTATGGCAGCATCAGCGGCGTTGCCGCAGAGGTAGAGCGCGTTCTGGTCAGCCACGGACCTGGGCCGGGCCACATCTTCAATCTCGGCCATGGCATCACCCCGCAAACCCCCATACAAAACGTCGCCACTTTGGTGGAAAGCGTTCATACTTGGCGGCCGGCCTAACCTTCGTGACCTTGCCGCCATGCCGCCCAGGCATCCCGGATGGAATGACGGCGGGGGTCATGCAGATAGGTGACCGAAGCCCCCTGCTCCATCCGCTGTAAGGCATCGGCAATAGCCGTCTGAGCCGTTGCTGCCAGCTTCCGGCGACCTAATTCTGGCGCCAGCGCGGGCAGGAATTCCACGCGCAGTGTCAACGGTGCCGCCGCTGCCAGTCGCCAGAGATGTCCAAACAAGCTGTCTTCACCGATGAAGGGGCAGAGGGGGTCGGGCTGACCGGGGCACAGCACATCTTCGTAACGCAAGGCCACCGGGATCGTCGACGCTACTGCCCCAGAGGCAATCTCAAAAGGCGCCGCAAAAAAATCGCCCACCCTTTTGCCATCGCTGGTGGTGCCTTCCGGAAAAATGATGATGCTGGTGCCCGCTGCCAGAATTTTGCCGGCCTGACGCACCGTGCGCTGACTCGCACGGGCGTCGCCGCGATCGATAAAGAGCGTCCCCAGCCACTCGCCCATAATCCCGAAAAAAGGCCAGGCACGCATTTCCCTCTTTGCCACAAAACGACCGGGAACCAAGGTCGCGAGCGCGAGAATATCCAGGTAGGAAATATGGTTGGCAGCGACCAGTACCGGCAATTTGGGGACGATTCCATCCACACGCAAATGAATGCCGAAGATACGCAAGGCCCGCCGACTCCACCAGGCAAAAGCCCGGTAGCTGGCCGCGTCCGGTTCAGACTTGCGCCTACAAGTCCAGACCGCCAACGGAAAAGCCAGCAGCAGATAAAACACCAGCACCGGCAGCCGCCAGATACGCCGTAAAGCCTTGGGCCGCGAACGGCGCCAGCGCCGCCCCGGATACGTCACCAATACCGAGGCGGGCTTTTTACGGCGTGTCATTTACGCGCATCCACCGGTTCCAGGTAGCGCTGCTGATAGCGCGGGGTGATCAGACCAGCTTCGCACCAGACGAAGAAATCTGCACAATGAAATTGCGGATCCCAGAAAGGCTCGCCGCCGATGCGCACTCCAGCCCTTAAATAGCCCTTGAGCAAGCCTGGCGGGGTGGCAGGGTCCACCTGCGCTCGCGCATCAAAATTGGGAACGGCGCGCAAAGGGAAGACCCGCTGTTCCTGCGGCGTCAGGTATGTATGGAGACTCTGGTACAGGGCGCCCAGGGCCGGGCCATCGGTGCTGTGTACACTTGCGCAGCCCATGAGATAATCAATTTTCCACATCGACATGGTCTCGGCCAGCCCCGACCAGAGCAGCGCAATCACCGCGCCCTGACGGTAGTCAGGATGTACGCAGGATCGCCCCAACTCCATAATCCGCACATTCAAAGCCAGCAGACGTGAAAGATCAAACTCTGTCTCAGCATAATAGCGGCCCACCCGAGCAACCTTCTCAGGAAGGAAGAGGCGGTAGGTCCCAACCACTTCCTGACTGACCTCATCTTCGACAATCAGGTGCTCACAGAAAGGGTCGTACTCATCCTGATCCAGCCCGGGACGACCACTCAACTGGGCATCATATTCGGCACTGAATACGTCATAGCGCAGTCGTTGCGCCGCATCTACTTCGTCCTGGTGATGCGCCAGATAGAGACGCAACGAGCGCTCTTTCTTGGCGGCGACACGACTGGTACTGCCGTGAGATTGGGTGCTGAGCATAACGGGGCTCTCCGTGCAAAAACGATAACGAATCTTGCTTATTATGACTCATAAATATGACAATAGTGCGGCATTTTCATGAACTTTTCGTGACAATGATACGCCGACTCCCACAGACATGGTAACTTTTCTTCCGAAGAATAATCATGCTGGCCTTACACAAGAGTCCTCACCACCAGTAACCATCGTCAATGCGGACATTTTATATCATGAACCAGGCAATACCAGCCCCGATCATCAAATCGCGGTAGTTGTGCTGTGGACCGCGGCGGCCTCTTGCACCGCATCCCCTCAATAGTTACTGTATGCCTTTGCTTTAGTGCATTCTGTTAGAGGTGAAAGTTCTGCCATGTCCGCCGCCCCCGAGGAAGTCGATAGCAGCCCCTATTGCTGCTGTTCGGCCGCCACTTTTCAGGAAATCCTTGAGCGCCAGCGCGCCAAGCCCCTGCCCTTTATGGAGCTTTTGATGGTTCATGCTGGCTGCGGCAGTGGCTGCGGCAGTTGCATCGACGATCTGGAGGCTTATTTGCGCAGTCACGACGCCTACATAGAGGATTGAGTCCTTCCTGCACCTTTCATCCGCCCTGGTGGTCGCGGGGTGGAGATTTTCAGACTATCTGGGCGCCCTTTTTCGCTCGCTCGGCTCCGGTCGATTTTCGCCGGGAAATCTGGAAAACGCCTGATGGCGACCAGGTCGCTGTAGACTGGGTGGATGCATTAGCCGATGCACCCGTGGTTATTCTCTTTCATGGCTTGGCGAGCAGTTCGCGGGGACATTATGCCCGCTCCCTCGCGGCGGAACTGCGGCGGCGGAGTTGGGCGGGCTGTTTTATCAATTTCCGCGGCTGCGGGGGAATAAACAACTTACTGCCCCGCGGCTACCACGCGGGTGACAGTGCCGAGATTCGCTGGATGCTGGAGCGCGCTACGGCACTGTTCCCGCGTCGCCCACGCTACGCCGTCGGCGTTTCCCTGGGCGGTAACGCCCTACTCAAATATCTGGGCGAGGCCGGAGACGCGGCGCGCAAAAATCTGGAACGTGCGGCTGCCGTCTGCGCCCCCATTGATCTGGTCGCGACAGCAGAGTATCTGCAATCCAGCCATCTTCGCTTCTACAATCAGTATTTTCTCCAGAAAATGAAGATTTCTGTCCGTCGTTACGAGGCCAGGTATCCGGATCTGGCGGACTGGCCGCGGGTCTTTTCGGCAAAAAGCGTGTATGATTTCGATGAATATTTTACGGCACCAGTGCATGGTTTCTCAGGCGCCCTTCACCTCTGGAAAGAGGGCTCCGCAGCGCCGTTGTTGTCACGTATCAATGTGCCCACACTGCTGCTGAACAGCGCAGATGATCCCATTGTACCCGTCAACAGCCTGCGTAATGTTCAGACAAGCCCGGCCGTAACCCGTTGCATCACCGAGCATGGCGGTCATGTTGGCTTTATAGATGGCACCTTTCCCGGTCATCTGCGCTGGTTGCCAAACACGCTGCTGGATTATTTTGAGAGGAAGAGCACCCCATGACAGACCATCTGCAGCCGCGTCTCCGCATTCTGCTGGCAGAAGCCATCGCCGTTGGCCCCGGCAAGGCCGAACTGCTCCGCCATATTCGCGAAAAAGGCTCCATCTCCGCAGCGGCGCGCGCGATGAATATGAGTTACCGGCGCGCATGGTTGCTGGTGGATACCATGAATCACTGCTTTCTGGCGCCGCTAGTCGGCACCGCCACGGGCGGCAGCCATGGCGGCGGCGCCCATCTGACCGAGATGGGTGAAGAAATCTTGAAACGCTATGAGGCGATGGAAAGCAAGGCGAATGCGGCCCTCGCTCCCGATATCGCCGAATTCCGCAAACTCATGCAACTCCACACACCAGAAGAAAACGCTTCGTGAAAACCCTGCTCCGCGAAGTGCTGTGCAGCCGGGTCTACGATGTGGCCCGGGAAACGCCGCTGGAAACGGCGCCCAAACTGAGCGCACGCCTGCAGCGCGAAGTGCTGTTCAAACGCGAAGACCTGCAGCCAGTGTTCAGCTTCAAACTGCGCGGCGCCTACAACAAGATCGCCCAGCTTTCGGACGCCGAAAAAGCACGCGGCGTCATCACCGCCAGCGCCGGCAATCATGCACAAGGCGTTGCCTACGCTGCCCAAAAACTGGGTATCCGTGCGGTGATCGTCATGCCCGGCACCACCCCGGAAATCAAGGTCAATGCGGTACGGGCGCGGGGTGCGGAGGTCATTCTTCATGGTGACAGCTACTCCGACGCACAGGCGCATTGCGACGCACTGATCGCCGAGTCGGGCCTGGTCTTCATTCCACCCTTTGACGATCCGCTGGTCATTGCCGGCCAGGGGACCGTTGGCGCAGAGATACTCCGTCAGCGGGGCGCCGGCCTGGAGGCGATTTTTGTTCCTGTGGGCGGCGGCGGCCTCATTGCCGGGGTGGCGGGGTATCTGAAATCGATCGTGCCCGAGATTCGCATCATTGGCGTAGAACCCTTTGAGGCCGACGCCATGTATCAGTCTTTGCAAGCGGGAATGCGGGTGACGCTGCCCCAGGTCGGTATTTTCGCCGACGGCGTGGCGGTGCGCCAGGTGGGAGAACACACCTTTGCCCTCTGTCAGAAATATGTGGATGAGATTGTGCGGGTGAGTAACGACGAGATCTGTGCAGCCATCAAGGATGTGTTTGACGAAACCCGTTCCGTCATGGAGCCGGCGGGCGCGCTGGCCTTAGCGGGCCTCAAACGGATGGCGGCAAGCGACCCCGGCCAGGGCGGGGCCTGGGTCGCCATCCTCTCCGGCGCCAACATGAACTTCGATCGCCTGCGCTTTATTGCCGAGCGGGCGGAACTGGGCGAGGCCCGCGAGGCGCTGTTTGCGGTCACGATTCCGGAGCGACCGGGAGCCTTTCGCGCCTTCTGCGCGGCCATTGGTCAGCGGGTCGTCACCGAATTCAATTATCGCCTGCACCGCCGGGATCGGGCACATATTTTTGTCGGTGTGGCTATCCGTGACCGGGAAGACGCCCATGCGTTGCTGGAAAGCTTGCGGACGACAGGCCACGAGGCGCTGGATTTAAGTGATGATGAAATGGCCAAGCTGCACATCCGCCATATGGTGGGCGGGCATGCGGCGGCGGCGCAGAATGAGCGGATTTATCGCTTTGAGTTTCCCGAACGTCCGGGCGCGCTGATGGAATTTCTTGACCAGTTGGGCGGGCACTGGAATATCAGTCTCTTCCATTATCGCAACAATGGCGTTGACCTGGGCCGGGTGCTGGCGGGTTTTGAAGTGCCGGATACCGAGATGGCGCAGTTTGAATCACTGCTCGCCCGACTCGATTACCCGCATGTGGCGGAAAGCGCCAACCCCGCCTACCAGTTTTTTCTGGATCAGGGTCAGCGCTGACCCTGTACGCCACCGCTTGCGGCCCCCCTGCTCAAGAGCCGGTCAGAATCGCTCCGGGCGATAGGGTGCGGGGTCAGTAAACGGCGTTTCACCCACCATCATTTCAGTCAGCAGGCGCCCGGTGGTGGGTCCCAGGGTCAGCCCTTGATGACAATGGCCAAAGGCATACCAGACCCCGGGATGCCCCGGCGCCCGGCCAATGATCGGCAGCATATCCGGCGTGCAGGGACGCACCCCCATCCAGGGATCGGCGTCCAGACGTCTGCCCAGGGCAGGCAATAACCGCCGTGCCTGCGCCTCCGCCCGGGTGAGCGGAATGGCGGAAGGCGGGGCATCCCGGTGCGCAAACTCCGCCCCGGTCGTCAGGCGAATACCGCGCTGCATAGGCACCAGCATATAACCCTGATCGGCATCGAGCACCGGGTGACAGAGTGCTGTGGCCTCCGCTTGGGCGTAGTGCATGTGATAGCCCCTTTTTACAAAAAGCGGCGGGTGGTAGCCCAGAGGTCCGGTTACATCCGGCGACCAGGCGCCCAAAGCCACCACCACCTCGGCGGCATCCACCGGTCCATGCACCGTAGCGATGCGCCATCCCGTCGAACGGCGCTCCACACCCTGCACGGTGCTGGTGCGGAACTCACCGCCCATCCGGGTAAAATAGTTCAGATACGCGCGCGTGAGTGCATGGGGATCGACGACAGCCAGGGGCTGTGTCCAGTGGATGCCACCGGCCAGCCCGGGGCGCAGACTGCACTCCATCGCCGCCACCCCCGCGCTATCAAGTGCGTCGTAGGCCACCGCAAAATTCCCCGCTTTAAATGCCGCCTCTTTCAGGGCATGATCCAGGGACTCGGACTTTTCATGTACCTGCAACCAGCCACCGGGACGGAGCAGATCAATCGCCCCCGCCGCTCCGGCCAGAGCCAGGTGGTCATCCAGACAGTGGGTAATCAGTGCGGCATAATGCCGAGCAATCATCCGATGACGATCTTCCTGGGAGTTATACCAGTACTGCATGAAGGGAATGGCCAGACGCGGCAGCATCGTCCCTCGGTAGTAGGCCTCGGTCGACTGATTGCGGGCATAGCTGAGCAGCGTCGCCAGGGCACGGGGGAAGGGGTGCGGCATAACTGCCTCGCGCTGAATCAGGCCGGCATTGCCGAAGGACGTTCCCTCTCCGGGGCCCTGTTGATCCAGGAGCATGGTGGGACGACCCCGTAGCTGCAACTGCAAGGCAATGGAGACCCCAACGATGCCTGCCCCCAGAACCACCACTTCGCCATGCGCTGCCATAAGCACTCCAGAAACAGTTTATGAACCCCATTCCGAGCGCCATTTTTTGTCGGCTATAGACATAACCGCCAGTATGGGACACTAACATGACGTTCCTATGGGTTGCCTTGGATATTGCAGTGGCCTGTCGGCAGGGTCAAGGCACTGCGGAGGTCTGTGCAAAACGCTTTTTACAATTCGATGCTTGTTTGCACCACGTCGGCAAGGTACTTCATCCCTTCGGCTTCTTTGTGGGTAACTGCTGCACCATGCGGTCGAAATCCGACTCGAAACGCTGGTCATCCAGCAGCACCCGGCCCATTGGCGAAAACGCACGCCTACCGGGCTGCGCCCGCGAAAGCCGAGAGCGAGGATCATGTCGAGATTGTAGTGTTCCACCTCACGGGTCACTTCACGCCCCCCTCGGCTTGAGCTGTTCGGAATAACCGAACAGTTGCCGTCGGCGTCAACTCCCCATCCTCGAAGATGTGCCTGATGTGCTCACTGATGGTGCCCTTGGCCTTGCCGAATAGCTCGGCCAACTGCTTCTGATTGAGCCACAGCGTTTCCTCCTCCAGCATCACGTCAATGCGGGTGGAGCCGTCTTCGCTTTGGTAGATTAGGAATTGTTGGGGTTCAGTCATGACTTTTCCCGATCGCATTCATCGCGTCACATTTGGGTATGTTGGGTTCATTTGCAGATTGAAGTCTGTGGTCTTCACGGCTTTCTGTTCATCATTGACGGGGAGTTAACAACAACGCAGCCATTCATTCCCTGTAATTTCAGCACACCTTCTTTGAATTTGGTGTGTTCCTGCGTCGAGCAGGTATGGTCCCAAAGAAAACTGACGATCCGCGCATCCCTATATGTCGGATCGGATCGGTAGAGGGGAATGTCTTCCGCAACTTCGCCAATCAGGACTGGAAACGATTTTTTTGTGTCCTTGCGATATTTCACCTCGATGATCGTGTGTATCGGGGGGATATAAATATCCACGCGCGGCGTCTTCTGCCCAACCGGCTGGAGATAGATCTCATCCGCAATATCCTCGAATATTGGAGCCAAAAGCATATACAGGAGGTTTTGGACATGATATTCATTTTCGATCAACCATTTGATAGGAGTGGCATTCTTGGTACGGCCGCTCTCTTCCCATGTCCATCTTTTCAGACCAACTGGTATGTGCTCCAGAAACCCGACAAGATCATCGAACGTCCAGCCATTCGGCGGAACTAGCGCGATGTCGTTGTTCACCCTGTCAAAGACGTAGATCATCAGACTGAGAAGCGCGGTTGAGTAATCCACGAGCGCCAAACCTTTAAACTCTCCCATGAATTTGCTGATTAGGAACTGCCGTTTCTGATGGTCGACGATACGTTGTATATCGCGATAGTGCAGAAAGAGTGGGAGGCCTGCGGATAAGAACACTGCCTCTTCGGAATCGGTGATATACGCGGCGATATCCTTTTCGTAACAGTTGAACCTATCGCTGTTCGCCTGTAATGGCAGAAATCCTCCACTCCACATTTTATACTGACTTCGTAAATTTTCATCGTCCCATTTTTCGATAAGCCACTTCACGGCCATGACGCCGAAGATATCGGAGACCCATGGCCTTGGCGTCGAATCTATTGTTGCTGCCTGGCCCAGAAGCCGGGACAGGTCGTGGGCGGAAACATGCTCATCCAATACATGCAACCCAGCTATTGCGCATTTCTGGTACAGAGACAGTGTGGCGAAGTCGAATGACGCGGGCTGAACCTGCGCCAACCCGAGAAAGGACAGAAAGCAGGACTTGAAGGCATCGCCGCTAGCATTGTCTAGCACTTTCCTATGAAGGTATTCCCGGAGCTGGAAAGTGTTTTCCCTGTCTATAGAAACCATTGCGATTGCCCTATCTTTCCGATCATGATTGAATCATTCCAGCCCGGCAGTTGATTGAGCCAGCCGAGATTTCGGGCAATCAGATCAGAGTAGCTGATAGTGACCGGCATGGGATTTGGGAAATAGCTACGCCAGGAATGCGAGGCAAAGCTGTAAAGTTGCGCGCTCAGATATTTGATATCCTTGAATGTCGAGTCCTTGTGGATATTCAGGATCACGCCGCGCGGATGACCGTCTGTTTCCTGTCTCAGTTCACGCTGGCCAATCAGGTAAACAAGCATCTCATGCTTCGAGAGTTTGAAAGTTTTCCCCCTCTGGGGGGCCAGTCGTCCCTTCTGCTCGCCTGCTGTCGAAGAGTCGAACATATGGAGCCCGTGATCTTCCGAGATTTTCAGGAAGGCGTATTCGATCTGGTAATCCCGGTAGCTGCGAATGACGGAGCGTACGGCCTCGATCTCTTCCTTGTTGAACTTCTTGACAGACGCATGAAAAATCAGGCGGATGGTGTCCCCTTTTTGCCAGTTCATGCGTTTTTGTATTTTCTGGATCGTCTCTCCGAGAACAGAAGTCAGTGCATCGCAATACGCCTCAGGCACGACCGCCTTCGAGGTGTTCGAAACAATGTAACTACCGTCACCTGAAAAAACGGTGGTGATCCCCATGATCCGGTGGCCCCCGGCTTCGCGTTTGGGTCCAACATTGGCACTTCCAATGCCGACGACCAACTCATGGGATAAGGTCGGCGAAGACTTGAGCAACCAAGGCACGCCTCCCATCTTTGCATAACAGGCTAGCGCCATGTTGTTCAGAGAATATCCTAGGGAATAAGGGGACTGAGTGAGCAGCTCTATTGTGAAATCCTGGACGGGTACCTGATGCAAAAAGAACAAACTTTTTCCCCAGTAATAAGGGTTATCTCCCACATCTAGTGTCTTGAAGGATTGCCTCACCTGGACAAGTGCGAGGTCCCACCGGCCGCTATCGTCGGATTTTTTCCGGATCGCGGTTTCTATTGCATTCTTGTAGCCGCTGACATCCTCCGTGCCGGTAGCGAAAACCTCAACACGGCTCGTTCCAAGGCTGAACTTGCCTTCAAGCCCATTACTGAAATAC
Source organism: Acidithiobacillus ferrivorans (assembly GCF_016250455.1). Classification (NCBI taxonomy): domain Bacteria; kingdom Pseudomonadati; phylum Pseudomonadota; class Acidithiobacillia; order Acidithiobacillales; family Acidithiobacillaceae; genus Acidithiobacillus; species Acidithiobacillus ferrivorans. Next base: position 1,113,916 of record NZ_CP059488.1, on the reverse strand, counting down.
TTGCTCTCGGACATTCCCTTCAGGAGTTTTCTGACGAATTGTTCCACACGCCCCTTATCGTGCTCCGCGCAGATCACGCAGATCGAAGGATCGTTTCTGTCAAAAGTACGCTTTGTGTAGGGGCCGTACTGAGAGAGCCCCTTCTCCGCCCAGTCTGCCTCCCTATTGTCATTAAAGACGAAGACAGGCTTGTCCAGTTGGCCGCATGCACCCTGGATATTTTCCGCCTCTTCGATATCAATGCGGGTGCCATCAATGAGAATAATACCTTTGGATAGGAAATATTTTTTTAACTTATCGATGCGGGCCTTTTTGTTGTCGCCACTATTGAATGACGAAATGGCCTTCCTGACCTCCTCTATGATCGCGTCCTTCTGGCTGCCGTGCGTGTGCAAGATGTAATCGTCAAAATTCTTCCTGCTTGCTTCCAGATAGACGTCCCTACCTTGAAACATTCCAGTTTTTCCGTCTGGCTGCACGATGTGAAGCATCTCATCCTCAATCTTTGTCACGTATCCCAGGAGCTTCCTATAGCCATCCTCCTGCTCCGCAACGACATAGCGACCCATCAGATCAAAATTATTACCTATGAAATAGAGGCAATTTTCGCCGACCGCTCTCCGGGTTGAACAGTCAATAACCAAATAGGGTCTTTCGTTGATAAATCGTGTGTCGATCTTGTATCTGACGTAGATTTGGAACGGATATTCCTCCCTCAGGATGGAGGCCAGGAGATTGTCTTCCGATTTTATGCTCACCAGCTCTATCGGGTTAAAACCACTTGGTTGGCGTTTGAGACTGGTGAAGTGGCGTATCAGGCCATCCTTGACGAGAAAACAGGTGGTTCCGAAATCGTCTTTTAGACTTATCGTTTGGGTTTTTCCTATAACCGGATACTGCCCGTCCTGTGAGAAAATCAGGATACTATCGCCCTGCCGTCGGAAAACATAAGTGCCTTTATGCTCTGCTCGGAGTGTATTCAGCCGATCCTGTTCATAGGGAATAACACATGCACTCAATGAATTGCCTGGAATTTGTAGTGGGAATGCGTTCAAATTAATAGGCATGGTTCGTTTGTCAACCCCCTCTAACAACCCTAAACACCTTCATCACCTCATCCCCCAGATGGTTGATCACTTTCACCGCAATCCGCCCCGTCGCGGGCTTGTCAAAAGGCCGGGAGGTGTCGCTGTTCAGCGTTGCCCAGGCTTCTGCGTCTATCTCCGCTTTCAGGGTGGTTTTCAGCGATTTGTAGGGGTCGTTGGCGCCGAGGAAGTAGGCTTGGCGGACGAAGAAGCTTTCTTCGTTGTAGTCGGTGTCGATGAACCAGCAGGCGATGCCGTCGGGGCCGTCGCTGTGGACTTCGCCGCTGTTGGGGTGGAAGACGTCGACGCCATTGACCTTGACGCGGATCTGGCCGTCTTTAGCGTCAAGGATGTCGATGTCGGGTTCACCGAAGATGACGAAGAGGTTGCCTTTGCCGGTGTTCTTGAGGTCGTTGGCCATGTGCAGGTCGGCGTTCATGCGCGCCTTGAGGACGGGGACGCGGCCGAGTTTGTCGAATTCGCTGGCGTGGGCGTCGTAGTTGAAGGCGCAGGCGATGAGCACGTCGAATCCGGCGTCGGCAGCCTCTCGGGCGGCGGCGACCAGATCGGGGCGGGAGACGGTGCCGAATTCGGGGCCGATGAAAATGGCAGCGCGGCGCTCGGTGCCGCCCCCATCCAGTCCGGCGGGTTCCAGATAGCGGCCGTCGGCACAGACCAGTTCACCCGGCCAGGGGGTCAGAGCGGTGAAGTTGATCTTGCCGTCCTTGTGGGCCTGCTGCACTCCGGCGGTTTTGAGGTTTTCGAGAATGATCTGGGTGAAGTCGCGTTCCTCGCCGTAGCCAGAGCCCTGATCGCCGATTTTACTGGCGTTGGGGTCGATGAGTTCGTCGTTTTCATCTACGCCCAGCACACGGTGGGGGGAAAGGCTTTCGACAGTAAAGGGACCGGCGACGCGGACCTTTTTCTTGTCCTCATAGGTCTTGTCGTAGAGATACTCAAAGTCGGCCTTGGCGGCGATGGAGGCATCTATGGCTTGTTGGCGGGCGATGCGGGCCTGCCAGAACCCGGCGAGGGGCGCATGGGTGCTGGCGGGCCAGTCGGCGGGGGCGTCGCGGGGGACTTCCCAGTCGAGCAAGGTGCTGGCGCTGACGGTTTCGCCGCCGGGCAAGGTGGTGCTGCGGCCTTCCGGCGCGTCGAAATGCAGGAGTTGGCCCTGCCGTCCGCCGCTGGAGACTTTGTAGGGCGTTTTATGGCCTTTTAGTGCCGCATTCAGATCTGCCAAGGCGCCGCTGACGGCGGGCTGCCACTGCTCCCAGATGACGTCGATCTCGGCATTGTTGGCGATGGACTTGAGGGTGATGTGGGGCACGCGCTCACAGACAAAACCATGGCGGATGCTGCCGTAAGTGGGCTTGCCGGAGGGGAAGCTACGGGTGACTTCCGCCTCTTTCTGCTGTCCTTCCGGGCTGTCGGCGAGGAGATAATAGGGATAGCGGGCGCCCATGATGCGGGCACGGGCCAGTGCCAGGGCGACGCGGGAGGTGTCGAGGGTGATCCAGCGGCGGCCCCATTGTTCGGCGACATAGGCGGTGGTGCCAGAGCCGCAGGTGGGGTCGAGGACGAGGTCGCCGGGGTCGGTGGACATCAAGATGCAACGTTCAACTATACGGTTCGCCGTTTGAACAACGTAAACCTTGTCGCCACCAAACTGGTTTTGCCCGACAGTATCTGACCACACATTCGTTAGCGGAAACGCCGGGAAGTCATCGATATATCGGACGTAAGATAGCCTTCCACCGGACGTACTGCTCAGGCGATCCGCTTTGATGATTTTCTGAAAACCGATCTCTCCAGTTTTCCAATAGCCCTTGACGGGCCGAAATGTCTTACCACGGTATGCGACAGGAAAATCTCCAGGTGGGCGTTGGCTAGTCATGTCACCAGTTGCCATGACGCGGCTGTCAATTGGCAAAGATGCTGCACCAGATCGCTCTTGCGCTGACATCTGGCGAATCTCTCCGTTTGATAAGCGAATTTTCGTGTATCCAGTGGCGCCTTCTTCGCCAGCAATCTTTTTTGCGAACAGTTGATGGTACCTAACGGTGTCTAACCTCTTCGCGTACCAGACAATATAGTCGCATATTGGCGGTAGTAGTTCGCTTGTTGCGCCGGTCGTTTTAGCCACAGCGATCAAACAGGCGAAATTCTCATCCCCAAAAACTTCATCCATCACCGCCCTTACCCTGTGCACATTCTCATCCCCGATCTGCACAAAGATCGACCCAGAATCCGTCAACAAATCCCGCGCCACGGTGAGCCGGTCGCGCAGGTAAGTCAGGTAGGAGTGAATCCCGTCCCTCCAGGTGTCGCGGAAGGCCTTGACCTGTTCCGGCTCGCGGGTGATGTGCTCGGTGTTGCCGTCCTTGACGTCGCGGCTGGTGGTGGACCACTGGAAGTTACTGTTGAATTTGATGCCGTAGGGCGGATCGAAGTAGATGCACTGCACTTGGCCGCGCAGGCCTTCGCGCTCGGCCAGGCTGGCCATGACCTGCAGGCTGTCGCCGAGGATCATGCGATTGGCCCAGTGGGCGTCGTGCTGGTAGAACTCGGTCTTGGCGTTGGCGTCGGGCAGGCCGTTGAAGTCGGCGAAGAGGTCGATCTGCTGGCCGTCCTCCTGCCCCGCCGCGCCCGGTGCCGGGTTCCGTGCCTGAAAGCGCCGGAGGTCGTCGATGAGGACTTTGGGGTGGACCTTTTCCTGGATATAGAGGGGCGGCGCCTGCACCACGAGGCTGGACCAGTCCTGCCGATCCTTGCCGCGCCAGATGAGCTGGGGATCGAGATCGGGGTTGCGGCTGCGCTTTTCGTCCTCCAGCCCGGCGGCCTGCCGGGGGTACTCCACTCGCACCGGCTTTTGCTCGTCCTGCCGCATCACCGCCTGATATTCGGCGGTGGGGATGTTCTTGCGTGTCGCCTCGTCGTGGGTGAGGGTTTCGATAGTCAGGGATGGTTTAGGGCTTTTGGCCATGTTTTACTCTTTAGCAGACGCGTTGCGGATATTCGCTTTGGCCGTATCCCAAGCCGAAAAGTGGTCAGATCCCTGGCGTAGGGCATTTTCCCGTTGGACCAGTATTTCTCCGTGCCAGACGGGAGAGGGAATGTTTGCCGGTTGCTGACAGAGACTGTCCCATAAAGACTCGATCATCTGAAGCTTTTCACTGACAGTGAGTTCACTCAACTTGGGCAAAACATCGCTCCTGATAGGTGGGAATCCACCACGCTGGCAATCGTTCGATCAAAGAATAACGCAATCTGACGGACAAAATCTTCCTGCATCAGCCAGACATCCGTGAACTCGGCGAAGGCCCAGCGGCCGTAGCTGCGGAGGTTGTTCACGCAGGGTACCCAGTAGGTGTCCATGGTGGCTTTTTTGTCCTTGGCGTCCTCGCCACGATAACCCTTAATCTCGACGATGAGATTCAACAGATCATTATCGCCATGGCCATCGTCCACCCGCACGATGAAGTCGGGACGGTAGACGCGGGATTCAGAGCCGTAGCGATAGGGCACTTCAAAGCCGAGGTTGTGGTTTTTCACATAGGCGCGCACGCGGGGGTGGGCTTCCACCACACGGCAGAACTCCCCTTCCCAGTCGCTGTCGAGAATGACCCAGTTGAGCGGACACTTGGGCGGCGGGCCGCTGGTGTCCCAGCGTTCGGTCTTGGAGGTGTTGAAGTTGACGTGGGTAGTGCTGCCGCTGGGGTTGTAAGGGTCAAGCACGGCGTGGATATGGCGCTGTGCCGCTTCGGGATGATCCGTGAGCATGGCGCGATTGATAGCGGTGATGATGCGGCTGGCGGCCATGTCGGCCAGCATCTTGTATTTGAGTTGTGCCGGATAAGTGCCGCCCTTGCAGGTCAAATAACCATCGAGCCATTGCCGGGCAATGCGCTTAATCTGCCCGAAAAGGTAGAGTTTCGGTTCACCGTCTTTGTCGCGGAACTCGTTGAGCAGCAGGTAAGAGGTCAGTTCATAGACCACCTGTGAAGGGCGCACGTCGCCGGTGTGGACGAGGTTGAGGTCCACTGTTTCGCCGATGATGCCGGAGTTGCGGGTCTCTGTGGCGCCGACCAAATCGGGCGTGATCCAGGACCGAGTCGGCATCAAAGCGCGCTGCGAGCGGCGTTTCCGGTAGCTCGACGCGGTAACCCTGCACTCGCGGAAAGCGGATTTCCAGGGCATCGCGCTCGGGTCGCACGACTTTGACGTGAATGGTTTCGCGGAGTAGTTGCAGCGGCGCCACCACCGGCTTGGCGGTGAAGTCGAAGGGAATACCCAGCACATCGGCATACTCGACGTTGAACAGCCCTTCCTCATTCAGATCGTAGGACTGGCGCCGCAAAGCGCGACCGATGACTTGTTCGCAGAGCAACTGGGTGCTGAAGGCGCGCACCCCCAGCACATGGGTGACGGTGTTGGCGTCCCAGCCCTCGGTCAGCATGGACACGGAGACCACACAGCGGACGGAATCGCCCAGTCGGCCCGGCTTGCCGACGGTGTTCATCGCCTCGCGCAACAGCTCCTGATCGCTGATGTTCTGACCTGATTGCAGATCGCCGCTGCGCTCCACCATCTCGCGGCGAAAGCGCTCGATCTCATCAGCCGCCATGACGCGGAACTTGTCGTCCAGCGCGTCGCCGGATTCCAGTTGTTCGCTGTCGATAAGCAGGGTACGCGGGCGGCCCAGCGCGTTGCCATACTCGTCATAATTGCGAAACAGCGGCAGGCGTCCGTCCACCAACTTAGTGGAGCCGTCTTGCTGGACTTGCAGAAAACCAGCGATATAGTCATAAACCAGCTTGGATGTCGCAGTATTATTGCAGACGATGATGAAGCAGGGCGGTACGGCAATGTTCGCCCCCTCCCAGAGCTTGAAGGTCTTGTCGTAATGACCATATAGCGCATCCAGAGCGGTTTGCAGAGGTGTCGGCATAGACAGTGGGTCTATGGGATTGCCTTTGCCGCGCCCAGGCTTGGGCATCTGGCCGCGGATATGTTCCCAGAGGTTGCGGAACATGGGCATCTCGCCGCCGGGGATATTGTCCGCCACCGGCACTCGCGGCAGCTTGACGATGCCGCATTCGATGGCGTCCATCAGCGAGAAGTCACTCATGGTCCAGGGGAAGAGTGTACCCTCGACATAGCCCGAGCCGCTCAGGAAAAAGGGCGTGGCGGAAAGATCAAACACCCGCGCCAGCCCGAGCTTACGCTGCACCGCTTCCAGCCCCGATATCCACAGGCGGGCGGCGGCGCTGTTCTCTTCGGCCTCCTTTTTCTCGTCGTCTTTGAGATCGTCGTCCGTCGCACCGGGTTTCTCGCGGTAGCAGTGGTGGGCCTCGTCATTGATGGCGATAACGTTTTTCAGACCCATGAGTTCGGGCATAACGCGCTGGAGCATCTGGCCTTCCGTCTCCAGCGTGTTCAGCGCCTCACCGCCCTGCCCCTGGAGCAGGCGGCGACCGCCCTTGGAGAGTTCCAGCCGCTCGCGCAGCTTGAAGGCATGGTAGTTGGTGATAACGATGCGGGCGCGTTCCAGATCAGCCAGCATATCGCCGGGCACCAGTTCGCGGCTGGCGTAGTAGCTGTCGGGATCGTTGGGTTGCAGCACGCGCAGACGATCTTTGATGGTGATGCCGGGCGCTACGATCAAAAAGCCCCGCGTGAATTTCTTGCTGTTGGGGTGCCGCACTGCGTTGACGGTCTGCCAGGCAATGAGCATGGCCATCACCGTGGTCTTGCCCGCTCCGGTGGCCAGCTTAAGCGCCAGACGCAGCAGGTCCGGGTTGGCATCGTGACTAGCGTTACGCAGGTGATCGATGTAGGTCTGCGCTGATTTCCCCATCTGCGGCGCGACTTCAGTCAGCCAGATGGCGGTTTCCACCGCTTCGATCTGGCAGAAGAAGGGGCGAATACTGCTGAAAGCGTGGTGCCGCCAGTGTTGCAACAGCCGTGCCGTCTCCGGGGTTACCCGCCAGTCTGCGGGGTTGGGGATGCCGCGCCACTGGTCTACTTCGGCACGCACACCGTTGATGAGCGCGGTGATGTTGTACTGCTGTTCCTCAGTCGAGAGCCCCTGCCCTTGGTCGAGCACCAGCGCTGCCTGCCGACCGGCCCCTTTTTGCTTGCGTGGCCGGGGAATGGGGCTGATGAATTCCGCCTTGCGGCGATTGTCGATGATGCGTTGAGTTGGCTGTCCCTGTTCATCCAGTTCCCAATGACGCTGCGGATACGCATAGGGGGAATTGAGGATGGGTTTTTGAAAGAAAGGGTTTTGCATGGTTATTTATGGTCTGCGGCGGCCAAGCTTTGTCCCCTTTATAGCCTATAAAGGGCCTGCTGGCGACCTGGAGACTGTCAGATAGCGTCATGAGCAAATGAGGCAAGGCAACTTAGGGGAAAGGGAATACTGCGGTAACCATTTGTTTAATATGGCGGAGAGGGTGGGATTCGAACCCACGTGGGGTTTTACCCCCCATCCGATTTCGAGTCGGCGCCGTTATGGCCACTTCGGTACCTCTCCGTGGGGGCATACAGTAATCTTTCCCGACACCAACGGCAAGTGCGCCGCGCCGGCAAACGCCGTACAGCGCTACAAGGTGGCGCCGTCGTTACGATCCTTGGCACTGATAAACTGGCGTTTGAGGACGTGCTCCCGCTTGAGTCCCAGCCACAGGGCAATCGGGCTCGCGACGAATATTGAGGAATAAGTACCCACCACCACACCGATAAGCAGTGCCGTGGCAAAGCCGTGAATTACCGGTCCGCCGAAGAGGAAGAGCGACAAGGCGACCATGAAGGTGATGAAACTGGTAATCACCGTGCGTGACAGGGTCTCATTGATAGCGACGTTGAAAATTTGCGCCACATCGCCGCTACGGGATGCCCGCAGGTCCTCGCGCATACGGTCGAAAACCACCACCGTATCGTTGAGCGAATAGCCCATGATGACCAGCAAAGCCGCGATCACGGTCAGGGAGAACTCTTCCTGACTGATGGCGAAAAAACCCACCACCAGGATCGGGTCGTGAAGCATGGCGAGCACACCCCCCACAGCAAAGCGCCACTCGAAGCGAAACCCCACATAAATCAGGATGCCCAGGGTCACGATGATGAGCGCCATAACCCCTTTATTGCGCAATTCCTTGCCCACCTCCGGACCAACATATTCCGTGCGGCGCAACTGCACGTCCGGATACTTTACCTGATCTTTCTGAAAGACCTGCAAAATCTTGTTACCCACCGCGCTGCTCTCACCGGGTACGCTGCGCAAACGAATCAGCAGATCACGATCCCCACCGAAGGTCTGCACCACCGCGTCATGAAATCCAGCCTGTGCGAGCGTCCCGCGTACGGCACCCAAATCCGGCGTCTTGCTGAAGGCCAGCTCCACCAGCGTACCACCGGTAAAATCGATACTGTAATTAAGTCCGCGCAGCAGAAAGACGGCGACAGAAGCAATAATGAGCAGAGCGGACACGCCCAGAAAAATCCAGCGTCTGGACATGAAATCAACATGGGTACGGGTTCTAAAGAGTTCCATCGCGGCCTCAGATATATAACTTTTGCACGCGCCGCTTACCGAGGGCGAGTTCGATGATGCCACGACTCATCATAGTCGCGGTAAACATGGAGGTGATCACTCCGATAGTCAGCACCAACGCGAAGCCCTTGATGGCTCCGGTGCCAAACTGGAAGAGCACCAGCGCGGCGATAAGTACCGTGACATTGGAGTCCACAATGGTCGCAAAGGCCTTTTTAAAGCCGGCGTCGATAGCCGCACGGGTACTCATGCCGTGCCGTAATTCCTCGCGGATGCGCTCGAATACCAGCACGTTGGCATCCACCGCCAGGCCGATCTTCAGTACAATACCGGCAATACCCGGCAGCGTCAGGGTGCCGCCCATTATCGAGAGCACAGCCAGAATGGCCAGAACATTCACCAGAATGGCGAGGTCGGCAATCAGGCCAAAAGCCCGGTAATAAAGCGTCATGAAGAGCACGACAAAGAGCATGCCGAAGATCACTGCCATCACCCCGTCGTGGATGGAGTCCTGGCCCAGAGTCGGGCCAACGGTGCGCTCTTCCGAAATATGAACCGGCGCGGGCAAAGCGCCAGCCCGCAATTCAATCGCGGCATTGCTGGCGTCTTTCAAACCGGAGAATCCGGTAATCTGGGCCCGGCCCCCCGTAATGGCTTCACGTATCACCGGCGCGGTCACCACCTTGTTATCCAGCAGGATAGCCATGCGCTTGCCCACATTTTTGGTAGTCAGATCACCGAAGATACGGGTTCCCGCATTGTTGAAACTGACATTAACAATGGACTGGCCGCTACTGTTGTCTACCCCCGCGCTGGCATTGCTGAGATAGCGGCCCGTGAGCACCGTATCCGTGTAAAGCACGTAAGGCGCACCATGAACGCCGTAAAACAGGGCGGTACCGGGGGGCAGGTCACCTTTGAGCGCCGCCGCCATGTTGGCCTGATCATCCACCATCTTGAATTCAAGTTGGGCAGTGGAACCGATAATGGATTTGGCCCGCTGGGTGTCCTGCACACCCGGCAATTGCACGGCGATATGCGCAGCACCCTGACGCTGGATGACCGGCTCGGAAACGCCCAGTTCATCAATACGATTGCGAATAACGACAATGGCCTGTTGCAGCGCGTCGTCCTTCATTTTCCGGGCGGCATCGGGGGTGATACTTACGTCTAACACCGCATTAGGCTGCAGGGTGATGGCATAATCGGGATAATGCCCGGCAATAGCCTTTTGCGCCTGCGCCGCGACGGCGGCGTTTTCCATCTCGATGGCAAGACTTTGCGGTCCGGTTATATTGACCGCCAGATATTGCAGATTCTGGTGGCGGAGGAAGGTACGCAAGCTGCCGCTGTCCTGCTCCAGAGCATGTTTGATAACGGCATCGGTGTCGACACGCAGCAGGAGGTACACCCCGCCGCGCAGATCAAGACCCAGATTGACGGGTTTGCCGCCGAGACTGCTTAACCAGTCCGGCTCGGCAGACATCTGCGAAAGAATGACCTGAGCATTGCCTGGGAGTTTACTTTGCAGTAACGTTTCGGCCAGACCTTGGGCATCATTGTTGGGGAAAAAGAAGGTGCTCCCCGTCCCATCCGAGCTGACGCGGGTGACCGGAACTTTAGCCGCTTGCAACCAGCCCTGCATCGTGGCCACCGGCGGCAGGAGGGTTCCCGCGGGCGCGCGCACCTCTACGGCAGAGTGCCAGCCATAGAAGTTAGGCAGTGCGTAAAACAGGGAAGGCAATACAACTGCGAGGATAATCAGGTACTTCCACCATGGATAACGGGTCATGAACAGGCCTTTACAGTTTTTTCAGTGTCCCTTTGGGCAACAATAACGTCACTGAAGACCGTTGCACCTTTACAACAACCCCCTCGGCGACCTCAAGCTGCAAATATTCCTCACCCGCCTGCATGATCCGCCCGGTCAAACCACCCTGAGTGACCACCTCGTCGCCCTTGGAGATTGCCGCAATGAGCTGGCGTTGAGCTTTCGCCTTTTTCATCTGCGGCCGGATCAGGAGAAAATAGAAAATGGCGAAAATGATAGCCAGCGGGACGATCTGCATAAAAATGGCATCTGGACCATCCCCCGCCGCAGTTCCGGCATAAGCATTGGCGATAGGCGAAAAATTCATTGTGTACTCCAGATCAGGTCCGCGGGCCGCCATTGTAGCCTTTAGGCATCCACTAGGGAACCAGCGCGACGGCGGCGATAGAAATCATCGGTAAAAGCACCCACGCGACCGGCAGCAATAGCATCTCGCAGCCCCGCCATCAGCTCCTGATAGTAGTGCAGATTATGCAGCGTGTTCAGGCGTGCACCGAGAATTTCATGACTGCGCTGCAAGTGGCGCAGATAGGCCCTGCTATAGTTCTGACAGGTGTAGCAGGCACATTGCGGGTCCGGCGGCAGGGCATCTTTCTCATAACGGGCGTTGCGCAGCTTGAGAATGCCATCACGGGTAAAAAGCCAGCCATTGCGGGCATTGCGGGTCGGCATGACACAATCGAACATATCCACACCGCGACACACGCCCTCCACCAGATCCTCGGGCGTCCCGACGCCCATAAGATAACGCGGCCGATCTGCAGGCATCTGCGGCATGAGGTCCTCCAGCACCTGCATCATCTCCGCCTTGCTCTCCCCTACCGAAAGTCCGCCGATAGCAAGACCGGGGAAATCCAGTTGCTGCAATCCCGCCAAGGAACGCTGCCGTAAATCTCCATACATGCCGCCCTGGACGATGCCAAAGAGCTGACCCGGTCCGGCGTATGCGGCCCGGGAGCGCGCCGCCCAGCGCAAAGAAAGCTCCATGCTGACACGGGCTTCTGCGTAAGTGGCAGGGTGGGGCGTACATTCATCGAAGACCATAGCGATGTCCGAACCCAGCGCCGCCTGAATCTGCATGGACTCTTCCGGCCCCAGAAAGACCTTGTGGCCATCGGTGGGCGCACGGAACTGCACCCCTGCCTCCGTCAGCTTGCGCAGCGCGCCCAGACTGAACACCTGAAAACCGCCCGAATCGGTGAGGATGGGCCGATCCCAGTGCATCATCTTATGCAGTCCGCCGACCGCGCTGATGACCTCCAGGCCGGGACGCAGAAAGAGATGAAAGGTGTTGCCGAGGATAATTTCGGCCCCCAGGGTCTTCAGTTCCTCGGGAGACATGGCCTTGACGGTGCCATAAGTACCCACCGGCATAAAGGCAGGCGTCTGAATATTACCGCGGGGCAGGCGCAGAACGCCGCGCCGGGCTGCGCCATCACGGGCCAGCAACTGATAAATACTCATCGCTGTCCGACCTGGGGGGAAATCAACATCGCATCTCCATAACTGAAAAACCGATAACCCTCTGCCACCGCGTGGCGATAGGCAGCGAGCATGCACTCCATGCCGGCAAAGGCACAGACCAGCATGAGCAGGGTGGATTCCGGGAGGTGAAAATTGGTCAACAGCCCGTCAATCACCTGAAAGGTCTTGCCGGGATAGATGAACAGGCGGGTCTCCCCGGTGTAAGGGCGCAGCGTCCCATCCTGCGCCGCTGTCTCCAATGCGCGGCAGGCCGTGGTACCCACGGCAATCACCCGCTTGCCCCGCGCCTTCGCAGCGGCAACGGCTGCCACCGTCGTCGCACTGACCTCCATGGTTTCGGCATGCATGGGGTGCTCGGTAATGTCGTCGCTGCGCACCGGGAGGAAAGTCCCGGCACCGACGTGCAAGGTCACGAAAGTCCGCTCGACGCCGCGCGCCGCGAGCGCGTCCAGTAGCTGCGCATCGAAATGCAACCCGGCGGTGGGTGCGGCCACCGCACCGGGATGGGCCGCATAGATGGTCTGATAGCGCTCCCGATCACTGGCCTCCGGCGCGCGCCTGATGTAGGGCGGCAAAGGCATACTCCCTTCGGCTTCGAGAATGGGTAACCACTGGGCGTCCGCAGACAGGCTCAGACGGACCTCCATGCCATCCTTTTCCTCTACCGTGGCAACGGCGCCCGGCAAATGAAGGCGCATACCCGGCCGCAACGCCTTGGAAGATTTCGCCAGAAACCAACCTTCCCGGGCATCGACCAGCCGGTCGAGCAGCAGTTCGACCGCGCCACCCGTCGCTTTGCGGGCCTGCAAACGTGCGGGAAGCACCCGGGTATCGTTAAGTACCAGCAGGTCTCCGGGCTGGAGGAGGTCGGGCAGATCGCATATCCGCGCATCTTGCCAGGTGCCCTGGCGGCCATCAACGATGAGCATGCGCGCGGCACTGCGTTCCGCGAGAGGTGCCTGGGCGATCAGCGCGTCAGGCAATTCATAATAAAAATCACTTTTCTGCATGGGGCGTGTCAGGAAAACCAGTCGGATTCAGGTTGGTCGGGGTGCGGGATCACTTGCACCAGTGTGATGCGTGGACCTTTTTTACGCAAGACCACCACGTCGAAGCTGGGAAAAGTGATCCGCTCGCCCTCTTCCGGGACCCTTTCGAGTTGATGCATGACCAGACCGCCGATGGTATCCGCAGTTTCCTCGTCGATGTCGATGTGCAGGCTGCGCTCCAGGGAATATAGCGAGAGGCTGCCAGAACCTACCCAACTGCCGTCAAGGCGCCGCCGCCACTCCTGACGCTGGTGGCGGAACTCGTCGGGGATAACTCCAAGCAGGCTTTCCAGCACATGATCCAAGGTGACAAAGCCGGTGATGGTGCCCAAGTCATCCACCACCAGCGCGAAATGCGGGTGCCCGGAGCGAAAATGCGTCAGTAGATCCATGGCCGGCAATGCCTTGCCTACGGAGGGTAGCGGGCGCAGGAGTTGCTTCAGGTCACCCAGGTCTGAGTGCCTTGACAGTGCCGCAAAAGCGTCCTTGACGTGGAGCAACCCGGCGACATGCTGGCGATCTCCATCGCACACCGGATAGCGGGTAAAGCGATGGCGCATCATCACCTGGCGGATTTCCTCGGGGCTATCTTCCAGCATCAGACAGACCATCTCGGCGGCAGGACGCATCAAGTCGCCCGCCGTCAGCTCCGTAAAATCCAGGGTGCGATCGAGGATGTCTCCAGTGCGTTGACCGAGGGTGCCTTGCGCCTGACTGAGGGCCAGGATCATCGCCAGTTCATCGCGGGAATGCGGTGCATCACCGGCATGCTGATCCCCCCCTAGCGCAAAGAGGCGCAACACGATGCGGGTCGCGCCATTGAGCACCCAGATCGCCGGGTACATCAGCCAGTAGAAGGCATAGAGGGGTGCGCCGGTCCACAGAGACACCGCCTCCACCTTGCGGATCGCCAGAGATTTGGGCACCAGTTCCCCAATCACAATGACGACAAAGGAGATCAGGGCAAAGCCGACGGCGAAAGAAACGGACTTCAATAACGTGTGATCGGTCATCCCAAAAACCCTGAACATGGGTTGGAGCAAACGCGCGACGGTGGGTTCACCCACCCAACCGATACCCAGCGACGCAATAGTAATACCGAGTTGTGTGGCAGAGAGGTAAGCATCCAGCCGCCGATGCATCCGCATCAGAATGCGCCCGCGCAACCCATACTCCTGGGCCAGGGTACGGGCATGGGTACTGCGTAATCGCACCAGCGCAAATTCTGCCGCAACAAAAAAACCATTGAGCAGAATCAGCAGGGCTGCCAGCAGCAGCCCGTTGATCTCATGCACGGGAGACCACTCCCGCCCGCGCGTGGCGGGGGTGTCGTTCAGTCATCACTGGTGATGAGTTGCTCCAGCCCGGCAAAGCTCTGTACCACATCGTTGGTCTGTATGGGTACCCCCAGTTGTCGCGCTATCTGACTGATGGAAAACACACCGCGAATCTCTTCTCCGCGGAGTGTTTCTTCGCGCACCAGGGCGTGCTGACGCCCTGCCTTGCGCAGAGTGAGGACGACATCTCCCACGGTAGAGCGCTCCACTTCAGCGAAGTCGAGTACATCAATCTGCCCCAGCGGCACCATGATGTCCTGCACCTTGATGGAGTCCCGCACGACGTGGTTTTCGGCAGCCAGTTTGACGGGCTTTTCACCCATGAGGTCACGGGCAGTGGCCAGGCCGACCAGCGTACCGAAGTCATCCAGCACAAAAAGCATACGGACACCCGCATGAATCATGCGTTGCAGGGCCTGATCAATAGTGCTTTCCGGCTTCATCGTCACCGCGGGCACCCGACTGAGGTCGGTCATACTTTTGATCGCCATGTCACTGGGCGTCACTGTCAACGGTATCCCGTTATCAAACACGCAGATACGCGTGTCCGGCTGGAGTCCATAACGTTGTAATGCACGGAATCTTGTCATTTCATTATCTCCGTAGTTGAAAAAATGGCGGACAGACGCACTGCTGTCCAAGCACCGCGCAAATCAGGGGGCGGCAAGAGCGGCAAAGCCGCGCTCCAGATCATCGCGCAGGTCGTCAGTATGCTCCAGACCGACACTGATCCGCAGCAATCCATCGCCAAGCCCCGCCGCCGCTCGTACTTCAGGACTGACCCGACTGTGGGTCGTGCTGGCAGGGTGGGTAATGGTGGTCTTGGCATCCCCGAGATTGGCCGTCAGGGAGATCAGGCGCAGGGCATCCACAAAAGCCCACGCCGCTGCCTGGCCGCCACGCACGTCAAAGGCCAGAATGGCGCCCGGCAGGCGTTGCTGGCGCGCCGCCAAGGCTTGCTGGGGATGACTCTTGAGACCCGGATAATAGACCCGTACCACCTCCGGCCGTGCCTCCAGCCATTCGGCAATCTCCTGGGCATTGGCGCAATGACGCTCCATACGCAACCCGAGAGTCTCCAGACCTTTGAGCTGCACCCAGGCGTTGAAAGGACTGAGACTCGGACCCGCCGTACGCACGAAATTACGTGGCCCGCTATTGAGCAGTTCGGCACTGCCGCAAACCGCCCCGCCCAGGGTTCTCCCCTGCCCGTCCAGATATTTGGTGGCGGAGTGAACAACCAGATCGGCACCAAACTTGAGAGGCTGCTGCAAGGCCGGGGTACAGAAACAGTTGTCCACCACCAGCCAGGCATCATGCGCGTGGGCCAGATCCGCCAAGGCCTGTATGTCGCCGATCTCAGTGAGCGGATTAGACGGCGTTTCGAGGAAGAGCATCCGGGTATTGGGACGCAATGCGGCACGCCAGGCCGCCACATCCGCCAACGGCACAAAGCTCGTCTCCACCCCGAAGCGGTCGAGAATATTACTGAGCAGTTGCACCGTCGTACCAAAAATAGAGCGGGAGGCGACGATATGATCGCCCGCCTTGAGCATTCCCATGAAAACGGTCAGGCAGGCGGCCATGCCAGAGGCCGTGGCGACACAAGCTTCCGTACCCTCCAGCGCGGCGAGCCGCTCTTCAAAAGTACGTACAGTGGGGTTGGTGAAGCGCGCATAGATATTTCCCGGCGCCCTTCCCGCAAAACGCTCCGCGGCCTCTTCTGCCGAGTTAAAAACAAAGCTGGAGGTCGGGAAGATGGCCTCGCTGTGCTCCTGCTCCTGGGTGCGGTGGATGCCGGCCCGGATGGCGAGGGTTTCCGGGCGTAGCTGCCTCGCCCAGTCAGGATTGGAATCTTTGGGCTTCATCGCAACTCCTTGATCAGATGCAATTGCCGCGAGCCATGTCCTTCCGGCGTCGGCAAGGGATAGTCATCACTGAAACAGGCATCGCAAAAACCCTGCTCACGCCCGCCCACCGCCTCATACAGCGCTTCCAGACTGATGTAATCCAGACTGTCGGCACCAATGATTTTGCGCACCTCTTCTATACTGTGCTGAGCGGCAATGAGCTGGGAGCGATCCGGGGTATCAATGCCGTAATAACAGGGCCCGGTGGTAGGCGGCGCGCTGACCACAAAATGCACCTCGCGCGCACCGGCAGCCCGGACCAGACTGACGATTTTCGCGCTGGTCGTACCGCGCACAATAGAATCATCCACCAGGATCACCCGCTTGCCGCGCAGGATGTTGGGCTGGGCATTGAGCTTGACCTTCACCCCGAAATCGCGCCCACGCTGTGCCGGTTGAATGAAAGTGCGTCCCACATAGTGGTTACGGATTAAACCCAGCTCGAACGGCAAACCGGAAGCCTCCGCGTAACCCATAGCCGCAGCGACCCCAGAATCAGGAACGGGCACCACCAGGTCCGCCTCCCGCGGGTGCTGGCGTGCCAAGGCCTGGCCAATACGTTTACGCGCTGAATACACGTGAACCCCATCCAGGACGCTATCCGGACGCGCGAAATAAATATATTCAAAAATGCACATGCGCCGACCGACAGGGGCGAAAGGCTTACGACTCTCGATACCCTCTTTGGAAATAATGATCAGCTCGCCCGGCTCGACATCGCGGACGAATTCCGCCCCCATGAGGTCAAGAGCGCAAGTCTCAGAGGCCAGCACAAAGCCACCCGAGTCAATCAGTCTTCCCAGTACCAGTGGCCGAAAGCCCATGGGATCCCGCGCCCCAATCAGTCGGCTCTCCGTCAGACAGACCAGCGAATAAGCGCCGGAAACCTGCCGCAGTGCTGCCGCCAGGCGAGTGCCCGTGTCATCACCCGGCACCCGCGCCAGCAGATGGACGACAACCTCGGTATCCATATCCGTGTGGAATATAGCCCCTTCCCGCTCCAAACGGGTGCGGAGTTCAGCCGCGTTGACCAGGTTACCATTATGACCGACGGCAAAGGCGCCATGACGATAATTGATAAATACCGGCTGGGTATTCCGCAGTACGGAACCCCCAGCAGTGGAATAGCGCACATGACCGATCGCCTGATCACCGGGCAGCTTGCTGATCTGCTCCAAGCCGAAGACATCGGCTACCCGCCCCATACCGCGCTGCACATAAAGCTTGCCCTGATCGCCAGAAACGATACCCGCCGATTCCTGCCCCCGGTGCTGCAGGGCATAGAGGCCGAGATAAGTCAGATTGGCGGCTTCCGGATGACCGAATACGCCAATGACCCCGCATTCATCATGAAAATGGTCATCATCTACGGCATGCTGCACCACATTGTCATTTTGCAATTTTTTGCGACTCCAGATAAGACACGGCAGGTGCCGTCAACAATTGCGACCAGTGTTTCACCGGTTCCTGTGCCAACCAGGAACTCTCCCACCAAGGAGACTGGGACAAGGCCGAGGACTGCACCAAGGTGACCACAATGGCAATCAACACGAGCCCCCGCAAGAAACCAAAGAACGTCCCCAAAAAGCGATCCGTCGCCCCGAAACCAATACCATATAATAGCTTACGGACCAGAAAAGCGCACAGAGTACCAACGATCAGACAAGCAAAAAAGAGGATAAAAGAAGCTAGCGGCACCTTCCAGCCTGCGGGGATCTGCGACGACAACTGAGGCGCCAGCCAAGTTCCGCCCCAATTCCACGCCACATAAAATCCGCCAACCCATGCTACCAGTGAAAAAAACTCGCGCACCATTCCGCGAAAAAGCCCCCAGAGCGCGGACAGCAGCACCAGACCAACGGTAGCGGCATCTACCCAGAACATCATGCCGGGTCACTCTGCAACCACGCCATGGGCAACTGCTTGACGAGGTGAAAAGAGCCGAAGCAGAGCAGAATATCGCCGCCCGCCAGAGTCGTTCTTGCCGCCGCCAGGGCCTGTTCCATGCCGACACCTGCGGATACTGTTGTCGCATTCATTCCCTCAAGCACAGCGCCAATTTGCGTCGTCGCAGCCGCCCGCGGGGTATCAGTGATCTCCAGCACCTGCCAGGCATCCACCCAGTGCAGCAGTGGCGCGAGCGTCCCGGCCATATCTTTGTCAGCAAGCATGCCAACAATGGCGTGACAACGCGCGGCGCCTTTTCGCGCCGCCAGCAAGGCCGCCAGCTGCCGCGCCGCCTGGGGGTTATGGGCGACATCCACCAGCAGATCAGGACCGGCCTTCCCCCAGGGCTGACGCCACTGGCAGCGTCCCGGCAACTCCGGCGCCCGCGTCCATGCGGAGATGACTGAATCGGGCACCGGCAGCTTTGCCTCCAACAAAGACAGCGCCGCTACCGCCAATGCCAGATTGGCCCATTGTGACGGTGCTGCCCACAAGGGTGCAGGCACCTGTTTCTCTTGCCCGAATCCCGACCATTTCCCGCGCAGAGGATCAATATGAAAATCCCGCCCCAACTGCCGCAGGGGCACGTCAGCGCGTACCGCCGCTGCCAATACCGAAGCGCAGGGGTCTTCCGCATCCCCATAGAGGGCCGGCACCTTACGCCGGAAGATACCGGCCTTTTCCCGACCGATGGATGCGCGATCGGACCCCAGCCAGTCCTGATGATCCAGGTCCACGGTGGTGACGATACTACAATCAGGGGTAAAGGCATTGACCGCATCCAGACGTCCCCCCAGGCCGACCTCCAGAATCGCCACATCGACCCCGGTGGCTAACATCATCCGCACCGCAGCGAGGGTCGCAATCTCAAAATAGGTAAGCGGAATCTGGCGTGCTGTGTCGGCTATTTCTGTAAGTTGCCGGCGCCAGAGGGATTCAGATGCAGGCCGACCATCCAGCCGCAAACGTTCAGTAAACTGCCAGAGGTGCGGGCTGGTATAAGCGCCAACGCGATAGCCCGCCTGCCGATAGAAGGCCTCCAGATAAGCCACCGTGGAGCCCTTGCCATTGGTGCCCCCTACCAAAATCACCGGCATGGGCAAACGCGCAGGAATCTTCAGCGCCGCTAAAGCGGCCAGCATCCGCTCCAGACCCATGACAATTTGCTCGGGTGGCCCGGCAAGTTCAGCGACCCGATCACTGAGGGTATCTGGGAAAGACACCACCGGCTACACCCGCCCCCGTGTCCGGCTGTTAATACGCACTCTCAGCATGCGTCAGCATCCTCAGCATCTCGCTCACCACCGTGCGCATCTGGCGACGATCGACAATCTGGTCAATGGCGCCGTGCTCCAGCAAATACTCCGAGCGCTGAAAACCCTCCGGCAGCTTTTCGCGGATGGTCTGCTCGATCACCCGCGGTCCGGCGAAGCCGATCAGCGCCTTGGGCTCCGCAATCAGGATATCCCCCAAGGTCGCCAAACTGGCAGAAACACCGCCCATAGTCGGGTCGGTGAGCACCGAGATGAAAGGCACCCCCGCCTTGGCCAGGCGCTCCACGGCGGCAGAAGTCTTGGCCATCTGCATCAGGGAAAAAAGTCCTTCCTGCATCCGAGCCCCACCGCTGGCACTGAAGCAGACCAGTGGACAACGTTCCGTCAGCGCCGTCTCCGCCGCCTTGGCGAAGCGGGCGCCCACCACCGAGCCCATACTCCCGCCCATGAACTCGAAGGCAAAGGCCGCGGCCACCACCGGGCGCCCTTTGAGGCGGCCACGCATCACCACCAGGGCATCGTTCTCTCCGGACTTGGCCTGGGCTTCCTGCAGCCGATCCTTATAGCGCTTCTGGTCCTTGAAACGCAGGGGATCCACCGGGACGTATTCCTTCGCGATCTCCAGGCGGGGCTCCGCATCGAGGAAGCAATCCAGGCGCTGCCGGGCACTGATCCGCTGATGATGTCCGCAGTGGGGGCAGACGAAAAGGTTCTCCTCTAACTCCGTGCGGTAGAGCACCACCTGACAGGTGGGGCACTTGGACCACAGGCCCTCGGGTACGGTACGCTTATTCTCGGTTGCGCTGGGGGTCGCTATGGGCGCTTTTTTTATTTTGGGCGGCAGCACCCGATCGAACCAACTCATACGCCTCTCCTTTCCGTTGTCCGCACGGCCTGGGCCAGCGGCTCGATAAAGCGGCAGGCCGCATCAATGGCTTCCTGATCCGTCGCACACGCCGCCAGTTGCTCGACCAGCGCACTGCCGACCACCACCGCGTCGGCGCCGGTCGCCACCCGCGCCACCGTCGCCGCATCGCGAATGCCAAAACCGATGGCGACGGGCAGACCCAGTTGCCGACGCAGATCCTGTACCCGTTGCAGAACTTCCGCCCAGTCCGCCTGGGCCGCGCCGGTAATGCCACGCAGAGAAACGTAATACACAAAACCGCTGCCCATACTGCGAACGGTCACCACGCGTTCCGGGCCGCTGGTGGGCGCCAGCAGGAAAATAGGATCAATACCGTGCTGCTGGAGAACGACAGCTTCGCCGCGCCCCTCTTCCGGGGTCAGATCCACCAGGATGACCCCGTCCACCCCCGCCGTCGCAGCAGCCTCGGCGAACGGGGTTATGCCCATGGCTTCCACCGGATTCAGATATCCCATGAGGATGACGGGCGTGTGGCTGTTGGTCATGCGGAATTCGCGCACCCACTCCAGTACCATGCGCAGTTTCACCCCCCGCGCCAACGCCCGCTCGCTGGCGCGCTGGATGCTGGGACCGTCGGCCATGGGGTCGGAAAAGGGCATTCCCAGTTCGATGGCATCGGCCCCGGCAGCGACCAGCGCGTGCATCAGGGGCACGGTCGCGCTCAGCGAGGGGTCACCCGCCGTCATAAAAGGAATGAGGGCGGCACGACCCGCATCCTGGAGTTGAACAAACAGTCCGCCCAGACGACTCATAAATGAATCCCCTCGAGAGCGGCGACGGTATGAATATCCTTATCCCCTCGCCCGGACAGGCTGACGATAATGGTTTGATCAGAGCGCATGCTTGGCGCCAGGTGGAAGGCATGGGCCAGTGCATGGGCGGTTTCCAGTGCCGGAATGATGCCCTCGGTGCGGCACAAGCGATGAAAAGCGGCCAGCGCTTCTGCATCGGTAGCGGCCACATATTCTGCCCGCCCGCTGTCCTTCAGATAGGCATGCTCGGGCCCCACCCCCGGATAATCCAGCCCCGCCGAGATGGAGTGCGTCGGCAAAATCTGGCCGTCTTCATCTTCCATCAGGTAGGTCCGGTTACCATGCAGCACTCCTGGACGTCCGGCGGTCAGAGGGGCGGCATGCTGTCCCGTGCTGAGTCCCAGTCCGCCCGCTTCGACCCCGATCATGCGCACCGCCTTATCTTCGATAAATGGATAAAACAGCCCGATGGCATTACTGCCCCCCCCCACGCAGGCGATCAGACAATCGGGGAGCCGCCCCGTCAGATCGAGGCACTGGGTCCGAGCCTCGTCACCGATCACCCGGTGAAATTCCCGCACCATGACCGGGTAAGGATGCGGTCCAGCGGCCGTCCCGATCACGTAAAAAGTGCTTTCAACATTGGTTACCCAGTCACGCAAGGCTTCGTTGAGCGCATCTTTCAGGGTACGCGTACCACTGCTTACCGCCGCCACCTGCGCCCCCAGTAAACGCATGCGAAATACATTGCTGGACTGACGCTGGATATCCTCTTCGCCCATATACACCAAGCATTCCATACCATAGCGGGTCGCGACCGTCGCCGTGGCGACGCCATGCTGCCCTGCGCCCGTCTCGGCTATTACCCGTTTTTTGCCCATACGCCGGGCGAGCAGAGCCTGACCGACGGCATTATTGATTTTGTGTGCACCGGTGTGGTTAAGATCTTCCCGCTTGAGGTAAATCTGCGCCCCCCCCAGTTCCCTGGAGACACGCGCCGCATGATAGAGCGGATTGGGACGACCGACAAACTGGCGCAACTCACTGTGCAGCTCGGCACGAAACTCCGGATCCCGTTGCGCCTCCTGATAGGCATGCTCCAGTTCCTCCAACGCCGGAATCAGGGTTTCTGCAACAAACCGCCCGCCGTAAGGCCCATAGTGCCCGGATGCGTCCGGCAAAGCATAAGTTCCCATTTTCTCTCCCTCAGGCACTGCGCACCCGCGCAACAAACTGTGCCATTTTGTCATGATCTTTGCGTCCGGGCGACATCTCCACCCCGCTGCTCACATCTACCGCATAAGGCCGGGCGATAGCGATAGCTTCGGCAACATTGCCGGCATGCAGCCCGCCGGCCAAAATCCAGGGCTTACCCAGATCCGCCAGCCGCCACCAGTCGAAACTCTGGCCCGATCCTCCCCAGACTCCCGGCACTGCACAGTCCAGAAGCAGTCCTTGCGCGTCATGATAAGCATCCACCGCTGGTCGCAGATCTTGCGCCGCCGTCACCCGCAGCACCTTAATATAGGGCCGGTCAAAATTGCGACAGAAGGATGGCGATTCATCGCCATGAAATTGCAGGACATCCAAAGGGTATTGCTGCAGAGTTGCGGCCACTTCAGCAGCATCTGCGTTGACAAAAAGGCCAACGCGGGTGATGAAGGGCGGCAAGGCCGTGAGAATTTCCTGGGTACGCGCAGCATCTAAAGCCCGCGGGCTTTTACGGTAGAATACCAGTCCGATGGCATCCGCACCGACAGCCGCCGCCGCGCGCGCGTCCGCTGCATTCGTGATACCGCATATTTTGATACGTACCATCAGCGCATTCTAACACCGCGACATGCAGAAAGCATGAGTGCCGTCATCCGGTGCGCCCGTTAATCCCCTATCAAGAAACCGGCGTCCACCGCATCCACCGGCAACCCGAACTCCGCAGGGTAACGCGGCGCCACAAAATAGAGGCCGCCCGGTGGGGCCGTAACGCCAGCCTGACAGCGATCGCAACTGGCCAGCACCTCTGCTGCCCAGCCCACGGGTCGGTCACCCTTGCCTATGGCAATCAGCACCCCCGCAAGATTACGCACCATGTGATGCAAGAAACCATTAGCCTCGGCATCAACGGCGATCAGATCGCCTCGACGCGTGACTTGCAGTCGGCACAAATCCCGTATGGGGCTTTTGGCCTGACAGGCAGAGGCGCGAAAGGCGGAAAAATCATGGGTCCCCTGTAGAGTTTGCGCTGCTACCTGCATGGCTTGCACATCCAAAGGGCGATATATCCAAGCCGTGTGGTTCCGCCATAGTGCTGATTTTTCACGCTGATTGAGAATCATATAACGATAACGCCGCGCCATGGCGGAGAACCGGGCGTGGAAATGGTCCGGGACAGCCCGGGCCCAACGCAGTGCCACGCCTTTGGGTAAGCAGGTGTTGGCACCACGTACCCAAGCCTCGGGGGGACGCACGACCGGGCTGTCAAAATGCACCACCTGACACAGGGCATGCACCCCCGTATCGGTGCGCCCGGCAACGATGACGCTGACCGGACACTGGGCCACATGACTCAGCGCTGTTTCCAGAACACCTTGCACGCTTTCCTGATCCAACTGGCGTTGCCAGCCACAGAATCCATGGCCATCGTATTCAAGCCCCAAGGCCCAGCGGGTGCCAGCCATTGGCACAACGGATTCCATTACCAAGCGCAGCTTAAAGCGTTTTCAGCAACTGCCTGGCTTCTTCCTGCTGAGCGCTGCTGCCTTCCCGCGTCACTTCCATGAGCAAATCGCGCGCCGATTCGCCCTCTCCCATTTCCACATAGGCCTTGGCCAGGTCGAGTTTGGTACCGACCGCGTCCCAATCCGCAACATCCTGGACAGCATATGCTTCCCCAGTGGCAGGAGATTCCACGGCTGCGGAAAAAGCGGCAGGCAGGGTGGGCGTGGATGGTTCATCAGGCCGGACCAAGCCGAACAAGGGCGCGGCAGCTGGAGCTTCCCACGCTGTGGGGGATTCTTCTGAATTTGAATCGACATCCAGCGTCTCACTGGTTCCACGAGTCTCATCCATCAACCGAAACTGCTCGTCAATGTTTTGCAGAAGCCGGGCTTTCTCCTCCGGCGGGAATTCTTCTTCTGCCGCTGCGGCCGGCTCCACTGGGGTATGACCAAAGTGGAAATCCAACATATCCAAGGGAGCATGTGCCGCGGACTCTTCCACAGGCTCAGCAGGCAACGGTATCTCAGTAACAGGCTCGGGAACTGTCGCCGTCGTCTCCGCAGCGCTGGCAAAGAGCGCATTACCGGGAAAAAGCCGTGCCCCCTGTAAGGCCACTTCCTGCCACACAGCATTATGCGGTCCGAAACGCCCCCGCATGCGTTCAGCGAGATCCAGATACGCCTCATGGCGATCCAGATTGGCATAAATATCGAGCAGCTTGACGTACAGTTCCTTACGCCGTGGGTTCGCTTCGAGAGACTCATTGAGCACGGAAACTGCCTGTTCCGCCTTACCGTAGGTCAGGTAGAGATCGGCCTGTTCAAGTGGATCGACTTCCGCGCCGGCATATGCATCCTTGGCGCTTTCCTCCGGGTGATTTACAGATAGGGCAAGACCTGGCAGGGCATCATATATGGGTGCGCCGACCGCAGCAGGCTGGACACTCGACGGCGGCGAAACAACGGGGGGCGGCGCTGCACTAAGCACCGATGTGGGAGACTGGGGTTGAGGACTCGCCTCTTTCGGTGCCGCACTCAAAGTAGAAATTCGCTGCGAAATCTCGCGCTGGCGCTGTTCCGCCTCTTTTTGTCGACGTAGCATCCAGAGGAACAAAAGCAGCAGAAGAATATTACCGCCTAACGATATGAGCAGCGGAAAGTCATTAAACAGACTGCTGTTACCTGTCGTCCGGGAAAGGGTCGCAAGTTGCACTTCCTGACTGGCCAGCAGACGCGCCTCTGCGTTCAGGCGCTGACCCAGACTGGCCACTTCGACCATCAATTTTTGGTTGTCATCACGCAGTACCGTATCCGCCACCGGCAACTGACCTGTTGTGGCAGCGGAGGCGGCGCTGGCTACGACAGCGGTAGCCGCTGCCGCAGGTGCACTGGAAAGCACCAGATGCGTCGAGTTACCGGCGGTTTTCACCGCTGCTGCCACAGCAGCGGCCGGTGCAATAACCGGGGGCGTTGCGGCAGGCGCAGTAGCAACAGACACACTGTTCGCATGCTGGGCAGACAACCAAGTACTGGCCTGCGCGGGTGAAACGGACTGCACCTGTGCCAGACTGGGCACCATCAGCATGCTGCCGGCATAGAGGTAGGTAGGATTGCCGTCCTTAAAGGCCCGCGGGTTGGCCTTCACCAGAGCGGCCATGACCTGGTCGAGGGTGACCGCGCTACTGCGTGTAATATCTTGAGCCGCCTGGAACAGAGATCCATTGACCGGCACCGGGCCATAACGGTTCACCCTGGACCAACCATGATAGATGCGGGCAGGTGCTGCGTGGCGGCCGGGCTGCAGCATTGTCGGCGAGGCGCTGGTCTGCGGAGCAGACATCATGGTCCGGGGTGCGGAAACCACGTTAGCTCCGGCGTTGTATGCCGCGTATTCGCGTACCATCTGCCCTCCCGACCAATCCATCTGCACCAGGAAATGCAGCGCTGGCTGAGCCAGTGGCAGTGGCAGTGGACTACTGATCAATATGGCCGGTCTGTCACCACTTCGCACCGTAAAGTGCCATTGATCCAGTGCACCAGCCTTGGGAAGATTGATCATTGCGAAGGCGCTGGCAGGTGCCAGACCGGCACTGAGACTGGCTTCGCTTTGCGGATTCAACGACTGTATGGAAATTTCTGCACGAAAAGGTTCTCCCGGCGCTGAAAGCACATGCAGCCCGCCAAGCCCCAGCGCCTGCGCCATACCCGGCAAGAGGAGGCCCATGCCAGCCATGACCCACAACCAGTTCTTCCTATCCATCATTATCTTCCTCATTTTGGTAACAGATGCGCAGTTCGACAAGCATGCTTGCCAATAACATCTCTATAAATAGTCGCGAACCAGTAACTCTGCAATCTGTACACTGTTCAGCGCCGCCCCTTTGCGAATATTGTCAGCCACTACCCAAAAATTGATTCCACGTTCATGGGAGCAATCGCCGCGAATACGACCTACATAGGTGGCATCCTGCCCCGCTGCATCCAGCGCTGAAGGCCAGGTGGCGGTGCTGCGATCATCGACGACAACGACGCCCGGCGCCTTTTCCAACAACGCGCGGACGGCCCCTGGCGTAATAAGTTCACGGGTTACCACATTGACCGCTTCGGAATGGCCATAAAACACGGGCACCCGTACACAGGTGGCAGTCAGCGCAATATCCGGAATCTCCAGGATCTTGCGAGTCTCCCAAAGCATCTTCATTTCTTCCTTGGTGTAGCCGTTTTCCTGAAAAACATCTATTTGCGGCAGACAGTTGAAGGCAATCCGCTTGGGAAACACCTCGGTAACGCCCTCTTCATGACGAAAAATCGCCAGGGTCTGCTGCCCCAGTTCTTCAATGGCCCGCCGGCCCGCACCACTGACCGCCTGATAAGTCGCGACCACCACCCGCTCGATGCCCGCCACATCGGCGATGGGTTTTAGCGCCAGCAGCATCTGGATAGTCGAGCAATTGGGGTTGGCGATAATACCGTGGCGCCGGTAATCGGCAATCCGCTGCGGATTTACTTCTGGCACCACCAACGGGATTTCATCGTCATAGCGGAACTGAGAGGTGTTGTCGATGACCACACACCCGGCAGCCACTGCCTTTGGGGCATACTCTGCGCTGACCTTGGCACCGGCAGAAAACAGCCCGATATCGACCTGCGACCAGTCAAAAGTCGCCGCATCTCGGACCAGAACCTGCTTGCCCGTGAAGGGCAGGCGCCCACCCGCCGAATGGCTGCTGGCCAGCAGATAGAGTTTATCCACCGGAAACTTCCGCTGCTCGAGAATCTGCAGCATGACCTCACCAACAGCTCCGGTAGCGCCCAGAATAGCCACGTTGTATCGTGATTTTTGCATCTGTGTATCAATCCTTCAGGTTCAGGGCGTTGACCACCGCGGCACCCATGGCGCTGGTGCCGATTACCGGCGTTCCCGGCGCTGCGATATCCGCCGTGCGCAGGCCCTGCTCCAGCACCAGCTGCACCGCCGCTTCCACCCGCTGCGCCCAGGGTTCGGCGTTGAGGGAATGGCGCAGCATCATCGCCACGGACAGAATCGTGGCCAGGGGATTCGCCTTGTCCTGCCCGGCTATGTCCGGCGCCGAGCCATGGATGGGCTCATACATCGCCCGGCCCTCGCCCAGTGAAGCCGAGGGCAGCATACCGATGGAACCGGTCAATTGACTGGCTTCGTCAGAAAGAATGTCACCGAACATATTGCCGGTCAGCAGCACGTCGAACTGTGCCGGGGCGCGAATCAGTTGCATGGCGGCATTATCCACATACATATGGCTGACCTGCACATCAGGATAGTCCCGTGCCACCTCGGTGACCACCTCGCGCCACAGACGCGTGGCCTCCAGGACATTGGCCTTGTCCACCGAGCACAACTGCCTACGGCGCCCCTGGGCAGCGCGGAAGGCTACATGGGCGATACGGCGAATTTCATCCTCGTCATAGACCATGGTGTTAAAGCCACGGCGCTTGCCGTCGACCACTTCCAGGCCGCGCGGCTGACCGAAGTAGATGTCCCCGGTCAGCTCGCGCACCACCAGGATATCGACATCACGTACCAGCTCCGGACGTAGGGGCGAGGCATCCAGCAACTGCGGAAAAATCTGCGCGGGACGCAGGTTCGCGTAGAGATCCAGGCCCTTGCGCAGGCGCAGCAGTCCCTGTTCCGGGCGTTTGGCAGGTGGATACGCGTCCCAGCGGGGGCCGCCTACCGCGCCCAAAATGACCGCATCCGCCTCCATGGCCAACTGCAAAGAGGCTGCCGGCAAGGGATCATCGCTGGCGTCCAGCGCGGCCCCGCCCACCAGGCCTTCACTACAACGCAGGCCAAGGTGGGCAGCCTGATCCACGGCATCCAGCACTTGCCGGGCAGCCGCCACGATTTCCGGACCAATGCCGTCACCGGCGAAGATGGCTATTTTTTTCATACCAGATCCTTTTTCATCACGACACGAATAATAAATGGGTTTTCCGTCCCCGGGTGGGGGTTTTCGGGAATATGGGTAAAGGGATAGACTCCGGCACCGAGACCATGGGCATCGGCGTTGACAATGGCCTGGTCTTCCGGCGTGGCCGTTTCCGGCTTCAGTAGAGTCAGGCGCAGCCCCGCCGCGCCTTCGCGCTCCCGGGCGGCTTCCACATACATGCGCCGGGTAATCTCGGCGTGCAGCACCCGAAAGAAACGCGCCACGGTGTCGGTATCCACGCCAAAGCGCGCCTGCAATCCGGCCCTTGCCGCCAATTGCTGGGCGCTGACGCGCGGCATATCCCGGAGGAAGTCACCGCTCCGCGCCGTCTCCAGCAGAATCTGACGCAGATCGGGATTTTCCGGCAACAGACCAAAACCATTGTAGTGCAGAATAAAAAGGGGCTCCGGCAAGGGGAGTTCCGCCACCCGGTCCTGCGCCGGGATACCCGCATCTATCACGACTCCGCTGGGCGGGGCGACAGGCTCCATCTTGCCCCGCAACCAATTCCACATAACCGCTCCGGGTTTTACTCAGGAAAGAATTGTGGAAGGATAGCATAGGCATTACCAGCAAGGCACGACACCCGTGAACCCGTCCATCAGCACCCCGGCACCCCTACCCAACGCACAGAATACACGCCAACGGCTACCGGTCACCGGAATCATTCTGGCCGGTGGCGCCGGTCGGCGCATGGCTGGCGCGGATAAAGGCTGGCTGGACTGGCAGGGAAAACCCCTGATTGAGCGGGCCATCACCATCCTGCACGGGGATTGTACCGACATCGTCATCAGCGCCAACCGCAATCTGGAGCGTTATGCACAATGGGGGTATCCGGTCGTCTCTGATCTGACGGCAGACTTTCAGGGCCCGCTCATGGGCCTCGCCGCCGGAATGCATGCCGCGACGCAAGCCTGGGTAGCCAGCATCCCGGTAGACGGTCCCTATTTACCCCAGGATATCGTGCGCCGCATGTGGCAGGCCAAAGGCGGGCATGACCTGGTGGTGGTGCGCAGCGCCGACCATTGGCATGCGGTCATCTGTCTGTGTCGCCGCGCTCAGCTGCCCCAGCTACAGCGTTATCTGGACGGCGGCGGGCGGCGAGCGCAAGGCTGGTTCCAGGACCTCTCTTTTGCCGGTCTTACCCTGCCCGCCGACTTGCTGCGTAACTGCAATCATCCAGAGGATATGACATGAAAACGCTCTGTGTAGTAGGATATAGCGGTAGCGGTAAGACCACCCTGCTCTGCGCCCTGATTCCCCTGCTGCGCGGATATGGACTGAAGGTCGCCGTCGTCAAGTCGACCCATCATGATGTGGACTGGGATGTACCGGGAAAGGACAGTTACCGTTTACGGGAGGCAGGTGCAGATGCCGTATTACTGCAGGGCCCGAAACGCTGGCTTATGAGCCGACCGGCGCCGGCGGAAGTCAACCTGGAGACCATCAGCGCCAGCCTGCAACCACTGCCAGACCTGCTCCTGATGGAGGGGAACAAGGCACTGGCGCTGCCGAAAATCGAAGTGTACCGGCCAGGTCTCGGGCGTCCCCTGCTTGCGGCAGAGGACCCCGGCATCATCGCTGTGGCGACAGATAGCGTTTTGGACATTCCCGGCGTTCAACTGGACCTGAATACGCCGTCCGCCATCGCGCAATTCATCCGGCAATGGATAAAAAAGGAAGATTAAACATGGCGCACTGTTGTGGTGGTAACGAACATGATTCCCTGGCTAAAAATGTCGCCGATGCACGGGATGCCATCCTCGCGGCCAGCCTGCCGGTGCAAGGTACCGAAAATATCCATCTCGGCAATGCGCTGGGACGGGTACTGGCCACCGACATTCATGCCCCTGCCAACGTGCCCGCCTGGTCCAATTCGGCCATGGATGGCTACGCCCTGCGCAGCATTGACGGCGATGCCGTACGACGCATCATCGGCCAGTCTTTTGCCGGACATCCCTTCAAGGGGCATGTCGGTGCCGACGAGTGTGTACGTATTATGACCGGTGCCGTAGTCCCGGAAGGCGCGGATGCCGTGCTCGTTCAGGAGCAGGCAGAAGTCCACGCTGATCAGGTCACTCCGCAGGCGGTCAGCAAGACGGGAGCGAATATCCGCCAGCCCGGTGAGGACCTGCAAGCCGGTGCCCTGGCCCTTGAAGCCGGAACATGGCTGCGTCCCGCCCAAATCGGGCTGCTCGCCAGTCTGGGTGTTGCCGAACTCACCGTGTATCGCCGTCTGCGGGTCGCATTTTTCTCTACGGGCGATGAGTTGCGCCCACTGGGCAGCGCGCTGGGTCCAGGACAAATCTACGACAGTAACCGTTATGCCCTGCACGGCATGCTGCAACGCCTCGGCTGTGAAATCCTTGATCTCGGCCGTATCGTCGACGATCCTGAGCAGATCGAAGCGGCCCTGCACAGCGCCGCAACCATGGCCGATGTGGTGATC
The DNA here is from genome assembly GCF_016250455.1 of Acidithiobacillus ferrivorans. Classification (NCBI taxonomy): domain Bacteria; kingdom Pseudomonadati; phylum Pseudomonadota; class Acidithiobacillia; order Acidithiobacillales; family Acidithiobacillaceae; genus Acidithiobacillus; species Acidithiobacillus ferrivorans. The sequence continues at coordinate 1,083,128 of NZ_CP059488.1, read as the reverse complement.
AGCACCGGCGGCGTCTCCGTGGGCGACGCCGACTACATCGCCGAACTCCTCGGTCGCCTCGGCACCATCAATTTCTGGAAAATAAACATGAAACCCGGGCGCCCTCTGGCTTTCGGACAACTGGGCGATGCCACATTTTTTGGTCTGCCTGGCAACCCTGTTGCCACCGTAGTGACGTTTTACCAGTTCGTGCGCCCCAGTATCCTCAAACGTATGGGCAAAACCGCCCCCTGGATCGCGCCGCCATTGCAACTTCCTCTGACAGAGGACCTTAAGAAAAAACCGGGACGCACCGATTTTCAGCGTGGTGTATTGGTACAGACGCCCTCCGGGCTTAAGGTGGCTGGCGTCGGCCAGCAGGCCTCCCATATCATGAGTGGAATGGCCCATGCCGACTGCTTGATCATTCTCGCGGCCGAAGCGGAGCATGCCAAGGCCGGCAGTCTGGTCGAGGTACAGTTGCTGGAAGGGCTCGTCTAGGCTGGCTTAATCCAAGCCATGACGCGCCGTGTAGGGCGTCGAATGGCTGAGATGAAAGCGGAAGTTGTCAGCGTAGAGCTGCTGTAGTGCAGGATTCTCCCGAAATATCAGGAGATTTTCGGCATTGGCCTGCTCCGCCGCCTTGCTGAAATTAAAGCTGCCCGTGATCAGCGTCCCCGAGTCGATCACCATCACCTTGTTATGGGCAATAGCGTGCTGGTCATCAACGTAAACGGGCACACCCTGGTTGGCGAAAAAATCGGCCACCGAATATTTCTGGGTGCGCTGGCTTCTATCCAGCACCACCTTCACCTCGACCCCTCTTTTGGCGGCGCTGAGCACGGCCTTGGCGATCGGCGCGCTGGTGAAGCTGTAGGCCTGCACCCAGACCCGTTGCTTCGCCTCGCCAACGGCCTGCACAATGGCCGCTGTCGCCCCGCCCGGCGGCGAGAAGGCCACTTCAATCGTCCCTCGCGCCGGCACCGTTACGGGCGTGTGCGGCAGTGCGGCGGTGGCCGCTGACCACTGATTTTGGCCCCAGTTCTTTAACGATTGCCAGGTACCGGCACTGTCAGCGTGTGCTCCGACAGCGAAAGATGCCAGCAACAGTCCATAAACCAGCACACCGCTCGACCGCGGCGGACCACGCATTGACTTGGATTTTCCTTTTACAGCCATCCGCACGATTTGCTGGATTTCACCCTTGCCCTGCTGGGGTTCGCGGTGGAGTGGAGGCATTGACCATAAGACTCGGCCACCGCGGCGGGATTCATTCGGCGGAAGGTTACCCCCCCAAAGGATCAGCAAAAGCCCCATGAAAGGGCTATCCTTTTGGATCAGCACTACCGAGGAGATGACAGCTTCTAAGCCCATGGCGGATCCCTGAATTGCCCTGAAAGGAAGGAGATACAAATGATATTTCGACAACTATTTGAAGCGGAATCCTCTACCTATACCTACCTGTTCGGTTGTACTCAGACGGGGCAGGCGGTCCTGCTGGATCCCGTACTGGAGACCATGGAGCGGGATTTACGAGTGCTTCAGGCGCTGGGTCTGCGCCTGGTCTACACCCTGGAGACCCACATTCATGCCGATCATGTCACCAGCGCGCGCAAGCTCAAATCAGTTGCCGGAAGCCAGATGGCCGGTCCGGCCATGGACCAGCTTCCCTGCACGGATTTTGGGGTCGTGGAGGGACAACCATTCAGAGTGGGCACCCTCACCTTTTCTCCCCTGTTCACGCCCGGACACACCGACACCCACCATAGTTATTTGCTGACTGGGAGCGATAGTCAACGGGTATTTACGGGCGACGCGCTGCTGATTGATGGCTGCGGACGCACCGACTTTCAGAATGGCGATGCAGCCACTCTGTATCGGTCGATTCAGGATAAGTTATTTAGCCTGCCGGATGAAACCCTGGTCTACCCAGCGCACGATTATCAGCATCGGCACGTTTCTTCTGTGGCCCAGGAAAAGGGGCGGAATCCCCGGCTCGCGGGCAAAAGCGTGAAAGAGTTCCAGGACATTATGGCGGGCCTGAATCTGGCCTATCCCAAAAAAATAGATTATGCGGTACCCGCCAACCGACAGTGCGGTGAGTGCCCTACCGAACTGCCAGAGCATATGCGGCGTTTGTGTGATCCCTCTCCGCAGGGGTAAGTGGGAGGGCCACCCTATGTCCGCGGCCTGTTGCCAGCACTGGCCTCGGGTGACCTGATCGCTATGAAAGGATCTATTGGCGGACCGCCACTCAAGCCCCGATACGCAAGGGAATGCGCTTGCGTCCGAAACTCCCCGGCCGGGCCTCGAAATATCCGGCAATAGGGTGGCCACAATGGGGACAATGACCCTCCGGAGTCAGGTGATAAGACAATATCTGATACCAGTCACGGACAATCAATGCCGCCCCGCATCCGGGACAAAAAGTGGTATCGCCCTCCTGATCATGCACATTTCCGGTATAGACATAATGTAAACCCATCTCCATGGCCACGCGGCGTGCCTGCACGAGGGTATCTGCCGGTGTGGCGGGGACATCTGGCATCCGGTAGTCGGGATGGAAAGCAGAGAAATGCAACGGTACGTCAGGACCCAGACGCTCCATAATCCACTCCGCGGCTGCACGAATTTCCGCCTCGGAGTCATTATGGCCCGGAATAAGCAACGTAGTTATTTCCAACCAGGTCTGGGTTTCTTTGACAATATACTCCAGCGTTTCTAACACGGGAGCCAGATGCGCTCCCGTCAGCTTGAAGTAAAACTCGTCGGTAAAGGCCTTGAGATCGACGTTGGTTGCGTCCATTTTGGCGAAGAACTCCGCCCGCGGCTGCGCGTGGATGTAGCCGGCGGTAACAGCCACAGTCTTAATGCCGACGGCATGGCAGGCGTCCGCCGTATCCATGGCGTATTCGGCAAAAATAACCGGGTCATTATAGGTAAAGGCCACACTTTTGACAGCCAGCGACAGGGCAGTTGCCGCGATGCCTGCGGGACTCGCCTGGTCCTGGAGCCGGTCCATCTCGCGGGACTTGGAAATATCCCAGTTCTGGCAGAACTTGCAGGCCAGGTTGCAGCCCGCCGTACCGAAAGAGAGCACACTGCTGCCGGGGTAAAAGTGATTCAGGGGTTTTTTCTCGATGGGGTCAATGCAAAAACCCGAGGAACGGCCATAGGTGGTTAGGACCATGGTATTGCCCTCCCGCATCCGCACAAAACAGGCCCCGCGTTGCCCTTCCTGCAGGCGGCAGTCGCGCGGACAGAGGTCACACTGAATGCGTCCATCTGCGAGATTATGCCAATAGCGGCCGGGATGCGTTATAAACGTTTCTTTATCCACCGCTCTTCCTCTCTGCGGTCGGCTCTTCCCGCCATTTTTCGACCATATAGCGGTACACTTCTATGTTTGCCGACCAGAAATCTGCAGGCAGGCCCGCCTTGTGCTTCAGCGCTCGCAAAAACTCCCGTGGCTGGGGGAGTTCCTCCCATACCTGCGGGAGAAAGGTACCGCGCTGCACCCCATGGCTTAAAACCAGCCCATCCTGATGGGGTTGTATTTGCTGCAGCAGGCTCTCCTCGCTGTCAAAATGCATGGGTTGCAGCGAAGAGAGTAGTGAAACTTCCACCCGCACCTGTGACCACTCCTCTGCGCCCAGCGGCGGGAAACGTGGATCCTCGAAGGCCGCGGCCAGGGCATTGGCGCGCAGGTCCACCCCGAGGGGACGGTAGGCTTGCAAGCTACCGATGCAGCCCCGCAAACCCTGGGGTCCGGTGAGCGTCACAAAAGTCGCACCCGGCGGCTGCGCCCAGTCCGGCACAGCCGCCAACTCAGCGGGCAAACCCAACGCCTCGGCAATCGTCGCACGGGCCAAATTCAACAGGACTTTCCCGGCTTCCGGCGGAAACCCACTGGTTTTTTCGTCACCATCATGCATGGTCATGGCTTTCTCCGTAAAAAGCTACCGCGGCATAGCCCACCACCGCATCGCGGGACCCCGCCGTATCACCCGAGTTACACAGATCCACCAGACGTGGGCGCAGGTGGTGCTTGCGAGCGACAGGGAGAAAGCCATTGATGGGCGTAGCGCCGCAAGCCTGGTCGTGCTCGATGGGTTGCGGGTCAAAGCGCAATATCTCTTCCACCGTATGGTGGTCTATCGCTCTGGCTTCGGTGTAAGGATGATAGTGAGAGAGGTCGGAGCTGATAACAATGACCGTCTCCTCGCCCCCCCAGAGCTTCTCCAGAACCTCCGCCACCGCCTCTGGCCGGGCATCTCCCACCACCAGAGGGATGACGCTGACGCCATCCAGCACTTCCTGAATAAAAGGCAATTGTACTTCCAGGGCATGTTCCTGGGCGTGGGCGGCGGGCATTTCCAGAACCTGGGGCAACCCGGCCAGTGCCGCCACCCCCGCCTGATCCACCGCAACGACACCCAGCGGCGTTTGCATAGCCTGAACGCCAGGGAGAGCGAGATCGCGGAACGGCACACGATGCGCAGGCCCTAACAGCACGACCCGGCGAATGTGCCCCCGGCCCTTGGCCAACAAGGCGTAAGCAGAAGCCGCCACCGCTCCGGAATAGACGTAGCCCGCATGCGGGACGATAATGGCCTTGGGCCACGCGACAGCGGCCGCTTCATCCGCGCTTTCCGCCCCGGCCAATAAACGCGCTACTTCGGCGCGCAAAACAGAAGCCTTCGCAGGATAAAACGTCCCGGCCACCGCTGCTGGTCTGACGAACTGCATGAAGCACCCTCCCTGGCCGCCATAGAACCAACATCTCCACGTCACACTACATGAGGATGGGAAAGGATTTTTTCAAGTCAGTGGCAACCACCAGGCGAGCGCCAGCAGAGTCACCAAAAGCACCGGCGGTGTGATCAGCAGCCCAATCCTCATATACTGGCCCCAGGTGATGGTGACCCCCTTGCGACCCAGCACATGCAACCACAATAAGGTGGCGAGACTGCCGATGGGCGTAAACTTCGGGCCCAGATCACAACCGATGATATTGGCGTAGACCATAATCTCGTGAATCATGGGATCCGCTGCGACTGGCGCGTGATGAATGGCCAATGCACCCACCAATACCGCTGGCATGTTATTCATCACTGAAGAAAGCAGTGCCGCCAGGAAACCCGTACCCAGTGCTGCCGCGACCCGCCCATGCGCACCAAACCAAAGCAGGGCCTGTGCCACATAGTCCGTCAGTCCGGCATTACGTAAGCCGTACACCACCAGGTACATACCCAAACTGAAGACCACAATTTTCCAGGGCGCGTCCTGCAACACCTTACGTACGGAAATCTGCGCGCCGCGCCCACCCTGAAACCAGCGGCCCGCCAGGGCAAGCAGAATCAAGGCACCCGTGACGGTGACCACAGAGACGGGCACCTGCCACTGCGCGGTCACAAAATAGGCGATGAGCAACAAAATCAGCACCGGAAAGCTGGTACGGAACACCAGATGGTCTTTGATCGCCGTTGCCGGCTCCGGGAGATGCGCCGTGCCGTAATGCTGCGGCAGCACCCGCCGAAATGCGATCCAGAGCACCAACAGCGTCATCGCCAACGCCACCAGATCTACCGGAATCATCACCAGGGCGTAGCGATCAAATGAAATATTGAAATAGTTGGCGCTGACAATATTGACCAAATTAGAGATCATCAGCGGCAGGCTGGTGGTGTCAGCAACAAAACCCGTGGCGATGACAAAGGCAAAAGTGGCGGCCGGGGTAAACTCCAGTTGCAGCAGGATGGCCATCACAATCGGGGTCAGGAGCAAGGCTGCTCCATCATTGGCAAAAACTGCAGCGATGGCTGCGCCGAGGACAACAATCAGCGGGAATAAGAGCCGTCCCCGTCCACCACCCCAGCGCGCCACATGCAGCGCCGCCCAGTGAAAAAAGCCCGCTTCATCCAGAATCAGCGAAATGATGATGAGGGCCACAAAGGTAAAAGTGGCGTCCCAGATGATGTGCCAAACTGCGGGGATATCATTCCAGGTGATGACACCAGTCGCCAGCGCCAGCGCCGCCCCGCCCATGGCACTCCAGCCAATACTCAGCCCCTTGGGTTGCCAGATCACCAATATCAACGTTGCCAGAAAGATCAGTACCGCCAGCATGGACCCGTCACTCCGCAGAAGATTCAACGCGTAGTCTTGACGAGCGGTCAGCTCCTGTCAATACTTCAACGAAAGTTCGTGAGTTGATTTGTGGATGCTACAGAACAACGGGATCGAATGGTAATCTGCTTGGCGGCACTCGCGTCGCCGATACGGCTGGATATTTTCCGGCTCTTGGTGGAGCAGGAGCCTGTAGGCCTGGTATCTGGCGAAATTGCCGAGTATCTGGGGCAAACGCACAACGGTATTTCTTTCCATCTCAAGTCCCTACAACATGCGGGACTGGTCACGGTACAGCCGGGAGGAGCGCCACCGACGCTATCGCGCGGTCATGCCCGTAGTCCGCGCCCTAGTGGCCTAATCTCGGCGGCGGCGTGGCACCATCGATGCAGACAGTGCCAAGCGCAGAGGAAAATTGTGCTAGCCAGGTTTTTTAATATGGCTCAGCATGTTCAGCAAGGTCTTGCGCAGTCGCTCGGCCGCTGTTTGGAGAATGCCAATCTCATTTGTTTCCGTCTGTTCTAGCGATTGCTCCAATCGCTCCCCCAGAGAAATGGCCCGCAGCCGCTTCGCCAATTCCACTACTGGAGCAAGAATACGCCGCTCGATGAAGCGTTTCAGATTGAGTCCGATCAAGAGAAACACTAAAGCACTCAAAACCAAAGATGCACCGAGCGTAATCGCTGCGATGCGCAGCGTGTTTGTTACGTTGTAACCAAACACGGCCAAACCCAGCGGTTTCTTATCGTATCCCGTCAGAGGCATCACGAAGAGATGGTAAAACTCACCATCCTTAAGCCTGGCTATGCCACTGTAGTTCGCGTGTAACATATGAGGATGTTGGGCAATATATTCCTGCAAATCAGGCGAGCTAACATAGCTAACCACATTATTTCCCAGCGTTTTTTCATTAACATCATCAGGCGAAGTGGCGCTGTGATGGATCAGGATGGCGATACCGCTCCCGGGGATGTCATGCAATATGCGGCCATACAACGAGGCAATGGGCAAACTGACCTGCGCAACCCCGAGCACACTACCATCACTGGAAAGCACTGGCGCAACGCCACTTACAGAATAACCAACAAGCTTCAGCAGTCCCAGATTGGCCACTGGCAAACCGGTCTTTATTACCTGAGAGATATCTGGACGGGGAATTATATGATCCCCAAAAAACGTTGGTTTATTAGCGCGATACAATACATGCTGGTTGGCGATAAACACCACGACGGCCTGCCCATATTGTGACTTGAGCACACGATACAAGCTATCGGACTCGGCGCCAAGTTGGGTACGTTGACTCGCAGAAGGCGCGGTGGCGAAGGCAGTCATCACTCCTGGATTGCCTGCCAGAGCACTGGCAGCGCCAAGGACCTGCTGCGCATAACCCGCTGTTAGCTGATGAAATTCATTGCGTATAGCAGAAAGCTCCTGATCTTCCGCCTGACGGATCAGCAGATACTGCCCCAATGCGAGAATACCAAGCACCAACACAGCATTAAGCAATACCGCAGGTATGAAGTGCCGTAAAAATTCCCGAGTCAACGTATTTTCGCGCGCCATCTTAATTATTCTCCATCCAAAACATGCTCAATCATGATCAAGAAATATCTGGGAAAACGTGTCTTCATCAAGCCCATAGTGCCCGCGTTTTGCGGTTGGTGCCGGTGCCGGTGCCGGTGGTGCCGGTGCCGGTGCCGGTGCCGGTGGTGCCGGTGGTGCCGGTGGTGCCGGTGGTGCCGGTGGTGCCGATGGTGCCACAGCTTGCTGAGATATGAACGCCGCCGCCTCTTGGCTGGCGTGGGCCTCGCGGAGGCTCTGCAGGTGAATAATAGGGTCCTGACCGAGGCAAGTTTCGTCGACTGTCAATAGTGAGAAAATTTCCTGTATCAAGGTCTTGCGCGCGCTCTCTGAGAGGCTCGACCCGATCTCTTTGCGGACAAATTCAATGCTGGTCGTGGTCGGTGTGCGCAGGGCACCTCCCATGTACGCAACTTCCCACCGCAGCAACAATGCCAGGGACTTATCCCGGTCAAACCGAGCGCTGAATGTGCTCCATAGAATACGCCGCATGCGCGATTGATTGTCCATATTTTTTCACACGCTCCATATCTAGAGTACGTATCGCTGGAGAATTAGCCATGGCATTAATTACTTTGAAAGATATATCAGAAGTTTGCCAGATTCTGGCATCCCTGCACGCTAGAATGATACAACAGGACTTCGTTATAAACTAGTCATCACGGTAAATTCGTTCGCTATCTATATCGTCCCAGATTTATCAGTCGTTGCTTCGCCGGACTTCTTACAGACGCACGCCAAGACTTTTCAGCAGATGGTCGCACCAAAGGATGGTGCACTGGAACAACATTTTAAAATTGCATAATAAACAGCCTATTGGAAATAATGAACTGCAGTGCCATGTGGAATAAACAGATTCGAAGCGGGCGGGTATCGGGTCAACGTAAATTCACTATTTACACCGGTGCATGTTCGACACAGATCGATACCATATCCATCAGATGTCAACACGCCTATAAAGCAACGATGGGTCGTATCCGCCAGTTCCCGCACGCGTAATGCGGCAGGCAGGCAGCGACGCTGCATTTGCCTCTTTTGGCGTATAGCACCATAAATATGCCTTATTGGTCTGGGCCACCGACACTCCGGCGCAACCCCATAGCGAAACTGTACCGGACTAGGTTATCCTGACCTCGGAACCGTTAAATACTGGATGAGGGGGCCTCGCGAACGATGCAACGATTTTTTGTGCTGGCCATCCTTATTCTGCTGGGCTGGCTGACGTATCGTCTCTCCCCCATCCTCAGCCCATTTCTGATTGCGGGCATCCTCGCTTATCTCGGCAATCCGCTGGTGACTCGGCTGCAACGCCACCGAATCGGTCGGACCTGGGGCACCACACTGGTTTTCGTCCTCGTCATCCTGATCCTGGCGGGAATCACCATGGCCCTGCTCCCCGTCATCCGTCACCAATCCGTGCTGTTTATCGAATATCTGCAAAAATATGCAGAACTTCTGCAAACCCAGATCATTCCACAGTTCTCCGCACGGATTGGCATCCACCTTGACAGCCAAAGTATTACCCATTACGCCACGGCCAATGCCCAGAAACTGGCGGGATGGCTGGGACGCAGTCTCCAATTGGCGCTGAGCTCCGGCTCCGGCCTGATCAGTAGCGTACTCAGTATCATTTTAGTACCGGTTCTGGGGTTCTATCTGCTGCGCGACTGGCCACGCCTTATTGCCCGTATTGCCGCACTGATTCCCCCGCACTATCTGCCCATTTCCCAGCACCTGGCCAGCGATGCGGACACCATGCTTATGGCCTTTTTGCGCGGACAACTCCTGGTGATGCTGGCCCTGGGCACCAGTTACGCGATTGGCCTCAGTATTGTCGGCCTGCAAACCGCCATCCTCGTCGGCCTGGTGGCGGGACTTCTCAGTTTTGTGCCCTATCTTGGCGTCGTAAGCGGAATAGCCATGGCCAGCCTCGCCATGTATGTGCAGACCGGCGCTTTTTTGCCCATCCTCTGGGTATTGATCGTCTTTGGCATCGGCCAGATACTGGAAAGCATGGTGTTCACCCCTTATCTGGTGGGGGATCGTATCGGTCTGCACCCGGTCGCCGTTATTTTCGCCGTGCTTGCGGGCGGCGAGCTCTTCGGCTTCGTCGGCCTGCTGCTCGCCCTACCGGTCACCGCCGTCCTCATCGCCCTGCTGCGCCACCTGCATGGCTGGTACCTGCAGAGCCCTTACTACCTGGGTAAAGAGTCATAACTCCATGGACGACGTCATCATCATCGGCGCTGGCATTTCGGGTCTGGCCACGGCCTATTTCCTCCGCAAACAGGGCTGGTCGCCCTTGCTGCTGGAGGCCGCTGCCAAACCAGGGGGCAACCTGCAGAGTCGACAAGAAGAAGGCTATCGGCGGGATATGGGACCCAACTCGCTCATGCTTAAAGGCCACATCGTCCCGGAATGGCTCCGCGAGCTGCGTTTAGAAGAAGACATCGTCGAAGCCAACCCGCTCGCCAAACGCCGCTATATCCTTAATCGCCATCGGCAACCCGTCGCACTGGGACCGGGCGTGCTTTTCGGCGGCGGCCTGCTGAGTTGGCGCGGCCGCCTGCGTCTCCTTGGCGAGCCTTTCCGGTCACCGCGTCGGATGCAGGATAGTGAGGAAAGTGTTGCTGACTTTGTGCGGCGGCGACTTGGAGAGGAAGCACTCACCTGGCTGGTCGACCCCTTCATCTCCGGTGTCTTTGCTGGCAATCCCGCCCGTCTTTCGGTACAAGCCACCCTTCCCCGCCTGATAGCGCTGGAGCAAGACGGTGGCTCGCTCCTCCGCGGCGCCCTGCGCGCCCGCAACAAGAAATCGCCCGACACCCCGAAAACCCGCCTTATTTCTTTTCACGAAGGCCTACAGACCCTCCCGCTCAGGGTCGCCAGCGCCCTTGGCGATGCGTTGCGTTGCAACACTCCAGTCGAGCACTTGGGGAATAGCGACGGTAATTGGCAGGTCAGCAGCGGCAGCCAGACCTGGCAAAGCAAACGGCTTATTCTCGCCCTGCCCGCAGGTGCTGCGGCCAGGCTGCTCGCGCCAACGGACGCTGCACTTGCCCACGAACTGGACGCCATCCCTTATCCTGCAGTCGGCAGCCTGTCCATTGGCTTTCAGCGCATGCAGGTTCAACATCCGCTGGATGGTTTCGGCATGCTGATTCCGCGGGTCATGGGTCTGGAAACACTGGGGGTGCTCTTCTCATCCACCCTCTTTCCAGGACGCGCGCCTGCGGATCAGGTATTGTTGACCGCCTTTATCGGCGGCAGTCAAAATGACATTTCCGGACGTGATGATGATGATCTGCTGGCGACTGCATTACGCGAGATCTGCCCACTACTGGGTATCAGCGGCAAGCCCGTTTTCAGCCGCTGCCAGACTTGGCCAAAAGCCATCCCGCAATATGAAATCGGGCACCTGGAGCGGGTAAAGCGGATCGACGCCCTCAGCGCCCGGCACCCTGGGTTGTACTTCCGGGCCAACTGGCGGGAGGGCGTCGCGCTGGGCGACTGTATGGAAGAGGCTTACCGATTCAGTCAGGACGTCGGCTGGCAGCGCTAAAGCACACTGAAAATCAGTGTGCTGCGCTTGGGGCGAGCGCCGCAAGCAAGGTATCCATCGCGGTATCCTGGGGCTTCGCAACAGTCCCTGGCGTCGCCGTCGTATTGAGCACGGCCGCGGACTTATACCGGGCATCAGCACTGGCTGATTCTAAATTGCGGCGAAATCCGCGCACATTCCCCACAATCTCCACGGGCGTCCCTACCCGCACCATCGCGGCGATTTGCCGGGCATCCCAGTTAGACAAGGCCACGCAGCCAGCCGTCCAGCGCCCGGGGAACACCTTGCTCTGAGGGCCATCCGCAAATTGCGGACCCATGCCGTGAATGCCTATTTCACCGCCCAGCGGGGTATTTTGCGGCGGTGTGTGCCCAGCATCGACGGCAGCGACAATGGCGCGATATTGCGTCCTGGTGATAATGCCTTCACGCAACCCCCACGCCGCATTTTTCCGGTTAGGGTAGGTTAAACCCATGAATGGGCCATAGCGTGTGTCCCGACTGACCCAACCGATGTGATAACGCCCTATCGGCGTAATATCATCGCCTCGCATCCGTTTGGGGGCGGCGCCATTGAAACCGATGGCTACCGGATAGGTCGCCAGCACGGTGGCGCCCTTGTAGATCATCAGGGAGTGTGTGTCAGTTGAAATGACGATATGCACCGATTGAGCGACGGGCGCGGAGATTACCGGAGAGACTACTGGTGCCACCGGCTGAACAACCGGCGGGGGAATCTGTGCGGCATAGTAGGCCACCGAGTGTACTGGCGCAGAGGACAGAGGTGTCGTCGCGCAACCCGCCAATCCCAGAGCACCCGGTATAACCCCCAACAGCCCCCATCCCTTGAATTTGCGTATCACCCTGCTCTCCCAAATGTCCCCACTCACACGAGTTCATAATATACCGGAAGTCTGAGCGCGAGGTCCATGATCTTCGGACAGATTCCCTCTAACCCACCTGCCCGTAATCCAGTCGGTTCCCCAGCCAGCGTTGCACGATAGCCTGCGCCGCATCGGGATCTTCCCGCAGCAACTGATCCGCCAAGGCGGGCACGAGGGCCAGCAGGGCCTCGTCACGCAGGATGTCGGCGACACGCATCTGCAGGATGCCCGTCTGCCGCGTGCCGAGATACTCGCCCGGTCCGCGCAGTTCAAGGTCCTTGCGCGCAATGACAAAACCGTCATGGGTTGCGCGCATTACCCGTAAACGCTCGCGTGCCTTGCTACTCAGGGGGGGATGATACAGCAGGATACAACTGCTCTGCTGCGCTCCCCGCCCCACCCGCCCGCGGAGCTGGTGCAGTTGCGCCAAGCCCAGGCGCTCCGCATCTTCGACGACCATGAGACTGGCGTTGGGGACATCCACCCCCACCTCAATCACCGTCGTCGCCACCAGAATGCGTACAGCACCCGACTGAAAGGCCACCATCACCTCCGCCTTTTCTGCAGCGCGCATCCGCCCGTGTATTAGCCCGATGGCCACACCGGGCAGGGTGCTTTGCAAATCTGCAAAACTTGCCTCTGCCGCCTGCAATTCGAGGATTTCCGACTCCTCAATCAGCGGACAAACCCAATAGATTTGCCGCCCCTCCTCCAGCATGTGTTGCATCCGCCCGATCAGTTCGGGCCGCCGACTGTCAGGCATCACCAGGGTTTCCACGGGGGTACGCCCTGGCGGCAGCGCGTCAATGACCGATACCTCCAGATCCGCATGCACCGTCATCGCCAGAGTCCGCGGAATCGGCGTGGCGGTCATCACCAGCAGGTGGGGCATGGCGCCCTTCTCCAGCAGCTGACGGCGCTGCTCCACGCCAAAGCGGTGCTGTTCGTCAATAATGACCAGCCCAAGACGAGAGAACTCCACTTCCTCCTGAAACAGGGCCTGCGTCCCCGTCACCAGCCCAAGTCTGCCACTGGCCAGGGCTTCCAGGGTCTCGCGGCGGGCGCGCGGTGGGCGGCCACCCACTAGGAAGCCCACCTCCCAGTCCAAGGGTTTTAACCACTGCCGGAAGCGCGTATATAACTGTTCTGCAAGAATTTCAGTCGGTGCCATCAGTGCCACCTGATACCCAGCCTCTAGGGCAGTCAGCGCTGCCGCCGCCGCGACCAGGGTCTTACCGGAGCCGACATCCCCTTGCAATAAGCGGCGCATGGGCCGATGGCGCGCCAAGTCGGCATTAATCTCCGCAATCACCCGCTCCTGCGCTCCCGTCAGCACGAAAGGCAATTGCGCCAGGAAACGCTGCCACAACTGCCCGTCGCTGTGCAGACAAGGGGCATTTTGCATCGCCCCCGACTGCCGCGTACGGCGCACCGCCAAATGATTTGCCAGCAGCTCCTCCAACGCCAGCCGCTGCCCGGCGGGATGCTGCGGGGAGGGAATGTCATCCGCACATTCATGGAGCAGACACAAACCTTCGCGCAGACTGGGCCAGTGCGGAGGCAAACGATCTTCAAGGTAGTCCGGAAGCTGGTCAAGCAAAGTCAGGGCTTGCGCCACCCAGCGCCGCCATTGCGCCTGGGTAATGCCTTCACTACTGGGATAAAAGGGGGTGAGATGACGTGGGGCCTGAAATTGCGGGACATCGGCCATCTGCCATTCCGGATGCACCATTTCGAGGCCGTGAAAGCCACCCCGCAAATCTCCGAAACACCAGAGCTGCCGCCCGACCTGCCATTGCCCACGCAGGGCCGCTACCATGTGAAAAAGTCGTATTTGCAGACAGCCACTGCCATCACTCAAGGTCACCAGCCATTGTTCACGTCGCCCGCGCTGGTGATGGATACTGACAATTTCACCCAGTACGGCACACTCCTGACCGGGCTGCAAGGCCGCCATAGGGGATATGAGGCGGCGATCCTGATAACGACTGGGTAGATGAAACAGGATATCCTGCACCCGCCACAGGTCCATGCGCTGCAGGCGCTGGACCAGCGCGGGGCCAACCCCGCGCAATGCCGAGACGGAACTCTGCAGAAATAGCCCCGTCTTCGCTACCGCCATGCTAGTCGGTGCGCGACAGGGCCTCGCGACGTGCCCATTCCGCGAGGAGTTCATCCGGATCGATATGATGCATGGTGGCCACCCCCGCCAGGGTCTCCCGATCAGCGACAAAGCATTCCCCGCAGTGAATACCGCGCTCTTCCAGCAGCGCGACCAACACCGGATGTGCCTGCAACAGCACATGCATGGGCTGGGTAAGCAGTTCCGCGCGCTCCATATCAGTCCGCCTCACCCAAGGCAACGATACCGTCGATTTCTACTTGCGCGCCGCGCGGTAGTGCCGCCACCTGCACCACGGCCCGTGCCGGATAGGGTGGCGCGAACTCCGCCTCCATGGCTTGATTCACCTGCGCGAAGTGCCCGAGATCCGTAAGGTACACCTGCAATTTGATGGCATTTTGCAAACGTCCGCCCGCCGCCGCGCAAACCGCCTGCAGATTATCCAGCACCTGCCGAATCTGCAGGGCGAAGTCGCCCTCTACCATACGACCACTGACGGGGTCCAGAGGGATCTGGCCCGAGAGATAAAGCAGGCCATCATGCACCATACCCTGACTATAAGCCCCAATGGCCTGCGGTGCTGAATTACTCTGAACTGGAACTGGCATAGACAAACTCCTTGTTAGCCTTTGACCCGCTGTACCCGGGATACCATCGGCAGGCTACGCAAACTCCGCATGATTTTAGCCAGGTGATCACGATGGTGCGCCTGTATGGTAAAGGTGATGCCCGTGTAGAGTCCATCCTGGGGCTCGATGTCCACATGATCAATATTGGAATCTTCATCGGAAATCAGGGTGGCGATACGGGCCAGTACGCCACGCGCACTCTCCGCCACCACCCGGATCGTTACCAGAAACTCACCCTGGGGGGCTTCTGGGTCCCACTGCACATCCACCCAACGGTCGCGGCGCTTACGCCACTCGCGGATGTTGTGGCAATCGTGGGTATGCACCACTACGCCTTTGCCAGCGCTGATAAAACCCAAAATAGGATCACCGGGAATAGGCCGGCAACAGCGCGCCAACGTCACCGGCATCCCCTCTGTTCCCCGAATCAGCAGCGGCTTTTTCGTGGCTCCCTCACGGCTGAGGCGGCTCGGTAACAACTGACTCACCGCCTGCCCCAAACGGCGCGCTGTCTGTGCCAGGCGCCCACGATCTTCCTCCTCTGGCAACAGTTTGTGTGCCACGACCAGCGGAAACACCTCTCCCATACCAATGGCGGCAAACAATTGTCCTTCGTTCTGAACATTAAACGTTGTCAGTACTCGCCGGAAATCCGCTGCTTCTACCAGCTGGAAATCCGTACCCAGATTGTGCATCGCCTTCTCTAGCAAATTGCGGCCCAGTAACTCAGCATCGCCGCACTGCATAGTCTTCAGATAAGCACGTACACTACTGCGCGCCTTGGCAGTCACCACCACATCCAGCCAGCCGGGCTGCGGATGCGCCGAGGCGGCGGTGACAATCTCCACCTTCTCCCCATTATTCAGCGGGCTACGCAACGGTACATACATATCGTTCACCTTGGCTGCCACCGCTTGATCACCGATATCCGTGTGCACTGCGTAGGCAAAATCCACCGCCGTCGCGCCGCGTGGCAGGTTGAGAATCTTACCCTTGGGGGTAAACACATAAACCTCATCTGGAAACAGATCAAGCTTAACGCTCTCCAGAAACTCCTTGGAGTCCCCACCCTGCATCTGCAGTTCCAGCAAGCGCTGCAACCAGGCGCGCGACTGGGTTTCAGCATGCGCGTTACTGGTGCCCGTTTTGTAAAGCCAATGTGCCGCCACTCCCGCCTCTGCCACCCGGTGCATATCCTCCGTGCGAATCTGGACCTCTACCGGATGACCAAAGGGACCCAACAACACGGTATGCAGGGACTGATATCCGTTAGATTTGGGAATGGCAATATAGTCTTTGAAGCGCCCGGGTATCGGTCGATACAGACTATGGATCAAGCCCAAAACGCGATAACAGGTATCCACATCAGCGACAATGACTCGGAAAGCGTGGAGATCGTGGATGGCCCCGAAGGGCATACCCTTCTTCTGCATTTTGCTGTAAATACTGTAGACGTGCTTTTCACGACCGCAGACTTGCGCCACGAAGCCCTCCTGACGCAGACGGTCCTCCAGGGCACGCTGAATGGTTTGCACCCCTTCCTTACGGTTGCCGCGGCTCGCCTTGATCGCCTCATTGAGGGTGTGCCAACGCTTGGGATAGAGATGGGAGAAGGCCAACTCCTCCAACTCAATGCGAATGGCATGAATACCCAGGCGTTGCGCAATGGGTGCGTAGATATCGAGGGTTTCCCGAGAAATACGCCGCCGCTTCTCCGGCGTCATCACGCCCATGGTACGCATATTGTGCAGGCGATCGGCCAGCTTGATCAGTACCACCCGAATATCCCGGGACATAGCCAGGAACATCTTGCGAAAGTTCTCTGCCTGCGCCTCTTCACGGGTTTCAAAACGCACCTGCCCGAGCTTGCTGACGCCATCCACCATCTCCGCCACTTCTGGCCCGAAGCGCTCGACGATGTTTTCCTTACTGATATTGCAATCTTCAATCACATCATGCAGCAAGGCGGCTTGAATGGTAAAAATATCCAGTTGCAGTTCGGCGAGAATGCAAGCGACCGCCACCGGATGATGAATATAAGGCTCACCACTACGCCGGGTTTGTGCACCGTGCGCGGTAGCCGCCAACTCGTAGGCTTCACGCGCGCGCGCCACCTCTTCGGGCGTCATGTATTGCTGGAGTAATGCGCGCAGCGGCGCGCAAGGATCCTCCAAGGCCGGAGGTACCGGCGACAGCCGCAGCACCTCGCCCACCGCCATTGCCAGCGGCAGTCTCGGCATTGTTGCGCCTAGCTCGCTTTCACTCGCCAGAGACATCCTCAACTCCAGCCGCTTCGCGGTTCGCTGCACCGGGAAAGTTGGGTAACGGTGGCGGCATCTGCTCATCCAGAATCGTCCGACTCACTTTGCCCGCTGCCACTTCGCGCAATGCAATCACCGTATTCTTGTCGCGCCCCGGTTCCACCTCTGGAATCGCGCCGGAAGCCAATTGCCGCGCGCGCCGTGCCGCTACCAACGTTAACTCAAAACGATTATCCACATGATCCAGACAATCTTCTACTGTTACTCGTGCCATCGTCCATTCACCTTTTTATCAAAATTAACCATTCATACCGAGAAGATTCTTTAATCGTTGATGCTGTGCATACTCCTGATAACCCCGCCGCAAATGCTCGGCATGGACAATGCTCTGCAAGTCGGCCAACGCATCCTGGAAGTGGTCATTCACCACCAGATAATCAAACTCGTCATAGTGCAACAACTCTTCACGTGCTGCCGCCAGCCTACGCGCGATAACCGTCTCCGAATCCTGGCCACGGCCGCGCAAACGTTCCGCCAAGGCGGCGACCGAGGGCGGCAAGATAAAAATACTGACTGCCTGCCCCGGCAATCTTTCCCGCACCTGCCGCGCGCCTTGCCAGTCGATCTCCAGCAGACAGTCCGTCCCAGCGAACAACTGGCTCTTTACCCAAGGTTCACTGGTGCCATAACCATTGCCGTGCACCCTGGCGGACTCCAGAAACTCACCGCGCTCCGCCATGGCCGTGAAGACTTCCATGGGAACGAAGTGATAGTCCGTTCCCTCAACCTCACCTGGCCGCGGGGGCCGGGTGGTGTAAGAGACGGAGGTCCGCAATTGCGGAGTCGCCGCTACCAACGCCCGCGCCAGACTGGTCTTTCCCGCCCCGCTGGGTGCCGAAATAATCCACAGGATACCGCGTTCTGCTCCACCCGTCATTGGCTTTCACTCCACATTCTGTACCTGCTCCCGCATCTGTTCGATGAGTACTTTCAGCTCTACCGAGGCAAAAGTCACCTGGCTGTCTCCAGCCTTGGAAGCGAGGGTATTGGCCTCCCGGTTGAGCTCCTGCATAAGGAAATCCAGACGCCTGCCCACTGCCTCACGCCGCTGCAAGATGCGCCGCAATTCGCTCAGATGGGTATCCAGACGGTCCAGCTCTTCCGCTACGTCCTGACGTTGCAGATAAAAGAGCAACTCCTGCTCCCAACGCCCCGCGTCCACCTGCTGCGCCAGTTCCTGCAGGCGCGCCTGCAAGCGTTCGCGCAGCGCCTTTTCCAGCTCAGGCAAATGGGTGCGCAAAGCTGCAGTCTGTTCGGCAATCGCCTCCACACGGCTCAGCAACAGTTGCGCCAAAGCCGCGCCCTCCCGCTCGCGAGCCCCCTGCAACTCGGTCAACGCCCGGTCCAGCAGCACCAACACTTCTGCCTCCAGCATCTCCGTATCCATATCCGTGCCGGACGCCTGCACCAGACCCGGCCAGCGCAGCGCATCCCATGGATTAAACGCGGTCTCACCCAGCTCCCAGATGTCCGTCAGCTCCGCATGGAGCCCGTACAGTTCCGTCGCCAGTGCCGTGTTAAGGCGCAACGATCCGCCCGCCACAGGCTGAAAACGCAGCCAGGCATCCACCCGGCCGCGCACCAGCGTTTTTTGCAAACGTGCCCGTACCGCTGTTTCGAGGGCGCCCAAGCCCTCGGGCAGGCGCAGACCAACATCAAGAAAACGATGATTTACGGTGCGCAGCTCCCAGGCAAGCGTGCCCCAGGCTCCATGACTTTCACAGCGGGCAAACCCGGTCATACTGCGTATCATTTTGTTGGCTCCTCAGCACAATCCTGTTCACAGAAATGCAGACATTACCTGTATAAACTAGCATGTGGCCGTCAGTCCGGCGACCCCGGCATAAGCTTGCAAAGTGCAGAATACCGAAAAACATCCTTGACACCACCATAATCCCGAACTACACCTAAACGACTGTACCCATAAAAAACAGGGACGCCGATCATCACGATAACTGCGGGAGAGTGTCACATGATAGGTTCGGAAGAAATGCTGTTCGAATGGGATGAATGGAAAACGCGGGCAGTGGCGCTGGGGGTCGCGGAGGATCTGGCCGAACTGGGCAAAAAGATCATGCGCGATGCCTATATGCAGCGCTGGCCCGAAGCCGTGCTCAGCGACTGCGGCTGGGATGACGATGGTTTTGGCATGCTGGCCTTGGCACGCGCCAAACCTGCTGAAGCCCGCCGTGATTGGGAACTGCTGTATGCGCACCATCATCGCAGACCCGCCTGCCCGGTGGAGGCGAGCCAACATCGCAGCAATAAGGCCATGGTGCGAGCCGCTGCCCCAATGCTGGTGCGCACCCGGAAGCCCGAAGAGAGCAGGCCCTGAAATCTACAACCGCATCCTGAGCAAGTGCCAGAGGATGACAGGTAAGGAAATCGCACCAACGTAGCGGCCAACGATGCGGCCTTGCCCGTTCACCAGGAGAGAAGTGGGCGTCAGCGTTACCCCTCCCAGCAGCCGGGAAACCCTTCCGGAACTGTCTACATAGACAGGATAGATGATGCCGTACCGGGATTTAGCCTGAGCCACAACTATAGGCGCGTTCCCCGCGACCGCCACACCCAGCACCGCAAAGTGCGCACCACCCAGCCACTTTTGCAGCCCGTTCAGAACAGGAATCTCGGCCACACAAGGCGGGCAATCCGGTGACCAAAAATTGATCAGTGTCACCTCGCCACTGCGCGGCTGATAATCCAGCCATTGCCCGCTTGGGCTTTGCAGAACCAGGACCGGCAATTGCTTGGGCGGAATGGCCGCGGATCCACGCCATTGGGTAAAAACATAAACCCCGACCAGCAACAATACCAGCAACAACAACTCAACCAGCCAACGCTGGCACCTCCCCGTTTGCAAAGCTACTGGGTCAGGCCGGCATAAAGCATGGGCAAACGTTCCGGCAGACGCTCGACATGATCAATTACCTGATAATTGCGCGCCCCGAAAATCCGCGATACATACTCGTCGGCGTGGGGATCCAGACTGAGGCAATAGGTAATCACCCCGTCCCGCTGCAACTCCTCCACCGCACGCTTGGCGTCGTGGCGCAGATATTGCGGATCGCGCACATCGATGTCCGCCGGTTCACCGTCGGTGATGACCAGCAGCAGCTTTTTACTCTGCCGCTGCTGACGGAGATAGTGTCCGGCATGCCGTAGCGCCGCTCCCATACGGGTCGAGAACTTACCCGTCATGCCCGCAATGCGCCCCATGGCCTCGTCACCATATGCCTCATCAAAGTCCTTAAAGCGGTAATATGCCACATCATGCCGCCCATCGGAATGAAATCCGTGAATAGCGAAAGGATCGCCAATACGGTTCATGGCGTCGGCGAGTAAGGCGGTCGCATCCCGGGTGAGCTGAAGGATCGTGTCCTCCGAACCGTAGACCTTATCGTTGGTAGACTCCGATAAATCCATCAGCACCAGCACGCCCAAATCGCGCAGCTTGCGCAGTGTGCGCATGTGAATGCGGGTATCCGGGGCCAGGCCCATGCGGATATCGACGAGGGCGCGCAGCGCCGCTTCCATATCAATCTCGTCACCGTCTTCCTGCTTGCGCAAACGCTGCACGCCCTGGGGCTGCAAGGCTTCGATCAGATACTTGAGGCGACTGGAAACGGGCTTATACTTTTCCAGCACTTCACGCACGCCGTTTACATCGCCCATGCGTGGACGTCGTTCCAGTACCGTCGCCCAGTGGGGACGACAGGCCTGTATCTGATAATCCCACTCCGCATAATGGAAAGGATCGGAAAGCGGCTCCTTGCCTTCCGTCTGGTTGTAGCTTAACCCCATATCTTCATAGGGAAAAAGCTCCGATTGCAGCACCCAGACTTCCTGCGCATCGTCACCGGCCAGTTCGGTATCCACCTCGTTGACCATTTCCATGACGTTGACGTATTTCCGTACCTGGGCACCGGGGAGGATCGTCGCTTCATGTTCCCAATCCACTTCCTCAAACTCCCAGATATAGCGGTTGTCATCGCGGTAGAGGACATCGGGAATATCGGTTCGGGCGTGGTAAGTCACCTTCTCTTTACGCAGGCTGTCCGCCAGACGCACCCCCAAATCCCAGGAGAGCTGTGGATCGTCCCAACGCGCCTCGGCCGCCATAAAGGCCAGCCGACCCTCCTGCACCCAGGCGTTACCATCCTCATAGGCGGGATCGATAATAGCCCGCGCCAACCGGGAAAACAGCTCTCCCATACTGGCGACCGGCCCGGCTACTGCCGTGTGAAAAGGCAACCAGATAGCCCGGATTCCGGGGAAAGCGCGCATGGCCAGCGCCTCCACTCGGGCATCTTCAAACAGACCAATCACCGCCATCTGTTCCGGGTTGAGCGCCTCAGCCGAGATCGCCTTCTGCATGTAAGCCACATGCGCCGCGGCGTGAGCCGCCACGGCGCGATAGCGGGTCATTCCATCGATACCTTCCCAATCGTCGTAGGCATCGGGAAGATGGATGAAAATCCCTTCGATATAAGGCCGGTAACCTTCACGGTCTTCAAAGTCACCGCTGGTAGGACGCAGGAAAAAATCCCGTCCCCACAACGCGCGCAGATACATGCGCAGGCGGCGCTGGATATCCACAAATAGCGTGCCTTTGCGCTCCTGCTGGAGCATAGCCAGGGCTTCCGGGCTTTTCAGGGAAAAATACGCGATTTGCGCCGCAAAATCGGTGCGATGGGCGTGCGCACCCCACAATGCCCAGCGGCGCAAACCACCCAGCGTCAAATAACCGAAGAGCTGGTCGATATTTTCCAGCATCGGCCGTACGGCTCTGGGCACTTGTGCGAGCAGGCGGTCCAGCATGCCGAGATAACTTTTGAAAAGCTCCAGATCAGCCAAACGGTTGGCGGCTGTCGGACTGGTGGAGAGCACCGCCTCCAGCACCGCACCACTGGTTTTGGACGCCATCTTCAGAACGGCGCCCACCAGTTCCCAGACGGCATCTTCTCCCACTTCGCGGGCGACGTGGGGGGCGGCATCCAGATAACTGCTCACCAAGCCATCGCCCTTGCCCAGCGAGCGCATACCCATGGCGCCATCCAGGTATTGATCCAGACCAGCCGGACTGAAAATCCGGGCGGCCTCCTGCCAGTTACTCTGCAGAACGGCTTGGCTTTCCTCGCCAAAAACCTCCAGCAGCTCTGCATAATCTTCCAGGCGTTTCATGCGTCCTCCGTGATCGTTGCGACCCTGTTTACTGCAAGGCGAACGTGAGAACTCAGAAGTAAGTAGTCACCGCCGCATCCAGGGCATCGCGCATATCCGGGTCATCGGTAATCGGACGCACCAGCGTCACCCGGCAAGCGGCCTTTGCTTCGACGCCCTTGCTGATCAGCGAGCCGGCGTAGACCAGCATACGGGTGGAGATACCCTCATCAAGACCATGACCCTTCAGGTTACGGGCACGCTCGGCGATAGACACCAACTTACCGGCGACGTCCTTGCCGACACCCGTCTCATGAGAAACAATTTCCGTCTCAATCGCATGCTCGGGGTAATTAAAATCCAGAGCACCAAAGCGCTGCTTAGTTGACTGTTTCAGATCCTTCATGAGGCTCTGATAGCCCGGATTGTAAGAGATCACCAACTGAAAATCGGGGTGTGCATGAACCAGTTCCCCCTTCTTTTCCAGCGGCAAAATCCGGCGATTATCGGTCAGCGGATGGATGACCACGGTGGTATCCTGACGGGCCTCCACGACTTCGTCCAAATAGCAGATGGCACCCAAACGCGCCGCCATGGTCAACGGACCATCCTGCCAGCGGGTGCCTTGCGGGTCGAGCAGGAAACGTCCGACCAGATCGGAGGCCGTCATGTCTTCATTACACGCCACGGTGATCAACGGCTTACCCAGCTTATAGGCCATATACTCCACGAAACGGGTTTTGCCACAGCCGGTGGGGCCCTTGAGCATCATCGGCATACGCACGCCGTAAGCGGCTTCATACAGCTCTATTTCATCACCGGTAGCCCGGTAGTAGGGTGCTTCTTTAATATAGTATTCGGCCAGCTGATCGCGCATGAGATGGTTCTCCTCGGACAATATCGGACAGGGAAACACGGCACTTGACGAGAATATTCACGATAGCGCGAAGGCAGGCTACAGAATACTCTCGACAAGCGCCGTATCTGCTTGGCGCGAAGCCCTTACAGATACGGCACGGAACTACTTACTTATACGGTCTTGCCCCGATAAATCACCAGAGCAGCGCCCTGGGACTGCTTGAAGTTGTCATAACCGACAAGACGGACGTGATTATGGGGATTGGCCTTGTGACAGGCCTCCGCCTCTTTCAAAATGTGATCCACGTCGGTTTCACCGAACATGGGCAACTTCCACATATACCAGTAGTGATCAAAGGCATTCTCCGGCTCGGTGTGCTCAATAGCCGGGTTCCAGCCCTTGGATACAATATACTCGACCTGGTTACGAATCTGCGCCGGGGTTAAAGCGGGCAAATAAGACAAGGTTTCGAACTTCCGGCTCGCCGGATCGGAGAGACGGGATTTGTAATCCTGCACTTCACTCATAAAAAGCTCCTAGGCATCAAGACGTGCCCACCGGAGCGGGAAACAAAGTATCCCCGCCGGGGTACACGATAAACGTGCTTACTTGTGGGCGACGTCCAGCTTGTCGACGGTATCGAACTCGAACTTGATCTCTTTCCACGTTTCCATGGCCACCTTGAGTTCGGGAGAATGCTTGGCGGCGTCAGTGAGGACGGCCTTGCCTTCTTTCTCGATGGGCACACCGCGGTTGCGGGCTTCCACACAGGCTTCCAGCGCAACACGGTTGGCAGCAGCGCCAGCAGCATTGCCCCAGGGGTGGCCCAAGGTGCCGCCGCCGAACTGCAACACCGAGTCATCACCAAAGATGGTGACCAGCGCCGGCATGTGCCAAACATGGATACCACCGGAAGCAACCGGCATCACGCCCGGCATGGAACCCCAGTCCTGGTCAAAGAAGATACCGCGGCTGCGATCTTCCTTGATGAACTTATCACGCATAATGTCGATCCAGCCCAAGGTCGCCTCGCGGTCGCCTTCGAGCTTGCCTACCACCGTACCGGAGTGCAGATGATCACCGCCGGACAGACGGAGAATCTTGGTCAGCACGCGGAAATGAATACCGTGGTGCGGGTTACGGTCGAGCACAGCGTGCATGGCGCGGTGGATGTGCAGGAGCAAACCGTTATCGCGACACCAGTTGGCCAGACCCGTGTTGGCACAGAAACCACCGGTGATGTAGTCATGCATGATGATGGGCGCACCAATTTCCTTGGCGTATTCCGCACGCTTGTACATCTCTTCCGGGGTGGGCGCGGTGACGTTCAGGTAGTGACCCTTGCGCTCACCAGTCTCCCGCTCTGCCTTCTCGATCGCCTCCATGACGAAGTCGAAACGCTGCTTCCAACGCATGAAGGGCTGGCTGTTGACGTTTTCGTCGTCCTTGGTGAAATCCAGACCGCCACGCAACCCTTCATAGCAGGCACGGCCGTAATTTTTGGCCGACAGTCCCAGCTTGGGCTTGATGGTGCAACCCAGCAGCGGCCGACCATACTTGTTCATGATGTCGCGCTCGACCTGAATGCCGTGGGGTGGGCCGCCGCAGGTCTTGACGTACGCGATCGGGAAACGCACGTCTTCCAGACGCAGGGCACGGACAGCCTTGAAGCCGAACACGTTACCGACCAGCGAGGTGAAGACGTTAACCACGGAACCTTCTTCAAACAAGTCGATGGGGTAGGCGATGAACGCATAGAAGCAGGTGTCATCGCCAGGAACGTCTTCGATCTTATACGCACGGCCCTTGTAGTAGTCGAGATCGGTGAGGAGATCGGTCCACACCGTGGTCCAGGTGCCGGTGGAGGATTCAGCGGCAACCGCAGCAGCGGCTTCCTCACGATCCACGCCCGCCTGGGGAGTAATCTTGAATACGGCAAGGATATCCGTATCCTTGACGCTGTAATCCGGTTCCCAATAGGTGTTCCGGTAATCCTTCACACCCGCGCTATAGGTCTTGACGGCCATATGCCACCTCCATGCAGTTGCCCGACGCCGGAGGCACCGGCGTCAATCGCTACGTCTGCAGCGATTGACGGACTATAGTGCGGGGAAACCATAAATACTAATCAGTATTAATTATTTTTTTTATAAGGCTTACCTGATGAAATGTCTGCCTTATGACGGTCAAAGGGATCCCGGTGGTGCCAGGGTAAACACGCCCATCATCGCAGACGATATGCACTGCCAATAAGGACAATGTGGCCCAATTGCGCGCCGCCAGGCAGCAGATGGCCACGGATTACATCCGCGCCAAGCAGGACTACAATGTGGCATTCTCCGATTAGATAAGTGTCTTGCTGAACAAGAGTGCAAACCCATAGTCCACTAGTCTGGGAGTATATGACGCATGGCTATCGCCAAAAAAAAGTTGGTCATTGCCGCAGTGGTCATTCTCGCCATCGGTGCCGGGGCAGCTTATTGGGAAAGCCGTCCGACGGCATCCACCAATCAGGTCACCATTTACGGGAATGTGGATATCCGTCAGGTACAGGCGGCTTTTGATGACAGTGGACGCATCCTGCATCTCGCTGTGCAGGAGGGTGACCACGTCCACAAGGGTCAGTTACTGGCGGAACTCGACCCGACCCGCTTTCAGGATGCGGTGGACCGCGATCAGGCCAGCGTTGCCGCGCAGGAACAGGTGCTGGCCCGCCTGCTGGCTGGTTCCCGTCCCGAAGAAATTGCCCAGGCCAGAGCGAGCGCTGCTGCCGCCCAGGCCACCCTGGCCAATGCGGAAATCACCTGGCACCGGCAGCAGGCGCTGGCTGCGGAGCAATATGTGCCCAAGCAGAATCTGGATAATGCGGCCGCCGCCCTGAAAACGGCCCAAGCCAATCTGGATCGCGCCCAACAAGGCCTGACCCTGACGATCAAAGGGCCGCGCACAGAAGACATTGCCGCTGCCCGCAGCCAACTCGTCGCCGAGCAGGCCGCTCTGCATCTGGCACAGCGCGAACTGGTGGACACCAGACTCTTCGCGCCGCAAGAGGGCGTGGTGCAAGACCGCATTCTCGAACCGGGGGATATGGCCAGTCCACAGGTGCCCGTTTTCACCCTCGCATTAGATAATCCCGTCTGGATACGTGCTTATCTGCCGGAGAAATCACTAGGGCAGGTGCAGCTCGGCATGCTGGCCGATATCGCCAGCGACTCCTTCCCAGGAAAACCTTTTGCAGGATGGGTAGGCTTTATTTCGCCCACTGCCGAGTTCACCCCCAAGACCGTACAAACCACGGAACTACGCACCGAGCTGGTGTATCGAGTGCGTATTTATGCCTGTAATCCCAGGCACCAGTTGCGCCTGGGCATGCCCGTGACGGTGCAGATTCCGCTCCGAAATAACCGGCCAAAGAATCGGAACACGAACGTCTGCGAACGCTGAGCCATGACCGACACGCCCTTGCGCTTCAGTCAAGTCAGCAAAAGCTTCGCCCGCGGTAAAAACCGGGTACAGGCTTTGCGCAACCTGGATCTGAGTCTTCCCCTCGGCTCCATCACCGCCCTCTTGGGACCCGACGGGGCGGGCAAGACCACATTGCTGCGTCTCGCCACCGGGCTGCTGATCCCGGATAGCGGCGAGGTATCCGTCCTCGGCGCCGACACCCGTCGGCAGGCGACGCGGGTGCAAGCCGCTATCGGTTACATGCCGCAGCGTTTTGGTCTCTATGAAGATCTCACGGTGCAAGAAAATCTCGACCTGTACGCCGATTTGCAAGGATTAACGCGGGTGGCAGCGGCAGCCCGCCAGCAGGAACTGCTCAAACTCACGGCCCTCGGCTCCTTTGGTGCCCGGCGCGCCGGAGCGCTGTCCGGCGGCATGAAACAAAAGCTCGGCGTCGCTTGCGCCCTGCTGCGTGCCCCGCAACTGCTCCTCCTGGATGAGCCGACGGTGGGTGTTGATCCCATTGCCCGCCGCGAACTCTGGGAGATTATCCAGGGACTCAGGAAACAGGGCGTCACGGTGCTCATGAGCACCGCCTATTTTGACGAGGCGGAGCGCTGTGACGAAATCATTCTGCTGCATCAGGGCAAGCTCCTGAAAAAGGCTAGTCCCGAGGCCTTCCACCAACCACTGGACGGGCGCTGCTTTCTGGTCACCCAGGCAGCGGTGAACAAGCGCCACCTGCGGGAAAGCCTGCAACACCGGCCCGCCGTTCAGGACGCCCGTATTCTCGCCGAAGGCGTGCGCGTGCTCTGCCGTGATACCCGGCCCCACGCCGTGGTGGGAGAAAACTGGCAGGTTGCCGCACCCACCTTTGAGGATGCCTTTGTCGATCTGTTAGGCACCCCCGAAGACCCGGATACCAAAATCATGCCTGACCCGCCGCCCGCCGCCCTGCTCACGGACCAGGAGGCAAAGCCCGTGGTGGAAGTGCGCGACTTAGGCAAATTCTACGGCAAGTTCGAGGCGGTTAAGGGCACCACCTTCAGCGTTCGCAAAGGCCAGATATTTGGCCTGCTGGGTGCCAACGGCGCTGGCAAGACCACCACTTTTCGTATGCTCTGCGGTCTGCTCCCGGCTTCTTCCGGCTCCCTGCAGATTGCCGGGGTCGACATGCGCCATGCCACCGCTCAGGCCCGGGCCCGCATCGGCTACGTCGCCCAGAAGTTTGCCCTGTACGGCAACCTCAGCAGTGATCAAAACCTGGCCTTTTTCTCCGCCGCCTACGGGCTGCGCGGCAAGGCGCGGCAAACGCGTCTAGACTGGGCGCGACAGGAATTCCAGTTGGCCGACTATCGCCATGTCAATGGCGACGATCTGCCCCTCGGGATCAAGCAGCGCCTGGCCCTGGCCTGTGCCCTCCTGCATGCGCCGCCGATTCTCTTCCTGGACGAACCCACTTCTGGGGTAGATCCCCTCGCCCGCCGCGAATTCTGGCAGCGCATCAATGCCCTGGCCGAAGGCGGGGTGACGGTGCTAATCACCACCCATTTCATGGATGAGGCCGAATATTGCGACCACCTCGTCCTGATGTCCCTAGGCGAGGTGCTGGCCCAGGGCAGCCCCCAGGAAATTCGTGATCAGGCCAAGGATGCGGCGCACCCTGAGCCGAGTATGGAAGAGGCGTTCATCCATCTCATTCAGGCACACGAAAGCCAGACCCGGAGAGCATCATGAAGCTCCAGCGCCTGCGCGGTCTGATTCGCAAGGAGTTCATCCAGATCTGGCGCGACCCGTCCGCCATCGCCATCGCTTTTTTCATGCCAGTGTTTCTGCTTTTTCTTTTTGGCTATGGCGTATCTCTGGATGCGCGCCATGTGCCGGTGGCCGTGGTGGTGGACCAGCCCAGCGCGGAAACCAGCGCCTTTGTCAGCGGGCTGCAGCAGTCGACTTACTTCACGCCACAAGTCTACGGCAATGTTCAAGCCGCACGCCGGGCAGTGATGGAGCATCGGGCCGACGGCATCCTCTGGCTGCGTGCTGACTTCAGCCGCCAGGTGTTGCAGGGCAACACCGCCAGCATCGGTGTACTTGTCAACGGTGAGGATGCCAATAATGCCCGAATCTTGCAGGGTTACCTGCAAGGTGTCTGGCAAGGCTGGCTGCAACAGCGCGCCGCCAGCGCCGGAGCGGCGCTGGTCGTGCCGGTCACCGGCCAGGACCGCATCTGGTTCAATCCAGCCCTGCGCAGCCGCGATTATCTGGTGCCGGGGCTCATCGCCGTCATCATGACGCTCATCGGCGCCCTGCTGACGGCGATGGTAGTGGCCCGGGAATGGGAGCGCGGCACTATGGAAGCCCTCATGGCCAGTCCGGTGACCATGAATGAGATACTCCTCGGCAAGCTCATTCCCTACTTCTTTCTCGGCATGGGCGGCATGCTCCTGTCCGTAGCCATGGCGGTATGGCTTTTCGCCGTTCCTCTGGTGGGCGGCTTCTGGGTCCTGCTGCTTTGCTCCTCGCTCTTTTTGTTGGCGGCGCTGGGTATGGGACTGCTAATCTCCAGTGTGGCTCATAATCAGTTTGTGGCCGGGCAGATCGCCATTATCGTGACCTTCCTGCCTGCCTTTATCCTCTCCGGCTTCATCTTCGATATTCAATCCATGCCCGCCGCCATTCGCCTCGTCACCCACATCGTTGCCGCCCGCTACTACGTGAGCATTTTGCAGACGGTGTTTCTGGCGGGTGACGTCTGGCCCGTCATTCTCTGGAACAGTCTGGCCCTGGCCCTGATGGCGACCTTTTTCCTCGGAGTCACCCTGCTACGTTCCCATAAGAGGCTGGACTGATGCTGGCGCGGATCTGGGCTTTGGTGATCAAGGAATTTCTGGCGCTGTTGCGGGACAAGAAGAGTCGCTTCGTGTTGATCGGCCCGCCTCTGATGCAGTTGCTGGTCTTCGGCTATGCCGCGACTTTCGACCTCAACCATATCCCCTACGGGGTCTATAATCAGGATTCCGGTTTTGCCTCCCGGGAATTATTAGGACACTTTCAAGGCTCGGCCGCCTTTCAACAGGTAGCCACGATTACCCATGATGGGCAGATCGCGCCCCTGATCGACAACCAAAAAGCGTTGCTGGTGCTGCAGATCGGCCCGAACTTCACCCACGATCTGCTGCTGCATCACCCGGCATCCGTGCAGGTCATCATTGACGGTCGCAACTCCAACACGGCCACCCTGGCCCTCAACTACGTCAACAGTGTCATTCTGTCTTTCGACACCCACTGGGCCACCACCCACCACTGGGGTAAGCCCCCAGCACAACTGGTGGTTCGCTCCTGGTTCAACCCCAATCTGTTATCCCGCTGGTTTATCGTTCCGGGCATTGTCGCTTTGCTGACCCTGGTGGTCACCCTGCTGGTAACCGGGTTATCGGTAGCACGCGAGCGCGAGCAGGGCACCTTCGATCAGTTGCTCGTCACTCCGCTAAGTCCCCTGGAAATCCTCTTGGGCAAGGCCCTGCCCGGCTTCATCATTGGCGCGCTGGAAGGCGTTTTTATCACCCTCGTAGGGATGTTCTGGTTTCAGGTGCCCTTCATCGGCAGCATCCTGGCGCTAGCGCTGGGCATGGCGCTGTTCCTGTTCGCCGCTATCGGCATCGGACTGATGATCTCGTCGCTCGCCGTCACCCAGCAGCAGGGCCTGCTGGGGGTATTCCTCTTTCTGGTACCGGCCATCTTTCTTTCCGGCTTTGCCACCCCCATCGCCAACATGCCGGAACTGGTGCAGGACCTCACCTATATCAATCCCATGCGCTACTTTCTGATGATTGTGCGCGGGGTTTTTCTGGAGGGCGATGGCGTTCACGAACTATGGTCGCAATACTGGCCGCTGGCCCTGATCGCTCTGGGCTCCATGACTGCCGCAACCTGGCTGTTCCGCCACCGGATGCAGTAAACTCCCATGGAGACCACTTGCCCTGTCGCGGCGCAAGTCTCATCATAAGGCGATGCGCCAGGATAATCATGATCAAACCAACGTCGGTGTCGCTTGTTTAAGCGCGCCCTTCTGCCTAGCAGGCTGTCGGAGCTTCATTATTAAAGTGTCGGAAGCTGATTAGGAACCCATAAATGACCGTCACCAAAAAACAGCTTGCAGACCACCTCTTAGACACCCTGGGTCTCGCTGCTAGAGACAGCAAATCCTTGGTCGAGGTGTTCTTCGACACCATCCGTCAAACACTGGCGTCTGGTGAGGAAGTAAAGCTCAGCAACTTCGGGGCCTTTGAGATCAAGGAGAAGCGGGCGCGTCCGGGTAGGAATCCTAAGAACGGACAGCCTGTTGAAATTGCCGCCCGAAGGGTTGTTACATTTCATGCCAGTCCAAAGCTGAAGGAAGAATGTAACGGGGAACGCGGGTAAGCTAATAAAAAACCCCGCCAAGTTAGTCTCAGCGGGATTTGGGTTACGGCAAGCGTGCTATTTATTCAGCCTTTTTCTCTGGGGCCTTCTTAACCATAGCGTGCTTGACTGGTGCCTTCTTGACCATGGTGTGCTTCATCAACTTCTTTTTGGCCACTACATGCTTCACCGGGGCATGCTTGGTAACAGCATGTTTAACCGGGGCATCGGTGACAGCAAAAGCAGACAGTGAAAAAGAGCTGACAACGATAGCAGCAACAATAGCAGAAATACGTTTCATGGTGTCTCCTCAATGGACAGAAATAGTCATATTGCGGCAGAGTTACTGCATGGATCATGCCACTCAACTAAAACAGGTGGTTGCACGCTTCTATTCATACACATCTGTCGTCTTTCCCAGACAAGGAATCGGGGGTAGACTAACAAGTGAGTAATTACCTTGTCGGTTTCTGGCGACAAGAATAAATCTTTGTAACCAATTACATAAATGAATTCTGTCGTTGGCACCGAAGAGTGGGCCATCCGGAGATGCCCTATAACACCGGCAGTGAATGATCAGAGGCTCTCTTGCCTAGTGACTTTCGTAGTGCACCGACCTTGAAGGGGTAGAAAATGGCAATTGTGGTAAAGTAACACCATGCAAAACTCACTCTCCATTGACGAACGCCTTGAGGCCCAATTTTCCTCCTGGGATATTGCCCCTGCGCCAGAAATCCCCGACCTCCTCATGACCCTCCGCGCACATGGCACGACTATCACACTGTTTAAGGACCAAGTGCAGCAGGCCTTTACGGCTCTGGTAACCCATCTTGAAGCCAAATCCATACGGCTCACTCTGCAGGATAATTCTACTGAAGGTGATCCATTTCAGATGGGTGGAAGGGTCCTGTGTGTGGGTTATGGCAAAGACTACTCCATAAGCTTCGTGGCTAATGCCGCTGCCGCAGTAAATAATATTCTCCATATTTCCTATCCTGTGAAGGTATATATCCGTAAGGGCCGTATGCACGAACGCTTTGCTTTGAAGGTCCCCATCTCAGCACAGTGGAGCAAGAATAATCATGAGTTGATCTTCGGGGATGTGATGGACATCAGTCTTGGCGGCTTTCTTGGGGGCATGAATGTGGCTTCGTTTGATGATGGCACCCGGACTTTCCAGCGTGGAGAAATTGGGCAAGTCACTTTGACAAAGCCTGGTGGGCAAAAGTGGTTGGGTTCGGCAGAGCTCAGACGTTCTGACCGAATCACCGCAGATAAACGTGACCCAGAAGACATCATTGGTCCTACCAGAGGATTCTCATTACTGGGCTTTGCTTTCCTGTTCAATGGGCCTGAACAATCGTTGTCCCTAGAGAAATTTCTGGAAGGTACATTGGAGACCAGGTGATGGTAAGGCGGCCACACCTTTTTCTCTGCTGCTCGTGGCTGCGTAAGTTTCCACTCCGACTATTAGTAGCTTCTATTTTGGGCGGCACCACTTCTGGAATGTTTACCCTGCTTACGTAGCCGGCCACTAAACCAACGTCATCTCATCACGGAAACCAGCGGGAACCCCATACCCCTCAAAAAATCCGAACTCTACGCCACCCTCTGGAAATCCTGTGACGAACTGCAGGGCGGCATGGACGCCGCCCAGTACAAGAACTATGTGCTTGTCCTCCTCGTGGCTCAGGCTCTCTCCTTTTTAAGGCAGCGTCTGAAGCCAAAACGGGTGTGGCCATTTGCGGGCAGGAAATGAACAACAGCACGGTTTCGGTCAGCACCAAACCAACCGTAGGGATGCTCCAGTGATCAACCATTTCGCCGTGTATCGGCGCTTAACCGAAAATCCGTTGAATGAGGTGTGACTATGATGGAAAGCACAGAAGTCGTTGCCGCAGAAATAAGTAATCTGATAGTCAATACGCAAACCATGACCCTGGCAACGCTAAATTCAGCAGGAGTTCCAGAGGCATCCATGGCGTCTTTTATTTATGAAGCAACAAGTCATCAGTTTTATACTGCAGTGAGTATGCTTTCTCCACATACCACCCACCTCGCCGCCAAAAAACCCACGGGGATAATGATCATCGGGGATGAACAGGGCGCCCCTCAGGTGTTGGGCAGAAAGCGCGTGAGCTATACGTGTGATGTCCACGAAATATTCAGAGAATCCGAAAGCTGCCATTTGTTGTACGAGCAGTTTACGACCAAGTTCGGCGGTATCATGGAAGTATTATTTGAGTTGCCGGATTTTCATGTGTTTTGCCTCCGGCCTATATCCGGTCGTTATATCGCAGGATTCGGAAAGGCCTATACCTTAAAGGGTGACTCTATCGCTCCGATGGGTCCGAACGATATCCGGAAGACTGCCGGGAGCTGAAAATGCGCTTACACCACCGCAATGTCGGAGCGTGTCAACATGTTTCCTGAAACCGCACTGCGTATGTCCGAAGTGTCTCAGGATCTGTCAGGTCTCATCGTTTGGGAAGGTGGGTTGCTTAGACGGTTACTGCATATTTACACACGCAGCGCGGAACGCTTATAGTACACACCTCGTACATCCACCCATGGAGCTTATGATGCATACCACCCGAATTTTCAAGAACGGGAACTCACAGGCCGTCCGTATCCCGGCGGATATCGCCTATGAGCGCACCGACATGGATTTGGAGATTGAGCGTGATGGCGATGAAATCCGGATACGACCCGCGCGTCGGTCTTTGTCTATGGTGCTGACCAAGTTTGCCAGGTTCGCCCCGGACTTCATGGCTGAGGGTCGCGGCGACCAGCAACAGGTAGAGAGAGACCCTCTGTAATGGCGCGATACATGCTCGACACCAATATGTGCATTTACCTGATGAAGAACCAGCCAGAAGAAGTCGCCAAGCGTTTTGCACGGTGCTACGTCGGCGATGTCGTGATGTCCTCAATCACCTACGCCGAACTGACATACGGTGTGGCCGCCGCAAACGATCCGGAACAAGAACGCATCAACCTCGCCAGCCTGGTGGATGATATACAGGTGGCTCCGTTTGATATTGCTGCCGGTGTATCCTACGGTCCCATCCGGTTAGCTACCCGTGACACCAGGACAAATGCGCTCGACAAGCTGATTGCCGCACATGCTATATCGCTGAACGTGATTATCGTGACCAACAACACAAAGGACTTCATCAAATATCCAGGGGCGATTTTGGAAAATTGGCTTCTCGAAACATAATCGACCATTGGTCAATATTAGGTTAGCGTCAACAACAGTAAATCCCTGGTAGAACCGTTCTTCGACACCATCCGTCAAACACTGGCGTCTGGTGAGGAAGTAAAGCTCAGCAACTTCGGGGCCTTTGAAATCAAGGAGAAGCGGGTGCGTCCGGGTAGGAATCCTAAGAATGGGCAGCCTGTTGAAATTTCGGCCCGAAGGGTTGTGACGTTTCATGCCAGTCCAAAGCTGAAGGAAGAATGCAACGGAGCAGAACGCCCTGAGATTTAACAGTCTGCCCTACGTCCAGCTCCATCATTGACAGGCCATCTTAGCCAGGCCAGACTAAAGGCGTCGATTTGGAGAACACTGTGCAACCCGTGAATATGTTACAAGCGAAATCCACCCTGTCTCGTCTGGTGGAAGCCATTGAGCAGGGACAAGAGCGCGAAATCATCATCGCCCGTAATGGTCGCCCGGCAGCCAAGCTCGTGCCCGTGGACAAAGTACCTCAAATAAACCGCATTGGTGTGGCAAAGGGTCTGTTTGAGGTTCCTGACAATATTGATGCGAACAATGAGGTCGTGGCGCAATGGTTTAGCGGTACTGCGTCTTGAATCTGCTGCTAGACACACATATCGCGCTATGGGCCATCACCGACAGCCCAAAGCTGTCACAGAAGGCGCGTGACCTGATCCAATCCCCCAAAAGTAGTGTCTGGATCAGTACCGCATCCCTCTGGGAAATTGCTATTAAACATGCACTTGGACGTGGAGACATGCCGGTATCCAGTCCGGAAGCTCTGCGCTATTTCCAGGAGTCTGGATATCAACTTCTCCCCATTGAGGCGGAGCATGCGATAGCGGTAGAAGAGTTACCCGCTCATCATCAGGACCCCTTTGACCGACTATTGGTAGCACAAGCGCTCGTCGAACCCATGCGACTTCTGACCCATGATCCGCTGGTCGCCCGTTACGGTGACACCATCCTCTCGGTTTGAATTGAGTTACAGTGATTTGGTCAGCAACGATCGAATAAAACGCAGCGACGGAATCGGTTATGATATCGGATTTGTCTTTCCACATCGGCCTATACTGAGGAGGGGTTCTATGGCTCTGGATAGCACCACCCTTGCCAAGCTGGCCAAGGTCGAGCTGACGGTCATGCAGCCCCATCCGGACGCCCCAAAGTCGGCTTTGCCCCTTTTTCTCTCCAAAGTGACCGCAGGACTTCCCGCGCAGGTAGACGATACCGTTCATGATTATGTTGACCTCAACGACTACTGCCTGCCTCACCCGGAAAGCAGCTTCCTGTTGCGAGTCTCAGGGCAGTCCATGTTGGGCGCAGGAATCCATGATGGTGATCTACTGGTGGTCGATCGAAGCAGCAAACCCAAATCAGGACAAGTTGTGATTGCCGCATTGGACGGAGAATTCACGGTGAAACGTCTGGCACGACAGGGGCAAGCCGTACAATTAGTGGCAGAGAATCCAGAATATCCTAGTATTAAGGTCAGACCGGATCAGATGTTTATGATCTGGGGCGTGGTGACATTCGTAGTGCACCGGCTTTGACCTAGCCAAAACAGGCAAGTTTCGCCTAATGGATCGGCAGCTGTGGTAAATTACCCCATGCTTTTTAAGGACAAATACAATGCCCAACCCACACTCCGTTGACGAACGCCTTGAAGCCCAGTTTTCTTCCTGGGACATTGCCCCTGCAGCCGAGATTCCCGAGTTGCTCTTTGCCCTCCGTACCCATGGCACGACCATCACGCTGTTTAAGGACCAGGTGCAGCAGGCTTTTACGGCTCATGTAACCCAGCTTGAGGCCAATTCCATACGGCTCACTCTGCAAAATTACCCGTTTGGAAGTAATCCATTCCAATTTGACGGGAAAGTACTGTGCGTGGGTTATGGCAAAAACTGCTCCATATGCTTCGTGGCCAATGTCACGGCCGTGGAAGTTGATGCTATTGAGGTCAGCTATCCGACGGCAGTGCGTATCCGTAAGGACCGCATGCATGAGCGGTTTCCTCTGAAGGTCCCTGTTTCTGTCCAGTGGGATAAGAACACACATGGGGTGATCTTCGGTGAGGTGATGGATATCAGCCTGGGTGGTTTTCTTGAGGGCATGAATGTGGCCACTTTTAACGATAGCCCCCGAACATTTCACTGTGGAGAGAAGGGGAAAGTTACTCTAATCAAGGTTGACGGACAACAGTGGGTGGGATCAGCAGAATTGAGGCGCGCAGAGATGATTACGGCTGATGACAGTGACTCCAATGATGTCAGTGGTCCCATCAGAGGATTTTTCTTGTTAGGTTTTTCATTCCTAATCAATGGACCGGAGGACACACTATCTCTAGGGCAATTCCTGGAAGGTACCTTGGATATCGACTGATGAATGGATCGGCAGTTGTGGTAAGTTAACCAAATGTTTTTTACGGACAAACATCATGCCCAAACCACTTTCCGTTGACGAACGCCTTGAGGCCCAATTTTCCTCCTGGGATATTGCCCCTGCGCCAGAAATCCCCGACCTCCTCATGACCCTCCGCGCACACGGCACGACTATCACACTGTTCAAGGACCAAGTGCAGCAGACTTTTACGGCAAAGGTTGCCCAGCTTGAGGCTAAATCCATACGGCTCACTCTGCAGGATGACTCTACTGAAGGTGATCCATTTCAGATGGGTGGAAAGGTCCTGTGTGTGGGTTATGGCAAAGACTACGCTTTAAGCTTCGTGGCTAATGCCGCAGCCGCAGTAAATAATATTCTCCATATTTCCTATCCTGTGAAGGTGTATATCCATAAGGGCCGTATGCACGAACGCTTTGCTTTGAAGGTCCCCATCTCAGCGCTGTGGAGCAAGAATAATCATGAGTTGATCTTCGGGGATGTGATGGACATCAGTCTTGGCGGCTTTCTTGGGGGCATGAATGTGGCTTCATTTGATGATGGCACCCGGACTTTTCAGCGTGGAGAAATTGGGCAAGTCACTTTGACAAAGCCTGATGGGCAAAAGTGGTTGGGTTCGGCAGAGCTCAGACGTTCTGACCGAATCACCGCAGATAAACGTGACCCAGAAGACATCATTGGCCCTATCAACGG
Organism: Acidithiobacillus ferrivorans; assembly: GCF_016250455.1. Lineage (NCBI taxonomy): Bacteria > Pseudomonadati > Pseudomonadota > Acidithiobacillia > Acidithiobacillales > Acidithiobacillaceae > Acidithiobacillus > Acidithiobacillus ferrivorans. The sequence goes on along the minus strand of NZ_CP059488.1, from coordinate 1,045,739 downwards.
ATTCTCATTACTGGGTTTTGCTTTCCTGTTCAAAGGGACTGAACAATCGTTGTCCCTAGAGAAATTTCTGGAAGGTACATTGGAAACCTTATGATGTTTATCTCGCGGCTGGGCTTTTTCCTCTGCTGCTCGTGGCTGCTTACGGCCTGTGCAACAGAAGTTTCTTCCCATCCTGCTGCCTTACCGAACTATCCCGTTCATGTGAGTGCCCATGGTTGGTATTCCATAACGGTCCCAGTACCCATAAATAAGTCAAAAGGTCTATACGGCAACTAAGCATGCGTTACGGTGCACATATGGCTGAACTTTCTAAGATGAGATGCCATCCAAATGGCGACAAAACTTTGCTTAGTCAATAATAATGGTTCTATTCTTTACAAAAGGGTGAGTATAAATATGAAACTATCTATAGACCATATCGTCCTCAACGTAGAGGAGATCAGTAAATCCATAGACTTTTATACAGGGGTTCTGTTGCTTCAATCAGAACGGCTGAGTGAGTATCAGAAAAACGAAGCACCATTCCCATCGGTTAGGATTAATTCGGATACCATTATAGATCTTTTTCCAAAACACATGTGGGCAACAGAAGCACAACAAAATAAGGGCCAAGGAAACCTCAATCATTTTTGTCTTGCAATGTCGAAGGAAGATTGGCTGCTTCTCACGGAGCGGCTTCAATCTAATGGCATTCGTATAGAAGCGGGTCCAGTAAATAGATTTGGGGCAAATGGAGTAGGCACGTCCATCTACTTTAGGGATCCTGACGGCAACCAAATTGAGGCACGGTACTATTCGAAAGAAGACGCAGCAGACTCGTGCTTGCTTGGATCGTAGTATTCTGGACAATCAACGAAAGGCTCTTTACGAGAGTTGTTGTCTAATCCTAATAGTAGCTTCCATTTTGGGTGGCGCTACTTCTGGCATTTTTTCTTTGCTCACGTACCCCGGTGTCAAGGTAGTTGTCGCCTCTCTGAAATGGAGTCAGGCGTAGGGTGGGGGCGGAAAGTGGATTATCGAGCTATAGTCAATTCTGGTGTATAAGCATTTACTGACATAGCTTCAGGCGGCGCTCTGTTGGTCATCCGGCAGGATTTGATTGGCCGGCAATCCATCCATGAATTTCACCCCTGCAAAAAGATCGTGGACTTTCTCAGGGGCATAAATCCCGATCCAGCGTTTCTCTGCCTGTTGTAACATCTTGAAGCCCAATCCAATGAAGCTGTTGCGCGACACGCAGTTTTTTGTGCGCGATGTCCGGTGACGCACGGTGGCAAAGGTCGATTCAATGGCATTGGTGGTGCGGATGTGTCGCCAATGTTCGGCCGGATAATCATAGAAGGCCAGCAATTCCGCCCGATCCTTTTCCAGCTTGGCCACGGCCTTGGGATACTTCGCCTGGTAGTTGCGCACAAAGACTTCCAGGGCTTTCTCCGCGGCCTTCCGACTCTCGGCCATCCAGATTTCCTGCAGTGCCGCCTTCGCCTTACCCTGCTTGGATTTGGGCAGTTCGTTGAGGATGTTGGCGGTCTTGTGCACCCAGCAGCGCTGCTGGCGGGTTTCGGGATACGCTTCATCCAATGCTGCCCAGAAGCCCATGGCGCCATCACCAATAGCCAGTAATGGTGCAGCTTCCAGACCACGAGCCTGCAGGTCGCGCAGAATCTCCAGCCAGGAGGCCTTGGATTCGCGCAGACCGTCGCTGACACTGACCAGTTCCTTCTTCCCGTCCGCAGTCACGCCAATAATCACCAGCAGGCAGATGCGTGGATCCTCCTCCGCACGCAGGTTGGTATAGACGCCGTCCACCCACCAGTAGGCATACCGTTTACCTTCCAGGGAACGGCGTTGCCAGGCGGCATGATCTTCCGCCCACTGCGCCTTGAGGCGTCCCAATGCCGCAGGGGAAAGTCCCTTGGCCTCTTCGCCCAGGAGGATAGAAAGCGCCTCCTGCATGTGGCCAGAAGATACCCCATGCAGATACAGCCAGGGGACCGTGGCCGCCACCGTCCGCGATTTACGCACATACGGTGGCACCAGTGCCGAATTGAATTTAATCCCCGAACCCGAGCGATCCCGAACCTTGGGGACCTTCACTGGCACAGGGCCCAGGGCAGTTATGATCTCTCGCTCCGGCAGGTGGCCGTTACGAACGACCGCCTGACGACCATTGACCATCCGTACCGCAGAAAACTCTTCCAGCAATCCGGCCACCTCTGTCTCTATGGCCTGTTCGATCAGGGAACGTGCCGCACGCCGCAGCACGCCCTCTATCCCCAAGCCCAGCTCTCCCATACCACCCTCAAATACGGTATTCTTTTCCACGGCGTACTCCTTATGTTGCTTACTTGGTCTGCAAACCCTTTGTAGCAACAGTACGCCACCTTACTCAAGTCAGTTGTAATCTGCCTGTACACCAGATTCGATCATAGCTCTGGATTATCGCATTGTATGGATCGTTCCGTTCTCAATACCACAATAAGCGCCCAAGCACTGAGCAAATCCCTCTAAAAGACGGTGTAACAATGTGTGGCGGCTCAATGACAATAGATTGTCAGCGCTCATGAAGGCGTGGCGAAGCCAATACTCCATAAGCCATGGACAAGCTTTAAGGTCTCACTGAGCGGTTTCCACGCTTGGCCGAATCGGCCGCCGTCGAAGCATCGACCGGAGGATGAGCGATTGAAAGTCGCCATTCGCGCAACACATAAAAAACCCGGAGATCATAATGGTGCCAAAAGATTGCACAAAGAGCTACAAGAAGAGGGCTTTGTCACCAGACGCGACCGTGTGGTGCGGTTACGGCAGGAAATGGGCATCCAGTACAAACAGCGCACCACTTTAAAATCACTACGCAAGCGGACCATGATTCCCTATCTATTTATTAAAGATTATAGCGTTCCACACCAGATATTGCTATGATGCAGACTATAATTTTCTTTTAATGGATTTTAAGCCCATGTCCCAGATGATCGACATATCGGAACTTCTAACGCCAATCAGTGAGGAAATGCCGTGTGGAGAAAACCTTGAATATGATCGCCAGTTTGTTGAGTTGGAGCTTGTAGCAACCCCCAAGGCAGAACGTGCCATGGGCGACAGCGTGAAAGCCGCTGAAGAGCCAGATTGGAGCCAAGTTGAAAAACGCTCTGAGGAACTTCTTGGACGTTCCAAGGATCTGCGCGCAGCCATTTTCCTTACATCAGCATGGTTGCGAACTCAAGGCTTACCCGGCTGGGCATCCGGTCTCGCACTCGTTCAAGGATTACTTGAAAATTATTGGGATGATGTTCATCCACAGCTAGATGCTGAAGATAACAATGACCCAACCGCAAGAGTAAATAGCGTAAGCGTTCTTACCGATCCGATAGGTATTTTGGGCTATTTTCGTAATACCACTTTTGTACGATCACCACGGCTAGGGCAATTCTCTCTTCGAAGCCTACGTATTGCCAATGGCACACTCCAGACAAACACTGGCGGCTCTCCAACTTTAGTAGAAATTGAAGCCTGTTGCATGGACTGTCCTGAACAAGAATTAGTGGAAGCGCTAGCGGCAATAACAGACGCTTTGGAACATGCCAATGTTATAGACCGCATATTTTACGATCGTGTGGGAACGGCAGGTCCTGATCTTAAACCCCTACTACAGGACCATAGAGATCTAGCCAAGTTTATTCATGCACAAGTCGCACTTCGAATACCATCTTTTGGCACCGATTCTCCTGATACGGACAGTAGTGACTTGAACTCGCCTACGGAAATGGGCGATACAGGGCTGGTCGGACCTACAGAACCAGGCCAGATTACTAATCTTCAAGATGTAAAACGCTTGCTGGACGCCATATGCGAGTATTATGCCAAGCATGAACCTTCCAGTCCTGTGCCTTTGTTGCTGCGGCGTGCGCAGCGGCTGGTTGGTGCAAATTTTATGGATCTTCTGAAAGATCTCGCGCCAAGCGGACTATCAGAAATACAGATGTTTTCTGGTTCAGAAAACTAGAGAAAGCTAACATCATCTCAGGCAGAGCCTCTATCTTATGCTTTTCATACAGCGATTCTGACTCAGATGAGAAAACAACCTCTGCGAGGAGGGGTTCCATGTCACCGACAAGTTACCCGGAAATCCTAGAGTAATGTTAGCATTTGCAGGCTGACTTATCGGTCCGACAGACTTACCAATACCATCTCCATAATTGGCTTTGGCAAGCAAACTGTAGGTGACGGGATTCACACATGCCTGTAGATGGATAGACTTTGATGAAAAATCCAGAGAGGCCCCCATGGGCGCTAATATGCCGGAACTATGGACTTTCGTTTGTACTTTGCTATTAACCTCATCGGTCTTTTGGCAAACCGCACTTAAGAGATAACTCACTGTAATCTGTGGTGCCGGTATCACCCGAAAGAAACCTACAGCCTGCCCATGAGCCTGCAAAGAGCAACCAAAAAGAAAGTGATTCCTCCGCGGCGTTACATGTAACACATAGCTACCAGGTACGAGCCTGGCGAGATCCGGCCAACGCAACATGATCCTCGTAGGCGTTGCCGCTTCGATCCTTGGCTGTGTACCCAGCACGTTCCCCTGAGCGTTAGTGACTTCTACCGCTGGATTTGCACATTGCGGATCCGTCAAATTTACCCCTGTGAGCGTGATAGCTCGTAATACTCCGCCCTGCCTGATGACAAAAAGTGGGTGACGATGATTTGTGGTTTCAATTGCGTAAATCACTGCGGGGTTGGAACTAACACCACCGCCACTCGAAACATCTGTCAATTGCTGCACGGAGGATAGTAATACCGCAGCCATAGCAGAGCCTTCTGAACCGATACACCCGTCGGATGCATGCAGATACGATTCCGTGCGTTGAGCCACGGCATATGCACGCAAAACGAGTGTTCGCTCCTTTGAATTCAGAATAGCCAAAGTTTGATGCGAATATTTGTTAGGTTCACCGCGCAATGCATTGATCAATTTATTAATGTCTTCACGCACTTTTGGCAGTGACTTACGGGCAGGTGATGATTGTAGGTGTTTAGCCAACGCCTCCCGTACCAACTCTAACTCATGAATTGATTGCGCAGCAGTCATCAAGGCAACGTCCTGCGCACTCGCTGGAACAACCATCATGCTGAGTACGCTAGCCACTATGAACCAAATTAACTGATAGAGACTTCTCGTCATAGTGATGCCTCCCGATAATCTTTCATCTTGAGGCATCACCAATGATTGATTGTTTTCCTAACATTCCCATAAAGAAGCTCATTGCGTTTTATCCTGGCAATTACCAGGATTTCCGGGTGAACACGCTTGCTTTGCTCCAGGCAAACGTAAGCCTGGCGGAGCAATGCCATAGGGCACATAGTGCGCCGAAACAATACTAGCATCGACATAACCATATGCATGATTACTAGAATCTTGCACGCGACTGGCCAGCACAGCACCTGGTACATTGACGCTAAATCTTCCGATAATGGGTATAAACCCCCCTTGCAAATTAACTGCATTGAAATAGGCCGGCGGTATCCCTAGCATTGCCACGTACTGGGCATGCGGACTTACGACATATATTGGTGCAGAAGCTGTACCAATACCACCCTTTGAGGAAAAAATGCCAGACCCATCGTACAGGGGACTGGTACCTATTTGCTGAATATTTCCATTATTTGTCGACAGATAGAATGAAGAAGTTCCGGCATTCACTGTGTATGGACTCCCATTCATGGACGCCAATGTTAATGTTTGATTATTAGTAAAACTGAAGCCGGATGGTGATGAGAAATCACCAAGAACATTAACGAGATTATCATTATTACTGGATGCACTCCCTAGCACCGTCGAACCAATTGCTGTACCTGTCAACATCCCAGCATCAACCTGCCCACCAGCCCCCTCATTAATCGTGCCCGCCGAAGTCAGGGTGGTCGTCGTTCCATCCACCGTGCCGTTAATCGTGAGGTTGCCGCCGTTCGTCGTCAGTGCCGTACTGCTGCCACCGTTCACCGTGGCACCGCTGGACACCGTCAGACTCTGCGCGTTGTTCAGGCTGAATCCGGCAGCCGTGAAGTTGCCCAGATCGGTGATCATGTTACTACCGCCAAGCGTCGTGCTTCCCACCGAGCTGCCGGTCAAATCGGTGGCGTTGATCAGTCCGCCGGTGCCTTCTCCTATCGTGCCCGCCGAAGTCAGGGTGGTCGTCGTTCCATCCACCGTGCCGTTAATCGTGAGGTTGCCGCCGTTCGTCGTCAGTGCCGTACTGCTGCCACCGTTCACCGTGGCACCGCTGGACACCGTCAGACTCTGCGCGTTGTCCAGGCTGAATCCGGCAGCCGTGAAGTTGCCCAGATCGGTGATCATGTTACTACCGCCAAGCGTCGTGCTTCCCGCAGAGCTGCCGGTCAGGGTGGTCGCGGTTATGACCCCAGCGGTCTGATCAATATTACTACCCGATTCCAAATTTACATTTATACCGTTGATATTGTGAGCCAGAGCCAATGCACCGGCCGAATCCAGAGTGACATTCCCTCCTGACAGGCTTGCGTTTAAAACCAGAGGGCCGCTCGCCGTCGTTAGACTGATATTGCCGGAACCATTGGACGAATTGAGCGGACCATTGACCGTCAGACTCTGCGCGTTGTCCAGGCTGAATCCGGCAGCCGTGAAGTTGCCCAGATCGGTGATCATGTTACTACCGCCAAGCGTCGTGCCTCCCATCGAGCTGCCGGTCAAATCGGTGGCGTTGATCAGTCCGCCGGTGCCTTCTCCTATCGTGCCCGCCGAAGTCAGGGTGGTCGTCGTTCCATCCACCGTGCCGTTAATCGTGAGGTTGCCGCCGTTCGTCGTCGTCAGTGCCGTACTGCTGCCACCGTTCACCGTGGCACCGCTGGACACCGTCAGACTCTGCGCGTTGTCCAGGCTGAATCCGGCAGCCGTGAAGTTGCCCAGATCGGTGATCATGTTACTACCGCCAAGCGTCGTGCTTCCCACCGAGCTGCCGGTCAAATCGGTGGCGTTGATCAGTCCGCCGGTGCCTTCTCCTATCGTGCCCGCCGAAGTCAGGGTGGTCGTCGTTCCATCCACCGTGCCGTTAATCGTGAGGTTGCCGCCGTTCGTCGTCAGTGCCGTACTGCTGCCACCGTTCACCGTGGCACCGCTGGACACCGTCAGACTCTGCGCGTTGTTCAGGCTGAATCCGGCAGCCGTGAAGTTGCCCAGATCGGTGATCATGTTACTACCGCCAAGCGTCGTGCTTCCCACCGAGCTGCCGGTCAAATCGGTGGCGTTGATCAGTCCGCCGGTGCCTTCTCCTATCGTGTCCGCCGAAGTCAGGGTGGTCGTCGTTCCATCCACCGTGCCGTTAATCGTGAGGTTGCCGCCGTTCGTCGTCAGTGCCGTACTGCTGCCACCGTTCACCGTGGCACCGCTGGACACCGTCAGACTCTGCGCGTTGTCCAGGCTGAATCCGGCAGCCGTGAAGTTGCCCAGATCGGTGATCATGTTACTACCGCCAAGCGTCGTGCTTCCCGCAGAGCTGCCGGTCAGGGTGGTCGCGGTTATGACCCCAGCGGTCTGATCAATATTACTACCCGATTCCAAATTTACATTTATACCGTTGATATTGTGAGCCAGAGCCAATGCACCGGCCGAATCCAGAGTGACATTCCCTCCTGACAGGCTTGCGTTTAAAACCAGAGGGCCGCTCGCCGTCGTTAGACTGATATTGCCGGAACCATTGGACGAATTGAGCGGACCATTGACCGTCAGACTCTGCGCGTTGTCCAGGCTGAATCCGGCAGCCGTGAAGTTGCCCAGATCGGTGATCATGTTACTACCGCCAAGCGTCGTGCCTCCCATCGAGCTGCCGGTCAAATCGGTGGCGTTGATCAGTCCGCCGGTGCCTTCTCCTATCGTGCCCGCCGAAGTCAGGGTGGTCGTCGTTCCATCCACCGTGCCGTTAATCGTGAGGTTGCCGCCGTTCGTCGTCGTCAGTGCCGTACTGCTGCCACCGTTCACCGTGGCACCGCTGGACACCGTCAGACTCTGCGCGTTGTCCAGGCTGAATCCGGCAGCCGTGAAGTTGCCCAGATCGGTGATCATGTTACTACCGCCAAGCGTCGTGCTTCCCACCGAGCTGCCGGTCAAATCGGTGGCGTTGATCAGTCCGCCGGTGCCTTCTCCTATCGTGCCCGCCGAAGTCAGGGTGGTCGTCGTTCCATCCACCGTGCCGTTAATCGTGAGGTTGCCGCCGTTCGTCGTCAGTGCCGTACTGCTGCCACCGTTCACCGTGGCACCGCTGGACACCGTCAGACTCTGCGCGTTGTTCAGGCTGAATCCGGCAGCCGTGAAGTTGCCCAGATCGGTGATCATGTTACTACCGCCAAGCGTCGTGCTTCCCACCGAGCTGCCGGTCAAATCGGTGGCGTTGATCAGTCCGCCGGTGCCTTCTCCTATCGTGTCCGCCGAAGTCAGGGTGGTCGTCGTTCCATCCACCGTGCCGTTAATCGTGAGGTTGCCGCCGTTCGTCGTCAGTGCCGTACTGCTGCCACCGTTCACCGTGGCACCGCTGGACACCGTCAGACTCTGCGCGTTGTTCAGGCTGAATCCGGCAGCCGTGAAGTTGCCCAGATCGGTGATCATGTTACTACCGCCAAGCGTCGTGCTTCCCACCGAGCTGCCGGTCAAATCGGTGGCGTTGATCAGTCCGCCGGTGCCTTCTCCTATCGTGCCCGCCGAAGTCAGGGTGGTCGTCGTTCCATCCACCGTGCCGTTAATCGTGAGGTTGCCGCCGTTCGTCGTCAGTGCCGTACTGCTGCCACCGTTCACCGTGGCACCGCTGGACACCGTCAGACTCTGCGCGTTGTCCAGGCTGAATCCGGCAGCCGTGAAGTTGCCCAGATCGGTGATCATGTTACTACCGCCAAGCGTCGTGCTTCCCGCAGAGCTGCCGGTCAGGGTGGTCGCGGTTATGACCCCAGCGGTCTGATCAATATTACTACCCGATTCCAAATTTACATTTATACCGTTGATATTGTGAGCCAGAGCCAATGCACCGGCCGAATCCAGAGTGACATTCCCTCCTGACAGGCTTGCGTTTAAAACCAGAGGGCCGCTCGCCGTCGTTAGACTGATATTGCCGGAACCATTGGACGAATTGAGCGGACCATTGACCGTCAGACTCTGCGCGTTGTCCAGGCTGAATCCGGCAGCCGTGAAGTTGCCCAGATCGGTGATCATGTTACTACCGCCAAGCGTCGTGCCTCCCATCGAGCTGCCGGTCAAATCGGTGGCGTTGATCAGTCCGCCGGTGCCTTCTCCTATCGTGCCCGCCGAAGTCAGGGTGGTCGTCGTTCCATCCACCGTGCCGTTAATCGTGAGGTTGCCGCCGTTCGTCGTCGTCAGTGCCGTACTGCTGCCACCGTTCACCGTGGCACCGCTGGACACCGTCAGACTCTGCGCGTTGTCCAGGCTGAATCCGGCAGCCGTGAAGTTGCCCAGATCGGTGATCATGTTACTACCGCCAAGCGTCGTGCTTCCCACCGAGCTGCCGGTCAAATCGGTGGCGTTGATCAGTCCGCCGGTGCCTTCTCCTATCGTGCCCGCCGAAGTCAGGGTGGTCGTCGTTCCATCCACCGTGCCGTTAATCGTGAGGTTGCCGCCGTTCGTCGTCAGTGCCGTACTGCTGCCACCGTTCACCGTGGCACCGCTGGACACCGTCAGACTCTGCGCGTTGTTCAGGCTGAATCCGGCAGCCGTGAAGTTGCCCAGATCGGTGATCATGTTACTACCGCCAAGCGTCGTGCTTCCCACCGAGCTGCCGGTCAAATCGGTGGCGTTGATCAGTCCGCCGGTGCCTTCTCCTATCGTGTCCGCCGAAGTCAGGGTGGTCGTCGTTCCATCCACCGTGCCGTTAATCGTGAGGTTGCCGCCGTTCGTCGTCAGTGCCGTACTGCTGCCACCGTTCACCGTGGCACCGCTGGACACCGTCAGACTCTGCGCGTTGTTCAGGCTGAATCCGGCAGCCGTGAAGTTGCCCAGATCGGTGATCATGTTACTACCGCCAAGCGTCGTGCTTCCCACCGAGCTGCCGGTCAAATCGGTGGCGTTGATCAGTCCGCCGGTGCCTTCTCCTATCGTGCCCGCCGAAGTCAGGGTGGTCGTCGTTCCATCCACCGTGCCGTTAATCGTGAGGTTGCCGCCGTTCGTCGTCAGTGCCGTACTGCTGCCACCGTTCACCGTGGCACCGCTGGACACCGTCAGACTCTGCGCGTTGTCCAGGCTGAATCCGGCAGCCGTGAAGTTGCCCAGATCGGTGATCATGTTACTACCGCCAAGCGTCGTGCTTCCCGCAGAGCTGCCGGTCAGGGTGGTCGCGGTTATGACCCCAGCGGTCTGATCAATATTACTACCCGATTCCAAATTTACATTTATACCGTTGATATTGTGAGCCAGAGCCAATGCACCGGCCGAATCCAGAGTGACATTCCTCCTGACAGGCTTGCGTTTAAAACCAGAGGGCCGCTCGCCGTCGTTAGACTGATATTGCCGGAACCATTGGACGAATTGAGCGGACCATTGACCGTCAGACTCTGCGCGTTGTCCAGGCTGAATCCGGCAGCCGTGAAGTTGCCCAGATCGGTGATCATGTTACTACCGCCAAGCGTCGTGCTTCCCACCGAGCTGCCGGTCAAATCGGTGGCGTTGATCAGTCCGCCGGTGCCTTCTCCTATCGTGCCCGCCGAAGTCAGGGTGGTCGTCGTTCCATCCACCGTGCCGTTAATCGTGAGGTTGCCGCCGTTCGTCGTCAGTGCCGTACTGCTGCCACCGTTCACCGTGGCACCGCTGGACACCGTCAGACTCTGCGCGTTGTTCAGGCTGAATCCGGCAGCCGTGAAGTTGCCCAGATCGGTGATCATGTTACTACCGCCAAGCGTCGTGCTTCCCACCGAGCTGCCGGTCAAATCGGTGGCGTTGATCAGTCCGCCGGTGCCTTCTCCTATCGTGTCCGCCGAAGTCAGGGTGGTCGTCGTTCCATCCACCGTGCCGTTAATCGTGAGGTTGCCGCCGTTCGTCGTCAGTGCCGTACTGCTGCCACCGTTCACCGTGGCACCGCTGGACACCGTCAGACTCTGCGCGTTGTCCAGGCTGAATCCGGCAGCCGTGAAGTTGCCCAGATCGGTGATCATGTTACTACCGCCAAGCGTCGTGCTTCCCGCAGAGCTGCCGGTCAGGGTGGTCGCGGTTATGACCCCAGCGGTCTGATCAATATTACTACCCGATTCCAAATTTACATTTATACCGTTGATATTGTGAGCCAGAGCCAATGCACCGGCCGAATCCAGAGTGACATTCCCTCCTGACAGGCTTGCGTTTAAAACCAGAGGGCCGCTCGCCGTCGTTAGACTGATATTGCCGGAACCATTGGACGAATTGAGCGGACCATTGACCGTCAGACTCTGCGCGTTGTCCAGGCTGAATCCGGCAGCCGTGAAGTTGCCCAGATCGGTGATCATGTTACTACCGCCAAGCGTCGTGCTTCCCACCGAGCTGCCGGTCAAATCGGTGGCGTTGATCAGTCCGCCGGTGCCTTCTCCTATCGTGCCCGCCGAAGTCAGGGTGGTCGTCGTTCCATCCACCGTGCCGTTAATCGTGAGGTTGCCGCCGTTCGTCGTCAGTGCCGTACTGCTGCCACCGTTCACCGTGGCACCGCTGGACACCGTCAGACTCTGCGCGTTGTCCAGGCTGAATCCGGCAGCCGTGAAGTTGCCCAGATCGGTGATCATGTTACTACCGCCAAGCGTCGTGCTTCCCGCAGAACTGCCCATCAGAGTGTTCACCTTCAAAACGCCGGACGTCTGGTCAATGCCTGCTTTGCTGCTCGTAAGACTAAGATTCCCGCTGGATGTCACGTCTTGGTTCAACGTTAATCCCCGTGACCCGGTCAGCGATACGTTCGCACCGCTCAGATTCCCCGGCGTCGTCAGCGTACCGCCATTGGAGGCCAGTGTCAGATCGCCGTTACCCGTGTTGATCGCCCGAGTCGGCAATGTCAAGGTTCCACCCGCAATAAGACTGAGTAAGCCATTGCTGCCATCAGTGATCAATGCGATATTCAGATTGTTTGCGTCCTGGATCGTTATACCCGTACCGGTTGCCGTCACCGCACCGGTGAAATCATTGCCACTATTGCCCAGCGTGATCCCACCTGTGCCCGCATTGAAAGAGGAAACACCCCCAACCGTCAGCGCATCACCGCTCGCCGTGTTCTGCGTGATCGCCCCTCCGCCACTCGTCGCATCCAGGGCTCCACCTACCGTGCCTGTGCCCAAATCCAGCAGTCCACCACTGGTTGCCGTTAAAGCGCCCGTATCCAGGGTGCCCAACATGAGCGAACCCTTATCCGTGATCTGCGTCGCTCCACCCGTCAGACTCACCGCTCCACCGAATGCATTGCCCGTATTCGCTAGCGTGATCACACCTGTGCCCGCATTGAAAGAGGAAACACCCCCAACCGTCAGCGCATCACCGCTCGTGGTACTACCCTGTACAATCGAACCTGTATTGATCCTAAGGCTCCCGGTTCCTGTGTTAATTCCACCGTCATAACCGTCGCCAATAATTACTGAACCGTTACCAGCACCGGTATTTATATCTACATTACCACCACCAGTACTTATATTTGCGTTACCTGTCTTTCCAATATCGACAGCAGCAGAGGTGTCAGTACCCGCAGTATATGTTGTACTTATTGATGAACCTGAATAATTTGCCCAGAGATACAGGTTAAGGGACGTGGCAGAACCATTTGAAATACCTGCGTTCAGTATAATGCTTCCAGCTGCCTCAAGATAGAGTGAACTGGTGCCGCTGTAAGCAGCGATAGGAGCATCAACAGTAATACTACCAGATCCAGATCCACCAGTCCCTGTAAATATATAGACGTCAGCACCACCAGTAAGAGCGTTATTTATTGAGATATTATCTATCGTAGAGCTGCTACCTGTAGCAGTAAAATCAGTTGTTGAACCAGAAGCGGATGTGGTTATGCCACTGCTTGTGCTTGTATTAATAGTTACATCATAAGGATCAAGCAACCAACTTCCTGCATCACCAGCACTCGCTGAGGCATCCACCGACCCATAGACATTCAACCCATTGGGAGCCGAGGTCTCGACCTGTCCCCCATTACCGCTTTGCACGCCACCATTGGCAGTGATGGTGCCGTAAAAATTATTGCCCTCATTGCCCCAGACCATGACGGAACCGCCGTTACCGGACTGGTTAGCATTGGCATTTAGGGTCGCGCTCGGACCGATATAACTCACAGCAGCGGTGGGCAGGCCTTCGGCAATGTTAGGGCCGTCACCAACATTAATACTGCCACCACCTTGAGCGCCTGAAACATTGACATCACCGGTCACACCAACATCTTGGTCAGATAGAATTTCTACATTGCCACCTTGCGTTCCTGTGGCATTAATAGTCCCACTATCGAGTGTGTTGCCGCCATTGGCGATCAGACGTACAACGCCACCATTCGTGTTGATGCCAGAGGCAATAATGGCGCCAGTATTATTGACCAGATTCGTGAAAATGTTGCGCGCCGCAGAAGCTTGTAAAATGACCGTACCGCTGTTAGCTTGCAGAGTACCATTGTTCACCACTGCCGTATGCTCTGCGGCCAGTTGTTGCTTCAACTTCCCGGTGATCTGAACATCAATCAGGCCATGGTTGCCAAAATTGAGTACTGCCTGATTAGCGCCATCAAGGTTGATCTGCCCATAATTGGCTACTATCAAACCATCGTTGGTAACCTCTCCACCCAGCAAACTTACCGAACCGCCGCTTGCGGCATTGATTATACCGTCGTTGACAACGCTCGCTACCGATCCATTGGCGTTCAGATCGTACTTGCCTTTCATAAAATCCGAAGAGGTCATCCCTAATGAGCTGGCCACCAATCCACCGACATTCAACTCAGCCGTTGGGCCAAAAAGAATGCCATGAGGATTAATCAAAAACACCTGACCGTTCGCGTCCATATGACCAAAAATTTCACTAGCGTTCTGACCGACAACGCGATTTAGGGCGATTGCCGCTACCGAAGGTTGAACAAACTTTACCGTCGCCCCACTACCTACATTAAAAGAACCCCAGTTCAATGCCAACTTTGATGTGGCCTGATGAATGGTCATCGAGGATCCACTTTGCGAGATGGAGCCGATGCCACCAGCAACCGAGCCACCAGTAGGCAACACGGTCGCACCCACTCCCGCCACAGCGGTATGGCAAAACATGGACAGGCTTGCTACCACTGCCATGTAAAGCAATTTACGGCGTGGCAAAGTCATGTGCGCTACGCACTGCATATTCCGGCCACGCGCTCCATAGCAAACCATCGGACGCGAAGATGCTAGTGTTTTACTCATATATTCTTCCTCTCAAAACTGCATACTCAATGCTGAGTAAATCTGATAACTGCGTGTAAGCGACGCACCCCGCAAGCCTATCGGAACAGCGTAATCCAGCCGACACTCAAAATCATGAAACCTGGCCAAGTGAAAAATCAGACCGGCACCGACACCATCGAAGGACACGGTTTTTGTTGTGCCCAGCTGATTGCCAGCCGAATAGTACCCACGTGCATATTGTAAAAACGTATCAAAATCCAATATTGAACCCCACCGCTCACCCAAAAACGGAGATTTCATTTTTCTAAAACCCGGTGCCGCAACACGATACCTAAGTGAGGTATAAAACCCGCTGTCCGTTAATGCACTGCTAATTGGATAGGCCCGTACGCTTCCTGGTCCACCAATCGAAAACCGCTCCAATGGTGGCAGTATATTCTTGGTATATTGCCCTACCACCTTAAAGTAAATCCGCTGACTGTCCGGCAAAAACTGCAAACGTGTAAACGACAACTGCCCCACGGTGAAAATGTTGGCATGGTTCGGACTGATCAAATCCGGCCGCAATGAGTGTCCGCCAACAGACTGACGCAAATTCAGTTGCAGCAAGTTGATCCCGCGGAATCTTCGGTCAATCTGATCCATCCCGAAACCGAGATCGAGCACATCGAACTGCTCATTGGACAGCGGTACGCCAAGGCTACTGATTTTCGCCTGCTCATCAATAAACTGTAACGACGTCTGCATCTTCAGGTTTTCGTCATTAACAAATTTCCAGTTCATCCCTCCATAATACGACAACGTGGGCCCACTGATGTGCAAAGCAGAAAAGGGGCCATTATTAATCTGCAAAGTACTGCGCGTGGCGCCTACGAAAGCTTTAACCCCTGGCACCAGCACAATAGGCACAGAATACCGGAGTGAACCGTACAAACTTTGACTGGGATCTAAACCATAGTCGAGCATCGCCACCAGACGATCCCCAATCCCCAGTGGATCATCCCAGCTAGCCCCCAGCAATACACGATAAAGCCCTGTATATGCGGTACCGTAGTTATTCACCCCCACGCTGAAATGGTAAGGATGCGGAACGTCATGAGCAATCAGCAATACATTCGTTTGTCCGAGCTTCGCTCCGGGTACCAAAGTAGCGGCAACGGACACACCCGGCATATCGCGATCATATAAAAGTGCAGAGTCTACCGCATTTTTACGCAAAGCCTCGCCTTTGAGGTGATTTGCAGATGCCGCCAGAATCCACGGATAATAGCGTTTTGCGCCCTCGACTATAACTTTACCGACCTGCCCCTCTAAAACACGTATCTTAATGATCTGATCTTTCCCAATCGTTTGGGCCGGAAGAAAGGCTGTGGCCACAATAAATCCGGCCTTGCGATAACGCGTTGTGATGGCATTGGCAACACCTTGAAGCTGCTTAAAGCTGAGATCAGCCGGCTCTTCTGCGGTTCCTCCAAGCTTCTTATAAAGCGAGTCGGCAAATTTTTGGATGCTGGCAGGTGTGATTCCCGCGTTCGCGTGATCACCCACGCCTTCTACACGAAAACCACGTACAGCTATACGCGGCACTTTAGCGGCAGATTTTGGATGTCTGTGGTTTACCGCCGGGTCGCTCCTAGCGGGACGCGGAGGAGTGACCACTAGGCGACCGGGCGCCCCCCGCACCGGGGCCGAAGGAGCATTTTGCGCCCATGCGGCACTCCCGAACAAGGCCAGTACTACAGATGTAGAAACCAAAACAACTCGCAAGATGCTACTCCCGTTATAATGACGTATCTGCCGATGACAGCCCAAAACAACAAAAACCTCATCCACCGCGCAAGCTCAGATAAATAATTATTGCCACAACAATAATACCGACAGTACATGCCATTAAATATTTCCCGTTTAAATACGGACGCGGCGTAAATAATTTCGGATTTGCCGCTTCAGGACTCTTGGCATTGTACGCCGTCTTGTTTTGAAGAGTTTTGGCCGACGCCGCTCCCGACTTATCAATGGATACTCGCGCGGTCACCACATGACTATCGTTGATCAGCGAGGTCAGCAAGCGGCGGCGCCGTTCCCGATACTCTCCGCGCGTAATTCTGGCCATAAGATGTGCACGATCCAAAGCGTGCAGACTGCGGTTTATTTGCCGCTCTAATTCTGTCATTTCATTTTCCTGAGCACACGGAAACCGACATCTTTACGAGACGAACTGGAACTGTGGCGGTAGGCATTCACCGTACAGGAAGACCAATAACTGTTATAACTGCCTCCGCGCTCGCCAACCCCTCCACTGGGAAGCATGACCCATTGCCAGACGTCACCCGTCATATTCACAAGACCCCAGGGGTTCGGATCGCGACCTATCGCCGGGATTGGGCCACCCGCACCATTATTGCCATTTGAAGAGGGCGGCAAACAGTCGCTGTCGGGGGCCTGATTCCAGTTAACATTAGCCTGCGCGGCATGCAACCACTCCGCATCGGTGGGAAGCGTATAGATTTGTCCCGTCTCACTACTTAGCCAGTGGACATAAGCCTGCGCCTCACTCAGTGATATATTCGTGATGGGCATGTGTCCCGCGTAAGAATAAGGAACCGCAACGGCCTTGCACTGGTGCGAGGTGGTACAAAAGCTATTGAACTCATTGATAGTGATATCGGCGCGCGACAAGGCATAGGGTTTACCGCTGCCGGGGCTTCCGGGAATCACCACCATTTTGGGACCGCGTTGGCCATCGTGCAGCAAACTAAAACATATACGTCCGCTTCCTGCCATTCCAGGCTGGGCGCAAGAACCATGCCGCGTAGTCGGCACGGCAACGGACTTTTCGGCTTTCTGCACGACGCTGGGCAGAATTTCGGGCATGATGACAGCTGCCTTCGCTTCTGGTAGCACGGCAGCTTTCGTCACCGGATTAACTGGAGCCCGCACGACAGGCGCCTGCGGAACATTCGGGACAAAATTTTTCGGTTTCAGCACGCGCAACATGTTGGATAGTGTGCCTTGCGGAAGCAGCCCACGCCGCTTGAGCTCATTTTCCAAATCCTGAACACCTCTCGTATATACCTTGAGCAAGTGCGTCAATTGTGTCTGCAATTTCTGATAATCAGCCGCTGCAAGCGGTTGGCCATGCGCACTGATTAAGGTCGTTGCCAGACCATACAGATTCTGGGCATTCACCAAACCGGGAAGCGGGCCTAACGCGGTGATGCCAGCAGCGAGGATACTTTGAGCGCTTTTATACTTGCCGCTTTGGAAAGCATCATGCGCCAAGCGCTGGTAGGCCGCAGCAATCAAAGCCGGAGCTTGTGCCTTGATAAAAGGATTAGTCGGTTGTAGCAAGCGGAGCTTGGCCAGGGATTGCTCGGCCTGGACAGGATCATTTGCCGCAGCAGCCTCTCTTACCGATTCAATGCGTGACGCTATTTCTGCCGTTGCTGCTTCTTGACTTAGTTGCATCTGCTGTTGCTGTTGCTGATGCGCCAGGCGCTCACGCTGTGTGACAAGCTGCGGAGAATCGGGCACATAGTGTAAGCCAAACCGGACCATCTCAATATTCTGGGGCAGACGTGCCACATTGTTTTCTTTGCTCACCATCGCAGCAATTACATCAGCCAATTTGCTCGCCATCTGCCGGGTGGTTGGTGATGGATGCGCTTCTAACAGCGCCATTGCGGCAGCCACTTGGCTTTGCCACGACGTGGTGTTTTCGGGTGAGCCAATCAGCTTTGCCAATGCAGATTGAGCTTGCGTTACGGTCTGAAAGCGCTGCGCGGCTGGGGCCGTGGTAACACGCTCGCTGTTCTGCAGAGCAGCGAGCTGCTCAGCGCGTACCGCAAGACCCTTGGAATTCGGGAACAAACGCCGAGCCAATGCAAGCTGCTGTTGCGCCTGGTCAATGCGGCCGGCCACAAGAGATTGACCAATCGCTATGTCATATTGGATTTCCAACTGCGTGTTATTCAGAAAGGCACTGGTTGGATCAATCGCCCGAATCTTCGTCCATGTAGCCACCACATTGTGGGGCTGGTCCTCAAAAATGGCGCCCTTATTGATGCGATCCATCAATTGGATATCAAGCGTGTTGAGCAGGCTATTACGTTGTCGATCGATGCGCCGATGTTCGTGATCCAGCAGCGGGGAATAGAGCCGTAACTGGTCCCTGACCTGAAACACGTGTTCTGCGCCTGCGAAATTATAGCGACCCCTATCAGGATTCCAGTCGCTACGAATACGGCTTAGCAGAAAATTCTGAATCTGGGTGCCGTCCTGAAGAACAATATCCGTGCGGCTTTCAGCACCCAGACTATTTAATGCCACCAAAGCCTGGCGGACACTGACGTAGTGATGCGGATCAGTCGGTGAAAATCGCGCAACAACATTAGCTACCTGCTGCTCATACAAATAACGATCAAGCCCCCATCCTCCTAATCCTAGCAAAATCACCGCACCCGCACCGTAAGCCATTGGCCACCCATAACGCTGACACAGAGAAACATCGCGTAACCCTTCTACGAGTTGTTCCACGTTCTTCAAACGCTGAGCGCGGGTAAAAGCCACACTGTCGCACAACGTCTTGTACTGACGTCGAGTTAAGCCTGGTACTGCAGGTGGTCGCCGTCCTTCCCGTTGCGCAACTTCTGCGCTGGCTTTGTTAAAAGGATGTTTGCCGGTCAGCAGCTCGAAAATGACACAACCGAGGGCATAGATGTCATCAGAAGATGTCGGTTCCTCACCCTGGATCATTTCCAGACTCGCATAGGCCGGTGTCAAAGCGCCCAGGGTACCTGCATCAAAAAGCGTTTTATCCTCTGTGGCATCCCCGCTTGCATGTTGGGCAGCTCGTGCAATGCCAAAGTCAAAGACTTTGGGTACCCCATCGCGCGTCACCATGACGTTGCCAGGTTTGAAGTCGGAGTGCACTACATTCGCAGAATGCGCACGCTTCAATGCCCACGCCATGCCTTCGATCAACGGCCGCGCCTCCGCCAGGGACATACCGTTATACGCACGTTCCCGGATCAACGTCTTTAAATCAGAACCATCAAGGTACTCCATCGTCATGAAAACGATGGTTCCATCCTTGTCAAAATCAAATACCCGGACAATATTGTCATGTGCCAACAATTGCGAGCGCCTCGATTCCCGCTGTAGCGCGATCAGCGCGTCCGGGTGACGCCGAAAATCATCATTCAGTACCTTCACAGCCACATAGGGATCCCGATCCCGTGCTTCGACCTTACGTTCATCGCGCGCCAGAAAAACTACCCCCATACCACCGCGCCCGATTTCCCTTTCGAGAAGAAACCGTCCCTTCAACAACATACCGACTGTCGCAAATTCGCCGCCTTCAGCTTCTGCGATACGGCGCCAACTGGCTGTGCCTACGCTGCTGGAAGCTGTGCCGACACCCGATGACCCCGACTCATCAGTTTTTGACCCAGTACTTTCCGTTGCGCCGGCCGCAGCGGGGAGAAATACCGTCACCTCGTCCTGTTCAGGAGCGCGATGCACCGGCTTCACAACGGTATGGTCGTCTTCCGGCCCCGGCCGGGCCCGGCTTTTTGGCATAATCACCGTCGCATCGCTTTCCACCGGCTGGACTACGGTGGCATCGTCTGTGCTGTCATCAAGCGCAGAAACGGCCTGAACCGCAGCAATCTTGCTTTGGAGTTCACGCGCCACTTGTACGTCAAGTTGACCTTCCTCACAGGCCTGTTCAAGCAGCAAATACTCTGCACGATGGTCTGCCTCGGGCACCGCGCCGCGTATCTCAATTGCCGCTATCACAGCGGACAGCGTCATGGTTCCCTGCTGCAAGGCGGTTATCAGTTGGGCAATAGACTTCATCTCGTGTTTACCTTTATTCATTAATATAATTGCACAACGATAGCCGCCATATTGTCACGACCCCTACGCTCCATACCGATCTCAATCAACCTGTCTGCGAGGACTTCAGGTTCTTGTAGGCGCTTGAATTCCACTTCGATCTCATCATCAGACATCTCTTTATTGATACCATCCGAACAAAGCAAAAACCGCATGCCCGGGCGACACCCAGCCACTACCCAGTCGATAAACAAATCATGCTCAGCGCCAATCGCGCGCGTTAGCACTCCCGCCCCGGGAGCCGGTTGTACCGACGAACCACCGCCGAATTGGGTAATATCCTGTTTAATACCGCCATGCACATGATCTTCCGTAATCAAACTCAAGCATCCTTGCTCACAGCAGTAGCCCCGACTATCACCTACCCAGCCACAGAGCATGAAGTCTGCACTGTGCACCAACAGCACCAGGGTCGTACCGATGACATCGACACCACGTTCAGCAGCCGTGCACAGCAAATCGGTGTTCACCTGTACTACGGCATCCTCGATCGCTTCAATAAAATCAAATATATTGCCATTGCGCTGCACCTGACCAAGTCGATCAACGAGCAAACCACTCGCATAATCGCCAGCAGAGTGCCCACCCATACCATCGGCCACCACCCATAAACCAACATCATCCCGTATCAATATGGCATCTTCATTGTGTTTACGGACTTTGCCGGTCACTAGTCGACCTGTAGAAGCGTAGCGTAGCGTCATCCTTTCACCTCAATCACTTTAATCGGCCGTTGGCCTGACCGGCCGCAAGGTTGTAATGCCGCCGCAATAAAAGCGCATGCGGCTTCGCAGGATGACAAGGCGAACGCCTGCGCTATCAATCCATCGGATAATTGTTCAATAACACTTTGGGTTGCGACCATCAGGAAGCGGTCGCCCGGCTCCACTTTACATAAATGCGCTGCGCTATCCGGAGCTGCGTCACCACCCAGCCCGGCCATTACCCCACGCACCGGCCTCTTCATGCCCTGGTCGGACTCCACCTGTGCGTGGGGAAGTGACCAAACCCGTCCTCCACGCCATTGCCAAGCCGCAGCGGGTCCAATCCACATCAATTCGGCCACATTTTCCCGAATGAGTAATGCAATAATGGCAGACTCTTCTTCTACCGGATTCACAAGATCATCGCGGCGATCTGCCAGCGACTGATGCATGGCCAGCAGTTCAGTACGTAACGTGGAGAGCCCATCCACTCTTTCATTGCTAAAGCGCGTTTCGACAAGTTCCACCACTTTATTCGTGGCTTGCCGATGAATGTCTGGCAGGCCTTCATCAGCCACTAACAGGGTGAGCCCACAGTTCTCCATGTCCACCATAGCAATTCCATACGAGTCATGAGGAACCTCAGATGTCCCTGCCCCAGGGAAATCATCGGAATCGAAGATCTCGTTACTCACCCTGCTACATTGCGGGATGCTGCTACCCACCACTGCATCGTCCAGCACGATTATAGAAACCTCAGATGGTGCGAGTATTGTCGGGCTATTAGTGTTAAAGCTCAGACCGGCAGGAACCGGCCAGACATCCGACCCGCATGCGCCGTCCAGAAACCCTGCGTAAATAGCAGTCTGCGGCAGTCCCCGGGTTAACAGCACAGTAGGCTGAAGCTGCCCGCTGCCCTGCATCGTCCACCACAGACACCAGGACCCGGGGCTCTGCGTCAGCTGTGACCACATTTCGGCAAGCCAGCAGCTGACAGCGTGATTGCCCGACAGGGGGATGCGCCATTGTTCGCTGGCATGCCAATTTATTTCATGCATGGTTGACCACGGATGTGCCACAGCCGTGTCCAAGGGATCTGGCAGTCCGGTAACATGGGCATCAAAAGCATTCACACCGCCCCGCTCCGCCGATTGCCCATGAAAAAAAACCTGTTCCAGCGCAGCAAACCAGCTATACCCACGCTGTATTAAATGTATCGGTGAAACCGCATCCATCCCCAATGACGCGGCGAGTACCATGGGGAAGCAGCGACCGACACGATCCACTGACGGCCCCAGCACTCCCGCCCAGGCGGCTTCCGTACAGACTCCAGGCGGCAATACAAAACGCCACAATGGACTGCCATGGTACGCAGCACTCCACTGATCTCCGAGCGACATCCGTGTGGCACTGACCGCTTGCTCCCAACTACGATCCCAAACGTCCACAAACCCCGGCGGCAGGCGTCGCTGCACGAAGTCGCCGACGCTGGGCAATTTGCCAAAGAAACCAACCGGAGCAATGCCTTGCATCGCCTCAACCTCCGCACCGGAAGTTCTGAACCACGGCATTCAAAAATGGATTAACGAGATTGCTCGCTTTCACGGTGATGGTGACGGTCTTTCCTCCGAAATTAAATTGTGCCGGGAACAGCAAATCCGACTTCCGCTGCAAATGAGCGGCCTGCAGCGCATGGAAAAAAGCCCAGTCACCCTGATAATCAAAGCGGCTAATCAGGGTACCACTATCGTCGTAAGCGGCAACGGACACCTGCCCGGGATGCGGTCCCGGCCAGCGCATGGTATCACTCGAAGTGGTCCCACCTGGTTGATACGTATAGATTTGACCATCAACATCTATCACCAATTTACTAATTCCAGGACTCAGGACGGGGTTGACGAGGGTAAAATCCACCACTGGGGTGCTACTACGATGAAAATACATTTTCCGGATCTGATCCGCCATTTGCATTTCACGCAGAAGTCCCGGGTGACCATGAATCGCGCCCGGGCCACTTTTCCAACGCCAGACAACGCCATTGGTATTAATCAGTTTCTCCAGCGTCCGCGTATAGAACGTGTCAAATCGTCCCCCCGTACCGAACAGTTCGGCAAAGTTTTGCAGCGGAACGCCTACCGCGCTTTCTGGTGAGAATGGATAGCGCCCGTTGACCACTTCTGCGCAGTTTTTTCCCACTGCCTGCTGATATTTGTTCTGCAACGCACCTTCCGCGCCGCTGGCCATGAGCGACTGCGTGTCTCCCGTCAGCATAGAAAGCCAGGTGGAAACGGGTGACGGTAGTTGTGCGACCTGCTGTTGAGCGAGCTGCAGTTGTGGGTTGGGATGCCCTGATGGCACCACAGAGCTATCGGACATCGTCAGCAAGGTCTGACTCAACTGCTTGAGCACACCAAAAACCTGATCAATGGGCTCCGATCCTGGTGATCCCTGCGTCAATTCGTCTATCGACTTAAAGTGCGCAGCAATGGCAGCCCCGGGTTTTTCGACTGGGGCCGAACCGTTACCGGACGCCAGGGCTTGTTCCAGCGCGCTCTTATCCGCAGCGTGCTCGGCATCCTGTTTCACGGCTTTCAGCTTTTGAGCAACCGCGGTTGTGGGCGGTTTACGCATCATATCGCTGGTATTATGTCGCACAACCAGCAACAGCGCCTTCAGAGGAGAACTGGGGCCGGACAACTTAGCGGCCAATGCACTGGCATCCAACAAATTGCTGACCGGTTGCAACTGCAGATTGCTGATCAACGCATCCCAGGTGTGAATGTAATCCTGCTGATACAGGCCAAGCACCTGATCAACCAAATCGGCTTGCTGAACTGTATTCATAGGCGCTGCGCCAAAAACCCAATCGTCCTTGGTGAACTGATCCACTGCTGCCTCGATACCTTCATTCGCCTCATGCTCAAATACCGGTTGCGTATATAGGGCCGGTATCTCAGTAGATAAGGGTGTACCATCCTTATTCTGGAACACGTTGCCGAGGAGGCCCAATTCGTCACTCAGGCGCAACGGCGCATATTGCGCACTTTTTTCCTTCAGCTTCATACTGCTATAAATCAGCGTGGTCATGTTGGCGGAGCGCAGGGTGTTGCGTGCCCGCTCCACCAAAGTCGCATCCGGAGAGAGCGGATGCAGCGCACCGGGTGTAGTTACCAATACATGAAGATTTTTTGCGAGCGCTTTTTGAATAACAGGCACATTGGGGAAGAGCTGCTGCCATTCTATATCACCCAAGGTCATCAGCTCATTGGCATTCATATGCCGAGGCTCGGCCAGCATGAGATAACCTTTGAGAAAGTAATAGAGTTTTTGCGGATCTGCAGCGTTATTCGTAATCCCCATCCGGAACTCTGAAGCCAAACCAGGCAGCAATAAACCATTCAACTCCCGAACGTAGGCTGCCTGTGTTTGACCAGCCACTTCGTGCCCCTGGTAAAGCCCAAATCCCATCTGCCATGGCACATGGTTGTGATACTTCTGAGCCGCTGCCTGTACTGTAGACAAAGCATCCAGCCGTTCCAAAACACGCTCAAAGTAGGTTTTTTGGGTCGTGGCACGGTCAATATTGCCCTTCGCCGGAAAATGTTTCAGTGCGGCGTTTACGGACTGCAAATAAGCAGTATTTCGCATATAGCTGATGGTTAGACCGGTCAAAAGCAGTCCGGCCACAGCCAGAACCACTGCATAAGAGGCTATTTGTAGCATCGCCTTGCGCCGTTCCATCGCTGGATTTGTTCCTGCGAAACCCGATTCGGCAAGCACCACATCCTGTAACAGACGACGGATAAAAAAGGTTCGCTGCTGCGCCCCCGGTGCATGCAATTGCGCGGCACCCACCCCAAAAGTGCGCGCCACGGCCCCCATCATGCGATCAATGGGCGTACCTTCCTGCGTGCCAGAGGTTAAATACGCCCCGCGCAATAAAGGCTGGGTGCCATATTGGTGTGCGCTGAAAACCCCCTCCGTGAATTGCTTTGCGACCTTGCGAAGAGCGTTCAACTGTTGCGGGAAAGACAGTATGGCTGCACGCCGGGTTTGGTCGTGCTCCGCGTGCAAGCGCTCCAGAACCCGGGTGTTGAGGCGATCCATCAGCAGACCGAATTCTTCGTCGAAGTCCTTCGCAGCACTCCCATCCATGGTCTTGGCAACAGGGAACGTGAACCCCCAGACCTGATTACGCAAATCGGGGGTCAGGTCATCAAAGAACTCGGTAAAGCCCGCAATAAGATCACACTTGGTAAATACCAGATAAGCCGGCACACCAATATGCAAGTGTTTACTTAATTCATCCAGGCGCCGACGAATGGCCTGAATGTGCGCATACCGCTCAGCATCATCTAGGAGCAACAGATCCGACATGCTGAGAGCGATGATCACGCCATTGATCGGGCGGCGCTTACGATATCTTCGCAGCAGATGCAGAAAATCTACCCAAGCCGACGCGTCCGCCATCTGATCAGAATCCTGGGTGGTATAGCGTCCCGCCGTATCCAAAAACACGGCTTCATCCGTAAACCACCAGTCGCAGTTACGGGTGCCGCCAATTCCACGCAAGGCATCCTTACCGAAACGGTCGGACAAGGGAAAATGCAGGCCTGAGTTTTGCAGAAGCGTACTTTTGCCCGAACCGGGAGGGCCGATCACCACATACCATGGCAGGGTATAAAGATTACCCCCGCCCCGACGGCCCTTGCGCAAAGTGTCTATCGCTTCCTGAAAACGCATCTGTAACTGCGCTCTTTCGGCACTTCCGCGCAAGTCCTGGTCACTTGTGCCCGGTGATGCGGCTTGCCCGGCCATATCCGCAGACAAATGCTTGGTTTTGCTCCGGGCACGTAGTTGCATAATCTGCAGCCAGGCTGCCCAGACGACAATAATGAGCAGGATGGCCACCAACCGCGCCACCACGCTTTCCAGCGGGTGAAGCGTGCCGATGCCCAGATAGGGTCCGCCAAACCATACCAATATGGACAACAGAATCACGCCGATGAGGGTGATGAACCAACCGGATTTGAGTGGTGCGATAAGTGTTTTCACCGTGTTCAACCCTCAGGGATATAGGTAATTTCGATGCGCCGATTGCTCG
The DNA here is from genome assembly GCF_016250455.1 of Acidithiobacillus ferrivorans. Lineage (NCBI taxonomy): Bacteria > Pseudomonadati > Pseudomonadota > Acidithiobacillia > Acidithiobacillales > Acidithiobacillaceae > Acidithiobacillus > Acidithiobacillus ferrivorans. The sequence continues at coordinate 1,019,624 of NZ_CP059488.1, read as the reverse complement.
CACGCGTTGCGGGCAACGCGATCGGATGGGTATCACCGGCACCGACATATTCCAGCCTTCCGGGATTATCGATCCACTTGTCGAGGATATTGACCACGGCATGAGCGCGCGCGTCAGAAAGCACAAAGTTGTTCGGGAAACGGAAAGTATGAATCGGCACACTGTTCGTATATCCGATCACAATCACCCGACCACGAAGTTGATTGAGGGCCAGCGCAATTTTTTTCAGCAGTGGCGATTCCTGCGGGCTGACGATGATAGAACCGGAGGGAAACATCGCTGACGCACCAATACGCACTATTTCCTTGCCCGCCGTTTTCTGAATAACCGCGAGTTGTCCCGCACGAATCTCGGGCGCCAGCAATTGCTGCAGGGTTTTGCGAGCCGTTATGGGTTGCGTCCGGGCGAGATTTGCCGCATCCGGGGGCACTGCACTCTCCAGACCAATTTCGGACAGTCGCGCACTAACCGGAGAGACCGAGTCATTCAGTCGCACAAAGAAGAATAAGAAAGCTCCCAGCAGAATACACGCTGCTGCTGCCCCGACCACCCAAAGCGGAATATAGCGGATCAGCGGGTTACGACGATCCTGAATACCGCGCCAATGCGGAGCAAGCTCCTCAGCGGGGGCCATGCGCTGTGCACGAATCCGCCGATACAAGTCATCCTGGATATCGGCTAATTTGGCACGTCCGCCAGCCTCAATCGCATAACGCCCGCCAAAACCCAAGGCAAGACAAATATACATCATCTCTATCAGATCAATATGACGAGAAAAATCAGCAGTCAATCGTTCCAGAATCTGGAAAAACTTCGCACCACCATAAGATTCGCTGTGAAAGGTAACAAGCAGTGTCTTCTGCGCCCAACCGCTCTGCTCTCCCCAGGGCGCATTCAGAATGGATTCATCCAGCATCGTGCACAATACATATCGTGCGGCGGTGATCGTTTGCGTAGAAATACCCGCAGTCTGTGCACCCTGCTCAAACCTCCGCACCTGCGCTACAGACTGCTCGCGTAAGCGCGGCATATCGGGTAAATCCACGCTGTGGCGCAATTGCACCGCCAACAACAACAGCGGGCTGGCTAGTTGCACCAGCGGATTCATGCCCCCGTGCAGAAAGACCTCGATGTCTGTCGGTGTTGTTGACCGAGCAGATGGAGCGGGAGCAGGCGGGACAGCGGGAGATGGGACCGCGCCGGCACGGGCAGCTGGTGAAATATTTGCAGCATTTGCCCCACGCGGACGGACAATGGTCGCGTCACTCATGGAATCATTTTCATCTGGACCGTTCATGTCACTCATCGCATCAACCTCTGATAGCCCAAAGTTGTAACTTCAGCCCGGCGAAACCGCTACCAAAGTGAAAAGCAATGCCCCCGGACGTTTTCAGCATTTGCCACATCTCCGAATGCTTATCGAATTCGAAGTACAGGTAGCCGGCATTGTAAGGAATCTGCCGTGGGGCAACGGGCATCGGATTTACAGCTATGCCAGGCAACTGAAGGTTCACCAGATCACGGATTTTCTCCACGGAACCAATTTTGGACTGTGCGGGCAATTGCCGCCGCAAATCTTCTGATTTGAGATCGGCTTTGGCCGCGAGCACAAAAGCCGCCGTATCGAAGAGCGTCGAGTCGGGCACCATCGCCACCCAGACACCAAACTTGCGTTCATCCAGCTTAATGGGTATCGCGGTCTGCTCCATAACGGCACTGAGACTATTGCGCAATGCCACAATGACCGGCTCAAAGGTCTCGCGGAGTGCTTCGTGACGATAAGGCGGAAAAGCGGATGGCCGCTTACCCGGCATGGTAAACGTGGCCAGCTCTCCGGCCATTGCCACCAACATGCGGTAGAGATCTTCAGGGTGCTGTATTGGAGCCCCGGCAAGATGCGCCACTAGGGGTTGAGACCTGTTTACCACCTGCAATAGCAGAAAATCGGCAATTTCAGCCGCCCCCCCCCGATCCGTCAACGCCACACGACTTGCCAGTGCCTCACCGCGTTGGTGCAACAAGCCCAGTAATTCCGTCAAAAATGTCATCAAACGCGGTACCGCCTGACAACTCAACCCCGTCGGCATAAACGACTCATCCAGTATCACCCGGCGATCGGAGCGACACTCCACAATGCGCGCCACGGGTATCTGGGTCAGCCCTTCCAAGGGCTGGGATTGCGGCAGCAAACGACTGCTCATCCCACCGACTTCCAGGGGAATCGTACCATCGACGCTCCCGGACGCATCCCGCACCTCTACCTCGCGCACCCGAAAGCGAAACAAGGATTCGGACAGTGCGCCCGCACGCCCACTGTCCGGCGTAGTTGGGGAACGCAGCGGTAGCGTCAGGAAAACGGTTTGGTCCCGCCAGTTGGCATCCACGTCCAACGGCGCCGGCAAAGGATCATCATGAGGCATCGAAAAGGGCGTACCGTCGGGGAATACGCCCCGCGCACTTTTTATGCCCAGCTTACCAATGGACAGCAGATCGTTTTCCAGAACCAACTCCTGAAAACCCCATCCATAAGGCCGCAACGCCCCAGCACGTAATTCCACAAAACGCTCAAGATAACGTTCTTGCTGCTGCATATGCTGCGGCTGCAGAAATAGCCCTTCACTCCAAATCACTTTATTTTGCTGCGTCATAAATTGCGCCTGTTTGAAACATCAGTCCTGCCGTGCCAGTGAGCGTCGCAGCTGGGAGGGACGGTATCCAACCCGGATGATCTGCCCCATGGTCCAGAATCATCGTGCGGCCTTTCGTGCCGATTTTAATTGCGCTAACTGCACCTCATACGCCCTCGCGAACTCATCTCCGAATAATCGCCGAAAACAATCATCCGGGTCTTTCATTAACGATTGAAAATGCTCCGTGTATCTTTCCCAGTAACGGCCCTTGCCGGAAAAAGCGGAGCGTTTTCCATTCCCATCCGCCTCACGTTCCAATCGCTCTGGTGCAAAATGTGCGAGTAATGCATCAAACCCGGCGCGTATCCCCGCAAGCATCGCCATTTGATGGCAGCGAATGTCGTCAAAAGCATCTTCGAAGGCGGTCGGACCGGAAAGAAACGCCGCGTTGGGTGCGGCCATAATTTTCTGTACAGCCTCTTCAGCCGTCACCGCAAACTTGAGCGGATTATTTTCTGATCGCTGCACGATGGTAACCGGCAAGCGGAAATTCATTTTGATTTCGGCACGTGTCCGCAAAACCTCCATCAGGCCGTCTGCCACCACCCGTAACATCTCCGCAACATCTGGCGGCAACGGTGGCGTGGCCTCTGCGGCCACTGGAGCTATCGGGCTGACCGGAGGCAATGGTGCAGGAGTTGGCGCTGCCGCCTTAGAACTAAAATCTCCCTTGGTCATATCCCAATCTTCCGGCAACGCGGGTATCGTGGGGGAGACCATTCTGGGAGGATGGAAATGATCCTCCATACCTGGACTGTGATTCCAGTTTGCTAGCGGCGCATCATCTGACCCGCCCGGCAGCGCGCGCCCCGATCCCAGCGGCGCTTCCAGAAAACTCAAGGGATCAAGGTCTGCAGCCAAGCCCTGATGTTCTTCGTCCGGTATCAAGTTTTCAGAAGAGGGTTTCCGAGCAACTCCCCCGCTACCCGGCAATAGATCAGACAAATCACTCTCTGGAGCGGGATATTCAGTCGGCGGCAAGGCATCGTTTCCGCTCTGAATGTTAACCGCCATTTCAAAGGTATCGATCTGAAGACAATCGCCCTCTTTTAAGGACGCAGGATCCCCACGGACCAGCGCCACGCCGTTCAGCAACATACCATTGGTGCTGGCATCCTCAATAAAGTACATGCCATTGAGATACCGAATGATGGCATGGACACGCGACACTCCCGCAGCACTGAGCACCCAGTCGCAATCCTCAGACCTGCCAATGCTTCCCCCGGAACCAGCAAACACTTTTTGACTCCGGCTGCCAAATTGCGCAGCCTGCCGACCTTTCACGGTAATAACCAATGTTTGTACCGTTGCCACGTTCACCCCTCCTTCTTCATGGATGTGGCAGTACCTTCGACGTTCAGCAGTGTCATCGCCCGGCTGATAAAGGCACGGCGCCGCAATGCAAACTGATCTGGCACCAGAGCAGCCATCAGATTCGTTGCAGCCACTACCGCACAGGCCGTTAAATGATCAGCTGGTGGCACGGGAGTATCCTGCGCCGCTGGTGCAAGACTGCCTCCCGACCATCCGGCGGCGGCGGCCAACCAGGTACCCAGGGTTTTGTATCCACCGGCATTAGAAAATTCAAACGCCGCGCGGCGATGATCCTCAGAAGGATCACGTAGCCACGCCTCGGCGAGAGAAGCCCCGGCTTTATCCTCAATATTCAACGGCTCATCACGGGCGCACTGACAAAGCCAGGCCACGGCGTAGCGTTTGGGCAGCAATCTTGCCAGGAGCTTCAAACCATCCTGTGTTTCGCCCGCATCAAGCAGCGTCTGAACGGCAACCTCCGCACGCATATCAGGCCGCAAATGCGCACAGGACGCCGGCGACAATTCCATCTGACTGGCAGCCTGCAGAATAATAGACACGGACATTCTCCTCTTAACCAATCGTAATAATGCCGCCAGAAACCTGGGTCATTGCCTCACCCTTAAGCGTTAACATAGCGCCCTTGACTGTTGCCATGGCGCTTCCAGACACCTCAAGAGTGGCATCGGACTGCACTTTTACACTGGCATCACCCGTAATTTCAATATTGACGCCCGTAATCTTAATCTCTCCTGAACTGTTCATCGTGATACTGGATGCCCCCGTTACCAACTGAATCTGGCTCCCCGCTTCCAGCTTGAAGCTCTGTCCGATTGACGTGCTACCTTTGCCATCGACCGTCAGTGTGTCGTTGTTATTCACCGTGTGTTTGCGGTCGCTCTTGACGGTCAACGTATCGTCTTTATCCACTGTGTGACTACGGTTGTTCTTGATGGTGCTGACTTCATCGTGACCAATGGTCACGGTGTGATCATTCACCACATCTTGATGCATATCTTTTTGCGCATGAATGGAAAAATCTTCACTACCCTTTTTATCCTCAAAACGTATTTCATTGTAGGTACTGCTTGTACCATCCGGGTCGCTTCGACTCTTGATGCCACTTTGCGTCTTGTTGTCCGGTAGCTTGTACGGAGGCATATGCGTCGCATTGTAAACACTGCCGATTATCAGCGGCTGGTCCGGGTCTCCCTCTAGAAAGCTGACCACCACCTCCTGGCCAACCCGTGGAATATGGATCGCCCCCCAGTTCTTGCCCGCCCAGGAGGAAGCCACACGCACCATGCAGGAATTTTGTGCATATTTCTTATCCGGCTTATTCCAGTGGAAAGTCACCTGGACACGTCCGTTTTCGTCTACCTCAATATCCCCGTCCGTCTTGCTGCCGGTAACAATCGCCGTCTGTAAGCCAGCAATAATGGGTTTCGGTGTGTTCTGCGGACTCCGATAAGGCTGTTTACTGGCAATAGCCCGAAAGCTGCAGGCAAAAGGCACTCCGCCACCTTCACCCGAAGCGAATTCCACACCCTCCAATTCCATATCCGTGCCGACCACCAGGTATTCCTGATTCAGATTCGGAATGGGAAAGTCCTTGAGCTTAAACAGATTGCCGGTAGCCAAGCCCCAGGCATCCGAAGCACCCGTGTGCAGCAAATGCCCGGCGTTCAAAGCTTGAGTCTGAACTTGTGCGTAGCGTTGACCCGTCGTCGATTTTTCTGCATTCGTATAATCCCCCGGAAAATCGAATACGGTCAGACCCGCTATATTGTGATAGCTCGGGTCTTTTTCTAAAGTTGCGGTATCCAGCATGGTGGCTGTCGGGGCCATTGGATCAAAGTCGGTCAGTTCGCATTTCAAGGAGTTGACCGATCGTGCTGTCGTCCAGACACTGACCGATGCCTCGTTACGACTTCCTCTCTGGGTCGGGGGGCTGTAAGGAATGGTCGCGAAGGGTGCTACCGCTACATGTGCCCCGCTGCTGTCCGCCAGCACCATGGTGTGCTTACTGGATGTATGTGTGAAGAAATAATAAATACCCTCCTGTTCCATCAGGCGACTAATGAAACTAAAATAACTCTCACGGTACTGCACACAGTAGTCCCGTTTTGGATAATCCACGCTGAGGTTTTGATCTAAATCGCTATAACCGATTTCAGACATAACCGTTTTAATGATGTCGGGAACACTACTCTTAGTAAAAATGCGACAGTCTATTTTACGCGTCAGCAACCAAGGTTTCGGAACCAGTGTCACCACGTAACTGGCATAGCGCACGTCATTTATGGTTTCGTAACCGGCCTGTTCTGCCGCACAGACCATCCCATTAAAATAACGCTTACTACCCCCGCCCTCAGGCTTCATATTCACCGTCATCATGGTACCCAGTAGTTCGCGCAAATCCACCGTTGCTGCCTGGCTCAATATCTCCACCCGAAATGAAAACAATTGGCCAAGATGTTCACTTCCGCTCATGCGCCGGAAAAGCAATGTATCCTTGCAATCTGAGGTCAAAGTGATTACATAAGCCAACTTTTTAATCTCCTAATATTATGAGCTTTATTTCCCGACAATGGGTCAATGTCGAGGCTTTAATAAATTTTTTTACTGACATAATCAATGATATCTGGGCATTGCATATATTTGTCTAAACTCTCAACAATAAGTTCATAACATCTCCAACATCAGCCAATTAATACCGTAAAACAGCCAAGAACAATGGTTCCGCCATGCGCGGTACTGTCTCCCATGCGCGCCGCTGGCAGGCCGCCGATCAACACAGTAGGCGAGCCCATCACGATAGTGTCTGGTGGCCCCACGCAGATCGCCATGTCGGTGACGCGCGCGGCCGGCATGCCGCCGATCAGCACCGTCGGCGCACCGGGGCCAGCAATGGGTCCGCCCACGTGCGGCACCAGCACGGTAACCATTGGACAGACATGCAGATCGGTAAGACGAGCGGCTGGGGGCATGGCCGACACTCCTCAAAAGTTGATGCAATGTCCGGCTGCGATATGCAGATCGGTTTCGAGTCCGTCGAGGATGGCAGCGTCCTGGGCCGACAGTTGGGCGTACGACTCGCCATCGAAAGACCCGTTGCGAATGAGTCGCGAAACAGCTTCAGCTCCTTGCGCGGACATTCCGGCATTGGCGAGAAAGGTATCGACATCGCTCTGCTGTTGCTTCAGATCACTGTGCTTCCACCTACCCACCTTGATACTGTCGCTGATGTTCTTTGCCAGCCCAATAGGCGAGCCCTTGTAAATCGCATACATGCCCATGACCGCGAGGATCTTGGACTTCTTCACCTTCGTATCAGCTGCTGAGAACTGTCGGCCAAGGTTCTTTTGTTGACTGATGCTCTCTCTTGCGCCAAAAAAGTGCTTGAGGCCGACTCCAGTTGCCTTCATCAATTTATGCATGACATGTTAACCTCGATATTGTGTGATTGCTCAAGGATCAAACTGGCCTTCCAACGCCTCTCGTCCTCACTTATTTCCTCAACCTGCCAATTAAGATGGGCAATTATCTGCGTAGTTATTCCTTCGTGGAAACGTTTTTAAGAAGTGAATTTAACCCCGTTTCCCCGGTTATTTTATTTCGACGAATGCCCATCTGATAGTACCAATAGTTACGGTCGCAATATACGCGTTGTTGACCACACACAACATGCGCCCTGGAGAGCAAGACTCCATCACGATGTGCCATATTGATCCTTGCCAAACTTATGCTTATCCATGAATTATGCCCTCAAGCAACTCAATATGCGCACGAACATCCCCGTCCTTATCACCTCGGGGCGGCATTTTGTCTTCAAGCATCTTGCAAACGGTCCATATGTACTTGTTTTCTTTACTCGGCGTAGCACAATAAGCTCAAGTGCGGTTTCGTCTTGATGCTTGCGTCGCTGGCCTTGAGCACCGGTGCCATCACCTTTGGTCTTGTCGGCCCGTCACCACGGGGGCTTGGGGCTCGGCCTTCAGCACTTGACTGCTGCCATCCCAGTCTTTGAGCAGGAAGATCTCTCCATCCTTCAACGCGCGCACCTGGATGATGTGCGAGGCGAGCAACGGGTTGTCGACTGCGCATCCACTCTCCCATGCGTCCGAGAGTCGGCTTCCAAACTCCCTGCAACTAGGCATTCAGGACTTCGACAATCTGGTGGAGGTGGTAAATCTTAGCCGGTACGCCATGCTTTTTCGCGAACTCTGAAATGAGGTATTTCATGGTCGCCAGACTCCGCTTGGCCGCACCGGCCTCTCGATCCAGAGTGGACTGCCCGGTCTGTGTCTGTGTCAGTGCCACACGTATTTCAGCTAGATCCCGAGACCACCGGACACCGCCGAGAATATGTGCTTCCACATAACTTGGGGGATGCTCCGTCACTAAATATTTGCCCTCCGTCGCTTGCATCAGAGCCGTCAACTGGTTCTCGGACATGTTCACGATCAGGGTGCCCATCTGGGCATAGGTGCATATCTTGTTGCGCTGCAGTTCAAGCTCGGTTTCGTCGGCTTTCGCGAATTTGAGTGACTGATCGAATGTGTCGGTATGGATGAAAGTGCTGCGCAACAGCACCTGGGGCTTGAATACCAGCACGACCGAACCATAAGCCGCAGCCGCACCGTATGGATGTCGCGTGAAATTTAGTCCGGCGTAGACCGGTCTCGTCATCGCAGCCTCCCTGATCGGTACGTTCCAGTCGATTTTGAAGCCGAAAGCGCGCTCCTCGACGGCCTGCCGGGTGAGGTTGTAGTTGTGCGGCTTTCCTGTCTTGACTGTCCACATGGTCTTGACTTCATCACCGTTGTAGAAATCATCGGTGGTGAAGAGCTTTGCCGAGACGTTGGTCGTAATTTCGGAGTGCTGCAACGTCCGGACAGCAGCGGCATAAAGGCGCTGAACATCAAGTTTGATCTGCTTTTCGCTCATGCCCATGGCTTTGCGAATGACATATACCTCGGCAATCCGCTGCATGGCGGACCGGTCGATCGCTTTTAAATTCTTGTGCTCCCTGTATGAGAAGTCATCAAGAATCTGCTTTTGCGCCGGGGTAAGCATCGCGTACTGACCGGCCGCCGCAGGATTTCGCTGTGCATAAGTCTTCTTTTTGCTGGAAAACAGTGCCATTGTCTCGCCCCCGAGCAGTCTCGCGCGTCACCGCGCGGATCAAGTTAGAAAAATTCGTAACCAAAAGCAGCGTCGGCTGCTGTGACACGCACGCTACCCACAGGTTTGCCCTCAATCATCAGCGTCAGAAAGTGTCGCGAGATATCCGGCAGCATGGTGTTGGTGAGGATCGCGTCGATCATGCGCCCGCCAGATTCGCTTTCCGTGCAGCGTTCGACCACCAGCTTCACCACGTCCTCGTCATAGTCGAATGGGATCTTGTAGCGAGCCTCAATGCGCTTCTTGATGCGGTTGAGCTGCAGTTTGACGATCTTGCCCAGCATCTCCGTACTAAGCGGGTAGTAGGGAATTGCCACCAATCGTCCCAGCAACGCGGGCGGAAAGATTTTCAGCAGCGGTTCACGCAGGGCCTTGGCCATGCCTTCGGGATCGGGCATCAAATCCGGATCCTTGCACAGGCCGGCGATCAGCTCGGTGCCAGCGTTGGTGGTGAGCAGGATCAGGGTATTCTTGAAATCGATAGAGCGGCCCTCGCCATCTTCCATCACGCCCTTGTCAAACACCTGGAAGAAGATTTCATGCACGTCTGGATGGGCCTTCTCGACCTCGTCCAGCAACACTACGGAATACGGCTTGCGACGCACGGCTTCGGTGAGCACGCCACCCTCGCCGTAGCCGACATAGCCGGGAGGCGCGCCCTTGAGCGTAGAGACGGTGTGCGCCTCTTGAAACTCGCTCATGTTGATGGTGATCAGATTCTGCTCGCCACCATACAGCGCTTCGGCCAGGGCCAGCGCGGTCTCGGTTTTGCCTACGCCCGAGGTGCCGGCCAGCATGAACACGCCAATGGGTTTGCTGGGATTATCCAGGCCGGCACGCGAGGTCTGGATGCGCCGCGCAATCATCTCCATCGCGTGGTCCTGACCGATAACGCGCGCGCCCATCAGGCTGGCCAAGTTCATCACTGTCTCGATTTCACTTTTGACCATGCGCCCGACCGGTATACCCGTCCAGTCGGAAACGACGGCTCCAACCGCCTGATAATCTACGGAGGCCAGAATCAGCGGGGTTTCGCCCTGCAAATCGCCCAGTGTTGTTTGCAAGGCCTTGAGCTCCTCCAATGCACCGACACGCTCATGTTCTTCCAACAACCGGGGTGATCTCCCCGCCTCGGCAATCTCCGCATCAAGCGCCAATTCCTGGTTGGCCTTCGCCTCCAGCGCACTGCCGGTGCCCTCTACCGGAGCATGGCCAGCGCGCAACTGCGCGCGAATATCCAGGATCTTCTCTACCAGATCCTTTTCGGCAATCCAGTTTGCCTCCAGTGTTTCCAGTCGCAAGTTTTGGGCTGCCAGAGCTACTTGGGCAGACTGCTCACGATCTGCAACTTCAATACCGACGCTTTTCTCGCGGTCGATAATGGCTAATTCCGTCTCCAGCGCCTGAATGCGCTTGCGCGTATCGTCCACCTCAGCGGGTACTGCGTACTGACTGATGGCTACCCGCGCACAGGCGGTATCCAGAAGGCTGACCGCTTTGTCGGGCAACTGTCGTGCCGGAATATAGCGATGCGATAACTTGACGGCCGCCTCCAGAGCTTCATCAAGGATTTGCACCTTGTGGTGTTTTTCCATAATGCTGGCAATGCCACGCATCATTAAAATGGCCTTTTCCTCATTGGGCTCATCAATTTGCACGGTCTGGAAACGCCGGGTCAGCGCGGGATCCTTTTCGATGTGTTTTTTGTATTCAGCCCAAGTGGTGGCACCAATCGTGCGCAGATTGCCACGCGCCAGGGCGGGCTTCAGCAAATTCGCCGCATCACCCGTGCCCGCTGCCCCACCGGCACCAACCAGTGTATGCGCCTCATCAATAAACAAGATGATGGGTTTGGTTGAAGACTGCACCTCCTCAATGACTTGTTTCAGGCGATTCTCGAACTCGCCTTTCATACTGGCTCCGGCCTGCAAGAGGCCGACGTCCAGCACGCGCAGTTGCACCTCTTTCAATGGCGGTGGTACATCACCAGCAGCAATACGCAAGGCAAAACCTTCAATCACGGCGGTCTTGCCCACCCCCGCCTCACCAACCAGCATGGGATTGTTTTGTCTGCGACGCATGAGAATATCGACCAACTGGCGGATTTCGTCATCACGGCCCACAATCGGATCCATCTTGCCACTGCGCGCCTGTTCGGTAAGGTCTACGGTAAACTGCTGAAGCGCCTCCTGCTTACCCATCTGCGCGGGTGACATCGCCCCACTTGCTTCACCCGGTGCCGCAGCACCCAATTGAAAACCATCCGCTGCTCGTTGCCCGTCTTCCGGTGATCCGGCCACCACTTCAGCAAATTTTTCGACTAGGGCTTCCGGCTTGATTTTGTCAAACTCCGCCGAAATGTTGACCAGTGCATTCCGTAAAGGACGGGTACGCACGCAACCAACCACCAGGTAGCCCGTGCGAACCTGTGCTTCGCCAAACATCAGGGTTGCAAACACCCAACCCCGTTCAACGGCCTCCTCCACATTGCTCGACAAATCAGAAATAGAGGTTGACCCACGCGGCAGGCGATCCAGAGACTCGGTGATGTCTCGCGCAAGATTAGACGGATTGATATTAAACTGCTTGATGATGCGATGCAGGTCAGAATCTTGCAGTTGCAAAATTTGGTGGATCCAGTGGACCAGTTCCACATAAGGATTACCGCGCAGCTTACAGAAAACCGTGGCACTTTCTATGCCACGATAAGCTAATTTGTTCAGCTTACCAAATAATGCGTTACGACTTATTTCCGCCATCTGTGCTTATCTCCGCTGGCCGCTAATTTCGTCAAGAGTCATAGTCCTCATCCTCATCCTACCGGCTTCAATACGACATGGTCCGCGTCTTGTGATGGATGCCGTGGGCCCATCCAGGTGGTTAGCCCCATACGCCCGGCTTTCCCCAGCCGCGTGCTGGGCACATCTTCTTTTTTAAGCACCAGTTGTACATCCCAGGCTTTTTCTTCACCTACATACGTCTTCACCATCGCCACCAGTTGACGTAATGCCTTACCACCCGGCAGAAAATTGCTAAATTGCGCATGGGTCAACGGGCCCAGCCTAAGCCGAAAGCGCTGTTGCGCACCCCAGACAGCGCTACCCATCACCGTGGTTCGACCCATGCAGGCCACTTCTGGCGACCCACCCAGTCGTAGGTGTGCCGTGGGTGGCAAACGCATCCACTCCGTCACAAACTCAATAATCCGCGCAGAAACCCCAAAGAAATGTTCCACCATACTGCGTAGACCATCCGCATTACGCGCCTGGGCCAACAATCTTCCCGCAAAAAACCGCTTGTATTGATCCGGCAAGTCATCGCGCTCCTGCAAGCCCGGGGTCGACAAGCCCACCAGTGCACCCACATACAAACTAAACTTGTCTGTAGCAGGGCGGTCAAACTGCACAGTCGGCTGGGCATCTGCCCAGGCGCGGTATAACAGGCTCAACATCCGATGATGAAAAATGTTGGCGAAGGCGATAAATGTCGGGTCTTTCGCATTGCGTTGTCGATCCAGTGCATATTCAGTCAGGTGCAACGGCAAAGGTGCGTGGGGTCCGAACAGCCCAAAGAACAATACATTCATACGCGCCACGGACTCTGCACTGGCAGGCTCGAAGCTGTCTATGGCCCGTGATGCGAATTCCAGCGATGGCATCTGGCACAAACGTACCGGATCCTCGTACGATTTGGTGGATTGCCCAAAACGCGGGAGCTCTGAATACGCGCATTCCAGCCACCGCAAGGCCTCGAAAAACTCGAAACTCTCCGGCGCGCGCTGCAGCGCGGAAAGCAGCGCTACATAATTTGACGCTTGCCGATCTGTGCTGGCCATCGAGCCACCTCATTCCGCTCTAATGTGGATAAAACCGTCTCCGTAAAAGAATTAACCGAGACATAACGCGCAAAAAAATGTTGCATAATCGAGCCAAGCAGAAATGCGCCCGTCCCTTCAAACGCAGCGTCGTCACAAGTCAGCGTAATCTCCAATCCTCTCCCATAGGTGATCGGGCCATTGGTCGGGATCCGCCGGACCACTGGCTGTGAGCGTATCCATTTAACTCCTTCTATCTGACGCCGCGCGCTGGTATCGAATTCATCACAATAAAGGGTCAGCATCTCCCGCAGCGCGGCCGCCCCCTCTTCTTGCCTGTCGCTGAGCAAAGAGGTGTAGTTCAATTGCAGATGGCTAATAAGACGCCAGGCGGTCTCGCCCGTAGCGGTCGGTGCACGTGGTTTTGTTGGTCCCGCCACACACCGGACAGACCGTACCGGTGCACCGGTATCCATCTCAAAATCTGTAGTGGATTTACCTAATGGCATTTGCAAAGGCAAATCGCGATTCGTACACAGTAATTGCATGCCGATTTGACGTAATTTCGTGGAGTAAGGCGCATCTCTGCCATCCACCAGGGCGATAAATAATTCGCTCCCCACGTAACTCGAACGGGCTCCGCGCTGTTTCTGCCGGGTAGACAAGAGACGAGGTTTGCGAGTCGTCGTATAGTACGCAAATTGTCCACTGTGCCAGGTATGTTCATCACCCCCGTAAAACGGCTGAAAACGTTGCTCCGGCTCCTGCCGATCCCCAAAGCCTTCGACGCCACTGATGCTATGCACCTCAAAATCCATAGGCCGGGTACGATCAGCCAGTATGTGATATTCCGTTTTGCCCTGCTGCAGATGAATACGGTCGGCGCGGCGCGGAAACAGGTTAATCGCCGGCGTACAGAAAAGCTTGAAGTTATTTGCATCTACCGCATTATGTAAACGCGAGACACTTCGATCGAACAGCACTGCCATTTCAAAAGTATTACTCTTGGAACGTGTAAGCGGTGTTCTCAAACCCGTAAATTCGGCAAACAGAAATCGTTCAGGGCAGGCAAAATACTCCTGCAGAAGACGGTAGCCACTAAATGATCGGTCTGTATAGGGTAGCAACGCATCACTGTCATCAAAGCCACGACTATGAATCCCCTTTGCATCAAACCACATACTGCTGCTTGTCCCAGCCTCACCCACAGTCAAGGCATAGCCCAGCGCATTACCCATTACCTGTTCGTATAGATGCCTGGATACTTCGTCAACACCCGTGATAAAAATGGGCAGTTTATCAAGCGTCAACATATGCGTCTGTATTCCGCCAGTGACCACAAAACGAAGCCTCAAACCTGCCCGGGCGGGTTGCCCTGCCGGTATAACGATCCCCGCAGCCGCCAATGCAGCGGGTGATTCAAAATATTTCGCTTCACACAGTTCCAGTGGCCACAGTAAAACATCATGGGCTGTACGATATTCACAGGCTGTACGATCATCCACCGACACCAGGCTACGCAGCGCCGTATTTCGCGCTACCGTATATCCAGTGGCTAAGGCACTTTCACTGGTGTCTGCCTGCATTTGCACAACCGCCATGGATGGGACTGGTGCCAGGTAGTGCGGATAGATCATTTCCAGCAAATGTTGGGTGAATACGGGATACTGCGCATCCAGCTTGAGCTGAACGCGCGCCGCCAAAAAAGCAAAGCCCTCGAGCAATCGCTCCACGTAGGGGTCGGCACATTCAAATCCCTCCATCCCAAGCCGACCCGCGATTTTAGGATAAGCGTGGGCAAACTCCGCACCCATTTCGCGAACGTGCTGAAGTTCACGATTATAGTAGCGCAGCAGGCGTGGATCCGTGCCAGTCAACTCACGCCCTCCAACACTTTAAAAGCGCCTGTTTCCAGATCTACTTCCGTTTTAAGATATAAATTGAGGGGAATGGGTTGCGCCCACATTTCCGCGTCTATATTAAACACCAGACCTTGTCTGTCCATGCGTTTATTATCAATACTCACGACTACCCGCAGGGCATCAGGCGTGAGTCTCGGCTCAAACGCGATCAAGGACGCTCGGATTTTACGTTCCAGTACCTCAGCGTCCACCCCGGACATCACCAGTCCAGTGAGATCTGGAATTCCAAAGTTCAATACCGACCGCCGCACTTCAGGGTAGTCCAGCAACTCATCATCGTCATTCAACTGTACACAATTGAGCAACCATGAAATGTCCCGCGTAACACAATCGCGTAATCTCATGGCGGAAATTACTCTCCGTTCGCGACTCTCATTGGTTTTACCCACTTCGTCATCAGCCAAGCGATCCAATAAGGAAGGCTGTAAACGTTCCTGAGTTGTCAGTTCCGCCACAGAATATAATCTCCTTCAGTCCAGATTAAATGTGATGCTACGAATATCCAAAAGCGGATAATCTCCAGCATTGGTTGCGAGCATCCGTTGACCAAAACCCACAAAACAATCGTTCCCTATGTCTTGCCATTCAGTTTTTCGGGCCAAGACAATCTCATGGTCTTCGGAACACTCTGATCCTGGATAACGACTGGGAATAAACCCGATCACCTGTCCACCATTATCCCAGGTAACTTCTACAGCAGCCCAAACCTTATCGCGCAGGTCTGAAGGCGTTTCAAATTTGATCTCGCGAATGCGAGAAAATGGTACCCAGTAATATCCTTTGTTAAGGATGATTTCCAAACACGGTCCGAAGCGCGTATCTCCATCGGCTATCCAATCAAATGGAACGCCGTCAATCGATCCACTAAGCGCTTCTGCCTGGTCAAAGGCCTCTAAACGTAAGGCCATAGCCTGTTCACACCGGCCACCAATCTGCGTCTTTAATGCCTCAAACAACCATGCCATCCATTGGGTTGGTTCACCAATCACCAATGGAGTCTGTAAACCAGAGAACACGACATGACGTTGCAACTCGCCATGCAATGCATGCACATAGACACCCACGAGCAGATCATTAAGCCTATCCAGCTCACCGCTCACCTTTAATTGGTTTAGAGCACGCTCCCATTGTCCCATCAAGGCCAGCAACTGAAAGAGGAAAACACGTAACAGCGCATCAGATGGACTAGATCGCACCTGGTCCATTAACGCTTTTAACGCCTCATTCAGCTTACCTTCTTTCAGAAGATCTTCTGGTTTCATTAATATCTCTCGTACAATGGTTTAGAGCGGTGAGACCCTTTTAAAAAAAGATTACGTGGTTTGTCCCAAGACCGTTTGCATATCATAGACGAATGTTTTCTGACCACCTTTCGCTGCGCCTTCGGCTGTTTGCGGCTGGAATGCGAACTCAAACTTGCCAAAATGCAAAGTAATATTCTCGGTAAGCTTATCTTCACCACCGCTTCCGCCAGAACTCCAAGAAGTTATAAGCACCCCTTCACTCAACGTTAGCGTGAGAAAATCAGTCTGATCACCAACAGCGTTCGTCACATAGAGAACAGCACTATCCATGCGCGCGCCCGTACAAACAGCATTCAGCAATACGTTAGAGCTGCTATCTAGATATTTCGTAATTGTAATGTCCTGTATATTCGCTTTACCACCACTCGTGGTATTACCGCCGTGAAGATCGCCCGTATTACTGGCTGACCACGACCAAGCAAGAATTGGAATTTCATTTGTATGTTTGGAATGAGCAGAGGAACCCTCAATTTTCAGCTTTCCACCAGTAAATTTCAGATGCATATCGAATGACATTTATCAAAACCTCCATGTTGACAGAACAAGATTAAACAACCAAGCACTCCAGTAAAACAACCAAAGTCCATCATAGTTAACAAGCCTGATGCTCTATAGCTACTAACAACTCACCATCAGGACTTCTCAGATGGCAATCTGGACACCAGCCGTAACGACACAGTGAGCCCTTCCAACTGATAATGCGGTTTGAGGTAAAATTTCGAGGTATAGTAACCAGGAGCGCCCTCCACTTCTTCCACCACCACTTCGGCCGCAGACAATGGCTTGCGCGCTTTTGTCTCTTCTGACGAGTTGTCCGGATCGCCATCAACATAATTCAAGACCCAATTGCTCAGCCATGTTTGCATCTGTTGACGGCTACTGAACGAGCCAATTTTATCCCGCACAATACACTTTAAATAATGTGCAAAACGGCTTGCTGCAAAAAGGTAGGGCAACCGAGCACTCAGCGCAGCATTTGCTGTAGCATCAGGATCATCGTACTCCTCGGGCTTTGCCAGCGATTGGGCACTGATGAATGCAGCCATATCTGAATTTTTGCGGTGCACCAGCGGCATCATCCCCATCTTATCCAGCTCAGCGGAACGCCGATCGGTAATGGCAATTTCTGTGGGGCATTTCATATCCACACCACCATCATCTGTTGGAAAGCTATGTACCGGCAACCCTTCTACCACGCCACCGGACTCGATGCCGCGTATACGTGAACACCAACCGTATGCTTTAAATGATCGGTTAATGTTCACCGCCATCGCATACGCCGCATTTTGCCAGCAGTACTTGGCCGAATCGGCGCCATCCGTGTCCTCCTCGAAGTCGAACTCCTCGACCGGCTCAGTGGCCGCCCCATAAGGCAAACGCGACAGCGTACGTGGCATTGCGAGGCCGATGTAGCGCGCGTCTTCGGATTCGCGCAAAGAACGCCATGCTGCGTAATCAGGCGTAGAGAATATTTTTGCCAAATCGCGCGGGTTCGATAATTCACCCCAACTGTCCATTCCCATAAGCGTGGAATTGGCTGCTGCCAGAAAGGGAGCATGTGCCGCCGCCGCCACTTGCGCAATGCCACTCAGCAGTTCGACATCCTGGGGGCTATGGTCAAAGTAATAATCTCCAACCAGACACCCGTACGGCTCGCCACCCAGTTGGCCGTATTCTTCTTCGTACATCTTTTTAAAGATCGGGCTTTGATCCCAAGCGGTTCCTTTATAACGCTTTAACGTTTTGCTCAACTCCTTTTTAGATATGTTGATGACGCGAATCTTCAGCTGTTGGTCGGTCTCGGTGTTGTTCACCAGGTAATGCAGCCCCCGCCAGGCACTTTCAAGCTTCTGGAATTCTGCATGATGCATGATCAGATTGAGTTGTTCACTGATCTTGCGGTCTAGCTCCGCTATATATGCGTTGATCGTTTGTGTGACATCATCAGAGACCATATCAGACTTGCCAAGCACTTGTTCGGCCAGTGTGCGTACCGCCGACGCCACCTCTTCTTTGGCTCGCTCGCTCTTAGGCTTGAACTCCTTACTTAAGAGCGATGCAAAATCATCAGATTCTTGCGTTTCTGTGGCCGCACTTTGTCCAGCTAATTCCTCGGTTGCCATAGCGATTACTCTCCGTCCGGATCAGAATCTTTGGGTTTTGCTGCCGACACCAGTGATTGCAGAAGGGCAGGATCATTCATTGCCTGCGCAATCAATTGTTCGGCGCCAGCCTTACCGTCCATATAGGTGCTCAGGTTAGCCAGTTGTTGGCGGGCCTCCAGCAGCTTGCCGACCGACTCCACTTTGCGAGCCACCGCGGCCGGTGAAAAGTCATCCATACTTTCAAAAGTGATATCCACACTAAGACTACCTTCGCCAGTAAGGGTGTTTGGTACGGCAAAGGTGACACGGGGCTTCATGGAGTGAAGACGACCATCAAAGTTATCAACATCAATCTCTAAAGCCTTGCGATCCTCTACTCCGGGAAGCTCTGCGTTGTTAGACCCTGAAAGGTCAGACATGACCCCCATAACAAAAGGCACCTGTACCTTCTTCTGGGCTCCATACACCTCAACGTCATACTCAATCTGTACCCTCGGTGCACGATTGCGTGCAATGAACTTTTGACTGCTTTGCTTCGCCATGACATCTCCTTACTGTTAATGCCGCATCTTTCCACAGAATTAGGCCTAGTATTATCTGAATTAGTTCGTCAATATTATCCTAAGTTTTCGCCATTAAATGGCAAATTTAAACAAGCATACATAGCTATCCTGCACAACATGTAGTACGATTACCAAATCACTCTCTAAACACTCGCAATATTGTGAATTTTTTCCTATCGATCTCTTAATAAGCCATTCAGCACGTCAAAATCCACACTCACGGGATCGCCAAACCTCGGGAATCTCGCCAACAGAGCTGGGCTTTGCCTTTACTTTAAATTCTATACGATCATACTGAAGACAATATCTAATATATTTTGCGCAAAGCTTCATAAATTTAACCTTCGCTGCTCCCCCATAAAGGCCAAGCGAACAGATTTCTCGGTGCCTAGAATCGCTCGGAACCCAATCACGGCAGTCTGGCGACCCGCCGGATGAGGGGATTACAAATCATTTGTGAATGGTCACCTCACTCTGACTGCACATCACAAAAAACTCTCTATGTACCGCAATCTGGTGATATACTAGCATACCTGCTCGTTTCTTTGCGTTTCGTAAAATCATTTTATATTACAACCTTATAGATGAAATGATGCCATACTTCTTGAGAGCTTAAATATACCGGCAAATCCGGATTTCCTTTTAGAATGAGATCTGTTCCTTCTATTTCCAGGATATTGCTTCCACCGAAGAAACCGATAGCGGCCGCCTTGGAGCCAGCATCTCTATCGGTCTTGCCGCCCATAACAGTCACGCTGTTGTTCACAACTACATTACCAGTAGCTTACAATACCAACCCCGCCATTACCTGTCAGCAGGGAATCCTGACCACCATTACCACCGATAATGGTACCGTTGTTTGTTTGTAATAATGGTAGATTGCGCTGCCATAACCATTCCCGCCGTTTCCACTTGGTCCACCAGCAATGATGCCGGTACTCAATTCATATCCGTTGTCTTCACCGCCCCCACCACCCTGAATAGCCGTACCGCCAAGCCCATTGCTACTCAAATCATACCCAAGGTTAGTGCTATTTGGCGCTATCCCGTTGCCAGCACTTCCCATTGTGATAGCGGTATTGTTTCCATCTTCACCGCCAGGTCCGCCCGCGCCGCCTCCAGTAGATGTGCCGTCCTGACCCAGTGAGCCAGGATCTCACCATGATGGTAGCAGTAACTGTGTATAGTGACAGCCCAAGCCGTCGACATAGGTGCTACCGACAACGCCAGCATCTCTGCCAACATCAGCACCCATTACCTCTACTGCTGACTGCGACCCACGGCACGGCAACTGCCGTTACAGCCTCTCGTCGCCTGTTCAGGGGCGACTTGTGCAGTACCAAGGGTGTGACATTCCAATTCAGTCAATAGACGCAGTTCATCGTGGGCCCTTAGCGATTACTGGTGCGGACAACGGCATAATAGACCACCGAGCCACCGCTACCGATGATCGTCAAGACGATAGATTTGCTGCTATTCATGAAAAACCTCTGGAGGCAATTGTTTGTGTGCAAGTTATGATAACAGGCAATAGCCGCCGAAGTTTTACCGCTATTGCGCTCATTAACTTCTATTCATGGAATAAATCGAATGATGAACGCTGGAACGGGATCGACAAGGTATCCACATACACAAGGGGTGCTCAGATCAATCCGACGTGCGCAGTTAGCGCCCAGGCATCTGACGGGATGGCCCAAGGAGCGTGGTGGAAACGCTCGAAGGCGGGCACCAGGGCAAGCTGGTGGGAGGTGGCAGGCAGCCATTGTGTGACCAAGGTGGCTATAGTCTGAGCGATACGCTCGATATAGGGGCCGTGCTGGTCCAGTGCGGCATAGCGTCCGCCGGTCAGGGTGATCGGCACACAGGTGAGGGAGCGTGGCGTGATGGACCGGTGCTCCGGCAGCAGGAAGGCGCAGTCATAACGAATATGACCGGGTGGGGTAAGATAAGGGTCGTCGTGGAGAAGGCCCATGTAGGTGAGGCCGGCCGGGTCTATATCCGCCATGCGCAGGTGCCAAGAAAAATCCAGCCAATGCGCGGGGACATCAGCATAGTTGCCCAGATAGCGCCGGCCCAGAAGATGTTGGGCGGGCAGGTTCATGACCTGCACTGCGCGCACGAGGTCGGGAATAGGGGGCGCGTGGTAGATATCCTCACGGAATTTGACGCGAAACTGGGCAGGCGACAGGTCGTATTCGCGGGAAAAGGCGCGGGTGAAGGCCTGCTGGCTTTGGTAGCCGGACGTGAGTGCAATATCCAGAATCGTTTTGTGGGTGCGACAAAGCAAGATGGCCGCGCCATTGAGGCGTTTGGCACGGGCATAGGCCAGTGGTGCCAGGCCGGTATTTTTCCGAAAAACACGATTCAATCCAAACAGGCTCAGGCCAGCCGTTTCGGCCAATTGCATGAGGTCAGGCCAGTCATCCCCGCGGTGCTCAATGCCCCACCATAGTCGTTCCAATGCCGTCAAGGGCGTTTTCTGGCCGCACACGTGATTCGGGCCACCCTCCTCGTCCGTTTTATGGCCGTTTTCGTCAATATGCTTGTGCATAATGCCGTCGATATACGAAGACGATACCCACTGTCTCCCACTGAGGTCGCTCGATCTTTAGCGGCCATAAGGATGGCGACATCATCATACCAAGGCGCTTTAAGTCCACACACAACAAATTACGAATACCCACTTTGATAGTCAAGTCGCATCTTTCCGGTATTATTGCACACCTTTTCGCTATTTGACCGTTTTCTTATTTTTATCTATTATTCAGCAAGTTAAAACCAACAAAAGAATGCAATAGCCATGGCACAACGCAGAACGCCCACACTGCATCTCTCCCTTTTGGGTAAATTGGAACTCTCCTTTGCCGGGAGACCTTTGCCCTTACCTCACCGTATACCGCGACGCCTGTTGGTCTATCTATGCCTGGAGGAAGGCCATCATACCCGACAGTATCTGGCAGAGTTGTTCTATCCGTATCGCACAGTGGAAAACGCCCGAACATTATTACGGCAGGCTTTGTTTCGCCTGTCAGAGATAGGGGCTCGCTATGGTGCGCCGCTGGTAGCAACCAGAGAGTATGTGGCCCGAAATCTGGACTTCCCGATCAGCAGTGACTATGCCGACTTTATGGGCTTCAGCATGGAAGCTGTTGCGCAGAATACCTCCCGGTTGGATCTATACCGGGGTCCATTTCTCGACGGAGAGACCGACGATAACCGCAGCGCCTGGGACGGGTGGGTACAAGATCGACGCCAGGCGGTCGACAATCAGCTCGCCCATTTTTACGAGTATCTAATTCGCCGAGCCGAAACACTGAGTGATGCTGAACAGTCGCTGTACTGGGCCGAAATATGGATGCACAAGCAGCCGTTGTCCGACAACCCCCATCTGGTGGCCATGCAATTACTCTCCCGTCATGGGCGCAGCAATGAGGCCGGACACATTTTTGCAGCTTACCAGAATCGACGGATCACCCACTTGGGAATAAAGGCGGGCAAAAATGTGCAGGCTTTCCATGAATATTTACAGCTAACGGCCCCATACACGTTTGCACCTGAGTCCGTGACAGTCTCTTCTAAGATTGCCCGCTATCGGTTCATTACTATACTGGCTATCCGCATTGATGTGGACATGGAACAGATCAGTGATGATCTTCTGGAGACGCACCTGCAACAATGCTGGAGTCTGGCACGCCAGGTAGGCTATGCGTGTGGCGGGGTCGCGCATCGTGCCCCCGATGGCATCATAGAGTTACGCTTTGGTTTGGAGAACGCACTGGAAGACAGCCCGCGTCACGCCTTGCGTGCGGCTTTTGAATTACGTCGCCTTGCCAAACCTGGACACATTCTTCGAATCGGTATGCACTGCTGCCGCGTTCTAGTAGCCCCTGATCACGCACTGACAGATTTACCCTTGCGTTTGGTACGCGCTGCTGCTTTGGCAAACACCCAGAACACGGGGCTCATCCTGACCGGTGACGCTCGTGAAGTGCTGGCCCATTCCTCCACTTTGAAAGTGGATACACAAGCACTACTTCCTGTTCATGTATCCGGCAGAGAAACCCCACTTTTTTGGCTGGGCACCACGCAACAACCACAACTCCCGAAATCTGGAAGTTCTAGTTTTATGGGCCGTGATGCTGAGTGTCGGCTCATTCACCATTTAGCGCAGACCGTCTTAACGGAACGGCAGGGCCGAATCCTTTGGATCGAAGGACAAGCCGGAATCGGCAAAACCCGGCTTCTGCAGGAAATGACCGAACGTTTGTCCCAGAGTATGCGGGTGGTACGCTACGTCTGCCTGCCAATGTATCAGCATAGCATGCTTCACCCCATCGCTGAGGTTATCCGAGATGCATTAAATTTATCCACTTTACCTTCTGAAAATGCTCGTGCAACGCTTCAGAAACTCCTACAGGATATCGGTGAGGAAGACGACTTAGTGTATACAGTCTGGTGCGTCTGGCTAGGTTTGGAAGATGAGCACGCTAAAATGGGGATACTGCGGGACTACAAAAGGCTGCTTTTCGATAGCGTCATACTGGTATTGACAAGTCGCCTTTTCCCAATGGATCGCACTTTGATTCTTGAGGATATCCATTGGGCAGACTCCGCCACATTGGAATGGCTACAAACTTATCTAGCGTATCTGCATGAATACACCGTGCTTATGCTAGTCAGCACTAGGCGCCCCATACCCGGTTTACAAAAGATAGCCATCCACGAAACGAAACTGGTGCTTGCACCGTGGGATTCGACCACATCACGCCACTATTTGCGCAACCATCTACACTGGACGGTCGATATTCCCACCGAAGAATCCATCATTCGTCAAGGATGCGGTGTTCCTCTCTATCTAGATAGCCTGGCCCGTCAGACAATTTTTAGAGGCCTATCTTCCGATTTACCCAATGACATCCAGAGCATTCTGGAATTCACTATTGCGCAGGCAGATTTTGCCCAAGACATGATGCAAATGTCGGCAGTGCTTGGCATCGAGGTGAGCTTGCGCATTCTGCAGGCGCTTCTTCCCGATAAGACGTTCGATGTACTTGACCACTCTGCGGCACGTCTGGTGGACCAGGGCTTGTGGGTCGCGACAAGCCACGGCTGGTCCTATCGCCATGATCTGCTCAAAAAAGTGGTTTACGACAGCATTCCCAGCGATCGACGCAAATGGCTTCACAAAAAGGTCGCGCAATGGCTGGAAAATCATGAACCTTATAACCATGACGTCCTTGCAGAACATTTTGAAAAAGGGGGAGAACCCCACGTCGCCGCCCGACATCACCTCTTGGCGGGATGGCAAGCTTTACGTTTCAGTCTTTACGATGTTGCCCTGCTTCATTATGGCCGTGCAAGTATCTTATTGCATGATCAACCACAAGACCCGGATCTACTGAGGGCACAAACCGCTTATTTTCTTATTTTACGCTTGCAGCGCGGGCACTCCACCGAAATGGCACAAGCGTTGGATGATCTGGAAAACATCTGCCTATGCCAAAATCACCAGGGATGGCATTTACTCGCTGCCCAGTATGGTCGATGGATCGCCGAAAATGCGGCAAATGGGGCGCTGGCCGGTCTGCATCAGGCTAGAAACCTGGCCAATACCCGGTTTGATCCAGAGGTGGATCCGCAACTGGTGGCAGGTATTGGGCATTATGTACAGGGGTGGAATTACTTATGGCTTGGGCATCTAGAACAGTCAAAAGTACACCTGCAAGAGGCGGCGGTCAGATGGCACGAAGCTTGGGCAGAACCTCTGTTCCTCGCCATCGGAGACCTCTATCAAGAACATGCACTGGCCTATTTGTCCATCATAGATGCTCTGCAGAATCGCCATGCAGAGGGATGGGCACGATTGGCACAGGTGCGACATACATTACCAGAAGCAAAATATGGGAACATGCAAACCGTTCTGTGGACGGTGGATATCGCCATGGGCTATTGGACAGACAGTCCAGAGGCTGCCTGGCATACCGCACAGAAAGTACGGCAACAAAACAGTTATTCACTCATCATAGCCAAGACATTGACGGACGCGTTCGCGGCCTGGGCCGAAGCACGACTGGGTCGGAAAAGCATACCATGGGCCATTCACCATATCCGTAGAAATCTGAATATGTTAAGGCGCGTCTGGAAATTTGGAGCAAGCTCCATTTATCTCGCACTGCTCGATCTTTCTGTCCGCAGCGGACAAAAGCATACTCATGGTGTGCAGTTTGCTGCAAGGCGACTGGTCCGGCAACACAACATCAATCTCCATAAACCAGAAATCAAGCGATTGGTCGCCATGCAAAATAAAACATGGTCTATTTTATCTAGGAAGAAATTTCGGAGGCATCCAACCCGCAAGCAGAGTAGAAGGACCTGCAATATGAAAAGAAGGTATCCGATCACTGCTGTTCGGAGATTTGACCCAGACATCATAGTACCGTAAGCATTCAGCCAACCCACCCTTGCGGATTGGCACCAATCAGTTTAAAGCAGATTTTTTCCAGTTCCACGGCAAGAGTTCGTGGATCCGCTTGTTGGGCCATGTGGGGAACTTTTCGAGCACGTAGCAGAAATAAGCGAAGGGCTCGTCGCCGTTGGGCCACGGTAAATTTGTTCTCAGCCAGCTCCGGGCATTGCAGGCGCCGGAGGCTGGCTGAGTGTTGTGTTAGATGATGTAAATCTGATACTCTTGCGGCGCCTAAATGTACGTTAGGCTGTTTAAGTCCATTGTCGTAGCGCTTCCTATCTTAACCACATCATGAAAGAGCTGTTTATGAGTTATCCGATAAAGCTCAGCTTTAACCCGAACTGGATTAACAAGGACACCCGACCTGAGTGCAAATACGCTCCTGTGGTCGTCGACAAGGAACAGAGTCCAGGCGCCGTCTTCATCATGCAGAATGTTCTGGACGTCAGGATCCGGACGTGCCAAAAACTTGCGCTGATGAGGGGGCCGCAGATCGACGAATGCGCATGGTTCTCTTTTATTCGTGGGGCGCCCTCGCATGAACCTCATTTGAAGCCAAGTAACGTTCCAATTATTGTGATTAGTGGTGGAAGCGCCAATAAAATCAAGCAAGAGATTGATGGGAAAGAAATATTGGCATGGCATCCAGGTTTTGCGCGAAATGAGCCAGTGTATTTACTTGTCCACAAGTTGGACTATAGAACATATGCCAGTGCACTGAGTAATGTGCTTGGAACCTATCGGAATTTTCACCTCATCGGGTGGGATGGCGGCGCTTTGACCGGATTTGGTGCTGCCCGCACAGCCGCATTGGCCTTTGCCGATACACTGCCCTACAGGCCCCAGCGAATTTTGATGATGGATCAGGACGTCGTACAGACTGACGCCACGAGGCCAACTAAACCCAAAGTACAGTCCAAAGTGACCCACCTGCACGAGACCACTGGAAAGCCGATCATCGGCTATGGTGTCGGCTACCCGACACGTCAGGAGGTTCCAAAACCTTTCGATAAAACCCCAAAGCCCATAGCTACCGAGTACAACTCCCCCGCGCAGCAGTTCGTTTCGATCACGGCCCCGTTTCGCAAAAAAAGGGTCGACGGTATCTACCCGGCATACATGGTGGCTGGCGGCGAAGACATGCTTATGGGCTTGAAGTTGGAACTGACTACGGAACTGAAACCGCGCAACGTTGCATTGCTGGAAAAAAGAATCTTCAAAAAGGACCTGAAAGGTCCTGCAGATAATCCCAACATCTACTGGAACGAGGCTCGCGTGGCGACTCTTGAACAACTTTATTCGGTCGAATGCAATATTGATGTCGAGGTTCAGGGTCAGACAATGCGGTTGGGCGATCTTCTGAATATTTTTCATAGAAAAGGATGGATTAACTCGCCCGCAGAAGGCTACAACGTTTCTGCCTGCATCGTCGAGCGCATCATCCTGCGACTTCACAAGATGGATAAATTTCCACCCGAACATAATGATACCGTGTTCAACAGGTTCCAGTCGAAGGACTGAATACCTCTCCCGACTCCGGCGCCACGATGGCGTGACAGAAATAGGGCGTGGCGATTTCCAGTTCTTCGCCGCCCGTGAGTCTGAAGTATCCAGTCGACCCTTCATCTTTAAGGAACTTGCGGGAGATAACGGATACCGCATCCGGACGGTAAGCCTTCCATTTGGTTCGCCCATCGCCGATCTTTACGGCGTAATGTCGGAGCTGGTCGCCGCAAAGCTCCACATAGCGTTCCAGACAGGCCAGCAGGAGTTTCCTGCGCTCGACCGTGTGGCCATCACGGAAAAAGAAACTCCCGATCAGGGCGAAGTCGAGCAGGGGGACGCCCTCTTCCGAATAGGGTAACAGTTTCATCAGGTCTCCGGCGTTCATGTCGACCGGCTCATTTGGGGAAAAGCATCGCTATTATTTCTTCGGTACCGTCACCGATTGCGGGGTTGCCGGGCATCCATGGGGGCATTATTGCGCGCCTTTCCAGACAGGGTTGGGGCACCGCGCATAGAAAATCTCGTAGTAGATTTCGTTGAAATAGAGCCAATCATCGGCATCGTGTTTATCGAGGATGCCCGCCAGGGTGGTGAACTCACCCAGTTCTGGGTATTGATCCAGTTCAACGGGGAGGTCTATTTCGTGGTGATGGAGCCTTGCCATGATTTCCCGCATCTGCGTAAGTGCTGACCGCGTTGCGGGGGATCGTCCCTGGGCTGGAACATATCTGTCGACACGTTTCAAATAGTGATTGATCTGGTTTACCACGGTGGGGTAATCCGACTTTTCGAGCATGCGACCACGCATGATCTGGTTGAGTTCAGCCATGGCCTGAGGAACGGTGCCGGTCTTGGCCACCAGCCAATCCCGCACGGGGCTGAGATTGGCCGCACGCTGGGTGAGCCTGGGATGGGGTGCGGGCAAGGGCGGTTTCTTTGCAGGGTATGGAGTGTAGCCACTAAACACGGAAAGAGTGATTTGTTTTCTCATTGCCCATCCATTTGGTAACCCTCTATCATTGAAATGTGCAAGGGCTGTTGGATCTTTCCATGCTGGATAATCATTTTTTGACACTGGAAGATCAATTTCATGGTCTGTGAGTTGCTCTTTTATTTTATTGAGCTGTGCCAATGCCTCTTTCTCTATGGGCAAAATATCCGATATTTCAACATTCTGTGCCACTAGCGCTGCGAAGTCATTTATTTGTGAAATGACCACGGGATAGTGGCGCTTTTTTATGAGACCATCGCCATCCAAAACCATGAGCAACTCTCCCAGGGCAACATCGACATCATCGGTGTTGCCTTGTTCAGGACCGCCAAGATCACCATTTGTATACATATAAGCAATGGTATGACGATGAGATTTGTCGACAGGGATAGGCAGGTGTTGACCTGTGATTTCTCTTTTGAACCAACCTATACTAAGCAGGAGGCGACCCTGTGGGGTATCGTTGGATTCAGGATATGGTTTGAATTTGTTGTACAAGAAGTCAATGCGTTCCAGGGCATCGGCATATTCTTCTTCGATGCCAGGTCCGATGATGTCTGGGGTGATAGGAATCATGAGTGGGGCTCCTTATGGGGTATATGGGGTTCCATTGCCTATAGTGCCCAATCCTAGGGTGAGTTGCATGCCGCCTCCCGGCAAACCCAGTGTGCCATCTGCACCGTCAACAAAGTAGTTCTCTGTAGCGGGATTTATGCTGGAGGATAATCCCGTGCTTTCAGATTTTACAGGGTATTCAGCAATGGAGTTGGCTAGGTTGGAGCAGGGCAATGCGAGGTAACTTTTAATCCCCCAGTTGTCCCATGTGCCATCGGATTTGCCGAATTTTCCCATGGCATCCTCTAGACCTTTTTTGTCCAGAAAATAAGCGTTATTAGGATTCGGAGTATACCCATTTCCGGTGAACTTGTAGAGCTTTTCGCCGATCGTGAATTTGTGGTCCGCAAAATTGCTGCCGCTTTCTACAACCTCGGCACCTTTCTTGCCTGGAAATCCCAGGTTTTCCAGTTTGTCTGCTGTGTCGTTATCGGATATCTCTGGGGTTTTTATTGTTTTGAAGTTTGTGAAATGTTCTTTGGTAACTTTCCCTTCTCGATACGCGCTTTTCAGAGCTCGATGCGGTTCCCGGTTATCTTTTGCGGCATTGTCTTTTGCAGGGCCTCCTCCGCCAGGTGTCTCACCCCGATCTGCGATGCCTTTGAGCACCCCGACCATGCCGAAGGTAATCATAGCGGATGCGGCTTTTTGGGCCGCCCGGTTAATCTCGTTCTGGTTGGTGGCCTGACTGGCATGGATAACCGCGACACCGAAGCGGCAGCAGGCGAGGACCAGCGACCAGTCTATCCAGAGTCCGCCGACCGCAGCAGCAACGGCATCGAATCCATCGAAAAATCCCGCAGTAAAGAACGCGCCAATGATGGCGATGTTTTGTGCAGAGAATAACCCCTGTGCATCCTGGCCGAGGTCTTTTGACAGGGTGCGGTCTTTTTTGATGACGTCGAACATGGCGCCGACTTTTTGCAGGTCGCTCCAGTGCGCGACATGGTTGTCGGTGGGTGGTGGGGGAGGCCGTGCAGGGATTCTCCGGGCGAGTCGGCGCAGGCGCGGATCGGGAAAGTAAAAGGCGTGAAGCGCCCAGGTATCGATACCCGCCTTCACATCCTGGACGATCTGCTCGTTAGAGACGCTTCCCTCGATAGAACGCCAGTGCCATTCTGTATGAAATAGACGAAGACGCTGGATATCATCGTGAGTTCCTGCGATTCCCGGATGGGTGTTTTTCAGCGTGTCGAGCAGGCTGAAGAGGCCGGGTGTGATTTTTGCCTCATATTGAATGGGATTGCCCTGCCCAAGAAGACGGCGCATATCATTGGTGATGTGTGAAGTGGAAAGCACAAGGTATGAGCCTTCGTGACCACTGTTAAGATGGAGATAGGGTTTCGGTGGGAGCGTGCGACCATTGCCTATCTGATACCTGTCGTTAGGAAAGCATACTGTGACATGAAGGCGTTCTCTCACGCAGGCAATCCCGTTACAGGCTGTGATGTGCGGCAGATCACGGCCATATGTTTTGGTAAGAACTCATTCAACTCTGGAGCAGCCTTTCTCGTTCTGGGTGTCGTTTTACGGGACAATGGGCATCAAGGTGTGTCTCGTGGCTCTTTTCGTTCCGGTTGGTTCCCCTTCAATCAAACCGGGCCAACCACGCATAAGTTCTCGGTTTATCGAAGAACGCCTCGCCCCGCCAGAGCAGTTGGCCGTTCTGTAGCCCCCATTCGTAATCTTCGGGTTTGACGCGAATGGGTTTCAACACCTGGTTCAGCTTGTGATAGAGCGGATAGGCCGTAACCGGGTCGGTTGGGGGAACCGGTGCGCTCAGATGTTCCTCCAATTCACGCAGTTTTTCTTCTTCCGGCATGTCCGGTAGCCTGGGGAAGGGTCTGTAGATCGAGGGCCCCAAAGGATTCGGTTCATTGCCCGCCTGGATGGTGATGCCGCTGCTGTTGCGCATGACGGTAAATTCCGGTCCCAGATCGGCGGCGATTTTGTCGGCCCCACCCAACTGCTCCGCCCATTCATCGGCCATGGCCGTCATGAAGTTCCCCTCCCGTAGCCCTTTGGAAAGAAAACGGGACTCATAATAGCCTTGATCGACAACCAGACAGGGAATCGCTTCGGCCAGGTGATATATCAGGTTTTCTACGGCCAACTGGCGATTGTACTCGTCCGCCACAGCGAAGCCCAGTCCACCAAAGCCACTGTTGACTTGCAAGGTGGCAGCAAACCACCGGAACAGGTCCGGGAAGTTCCCCGAATGAGAGGCGAACCAGTCAAAAGGCAATCGAAACTGAAAAAAGCTCTGCCCATGTAGTCTTTCTTGTTTCGACTCCGGCGCCACGATGGCGTGACAGAAATAGGGCGTGGCGATTTCCAGTTCTTCGCCGCCTGTGAGTCTGAAGTATCCAGTCGACCCTTCATCTTTAAGGAACTTGCGGGAGATAACGGATACCGCATCCGGACGGTAAGCCTTCCATTTGTTCCGCTCATCGCCGATCTTTACGGCGTAATGTCGGAGCTGGTCACCGCAAAGCTCCACATAGCGTTCCAGGCAGGCCAGCAGGAGTTTCCTGCGCTCAACCGTGTGGCCATCGCGGAAAAAGAAGCTCCCGATCAGGGCGAAGTCGAGCAAGGGAACACCCTCTTCCGAATAGGGTAACAGTTTCATCAGGTCTCCGGCGTTCATGTCGATCGGCTCATTTTGGAAAAAGTATCTCCATTATACCTTCAGCATCGTCACCAACTGCGGGGTTGCCGGGCATCCATGGGGGCATTATTGCGCGCCTTTCCAGACAGGGTTGGGGCACCGCGCATAGAAAATCTCGTAGTAGATTTCGTTGAAATAGAGCCAATCATCGGCATCGTGTTTATCGAGGATGCCCGCCAGGGTGGTGAACTCACCCAGTTCTGGGTATTGATCCAGTTCAACGGGGAGGTCTATTTCGTGGTGATGGAGCCTTGCCATGATTTCCCGCATCTGCGTAAGTGCTGACCGCGTTGCGGGGGATCGTCCCTGGGCTGGAACATATCTGTCGACACGTTTCAAATAGTGATTGATCTGGTTTACCACGGTGGGGTAATCCGACTTTTCGAGCATGCGACCACGCATGATCTGGTTGAGTTCAGCCATGGCCTGAGGAACGGTGCCGGTCTTGGCCACCAGCCAATCCCGCACGGGGCTGAGATTGGCCGCACGCTGGGTGAGCCTGGGATGGGGTGCGGGCAAGGGCGGTTTCTTTGCCTCTGTAGGGCGGTAACTCTCGAATACTTCAGAGTATATATCCTGAAGAAATAACCAATCATTCTTGTCGTGTTTGTCAAGGATGTGTGAGAGATTGGCAGGTTTCCCAAAATACGGATAGTCCGCTTTCTTTTGCGGCAGGGACATTTCCTGTTTATTGAGTTTTTCCATGACGGCTTTCATTTCTGCAAGTGCCCGTTTTTCGGTATCCGATCTGTTCTGTTCTGGGACATACTGGTTTACGAGCTGCAGATATTCATGGATTTGTGCGATGAGCACGGGGTAGTGGCGCTTTTTTATGAGACCATCGCCATCCAAAACCATGCGTAGTTCTCCTATGGCATCATAGACGTCATCGGTGCCCCCCTGTTCAGGACCGCCGAGGTCGCCATTTAAACAGATATAGGTAAGGGTATGCATGTGGGATTCGTCGACAGGGATAGACAGGTGTTGGCCTGTGATTTCTCTTTTGAACCAACCTATACTAAGCAGGAGGCGGCCCTGTGGGGTATCATTGGATTCAGGATATGGTTTGAATTTGTTGTACAGGAAGTCAATACGTTCCAGGGCATCGGCATATTCTTCTTCGATGCCGGGTCCGATGATGTCTGGGGTAATCGGGATCATGAGTGAGACTCCTTAAGGGGTGTATGGGGTTCCATTGCCTACGGTGCCCAATCCTGGGGTGAGTTGCGTGCCGCCTCCCGGCAAACCCAGTGTGCCATCTGCACCGTCAACAAAGTAGTTCTCTGTGGCGGGATTTATGCTGGAGGATAATCCCGTGCTTTCAGATTTTACAGGGTATTCAGCAATGGAGTTGGCCAGATTCGAGCAGGGCAACGCGAGGTGATTCTTGACCCCCCAGTTGTCCCATGTGCCATCGGATTTGCCGAATTTTCCCATGGTATCCTCTAGACCTTTTTTGTCCAGAAAATAAGCGTTATTAGGATTCGGAACATAACCATTTCCGGTGAACTTGTAGAGCTTTTCGCCGACCGTGAATTTGTGGTCCGCAAAATTGCTGCCGCTTTCTACAATCTTGGCAATATCCCTTTTAGGAAAGCCCATATCAAACAGTTTTGCAGCGGTACCGCTATCCGACTCTTCCGGGGTTTTTTTAGTTTTGAAGTTTGTGAAATGTTCTTTGGTAACTTTCCCTTCTCGATACGCGCTTTTCAGAGCTCGATGCGGTTCCCGGTTATCTTTTGCGGCATTGTCTTTTGCAGGGCCTCCTCCGCCAGGTGTCTCACCCCGATCTGCGATGCCTTTGAGCACCCCGACCATGCCGAAGGTAATCATAGCGGATGCGGCTTTTTGGGCCGCCCGGTTAATCTCGTTCTGGTTGGTGGCCTGACTGGCATGGATAACCGCGACACCGAAGCGGCAGCAGGCGAGGACCAGCGACCAGTCTATCCAGAGTCCGCCGACCGCAGCAGCAACGGCATCGAATCCATCGAAAAATCCCGCAGTAAAGAACGCGCCAATGATGGCTGCGCATTCCGGCGATCGTGGGCAGCGATTCCGCTGATCGTGGGCACCCCCGAAAAGCATACATTCTGGTCACCGCCATTTTATGCTCAGGTGGTCACGATGGGTCAACTTTTGGTATTTCGTGAGCGTCACGATGACGACGCAGGGAGTCTCCCTTCAAGTCCAATCGGTGGGCACTTTGCAGCAGCCGGTCCAGTACCGCATCGGCCACGGTGGGCTCGCCCAGATATTCGTGCCAATGATTCACCGGGAGTTGGCTGGTAATCAGCGTGGCTCGTTGGTTCACCCGGTCATCAATGATCTCCAATAAATCTCGAACGTCTTCCCCGTTCATGGGGGCAAGCCCCCAGTCGTCTAAGATAATCAAATCCACCTTGGCGAGCGTATTCAGATAACGCCCGAAGCTGCCGTCACCATGACGAATGCGGAGTTCTTCAAACAGGCGGGGCAAGCGCAGATACCGCACGCTCAATCCCTGACGGCAGGCCTGATGACCCAGGGCACAGCCCAGCCAGGTTTTGCCGGTGCCGGTGGCGCCAGTAATCAGCAGATTATGGCCTTGCCGAATCCAGGTGTTCTGGATCAGTGCCATCACCTTGGATCGGTCCAGTCCACGGGAGCCGCGATAGTCGATATCCTCCACACAGGCATTCTGCTTGAGATGGGCGAGCTTCAGCAGGCGCGTCAGACGGCGTTGATCCCGGGCACAGAGTTCTCGGTCCAGGAGCAGTCCCAGACGCTCCTCGAAGGAGAGATCCTGGATCTGGGGGAGGCGGGATTGTTCGTCGAGCGCGTCGGCCATGGCGTGAAGATTGAGTTGCCGCAGCGCGTTCAGAGTGGGTTGTTGTAACATGCTATTTTTCTTCCTGTTCAATGGTAGTAGCGGGGTCCGCGGATGTTGTCGTGAGCGGGCAATGGAGCCGCCTTTTGAGGTGTCTCCGGTATCTGGTCCAGTCGCTGTTGCAGGATAGATTTGACGCTGTTGGTGGTGGGGGACCCCACCTTCATCGCCCGGAGACAAGCCGCATTCAGGCGGGTTTTGTCATAGCTGCGGGAAAGACTGAGCAAGCCCAGGCAGGAACGATATCCCTGCTCGGGATGGGGTTTGCTCTCCAGCTGCCAGCGCACTACATCCCGGGTCGCAGGGCCGATGGAGAGTGCCCAGTTCAACAGCCGTCCAGGGGTCCATTCGCTATGCCGCTGATGGGCCTTGGGCATGTGCTCCGTGAGCGTGCTGTAGCGGCCCTGACTGTCCTCGCGCAGGTGGCTGGCCACCCGTTGTTGCTGATGGAATATTTCTACGGTTCGGGCACTGACCAGCAGATCGACCCGCTCATGGGCCAGACGGTAAGGGACCGAGTAACGATGCCGGTTATACTCTACGTGGTAGTCGATGCTGACCTTGGCGGTTTTCCAGACGGCAAAGACATAATCCTGCGCCGGCAGGGGTTTTAGGGCGGGCCGATCCAAAGCCTCGAAGGTGCTTTTACGGCTGCCGGGTAGCTGCTTGAAGGGGCGCTGATTCAGATCCTCCAGCAGGCGGCGGATATCCCTGTTGAGATCCATCAGCGAGAAGAACTGGAAGTGGCGTAGACGCGCCAGAATCCAGCGCTCCACCACTTGCACGCCGACCTCGACCTTCGCCTTGTCTTTGGGTTTATAGGGGCGTGTCGGAAGCACTACGGCCCCGTAATGGGTGGCCAGATCCTGATAACTGCGATTGATCTCGGGTTCGTATCGGGAGGCATTGGTGACCGCCGCCTTGAGGTTGTCGGGGACCAGCAGGACGGGTACTCCGCCAAAGTACCGCAGGGCACGCACATGGGACCCCAGGAAGTCGCTGAGGCTCTGGCTCCAGGTGGCCTCGCAATAGGTATAGCTGGAAGCCCCCAACACGGCTACAAAGATCTGCGCCCGGCGAATCTCGCCGGTGCCGGGGTCAATGATCGGCACCGTGGGGCCGGCGTAATCAATAAAGAGTTTGTCACCGGCCAAATGGTTCTGGCGCATGCTGCGTTTGAGGCAGCCTTTCCAGGCCCGATAGTGGGTGCAGAACTGGGAATACTGATAGACGCGCTGTTCGTCATGCGCGGCCATATACTCTTCCCATAAAAGTTGCAGAGTCATGCCCTTGCGCCGCATTTCCGTGTGGATGGTCGCAAAATCCGGCATCACCGGCGCCGTCACGGTGGCGGACCGATGGCTGGGAAAAGCAGTGCTTCCAGTTTTGCCGGGTCCATTTCGGGGGGCAAAGGCCAAGAGACACTGGCCTGTTCGGCCTTCTGCAAATATTTGCCAACCGCTCCCTTAGAAAGACGGCAGGCCTGCGCAATTTGCCGCTGGCTGAGGCCTGCAGCATGTAAACGGATTACTTCTTGAATCGCCTTCATGGTCATCCTCGGTGTGGGCATCCTGGATCTCCTGTAAAAAGAGCCAAGGATGCTGTTTAAGCCAATGAATGACCAAAATGTTTTCTTTTCGCCAAGGGGAAACCGGGACACCGTTCCGGCATCGTGGGCACCGATTCCGGAAAGTCCACAAAAGTGCCCACGATCAATCGTAACGGGTGCCCACCATCAATCAGAATCACTGCCCACGATCAAACGGAATGGGTGCCCACGATGCCCCGGAATACGCAGATGGCGATGTTTTGTGCAGAGAATAACCCCTGTGCATCCTGGCCGAGGTCTTTTGACAGGGTGCGGTCTTTTTTGATGACGTCGAACATGGCGCTGACTTTTTGCAGGTTGCTCCAGTGCGCGACATGGTTGTCGGTGGGTGGTGGGGGAGGCCGTGCAGGGATTCTCCGGGTGAGTCGGCGCAGGCGCGGATCGGGAAAGTAAAAGGCGTGAAGCGCCCAGGTATCGATACCCGCCTTCACATCCTTGACGATCTGCTCGTTAGAGACGCTTCCCTCAATCGAGCGCCAGTGCCATTCAGTATGAAATAGACGAAGACGCTGGATATCATCGTGAGTTCCTGCGATTCCCGGATGGGTGTTTTTCAGCGTATCAAGCAGGCTGAAGAGGCCGGGTGTGATTTTTGCCTCATATTGAATGGGATTGCCCTGCCCAAGAAGACGGCGCATATCATTGGTGATGTGTGAAGTGGAAAGCACAAGGTATGAGCCTTCGTGACCACTGTTAAGATGGAGATAGGGTTTCGGTGGGAGCGTGCGACCATTGCCTATCTGATACCTGTCGTTAGGAAAGCATACTGTGACATGAAGGCGTTCTCTCACGCAGGCAATCCCGTTACAGGCTGTGATGTGCGGCAGATCACGGCCATATGTTTTGGTAAGAACTCATTCAACTCTGGAGCAGCCTTTCTCGTTCTGGGTGTCGTTTTACGGGACAATGGGCATCAAGGTGTGTCTCGTGGCTCTTTTCGTTCCGGTTGGTTCCCCTTCAATCAAACCGGGCAAACCACGCATAAGTTCTCGGTTTATCGAAGAACGCCTCGCCCCGCCAGAGCAGTTGGCCATTCTGTAAGCCCCATTCGTAATCTTCGGGTTTGACGCGAATGGGTTTCAGCACCTGGTTCAGCTTGTGATAGAGCGGATAAGCCGTAACCGGGTCGGTGGGGGGAATCGGTGCGCTCAGCTGTTCCTCTAATTCACGCAGTTTCTCTTCTTCCGGCATGTCCGGTAGCCTGGGGAAGGGTCTGTAGATCGAGGGCCCCAAGGGATTAGGCTCATTGCCCGCCTGGATGGTGATGCCGCTGCTGTTGCGCATGACGGTGAATTCCGGTCCCAGATCAGCGGCGATTTTGTCGGCCCCACCCAACTGCTCCGCCCATTCATCGGCCATGGCCGTCATGAAGTTCCCCTCCCGTAGCCCTTTGGAAAGAAAATCGGATTCACCATAACCTTGATCGACAACCAGACAGGGAATCGCCTCGGCCAGGTGATAGATCAGGTTTTCTACGGCCAGCTGGCGATTGCGATCATCCGCCACAGCGAAGCCCAGTCCACCAAAGCCGCTGTTGACCTGCAGGGTGGCGGCAAACCACCGGAACAGGTCCGGGAAGTTCCCCCGATGATGGGCGAACCAGTCAAAGGGCAATCGAAACTGGAAAAAACTCTGCTCATGCAGTCTTTCTTGTTTCCACTCCGGCGATAAAACCGCGATACAGGTATAAGGCGTGGCGATTTCCAGTTCTTCGCCGCCTGTGAGTGAAAACTCGGCTGACGACCCTTCATCATGGATAAATTTGCGGGAGATAACGGATGCCGCATCCGGGCGGTAAGCCTTCCATTTGGTTCGACCATCGCCGACGCTGACGACGTAATGCCGGAGCTGGTCGCCGCAAAGCTCCACATAGCGTTCCAGACAGGCCAGCAGGAGTTTCCTGCGCTCGACCGTGTGGCCATCGCGGAAAAAGAAGCTCCCGATCAGGGCGAAGTCGAGCAGGGGGACGCCCTCTTCCGAATAGGGTAACAGTTTCATCAGGTCTCCGGCGTTCATGTCAATCGGCTCATTTTGGGAAAAGCATCTCTATTATTTCTTCAGCACCGTCACCGATTGCGGGGCTGCCGGAAATCAATGGGGGCAGACGCCTGTGCGTCATGGTGTATTTCACCGCGCGCACCAGCGCGGAGTTTTCTAGCAACTTCACTTCGCGGCGCGTCTTCGCGATAACGCGATCGACGGTTGTCTGTTTTTCATCGCATCGACAATTCTCTTCATTGAGCAGGATGACCTTGCTTTTGTCACCCGCGGTTTTTTCGTAGTCCTTTATTTGATTCTTTTTTACATCATCGCCTTTATGTTTCATTTCCACCAACACCTTGAGATTGGCACGGGATAGCGGTTTGTCAGGATCCAGGGGTACCGACACATCCGGTCGGCGGACCATGCCTTCCCCGGGGCGGTATCCTGGGATCTCCTTCCAGGCCCGCTGGATCCAATGATGTGATTTTTCCGTGGTATCCCGGCCTTCTGGATCGCGGTGCAGAAAGGGCTTGCCCGTATCCCGTGCGTAGCTGACCTCCGGCTTGTACTTGCCCTTGCCGCCGCTTTCCTTGTCCATTCTGTCCAGCGTGTCGGAAACACAGTGCTGATAATAGTTGATCGACTCGCCTTTATCCGATGTGCCCACGGAGGGGTGCTTTGCGCAACAGCAGAACAACAGGCATAAATCTTTCTTCTCTTGGTCGTATGGACCCGGCAAAATCTCCGGGGGAACCGGACCGCGACTAAATCTTTGGGGTGGAGCAGCCATGGTTAGCGGTGAGCGATTTTCATCCATATCGGCAGGATCTGAGCTCGTAATCGCGCGAACATGCATTTCCTGAATGTATGCCTCGGTGCAGGGGCTTTCTGTTCGATCACTCATTCTGCCCACGCCATACCGAAGCTTTTTGCCTGCGGCCATACCAAGAGCAGATGTTGCGCGGCCATGGCGTGAGCTTTGCCCGCCGTATCCAGAGAGGAATCCGTTAATATCGCGTTGATTTCCGGGATTTGGTCAAAGCGAGGGCCGGCAGACACCATCCGTACAAGGAATAGCCAAAGGGATTCTACCGTTTTGAACCCATACCGCTCAGCGCGAGGTATCGCCCACTGGATGAGGCGCTCCATTTCGCCGTCACTCAAGGGGGTTGACCACGCCTTCAAGTGTTTTCTGGCCTTTTTGCAGAGCGTCGCCACCATTGCCCCCTGAGCGCTAGGCGCAAAAGCATGGAGCACGGCCTGAAAAATAGGAACACCATCGTTATAAACAGGGCCGGTATAAGGGTTGTAATGGGGATGTTTCGCCAGCGGATTATGAAAGGCCTTTATAGGCCCGTGGGCGGAGCTGGCCATGTAAAGCGTTTCCATGGGGCCCATAAAAGCCGCTTTCTCGTAGGTATTGCAGGCGGACAGATAAATCGGCAACACATGGGGGTCCCAAAAGCGGAAGAAACATTTTTTGCCTGTGGGTAAACAGGCCTGCAACAAGGACTTGAAATGGTGTTGCAAGGACTCCTGAGGGACACGGGTCTTACAGGCAAAACTACCATTCTGGAGCTTGCGGCATTGCTCGTGCCACCAAGCGAGTAAATCACTGCCTTTGACCAGCGGAATGAGATACGGAGCGGCACTCCGTATTTTTGGTGCGATATCGCCGCTATAGAGGCATTTCGCCTGCCGGGGGAACTGCATGAGCTGCGGGAAAAGGTCCGGCGATGACGCTGAATCGACGATCGCATAAAACGCGAATTGCGGCATTATTCAGAATCGTTGCACAAACCCATGAACGGTAGGTGGTGTTCGGCAGCTTCCTGGAAAGTTTGCGTCTGCTCGGCGATGAATGCCTGCGCTCCGAGTTCCGATGGCTGTGGGTAAATTGCGCTGGAGTTGGTATCTGAACTCACGTGTTCTCCCCGTGTTTATTAGGTGATGCATAGGCGATGAATCATATCTGTCCATGGATATTGGCGTCAATGTTTCGGTGTCACGGTAGATTTGTGCTAACCCCAACCGGATATAAACCAAACCAGTAACCCCTGATGCTGAACTCCACCTCGAATTCCCGGTATAACAGGCCGTATTGAATAAATAACTCTAGTTTAGACATTCGACCCGGCTCCGCCGGGTTTTGATTGTCACTTTCTCCGGCGAAAGTGCTTGACACGGTGATGGTGCCGTGCGGCCGACCCTTGTAAAAAAGGGTCGGCCAAAGAGAAGCGTTTTAGGCTTCTCGGAATCACACCCATGCCCTTTCATCGTCTCGTTTCCCTCCGCCTCTCAGAGTGGATTTCCTACTTTCTGACGGTCGTGCCGCCCCGCTCGCGGTGCAGCTTCCTCGAACTGCTCTGCGGCTGCCTAGTCTCGCCCGAAGGCTGGGTCACCCGCGCCCTCAGCAGCATCTCCCTCCGCTGCCACTGGACCACCTATTACAAACTCCTGGAGCGCGAGTCCTTGCGCACCCAGGCGTTGGCCATTGCCCAGGTACGATGGCTCCTGCAGTCCTTGCCCAAGCTACTGATCGTCGAGATGGTCATTGACGATACGATGGTCCTGCGACAATCTAACAAGGCCCCCGGGGCGGCCATCCGCTTCGATCACAGCCATAAACAGGCCTCTGAGGTCCAGTGGAACGGAAAACCGGGTTAAGAGGCCAAGATGAATGGTCAATTTAAAATTTTTCCTGAAAATACACTGTTCCAGTGTTTCAGTCTCTGGCTACACAAAATCATCGGAGGCTGTCATCAGGGGCCTGGCTGATAATTATTTGTGTGGGCTAAGGCGGGTGGCTCAGGCTGAGTGCCAAGCACTTGCTCACGGACACTTGGAAGGAAATGGCAGGAGGCCATAGATGCGCCACAAGTCCATATTTCACCGGTAGTTATGGCCAATATGGGTATACGCTACTTGGCCCCCCTCAAAACCCCATGGCCAAGAACTTCTGGCCCATATTAAACTGGCCACATCATTCTTGGCTATATATATTGGCCTCTTAACCCGGTTTTCCGTCCCACTGAACCTCAGAGGCCTAGCGGGCTGGTTGCTTTTCTGTGCGGATCGTCTAAATTCTCCCCGGGCAGGGCAACATCAGGGATGGTTGTAGACAGCATGTATAGGCCGGCCCTGCCATCTCAAAACAGGAGCATGTGTTGGAATTAGTGCTGCATGTACCAAATGCAATTTCCGAGCAACAAGCCATAGCCGCCATCCTCTCCGACATGGACACCGAAATCACCACCCTGGAATCCCGCAGAAACAAAACCAAACGCCTCAAACAAGGGATGATGCAGGAACCGCTGACCGGCAGGATTCGCTTGCCCATAGAACACAGCACGGTTTCGGTCAAAACCAAACCAACCGTGGGGATGCTCCAGTGATCAACCAGTTCGCCGTCGTTGTTTTGTCCAGCCTGGCCCTCACCCTGGCCGTGGCCACCGCAGGCTCCCTGTTTCGCCCAGATGACTGGTATGACCGTCTGCGTAAGCCTGCAGGCACACCCCCGCCTTGGGTCTTTCCGGTGGTGTGGACCATTCTCTATATCCTCATGGCCCTGGCTGCCGCCCTAGTCTTCATCAGTCCTGCGGCACCGTTACGAACCGCCGCACTCATTCTCTATGGCACCCAATTATTGGCTAATGCCGCATGGTCCTGGCTTTTTTTCTGGCTTCACAAGCCGTTGTGGGCACTCATAGACCTCCTGGTACTATTAGGCCTGGTCCTGACTGCTATAGGGGTCTTTGTGGCCATCAACAAAATAGCGGCACTGCTTTTGGTTCCGTATGGTCTATGGCTGTTCGTGGCGTTGTATTTGAACTGGGCCACCTATTGGCTCAACCGAAAATTCGTTGAATGAGGTGTGACTATGATGGAAAGCACAGAAGTCGTTGCCGCAGAAATAAGCAATCTGATAGTCAATACACAAACCATGACCCTGGCAACGCCAAATTCAGCAGGCGTTCCAGAGGCATCCATGGCGTCTTTTATTTATGAAGCAACAAGTCATCAGTTTTATACTGCAGTGAATATGCTTTCTCCACATACCACCCACCTCGCCGCCAAAAAGCCCACGGCGATAATGATCGTCGGGGATGAACAGGGTGCCGGGGCGCGTTAGCATGTTGCCTGAAACCGCACGTCGCAAAGTCCACGAGACTGAACAGCGTCTAGACCACTGGGATGCGTATGTCCGAAGTGTCTACGTTACCATCCTGGTGATCATGGCCTACCTGCTGGGATACGAGTTTGACTTGATTGGCCCCATTCATGGCGGTGTGGCCGTAGTGGGGGCCTTGTGGGCTGCGGCTACCGTGTTGAGTGTGTATAAAGATGACCGCGTGGCCACCCGTGAGAGCTTCTTCTCTACCATGGGCTCCACCTTCCTGGGGGTGGCAGTGGCCTTGGTGTATCTGTTCTGGTTCCCGCCCCATATGTGGGGCCTGGCACTGATGATCATTTTGGCTATGCTCATCAGTCAGGCGGTGGGATTGGCAGATCGGGGCAGGCAGGTCGTCTCAGCCCTTTTGATCATCGTGATCTTTTCTCATTTGAACGCAGCGAACCCATGGATAAATGCCGCCATGCGGACGGCAGAAGTGCTCATTGGGGCCGGAGTGGGCCTACTGGGTGGCTACTTCGGTGAGAAACTGCCTGGATTGGACAAAAGAAAACCATAGATCTTTGCCCTGATGAAGGAACAGTGTGAATACTGAGAATTACTTTAAGGAAAACAAACTATGAGCGAAGGATTACATACCCACGCACCGCACGAAGAAGCTGTCCATGAGGCGGCAGAATCCCATAATCCCAAGAAGCATTCTCTGTACCAGTGGGTAGCCATCTTTACAGCCCTCCTGGCGACGATCGGTGCCATCGTCAGCTACCAGGGGACCCATCTCATGAACGAAGTCCTGCTGGCCAAGAACGAAGCCGTACTGGAGAAAGCCAAAGCGACGGACCAATGGAACTACTACCAGGCTATCAGCACCAAAGAGCACTTGATGGATCTGGCAGTAGCCATGACACCAACTAGCAAAAACGCGCCTTTCCAAAAGAAGATTGCCAAGTACAAACAACAGAAAAAGGAAGTTCAGCTTCAAGCGGAACATCTGGATCAACTTTCCAAT
This sequence comes from Acidithiobacillus ferrivorans, assembly GCF_016250455.1. NCBI lineage: Bacteria > Pseudomonadati > Pseudomonadota > Acidithiobacillia > Acidithiobacillales > Acidithiobacillaceae > Acidithiobacillus > Acidithiobacillus ferrivorans. The sequence goes on along the minus strand of NZ_CP059488.1, from coordinate 976,880 downwards.
TCCGCCAATCAGCACTCGGCGCAGTTGGATAAGCCACATAACGACATGGCCATCGCCATGATCTTTTTACAGATCGCTATTTCCCTGGCTTCTGTTACTGCTCTGACCGGAAGAACATGGCTTTTCGGTATGGCTATCCTGAGTGCCATAGGTGGTATCGGATTGTGGGGCATGGCTTTGAGTTTTGCGTGAAGCACCTGCAGCCAGAGTGGTACACTTGGTATGGATGGAATGCCCGTATTTTCTTGTGGGTAAACCATATGAGCCAAGCCCCCGCATTGGCGGAAATGGCTGCATTACTGTCCAGCGTAGCCCAGCCACGCAATTTCCCGTTGTGGATAGCCTTGCTGGTCATCGTACATCGCTTCAAGCCTGGATGGATTTCTTTTGCGGTTCTCTGGAATTTCGTCATAGGTGAACTGGCAATATGGGCCGCCATAGCCACCATCAAACCCGACATGGATTATCCTCGCCCATTGACTGCACTGGGGAAAAAGGCGGTGGATGTGATCGGAAAACCGGAATATTGGCACAGCTTTCCGTCTGGACACGCGGCACTGGCTTTTTTACTGTTCGGCAGTTTGTTTTTTGGTAAATCGCCTAAAGCCATATGGGTGTCCGCTCTGATATATGCATTGCTGGTTGCCTGGTCACGGATAGCAGTCGGGGCGCATTTTCCGACCGATGTCATCGGTGGAGCTTTTATCGGGTTGGTCGGCGCCGGGCTGGCCATGCTGATATATCATAGGACTGCTTGCGGCAGGACAACCGGATGAGTAAGGTATTCGAGCGTTCAAAGCCCAAGCGCAGTGGGCATGCAAATACTGAAACCTTCACACTGCAAGTCAGTGACCTGTCCGTGCAGGTGGTCAAGAAGCCTATTAAGAATCTGCACCTGGGGGTCTATCCCCCTACGGGTTGGGTACGGGTGGCGGCCCCATTAAGGCTCAGTGAAGAGGCGATACGGGCAGCGGTACTCAGTCGTCTCAGCTGGATTAGAAAGCAGCAGCGGAAGTTTCTCGGGCAGGAAAGAATTTCTCCCCGTGAGTATGTATCCGGGGAGAGTCACTATTACCTGGGCAGACGATATCGGTTGAGAATTCACGCCACCACCCAAGCCGGACGCATTGAACTGACTCATGCGCACTATATTGACCTGCATTGTCGGCAAGGCGCCAGCAAAGAGCACAAGGAAAGGTTGGTTCAAGCCTGGCACCGGCAGAGTCTACAGGACCGCATCCCCGAACTCATAGCCCAATACGAGCCCATGCTCAGGGTAAAAGTCGCAGAATGGGGCATCAAACGCATGAAAACCCGCTGGGGGACCTGTAATATTCGGGCACGAAGAATCTGGCTGAATCTGGACCTGGCACAATACCCCGAGCCCTGCCTGGAATATGTGGTGGTGCATGAGATGACGCACCTACTGGAACGCTTACATAATGACCGATTTAAAGGCATTCTGGACCGGGTCATGCCGCATTGGAGACAGGTGAAGGACAAGTTAAAAGCGGGGTTACCGTTGGTATTACCTGAGAGCGAAGATGAAAATGAATAGTGCGGTAGCTCCACTGACCGCCTTCAACTATGTAGAAGTTTTTACTGAACTGCTTCATCTTTTACAAGGATCTATGCAATGGACAGAGCAGAGTTAACCGCATTAATTGTATCGCAGAAAAATGTGTTGAACCTTCGATGGAGCCAGATTTGTAAACAGTTGGGGGCTAGCAAGGAGTGGTGTACTGCGGCATTGTTGGGGCAGATGCCATTATCTCCCGATCAGGCACGGAAAGCGGTTGAGCTTCTCCATCTACCGAAAGAGGCTGAGAGACTTCTTCAGGAAATACCTATGCGGGGATCTTTGCCCGCTGCCGTACCTACCGATCCGACGATCTATCGGCTTTATGAAATCCTTCAAGTTTATGGCACGACCATAAAGGAATTGATTCACGAGGAGTTTGGTGATGGCATCATGAGCGCAATAGACTTTTCAATGGACATTCAACGGGTCAAAGATGAACATGGTGACAGAGTACAGATTGTATTGAATGGTAAGCATCTGAAATACAAGACCTACTGAGTAGTACAACCTTTCGAAGTCCCACACACAAGGAGTAAAGATGAGCATCATGCACGAACTGGAAGAAGCAAAGAGGGCCAAAGCAGCAGCTGACAAGAGAGTAGATGAACTGCTGGGCAGAGCCAAAGAGGAAGGCCTGGAGCAGATACGAGCAATCGTCAAAGACTTGGGGTTGACCGCTCATGATCTTGCCAAGCTCGCTCCGGCGACAGGAACACCGAATACTCGTAAGCTCCGTAAACTGGCAGCGTTCTGGTACAGAAACCCCGCAGACGCCAGTAAAGTATGGAAGGGGGCTGGACCCAAGCCTACCTGGTTGAAAGAGATGGATTCCGAAACCCAAGAAGCCTGCAAGGTGGCAGCTGGGTAAATAGTATTTCCAAGAGCAGAAGAAATACCAACGTGCCAGCCATCTTTGCATGGAGTGACCTGGAGTAGAGGTCAGCAGGATGGTCAGGCAGTTGGGGTCTCTATCTGCTATGTGGTGGTGTGTGTGTTACCAGTATTACCGTGTTACTTTTGTTACCACCAAAAAGTGAGAGAGCCAGATATTTATAAACATAGGGGCTTACAGAGAGGACAGCAGATTTTCTTACAGCTATCTATTTTATTTAAGTAACAAAAGTAACATGGTAACACCATTTATTGTATTATATATTTGTGTTCCTTTTTTATTTATTAAGAGGTAACATAGTAACAGAGCTGGACCTAGTGGGAGATTTTTCTTTCTGCCGAACCTTTCCTTTAGCCAGCCAACCCACCGGCTTGGCCGAATGAGCTTCAAGCTTGAAATAGCTAATGATCATGGTTGATCTGGATCTCAGACTCCCTACATGAATCGTCGAGGAACCTTTGCTGTTCCCAAAAAGTGTGCACCAACCGAGTGTCTATTAAACCTTCGTTTTATGATTAACCGGTGCTGCCATTTTCGCCAATCAGAATCGCCCGTTCAGCGGGTTGATAATCCTGCACTGCGGCCTTTTTAAACCAATATAGGGCAGTCATGGAATTCTGCGGCATGCCCTGGCCTTTGTAGTAGGCAATGCCTAAACTAAAATCCCAGGTTGCGTTGTTTTGAGCGACTGACTTTTCCAGCCACGCAAGATCATGCTTCTATTGATGGTCTAAACAGTAGCAGAAACCTAGCCAGGATTCTGCATTAGCATCACTGCTTCACTGCATTCTACCCTACCAACTCAATTTGACGAAGAGCCTGCATAGCTTTGTCAACTCTTCAGCGCGATTTTAATATCACCCATCACTCAATTTCAAATTTAATCCCAGCATCAACCAACGCCCGCTCAAAATCATCAGGCCCAACGCTGGGCATGTAATAAATCTTGCACGCTTTCTTGAAGTCGCGCTTATTGTTGAAGATATACATGCTCCGGTGGAAATAGCACTTATAGCGCCACATGGATTTCGTGGACCAGGCGTATAAAGCGATGAATAGAGCGATGCCTAGCCATTTTAGGATAGTCATTCATGCTCCTTCTTTACCGCCTGCTCCGCTTCCCATTTGGTCCGATCATCAGGCTTGCAGCGCAGACAAGGCTCGCATTGGTGCATACCCATACTGAGGACTTTTCCTGTGTCCATACAGCGGAAGCATTTTGATGGGGTTCTGTCTGTCATAACTCATATTCCTTCAGCTCTTTCTGGCGCTTGATCATCATCTTCACTATCAAGCACGATAGATGATGTAGTGCCGAGCAATATGGATCTCTTTAATCTGTTGATGTTCATTACCAATGATGCGCGGCAACATCTATTTATTTTTGGCATAAGTTTACTTGGATAACCCTTTATATGTATTTATTGGCTTGGATCTGGAGTTTTGCACCGCCCGTAGCGATAGCTTAAACTCATTCTATTCCATAGAAATAACACCGTTCGGTATAAGGTAAGCCCCCAAGAGAACCCACTCGTCTCGTTTGCATTGCCGTCAATCCAGAAACACTCTCAGCAACATGAGCATCCTCACCCGCAGGAAAGAACTCTTCCACCACCTCTGCACCCTCGTCCTCGGTCTCCTCGAAGGCCCCATTGCCGAGCCCAGCTCTAGCAGCCGCTTCCAAGGCATCCACACATTCCCCAGACTGCTCAGCTAGTTCCTTGGCATCCATAAGCATTTTCTTTGGCTCTACCCCATCCCTGAATACCAAGTCCACATAATACACAGGGGTCCGATGTGACGGGGTGATACCCTTTGCCCGGAGCTTTAATGACAGAGGCAGATATCGGGCTCGCCCCCCGCTGACGGCATTCAAATACTGCAGCCGTGCCGCCAGCGCCCTAATGGAGTTATACCCCGTTGTTCTGAACATAAAGCTGCCCAGCTCGTCTTCCTGACCCTCTATCTATACATTCAGCCGTCCATACGGCTTGCAGCCCAATTCAGAGCCCAGAGTACAATTCTGAGGGCCGGGGCAGGGAATGCTCTTGAACCCGTCCTGTGTGCTGCGCCTGGCCACCTCACCATTACCCACACACACACCGGCCTGCCCGTAGTCCTGTCGAACAGGCTGTTCTCAGGTTCAGGTCCGAGTCGTTGAACAGCAATGTGACGGGAATACTCCTCAGCTTTCCGCCGTCCTGCTGTGCAATTAGGCTATTGTGGAGAGGATGCAATATCCACTCGCCCCGTTGCTGCACCTGCGTCGTAATCGTAAAGGCATCATCCTTCTCGGGTAAACGCTTGCCGTTTTTCTCCACCACTTTGCCGATGGCTATTCGCCCTATTACCGGCGGGGTTATTGCTAATCCTTTAATCATTTCAGTCTCCTTCCATAACAGTGAAGCATCTGCTGCCAGGCTTTTCGCCCCAATAGGGTGCTGTCAGCTCGGGGTGTTCCTAGGTGAGTTTTTTTGTGTCCAGGCTCCGGCTGGGCTTGCTCAGCTTCCACATCGCCTTGCCTTGGCTGAATATGGCTCCCTCAGCAAACCCGATGGCCTCCTTGACCCTCTGTTCCAGAAGGGCTTCGTTGTTCTCTGCGGCCTTTGTACGCTGCCGGGCCTCCAGCAGGGTCTTGAAAAGGAGGTTCATTTCCTTCCGTTCGGTGTAGTCCACCATGACGGCGGCAGTGCGGGGATACAGTAGTGTCAGCGCCCGGTTGCTGGATTCCGACCCATCTACCTCCGGCGCTGTTTCCTTTTCTACGTGGTCCCAGAAGGTTTTCTCCATGGCCACAAACTGGGCAATCCGCTCCTCATCCCGCTCGATTTGATAAATGCGGAATTCCTGTCCACCAATGAGCACAGCCACGTCCGCCCATGCCTTGCCGGTTACGGCCAGCTGATGCAGCACCTGAATCTGATAGGCCAGAGGTACCCCATCTTCCCACTGTCCCTGACTGCGTAAACCAGCAGTTTTTATTTCCAGCACACCGCCGCCTTCCACGATTCTGTCTAGATTTGCCAACATGAAGGGATGCTCAGGATACTGCAGCACAGAATTCACCCTGCGCACCTTTTTTCCGTCTTTTCTGCGTAAACGTTGGCCACAATGGGCTCCAAGGTAGTCCCCCAGAAACAGCGTCCTTATTGGAGATATCCTCCTGGATCTTTCTGCCAGTTTTTTCCATCCACAATTCCAGGGGCGACTTATACCGTGACATCCCTATGGCAACAGGGGCGTCACTGGAGCCAATGGCACGGTTACGCCATTGCAGCCACTCCTCCCTGCTCATCTCTTTTGTCGATACCAATTTAACTGCACTCATGATGACCTCCAGACGTGAAAAGACCCTCAAGGACAATCCTTGAAGGTCATGGTGTATTGCCGCTGCTTGTCGTGTTTCAGGCCACCAACTTCAGGGCCTCTATCCACGCCTTTTCCTTGATGCCCGCTCCGTGCCCGGCGGTGATGGTCCACATACTCCGTCGCCGCATTGATCAAGCCCCAGGCCGTACCCTCTGAAGAACTGAGGGTGCTGCCCTTACCCTGACCGGCAAACAAATCAATCACCGATTTCAGAGCCTTTTCATTGGGCTGCTCGGCAATGGGGGCATTTCGGTCCCCCAGCACGTCAATGATGTACTTGGTCACGTCCATGCGGTTGACCTTTCTACCGGACAAAGCCTGCGCTTTCTCTGCAAAGGCATCCCAGGCTGAGGCACCCACACCCAGAGCCTGCTTGACGACAAGGGGGTCGAACTTGGTCGAGTGCGGGACTTTGATGGCTCCCGCCCGATCATTTGTGGCGATCTGTAGAGTGTTATTGCAAACGACCCGAACTGATGTGAATTGTGCAGTCGTCGCCAACGTGCCATCGCAGCTGGTAGCCAGGAGCAGATACCCCTTTACCCGGTCTCCGCCCTTGAGGACGGTTTCCTCTCCGGTCTTGGCCAGTGCCCAAAGTTTTTTACCCTCCTTGAGAACACCCGCCGTTTCCAGCTCAAAACCGCCCAAGGACACCAGATCTCGGTAGAACTCAAGAATCTCTTTGGGCTGCACCACCTTGTAACGGGGGGATACCACCGACAGAGGCGCCAAAGTATCCGAACGATACAGCACCTTGGCATCGGGATTGGAATGGACATTGAAGTTATTCCCCGTACCGATCTGAAACAGCACGTCCGTGGTCTTGATTTCCCAATCCATGCCCGCCGCTTCCAGCCAGACTTCCAAAGGCTGCTTATCCGGCAAGCGGTTCCCCAGACCATGCCAGGGGGTTTCCCTTACAAATGCCGTACTCTCTACTAAATGTGCCATGACGCTCTCCTTAAATGCGGCCAACAAAACGTTCCAGCACCTGCAGTGCCAGAGATAACCAGAAACGCAACGCGTATAAAAAAGCCATGATTCCACCCCTCAGTAAAATGAGCGATATTGCTCCATATTTCTTGTACCAAGCAATTGCTGTTTCTTCTAAAAGAAGCCACCAATAGGGGCACACTAAAATTCCTCTGAGATTCCACGGAAGGTAAAACAATCTGCGTGGACTCCCGAATAGCCGCAGCGTGACCATACTAAAATTACTCTGCAATTCCACGAAGTTCATAGCTGGACTCGTGGATTCCCGTAACCATTTTAAAGAAGGAACAAACCAATGAGCATTAAAGAGACACCCAATGATCTGCACCAATTGGTGCATAAGCTCGGCGGCCCTAGTTTTGTGGCCCGTGAGCTCAAGATATCGGTATCCACGCTGCATGGCTGGATGAAGCAGAGGCGCGTCCCCAACATGCAGAAGTGGCTGGAACTGAAGGAACTGGACAACCGGATGCGGGAGGCATTGAAATTAATGAAGTTTTTAAATCAACGTACTATGTGAATGACGTCTTCGCTCTGAACATGATTCTGGCTAACACCAGAAATTTTGAGGGCGACATTGCCAAGGTCTATGACGATAATTACTATGATGATGACATAGACTTTGGAACCTATGTAAAACGTACCGCCCCGCAAAAAATTACTTTTAATAGCAACACAAAGCTATACCATTTGGCTAATTCATGGGGAGGGTCTTTCTGCGAATATCGGGAGAAAATTGACGCTGATACCTGGGTGAGCGTAAGTAAGGCTGGACTTTTAGATTGCCCACGCTTTGATTGTCTGTAATTTGATGATAAGTTCTTCGGCAAATATGAAAAGACTGACCCGATAATCTTGTTCACTGAAGATGACGCACCTTGGCGAGGTGGAATTTTTGCTGGGGCCTATATCCAACGGTGGAAGCTGGTTGAATCAGTTTTTCGGGGCAGGCTTAGTGAATTCATGGCTGGAATGGATCTACCCAAGATCATAGAGGTGGGGAAGGATCTCAATAAGGTGCAAGAGCTGGTCTTTGACGTAGATTATCCGGACTGAACGGATAGTCAGCCGGGTCTTTGGGGGGGGGGCATGATGCTGCCCTTCTAAGCCAACCGCACCAACTAGCACATAGCCGGACATAATTGGACGCCAAACGTCTACTATGTGTCTACTAGCAACGAAAAAGGCACCTAGAGGCTAACTCTAAGTGCCTGTTTTTATGGTGCTGGCGAGAGGAATCGAACCCAAGACCCACTGATTACAAATCATATATTATGGCATCCCGCAGCATCCTCTGTTACCCCCACAATACTTGCAACACAATGAATATACAATTATTATTATCCAGCGATGTCCCGGAGTTACCCGCCCAAGCTTTCAACGACTGGGGACCAAATGGGGACCGAATGCGCAACAGAATTGGGCGCATCTCAACAGCAATTTTCAGGGAGGCAAGGCTATGCTCACCGTAAGGGAATTAGATGGCGCCATCAAAAAAGCGGCCAAGACGGAGACCGCCATCAAACTTACCGACACCGATCGTCGTGGCCAAGGTTCACTTCAGCTCCGGATTTCTGCTGCAGGCAAGGCAAATTTTTACTACCGGCACATAACCAGTGATGGTAAGCGCGATGATTTCCCTCTTGGGGGATATGATCCAGCAGACACCAAAGGGCTTACCCTTGAAAGGGCCAGAGACCGATACGGCGAACTGGCGTCTATCTACAGGAGTGGCGTTAAGGATATTCGTGCTCATCTACAAGCGCAGGGAAAAATAGCAGCGGAAGCGTTACGTGGCCAGCAGGAAGCCCAGGCTCATCGTGAGGCTGGAAGCTTGGGCACACTTTTGACTGCTTACGTGGAATATCTGCAGGCCAAGGGTAAACCATCAGCAAAAGATGTCGAGAACACTATCAAAAATCATGTCACACAATTATCGGAACTGGTGGCGACACGAGCCAATGAAATAGGTCCTACAGATTTACGGCTGATATTCGATCGTATGCAGGATCGTGGCCTTACCCGTTCACTGGGTAAGACTCGTGCTGCACTACATAGTGCATACAATTTTGCAGCGCGGTCGGAATTTGATAGCACTATTCCTGTTATATTTCGGGCGTTCAAGATCAGCACCAATCCGGTGGCACCGCTTCCCACTTTCGCTCATTTGAGCAAGCCCGGCGAACGCACCCTCAGCCATGCAGAACTAAGGCAACTTCTGCAGGAGTTGGCCAGCAGAGACACGATGATAGCCAAAGCGCTATTGACGATGATTTACCTTGGCGGTCAGCGCCCTACGCAACTTGTCAGGGCAACGCTGCAAGATGTTGATTTGGACCGTGGACTGCTGATGCTACATGACGGAAAAGGTAAGCGTACCCACCCGAGGCTACATGTTCTTCCACTTTTAGCTCCTGTAAGGGGTTGGATCGAAGACTGTCTCAGTATCAATAGTTCTGCGCCCAGCATCTTTTCCAGCGATGGAATGACCATTCCCTATACGGGCACACTCTCAAAGCTGGTGCATACCATCAGCGGCGGAAGCTATCGTATGGGAGATATCCGGCGTACCTGCGAAACAGAACTTGCCGGACTGGGTGTTAGCAAAGATCTCCGTGCGCAGATATTGAGTCATGGGCTGGGCGGTATTCAGGCGAAGCACTACGACCGCCATCAGTATCTGGAGGAAAAGACGGAGGCGCTCAACCATTGGATTGCTTATCTGGAAGGACTTATGGCGGGGAATGTCATTCCGCTGCGCGGAGTCGGTGCATGATGCTGACAGCTTATCGCAAAAATGCTATTATATGAACTGGATCGTTAGTACGCTGGACCAGCGGGTAGATGCCGAACTTGCCAGCATACCCAAACCCATCCTGGCGCGGCTGGTGCGAATCCTGGAAATGATCGAACAGGTGGGCTTGGAGCACGTCCACGAACCGCACATCAAGCACCTGGAAGCCAAACTCTGGGAAATACGCGCCAAAGGACCGGATGGGATTGCCAGAGCCATATACGTCACCGCATCCGGGAAACGCGTGGTGATTTTGCATGCTTTCGTCAAAAAAACGCAGAAAACGCCTAAGCAGATATTGGAGATAGCGCGGCAACGCGCCAGAGAGGTTGAAGAATGACACGGCTGACTGAACTCAAAAAAGAATGGATGCAGGATGCTGATTTCCGTGCAGAATACGTGGCACTGGAAGAAGAATTCGCTATTGCGCATGCCCTGATTCAGGCCCGGATCAAAGCTGGTCTTTCTCAGGCGGAAGTCGCGCGCCGAATGGGTACGACACAATCCGTAGTCGCACGGCTGGAGGGCGGCGGCAGTTTACCCTCTCTTCGCACCATCCAAAGGTACGCATCTGCTACCGGCGCGCGGGCCGTGGTGAAAATTGTACCCGGACAAAGCACGCCTGTTGGATAGTCCATACTGACCCATTGCGGTTTATGAAAAGATCATCGTGGCCGCCACGATAGACTTGCCATTCCTACCCCGCCTCGGCATGCTAACGACAGGCATACCGTCATTACTGTCCTGTGGAGAACCCCTTTGGCCCGGCATTCCCCTCCCCTACCCCTCGATACCCTTCGGGCATTTTTTACACTATCGCATCTGAGCCTTTCCGAAATGGCCCGGCGCTTCGGTCTAAGTCGCTCCAATTTGATGGGTTTGTTAAGCGGTTTAAGCACCGTAGGATCGGATAAAGTCGATCAACTGCTGGCATGGTCAGGCTTGGAACGGAGGTCGGGTGCTGAGCTGGGCTTGCTTCCGGGCCTGCATCTCTGGCAAATCTCCTCGGCACGCGAAATGGAGGCCCTTTTTGAACTCCCCTCCACGCTGCTGCCTGATCCAAGCACCGCGACCGATTTTGACCTGATTCTGGATCTTCCCCTTATCGATGAAAGCCGGGTGCATCTGCTGATCCATTTGCCGGAAGACCGACACATTCTGCTCTCCAGTCGTCCGGACTTTTTCCGATTATTGCAGGATCGCTGGCCGGTCCTGAATCGCCCGCAACATCTGCAGTGTTTTCGACCCCCTCATACCTTGCCGGGACTGGTGACTGTCAGCGGACGCGGTTCCCCCCTATTCCTCCCCAGCGCCTCCGTGCCTTCGATGTTTTCTCCCATCGGACCGGTCAGCAGCTCAGTAGCCACCCATGTCGCGGATTGGGCCACCCGGGCCCGCCAGCACCTGCATCTGGATTTGGAGCACTGTCTCAGCGTCGATGATCAGGTCATTCCCTCGAACAGCGCATCGTGTACGTCCTTTCTGGACATGGATGCCGCATCGGAAAAGCCCGTTTCGAGATTCGATGCGGGTAACACGCCAACCCCTGTCGATGCCACCTGCACCCAGACTCGACAACTCCTGACCCGCCGTCTGGATGTGGGCGGCGGTGCCCATCGCAAGATCTGCGACATTCCCCTGTTTCTGCTGGAGGGGAAACATGACTATCCTTCGGGGATGATCCGCATGGACCGTGCGTTTCTGGGTCCGGAGCGTTTGGCCTTGGGGAAAGCCCAGCGTTTGCGCTTCTATCAGCAAAGTCCGGAAAGCACCGAGGGAGTGCGCTGGCTGGTCGTCATGGCGGCAGGGTCTCCGCCCTGCGGGCACCCCGGATCATCCAGAGACGGAATGTCACCGCGTGGGTGCCGTTACCTGGTACGGCGGGAGGGACACCTGCATATTACCGATACACCCGATGAAGGAGACAGTTGGATAGGTATGGTCGTGGGGCGCTTTGAGGCGTTTCCTCTGCTGACCTGACGGGTTGAATCTTTTTAGGGGGAATTTTTGTGCGCTTTCCTCTTTTTTGTGTACAGGACAGGACTACCGTAATGACTGTTTCATTTTCTTTGTAGCTCGACTATCCTGAATCTATCTGCCCGGCTGCAGATGGATCCCAACCCCTGACAAAGGAGACCATGATGGACCATAAAGATCGTCTTCCCCCTTCCGACGAAAAAAACGCATCTCAAGAACATGTCGATACGCCAGATCCTTTCGCGGATTTCGATCTGTCTGAGTCCGTCGGCTATTCTGCCCTATCAGGGCTGGATGTCGGGGAGTGTACTGAGCAGGATGATGCTTTGCTCCAATCGCTATTCCCCACCCGGGTGGTGTTCCATCAGGTGCCTACGACCGGGCGCAGCGATGCGGTCGTGCAGGAGTTTGTGCGTCTTGAGAAGACGCCGCTGGACTTGCGGCATGTCCCAGAGGTCAGTGTTTTCATTCAATTGCGCGCGGAATTCCCCTGGCTGGAGGAAACTATCTCTGTCCTGGATCATGCCTGCATGCTCGCACGCCGGGTAATGGCATCTTGCGGCTGCCGCCTTTATTATTGGTGGGCCCTACGGGCATCGGCAAGACATCACTCCTTCGACGCTTTTGCGAGTTGGCGGAGGTGCCGTATCTGGTGATTTCCGCAGGCGGTGCCTCAGATTCGATGGTATTGAAAGGGGCCAGCCGGGTGTGGAGCACCGCGCAGCCAGGCGCTGTGATACGCTTGATTCAGCAGACCGAGATGGCGAACCCGATTATCATTATTGATGAAGTGGATAAATGCGGGTCCGGCAACCAGAACGGGAATCTGATCGACACACTCCTGCAGTTGATCGAGCCTTCCAGTGCGGCGATGTGGCATGACGAGTTCCTGCTGGGACGCGCGGATTTGTCGGCGGTGAATTATTTGATGACGGCGAATCGGTCGGATCAACTCTCCGGTTCCTTGCTCAGCCGGGTACGCACGGTACGTCAGGGCTTTATGTGCAGCAAGGATCTGTTGCGGGCATTACCCCAGGCCGTGGCGCAGGTGGCGCAATCCTATGGATGGCCTGCCGAACAAATTCCCGTCATGGATCCGCTCACGGCGCAACGCATCGTCCGGGCCAGCAAGGACCTGCGGAAATTGTATAGGGCCGTCGAGGTGTGGTTACGCATTATTGCAGAGAATGAGGATCGGCAGGACGCAGAATTGGTACTGCATTGAATCGCGCTGGAGCAACATCGCGGATCGTAAGCGTTTCAATGCTGCCCAACCACTGTTGGGCTTGAACGTCGGCAGCAGACTGATAGCGGACATTGGGTTGTCAGCAGGGACCTTGGAACCGATTGAGTAATGGATGGCTTGGCTGACTGAACTGTACTATGATTTTCTCATCACGGGATGCCAACATGAAATATCACCATGGCAACGGTACGACAGAGTGGGCAGCCGACAACTCCCGGAATGATCAGCCTCAACTTTTTGTCAGATCATGGCACGTCAGGCCGCGTTGTCTGGATCAGGAGAATCAGTACATCATCGATAGACTTGCCGAGGCCTAGCAGACAAATTGGAGTATTCCGTCTGATATAGAAAATCCAGCCAATAGCCTGAGTCTGACGCGACATGTTCGTTGATAACCTCCTCACAACAATGCATATTTGCATATTCATGGATGATGAAAACACGGAGAAATGTGCCATGCCTATTTCAACTGGAAGAATCGCTCGAATCCACGGTCACCGCTGACTATTTTTACGGAATCTGGAAGACGCTATGCAGGATATAGTAGAAAACCAAACTTGATGAGTTTATTGATCAAGCGCGCGGTGTTGCGCTGTATGTTCAGGACTTCATAGTCGGTAACGGTATCCCGGTAATATGTGCCAATGCGATGATGGATCGTTTGTGACCCCAGTGCAGCCTTGTATTGCGATTGGAGGTGATATGATAAGTCGTGACGAAAAATCGGCACCATCAGAGTTATATGATCTCCTAATGGATGGTGGCTGGATGGACGTCCTCCAGCAACACCCCACACCGCAGGTCATCACGAAGAACCGGAAAATCATTTTCATTAACTCCGCAGCTGTTAATTTATTCGATGGCATCAATATTGAGTCATTCATGGGTAAGGACATCATAGAGTTGATCCATCCATTAGATCAGGAGCGAATTTTCCTCAGAATTAATGCACTCACGAAGCAGAACAGTCAGAACGCACCCACTAAGATTCGTATCAACACGGTTACCAATAAAATAAAATACATTATTTCCTCTAGTGCGCTCGTACAGATCAGGGAGGAAAGCATCGTGATTGCCACTGGAGTTGATGTTACAAAACTTCATAAAATGGAAAAATCTCTCAAGGAGTCTGAGGATAGCTTTAAAAGATTGTTTGAGAATACGCATGATGTATTCTATCGTACCAATGGACAGCAGGAGCTCATGCTTGTTGGTCCTGGAGCGCAGCGTTTATTGGGGTACACGGCAAAAGAAGTTATTGGTAAACCGGCTTCCGACTATTATGCTCACCCTGAAGAGCGGCAGGCCGTCGTGGATGCCATAATAAAATACGGAGAGATAAAAGACTTTCCAGCGCAACTCAGGCATAAGCGAGGATATGTAGTGGATGTGGCCATCACTAGCAAAGTCATTTTAGGAATTCAAGGGGAGATTCTTGGAATTGAAGGCTTCTTTAGGGATACAACAGAAGAAGTTAACTACAGAAAACAGCTGATCAAGCTGGCTTCAACGGATGAACTTACAGAGGTATTAAATAGACGGTCATTCTTTGAAGGTGCCAATCAACTAATCAAGTTAGTAAACAGATATTCAGAGAATTGCCTACTCGTGGTAGTGGATCTGGATTACTTTAAGGAGATCAACGATCGACATGGTCATCTAAGTGGAGACAATATTCTTAAGACTATAGTATCACTTATTAAAGAGAGCCTACGGGAGGCTGACATCTTTGGCCGGTTAGGTGGAGATGAATTTTCTATCATCTTCAGAAATTGCACCCTCAGTGAGGGCTACGAGATTTGCAGTAGAACCATAAAGAAGATAAAAGATACCAAGGTGCCTATGCCCAACAAGGAAAAGGTGTCTCTGTCCGTGAGCTTGGGAGTCACTCCCCTGACGGCAGAAGATAATCCATTCGTACTTGCATTGGCTCGGGCAGACCGTGCCCTTTATTTGGCGAAGACCAAAGGGAGAGGCTGCTTTGCGGTTTCTCCACTGGATGGTGGGGAACCGTTTTTACCGTTACATTCCGAGTGGCAGCCTTTGTAACAACCGGCTCAGTCTCTGGACGAGCATCCGGTTCAAACTCGATTTACAGCAAGGGAAAAGGCCGGAGACGAGGCTCCAGCCGAAACAGGCCACCAAGCTTGGAATCTTGCGGATCATCCCCCATCAGCCTTTGAGCACTCAGCCCTTCGAGTTCAACTGTGAACCTGAAACTAGACTGCTCTCAAAAAAGGGGTGTATTATAGGCTATAACTGGCCTAGGTTAGCAATTTATCAACTGCTGCAAAGCTCGCCTTTATTACTGTTTAACTCCATTGAGAACAATGTAAAAATTTGATGATAAAATGCAGCAGCTAACGGCGGATGTACCACACTATAGTGAGCAACTGGCGGAACTACTCGATGCCATTTCCGATGCTGTGTTCTTTAAAGGGCACTTCGAATAACAAAAATTTCACGACTTGAGAATGGAATATTCCCCTTTCCTCGCCACTTTCAGGCGATTTTTACGCATTATCCCTACTTTATCTGCGTATTTCCAGTATTTTTAGCCTTTTTCGTGGGCTTTGGACGGATTGATCCCTACCTGGCCACCGATTGCTGCATTAAGCAGGTAAATCGCCGCATGTTATAGACCAGATTCATCATGCCGATTTTGACTTCAGCGCGAGCCATACCAATGGTGCGCAGAAACTTACCACCCTGCTGTACCATGGCGCCAAAGGCATGCTCAACCCGTGCGCGGTGGTGTGACCGGCGCGTGTTGGCCAACTCCTGGGCCTTGGTCAAGGGGCGGTTGCGTTGCGCCTTCTCGTGGATTCGGCTGCGGTAACCTTTTTGACATAGCATTTGCTCCGCTTCCGTTGAACGATAGGCGCTGTCCGCAAAAACCTGTACGCCCTGATTCTCCGGGTCCAGAAGCGCTTCCAGGCACTGACTGTCATGCACAGCGGCATCCGTGACCATGTACTGATGAATCAGCTTGTGGCGCTTGTCCACGTTGATATGGTTCTTGTATCCGAAGAAACTGCGGCCATTCTTTTTGGTCCAGCGGGCATCGGTGTCTTTCTGGCGGCGCTTGGCGGGCTGATCCTGCCACGTCTGGGGCGTTTCGCCCTGATTGACCTGTTCCCGCTCCTTCCGGTGCATCCGTTGCCGTGGAACCGTCACAAAACTCGCGTCGATGATTTGCCCGGCCCGTGCGGCGTAGCCGGCTTCCCGCAGAAAAGCATGGAAGGCCGTGAACAGTCGCTCCGTCAGTTTGGCCTGGGCCAGTGATTCACGGAATAGCCATAAGGTCGTGTTATCGGGTACGGCTTCCTCCAACCCAAGCCCCAGGAAACGCTGAAAACTGAGGCGATCCCGAACCTGGTATTCGGTTTGTTCGTCGCTGAGATTGTGCAGTTGCTGTAACACCATCATCTTGAAGAGCAGCATCCGGTCGTAGGGCTTCCTCCCTCCCGGCCCTTTGGGTTTGGCCTTCGGCACACTCTCCAGAATTGGGCGGAAGCGCTCCCAGGGAATGAGCCGGTTGAGCAGCGGCAGGCCGTCGCCCAGCAAATCCAGTTCCCGCAACCGGCGGTCTCCGGGGAAAAATCCTGTTTGCCCTACCAGTCCTGCCATGGTTGCTCTCCCTTCCAATCGGCTCCCTATATTTTACTGGAAGTGGGGAGTTTTTCGAACCGCCCTATAGTCGGTTGCGCCAGACGAACCAACATCTCCTGGTCCGATCCTCTCGTATCAATGTCGATCAAGCGCCCGGTGGCGTCATCAAAAATCAAGACAGGGTCGGCAGCTCCACTTTCGATTGCCTGCTTAACCACCAAGGCAACCGTTTCCAGCGAACCCGACGCAATACGCCGATGACCGTTGAAGGCTGTGTAGAGATTAGAGAATATAGGTGTCACTGCATTGACCTCGAAGCTGAAGCAATCCCCATATTAATACCCGGGTAGAAAATGTCAATAACATCCGGGTAAATATCACCTCCTAACGAAGTCATCGATCAACAGCGACTCCAAGCCTACGACGGGTCAGTCAGATCGACCTTGGTGACACCATATAAGCACAATTGCTGTTACAGGCTTGGGGATAGCAAGGCATAGATAGCCTTGTGGTGAGTGTCGCTACGAGAACACGGAGCAAATCATGTCATCACGCTGCCGTCTCAGGCACAAGCAGACTTACTGGTCCCGCCAAGGATTTGCTGAGCCGAATAGTTTCCCCGCCCATCAGCGAGCGACAGGAGCTCTGGGTAGGCCACATCGCGTCCAAAGGGATTCGGCCATGGTCCCCACTCTGATTGGGGGACATCAACCCCCAGTTCCACAATATGGTCATCGGGATCGACAAGGTAAAAAGCCCGCATGACTGTATGGTCCACGGGCTCTAATATTCGCGCCCCGGCGGCCCGGCAGCAGGCATAAATCGCGGCCAGACTTTGTTCGTCCTCCACGTCGAGGCAAAAATGCGAGAAACCGGAGACCGGGAATAGCGCCCCAGTTTCCATCAAGGCCAAATCGTGGTGGTGCAAGCCCGCAGTGTAGAATTTCATGCCGGGCCGCTCGCCGACGGCGCGTAACCCCAGGATTCCGCGATAAAAGCGGTCAGAGACATCCAGATTGCGGACCGGCAGGGCTATGTGGTTGATGCCATGTAACATTACTTCACCTCGTTTTCCTGAAAACTATCCACTAATAACCGCCGCCACGCACCAAATAGGTCTGTAGAGCCATCCATCCAGCTACGGCCATGGGCAGGGAGCTGATCAATCCTGGCGTGAGCACTGCCCATCGACTGGAACTGCCTCGGTGTTGAAGGATGCTGGCAACACCCGCTCCTGCGGCAAGCGACACGACTAGCCATACCATGACGACCGCTGAAGCACCCGCGTAGAAGCGCAAATCCACCATTAGGGCGCCCAGGATCAGCACCCCCACATCGGCACTCGGCGAATCCCAACGCGAACCGCGGATCAGATAAGAGAAAACAAGGGCCACGGCCAGCACTACGGCCAGTGCTGATCCAAACTGAGCCAGCAGGATACTGCCCGACAATGGCGCGACGAGCGCTAGCCCGACAGCTCCGACAAACAGCGTGGGCCCTGTGGATTTTTGATCCCGCTTGTCAGGAATAAGAGCAAGCCACAGAACGGACCACAGCCCCGCCACGGTGAGCCAAGCCAAGAAGGCGGCGAGCACGCTTTCTTGGCGCACGATTGGCCACAGCAGAATCCAAGCCGAGACGCTCGCGGTCATTCCCCTCGCCCCATAGCGCCACCCTGAATGTTTACGGCGATCGGCTATAGCCACCACGATTCCGCCCACGAGGGCCAGCCAGGGCAACCAGGACAACACTGTGCGTGGCGGGAAGGAAAAATCGCGATAGGTCAGCGCATAGCCACCCCCAAAACCCCCTAATATTGCAGCCCCCCAGATGATGTTTCGCCAACTGGGATATTTGCGGGTTTTGTAATACGCGGTGACCACCATGAGCATGGTGACCACAGCGGGTAGCAGGGCGCTATCCAAAATCAAGGACCGAACGAAACCGGATTGCCAGATATTCCACATAAGATTACCTCCAATGGGAACGAGGCGTCGGCCTTACTGGTCGGCACCCCAAAAAGCCGCTCAGCCAGCCGTGCGAACACCCTCGATGTTCACATGCAGATGCACCGTGTTGGCGATCATGCCCGCATAGGCATCCATGCCGAAGTCGCTGCGCTGGATGGTGGTGGTGGCCTCATAGCCGGAGAGATACCCACCCCATGGCTTGGGCAACGCCAGAACCGGCCCGGCACCGATTTCCTGTACATGGAAGGTTACTGGCCGAGTCACGCCATGAATGGTCAGTTTCCCATACAGTTGTCCGCCCTCTTTACCCGTGGGTTGATAGCGTGTACTGACGAATGTGATGTTCGGGAACTCCCGGACATTGAAAAAGTCCGGACCCCGCAAGTCGTGATCCCTTAGAGCGAAGTTGGTATTGATGCTGGCTGCGAGAATGCGGATATCCACTTTGTCCCCCGCAGGACTCGTGGGATTGAAGGTATAGCTGCCGGATAGTTTGTCGAAACGGCCCACCACCACCGCCACCCCGGCATGGCCGATGGTGAACCACGCCAGAGAATGATCCGGATCAATCCGGTACGAGCCAGCCGGACTGGCGTCCAATCGATGATATGTCGCTGCGTCAGCGAGTGACACCAGTGACGCGGACAATGCGGCGGAAAGAATGGTGGTCCTCAGTGCAATGGAAATTTTGTTCGGTAACATGGCAATGCTCCTCTATCAATTCGGGAAAAATGGTCACTCAGCCGTCAGGCTTTTATGAGTACCGTCGCAGAAAGGGCGGTTGGTGGATTGGTGACAGGCACAAATGGCTACCGTTTTCGGCTCGGCGATATCCACGGTGAAGGGCTCCACGCCGCTACCCTGGTGCGTCCCATCGCAGAAAGGCAAGTTTGCGGAGCGCCCGCAAGCGCAGAAATAGTGGCTGCCTGGTTCCAGGCTCATCACGTAAGGTGTCGGGTTCATCATGACCTCCATAAAATTAAGCTTCTCATCTGATACGCATCCATATAGTTACAATGCGTACTATATAGATAGCACAACAAATGTTCGTATGCAAACTATATGGGATTTACTCCTGGAATCGGCCCCGCAACGCACGTAGGGTGCGGCGCACCTGTTCCAACTCGCCCTCATCCCCTTCCGCGAAGGCCCGCCTGAGATAGTCGATATGGGCGGGAAAGACTTGGGCAAAAAGCGTCTCGCCTGCCGGAGTCAGGACTGCGAGGAAACTGCGCCGGTCGCCGACCGGCACCTCCCTGCGCACCAGGCCCTTTTCTTCGAGGCGGTCGATGATGCCGGTCAGGGTTCCCTTGGTGATCAAGGTTTTTTGGGCAAGCTGGCTGAGGGGCATTCCCTGGGTGTTACCTAAGGTAGCAATGACATCAAACTGCGCTGGCGTAAGGCCCAGTTGCCGGACATGGGTGGCGGAGTAGGCGGAAAAGGCATGATAGGCTTGGGCAAGCTCTCGCAGGACGGCGAGAAAAGGCTCCTGGGTTGTGGCCTTCGGCGTGGCCGTGTAAGAAAACAACATCGTTGATTCCCCGGTTGTTCCGTCGATCATCCTCATCCTCACCATGATGTTTCCAGTTAGAAAGTCCTATATAGAACTATTTGGGGCGAACGTCAAAGGGGACTGTAGGACCCGAATTCTGCGAGTGACATCGGAAGCGAGTAGTCAAGTATCGTAGGGCTGCCTACACAGACTGACTTTATCCTTATATTCGCAATTCCCGCACGGGATAGATAGCCCCCTCTGTCTGTCCAGTGCTTCTCCAGGAGCGTGTACTCCCGAAATAACCGTGGGACGCCCCCCGCCCCGTTTCACCTCAAATAGCTCGGACATAGCCCATAAATTATTGCGGGACACATGCGCACCTATACATAATCACATAGTATACATAACAGCTGTTACTGCCGTTCGCTCCACTATAGTTTGATCGTTCAATCACACCCCCTATCTTGATTAACGAAACTATGCCGGTACTCATCACCCTGAGTGCTAAACTGTTTTCAACGAAACCAGGGAAGCCGATCATGGGCAATCTCGACACGCCAGCGACAGTAAGGGGGCGTCTTGTAAAGGCGGCATTGGATTGTTTTCTTGCTGACGATTACCACCGAGTCACAACCCGACTGATCGCTGAAAAGGCTGGTGCCAATATCTCAATGATCCGCTACTACTTTGGTAACAAGGAGGGGCTCTACGAGGAAATGATCCGCGAGACCCTGAAACCAATGTTAGATGTGCTCGATGGCCCGATATTGGCGTCGGTCACAGGATTCACCGATTTCCTGCGTCTGTATTACGACACTATGACCGCCCAGCCAGAGTTTCCAAGACTCATCCTCAAAGTGCTTGCTCTCAACCACGGTCCGGGGCGACATTTTATCCAACAATTACTGGAGCGTGGACGTACGCGAGGTGCCAGCAGGGTGTCTGACCTGAAATCCCAAGGGCAGATCGCTCCGGCATCGACCCCGACATTCTCCGATTGGCTTTCGTTAGTCTGGCCATGACGCCCATCCTTCTGAAGGACATCTTCGAAGAACAGGTGGGTCACCCGATGGACACCACGTTTCTGGAAAAATTGGCCGACTTTAATGGGCACCTATTCTCGGCGGGATTAAAGCCGGTCACTTCGAAATAGCAGGGGGACGATCCATGTCGTATCAAATGAACTCAGGCAGCGTGCGGCGTTTTGCCAAAATCATGAAGTTTGGTGCATGGCTGCAAGCGATTCCCAACAAGCTGACCCCTCCGCCATTCAGGCTGATGCAGATCGGTTCGGCTTTCTGGCAGTCCCGTGCGCTCTATGTTGCTGCACGGTTAGATATCGCCACCGTATTGGGGGACGAGGCGCTCGACGCAGGTGTGATTGCAGTTCGCGTTGCTGCCGATGCGGACGCCACAGGACGTTTGCTGCGGTTGCTTGCTGCGATAGGGGTCTTCTTGGAGACTGCGCCGCAAGTGTTCCAGAACAACAAAATATCCGCCTTCCTGCGCACTGACCATCCGAACAGCGTACGGGCCATGATCCTGATGCACAATTCCGATGCCATGAGTCGGCCTTGGTTTGAGTGTCTCGAACAGGGTGTGCGGGAAGGTGTGCCACCCTTTCAGCTTTCACACGGCGAGGAACTGTTTGCCTACTTGGACCACCATGTCGATTTTGATTCCCTGTTTTCTGCGGCAATGGATAGTGTCGAAGCGTTGACCGGTGACAGCTTCGCCACCGATTTCAACTGGGGTAAATTTGAGCGGATCATTGACGTTGGCGGTTCCCGTGGCACGAAATCACTTGCTATTTTAAAACGACACCCTGACTTAACCGCTCTCGTTGTTGATCGCCCCCAGGTCATCATAGAGGCCGAGATTTACTGGGCAAACCATGACTCAAGCGGTGCGGAACGACTGCAATTCCAAGCCGGAGATCTGTTGGACTCGATTCCATCCGCACGGAGCGAAAAAGATATTTATCTTCTCTCCGCCGTGCTACATGGCTTCGATAACGATAGCTGCATCACAATTCTGCGCAATCTTGCGAATGCCTGTGGTAGGAGCGGCGCTCGTATTGCATTATTGGAAATGGTGCTGCCGGAGGTTGGTGCGGATATCGCTGGCGCATCGTTCGATATGCAGATGTTCATGGGTTCACGAGGGCGCGAACGCACGTTGAAGGAATGGACAACGCTGTTTGAGCTCGCCAACATAACGCTCGAAGAGGTGATCGGGTTGCAGTCGTTCGGAAGCATCCTCGTCTTGCACCCGAAGAAATTAGCCTGAATGGCTACAAACAGCAAGACAATATGATTGTTTGGATACGAAACTTATCCGCCACTGATGATCGGATATTTGTTATCGTGGACTGTCGGTATGTCCTTATTCAACAAGCCATTTTCTGAAAATGGAGTTCCAACGATTCCGTGTCCGATCAAATGTGGTGCGATAGGTGTCCCTGGTTTTGTGCTCAGTTCAATTGGGAGAGAGTGGAGTCACTTTTGCTCGCACGGCTTCCTGGCCATACCAGATAGGCGAGTTAACAAACAAATTCAGGGCCAGATTTGGCCCCCAACATGTTCAGAAACGAACCACCTATTAACCATTGGATTTTTGGACGGCGAGCTGGGTTATTTATAAACGCTGGTTGTTACAGTCAGGACGGTGAATTATCTCCAGCCAGAGTTAAACTTTTTGTGTCACGCACCAGCGCATATAGGACACTATCTACAATCTGACCATCTTTGAATATGCTGTACTTCAGAACACCCTCGCGCACGAAACCAACCTTCTCGAGCACGCGCATGGACGCTGGATTCCAGGCGAAGACGCGGGCTTCCAGCCTAGCGAATTCATTGCCAAATAATACATATGCAATCATTGCCTTCACGGCGGCTGTGGCAATGCCATTACCCCAATAGGCCTCACCGATCCAGTAACCGAGAGTGGCGGTGTAAACGGTCACATCATTTCCTGCCCTGATACCAATTCCACCAATGGCTTTCCCATCAAATTCTACAGCTAGATTTACATCTCGTCCGGGCCTGTTGGCTGTTTCAATCCACTTCAATGCGTCATCTTCTGTAGGGCGGTTCGAAAAACTCCCCACTTCCAGTAAAATATAGGGAGCCGATTGGAAGGGAGAGCAACCATGGCAGGACTGGTAGGGCAAACAGGATTTTTCCCCGGAGACCGCCGGTTGCGGGAACTGGATTTGCTGGGCGACGGCCTGCCGCTGCTCAACCGGCTCATTCCCTGGGAGCGCTTCCGCCCAATTCTGGAGAGTGTGCCGAAGGCCAAACCCAAAGGGCCGGGAGGGAGGAAGCCCTACGACCGGATGCTGCTCTTCAAGATGATGGTGTTACAGCAACTGCACAATCTCAGCGACGAACAAACCGAATACCAGGTTCGGGATCGCCTCAGTTTTCAGCGTTTCCTGGGGCTTGGGTTGGAGGAAGCCGTACCCGATAACACGACCTTATGGCTATTCCGTGAATCACTGGCCCAGGCCAAACTGACGGAGCGACTGTTCACGGCCTTCCATGCTTTTCTGCGGGAAGCCGGCTACGCCGCACGGGCCGGGCAAATCATCGACGCGAGTTTTGTGACGGTTCCACGGCAACGGATGCACCGGAAGGAGCGGGAACAGGTCAATCAGGGCGAAACGCCCCAGACGTGGCAGGATCAGCCCGCCAAGCGCCGCCAGAAAGACACCGATGCCCGCTGGACCAAAAAGAATGGCCGCAGTTTCTTCGGATACAAGAACCATATCAACGTGGACAAGCGCCACAAGCTGATTCATCAGTACATGGTCACGGATGCCGCTGTGCATGACAGTCAGTGCCTGGAAGCGCTTCTGGACCCGGAGAATCAGGGCGTACAGGTTTTGCGGACAGCGCCTATCGTTCAACGGAAGCGGAGCAAATGCTATGTCAAAAGGTTACCGCAGCCGAATCCACGAGAAGGCGCAACGCAACCGCCCCTTGACCAAGGCCCAGGAGTTGGCCAACACGCGCCGGTCACACCACCGCGCACGGGTTGAGCATGCCTTTGGCGCCATGGTACAGCAGGGTGGTAAGTTTCTGCGCACCATTGGTATGGCTCGCGCTGAAGTCAAAATCGGCATGATGAATCTGGTCTATAACATGCGGCGATTTACCTGCTTAATGCAGCAATCGGTGGCCAGGTAGGGATCAATCCGTCCAAAGCCCACGAAAAAGGCTAAAAATACTGGAAATACGCAGATAAAGTAGGGATAATGCGTAAAAATCGCCTGAAAGTGGCGAGGAAAGGGGGATATTCCATTCTCAAGTCGTGAAATTTTTGTTATTCGAAGTGCCCTGTATAGGGATGCGGGAATATTCCTGTTAGGTTGCGCCAGATTTGGCGATTATTACCGTGCAAAATAAGTGCATCTTTGTCTGTGTCATGCCATGAACGCAGAACGCAATCCGGAATATCTGTTGGTAGGCGCAAGAAAAAACCTCTGTGTACTCGGGTAAGTTAGAATCAGACAATTTGTACCAATTTGTCTTATAGCTGCAGTCCCCGTCTGGACAAGCGGCCTAATTTTTCTGGGTTCTCCGCCTGCCGAATGAGGGTTGTTTTGAAGCAAAATGTAAGGCTTATTTTCCTCGCAGTTGGCAATTGTCCAGCCTGTCGTACCGTTGCCATGGTGGTCTCTCCTGTCTTCATGTCCTTATGAAGGAATCATAGTGCAATTCAGCAAGCCACGTCATCCATTATATGATCGGTTCCTGAATACTAACAGGCATATGGGCAACCGAATGACCGATTCCAGTCTGATTCTGCCGCATCACGCGGTCTCGCCCCGGCGGGCATTCGTTCATAGCACCTCATAAACCTCTGAGAATCGAATCTCTCCCACCATGAAAGTAGCCGCAGCACCTGTAAGGGTTACGCGATCACGTGCAACACCACAATGAATTTCACCGCCACGCTGAGAAACCTGCCGCGCGCTGAGCATAGTTTTCCCCAGTCTTTCTGCCCAATACGGGGCAAGTGCGGTGTAGGCCGAGCCAGTAACAGGGTCTTCGGGAACCCCGACTTTCGGCCCAAAGAATCGCGCGACAAAATCGCAGTCTTTCCCTGGGGCGGTAATGGCTACCCCGCGCAGATCCAACTGCTGCAACACAGTCATATCAGGATGGATAGCGCGAATCTGCGCTTCGTCGCGAAAAAGCACGACATAGTCGTCGCCCGCCAGCACCGCGAGGGGCTTTTGTCCCAACGCATTTTCCATCACCGGGGGCGTTTCCACTGGATGCAAGGATCGCAGCGGAAAATCCATGGAGAGCTGCCCTTCAGGCATTTTTTTGACCCGCAATATGCCACTACGAGTCTCAAAGGCAATCTCATTTCCCGGAAATCCGCGTTCCTGAAAGAGCACATGCGCTGTTGCCAGGGTGGCATGACCGCACAAATCCACTTCAACCACCGGTGTGAACCAGCGTAAATGGAAGGTATCGGAGTTTTTCGCCGGGACATAAAAGGCGGTCTCGGAGAGATGGTTCTCTTCGGCAATGGCTTGCATGACCGCGTCGGGAAGCCATTGGTCCAGAGGAACAACGGCCGCCGGATTACCGGAAAAAACCTGGTGACTAAAGGCATCGACCTGATACTGCATCAGCTTCATGGCATTCACCTTCTGAGGAATCGCATCATTTGTACCTCGCCCACATAATCTGCGTCCATTCGAACAGCCTCTGGCTCCAGTGCGAAATCCACAAAGCCCAGCGATCGATACAGAGCCCGCGCCCGCTGGTTTCGCTCCAGAACGGTCAGATGAATGTACCGTAAATCATCGATGTCCTGTACCCGGGAGATCGCCTCTTGTAACAGCGACTTACCGACGCCACGGCCAGCCACCTCGGGCGCAACGAACATGCGAAAAAGTAGCACCTTATGCCGCAACTTCACACCGCGATCCCGCTCCAGACTGACAATTCCGACCAGTGCATTTTTCTCGAAAGCGCCCAAGGTAAAGCTGTCTTCCGCTCCTCGCGTGGGGATACCCGCGGGGACATCGTCTCCTGCAGCTATGCGGAAATACTGTGCATGTTGTTGCAAGGCATCCCGCCAAAGTGAACGGTAAGCGGCATCGTCATCCTGCCGCAATTCTCGAATGAGGGGTGTGCAGATTATGTCGTTGCCCTTATCTGACATCTGACAGGTTAAGCGGAAGTTTCCGCCACGCACCAATCATCCGCTCGCGTTCGGCGCGCAATGTTTCAGTACGGCGCCGGACGACCTCCAAGGTATCCTTGGGGGCATCCTCCGGCCTGCCGGCCTGGAAAGGCGGCTCCGGCGCATATTCCAGGGCAAGCTGAATTTCTTCCGCCGCGGCTTGGCCGCGCAGGGCTGCGACCAGCACGAGACCAAAGTCCATTCCAGCGGTAACACCGCCACCGGTGATCAGATTGCCGTCCCGAACCACACGCTGCCTGACGGGTATGGCGCCGAATTCGGCGAGGAGATCGTGATAACGCCAATGTGTCGTCGCGCGCTGCCCGGCGAGCAATCCTGCAGCGCCGAGCAGCAGGGCGCCGGTGCAGACAGAGCTGACAAACCGCGCCGCCGACGCTTGGCGCTGCACCCATGCCTGTACTTCTTTATCGAGTAGCAAGGGATTGATGCCGACGCCACCGGGAATGCAAAGCACGTCCACCAGCGGCCCATCGTCCAGTGTCGTCGTCGGCTGAAATAGCATACCCGCTGAACAGGCCAACGGCTCCCGGGTTTTCCAGAAAAGATGGATATCGCAATCCGGCAGAGCGGAAAAAATCTCATATGGGCCGGCCAGATCCAGCAGTTGCATATCTGGGAACACCAGAAAACCCACGGTAATCGTCATTCAAGGCGCTCCTTTTTGCCGTCTTTCAGGCTGGCCAGAACGTATTCAGCCATGGCCCCGGAATCAGACCGGTTTTGCTGCTCCAGGTGCGCGACGACACTGTCACGGTTGCCAAGCGGCTGGTTCTGGCTGACTTTCCACTTACCCATCCAGCGGGAGACGAGGATTTCGATGCCCACCACCTGCCCGATAAGCCGCTCCGTAAAGTCCTGGGGCGCATCATCCACCTGCCAGGGCAGGGTAAAGCCATTCTCCTGCTGCGCGGTCAGGGCGACCATCTGTTGCCGTACCCAATCGGGATCGTCCCTGACCTGCAACGGACCATAGGCATGGACGACAGCATAATTCCAAGTAGGCACCACCTTACCGGTTTCCGCCTTGGTCGCATACCAAGAGGGGCTGATGTAGTGTTGCGGCCCCTGAAAGATGACCAGCACCTCGCCGTCCAGGGGCGCCTCCCGCCACAGCGGATTAGCGCGCGCCACATGTCCCTGCAGTACCGGTTGCGTTCCTCCTCCGGCTGCGAGGTACAAGGGAATATGATTTGCCTCCAGACCATTACCGCCCACACTGACCAGTGTCGCGAGGGGATAACGCTGAATCAGTGCCCGTAAAACCTCTGGGCGGGTTTCTGCAAACGGGTCAGGGCAGTACATGGCCGGTCTCCGCGCTATGTATGTTCGGCGCTGTAGGCTCGCTTACGCACAGGTCAGCGACGGGCGGGCAGGCGTCAATTGGGATCGCTCCGATACTGCGATATGCTTTGCAGCTTCTCCATGGCGGCAAGCAGGTCTGGCCAAGGCTCTGCCCAAACATCCGGATAGGTCTGCTCGCCGTTATAAATAGTCGGATAGGCCAGGTTTTCTTGTCCGGGCGTGAATGCACAGTGGATTCCGGGCTTGCTGTTGTTGCCGCGTGCATCACAACGATACCAGCCCCAATCATCCAGCCAGACCGCGGTGAAGCCGTGTGTACAATAGGGCGGATTGGGGCCATCCAGCGTCAGTCGTTGATAACAGAATCCCGCAGGGATTTGGTTGGCGCGCCATAAGGCCACGAGCAGATGACTTTTCGCGGTGCATAGGCCAGTGCCTTGCTGCAACACATCCGACGCTGCGCAGGTCACTTCTTCCCGGTGGAAATCCATGCTGTGTTCGATGTGATCGCGTACCCATTCGAAGCAGCGCCTGGCGGTTGCCGTTGGATCGTCGGAAGACAGCGCGGACGCCAACTTGCGGATATCGGCATGCGTATAATCTACGGTGGCGCTTTCCATCAGGAAATGCGGCGACGGCTGGGTGTCGAATTTTGCGGGTTTCATATGCAACTCCTATTCAATCTCGGAATATGGGTTATGGAACCAATTTTCTTTTTAGAGGTTACTATCTAACTATGGGGCCTTCTACCTGTCAAAGCTGACAGGGGTGATTGATCCGGTGAAAAGGCGCACTTCGGTTAATCCTAAATTCGGCAGTTACCGCTGCTGATTTTGCATGATTCCTTTGATAGGATTGGTTTTTCCCCTGTAATGGAGGCTCACCCTGTGGGTGATGACGAAAATCAGCCGCAAAAGCCCATTCCTGCAGCAGTAAAGGCCATGGTCGTGGACACACTGGGCGGTCGCGTTCAGGTATCCTGGGATCCGGAATCGGCATCTACTCCCTTTGGCCAGTTGGTGTTCTTTGCTGAGTTTCTGGAGGTCAGCGGCCTGTTTGATGCCTGGGTAGAAGAATGCCCCTTGATCTACAGCAGCCCCAACGCCGCTATGACCAAAGCAGTGTCACCTGCTTCCAATATCTTCATTCCAGCTTGCTCGACATGCAGAGTGTGATTGAAGTGTGTCGCTATTGCTTCAAATGCTTTTCTAATCTGGACCTTTCCTATGGCATTCATCCCGGGCTTTACTACCAGAACCGCATCAGCCGAGTAGATGTCAATTAAAGTGTCGAAATCCTCTTGGACGATTGCGGTGTCAGCTTTTTCGATAACCAGTTCGATTGGATGTTTCGTCATTTTGCGATGAAATCCTCTTTATCGACATTAGGGTCAGACCAATTGTTCGAGTCAGGATGTTTTATTTTCCACAAGGCAAATAGCTGCCGCGTGATTCGCCACCCATCGTCCCAATGGTGCCGAGATGGGTTACCTTGAATCCCTCTGGGTACTTTAGGCCATAACCCAGCATCCTATCTACGCCGATGTGAACAAACCAGATAAGAGCCAAGGCCGAGAACAACTCATTACCCGTAACGATGGCAAAAACAGCCAATGCGCCAGGTAACAACTCTGAATGCGTGACATTGTACGCCGTTGCGCCAACTGCGGCATTAACGAGATACCCGAGGAGGGCGAGGTCTGGGAGTAATACTGTTGACCAAAACAATGTCCATCCGAAAGACTGCTGCCAATAAATGACGAGCGCCAAGAGAAAGACAGCAAGACCTTCGAGCCTTAACAGAACTATTGGTTTTTGGAATATGAAACCCATGAGCCAAATCCTCGCTGAAAAATGTATACCGTGGAGCTAATGAACTGTGCCCTTTTGCGCCGTCATGCTTCGGTGCAGGGTTTTAGGCTGCAGTTGTCCGAAAAAAGCTAGGCTACTACTTCTGGGCACTTCGAATAACAAAAATTTCACGACTTGAGAATGGAATATCCCCCTTTCCTCGCCACTTTCAGGCGATTTTTACGCATTATCCCTACTTTATCTGCGTATTTCCAGTATTTTTAGCCTTTTTCGTGGGCTTTGGACGGATTGATCCCTACCTGGCCACCGATTGCTGCATTAAGCAGGTAAATCGCCGCATGTTATAGACCAGATTCATCATGCCGATTTTGACTTCAGCGCGAGCCATACCAATGGTGCGCAGAAACTTACCACCCTGCTGTACCATGGCGCCAAAGGCATGCTCAACCCGTGCGCGGTGGTGTGACCGGCGCGTGTTGGCCAACTCCTGGGCCTTGGTCAAGGGGCGGTTGCGTTGCGCCTTCTCGTGGATTCGGCTGCGGTAACCTTTTTGACATAGCATTTGCTCCGCTTCCGTTGAACGATAGGCGCTGTCCGCAAAAACCTGTACGCCCTGATTCTCCGGGTCCAGAAGCGCTTCCAGGCACTGACTGTCATGCACAGCGGCATCCGTGACCATGTACTGATGAATCAGCTTGTGGCGCTTGTCCACGTTGATATGGTTCTTGTATCCGAAGAAACTGCGGCCATTCTTTTGGTCCAGCGGGCATCGGTGTCTTTCTGGCGGCGCTTGGCGGGCTGATCCTGCCACGTCTGGGGCGTTTCGCCCTGATTGACCTGTTCCGCTCCTTCCGGTGCATCCGTTGCCGTGGAACCGTCACAAAACTCGCGTCGATGATTTGCCCGGCCCGTGCGGCGTAGCCGGCTTCCCGCAGAAAAGCATGGAAGGCCGTGAACAGTCGCTCCGTCAGTTTGGCCTGGGCCAGTGATTCACGGAATAGCCATAAGGTCGTGTTATCGGGTACGGCTTCCTCCAACCCAAGCCCCAGGAAACGCTGAAAACTGAGGCGATCCCGAACCTGGTATTCGGTTTGTTCGTCGCTGAGATTGTGCAGTTGCTGTAACACCATCATCTTGAAGAGCAGCATCCGGTCGTAGGGCTTCCTCCCTCCCGGCCCTTTGGGTTTGGCCTTCGGCACACTCTCCAGAATTGGGCGGAAGCGCTCCCAGGGAATGAGCCGGTTGAGCAGCGGCAGGCCGTCGCCCAGCAAATCCAGTTCCCGCAACCGGCGGTCTCCGGGGAAAAATCCTGTTTGCCCTACCAGTCCTGCCATGGTTGCTCTCCCTTCCAATCGGCTCCCTATATTTTACTGGAAGTGGGGAGTTTTTCGAACCGCCCTTCTGCTGTTCCCATACGTCCGTCAGCAGGCCTGAAAATCCCCAGTCTTCCTCATTTATCTCCTGAATAACGATATGCGTGTGCTCCGGTTTCTTACCAAGTACGCGCACCAGCGAATCGGTTATATCCTTAACTAGCTGAGCCTTCTGTTCTCGTGTGGCGTCCTTGATGATTTGGATGTTTACGTAGGGCATGTTGTCGGCTCTGTCTTAATCCATCGATGATGACCTGTATCTTAGCTGCGTTGTGATTTGGTACGGCAATGTCCTTCAATAAGTACCAACATCAAAAGGGCACTTCGAATAACAAAAATTTCACGACTTGAGAATGGAATATCCCCCTTTCCTCGCCACTTTCAGGCGATTTTTACGCACTATCCCTACTTTATCTGCGTATTTCCAGTATTTTTAGCCTTTTTCGTGGGCTTTGGACGGATTGATCCCTACCTGGCCACCGATTGCTGCATTAAGCAGGTAAATCGCCGCATGTTATAGACCAGATTCATCATGCCGATTTTGACTTCAGCGCGAGCCATACCAATGGTGCGCAGAAACTTACCACCCTGCTGTACCATGGCGCCAAAGGCATGCTCAACCCGTGCGCGGTGGTGTGACCGGCGCGTGTTGGCCAACTCCTGGGCCTTGGTCAAGGGCGGTTGCGTTGCGCCTTCTCGTGGATTCGGCTGCGGTAACCTTTTTGACATAGCATTTGCTCCGCTTCCGTTGAACGATAGGCGCTGTCCGCAAAAACCTGTACGCCCTGATTCTCCGGGTCCAGAAGCGCTTCCAGGCACTGACTGTCATGCACAGCGGCATCCGTGACCATGTACTGATGAATCAGCTTGTGGCGCTTGTCCACGTTGATATGGTTCTTGTATCCGAAGAAACTGCGGCCATTCTTTTTGGTCCAGCGGGCATCGGTGTCTTTCTGGCGGCGCTTGGCGGGCTGATCCTGCCACGTCTGGGGCGTTTCGCCCTGATTGACCTGTTCCGCTCCTTCCGGTGCATCCGTTGCCGTGGAACCGTCACAAAACTCGCGTCGATGATTTGCCCGGCCCGTGCGGCGTAGCCGGCTTCCCGCAGAAAAGCATGGAAGGCCGTGAACAGTCGCTCCGTCAGTTTGGCCTGGGCCAGTGATTCACGGAATAGCCATAAGGTCGTGTTATCGGGTACGGCTTCCTCCAACCCAAGCCCCAGGAAACGCTGAAAACTGAGGCGATCCCGAACCTGGTATTCGGTTTGTTCGTCGCTGAGATTGTGCAGTTGCTGTAACACCATCATCTTGAAGAGCAGCATCCGGTCGTAGGGCTTCCTCCCTCCCGGCCCTTTGGGTTTGGCCTTCGGCACACTCTCCAGAATTGGGCGGAAGCGCTCCCAGGGAATGAGCCGGTTGAGCAGCGGCAGGCCGTCGCCCAGCAAATCCAGTTCCCGCAACCGGCGGTCTCCGGGGAAAAATCCTGTTTGCCCTACCAGTCCTGCCATGGTTGCTCTCCCTTCCAATCGGCTCCCTATATTTTACTGGAAGTGGGGAGTTTTTCGAACCGCCCAAAAGGTGACTCTTGGGTAATGTGCAGTAGGCGCTCAGTGTAGGCTGCCAGATGTTGTGCGCGTTCATCATCCGTCATACGGACAGGTGCGTACACAATCTGTGGCGCCAATACACCAAAGCCGACAAACTCCAACATACCCCGCTGTATCGGGCGCAGAACTCCAGAAATATCCCCGTTGAACCCGCCATGACGGTAGGCTTCTTCCTGTCCGCCTGTCGTCAGGCTTAGCAACGCCTGCTTGCCGCGAAAAACGCCGGTCTCGTAAATATGGCCGTAGCCGTAGATGCGGCCCATAGCAAAAACTCGGTCAACCCAGCCCTTTAAAACCGCTGGCAACCCAAACCACCATAGCGGAAATTGCCAAACCATCAGGTCGCACCACTCAAGCTTCTCCATCTCAGCTTCAAGCCCTGCCGAAAACCCCTTTGTTTCAGTGGCGTGCATTTCTTCGATTTGTTGCTTGAAGTAATCTTGGTCTTTGACCGTAGTAAAGTTCTTTCGACTGGAAACAGGGTCGAAGCGCATTTCATGCAAATCGGAAGTCCTCACCTCATGGCCGGCATCGACCAGCACCTTACAAGCTGTGCGGAACATCGAACCATTAAAACTCTGCGGTTCTGGATGCCAATAAACGATAAATATTTTCATCAATCTCTCTCCTTGTGGCCTAACCTGGAGCTGACAGACTGCGAGGTTTTTCGCGCAGGTTCGGTCGAGCGCAGGGTTATATGTTGCATGGATTCAACCATCGGGGAAAAGCACGAAGATTACGCACCCTTGCTTTGACTGAGGAACGTGCGCTGAGCCAGCCGGATTGTGAATGAAAGTACCTGTCGGATAATCGTGGACACCGTCGTTAAACACGCCAGATACCACGAATACTTCTTCAGGGCCTGGAAAGTGCGTATCGAGCTTTGTGAACTTGGCACCAGGGTCGATTTCAAGAATTTGGGCCTTGGCGCCGTTCGGCCCACGCCAAAGGATGCGTTGACGAATACCTGGGAAGAGTTCCTTTGCGGGAATATTTTGCCAGTTTTCTGAAACTACTCCTTCAAGGTTAATCACCATCGCACTCCTTCGATTTATGCAATATAACACTTGACGTCAGCGGCGCGTCGTTTTTTGCGCGTCCCTCTTGGCTCTCGACCGCAATGTTAGACAGGCTTGATGACCAGCATTTCATTGCCGCCTCGCTGAAACTCGTAGGGTACGCGCTTAATTTCTACCTCGAAACCGTTTTTCTCAAAGTGTCCGATCACCAAATGGAGGTAGGGTGATGGAGTTCCGTCAAGCGTAATCAGAGGGAACACTCTCACTTCGCGGGATACACGTAACATTTCCTGGAGAGCGTGAAGATGGAACTCTGCGGACAAGTGGGCGCTGTACAAGAACAGGAAGTGAGACGATAAGGCGATGTCGTATTGCCCGTTCTCGAAAGGCAATGACGGCAACTCGCCTGCGATATATCGTCCTTCCTGTTTTCCTGTATCGAAGTCGGCGAGGAAATTTTCCATCGCGGACATGCGAATACTCCCCAGTTGTTCAACCGATGGAATGGTTTCCCAAACGTAGTTTCCCTGATTCTTGCGCGCCTGGGTCATCACGATGTCGTATGCTTCGGCGACGCGGGTTCTGATTTGCGCTGCGTCAAAAGCATAGATAGGGTCTACTGAGACGACACTGCCACCATATTCTGTTAACAAAGAATTGAATGCGGCAGGGCCATCTCCACAACCAAGAATGCGAAGCGTTAAATCATCCTCAGAGAGGCCGAACATACTGACGTATTCGTCATACGAACGTCCCCACGGTACAACTTTATCCAGCGTAAATCCCATAGGTTCCTGCCTGCCTAGTGTAAGGGATGCCCCGCTTTTGGCACATCCCGCTTGACTGCTATGTCAACTTTGGTATTCAGCGGCACATTTCAGTCCTTGGAGCGTATGAGGCAAGCCCTTTTTTATTTGCGAGCCGATAAGCAGACCAAATAACGGCGAAAGCAGCCCCTCGAAGGCTATACGATGCACAGCTTTGGTTTCGCCCGAATGACTCGATAGCTCATGTTCAAAGCGCATGACACACAAAGGCAGCTTGCTTTCAACCGTGAACAAACGATTGGTAACAACCTCAGTAAAAGCAATTTTAGTCTTCGGACCGCTTGATGGTTGAAGCGTACCAACAGCTCCGGAAACAAATTCACCCGCAATGGAGGACGCTTTTACGTCAGGGTCCCAGGAAGACCAGCCTTTTACGTCTGCGTACAGGGAAAAGACCTTTTCAACAGGGGCTGCGATTACGACTTGCTCTTCAAATTGCATGGCACTCCCTCTTTGATAAAACTAACGTCTGACGTAACCGACTGGCTGTCGTCTGGCGAAGCCCGCGGGAAGCCAGGCCAATTGTTCCAGCTCCGTCCCGCTATATTGCTTTTGCTCAATAATCATCACATATATTATCCCAGCAACTTTCAAGCCTGGCAACTTCGCAGATTATATTTCATTTCTCTGCAGCCGCAGATGAATAATTCCTACTGTGTTCACCAAATACGTCATTGATGAATTTGAGTCTGTCAAATCTCTTGTCGCCAACCTGCAATAGATACTTACTCATCACGACACATCTTATTATCATTAAATACCGACAGAGGATTCTGCGAATAGAGAACTTTTCATGCTGCAGCCTAACATGCTTTAGGCCAAATACGAATCGCACCATATACACCGACAGGGTCCAAGTTTACACTAGAAAATCAGATAAAAATACGTTATACAGCATAGTACGCATGTGCACATAATACCTGGTGGTCGAGGCCAAAATGAAACACCTCAGCAGTCAGGCGACTTCGCGCACCCTTGTAGTAGAGAGTAATGCTGTTAACGCCGATCAAAATTGAAAGCAGTTCAAACTGAAGATCAGGAATGAGTTGCAGTGCCTTCGCCCAGTACGCGCCAACCGCGTTCTTGCCCTTGAGAGTGCCGGATGGCTCACCTGCAATTTGAATGATGGCGGGGAGAACATCTCAAACTGTTCTGAATAGTGAGAAAGAATGCGATCAAGGTCATGATTATTCCATGAGCCGATCCAATCGCTCGCAAAATGTTCAGCAAACTCCTTGTCGATCATTGCGGTTCTCTCCTTACCTCTGACGGCTGAATTCAGTAGCACATCTATGTGGCCGAGTGTTATGTTATCGATCCATTTGAGCGCTGTACAGGCACGCTTTCACGGAGTCACCTTTTCCCCGTCTATTATGACACGCGTAAGCACTGCGGGGGCAATGAGTCTATGCAGTGGTGTGACGGGAAGCATATACATTCGCCCCAGCAAGTTGTGAATGTGAACAACCGTCGTCACCGAAACGGACTGAATGCCGCCTTGGCCAGGAGGATGTTTGTAGATGGAGAGCACAACATCCAGATGCTTGTCGTGATCTCCCAGCAGCGCCTCATTGGGTGTGTTGGAAATGAGTGTGAAAATACCTACTCGATCTCCAGGCGCATAGGCTGGCGCAGGCTTTGATAGATCCAACTCGCCAAGACCGCCAAGATCTTTCAAGCCGGCAAACCGAACCATCTTGTTCCGCAACGCCATGAGCGAATTAACCCAAGGGGGGGTGTCCGCCAAAGCAGTGAGAAAATAGCTCAGAGCGGTACGTGTATTGGTAGCACCGGGAACAAAAATGGTGTAGCAATCATTAAAATATGCACCAGGCAATCGTGCGTTTATTACGCTTCCGGGTGGCACATCAGAGAGTATGGCGCGTGTTTTCATTGCGGCCTAATATTTGAGTTGGGGTACATTTTTAGAACACCAATATGGCGAGTTTCCGACCATGACCCAAAGAACGATGTTTGACAAGACATAGGTTATGAACCGAAGTAGGGCTAAGTTAACTGTGCAATGAATAAAACCATGTACGGCTCGCAAAACAACATAAATATACTGAAACCACCTGACGTACATATAAGGGTACTGTCAAGCAGCCGCGTGGCAAGGAATCCGACAAAGCTGCTCGGAGCGGTAATCCTCATTGAGGCTTTGTCGATCGGTCACTTTCATGCGTATCTCCAAAGGCATGGCCTGATGATGGGTAGACTCCACCAATGGTACTATGCTTCCAGGTGGTTCGGTCTAGCTGTTAGTTTTGACAGGGATGCCTGGGCTCAAGGGGGTTAATGCGCGACTGCCCACGAAGTCATCTTGAGATGGCGTAAAGTTATTGACGGAGGGAAACAGTGTGAGATTATGGAAAGAGGGTGTTCTCCAATCGTTCCCGTTTGCCGAGAGCGAACCGCAAGTCCTGGAAACCATGACTTCTTTGGCGCATCAACTGGGATTTGATTATTGTGCCTATGGACTCCGCATGCCGATCCCTCTGAGCAATCCCCCTGTGGCCCTGCTATGCAACTATCCGGTAGCTTGGGCGGAACAATATACAGCGCGTAACTATCTGGCCATTGACCCCACCGTTCGCCAGGCCATGAAATCCACATCGGCGTTTGTCTGGTCAGAAGAAACCTTTTCATCAGAACGCGTCTTCTGGGAGGAAGCACGCTCCTTCGGTCTCCGGGAGGGACTGGCCAGTGTTTGCCGTGACACGGGTGGTGTCAGCGGCATGCTGAGCCTTGTCCGCTCCGGCGAAGCGATTACAGAGATTGAATGGCAGGCCATATCTGCGCGTGTTTTACAACTAACGGAAGCCGTGCATTGGGCCTTTCGTGGTTTGGTGACACCCCGCCTGTGCCCCGAGCTCAATGCAAAACTATCCCCGCGCGAAGCCGACATCCTGCGCTGGACTGGCGACGGCAAGACTGCGCAACAGGTCGCCGATGTGCTACGAATTTCCGAGCGCACCGTCAACTTCCATCTCCGGAATGCTATGGCAAAACTGAATGCCGCCAACAAAACCGAGGCCACATTGCGGGCAGCAGTACTGGGGCTACTTTAGCGCAAACAGGACTCAGGCCTGCCAAATGCCATCATCCCTAGCGTCTGCGGCGCGAAGTGCGGAAATACATGAGCCACGAGCCGATGGTAAAGAGTTCTGACGAAGGCTTCTGAAAGCCTCTGCGCACAAAGTGTTCTATCTATCCCCGCCGTTTGCATCTCGCATCATCGGCAGAGAGAAGCCCCTCGGAGATTTGTTTTATCTCACCAACTTCGGCGTCAATCTCACGAGCCTTGCGCCGGAAGCACTTTCATCGTTACGGCATGCTCATTCGACGTCGTTTACTTGGAGATCGGTGACCGTACAGCGGGTGACTCAGCCTCGTACCCTGACGATGATCTTCAGGCCATTCGGGTCAACGGCAATTGGCAGTTCAATCACAAAGATGGAACACCTTACTAACCTCGCTCATGGGGCTAACGCGGCCCGTTTTTATGAATGGCCGACGCAATAAACGAGCAGTGGAGATCGGATCAAAATCAGGGCGGGGTCGACTTACGCCGGTGCGTAGCGACTGCCGACCATTGAGCGTGGTCGGCATGACGGATTGCCGGTATCTGGAAGATCCACCAGCAGCCCCACTGGCTGAAAGACATTTGAGCCGTTTTACCGATGATATCGCCGTCACGTGACTAACTGACGGATGTCAGCCAGTTGTGCCAATTTCTTAGTCTATTTCTTCACTGATCATAGACGGAGACGCCTTGGCTCTTGCTCCCTAACAGGTAACCAGCCCCTCTTCGCTCTCCAGCAAGCCTGGCAGCGAGATTACCGACGCGCAAATGGGTATAACGAGCAAGCATCTGCAGCGTTCTATGCCCGGTGATCCCTTTTATTTCCATGATGTCGAGATCTGTGCGCTCAAAAAATCGGCTCGTCGCCTCATGTCGCAGGTCATGAAAGTGCAAAGACTCTTCATCCCACCCTGCCTCCATACCCGCAGCATCTCTGGCTCGATCCCATGCACTGTCGATGCCGTCACAACTGAGATCAAAAATGGATCCCTCAGTCTTTCCAGCCCGCCTCATCGTCAATGCTTCAATGGCTGCGGGTGACAATGACACCGTTCGCGCTTCCGATATTTTTGTTTTAGGCAGAAATGCCGTCCGAACGTCTAAATTGACATTTTCCCAAGTGAGCGCAGCGATTTCATTCAGCCGCATTGCTGTTTCTAATGCAAAAACTATTAAACACGCAAATTCCAAACTCGTAGCACCCAACAGAGTACCCGCTTCACCTGACCGGAGACGGCGCTCCCGACCAGGGGGCAGTTTTGGCTTGCGCACGATCGCAACCGGGTTTTCGAGTGATTCCATTCCCCAGTTGGATTTAGCCACGGTAAATAAATTGGACAAAACAGCGAGATGCAGACGAACAGTATTTGCCCCCTTTCCTTCCGCCTGCATATCCAGGATCACGTTCCCAATATCGACGCTGCGCACGCTGGCCATCGTACGCTTCGATAAGGGGCGCTTGAGCCACTGGGAGATAAATCATCGTTCTCCCGATTGACCACGCCCCTCTTTCTTCAGTGGGGTCACTTCCCGAAGGTATCGCCCCAAGCACTCTCCGACGGTCGTGCGTTCTGCCTCACCCCGAGGAGAAAATACACCGCGTTCCATTTCGGATTCGACCTGTCTGGCCCATGCTTGAGCCTGCCTTTTTTTTCAAAAGTTTTTGACTGTGCAGGGAAGCCCTTTCTTCGCACTTGGGCCTGCCAGCCAATCACAATACCGTCGCAATCCTTTCTAGCATTGATACTTGCCATGCTGCACCTCCGCTGCACTCTCGAATCCATAGTGCAGCATATTTGCAGCAAAAAATAAACAGGCACTGAGCATATTCTGCTAAGTGCCTGTTTTATTTGGTGCTGGCGACCGGAATCGAACCGATGACCCACTGATTACAAATCGGACAATGTACCGTCTTTCCAAGTATCACGGGGACTCAAAACAGCATACTTTACACTTTATAATCAGTCTATTGTGTAAAGTCATTGTGTCGTAGCGTATCAAAGAATATCATAGCAGCGTACCCAAGAAAGTTACCCCGAAGTTACCCCGGACGCGCTGATTGATAGGAACTGGTGCCATGCAAAAACTGACGTTCACAGACACAACGGTTAAAAACCTGAAACCCACAGGTGCCCGCGTGGAGATCCAAGACGCAGGCTATAACGGACGCGGAGCGCTGTATTTACGAGTCGGAGCCAAAGGCGGCAAGTCTTGGGCGTTTCTGTATCGGTTTGCTGGCCGTCTGCGGCGTCTCACTCTGGGCGATTATCCAGGGGTAACCTTGGCCGGTGCGCGGGTGGCAGCGGCTCAGGCCGTCACCGAGATAGAAAAGGGTGATGATCCTGCAAGTACCAGGCAGGGCGAAAAAGCGATAAACCGCCAGGCGCTGACGGTCGAGGGGCTGGCGGCTGATTATGTCGAGATCTACGCCAAAGCAAGAAAGCGAAGCTGGGCAGAGGATCAGCGTATTCTCCTGCATGACGTAGTTCCCGCATTGGGCACCCTCAAGGCCAAGGACGTGACTAGACGCGATATTGCGCGTCTACTTGATGGCGTCGCAGCCAGGGGCGCACCTATTGCGGCAAATCGCACATTAGCGGTGGTGCGGAAAATGATGAACTGGGCTGTTGACCGTGGCGAAATCGAAATAAATCCGGCAGCGGGCATCTCTGCGCCAAGCCGGGAGCGAAGCCGAGACCGAGTAATGACTGAGGATGAGATTGTGGCGTTCTGGTCTGGGCTGGAAACGGCGCGTATGGAAGCCGTCACCAGGCAGGCGCTCCGGTTTATGCTGGTGACTGGTCAGCGCCTTGGCGAGGTATGCGCGATGCGCTGGGAACAAGTAAATGGCGTCTGGACCATACCGGCGTCTATCGCCAAGAACGGCAACGCACATCGGGTGCCGTTGTCCGCGCTGGCGTTGTCGATTTTGGAGCAGGCGAAGCAGGTTGACGGCGGCGCGGTGGTGTTTCCTTCACCACGGGGGGACAAGCCCATGAGTCCTACGGCGCTGTCGCATGCCTTACGGAAGAACCTGGAGCAGATAGGGCTGGATGACGTGCACCCTCATGATCTGCGGCGTACTGCAGCCAGCCACATGACCATGCTGGGCCATAATCGGCTGGTGGTATCGAAAGTTTTGAATCATGTGGAAGGCGGCGTTACGGCTGTTTATGACCGCCATTCATACGACCCAGAGAAAAAGGCGGCATTGGACGCCTGGGCCGCGAAGTTGGAAACGTTGGTACTCTGAGGAGCACCCCGCAATCGCTTCCACTGTGGAGGCGAGCGAATAACCCGGCGCAATGCCGGGTCTCTTGGTCAGCTTCCGGCAAGGCCTCTGCCGAAACTGCCGAGCTGCTTTGAAATCCACCAGTCTGCCGGGTCGTATATGGCTGGCACCTTGGGTGCTTTGGGCATTCCCTTGCCTGCACCCCAGTAGTCGCCTATTCCTGAAGTGGTGAACCGGCCCAGCCCACTGTTATAGGCGTCCTCAACCGCGTGCGTCCCAGCCCATTTACTCGGCGTGAAGGTAGGCGCGTCTGGTGCAGTCGGTACGCCCGGACCGGCGCCCCAAGCATCTCCGATTGAGCCCCCGATAAAATTCCCGGCCTGCTGCGCGGCTGGCTTCGGCTTGGCAGCGGTGACTTGCCCAGGTGTCGGGATAGCCGCTGATATATTTGGTACACCCAAATACGGGGCTCTCCCCGTAAAGAAGCTATCGACGAGGGGGGATTTCATCGGGTTAACCCGTTGAGGCATCCCCGAAGCGCTGGGAAGCCCAGCAGGGGGAGGACCGATCATCTTCTGATAGGAACTCACCGACCCAGGATCACTGAACGGCTTTAGGCTTGGAGCAGGTTTATCGTAGGAGGCGCCAGTCCCCCCCAAAAGTGCGTTCTGTTGCGCCGGACTAAGGTTGGCGCCCTGGTTGTGCATATTCGTGGCAAGTTGTTCCGCCGCACCGGACGGACTGATTTGGTTTGCTTCGTTATACACACTGGGAATATTCGTAAAATTATTCCCGCCCTGCTCGTGAACCCCGTGAACATCAGTCGGTTCAAAACCCATGCCCGCGCCGGTTGCGAAGTTCACGGGATGGCTGGGGTCATTCCCTTTATAGCCAGTAGCCTCGTCGTAACGCATGGCAGACCCAATGCCCCCACCAGGCGCTACAAAGCCTGAACCATCGGTTGCGGGCATCACAGGGGGCGTAGACGGTTCATACGGACGATAGTTAGCGGCTGTCGCGGGTAGCTGGCCGTAAGGATCGCTGGCAGGCACTTGGCCTGTGCCGACTCCAGAACCTTGAGCAATCAATCTCGCGCCCTGCGGAAGCCCCCGCATGCCAGGGAATGACGCCTGGAGCGGTTGGGGTAGTTTCGGCGTGGCCCCGCTGGTTACACGTCCTGTCGTGGGTAGTCCTAGTCCAGCCATGTCTGCTTCCTCGTGGGTTGTCTTTCGATGGCTTGAAACTAGCATCTTCGCAAGTGGATTGATGCCATTCATAGATGCGGCTGTCACTGTGACTAATTAAGAGCCTTATATAGGGCAACATATTCCAAACGCTGAATGTCATGATTCGCCTAGATGCCTTGTTATAAGTAACGCAACGGCAACGGGCCGTAGACATACAACGAGGTTACGATGGACAAGATTATTAGATTTCCAGAGGCAGTGAATATCACCGGGTTATCCAAGGCCACGCTGTATCGCATGTTGCGCGAGGGTCAATTTGTGCCACGGGTGCAGATCTCGGAGCGCAATG
Source organism: Acidithiobacillus ferrivorans (assembly GCF_016250455.1). NCBI lineage: Bacteria > Pseudomonadati > Pseudomonadota > Acidithiobacillia > Acidithiobacillales > Acidithiobacillaceae > Acidithiobacillus > Acidithiobacillus ferrivorans. The sequence continues at coordinate 934,928 of NZ_CP059488.1, read as the reverse complement.
TGGGCTTTCGTCAGAGCGAAGTTGCGAAATGGGTTGAGTCCCGTCGACGCGCGTGACCCGCAAAAATAAAGGGCCGCTCCGCAGCGACCCCCTAAACAACCCCAACACGAGGTAATTATGGCACAACTTTCAACTGTAAACAACGAAGTACTAGAACCTTTAACCCCGCGTTTTGACGCGATTCCTGCCGCGTTGCGGGCTATGCCGTGGGCGGTATCCGACCCGACAATACCGGACGGCAACGCGCCCAAAGCCCCTCGAAATGCGCAAGGGCGGATGCTCTCGCCAGCATCGGACACGGGGTGGCCTAGTTTTTTACAGGCTAGCGCCGCTCTAAAGTCGGGTAAGTTCCGCTCTTTCGGGGTGCGGCTTAATGGCACAGTGGACGATGAGGGACGCGCACTGGTTGGGTTCGACCTGGACAAGACCGACGCGAAATTTTTGGAATTTCCAGCCCTAAAGTCGATTTTAGAGGGCGCAGTCGGGCGGGGCGTTTACGTGGAAAGATCGCCAAGCGGGACCGGATTTCGCGGGTTCGCGTATGCACACGTCCCCGCAGGCTTTACGGGAGCAAACAAAGGGCACGGGCGGGGCCTCGAAGTTTACGCAGATTTAAGGTATCTAAGGATAACTGGGCGTAAACTTACGGCATCAGCCCCAGAAATTGGCGTGGATCAAGAAGTTATTGGCGAGTTTTTGGCGATGATCGGTGACGGAGATCCGGCGGAGCGTTTCGATCTGGCGGCGAATGATACTCCGGCAGATGCGGAACTGATCGCACAGTGCGCGGAGCGAGTGAAGCAACGCGACCCGTTTCTCTGGGCTGGCAATCTTGAGGTGGCCTGCGACGCGAACGGCGTAAAGTACGGCCCCAGCGAAGCGGACATGGCACTTTGTGCAGTCATCAGAAACGCGGGAATCGAAGTCGGCGCGCCAATCGCCCAGATCCCGAGCCTAATTGAGGCGGTCATGGCCCAAACGGGGCTTGCACAAGGCGCACATGGCGATGGCAGCCGGAAGTGGATTGAGCGGGCCGATTACCGCGAACGGACCATATCTGCAGTCTGCGCGGGTCTGGCGGCAGCTCCAGCCGTACTCAAGCGTGAGGCGGGCGTAAATCCAAATGCTGCAGGCGATATTGCGCTCGCGGAGCGTTTCGCCCAAGCGCAGCGCGGACGGTTGCTCTGGATTCCCGAAATGTCGGCGTGGCTGGCCTGGAGCGGCACTTGCTGGGGCGCGTGTAGCTGCGGCGAAGAGGTCCAGGCGGCCAAGTCGGTTTTGTTTGCACTGGTGGACGAGGCTAGGCAGGTCATGGCGACCGATCAAGAACGCGGAGCCACGATGATGCGTAGTGCGATGGCAGCGCAGAAAGACGCCCGCATTAAGGCCATGCTGAACCTGGCGAAAGCGGAGCCGGGGATGAGCCGGAGCGTGGTCGAACTAAACGCTGATGCCCACCTTCTCGGCGTTCAAAACGGTGTCGTGTACCTGAAAACCGGCGAATTGCTGGAAGCAAAACCCGAGCAGCTTATTTCACGGCAATGCGCGGCCAGCTATAACTCCAACGCAGTGTGTCCCGCATGGTTGGGGTTCCTCCACGGCGTGTTCGACGGGGACGATGAGCTGGTCGCTTACGTTCAACGGGCCATCGGTTACACACTGACGGGTAGCAACACCGAAGAGTTGCTTTTTGTCTGCCACGGCCACGGGAGCAACGGCAAGTCTTTATTCCACAATGTAATAAGTCGGATCATGGCAGATTACGCGAAGGGCGCACCTGCTGACGTTCTGGTCCAAAAACCCGGAATGAATCCAGGGGCGGCGAGTCCAGCCCTCGCAATGTTGGCCGGGTGCCGGATGCTTGGAATCAATGAAACCGGGACGGGCGACAGATTAGACGAGCAAGCGCTCAAGACGCTCGCGGGGCGCGAAGCCATCACCGCCCGGCCTTTGTACGGCTCGTACTTCACTTTCAGTCCGGCGTTCACTCCTTGGCTGCGCACGAACCATAAACCGGTGATTACGGGAACTGACCATGCGGTTTGGCGTCGTTTGGCGCTGATCCCGTTCAAGCGGCAGTTCTCCGGCGCGGAGCGCGACAACGGCCTCGAATTGAAGCTGTGGGCCGAGCGCGATGCCATTCTTACCTGGGCTGTCGCGGGCGCGGTGGAGTGGTCGCGGAACGGGCTGCAAGCTTGTACCACCATTACACAGGAAGTACAGGCGTATCGGCGGGAATCAGACCTACTCGGGCAGTATCTCGACGAGGCGACATGCGCCGATCCCGCTGTACGCGTGGAGCAGAAGCTGCTCTATGCGGGATGGGCGGCGTGGTGTGCCGAGAACGGGGTGCGGCCCACATCAAAGGCTTCGTTCACCCGGCGCTTGGCTGAACTCGGGCACAGTACGTTGCGGTCCCACGGCCACAGCTACTATGCCGGGCTGGCAATGGATACCACCGGGCTGATCCCTGCCCCTCTCGCGTAACGCACAGTTGGGTCGGGTGCAACGGGTACAACATTTTCGCTATTTCCTAAAACTTTCTATAAAACTTCTCCACGAGGGGACTTTATAGAAAAAGGCATAAAACTAGCACCCGTTGCACCCGATTCGGCACTATAACTGTGAAGAACGCAGTGAGCCTACCGATTTTTGACCAACAAGGAGCACATGATGGAATACACAACACAACACCGCACAGCCGCCCCGCGTACACTTGGGGGTGCGTCGTGACCACCTACAGCGAAGTTATCAAGGAGCAGATGATGGCAGCCGAGCCAATCAATGCGACGCGGCCAGAGCTTGGTCTATGCACAGGCCAGGGGCTTGTGGATGCGGCCAAGAGGCTGCGCAGCTTCTCAAGTACGGTGCCGCCCAGCCAGCAATGGCAGCAGTTTATAACTGCACAGAGCGATGTTTACCGGATTATTTTCGTGGCAGATCACTTCGATTATCCAGACGATCTGATTGATATTTTAGGCCCTCGCATCATGCAGGCGCAGGAGGTCATCGGCAGCTCTAAGTTCTACGAGAGCAAAGGGCGTTGCGCCCCAGGCATGCGAGAACAAAGAGCCCTTGAGAATTACTTCGGGTCCATCGCGTCTTATCTGGAGCGCCTCGTGGTCCATATCAAAACGAGAGCGCTGCAGCCCAAACAGGAAGAACCGGGGGATCATCCAATTCGGCCAGCGCAGGAAGCCGAGGACGCTTTGGAACTACAAAGGCAGAGTTTCGATCCGTTCGACGCTTTCGCCTCGCTGGAAGGCTGTCGGCTTGGGGAGGATTGACTATGAATGCGCTTGAATACCGCCAGCATCTTGCAGAGGCCGCGAAAGCGGCCCAGGCACCCGCACCATTACCTACTCCGCCAGAGACCCCGGACATTGCGCTGTACCGCCAATTGCTGAAATCAGGCTTGCAGCGCGGGAAACAACTGCCAGGCTTCCACAGTACCCTCTCAGACCGCCAGGAACGCCTCATGAGCGGCTATGTGGAGGACTTGCACCATGCCAATGATTGGTTACGCTCAGCGGCCTCGTTTGCCCTTGCACGGGGCGGTAAGGCTGGCCAGTCCCTCATGGTAGAGTTTCGCCACCACATAGCCTTGCTCGATGATCTCCGGGACGGGTTCAGTGTGGAGACGGCGCCAGCCCGAGCCGAGGCGTGGAACACCTGCTTTCTTCATTTGCTGGATGGTCTGGAGCGTTGCCGGTGGGTAGCGTACCGGCCATCACGCAGGAAAGAATGAAAGTGGTTACTTAAAATAACTGCGTCTTGTTTATGGGTTTCATATTACCGACCGGTCGGTATGTAGTGGATTGTGGTTTCGGTTGTCGCGCTTCTCGGTGGCGAAACCTCCGACCATCCCGACATGCCGCGCCACCATCCACTCCAAGCATCGGGACTGCGCGTTAGCGACTCCCGATCCGCCCAATCATTGGGATGCCGCGCAGAGCTTAGCGACCCAATTGACCGCAGGCTTGGGCAATATCCGCGCCGCTGTATCCCGCTGCCATCCCACTCGGAGACGCTGCGGTCCATTTTGCGTCCTGGGCTTCCATTCGTTTCTCGCAGGCAACCACAGTTTGTTCTTTAGCGTGTAGCGTTTTCTTGAGCCCCTGCATGGCTTGTCGCGGCGCTTCTCGTTCCACAAGGCGGGCCTGCCGTTGCGCCTCGATCCCGGCGTACCTCGCCCCCGATTGATCATCATCCGTAGTGGGTGCGCCGCGTCTGATAATAGCACCCCGGCACGGCGTACCCTGAAACGAGTTCCCACACTGGTAAATTGTCGCGTGCGCGGCTGCTGAGAACGCGAATAGAACGACCGGTAGGATATACTTATGCGCGGTCATTTTGTTCCACAGGCAGCTCAAGAAGTTTGATCACTGTTCATTATACATATTTCCACTGCCTCCATTGCTGTATAGTTTGCCGTTATTGTTATCAATCGCCTGCCCCCCACCTATACCTGTCAAAAATCCGCCATTTCCGTTGATAATAGGAATTTCTTGTCCTTCATTACTCTGGTGATGTTGCCAATGATCGCTATTTTTAAATGCTGCCGCTGGCGCTGCCTGTGGAGGTACGGGCTGACTAGCTTCCTCAGCCGCTAAAATCGGCGCTATCTGCGCCATTTCTGCCGATGCCTGAGCCTGTTCCTGCCCAGCTAGGTAAGCGTCCGCTTCTGCATTCTGTGCCTGTCGCTCCTCCTTTGCTTCAATTACCCACGGCGCACTTGCGCGAACTTCGGCCTGCACTTTCGAGAACGCGGCGAGACCTCCGACAATACCAGACAGTGATTCAATCTGTGCCTCGGTCTCAAACTGCTTCCCTTTCGGCATAGGGTTAGGATCTTTACTGCTTACAGGTGCCAACATTACCCCCGGCAAGTTATTCAGAATATAATGGGCATAATCGGTATTGTTGGTCGCGCCATGCGCGGCTGCTGAGAACACAAGCAGGGCGATTTTAAGGATAGGTTTGTGCATGGTTATTTCGTCCCACAGTAGGCGTTTATAATCGCCGCCTCAAAGGTGCCCGGAGCACCGTAAAATGGCGCGAAAGGTCCAGGGTCAGAATTGACTAACGTATCATTGAGGTAGGCACTCCCTTGAATTATTGTATCTGATCCCTGTGAACAATTTATCCTGTTTAGCGTTATTGTTTTATTATAAACACCACTGCCGTGATTTTGCGGAGAACTATGGACAATCTTTTGCCATACCTCATTTGCCCCCTGTGCACGCATAGCCCACACAGCCTCACCCCCGTGCACGCTGGTCCCGATTTTCACCCAATCAGCACCATACGCTGCCCCAAAGTATCCCAGCAGCGCCAGCCCTAAAATAAGCCGTTTCATACCCCTCCCTTTACACATTTTCATAAAAATTAGGCTCCCGTATAAGAGCGAGTAAGCAATATAGCAGTCGCACGAACTTCGACCCCCGTACCGACTAAGCAAGGCTTGTTTTAGCGTTTCTCGTTCTCAGTATCAATAGTGTATCAATAAATAGCAGCATTTAATCAGGTGCGATATAATGTGCTACACATTAATTGAATGGAGTTTTCAAAATGATCTGCCCAACTTGTAACAAACGCCTCCGCGTCGTTAATTCTGCCCACCGTAGTGATGGCGCTGTTCATCGCAAGCACTTTTGTTACCGCTGTGATGCGGTGTTTTTCACCCGCGAAGAACTGGTGCAAGGTCGTATCCCGATGTACAAGCCACAATTGCATCGTTTTCCCCGTCCGGTCTGAACACTAACGCGCCCTTCGGGGCGCACATTGGAGGCTTACCATGTATTTAATCATTCAAACCCTTATGAACACGGACAACCAGGCAATGCGCCTGCCTGGGCGCGTCCTCTCGCGGATCATCGCCGGTCGGTTCTTTGTGGTGGCTGGCGCTGACCACTTCGACCTTTTCACCGTTGATGCACATGGTCTGCCTTGCAGATTAGACGATGCTGGGAAATTTGCCAGTGCGAGCGCGGCCTACAGGCAAGCGCGTCGTTTGGCCAAATGAGACACGCGGCAGGCTTTACGCCTGCCCACTGGAGACGATCATGCACTTCTCGATCAAGGCAATAAAAGCAGCGAACAAGGCCGCCGGTCAGCACTTCTTTGATCGGTCCACGATGAGTTTCTTTCAGTCCAGAGTATGCAGAAAGGTAACAGGCCATTACTTTGTGACTTCCGAGCGGTGCAGATTCGACCAGAGCGCGAAGCGTACCTATACACTTCGGCAGGTAATGGATAACGGCTGGATCTCCACAGTGGGCGATTATGGGGCGTATTCCACCAGTCGGGCAGCACACGCGGAAGCTGCGCGGCTCTGGGATCAGGACTGCCTAGAGATCCGGCAGGACGAGGAAGCGGACGCGGGACGCTGGGAAGCCTACACAGCAGCATGACCACAGGAAGCAGCCCGGCATAGTCCGGGCTTTCTTGCGTCTGGACAGGGAAGGGGCGGCCTTGCGGCCTTGGTAGCGCTGGGGACGCTGGGATGTAGTAGCGGGCAGATATGACGCCTTGGCAGGTACTCGTGGCGCTGGTCTGGCTGTTCCGGTGTCACAGTAACAGACGAAGGCGCCGGTGAGTAAGCCATGGATAATTGAACAGAGGCCGAAAGTTACCCAGAAAGTTACCCCAGACGAAAAAAGGGCCTAGGAATTAACCTAAGCCCATGTTTAACATGGTGCTGGCGACCGGAATCGAACCGATGACCCACTGATTACAAATCAGTAGCTCTACCGACTGAGCTACGCCAGCAAGACGCGCAGTTTAACGCGAGGCGGGTGGTACTTTCAAATCTGACGGGGCCTGATGGTGGCGGTGCAGCCCGATCCAGAGCAACGCCCCCGGCAGGCTGGTCAGTACGACGGTGAAGCCCAGCAATAGTGAGAGAGCCAAGGCCTGATCATGCCCCATATGCAGGTATGACAGATAAAACACCATCAACCCCTCACGCAGTCCCCAGCCCGCAAAGGAGATGGGTAAGGCCAGAAAAAGGCTGATCACCGGCCAGACCACCCATATCGCCACGGCATCGGGGGCTTCGCCCAGGGCACGGGCGAGCAGCCAGAAAGTCAGGATCGAAAAAAACTGCACCACAAAGGAGAGCGCAATCGTGCCGCCGAGGGCCAGACGATGACGCAGCAGCGCCGCCATTCCCAGACGAATGTCGTGCAGCTTTTCACCCAGCTTACCCGCAAATTTTTCCAGAAAATTGAGCAGTGGGCTCAGAATCAAAAATACAATCAGGACGTAGGCAAAGACCAGAATCCCGATCGTCCAGCCCATCTGCGGCAACAATCCCACCCGCGCACCGCCCAGCACAAAGGCCACGGCGGCGATAGCGATGAGCGCCCCCAAACCCATGAAGCGGTCTCCGAATACTGCGGCCAGCGCCAGCGGCATGGAGTGGGTCTGATGGCGGGTGTACCAGGCGCGGATCACGTCACCGGACACGGAACCCGGCAGTACCTGATTGAAATAGGCACCCACCCAGTTCAGCCGCAGCAGCCAGAGCATGGGCGCGGAGCGCTCCATTGCCATGAGAATAATGCGCCAGCGTATGGCAGACACCGACAGATTCATGGCGTAGGACAACACGGCCGCGACAAACCACAACGGGCGCAGCGCCGCAAAACGCTGACCCAGCTCCTGCCAGTTGGTGTTGTGCAGGAGCCAAAACAGGATGCCGACCGTAAAGACGATCTGCAACAACAATTGCCAATGGGTATGACGTTTTTTGTTTTCTTCGGACATATTCAGCTTTTTGCAGTCATGACTGGCAGCGACTCTATGCCAGATGGGGGCACGATGACAAACACCCTCATCCTGCCCACGCCGCAAGCTCGCGATGGAATACGGCTACTTTATCCAGTGTCTCCTGATACTCCGCATCCAGATCAGAATCCGCGACGATGCCGCCCCCCGCCCAGAAGCGCAGATCGCCCTGAACCGCCGTCATACTGCGAATGGCAATATTCATATCCAGGCCGCCGCGCTGGTCCAGATAACCAATACTCCCGCAATACAGGCCGCGCGCCCCGGCTTCCAGTTCCGCGATGATTTCCATGGCGCGACGTTTGGGAGCCCCAGTAATGGATCCCCCCGGAAAGCAGGCCTCCAGCGCACTCAAGGCATCCCGTCCCGGTGCTAAGTGCGCCTCCACCACGCTGACCAGATGATGAACGTGGGCGTAAGATTCGAGCGCGCAGAGTTGCGGCACCTGCACCGAGCCAGTCGCTGCCACCCGCCCCAGATCGTTGCGCAACAGATCGACAATCATCACGTTCTCGGCGCGATCCTTGGGGCTGACTAAAAGTGCTTGCGCTATCTGTTGGTCTTCCTGCGGAGCCTCCAGACGCGGGCGTGTCCCTTTGATGGGCCGCACCTGCAAACGATCTTGTTGAACCCGCAGCAGCCGTTCCGGGGAAAAACTCAGCACCTCTCCCTGGGGCAGGGACAAATATGCCGAAAAAGGCGCCGGATTGACCGCCCGCAGACGCTGGTAAAGTGACCATGGCGATCCTGCATAAGGGACGGCAAAGGGTTGGGCCAGATTCACCTGATAGCAGTCACCCGCCTGAATATAGTCCTGTACCCGGCCAAAAGCTGTGGCATAGTCCCCACGACTCCAGAGCGGCCGTACCGGCCCCTGCACCTGAAAAGGTGGATCGGGGGAACATGCTGTCTCGCAAGCCAGGCGTGGCTGCCACTCCGCGAGTGCCTGCACCATCCGGTCTTCGGGTGCACAGAGCCAGGCCTCGCGCGCATGATGATCGACCAGCAGCACCGTATCATAGATACCAAAGGCCGCTTCAAGAAGAGACTGAGTAAGGGGCGGTGAAATACCCTGCCCCGCCAAACCAAAGTCATAGGCCAGATAACCCAGCGCCCCGCCCACAAACGGTAATTCTGCGGGCAGAGAAGCGGCATCGGGAAGTCTCGTCACCGACTCGCGCAACGCCTCCCAGAGAGAAAGCGCCGAGCGGCGCGCAGGACTATCCCCATCGGCAATCCAAAGCTGCCCCGCCTCCTGCCACAAGCGCCGGCGTGGTGCCGTCACCAGCATGCTGTAACGCCCCTGCGGCGATGCCGTCACGCCGCTATCCAGAAAAAAGGACCAGGGCATTGAGGCGAGCGGCGCAAATACCGTGGCGACATGCTCAGGATAGGGCACCACAACACATTGGGTCAGTACAGGGTGAGGGGGCATAAGCAGCGCGGAGTCCACTGAAACGGAAGCATCAGCATAAGGGAGAAGCGTGATTTTGCCCATTCCCGGACGTGGCATTGGGGCGCATCACCGCGGGACTCTCCCTTGACGGCTGACCGATCGGTCAGTATCTTGTGGGCTTACTGTCACAACAGGGTCATTCCCATGCGCGTAGATCGTCTCCCCCCACGTCTTCCGCTTCTTATGGCGACACTGATTCTGGGCACGCCGCCCGCCTGGGCGGAAAATCTCATTGATGTTTATCAACAAGCCTACCAGACCGATCCGATACTGGCGCAAGCCCGCGCTGGACTATCCGCTCAGATGCAGGACAAGCCCCTCGCCCGTTCCGCCCTCCTCCCCCATGTCGGCGCCGGTGCCGGTGTCGGCTTTAACACCGCCGACATCACCGGCTTCGGTGCAGAACCCATCAATCGCGCCTACCTGTCCGACAACTATAGCGTCAATATTACCCAATCCGTTTTTGATGGTCAGGCATGGACAGCACTTAAGCAAGCCGACACCAAAATTCAGGCCAGCGCCGCAGCTCTTACTTATACCGAGCAGCAACTGGCCCTGCAGGTGGCTCAGGCCTACTTCGGCGTATTGGAGGCACAAGCCCAGAAACACGTTGCCGAAAAACAGAAATCGCTGCTCGAAAGTATTTATAAACAGACGAACGCCACTCTGAAAATTGGCACCGGGGATGTCATTGCCGTACGTGAGGCACAAGCCCGCGTTGATGCTGCCGCAGCCGATCTCATCAAGGCCCGCAACGGGGTCGCTATTGCTCAGCGCCGCCTGCAGCAACTCACCCATCATCCCATCGGCGTGCTCGACAACCTGGGACATTATGAGGCCCTGGGTCCACAACCAGACGATATGAACAGCTGGGTACAGAGTGCCGTCAAAGATCAACCGCTGATGCGTCAGGCGGAAGCGCAGCTGCATACTGCGCAGGATCAGGTCGAATATAACCGCCGTGCGCGCTGGCCGGTGGTGAATCTTCAGGGTATCGCACAACACTCCCTGGGTAGCCCCTTCCCCGGCATGGCCATGAATCAGGCCGGGGTGAGCCTCAACCTCTCCGTACCCTTCTATCAGGGTGGACACACCTCTGCCTCCGTACAACAGGCGCAGGCACAGACCATCGCCAGTGTTGATCACGTCGCCAATGTCCGCGATGAAGTCACCCTCAATACCCAAACCGCCTTCCTCAATCTCAAGGACAGCGTGGCACAATTGCGCGCCGCCAAAGAGACCGCTGCCTCGGCCAAAGTTTCCCTGGAAGGCACGCGCAAGGGCTATGAGGTAGGTACCCGCTCCATCATCGACCTGCTGCAGACGGCCACGGATTATATCCGCGCCGAGCAGAACTACAATGTGGCGTTCTATAGTCAGATAATAGCGCGAATACAACTGAAGGCCGCCTCTGGGCAGATCGATATGGCGGATCTCGAAGCCATCAATGCCTTGCTGAACCAGAGCACAAGCCGCCCATAATAGTCCACCAACCTGGTGGACTGTGGCGTATGGCCGCTGCCAAGAAGATGCGGGCCGCTTTTGACCACGATAAATTTGTTCTCAGCCTCTCTACGGCAGCCGCGTCATTCGCAGAACGCCAAACCACCGTATAAAATGGCCACATTACTCGTCGACACACGGCGCGTGCTCTTGGCGCGCCCTCAGCAGCGTGCCAGAATCGGAAGATGAACCCCTCCCCACCTGACGGTGACCTCGTCATAAGCAGCCACCACCCCCTGCGCAGCGTGCTCAAAATCGGCAGCAATACTATGCTGTCACGCCTGCTGGGCTTCGCTCGCGACGTGATCCTGGCGCGACTCTTCGGCGCGGGTGAAATAGCCGATGCGTTTTTTGTCGCCTTTCGTATCCCGAATTTATTCCGACGCCTCTTCGGTGAGGGCGCTTTCTCCCAGTCATTCGTCCCGGTGCTGGGGGAGTATCGGGCCACCCGCTCCGTCGAGGAAACCCGAGCCTTTGTCGCGGACGTTGCTGGCTGGCTGACTCTCACCCTGGCGGTCGTCACCATCGTTGGGATACTGGGGGCCAGTGCCGTTGTCTATGCCATCGCGCCCGGTTTTGCGGATAGCCCGGACAAATTTCACCTCACCGTAGAGCTCCTGCGCATCACCTTTCCCTACCTCTTTTTTATCTCTCTGGTGGCACTGGCGGGTGGCGTGCTGAATACCTATGGACGTTTTACGGTACCGGCCTTTACACCGGTCTTTTTGAATCTGAGCATTATCGCAGCGGCGGTCTTCTGGGCACCGCATCTTCAGCAACCCGCTATAGCCGTGGCCTGGGGAGTTTTCATCGGCGGGGTGCTGCAGTTACTGTTTCAGCTACCCACCCTCAGACAGGTCGGGCATCTGCACTGGCCACGCTTGCGGCGGCGTGATCCCGGTGTGGGCAAGGTGCTGCGGCTCATGGGACCGGCGGCATTCGGGGCATCGGTAGCGCAGATCAATTTATTTCTGAATACCATTTTCGCTTCCTTGGTCGGGGCAAATGTGGTGTCTTATCTGTATTACTCTGATCGCCTGGTGGAGTTTCCTCTGGGCGTCTTCGGAGTGGCGTTGGGGACAGTGGTGCTGCCGCTACTCTCACGACAGGCGGCAGAGCGCTCGCCGCAATTCCCAAAAACTCTGGACTGGGCCTTGCGTCTCACGTGGCTCATCGGACTGCCCGCCACCGTCGGCCTGCTCATCCTGGCCCAACCTCTACTGATCAGCCTGTTTCGTTACGGGGCCTATACGGCTGAAGATGCCTGGCAAAGCACCCTCAGCCTGATGGGCTACGGCCTCGGCATCTTGCCGATCATTGCTGCACGGGTGCTCGCACCGGCCTTTTATGCCCACCAGAATACCCGCACGCCGGTGCGTTTTGGGATGATCAGTGTCGCAGTCAACATGGGTATCAGTCTTGTCCTGGCATGGCCGCTGCACCAACTGGGCTTGGCCATTGCGACGAGCTGCGCCGCACTGGTCAACGCCTTTTTACTCTGGCGTCGTTTGCATCGCGACGGGCTGTATCAGCCGCAACCCGGCTGGCCGAAGCTTCTGCTGAAATCCGCCGGGTTAGCGGTGATTATGGGCATGGTCTTACTGTTTTTGCGCGGCGACACAGCGCTTTGGCTGTCACTGTCCCTCTGGGAGCGGCTATTGCGCGTGCTGAGCCTGACACTCCTCGCCGCCACATTATATCTGGCGGGTGCCTGGTGGCTGGGCATTCACGAGCTGCGCGATCTGTATCGACAGAGATCGTCGCGTGCCTGATTCCGACGGATTACCCAGACATGGCGATACCGTCTTCGCCATTCAACGACCCGGCCAAATCAGGGTCTTTACCCTGCACGAGGCTGAGGCTCTCTTTCCTTTGGTCCGTTTCATCACGGTGCAGGCCCATGATGAGCTGGCTCCTATCCTGGAGTCTGCACGTGCCAGCATGCAAAGCCATGAAGCCTTGCGCCAGCAGGAAAAGCGCTACGAAGAAATTGTCCGACGCTGGATTAACAAGATGGAAAGGCTGGGGGTGGTGGTTGCTGGACTGTGGCTATTGGATTTTGATACCGGCGACGGCTATCTCTGTTGGCGTTATCCAGAAGTAGTGCTCGGATTTTATCATGGCTACGATCAAGGCTTTAGCCAACGGCGTCCGCTGCCAGAGATATTGCGGGAGCACCAGCCCGACTGGGCAGCTTCCGGCGAAGGAGAAGAGCGGTGAAGGACGGATGGCCCATGCCCTGCCGCTCGCGCTCTTTAGCCACACCGGTTCGGACTCTGGGTATAATCTAGGGTAATCCACATTTTTACGCTAAGATGACGGCATTTTTGGCAAACCCGGACGCACTGAGGCGCATGCACCCCTTCCCCTCTCTCCATCACCGTATCACCCACACTGCCGATGCAACCCAGGCGGTCAGCATCGGCAATTTCGATGGGGTGCATCGCGGCCATCAGGCACTACTGGGGACCCTGCAGGAAAGTGGGCTACCGACGGCGGTCCTCACTTTCGAACCCCTCCCCCGCGAGTTTTTCCGCGGTACGGACGCGCCACCGCGCCTCAGCAGCCTGCGCGAGAAGGTAGTAGCACTCCGCCAAAACAAGGTACAGAACATCACTTGCCTGCCTTTTAATCAGGCATTGGCCAACCTGTCTGCTGAAGATTTCATTACTCAGATACTGGTCAAACGATTGCGCTGCGGGCTACTGAGCGTCGGCCACGACTTCCGCTTTGGGGCGGGACGGCGCGGTGATCTGGACATGCTCTGCCGCTTCGGGCAGGCGTATGGCTTTTTGGTGAAAGAACAGCCCCCCTTTCTGCTCGACGGTGAACGGGTGAGCAGCACCGGTATCCGCGCCTTTTTGCAGGCGGGCAAATTGTCACAGGCAGCAGCCTGGCTGGGGCGTCCCTACGCCCTCTGCGGCCGCGTCGTACATGGCGACCATCTGGGTCAGGAACTGGGCTTTCCCACTGCCAATATCCCCTTGAATCGCCGCCCGGTGCCGGTCAGAGGTATCTTTGCCGGACGCCTGTTGAGCCCACAAGGAAACTGGGTCGCCGCTATCAGTATCGGCCTGCGCCCCACCGTCGGCGGCAAGCAGATGGTGCTGGAGGCCCACTGTCTGGATGCAGACAGCCCCGATCTCTACGGACAGCAGGTTTCCGTAGAACTGCACCACAAGCTACGGGACGAGGAGAAATATGCTGATCTCGACACCCTTAAGGCCGCCATCGACAATGACGTCGTGAACACCCGAAACTTTTTCGCCGAACATCCCAAGGACTCTGAATAATCATGGACTATAAGCAGACCCTTAATCTTCCTAAAACCGAATTCCCCATGCAGGGGAAACTGCCGGAACGCGAACCCGCGACCCTGGTCCGCTGGCAGGAGCATGACCTCTACGGAGCGCTGCAAAAGGCGCGTGCCGAAAGTCCGGCGTTCATCCTGCATGATGGTCCACCCTACGCCAACGGCAATATTCATATCGGCCATGCGGTCAATAAAGTGCTCAAGGACATTATCAACAAGAGCAAGCTGAGCGAAGGTTTCCGGGTGCCGTATGTGCCGGGCTGGGACTGCCACGGGCTGCCTATTGAAATCCAGGTGGAAAAGGAACTGGGACGTCCCGGCGAAAAAGTCAGCGCCCAGGCCTTCCGCAATGCCTGCCGTGCTTATGCGGAAGGCCAGATTGCCGGGCAACGTCAGGACTTCGAGCGCCTCGGTATTATCGGGGATTGGGAGAAACCCTACCTGACCATGCACTTCACGGCCGAAGCTAACATCCTGCGGGAACTCGGTCGCCTGACGGTGAAGGGCCAGGTGGTACGCGGTGCCAAACCGGTACACTGGTGTGTGGACTGCGGCAGCGCCCTGGCGGAGGCGGAAGTGGAATATCAGGAGCGCAGCGATCCTTCTATCGACGTTGCCTTCGGCGTCGCCGACGCCGCCGATCTGCACCAACGCCTCGGTCTCGCTGAATCTGCAGAGGCCAGCGTGGTGATCTGGACAACCACGCCGTGGACCCTGCCCGCCAATCAAGCGGTCGCCCTGCATCCGGAATATACTTACGTATTGCTGCGCGCCGACGAGCGACACCTGATCCTCGCCGCGGATTTGGCAGAAAGCACCCTCGCCCGCTATGGCCACCCGGAAGCAGAAGTGCTGGCGGAGTTCGCCGGTGCGGTGCTGGAGGGTCTCCAGCTCAGGCATCCCTTCCTGGATCGCGAGGTGCCGGTCATTCTCGGTCAGCATGTCACCCTGGAGGCGGGTACCGGCTGCGTACATACTGCCCCCGCCCATGGCGTGGATGACTATGAAGCGGCCCGGCGCTATCACCTGCCCGTAGACAGCCCCTTACTCGGCAACGGCCGCTTCAAAGATGATCTGCCCCTGGGTCTGGGAGGTATCACCGTGCAGGAAGCCAATGAACGAGTGCCGACCCTGCTGCGCGAGCGCAACGCCCTGCTCCACTTTGAGAAAATCCGCCACAGTTATCCCCATTGCTGGCGCCACAAAACCCCCCTGCTCTTCCGCGCCACCCCCCAGTGGTTCATCAGCATGAGCGCCAACGGCCTGCGCGAGAAAGCTATCGACGCCATCGACGCCACCCGTTGGATTCCCGACTGGGGCAAAGAGCGCATTGCTGGCATGGTCAACCAGCGTCCAGACTGGTGCATCTCCCGGCAACGGGCCTGGGGCGTACCCGTCGCACTCTTCTCCTGTGCCCAGTGCGGCGAACCCCTGCGCGATGCCGACACTTTTGAGCGTATCGCCCAGGCGGTGGAAGCGGGCGGGGTCGATGCCTGGTTCAACCAGCCGGACAGCGATTTTCTGCCTGCAGATGCTCACTGCAGTAGCTGCGGCCATGCGCATTTTCATAAGGTCACGGACATTCTCGACGTTTGGTTCGACTCCGGCTCCACCCATGCCTTTGTACTGGAGCAACGCCCCGAACTACACAGTCCCGCAGACCTTTATCTGGAAGGTTCTGATCAACATCGCGGCTGGTTTCAGTCGTCCCTGCTGGAGTCCGTTGCCAGCCGCGGGCGGGCACCCTACAAAGCGGTGCTTACCCACGGCTTCACTGTCGACGGTGAAGGTCGGAAGATGAGCAAATCCGTGGGCAACGTCATAGCTCCGCAGGCGATCATCGACCGCTACGGCGCGGACATCCTGCGCCTCTGGGTGGCCTCGGAGGACTACCGCAGCGAGATCCCCATCTCCGACACCATCCTCAAGCAACTGGGCGACAGCTATCGGCGCATCCGTAATACGGCCCGCTATATGCTGGGCAACACCCACGACTTTAATCCGGCCACGGACGCTCTGCCCACGGCAGAGCTGCTGGAAATGGACCGCTGGATGCTGGCCCGTACCGCGCTCTTGCAGGAGGAAATTCGCGCGGCCTATAGCGAGTATCAATTCCTCCGTGTCCAGCAGCGTCTGCATCACTTCTGCTCAGTGGATCTCGGTGGGCTCTATCTGGATGTGCTCAAGGATCGTCTCTATACCACGCCCGCCGCCTCACGGGCGCGGCGCTCGGCGCAGACGGTACTCTGGCAGATGCTCGAAGCCATGGTGGTGTGGATGGCCCCCATCCTGAGCTTCACCGCTGAAGAAATCTGGCACGAGATGGGCGATCGCCCATCCCCCAGCGTGTTTTTTGCGCAATATCCGAAAATTACACCAGCTGTCGATAGTGAAGCACTGGATGTACGTTGGGAGCGGCTCAGTCGATTGCGGGATGCCGTCAATGCCACGCTGGAACCCCTGCGTCAGGAAAAAAAGATTGGCTCGGGTCTGGATGCAGAAATCGCCCTTTACGCCAACACCGACTGGCATGAGTTTCTCGTGCCAGTCGGTGAGGAACTGCGCTTTTTTCTGCTGAGTTCCGCGTGCGCCCTGCACCTCTATGGAGAGCGCCCGGAAGGATGCAGCGATATCATCCCCGGCATCGCCATTCAAGTCTGGCCCAGCGATGCCCAAAAGTGCGCGCGCTGCTGGCATCGTCGCCCGGACATGAGTCGTCATCCCGAGCATCCGAATATTTGCGACCGCTGTGTCGAAAATCTCGCCTTACCCGGCGAAACACGGGAGTTCTGCTGATGCTGCGTTATTTATGGTTATCGCTCGGGGTCATCCTGCTGGATCAAGGCGTCAAGCTCTGGCTGAGCCACGTCTGGCGGGTGGGACAAGGTATTATCATCATTCCTGGCCTGCTCAATTTCCGCCTGATCCACAATACCGGTGCCGCTTTCAGCTTCCTGGCGGGAGCTGGCGGCTGGCAACGCTGGCTGCTCATTGGCATCGCCCTGCTCGTGGTCGCGGTCATCGTCGCCATCCTGCGACGGCTCAAGCCCGGCGCTACCTGGACCGCCATATCCCTTGCACTGATTCTCGGCGGCGCAGTCGGCAACCTGATTGACCGCATCCGCCTGGGCTATGTGATCGATTTTATTGGCGCTCACTGGGGTAGCCTTTATTGGCCTTACTTCAACGTCGCCGACAGCGCCATTTCCATCGGTGCCGTGATACTGGTTCTGGACGCTTTCCGACGCCATTGATGCAAAACGGCTGCGGGACCTGGGGGCTTTTTGCAACGCCGATCAAAGGAGCAAAAAGCAGCCCTGTTATTGGACTAATCCCCACTGCGGCACCGCTGCGACGAAGCATTGTCGTTTAAATGTGACAAATTTTCCCCGGATGACCTATCGGAAAACACCTACCCCATAATTATAATGACTTATTTTTTTGGCACGACTATTGCTATTAGCTCTTATATTTATCAGAGCAAAGCAATGGAGACTAATATGGACAGCACCGCGAATCTTCTGGCCGCCTTACGCCGAGTACGCAGCTTCCCTAGCTACGCATCATTCATGGCAGGCCACGAGCGGCAACGCATCAAACGTGAGTTGCAAAAGCGCTTGCTGCGTCTGCGTCGGCAGCGTCAAAGCCATAACCTCACCCACTTTGTCGCGAAAAAGCAACAAGCGGCCACGGGTTTATTGCACGCCATTTTTCACTGATCGTCACCGAATGGGCTGCAGGTGCTTTTTCTTCTTGAGAAGCCAGTGTAGCTCCTCCATCCGGAGTACACCGGCATCAACGCCGGTGCACCATTCCTACCCGTGCCTGATCCCGTGGCTTAATGATAATTTCGTCAATATTCACATGCGCAGGTCGCGTTACCGCCCACAGAACGGCGTCAGCAATATCTGCAGCCACCAGAGGCTCCATGCCGGCATAGACGCTGGCGGCCCGCGCTGCGTCACCGGCGAAGCGTACGAGACTAAATTCCGTCTCCACCAGACCAGGATCAATCTCCGTCACCCGCAGAGGCTGACCCAGCCATTCCGCGCGCATCGTCTCCGTAAGCGCTTTTACGGCATGTTTACAAGCCGTATAACCACCACCACCGGCATAGGTTTCGTGGGCAGCGACACTACCGATGTTCACCACGTGACCGACCCCGGAAAAGGCTTTCAGCAGATGGGGATAGAGCGCTTTACTCATGCGCGCGAGGCCGAGAACATTGCTCTGCCACATTTCCTGCCAGTGGGCCTCATTCAAGTCCGCAAGGGATTCCAGCCCCAGCGCGCCACCCGCATTATTGACCAGCACATCGACCCCGGATGGTAGCTGAGCCGCAAATACAGCCACACTGGCTGCATCGGTTACGTCCAGAAAAATAGCTTCCCCTCCCAACTCGGTCGCCAGCGCCTGCAAACGCTCCAACCGCCGGGCACCAAGAATCACCCGGTATCCCTGTGCTGCCAGCGCGCGTGCCGCAGCTGCCCCGATGCCGGAAGAGGCACCGGTCACTACGGCGCAAAGACCCTGCGCACTCATACCCAGTCCTCCGGCTCGTTACCCGGTCGCCATTTGATACTGCAGCCAATGCTGGGCAGCACTTTAGCGGGTGGCTCGGCCCCCGCCAACACCGCCGCGACCGCCGCCGCCAAATCTTCACCCGTCACCGGCAGATCATTCTTGGGACGACTCGCATCAAACTGACCGTGATAAAACAGCGCGCCCACCGTATCAAAAAGAAATAGATCAGGCGTGCACACCGCATTAAAAGCCTTGGCTACACTTTGCTCCCCATCAAACAGATAAGGGAAGAAATACCCGGCGCGCCGGGCCTCTGCAGGCATTTTTTCCGAAGCATCGTCGGGATAATTTACGGCATCATTGCTGTTGATACCCACCACCTGCACGCCCTGCTGCTGCCATTGCGTCGTCAACTCGCCTAAACGCTTGCTGATATGGATTACATAGGGACAGTGATTACAGATGAAAAGCACCAGCAAGGGCTTGCCCTGCGCCTGCGTGCTGCACCATTGTCCTGTCTGGCCCCCGATGGGCAGGCAGAATTCGGGCATTGCCCCACCAACCGGCAAATCTTTTGCAGTCATGGCCATATTGGATCTCCTTTCAAATCATCACGATGGATAGGAATAAAACAAAGTGTTCTTTCCGGCTGCCCGCATCAGACCGGTGCCGGCTCTTGTCTTCCAGGAACGGGATGAACAACGGTCTCCAGCTGCCAATGCCCATCGCCTTGCAGACGCAAACAATACTGATGATGCCGCAACAGGCTGGAGCGGTGGCCCACGCTGATGATGGCGGTTTCTGGCAGCGCCTCAACGAGCATATGGTAGAGCGCATCCTCTGCTGGTTCATCCAGTGCGGAACTGGCTTCGTCCAAAAACACCCATTGGGGCTTCTGTAACAGAATGCGGGCAAAGGCCAAACGCTGCTGTTCACCCAAAGACAATACGTGGGACCACAAACGGGCATCTTCCAACTTGTCGGCCAGTGCATCCATACCGACCAGATGGAGCACTTGTTGCAGCTGGGCATCGCTGATCCCTGGCACCCCGAAGGGATACACCAGCACATCACGCAAAGTACCCAAGGGCAGATAGGGTTTCTGCGGCAGGAAGAGAGGACGGTCGCCCTGGGGCATTTGCACGACCCCTTCGCCAAAGGGCCAAATACCCGCCAAAGCACGTACCAGCGTGCTTTTCCCACCACCGGATGGGCCCATGATCAGCAAACGCTCCCCACGCTGCACATCCATATCCAAATGATGAATCAATTCCCGGCCATCGGGCAGGCGCACGTTGAGATCTTTCACGAGCAGTCGCGGACCATCCTTGCGCTCAATCTGGTAATGGGTTTCACGGATGACCCGTACCTCATCCATAGACCGCTCAAAAAACCGCAAACGATCGACCACCGCATGCCAGTTGGCGAGGCTGCCGTAACTGCTGACGATGAAGGACAACGCGCCTTGCACCTGACCAAAAGCCGCAGCAATCTGCTGTAACCCGCCGATACCAATCGCCCTATTCACAAAATAGGCGGGCAAACTCACCAGGATTGGAAAAATAATGGCGACCTGACCATACCCCGATACCCACCAGTTCAGGCGCATGGACCGCCAGATAATCCGCCAATAGTTAGCATATACATTGGCAAATCGCTGTAAGAAATGATGCCGTTCCTCGGCCTCGCCGCCATACAGCGCGACACTCTCACTGTTTTCACGCAAGCGCATCATGCTGAAACGAAAATCTGCCTGAAAGCGCTCCTGGTTGAAGTTCAGATTGATGAGTGGTCGTCCGATAAGCGCGGCCAGAATGGTGCCGAAGATGGAATAAATGAGCGCTGCCCAGACCAGATAGCCCGGAATGGTGTAAAGACTGCCCTGCCAGGGAATGGTAATCATGGCCGACAAGTTCCAGAGCATGAACACAAAGGCGGCGAGGGTCGTGACCGAGCTGAGCAGGCCTATCACAATATTCAGCGTCTGCCCGGTGAAACTGGCCAGATCCTCGCTGATACGCTGATCCGGGTTGTCGGTGCCGTCACCCAGTACCTGCATGTGATAGAAGGTACTTTTGGCCAGCCAGGCATCCAGGTAATGCTTCGTCAGCCAACGCCGCCAGCGGATCTCCAGCATCTGGGTAAAGAAGGTCTGGGAAACCGCGGCGACAATATATACTGTGGCCAATCCGAGAAAAATCAGCATCTGGTGCCAGGCGGCATTCACCGCAAAGCGCTGCAGGGCATTCCAAAACACCGCATACCATTCGGTAATACGATAGGAAATAAAGACCATGAACAGGTTGAGCAGGATAATGAAGGCAAACACCCCGCGTGCCACCCAGCGCTCCTCAGAGTACCACCAATAGGGTTTGGTCATCCGCCATAGGTCACGGAAAAATGCGCCGTTAAACTGCTTCATGCACAACCTCTGAAGAATACCGATTCAACATCCACGCATACGCTCCTCATCCGCCGCGATCACGTCGGCGCAAATTTTGCTAGTCTTAGGGTGATTATCACAACCCGTAAAACTCAGGAGGATAGCATGGCTCAAGCCAAAAACCATTCCCGCCGCCACTTCATGGGAGGTCTCGCCGCCGCGGCCGGGGTCGGTGCACTGGCCGTCGCCGGTCAGAGCAAGGCCGGGGGAATGATGGAGCCCAGCAAGAACAAAGTGGTCTATCAACTCAACAAATCTGATGCCGCCTATATTTTAGATATTCTGCACAGCGCGGCAACGGTCCTGCAGCATTTCAATAACGACGCAGACATCGTCATTGACTGTTTCGGACCCGGTATCTGGCTGCTGGTCAAAACGGAAAAGAACCATCACCACTACGAGAAATTCATTATGGAACAGGTACAAAGCCTGTCCATGTATGGCGTGGTCTTTAATGCTTGCGAGCAAACCTTGAAGACCGTCGAAATAGACAAGGCCAGCCTGATTCCTGAGGCAAAGCCGGTGTTCAGCGGCGCGGTGGACCTTATCATCCTGCAACAGAAGGGTTACGCCTATATCTCCTGGTAAGCGTCGCAAAATGCCTGGCGGCGGCGACGATGCTGCAGGGCGGGCAGATTACTGCGACAGCGCCGCAAAAATTCCATGTCAACCTGGGCCAGAGCGACCCCTTCGCCCTGGTCCAGGCGGGCCAGCACCTGGCCCCAGGGATCAATAATCATACTACCGCCGAAGGTCTGACGGCCGTTCTGGTGCAAACCACCCTGATCAGCAGCAAGCACGTAGGCCTGGTTCTCGATAGCACGCGCCCGCAGCAGACACTCCCAGTGCGCGGCACCCGTCTGCTGGGTAAAGGCGCTGGGGACAACTAGTAATTCAGCCCCAGCGTAACTGCGGTACAACTCCGGGAAACGCAGGTCATAACAGACAGAGAGGCCAAGCTGACCCCAGGGCGTAGTCACGGCCACTGGGGTGCTGCCGGGAGCAACAGTACGGGATTCGCGGTAACTTTCGCCGCCCGCCAGATCGACGTCGAAGAGATGTATTTTGTCATAACGCGCCTGGCATTGGCCGGCGGGGTCGAAAACCAGGCAGGCGGCATAGCAGCGTCCGTCGGGGGCGGCCAAAGGGATGCTACCCCCGACCAGCCACAGACTCAAACGCTGCGCCTGCGCTGCCAACCAGGACTGGATCGGGCCATCGCCACCCATTTCCATAATGGCCAGTTTGGCCTTTTCGTCGCGCCCCATGAGCGCAAAATTTTCGGGCAAGAGCACCAGTTGCGCCCCCCCCATAGCCGCCTGCGCCAGCAGAGACTCGGCATGGGCGAGGTTATCCGCCAGCAGCTCCGAAGACACCATCTGCACCACAGCAACCTGGACTTTCATGGTCTTCCCTCTCCGGCCTTGGCCGGTGCATGGACCTGACGCACCACCGGATGCTTCCAGGGCCCGTCTACCTGATACCGCCATTCTAGCACCTTGCCTGATTTCCCGAAGAGGGCGGGACCGAGAATCGGAAAATGTCCGAGGAGCAGGTCAAAACTCTGCAAGGGATAGACCTGCAACCCCATACTCATGCTTCGGTGCGATAAATCGATATCACCACTCCCTTGCATATCGAGCGCGCTGGACTCAAGGCGTAGATTGCGGGTATGGGCGACACCATCCTGCACCTGGAAGTCGGCAAACAGCTTGGAAAAGAACAAGCCGCTGCCGAAGAGCGGGCGATAATCAAAGGTGAGAACGTCCTGAAATAACGTCGTAGGATTCAGGAAGATAAGCCAGGAAATATCCGTACCCAGTTTTCCGAGACGACCATTCCACAGCTTTGATTGTATGTTTCCGCGGAGATGCGCCGCGGAGAAATCCCAGGGTGCGCCTGGCCAGGACAGTTTTCCTGCATAATCAGCACGGCCATAGTCCAGGGTCTCCATACCGATATCCTGCAGAATAGGTGCAATATTGTTGCTGCGGACATTTCCCTGAAAGGTCGACTGACCAACTCCGGCGCCCTGCCATGATCCTTTAAAATCCCATTGACTGCCTGCCCAGACGCCTTTGAGCATAGCGATATTCCAGCCGCTCGCCGATCGCCCGGCATCCAGCAGTACGTCATGCACCTTGTGGCCCCGCCAATCGAGTTGCGCGATATGGGTATGCACTGTCAGCGGGCTACCCGCGGCTCCCTGCAGTGTTTGCGAAAGGACGGTGGCAGAGGACCCCGCAGATATCGGTGCCGCGATGTTTAATTTCTGGATGTCCAGATGCAATTCGGCAGGAACCATGGGCTGCAGCGCGGGCGCATACTGTAAGATGCCGGCTAACTGGGGGCTGGCGCATTGCAGATAGAGCTTCTCCGCCGCCACTTGGCCGCGCATCTGCACATCCGGCCAATCCTGTTCCAGAAAACGCAGGTGCTGCCAATGCAGGTCAAAGCGGATTTCCGGCCATGTCCCGCGGCCTGCTTCACCTCTCAGCATGCTCAGCCATGGTCCTACGGAGAGGCTATCGCCACGGCCCCGAAGGGAAAACCCATTACTGGGCAGTGGCGGAGGGATTTCTCCACCCAAACGGGCGGCGCCCGCCTTCCATCGCCAACCGGATTTCTCCCGTTGCCAAGCCAGGACGGCAGACCCCATGGGTAGCTTGAAATTGACTTGCAGACGGTGAGCCACATTGCCATGACCTTGCACGGTCAGGCTGCCACCCTTGCCTGATGCCCAATTCAAAGGCGCCGGTAAAGCGCTACGACTTTGGCGCAGGTCGGCATCGCCCTTAAAATGCAGTTTGTTGTTCAACAGCGTACCGCTACCCTGATACGGGACGGCGCCACTGAAAGCCGTGCGCCAGCGCTCCGGCATCGGCAGATCAGCCGCCTGGAGCGCACCCTGCAGCGAAAAATGCAGGCGCGGCGCGGTCGCCAGTTGACTGGCCTGCAGGCTCGCCTGCACGGGACCACCGGCAAAAACGCCTTTCAGCCCGCCAATCTGAATCTTGTCCCGCTGAAAATAAATCGGCCCCTGTATACCGGTAGCCTGCCAGCCGCCCCATCCGGCTCCCGCGTGACGGAGATCGATCCGGCCATCCACCTGGCTCTTCTCAGCCCCGAAAGGGACGCTGAGGGCTAATTGTAATTGTCCCTGCCCGGTCAGACGCAGGGGCATGTTCGCCACGGCCTTGCCCTCCAGTATGGGTGTTTCCCGCAAAAAGGGCAGCAATTTATCCAGCGGGATCGGCGTCTTCAAGGTTACCTGCAGCGGCGAGGTATGCGCTGCGAAAAGATGGTTGAGATCGATGCTGGCGGAAGCAACTGGCATCCCGAAAATGTCACCCTGATGGCTCTGGACGGAAAGGTGGTCTCCCACCCAGAGGAGTTGCGCGTTTACTTGCGTCGCTATTGGCCAGTGCGGGGCATAATGCAGGGTCAGATGGCGAAAATTCGCTCGCAGCGAAAAATGCCCGCCCGGTGCCTGACGGGGCAGGTGATTCCATGGTCCCCGCCACTGCAGATCAGCATGCTGCAAGGATCCCGCCTGAAATGCCTGCAGCAGCCAGTGGCGCAGGGCAGGGCTAATACCGCTCTGCGGTACGAAATCCGCCATCGCCGTCGCGGGCATATCGTCAAGCTGAGCCTTCAGGCGCAATTGCTGGCCCTGCACCACAAGGCTGGCGTGCAGGTGACCGGGACCCTTAAACGCGATCGGATTGGCCTGAATCGTCCAGTCTGCACCTGTTTTCCGGGCGGCAATCTGTGCCGAAACTTCCTGCAAGTGCAGCGGCGCCGCAAAGCGCTGCGGCCAGTCCAGGGCAAGTTGCGGACTAAGCATATGAAATTTCATGGCTTCCGGGTGAAGGACGAGATCGCCGCTAAGGCCCTGTACACCGAACCAGTATCCATGGGGCGGAACACCAATGCCATGCAGTACGGCCTGAAGCTCCCAAGTGACGGGCTGATGTCCGACGCTGTGTGAGTGGAAGTGCAAATCGCGCAGGCTGCCTTGCCACCGTTGCTGCGGTATCCAACGGAGTTGCGCGGGGAGGGCCATCTCCGGCACGTTCCGGAGGAGTGCAGCGGGAAGCAGTGGCGTTTCCACCTGCCATTGCAGGCGATGGCGCCAGTTGAGCCCCAAGCGCACTGCCAGCGGTTGTGCGGCAAGCCCTGTCAAATCAGCAAGCTGCAATGTCCCGGTAGAACCCGTTCCAACCCAGCCCAGATGACCATGGATTTGTGCCCACTGCTTACCGTCCACCCCGGCGTCGTGCACGGCAAATTGCCCGGTAGCGGTGCGCGGCAAGCCATAACGCCATTGCAGGCGCCCGCTGCTGCTCACGTTTCCGCTCAACAACGGCAGGCGCGGATCCGCGAGATGAAGCCATGGCAGCGGCAACGATTGCAACACCCAATTACCGCTGCCAGAGGAACGCTCCGGACGGGTAAAAACGCCACGCGCCGCTCCTGAGTAGCGCAACAAACCTTGCGGTGACCAGCGCACCTGCACCTGCATCTGTGGACGCAGACCACCACTGCTCTGCCACCGTACCTGCAGAGAAATGGGAGCGGCCTGCAACTGAGGGCGCCATTGTAGAGTCAGGTGCTGAATATCCACATGGGCCCAGTCCAGATCCAGTGGCAAAGGCGACCCGCCATGTCCCAGCGGCTGTCCAGCCACCTGCCAGGCACCGTCGGCTGCCTGAACGACGGACACTTCGCCGTCCGTAACGCGGAAATCCTGAGCGACCAGATCCCCCCAGAGCAGGGGCAGGGCAAAAAGGCGCAGATGCACCCCGTGCAGCGCCAGTTCCGGCTGTGCAGACGGGCCCACCCGCAACGTGGCCAATTCCAGCGACGGTCCCCAGTTCCAGCTCAAGCGCATCCCGCGCACCTGCACCGGAGCGCCCCAAGCCCGCGACAGGTATTGAGAAACATAGGGACGCAATGACTCCAGATGAGGCATCAGCAGGAGATAAAAAACCACCGCCAGCAACACCAGCACAGTCGGCACGATGGCCAGCAGCCAACCGCCCACCCGGCGGGCACCAACCAAGGTCAGGCGCAAACGCGGCAAGGCATGCCTCTCCTGAAAGCCCGCAACATCAGCCAACCCGTCCGGTCAACGCCGGTAAACGCTGTGAGATAATGAATGTGCCCCCTGCTACGATTCTCTTGGCGGATCGCGTTACCATATAGCATCGCGTAACGCGCCAACGGTAACCGCACAAAATCCTAGCACAAGAAGCACCACAGAGCCCCATGCGGACCCCAAAACAGGGATAAGTTACACTGCCCATACACACGATGCGGAACATCACCGGAAGGAGCATGCATGGCGGCACCTGAGTTACCCGAGGAGATCATCCACGCCATTAACCTGTTACCCCTGGAAACGGAGGCAATCACCGGACCACTCGAAACCACCTGGGCTGCCCTCTCTACTGAGGAACAGGCCGAGCTCCGTCGCCTTGGACCCGCCTTTGCCGCACACTGGGCACATATCGCTTGTGTCAGCCTCTTTGCGCGCCGACTCCTCCTCCGCCATCCCCACTGGTTGCTGCGTCTTGCACGCGGCGGGCACAGCGACCTTGCCGCCACCCATGGACTCAGCAGCGACGCCTTCCTTGCCGATCTGCGCCAGTACCGCAATGCCCGTATGGTAGAAATCATCTGGCTGGATCGTCAGCCCGGCGAACATTATTCAGAAACGGTAGCCGCCCTCAGCGCGCTGGCCGAAATCTGCCTGCAACAGGCTTATGCTTATGGCGTAGAGATGCTACACCAGCGCCATGGCATCCCCCGCAACAACGACGGTCAGGAAGTGCCTTTCACCATCCTCGGCATGGGCAAGCTGGGCGGGCGCGAACTCAACCTCTCCTCCGACAT
Organism: Acidithiobacillus ferrivorans; assembly: GCF_016250455.1. NCBI lineage: Bacteria > Pseudomonadati > Pseudomonadota > Acidithiobacillia > Acidithiobacillales > Acidithiobacillaceae > Acidithiobacillus > Acidithiobacillus ferrivorans. The sequence goes on along the minus strand of NZ_CP059488.1, from coordinate 908,000 downwards.
CGACCTCATCTTCTGCTACGGCGAGGATGGCGAGACGGATGGTCCCATCCCCCTCGACAACAGCACATACTTCCAACGCCTCGGGCGCTGGCTGATTCAGGCCCTCGATCAGCGGACGGCGGACGGCTTCTGCTTCCGCGTCGACATGCGCCTGCGCCCTTTCGGTGATGCCGCCCCCCTCTCCATCTCCGCCGCAGCCATGGAGCAATACTATCAGGTGCATGGCCGCGGCTGGGAGCGCTACGCCTTTATCAAGGCGCGCCCCGTCGCGGGTGACCTCGCCTTTGGCCAAAGTCTCCTCCACACCCTGCGCCCTTTTGTCTATCGCCGCTACCTGGACTACACCGCCCTCACTGGCCTGCGGGAAGTCAAAGCCCTCATGGATGCGGAACAAGGTGGCAGCAGCAACGACATCAAAAAGGGCCAAGGCGGTATCCGTGAAATCGAGTTTGTCTGTCAATCCCTGCAAATTATCCATGGTGGCCGCCAACCCGCCCTGCGCAGCACCAACACCCTGGACACCCTCGCCGCCATCGCCCATGCTGAACTCCTGCCCGCAGACGATACCGACCGGCTGCGCCGCGCTTATCTTTTTTTGCGCAATACTGAACACTGTCTGCAAATGGTCGATGATCAGCAGACCCAGCAATTACCGCGCTCGGAACCGGAATGGCAACGCCTGGCCTGTAGCATGGGTTTCCCGGACGTCATGACCATGCGCGACACCCTGGACACCTTTCGCCAGGAGAACCACGCCATCTTTCAACGCACCCTGACCTCCGGGGAGGATGATCGCCAGGGTAAAAACAGCAACGGAGAGAAACTCTGGCAACGCGCTCAGACCGCTGCGCTGGAAACCGCTCCCAGCGACCTGCTCCAGGTCCTGCGTTTCACGGCGCCGGAAGCCATATGGACGCGCCTCTGGCGCTTCGCCCACAGCCGCGATGTGGCCAGCCGCCTCTCTACAGAAGGACGCCAACGCCTCAACCGTCTGCTTCCCCTGGCCCTCGATCTGGGCAGCGCCCAACCAGACACCGACGCTTGGTTACAGCGCTTCCTCACCCTCATTGAGGCCATTCTGGGGCATGCCAACTACCTCGCCCTGCTTGCGGAGAATCCGCCGTACCTCATGCGCATCGCGGAGTTACTGCACAGCCCCTGGCTGGCACAGGAACTGGCACGCTTCCCCATCCTGCTGGATGACGTACTCAGCGACACGGTCATCAGCCCCGAGCATTGGCCGCAGGCCCTCGCTGCACAGTTACAGATCGCTGAAGATATGGAAGAACGGATGGATGCCCTGCGGCGCTTCAAAAATGCCGAAGTCCTGCGTCTCGCCGCCGCCTTCTGGACGAACCAGCTGCCCGTGGAAACCCTGCTCCCCCAACTCAGTGATCTCGCCCAGCTTACCCTGCAAACCGCATTGGCTTGGGCCGAAGCGGAAATGCAGCGCCGCCACGGCAGCGTGCGGACCGGCAACGGCCAAGTGGCCCCCTTCATCGTTATCGCCCTCGGCAAACTGGGCGGTCGGGAAATGGGCTTTGCCTCCGATCTCGACCTGGTCTACCTCTATGACGCAGCCCTCGACACCGAAAGCGACGGTGCCCTGCCCCTCCCTGCCCCTACCTGGTTTGCCCGTCTCGGACAACGGCTTATTCACATCCTCAGCACCCTCACCCGTGCCGGGCTGCTCTACCAGATCGACATGCGCCTGCGCCCGAGTGGGCAATCCGGGCCGCTGGTCACGACGTTGGAGGCCTTCAGCCGCTATCAGCACGAATCCGCCTGGACTTGGGAACATCAAGCCCTCACCCGTGCCCGCTGGGTCGCCGGGGATGGGGAACTCGGTGCCCGTTTTACCAGCCTGCGTGCAGAAATCCTCGGCCGGCCGCGCCAGCCCGAGCAGTTAGTGGAAGACGTCCGCAACATGCGGCAACGCATTTATCAGAGCAAGCCCTTCGCCCGGGATGGCTTTCATCTGAAACTAAGTCCCGGGGGCCTCACAGATATCGAGTTTCTCGTACAATTTGCTATGCTAGGGGCCTGCTCCCAGCAGCCGACCCTGTGTCAGGATACCGGAACCGCCGCAGGGATAGCCGCACTGACCCGTGCGGACATCTGGAGCGCAGAACAGGGCGCCGTCCTCGGGCAAGCCTGGCGACTGTACCGCCAGGAAGAAAACCGGCGCTGGCTGAACTTGCAGGGCAACGAAATCCGCACTGCAGCGATTCCCGATTGGGATGCGCTACAAGCCGCAGCGCATGGGGTGCGGGAGATTTGGCAGGAACTCATTGGCAGTTATAGCGATTAAGGAGATGTGACGATGTCCATGGCGGAACGCGACGGTTTTATCTGGTTTGACGGCAAAATGGTCCCCTGGCGGGAGGCCACCGTGCATGGCCTCACCCACAGCCTACATTACGGCATGGGCTGTTTTGAGGGCGAACGTGCCTATGCCACCCCCCAGGGCGCCGCCATTTTTCGCCTGCCGGAGCACACCAAACGCCTCTTCAACAGCGCCAAGATTTTGCAGATGGAGGTCCCCTTCACGCAAGACCAGATCAACGATGCCACCAAAGAAGTCATCCGCGCTAATAAGCTGGAGTCCGCTTATATCCGCCCTCTGTTCTTCTACGGTGCTGAAGGTATGGGCTTGTCCGCCAAGGGACTCAAGGTCCATGCACTCATTGCCGCCTGGAGCTGGGGCAGCTATTTGGGCCAGGAAGCGCTGGAAAAAGGGATCCGCGTCAAGGTGAGTTCCTTCAGCCGTCACCACGTCAACGTGCACCTGTGCAAGGCCAAGGCCACCGGCAACTACATGAACTCCATGCTGGCCCAGCGCGAGGCTTCATCCTGCGGCTACGATGAAGCCCTGCTGCTGGATCGTGAAGGCTATGTCGCAGAAGGTTCCGGCGAAAATATCTTTATGATCCGCGACGGCATTCTTTACACGCCGACACTGACCAGCGCCCTGGAGGGTATCACCCGCGACACCATCCTGCGCTTCGCCCGCGATGCCGGCATCCCCATCGTCGAGAAGCAACTGACCCGCGACGAGTTCTATATTGCCGACGAAGCCTTCTTCACCGGCACCGCGGCGGAAGTCACCCCCATCCGCGAGATTGATGGCCGGGTCATCGGCGAAGGGTATCGTGGTCCGGCCACCGAAATGCTGCAAAGCCGCTACTTCGACACCGTAGCCGGGCGCCGTGAGGACCATCCGGAATGGCTGCATCACGTTGGCTGACCCCATGACCCAACCCATCAAGTGCTGTGACCAGAGTTATACCGAGGTGGAAGCCAAAGACCTCCCCCTCTACTGCCCCATGCCCAGCATGAGTCGCTGGAACGGGCACCCCCGGGTCTTTCTCAAGATCGAAGAGAGCGGAGAAGTCCGCTGCCCGTATTGCGGGACACTTTATGTGCTCAAGGGCGGGCCCGTAAAGAAGGCGGCGGGGCACTGAAAAGCATCAGCATGACTACGCTAAGATTTCGGCAGCCACTGCAAAAACGCCGCTGAGCCTAAATACCCTTCCTGCTGCGCGGCTATCTTGCCGTCAGCGCCTACGGCGATGAAGGCGGGGGGGCCTACCAGATTGTGACGTTTCAGGAGGGCGCGGCTGGCGGCGTCATCCTTTGTCACATCCACGCGGATCAGTACCCGTCCCTGTAAAGCGGCCCGCACCTGCGGATCGGCGAAAGTGACTTTATCCATACGCACGCATTCCACGCACCAGCTTGCCCAGTAATCCACCAGTACCGGTTTGCCGTTAGCTTGCGCCAGCGCATGCTGCAAAGCCTCCGGAGTTTTTACCACGCTAAAGTGCAGCGCATCCGGCCGAGTTTCCTGATGCGCCGGTCCTGCCGTGTAAGGTGTCAGCGGTCGTAACGGATCACTGGCCCCACTCAGTGCCCCCAAGCCCATAACCAAACCATAGGCCAGCAATAAGACGCCGACACCTTTCCAGAAACGGCGCCAGCCCGAAACACCCGCCGCCATCACGTCCAGCGCGCCGAGATACATGGCGCTGACCACCGCCAGCGCTGCCCACAAGGCCAGACTCACCGGCCCCGGCAGAACCCGAGCCAGCAGCCAGATAGCGACGCCCAACATCAGTACGCCAAAAACCGCTTTGACGGCATCCATCCAAGCACCAGCACGCGGCAACAAATGACCAGCGGAAGTGCCGATGATCAGTAAGGGCACCCCCATCCCCAAACTGAGAACGAAGAGCGATAACCCGCCAAGAAAAACATTCCCCGTCTGCGAAATAAAGAGCAACCCGCCCGCGAGGGGTGCCGCCACGCAGGGTCCGACAATCAGCGCTGACAGGGCCCCCATGACAAAGGTACTGAACAGATGCCCGCCCCGTCCCATGCCCGCCAGGCGCGTCTGGATACTGCTCGGCATTTGCAGTTCGTAAAAATCAAACATGGACAGCGCCAGCAACACGAAAATAAATGCAAAAACCCCCAGCACCCAAGGGCTCTGAAAGGCCGCCTGCATATAGGCCCCAGTCACCGCCGCGAGCACTCCGGCAATCGTATAAGTCAGTGACATCCCCAGCACATAGGCAATGGAAAGCGCAAAGGCACGTGACCGTTGCTGGCCGCGCCCTGCCTCCTGCCCGATAATCAGCGCCGAGAGAATAGGGATCATGGGGAAAATACAGGGTGTGAACGCCAGACCCAGTCCGGAGAGAAAAAAGAGCCCCAACGTCAGCCAGAAACGATTCTGCAAAGCCCCCGCAAGGGTCCCGGCATTACTCGTCGGGCTGAGCGCAGCAGCTGTGGTCACCACCTTCGGTGACTGCACAACGGGCGCCACCGGAGATGCCATAGCCTGCTGAGGCAAAGCCAGCCTGATCGTCTTGGCCTGCTCAGGGTAACAAACGCCGGCATTGGCACAGCCCTGATAGGTGGCTTTTAGTTCAATGAAAGCAGGGGCTGTTCCTTGAATGGTGAAAGGCACCGTGAGGGTATTTTGGCCTTCCAGCACCCGTACTTTGCCAAAGGCCGGGTCGTTCAGCATCATCCCTGTGGGCAGGGTGTAGTGGCCGAGGATAATACTGTCTGGCGTCACGGAGAATTTTATCCGGTCGCGGTACAGGTGGTACCCCGGCGCCACATTCCAGCGCAGTTGCAACTGGTCGTGGCCGCGCAGACTCGCTTCAAAGCGAAAGGCCTGGTCCGGCGCCAAGAACGGGGCAGCTTGGGTTAACGGCAGCCAGAACAGCAGCAGGAAAGCGAAAATGGCACTCCACATCGATACGTTCCTGGCCCGAATGGTCCTACTCCCTGCTCCAATTCTCATCCCTGCATCGCTCCTCACCACGCTGTCATTACCCCTGCAGACATTTTCCGCAGATTATCCGTTCCTCAAGGCAGCAAGAACTGCGCCACCACGCTGAGGATACGGGGTCTCAGAAAGAAATCCCAGCAGCGTGGAACTTTCTGCAGACCTCGTTCTCTAATCCCTTGCAAGCGGCTGTAATGGTTGCGAGCGCATGTTTCTTCCTCCTTTGGTGGTTTTGGGCGGACCTCACGGTTCGCCCTTCTTTTATCCGACCAGTCGGAATGTAATTTGCCAGTGCTCCTGTAATTTGCTAATATTTTCACTGCAGTCAGTAGCAGGCTGCAGCGCATGTTTCTTTCCTCCTTTGTGGTTTTAGGGCGACTATAGTCGCCCTTTTTTGCGCGGAGCAGCCTGTGTCCCTCTCAGCCGAAAGACCTTTTACTCTGGTTCATCCCAACGGTGACCGCGTTTGCGGACTCATTCATGAAACCCATACCGACCCCGTCGGTATCTTTCTGCCCGGCTTCGCCTCCAACATGGAGGGCTCCAAATCACAACGCCTCGCCGGCAGCGCACAAGCGCAAGGCTGGTCCTGGGTACGCTTTGATCCGCGCGGCGTCGGGCGCTCGGACGGACTGTTTCAGGCCCTGACGCTGTCCCGCTATCTGGCGGACCTCCAGTTGATTTTGCACATGCTGGAAGATCGTCCAGTGCTCTTGGTAGGTTCCAGTCTGGGTGGTTGGCTGGGCACCATCGCCGCCACCCGCTGGCCAAAACAGATCCGCGCCCTGTTACTCATCGCCCCCGCCTACAATTTTATTCAGGAAATTTTTCGGCGCTTGCCCGCTGACGAACAACAAACCTGGCAGGACACTAACCTGCGCTGCTGGGAAGATCCTTATGGCCTCGGTGAACTGCGCATGCAGTTTGATCTGGTGGCAGACAGTTGGCGCTACGACTTTCTGCGCTTCCCGCCTTACCTGCATTGTCCCGTAGAAATTCTCCACGGCAGTGCCGATAAGGATGTACCCCTTACTCTTAGTTATCAGTTTGCCGCCCGCGCTCATGCACCGGAACTGGCTATCCGCCCCTTACCTGGGATAAATCATCGCTTGCAGGGCGCCGATACGGTGCTCCTGCGCAGCCTGCAATCCCTTTGGACCCGTATTTCCCAAACAGAACATCTGTCCCCTTGACAGAACATTCTCAGCGCCTATCATTAGCACTCGATGGGTGTGACTGCTAACAACACCCAGGATGAATCATCCACTAACCTGTATAAAACGAGGAAATGCTCAATGAAATTGCGTCCTTTGCATGATCGTGTTGTCATCCGTCGTCTGGAAGAAGAACAAAAGACTGCGGGCGGGATTATCATTCCCGATACCGCCAAAGAAAAGCCTGTACAGGGTGAAGTCGTTGCCGCTGGCCATGGCAAAATCCTGGAAGACGGCAAAATTCGCGCCCTCGACCTCAAAGTCGGCGATCGCGTGCTGTTCGCTAAATATGCCGGCACTGAGATCAAGGTAGACGGCGAAGAACTGTTAGTGATGCGTGAAGACGACATCATGGCGGTCGTCGAAAAGTAAGCATTGCTGAATATCCCAACCCTATCCACATATTTTGAGGAGTATTTATGCCAGCTAAACAAGTAGCCTTTGCTGAACATGCCCGCGAGAAGATGTTGCGCGGCGTTAACGTGCTTGCCGATGCCGTCAAGGTCACCTTGGGTCCCAAGGGCCGTAACGTGGTGCTCGACAAATCTTTCGGTGCCCCCACCATTACCAAGGACGGCGTCTCCGTCGCCAAGGAAATCGAACTGGCTGACAAGTTCGAGAACATGGGCGCGCAGATGCTGAAAGAAGTCGCCTCCCAGGCTTCCGACGAAGCCGGTGACGGCACCACCACCGCCACCGTTCTGGCCCAGGCCATCATCCGCGAAGGCCTCAAGGCCGTCATCGCCGGCATGAACCCCATGGACCTGAAGCGCGGCATCGACAAGTCGGTCATCGTCATCGTCGAAGAGCTGAAGAAGCAGTCCAAGCCCTGTAAGACGCAGAAGGAAGTGGCCCAGGTAGGCACCATCTCCGCCAACTCTGATGACTCCATCGGCAAGATCATTGCCGAAGCCATGGAGAAGGTCGGCAATGAAGGCGTCATCACCGTGGAAGAAGGTTCCGGCCTCGCCAATGAGCTGGACGTCGTCGAAGGTATGCAGTTCGACCGCGGCTACCTCTCCCCCTACTTCGTCAACAACCAGGACAAGATGGTTGCCGAGCTGGAGAATCCTTACATCCTCCTGCACGACAAGAAAATCTCCTCCATCCGCGACATGCTGCCCATCCTGGAGCAGGTCGCCAAGTCCAGCCGTCCGCTGCTGATCGTGGCTGAAGATGTCGAAGGCGAGGCGTTGGCTACCCTGGTCGTCAACACCATGCGCGGCATCATCAAGGTCGCTGCGGTCAAGGCCCCTGGCTTTGGTGATCGTCGCAAGGCGATGCTCGAAGACATGGCCATTCTGACCGGCGGTCGTGTGGTTTCCGAAGAAATCGGCATGAAGCTGGAGAGCACCACCCTCGCCGACCTCGGCCAGGCCAAGAAAATTGTCATCGACAAAGAAAACACCACCATGATCGATGGCGGTGGCCAGCAGAGCGAGATCAAGGCCCGTGTTGAGCAGATCCGTCGCCAGATGGAAGATGCCAGTTCCGACTACGATCGCGAGAAGCTCCAGGAGCGCGTGGCCAAGCTGGCTGGTGGCGTTGCCGTCATCAAGGTCGGTGCCGGTTCCGAGATGGAAATGAAGGAAAAGAAGGCCCGTGTCGAAGACGCCCTGCATGCTACCCGTGCGGCCGTCGAAGAGGGCATCGTTCCCGGCGGCGGTGTGGCGCTGGTGCGTGCCCGGCATGCACTGGAAGGCTTCAAGACCGCCAACCACGACCAGGACATGGGTGTTGCCATCATCCGTCGTGCCATTGAAGAGCCATTGCGTCAGATCGTCGCCAATGCTGGCGGTGAAGGCAGCGTGGTGCTGAACAAGGTCGTGGATGGTAAAGACGGCTACGGCTACAACGCCGCCACCGACGAATATGGCGACATGTTCGAAATGGGCGTCATCGATCCGACCAAGGTCACCCGCACCGCGTTGCAGAAGGCCTCCAGCATTGCCGGCCTGATGATCACCACGGAAGCCATGGTCACCGAACTGCCGAAGAAAGACGACAAGTCCGGCGGCGACATGGGTGGTGACATGGGTGGTATGGGCGGCATGGGTGGTATGGGCGGCTTCTAAGCCCTTACTCCCCGACGTCTGTAGCGTCAGAAAGCCGGCCCTTCGGGGCCGGTTTTTTTATGGGTCATGCGCCGAGGGTTAGGCGTCGACGCCACAGCGGACATTCAACTGCCAGAAGTAGCACGGCGTTTTGTCGCGGGGCGGCTTGATTGCTTGGTTGTGCGCGGCTCGGCCAGACGGCCTGTAACGTACTTGTGAAGAACGCTGGCGATAAGCGTTTGGTACGGCATACCTTCCTCAAGCGCTTTAACTTGAATGTCGCTCAAATCGCCAGAAGACAGGCGGATGTTGACCCGGCGATCCTTAATAGCCGTAGCGCGCGCTGCTGCCTTGAATTTCGCTAGCTCGGCTTTCGTGGCAACGGACTTCAGTTGGCCTTTCTCAAAGGCAGTGAGAACTTCATGTTCGTAGGCATCAATTTTCGGCATCTGTTTCACCTTGATTCAAATAGTCCCTGGTTGCCTTGCGGTTCGGTATTACGGTCTTGAGGAAGAAATAGTCTTCCTCTTCGACAAACGGCACCAAATAGACGTAGTTGTCGCACGCGACTACGAGAACGCGCTGCCTGGGGTATTTCGCCTGGTTCGGGTGAACCAAGATGTCCAGCAACCCGCCGGCTTCGATTGAGACAACAATGCTCTCAAACGAAATACCCCGCTCTGCTTTGACGGCCTCGTTCTTCTCTGGACTCCAGCGAAATGGTTTCATGAAAAAAGTTTACGCCACTGTGTGCCTTTTGTCACCACACCACCGTGCGTACGGGACCGTACACGGCACCAGGGAGACCTCCCGGGGTAAGACACGTCACTTTCGCTGCGCGAGCGCCGGATTTACAAAGTGTATCCATACTGAACCGCCCCAACCGCGTCGCCCTAAGCTACCCACCCCCCTCCCCCTGTGGCAGAATGCGCCTAAAAGGAGCATCCATGACCCACCCTGACAGCCACAACAGCACCTACCCCCTCAACATCAATGGGGTGCAGCGCCATCTCCCCCTCTTCAAAGTGCAGCCGGACCTGGCCATCGCCGTCCTCAACATCCTCGGCGATACGGAACTGACTGAGGCCGCGGCCCACGCGCTGAACGGGCGCATGGCGGAACTCTCTTACGATGTGATCGTCACCGCCGAGGCCAAGAGTATCCCCCTCGCCTACGCTCTGTCGGTGCACAGTGGACGTCCCTATATCGTCCTGCGCAAGAACTACAAGTCCTACATGGGCGAGGCTTTGTCCACCGAAACCCTGTCCATCACTACGGGCAAGCCTCAGACCCTGTATCTGGATGCCAAGGATCGCGCGGTGATCAACGGTAAGCTGGTGGTGCTGGTGGATGACGTGGTGAGCACCGGCTCCACCCTGGCGGCCATGCGCGCCCTCATGGCAGAGGCTGAGGCGGAGATTGCCGCCGTCGCCGCCATCTGCACCGAAGGCGATGCGGCACAATGGTCTGAGGTGATCGCCCTGGCGCACCTGCCCATCTTTCCCCTCTCCGCGTAAGGACCGGCCCATGCCCACCTCACCTATTCATGTCCTGACGGCGCGCCAGCGCTGCGATCTGGAACTTTTACTAACCGGCGCTTTTGCTCCGCTGGAGGGTTACCTGGATGCAGCGGACTGGCAGTCCGTACTACAGGATATGCGTCTGAGTAATGGCGCGCTCTGGCCCATCCCCGTGGTGCTCGACGTCAGCGAGGCGCTCGGCCAATCTTTGGCGGCAGGAGACACTTTGCGCCTGGAGCGCAGTGATGGCACCCCCCTCGGCTCCGTTGCCGTCAGCGACTGCTATCATCCAGATAAGTTGCTGGAAGCCGCGGCGGTTTATGGAACGACCGACCCCAGCCATCCGGGTGTGGCCGAGTTGCTGGCGCGCGGCACTTACTACGTGGCGGGGCGCGTGTCGGCCTGGGATGCAGACACGCTGACCCGCGCCGCCGCCGTCGAATTTCCGCCCGAGTATCAGACCCCGGCCATGCTACAACAGCACTGGAGCGGGGCGCATCCGGTAGTCGCCTTTCAGACCCGCAACCCCCTGCATCACGCCCACATCGCCGTGACCCAGGCGGGACTGGAACAGGCCGGGGCAGGTGCGCGGCTACTGCTGCACCCGGCTATCGGCCCTACCAAGCCCGGCGATGTGGAGGCGTCCTACCGTATGCGCGTGTATCGTGCGGTGCTGAGCCATTATCCCCAGGCGACCGCCCTGCTCTCGCCCCTGCCCCTGGCCATGCGCATGGCCGGGCCACGGGAGGCGCTGTGGCACGCACTGATTCGCCGTAATTATGGCGCCACCCATTTCATCATCGGCCGTGGTCATGCCGACCCGGGCGCAGCGGCGGGCGGTCTGTTCTACCCGGCCTTTGCGGCGCAAGAGCTTTTTGCCCGGCACGCCAGCGAAATGGGTATCACCGGTATTTTCCTGCCCGAATATGCGTATTCCCAAACCCGGCGCCGTTATGTGCCGATGGAAGAGGCCAACGGCGAGGCCCTGGCGGGCATTTCCGGTACAGAATTGCGGCGACGACTGGCCAGCCGGGAGGACATCCCCGAATGGTTCTCCCCACCGGAGGTCATTCAGATATTGCGCCAGGCCTACCGCGGTGCAGACCGGCGCGGACTGGTCATCTGGTTTACCGGCCTGTCTGCCAGCGGCAAGAGTACCCTGGCCGGGATGCTGGCCCGCACTCTGGAGGCGGGTGACGAGCGCGCCGTGACCCTGCTGGATGGCGATGTGGTCCGGCGTTTTCTGTCCAAAGGACTGAGTTTCAGCCGCGCAGACCGCGACGAGAATATCCGCCGCATCGGTTTTGTCGCCAGTCTGGTGGCGCGCCATGGTGGCATTGCGGTGGTCGCTGCCATTTCGCCCTATCGTCAGGCCCGCGCCGATGCGCGTCGTCTGGTGGAAGAAGCCGGTGGTCTGTTTATCGAAGTCCACGTGGCCACCCCGCTGGAGGTCTGTGCCGAGCGCGATCCCAAAGGCCTTTATGCCAAGGCCATGCGCGGCGAAATCACCGGCTTTACGGGTGTGGACGACCCCTACGAAGTACCGGAGCATGCGGAGTGTGTATTGGGCGCCAGCCTGCAAAAACCGCCGGTGGCGTTGGCGACACTGATGGGCGTGCTGCGCCAACTGGGTGCGGTGACCGCTAAGCCGACCGTGATCGCGGCGCGCAAAGAAGCATGAGCATGTTACCGGCGCACACAGCTTAAGGTTCAGCAGATGGACACCTTACAACTCGCCGCCGCCGCCCGGTGTCTGGACCGCCAGCTCGCGCAGCAGGCCATCCAGGGCATCAGCGATGCGCCGGGCGGGATTTATCTGCACACGGCCAAAGCACATCTTGCGCTGATTGTGCAGCGTGCCCCTCTGGGGCTCTGGCAAGACCCTGCATTCCATAAGTCGGATGCCTTAACCACCTGGAGCAGTCCACTCAATCAGCGTTTCGCGGGTTTTCGCATTCAGCGTATCAGCGTGCCCTGGGCGGATCGCATCGTGCGCATCGATTGCAGCCGCATCCATATCAGCAAGCGGGTGGACCAGATCAGCCTGATTGCCGAGTGCTTTGGCGGACGCGGCAATATCGCCCTGCTCGATGAGGCGCAACATATCCGCTGGGCTTGGCGCTGGGACAGCCTGGATGGCAAGGCCGCGCCACGCTTCCTGCCCGGCATTGCTTATGCACCACCGAAAGACAGCCAACCCTTTGCTCAGCCTTTACCGACTGCCGCCTGGCTGCGCCGCGTGGCGCCCCGTTATCGCCCGCAGCACACGGCGGATCAGGATGCCATGCAGGAGGCCTGGTCGCTACGCTCAGATCCCTGCGCGTCCTGGTGGCGGCAAGCAGTGGATGCAGACAACCCTGTCACCTACCCCCTACCCATATTCGACTTGGGGCCGATGCAGGAGATTCCAGCGCCGGAAGCACTGCACTTTGTGCAACCCACAGCCCATCCCCAACCTTCCGCCCAGGAACGCGCCCGCACTCAGCAATGGGAGCGCCTGCACCGCCGCATCCAAAAAATGCGCCAGGATATGACGCGCTGGGAGGACCCGGAGGTCTATCGCACCCAGGCCTTCGCCCTTTTTGCCCTGCCCGACGCGATGCCGTCCGCCACGCAGCTCAGTGCCCCGGACCACACCTGCGTCACCGGTGCAACACTCACTATTACCGTGACGCCGGGCAAGTCGCTGCACCGGCAGGCGCAGTGGTACATGCAGCAGGCACAACGCAGTCAGCGCGCGCAACGCGAAATCGCCACCCGCCTGCAAGAGATGGAACGGCTGCTGCAAGACCTTACGGAAGCGACGGGGGGCGAGCAGACCGGACCGGCAACGGGATCATCAACCGCCGCAGGCCCGGCACCCGTAAGATCCGCGAATAACGGAAAACCGGATGTTAGCGACTTCAACCGCACGGCAATAGAGGGCTTTACGCTCCTCTGGGGGAAAAATGCAAAGGAAAATGACCGCCTGACCTTCCGCAGCGCCAAGCCTTGGGACCTGTGGTTTCACATTCAGGATTTAGGCGGCAGCCATGTGGTGTTGCGCCGGGAGAACAGTCAGACGCCCGTACCCGAATCGGTGCGCGTCGCCGCGGCACGCATTGCCCTGCAACAGAGTCAGTCCCGCGCCATCAGCGGGGAGGTGGACTGGACGGAAATCCGCCATGTCCACCGCAAGCCGAACGGCGGGCCGGGACAAGTGACCTATCGCCATTTTCAGAGCATCCGGGTACGGCGCGACGGCTAATATAATCATCTAAAATCCTTGATTAGTTTGACCGACTGTCTCCCGGAATTGCATCTTCGTCCAATGCTTGCAGAATGGGGCAACTATGGCGCTGGCGGGCATCCCCGCTTTTGCATTCCTCGATCAGGTTCGTCAGAACGGTCTCCAGACCTTGTAGTGACTTGATTTTTTCCTGAACTGAATGGAGCTTGACTTCGACGTGGTAGCGCATGGCGGCACACACTTCTGCATCGCCTGTACGTAACGCGAGCAATTCCCGCGTCTCCTGCAAAGTAAATCCCAGGGCTTGGGCATGCTTGATAAAGCGTATGCGCATCACCACTTCGGAGGCATACCGGCGCATCCCGATGGTGGGTTTTGCAGGCTGTTTGATGAGATTTTCGCGCTCGTAGAAACGTACGGTCTCCACATTAACACCGGCAGCCTTGGCCACCTGGCCGATGCTGAAACCAGATCCGTCTCTTTGCCTGTTCATATATGGCTCCCATAACTTTCGGCAACGGATACAACCGAAACCCGTTAGTGATCTCACTACGGCATCAAGTTGTGCCCGCTTTTGTACCACCCCGGCTGAGAAACTGGATCCGAAGGCGGTTTACCATCGTGGTTCCAATAATCCATTATCCCGCGCAGCAGGATAATTGCGAGACATCTTTGGTGAAGGTTTGGGCACAGAGTTTCAATCCCTCCACCATGGTCAGGTAGGGGAAAAGCTGATCGGCGAGATCCTGAATGCCGAGACCGCCACGTATGGCTAGTGCGGCTGCCTGGATGATTTCTCCGCCTTCTGCGGCGAGAATCTGCGCACCCAACAGTTTGCCGCTATGCTTGTCCGCGACCAGTTTGATGAATCCCCGTGTATCAAAGTTCGCCAGTGCACGGGGTACGTTATCGAGGGTCAGTGTGCGGCTGTCGGTGGTGAATTCCTGCTGTGCCGCTGTCCGCTCGTCCAGCCCCACTGTAGCGACTTGAGGATCGGTAAATACGACGACAGGAAGCACCCGCAAATCCAGGCTGGCATCGCCGCCCAGCAGATTGATGGCCGCCCGGGTGCCGCCCGCCGCGGCGACGTAAACGAACTGAGGATGGGTCGTGCAATCACCGGCAGCATAAATGTGGGGCACACTGCTTTGCATGTGCGCATCCACCGAAATGGCCCCGGATTTGTTGGTGATTACCCCGATCTGCTCCAGTCCCAGATCCGCCGTATTGGGCGTGCGCCCGGTTGCCACCAGCAAGCGATCCGCGTGGATTGTCTCAGCGCCTATGCTGACCAAAAACCGGCCCTTCTCGTAATGCACCGACGTGGGAACGGTGTGCTTGAGCACGCGAATTCCCTCTTCCTGAAATACGGCCTCCAGCCCCGTACCCAGTGCCGGATCGTCTTTGGACAGGAGTGTGCTGCGCGCCAGCAGAGTGACTGCGCAGCCCAGTCTGCGAAAGGCCTGCGCCAGCTCCACCGCGACAACCGCCCCCCCCAGAACGAGGAGATGATGCGGCAATTCGGGCGCTACCAAGGCTTCCGTTGACGTCCAGTAAGGCGTTTGCGCCAGACCCTCAATGTCCGGGCAGTGCGCATGGGCACCCGTCGCAATCAGAAAACGATCCGCCTGGATCCGTTGTTCCGATCCGTCGGCAGCGCGCACCACGAGGGTTTTGGCATCGGCAAAGCGGGCATGCCCCTGCACAAAGGTGATGTCCGGATGCGTAGCCAGCACATGGGCATATTTGGCTTCACGCAGCTCAGCCACACGATCCTGTTGTTGCTCGACGAGGGCGGCGCGATCCACGCTGGATACGCTATGACTTAAACCACGAAAAGGATGGGCACGCTGCCATTGGGCCATCTGCGCGGCACGGATCATGATCTTGGAAGGCACGCAGCCGACATTGACACAGGTGCCGCCCAGCGTACCGGATTCAATCATGGTCACCCGTCCGCCCCCTTCCGTCACCCGGATGGCGGCAGCAAAGGCGCCTGATCCGGAACCGATAATGGCGACATGAAAGCCGGTAGCATCGGCATTTTTTGCCGCCATTGCCACCGGAGTGCTGGCATTTTCAGGCAGCGAAACACCGTAGCCCGCTTTGTTGATGGCGGCAGCAAGCACTTCCATGGATACCGGTTCGGAAACTTCGATCTGTGCCTGCTCTTTCGGAAAAGCCACCTGTGCCAATGCGACGCCCGGAACCGCGCGCAACGCATTTTCCACCATCTGAGCACAATGATTACAGGTCATGCCCGTAATGCCCAACATCATCGCTTTATTCATCTAAAACATCCTCAAAAATAGATGATCCAGAGATTATGGCTGTACTACCGAGGCGGGATAGCCGACCTGACGGAACACGTTCAAAAGGGTAGGAACCTTGACCGCCTTCGGGTCGTACTGCACCGTTACCGTCAGCGCCATATCCCGGATCTGAATTTTCTTCACGCCGTGCAAACGATGCAGGGCAATATAGATGGACGTATTACAGGCCTTGTCGGCGCAGGTCATACCCGGCACCTTAAATGTGGTGCTGGCCATGTCGGTTGGGGCCACAGCATGCATTGTGCTGGCCGCAGACGCAGGCATAGTGACGCTGACACCAGTGATCAAGGCTATCGTACAGAGCGACGCCAGGATTTTTTGAATAGACACTTGGGCATCCATAAAAATATCTCCTTTTATAAACGGTGAGAGCGGCCTGATTAAGGCATCAGAAGGCGAGGTAGCACATGGGGCAACGCCAGAGCGATGAGCACCAGAATGGTACCCGCCCAGAGCAGAGGGGTCTTCCATCGTTCTCCCGGCGCACAGGTGCCGCAGGCCACCCCTTTATTCTCCCGATGGTTTTGTATATGGGCGTAGACCAAAAAAGCCAGTGCCAAAATATCCAGATAGGGTGCGTAGGGCCCAAGTATCCGCAGGTTGGCCATCCATGCGCCACCGATACCGGCGACGATCAGCAACAGGGGCAATACACAGCAGGCCGATGCTAAAAAGCCCAATACCACAGCCAAGAACAGACCCCATATGCCTTTTCCCGCAGATGCAGGCGCTCGCTGTACTGCTGCGGCGCAGGCTTCTGTCGCTTTGCCAGGTTCCGTCTTGACAGTCATGGTCACCTCCAATCTACATACTGGTCATACGTTGCATGACTCATGATCGTAGACACCGTACTATAGTACGGTGTCAAGGCATTCTTTTGCGCCAATGACTTCCGTAGCTGTTTATTCTCTACTTCACTCTGCCACGCTACGCACCCCAGGGGTGCCCGCAGGCTTCCCACCATGGGCATTGGCCACCGCATAAAGCGCTGGCTGGAAGGTACCCATCGTCTTGACACTCCCGCCGATCCTGACTAAGGTTGGTACCAACCGATCGGTATGTAAAACTGACGGCAGGGGGGCAACCATGGCACATGCGTTTTGGTCCTTGGAGAAACCATGCCGGCCCTGCAATTTTTAAGAATGTCCGACCGTCTGGTATGTAATAAAATGAGGAGGGACGCATGTCCGAATTAAAAATCCATCATTACAAGCAACCTGCCGGAGGTTGGGGCGCGTTGCGGGCTTCCATGCAGAGCCTGCAGCATCAGGGAATTCTGGCCGAAGGTACCACCCTGCTCCTCAAATCCAATCAGGCGGAGGGTTTCGACTGCCCTGGTTGCGCCTGGCCGGACCCGGACGCCCACTCCACATTTGAGTTCTGTGAAAACGGCGTGAAAGCCGTGGCGGCGGAGGCCACCAGCAAGCGGGTGACCACCGACTTTTTCGCGCAACATACGGTCAGCTGGCTGGCTGAACATGACGATTATTACCTGGAAGAACTTGGTCGCCTGACCGAGCCGATGTTTTACGACGCCGCGACCGATCACTATGTGCCCATCAGCTGGGAGGCGGCTTTCCAACGTGTTGCCCAGCATCTGCAAGCGCTTAAATCGCCGCATGAGGCGATTTTCTACACCTCCGGGCGCACCTCCAACGAGGCGGCGTTCCTCTACCAGCTTTTCGCCCGGGAATTCGGCACCAACAACATGCCGGACTGCTCTAATATGTGCCACGAGCCCACCAGTCTGGGCATGCCCGAATCCATCGGTATCGGTAAAGGCACCGTCACCCTGGAAGACTTCGATCATGCCGATACCCTCCTGCTCTTCGGTCACAATCCGGGCACCAATCATCCGCGCATGCTGGGCACTCTACGCGATGCCGCCAAACGCGGCTGCCGAATACTGGTTTTCAACCCGCTACGGGAGCGTGGTCTACAGCGCTTTGTAAATCCGCAGAATGCCAGAGAAATGCTCATCAAGCACGGCACGGAAATCGCCACCCATTACTATCAACCGCGCATTGGCGGCGACTACGCCATCGCGCTGGGGATCGCCCGCTATGTGCTGGAACAGGGCACCCTGGATCAGGATTTTATCGACACTCACACCCAAGGCTTTGAATCCCTCAAGGAAATTGCCAGCAACACACCCTGGGCGGATATTGAGGTGGAAAGTGGCCTGACCCATGCCGAGTTCATGGAAATCGGCAAAATCTATGATGAAGGCAAGGCCGGCATAATCACCTGGGGCATGGGAATCACCCAGCACAAGCACGCGGTGGCGACCATCCAGATGTTGGTCAATGTGCTCTTGCTCAAAGGTAATATCGGCAAGGAGGGCGCCGGCGCCTGCCCGATTCGCGGCCACAGTAACGTCCAGGGGGATCGCACCATGGGTATTTGGGAACGTCCGGCACCGGATTTCCTGGATCGTCTCGCCAAGGAGTTCGATTTTGAACCGCCCCGCGAACATGGTTATGACGTGATCGGCAGCATCACCGCCCTGGAAGAGGGATGCGCCAAGGTCTTTTTTGGCATGGGCGGCAATTTTGCCAACGCCACACCCGACACGGCCCGTGTCCATAAAGCCCTGCGCGGGTGTGCGTTGACCGTGCATGTCACCACCAAGCTCAATCGCTCGCATATCGTCCATGGGAAGGAGGCAATCATCCTGCCCTGTCTGGGACGTACCGAAATTGATATTCAAAACGGTCAACCGCAGGGGGTGACGGTGGAAGATTCCATGAGCATGGTGCATATCTCCCAAGGTATGCGCGCTCCGGCTTCACCCCACCTGAAGTCCGAATCCGCCATCATCGCGGAGCTCGCCGAAGCGACGTTGCCCCAGAGCAAAACGCCATGGCGCGAGATGGTCGCAGACTATGACCGGATTCGCGACCGTATTTCCCGCGTTGTTCCAGGTTTTGAAGACTTCAACGACCGCGTCCACAAACCGCGTGGTTTTCATCTGGATCTGCCGCCGCGCTCCCGGCGCTGGACCACCGCATCCGGCAAAGCCAATTTCATCGCGCAGGCGCTGAAAGCCATCACTGAAGATCGCTTTCAGCCGCAGACGGCAGCGCGGATATTTAATCTCATGACCATCCGCAGCCACGACCAGTACAACACCACGATCTATGGCTTAGAAGACCGTTATCGTGGCGTTTCTGGCGCCCGCAACATCTGCTTCATGCATGCCGCTGACATGGCGGAACTGGGATTCCAGCCGGACCGTCCGGTGGACATCACCTCGCACTGGCGGGATGGCGAGCGGGTCGCCCGGAATTTCGTCTTGGTGCCCTACGATATCCCGCGGGGCTGCGTGGCCGGATACTATCCCGAGCTTAACGTGCTGGTCCCCCTCTCCAGCCATGCGGACCGGGCCAACACCCCCACCTCCAAGTCCATTCAGGTGACTTTTGCAGCGGCGGGTCAGTGTGACTGAAACCACCCCTGAAGAAAGCGCGATGGAAAACCTGGTGATCGCCCTGATGCAGGCACTATGTGCTGAGCAGGTGCTGTCGCTCGCGAAAACCGGCAAGCTTCTGGGCATCCGTCGCAGCCAACTGGAGCGACTCCTGTTGCTCCTCGGTCATACCGATAGTTGGGGCGGCATAGACTACGTGGCCCAGGCAGAACGGCGGGGGCGCCCCGTCATCATCCTCACTGAAAAAGGACGGGCGCTATGCGCACAGATGCAGGCCTCGGCGGAATAAGTTGGTCTCCGGCGACGGTGCTGGAAAGCCAGTGCGTGCCCTTGGTACACGAGGAAGCCATACTGCAGGAAGCTGCCATTTCGCTGGTGATCAACGGTGATCCCTACGCGGTGATGATGGCCACGCCAGATCATCTGGAGGACTTTTTTTGTGGCTTTCTATGGAGCGAAGGCGTACTGCGGTCCCAGGAGGAAATCATCGCCTGGGAATCGGTACATGTGGCCGAGGGTTGGGCACTGTATATTCAGCTCAGCTCGGCGGCAGCGGAACGCGTCGAACATAAGCGTCGCTGCGTGATCGGTGGGAGCGCTTGCGGACTCTGCGGGACACCCTGCTTCACCGGGCTGGTGCCTTTCCCGTCCCTGAAACGGGATCTAGTGACGACGGATACGGAGGCCATTCACGCGCTCCTTGCCACCATGCAGCAACAGCAGGATTTAAATCAGACCACCGGAACCGCACACGCCGCTGTTTTAGCTACGTCCCTTGGCATTCTGGTCCGCGAGGACATAGGACGCCACAATGCCGTCGACAAAAGTATTGGTGCTGCGTTGCAGCAGGGCATTGCCTATGGGCAGACCACACTGCTGGGCGTTTCTTCCCGACTCAGCTTCGAGATTGCCCTCAAGGCTCTGGGCTTTGGCATACCCGTTGTGGCGGCCATCTCTGGAGTCAGCAGCCTGGCCATTCAACTGGCCGAAAGCCATGGTCTGACCCTGATCGGTTATGCCCGGGACAGGCGTATGACGGTCTACGCCCACGGTGAAAGAATCCGCGGCTGTAGCGGGTCGATTCCCATGAATTGCTGATTTCACCCCTCATCACCATCCCTTACATACTGGAGATATACCCATGGATGTTCGTGCTGCCGTTGCTTATGGCGCCAATCAGCCCCTCGTTGTTGAAACCGTGCAACTCGAAGGACCACGCGCCGGCGAAGTGCTGGTGGAAATCAAGGCTACCGGCGTTTGCCATACCGACGCCTACACCCTCTCGGGCATGGACCCCGAAGGTCTGTTTCCCACCGTGCTGGGTCATGAAGGCGCGGGCGTGGTGGTAGAAGTCGGGCCGGGGGTGCGCTCCCTGAAGCCCGGCGATCATGTCATCCCCCTTTACACCCCAGAATGCCGGGAGTGTGAATACTGCCTGAGCGGCAAGACCAATCTCTGTCAGGCCATCCGCGATACCCAGGGGCGAGGTCTAATGCCCGACGGCACCAGTCGTTTCTCGGCCAATGGCAAGCCGCTGTACCACTACATGGGCACCAGCACCTTCGCCAATTACACCGTGTTGCCGGAAATCGCCCTGGCCAAAATCCGCGAGGACGCACCCTTCGATAAGGTTTGTTATATCGGCTGTGGCGTTACCACCGGTATCGGGGCAGTGCTTTATACGGCCAAGGTCCGTCCTGGTGACAAGGTTGTGGTTTTCGGCCTTGGCGGTATTGGCCTCAATGTGGTTCAGGGCGCACGCATGGCAGGGGCGGACATGATCGTCGGCGTGGACATCAACCCCGGCAAGCGCGATCTGGCCGAAAAATTCGGCATGACCCATTTCGTGAATCCCAAGGAGGTCGAAAGCGATCTGGTTCCCTATCTGGTCAACCTCACCAAGGGCGGCGCCGACTTCAGTTTCGAGTGCATCGGCAACACCACCCTAATGCGCCAGGCGCTGGAATGCTGCCACAAAGGCTGGGGCACCAGCATCATCATCGGTGTCGCCGGTTCCGGACAGGAAATCAGTACCCGCCCCTTCCAACTGGTGACCGGACGCAACTGGCGGGGTTCCGCCTTCGGCGGCGCCAAGGGCCGCACCGACGTGCCGAAAATCGTCGACTGGTACATGGAAGGCAAAATCCATATCGACGAGATGATCACCCATACCCTGCCATTGGAAGAGATCAACACCGCTTTCGATCTCATGCACGAGGGTAAGTCCATCCGCACCGTACTGACCTTCTGAGGCAGCAGATCCCGCTTTGATCCGAGGATAAACGTAACTGCATCGGGATTTGCTCCGATACTGGGTGGGCATGGGGATGCATGACCGTGCTCGCCGTCCTTAAAAAAGGAACATCAATGACTACAGCCGCACTTAGCCCTTCCAATGGAAATGACCCACTGCTCAAAGTACCGAAAATCACCGCATATTTCTGGATGGCGAAACTCCTGACCACCGCCATGGGAGAAGCCACATCGGATTTTCTCGTTTTCCACACGAACCCCTATCTGGCCGTGGTAGGTTGTGGGTTATTGTTCCTGGCCGCTATCTGGCTACAGATGCGGAGCAATCAATATACCACGCACTATTACTGGTTTGCCGTAATCATGGTGAGTATCTTCGGCACCCAAATAGCGGACGTCACCCATGTCGTGCTGGGCGTTCCCTATGACATCTCGACATCCGTTTTTCTGGTTGCCTTGATCGGGATTCTGGGGGCCTGGAAACGCAAAGAAAAAACCCTCTCCATTCACAGTGTGCATACACCTCGGCGAGAGGCATTCTATTGGGCGACCATCGTAGCCACCTTTGCCCTGGGCACCGCCGCAGGTGACATGACAGCATCGAGCCTGGATTTAGGCTACCTTGGATCGGGTTTACTATTTGTCCTCTTGTTCGGCATTCCCGTCGTCGCATACTTCATGTCCGACCTTAACGAAATCGCCGCCTTCTGGATAGCCTATATCTTGACCAGACCGCTGGGGGCTTCTTTCGCGGACTGGACAGACAAGCCGATACGGTTCGGTGGCCTTGGTCTTGGCACGGGTCCGGTGAGTATATCGCTGACGCTGGTCATTTTGATGCTGCTCAGCTTCCTGATAATTTCCAGAGTAGATGACCCCAACCGCGCCCAAAAAATAGAGGTGCGCTGATAAGCCGCTGTTAAAAAACAAAGATGTAATTGCTAGTTATGAATTTCTGAGAATATATTTATAGAGCAAAAAACATCCCAACAGTCTCAATTTATGTCTCATGGAGAAGCGTTCAGGAAGAGCACGCGAGATTAACGTGCGCCTATGCAAAAATCTAGAATTTGCTTATACCACGCTTATACGGCTGGGCCCAGGCAAGAAAAAGGACCTACCGCACCTTGGTAGATCCTTGATTTAATTGGTGGGCCCGCACGGACTCGAACCGTGGACCAAGGGATTATGAGTCCCCTGCTCTAACCAACTGAGCTACAGGCCCTAAAGAAAGGCGTGGAACGCGCCGATATCCACGCCTGTATACAGCAAAAGCATACATCAGGACGGGATCGTCACCTCACCGTCCACAAAACTGCGCAACCGCTCCGATCGGGAGGGATGACGCAGTTTACGCAGTGCCTTGGCTTCAATTTGGCGAATACGCTCACGAGTAACGTCAAACTGCTTGCCAACTTCTTCTAGCGTATGGTCGGTATTCATCCCGATACCAAAACGCATACGCAACACCTTGGCCTCCCGCGCCGTCAAACCATTATCGAGCAGCTCCTCGACCACCTCGCGAATCGCCGCATTAACGGCAGAATCCGCTGGCGCCGTCACGTTCCGATCCTCAATGAAATCACCCAGATGCGAATCTTCATCATCACCAATGGGTGTCTCCATAGAGATGGGCTCTTTAGCAATTTTCAATACCTTGCGAATTTTATCCTCAGGCATCTCCATCCGCTCTGCCAACTCTTCAGGCGTCGGCTCGCGTCCCATTTCCTGAAGCATCTGCCGGCTGATCCGATTGAGTTTGTTGATGGTTTCGATCATATGTACCGGAATACGAATGGTCCGCGCCTGATCCGCAATACTCCGCGTAATGGCCTGCCGTATCCACCAGGTCGCGTAAGTCGAGAATTTGTAGCCACGCCGATATTCAAACTTGTCCACGGCCTTCATCAAGCCGATATTCCCTTCCTGAATCAGATCGAGAAACTGCAAACCACGATTGGTATACTTCTTGGCAATAGAGATCACCAGACGCAGGTTGGCCTCGACCATTTCCTTCTTGGCACGCCGTGCCTTAGCCTCACCAATAGACATCAATCGGCTGGCCTCTTTGATCTCAACAACCGGCAAGCCTGCACGCTTCTCAATGTTCGCCAGTCGCTTCATGATCGACACGATATCATCACGGAACTCGATCAAACGAGCACTGTAAGAAAATCCGCCGGAAATTTGCTGATCAACCCAGCCTACATCGCTTTCGTGACCAGGATAGCTGCGGACAAAATCCTTACGCGGAAAACGTGCACGTTCAATGCACAGTTCCATCAGCTCCCGTTCGCACTGACGTACCTCTTCGGTCAACCCGCGCAGCGCATCGGTCATGACATCGATCTGACGAACGTTGAGCTTGATTTCCAGGAAGCGCTCCGCAAGCTCACGACGCTGCTGCTGGTAAGCTTCCCCATGCATTTCACCATCAGCATAGCTGACGAGTAACATGGTGTAAGCAGCGCGAATCACTGCAAAACGTTCCAACGCTTCTTCGAGTTGCGGGCCTTTGTCTACTTCGACATCACCGTCTTCAGATTCTTCGTCGTCGTCCTCAACCTCAATCTCGTCGCCGCCCACCAGTACGGCATCCTCGTCCGCGCTAACCGCTTCCGCGTCCAGCGCATTAGGATCGATAAAGGCGTCGACCACTTCATCCAGGCGTGTCTCACCGCGCTCCACCCGATCGGCCGCGTCCAGCAAAAGAGAGATGGTCGTCGGACAGGTCGATACCGCCCGCAACACCTGCATCAGACCGTCTTCAATACGCCGGGCAATCTCGATTTCACCTTCACGGGTGAGCAGTTCGACGCTGCCCATCTCGCGCATGTACATGCGCACCGGGTCACTGGTCCGCCCGATATCCGCCTCGACCACAGCCAGGGCTTCTTCGGCGGCCTCTTCCGCTTCCTGGGCGGCGACCACAGAGCCGCCCTCCCCATCGAGCAGGGTCTCGCCATCGGGGGCTTCTTCGAAGACCTCAATACCCATGTCATTGATCATGGAGATGACATTTTCCATCTGCTCGGGGTCGAAGACCTCTTCGGGCAAATGATCATTGATCTCGCGATAGGTCAGATAGCCTTGCTCTTTACCGCGCGCAATAAGCCGCTTCAGCTCAGACCGCTGAGATTCATTATCCACTGCACTCTCACCGTCTCTCATAACCACCCTGCACTCGCGGAAAGCCGCATATTATATAAGAAAAACCACACGCCTGGAAAGGTGTTATCGTCACAGACCTGCATCCTCAGCCTTTTCCTGCATTTATCTGGCTCAAACATCCTTCCGCCTGCCGCGCCGGGACAAGCGTACCATCTCTGCTCGCTCCTGCTCGGAAAGTGCGCTCAAACCACCCTGATCCGCTGCCCGGCTGATAAAGTGGCTGCGCGCTGCAGCAAGACGCTGATTGATCCGCGCCACACAGCCCGAAATTTCAAGCTGCATCGGCGCACCATCTTCTACGCCGCCGGTATGAGTCATCACCAACGCATAGCATACTTCCGCATGTTCCGATGCCGACAATTTCGCGAACAACTCGTGAGAACTTAAATGGGTCATGTTGGCCAAAATATCAAGTGCCCCCGCCAGATTTTTTACCGTAGGCTCACTGTCGAAGAGAAACGGCAGCAAATCGCGATCCAGCGTCTGCCAGGCCGGGTCCTCCGGGTGATGCAGCAAGAGTCGCAACGCAGTTTTGTAAAGGGATGGCCCTTGGGTCGCGTTGGGCGACGCTTTGCGTACCACGCGCGACGCCGCCCGCCGGGTAACCGGGGCTAACCCGCAAAGATCCTGCACCCGTTGCTCATAGACCTCACGCAGGATCGGATCGCTCACCCGCTTCAGAAAATCGCGCGCTGCATGCAGGAAAAGAGCCTTCTCGTCTTCTGCTGCAAGATTGTGTCGGTGTTGCAGATCCTCCAAAAAGAAATCAATGGCCGGGCGTGCGCCCGGAAGTAATGATTCAAACGCCGCGGCCCCGTGCTGACGCACCAGTGAGTCGGGGTCCTCCCCATCGGGCATGAACAACACCCGCAGCAGACGCCCCTCGCGCAGATGCTCCGGCGCCATCTGCACCGCGCGCCAGGCGGCATTACGCCCGGCATTATCGCCGTCAAAACAAAGCAGCACCTCGGCCGCCGCCCGGAAGAGCATCTCTAACTGGCTATCACCCAGGGCAGTCCCACTCGCAGCGACGGCATAGTCAACGCCCACCTGGTGCAATGTGATGACATCCAGATACCCTTCCACCAGCAGAACCCGCCCAGCACGACGCACGCCTTCCTTCGCCTGATGCAGACCATACAGCACCCGGCCCTTGTGGTAGAGGGCACTTTCCGGCGAATTAAGATATTTGGGCTCGTGGCCGTCAAGACTGCGCCCTCCCAGCCCCACCATTTGTCCGCGCCCATCGCGGATCGGAAAAATCACCCGGCCGCGAAAACGATCATAGACCGAGCCATCGTCGCGACTGCTGACCAATCCCGCTCCCAGCAACTGCCGTCGCGATGACGCATCATTGCCAAGTTTTTGGCTCAGAAACCGGGCCGCTGGTGGTGCATAACCCAGCTCAAAGCGCGCGATAGTGTCGGCATCCAATCCTCTTTCACGCAGATATTCCTGGGCCGGTAGATGTTCTGCGACCATGGACTGGTAAAGGGCGACAGCTTTTTCGAGAATGGCACGCAGTGGCCGGAGGTCTTCCTGTTCGCCGGTCGGACTGTCTTCAGGCAGGGCAATGCCCGCCTCCTCGGCCAGCGTCGTCACCGCTTCAGGGAAAGAGAGCCGGTCATGGGCCATCAAAAATCCGATGGCATTTCCATGCGCGTGGCAGCCAAAACAGTAATAAATCTGCTTATCCGCGCTGACAGAAAATGAGGGGCTTTTTTCCTGATGAAACGGACAGCAGGCCCAGAAATCCTTGCCCTTTTTCTTCAGCGGCACGCGGCTGTCGATAAGGCGCACCAGATCGCTGTGCTCCAGTACGGCATTGACAAATGTGGGGGAAAAGTTGGCCATTCGTCAGCGTAACTCCAACTCGCTGACCCCGCCACCACCATGTTCTGGTCGCGCCATGCGCCATTGGCTGACCCGAGGGTCCTGTCCGGCAAATTCGCGCACCATTTCTGCAAGTACGCCATTACCCTTACCGTGCAGAATCTCGACCTGTTGGCGACCAGCAGCCACGGCACCATCCACATGCCGACACAAGGCCACCAAAGCGTCTTCCCGAAGCTGTCCGCGCAAATCCAGACGCCAGGGATGATCTCCCGGCGCTGCATATTGGGTGCTGCCCTTTTCCTTGGGCATCTGCACCGCCGCATCCACGGCGAATTGTGCGGCCGGCACCCAAAGCTGTTTACCCCGCAATTGAATCTGCACCCGTTGCTGGGCCGGATCCACACGCAATACCTGGCTCACCTGCCGGAGCGGCAGAAACAGACCCTTAGCCCCCACGGCAGGCAGACTATCCGCACGCTGCTCTTCCACCCGGAAAGGGGCTTCCAGGCGCTGCAAGGCCGCTGATGCGGCATGAGTATCCCGTCCCGACTTGAGCGCCGCGATGGTTTGCCGCACCTGCTGGCGTGCCGTCATCAGGATATTTTCCCACTCGGCATGCGCGGCGGCGGCGGCTTTTTCGCGCTCTTGTCGTGCCGCCTCCAGCTCGCGTTCCAGGCGCCGGGCGGATGTTGTGGCTTCGTTGCGCGCCAGCGCGGCCTCATCCAGGGCTTGCTGCGCGGCCCGCAGCAAGCCCTCCCGCTGCGCTTCCCAACGTTCCCAGTCTTCGCGATCATCGGCATAAAGCGCCTCGGCGCGGGCCATCAGCGGCGCTGGCATCCCCACCCGCCGGGCAATAGCCAAGCCCTGGCTCGCGCCACCCACACCCCACTGCAGGCGATAGGTGGGCGCCAGACGCTCGGCATCGAAACCCATACCCGCCAGCGCCACACCTTCATGGCTCAGGGCATAGCGTTTCATCACCTCCAGATGGCTGGTGAGCAGTGTGCAGGATTTGGCCGCCAGCAAAGCCTCCGCCACCGCCTGGGCCAGTGCACCCCCCTCCCGTGGATCGGTGCCATTGCCCAGTTCATCCAGAAGCACGAGACTGTTGGCATCGGCATGCCTCAGCACTTCCTGCAGGCGCTGCACCTGCGCCGAAAAGGTAGAAAGATCCGTGTGAATATCCTGGGCATCGCCAATAACCGCAAAGCACTTGCAGAAATAACCCAGAGTGCCTTCCGCCGTCACCGGCAACCCCATATAGGCCATCAGATGATTGAGCCCCACCGCTTTCAGGGTAGCCGTCTTGCCGCCGGTATTAGGGCCGGTAATCACCAGTTGGTGCGCGTCCGCCCCGAGATGTACCGAGTTACCCACGACCTGCCCCGGATGACGCAGACAGAGTAGCGGATGGCGCAGGGCCTGCAGATCAAAGGCCGCCGCCACGCCCACCTTGGGCAAAATCCCGCCATAGGTATCACCCAGTTCCAGCCCCGCCCGTACCGCATCCAGGCGACCCATATGCCCCAGGGCCACGACGATGCCCGGCACTTCTGCCCCTACCGCCGCGCTGAGGACGCGAAGAATACGCTCCTGTTCCTGCAACTCAGCACGCCGGTCCTGAACCAATTGGTTATTCAGCTCGACGGCAACCAGCGGTTCCACAAAAAGGGTTTCACCACTGGCCGAGCGGTCATGCACGATCGCTTTGATGCGCCCTTTATGACTGGCTTTGAGGGGCAGCACGTAACGCTCATTGCGCTGCACGATGATCTGATCCTGCCAGTACTCCTGCCAGTCAGGATTCCGCAGAAAGCTCTGCAGGAAACGCTGCAATTCGCCGCGGCTGGCCCGCAGGCGCTGACGCAGAAGCGCGAGATCAGGGCTGGCAGTGTCGAGGAGCTCGCCCTCCTCATCCAGCGCCATGTTGAGGCTGCGCGACAAAGCCACCGGCGGATCAATCTCCGTCGCCAGCCCGGTCAGGGCATCCGCGGTCTGACGCAAGGCTGCAGCGTAGCCTTTCTGTGCCATCAGCACGTTGAGCATCGCGCGCAAATCCCGCCCGCTGAGCACGGCACCAAGGCGCTGGGCCAGGTCCAGCAGGGTATTTACATCGGGAATATCAGCGACAGGGAGAGAAAAACCGGCGGTAATACGCTGTGACAGCCACTGCGACCAGTTCAGACGATCATGAATTTCCGCGAGCGTCACCCAGGGAGTGGTCACCGCAACATATCTGCGACCATAGATGTGACCACAATGCTGCGACCACGCGCTCTGCACATCACTGGCATCCAGAGCCCGCCAGAAGCTGTTCTGCCAGGAGGTAACCCCGGCCGCAGCCGCGTCTTCGTCCATTAGCTGCTAAGGCGGGCCTTTACTTTTTCCGCCACCACGGCCATGTCCGCACGTCCCTGCATCTGCGGGCGCAAGGCGGTAAGTACCTTACCCATATCTCTGGGACCACTGGCCGCTACGGCCGTTATCGTCTCAGCAATCAGCCCATCAATCTCTGCAGGCAGCAGAGCCTCCGGCAGATAGACCGCGAGAAAAACGATTTCTGACTCTTCCTTTTCCGCAAGATCCGGACGACCACCAGCAATAAATTGACTGGCAGAATCCTTGCGCTGCTTGATCAGCTTATCCACAATGCTCAACGCTTCAGTATCGTCAAGCTCGCGGCGCTCATCAATTTCGCGCTGTTTGATCGCTGCCAGAAGCATACGAATGGTCACCAGACGCTCGGCTTCCCGGGCGCGCATGGCCGACTTCATATCTTCCTGGAGGCGTTCGCGCAGCGTCATCAGTAGAGCCGGACCAGACGCATGGACTGACGACGCATACGCTTCAACGAACGTTTGCGAGCAGCAGCGGCCTTGCGCTTGCGCTCTTCCGTGGGCTTTTCGTAGAACTCACGACGCCGCACTTCGGTAAGGACGCCCGCTTTTTCACAGGAACGTTTAAAACGCCGCAGCGCAACTTCGAAGGGCTCATTTTCTTTGACGCGAACAGTTGGCATAGAAGG
Organism: Acidithiobacillus ferrivorans; assembly: GCF_016250455.1. Lineage (NCBI taxonomy): Bacteria > Pseudomonadati > Pseudomonadota > Acidithiobacillia > Acidithiobacillales > Acidithiobacillaceae > Acidithiobacillus > Acidithiobacillus ferrivorans. The sequence goes on along the minus strand of NZ_CP059488.1, from coordinate 878,636 downwards.
ATTCCGACCTCTTTGGATATAGGTAACGACAAAGGGCGGGATTATAGGCAGATCAAGAGGCATAGTCAAAAAACCCTGGTCGCCCGTAAAGACACCGCAGCTTAAAGTACACTATTTTTCGTGATATCGGCGACACCATGTTGCTAAAATCACAAAATACCCGTTGCAGACCCTTGACAGCCGGATCAAAAAGAATCCTAATATTGAGGACAGTGAAACCGCTATTGAATTATATTATTAGATTGCAACGCCGCAGCACTTTGTGATCAAAATCAAGAGGCCAATTAATGTATACCGAAGCTAGGGAATCGAGGGACTCAGACATTCCTGATATGGGCCCCGCCATTGATCCGCCACCTCTTGATGATTTCATAGACGACGAAAACAGTGGACCGTTCCTCAGCCAGAAGCAGGAACTGCAACTCATCCATCGACTGCGCCAAGGTGATGAATGCGCTCGCGCCACCCTCATCTCTGCCCATATGCCCTTGGTGAAGGCGGTCGCCCGGGGTTATCGCAACAAAGGACTGAGTCAGGAGGACCTCCTTCAGGAGGGATATATGGGCTTGCTACGCGCCGCCGACCGATTTCGGGAAGGGCTCGGGACACGCTTTTCCAGCTACGCGACCTGGTGGATTCGCGAGGCCATGCAACGGGCACTCATCCGCTCTCGCTTCATACGCCTGCCTGACTATCTTGCCAAGTCCCTGCACGCTTATATGCAGCGCGGAGAGGAAAAAGACAGCGACATTGATGTGCGCCGCGAGCAGCGCCGCGAAGCTCTTGGAGTACGTGAGAGCACCATGCGCGCGCTGGATTTTGCCGATATTCGTGTCTTCTCTCTCGACGAAGAAATATCCGACGGGCCAAGCCGTATCGAACAGGTGGTCGGCGACATTGCTGGTCCTGATAACGAATACGACCGCGACGCCATCTGTAAAGCGCTGCGCGGGCATCTGACGGAACTCAACGAAAAGCAACGGGAGGTCATGGTGTTTCGCTACGGCATGCATGGCGATGCCCCGATGACCCTGGAAGCAGTGGCCGAACGGATGGGCGTCAGCCGCGAGGCGGTAAGACAATTGCAGGTGCGGGCCCTGTCCCGCCTGCGTCAATCCTTGAGTGATAGTGGCTGGGGCGCCTGACGTTCCGCCAGTAGCTCCAACAGTCTGCGTAGTGCCAGCGCACGATGACTGCAATCGTTTTTTTCTTCCAGGCTCCACTGTGCCGCGCTGCGCAGTCCGCCTGCGGGCCAAAATAGCGGGTCGTACCCAAAGCCTCCATCACCGACAGGGTGCTCACCAATAACTCCCTGCCAGAAACCCTGCGCCACCAGTGGCGAAGGGTCAGCAGCAGATTCCAGAAAGACCATGCAAGCCACATAATAAGCAGCACGAGCCTCGCCCTGCGCGCCAGCCAGCATCGTCAGCAACTTGGCGTTGTTGGTGGCGGCACTGGCCTCCGGGCCCGCATAGCGCGCGGAGTAAAGGCCGGGCGCGCCTTGCAGGTAGGGCACACAAAGCCCGGAATCTTCGGCGAGCGCCGCCATACCACTTTGTGAGGCGGCGTGGCGTGCCTTGAGCAACGCATTTTCGACAAAGCTGAGTCCGGTTTCTACAATACTGGAAATACCCAGCCCAGTTTGGCCGACCACCGCAAAGCCACGAGCGGCGAGCAGCAGTTGCAACTCACGCACCTTACCGGGGTTACCAGTGGCCAACAACAACGGTGTCATGAACGTGCTTCCGGACACTCCTGATGCTGACGCGCCACCAATTCAGCGATCCCCTTGCGCGCCAGCCCCAGCATTTCGGCCATTTGTTCCGCACTGAATACCGCACCTTCCGCTGTTCCCTGCACTTCTACAAACGCACCTGCACCGGTCATCACCACATTCATATCCACGTCGGCATTACTGTCTTCGGCATAATCGAGATCGAGGACCGCCCGCCCCTGGTAGATGCCCACCGAAACAGCCGCCACCCAGTCCCGCAAGGGATTGTTCTGAATCCGCCCGGCCGCACGCAGATGTTGCAGGGCATCGGCCACCGCCAGACAAGCGCCGGTAATACTCGCGGTGCGGGTCCCACCATCGGCCTGAAGCACGTCACAATCCACCCAGATGGTGCGCTCACCCAAGGCCTGTAAATCTACGGCAGCGCGCAGACTACGGCCGATGAGGCGTTGAATTTCATGGGTGCGTCCACCGATGCGTCCCTTGGCAGATTCCCGCGCGACCCGCTCCCGGGTTGCACGCGGCAACATACTATATTCTGCCGTCACCCACCCCTTGCCCATACCGCGCAGGAAGGACGGCACCTTTTCTTCGACGCTGGCGGTACACAGCACTTTGGTGTCGCCGCAGGCTATCAGCACCGAGCCTTCGGCATGTTTGGTAAAATTTCGGGTGACCTGTACCGGACGCAAGGCATCAGCACTTCTTCCACTGGGACGTGTCATGGGATTACTCGTTGGAGGTAATGTTGCATTATACCGCGAGGCGACGGCAGGATTCAAAATGCGGCACTGTCCCTCATCCCCCTTCCACCGTTATAATGATAGAAAATCCGCTTCCCAGAGGAACGCACCATGCTTGGCATTGCCCACGTAGAAATCACCCAATTTCTCAAACAGCATCACTTGGCGCAGTCGCTGACCATCAGCGAAGTCCAGACCCTTGCAGAATATGTCACCCATGCCCAATTTCATATGGATCAGGTGATTGCCGAATGGGGCACACTGGGAGAAGCGCTGTTCTTCTGCGTCAAAGGTGAAATGGCCATCGTTCACCACACCGCCGACGGCGACGAAGTAGAAGTGGTCCGGGTACGTGACGGGGAGATGGCTGGAGAGATGTCCTTTTTCGACCGTCAGCCACGTAGCGCCCGCATTCTCGCCAAAAGTGACGATACCCAGGTGCTGGTCCTCACCCGCGCCCGTTATCAACGGCTAAAGGTAGAAAAGCCTTATATTACGGTGAACATCCTGGAACAGGCCATTATCAGTCTCGACCACCTTTTCCGTAATCTTTCACAAAACTATACCGATTTTTCCACCTACATTTACGGCAAAGGGAAACGTTAAGATTTGTTCCTACGCGCCACGTTGATTGAGCAGATCCATAATACGGCGCAGTCGTTCCAGGGGATCCTGAAGGAGGAGAAGCTGTTGCTTTTCTTCTGGAGAGGCGGGCAGTGCCTGCGCCAGAATCATCCCGGCACTGCTGGCGTCCATCTCCGCAGCGGGCTCCTTGCCCACCAACTCTTCAAGAATAGAACGCAACACATCACTTTCGCGGCGCATGGGCACAATGGGTTCCGCGACCCAGCGCTGAATCACAGCTACCGCCAAAGGCCCATCGTAACGCCAGTCCTGAATGGTGAAGCGTTCCTGCCCCTGCACCTGTACCTGGAGAACACCCGCCTCACCACCCCAGTCCACAATGCGCGCCAGAGTACCCACCAACTCCGGCCCTGCATGGCCGTCGCCGCGAGGGTGGCTGAGGCAAATGCCAAAATCGCGGCCCTGCCGCAGGGAAGCGCTGATCATGTCCAGATAACGCGGCTCAAAAACACGCAATCCCAATAATGCCTTGGGAAAAAGCACAGTTCGGAGTAAAAATAAGGGCGTCCAATCCATTTTCGTCACCTATCGTTCCTCCCGCGAGTATTCGATGAACCTCACCCTCAAAGCATCTTCGTCGTTTTCGCTCTATGTACATCTGCCCTGGTGCAAAGCCAAGTGTCCTTATTGCGATTTCAATTCCCATGCAGCCAACAGCATTCCAGCAGAACGTTATCTGGCCGCACTGCTCGCCGACCTGGATCGGGAACTGCCACGCATCTGGGGACGTCGTGTACAGACTATTTTTATCGGCGGCGGCACCCCCAGCCTCTTTCCGCCGGAAATCATCGATCGCCTGCTCTCCGAGATCCGCGCCCGCCTGCGGCCACTGCCCGGTCTGGAAGTGACGCTGGAGGCCAACCCGGGAGCCATAGAAGCGGCATCTTTTCGCGCCTTCCGGGAGGCGGGCGTTACCCGGCTCTCTTTAGGCATCCAATCTTTCAATGATGTCTTTCTGCAACGGCTCGGCCGCATTCACGATGCAGCGGCAGCCCGCCGCGCGGTGGAGCTCGCCATCGCCGCTGAATTCGAAAGCTATAATCTCGATCTCATGTTTGCCCTGCCGGGGCAGGATCTCGCCGCTGCACAAGCAGACCTGCAAATCGCGCTGGACTATACCCCTCCTCACCTGTCCCTCTACCAGCTCACCCTGGAGGCGGGAACCCCTTTTGCAAGTCAGCCACCGGCAGACCTGCCGGACCACGACCAAGCCGCTGACATGGAAAATGCCCTGCGTCGGCAACTCCAGGAGGCCGGACTGCCGCGCTACGAGATATCGGCCCACGCCCTGCCCGGCCAACGCTGTCAGCATAATCGCAATTACTGGCTCTATGGCGACTACCTCGGCATCGGTGCCGGGGCGCACGGCAAAATCACCCTGCCCGATGGCATCTGGCGCAGCCGCAAACCCAGCCGTCCGGAAAGTTATATGGCCGACGCGCTGAGTGATGCCGACGCTATCGGCGACTATGAACCCGTGTTAACCGCCGATAGACCTTTCGAGTTCATGCTCAACGCCTTGCGCCTGACGGATGGCTTCCCCATGGCGTTATTCCCGGAACGTACCGGCCTGTCATGGCCTATGGTTCAGCCACAAATCCGTCGAGCCGAGCGCGCGGGTTTAGTCGAAATCAAAGGAGAATTCCTCCAACCCACGGCCCTCGGACTCAATTTTTACAACGACCTCTGTGCCCGTTTTGTCCCGTGACAATGCAATCCGTTTTACTCGCGTCCCATCGTCGCGGACTCGTGGCCGGTGATGGAGCCGTTGCTGAACAAGTACTCACGCAATTCTTTATCCAGCCGCGGCATTTTACGGCGCAGCCACTCCAGGACCATAGCAGCGTGCTCGATTTCTTCATCCCGATTGTGTTCCAGAATTTGCTTGAGCATAGGATCCTTGCAGGCGTCGGCGCGCTGCTGGTACCAGTCAATCGCTTCAAACTCCTCCATCAGCGAGGAAATGGCCCGGTGGATATCCACGGTTTCGGGGGACAAGGATTCGCGGGATTCATGCAAAGTTTCATGCGCCATAATCAACTCCTTTGGGCGAACGAGTGAAACAGCCTTCAAATCATAGTCCAAAGTCTGGACAAAACCAAAGTGCGCCCGGCTTTGGGCTTGCTCGCATCCTGTCCAAAGCCGGGCTGTGCTCGCGGACGGTGGCGGCGGAATGGATCCGCGCCGGGCGGGTGGAGGTAGATGGTCGTCGGGTACACGATCCAGAGGCACGCTTCGCCCTGTCCGGGCCGAAAATCTGTGTCGATGGTATCGAGGTCACCGCCAGTACCCGCCGGGTTTTGCTGCTGCATAAACCGCGTGGGGTTCTTACCACCCGTCGGGATGAGAAGGGGCGTGCCACTGTGTACGACCTGCTGCCCGAGACCCCATGGTTGGCTCCCGTAGGACGTCTGGATCAGGCCAGCTCCGGCCTGCTGCTCTTCAGCAATGATCCGCACTGGGCGCAACAACTGCTGGATCCGGATCAGCATGTGGCCAAGACCTACCATGTGCAGATTCGCCCGCCCCTCTCCACGAGCGCCGCAGCGCAACTGGCGACTGGCCCCACGCTTGATGGAAAACCTTGCTTACCATTGCAGGTCAGGGAGTTGCGCTGCGGTGGCAAAACCCAGTGGCTGGAGTTCATTTTGCAGGAAGGACGTAATCGCCAGATCCGGCGTCTGCTTGCCGCTGGCGACACGGAGGTGTTGCGTCTGCTCCGCGTAGCGGTGGGAAATCTGCCTCTCGGCGCGCTGCGTCCCGGCGAATGGCGTTGGCTGCGCAGTGATGAGGAAGACCTGTTACGTCAGACACCGTTTGCCCATGACAGGCCACGTTTCCCGCCAAAGTAAGTCTGACCATGGGGTATGGGCTGCATCGAGCCACAATCCTGGGTTTTCCTGGTTGCAGTCTATCCCGACATGGCGGCTTATCACCTTTCCCAACTTGCCAGAGAGGAGCACCGACTTTATACTGACCGAACGGTCAGTACCTGGACGTGCACATTTTCCCGGTCCACGCGTCGAAATGGGTGAAGGCTGATCCTACCATCAGGCTCATCCGTCACAGAGAGGAGCCCATCCGTGGCGCAAGAGAGCCCCGCTTCACGTCTTACCATTACGGTCGCGGTCATGCTGGCGGTAGTCATGCAGGTACTCGACCTGACCATTGTCAACGTGGCACTGACCTACATGCGCGGCTCTCTGCATGCCAACAGCGATCAGATCACCTGGGTGCTCACCAGTTACATGGTCGCCAATGTGATCATCCTGCCCCTCACCGGGCTCCTGGTGGAACGCTACGGCCAGCGCAACATCATGCTCTGGAGTGTGGTCGGCTTTGTGATTTCCTCGGTGCTCTGCGGGCAGTCCCATAGTCTGCTGGAAATCGTGCTCTGGCGCTTCCTGCAAGGCATATTTGGCGCGTCGCTGGCGCCCGTGGGGCAGACCATCATGCTCGGCGCCTATCCATCCAACAAGCGTGGCCAAGCCATGGCCATTCTCGGCATGGGCATCATGCTGGGTCCGATTCTGGGTCCCACCCTGGGCGGTTATCTGACGGACACACTCAGTTGGCGTTGGGTATTCTATGTGAATATTCCCTTTGGCATCCTCGCGTTCCTGCTGATGCAGACCATTCCCGACGGCGGCAAGAGCAGCACCCCCCGTCCGGTGGACTGGACAGGCTTTGCGTTGATGGCCCTGGGGCTGGGCAGCCTGCAGGGCGTATTGAGCCTCGGCGATCAGGATAACTGGTTCAGCTCGCGGACCATCATCATTCTGACTATTGGTGCCGTATTGGGAATGCTCTTCTTTGTCTGGCGCTCTTTGAGCGTAAAATATCCGGTGGTGGATTTGCGCCTGCTCAAAGACCGTAATCTCTCCATCGGCAGTATGGGTATCGGTATATTCGGTCTCGCCCTCTTCGGTACCATGGTGATTCTGCCGATCATGCTGGAGACACTGATGCACTATGAAGCGTTCACTGCAGGGCTGGTGATGGCACCGCAGGGCATTGGTGCGATGTTGGCCATGATGTTGGCGGGACGACTGCTGGGGCGCGGCGTCAATCCACGTAACATCGTACTGGTCGGCGTCATTTTTGGCGCCGTTGGCACCTATTTCACGACACTCTACAGCCTGGACATCAGCATGGCCTGGCTCATCTGGCCCAGCTTCATCCGCGGCATTGGTTTTGGGCTGGTCACCATTCCGCTCTTCACCCTGGCCTTTTCGACCCTGAAAAAATCACAGCAGGCCGAAGGCTCGGGCATTTTCAACCTGATGCGAACCTTGGGTGGCAGCATCGGCATCGCCATCGTTTCTACGGTGGCGAGTCAGGAAACGCAAGTGGGTTGGAACCAGATGGGCGGCTTTATCAACCCGTTCAATCCTGCCTTTCATCACTATCTTGCCGCAGCGGGTATGACCCAGAATCCGACCACCTGGCAAGTGCTGGGTAACGTCGTGCTATACAGCCAAGCGAACATGCGCGGGATGCTGGATGCTTTTGTGCTCGTTTTTTACGGCTTCCTCGTTATGATTCCGCTGATCATATTCCTGAAGAAACCACCCGCCGACTCAGCACCGCCCACGCACCTTAGCGAATGAAGGTTGGCAGTTACGGTGCCGAGGTCCGCTCCAGATGCGGTGCTGCAGGCAGCCAGAGAGTGCGTGCAAATCCCCAGTCCAGCAATTTGAGGCTCTGCCAGGATGCCTTCCAGAAACCCCGCCTTTCATTGTGGAAGGACGGTACGCCGAGGATCACGGCAATCAGCTTCACGCCATCCTGAGTTCCTGTAGCAACGAGACAATGCCCTGCTGCGTCGGTATAGCCACTTTTCATGCCGGTGATAAAAGGCACCCGCCCCACTAACAGGTTGGGGTTAGGACTGGTGATGCCCGCGTAGGTGAAGTTTTTGTGGCCGAAAAAAGGCATGAACTGCGGAAACTGGGTCATGATCGTGCGGGTGAGGACGGCAACATCATAGGGACTGGACATGTTATTAGGATGCGGCAGCCCATCGGGATCATAATAGGTGGTGGAAAGCATCCCGATTTTACGCGCCGTCTGGTTCATTTCGGTGACAAAGGCGGGTACGCTGCCGGCCACCAGATGTGCGGCTTCTACCGCAGCATCATTGCCGGAAGGCACCGTCATTCCGAGAATCATCTGCGCGACGCTAAAGGGCAGGCCGGGATGCATGAACATGCTGGAGCCCCTCGTCTGTAGCGCCGTGCGACAGGGCACGAAGTGCTGGTTCATCTGCAAATGCCCACTGTCAATGTCCTTGAACAGCAGATATAGCGTCATCAGCTTGGTAATGCTGGCAATAGCATAGGGCTGATAGGCATTTTTTGTCGCAATGATGGCGCCTGTATCCGCATTCATCAGGATATAAGCCCGCGCATCTATGGGTGGGAGGCCGCTGATCTCGGCTGCGGCGCGCGGCGCGCAAAATAGAAAAATCGCCACTAACGAAAGCAAGGGAAGGAGCCACCACCCTATGGAAGGGAAATATTTTACCGTCGAGGGTCCAAAATCTGTGTCGGGTACAGGAACGGAGGCCAGCATGGGAACACCTCGTCGCATCGGCTATATCAGGTTAAAGCTATTTCTCAGGATGCTTCGATAATAGGCTATTTTTTTACGGTTGCCTATAGACCAACGCTCGACTCGGATAATTCAATCTTACCAGCCTATATGGAAGGTCATCCACAAAGCATATAGACTGGTCGGTATGATAATGCAGGCTTCTCTTTCCTATGCCACTCTGATCCAAAATCCGTTGCTCTGGGCCATCGCCGGGGGGATCATTCTGGTCGCCTTTTATGTCCGCGCGGCGATTGGCTTTGGCTCTGGATTAATTTCGGTGGCTTTGCTGACGCTTATTTTCCCCATCAAAGAAGTGGTACCCGTGGTACTGCTGCTGGATCTGCTCGGTTCCATGCTGCTGGGCGCCTATGACTTTCGGGAAATATGCTGGCCGGAGTTGCGCTGGCTGATTCCCGGCAGCGTGATCGGGCTGGCCATCGGCTCCTTTATTCTCGCGGATACCAATGCCCAGAATCTTACCCATTTTCTCGGCGTCTTCATTCTCGCCTACGTGGTCTACGCGCTGGTCATGAAGCCAGAGCGACTACCGCGGGTCGCCTTGCCCTGGGGAATGCCGCTGGGCATTTTCGGTGGCGTAGTGGGCAGTTTGTATGGCGGCGGAGGTCCACCCATTGTCGCCTACCTGCAAATGCGGCATCTCGACAAACGCGCCTTTCGCGCCACGTTTCAGGGCATTGCCCTCACTGACAATATTTTACGGGCTGTTATGTACATAGCACTGGCCCTGCTGACCTGGCAACTGACGGTGGGTTTTCTCCTGCTGATTCCACCGGTGCTGCTCGGCTTGTGGGCAGGTAATCACTTGCATATGCGCATCAATCAAAGGGCTTTTCTCATGGGGACCCTCGCGGTACTCGCGGTGGTCGGTCTAAAATATCTTCTCTGAACGAGGGAATGTGATATGGCTTTACGTAGCATGGATGAACTTCGGCAGCAGGCTCAGGGTGCATTATCCCTGAACATCGCTTTCATTGGCGTCGTCAACGGGCTTTTTAGCACCCTTCATACCCTGGGCGATGCGGACACTCCCACACTGGCGTCTGCTGCCGGAATGGATGCTGGCTATGTGCTGCGCTGGTGTGATGCCGCCTATGCCTTTGGTTGGTTGGAGCTGACCGATAATGAGCAATGGCGGCTGAGTGAGGATGGCGACAGCATGCGTCCGGAAGCCGCAAACAGCCGCGTGGGCGTAGCGGTGGGCGCCGTGCTCGCGGCACACATGGCGGAGCGGGCAGCGGGTCTCATGCGCACGGGTGAGCGTCCCGGCGAACAGGTCCTGGCCGAGCGCGAAACCATTCTGCCCTGGTTCGGGCTAATGCTGGAGAACAATTTTCGCAAGACCTTCGAGGAAAAAATCTGCCCGGCCGTCCCCATCTTTGCCGAAGTCGATGCCCGCGGTGGGCTGGCGGTGGACCTGGGCTGCGGCAATGGCTGGTATTTGCGAGCCCTCGCCGCACGCTGTGGACATCTGCACGGTCTGGGGCTAGATGGTTTCGCCGAAAACATCCGCCAGGCTACGGAAAAAGCCCAAAGCGAGGGGCTTGCAGATCGCCTGCACTTTGATGAAGGCGATATCCATCAGTTTTCCCTGCCAGAGCCCGCCGACCTCATCGCCATGAATCGCGCCCTGCATCATGTCTGGGAAAACCGTGGTGAGATTTTTCAGCGACTGCACGCCAGCCTGAAACCCGAAGGCGCCATCGTCATCTGGGAACCGGCCTGGCCCGACGATCACCGCGTGCTGCGTGAGCCGCCGCTACGCGGCATGGCCTTTCAGAATTTGACCGAGCATGTGCAGGGCAACCATTTCCTGCATCCGGAGGAAATTGCCGCAGCCCTCAGCGAGGCCGGCCTCAAGCCGGAGATTTTTCCCTTCGGCAGCGATGTCGTGGTGGTGGGCCGGGCGTAGCGCTCGGCATTTCCAGCACCCTATGCCACCCATTGCATTACGGGGGAGTTGCCTTTATCCTACGCGGCAATGGGGCGGTAGCTCAGCTGGGAGAGCGTCGCGTTCGCAATGCGAAGGTCGGGAGTTCGATCCTCCTCCGCTCCACCAAATAAAACAATTTGGTTATGGCATCAACCTAGGCCATTTTTCTTGCCAAATTGACTTTCCGCGGTAAATAATACGCTACAAACCATGCTGATCGCGCGACAATGCGGGGTACAAGATGGCGGCAATCAATCCCAGATTTGACAAAGACGGCAACCGAATCAGGTGGCAACTCAGAGTCCGCAAGATAAGGTGCCGTGCAGGAGTAATCCATTATTAACAAGCTGTTGGAATCCACGCTTGCCAACATGTTTCTTGCGTCCATACAGGGCAAAGACATCGCCGAGTACCGGGATACGATACTGGCCGATGGATATAGCCCGATTACCGTGCGCCGCCGCCTATCCCTCCTCTCCCATATGCAAGTGGCCGCCATCACGGGACACAAAACGCTGCAAATGTTGAAGCGTTATCCGCATTTGAGAGCGGAAGATCTGGTGAAGATGCTGGGGTAATTAGTATCCTCGGTCTGGCTGGAACCGGAAGTGTGGTCTGGACTGCCCTGGTACTTCGGCTCTATGGCTCCGAATGCTAGGTTGTTTTGGTAACCAAACAGTTGGATTTGCTGAAGCACGCTGAAACACAAAAATGCGGCCCACGATGATTGGTCGCGGATTCATCGGGGAAGACCTGCCGTTACGCCGATAATGCCCATGGATTGATGACTGTTATCCCGGCAGACAGGAACGGGCCAGTATCCCTCGTGGCTACAGTCATTTTATTGGCGGCAGCAATCGCTGCGATGTAACCATCCGCCCTGCCAATGGCAAAACCGGCACCCCGAGATTTTGCCATTAAATGCGCGAAAGCCTGCGAGGCAGCCAGGTCAAATGCCAGCACCCGCCCGACAAACATGGGCAGCACACGGTCTTCCAGATTCTCGTGGAGGATATCCCGGCGCCGACCAGTCGGCAGCATTGCAATACCCAGTCGTAACTCAGCAATGGTGACAGTTGAAAGATAAAGAGTCTCAATGGGTTGCGCATCGATCCAGGTGACAACGCATATCTCGGGCGCTTTTCGCAGGGGTTCCGAAATGACATTGGTATCGAGAAGAATCATTCAAAAAGTACCGGCTCTTCAGGAGTCTTATCGCGCACCCGCTCGAATACCGCAAGATCTTCATCGGTCAGATCGGCGCGACGGCCAATCTCAGTCAATAGTGACCCCAGCTTCACCCGCCCCTGTGGCTTCACTACTTCTTCTAATATCGATCGGACCTCAGCCTCAGTGCTTCGCCCATGCTGTGCGGCACGCATACGCAATGCACGCCGAACTTCTTCAGGAAGATTCCGTATAGTCAGCATCGCCATAAGCCACCCCATTAACATGCCGTCATTGCATGCATTTTATGATAGCGCAGTCAAAAACGCAATTTCCTTCCAGGATCACTGATCCATTCATCATTCGTCAGTTTGCGGGCCGAAATAATGCGGATGGATTCGCCCCCGATCTACAATATGTACTACGAACAGCAGGTGCCCCGCCGCGCTGGAGCCAAAGGCCGCATCTCTGGCCTCATGATCGCTACTGGCGTCCACCAGGCGAAAGAAGGGATCGAAAAACACGGCCGCCCCTTTCTCGAACGTCACCCCGTCATATTTTCTGGGATTGCTGGCGGCTTTCCTGTCGTCCCGGACAAAAGTAAAATCCGTTCAGTGCGTAATGGATGTCCATAGTGGTCAGCATGGGCAATGATTTACATTGTCAACACATCCTGTTTTTACAGAGGCACGGATTTGGATATGATTTTAATTCGCAGTAGAAATAGAGTTAATTATATACCCCCATCCAGCGATGGATTTCACCCGCTCATGGTCTACCTCAAGAGCACGGAGACCCGCTACCAACTGTTCCTCCAGAGCCCCCAGCCAAGCGCTTGAACGCTCATTCAGATAATGAAAAACTGGCTGTAGTTGCGCCACATTGATACAATCATCGGCTTATGCCAACTCAATCAGGTCGTCAGCAATGGAGCGCTGTGTTGTCGGTACCCGCCGCCCCTGTGCATCGGAAGTTGCAGTCAAGGGCAAGGATGTTCCCACCGTCTGGTTTCCGTCGATAGCCACGATGGCAGCCGTGCTGTCGGAGGACAACCGGGAACTGTTGCGCATTATCCGTGATACCAAGCCCAAGACGCTGACCGAGCTGGCTGCATTGTCCGGGTGGCAGGTGCCAAACCTGTCGCGCACGTTGCGAATGATGACGGGCTATGGGCTGGTAGAACTCAAACGTAATGTGCGGGAAATTGAACCGATTACGCTGCCGACGGAATTTCTCGTCGTGCTGGGCTAACGTGGAGGTAGATATGATTCACAAGAGCAGCACACAGCATAAGCAGCCAGGTCGGGAGATTCGTTGATGACGCTTTCAGAGCGCAACGAAACCTCTACGCGTACAGAGCTCATTAATACGCAGCTCGCGCGTGCGGGTTGGTCGCGCAATCGGCGCACGCTCATCGAAGAGTTTTTACTAAAAGCTGCCGAACCAGATAGCACTTACGGCAATGATCAGTTTGCTGACTATGTGCTGCTCGGGTCGGATGGCAAACCAACTGCTGTAGTTGAGGCTAAACGCTCCTCCCGAGACGCGATCGCGGGAAAACGTCAAGCGGCTGACTACGCCGACGCCATCAAGGCCAAGTTCGGCGACGATCCATTCATCTTCCTCACCAACGGTAAAGAAATCCAGTTCTGGGATCGCGACCGCTACGCGCCCCGGAAAATTGCTGGTTTCTATACCCGCGATGACCTTGAACGCCTGCGTCATCAAAGGCAATACGCGCAGCCTTTGCACGAGGTAACGATCAACGCCGACATCGCTGGGCGCGATTACCAAAACGAAGCTATTCGTCGTGTCACGGAAGGGATCGACGCAGCAAAGCGTAAGTTTCTGCTGGTAATGGCCACCGGCACGGGCAAGACGCGAACCACCATCGCATTGGTGGATACGCTACTGCGCTCAAAGCGCGTACAGCGCGTGCTGTTCCTGGCAGACCGCCGCGAGTTGGTTCGCCAGGCCATGTCCGAGTTCAAGTCCCACCTACCCAACGAGAGCCTGGCCCGCATTGAGGCGGGAGAAACATCCGGTGCACGCATCCAGTTCTCAACTTATCCGAGCATGATGCAGGTGTATGAGCGCCTGTCGGTCGGCTACTACGACCTCATCGTTGCCGACGAAAGCCACCGCTCGATCTACCAGCGCTACAAGGCCGTGTTCGATCATTTCGATGCCATCCAGCTGGGATTAACCGCGACGCCTACCGATTACATCGATCACAACACCTTTGATTTGTTTGACTGCGGTGATGGCGCGCCCAGCTACTACTACAGCTACGAGCAGGCCATCGCGGACAAGAACCTCGTCAACTATCGCGTGCTGGACGCCCAAACCAACTTCCAGTTGCAAGGCATTCAAGGCGACACGCTGCCAGAACCCCTCAAACAGATGGCGCGCGATCAAGGCGTGGAACTCGACGAACTCAACTTCGACGGTAGTGACATCGAAAAAGGCATCATCAACCAGGGCACCAACGATGCCATGGCGCGCGAGTTCATGGATAAGTGCCGTAAGGACGTTCGCGGCCTGCCGCACAAATCCATCGTCTTTGCGGTAAGCCACGCGCACGCCAAGCGACTGTATGAGAGCTTCAACCGGCTCTACCCCGAACTACAGCGCCAAGGCATGGCCGAAATTATCGACAGCCATATGGAGCGTGCCGACGCCACGCTGGACGACTTCAAATACAAAACCATGCCGCGCGTCGCCATCTCCGTGGACATGCTCGATACCGGCGTGGACGTGCCCGCCATCCAGAACCTCGTATTTGCCAAACCGGTATTCAGCCGGGTTAAGTTCTGGCAGATGATCGGCCGCGGCACGCGACTGCACACCGACAAAACCACAGGTGAGATCAAGAAAGATTTCCTGATCATCGACCACTGGAAAAACTTTGCCTACTTCAAGCTCAAACCTGATGGTGAGGTCGATCACCCCACAGAACCACTGCCGGTGCGGCTGTTTCGTTTGCGACTGGAAAAATGGCTGCTGCTCCATGCGCAGCAGCAAGACGTCCAACTTGCTATCGAAGAACTGCGCGCCATGATCGCGGCCCTGCCACGGCTAAGTATCAACGTGCGCCCGCACTGGGACGAGCTCGATGCGCTCATGCAGCACTGGCCCGCGCCAAGCCAAGGCACGCAAGAGCACTTGTCTCAAACGATTGCCCCGCTCATGCGGCTCGCGCCGCTAGCGGGGCTGGACGAATTGCAGTTCCGCATTTGGTGCGAACGCCTCACCGTTGCCTGGCTCAAGGCCGATGCCGGTGAACAAGCCAAGGTCAGCGAGCACATCAGGGAAGCAGTGACCAGCCTAGCCGACAACATCCCCGATGTGCAGCGCGTGGCAGAACAGCGCGCCTGGGTGCTATCTGCTGGGTTTTGGCAACATCTGGATATGCCGCGGCTGGCTACGCTGCAAACCCTGTTCGCTCCACTCATGCGTTATCGCACCAGTACACCGAGCCACACCGTCGAAATCAACTTGCCCGACAGCATTACCCAGCGCAGCTGGATCATCTACGGCCCCACTGGCGAAGGCGCATTCGCCGAAAGCTACCGTGAACAGGTCGAAGCTCTGGTGCGCCGCATGGCCGAGCAACTGCCCGAACTCGCCAAACTCAAACAGGGCGGCACCCTAAACGACGAAGAGATCGACCACATCAGCGTAACCCTGAATCAGGCCGATCTGTTTGTCACCGAAGACACCTTGCGCAAAGCCTTTGAAGCACCCGCCGCCTCATTGGCCGATTGCCTGCGCCACATCCTCTGCGAAGACGCGCAACTGCCCAACCGCGAAGAGCGCATCAATACCGCTTTTGACGCTTTCATCGCCGCGCATGGCTACTTGCGCGCCAACCAACTCAATTTTTTGCGGGCTGTGAAAGCTGCCGTGCTACGCCATGGCCGCATCACCCGCGCGGCACTCAGCGAGCCGCCGCTATCGCGCATCGGTCGCGTCGAAACGCTATTTCCGTCGCAAGACATCGAAGAACTCATTCACCTCGCCAACCAGTTGTTGGACGAGGCCGCCTGAATCCAGAAGCGCCGTGATTGCGGGTCATCTACTAAAGGGGTAACTCAATGACCAATAAAGATAACCCTGTCGAAATGCAAAGTCTCGAAGGCACTGAAGCACCGTTCCTGCTCTACGCTGGCGATGACGAGAAAGTCCATGTCCGCGTGCTCATCCACGCCGAAACCCTCTGGCTGCCCCAGCGCCTTATGGCCGAGCTGTTCCAGACCACCCCGGATAACATCGGTCTACACCTCAGGAACATCTACGCAGAGGGCGAACTGGCGGAACAGGCAACTGCCGAGGATTTCTCGGTAGTTCAAAACGAAGGCGGGCGGGCCGTTCGGCGCACGCTCAAGCACTACAGCCTCGATGCCATCATCGCAGTTGGCTACCGCGTCAGCTCCAAGCGTGCCACCCAGTTCCGCATTTGGGCCACGCAGATTCTGAAGGAATATATCCGCAAGGGTTTTGTGCTGGACGATGAACTCCTGAAGCAGGGCAAGCAGGTGTTCGGCGAGGACTATTTTCTGGAGTTGCTGGAGCGGGTCCGTTCGATCCGTGCCAGCGAACGCCGTATTTATCAGCAGATCACCGATATTTTCGCTGAATGCAGCGTGGACTACGACCCCCGGTCAGACGTCACGCAGACCTTCTACGCCATGGTGCAGAACAAGTTCCACTATGCCATCACGGGCCAAACAGCCGCTGAGATTATCCACAGTAAAACCGACCACACCGCCCCGCATGCTGGCCTGCTTACCTGGAAAAATGCCCCGCATGGTCGCGTTCTGGCCTCGGATGTTACCATCGCCAAGAATTACCTCTCCGAGCAGGAGATCAAGCGGCTGGAGCGCACCATTTCAAGTTTTTTTGACTACATCGAAAACATCATCGAAAACCGCGTTCAGATGAACATGGCCGATATGGTAGCCAGCGTGGACAAATTCCTGAGTTTCAATGAGTACGAGGTGTTGACCCACAAGGGCAACATCAGTAAGACGCAGGCCGATCAGAGGGCGCTGGCGGAATATGCAGAATTCAACCGGACGCAGAAAATCGAGTCGGACTTTGATCGGGTACTAAAGGCGACGAAGGCGCTGGGGGATAAAAGCCAGAAGTCAGTGCGTAAAGGCCGTGAATCGAAAAAACAATGAGCGTCACTGATTCCTTACCTCGCAGCATTCCAGCGAATAGTTTGGTAGTAAACTGAAAACCACCAGACAGGGAAATATCTTAATTTTGCTCCAAACATTACCCCAACGCCTTCCGCGCGTTCATAAAAACCTGCATCCATGGTGTAGCCTCACCCCACTCCGGTGGCCGCCAGCTCATCTGTAAACTGCGCACGACCCGCTCCGGGTGCGGCATGAGGATGGACACCCGGCCGTCCTCGTTGCAGAGGCCGGTAACGCCTTGCGGGGAGCCGTTGGGATTGGCTGGATACTGCACTGCGGGCTGTCCCTGGGCATCCACAAAACGCATGGTAACGGGCGCCACAACCGGCTGATCTCCGGCGAAGCGCGCCCGCCCTTCGCCGTGAGCGATAACGATGGGCGCGTAAGTGCCTGCCATACCCGCGAACAACAGCGACGGCGAATCCACGACCTCGACCATGGCCAGCCGCGCTTCGAACTGCTCCGAACGGTTGCGCGCGAAGCGCGGCCAGTGCGCTGCGCCGGGGATAATGTCGCGCAGCTCCGCCAACATCTGACAGCCATTGCACACGCCCAGGGCCAGGCGCGAGGTATCGGCAAAGAAGGCGGTAAAATCATCCCGCAGACGATCATGGAAAAGGATCGATTTAGCCCAGCCCGCACCGGCGCCCAGCACATCTCCGTAGGAGAAGCCGCCGCAAGCAACCATCGCCTGGAAGTCTCCCAAGCAATAACGTCCGGCCGCAAGGTCGCTCATATGCACGTCCACGGCGGTAAAACCGGCGCGATGGAAAGCCGCCGCCATCTCGATCTGGCCGTTTACACCCTGCTCCCGGAGGATCGCTACACGGGGCTTGACCCCGGTTTGCATCATCGGCATCTGCGGGGTGAAGGTCAGACGGGAGAACAATGGCGTTTCCTCTGCGGCCACCACAGCAAAAGCCTCTTGGGCGCAAAGCGGATCATCACGCAGGGCCTGCATCCGCTTACTGGTCTCCGCCCAGGTGCGCAGCAGGTCAGCGACAGCTTCGTTCAGGATGGATTGGCCGCCCTGTTGCACTTGCAAACGCCAGTGGTCGGTCTTTACCTGACCAATGACCTGAGCCCGTCCAGCAAGGTCGGCATCGGCAAAAATCTGCGTGATTTGCGCGCGCTGGGCGGCCGGGGTCTGAATAAGCACTCCCGGCTCCTCGGCGAAAAGGAAGGACCAGCTATCCGCCCCCGAAGGCAGTTGAATGTCCGCCCCGCAACGGCTGGCGAAAGACATTTCGCAGAGGGTCGCCCAGAGGCCGCCGTCGGAGCGGTCGTGATAGGCGAGCACCTGATCCTGCATGCGCAAAGTCTGCAATGCGGTGAACAGGCTGCGGAGCAACTCCGGGGCATCCAGATCAGGCGTACTGTCGCCCATCTGCCCCAAAGTCTGGGCCAGAATGGAAGCTCCCAGACGGCCACGCCCCAAGTCCACCAGCCAGAGATCCGTATCGGGTTGCGCAGACCACTGAGGGGTCCAGCTCTTCCGCAAATCCGCCACGGGCGCAAAGGCCGAGATGATTACCGACAGGGGTGACACGACGGCCTTCTCCACGCCCTCCTCCCGCCAGATGGTGCGCATGGACAGGGAATCTTTGCCCACCGGGATGGCAAGGTCCAGCGCCGGACAAAGTTCCAGTGCCGCGGCACGTACCGCGTCATAGAGCGCCGCATCCTCTCCGGGATGATCTGCCGCCGCCATCCAGTTGGCCGAGAGTTTGATATCGCCCAGCGCGGCTATATCGGCGGCAAAAAGATTGGTGAGGGCTTCGGCGATGGCCAGCCGGGCGCTGGCTGCGGGATTCAACACCGCTACCGGGCCGCGCTCACCGATGGCCATGGCCTCGCCGTGGGTATTCCAGAAATCCGCTGCCGTGACCCCGCAATCGGCCACCGGCACCTGCCATGGCCCCACCATCTGATCGCGATGAATCAGGCCACCGACACTGCGGTCGCCGATGGTGATGAGGAATTCCTTACTGGCTACCGAAGGGTGGCGCAGGACGGCATATGCGGCAGCGCGCAGGTCGGCGCCAGACAGGTCCAACGGCCGCAAATCGGGCGGCACATGCCGACTATCCCGTTCCATGCGCGGCGGGCAACCCAGCAAGGCGCTGAGGGCCATATCCACCGGCCGGTCGTGAAGCAGTGAATCTTCCAGAATCAGCGCATCCCCCGCCGTGGCTTCTCCCAAAACTGCCCAGGGACAGCGCTCGCGGGTGCAGATCTCCGTGAAACGCGGCAGATCTGCCGCTGCCACGGCCAGCACGTAACGCTCCTGCGCCTCATTACTCCAGATCTGCATGGGCGACATGGCCTGTTCTTCATTGGGCACCGCGCGCAGTTGCAGATGGCCGCCGCGACCACCATCGTGCAACAACTCGGGAATGGCGTTGGAAAGCCCGCCCGCCCCGACGTCATGGATGGACAAAATAGGCGAATCCTCTCCCAGAGCGATACAACGCTCGATCACTTCCTGGGCCCGGCGCTGCATCTCCGGGTTGCCGCGCTGCACCGAGGCAAAATCCAGTTGTTCATCCCCGGCCCCGCTGGCCACACTGGAAGCGGCACCACCACCCAGACCGATAAGCATGGCCGGACCGCCGATGACCAGTACCCTGGCGCCTTCCGGCAGGGGCTTCTTCTCCACCAGCAGGGGACGAATCTGACCCAGGCCGCCGGCCAGCATGATGGGTTTGTGATACCCACGGTGCAGTCCGTCCTGATCACACTCAAAAACCCGGAAATAGCCAGCAATGGCCGGGCGGCCGAATTCGTTGTTGAAGGCCGCAGCACCCAGGGGGCCGTCGCGCATGATGTCCAGCGCCGAACGGATACGCGCCGGCTTTCCGTAAGGATTCGACTCCCATGACTGGATATAGCCGGGAATCCGCAGATGCGATACCGAGAAGCCAGTCAAACCCGCCTTGGGCTTGCCGCCTCGCCCGGTGGCCCCCTCGTCGCGAATCTCGCCGCCACTCCCCGTGGCCGCTCCGGGAAAAGGCGAAATGGCCGTCGGATGGTTGTGGGTTTCCACTTTCATCAGAATGGCGGTGCGCTCTTCCGCTACGGCATACGCTCCCGACACATCCACCGCGAAAGGCTGGCTCAGCGCGCCACCTGCCATGACCGCGGCATTGTCCTTATAGGCGGATAGCGTGCCCTGCGGATGCAGGCGGTGAGTTTCGCGAATCATGGCGAAGAGGCTGAGGGCTTGATCCTGGCCATCCAGCCGGAAGGCCGCATTGAATACCTTGTGCCGACAGTGCTCGGAATTGGCCTGCGCAAACATCATCAGCTCGGCATCACTGGGATCGCGGCCCAAGCCGGAAAAATAATCAAAAAGATAATCCAGCTCCGCCGGAGCGAGAGCGAGACCCAAGCTGGCATTGGCCGCACGCAAAGCGGCACGCCCCTCTTGGTGCAGGGGAATGCGGATCAGTGATGCGGGTTCCGGGTGGGCAAAAAGTGCCTCTGCCGCCGCCCAGTCCGGCAACACCGACTCGGTCATGGGATCGTGCAGCAGCTGGCTCATCGCCTGTAACTCCGCTGTGCTGAAGGCCGCATCGCCAACTTTGTGCACGTGATATGAAACGCCCCGTTCAATACGCCGCACTGCACCCAATCCACAGTGTCCGGCAATATCCGTCGCCTTGCTGGACCATGGCGAGATGGTCCCGAGACGCGGCACCACGCAAACTTCCGCGGCATCCTCTGCATATCCTTCAACAGCTTCCCCGTAATGCAGCAAAGCCGTTAGTATTCCTGTTTCTGCCGCCGTCAGGGGGGCGCCGAGATCCACCAGATGAATATACTGAGCGACTGCACTCTGGACGGGAACCCCCCCGGCAACGAGGGTGCGTAGCAGGTGTTGCACACGAAAAGCGGACAGCGCCGCAGGGCCGCGAAGCAGCAGCATGGGATGATCCCTCATTCAAGAAACGCGGCAGGACGAGCCCACAGGCTATCCCGCTGGAAAGACACCGACCTTATGATACTGCTGGGAGCGGCACGCCCAGGCGGCGTGCGACTTCTACATACGCTTCTACCACCCCGCCCAGATTGCGACGAAAGCGATCTTTATCCATTTTTTCCAGATTCCGGGCGTCCCAGAGTCGGCAGCCATCAGGGCTGAATTCATCGCCGAGATAAAGCTCACCGTCAAAACGCCCGAACTCCAGCTTAAAGTCCACCAGAATCAGATTCGCTTTTGCAAATAGTGCGGACAGCAATATATTGACCCGCATGGTCCAGCGGCGCATGGCCTCTACTTCTTCTGCCGTCGCCCAACCAAAAGTGCGAATATGGGAGGTGTTGATCATGGGATCGTGCAGCGCATCGTTCTTCAGAAAGAATTCCAGCGTCGGCGGCTCCAGAATCCGGCCCTCCTCGATACCCAGGCGTTTGGACAAAGACCCTGCCGCCCGATTCCGCACCACACACTCTACCGGGATCATCTCCAGACGGCGCACCAGACTTTCTCGCGCATTGAGGCGGCGGATAAAATGAGTCGGCACCCCCTCACCCTGCAAATACTCCATGATGAAGGCATTGAAGGCATTGTTTATCTCGCCTTTATGGGCGAGCTGTTCGACCTTTTCACCGTCAAAGGCCGAAGTGTCATCCTTGAAATGCAGAACCAGTTCATCGGGTGATTCGCTGGCATAGACGATCTTGGCTTTGCCCTCGTAGAGGGCAGTGCGTTCACTCATCGGGGTTGTCCTTCCGGAAAGACCCGGGCGAAAATGGCGTCAATATTGCGAGTGTGATAGGCGAGATCAAACAACGCTGCCAGTTCCTGCGCGCTCAGGTAAGGCTGAATCTGTGGGTCCGCTGCCAGCAGCGATTTAAAATCCGCATTCGCCTCCCAGACCTGCATCGCGTTATGCTGCACCACCCGGTAGGCCTCTTCACGCAACATGCCCTTCCCGGTGAGCGCCAGCAGCACCCGCTGCGAGAAAATCAGGCCGTGCATTTTATGCAGGTTTTCCAGCATCCGTTGCGGATAGACCACCAGCCGTTCCAACAGACCACTCGCCCGATGGAACATGAAGTCCATGACGATGCAGGCATCGGGGCCGATCACCCGCTCCACACTGGAGTGAGAAATATCGCGCTCGTGCCAGAGGGCGATGTCTTCCAGCGCCATGCCCGCATAACCGCGCAGCAGGCGGGCGAGACCGGTCAGGTTCTCGGAGAGAATGGGATTGCGCTTGTGGGGCATGGCAGAACTGCCCTTCTGCCCGGCGCTAAATGGCTCCTCCACCTCCAACACCTCGGTGCGCTGTAAATGGCGAATTTCCACGGCGATCTTTTCAATGGATCCGGCAATCACCGCCAGGGTGCCAAAAAACTCGGCGTGACGATCCCGGGAAATGACTTGCGTGCTGGCGAGTTCCGGGGTCAGCCCCAGTTCCGCACAAACTGCATCTTCGACACCGGGGTCGATATTGGCGAAAGTGCCCACAGCCCCCGACAACATGCCCGCCGACACAGTGGCGATGGCACTGACCAGACGTTGCCGGTTGCGCTGCGCCTCGGCACACCAGACCGCCACTTTCAAGCCAAAAGTGATGGGCTCCGCGTGAATGCCGTGGGAACGGCCGATCATCACCGTATCCTTGTGCTTCCAGGCCAACTTTACCAAGGCCTGGTGCAAACGATCCATCCCTTCCAGCAACAGCGCCCCGGAGCGCTTCAATTGCAGCGCAAAACCCGTATCCACCACGTCTGAAGAAGTCAGGCCCAGATGGACGAAGCGGCTGGACGGCCCCACATGCTCCGCCACGGACGTCAGAAAGGCGATGACGTCGTGTTTAACTTCCAGCTCGATTTCCTCAATACGGGCGCTGTCAAAAGCCGCCTTGGCCTCAATGTCGGTCAGGGCATCGGCGGGAATCTGGCCGCGCTCCGCCAGTGCCCGGCAGGCTGCCAGTTCCACGTCGAGCCAGGCCTGATATTTGGCGTCCTGCGTCCATAAGGCACCCATTTCCGGGCGCGTATAGCGCTCGATCATGCCTTACCCCCATTTTTGGGAGACAAACCCGACTGCAGCTTGTCGAGAATCTCTGCGGACCATTTGGGGGCATCCTTGCCAACGCCCGGTGTCGTCTCCAGTACGCTGCCCGCGTTGTCTTTCATGCGCAGCAGCGCCACGCGCACCGAGATGGGTTTCTGCTTCTCCGGACTGCTCCAGATAGCCTTGATATTATCCCAGGTCCGCTGGAAGATGCCGCCGATAAAGCCCTGTTTCTGAGCTGCCTGTGCACCAGCTTCCTGCACCTGAACATTCCATACCCCCATGCCCGCACTTTGCACGGGATAACCCAGATCCTGCAAAACCACCTGTACCGCTGCCTGTGCCTTGGCGGGGACCACGTTCAACACCAGATAAGGACCGCGATTATCCTGGTAACGGGTAACCTTAATGTTCGGCATTTCCGCGACGAGTGATTCATGGCTCAGACGCTTTAGCAGCGCTTCCATAATCTGCCGGTTGTGCCCGGCATCGGCAGGCACTTTCGTCCATTCCACGCTGCCGCCGGTCGGGTTATTCCAGACGCGATCCTGCTGTATCGTCAGGATTTCGGATCCATTTTCGCCAGCATTCAGGTGAAAGGTGTATTTCTCCCGATGGGTAGGTGCTACGGTGCTCCCCAGTACAAAGGCCAGACCGCTGCGGAAATCCCGCCAGTTGGTGACCAGTTCGTCCTGTTGCGGAGAGAATTTCGCCACCGTGGTCTCATCCGCTGCCAGCGTCGCTTTCAAGGCAGCCCAAATCTGCGCCGGCTTCGCGGTTGTGCTCAACCGCAAATCTGCGCCGGTACCCAGGATCTGGGCGCTCACACCCGGCAGCATTTTCTCTTCGACTGGCTGCTGCCCAGCCGCCGCGTGGGGCTGAAACAACCCGTAACCACCGGAGGCGCTATACTTCGACAGCGCGCTGGAAGTTACCGCCCCTCCCGGTATGGTAACTCCCGGTTGCGGCGCCTGAGCCAGCAGATCCGGTGGGATCTTCAGGGGTTCCATCACCTTGGAATCCTGGTATTTTGGGCCACTATTAGACTTGAAGAAGGGGATGTAGGAACACCCCCCCAAACCCAGACTGGCAACCACGGCAAGAGCTACGTAACGGCGCATGCAAGACTCCACTAAACGCGACTAGGCGCGAGAATAATTAGACACACTGCGCCCGACGCAAACTTTCACGCAGACGCTCATGATAAACAGACGAAAAAGGGGTCAGGGGCAGACGCAGAGCCGGTCCCATGCGACCCATCTCGTGCAGGGCCCATTTGACCGGGATGGGGTTGGACTCCAGAAAGAGATCCCGGTGTAACCCCACCAGTTGCGCGTTGACCGCACGGGCACCAATAAAGTCACCGACCAGCGCCAGATCACACATCCGCGCCATCAGCCGGGGCGCCGCATTGGCGGTGACCGAGATCACGCCACGTGCGCCCAATGCCAGGGCGGCGAGGGCAGCACCATCATCGCCGCTGTACACCTGCATCTGATCCCCGCACAAGGCCAGAATTTCAGCGACCCGCTCGACTTTGCCGCTCGCTTCTTTGATGCCGACGATATCGGCACGCGGCGCCAGACGCGCTACAGTCTCGGGTAGTATATCCCCAGCGGTGCGGCCAGGGACATTGTAGAGAATCATGGGAAAGTGGCATTGCTCGGCGACCGCCGAATAGTGCTGGAACAGGCCTTCCTGAGTGGGCTTATTGTAATAAGGGGAAACCAGCAGGGCCGCATCAGCTTTGACTTCCATGGCCGCCCGGGTGAGCTCTATGGCCTCATAGGTCGCATTGGCTCCGGTCCCGGCGATCACCGGGATGCGCCCTTTGGTCTGCTCCACGACGGTCCGAATCACCGCCACATGTTCCCTCATTTCCAGGGTGGCGGATTCTCCCGTGGTACCGACGGCGACCAGTGCGTGCGTCCCTTCGGCGATATGCCACTCCACCAGATCGCGGAGCGCAGTGTCATCTACCACGCCGTCCGCCCGCATGGGCGTCACCAAAGCTACCATACTGCCATGAAACATGATCCAGCTCCCGCTTTAACCCATGCCTTTTCTGCTAGGGATGGTACTTGCCCGACGGCGGGCTTGGCAAGGCAAGAATCACCCACACCGCCACGCTACTGGCATAGACGGCTTTCAGCGCGTTCAGAATGGGGCGATCAGAGAGAAAAAGTGGTGCTCCCAAGGGGGTTCGAACCCCTGTTACCGACGTGAGAGGCCAGTGTCCTAGACCACTAGACGATGGGAGCAAGCGGGCAGATTATATGCACTTTGGTCAAAAAAGCAAGATAAGCGGGCGCACAATCAGCCAGCGTACTGCAGAATCGCCCAGAATTGCAGCGCGGTACCCGCGATGACAAAAATGTGCCAGATGGAATGAAAATATTTCCAGCGATCCAGCAGGAAAAAGAGGACACCCACGGTATAAGCCAGCCCGCCACCAGCCAGCCACCATAAAAACCAGCCAGGTGCAGAATTATAGAGTGGCACGGCGGCAAAGATCGCCAGCCAGCCCATGACGAGATACAGCCAGAGAGAAACCGATTGAATGCGCGTCCCACCCACAGCCAGCAGGGCAATGCCCAGTGCTGCCAGACCCCACTCCAGTGCCAGCAGAATCCAACCCCACGGGTCATGGAGCACCATCAGCGTCACCGGGGTGTAAGTGCCTGCGATAAGAAGATAGATGGCGGAACGGTCCACCAACTGAAAGACCTTCTTGAGTCGCCCCGATGGCAAAATATGATAGATGGTCGAGGCCCCATACAGCATCACAATGGTGACCACAAATATACTGACACTGGCTACCGCAAGACGGGTGCTGTGGAGACCCGCGCCAACCATCCATAGTATGAAAACCAGCAGTGCGCCGACTGCGCCAGCGCCATGCAGCAGGCTGTTAATCCATTCCTCGACGCGGGTTTGATCCCGCACCATACCGTCTGGGTCTTGTTTCATCACCGTTCCGCTCTATCCGCTCAAGCAGTTATAACATAAGCGCCCAAACACTCGCCATGGTGAGTCAGGCTCCCATAATGGGAACGCGCAGAGCTTCTCCGGGCTGTCTCTCTCCGCGCGGCAGATTATTGGCCAGACGCAAGGCCTCTACACTCAGTCCATAATGGAGCGCCACATCCGCCAGATTTTCCTTTTTGCTCAGCACATGCCGGGTCACCGACCAGGTGCTATCTGCAGGTGGTGCCTTCACAAAATGGGCAACAATGGCATCATGCATGGTGCGCGCGAGTAACCGACGGAAATCCGGATCGCGCAAGCGTTGTTCCTCTTCCGGATTAGAAATAAAAGCGGTCTCTACAAGCATGGAAGGCACATTCGGGGCACGCAGCACTACGAAATTGGCGTGCTGCACGGCAGCATTGTGCAAATCCTCCACTGCGGCCAATCCCCGAATCATGACATCCGCTGCGGCCACCGCCGAATTCATTGCAGCCGTCTGGGTCATATTGATAAGCACCGCGTTGAGCATGGGGTCATGGACACCCGACTGGACGTCGCCAAGAAGAGGATCGGCGGCATTCTGCGTTTTGGCCAGCCAGCGTGCCGCCGCATTACTCGCCCCCGTTTCCGATAACGCCCATACCGTCGAGCCCCGCACCGCACGCTCCGGAAAGGCATCGGCATGAATGGAGACGAAGAGATCGGCACGCTGCGCCAAGCCTAAATGCATGCGCGCCATGAGCGGCACGTAGTGATCCGTATTGCGGGTCATGACCAGATGCATTCCGGGGGTGCTGCGGATCAGTCGGGCCAGCGACAAACCGACATCCAACACCACATCTTTTTCGCGGGTCCCTTTGGCGCCGATGGCACCCGAATCGTGGCCACCATGGCCGGGATCGAGGCAGACCACAATGGGCCGGCCGGCCCTACCCTCGGGATGCGCACGGGGGGATGCCACCGCAGTTCCGGCGACAGGCATCAAGTCCAGCACCAGGCGATGTGCGGCACGCCCATCGGGACCCAGAGAAAAACTGCGCCAGCGCACCGCTTCCCGTAAAGGCAAACGCAGCACCAACCCGGCGGCGCCTTCATGCATCTCCGCACCGCCTTGCAGGGGACCCAGCGTCGGCACTGCGGGACGACCAAGCCCATGTTCTATCCCCGGCAACTCAATATGCAACACTTCACCCACGCTGCGGATCACCGGCGCCGCGGTCAAACGCCGATCCAGATCAAATACCAGACGCACACCCTGTTGATGGCTGCCTACCCGTAGCGCGTAGAGCTGCCCGGCGGCGGCCACATCCCAGCCATACAGCAATACCCCACCCAGCGCCGCTTGTCGCAGGAACTGCCGCCGCGTGGAACGCTCACTGAATTTCCTGACCACCACCCCCCCTACTACTTAACTTATGAAATATCGGGGCACTCGGCAATCTCAGACACCCTGCCCCGCCAGCCAGCGCTGAAGTTCTGCCGCAGCCATGGCGCCGCTGACCCGCGCCAGTTCTTTTCCTGCCTTAAAAAGCACCATGGTGGGAATGGAACGAATCTGAAAGCGGCCACCGATTTGCTGTTCCTCTTCAGTATTCACCTTGGCAAAGAGCACGCGCCCACGCATCGCCCGACCGGCCTGCTCAAACTGCGGCGCCATCGTTCGGCAAGGCCCGCACCAGGGGGCCCAGAAATCGACCAGCACCGGTAATTCGTTTTTCTGAATATATCCGGGAAAACGGCTATTGCTGAGATTGACGGGGTGCTCAGGAAAAATCAGTGCGTGGCATTTACCGCACCTGGGGTTCTCCCCCAGACGCTCTTGGGGCACCCGATTGGTGGCACCACAGGCAGGGCAAAGCAATATCATGGACGTCCTTTTTTCCTTCGATTCCGCATTGAACCATTATCCACCACCACGCTCCCGGCCCGCTTCCTGCAATAGGAGATCCAGGGCTCCGCGCCGATCCAGGGCGGCGATATCATCATAACCACCCACATGCTGGCCGTTGATAAATATTTGCGGGACGGTATGCCGCCCGTGGGCAAGCTTTTGCATGGTCTGGCGTTGCACAAGATCCCGGTCCACCCGAATAATCTCGGGGGTAATGCCCTTATTGCGTAAAAGGGCTTCGGCCCTGCGGCAATAAGGACAGGCGCCGGTCGCGTACATCCGCACCGCCGCCTTCATGATCACTTCTCTACCGGCAGCCCGGCACTCCGCCAGGCATTGATTCCACCTTTCAGGCTGTAAATCTTATCAAAACCGGCTTTTTTCAGGCTGGCTGCGGCACGTGCCGAACGCATACCACTCGCACACTGACAGATGACATGATGCCCGCGATGCTTCTCCAACTCCTGCATATACTTGGGTAAATCAGCCAGCGGAATGTGCCGGGCACCGGGCAGATGCCCCTGGGACCACTCACTCTGCTCGCGCACATCAATGATTACGGCATCTTCGTGGTTGATCAACTGCACTGCGGCGACCGGATCCACCTCATGGATACCCGCCACCCTACGCGTTAACGGTCCCTTAAGAATCATGGCAAGCAAAGCGCCCGCTCCCAGCAGCAACGGCCATTCGGACTCTATAAAAAAAAGAATTTTATGTTCCATAGCTTAGCGTCCGCAGCCTCCGGAACCCGGCACTCCAAGCTTCAGCAGGATGCGATCCAGCGGGCAAATAGAGGTGAAACCGCTTTGCAGCAGGTTAAAGCCCACAAAAAGGGTAAATGCCAAGAACCACTCACTCACAAATACCGGGCTGGCCGGAGTGCCCAACATCACACTTGCCAGCACAAAAAAGCCGGCAATCACGCGTACCCAACGTTCAGTATTCATCTGCAATCAAACTCCTTGTGTCTGTTTTTCCAAGCGCCGCTCCCAGAGGAAATAGAGCAATGGAATCACGATCAATGTCAGCAGTGTGGAGGCGAAAGTGCCAAAAATCAAGGAAACGGCCAGGCCGCCAAAAACCGGATCGGTTATCATGATGGCAGAGCCAAACATGATGGCTAATGCGGTCAGCAAAATGGGGCGGAAACGCACCGCACCGGCCTGCAACACCGCCTCTTCCAGAGAGTAGCCCTGGCGCCGGTAATCGATAATGAAGTCAAGCAGTAACAGGGAATTGCGCACCACGACGCCCGCCAGCGCAATAACCCCGATCATGGAAGTGGCGTTAAACGGTGTATTCAACAGCCAGTGTCCAGGAAAAACCCCGATCAACGTCATGGGAATAGCGCCCATGACGATCACCGGCATCACGAAAGACTGGTAATACGCCACCAGCATCAGGTAAATAAATACCAGCGCAATAATAAAAGCAGCGCCGAGATCACGGAATACATTGAGGGTCAGGCGCATATCACCGCCCCAGAGAATCTGGTAATGGCTAATATCATCGGGCTGCGCTGGTGAAAAGCCCAGATTGGCCGTGCTGAGCGGTACACCATCGATGGTCTTGCCATCCAGCCGATGGTTCAGGGACAACACGGCATAAACCGGGCTGGAACCTATGAGATCCCCGGTCACATACACCACGGGATGTTGATCACGATCGTAAATCGGCCTGGTCAGTGTCGTCCGCTCAATCTGCACGATACTCGCCAGAGGCACCTGCTGCCCGCTCCGGCTCTGCACCTGCAAATCGAGGATCTGCTGGCGCCAGGCACGATCCGCTGGAGGCACGCGGAGCATGATATCCACCGGCTCACGGGCATTTTTCACATGCAGGGCGGCCAGCTTGGTACCCGCCACATAATCATGCACCAGCACGGCCACCTGCGCTGGTGCGACACCAGCGAGCATCGCCTTCTGCCGATCCACATGCAGCAGATACTCAGGTACGGTAGCCGTCACCGAGTCATCCACATTGATCATGTCATAATCTTTGCGGAAATATTGTTCGACCGTACCCGCCACCCGGCGCAGCTTGTCATAGTTGGGTCCGTAGAGCTCGGCCACCACCTGAGCCCGTACCGGGGGCCCCGGCGGCACCTCGAACATCTTGATAACGCTACCCGGGAAACGTTCCCGGACCGATCGCAATGCCTTATAGACTTGCACGGAAACCGTGTGGGACATGGGCCGCTCATCCCGCGGCACCAGGTTAACCTGAATCTGCGCGTAATTGCTGCCTTGGCGCATCAGGTCACCACGCACCAGACCCGCGAAATCCACCGGCGCCGAGCGCCCCAGATAGGTCTGGAAGTTTTCGATATAGCGATTCTGGCTGAGCACATTGCTCACCGCTTCGGTAACCCGTCCGGTTTCATCCAGGGCGGTCCCTGCCGGAGTGTCTACTTGAATCATGAAATCGCTGACATTGCCTTCTGGAAGCATCTTCAGATTGACGCCAAGCGCACTGAGGGGCCCATTCATGCCTTGGGGCCGGATGAACTGCCACATCGGCATCAGCAGCGCCAGCAGGAGCAGCACCATAACCACGCTGAAAAAGAGATTGCGGCGCCCCGGGAATTTCAGCAGCGGCTTGAACACCCGGATGTATCCCCGCTGCAGGGCGTCCGGTCGCGCCGCATGCACGCCGTCCTCACTGTCAGCCTGCCTGGCCGCTTTGCCGCCCAGAAAACGGTAGGCCCCCCACGGCACCACCGTATAGGCGAGCAGCACCGATGCCAGCATCGCAATGGGCACAAAAATGGGGATGGGCAACATGAAGGGTCCCATCATCCCCGTCACGAAAGCCATCGGCACAAAGGCGAGGATGACCGCCAACGTCGCAATATTCGTCGGATTGCCAATCTCATTGGTGGCGTTGATGATGCAGCGGGCAAAGCCATCCTTACCGCAGTCATGCAGGTGGCGATGGATGTTTTCGATGACGACAATACCCCCGTCCACCAGTAGCCCCAATGAGAGGATCAGGGCAAAAAGGGTAATCCGGTTGATCGTCTGCCCAAGCAGCCAGCCCGTGCCCAGCACGACGCCCAGAGTCAGCGGCACGGTCAGAATCACGATGCCCGCTTCTCGCCATCCAAGGAAAATCATCAGGATGATGGCGACCACTCCGACAGCGATGCCCAGATGCTCGAAGAGGGTACTGACGGCGTCATCGGCGCGCGCGCCATAATCACGGGTGATGGAAACATGCACCCCCTGTGGTAATGCCTCCCGCTCCAGGCGCCCCAGCTTTGCCTTGATCGCATCCCCCACGGTCACCGCATTGGTCCCCGGACGCTTGGCGAGGGTGATGGTGACTGCCGGCATGGTGGTACCCGCGGGTACGCCGATCCGGTTGGCACGCCCGGCGGTATCACTGGTCACGATATTGCTTTCTGCGGCGCCCGCTGCGACTCGTGCCACCTCTTTCAGCAATATCGGTTGTCCGTCATGACTGCCGATAATGAGATCGCCAACCCCCCGTGCCGAGCCCACAGCCCCATTGATGCGCAGCGGAATTTCTTGGTTGTTATGCACCAGATTGCCGCCGGGGAGAATGACATTGCTCCCCTTCAGCGCCTGCTCAATATTTTCCAGGCTCAGGCCGACACTGGAGAGCTTCGCCGGATTCAGCCAGACATTGATGGCCAGAGGACTCCCGCCGATCACCTCGGCGTTCGCCACGTCCGGCACACTCTGCAACTGCTCCATGAAACGCATGCCAACCTGACGCAACGCCAAAGGCGTCAACTGACTGGAGCTCAGGGTCACCGACATCATCGGGACGTCATTGACGCCTATGGATTTCACCAACGGCTGCGCCGTACCGGGAGGCATTTTGTCCATATTCCGGCTGAGTTGGTTGTAGACCTCGAGCAGACTCTTCTCTTCGTTGGCACCGACCTGAAACTCGACGGTGACCATACCCATATCATTGACGGCATATCCAAAGGTGTGATGGACGCCTGGCAGGGATGCCATCAGGGCTTCCAACGGGCGTATCACCAGATGGTGAATCTCCTCGCTGTCAGAGCCGGGGCGCATGATGAAAATTTCGGCGGCAGGTACCACGATCTCAGGATTATACAGGCGCGGCGTAACAAGCATGGCCAAAGCCCCGAACAGGGCGATGGCCACCATGATCAGGATCGTGATCTTGGATCGGTAAAAAGACTGGGCAAGCCGCCCCGCCAAGTTGTGCCGCTGCCCTGATTCAGCCATGAACGGCTCCGGTTGGCGCAATATGGTCACCATTATTCACCGCAGCGAGATCACCCATGACTACCGTCTCACCCACACCCAGACCGGAAAGAATTTCCACGCCCTCCGGCATACGTTGCCCCGGCCGCACCATGCGATAGTGCGCGATGCCTCGCGCATCCACGACGAAAACACCCGGAATACCAGCCCGATCCAGCAAGGCAGCCGCTGGCACCACCATCACCTGCCGCTGCGTGACCGGCACTTCCACGCGCACGTAATCACCGGCCTGCAGTGTACTGTCTGCGGGCAAGCCGAGTTTGACCATGTGCGTATGGGTCATCGCGTCTGCGGCTCCGACCAGATCCAGAACCGTTGCGGAAACGCTTTTTCCGTCGGCGATGACAGCGACTTTCTGACCGATGTGGAGGCTGCGGTACAAGGTTCCGCTAACACTGCACTGGACTTCCAGTCGGGATGTGTCCGCCAGGGCCAGGATGGGCTGGCCAGGCGATGCAAGGTCCCCGTTCTGCATGAACTTGCGCGTGATGATTCCGGAGAACGGCGCCGTCACCCGAGCATAACGCAGTTGCGACTGCGCCGTGCTGATACCCCCCCGTGCCGCAGCGGCACGGGCCTGCGCCATGGCATAGGCCGATTTCACCTGATCCCACTGCTTCTCGGGAATAGCCTGCTGAGCATATAAGGCCTTGAATCGATAATAATTGGAGCGGGCCTCCGTAAGCGCGGATTCGGCTTCAGCCAAACCAGCCTGGGCCTGCTGCACCTGTCCCAGCACCGCCGTCGGGTCGACCTCGAAAAGCAGTTGCCCCGCCTTTACGGCCTGTCCGTCACGTACACGCAGGGCGCGGATATAGCCACTCAGGCGAGAACTGAGCTGTATCTGCTGATGGGCGGTGACCGTGCCCGGAACGTGGGCAAAGGCGACCACGCTCCGGCTCTCCGTCTGCATGACCGGCGCCGTAACTTTACGCTGGACTTGCCGCGCGTCAGGGGGTGATTTGCTGCAGGCGGCAAGGCCTGTCGCAGAGCATGCCAAAGCCGCGATCAGCACGGTCCGCTTCCATGTGTTCATTGGGGGACTCCTTCTGCGGCGGGCCTATTGCGCACACCGACGATTTCTTGAGGGTTCAGTTTGCCGATAGCCAGCAACAGAGCACCGCGGTCTACCGCTTCCGCATAATGGGCGGTGACCAGCTCGGCACGAGCCTGATCCAGTTCCGCCTGTCCATGCAACAAGCTGGTTACGGTCTCTATACCATTTTCGTAACGCAAACGTACCAGACGCTGCGCCTCCTCCATCTGCCGGACCGCGAGCACGCGCATTTTGACGCGCAGCGCGGCTTCCCGGGCGCTTCGCCACACCTGCGCCACCCGCAAACGCAATTTATCCTGCGCCTCCTGCAATACGGCCATAGCCTGCTCGCGCTCCGCGCGGGCGCGGTCCATCCCGCCCCCGCGCGCGAAGTCCAGCGCATTCCAGGTCACTTCTCCGCCGATGGTATAAGACGGTGCCGCGTTGCCCGGAGTGCTGCCATTCCATTCCTGATTAGCCATAGCGTTGACGTGGGGCAGATAAGCGGCACGGGCAACGCGAATGCCATCCTGGGCTGCCCTGACCTTGTGACGGAGGGCACCGATACCGGCATTCCGGGTCAGCGCGTCGCCCTGTAGACTGGCGAGAGGCAGCGTCGGCAGTATGGGCTGGACGGGACCATCCACGGTCAGGGTCTGTCCTGTCGGCCAGCCCACGAGCATGGCGAGATTGTCCAGGGCATTGGCCTGAGCGTTGTGGGCACTTTCGACGGCCAGTTCGGCTTTTTCCAAATACACTTCCGCAGACAGCAGATCGCTTTTCACCAGCACACCATGCGCCAGCAGGGAGCGACTGGTCTTGACGTAAGCGGCGGCCGCCCGCTGGGCTTTATCCGCCACCGCCATACCGGCATTGGCGGCGATGACACTGTCATAGGCCTGCAAAACAGCAAAAATCAGCTTCTGACGCGCCATGACGTCGCCACTCTGAGCCGCCTCCAGCATGGCCCGCGCCTGACTCAAACGTCCCCAGGTTGCCCCGCCAGTCCAGATCGGAATCTCCAGTTGCAATCGGGTGCCAAAATTGTGGTAACTCCCCGGTTGATTCAGCCCTGTCGGTGCCACACCCAGCGCATCAGGGTTAAATTGGCTCGCGCCAAAATCATTGAAGGTCGCTTGCCGCTGCGATAGCTTCATACCGAAAACGGTCAGGGCGTTGTTCGACTGGCTGGCGGAGAAAGAGGCCGCGAGACTGGGGAGCAGGTGACCACGCGCTACAGAGACGGCGCCTTTGGCTTCTGCCTGCCGGGCATGTGCCAAGAGCATCTGCGGATTTTGCTTGAGGGCGAGATCAAGACACTGATTAAAATCCAGAGCGGCGACTGGTTGCGAGGCACTGGCGCCCATCAGCAGCGCGATCAAAACGGAGTATGTTTTTTTGTGAGGACGCAGGGACATGTCTTTCCTCGCCGTGGCGGGCAACACAAATTGAGGAACTGGACGACCTTGCAAAGCGCCCATGTCATCCAGCGATGACATGGGCAAATGTAGCTGAGGCAGCGATTCCATGTACGGCTACATGAACCAGCCCCTGCCGAGCCACAGCAAGACCAGCCCAAGGAATAAGCGTATTATTATATACAACAGATGGAGCATTCAAGCCTTATTTTGCCGGAAAATGCCCCCAGAATCACGCCGCCCATCGTCTGGAGCTAAACCTCGGCACTTACCGGACGTGGCAAAAAACATCGCTCATCATGGCAATCAAACGCAGGGTACGGGGATCACCCACGCGGTAATAGACCTTGTTGGCGTCTTTACGAGCGCGGAGGATGTCTTTTTCACGCAAAATAGCGAGGTGCTGAGAAATATTGCTCTGAGTGGTGCCAACAGCGGCTACGATATCCTGCACGCTCATTTCTTCTGATCCCAATACGCACAACACTTTGAGACGCAACGGGTGCGCCATGGCTTTCAGGGAGCGGGAGGCCTGTTCTATATCCTCTTCCCGGGTTGGTAACTGATCCATAATCAATCCTCTTGGTCTATTAAGCATCTTATTGACTTTGTTTATAATACCAGAAATCGCGGCGCCTGCAGTCACCTTGCCTTTTTAGGTACATCCGCATAGAATTTGCCACATGCGGGTGTAGTTCAATGGTAGAACCTGAGCTTCCCAAGCTCATGGCGTGGGTTCGATTCCCATCACCCGCTCCATTAAAAAACAATGGCTTAGGCTAACGCTTAGCCATTTTTCTCTGCCCAGAGTATCGCTGAAGTACCGACTTGTTCATCATCAGTGATTAAGAATAACCCCATATGCGCGTTTAGAACAGCGGCCGCTCCAACGTGGCCAATAGGTCATCCACCCGTTTGCGCAACCCATCAGGCATATGAATGGGACGACCCCATTCTCTGGCCGTCTCTCCAGGCAATTTGTTGGTGGCGTCCATACCCAGTTTACCGCCCAGCCCGGCAACCGGCGAAGCGAAGTCGAGATAATCTATGGGCGTATTTTCAATGAGGGTAATGTCGCGCACCGGATCCATCCGGGTGGTCATCGCCCAGATCACGTCCTCCCAGCGGCGCACATTGATGTCTTCATCCACCACAATGATGAACTTGGTGTACATAAACTGCCGCAAAAAGCCCCAGATGCCGAACATGATTCTTTTCGCGTGACCGGGATAACCTTTACGAATACTGACGACGGCCAGGCGGTAAGAGCAGCCCTCCGGTGGCAAATAAAAATCGACAATTTCCGGAAACTGCTTTTGCAGCAAGGGCACGAAAACTTCATTGAGCGCGGCGCCGAGTATGGCGGGCTCATCGGGTGGACGGCCGGTGTAAGTGCTGTGGTAGACGGGGTTTTCACGGTGACTGATGGTCTCTACGGTGAACACCGGAAAGCGCTCGGTCTCGTTGTAGTAGCCGGTGTGATCTCCGAAAGGCCCTTCCACCGCCATGTCATCGGGATAAATATGCCCTTCCAGCACAATCTCCGCACGCGCGGGTACCTGTAGCGGGACGCTCAGGGCGTTGGCGAGCTCCGTACGTCCGCCGCGCAGCAGGCCGGCGAACTGATGCTCAGAAATGGCATCGGGAATGGGGATGACCGCGGCCAGGATGGTTGCCGGGTCAGCGCCATAGGCCACGGCCACGGGAAATGCCTCACCGGGATGTGCTTTCTGAAACTCCCGCAGGTCTTGAGCGCCGCCCCGGTGCGCCAGCCAGCGCATGATCACCCGGTTACGGCCGATGACCTGTTGCCGGTAGATACCCATGTTGGCCCGCCGCTTGTGCGGCCCCTTGGTGATGGTCAGGCCCCAGGTCATGAGCGGGGCCGCATCCTCGGGCCAGCAGGTCTGCACCGGAAAAGCAGCGAGGTCGACCGCCGCTCCGCGCCGGACAGTTTCCTGACAAGGCGGGCGGCTCATGGTCGTCGGCGCCATGTAAAGGATTTTACGCAGGGTGGGCAATTTCTCCCAGAGGTCGCGCAAGCCGCGGGGTGGGTCTGGCTCCTTGAGATAGGCCAATAATTGACCGATCTGCCGGAGATCGGCGAGCGATTCGCCCCCCATTCCCAGTGCCACCCGTTCCGTCGTGCCAAAAAGGTTGCCCAGCACGGGCATATCATAGCCCGCAGGCTGGGTGAACAAAATGGCAGGGCCTGCGGCGCGCAGGCTGCGATCGCAAATCTCCGTCATCTCCAACGCGGGCGAGACGGGTATGTTCAATCGGCGCAATAAATCGCGTTTTTCAAGGTCGGCCATGAAGGCCCGCAGATCACGGTAGCTCATGCGGGCATTGTAAGCACAGGCACGCTACTTTGTCCCGCTGTCCGGATCCTCGCGGGCGACCACGAAGGCACTGTCATCGATAGCCAGAGAGGATGTCGCGCGCAGATCGATAGCCTCGTGGCCGCTGATGTATTCATCGGCAAGCATGGTCAGACAAGCCACCTCGTCATCGGTCACCGGCGCAAAGCCGGAAAAACCGATGTCCCGCAACAGCATCTGTCCACCCGCTTCCTGCTCCATCTGGCAGAGCACCTGAGTAAGTCGCTCCTGCTGCGACAACAAGCGCGGTCCAACACAGAAGGCATGGAAAGCGAAAGCATCATCGGAACGATCAATAATGCGCAGTCGATCACGGATCAGGCCACTCGCACAGGCATACACTTCATCAAACAAAAAACCTACATCGACCCGCCCCTGCAAGATAGCTTTCAGTACGCCCTGATAACTGCCGGTGAATATAAATTCGAGACGGGCCCGGTCAACATCTGCTTTATCCAGCAGAAACAACCCTACCATATGGATCAGCGTGGCGGGATGGGCTGAAGCGACACGGATGCGCCTCGGCAAATCCGCAATCTCTTGTATCTGGGTAGTCGCCGAAGTGCATAAATACACCTCATCAAAATGGTTACGAGGCTTGGCGATAGGCACAAAACCCAATTTCTGAGCATATTGTACCCAGTCGAATGGGTTTGCATAAACCAGGTCATATTGATTGGCGAGAACCGCTGCACGACAGCCATCAAAACCATCATGGGACTGAAAATGTATCGCCTGCCCGAGGTGGCGCTGCAGATAGGTATTCATCAAAAACCACCCCGGAAGATTTTTTCCGGAATAATTAGGATCCACCGTAAAATGCAGGACGGACTCTCCCGCTGTGTTGGAGGTAGGCATATTTCATAGCCCTCAAATATTAAAATCCACCGGTATTTCACCGAGAATATTGAGGTGAATATTAAATGGCGTCATGTATTTCATGGCCGTCATCATGGATCCCTTGAATTTGAGTCGCCGAGTCATCAATGCCGATTTTCCACTGATCTCCCCGGACAGAATTTTTTTCCAGTGGTCCAGGTTCGTCCACATGATGAAATCGCGGTGCCGCCCGTCAGAAGGTCCGGCGTAGATAATTTTCCCCGCCTTGCAGAACAGCATGACATGAGGGATATCCGGGCGATCTTCAATGTAGTACTCCCAGGTGGCATTGAAGTTTTTCAGATCCTTCTGGATTTCCTGATGCGTATCCCACTGTTTGCCCACCAGACGAATCCACTCCGTACTCATAAATTTTTCTGTCATAATCAGAGCCCTCGTCCTCAATAACTTGATTATCAGATTATCAAGCCCCACAAAATCACCATCATTTTAATATATTGTTATATGCCAAGTTAGTGGTGGCTACCACTTTATCTCTAATTAGGCGCTATTGCGATTTTCGCCAGTCGCTAACAAATGCTGGAGAATAATACCGGACAATAATACGCCGAAGATCGCGGGCATAAAGGAAATGGTGCCATTAACTGTTTTGGCCCTCCCGCCCGGCGCGGACACTTCTTCCGGAGGGGCTGCCCGGCGCGGTGACTCATCGGAAAAGACGGTTTGCACATCCAGGGACGCACCACTCTTGCGCAGCAGGGCGCGTAACTCACGGGCCAGCGGACATTTTTCCGTCTGATTGAGCCGCGCGACGCGAACCCGGCGGGGATCAAGACGGTTGCCTGCCCCCATGCTGGAAAAGACGGGCAAACTCAGGGTCTGCGCCGTCTGGATAAGGATCGCTTTGCAGGCGATGGCATCAATGCAATCCGCCACCACTTCAGCACCGCTGCCCGTCAGCAAACTTTGGACATTGTCCGTGTTGATGAACTCCTGACGGGTTTCGAGCACGCAATCGGGATGAATATCACGAATCCGTGCGGCCATCACCGCCACCTTGGGCTGATCCAGCGTGGAATGCAAAGCGACGAGTTGACGATTGAGGTTGGAAATACTGACCACATCGTGGTCAACGAGGGTGATATGCCCAACCCCAGCGCGGGCAAGGTTTTCTGCGACATAACCTCCGACCCCACCGACGCCGGCAATAAGTACATAACGATCCCGCAAGGTCGCGGCAGCAGGTGCACCCAGGAGAATCTCGGTGCGGGCAAATGGATGGGACATCATGGCGCGTCCTGAAGATGAAATAAGGTAAGGGCGTTTTGCGCAGTGACCTGCGCGATTTCCTGAGCCGGAGTATGCCGCAACTGTGCCAGGCTGGCGATAATTTCGCTGAGATACGCCGGTTCATTGCGGATACCAGGATGCCCATGGGGTGTTTGCCATGGGGCATCTGTCTCTGCCAGCAGCGATTCCACAGGGAGATTAGCTACTGTCGCCCGCAGACGCTGGGCACGCGGGTGGGTGAGTGCGCCACCCAGCCCCAACAAAAATCCCAAATCCATCAATCGCTGTGCTTGTACGAGACTGCCGGAGAAGCTGTGTAGCACGCCGCGCAATCCAGGAAAGCGGCGCAAGATCAGAATCACCTCTTCCAGGCTCTGCCGGGCATGGAGAATAACGGGCAATCCCAATTGCTGCGCCATGGCGAGTTGAATCGTGAAAACGGCCTGCTGGCGGGCGGCGTCAGGTGCCCCATCGCTCGCATCAAGCCCGATTTCTCCCAGAGCGACTGCTTGCGTCAGGTGGGTAGCCAAGGTCGCTTCCCATCGGTCATCCCGATCATCCAGATAGAGGGGATGCACACCATAGGCCGGATACAGTCCGGGGTGATGACGGCAGGTTTCTTTGAGTCGGCACCAATGCTTCGGGGTATAAGCGGGGACAATGATCTTGCAGACACCCGCCATCTCTGCACGGCGCAAAATCGCATCACGATCTTCGTCGAAGGACACATCATCCAGATGGCAATGGCTATCTATCAGACCATACACAGGCAACTCTGCGACATTTCCAGCGCCCGTAGTGAGAGGAGAGACCCGCTGATCTTACGGTAACAAAAATCCGCGGTAAACGTGTATTCTGTGCCGGGTAATCGGCTCGGCACTTGCTGCAAAGGGCATCTTGGTCTTAAATGGCCGGACATGGAGACCACGCTGGAGGAATTATGCGTACGATGACGGCAGATCTGGCCATTTTGGGTAATGGTCCAGTGGCGCGCAGCCTGGTTCTCGCACTGGCGGGCAGCCCGCTGCGCGTATTGCTGCTGGACACTTACCCCCTGGTGCAGGCACGACCGCGGCTAACAGAGCGCACTGTCGCGCTGGCCTTGGGTAGCCGTCGCCTGCTCAGCCGTCTGGGGGTAGCCATGCCGCTGGCGGATGCCGCCGCTATTCAGACCGTGCAGATTAGCCAGCAGGGCATCCGCGGGCAGGTGCGCCTGGAACACGGCCTGCTGAACGCACCGGAGCAAAGACTGGGTGAAGTCGCTGGTCTGGAGACCCTGAATGATGCCCTGGCCGTGCCGCTGGCGCGTTGTCACACCCTTCAGCAGGAATCACCGGGACCGTTGCAGGCCCTGCAATGGTTTCCGGACCGGGTGCAACTGGACTGGCCTGATTTGCGGGTCGAGACAGCGCTGACGGTGGTTGCCGATGGCGGCCATGGCGAACTGGCACGGCTAGCAAGTCTGCGACGCATGGGCTGGGATCATAACCGCCATGCCATCATCGCCACAGTGACCCCGCGGCAGGCTCTGCCCGGCATCGCCTTCGAGCATTTTCTGGAGAGCGGACCGCTGGCCTTCCTGCCTATCGGCAATAAGCAATTCTCCATTGTCTGGAGCCTGCGCCCCGGCGATGCCAGCCGCGTACTGGACCTTTCTGATGCAGAATTTGTAGAGGCCCTGAACCGTCAGAGACCGCCGCAACTGCCACCACTCGTCATGACTGGCCCGCGCAGTGTCTATCCCCTGTTTTTCCAGCGGCTTTGGGCCGAGTCCGGTCAGCGTTTGGCCTTGGTAGGCAATGCCGCACAGACCCTGCATCCTCTGGCTGGTCAAGGGTATAACCTGGGATTACGGGATGTGCTGACTCTGGGTGCCCTGCTGCGGGAAGCGGCACGGCGCGGTGATGATCCGGGGAATAAATCGCTACTCAACGACTATGTCCGCATCCGTCGCCGCGACCGGTTGGAAACCATTGCCTTTACCGAGACGATGAACCGT
Source organism: Acidithiobacillus ferrivorans (assembly GCF_016250455.1). NCBI lineage: Bacteria > Pseudomonadati > Pseudomonadota > Acidithiobacillia > Acidithiobacillales > Acidithiobacillaceae > Acidithiobacillus > Acidithiobacillus ferrivorans. The sequence continues at coordinate 837,469 of NZ_CP059488.1, read as the reverse complement.
CTGTTCGGCAGCCCACGCCTGCCGCTGCGCCTGGCACGGGCCGCGGCTCTGGCACTACTGGATCAGATGCCACTAGGGAAGCGGGAACTCGCGGCGCGGCTGGCTGGCATTCATCTCCCGGCGCAAAGCGCCATCCCGGATTTGGCTATGGACAGGGCCTATGTCGGATAGTACCAGCTACGATCTCATCATTTCCGGCGCCGGCATGGTCGGTGCCAGCCTCGCCTTGGCCGCCCAACAGGCGGGGCTGCGCGTTGCCGTGTTTGAAAAACGCAGCGCCGCGGCATGCGCGGCGGCGGATCCCTTTGATCGCGCCAGCTTAATCGCCACCGGGTCCGGGCGTTTTTTGGCCAGTCTGGGCATTGATCCCGCGCTGCTGGGCAGTGCCGTGGAACGCATGCGGGTCTGGGATGGGGAAGGCTCGGGCAGTATTCATCTGGATGCCGAAGAAGGTGGAGCAGACCGGCTCGGGCACATTGTCGAGAATCGTCGCCTGGAACAAGCCCTGCATGCGGCGCTGGAAGGCGCCGGACTACACATTTATTACGGACGGGAAATCACCAGCGCCGTTGCCGATAGCAGAGCCATGTACGTCGCCGATGCCGCGGGGATAGAGTCCCACGGCACCCTGCTGGCCATTGCGGAGGGCCGCCAGTCGCCGTTGCGCAAAGCGCTCATTCGGGCACCGGTTTTCCGTGAAGATTATGGACAGGATGCCATTACCGCCACGGTCTGGATTGAAAAAGCTCATCGCCACATCGCCTATCAGCGCTTCCTCTCCACCGGTCCGCTCGCGGTGCTGCCCTTCAGCGATGATGCCGACGGTAAAGCCCGCGCCTCCATCGTCTGGAGTGCAAAACATGCCCGTGCGCGGCACCTGATGGCCCTGGATGATGCCCGGTTTCTGCGTGAACTATATCAAGCGTTCGGGCCACAACTGGGACATTTCCAACACATCGGACGACGCGGTAGCTATCCGCTCGCGGCCCTGCACAGCAGCCGTTACGTCGGGGAACGCAGCGTGTTGCTGGGGGATACCGCCCACGGCGTTCATCCGCTCGCGGGCCTGGGGGTAAATCTGGGATTTCGTGATGCTGAACAATTGCTGACGGTCATTACCGCAGCCCGTCAGCGTCATGAGGATTGGGGCGAAACCGCCGTGCTGCGTCGCTATCAAAGTGCGCGGCGGCCTGATAATCTCGTCACCGTACTGACTTGTGGCGCCCTCAGTCATCTTTTCTCCAACCGCAGTCGCGGTCTCGCCCGGCTACGCGACTTGGGGATGCTGGGGACGGGAGTCATCTCTCCGGTCAAACGTTTTCTCATCCGTCAGGCCATGGGCCTTTAAGGAGATTGTAGATGCAACACCGTATTGCTGACGATATCGCCGCCGCCATTGGCGACACCATCGCCCGTTTAGGAACGGTCAAGGAAGATGTGGACAAGCAGGCGCGCGCCATGCTCTCCAATGCGCTGGATCGGCTGGATCTGGTCACTCGCGATGAATTTGATGTGCAGCAGGACCTGCTCTCCCGCCTCGCTGCGCGGGTCGCCGTGCTGGAAAATCGCGTCGACGCCCTGGCACCCCAGGCCACTGTAGACGAAGACGCCAGCAAGGACTGAGCTTTGCCGCTGGCGATAGTCCATAGCCGCGCCCTTACCGGGGTGCAGGCGGCGGGCGTCACCGTGGAATGCGATCTGGGCCCCGGCCTGCCCACCTTCGCCGTCGTCGGCCTCGCCGAAACGGCGGTCAAGGAAGCCCGGGATCGGGTACGCTCGGCTATTCAGAACAGTGGTTTTGAGTTCCCGGCGCGGCGTATGGTTGTCAATCTGGCCCCCGCCGACCTGCCGAAAGAGGGTGGCCGCTTCGATCTGCCCATGGCCATCGGCATTCTTGCCGCCAGCGGGCAGCTGCCTGCAGCCGCACTGGCAAAACTGGAGATGATTGGCGAACTGGCCCTGGATGGCGGCCTGCGTCCGGTGACGGGCACGCTCTCCAGCACACTGGCAGCGGGACAAGCCAATCGTGCCATTCTGGTGCCGCAAGGCAATGCCCAGGAAGCCGCTTTTGCCCAAAGCACCCCGGTCTTTGCCTGCGCGAATCTGGCAGAGGCTGTCGCCCACTTGCGCGGCACGGATCGCCTGCCCGAAGTCATCGCCGATGCGGAGGCTCAGGAATCCGCCATTCCCTACCCCGATCTGCATGACGTACGCGGTCAGGAATCGGCCAAGCGGGCGCTGATTGTCGCAGCGGTAGGCGGTCATCACCTGCTCCTGTCGGGCCCACCGGGCACCGGCAAAAGCATGCTGGCGGCGCGACTGCCCGGCCTGCTGCCCCCCCTGCGCCGCAGCGAGGCGCTGGAAGTGGCCGCCATCCACAGCCTGCAAGAAAACGGCTTCGATATTCGTCATTGGGGTAGACGCCCGTTCCGTAGCCCCCACCATAGTGCTTCTTCTGCGGCACTGGTGGGCGGGGGTTCGCACCCGCGTCCCGGCGAAATCAGCATGGCGCACCACGGTATTCTTTTTCTGGACGAAATGCCCGAGTTCCCCCGTGCGGTTTTGGAAGTACTGCGGGAGCCGTTGGAGTCTGGAGAAATCCATATCGCCAGGGCGGCGCGGCGGGCTATTTTTCCGGCCCGTTTTCAGTTGGTCGCAGCGATGAATCCCTGTCCCTGCGGCCATTTCGGTGATCCGCAGCAGATGTGCCGCTGTACCCCGGCGCAGATCAGCCAATACCGCAGCCGGCTCTCCGGCCCACTGCTGGACCGCATCGACATCCAGCTGGAGGTGCCCACCCTGCCGGTCAGCGCCTTACAAGAGGCAGCACAAGGTGAAAGTTCCACCTACTGGCGCGAACGTATAGCTCAGGCCGTTGATCGCCAGTGGCAGCGCCAGCAGGCGCGCAACGCGCAACTTCAAGGCGAACGGCTGGCGCAGTTTTGCGCCCTGGATGCGGTGGGCACCCGCCTGCTCAGCCGCGCCACCGAGACCCTGCACCTCTCCGCACGCGGTTACCATCGCGTGCTGCGTGTTGCCCGCAGTATTGCCGATCTGGAAGGGAGTGATCCGATCAGTACCCAGCATCTGGCGGAAGCCATCCAGTATCGACGCTTGGCACAGACACTGATGCGGTAATTTTTATGGAACTGCGGTGAATTCTTGCCTCCCTGGGGCCTGAGCCCTATCGGCCATACCATAGCCGCTGCATGTTGTATCAGCGGCTTTGTCGGAAGCATTCCCGAATAGAAATTTATTTAGTTTTACAGCGCTATTTCATCCATACCAATATCCAGCCCTTCCGCCACACCCTTTCCGTAGGCAGAATCGGCCTTCATAAAATGACCAATCTGCCGGAGTTGAATAGACTTAGGTACTTCGCGCATAGCACCGACAATATTGCCAATCAATTGCGCTTTTTGATCTGCGTTCATCAAGCGAAACAAGTCGCCTGCCTGCTGGTAGTCCTCATTGCCTTGGCGATGATCATAACGATCGGCATCCCCGGATATCTTCAGAGGTGGTGCACGATATCCAGGAGCCTGTACGGGTCCAGAGAAGCTATTCGGCTCATAATTTACCGCTCCTCCGGAGTTGCCGTCGAAACGCATATGGCCATCGCGATGGTACGTATGCACGGGACAATGAGGCTGGTTCACCGGCAGGCTCGCATAATTAATGCCGATACGGTACCGATGCGTATCCGCATAGGATAACAGGCGTGCCTGCAAGACCTTATCCGGCGACACGCCCAAACCCGGCGGCAAATTACCTGGTTCAAAAGCCGCCTGTTCCACCTCGGCAAAAAAGTTTTCCGGGTTTCGATTCAAGGTAAGAATGCCTACTTCTTGGGGCGGATAATCCTTATGCGGCCAGACTTTGGTTAAGTCAAATGGATGAATCCCATAAGTCTCCGCATCTTTTTCCGGCATGATCTGTATCTGCACTTGCCAGCGCGGGAATTCACCACGGGCAATGGCTGCATGGAGATCACGGCGATGAAAATCGGGGTCCTCTCCGGCAATGCGCGCCGCATCTTCTGCCCGTAATGTTTTAATCCCCTGCATGGTTTTGAGATGCCATTTTACCCAGTAGCGCTCACCCTGATCATTCCAGACGCTGAAGGTATGGCTACCATATCCGTTCATATTCCGGTAAGAGGCAGGAATTCCGCGATCAGAGAACAAAATAGTGACCTGATGCAAGGATTCTGGAGATAGACTCCACCAGTCCCATTGCATGGTATTGTCGCGCAGGCCAGTATCTGGACGACGCTTTTGGCTATGAATGAAATCCTGAAATTTAAGCGGATCCCTGATAAAAAAAACCGGCGTGTTATTGCCGACAAGATCCCAATTGCCTTCTTCCGTGTAAAATTTGATGGCGAAACCGCGCGGATCACGCACGGTGTCCGCATAGCCTTGCTCTCCGGCCACGTGGGAGAAACGCAAAAATAAGTCACAACGATTACCGATGGCAGAAAACAGATGAGCGCGGGTAAAACGGGAAATATCGCTGGTCACTTCAAACTGCCCATAGGCACCTGCGCCCTTGGCATGCACCACGCGCTCCGGCACCCGCTCGCGATTAAAATGCGCCATACGTTCAAACAGTTGATAATCTTCCATTAAGAGCGGGCCACGCGGTCCGGCGGAGAGACTGTTCTCATTGTCAGCAACTGGAACCCCGGCGGACGTAGTCATTACAGGACATTTGCTCACGTTACACCTCCTCCAAAATTGTGAATGCGCTCCGAACGCTCCGACCCGATCTCCTGGGGAAGCGCTCGTCTGTTTCTAGACATTATTTGGACCAATGTCAAACATATAGCGTGCCACTGATTTGGATAATTCTTATATTTTGAGTGGTATCGACGGCTGCGGACCCGCCCTAGTCCCTATGGATACCCGTGTGCTGCCCAACTGCTGAACTTGCCGAAGAGGGCGGCGCCGTCTTTATACGGGCTATGGCCGCCATCCGGGAAAAATACACTGCGGCGCGTTGCGTATTTTTGGCGACACCCAGGCCCTCTTCATAAACCAGACCCAGGTCGAAATCCGCCCGGGCGCAGCCGAGGCGAGCCGCCTGACGGTACCAGTGCAAGGTCTCCGGCCAGCCTTTGACGACGGTACTTTCCTGGCGGGTGATCAAGGGCGAGTAGAGGGTGCCGAGGTAGAAGGCGGCCTTGGCATCCCGCGCTGATGCTGCCTGCTGCAACCGCGCCAGCGCAGCGGGGTCCTGTTCGGCCCGATTGCGCAGGGATTCCAGATCCTGCGCCAGCGCCGCGAAGGGCCACAGGCCGCCAACCAGCATAAGTATCACGCATCGAAGCATGGCTTCTTCCTCCTTCGCTTTCGATCAGGTTCCCGCATGCTCCCGAGTAGCGTGGAACACCACCTGTGGCCAGCGCTCCATAGTAAGATCGAGATTAACGCGGGAGGGCGCCAGATAGGCGAGGCGATTCCCCGCGTCTTCGGCGAGCTGCTCTTCATGCTTGCGAATAAATTCGGCGAGTATTTTGGGATCATCACACTGAATCCAGCGTGCCGCCTGTACCGTCACCGGCTCGAAAATCGCATCGACGGCATATTCGGTTTTCAGCCGTTCCGCTACCACATCAAATTGCAGTACGCCGACCGCACCGAGAATCATATCTCCGCCTTGCAGTGGTTTGAAGACCTGGGTAGCGCCCTCCTCCGCCAGTTGTTGCAGCCCCTTTTGCAGTTGCTTGGCCTTGAGAGGGTTACGCAGACGCACCCGGCGGAACAGTTCCGGCGCAAAGTAGGGAATCCCGGTGAACTGCAGTGCTTCACCCTGACTGAAACTATCGCCAATCTGAATGCTACCATGATTATGCAGGCCAATAATGTCGCCAGCGAAGGCCTCTTCCACCAGTTCTCGCTCCTGGGCGAGAAAGGTGATGGGATTATGCACCTGAATATCCCTACCCAAACGCAAATGTTTAATCTTCATGCCGCGCTGAAAGTGCCCGGAGCAGACCCGGAGAAAGGCCACCCGGTCGCGGTGCTGGGGGTCCATATTAGCCTGAATCTTGAACACAAAACCGCTGAAGGCTTCTTCTTCGGGCTGCACTGTCCGGCCCGTGGTGGGACGGGGACGAGGCGAAGGCGCCCAGTCGATAAGGGCTCCCAGCAATTCTCGCACCCCGAAGTTATTGATGGCCGAACCGAAAAACACCGGCGTCTGCTGTCCCTCTAGAAAATCCTCCAGCGCGAAGGGGTGGGAGGCACCGCGCAGTAATGCCACCTGTTCCCGCAACTCAGACATTTCTTCGGCAAAGCGACGGTCCAGCTCCGGATTGTTGATCCCGGCAATCCGCTCCACCGTCTGCTCCCGGGTTTCCTCACCAGCGGCGAAAACCAGAACCTCATCGCGCAACAGGTGATACACCCCGCGAAAACGTTTACCCATGCCGATAGGCCAGGTTACCGGCGCGCATTGGATACCCAGCACCGACTCCACTTCATCCAGTAATTCGGTAGGATCGCGACTTTCGCGATCGAATTTGTTCATGAAGGTGATGATGGGGGTATCACGCAGACGGCAGACTTCCAGCAGTTTGATAGTCTGCGCCTCAACACCATTGCCTCCGTCGATCACCATCAGCGCCGAATCCACCGCTGTCAGTACCCGGTAAGTATCTTCGGAGAAGTCCTGATGACCCGGCGTGTCTAGCAAATTGATGACATGCTCGGCATATTCAAACTGCATCACCGAACTGGCGACAGAAATGCCGCGACTCTTTTCGATAGCCATCCAGTCGCTGGTGGCGTGACGACTGCTTTTGCGCGCTTTGACCGTCCCTGCCAACTGAATCGCGCCCCCGAAGAGCAGGAGTTTTTCAGTAAGCGTCGTCTTACCGGCATCAGGGTGGGAGATGATGGCAAAGGTGCGGCGACGCTGAATTGCGTCAATAAACGCGTCGGCCGGGGCCGCAGCAACAGGGGATGACGACATAAAAGATTAACCTTCTCTGAGTTGATTTACGGACGGCAGGAGCGACAAGGACAAGACCAGCGCATCTTCCCGACCCTCTTCATTGCGATAATAATTCAAACGCACCCCGATTTCATGGAAACCCTGGGAACGATACAGATCCTGCGCACCGATATTGGACACCCGCACTTCGAGAAAGGCCCTTTGCGCACCCAGTTGCCCAGCCCGGCAGAGAAGATGTTGCAGCATGTGCCGCCCGAAACCACGTCGGCGCAAGGTAGGCGCCACACCGAGATTAAGGATATGCGCCTCGGCCGCGCCCGTGGACAAGACCCCAAAGGCCACCAACACACCGGCGTCGTCCTCCATAATCCAGGCATCATAGCCCGCCTGCATGCAGTCGCGGAAAATACTCCGCGTCCAAGGTCCCGGCGAAATGTGCGACTCCAGCGTCGCCACTGCATCCAGATCACCTGCCCGCATGGGGCGCAGATTCATTTTTGTTGCTCCTCCGGCAGGGAAGGACGGATATAGTGCGGCTCCAGCGGCACCGGGGAAATGCCACGATCCCCTGCCTGGTAGCGCGCCTGGGCAAGGCGCAATACGGCCTCGGCCCGCGGAAAACTGTCGCCACTCCAACCGAGTATACCAGCCCCCTGCCAGTGGGCATGATAAGCTTGCCAGCCGGTACCCAGCCCCCACCACTGACCAGTAGCAGGCCAGTCCACGGCATCGGGTACACAGACTTTTTCCGCACCTTGCAACTGCGGGATCCCCTGCGCATCCTGACAGAACACCCCGGCGTAAACTTCACCCCTGCGCGCATCAAGCGCCGCCAACATCTGCGGCTGCGACACCGTCGCAGCCAGTGCCTGCAAACTGGAGACGGGATAGACAGGCAACCCCCGGGCCATGGCCAACGCCTGCGCGGTGCTGACGCCAATGCGTACCCCGGTGAAACCACCCGGACCTACGCCGCAAGCGATAGCCTCTATATCGGCGAGGGTAACACCAGCACGATCCAGCACCCGTTGAATCATGGGCAGCAACAACTGACTGTGGCCGTTAGCCGCCACGACAAACTCTTCCTCCACCCCATCTGCCGTACTGACAGCCACCGAGCAGGCCTCGGTAGCTGTATCCATGGCCAGGAAACGGCGCGCGTCCATCAGGCTTTTTCCCGCCAGAAGGCCTGGACTGCATCGAGGCCGGAAACACGCCGCATGGGCGGCAGACTATCGAGAAATATCCGTCCGTAGCCCTTCGTGCGCAAGCGTGGATCGCAGAGCATGAGCACTCCGCGATCCGCCTCGGAGCGAATCAGCCGCCCAACCCCCTGGCGCAAGGCAATAACCGCCTGGGGGATCTGCAATTCCCGGAAAGGCTCGCCGCCCGCTGCCTGACACTGCTCCGTGCGGGCCCGCAGAATCGGGTCCGCGGGATTGGCAAAGGGCAACTTATCGATAATGACACAGGAGAGTGCTTCACCCTGCACATCCACCCCCTCCCAGAAACTCGCGGCCCCCAGCAACACTGCATTACCCAGACTGCGAAAACGATCCAGAAGACGGGGCCTGGGCATACTCCCCTGCACCAGAATGGGAAAGGACAGCCGCTGGGGCAAGGCCGCCGCCGCTTCTTGTAAGGCGCGGTGACTGGTAAAGAGAAAAAAAGTCCGTCCCCCGCTGGCTTCAATGACCGGGACTGCCGCTTCCAGACAGGCATGGGTGTACGTGGGATGATTAGGCTCCGGCAGCGCCGGTGGCAGATACAGCAAGGACTGCCGGGCATAATCGAAAGGTGAGGCGGCGGTAAAGGTGCTTGCACCCGTCAAGCCCAGGGCCCGCTCGGTGCTGGCGAAACTGTCACCGACCCGCAAAGTCGCGCTGGTCAGAATCACGCTTTCCACCGGCTCCAGCAAATGCCTCTGCAAGGATGCTGCGACATCCAGCGGGGTAGCATGGATCTGCACCGTACGTGCCTTCTTTTCCTGCCAGAACACCATGTTCGGAGCGCTGTGCGCCGTAAAAAAATCGACCGTCGCCAGCAGGGCAGCGCCGCGTGCCGCACATTGCTCCAGGCCCTTGCCACGGGTTGCGGCCGCGGTCAGGGCCTGGTTCAGCTCCGCCACAGCCTGACGCAAACGGGCAAAGGCAACACTTTGCACTTTATCCGTATGCAAGGTCCAAGACCCGCGCTCCTCACCAGGACCCAATGCGGTTCGCCACGCGGTAGTGAGAGTTTCCACCTGTGCCGCCGCCACCAGCAAGCATTCATCATCCCCCGCTTCGGTCAGGGTTTCGGTACGGCTGTCCCGGGCCCAGTCCCAAAGCTGATGACTACTCAGTTGCTGACCGAAATAACGGCCGGCCAGCTCCAACAATTGATGTGCCTCATCCAGCACCATCGCTTCGACCCGCGGCAATAAGTCCCCCATGCCGTTCGCCTTCAATGCCAGATCGGAGAAAAGCAGGTGATGATTCACCACCAGAATATCCGCCTCCTGCGCCTGCCGTCGCGCCTCTATGACATGACAGCGCCCATATTCTGGGCAATCGCTGCCGAGGCAGTTGTCCCGGGTCGAGGTCACCAAGGGCCAGACCGGCGAATCCTCGGGTACCGAAGTCAGCTCGCCAACATCCCCCTCCCGGGTCTGTCCAGCCCAGTCCACCACCCGCGCCAAAGGTGCAGCAAGAGCGGGTGCTACGCCCTCGGCACTGAAGCGCTGCAAACGATGCCGACAGAGATAATTAGCCCGCCCTTTGAGGCGGCTGACCCGCAACGGCTTTCCAGTGGCCCGCAACAGCAACGGAAAATCCTTTTCCAGAATTTGGTCCTGCAAGGCTTTGCTACCCGTAGAAACCAGTACTTTGCGTCCGGAAAGCATGGCCGGCAGAAGATAGGCGAAAGTTTTGCCCGTCCCTGTCCCTGCCTCGATCAAGGCGACACCGCCGTCGCGCAACGTATGGGCCACCTGCGCGGCCATGGCCTGTTGCTGCTCCCGTGCCCGGAACTGCGGCAGCACTTGGGCCAGCGCCCCGGCTTGCCCCAACAGCACGGACCAGTCTTCTTCCTCCCCGATCACTCCCGACACCCCATTTCCGCTCCCATTTTATCGTCAGCCCTGCTATTTTTACACAATTTCGTGGTAAAGAGGGCATTCCATGTATAAGCGGCGCGCACGCGTCCTATTCTGGCATCCGACTGATCCGGCAAAGGCCCACTATGCCGCCGCGTTAGCGGAAGCCTTGGGTGCGGACTGGCTGGAAGCGAGGGCGGATGAAACCGACCATGCCTGGCCTGATCTCCTTATCGCCCTCGATTGCCACGCTGCGCCAGATATCCCTCGCGCGGCGCATACCCAATGCAAATACTGGCCCCTGACCCAGGATGACTGGGAAGACGCGGTGCGTGCGCGCATCCTCGGCGTCCTCGGCGGCTTGCGTCTGCTCGCCCGCATGGACCAGAGTCCGGCGCCCGGCCAGACGTCGCCCGTTGACAAGACACCCCGGCTGAACTAAACCTCTAACAGTTGATCACATCTGTATGCGCCATAGAAACGCATTATCGGTCGGCGCAATCATTCATCGACAGAGCACACTGCCTGTTGACTTCAGGAGGAGAGCACGATGGAAGTCATCCATAAGGACGCGCAAGGTATCACCATCCGCTTCGACAAAAAGGATCTTGCTAAAATAGCCGAACCCATAGTGAAAAATGCCGAAAGCTTTGCCAAGGATACCTTGGATATTGTCTACCTGCTGGCCGAGCAGGACTACCGAACAGATGATCACTTCGAACAACCACCCCATGTTTTTGACTAAAGGAAGCCATCCATGCGAATTCGCGAAGAGAAGGAGCAGAGCGTAGATATTGTTCTGACCGCCCGCGAGGCGGCGCAAATCGCCAGAAACATCCTGGAGAACCAAAAAGCGGCCGGTCCAGGGGCGGTGGCACTGGCCGAACTGCTCCAGAAAGAAGGCTTCACGGCTGCTCAGGGTCAGGCATCTGATCGTTACGAGTGGAAGACGCCGGATGATATGGAGCAGAACACCTAAGCACTCTTGTACATCGCGGCCAACCGTGTTGCGGGCATTTAAGACCCTGCGGGCTGAAACAGTGCGCGGGGTTTTTAGCACTGATGGGCATATATTTACTTGGTCGTCAGGAAGCGTTGGATACTGGCAAGCTCCGCGCGCCGTCAAAATGTGCCGCCCAATAAGGGTCCTTCAGGCTTGCCACCTGAACGCCCGTACGTGGGGTCTGGGCACTGACAAAGTGCTGGTGACCAATGTAAATCCCGACATGGGAATAAGGCCGATGCAACGTGTCAAAAAACACCAGATCACCAGGTTTCAGATTGACCCGGGAAACTTTCCGCAACTCAGATGCCTGGGCATAAGCGGTACGCGGCACCTTAATATCAAACTTCGCTAATATATATTTAACAAAGCCACTACAATCGAACCCAGAGGATGGGCTCATACCACCCCAACGATAGGGAGCACCAATAAATTTAAGTGCGGAAACCACCATCGAACGAGGTGATAGCCAAGAATGGTCAGCAGAGTGACTGTCCGTCTCCGCATACTGCCCTTCTTGCGCAATATCATTGGCTAGTTCGGTTACTGCTTGTGGCCCGGCAGCGGCATCACCACTGCTTTCCAACGCCTGCAAGGGGTGGCGTGCCCAATGATAGGCATGGCTGGCCAACATCGCCAAAGCGAGTCGCAAATGAGACTGCTCTGGTGCTGAAGTAGCGATTACCGCATCCACCGGCGTCTCATTCGTCACCATACCTGCCTTGACCGGCGCCAGCGCATGATCGACAAAAACGGGGGTCGTTACCTGTTCCGCATCGGCCGCAGGAAAGGATTGCACTTTAAAGTCATAAGTCGCAACGCGCTGCGGCGCCGCACCCACTCCGGCAAACTCGACAGGCGCGAGGTGCATCAACCGCAACGCCGTCGGTGTCAACGCTATATAATCGTCTTTTGGAGCTCGTAATAGCGTCCTATGGGCAGTTCGAAAAACCACCTTTTTCGCCTGCCTGGCAGGTACCAGCCTCTTGTTACGGATGAACTGTATTTCGACTGCTTTCGAGTTTCTCGAAGCGCTCTTATCACGGAGCCCTGCGTGGGTGTGCTGACTGGTCCGATGCAAAGCCTTGTGGCCTGCCTCGTGCGGCGCCGCCTGACACACACTGATCCCACCTAGAAACGTCAATACCGCCACAGCAATCCGCCAGCGATGCTTCTGCATTCTTAAATCTCCCGAATCACCTGGGAATCGCCGCTGCATAATATGCCATCTGGCTGATTATGCAGCGCCATTGCCGTTTCTCATTAAAGACTAGAGAAACTTTGAGGCTAGCCCTTGCTCACAATAAAAAAGCCGAATAAGTTCGGCTCGATATGCATACTGGACGTGGATGCACGGCAACGACTCAGAGTATCGTACGGGCGGACGCCCGCACGATAGCTCCCTCCCAAATCGGGTCGAAAATCAGCCATTAGCAAAATCGATGCTCCATAGTCCATGTTTGGGACTATAGGTCGTATCCATGCTCGAGGCAAGACCCCATCACTAGTTATAATATGACATGGCGTCAGCCCTTATAGCTACTGGCCCGACAATTGCTTATAAAGATTGGGCATGATCGTCATGGAGAGGAAACCGATGCATATTTCGACAGTGAAAAGGCGGGGGCAAATACCTGCCGGCAAAACCCTGATGCGCTCCAGAAATGGACTCTGGTCCCGATCTGCCCTCTTGTCTGGCTTACTCGCCCTCTTGCTCTTCCTGGTGCCCCCTCTGGTGGCGGCTGCCCCAAATGGCGCAGTGCAAGACGCTGCACCGCTCCTCCAACGGCTGGACCATGCCCACTGGATCGCTCAGGGACATGGTCCGCACGTCCTCTATGTCATCTTTGATCCTAACTGTCCCTACTGCCATGTCCTCTATGATGAACTACAACCACGTATCCAGCCGGATCAACTTACGGTTCGCTATGTGCCGGTGGGATACCTCGCCCCCTCCAGTTTTGGCAAGGCGGCCGCAATACTGGAAGCCAAAAATCCACTGGCCGCTATACAAAAGAATGAAACGGGCTTCAATGTGACCAGTCATGACGGCGCCATTCCTGAAATCCTGCCCAATACAGCCAGCACCAACGCGCTCCACTCAAACATGGGGATTCTTAAGGCTACCGGGCAAAAAATCGTCCCCACCTTGATTTACACACGCCGCGACAACACCGTGAAAATTATCAAAGGCACCCCAGACCAGGCGGATTTGCCTGCGGTTTTGAAGGAGATTCGCTGAGGCCACCCAGTAATGCGCTAAGTTGTAGATCAACGACGAGAACCTGTTGACAGGCACACCCATTTATATAATATTAAGAATCATTCTCATTCAATATAAAGAGTGGCCCGTGCCTTTGCTTTTCCGCCCCACTACTGTGCTTCTCTTCTTCTGCGCCAGCGTCCTCGGATCCGTCTCCGATACCTGGGCGGCGGATGGTCCCGCGTCCTCCGGAAATGGGCCGATCCTGAACATCTCCGGTATTTCGCCCAAATATTTGCCTACTTACAACTATATTGCCGATGGCCTCTCCTGGGCCGGACACCTTGATAGCGAGGTTTTCACCAATTTATCCGGCGGGATCAAACAGGGCAACGAAGGCAATATCGTCGGGCAGATAGGCGCCGAATATGACACCGGAAAGGCTGGTCTGTGGAAAGGCGGTAAATTTACCCTCTCCCTGATAGGCATTTACAACAGCGCTATTCAACAGAACTATAGTGGCGACATCCAGACGGCCAGTAACATCTGGGCACCCGACGCGGTCCGTTTTTACGATGCCGCCTTCCGTCAACACTGGACGGACTGGCTCAATACCCGTGTCGGTTACATGGATGTGAACTATTACTTCGATGTCACTGCCAACGCCTTGCAGCTCATGAACAGCTCCTTTGGCATGGCGCCGACCATGACCGTTAATGTCCCTGGTATCGCCACCTATCCTTACCCAGGCCTGGGGCTTCTGGTGGGCACCCATAGCGAGCACCTGAGTAGCAAGATCGCACTATTTCAGGGTAATCCTCAGCATCAGGTCTCGGCCTTTGAGCGCGGCTACATGGCCTTGTGGGAAGGCGGTCTGCACTGGGGCAAAGCGGCGGAAGACGACCTTGAGGACAGCAGCGACAACTATGGTCAGTACATCCTTAAAGCAGGTGCCTGGCATTACCAGCTGTCCGACCCGGACCGCTACGGGCTCTCCCCCACAACTTCGGGCGTCTATGCCGTCGCCGAAGGGAACTGGAGCCTGCCGGGAGAACGTCGGCTGGGGGCCTTTTTCCAGATGGGTGCTGCACCACAGGACATCAACCCCGTCCCCTGGTATCTGGGACTGGGCCTACGCCTGGGTCACCCCTTCGCCAGTCGCCCGGATGACAGCCTGTCCATCGGTATGGCGCGCACTTGGCTGCGTCCAAATCCCGTGGCAGAGAGCATTGGCAGGGAAGCCACAGCTATCCGCAATGCCGAGACGGCTTACGAACTCACCTACGTCGCGCAGCTCACTGGGCACCTCAACCTGCAGCCTGATCTGCAATATATACAGCATCCCAACGGCTATTTTCCTGATGCAACCGTCGGTATGTTGCGTTTGCATGTGGAGTTTTTCTGAATGCGGAGGCCGAGTCAGTGAATCCATCCCTGTTCGTAGGAGATCTTAAACTGGGCGACAGCGCCAGAGTACGCGATGTCACCGGCGGCAGCGGCATGCAGCAACGCATGCGCATGCTCGGTATCCGCCGGGGCACCGATATCCGCGTGGTCCATGGCCCGGGCCAGCGCGGTGCGGTATTGCAGGTGGGTGGAGCACGCATTGCGCTGGGCTGGGGCGTCATCCAGCGTATTGAGGTGGAGTTGCCGGGGGCCGATTCCCGGAATACAGGAGAGCAGGCATGAGCGCATGTCACGAAGAAAACCAGAAAATTCCAGCCACAGCAGGACTGCCGATCATTGCCCTGGCAGGTAATCCGAACTGCGGTAAAACCACCCTGTTCAACCTGCTGACTGGCACCCATCAACAGGTAGGCAACTGGCCAGGCGTTACCGTGGAGCGGCGCAGCGGCAGCATGAGCCTGGACGGACGCAAAGTCTCCGTGGTGGACCTGCCGGGTGTGTACAGCCTGCTGGGGGGAGGCGGCGAGGATCAAGCCGTGGCGCGCGACTGCCTGCTCGACGGGCCGGTCGACCTGATCGTCAACATTGTCGACGCCTCCAATCTCGAGCGGCATCTGGCCCTGACTGCCGAATTGCTGGAAACAGGTCGCCCGATGGTTCTGGTAATGAACATGGTTGACGAGGCCGAGGCCCAGGGACTGGAAGTGCTCACGACTGAGCTCTCCGCAGCGTTAGGTCTGCCGGTTGTATCCATGGTCGCCCGCAAGGGCAGGGGACGCAGTGACCTACTGGACAGCCTGACGCAGGCACTTAGGCAAGCACCTCATGGCACGCCGCCTCCCCATGGCCTGCTGATTGAACGGGCATTGGGTACCCTGACCGCCCTGCTGCCGGAGAGCAATCCCGTGCGCCGGCGCTTCGCAGCCTTGCGCCTGCTCGAAGGCAGCGCCGAACCCGCCGACTCCGGGATGGAACATACCCTGCAGCAAATCATCGCAGAGGTGGAGGATGGCAGCGCTGAAACCCCTGCCGATCTGATCATGGACCAACGTTTCGGCTGGGCGCAGGAAATGGCCGCCACGGCGCTGCGTCGTAACGGACATGCCGGAATGCGCCAGCGGGTCACCGACCTGCTGGATCATGTGGTACTGAATGACTGGCTCGGTGTTCCCGTTTTTTTGCTGGTGCTCTATCTGATTTTCGTCGTCAGTTTCAGCGGCGGCAATATCTTTTTGGATTTCTTCGATCAGGCCTCCGCTGCGCTCCTGATTCACGGGGTCGGTCATGTGCTGCTGGAGACGGGGCTACCCACTTGGCTGATCTCTATCGTTGCGGGGGGCGTTGGCGGTGGACTGAATCTCGTGATTTCCTTCATTCCCCCTATTGGCCTGACTTTCATCTTTCTGGCCTTACTCGACGATTCGGGTTACATGGCCCGCGCCGCCTATGCCATGGATCGTCTGATGCGCCGCCTGGGACTACCCGGCAACGCGCTCGTTCCCATGGTGATCGGTTTCGGCTGTAATGTACCCGCCATCATGGGATCACGCATCATCGAAGATCCGCGCGGACGTATCCTGACCGTGTTGATACAGCCCTTCATGTCCTGCTCCGCACGCCTGACCATTTATATGGCCTTTGCCGTGGTGTTCTTTCGCAGCAATGGCGGACAGGTAGTCTTCGCCCTCTATGTGCTGGGTATTATCGTCGCCCTGCTGACGGCCTGGCTGCTCGGCAAAACCGCCTTGCGCGGTGAGGCACTGCCCTTCGTCATGGAACTGCCGCCCTATCGCCTGCCCAGCATCCGGAGTGTGGTGTTGCAGAGTTGGCAACGCCTGAAGGTATTCATCTTCCGAGTAGGCCGGGTGATTGCGGTCATCGGCGTGGTGCTCTTCATTCTCCCAGGCATAGGCTGGACAGATCACGGGCTGCGCAGTACCGACATTGACCATTCCCTGCTCGCCCAGGGCAGCCGCGCGCTGGTGCCAATTTTTGCGCCCATGGGGATTGACCAGGGGAACTGGCCAGCCATTTCCGGCCTGATCGCAGGGGCCGCCGCCAAGGAGATCGTGATCGGCACGCTGAATGGCATTTATCAGCGGCAGAATGCAGCCGACCTGATGGCAACCTACCGCAACCCCGACATTGCCGGGCAACTCTGGGGTGCGCTCAAGACAATCCCCACTAATGCCATCACCTTTATTACCACGCTGGACGACCCTTTGGGCCTGTCCGCTATAGAATCCACTGCTTCCACCCAACAGGCCTCGGGGGCAGAAAGCGCCACCCTCCAGGCGATTGCGGCCGGCTTCACCGCCCTTTCGGCATTTGCTTACCTGGTTTTTGTGCTGCTTTACGTGCCCTGCGCCAGCACCATGGGCGCACTCCGCCGGGAAGTCGGCTGGGGTTGGATGATCTTCTCCCTGCTGTATGGCTCCAGCCTGGCCTGGGGAGCGAGCACGCTGATTTACCAGACGGGCACCTTCGCCGAACATCCGGGATCCTCTGGAGCATGGATCATAGGGGTGCTGGCAGCCTTTGCCTTGCTGGTCATCGGTCTGCGGCTTTATGGGCAGCGCGCGGCCACCTTAGCGAAGCCCTCTCTGAACCAGAGGGCGCCAGCATGAAACCTTTGTTCGCGGTTCGGGAGGTACTGCAGAAACAGGGCATGGCCAGCGCCAGCCAGATCGCAACCGAATTAAAGCTTTCTGTCAGGCTGGTCGAGGATATGCTGACCTACTGGCAGCGCCGAGGCACGGCAGAGCTGGTACTGGTCGGAGCCCCTAAAAGCTGTGGCACCCGTTGCAATTCAGGCGGATGCGGCAGTTGCAGCAGTACCTCTGCGGCCCCCGTTCAGGCCTACCGCTGGTGCGACAACGCAGGAAAAGCAGCAATAGCTATCGTACCAATTGCTCCGCTGCTACATGGGGATAGAAACAATATAGATGTCGTGTAGCTTAATCGTATTGATGAAGGTAGCCTTTATAACCCCCATTAGACCGCATGCGCTCAACTGGCTGTTGCGCTCAATGGACGAGGATCGACCGCCTCGCGCTTGATGTCAACCATCTTGGCCGGACGTTTCGCAGAATGCAGAATATTGTATCATGCAGGGAGCAGCCTAAGGTTTGAAGTGCACCGGCCAAACTAACCGCAAACAAAGGCCCCACCTGCTCGATAACCTGACCCATTGTCTCAATGATGGGGTCCTTCTATGTTATCTTAAATACTCAGAGCGGTGTTTGATCGACCATGGCGAACGAGGTGGCAAATGCGGGTAAAAGTAGCAGCCATTCAGATGGCCGTAGAGGGCGACGAGGCTGACAATATCGCCAAGGCGTTGCGACAAGTAACCTCGGCGGCGGACGCCGGTGCCCAGATTATCCTCCTCCAGGAACTTTTCAGCACGCCGTACTTCTGCAAGGACCAGAACCCGGATTTCCTGCTGCTGGCGCAACCCCGCGAAACCCACCCTGCCCTGCTGGCCATGCAAAAGCTGGCGCGGCAACGCGAAGTCGTGCTCCCCGTCAGCTTCTTTGAGCGGGCCAATAACGCGCTCTTTAACAGCCTGGTAGTCTTTGATGCGGACGGTAGTGCTCTGGGGCTCTACCGCAAGGCACACATTCCGGATGGCCCCGGTTATCAGGAAAAATTCTATTTCAGTCCGGGTGATACGGAATTCCGTGTGTTTGACAGCCGTTACGGACGCCTCGGCGTCGCCATCTGCTGGGACCAATGGTTCCCGGAGGCGGCGCGGGTGATGGCGCTGCAAGGTGCAGAAATCCTGCTCTATCCAACCGCCATCGGCTCTGAACCTCAAGCTCCGGAAATCAACAGCCGCGGGCACTGGACCCGGGTTATGCAGGGCCATGCTGCTGCCAATCTGGTCCCCGTGGTGGCTGCCAACCGGGTGGGCCGGGAAATCGGCCGGGAGAGCGAAATCACCTTCTATGGCGGATCTTTCATCAGCGATGCTACCGGCGCGCTTATAGTCCACGCCGAACAGGAGGAGACCATCCTCTACGCCGATTTCGACCTGCAAGCCCTCGCCGCACAGCGGCTGGAGTGGGGCCTCTTCCGTGATCGCCGCCCTGAACTGTACACGCCCATCCTGACGTTAGACGGGAATCCGCGTCGTGGATGATTCCCGCCCCCCCGTGCCACCCGTCATCGCGTTGAGCGCCTATGAGCGCAACGGAGAGGCCTTTTCCCTCGCCCCTCAGTATGCCGCCGCCGTCTGTCAGGCGGGCGGGTTGCCTATCCTCTTTTCACCCCAGCACCCCGAGGCTCAACTTATTCTGTCGCACTGTAACGCGCTAGTGCTCACCGGCGGCGGCGATATCTCTCCCGATTTTTACGGTGCGCCATGTGACGACAGCATCTATGCCGTGCACCCAGACCGCGACACCGCTGAGATTGCTCTGGCGCGCGAGGCCATCGCCCAGGGTATCCCGGTGTTCGGCATCTGCCGCGGCCTGCAGATCATTAATGTCGCCTTGGGCGGTGACCTTCTCCAGGACCTGCCCAAAAGCATCGGTACCCGCATCTGCCACCGCAACGCCGAGTATAATCCCATCATGCATGAGGTCATCGTCTTGGCGGACACGTTGCTAGGGAGAATCGCCGGGCGGGATACCCTGGAGATATCCTCCTGGCACCACCAGGCCATCGCGAATATGGCCCCCGCACTACGCATCAACGCCATCGCCGAGGATGGCGTCATTGAAGCCGTGGATATGCCCGACAATCCAGATGTCTTCGCCGTCCAGTGGCACCCGGAACATACGGCCGCCGGTGACCCGCATCAGCAGGCCCTGTTTAACTGGCTGGTACAGCGCGCTGCCCGGCGCATAGCGCGCGCAACGGGGCACAGCGAGAAAAAGGCTTAGCGGGAAGGGTGTTCGGAAGGCTGCAACCGCTGTTGCAGCCAGGCCAGCGCAGCGGGAATCAGCGAAATCACGATAATGGCGACAATCACCATATTCAGATGGCTTTTGACCCAGGGAAAACGCCCGAGGAAATAGCCCGCGCCGAGCAAGCTCCCCACCCACAGGAAAGCGCCCGTCAGATTAAAGCCAAAGAAGCGACGGTACGGCATGGCGGCAACCCCTGCCACAAAGGGCGCGAAGGTACGAATAATAGGCAGAAAACGGGCGATAATCACCGTCTTGCCGCCATGTCGTGCATAGAAGCGCTGGGTCGTATCCAGGTGCCGGACATTGAGCAGGCGCCCGCCAAAAAGGCGGATACCCCAGCGCCGGCCCACCCAGTAATTCACCGCGTCACCCAGCACCGCCGCGGTCACCAGCAAACCCAGCAGCCAGGGTGCGCTCATGATGCCCGCACCGGCCAGGGTACCGCAGATAAATAACATGGAGTCACCCGGCAGGACCGGCATGATCACCAGCCCTGTCTCGGCGAAGAGAATCAGGAACAACAGGGCATAGACCCAAGCCCCATATTCCTGAAGAAACACTATCAGGTATTGGTCAAAGTGCAGCAGAATCTGCACGAGATGATGGATATCCGACATTGGCGCAATCACCACCCGGTGCAACGTGGATTCACACGTCTTCCAGAGCGCCGCAGTAACGCTGATAGTGCCGTTTGAACATCAGCTCCAATTCAACAACGACCGTCCCTGCCGCTTCCCCCCCCATCACATGCCTGGACATCAAACTGGAGGTGTCGTTGAGCATCTCCTTGGCATCAAGCATGGCATAGCTTTCCCGCAGGCGTTTAATCGCGCCAATAACGGTCTCACCCTCCTTAGCGGGCAAAATCTTCGGTTCCTGATGCACCACCGATGTTTCTGGCTGTTGCCGGCTTCTCAAAAAATCGGCAAAGGCCAGCAACTGTTCCTGCTCCGCATCTCCCAGCTTCCGCATGACACGGAGAAAATGACGCTCCCGGCTATTCATACATCATTCCCGGTATCCACCTTGAGGGAGAATACCCGTGGTTTGCGTTTCTCCGTCATGAGAGACAACTCGCGAACCAGGGCGATGATGACCCGGTCCGTAGTTTTCTGCATCTCCGGCCACAGCGCCCGCGCCTGCGCCAGGAGTTCGCCGATATTCTCGGGCGTTTCGCGGTCTTCCTCCATGAGGATATCTTCAATCAGCCCCGGCTTCATCTCCGGCCGGAACAGCAACCCTACCACCCCCTCTTCCGGGCGGAAGGCTATCCAGCGACCCTCGTCATCCACCACCAGTGGCTTGACACCCTCCGGCAGGGTAGCGGTTCCCGGTGACCAGACCATTACCTGAGCGCCGTCCACCGCCTGCGCCAGCGGGTCGTTACGGCCGGCATCGGTGGTATGGGCGGTGGTGAAATAGGCGTTATGGTAGGGCTCCAGATGCAATTCGGCCCCTTCATACTGCGCCAGCAATAACGCGCCCAGACCAAAGCCCACCACTGGCCGCTTCGCCTTGCGGAACATGGCGATGGTGTTGAGTTCCTGGGTAAGCCATTTATATTTGTCGGATTCGAGCGGAGACATGGGACCGCCCAGCAAAAACAGCGCATCAAAAGTCAGCGCATTGCTTGGCAGTTCGTTACTGAGAAAAACCCGGAAGTAACTGAACCCGATGTCACGCTTCTCCAGTTGAGTCTCCACGATGCCCAAAAACTCGGAGTAACTGTGCTGCACCACGGCAAAATGCTTCATATTAACGCTCTCGACGCACCGGCACGGATAGTATGTCCCTGCTACAACGGTCTTTGGCGAATTCCAGAAACTCATCCATCACCAAACTGCGGAATTTTTGCTTCTGATAAACGAAGGAATAGGGGCGGGCCAGCGGCGGATTCAAGGGGCGCGCCAGTAAAGTACCCAACGCCAACTCCTTGAGGACCGTCGTCTCGGAGACAATAGCCACGCCCAGCCCGCCTTCTACCGCCCCTTTGACCGCTTCCGGACTACCCAATTCCATAGTGATATGCAGATCGTTGGCGTCCACACCGACCTGGTGCAAATACTCCATAGTCACCTCACGGGTGCCTGATCCTTCCTCACGGGAAACAAAAGGATAATCCAGCAACTCCTGCGCGGTCACACTTTCATGGGCACCCAGGGGATGATCCGGCTCGGCAATAACCACCATGGAATCCATGCAGCACTTGAGGGTGGCGAGGCTCTTGTTGGTTATCAAACCTTCCACCAGCCCCAAATCGATACTGTTATCCTCAATCATGTGGACAATTTTATCCGTATTACCCACATGCAGGCGCACCTGCACGTCGGGATACTTCATTTTAAAGTCACCCAGCACCCGAGGCAGCATATATTCGGCGATGGTCGTACTGGCGCCGATGAGCAGATACCCGCGCAGATCACCCGTCATTTCCCCGACTCGATTGGACATCTCGGTATACAGCGAGATGATCCGCTCGGAATACTCATAAACCACCATGCCAGCCTCGGTAAGGCTGATGCGGTTATGGGTGCGGTCAAACAAACGCGTGTTGAACTGCTCTTCCAGTTGCTTGACCTGGAAGGTCACCGCCGGTTGGGTCATATGCAACGTATCAGCCGCTTTGGTAAAGCTGAGCAGCTTTGCCACGGTGTGAAAAACCTGTAACCGCCTGTCTGCCATGGAAGTCCTTAAGTCGCCCGCGACTTTTCACCAGTTTAGAGGTAATATCTGAGCGCTTCAATACAGTACTAATGGAGGATAACCCATGCCCAAAGCTTGGGAAAAGCTCGACCTGCAGGGCGCTGGGGTACAGAGTCTACAAATTCGCTTGCAAAAACTCCAGAAAAAATCCCTAAGGAGTTATCTATACTGGTGCTTATTTCCTGTTGGCGCGCATCGTTTCTATCTGGAACAGTCCTGGGCCTGGGCTTTTCCGCTGGTCAGCGCTGGAGTCATTGTGCTGGCCTTTCTAGGCTTAACTTGGGCAGCCATCGGCCTTGCCGTTGTGCTCTGCGCCGTTGCGCTCTGGGACCTCAGCCGCATTAGCCTGTGGATCAGCGCCAACAATAAGGAACTGCGTAAGGCCAGCTGGTTCGCCCAACAAACGCCGGCCGCCCCGTCCAATTACCAGGGACGCGTGGATACCGGCGAGCAGCCAGCGCAATGGCAGCGCGAGTTGCAAGACTATACCCAAGCCAAGGAGAGCGAGCGGGCCGGGCACCCTGCCGCCAATGCCCCCGCCCAA
Source organism: Acidithiobacillus ferrivorans (assembly GCF_016250455.1). Classification (NCBI taxonomy): domain Bacteria; kingdom Pseudomonadati; phylum Pseudomonadota; class Acidithiobacillia; order Acidithiobacillales; family Acidithiobacillaceae; genus Acidithiobacillus; species Acidithiobacillus ferrivorans. Next base: position 814,657 of record NZ_CP059488.1, on the reverse strand, counting down.
AAGGGTTTTGCGCCAGGCCAGCGCCGCCTCTCTTTCGCAGAACAGGAGCGCCTGCTCGCCGCAATGACCAAAGCCCCCAAAAGTACCCTGGGGCAGGAACCAGCGGACTCCACCAAAAAATAACCGGAAGCCTTTTGATGCATGCTACTCCTCCTTCTCAAACATGGCCAGATAGCGCCCCTTCGGGAGGGGAAGCTGCCTGGCCACCGCCAGCAAATCGGCGAGATGCCGGGGCATGCTCAGTCCCACCAGCGTCACACCGATGCCTGGTGTCGAACGCACGAACTGGATGGCACGCTGCGCGGCATCGGCCAGTTCCGGCATAGCCTCCAGTAGAGAAGGCACCTCTTCCCGTGCCAGCAAACCTTTACCGAGAGGATGACTCGCCATAATGGTCAGTTTGAGCTGAAAAGCCGCCTGGATGGTCGAGCCGATATTGCCCTGCCCCGTCACCTGACTGAAGCGGGTGTAAGCTTCTGGCATCAAGGCATTAAAGGGTAACTGTACCACCCGCAGGTGGTGGCGCTTGCCTTGCCCCGCAGCCTTTTCGGCCAGCCCGATCAGACTGGTCAGGGACTGGAACAGGGTATCATCCGTCGCTACCCGGCAGGCATTGAAAGTGGAAATGCCATAATAGCGAATCTTGTTGGCTTGCACTGCCGCTTCGAGCATGGTGAACACGTCAATCAACTTATCGTACATCGCTCCCTTGCCGATCACCGGGATATGCACTTCCGGCTGATCGATCAGATAGACATCCAGAGTCTCTAGGCCCATCTGTGCACGCAGGGTATCCAGTTGCCAGGCGATATATTCTGGGCTCAGGCAATGGACGCGCTGAGCAAGGTCTGCCTCCTTACCCAGCCCCTTGACCACCACTTTTTCTCGGAAGAAGGCCAGCGGATCTTCTGGGCGTCCCTCGGCGAAGGTCAGGAAACCGCCCTTCCCGACCACAAAAAACTCCTCTCGCTGAATGCCTGCCGCCATCGCCTTGGCAATTCCCACCCCGACCGCCCGCCCGGCCCGCCCGAAACGATAGTTGGCCCCGGTGTCGATGACGTTGATGCCCGACCGCAAGGCCTGCGCCACAATGGCCGCAACGGCGACATCCGTCACGTCATCCACCGCGCCGGGGAAGGTGCCAACGCCCAGAGAGGACAGCTTGATGCGGGTGTTTAGAAAGTCACTGAAGTGTTCGTCAGCAAGGATCCCGGCGAAGCGCCCCGCATAGGCCTTGGTACCAGCACTGCTGGCGGCCCCCGGAATCAACCCATTTTCCGCAGCATTCACGCAGTGTTACTCCTGTTGGTAAAGAGGGGATGATGGTGCAGCAAAAAATCCAGGCGTTCGCGCAATTCGGTACGCACCGGGCCGGGCCGGGGTGTATCTTGCAATGCCAGGAACTGTTGACCATAGTCCGGTGCGTCCGCATCGTCCAGCTCCCATTCGACCGCCTTGAGCAGGGTTTGCCCGGTAGCGGGCAATTCCGCAGGCAACGAACGCCCTGTCAATATCGCCCAAAGGCCGGTCCAGCAACGCGCCAGGGCAATGGGATGATAACCACCCCCGCCCAGCACCAGCAGACGCGGACTTTCCGCCACAATCTGGCGTAGGACCTGCCAGAATAGGCCGTTGGAGACCCGAAACTTGCTCAAGGGGTCGGGTGCGAGGATATCGGTGCCCGCCTGCAAAACGACGACATCTGGGGCGAAGTGCTGCAAAAGGCGCGGCCACAACACCGCAAAAGCCAGAGCATACTCACTATCATTCACTTCTTTGGGCAACGGCAGATTAACCGCTAATCCCGGCCAGTCGGTGAGCTTCCCGCCCTGATAGGGATAGGCATAGTCCGTATCCATGTGCAGGGAGACCGTCAGCGTGTCGGGGTCCTCCACAAAGGCCGCCTCCACCCCATCACCGTGGTGGGCATCCATATCCCAGTACAGCACCCGCAAACCGGCACGACGCAAACGCTGGATGGCCAATACTGGATCGTTGAAATAGCAAAAGCCACGGGCCTGACCCGGTGCGGCATGGTGCATTCCGCCTGCGGGGCTGAAGGCGGTTACGCCTTCCAGCACGGCTTCCGCCGCGAGCACGCTGGAACCGGTAGCCAGGGAGGCTGTATCAAAAAAACCGGGGAAATACGGATTCTCCAGCGTACCCAACTGATAACGCTGGCGATCGCTGTCTTCCACGCCACCGCGAAACTGGGCACGCTCAAAGGCCTGTATGTAATCCTTGGTATGGAAGCCAAAAAGCTCCCGATGGCTGGCCGGGCGGCCCTGCCGGTATTCTTCCGGCGCCATGGCCCCGTAGCTATTGATGAGGTCCAGGGCCAGGGACACCCGCGGAATCGCCAGGGGATGGTTACTCCCATAACTCGCCCGCCGGTAACGCATCGCCCCGACGAAGACTGCCCGACGGGTCGCGACGATCTGCGGGCGCAGCATCTCCCGCTCATTCATTCTGCCAACGACCGCCTGCACCGCACCTGTCATGCACTGTGGCCGCGCAGGCGCAGGTAAATCTCCGGCAGGCGCATCGGCAGATTATCGAGATGGGGCAGCACGAGATAATGTCCGGGGCCAAAAACCAGCGGCAGATATTCGCCGCCGCGTGGGTCGAGACTGATGCAAAAGGCATGGACACCCAAGTCCTGCGCCTCCTTCACCGCCATGCGTGTATCCTCCTGCAAATAGCGGGAATCACCGGCATCATCATAATCCGCCGGACGACCATCCGACAGGATCAACAGCAAACGCCGCTGCGCCGGACTCTGCAGCATCAGCCGCGAGCTATGACGGATTGCTGCGCCCATGCGCGTCGCCAGCCGTCCAGACAAGCCGCCCAGCAAGGCCCGCACTCGCGCATCAAATGTGTCGGCAAAGCGCTTGATGGGGTAAAGCAATACCTCGTCATGATACTTGCTGGCGAATCCATAAAGGGCAAAAGGATCCCCCACTTCCACCAGTGCCGCACCAAAAAGCAACATTGCCGCACGCAAGCGATCCACCACCCGCACGCCGGAGTCTCCGATCTCCGCCATGATGGAGGTAGAGAGATCGGCGAGCAGCAGCACCGAATTATCCCGCTGTTGCGGTCGTCGTTGCTGGTAGATACTGGCTTTAGGCGAATGCCCCGCGCGCCGTTCCACCACGAACTGCACTGCCGCCTCCAAATCAGGCTCGTCACCCTCGTACTGGCGACGGCGCGGCGCCATCCGCGTCGGCTTCTGCGCTTGTAGTACCCGCTTCAGACGCCTTAACGTACCGTCATATTCGGTAGCAAGGGCGATGGCCCTGGCTTCATCGTGTTCACGCAGGGGACGCTCATGCACCCGCGCCCAGCCCTCTTTATAATTCTGCTGCCGGTAGTCCCATTCGCGATAAGGCCAGCCGCCTTCAGGCCCTTGTACCCCGCGACCACTGCCCATGACCTTGGCAGGCATGGGAATACCGACCCCAACCCGTCCGCCGGTCCCCTGAATATCCTCAGGAGGAATATCCATATCCGGATCATTGCCTTCTGCCTGTTGCGGGGCCTCTCGCGGCTTTTCCTCATGACCGGCAACCCCCAGTTCACCGCCGCCATCCATCTCTGGAACATCCATATCGCGCTTCTGGCGTGGATACACCGGTCGTGCCGCATTGGGCGAATGACCGGGCAGATAGGCGCGGGCGCGCTCAGCTAGGGAGATCGGTGGCAAATCCGTCGTTGCATAGAGGGTGAGCGCTGCCCGGAAGGCGTCAACAATATCGGTTTGTGCCGTCATCAACACCGCAAGACCCCCGGGCAATCTTCCGGCCATAGCATCTTCCAGCATGTTCATAGCCGCCTGATAGTAGCACCCGGCAGCCCCCTCCGGCCGGCTGCGCTGATGGGATATCCGCAGCACCCGCGCCAGATAACCGGGCATCTCCCGCTCCAGTGCGCTATCCACACGTAAATCTTCACAGAGATCAAAAATCAGCTGAAAACGAATCATATCGTCGCCAAACTGGGCGAACAGTGGCCGCCAGGTGATCCGCTGGTCGGGATCCAGAGGTGGGTGCTGCACGCCGATCTCGGCAAAAAGGGCATGGATGGCGTCTTGCTCATAACTGTCGAAGACCAGATGCGCACCCGTATGATAGAAGGCCAACAAAGCCTCCTCCCGGTCGAGCATCACCGCCGGCACGAAGAGGCTGCGCCCGTCGGTCTCGACAAAACTGCGGCCGCCCTCCTCCAGGCTCCATTCCCCCTCTTCCAGGGGTAGATGCAGCCCGGTCCAGGCCTGGAGCAGGAGCCCGAAGAGCCGCTTGTGGGTTCCCATACGAAAGCCCGGCAGGATCTCCAGCAAAAAGCTGCGCGACTCATCACTCTCCAGCCGGAACCAAGCCTCACCACGCACCCTTCCCGCCGCCAGCACATCGCCGCCGCGCCGCGCCCATGCCGCCACGCCCGCCAGACCGCAGATGCCGCGCACTTTGATGGCACCGTCCAGATATGTCTCCAACCCCAGACGCCCCTTGGCGAGGGAATCAGCAGGCGTTAACAGCGCCCGCAGCCCCTCAACTCCCGCATCGCCAAACAGGATGGCTGCAGGCACCTGGAAATAGGACGCCGCGCTGTCCACATGCCGGTCAATCCAAGCAGCACCCAAGGCAAACCACAACGCCTCGCCCTCTGCACCCCAACCCCGGCGTACCGCACTGGCCTGCGCGAAGAAGCCCACCGCCGCCCGAAAGGTACCGCGCTGACGGAGGAACTGGCGCGCCTGATCCAGCCAGGGGTCCAGGCCCCCGAAGGTCTTTAGCAGATCGGCGGTAGCATGGAAAAACGCCTTGCCTACTTCCCGGTCATAGAAAAACAAATCCCGTCCGCTCTCCAAGTAACGTAAGGTTACCGCCTCCCCGAATGGAGTGACCGCTGGCAAAGCGAGTCGCGCATCCCGCCCCGCCACAAAACTGATGGCCGCCAGATGGTCGAGGATATCCTCCGTCGCCGCCGACATGGGCGCTCCTTAGCCCTGTTCCGGGAAAAAGGTCCGAAAAATCTCCAGCAGCGCCTCCGCCAACTCCGGATCGTCCGTCTGCGGATTGATGATCGCCACAGTACAAGCCTCCAGCGCATCGAGACCCGCCACCATCAATGCACCCGCATAAATCAGCGCCCGAGTGGAGGTGACTTCCTGCAAGCCCTGTTCCTTCAGGTTACGGGCCTTGCCTGCAGCGGCTACCAGTGCCCGGGCCCGGGCCTCATCGATACCGGCCTCCTTCATCACAATCCGCGTTTCCACATCAGCAGGCGGATAATTAAAGTTCATCCCGACAAAGCGCTGTTTGGTAGAGGGTTTGAGGTCCTTCAGCACCGTCTGGTAACCTGGGTTGTAGGAAATGACCAGCATAAAATCGGGGTGCGCGGTAATTTCCACGCCGAGCTTTTCAATGGGCAGAGAACGGCGATGGTCGGTCAGTGGATGGATGACGACCGTGGTATCAGTGCGCGCTTCAACAATCTCATCCAAGTAGCAGATTGCCCCGGCCCGCACTGCTTTGGTCAGCGGGCCATCCTGCCAGACCGTTTCGTCGCCCTCAATCAGAAAGCGTCCGACCAGGTCTGAACTGGTGAGGTCTTCATGGCAGGCTACGGTCACCACCGGTCGCTTCAGACGCCACGCCATGTGCTCCAGAAAGCGGGTTTTGCCGCAGCCTGTCGGCCCTTTGAGCATTACCGGCAGACGCCGACCCCAGGCCGCCATGAATACCCCGACCTCATTCGCCACCGGCTGATAAAAGGGCTCCACGAAGAGCAAGCGCAAGCCGTTACTCTCTGCCATTTTCGTCTCACTCATACCTTGCCCCCATGATTTTGCTCAGCATGACTGCGCATGTATAGAAAGATGTGACGCAAAGTATGAATCACCATGCGCTCCGGCTGTGCGGGCAACGCATCTGCACGCTCTGCGTTCAGACAATTCTGGTAATAAACCAGTTCACGGCAATTATCGCGAATGGTATTCCAGTGGGGTAAGCCCTTCACCAGCGTTTTCCATAACTCCAGCAAATCTGCATCACTGGCATAGGGCTTGTGCTCTGCAGCCAGCATGATGCGCAACATCGCTGCCGCTTCTGCCACACCCGCCGCCACCAACTCCGGCAACGCCATTCCGGCAACCTGTTGCCGTGCCAGTGCTTCAATACGCTCGTGCGCTGCATCTAATGTGCTTATTAATTCGCTTGACTTGCTCATCATCACTCCTGATGGGATTTACGGTCGCACCTGCTACCACTCCGGGCGATTTTCGTCTAGGATAAAAGAGTTTTAACCGAATGTGTGTACAATTCATTTTATAGCGTGATTAAGAAGGGGCTACCATGAGTACGAATCTGATCAAAATGGTCAAACTCAACAACCTGCAATACAACGCCAACCGCGACCCGCAAGTTTATCGCCGCGTCGCTGGCCATCCTTTCCGGATTCAGGCCATGCTGGAAGGCAAGGGCAGCGCCCAGATCAGCGTCACCTGCGAAGGCAAGACGCTGAAAGAAGCCAGCCTCGAATTGCCCGGTATTTTCTCCTACGAAATTACCTTCAAGAACGCCGGCATCCGTATCGCCACCCTCACTGTCAGCGCTGGCGGCCAGAGCGAAAGCCACGACCTGCTGCTGGACACCGAAGCTCACGCCAAAGTCGGTTAATAGTTCACCGTCGGTAGCGCCCATCGGTGCTCCAACTGATGGGCAAGACCCCCAACATTTACCAGCCAAACTGGGCAAAAAACTCCGGCAGGCGCTGTAAACCCGTGTCTCGGTCAAAAAAACGATCCGCCCGCGCCGAACGCGCCGCATCCCGCCGTTCCTGACTTCCGCCCAAACAAAATATCGCAATATTCAACTGATATTCCCGCCGCAAGGTGTCAATCAGCTCAATAGGATCCCCAATCTCCGGATCATCCAGATTGAGCAGCATAAAACGATGCAGTAAGACTTCCTGCCAATCACCGAGGTCGTCCAAGTCCGTCGCCTCCGTCATCTCCCAGCCTTCGGGCGTCGTCGTCACGACGGCCACGCGCAGCTCTGGATCACTCGCCATGAGAATAAAACGCTTGCGCATCCGATCACTGATACTGGGCACCAGGCCACCTCCATTACATTGATTTGGAACAAACCACCCACACCGACAGACTCAATCCGCCCATACTGCCGTTTCCAATAGTCGTTCACCCCAGAGCGAAGCCTCTTTGCCGACGACTTCTCGCAACTGTTCACCTAGCCGGACAGAGTCAGGCTGCAGGAGGCCTATTAACCGGCCCGCCTGCTCCGCTGGCCAGGCCGAACCCGCGACGCGACGCAAGGCACCATTTTCCGTCCATACCCGCAGCCAGTGGCCATCGGGCCAGTCTCGCTCCGTCAGGAAAGCGCCCGCTTTGAGCTTGATACCGGCAGGCACCCGACGACGGGCCGGTTGGTTCCAGTCCACGTCCTCCAACTCCGCCTGTACCATCGCACGTTGTTCGGTCTCGGTAGGAGCCGTCGGCAGGACGACATCCCAACCTGCCGCTCTGAGCAACGCCGGGCAGGCCTCCAGCACAGCCTCGGGACTGACCACCCTGCCCAATAACGGCAACCAACTACACAGCCCTTCCTGCAACGCCTCGAGCAGCCATGTGCGAAAACCCGCCGAAGGCGCTGCCACGCACTCCACAAAGGACGCCCACTGCGCCTCGAGGATGAAGCTGCCGCCCAGCACCAGACTGTGCCTGATGGTCGCGGCCCCGGTACCACCGATCTTGCACCCCTGACACCAGAAATCATGCCCTCCCCGCGCCTCCACTTTCAGGCCGAAATACGCATGCACCGCGATCACCCAAGGGGCCATCAGAGCAAACAGTTCAGGTGCGCGGCGCACCCGCGTGGCAGGCGGAAAGATAAAGAAATAACTCAACTGACCAGGATCTACCCAGACCAGACCGCCACCCAGGGCGCGTTGCACAAGCGGAATTTTCAGCCGCTCGCAAGCCGAGCGATCCAGCTCCGCAGCTGGCCCCTGCGCGGCTCCCAGACTCAGGTGGGCGGCAGACCGCGCCAACAGCAGAATGGGTACATCCTGCTCGCCCTGCGCCTCCGCCAAGCCAACATAAGCACGATGCAGAGCCTCCGGGGCGAGCATCCCCAGATGAATCAGGCGAATTCGCATAATTTACAATACCGCATCCAGTCGGAACGACCTATGCGCCCAATCAGCTCTGGGCGACCCCATCCTGCACTTCTTTATCCTTCGGCCGATAAAAAGCGGAGAAATAGAAGTCGCGCTCATTGAGGGCCTGATGCCAGAGCACCCGTTCTTCCACGCCCGCCTGCATGATCCCTGCCATGGCCATGGACTGCTCACTGTCGAGGATCAGAATGGTATCCTGCAGGTCCTCGTCCAGATCGATGAAATGCGCCGCCAGTCCTTGCGGCTCCTGAATATGCACCAAAAAGGACTTGCAGGACGGGTCTTCGGGGTCCAGCGGCGTCATCACCAGTCGCCCCATGTAAGCCATGCGCGCCAGTTGATTGAACCGGGGAATCTCCAGCTTCTTCCCCATCTTGTACTTTTTCAGCTCATTTTTCAGACTGCTTACATCGGTAATCGGTATCGACTTCATGATAATCCCTAGTAATGCGCTCTGTTATATGTTCCCCCAAAACCTCCTCTCCGCGCAAGGCGCCCACACAAAAAAGGGGGACGGTTGCCCGTCCCCCGCATACCCTTGAGGAGGGATTTTTTAGAAGTCGTAACCGACCTGAAGACCGTAGGAGTTTTCATACATGGTAGCGCTGGCGGGCATAGGTCCACCAAAAGGGGAAGAACCTGCCGGACCAGTGTTGGTATTGGAGAATTCGTGCATGTAGGCCTCCGTCAACTTCCACCCCATACCCAACTTTTGCGTGGCGCCGAAGGTGATGGCATTCTGCACGATGGCCGGGAAGATCAGGTTGGAGGCAATCGTGTTGTTACTGATGGGATTGGAGCCCCAAGTATAACCGGCACGCACCTGCAACCAGTTGTTCACGTCATACTGCGTACCGAAATTGGCTACCCATTGGTTGCTCCAGTGCATGGGAAGTGCAATGGAGGATGCCCCACCCACTGCCGAACCGCCCTGGTAAGCCGTCCATGGACCATAAATATTAAAATTATTCATCGTATTGTGCCAGTTGATCCACTGCCCTTCGACACTAATCAACCACCGCCGAACCGGACGGATCGCCATACCCAAGGCAATTTGCTGAGGATAATTGAGGTGTCCGCTATACTGACCAGGCGCTCCCATCACACCATTACCTGTCGCCGGATTCACCTGATTTTGCTGGCCTGCTTGCCAAGTCATGGGAGTAAACATGATGGGGGATTTATAGGTCGCACCCAACGTGACCATATCATTGACTTTATAGAGCACGCCCAGTGTTGCCCCTACACCATAGGCCCAGGAAGGAGTTGACAAATTCAGCCCACCGGTAGCTGGTAAAGGACCAAAACTTGTGGGTACATATTGGGTAAGCGTCTGCTGAAAAGAGCCCTGCTCCGCAGCAATATTCAACGACGCGCCGACGGCGAGACGATCATTAACCTTCCACGCAACCGACGGTGCCATCTGCATGAAAGAGATACTGCTATAGGCTTGCGCATAACCACCCATGGGCATCTGGGGATTTGGCGCTAAATTCTGCAAATAGTTAACGCCCAATCCGGAAGTTCCATAAACACCACCACCAAAAACCCAATTCTTGGCGAATGCCGGGGCTACCCAACCGATGGCCGGAATACCGTAGACATTAGTGTGGCTGCCGATCTCGCCAAATCCCAAATTCGTCTTGCGCACCGGATTAAAAATCTCCGCCGAAAATGCCGCCTGCGGAGTCATCAACGCCAATCCGGCCGGGTTGCTCATGGCCGCAGACAAAGGATCATCCGGAGCCGCAACAACGGCACCCGCCATGCCCATGGCATACTGCCCAATACCAATCAACTGATAACCATCTGTTGCAAATGCACTGACCGACAGGCCCACCGCCAACGTCGCGCCAACCGCAATTCCTAAAATCTGTGACTTTTTCATTTTAATCCTCCGCCCTCAGTTGTATCGCTAATGACACAGTGATTGTGTTGGAACTGGAACGGTGTTGCAAGGCCTTGGTTCTATCAAATTTTTAATCCATTTATCAATCCATAAAATATTGGTTTATTAGCAATAATAAATATTATGAGATTTTATGATTGCCACGCACAGCGCCCAACAAAAAAGGGGCCAAAGCCCCTCTATGCGCACTACATAATACGCCCCGATTCGGGGCGAGACCTTGGTGCTAACCCAAAAACTGTAAATCCTGCAAGCGCATCTGGCGCCGCACGACCTCCACATCTTCCTTGTTCAGCGCGAAAGGAAAGGAACGGATGTCCGAAGGCGACGAATCCCCATAAGGCCGGTTACAGGCGCTGACTTCTTCATCGTCCTTTCCTGGGCAGCCAGAGGTTTGAAAGGGCTTACCGGAGTTGATGATGTCTTCCAATTCGGCCTGCGGGTACCCGAAGTCTGCAACCCGGCCATAGACGTCAAATCCCATATCTTCGTAACGGCCACCGGCATAGTCAATCAGGAAGCGGCCCAACTGCACCCGGCGCCAATGATCCTGGGGCACAGCATCCCAATCTTCCATCATGGAACCCTTCTCGGGGAAGAAGGCGAACATATGATTGTGACCGCCCATATCTTTCATCTTCTGGCAGACGGCGAGGATTTCCTGCTCCGTCTCACCCATGCCGCAGATCAGGTGCGCGCCGAATTTCTCGGGTCCATAAATCTCAGCCGCCCATTCGATGGTCTGCCAGTACTTATCCCAGGAATGAGGGCTCTGTACCGTCTTGCCACGGGTGCGCTCAAAGATTTCCGGCGTCACGGCGTCCAGTGCGACGGTAAAGATATCGGCACCCATCGCCTTGAGGTCGATAAGATCCTGCTTCTCCATGGTGGTTGGATTAGAAAGGATGGATACAGGGATGTGGGGCGCCACTTCCATCCAGCGCTTCAGCATGACTTGTGTATCATGATCAGAATCGGGGTGGGTAATCATACTGATGCACATGCGCTGGAACTGGCCCTTGTCGCCGTTCTTGGCGACACGTTCGAGCATTTCATCCACGCGCACCGTCGGCCAGTCCACCCGGATGAAGTTGCGGTCGGCGTAATCACGGCTCTCTTCGCGGTGCCGGGCCAGACCACAATAGGTACAGTTGGCACGACAACCTTCCGGATAGGTCATCAACAGGTTCAGGCAATTGGTACAGGAGGTCCGGTGCATCACCCCGGGCACCAGACCCAGCGTAATCGCCGCCGCGGTGCTTAACTGCACATATTCAGGCGACCGCATCGTCGGCGTTTTGACGAAATAATCCGGGCGATAAAAGTTCAAGGTCTGGGAATTTTCTTGCGCTACCGCACTCATGGAAGTTCCTCCTGTCATTCCGCCTTAAGCGGCAAAGTATTCATCAAAGGCGATCCAACCGGATCGCATCACCCTGTCTTCCTGGGCCGCAGGCTGTCGCCAGACGGCCTCCAAAGATTTTCTCCGTTGCACAGCCCGCGCGAGGGCCGGACCAAACTGATCCTGCATATCTTCTGCGTAACTCTCTAATGCGTCCTCATCACCCGCCAGGTAATCAGCGGCCGCCAATCCTGCGCCCGCACCACTGATCACCGCCGCGGGGATGCCCGCCCCGGTAATGGGATGGGTAAGCCCGGCTGCATCTCCGGCAAGTACCACGTTGCCATGCACCATGCGCCGAATGCCGCCCACGGGGATCGCGCCGCCGGTACGCCCAAGGACTGATTCACCGACGATACCACGCTCTACCATCTGCTGATGCAACTGTTCCAGCGGCAACTTAAGATTGTCCTCAAAACGCCGATCCGCACCCAGTCCGAGATTGGCCACCGGCCCGCGCGGGAACAACCAGCCATAGCCTCCCGGAAAAGCATCCGAAAGGAAAATATCCGTATCCGCATAGGGACGCAGCAACGGCACCGTGTATTGACGCGTATAAACCACCTGTTGATGCGGCAAGCCTACAGCCTTCGCCACCAGGCTGTGCGGCCCATCGGCACCGATCAGCAAGCGGGGACGCACGGTGAACGCTTCATCCGTGCCGCGCCGCAGGCGGGCCACTTCGCCATCCCAAGCGAGGAACTGACAACGGATTTTCACCTGCGCGCCCGCCGCCTGCGCCAATTCCGCCAGCCCCTGATCAAAACGTGCCCGGTCAATCATCATACCGGGGAAGACGCTGTGATGCTGTAGCCCGGATGGCAGCACCGTCAGCATTCCTTCTACGTCCTGCACCCGCGAATCCGTTTCATGCACGGTACGCAAGAGCGGCATGGGGACAAATTCGGCGCATTGCACCGGGACACCGATCTCCGCACGGCGATCAACGCAAATCACCGTAAGGCCGCGGCCCGCAGCGGCACGCGCTGCCGCCGCGCCAGCCGGACCGGCACCAATCACCAGTACATCTGTGGCTAAAGGGCTCACGCGTCTTTTGCCGCCATCCGCAATACCGTCGCGAAATGCTCCGGCTGTAAGCCGAAACCATCGACGGCCTGTTCCTCGAATAATCCCGCAATGATGCCATCCACGTCATTCAGATGGACATTACGCAGCGCTGCCTCAAGGTCGACAATAGCGCGCTGCGGCTGGATAAAATAGTCACCGCTAAAGTGGACTTGCCGCACCCGGTTCCCATAGTTATCCCAGAGCATTTCCGCTTGCAGTGTGCCACCGGGGGCGCGTAACGTCGCTTTACGCAACGGCATATCGTCACGCGCGCGGTGGTTGATGCCGAGCCACTCCGCGTCACGCACCTTCGCCAATGCTTCCGGCAGCAATGCGGCAACCGCATCTGGCAAGTCGCCCTGGACAAAAGACAGCCCCAACTGCGCACGGAAACCATCCAGCAAGGCTTTCTGCACCACCATCAACTCCGGCGCTTTACCCAGCAAGGCTTTTAAGCTCGTCACCCGTTCCGCCACCGAAGAAACTGCATGGGCGTCCAGTTTCTCCAATGGCACGCGCAGTACGCGCAGCATGCGCGGGATATCCAGATCGACGAGCACCGTGCCCTGAAACAGCAACACGTCTCCATCCATAATCCCTCCGGTGCCGGAAATCTTTCGCCCTTCCACTTCAATGTCATTGCGCGGACGAAACTGCGCGCGCACCCCCAAAAGTGACAAGCCGGTCGCTGCCGCTTCACAGATCTTCCGTGACAGTGACGCCATATCACCCTGGGGCAGTGCGTCCCGCCGACACACCAACTCCCAGCCTATCTGGGTGGGATCAAAAATTAGTGCGCCACCGCCGGTGAGACGACGCTGCACGGCGATCCCTTGTGCACGGCAAAACTCCAGGTTGAGTTCCTGCTCTGGTGACTGGTGATAACCGACTAGCGCGGATTCCTCAAAGCGCAGGAAACGAAAAATGTTGGGAGTCCGATTTTCCAACATCGCCAGGAGCAACGCTTTGTCTAAAGCCATATTTTCGTCGGCAGCGCGCAGTCCGGTATCAACCACAAGCCAGTCATCAGAGGCGTGTGCCGTCATAATGCAAGCCACCGGGAAAACATGGAGCCCAGAGAAAGCACTATCGTCTCAGGCCGTAAACACAATCGGGATATCCCGCAGTTGTGTACGACGCTTCGGCGCGACAGGAACATAATCCAAGGGTATGGTGGTCGTCTCATCACCGAGTGCCAGGACTTCTTCACCCACGATCATGGAACAACAAGAAGGTGTCACAAAAACATCCCGGTCCAGATGTTTGGCGAGCGCCAGCATGCCATCAGAGGGAAAGGCCACGCCGTTCAGTCCCGCCATGACCGCATAGGTGTCGGTGATGGAACGATGCACGCCAGACGGACGCGCGCAGCCCAGCAATAGCGGGGTTTCCGGCAGAGCAGCACGCGCATCCATAAAGAATTTGCCGATTTCTTCTGTCGCTGGCGTCGCGAAGGGGCGACTCGAAGAAGCATACTGCGGCATGATTACCACCAGCACCAACGCACTGGGCAGATGCCGCCGGATAATTTCGAGAGAGTTCCACTCACCCAGCAGCTCTCCGTAATGCAACCCGATGACAATATGCGGCACCACTTTCATCTTGGTGGCCACCAAGGCTTCCAGCGCGTCCTCAAAATCATCCACCGAACGGCGCAAATGGTAGACCTGGTTGATGGTATCCTGCGCACCGATTACATCCATCATGGCCACATCGACGCCCGCATCCTCCATCCCGCGGGCAAACTCCGGGGTCGCAATACCCGTATGCATGGCAATCTGTAAATTCGGATAGCGATCCTTAATCTTGCGCACCATCGGGAAATAGGGTTCATAATGGACCACGTTCTGATGGTCAGACCCCCCCGAAAGAAGCAGCCCACGGCCCCCATCCAGGACAATCTGGTCCACCAGCCGATCCAGTTCTTCTGGCGTCCGCACCGCAATCATCGGCTCCAGTATCTTCGCCTTACAGTGATCGCACTGTAACTTGCAGTCCCCACCGGTGATGGAAATGGCCGGGAAGGCATTCTTCCCGCAGGCGGAGACCTCCGACGTTTCATGATGCTTGAAAGAAGGCGTATAGAAATTGATACGACCCACCTGGCTACCGGACAAACCGGACCACCGTTCGCGCATAGAGTCCACTAAATCTGCATTGAGGACCAAATCCTCCAAAGCCTCTACTTGAGAAACCGCGTTCAACCATGGGTTCATATGAAGTTCCATCCTTTACACAAAGAGAAAGCTAGACGGCCGCATGTGCGGCCGTCTTCTGGAGTCATGGCGGGTTTTGCTGGTCAGCAGCCGCCAAAACCATCCGTCGTCATCTTTTCCTCAAAGGCCACCAAGACATCGGCACCAGTCTTCAATTCACCGGAATCACCGGCAAAGTCCGCCGGGGTCAGCTTAGCGATCCAACCGCTGCCATAGGGGTCTTTATTGATAAGGCCGGGATCTTTCGCAACGTCTTCATTGCTTGACAAGACCGTGCCACTGACGGGACTCTTCAACGGGCCTACCCACTTGCCAGACTCAACCGTGGCTGCCGACTTGTCCTTCTTGATATCCTTACCGGCACCCTTGGGCGTATAAGAGACGATCTGTCCAGCCAACGCACAGGCATAGGAGGTCATGCCGATGGTCACACTGCCATCGTCTTCCCTGCGCAGCCACACGTTGGTATCAACGTTGTACATCAGATCTTCGGGGATTTCACAGCCACGTACAGTTCCCATCATTTTCTCCTTCGGGTTACATTTTAGGTAAACAGAGGCTGCTGCCAAGCAGCATTATTAAAAAAACAGCAATCGGTCCACGGACAAAATCAAGTCGGCGAGATCACCGGCAGATGCCACCGCATCCACTTCCTCAATCAGGTTATCGGCCTCGATCTCATAACCAGGAAGTGCCGGGCGACAGACGTGAATGACTACCCCGGCATTTTTCGCGTCACGAATAAAGTCGATAATGCGCTTACCACCGGCCACCGCCGAGAGGTTCTCCGCAACCCCCGTCTGCATCAGTCTGACCGCTTCCATCGTGCAAAAAATCTTAACCTCGGCATCCATAGAAGACAACAGGGCGCCCAGATAAAACGGTGTTGCACAGCGATGTGCCATGCTCGGCCCACTGGTCATCACGATGACTACCGACTTTTCGCCCTGATCCTCCAGATAGTGATCGCTCATCGCATTCCTCGTTCACAGTGAATATCGTCACGCAAACAGCGCTGCCGGTACAACTCAAAGGCAGCATCTCCAGTAGACAGCCTTTCGAGCGCAACGTCTACCGAAGCCACGGGACGCACCCGTGCGATCCATGCTTCGTAGGGTTCAATATTGAGAAGATTAGGATCTTCCAATACATCTTCGTTGGCCAAATCAATCACGCAATCAAAAACATTTGGCACCGGTCCCGCCCATTTCGCACTCTCAATAGTGGCAACCGGCTTACCCACCGGACGACGTGTCCCAGGCCGGCGTACCCGGACATGCAAGATCTTTCCCGCAATCGACTGAGATATGTCGGTCATACCCACAGTAAGTGTGCCATCACCTTCGCGTCGCACCCAGATTTGACATTCCCGATCGTAATATAACTCGGCGCGGAACTCGCAACCGTTACATTCCATAGCCTTCCCCTGAGGTCAGCGGCGGGTAAAAAGCGCCCCGCAAAGGGGCGCCTTTCTACACCTTTAGATAATACCTTTGGCAGCGAGGAGATCCATCGAGTCGCTGACATTGTCGGGAATGCCAACTTTGCGCGCAGATAGACCCATGGCCAAACCGAGCAGCTGGGTGAAGTAAATCACCTTGACGTTCGACTTGATGCCGAACTCTATTTCAGCACGGACCTGATGCATTTCCAGGCCAGAGTGGCAGGTAGGACATTCGGTGGCGATCACTTCCGCACCGGCATCTTCCGCCGCCTGGAGGATGTTCAACACCAGCTGAGTGGAGGTATCCGAATCCGACAGCGTGTGCGCACCACCACAGCATGCAGTTTTGAGGGGAAAATCGACATTGACAGCACCGGCAGCGGACAACAAATCATCCATAAAATGTGGTGCATAAGAAGACTCAGAATCAGGACCCTGGTCCTTCTCCGGAAAAATCTGCCGGGGACGGGTGTACATGCAACCGTAGTAGTTGGCAATTTTCAGTCCATTCAAGCTCTTCTTGACCTTGCTCTTGATGCCATCGGTGCCCACTTCCTCCATGAACCATTCCAACGCATGCAAGCTGCGCACGTCGCCTTCATAAACAGGATCACCCGCTTTGTTGGCGAGTTCCTGCACCGTCTTCATGGTTTCTTCCGAAGTAGCACACTCATATTCAGTCTGCTTCAGGTTACGATAGCAACCGTTACAAGGCGCCATCACCGTATCGCAGCCCTGCAGCTTACTGGCAATGGCCAGATTCCGCGCCGACATATAGGTCTGCAACATGGGATGAATATTCTTCACCTCCATAGCGCCACAGCAGTTGTAGTCTTCGAGGTTTTCCATCTCCAGACCGAGCTCTTTCACCAGAACACGGGTGGATTTGTCATAGGGTCCGCCGGAACCTTCCAGCGCACAGCCGGGATAATATGCAACCTTAGCCATGATGAGCGGCCTCCTTCTGTGCCTTCACATATTCAGCGAGGACTTCACCAGTTTTACCCCAGGATTTGGTCTTCGGACGGAACATCACATTCATTCCCATTTTGGCCAACTGACCTAATGGCATGTGCTTAGTCAGACGCTTGCCAAATTCCACGATCCAGGCCTGTACCAGGGGCTGGCCAGAGCGCTTGAAGAATCCCACCATGACCTCGGTATCTTCGATACGCCCGAATTCGATGCATTGATGGGTAAACTCCTCATCAAAATGCGTCGACAGCGTCTTCGGCGTCAAACCGTTATCTTCCAGCCAATGCGCCGTCGCTTTCATAACCCCTTCAGGACGGACATCCTTAGGGCAGATATTGGTGCATTTATTGCAGGAAACACACTGCCAGATGATATCTTTATCTTTTATCAACTCGGCTTTCAGCCCCAGACGAATCAGATAAATCCAGTAACGCGGATTAAAATCCACATTCTGCGCATACATGGTGCAGGAATTGGTGCACGAACCGCACTGCCAGCAGCGATGCACGTTCTCACCGCCACTGTAACTCTGGATGATCTCTTCAAAATGCTCTTCATAGTCCGTCAGCGTGCGCGGGGTAATCATGGTGTTCCAGGAACCGGAAACATCCACCCCATCCACCACCAGGTGATCGTGCTGCAAAATCCGATCGGGATCGATCAGTGTTTTCTCATGAATAGCCATAGCTGCTCCTATACCCTAATTCATTAATGAATGTCGTCTCTTTTGATACGAGAACCACCCATTCGCCGGTGTACCTCTACGCCCAGCAACTTACGGATCTGTTCCGTAAAATCTGTTTGGCCGCCAAAATCGGAACGCAAAAAACCTTCTGCCATAGCACGCACGTATTGCGAATACTGGTGGGCCAGGATGATATCGACCATATAAGGTACATCACGATACACCCCTAATTCTAACAGCGCTTCCCGCATCCACTGGCGCAAGCCCTCAAACATTTCCGGACTTTCACCGAAAGGGAAATCAGTCAGGTAGTCACCGCCACGGATGAATTCCCGCACTGCACCTGAGCTCGTACTTTGATCCCAGACCCAGCGCGTCATCAGCGGATATCGCTCGGGATCGCTGAAGTGTAAAACTTCGGCCCCCATATCCCTGATAACGCGTTTCGCCTTTCCTGTAGCAGGCAAAGCCTCTTCAAAACGCATCATGCGCTGTGCCAGATCGCCGTGACCATCCAGCAAATCGCGCATCACGTCACCCACCCGTGCAGCGCCCTGCTCTTCTATGACCGGCCAGATTTTGCGTCTCGCGGTGAACATCTGTTCAACGAGATGCGCCATTCGCTCATCGG
Source organism: Acidithiobacillus ferrivorans (assembly GCF_016250455.1). Taxonomy (NCBI): domain Bacteria; kingdom Pseudomonadati; phylum Pseudomonadota; class Acidithiobacillia; order Acidithiobacillales; family Acidithiobacillaceae; genus Acidithiobacillus; species Acidithiobacillus ferrivorans. The sequence goes on along the minus strand of NZ_CP059488.1, from coordinate 796,125 downwards.
TCAGCGGCTGCTGGTCTTCCAGAAGAAGACGTCGAAAATTCGCCGTCTTTTCTGTCAGACTACTCACCAGGTCAGCAAGACCCTGCTGTCCCTCAAATGCCGTTTCAAGCTCATAAAAGGATCTGTTGAGCAGTCCCTTATCGAGATTAATCGGCAGCGAGGCAGGAACGATATGCTCTGCGTTCCCGTTGTCGTAGATGTCAGCTGGCAATTTTCTGCTGTCCGTAGAGATCCGCCACCGCCCGCGCACCGGCGGACTGGCCTTGCGCGATAGATGTATCAATATCTTCTGGACCAGTCGCCGCGCCACACACGTAGATACCCTTGCGCGTCGTGCCCTGGCTGTTCGTGTACTGTTCCGCACGATCGATAAATCCATGCTTTTCCAGACCAATACCAAAAGTCTTGGCGATTTCTGGATTTAAGGTGTTAGGATCCATACCGATGGCATGCACGACAAGATCCATCGGAATGACGATCGGACGTTTGACCAAAGTATCTTCACCCTTGACCAGCAAACGGCCATCGGGAGACATGGTGACCTCGGCAATACGCGCCTTGACGAACTTAGTCTTATACTCTTCCTGGCTCTTCCAGTAGAACTTGTCTTCGTAAAGGCCAAAGGTACGGATATCCATGTAATAAATGAACACATCAGTACTCGGAGAGATTTCCTTGATCTCCATGGCAAGATTGGTGGAAACCGTGCAGCAGATCTTGGAGCACCATTCACGACCAATCTGGCGGTCGCGCGAACCGACGCAAAGCAGAATAGCCACGCGCTCTGGAACCCGGCCATCGGAGGGACAACGAATCTGACCTGCAGTCACCATCTGCTCCATCTGGGTAGTGGTAAGCACATCTTCGTAAGTGCCGAAGCCCCATTCCGGCTTGTTGATGGAGTCGAAATGGGTGAACCCGGTGCCGAGAATGATCGCTCCCGCTTCGACCTTATCGCCGTTGCTCAGGGTAGCTGTAAAGTTACCGGCTTCGCCCGCCACCTGCGTGACCTTAGCAGACTTGTGGATGCTGACGTTCCCGTCGCCTTCCACACGGCTGACCATACGGCCAATGGCATCTTTAGCCCACTCGCCCGATGGTACCAGCTTGGCATAGCCCGAGATAATGGGAGCACCACCAAGGATATCTTCTCTTTCGACGATGACCGCCTTTTTACCCATCGATGCGATGGTGGCTGCCGCCGACAAACCTGCCGGACCAGCACCTACGACTAAAACCGTATCTTGTGCACTCACTGAACTTCCTCCTTAAGCGCCCGCTTTCATATTAATATTTTGATTGGTGGCGAGTTCGGGGTTGTAGAGGTATTCCACATTACCCTGTTCCACCTGTTTGAGATATTCCTGGAAGCCGGCCTTGGCTTTATCCCAGCTGATGCCCATTTTTTCGACCAGGTCTTCACAGGGTGAAGCGTGCCACTGCAACTGGACGATTTTGAAGGGATCGGCGCCACAGGCCAGGGCCGCGAGTTGCACGTCGGCGATGATCGGCATGGAGTAATTCATGTCGTGCGCCTTGCCGATCCACTGGTTCTTGTCCAGCGTGGTGATGCAGCCGGTGTCGATGCCGATCATGACGTCGGCCTTGGCTTCTTCCCGGGCTACCTTGATCTTGCGATTCATGGAAAAGCTGCGGGTGAACTCGCGCTCGGAAATGATGTGGCGGAAACCAAAGCCACAGCAGTCGTACCAGGTGGAGTAGTCGATAACCTGCGCACCCAGGGCCTGCGCGACGGAGGTGCCGACCGCTGTGCGATTGCCGCCGAGCACCGTGTTGTCATACACGGCGTCTTCCTGCACCATCTTGTAGTAATGACAGGCGGCATGGACGGTGACGCGAATATTGCTCATGTCGACCACCTGCATCTCCGAGGCAATGCGGTGACGCATAACGTGCAGCCATTCACTGTAGTGCACCACTTCTTCGGGGATGACGATCTTGCCGTCGACCAGACGCCCAAGTTTGCCCAGAATCTTCTTGACCTTTTCGCGCAGTTCAGCGGATTCGATCAGATACTTGCGGATTTCCTTGTAATTGCCGAAGGAAGTGCCGCAGTGGACCAGAGGGAAGAAGTGGCCATTCTCAAAACCGTGCTGCTTGCCGGAGACATAGGCCTGATGGAAATTGCGCAGGAAAACGGCGGCGAGAGATTCAACGTTGCCGATGCCGGAACCGTGGTAGTTCCAGGCGGTGCAGGAGGTCTGATCGGTTTCGTCCAGGTAATCGACCCCCAGGTGATTCATGAACCACATGAGACTGGTGGGGTAGCCGGGGATATTGCCGCACTGACCACAGCTTTTGTGATGCCAGAGATTGTTGGTCGGAACCCGTTTTTTCCAGCCAAACAACGTGTCCACTTCGACGGCCTTATGTTCGTCGGTGATACGGTGGACGATGATCTCGCCTTCCTTCTCCAGTTGCCACATGTGATCACGGATGTCGTCCATCCGCTCACCCAGGTCCACCGTGCGCCGGTCAACATGATTACGCACCCAGGCCGTAGCCGCCTCAGCTTCGTTCGCCGAAAGATTCGTATCCTGAAAAAAAGCGCCGTGACCCGCTACGCCCTGCTGCGTGCTGTTGTCGCTCATGATGGTCTCCTCAGTCCTTATCACTCTGGCTCTCAAGCCAGTCTTCATAATCTTCGCGCTTCTCGTCAATGAAGTCCTCAATAACATCGAACAGATTTTCATCCATAGTTTCCAATGACTTAAGTACACCCGTCATTTCCCATATGGTGTACATCTCTACGGAGGTCTTCAGCGAAACTTCCCACGCCGTTTCCACAGTCTGCAAGGTGCGCACCGGAATGGCCTTACGCAGGATCCGTAGATCACCTTCCACCTTTTGGATATTGGGGCCCCAGTCGGGGAAGTGATCGGGCTGAATCATATCCGGGGACAACTGGTTGCCCGTGGTGATTAGCTTGAGCATGACGCGACCGAAGGGCCGCAACACATCTTTCGCCGACTGCATGCCATGACGAATAGACACTTCGCGCAGAATCATAACCAGCCCACCAGGGGAATTCTTGAAAGGGCAACGTGCCGCGCAGGTCATGCACTGTGCACAAGCCCATATTTTTTCCTGCATCACATCATATATTTGCTCGACATTCTCGGTCCACAGCAGCTGGACGATCTCGCGCGGACTGTAATCATAGAACTGCGCAGACGGGCAGGTAGCCGTACAAATGCCACAATTCAAACATCCATTGAGTTCATGGTCATAACGAAAATCCGCGCGGACTTCGTCAAACATCTCCTTCATCTCAGCGTAAGTCGCCATTTACTCGCTCCTCGCTAGCAATTAATACGTCATACCTGTTGGCCCGCAGTGCAGATCGGCAGTTCACATAAAGAGTGTGATATCAGACTCTCCGGCAAACTCAAAGAACGAGGCAGCACCACCAAGTTCAATTCCGTCAATAAAATCCGCCGTATCAAAATCGAAAAGATCAACGGTCATCTGACAGGCAATCATCCGCACTTCTGCTTCAACACAGAGTTCACGCAGTTCTTCAAGACTAGCAACACCTTTTGCCTTCATTTTGCTCTTCATCATGGACGTGGCCATTCCTTCCATGCCCGGAAGCACCATCATCAGTGTCGGCATGGGTATCGGCATTGGCATTGCGGGATTTCCAAGCGGGCTCACGCGCAGATGGCTCAAGTCCTTCTTCAACAACTGCAAGCCGTAGAAGGTGAAGAATATCTCCACCCCATAGCCGAGCGCTGCTGCGGTAGATGCCAGAATGAAGGGCGGATAACCCCAGTCCAGAGTGCCCTTCGTGGCAATAATTGCTAATTTTTTCTCGTCCATTGCTTTGTGCTCCCGGTCGGGCTTCGCTTCCCAACCTTATTAAGTTAGGCCTTCTGGATAAAGAAGATGAATTCGCCAGCGGCTTCCGCATGCTCCAGCAGAGGATTCTTGGTCTGCTTGGCAAATGCTTCGAAGTCCTTTACGGCGCCTGGATCAGTAGCAACAATCTTCAAGACCTGTCCGGAGGTCAGTTCACCAAGCGCCTTCTTGGTGCGGAGAATCGGTAGCGGGCAATTCAGTCCGCGGGCGTCGAGTACTTTGTCTTCTTGTACCATGAGTTAACCTCCTCAGTTATAATGCCTGAAAAACTACTTGCAAGACTCTATCAGGAAAAGCATGAACAGCAAGGCAAATATTTTGATTTGATGATTAAGCACCCCTATTTTAGAATATCCTTATTTACCTGGCAGCTGCACAATGGGCAAGCCCCGATTGGCCCATGCAGATATTCCCCCATGCAAATTAAGCACTTGGCTAAAGCCCTGTGCTGCGGCAAAGGCCGCTGCCTGTGCCGAACGCCCACCGCTCAGACAGTAAAAAATGATCGGTTGCGATTTATCCAGCTGCTGCAGTGACATGGGCAGCAGGTGCAAGGGCAGGTGTTTGGCACCATCGATGACCCCCCGGGCGACTTCGCCGGGCGAGCGCACATCGATCAAGGTGAACACGCCCCCCTGTTCCGTTAAGGTATTAAGCTGATCTGCGGTGATTTCTTGAAAACCGTACATGCGTCACTCGTTTACATGAAAGAAAGGTTAATTGATCAGTCTACACGATGCTCCGCACAGCGTGTAGCACCAGTTACCGGCAACGTCAGAACCCCAGAGGCTACCCCCCGAGTCGCATCATGAACACCCTCGCAGAACGGCTTGGGTCATTTACAAACTGATGTCGCTCCGGTTTATCGCGCCAGATACCCTGAATAATGGCCTCGGCAATTTGTCTGTCACTATTCGACCCCCGTATAAGGGGCAAAAGTTCCAATCCGTTATCCTGACCCAGACAATGTACCAGGCGCCCCGCCGCCGTGAGCCGTACCCGATTACAAGTTGCACAAAAATTATCGCTGATGGGGGTAATAAAGCCCACCTGGGAACGCACTGCCGGAAGCTGATAAAGACGGGCCGGACCATTATCCGCAGGCCTGGTCACGGGTGGCAGCGGACCGAATTGCTGCTCTATGACTTGCTGCGCTTCCGCGGCGCTCAAAAATTGTACGTCCTGGGCGTCCGCCCCAGCCTCGCCCAGGGGCATAGTCTCAATAAAGCGTATGTCGATATCGCGCTGCATCGCATACTCCACCAGCGCGGGCAGGTCATTTCCATTATCCTGGCGAAGCAGCACGACATTGAGCTTAATCCGTGGAATTTCCGCGAGAATAGCTGCTTCGATACCGCTCAGCACACGCTGCAAGTCACCGCCCCGGGTCACCCGGGCAAAGACTTCAGGATCAAGACTGTCGAGACTGATATTTAAATTATTGACGCCTGCCTGCCGCAGAGCCTCTGCGTGACGCCCTAACAGCAACCCATTTGTGCTGATACTGATCTTGCCCACACCGTGACGACGTGCGGAGCCGACGAGAGCAAGAATCTGCGGATGAATGAGCGGTTCGCCACCCGTAAACCGCATATGGCGGACGCCGAGCTCGCTGAAAACACGAATCAGGCGATCATATTCTTCTGCCTGAAGATGGTCGTCCCGCGCGAAGAAGGGGGTCCCCTCTTCAGGAGAACAATAACTACAGCGAAAGTTGCAGTGCTCAGTCACCGAAATTCGCAGGTAGGTGACATACCGACCAAACTGGTCCGCTAATGCGGATTCCCGTATCGGTTCTGCAAGGAACCTCTGCAACATGCCTTCCACTCCTTGGGGATTTCTCCCTCAGAAATCTATACTAGACCTCTTTTAAGATCGAGTTCAACACTGCTGGCGACCATGATAGAGGTTGACCACATGCTGTGCTTCGACAAAAAACAGCCAGCGCTCCACACCGATTCCGAAGATGACCGACAGAACGGCAATCCAGGCGAAGGCTGGCTGTCCAGTGGCCATACTGATCACCAGTGCGACAATAGGAATGACAAAGGCGAAGATAAACATCATGACCTTGATGCTCCGCGCTTTAGCCGTCGGCAAGGTATGCCCGAATTCTTCCGTCAGGAAGGTACCAAAGGTATGTCCCTGTTCCAGAATGCGCACGGTAGAACGATTGAAACCGATAGCGGTACGTATGGTCGGTCCACCTGGACGACCGATCCAGAAATAATAGATCCCCTTCATGACGGCGGACGCAGCCAACAGGGCCAGAGCGACACCCACCAGCGTGCTCGCCGGAGCGCCCATGATAATCCGCTCTGCGGCCAACACCGTAGCACCGATCGCCAGGCCCATGGCGTAAAAATTGGCGGGGACCAGCGCTGTATTCCACTGACGAATCGTACGCAGTACCGCGTAAATCATGCCTTGGCAGAAAATGGTGACCAGTCCGACCACCCCAGCTAGATTCAACAGAATCAGCCCGGCGGTGTCGTGGGTACCACCGGTGAAGAAAACCCAGCTCAGATAGAGCGCCGCGAATGGATAATAGAGCACCGCAAAAACACCCTCCCGCGCCAGCCAGGAAGTGCGCCAGCGGGTAAAGGCTCGCCAGGCATTCTTGGGATTTGCGAGATGGGCCGTGGAGGACAACATCCCGATACTGACGAAAACGAGGGAGAGAATCACCGCGACCATCGTCTGCAACGGATTAAGACCTCCGTCAATCTGGAAGTCATTGACGATGGCCGTAAGGGCCATGATGCCAAAACCGCCGCCGGAGAACAGGGTCAGGAATATAACTGCGAGAGCCGGATGCATGGGATTTCCTTAACGCTCAACCACGCGATTGACCCACTCCTTCACCTTGCGAACAGCCTTTTTCTTGAGCTCTTCGGTCGGGATGGGGGCGTGGACACGAGGGGGCAAATAGTGATTTGTGGGGTTGTAATCAAGCTCGGGCATAAGCTGGTAACCACCCCGGTCGCGTACCGCCCGGCTCACCGGGCTTTCCGGATCGTCCACATCGCCGAACATACGGGCGTGTGCCGGGCAGGTCAGCACGCAGGCGGGCTGCCGCTCTTCTTCCGGAATCTCCATGTCGTAAATGCGGTCGATGCAAAGCGTGCATTTCTTCATGGTGCCGGAGACACGATCCAGTTCGCGGGCGCCGTAAGGGCAGGCCCAGGAACAGTAGTTGCAGCCCATGCATTTATTCTGATCGACCAGCACAATACCGTCTTCAGCGCGTTTGTAGGAGGCTCCGGTCGGACACACAGTCACGCATTCAGCGTTCTCACAGTGCATGCAGGACATGGGGAAATTAATGGTTTTGTTGTGGGGGTAGTCGCCCACCTCAAAGTGACGGATGCGGTTGAACCATACGCCCGAGGGCTTGGCGCCATAGGGGTCGTAGTCCGTCAGCGGCGCTGTTGTACCGCTGGTATTCCATTCCTTACAGGCCACTGCGCAGGCATGGCAACCTACGCAAGTGTCCAGATCAATGACCAAACCGAGTCTCATGGCATTCTCCTTGGCGCCTCAGGATTTCAGGTTGACGGGCCTGTGGGTGTGATAACGCAGCACATCAGGGGTAGGGGTGTCTCCAGGTAGAGGCTTTATGGTTGGGAATACTGGCCAAGTGCCCTCTTCTCCCGGTGCTGCCGGATAGATCTTGACCATCAGGTCATACCAAGCAGCCTGTCCGGTGATCGGATCGGAATTCGTCAGGCGTCGTTCACCCTGCTTGGCTGGCAGCAGTTCGGAGATGAGATGGTTCATCAGGAAACCACGAGTCGCTTCGGCAGCCTCGGGTTTCAATCCCCAGGCACCTGATTGCTTGCCAATGGCATTCCAGGTCCACACCGTATCTGCCTGGCAGCCTTCGATGAGCTTGACCTGCACACGAATTTTACCGTTGTGACTCTCTACCCAAACCCAGCTTTTATCCTCAATCCCCATCTGCAGGCCGCGCTGACGGTTCATATAGAGATAGTTCTGGGCGATGATCTGACGCAGCCAGGCATTCTGGCTGTCCCAGGAGTGGTACATCATCATCGGTCGCTGGTTGACGGCGTAGAAAGGATATTCCTTCTTATCGATGCGCTGCTGCTCTAAAGGCTCATAGAAATCGGGCAGCGGATCAAAGTAGGTTGCCAGACGTTCGCGATCCACCGGATCTTTGGGCTGCGGCCCATCGTAAAGTCCTTGTCCCGCCAAACGGAAGCGCTGGAAGGTCTCAGAATACAATTCGATGACAATAGGATCAGCCGTCGGATTGAAGCCAACACGCTGCGCCAGCTCCAGATAATCCTTGTTGGCAAAGCGGTAAAAAGCCATGGATTCCGGCAGGTGATACTTGAAGAACCCTTGATTTTCGATATACCGATCCCACTGGTTGGGGTTTGGCTCGCCACGCAAATGGCTATTACCATCCGCGCCACGCCAACCCGCCAGGAAGCCAATACCCGGCGCCCGCTCATAGTTAATGATGAAGTCTTTATAACTCGTAAACCGGGGCTCTCCATTCTCTTTGGTGAATGCCGGAAACTTGAGACGACCGGCGATATCCACCATCACTTCCTGCCAGGGCCGCACATTGCGGTCGGGCTGGAGAATGGGATGACGAATGGAGTCACAAATGGCGTCCGGTTCCGAAATGGGGCGATCAAGCAGAGAAATCGCGTCGTAGCGCTCCAGATAGGTGGTATCAGGCAGAATCAGATCGCCGAAATTGACCATTTCGGAATGGAAGGCATCCACGACCACAAGGAAGGGGATTTTGTATTCGCCATCGTCGTCCTTAGATTTAAGCATCTCCTGCACGTTAGCCGTGTTCATGGTGGAGTTCCAACTCATGTTGGCCATGAAGAAAATCAACGTGTCGATAGCATAGGGATCTTTGTTGACCGCGTTGGTGATTACCATGTGCATCAGGCCATGGTTGGCGATCGGTGCCTCCCACGAATACGCCTTATCGATGCGTTTGGGTTGACCATTTTCATCAATGACCAAATCCTCCGGTGCCGTGGGAAAACCCAGCGGCAGGGACTTGAGCGGCGTATTCGGTGCGCTGTGTTGCGCGGGCTTATTGGGTGGCGGTACCGGCTTGGGGTAGGGCGCTTTGGAACGGAAGCCACCGGGACAGTCGATGGTGCCCAGCAAAACCTGGAGCAGATGGATGGCGCGGGCCGACTGCATACCGTTGGAGTGGGCAGAGATACCGCGCATGGCATGCATGGACACCGGACGCCCGATGAATTTGTCGTGTTTGCGACCCGCCCAGTCGGTCCACTCCACTTCGATTTCAATACTCTCCTTGAAGGCCACATGGGCCATTTCCAAGGCCAGACGCTCAATGGTCTCGGCAGGAATCCCGGTAATCTTGCTGGCATTTTTGGGCGAGAACTGATCGTCCAGATAACGCTCAGTGAGCACGGACATAACGGTGCGCACGGGCCTCCCGTCTGGCGCGCTATACGCGCCAAAGAGGGCGCCAGTGGAACCGGCTTCCATCCCGTTGGCGAAGGCCTCTTTTTTGAGGTCCCAAATCATGGGATGCCCTTCGGCATCCCGCAGAATCAGGCCATCACCCTTTTTGCCGGGGGTGTTGACCACGAGGAAGGGTGCATTTGTGTAGCGCAGGAGAAAATCCCAGTCGAACTGTTCGTTCTGCAAAAGTACATGCACCATGGAGAGTGCCAGCAGTCCGTCAGTGCCCGGCTTGATTGGCACCCATTCGTCCGCAATAGCCTGATAGCCGGTGCGCGCCGGATTGATGCCGACAAATTTACCGCCGTGACGCTTGAGTTTCTCTAGTCCGATCTTCAAGGGGTTGGAAGAATGGTCTTCAGCAACACCCCAAAGCATGAAATACTTGGTGCGCTCCCAGTCTGGGTCGCCAAACTCCCAGAAGGCATGCCCCAACATATACAGGCCCGCAGTGGCCATATTCACCGAACAGAAGCCACCATGAGCAGACCAGTTGAGCGTACCGAACTGCTGCGCCCAAAGGCCGGTAAGTGCCTGCATCTGGTCTCGGCCAGTAAAAAAGGCGAGTTTGTTGGGGTCCGTGGCACGAATGTGGGCGAGCCGCTGAGTCAGGGAATCGATAGCCTCATCCCAGGAGATTTCTTCAAACTCACCGGCACCACGCTCGGTACCCGGCTTACGCCGCAGCGGATTACGCAGCTTCCCGGGGGAATACTGCTTCATGATCCCGGCGGAACCCTTTGCACAGAGAACGCCCTGATTGATCGGGTGGTTGCGATTGCCCTGAATAAATCGCACCTTGTTATCCTCTACCGTGACCTTGATGCCACAACGGCAAGCACACATGTAGCAAGTCGTGTATTTAATTTCCTGCTTGCTGTGGTCTTCAAATTCTGTGGCGCTAGCCATCTTGTACCTCGCGTCTGCATGCACCAAATTAGAGACATCCTTGTTATCCCCGGAATGTTGGCGGAGCAGACCTGATAAAGCAAGTCAGCGTTTTTGATTTTGTAATAAGTAGCTCTTATTTGCTTTGTACCCGGCGCGGTGAGTAGCTTAAGGGTACTTAATCCGAGGAGAGTCACGCATGAATCGCAATGAGTTCAAAGAACATTCGCGCATTACCGTTTCCTGGAAGGATAGAGAAGGCAAGCTGCGCCCCGGCAATTTCTACGTCTATGCTCTCCTCAAGGACGCCATGATCGTCCGCGCCACGGACAAAGACGGCTTGTTACGCAAACTTGCCTTCAGCGACGTGCTGCGCGTGGTGAAGTTTCAGGACGTGGCGCCGCAAGATCGCTACATGATCCCTGATGAGATCCTGAAGGAGGCGAACTGGAAAGATCGGGATGTGATGGTGCGCTACAGTTCTTCACCAAACTGCGGTAAGTAGGTATCAGGCGGAAGGCGGATATGACGTCTGATCTCTCTCCCAGAGGCCCGTCTTGCCGCCGTCTTTCCGCAAGAGGCGGATATTTTGCAGCAGCATCTCGCGATCTATGGCCTTGCACATGTCGTAAATAGTAAGCAAACCCACGGAAACCGCCGTGAGCGCTTCCATCTCGACACCCGTCTGGCCGGCGCAACGCACTTCGCTACGGCAAACAATCCGCGCCGGATCATACGCAGGCGTCAATTCGACTTCGACGCCCGTGAGGAGCAGGGGGTGTGCCAAAGGGATCAGTTCCCACGTTTTTTTGGTGGCTTGAATAGCTGCGATGCGTGCCACCCCCAGGACATCGCCCTTCCCGATCCGTCCAGATTCTATGCACTCCAGCGTCGCTACCGCCATGACGATTTCGCCCGCCGCCAGTGCCGCCCGAATGGTCACCGTTTTTTCACCAACGTCGACCATGTGCGCTTCCCCAAGCACATTAAAATGATTGAGACTATCGAGACTTGACATAAATCTGGCACTCCTTTTGCTTAATGCTATGGACATACGCAACTCAGGAAGCGGACATGACCTTTCCAAAACGCCTCTGGCTGTGGATGATTCTCTGTTTTTTCAGCATCTCTGCGCAAGCCGATCTGCGCTTTTTGCTGCCGCCGGTCAGCAGCCCGGCGGTGATGTATGCCGCGTTCACGCCGCTCGCCAAGTATCTGAGCCAGGCAGTAGGCCAGAAGGTCGTCCTCAGCTTCAGTGCCAACCTGGAAAACTTTTATAATGAGGCCGAGAAACCGACGGCACAGATTGTCCTGTTCTGCCCGATTTCCTATATTCGCACCGCGCATACCGAAGCCTACCGACCACTGGTTGCGGTGACCCCCACTCCTGGCGGGAATCATAGTGTGATTGTCGTACGCAAGGATAGCCACATTCATAGGATACTCCAGCTCCGCAACCAGAGCTTCGTGATGGGCGATCCGGCCTGTGCGGCTTCATCGCTGATTCCCCTGTCGCTGTTCCACGAAGTGGGACTCACGCGCAAAAGCTTCAGCACCTTTCGCCAGAGCGGCTCTGACCAAAGCGCTCTGATGGACGTGGCCGCACGTTTCTATGATGCAACGGCCGTAGCAGAAAACGTGGCGGCGCCCTACTTGCGTTCAGGCAGTTTGCGCATTATCGCCCGCGCTGATGTAGGGCCAGGCGACCTGCTAGCAGCCTCATCCGAGGTTCCGGCGGCAGTACGATCGCGCCTGACCGCCGCTTTTTTACAGGCTGATCGGACCGATCCAGCCGCCCTCCATGCTTTGGGTGGGCTGGCTGCGGGCTTTCAGCCCATCAGCGATGAAGACTACAATGTACTGCGTACGCTCTATAAGGACATACATGGTGTCGCCTTGAATCCCAAGATTCGGCAGGAAGCATTGACACTCGGTATCCCGCCCACGTTCACCCCCCTCTCCGCCTATCGTATTTTTGCGCCACTGCAAGCGACCTTATCTCAAATCACCCAGCGCCCTGTCCGGATCGTCATCCCCCGTAATGAGAACGCATATGTCGCAGATGGACGCAAGGGCCGTTTTGACTTCGCCTTGCTGACGCCCAAAATGGTACCTGCGGAAAAAAAATGGATGATTCCGCTCGCAGAATCTGTGCCGTACAAACACGAACAGGGGCTAGCCATCATCGCGCGCGATGCCCCGCAGGGGACCAAACTTAGATTATCCGACCCGCTGTCGGTCGCCTACGCCAGTCCCTATTGCAGTGGGAAGTCTATTATGACGAAAAAACTGCATAAACTCGCAAACGGGCGCACTATCGTTTGGTTGGCCGTCGGATCAGAGCGCGCCGTATTCACCCATTTAGCCGACGGCAAGGCGCAATTGGGCGTTGTTCGGGTAGCAACCATCACTGCTCTGGAAAAGGAGTTACCTGGAACCTGGTCTATTATACAGAATGCGGGAGATGCACCGGCCTGGACACTGGCTGCCAATCGGCAGTTGTCGGCGGAGTTGCGTGATCGTGTGGAAAAGAAGGTCCTGGCGCTACCCGCGGAGGCCATGAAGGGCACGGGCTTTCAGAACTTTAGTTCGCCCAGGCCATGAGCAGTTCTTTCAAGGACGACCAGGTATCGGTGCGCGGCAGCGCGTCTCCGGACCCGCATGAGGTAAGCACATTACCCACCTTCTTGGCGCGCTTCGTGCGCAATTTGACCCGGTCCTATATCGTGGTGGTGCATCCCATTTTTCGGTCTTGGCAGAATATGACCTGGCGTGCCAAGAGCATGGCTTTTGTGCTCTTGCTGGTGGCCCTCATCTATCTTTTGATTGCCCTCTTCTTGTATACCTCTGTACGCACGGATCTTACCAGTCAGGTGCAGACTGAACTGATGCGCCTGACCCAGAATCTGGCTAGCGACGCCGCCGATCCGTTGCTCCTCAAGGATGGCGGCAAACTCAGCAAGCTAGCCAACTCCAATAATCCTTTAGTGCGCTCGATCGTGGTGGTTAACCACTTGGGCGTTATTGTCGCCAGCAAGAATATTTCGCAATTGGGGCAAGTCCTCCGGCTGCCACTGCCCGATATGGCGAACCATCAGACCGATCAGTTTATAGCCCCTATTCTGGCGGGCGGGCATCGCCTCGGGGCTGTCTGGGTGAATAGCGACCGTCAGCAAATTGCTGAACTGGTCAACCAGCGATTGAATCGCACGACCAGCCGTTTGCTGATACTTGGCTTGATTACAGCTTTACTGGGTTTGCTGGGTGCTTACCTGGTGAGTTTGGCAATGACGCGTCCAGTACTGCGGCTCCTTGGCGAGATTGAGAACATGGGAGCACGACTAGGCCTTGAGGAACGTCCGACAACACCGTGCCAACAACAACCCCTGTCCGGGGATGAATTGCATCGTCTGGAACGTGCTTTCCGCCTGACAGAGCAACGTCTCAAAGAGCACCTAACGGAACTTCGGCAGTTACATCAACGCCAGCAAGCCATGCAATGTATGGCCACTATCGGTGAGATGTCGGCGCAAGTGGCGCATGAAATTCGCAATGCCTTGTCATCTCTGCGCGGCGCCGCACGCTATCTGGTACGCCATGGGAACGAGGAAAATCAAGGGGATTTTATTTGCATCATTGAAGAGGAAGTACAACGCCTCTACGACATGACTCAGGGCTTTCTCGATTTTGGCAGGCCCTATGCCGCTATGCCCGTGGATATAGAGATCCGCAGTTTGCTGAAACATAGCGTACAGCGCCACACCATCGATCTGGAGGCTAAGGCCATCACCATTTCTGTGGATTGCCCTCCGTCGCTACACGCAGTGCTGGACCCATCGCTGATCGGGCAGGCACTCAGCAACCTGCTCCTCAATGCCATAGATGCCCTGCCACCAACAGGTGGTCATATCTTCCTTTACGCAGAGTCGCTGCCATACTACCAACTCAATATTGGTGTCCGCGATAACGGTCCTGGCATACCCGATGAAAAACGCAGCACCATTTTCAAGCCTTACGTCACCACCAAAACCAAAGGCAGCGGACTCGGGCTGGCTGTAGTTACCAAAATCATGATGGTGCATGATGGCGGGGTAGAACTACGTGCCACAGCAAGCGGTGCAGATTTTGTCCTGCATTTGCCGCTGCGCCTCCCCGCTCAGGTCAAAAATAGGTTAAGTTAGAGCCATTCGAAATTCAGCAGCGAGTAGTCCATGACAAATCCTGTATTGATTGTAGAAGACGAAAAAAATCTGCGCCGTGTACTTGTCGCTGTCCTAGAGGCGGAAGGCTACCCGACCATCGCGGCGGAAAATGCCGAAGAAGCTCTGGACATGATACAGACCAAGCATCCCGCCCTGGTTCTGACCGATCAGCGACTGCCCGGACTCTCAGGAACAGAGCTGTTGCGCCGGATTAAGGAAACGCACCCAGAGATCCCAGTCATTATCTCCACGGCCTACGGAGAGATTGAACAGGCCGTGGAAGCCATCAAGGCGGGGGCCGAGCATTATCTGACCAAGCCGGTCGATGAAGGCGAGCTTATTGCCCTCATTCGCCAGACTTTAGCTCGGCACGGGGAATCTCTGCCGCCGCTGCACCGGGAGCTGCGCCGATATGGCCTGATTGGCGTGAGTCGTGTCATTGAGACGTTATTGGAGACTATTGATCTGGTAGCGCCAGCACCATCAAACGTACTCATCACTGGAGAATCCGGTACCGGAAAGGAGCTGGTTGCGCGCGCGCTGCATCAGGCGTCGCCACGAGCCGAGCAGCCTTTTGTCGCGTTCAACTGCGGTGCCATTCCTCTGGAACTGGTGGAAAGTGAAATTTTTGGCTATGAGCGCGGTGCTTTTACCGGCGCCACCCGAGCTCAGGCGGGCAAGCTGGAAATGGCGGCCAGTGGCACGCTCTTCCTCGACGAAGTCGGTGACATGCCACTGCCCATGCAGGTCAAAATGTTACGTGCCTTGCAGGAACGGGAGTTTACCCGCCTCGGCACTCATCAGCCACAACGCCTTGCGGCCCGCATCGTCGCGGCCACACATGTTGATCTCGCGAAGGCAGTTAGTGATGGCCACTTTCGTGAAGACCTGTACTATCGCCTCAATGTGATTCCGCTCCATATCCCGCCGTTGCGGCAGCGACGAGCCGATATCGCACCTTTGGTGCACCATTTTCTGCGACAAATTTGTACGGTTATCGGCCGGGATCCCATGGTCACCATCGCTCCAGACGCCCTGGCCGCCCTGGAGGCATATGAGTGGCCAGGGAACATCCGTCAACTCGAGAATCTTCTGGAACGAATGGTTGTCCTCAATCGCCATGGCCACCTCCAGCGGAGTGATCTACCCGCCGAAATTGCTCGACACCAAAGCGATAACGCTTTCCCTACTTCCAGCAGCCCGTTCGACCTGCCAGCGCTCGAGCGCCAAACCGTACTCAACGCGCTCGAAAAGACCCGGTTCAACCAGAGCCAGGCGGCAGTTCTCCTGGGAATCAGTCGCAAACAACTGCGCACCAAAATGAAGAACATCGGACTCCTGGGTGATCAGGATGGTGAAGACGACACCATCGACACCTGATGGAAGAAATAAACGGGACACGCTATAACAAACTGGCCCTTTTGGCGCAGCAGAAGCCACCCAGAATGCACCGCACGACACTCCTGGGATCGGCACCACCGATCCCAGACAACAGCAATCCCGCCCGACATACCACGCCTCTTTACATAACTTGAATTAAAACAGGCTGATTTTATCTGATGTTCAAAGCTCTGCGTCGGCGCATCCCCCCACATCATCGACGACAATATCAATCGCCGCCCGGCAACAAGCGTGCAAGTTTTCTTTGGCATGAAAGCTGCTAGATATCCTTGCCGCACCCGTGGAATTTTCAGCGTCAGAGGAACATTTCAATGCAGCGCAGCTTGAGTCGACTTGTCAACCTGATGTTACTGGCTAGCTTTTCATCCGCTCTGCCTTTCGCGGTGATCGCGTACGCCACTGTCGCTGATTCCACGATCCATAATATTGAAACTGGCGCACTATCGCCGCTGATCGTGCAAACGGGACTTGCTTGGCCTGTCATGCGCACCCCGGCGGAAGCATGGCGGGGAAGGTAGGCGCGGCATGGCCCATAAAGGGTATCAGCTTTCAACAGAGGTTTCGGAGCAAAGAAAAGTTGGTCTATTTTCTCGGTGATTCTGAAAATCTGTTCCCTTACGCATGGTACCGGGATTTGGCAAAAATGTGGTCTTTGAATTAAACCAGAGAGCAAACTTAAGGAGACTTTTTGTGATGAATAACACGATACATAGACGCCAGTTTTTGGGTACTACTTTAGCCACTGGGGCGGTCGCCGCCGCAGCGGGAATCGGCCTGATAAAGCCCCAACTGGCCTTTGCAGATAATGTACCCGGCTGGCCCGCCAAGGCCTTTGATGCCAAGGTTCTTAAAGATGCTATGAGCAATGCCATTGGCAAAACACAAGTGGCTGTTTCACCAAAAGTTAAACTGACTGCACCGTCCATCGCTGAAAACGGTGGTGCAGTGCCAGTCACCATCGAAATTGATTCGCCGATGACCGCCGATGACTATATCGCCACGGTTTACTTGTTCGTGGATCACAACCCGACCCCCCTTACCAGCCAGTTCACCTTCACTCCGGCTTGCGGACAGGCTTATATTCAGGAACGCATCAAGATGGCCAAGACGGATAACGTCCGCGTGGTAGCGAAAACCAACAAAGGTGAATTCATGGCCTCAGCACCGCGTGAAGTCAAAGTTACTATCGGTGGTTGCGGCGGTTAATTCCAGAAAACTCCAATTTTACAGAGGATATCATTCATGTCAGAAAATATCGGCAACCCCATGATTCGCATGGAAAGCAGCGCAAAAAAAGGTGAGATTATCGAAGTGCGCTCGTTGATCATGCACCCTATGAGCACCGGCCTGATGAAGGATAAGGCGGGCAAGATTATTCCCGCTCATATCATCCAGACAGTAAACATTACGTTCAATGACAAGCCACTCCTGAATATCGATTGGAGCACCGCAGTGAGCACCAATCCCTATCTGGCCTTTAAATTACGCGCGGAAGACAGCGGCACCCTGAAGATGGTCTGGAAAGACAACAAAGGTGGGGTTTGGAGCGCCGACGCCAAACTGACCGTAGCCTGATTTTATGCGTGCCGTCCGGAAATCTCTAGCCAATATCAAACGGCAGTGCCGCTATGACTACGCTGCAGACCAATCTTACATCCCTTTTCGAGAGCTGCCGATACCGGGAGTCGGCGCTTACTTCCCGACCTGTCGGGTCACGTGACCTGCCGAGAATACGCTGCAAAAACGTATGGAAGGATGGGACAAAAAAGCAGGGACGGCAGCGCAAGTTCCGGAGAGCATGGATTATTGCAATCCGGAATATTTCATGAGCCATTTAAGTACTGGCATCAGGATCAATGTTCCGGGCTATCGGCCCTCATCGAAGCCACCGAGCGACACCCTTCCTCTGGAACAGCTCTCCTGAAACAACCAACTAACGGGAAATACAAATGATGAATATACTCAAGACGATTTTCGTACCAGCCACCCTCCTGTGCAGTGCATTGTTATTTTGCGGGCCTGCAGTTGCCGCAAACATTGCGGCACCGGTGTCCGGGATGCCAGCTATCAATACCAGTACCCCCCTCTACATCGTGAATGTGCAAAAGGGGGTTACCCCTGCACAAATAAAGATGGGGATCCAGAGTGGTGCGGAGGCAGAGAACATGAATCTCGTAGGCTCTTTGGATGTTCAGCAGGGACTCAAAGCACGCGGCATCAAGAACAGCCAGCCTTATGTTATCTATGAGGTATGCAATCTGGTGTTGGGGGCTAAAATTCTCAAGACCACTCCAGAATTCGGCGCCTTTGCACCCTGTAAAATTGTGATGTATGAACAGGGAGGTCAACTTAAACTTATGACCTATTTACCCACCTATGCCCTGAGATACTTTCCGAAGAATGCCGAGTCCGCGAAGGTCGCCAAAGAATTGGATCGGCAGATTATTACAGTGATGAAGCAGGCTGCGGCCGGTGGGCTTTAAGCACTATTGGAGGATTCCATGAATTTAGGAAGACGTGATTTTTTGCAGTTGATGGGTATCGCAGGGGCCGCAAGCTTTTTTTCGCCCGGTGCTGCGCAATCTGCTTGGGGTGCTGAGGCTGATCCCTATGAAATTCCCGACTATGGTAATGTGACTTTATTACACATGACCGATTCCCATGCCCAGCTTTTGCCGGTCTGGTGGCGGGAACCCGATACGAATATCGGTGTTGGGCCGGCGCTTAACCAAACACCCCACCTTTGTGGGAAATGGATGCTGGATTATTATGGAGTAGCCACACCGGCATCTAACGAATATGCCTATTCTTGCCTCGACTATGACACCCTGGCCCACAAATATGGGAAAATTGGCGGTTATGCTCACATCGCCAGCCTGGTCAAGCGGTTCCGGGCGCAGCGCGGAGATAAGGTGCTCATGTTGGACGGTGGCGATAGCTGGCAGGGTTCGGCAACCAGCCTCTGGACCAAAGGCGCGGATATGGTCGGTGCCCAGAACTTACTTGGCGTCGACGATTTTGTCGGCCACTGGGAGTTCACCTACGGTCAGGATCAGGTGGAACATCTGGTCAAAACCGAACTGAAGGCAAACTTTCTGGCACAGAACATCTTTAGCAATACCTGGCAGGAACTGGTATTCAAACCCTACCACATTCATGAGGTAAGCGGACGCAAAATCGCGGTGATCGGCCAGGCTTTTCCGTTCACGCCCATCGCCAATCCTGAGCGTTTTATGCCCGACTGGGGCTTCGGCATCCACACCGAACATATGCAAAAAATGGTAACAGAGTGCCGTGAACAACATCATGTTGATCTGGTCGTCGTGCTCTCTCACAATGGCGCTGATGTAGATAAAAGAATGTCGTCTCTGGTGAACGGTATTGACATCATTCTCGGGGGGCATACCCACGATATTATGGGTCCAAAGCCATTTATGGTGAATAAAACCCTGATCATAAATACCAGCACCAACGGCAAGATATTGGCCAGATTTGATCTGGATGTGGGTAAAGGCAAGCTGAATGGCTGGCGTTTCCACTACCTACCGGTATTCTCTAACCTGATCAAAGAGGATGCTGAAATGGCCGCATACATTCAAAAGGTCCGCGCACCTTACAAAGATAAGCTTGCGCAGCCCTTGGCGACCACCGAAAGTCTCCTCTATCGGCGTGACAATTTTAACGGCACTTTTGACCAGCTTATCTGCAACGCATTGCGTGAAGAAATGGACTGTGAGATATCTTTTTCACCGGGATTCCGCTGGGGCTACTGTAAACTTCCGGGCGAAATAATCACCATGGAAGATGTGATGGGACAAACTGCCATCACTTATCCTCAGGTAACCGTTAACACCTATACAGGCGAAGAAATCAAAAGCATCATGGAACAGGTCGCTGATAATATTTTCAACCCCAACCCTTATTATCAACAGGGTGGAGACATGATTCGGGTCGGCAATATTCAATACGACTTCAATCCTGATGAAAAAATTTATCACCGCTGCAGCAACATGCGGGTTGGTGGTAAATCCATGTCACCCACTAAAAAATACAAAGTGGCCGGCTGGGCATCCATGAAGCCCGTGGAGGGTAAACCCATTTGGGAAGTTTTCGCCCATTGGCTACAGTCCAAAAAGCAGGTGCGCGTAGACAAACTGGATCTGCCCGTGCTCAACAAAGATATGGCAAGCAACCACGGCATTGCCTTCCCGAAGTCCTACGATTTATAAACTGTTGTAGATAACAGGCGTAACGCACCGGCGCTCAGCGCCGGTTTTTTTGCGCCCGTCGTGCTGATTTCTGCCGAACACCCAGCCTGCTCGGCGTCCACGCAGGTTCAGACACCCCTCAAAACGGATGCTGCAGCCATTCCATCCACTGGCTTCATGGCTTTGGTCTCGGCCATTGCTCATGCTAGACTGCTCCATGCACATGGCTTGTTGCGGATGCAGTGACCTTACTGTCCCTTCGAAGCGGTTTCTTCCACTTTCAGCAAGGCTTTCAACTTGATGATATTCAAAAGAATTCTTGGACTTTTCTCCACCGATCTCGCCGTGGACCTGGGCACGGCCAACACCCTGATTTACGTGCGCGGCAAGGGTATTGTGCTGTCTGAACCCTCCGTGGTAGCCATCCATACCGGGCGACATGGGGCCACCAGCCGTCGGATGTATGTCGGGGAAGAAGCCAAACGTATGCTGGGCCGCACACCGGCCAATATTACGGCAATCCGACCCCTGAAAGACGGCGTGATTGCCGATTTTCAGATTACCGAGGCCATGCTCAAGCACTTCATCAGGCGTGTGCACCATCAACGCTTCTTGAGCCCAAGCCCGCGGATCATCGTCTGTGTACCCTATGGCGCAACGCAAGTAGAACGGCGAGCTATCCGTGAGTCGGCGATGAGCGCGGGTGCCCGTGAAGTACACCTGATTGAAGAGCCGATGGCGGCTGCCATTGGGGCCGGGATGCCCGTTGCGGAACCAACTGGCTCTATGGTGGTGGATATTGGCGGTGGCACCACCGAAGTTGGTGTCATCGCGCTGGGTGGGGTGGTCTACTCCCAGAGCGTGCGTGTCGGTGGCGACAAAATGGATGAGGGGATCGTCAACTACATTCGTCGCAATTACGGCATGCTGATTGGCGAGACTACCGCCGAAGAGATCAAGAAGAGGGTGGGCTGTGCCTATCCCGGTCAGGAAGTACGCAGCATGGAAGTACGCGGACGCAATCTCGCTGAAGGCGTTCCACGGACTTTTACGATTACCAGCAATGAAATTCTTGAAGCCCTTCAGGAGCCATTAGGAGCAATTGTCGGCGCTATCAGACTCGCACTAGAGCAGACCCCCCCCGAACTCGCCGGTGACATCGCTGAACGGGGCATGGTATTGACCGGCGGTGGCGCCCTCCTCCGCGATCTCGATCGCCTGATCATGGAGGAAACAGCACTACCGGTCATCGTTGCGGAGGATCCACTAACCTGCGTGGCGCGGGGCAGCGGCCGGGCGCTCGAAGAGCTGGAGTTGCTGGGTGAGGTATTTGCTGACGATTAAGCTTACGGCCTCTCCTGAGCTACCATGCCTGCATTGTTTTTTCCTCGTCGCTACCCGCCGCTCCTTCGCGTAGCGGTACTTGTTCTGTTGTCCGTATTTGTTTCAGTGTTCAGCGAAAAACATCCCAACATAAAAAGTGTTTCTTTGACCATGGCTTATCCGGTGCAATGGATAAACATGCAGGAAACCGGCTTCTGGCAGCAGGTTGACAACTACCTGCAAAGTCGTGCTGCGCTAGAATCCGAAAATATCAAACTACACGCTGAGCTCATTCGTGCCCAGCCCAAACTATTAGAAGCAGATATCCTGCGTAACGAAAACCGTCAGCTTCTTGCGTTACTTGACAGTATCCCCCAGCCGCCTGGGAAAGTAACCGTCGCACAGGTTATCGCGCAGAATTTCTCACCTGGGAGCCAATTGTTAACCGTCAACATAGGCGCGCGCGCCGGAGTATTTGTCGGGCAACCCGTTCTTGCCGCAGGGGGAGTGGCTGGCCAGGTAATCCGTGTTTCTCCTATGAGCAGTCAGGTGGCTCTGCTTTCTGATCTGGACAGCAGCATTCCCGTACAACCCGCAGACGCGGACACGCCCTTGCTGGTAGACGGCAGGGGGGATATCGATCGCCTTGCAATACCCTTTCAACCGCGCAACACCTCCCTCAAGGTCGGCGACAAACTCGTCACCTCTGGCTTAGGCGGGCGTTACCCACCGGGATTGAATGTCGGTACGATTTCCGCAGTGATCCATAATGGTGACCAACCCTTTGCACAGATTGCAGTGCAACCCGCTGTTCGCCTGGGACAGCTGAATACGGTGCTTATGCTCTGGGACCGTCCATTCCCACAGCCCGCAGTTACACCATGATCGCCATCGCGCTCATTCTCGGTTTTTTCTTTGCGCTTACTGCAGAAACCATTCCCTGCGGCCCATTTTATGCGTTACTCCATCCTGATTTTGTTGCTCTGCTGCTCCTCTATTGGGCGATCAGCAGCAGCTCTGAACTGAGCTTCACCATCGTCTGGCTGATTGGTCTGTTTCAGGATATGGTACTCGGAGATGTACTGGGAGCCCAGGCCATCGCCGGGGTTATTATGATTTATCTGCTCTACACCAGCCTTGGCAGAGTCCGTCGCCTGTCGTCCTGGGAGCAGCTGTTCTTTATATTTCTATTACTGCTCATGCATCGTTTGCTGGTCTGGTTGTGGCAAGCTTGGGCAGGGGTTATCACATGGCACTTTTCGCTGCTCTTAGGGCCCTTGATCGGCGCTCTGCTGTGGCCGCTTTTTACGCTAGCCCTCGATTATCTGCGTCACACATTACGCCCGCGACGTCCATGAGCGCATTGCAGCCCACCCAAAAATATCGACAATGCGTTCGTCGGCTTCTCGTCGTGGCGGGACTGATCGCTCTGCTTGCCGCCCTATTGGCTATACAGGTATTCAGGCTGCAGGTAGGGCATCACAGCCAATCCAGCCGTAACACTATTGCGTTACGGCAAGGACACCCAGGCAATATTGCCTATGCGCCCGCCGATCATCCGCATATCGCCGACCTCCTTGCCAGAGCAGCAATCGATACCCACCTCAATATTGCGACAGGGCCGGAGATCAACCCATGAACTGGCACATTCGCCTGCTGCGGCCACTACGGAAACTGGACCCGGCACTCATGACGGGCATCGTGATACTCATGCTCATCAGCCTCGCGGTACTATATAGCGGCAGCCAGGAAAGTGTCCGCGTGGTGCTTGCCCAATTATTGCGATTCACTATCGGCATCGTCGTATTGGTAATCGTCGCCAATACACCACCTGAACGCATTCGCGCCTGGGCACCCGCCTTGTACGCCATAGGTATCATCCTGCTCACTATCACCCTCGTGGTGGGCAAAACCGATCTTGGCGCACGCCGCTGGCTGGGAGTCGGACCGTTGACTTTTCAGCCCTCGGAGCTTATGAAACTCACCCTGCCGCTCTTCCTCGCCTATTACTATTCCCAGCAGGAAAACGTCCGCCACTGGCTTTCTGCTGTCGCGGGATTTGTGCTTATTGCCCTCCCCTTTTTGCTCATCGCCAAGGAACCAGACCTGGGCACAGCCGCACAAATTGGTGCTGCCGGGATCTTCATGATGTGGCTGGCAGGAGTACGCCGCCGCTGGTTTGTCGGGCTCATCATCCTGGTCGCAGTCAGCGGACCAGTACTCTGGCATTTTCTGCACGGCTACCAAAAAGAGCGCATCCTGATTTTCCTGGATCCTCAACGCGACCCCCTCGGGGCGGGATACCACATCATTCAGAGCATGATCGCCGTAGGCTCTGGTGGATTTTGGGGAAAGGGCTGGTTCAACGGCACCCAGGTCAACCTCGATTTTCTGCCAGAAGCCCAAACCGATTTCGTTTTTGCGGGATTTGCCGAGGAGTTTGGTCTGGTCGGGGTTATTGTCCTCATCTCTACCTACCTGCTCATTGTCTTGCGCGGCCTGGTAATCGCCTATGAGAGCCGGGATTCTTTCGGTCGCCTCATTGCCGGCACCCTGAGCCTGACTTTCTTCCTTTATATTCTCATCAATATGGGCATGACTACCGGGATCCTACCCGTGGTAGGAGTGCCTCTGCCACTGATAAGCTATGGCGGGACAGCCATGCTGACTTTTATGATCGGGTTGGGTATCCTGATGTCGGTCCACGCCCATCCGCGCATGCACGAATAATGCGCTTTCTCCCCAAAAATGTTGGTTTTGGGCACTGCCTGCCGTACCCCGGCATGGCTTTCTGCCGGGGCATCGCTATAATTCCGGGGATACCCAAAACCATTCCAAATTTCAATCAGCGCTCACTACTGAGGCCCCTCATGATTGTCCGTACTTCCCTGATCACCCGAATGCTCTTGTTGTTCGTCGGCTGGTGTCTCGCTCCTTGGGCGTTTGCTGCGACCCCAACCCCCATGCTGCCCACACCGCCAGCACCGGCTTTGCCTGCCATCGTCAGCTATGTGCTGATGGACTACGATACTGGGCAGATTATCGCGGCCAAAAGTGAAAACTTGCGGCGGGCGCCGGCCAGCCTCACCAAACTTATGACGGCTTATCTAACTTATCAGGCTATTCAGGACGGCACCCTCACTGCTCAGGAAAGCATCCAGATCTCCAACACAGCCTGGAGGACGGGGGGCTCCAGTATGTTTGTCCAACCCAATGCACCAGCGAATGCCGATCAATTACTGCATGGACTGCTGATTGATTCAGGGAATGACGCGGCGGTGGCGCTTGCGGAAGCGGTGGCTGGCAGCCAGTCAGGCTTTGTCACCCTGATGAACGACATGGCCTTGCGCCTCAATCTGCACAACACCCATTACAGCAATGTCGATGGTCTGCCAGACAGCAACCTCTATACCACCGCGCTGGATGTCGCCAAGCTGTCGCACGCACTCATTCAGCAGTTCCCGCAGGTGATCCAGATTACCAAAGAAAAGTCTTATACCTATAATGGTATTACTCAGCGGAGCTGGAACCCCGTACTTTTCCGTGACCCTACGGTGGACGGGCTGAAAACCGGCCTGACCGACGCCTCCGGTTATTGTATTGATGCTACCGCCATGCGGCAGGGTCGCCGTCTTATCGCCGTTGTTCTCGGCGGGCCGAACTGGGCTGGCAGCACCAATGCCGTCGAAGCCCTGCTCGATTACGGATACCGATTTTTCATCGACCATCCGGTTTATACGGCCGGGGAAAAAGTCCGCGAGATCACCCGCAGCGATTTATCGCCCATGCATATCCCCGTAGGGGTCGAACAAGCCGTGAACCTTACGGTTCCGAAAGGACATTTTTCCGAGCTACAGCGCGTGGTAGAAATCACACCCAATCTCCAGGCTCCGTTAAAGAAAGGTGCAGTCATCGGGCGACTCGTCCTCCTGCTGGATGGCAAGCAGCTGAAGTCCGTGCCAGTTGTCACCCAGACTTCTGTGGAGAAGGCGGGCTGGATAGCGCAGATCTTTCACCGGATCAGTAACGCACTGTAAGCAAAAGATGCTGAAGTTACGACAGCAATGCCGCCAGCTTCCTCTGAACCACCGCCCATCCAGGCACCGCAGGTCTTCACCTCAGACGGAGGAAGACTTACCATGATCAGGAGATACCATGGATTGGTCCTGTCCGACGATGACACGAGGGGATTACGAGACGCTATGGAAACCGAAAAAAATCCAGCAGCAGACTTTCCGCACCTGCACCATGTCAAGGCCATTGGTCAGCACGCTGATCTACTCGCGGCGGTGCGTGCGGCGATCGCACCTCATGCACCGGACTTGCCGGACATGGCTTTCTCCTGCCGACCCAGCAGTCAGGGACAATATCAGGCCGTCACGGTTTCCCTGGAGATCAACAGCCATGAGCACCTCCTGGCTGTTTATAGCTCCGTCAAAGGGATTGATGGCGTGATCCTCTGCTTATGAATACGCCCATACTCATTCGCTGCTGGCCAGGGTTGCTTCCTTACTTCACAGTGCTGGACGCCATGCGCGAATTCACGTCCCAGCGAGATGCCGACACGCCGGATCAGATGTGGCTTCTCCAGCATCCTCCGGTTTTTACCCTCGGACGCAATGCTGACGCGGCAGACGTTCTTGACCCTGGCCCCATTCCGGTCATTCGCAGTGATCGCGGTGGCAAAGTCACCTATCATGGACCGGGACAATGGGTAGTCTACTTGCTCATCGATCTACCCCGTATAGGAATCAACGTCCGGACCTTAACCACCGCCATGGAACAGTCCGTCATTCATCTGCTCCAGCAACGTGGCGTGACTGCTCATGCGCGTCGCGATGCTCCCGGAGTCTATGTGGGCGATGCCAAAATTGCCTCCTTGGGCTTGCGTATTCAGCATGGTCGCAGTTACCACGGCCTCAGCCTCAATACCGAGATGGATCTGAGCCCATTCCAGCGTATTCATCCTTGTGGCATGGTCAATCTCGCCGTCACTCAGGTGCATGACCTCTGTCCGGACTGGTCAAGTCGTGATATTGCCGAAACTCTGATGGCGCAATTGGCTATCAGCCTGGATCGCCCCTTAAGAAAAGGAGGGGCCTGACATGGACCCCCAACATAATGCTAAAAAAGCCGAGCGCGGTGCCGAAAAGACCGCACGTAACCCCATACCCATCATTCCAATAAAGTCCGAACGCCAGCCCAAGCCCCAGTGGTTGCGGGTACGATCACCCTTGACCCCCGAGGTGGACAGGCTCAAAAAGATTCTGCGTGCAGCGGACCTCCACACGGTCTGTGAAGAGGCCTCCTGCCCCAATCTGGGCGAGTGCTTCGGCGCTGGGACGGCGACCTTCATGATCCTCGGAGACATTTGCACCCGTCGCTGCCCCTTCTGTGACGTGGCCCATGGTCGCCCACAAGCACCTGATCCCCTGGAACCTGCGCACCTTGCCCAGACCGTGGCAACGATGGGACTGCGCTTCGTCGTCATTACCTCCGTAGACCGTGATGATTTGCGCGATGGCGGCGCCCAGCACTTTGCTCAGGTTATCTCGGCCCTGCGTGAAAGTTGCCCGGAACTGCACGTAGAAATCCTCGTACCGGATTTCCGCGGCCGGGTAGACAAGGCCTTGGCAGCACTCCGGGAGACACCGCCCGACGTCTTCAATCACAACCTGGAAACCGTACCACGCCTGTATTTGCAGGCTAGACCAGGTGCAGATTATAGCCACTCGCTGCAATTGCTCTCGACTTTTAAGGCACAGCACTCTGCAATCCCCACCAAATCCGGACTCATGCTGGGCCTGGGCGAGGAACTCGATGAAATCCGCACGGTGATGCAGGACTTGCGGCAGGCCGGATGCGAGCTACTCACCCTGGGGCAATATCTGGCACCCTCTCGCCATCATCTGCCGGTCGCCCGTTTCGTTCCACCGGAAGAGTTTCAGCAGTTACAGCAAGAGGGTATGGCCATGGGTTTCCGCCACGTCGCCAGCGGCCCCCTGGTGCGATCTTCCTATCATGCCGAGCGCAGCTTCCATGAGATACGCAGGGACTGAGCGGAGCCAGAGGAGGCATGTTGCTGCGCTACACCACCGTACTTACCCTGGCCTCAGCGTTGCTGCAGCCGCCCGGTCTTTTATTGGTCCTCGCCGCCATCGGCTGGTTGGCAGAAACCATGGGGTGGCGTTATTTCGGGCGAGTGCTCATTCTGCTCACCCTGGGTAGCCTTTATTTTTTCTCTACCGCTGTCGGTGCCAAGCTCCTCCTCCTGCCGCTGGAAGATCGTTACCCCCCACTCACAAACCCCGTGGGCAACAGTGAAACGCCCGGAGCAATTGTGGTGCTGGGCGGCGGCGAGGTCATGCGGTCCCCGGAATCTACCCAAGAGACCGCGAATGCGCGCACGCTCGTGCGCCTGATGGCCGCCGCCCAACTGGCCAAACAAACCGGACTCCCCATAATTCCCAGCGGCGGAGCACCGCGACTGGGCGCCCCGCCCGAGGCGGTCACCATGGAGCACATCCTGCGCCAGGATTTAGGCGTACAAAGCACTATCTGGCCGGAAACCCAATCCTACAATACCGCAGCTAACGCCGCAGACAGCGCGGCATTGCTGGCCGGGCACCATATCCGCCAAGTATACCTGGTGACCTCTGCATTGCACATGCCACGGGCGGTCGTCTGGTTCCGCCACGCTGGCTTGAACGTGATCCCCGTTCCCACCGATTACCGTCTGGATCGGGTGAGCGGACTCCGGCTGGATAGCTGGCTGCCGCGGGCCATTTATCTGGAAATCAGCAGCGAGGCGAGTCACGAGTACCTCGGGCTGTTTTGGCTCTGGATTCAGGAGCAAGGGATCGGGGGTGGTCACTAGTAGACCCTCCACCCCCGAGGAGAAAATGATGTTCTACGGCTTCTGATCGGGGAAAGTCACCTGGACGTGCAGATGTTCCTGATTGGTGGCGCTCGCCAAAGACAATGGCGGCGGCACCGCGGCGCCGTTCGCCGATGGACCGTAAGGTGCGTATGCGTAAGGCGTTGCGGGAAGTGCGGCAGACAGTGTTTTATAGCTCGGCGCGTTGACCCCGATGGGGAGTGCCACGGTGTTATGCTCCGCCACGATACGCCGGACCGCGGCCCAATCAATATCCTGATTGATGTGATTCTGCACCATAAAAGACTTGATCGTCATAACAGCACGCTGTAAATCCGGGATGCCTTTCTGGTGATAGGCATGCATCGGCTTGTATGACTGCAGATAGACTTGCTCATCACGTACGCCCACGAGGTTGGGCTGATCAATGATCCGCACCGGGGTACCCACCGGAACCATGGGGAAAAGTTGCGCGACATTCTCCGGGAACATCTGAAAACAGCCCTGACTGGCCCGCATACCAACACCCCAGGGGTGGTAAGTACCATGAATGAAGATGCCAGAGAGCCCGGTCTCCATCGCCAGTTCACCCATGGGGTTTTCTGCACCTGGTGGCCAGTACCACGGGATATCCATATGGAATTTCTTCTCGAACCACGCGTGGATATTTTTGGGGACGTTCCATGCGGGCATTTTAAACTTGGCAATAATCTGCGTGGCCGTCAAACGCTCCTTCCAGCCCGGCAAAAAGACACCAACAGGATAAGTGTATACCACCCGGTCATTCGTCGGAAAATAGTAAATTCGCCGTGCCGGAATATCCACGACGATCCCGGTCCATGGCTTCGGCGGCAAAACATACTCGGCCGGGATAACCACCTTGCTGGCCTGACCAGGGAGCCAGGGGTTAATGCCGGGGTTGGCCGCCGTCACCTGATTGTAACCCAGGTCGTAGAAACGCCCGATATCCAGAAGCGTATCATCGCTATGAGTGGTTATTGCCTTAAGCGCTCCAACAACATTACCCTGAGCGGGCAAAGCATAGACACCGGCATCTGCCACCGTCGCACCATACCCCATGAAGGCTGCCAGGCACCAGACACCTAACTGTTTTCGCATCATTATATTTTCCTGTTTGCGGCACATTAAGAAAAAGCAAAAAACGCCATCCACCGCACGCGCGCATTGGCAGCGTCCGGCATTACCGTCATAATCATAAGGTAAAAGGAGGCGTGTATGGAATCACCACACCTGATATTCTTGAAAAGTGTAGTAAACAATAAACCTGCTTCCAGAGAGAAATTACGCGATGCGCTACATCGTCTCGATCATATGCTAACTGATCTGACTAACGATCTGCGCGTGACTTACGGGGGTCCCTACGTCGGTCTGAATCATACGCCGCGGCAACACCAGATCTGTGTCGCCGAACAGCAGTGGTCACTACAGGAGCGCGGCTGGGGGGTCGCGATTTGCACGAGCCATCCTGTGCATGGATGGCGTGCCGAATGGCGACTGGCCACCGTAAGTCGTGAGCGCCTCCCCCTCGTCGTCAACGCATTACCCGCATTATTTGCGGGTTACGCGGCTGCGGTGGATGCCTCTTCGGCTGCAAGTCGTCCCAGCACGAGGCGCATCCATGAAATTGCCGAGCTCTTCGCACATTGACAGCACCATTAAAACGCCTATCTACAAGGCTAACGGCGGCAAAGAAGCAAAACCGCGTCCATCCTGAAGCGAGATTCCTGCATGGAATTACCCATCGGTAGTCTGATCATTATAGCTTTCCTCATAGCCATGGTCATCTTGACCGGATTATGGAAGGTGTTGCGCGGGCAAAAACTCCTCAACGCCTCAAGCACGCTACGCAATGCCCGCGTGCACAGCGGGAGTCAGGCACCACAAGCAACTCCAGCCATTAAAACCGGTCCAGCCAACGATATGCCGGAGACAAGTTCCTTTGTACAGGTCAATGAAACCAGCATTCTTGACGAGGTGGAGATTTATCTTTCCTATGGCCACCTTGAACAGGCTGCCACGTCCCTGAGCTGGTACGTGGATCACAACCCCGACAATATTCAGCAGATGCGCCGACTGTTGTCGATCTATCGTGAAATTTCTGACATTGATCACTTCGCTGAACTTTTAGAAAAGCTCAATGATTCTGGTGCCATCCCTGGCACAGAAGCCCAGGATCTTGTTTTGGAAGGATTAAAGCTGGATCCACAAAACCTGCAATTGCGGGTAACTGCAGAAAATTTAGGGGTGAACAGCGCGCAAATCGCCGCGGTCGTCACACACGCCCTGCATGCGCCGCAATCTGCGATATCTTCCTCACTCGTAAGTGCACAGAGAGCGTTGCAGCAAGCCATCGTCAACCCGGAACCGCTGGATCTTCTGTCTGGATTCGTTGTGAAACCCGGGCAGTCATCGAGCGGAGCTTCGAAAAACGGCGCTCCGGACGCAGGTGTCATGCTGCTGACCGGGTCCGAAGACCTCACGCCGCTGGCTGAGGAAGAATATGAGGTGGTGGCCGGGCTGATTTCGCCCATCAGTGCCGCACGTCACCTGCTGACGTGTCGCCAATATTCTGAGGCCGAGCGCCTGTTACGCCGTAACCTTATTCTCGATCCGCG
Organism: Acidithiobacillus ferrivorans; assembly: GCF_016250455.1. Taxonomy (NCBI): domain Bacteria; kingdom Pseudomonadati; phylum Pseudomonadota; class Acidithiobacillia; order Acidithiobacillales; family Acidithiobacillaceae; genus Acidithiobacillus; species Acidithiobacillus ferrivorans. The sequence continues at coordinate 765,218 of NZ_CP059488.1, read as the reverse complement.
CAAACTCATCCTCCAGGTTACCCTTTTGGAGATGCTTTACATCCAGCGGCGATGCACCGCCTATGCTGAATCCCTCCTTCAGCTCTATATTACATTGTGGGGCGCAGGTAGCGACTTGCGGACGCGATTGCTGCACCGTGGGCAGCGGCTGGGTAAGCATGACCTGTGGAACTCCCTTGCCGAGAGTGACGGAGAAGAAAATACTCTTGCAGAACTGGCCGAGCAGTACGGACTTTATCTGCCGATCACTGCCATACCACTGAGCAGCCCACCACTGGTAACAGAAGAGATTCGCCGCGATCATCAGATCACCCCGAAGGACAGTGAGGACAGCCTTATCAAAGAATGCAACCTGCTTTTGGAGTATGGGCAGGTAGATGAAGCCGTAGATCTTCTGGAGAAAGCCGCATTAGCTCAACCGGACCATAGCGTTTATTACGGACCGCTCCTCGAAATGTATGAACGGATGGACGCCCGCGAGCGCTTTTCCCAATTCATCCAATCGATTCTTACAATGGATACGCAGCCCAATGAAGACATCATGCGCCAAATGTTCAGCCTTGCTGAACGCCTCCAGCGCCACCCGCAACGACAGATCATTTAGGATTTGATCATGACGAAAAACCCCTCTAATAGCGACAGCATTCTCGTTCGCAGCATCGGGATGGATGCACGCAAAGAAGCCGTCTTCCGTATGGCTTTCAAAATGTTTACCCGACGCCATTATCAACTGCTGGATACCGGTGGCACACAAACACCTGCAGTGACCATTATTGATGTGGATGGTGCGGAGGGTATGGCTATCGCTCATCGATTGCATAGCGAACAACCGGAACAACGTATCCTCCTGACGAGTGTTTCCCCGCAAGCCGATAGTGTGTTCCCGGTGTTGCAGAAACCTGTACGTATGGAAACCCTGTTTCCAGCGCTGGAGTCGTTGCTGAATGGTAGCCCCGCACCTGGAAAACCAGCAGGAAGAAGCGGTGCCACGGTCATGCCTATTCGGCCCGAGGTCACGATCCCCGCGCTGTCCGCCGCCGTTGTCCCATCGCCCACCGCCGCAAACCCGCCTGCTCCCAAACCCGTCACGGCGCCAGCCGCTACGCCACGTCACACTCCGGTTCTGCGCCCTGAAGAAATACGTCATTTCAACCCTCAGGCCGGTCTACTGGGACTTTTACAGATGATCCGGCGCGATCAGTCGTCGGTCGTTATTGTGGATGATCAACAACGGATCCTTCTACAATTAGATCCGATAGCTGATCAGGCCATCTTGCTGACGGACGATGAACATCTCAAATCGCTGGCGCGAGAAGAGCACCCGCGGCTACAAATGCGTGCCCCCAACAACACCGACGTCCCCCCTCATACATCCACACGGCATCTCACTCTTCAGTCTCTGCTCTGGCAAATGGGTGCATGGACAGCTGATGGACGTCTCAGCCAACAGCTACAGATCAACGCCCCGGTACAATTGAAGCAATGGCCCAATCTGACGCGACTTACCATGCTGCCTGACGCACTGCGTTTAGCAGCTTTTCTTGCCCGTTCGCCGGCATCTCCGGCATTGACGGTGAAGATGCTACGCATTGAGCCTCATAATCTCTTCAATTTTCTTGCCGCCGCAGACAGCTTAGGGCTGTTGCGCTACAACGCGGCAGAGAATCCCGACAACCGCATCCAGCCAATGATGCCTAATGCGCCAACGGTTGCAGAAATACCCGCGGCCAAAAGAAGCTTCTTGGGCCGTCTCCTTGCCCGCATTTCAGGGCTGTAAAATGCAAATGCAAAGAGTACTTGGCCAAAAATTATATTGAAGGAGCCAACGTTGTGAGAGAAGACAATAAAATCATCTTTACCGGTCCTGTTGGTGTAGGCAAAACAACGGCCATTTCAGCATTATCAGACATTCCAATTATCTCCACCGATGCCCAAGCTTCGGATATGACACTAAACCGCAAGGGTCACACCACCGTGGCGATGGATTATGGCGTCCTTAAGCTGGATGAGGGCACTAAAATTCACCTGTATGGCACCCCTGGTCAAGAGCGTTTCGACTTCATGTGGGACATTCTCACCACTGGTGGTCTGGGTCTCATCTTGATGCTGGACAACACCCGCCCTAACCCGAAAAAAGATCTGCACTTTTTTCTCCATGCCTTCAAAGATTTTATTGTAAACGTTCCCGTAGTCATCGGAGTTTCAAAAACGGATATCCAGGCACAGCCCCGGATAGCAGACTATGCCAGCATGCTCCCGGAAGTAATCGCTGATCTGCGGATGCTTAATCCCATCCCACCAATTTTCGAAGTAGATGGTCGTAACAAGGACGACGTTAAAAATCTGGTTATGGCACTTCTTTATTCCATCGATCCCGGGATCGGGGATCAATCATGAGCATCGAACTGGTCGCCACCAGCGCTGATCTCTATGGTGAAGTGACACCAGCCGGGGCTTTTTACGCAACATCCAGTCCCGATCAGGAAGGAAACCGGGCAATTCTTTTATATATTTTGCGAGAAGGACACCGAGCCCCCTTCAGCATCAAGGCCGCACAGCGTTGGACCCAGGCGGCAAACGCAGAGGAAGCTCTACGCAGCATTTTCCGCCTGCAACGACTGGGGTTGTTACGGGGCACTGAGCATCCACGTCAGCAAGAAGATAAACGTCTGGAAGATGCGTTACCGCCCCTCCTCGCGCAACTTTCGGATGTACACAAGACACTCCTCGCCGACGAAAATGGCTTTTATCTCGCCGCAGCCGGCTACACCCATGAAGCCGCAGAAGAACTCGCCGGACTTTCCGCAGACTTACTCTCCTTACAGGCCAGGCATGGCCGTTTGCTGAAAAACAACCTGCGTATCAACACTGAGACCTGGGGACTGCTCGATCCTGCCGGACGCTCTGAGCTGGGGTTCTGGCCATTATTTATCGGTCAACAACGTTTCATGCTTGTGGTCAGCGGTACGCCTCGCCTGCAGGATCAATCCTTCGTTACGCTGGTACAAGATCTAGGCAATCGCTATTTCTAAAAAATAACCATTTTCATACACTTATCAAGTCATCAGGAGAATAAAAATGCGTGAAGAAATGCTCAAGTCCGTCCTCAGCGATCTGAACGGGTCTTCTGCGGACATCGAGGCCTCAGCCGTAATTTCTACCGACGGACTCACTATCGCCTCACTGCTTTCTTCCACCATGGACGAAGACCGGGTCGGTGCCATGGCGGCGGCGATGCTTTCCCTGGGCGACCGCACTGCCATAGAACTGGCACGAGGCGAGTTGGAACAGGTCATGATCAAGGGCGATAACGGCTATGTCCTGCTTATTCACGCTGGCCCGGATGCCGTTCTTACCGTCATTGCGCGCAAAGAAGCGAAGCTTGGACTGGTATTCCTCGACGCGAAGCGGGGGGCATTGGGGATTGCCGAACTACTTTGAGGCCAGTCGCGGCGTGCAGACAGACGGGCACCCTTCACAGAGCAGGCTGCGTTGGGTCATAATGCGCGAAACTTCTGCCAGAGATCCGTATGACCTTCCAGGAAATCATCCAGCGGCTGCAAGGCTTCTGGGCCGGTCAGGGCTGCGTTTTGCTCCAGCCCATGGACATGCCCGTCGGTGCCGGCACCTTCCACCCTGCCACTTTCTTGCGGGCCATCGGCCCCGAGCCATGGCGAGCCGCCTATGTGCAGCCCTCCCGGCGTCCCACGGATGGCCGTTACGGAAACAATCCCAATCGTCTTCAGCACTACTATCAGTTTCAGGCGGTGCTCAAACCTAGTCCATTGAACCTGCAAGAACTCTACCTCGAATCGCTGGCGACCCTCGGCATTGATTCCCGGGTACAAGATATCCGATTTGTGGAAGATGACTGGGAGTCACCGACCCTGGGTGCCTGGGGACTGGGCTGGGAAGTCTGGTTGAATGGAATGGAAGTCACCCAGTTCACCTATTTCCAGCAGGTGGGCGGCCTGGATTGTCATCCCGTGATGGGGGAAGTCACTTATGGTCTGGAGCGACTAGCCATGTATCTGCAAGGCGTAGAGAGTGTTTATGATCTCGTGTGGACCCCCGGCGTACTCTACGGAGATGTGTTTCATCAGAACGAAGTGGAGCAATCCCGCTATAATTTTGAGCTGGCACCGGTAGAAGACCTCTTCCAGCGCTTCGATCAGGCAGAAAAAGACTGCCGCGCGTTACTGGCGGCGCATCTCCCCCTGCCCGCCTACGAACGGGTGCTAGACTGCTCCCACACCTTCAACCTGCTGGATGCCCGCCATGCCATCGGCGTCAACGAGCGCGCTCGATTCATCGGCCGCGTCCGTACCCTCGCCCGTGGCGTCGCCGAGAACTATGCCGAAGCGCGTGCTGCCCTCGGCCATCCCTTACTGCGGAGCCAAGATGTCAGCGACTGAAGATCTCCTGCTGGAATTGGGTTGTGAAGAATTGCCAGCGCGGGAACAAATGCCTCTGCAAGATGCAGCGACCGAGATCGTGGGCCAATTACTCGACAAAGCCGGGTTGCAGTATGGAAGCATCCGCAGCTATGTCACTCCGCGACGTCTCGCTCTCTGGATTAAAGACGTGTCCCGGCAGAGTCTACCGCAGGAAACCCTGCGCCGTGGTCCGCCTGTAGAGCGCGCCCGTGATGCGCAGGGCAAACCCACGGCGGCAGCAGAAGGCTTTGCCCGTTCCTGCGAGGTCGGCGTTGATGATCTGCTCACGCTGGAGACGGACAAGGGTCCCGTCCTTGCTTGGCGGGAAGTCGGCGCGGCCCAAGATAGTCATATCCTGTTACCCGCGATCGCCAGCAAACTGGTAGCCAGCTTGCCCCTGCGCAAACGTATGCATTGGGGGGCACGTTCTGATACTTTCCTGCGTCCGGTGCGCTGGCTTTTGCTGCTTCAGGGCCAGCAGGTGCTGAACTGGAATGTTTTTGGCTTGGATGCTGGTGGAGAAAGCTTCGGGCACCGCGTCCATCATCCCCAGTCGGTTCAGATTATCAACCCCGCCGATTACGCCGAGTCTTTACTACAGGCAAAGGTGATGGTGGACTTTGCAGAACGTCGCGCGCACATCGCCCGCAAAATAGTAGCTTTAGCTCGTGAGATGGCCGTCAACCCCATCCTGCCAGATGCCTTGCTGGACGAGATCACCGGACTCAATGAATGGCCGGTTATTCTCGCGGGCAGTTTCGCCGAGGACTATCTGCGGGTACCGGAAGAAGCGCTGATTACGGTCATGATGCAGCACCAGCGTTATATCCCCCTGCGCGGCCAGGATGGGTGTCTGGTGCCCCATTATCTGTTCGCGGCCAACCTGCATAGCCTGGATGCGCAGGTCGTCATCAACGGGAATAACCGGGTACTGCGCGCCCGACTGGCCGACGCTGCATTCTTCTGGGATCAGGATCGCCAGGTCTCCTTGCAGACGCGACGGGGCGCACTCGCCGGAGTACTGTTTCAGGACGGCCTCGGCAGCATTTTCGACAAAACCACGCGTCTGCAGGCACTTGCGGCAGCCCTCGCGCCGCACTTTGCGGTGAATGCAGGCGACATGGACCGTGCCGCTGCGCTTTGCAAAAGTGACCTGCTCAGCGGTCTGGTAGGCGAGTTCCCGGAACTGCAGGGCATCATGGGCGGCCACTATGCCCGACATGACGACGAAAATATCCGTGTTGCCACAGCCATCGCCCAGCATTACATGCCCAGTGGTCGCGATGATGAAATTCCGGCAGAGGCGCACGGACAGTGTCTGGCCATCGCCGACAAACTGGACACCCTCTGCGGCTTTTTCGCCATCGGCAAAGTGCCCACCGGTGACCGCGACCCCTTCGCCCTGCGCCGCGCCGCACTGGGGGTGCTGCGCATTGTGCTGGATGCTCGGGTGCCCCTGAATCTGGACACAGCGATAACTAGTACGCTGACCGCTTACGGCAGTACTTTTGCCAAGAATAGAACAGAGACGCGGACTGCAGTGCTCGACTTCTTTCAGGATCGGATGCGTGTCTATTTTCGGGAAGAGGGCTTTCGTGCCGACCAGATCGCCGCCGTGCTCAGCCGCCAACCCCACGAGCCACTGGATGCGCGCCAGCGTCTTGAGGCCCTCGCCCTTTTCCAGGCTGAGCATGCGTCGGCGGATGCTCTGGCAGCGCTGATCAAACGAATCAACAATCTATTACGCAAGGAAACCCTCTGCGCCGACTGGCAAGTAGACCCGCAGCATTTTGCGGATCCCGCAGAGCGCGCACTGTGGGAACACTGGCAAGTCTTGGCGCAACCCGTTCATGTGCAGCTCGCAAAACGCCAATATGCCGCCACGTTAGACCTGCTCGCGGGCTTACGTCCCTCGGTCGATCAATTTTTTGATGCGGTCATGGTCCTTGCTGAAGAACCTGTACTCCGCCAGAACCGTCTCGCCCTGCTTGCCCAACTCCAGGAGGCGTTTCTGCGCATCGCCGACTTTTCGCAGTTACAGGGGGTCTGATGGGGCAACTGGTGATCCTTGATCGTGACGGTGTCATCAACGAGGACAGTAGCGCCTTTATCAAATCTCCCGCCGAGTGGCGCCCTATTCCGGGCAGTCTAGAGGCTATTGCGCGGCTGAACCGCGCCGGCTACCAGGTGGTGGTAGCCACCAATCAGTCCGGTGTGGGTCGGGGGCTTTTCGATATCCGTACCCTGACCGCTATTCATCGGCGTATGCGTCAGGAACTCGCTGCCGTAGGCGGTCGGATAGATGCCATTTTCTTCTGTCCCCATACTCCGGAAGCAGAATGCGCGTGTCGCAAACCGGCGCCCGGCCTGCTTCGCGAGATACAGGAGCGCCTGCAGATCTCGCTGGAACAGGTTCCCGCCATCGGTGACAGTATGCGCGATATGGTCGCCGCGCGTGCAGCCGGTGCACAGCCCATGCTGGTGCTGACGGGCAAAGGCCAAAGCATGCGTTTGGCAGCGGAAGCGGCGGGCGTCTCCGTTTTTGCGGATCTTAACGCGGCGGTACACGCCATTCTCGGCATTCCGTGATACGTACCATTCGCAGCAGCTTGTTCTACATTGGTTTTACGATCTGGACCCTGGTCTGGGCCTTTTTCAGCCTGGTCGTCACCCTGTTGCCGCTGACAGCGCGGGTCTGGACCAGTCGTTTATGGGCACGTACTGGCGTCGGTTGGCTCCATTGGAGTTGTGGCCTGCGTTATCGGGTTTGCGGCCTCGCCAACATTCCCGCCACGCCCTGCGTCATCGTCGCCAACCATCAATCGGCACTGGAAACACTGCTCCTCTGGTGCATCTTCCCACGACTCTCCTATGTACTGAAAAAGGAACTCCTCCGTATCCCGGTGATTGGCTGGGGCCTGCATCTGTCCTGGCCCATCGGTATCGACCGCGACGCTGGCAGACAGGCCTTAGTGGAGGTGATTGAAGAAGGCAAAGCCCGCCTGGCGGCAGGCTTTAACGTAGTGATCTTCCCGGAAGGCACCCGCCACCCCTGCGGCGAGGTTGGTCCTTTCAGCAGCACGGCCGCTGGCCTGGCCATTCGCGCTCAGGTTCCGCTTCTGCCCATCGCCGTGAATAGCGGGTGCTTCTGGCCACGCGCAGATTGGCGCAAATGGCCGGGGGTGGTTGAGGTGCAGATCGGCCCCGCACTAGCCCCCGCAGGTAAAGCCGCAGCCCTCAACCAGCAAGCGCAAGACTGGATTACAACGGCGGTTGCAGAGATGGGGACAGGGCCTGCTGTAAAAGCGCTTTAACCAAAGTACCGGCGATATCCTGACCCGTGATTCCTTCGATACCTTCCAAGCTGGGGACGGGATTTACTTCCAGTACCATGGGCTGCTGATCTTCCGCCAGCATGATATCCACCCCGGCAAAACCCAGACCTAGTGCAGACGCCGACAGGCGGGCAATGGCGGCAAAATCTTCCGGCAAATCCGGCAGCGCCGACGCCCGGCCCCCGCAATGCAGGTTGCTGCGAAAATCCTCAGTAGAAGCCTCCCTGCGCATGGCCGCAATCACCTTGCCGAAGAGGACGATCATCCGAAAATCCTGACGCCCTGGAAGAAAGCGCTGAACCATCGCTTCGTGTTGCAGATGAAGAAAGGTGTCCAGCATCCCCCGTGCCGCTATATCCGTCTCCGCCAGACTGACGCCCACCCCCTGGGAACCACTGAGCAGTTTGTGTACCAAGGGCGTACCCACGGCAGACACTGCCAGATCACGCTGCTCCATCTGCGTGAAATAGGCCGTCTTCGGCACCGCAACACCCGCGGCAACCAGGACCTGCAAAGAAGCAAACTTGTCGCGGGACAACTCCAACGATTCCGCACTGTTGAGGCAGCAGCTGCCTTCCCCCGCAAAAAAACGGAGCAGGCGTGACCCTAAGTGCGTCAGCGGACCACCTACTCGCGGAATCACCGCGGTGCAGGGCGCCAAAAGAGCGGACCTGTAGTAAAGCCGCGCCTCGGTATTATCTAACATCAGCAAGCAATGCTCAGGCTGAAGCAAAACGGGTTCTGCGCCCGCCGCGGCAACCGCATCCAGCAGGCGACGGGTCGAGTACAACCCGGTATGATGCGAGAGAATCGCAATGCGGGGCAGCGCTGGCATAACTTAAGGAATATCCTCACGAAAATTCAGCAGTGGCAATTCACCATGGGCAATGGAGCGCTCAATGAATCCAGCGCGACCGGGCGCGCGCTGTTCCAGTGCCGCCCGCGACAGGGCAGATTCACCCCCAATCGCGGCAAAAAGCACTTCCAGCTCCCAGGGATCCACCCGCAACGTCCCGAAGGGATTATCCCGCGTCGCAGGTCGCCAAAACAGGTTCGGCAACCATCCTTTACTGCACACTGCCGGAGCCAGATACAATGCGCGACAACGTTCGGCAATCTCCCCCGGTGCCGGAATCTGCGTCAGTCCCAAGTTTCCCATAATATCACATCCATTTGTTTTTATGTGCATAAGTGCACCTGTAACCCATCCGAAGACATAAACACAAAACACTACCCACAATAAATAATTGTATAGCCATTTACTTGGCAACGGAATTATTGTGGAGCACAATAGTCAACTACTTGGGTACGTGTAAAACATATTCGCAGCAAGTGGCCTAACGGCCAAGGAGACCATCATGAGCGACAACAGCACGCAGCAGGGCGTAGCGGGTCACGGCGCTTTTTTTCAGGATACGAATCTTTCGGCGAACGAAGCTGAGGCGGCTACGGCCTGGGTGCGTAATCATGTTGACCGGCGCACGGTGGACCTGGGTGAGCGGATGGACGACATCCGTGATCACATGTGGCAACTGGAGAAGGAAGGCGAGATCATCGTCCACCGTATCACCGACGAACATAAGGCCGTCGAAGTGGACACGTTGTTTGGCTGGAAAAAACGGGTTCCGACCAACAATCTCTGGCATCACAAAAGCTGTGGTCAGTGCGGCAATATCCCCGGCTACCCCACCAGTCTCATGTGGTTCATGAATCACCTGGGGGTCGATTACCTGGACGAAACCGATCAGACCTCCTGCACCGCCTGGAACTACCACGGTTCCGGCATCGGCAACGTTGAATCTCTCGCCGCCGTTTTCCTGCGCAATTTCCATCAGGCCTATGTCTCCGGCAAGCAGCACGGTTTTGAGAATGGCCACTTCTTCCCTCTGGTCCACTGCGGCACTTCCTTCGGCAATTACAAGGAAATCCGCAAGTATCTGATCGAATCCGCTGAACTGCGCGAAAAGGTCAAGAAGATTCTGGGCAAACTTGGGCGTCTGGTCGACGGCAAGATCGTCATCCCCGAAGAAGTGGTGCACTACAGTGAATGGCTGCACGTTATGCGTCACCGCATTGCCTCGGAGATGCAGGTGGTCGACATGAGCAATATTCGCGTCACCGTCCATGCCGCCTGTCATTACTACAAGATGGTGCAGGAAGACGCCGTGTATGACAACACGGTGCTCGGCGGCAATCGCACAGCGGTCGGCACCTCCGTCGCGCAGGCCCTGGGTGCGCAGGTTATCGACTACTCCACCTGGTACGACTGCTGTGGCTTTGGTTTCCGCCACATCATTTCCGAGCGCGAGTTCACCCGCAGCTTTTCCATGAATCGCAAGATCAAGGTAGCCCGGGAAGAAGCCAAGGCCGACGTCATGATCGGCATCGACACCGGCTGCATCACCACGCTGGACAAGAACCAGTGGATCGGCAAGGCGCACGACATGAATTACTCCATGCCGATCATCGCCGACGTGCAACTCGCGGCCCTGGCCTGTGGCGCCGATCCCTTCAAAATCGTCCAGTTGCAGTGGCACGCTTCACCCTGTGAAGACCTGGTCGAAAAAATGGGCATCAGCTGGGATAAAGCCAAGGCCGGCTTCCAGGAATATCTCAAACAGGTGGAACAGGGTAATGTGGAATACCTCTACAACCCCGAACTCGCCACCAATCAAAATATTAATATGAAGAAGGCTTCCGCCTGATTCAGATGGATGCGCGAAATAACTCCGCCTAGTGCGGAGTTATTTATTTCCCCCGGAATCTATCCGGGCATGAAATACTTCAATCCACAAAAACCTCCCCTTCCGGCACATTTTTCGAGTATGCTTAAGCACACTCGCCAACACAGGCGATGGCTTTATCCGTTTAAACAGGAGGATGACAGTGGACCCCAAGGCCCTCAATACCCGTTGTGTAGAACTCTTTCAGAATCCCAATGTGCGCCTGCGCCTGTGGAATGCGCGGATGTTCTGGCAGGTTGGCAATCAGATGAATGTCGCACCGGCCGCGCTCACCGATCCCAAAGTAGACACCTGTGAGCTGGAAGTCATGCTCAGCGCCGCTGCGTTGACGGATTCCCAGTGTGCCGCAGAACTGGACAAGCGCGAGCCGGGCCGCGCCGCCTTCATTCAACGCCAGATTCGGGAAGGTATGCGCCCCCTCCTGCGTTCGGTCCATCCGGCTTAAGACAGCGCCCCGCTTCACCGGGTAATGAGGAGCAGAGCCTGAATATGCTGCTCCAAAACCGCATCAAGCCAAAAGCGCATTAATCTGCCGGGCACAGATAAAATCATTAGCCGTCAGTCCATCTATGGCATGGGTGCTATAGCGCACCACACAACATCCATAACCGACTTCCATATCAGGATGGTGGTCTTCCCGGTTGGCAATCCAGGCCACAGCATTTACAAAGGCCATGGTTTCGTAAAAATTTTTGAAATGGCAATCCCGGCGTAGCGTATTGCCATCAAGCTGCCAGCCGGATAAATCCTGTAATCCAACTTGAATGGCCTCCGCCGACAACCCTGCCATCCCGCCTTCACAGGGTTGGCAACCCCCGCTGCGCAAGTCACTCTCCATTTTTTCCTCCTTTTTGGCAAAATCGGTGCAAAGCGCTATCCTTGCGCCATCCAGCAAGTCATTCATCAGGGAACTGCCCCCATGTCCAAAAAACCCGCCGCCCCGCTACAGACGCCCGATGGCAGCCAGCATATCCTGCTGCATTCCTGCTGTGCGCCCTGTGCCGGACCTATCATGGATGATATCCGCGCGGCAAACATCAATTTTACCGTACTTTTCTACAATCCCAACATCCATCCCCAGGCCGAGTATGAGCTGCGTAAGGCAGAAAATATCCGCTACGCTGAGCAACTTGGGGTGCCCTTTATTGACCTCGACTACGATAAGGACAACTGGTTTGCCCGGGTGAACGGGCTGGAGTGGGAGCCGGAGCGTGGTGAACGCTGCACCGCCTGCTTCGATATGCGCTTTGAGCGCTCCGCCCTGTACGCTGTTGAACATGGCTTCAGCATTTTCTCCAGTACTCTCGGGATTTCCCGTTGGAAGGATATGCAGCAGATTAATGCTTGTGGACACCGGGCCGCCGCGCGCCATGCGGGCTTGGAATACTGGGACTATAATTGGCGCAAGGACGGCGGCAGCGCGCGGATGATCGACATTGCCAAACGTGAGCAGTTTTATCAGCAGGAATACTGCGGCTGTGTGTACTCCCTGCGCGACAACAATCAGTACCGGATCAGTCAGGGCCGCGGCAAAATCATCCGCGGGGTGAAGTTTTACGGCCGCGACGAACGGATTCAGGAGCCAGATGCAGAGGCCGCGGGGGCTGCTGGCATCAAAAGCTCATAGCAGTTTCCCAATAATTCCAGCGCCAAGTAATGCAAGAGCAAATTGCACTCGCACGCCTTGCCCCACGCCGACGAGGCACCATATGGCCTCCCACGCTGCAATAATGACCGAATGAGCATCTATCCGCATCCGGACAACGCGCTGCGCCAACCATTGCCCCGCTTGCCAGCCACGCCGCCAATTACGTTTAGGCGCTTGCCGCAGTCCCGCTATTTTTACTCACTGCTGCCAGATAGGACCAGGAAAAACCGGGACCTGGGTCCCATTTACGACCGGGGGCAATGTCCGAGTGTCCCACCATGCGTTCAGGATTCATGCCCGGGAATAGGCCCTGCAAGTCTGTCGCCAATGTCGCCAGACGCTGATACTGGATCGGCATGAATGTAGTACTTTCACTGCCCTCCAACTCGACGCCGACACTATAGTCGTTACAGGCTGGGCGGCCCTGCCACGCAGACGCCCCGGCATGCCAGGCACGCTGAAATACGCCGACATGCTGCCACAAAGTACCATCCCGTTCGATAAAAAAGTGTGCGGAGACATGCAAGTCGCGCAAAGCGCCATAGTACGGATAGCTACTGAAGTCCAACGTCCCCATGAAAAAACGCTGCACGTCACCGCTACCAAAGCCCTCAGGCGGGAGGCTGATGGCATGCACCACCAGCAGGTCCACCACCGTGCTCACCGGACGTTCGTCATGGTAAGGCGACGGCGCGCGCTGCGCCTGACGGTGCCAACCCGCACCGTCCCAGGCCGTCACGGCATCTCTTCCGCTGGCTGATCAGCCATCGCTGTCAGCCAGCGGTCTAATGCATGCACCCGCGCTTCCACCTGAATGGGGCGCTGATAATGGCCATCCCGGAAAAGAAAAAGTGCGGGCAGATGATAGACATTCAACTCCTGAGTGATCCCCATATCGATCCCTGCGTCGACCTCCCAGACTCGCAGGCCACTGCGGGTAGCCTCGTAATCCGTCAGCAACTTGCGCCAGATCCGACAGGAATGGCAGCCTGCGGAGGTAAAAAAAAGGATGATCAGTCCTTGGGAGGTCGCCATGCGCTGCCAAAAACCCAACTCCGATACCGTTTCCATGAACGTCTCCTCAAGTGCCAGTCGGCCAGGAATAATCCGCAGAAGCGCCATCACCGCAGTTCCTATGCATGGGCGGGCGAGCCTCTTTTCCGACAACGTACTGGATAATGACGGGTCCCTCGGTAAGCACCTGCCCGTTGTCGAGCAACAGGGCGGGCAGATTGCCGTCGGCACCAGTTTCTGTTTTTTTGCCGGCGAGGTCTACCTTTTCCTTCAGGAAGAAGAGGAGAATTGCGCAGTGGAAGTCACGCTCAGCGCCATTGGCAGGCAGGAAGAATATCCTCAGGGGATTGCGGGAAAGTGCGTGTCGCCCTAGATCTGCGGATGCCGCCGTTCTTGGGGTTGTTGCAGGCGGTTCAAGGCCGAGAGATAGGCCTTGGCGCTGGCAAGGACGATGTCCGTATCCGCTCCCAACCCATTCACGATGCGTCCGTTCTGCTGCAAACGCACCGTGACCTCCCCTTGGGCGTCGGTACCCGTCGTGATGGCATTGACCGAATACAGCAATAATTGCGCGCCGCTTGCCACCACCGCTTCGATGGCCTTGAAGGCGGCATCCACCGGCCCTCCACCCACGACACTGGCGGTCTTGGCCACGCCTTCCACCAAGACCTCCACCCGGGCTTCGGGATGGGTGCCCATCTCCGAGCAAACGCGCAGATAACCCAAGCGATAGCGTTCTGCCTGTTCCTCCTGCATATCCTCATTGACCAACGCCTGCAAATCTTCGTCGAAGATTTCGGCTTTGCGATCGGCCAAGTCCTTGAAGCGGGCAAAGACCACATTCAACGCCTCCCCCTCCAGATGAATACCGAGGGCACCCAGGCGCGCCCGCATGGCCGCCCGACCCGAGAGCTTACCCAGGGTCATACGGTTGGCGGCCCAACCCACATCCTCGGCACGCATGATCTCATAGGTTTCGCGATGTTTGAGGACGCCATCCTGATGAATACCTGACTCATGGGCAAAGGCATTGGCACCGACAATGGCTTTGTTGGGTTGCACCGGAAAACCGGTAATGGTGGACACCAATTTGCTGGTAGGTACGATCTGGCTGATGTCGATACGGGTATCACAGGCGAAGGCATCCGTCCGGGTCCGCACCGCCATGACAATTTCTTCCAGGGCTGCATTGCCCGCCCGCTCGCCCAAGCCATTAATGGTGCACTCCACCTGACGCGCGCCATGTTGCACCGCCGACAGCGAGTTTGCCACCGCCAAACCCAGGTCGTTGTGGCAATGGACGGAGAAGATCGCCTGGTCGGCATTGGGCACCCGCGCGCGCAGGTTGGCGATGAGTTGCCCGAAGCGGTCCGGGAGGTTGTAACCCACCGTATCCGGGATATTGATGGTACGCGCTCCGGCGTCGATCACCGCCTCGATGACCCGGCAGAGGAAATCCTCTTCGGAACGCCCGGCATCCTCCGGCGAGAACTCCACGTCATCGCAATACTGCCGGGCAAGCTTCACCGCCGCCACCGCCCGCTCCAGAACTTCGTCGGGGGACATGCGCAATTTGGCCTGCATGTGTACCGGACTGGTGGCAATGAAAGTGTGGATGCGCCCCGCCGCTGCCCCGGCGATGGCATCCCCGGCGCGGCGGATATCAGCGTCCCGGGCACGGGCCAGAGCACAGATACGGCTGTCCTTTACCGCCGCGGCGATGGCCTGCACCGCAGAAAAATCGCCGTTGCTGGCGGCGGGGAAGCCCGCCTCGATGACATCCACGTGCAAACGCTCCAGGGCCTTGGCGATACGCAATTTTTCATCGCGCGTCATGGCCGCGCCCGGCGACTGTTCGCCGTCGCGCAAGGTGGTGTCAAAAATGATTAAGTGTTCTTTGGATAAACTCATGGATCACCCTTTCCAGATCGCTTGTCGTGATTATATCGCGTTGGCCGGTTTTCACGAAGGATGCGCCGATCTGCCCCCATTCCGCAGAAGCGCGCTACAGCCAGCGATATGCTGTTTGCTCGCTGATCCCCAAGGCGTCGCCCACCCGACGACGGTTACCCTGATAGCAACGCAACAATTCAGCAAGGTTAGTCGAGTGCTGACCAGCCTTGCTGGTTTCAGGGCGTGCAAACGGTTCTGCCATTCGGGAGTGCTGAAGTGCCTTTGTCCTGCTTCCCAAGTATTGTGATAGAGTTTAAAGAATATAACCGAACTCACCTATCCATTCGCCTTTCCGGTAATCCAGACTGAGCCAGCGTGGTATAAAAGCATCTGTTCGTTTCAGTGGGAACGTTTGTAGATCCTGGACGGGCTGGTCAGAAATGGAGCATGTTTTAGCGCCTACAGCGCGGAACCAAATCTCAACGGACGCTTGGTGTGCATCCAGCAGCATGGAATCGGGGTGATGGGAAGACAGGAAATATGTCTTCTTGCGGATCAGGCAGCTGAATAATAACTCCAAATAGACGCAGAGTGGTTCATTACGAAGATCAAGCTCCCGCTTGGCCGCAGAGGTCATCCGCAATTGGATTTTATGGGTTGCGTTCAACATCCAGGGCTCTCACATAAAATCTAGCAATAACTTCGTCTCTGGCTTGTTTTAATTGCTCAGGGTGCGAAACAAGCTCATGAGACTTTTCCATTACACATAACTTGCTATTGATTAAACATGAAGACACCTAAAAGTCTCTCTCTATCTTGAAAGTATTCATAATAACATCAATCATTTGGTTTCTTGCTCCATGTATGACGGCATCCATAATATCTCCTTCTGACCATCCCATTGCAATTAGTCTATCCATATCTGTCTGCGATACTGCAGCTGGGGTTTGCACCGCTTTGAGTGTTAGGAGTAAAATAGCCTTTTCACGCTCTGGCAATGGAGTTGCTTCTGGGTTTTTCTTTGTTGCAGATACATCATCCGGAGATTGACCAAATTGATCGATTAAAAGCGCCTCATTAAACCCTACACAATAGTCACAGTGGTTGGCCTGAGACACCAGCATTCTTATAGTTGCGGTAAGCGCAGGACTAAGATGTGGGTGATTGCGATAATATTTGATACTTTCCCATTGCTGAGAGAGCGCCGCCTCACTCCACCCCTGAACCTGAAGCACAGCCGGCACCCGTCCAAAGGCCGCTTCAATTTCCTGGTAGATTTTAGCAGTTTTACCTGTAGCTTTTTCTGGTGTCAGTGGATGCAGGATGGGCATAGACGATCTCCTCAATAGAAAGCATACATACAGACTAGTCGGTATTGCGATAGAGTTCAAGTTTTAAGCTCTCGGAATTTCAATATTGATTTCGCCCTTGGTTTCAGATGTCATCAGCCAAGCTTCTGTCTGGAAAGCACATTCTATTTAATTTTCGGTGGTTGCCCACCCTGCAGCCATGATTGTAGAAAGAAGATGCCAGCAAACACCGGCTAACCATTTGATTTATTGGCCGGGAGTGAGGATTTTGACCCCCGACCACCAGAACCCTTCGGTTACTCAAAGTCCTATACCTGGATCTCGCCGCGCAGCAATTTCCGTAACGCATCGATGACCGGCGCATGCGTATGGAACCCGGCCCGCTCCTAGCACGGTGTAGACCTCCTGGAGCGGCTCGCACAACGTAGCGGACCACGCGAGTTCCTCGTACCCCATGAGTCCAGAACGGGCAACAACCCGGCCCCGGTCACCCTGGCGCAACCGAATCAAGGGAAGTTCAAGACCCGTTTCCGATACAGTGGGTGGCGCCATTATGCCGACCGGTGACATGTACCAGAAAAGGGGTTTGATCGTGTGGAATCCTGTGCTTGCAATGTGTGGATTAAGAGCCAAGCTCAGTAGGCTGATGTTTGTGCATATGGTTATTATTCGCTCATCTGGTGATGTGATTTATGGATAGTGGTCACCAAATAGTGGAAGCGAGGATGGTCGGGCTATAACGGCCCGCCAGTTTGATGGGTAGCCGTTAACAGTGACAGTTGGCGGAACACTCGGGGGGCGTTCCGGAGCCCACCCAAACCCCCAGGACACGAGAACGGGGGTGTTTTCATGAAAATACGGACGTGTTTCTTTCGCATCCTGGCGATTGCAATGGCGCTCGTCATCGCCGCGGCCCCCGCTCTGGCGATGACGGTCAAAGGAGACCGGGCTGCCTGGGGCGAGATGGTGGCGGCCTACAAGAAGCTGAATCAGCCAAATGCCCTGCGGACGAGGAAGCATGGAAATAGTCAGGATCGGCAGCCGGACCGCGGCCAGGATGGATATTCCGGGAATGTCGAGCAAGTGGCAATGCGGGCGCATGGCTGTCGCGCCATCCCTTCCGCCGGATCCTACGAACCTGCAGGGGACGGTAAATATCTCCCGCGGTCCCGACACACAGATCGCAGGAATGCCGGTCCACACGTACACCTCCACCGTCACTCACACCGTGGTGGGGCCTGCCCCGCAGCATCCGGTGAAGACGACGCTGTCCATCAACGCCCAGACCGGCTTTCCCATGCGAAGCGTGACAGGGGTCGGAGGAAAATTCACGATGACGACGGACTACTCTGACTATGGAGCCAAATTCGTCATCACACTACCAGCGGTCTGCGGCTGAGAAGGTCGACGTCTAGGCCACGTGGCATCAGCATGGAGCTGAGGTATCCTGATTTTACAGGACCTGCCGAAAGCATTCAGAAAACATTCGTTTTTAATGGAAGGCATCGAAAGGATATTGCCGGTCTGTATAGCCGGCCGCTGTGAGTTCGGTTAGATCAGCATGGCCTTTGTGGCCTGCTGCATTTCGTCTGGCTTGACATCACGGATATGGGCCTGTGAGTCCGGATGCTTCACAGATCAATCGTATTATCGCCTTGGTCGAGAAGGAACGGGCCAAAGGAGACATCATTGAGGGCGAGCGCAATATCCTGGATGCCGCCGGAGAGATCGCGGGGAGGCAGGCGCATGAGCAACACCGTGATCGTTACTATTGAGCAGACTCCTGGTTATCGCATGGGCGGGATCGCGGTGATCTTTGGTGGCCGTCAGAGCGGCGCAACCAATATGGGGTGAGCCAGACGCGAGATGATGCCCTGGCGCAACGCCTCCAGCAAGGTATAGGCTATCCACAAATCGGCATCGCTGGCGGAACGGCTGGAGAGCACCCCCCAAAAGGCCCTGAGCATTGCGCCCCCAAAGCCAAGCCGACAGATGCCGGGCGAGGTCACTCTGAGCCATATTGTTTTGGGTCCATTGCAAGATGCGCGCGAAGGTCTGCGCTTGGTTGGCGACGAGGGCAAAAAAGAGGGCGTATGCTTGGCCTTCGGAGACACCCCTCCCACCACGATTAGCGTCGACCATTCGCCCCTGACCGTCGATGAAGTATTGCTGATAGCTGCTCCACAGGCTCTCCCAGGGCGGAAACGCGACATCTACACAACCCGACAATACCCCGACAATACCGTGCCGTGCCCCAAGGATGGCCAGCAACAGCTGCGCTATAACGTTCTGGCAAAGGAGAAGCTCGCATAACCGGTGCTGGGTAAACCTCTGGTGTAGGTTACGCCCCCCTCCCCTACCACATTCCAGCCATCGCCCAGCGCAATGGAGGCAAAGGCACCCACCTGACGAATGCGATAATCGACCCCGCCCTGTAAAATCCCTTCAGGCCCGAAGCTCAACCAGTGCACCGGCTGATACCCCCCCTGAAAACGGCTCCAATACGCACGCTGACCAAAGGAATAGCTGGCTATGGTGCTGGCATATAAAGTCGAAGTAAAATCATAACGCACCTGGATTTGCGGCATGAAGGTTACGGTGCTGCCCAACGGCCCCCCCGCTGCGAAGTCGGGATGAGACGAGAAGTACTGATAGCCCAAAGCGCCAGATAAGGCCAACTGATAGGCGGCCCCCTGCCAAGCATAACCCACGCCACCCTGTATGCCAGGGGCCGTGACACCCACCGTCACTGGTGTTTTATTTTGCGTAGTGGCGTAATGATAAGTCAGATAGTTGGCAAAGACCGTCCCATACCAGCCAGACCCCAGGCGCGCCCCAGCAAAAGGCAAGATTGCTCCGAGATAACTATAGGAGTTTTGCGGAGCCAATTGCGTACCCCCCAGTAGCAATGGCTGAGCCATGGCTGGACCCGCCCCCGCGAGCAGGCCCATCAACGCAGCCGTGCAAAGTATAGCGCGCCGCATAGTCTTTCCTCCTTTTTGGTTCGAGATATTGTTCTACCGCCTGGACGAGCACTACCCCTGACTGCCATGCGCCCTTGCACTGTGGTCTGATGGGCTTCAGACATATATCCTTATGTCTCATTCTGTCGCATGAGGGGCCCCCTTAATCAGACGGCATTGCAACCATGTTTTCCTATACCTTATGTAAGCTACAACTGGTGAGTCGGCGCGGCATCGCGCTTGGCACCCGATTTGGTGGGGACCAATAAATCGGTGTCCCAAGCCTTTCGCACCATGCTAACGTCATCTGGATTTCCGACGGATTCTTCCACATTTCCGGGTTTGGATTTCATAACGGCCCGACTTAAGATATCCATTTCCACGATATCAGAGCCAAGGCACTTACTGACGCTAAACGGGCTGCTGGAAGGGACTACGCACAGTCCCAGGCTGGCCACCAGGTGGCGACATGACTGAGGCATATATACGCGCCAGAGAAACAGAACGAATCGCCCCTCTCGACAGGATTGTAGAAAGATTGGAGGATGTAGAAAAAAGGCGCCAGCAAATACCGGCTAACCATTTGATTTATTGGTCGGGGCGAGAGGATTTGAACCTCCGACCACCTGAACCCCATTCAGGTGCGCTACCAGGCTGCGCTACGCCCCGCGAGACCGGTAATATACTGTCGAAACCTGACTCTGGTCAATGCCCATGACGGCACAAATTCAGTAGTGCTGACAACTCTGCACGTAAATATTGCAGGCGACCATCACCCGCCACCCTAATCTGACCTGGAAAATCGGCCATTTCCAGTCCTAATCGCGCCTGATCTTCTAAATTTTCCTGGCGCGCCGCATGCGTTAAGCCCTGCATCCGCTCGCGGGCACCATGAATAGTATATCCCTCACCATAGAGCAGCAGACGAATCTGCCGGGCCAGCAGCAAATCATGACTTTGATAGTAGCGCCGATTACCCTTTCTTTTTAATGGACTAAGCTGTGGAAACTCCTGTTCCCAGTAGCGTAGCACATGCGCTTTCACCCCGCAGAGCAGGGCAGCTTCGCTAATCGAAAAATACCGTTTCTCGGGTATCTCAGGGAGTGGCGCGAGGTCTTTGCCCGCCTTTCCCTTAGCCGTTGTCTGGTTCGCTACCATTCACGTAGGCTTTGAGTTTTTGACTCGGATGGAAAGTCACCACGCGCCGTGCCGTAATGGTAATCTCCACACCCGTCTTGGGGTTACGCCCGGGACGAGGATTTTTATCGCGCAATGTAAAGTTGCCAAAGCCAGACAGCTTCACCTCTTCACCCTGCGCCAAATTCTCACGAATGCCATCAAACAAGGCTTCAACAATACCTTTGGCCTCCCGCTTATTAAGACCCATACTCTCGAACAGCATATCCACGATTTCTGCTTTAGTAACCGCCATATTATTCTCCCTATGCCCTGAGTCCGATGGAACCAAGTCGCTGCACGGCAACCAGCAACCGGTCCATTTCTGCTTGTACATCTGCGTCGGTCAACGTCCGCTCAGCATCTTGCAAGAGCAGCGCAAAGGCCAAACTGTATGTTCCCACCATCAGAGAAGCGCCCTGATAACGATCAAAAATCGTAATTTCCTTAACCATACCCGATGCGCTTAGCCGCATGACGTTCAACACGGTTCCCGCCAGAATATCATCCGGGATCACTAAAGCCATATCCCGCCGCAACGCCGGAAAAGGCGACAACGGCGTGAATCGGGAGACATTCACCAGACCATCCAAGCATTCTATATCCAAATAGAAGAAAAATGGCGATTTGTCCAGGTCACACTCTGCCGCCAGCGTCGGATGTAACGCACCGAGCATACCCACCCGCTGATCTGCCACCCAAATTTCTGCGGCCTGCCCCGGATGCAAAGCCGGATGATTTGCTAGCGGCCGGAAAGAAAATTCTGTCTGCGGCCACAGCGTAAGCAAAGCGCTCACATCCCCCTTCAAGTCGTAGAAATCGGCCGCACGCTGTGGCTGCGCCCAACTTTCCCGGTCGGCTGCGCCGACCATACAACCACCCAGGACCAGGCGCTGGCCATTCGCAGAAAACACCCGCCCCAGTTCAAAAATCCGCACCCGATCCTGCTGCCGCTTCACATTGAACTGGAGCGCTTGCATCAGGCCCGGCCAGAGACTGGCACGCATGACGGCCAAATCCGTAGACAGGGGATTGAGCAGGGCCGGCGCGTCGGCATCCGGGGTAAAAACATCCTGCGCCTGACGGGAAATAAAACTGTAGGTGATTACCTCGTGATAATCACGCGCTTGCAGGATGCCGCGTAAAGTAGTCGGCTGTGGCCCTCGCGCCATAGCTAAGGGCTGCAGGGTGCCCACTGGCCGATGGACGGGCAATCGCTCATAGCCGTATATTCGGCCCACCTCCTCGATCAGGTCTGCCTCGATGTGCAGATCAAAGCGATGGCTGGGGGAAATCGCCTGCCAACCATCGGGAATCTCGCTAACGCGCAGCCCCAGACGGGTCAGCGCTGTTTCGACCACGGTATCTTCATAATCCATGCCCAGAATGCGCGCCAGTCGCGCACGACGCAAAGTAATCGGAGCGTGCTCCGGTAACTGGCCGAGCACCGTATGGGACCGCGTTGCCCGTAAATCGGCTTTGCCCAGGATGGCCAGCCGTGTCAGGACGGCAGCGGCCACCCTGGGTGCCAGCGCAAAATCAACACCGCGCTCGAAGCGCATGGCGGCATCCGTCTGCAAACCCAGACGGCGTGCACGGCCTTGAATAACCTTGGGCTGAAAGAAAGCAGACTCCAGAACAATAGAGTGGGTCTGTGCTGATACGGCAGTACGCCGCCCGCCGATAACGCCCGCCAGAGCCACCGGACCGGCACGGTCAGCGATCACCAGCATATCGGATGCCAGCGGCAAATCCCGGCCATCCAGTGCGTCAAGAATCTCTCCGTCCTGCGCCCAGCGTATGCTGAGTCCTCCTTGCAAAGTTTCCGCATCAAAGGCGTGCAGCGGCTGTCCGGTTTCGAGCATGTGCAGATTCAATAGATCAACTACCGGATGGATACAGCGCTGTCCGGCACGTCGCAAGCGCTCATGCAGACGATCCGGCAAACGTTGCGGTACACCATCTATCCACAACGCGGTATAAGAAGGACAGGCACTCTGCGCCGCTGTCGCAATATGCACGGGAAAGTCATCTGGCGTTGACGACCCCTCCTCCGGGCCAGAGGTCACCCAGGAACATTTCGCCATCGGTTCCAGAGGATTGCGCAGGGTGCCCGCACCGAGTGCGCATAAGTCTCTCGCCACGCCTAGCACAGAAAGCGCATCACCGCGGTTTGGCGTTATTCCCAAGGTCAGCACCTGGTCGTCCAGACCCAGATAGTCGCGCAAGTCGGCCCCAATGGGTGCATCTGCGTCCAAAATCAGCAACCCGCTGCTGCCATCGTCCAGCCCCAGCTCAGCTGCAGCGCAGAGCATCCCTTCCGAGGCAATGCCACGCAGGGCCGCAATGACAATATCGCGATCGCCAGGCAAGCCTGCACCGGGCATCGCCAAGGGTACCCGCTGCCCCACTGCCAGATTATCCGCTCCACAGACAATGGTACGCAGTCGCCCATCGCCCACATCCACCTGCGCCACCCGTAGCTTGTCCGCCTCCGGATGGCAGACAACAGACTGAATGGCAGCCACGACCACGCCATGAAAAGCCGGTGCAGCGTCCTCGACGGCCTCCACCTCAATGCCGCCCATGGTCAGGCGCTGGGCAATTTCCTCCGTATCCCAGGAGGTGTCCAATAATTCACGAAGCCATTGAATACTGACGCGCATGATGGGTCCTCAGGAAAACTGTTTGAGGAAGCGCAGATCATTCTCGAAGAAGAGACGCAGATCATTCACTCCATAACGCAGCATGGTGAGACGTTCAACACCCATCCCAAAAGCAAAACCACCGAAGCGCTCGCCATCGATGCCAGCGCCAGCCAGCACCACAGGATGCACCATTCCGCAGCCTAGCACTTCCAGCCAACCAGTCTGCTTGCAGACCCGGCAGCCGGAGCCGCCACAGATGAGGCAACCGATATCAATTTCGGCGGAAGGCTCCGTGAAGGGAAAGTAGGATGGACGGAAGCGTACCGGGAGATCGGGCTTTGCGAAAAATTCCTGGAGGAAGTCTGCTAATAAACCGCGCAAGTCGGCGAAACTGGCATGTTCGTCAAGCAACAGACCCTCGACTTGATGAAACATCGGCGTGTGGGTGACATCGGAGTCGCGCCGATACACTCGACCCGTGGCGATCATACGTAGCGGGGGTTGGTGCATTTCAAGAAAGCGAATCTGAACCGTCGAGGTTTGCGTACGCAAGAGACGCGTCGAATCCAGATAAAAGGTATCATGCATCGCACGCGCAGGATGATCTTCCGGAATATTGAGCGCAGAAAAATTATGGTAATCGTCCTCTATTTCGGGACCATCGCTAGTTTCAAAACCTAGCCTGGAGAAATAATGTTCGATCCACTCCAGAGTCTGCCGAATAGGATGGGTAGAACCACCAGCCACACGCCGCCCCGGCAGGGTCACATCCAGCCGCTCCTGCTGCAGGCGTGCCTGAATAACCGCCCTTTCGAGTTGTTCTTTGCGCTCCTGCAAGAGCAATTGCACTTCGAGCTTGCGCTCGTTGAGCAACTGCCCGGCTTCCCGTCGCGCCTCTGGCGATAATTGCCCGAGTTGTTGCATGGCCTGGGTGAGAGCACCCTTCTTGCCGAGCCATTGGAGGCGAATCTGTTCCAGAGTATTCAAGTCGGCGGCTGCCGCGATCTCTCGGGCAGCCGTCGCAACGGGGGCCATGGATTGCAAAAACATCGCCACAGCCTCCGCCACCGTCAGGCTGCCAACTGGCCTTTGACCACCTCGACGAGACGGGAGAATGCCGCCTTGTCACGCACGGCGATATCTGCCAAGACCTTGCGATCCAACTGGATACCCGCGCGCAACAGGCCATTCATGAACCGGCTATAGGTCACACCCTCAGAGCGCGCCGCCGCGTTGATACGCACGATCCACAAACTACGGAAATCACGCTTCTTGGTCCGGCGATCGCGATACTCATAAGTCAGAGCCTTCATCACTGCCTGATGGGCAATGCGATAATTGCTCTTGCGCTGACCACGGAAGCCCTTGGCACGAGCCAGAACTTTCTTGTGGCGGGCGTGGGCGGTTACGCCACGTTTCACTCTAGACATGGTACTGTTCCTCTATCATCAACCGTAAGGAAGCATACGCCGCAATGCGGCCTGATCGCTACCTGAAGTAACCAAAGTATGGCGCAAATGGCGCTTCCGTTTGGTCGTCTTACTCGTCAGCATGTGATTCAAAAAAGCCTGACGATGCTTAAATTTACCGGAGCCGGTACGCTTAAAGCGCTTAGCCGCCCCACGATTGGTTTTCATTTTTGGCACGATGGTCTCCTATTTTTTCCGCGGCGCGACAATCATCACCATTTGTCGCCCTTCCATGCGTGGCCGTTGTTCAACCACACCCACTTCCGTTAAATCTTTTTCTACCCGATTGAGCACTTCCATACCCAATTCGGGATGAGACATTTCACGACCACGAAAGCGCAACGTAATTTTCGCGCGATCTCCATCTTCAATAAAACGCAGAATATTGCGCAGCTTGATCTGATAATCGGCATCATCGGTACGCGGGCGAAACTTTACTTCCTTCACCTGCGTCTGTTTCTGCCGACGTTTTGCGTCATGCTGGCGTTTGCTTTCCTGAAAACGAAACTTTCCGTAGTCCATAATCCGGCATACCGGAGGATCGGCTTGCGGGGCAATCTCGACAAGATCCAGTTCAACCTCTTCTGCAGCAGCGATGGCCTCCATGAAGGATAACACACCTAACTGTTCCCCCTCGACACCTATCAATCGGACCCGTGCTGCGGTAATTTCCCGATTGATATTCACTTCTTTCTCTGTCGCGATTGCCTTATCCTCCTCGCTAGCCTTGCCACTCCAGGGTATTCGACCGCTCCCGATCCATCTTCTGCAGAGCGATACCCACGGCGTCTATGGTCAGGGCACCGAGATCCTGGCCATCCCGATCCCGCACCGCCACCGTATCCGCTGCTTTTTCCCGTTCCCCAACCACCAGCAGATAGGGCACGCGGCGCAAAGTCTGGGCGCGTATCTTATAACCTATCTTCTCGTTTCTCAAGTCCGTTTCCACACGGATGCCGCGCTTCATCAAGGCATCGCTTACCGATATGGCATATGCAGCATAATGCTCGCTGATCGGCAACACCACGGCCTGCACCGGAGCGAGCCAAAGTGGAAATTTACCTTCGTAATGCTCAATCAGCACGCCGAAGAAACGCTCGATAGAGCCGAAGATAGCGCGATGTACCATGATCGGCACCTTGCGCGCACCGTCTTCCGCCACATATTCCATGGCAAAGCGCTCCGGCAGGTTGAAATCCAGTTGCACTGTACTACACTGCCACTTGCGGCCGATAGAATCTTGAATTTTCAGATCAATTTTCGGGCCATAAAATGCGCCACCACCTTCATCCACCTGATAGGCCAAGCCGGCACGCTCCAGGGCATTGCGCAATGCTTGGGTAGCCGCATCCCAAATCTCGTCACTGCCCACCGAATGCTCAGGGCGGGTGGACAAGTTTATTTCGTATTGGCTGAAACCGAAGGTACCGAGAATTTTCTGGACCAGCGCCAACACGCCGAGAATCTCCGCCTCTATCTGATCGGGTCGACAAAAAACATGGGCATCATCCTGGGTAAAGCCGCGCACGCGCATCAGGCCGTGTAAAGCACCAGACATTTCATGGCGGTAGACCGTACCCAACTCGGCCCAGCGAATGGGCAAATCGCGGTAGGAATGCAGCTTGTCTTTGTAAATCAGAATATGGAAAGGGCAATTCATGGGCTTGAGCTGGTAAGGCTGGCCCTCGTCCTGCATTGGATCGAACATGGACTCGGCGTAAAAGTCCTTGTGCCCGGAGGTGAACCACAACTGCTCGTGGGCAATATGCGGCGTGTAGAGCAGTTCGTAACCCGCCTCGACGTGCGCGCTGCGCCAGAAGTCTTCAATGACCCGGCGCACCCGCGCGCCACTGGGGTGCCAGAATACCAGCCCACCGCCCGCGTCTTCCTGAATAGAAAAAAGATCCAACTCGGTGCCGATGCGCCGATGATCGCGTTTCTCGACTTCCGCAAGCTGCTGTAGGTAAGCATCCAGATCTTTTTGCTGCGCCCAGGCGGTGCCATAAATGCGCTGCAACATGGGATTACGCGAATCACCGCGCCAGTAGGCACCCGCTACCCGCTGCAATTTGAATGCCCCCAAAGAACCCGTCGACGGCACATGAGGACCACGACACAAGTCCACAAAATCTCCCTGCCGGTACAGGCTCAGGGATTCACCTTCGGGAATAGCGCGGACAATCTCGACTTTGTAGTCTTCGCCCATCTTTTCAAACAGGGCAATGGCGTCTTCGCGGGATAGCAGCTCACGGTGCACCGGCAGATTTTCTTTGACCAGGGCGCGCATCCGCTCTTCAATGGCCTCGAGATCCTCTGGGGTAAAGCCGCGCGCGAAGGCGAAATCGTAGTAAAAACCGTTAGCAATGACCGGCCCGATAGTTACCTGAGCTTCCGGATAGAGGGACTGTACCGCCTGGGCCATCAGATGCGCGGCCGAGTGGCGGATCACTTCCAGGCCATCTGCGCTCTCACGCGTGACAATCGCCACTTCAGCATCCTGATCCAGCATCGTTGAGAGGTCTTTGAGTCTGCCATTGACCCGCATGGCCACTGCGGCCTTAGCCAGACCGCTGCCGATCGCCTGCGCCAGCGCCAGCCCGCTTAAAGGCTCCGGGAACTGACGATGACTACCGTCCGGCAACTGGATATCGGGCATGCTTCCTCCAAAGAAAAAGCACCAGTGAGCATTGCCCCTCTGGTGCGGGATTTGGTAGGCGCGGGCGGTTTCGAACCGCCGACCTCTACCGTGTCAAGGTAGCGCTCTCCCCCTGAGCTACGCGCCTGCAGCCCGCAAATGTACCGACTAGCGGGCCGCACGTCAAGATCTGCGCAATATCGGTCGTATATTAAAACGCCAGATAAAGCCCGGAATCGCAAAAACGGTGAACATGCACAAGGCCACCGTATAAAACTCCCAACCCTGATCGTGGATCCGACCATCCAGGTTATACTCTATACTTATACCGATGATGCCGACGATGACGTACATTACCAGCCACTCGAGCAGATACCATTGCAACGCTTTTTCATTGGCCATGGCACGGAAAAAGAACAGGCGATCACTCAACCACGGCAAATTAGCTGCGATAAACGCCAGTGCGATATAGGCTAGCGCCCAGTCTTGCATACTCATCAAATCACTCCCTGCATGGCATAGAAACAAAAGGCCATCAGCGGCCCCGGCAGGATGCCGAGCACCAACAGCGCCAGACTGTTGATGCTTAATGCGGTACTCGCCAGATCATCACGCACGATAACCCCTGCCTCGGCATCGGCGTGGTCAAAGTACATCACTTTGACCACGCGCAGATAATAAAATGCCCCGATCACCGCCAGCAGTACACCGATCACCGCGAGCCAGACATACCCGGCGGCAATGACGGCCTGAAACACTGCCAGCTTGGCATAAAAGCCCACCGTCGGTGGCACCCCCGCCATGGAAAACATGATGATCAGCATCAGGAAGGCATACCAGGGTTTGCGCTGGGCGAGACCCTTGAAATCATCAATGCGTTCCGCCTCAAAGCCTACCCGGCTGAGCAACAAGATCATGCCAAAACCCGCCAAGGACATCAGCACATAGACCACCGTATAGAAGAATGCACTGGCCAATCCGGTCTCGGTACCAGCGACAATGCCCAGGGACAGGAATCCGACATGACCGACGGTGGAATATGCCAGCATCCGCTTAATATTCTGCTGGGCAATAGCGATCACATTACCGACCACCAGAGATACCAGGGTCAGCGCGACAAAAATCTGCTGCCAGGATTCCAGCATTCCGTAGCCACCGTCTACCAGCAGACGGATGATCAAGGCAAAGGCACCAATTTTGGGTGCCGAGGCAAGGAAGGTGGTTACCACCGTGGGCGCCCCCTGGTAGACGTCAGGCAACCACATATGAAAGGGTGCCGCACCCAGTTTGAAGGCAATACCGGCGACAATAAATACAATGGCGAAGACCAGTACCAGGTTACTCGCGGTCACATTCACCAACGCGTCGGCAATATCCCGCACATCCAGGGTCCCGGTCAGCCCGTAGAGGAGGGACATACCGTAGAGCAGCAATCCAGAGGCCAAAGCGCCCAGGACAAAGTACTTCAGGCCGGCTTCCGTCGCCACCACACTATCACGATAAAAGGCGACCAAGGCATACTGACTGAGGGCCAGCAATTCCAGCCCGAGGTAAATGCTCAGCAGACTACCACCGGAGACCATCACCATAATGCCCAATAGCGCAAAAAGCAGCAGCACGAATACTTCGCCACGGTAAATACCACGGTCCACGAGGTAGCGCTTGGAGTAAAGCACCACCATCAGCACGGCAAGATAACTGAACAACTCGGCAACGTTGGTGAATGGATCGAGGACAAAGAGGCCGGCAAAGGCCGTACCGCTTTGCCCCATTTCAAAAATGGTCAGCACCGCAGCACCAATCAGGGTCAGCACCGTCAGTACTGCCGCCAGATCACGCAGACGATCGCCCCAGAACAAGTCCGCCAGCAAAACAATGCAGGCCATGGTCAATACCCAGATTTCCGGTATGGCGAAAGTCCAGTGCACAAGGAATGAATTCATAGGCAAAGTCCTTTACGCCGGGATCTTGGAAAGAGACACCTGAGTGACCAGATGCTGTACCGAGTTGTGCACAATATCGAGGAAAGGTGCCGGCCAGAGACCCAGCAGCAGAGTGAAGGCTGCCAAGGTGGCGAGTACGAACATTTCCCGCCCGTCCAGATCCTTCAACCCGGCCACTGCAGTCTGCGTAATGGCGCCGAAAATCACCCGCTTAAAGAGCCACAGGGTATAACTGGCACCAGTAATCAGGCCAGTAGCCGCCAGAATCGCCGCCCAGGGACTAACCTGATACGTGCCAAGCACCACCATGAATTCGCCGACAAATCCGGAAGTGCCCGGCAGACCGACGTTAGCCATGGCAAAGAGCATCATCAACGCGGCAAAAATCGGCATGACATTGGCCACACCACCGTAGGCGCTGATATTACGGGTGTGCATCCGGTCGTACAGCACACCAACGCAGAGGAACATGGCCGCACTGACAAAGCCATGCGACAGCATCTGAATAATACCCCCCTCAATGGCTACGCTATCAAATACAAAAAAGCCCAGCGTCACGATGCCCATATGGGCGATGGAAGAATAGGCAATCAGCTTCTTCATATCATCCTGAACGATGGCCACCAGCGCCACATAAATAATGGCGATCAGGGACAGGGCTATCATCAGCCAGGCCAGCTTATGACTGGCATCGGGCACAATAGGCAGACTCAAGCGTAGAAAACCATAAGCACCCATTTTAAGCATGACTGCGGCCAGGATGACTGAGCCCCCTGTCGGCGCCTCAACGTGTGCATCCGGCAACCAGGTATGCACTGGCCACATAGGGATTTTCACCGCAAAGGCGAAGAAAAAGGCCAGAAAAATGAGAACTTGTGCACTCATCCCCAAAGGGGTTTTCTGAAACACCAACAAACCGAAGCTGTCACCACTGTGAAAGTACAGATAGAGCAGCGCCACCAGCATCAGAACCGACCCCAGAAAGGTATACAGAAAGAATTTGATGGTGGCATATACCCGCTTTGGCCCACCCCAGACCCCAATAATCAGGAACATGGGGATGAGCATCGCCTCCCAAAATACGTAGAACAGGATGGCATCCAGCGCACAGAAGACGCCGATCATCATACCTTCCATGATCAGGAAGGCCGCCATGAATTGCGCTACCCGCTCCTTCACATTGCGCCAAGAACTGATAATCACGAGTACGGTTAAAAGACTGGTGAGCAGGATAAACCACAGGGAAATACCGTCGATACCCAGGTGGTAAAAAATATTCAGGGTGGGGATCCAGGCGACCCGCTCACTGAACTGCATCGCCGCCGTATGGGTATCAAACCCGGCAAAAAGCAGAACAGTCACAGCGAAGGCGGCGAGGGACACCAACAACGCCAGCCAGCGCGCCGCTGCCGCGCGGCGGTCGCCCACCGCGAGGACCAACAGGCCGCCGACAATCGGCACCCAGATGGCGTAACTGAGGAGGGATGAATGTGCCATACCTATCCCCTCCAGACCACAAAATAAGTCATGAGCAAAATCAACCCGATAATCATTGCGAAAGCATAGTGGTAAATATATCCCGTTTGCACGCGCCGCCAGGACAGAGCGGCTTTACCCACTTCGCGAGCGGTACCATTGACCATAATACCGTCGATGAGGCGCTCATCACCCACATGCCAGAACAGACGGCCAAGCTGTAGGACACCACGTACCAGAACCGTCCGGTTAAAGTCATCAAAACCATATTTGCTTTCCAGCACCCAGATAAAGGGGCTGAGCATTTGGCTCAACACTAGCGGAAGCCCCGAACGCAGCCAGTAGAAATAAGCTGCCATGGCGATGCCCAGCAGCGCCAGCCAGAAAGGCCAGGTCAGGAGTCCTTGCAGGAGAAACTCTCCCGCACCCTGCCAGTGGGCACTGATCTCGCCGAGGGTATTGAACTGTGGCGCAATCACCAGGGAAGAGTCGAGGAAGTTTCCCAATGCAATCGGGCCGATATAGGTCCATCCTGAATAAATAGATGGAATAGCCAGGGCGATCAATGGCACGGTAATGACCCAGGGTGACTCATGCAAATGCGCGCGGGTATGTTCATCCATGCGCGGTGTGCCATGGAAGACCAAAAAAAACATGCGGAACGTATACAAAGCCGTGACCAGGGCTCCTGCCACCAGCATGAATTCTGCCCATCCTGCCCCCGGCAACGTGGAGAGTCCTACCGCCTCGATGATGAGGTCCTTACTGAAGAAACCGGCGAAGGGCGGGATGCCGGACAATGCCAAACTACCGATCAGAAAAGTAATATAGGTGATGGGCATGGCTTTGCGCAGCCCACCCATTTTGCGGATATCCTGCTCGTTAGCCATTGCATGAATCACAGAGCCCGCTGCCAGGAATAACAAGGCCTTAAAGAAGGCGTGGGTCATCAGGTGGAAAATTGCCGCAGAAAAAGCGGAGGCACCCAGCGCCGCGGTCATGTAACCTAATTGGGAAAGGGTCGAGTAAGCAATGATGCGCTTGATATCGTTCTGCACCAGACCGATGAGACCCATAAAGAGTGCGGTCACCGCGCCGATGAGCAGCACCACGGTAAGGGCCGTCGCTGACTGTTCATAAATAGGTGACATCCGTGCAACCATGAAAATGCCTGCCGTAACCATGGTGGCGGCATGGATCAGCGCAGAAATGGGAGTCGGACCCTCCATCGATTCCGGCAGCCAGACATGCAAAGGCACCTGCGCCGATTTACCCATGGCGCCGACAAACAGGAGCAAAGCAATCCAAGTCAACACACTCCAGGGATGACCGGGGATGATTTCTAACGTCTGCCCCACCAGATGCGGTATGGCCGCGAATACCATGCGGTAATCCAGACTGCCGCAATAGTGGTATATAGCTGCAATCCCGATCAAAAACCCAAAATCGCCGACCCGGTTGACGATAAAAGCCTTGAGTGCTGCAACATTGGCACTTTCCCGCTGAAACCAGAAACCAATAAGCAGATAGGAAACCAAGCCTACTGCTTCCCAGCCAAAAAAGAGCTGGAGAAAATTATTACTCATCACCAGCATGATCATGCTGAAAGTAAAGAGGGCAATATAACTGAAAAAGCGCGCATAGCCCGGATCATCATGCATATAACCAATCGTATAGAGATGCACACACAAAGACACAAAAGTCACAATGACCAACATCAAAGCGGTCAGACTGTCAATATCAAATCCGATGGATACTGGCAGGTGGCCTAATACGGCCCAAGTATAGACATCACCGTAAAAGGTCATGCTCTGACTGGTCTGCCAAAGCACTGCCAACGACAGATAAAAAGCGATGGCGACGCCGATGATGGGCGCCCAATGTGCCTGCTCCCTGAGCTTCCAGCCCAAAAATCCAGCCACCAGGGAACCTACCAGCGGTGCCAATGGAATAGCCAGATACATGGCGAGAGGGGGAAAGGCGTTTAACCAGTCAAAAACCCACATATCAACCCCTCAACTCGTCGATATCATCCACGTTGATGCTATGGCGATTACGGAAATAAACCACCAGTATCGCCAGACCAATAGCCGCTTCGGCAGCCGCCACGGTGAGAATAAAAAACACAAAGATCTGTCCGTCGAGATTGCCGAGATAACGGGAAAATGCGACCAAATTGATATTCACCGCCAGCAGCAATAATTCAATAGCCATGAGCAGAATGATGACATTCTTGCGATTGAGAAAAATACCGACCACACCGATAGAAAACAGTATAGCGCCGAGGATGAGGTAGGCTGCCAGGGTCGGTTGTCCAGCACTCATGATTTTGGCTCCCGCAAATCCACCAGATGCATCCGATCTTTGGCGCGCACGGCCATCTGTGCACCAACATTCTGGGTTTTGGTACCGGCCCGGCGCCGCAAAGTCAGAGCGATGGCGGCAATAATCGCCACCAATAGAATAACTGCGGCTATTTCAAATGGGTACAGATATTGAGTATAAAGAAGCACTCCCAGTGCCCGCGTGTTATCGGCGTCAGCCGGTATGGCTGCGGGTGCGGGAACATGACCTAGCGGAGAAATCCAGAAAACAGCTGCCAGTTCCAGTACACCGAGAATAGCAATAGCCAGACCTAATGGCAGATAGCTGAGAAAGCCTTCCTTGAGGCGCGCCAGGTTGATATCCAGCATCATCACCACAAAAAGGAAAAGCACCATCACCGCACCCACATAGACCAGGATCAGGATCAGCCCCAGAAATTCCGCCCCCAGCAAAATGAATAGGGCTGCTGCATTAAAAAATGCCAGCACCAGATACAGTGTCGCGTACACTGGATTACGCGCCGTTACCACAAGGGCTGCGGACCCCAGCAGTATGGCAGAAAAAACATAGAACAGAATGGTGGTTACGGGCAGCATGGTATCTGTTCTCCGTCAGCGATAAGCACGATCAGCGTCGCGATCAGCAGCCAGCTCCGCTTCCAGACGATCGCCATTGGCCAGCAACATGTCTTTGGTATAAATCAGGTCGCTGCGAATTTCGCCGTGGTAAGACAGCACCCGGCTTTCGACAATGGAATCCACCGGACAGGATTCTTCACAAAGTCCGCAAAAAATGCACTTGCTGAGGTCAATATCATAGCGGGTCGTTCGCCGTGTTCCATCGCTGCGCGCTGCGCTTTCGATGGTAATGGCCAGAGCGGGACACACGGCCTCACAGAGTTTGCAGGCGATGCAGCGCTCCTCGCCGTTCTCATAGCGGCGCAAGGCATGCAGGCCCCGAAAACGCGGGGACTGCGGTGTCTGCTCTTCGGGGTATTGCACGGTGATTTTCCGGGCAAAGAAATACCGGCCAGTGAGCTGCATACCACGCAACATTTCGGTCAGGAAGAAGGTGTTAAACCATTGCTTGGGGCGAAATTGCATAGTGTTCTCCTCAGCGCAGAATGACACGCAAGGGCGTTTCCAGGGCAACGCCGACAATGACAATCCAGGCGATGGTTACCGGGATGAATACTTTCCAGCCCAAACGCATGATCTGATCATAACGATAACGGGGAAAAGTGGCGCGAATCCATAAAAACACATACAGCAGGAAAGCCGTTTTCAGCAACAACCAGACTATTCCGGGTATCCAGGTGAGCATTGGTGTATTGATCGGCGCATACCAGCCACCGAGAAAGAGCACCGTCGTCAGCAGGGAAACGAAAATCATATTGGCATATTCGGCCAGAAAGAACAGTGCGAAGGCCATCCCGGAATATTCCACATGGAAGCCCGCCACAATTTCTGATTCGCCTTCCGCCACGTCAAAAGGCGCGCGGTTGGTTTCCGCTATGCCGGAAATAAAGTACACCAGAAAGAACGGAAATAATGGCAGCCAGTACCAGGACCAGAAACCGCCGCCCGCCTGTGCTTCAACGATTTTGCTCAGGTTCAGAGTCTGCGCCAGCATCAGCACCCCCACCAGGGCAAAACCCATGGCGATTTCATAAGCCACCAACTGGGCCGCCGCCCGCATGGCCCCCAGAAACGCGTATTTGGAATTGGACGCCCAGCCGGCGACGATGATGCCGTACACCCCCAGACCGGCAATAGCCAGCACATAAAGCAGGCCACCATTCATATTAGAGATAGCCACACCTGGACCGAAAGGAATAGCCGCCCAGACCAGCAGCGCTGGCACAAAAGCCAGCACCGGCGCGGCCAAAAACAGAAAACGATTGGCATTGGTAGGAATAATCACTTCCTTGAACATCAGTTTGATCGCATCCGCAATCGGCTGCAGCGAACCCTTGAAGCCCACCCGGTTGGGACCCAGACGCACCTGCATATAACCGATCACCTTACGCTCGGCCAAGGTCAGATAGGCCACACCCAACAGTAGCGGCACTACGACGATAACGATCTTGATCAACGACCAAAGAATCGCCCACCACGCCGTATTCTGAAAATCATGCATGACCCCGCCTCCTAAACACTAGCCGCGGCGGCAGGCGGTATGGCCATGGTCACCGTGCAGGGCGCATAAGTGGCGCCTAATGCTGCGGTTTCGCTATACCCCATAGGCACCCAGACAGTACCCATCGGAATCCGCACATCCAGCACCAGAGGCAGGAAGACTTTACCGCTATGGCTACTGATTTCGACCGAGTCCCCGCGCAGGGCCAGCACCTTGGCCTGATCTGGATGCATTTTCGCCACGGCGGGCTGGGCGAGGGGTGCGGCACGGCGTACCAGTGGATCGCCCTGATAGATAGACCAGTCGCCCAGACGGCATAAACCATCGGCAGACATCGGCACCGGGTCCTGCTCCAAAGTGGGAAAGGCATGGAAAGGCGGCACATCTAGCGCATACTCACCGATCTCGTGCTGCCAGGCGGCAGTGACTTCACTCAGTTCATTAAACTGGAACCGGGGCAGTTTAAGACCGTCACCGAGTACGCGCAGTATCTTCCAGGCGGGACGCGCCTCGCCCGGCGTCTTTACCGCTGCCCGAAAGGATTGCAGGCGCCCTTCATTGTTAATGAACGATCCGGCACCCTCGGCAAAAGCCGCCATGGGCAGAATCACGTCAGCATACCGCTGTGCTTCGCTGGCGAAATGCGCGATGCTCAGCACAAACTCTGCTTTTTGCAAAGCCGCCAGCGCCGCTGTGCCGCGCATCGCATCCACACCCGGCTCTGTACCAAGAAGTATGAAGCCCCGCATTCCCGCATCCCAAAGAGCATCGGTGGGCAGCCCCATTGCGGGCGCCATATGCCCCCCTGGCAAACGATGCGGCACACAGCCACTCAACCAGGCTCCAGCGCTATTGGCCTCCTGCGCCAGCCAGCCAACCCGCCCACCAGCCAACTCGGCAAGCGTTTCAATCTGTACAATCATCGCCGCCGCCTGCGGGTGATGCAGCAAAGCACTACCGATGAGGATCAATGGGTTATCTGCCGCCAGCAAGGTACTTGCCACATTCGCCAAGGCCACTGTAGCGGTCTTCTCCACGGCACCAGACAACTGGCTGCACAGCGCTTCATAGAGCGCCAGATCCGCACCGGCATCCGCCACCAACTGGATTACGGGATAATTGAAATCCTGGCGCTGACTGTCCAGGGCAATGACGGTGCCCCCTTGCAATACGGACTTGCGCAGTCGATGGTTGGTGAGCGGCTGTTGTTGCCGCGGGAAGGCGTGGCAAAGCAGCACGACAGGTTCGCGCTCCAGATCTTCCAGCGCCATGTTCAGAGCCGGATAGATCGGCATCGCGGCATCCGCACGAAAATCCTGCTGCCGCAGACGATGGTCGACATGCGGACTGCCCAGACCGCGCAGCAATGCCTGAAAAAGGAAAAGCTCCTCGTTGCTGGACTGTGCAGATATCAATCCGGCCAAGCGTTCTGCACCATGCCGGATAAGCACCTGCTCCAGTCCTGACAAAGTGGCATCCAGCGCTTCCGCCCAGGAAGCCTCACGCCACACCCCGTCAACACGGAGCAGGGGCTGCGTCACACGATCTTCAGCTTGCAGAGCGGTATAGGCATAACGTCCCTTGTCGCAAATCCAGTCTTCATTCACCGCTTGGTTGGCGCGCGGTAGCACTCGCAGCACCTCACGGCCCAGACTCTGCATATCGGTGTTACAACCCGTCGAACAATGCGGACAGAGTCCTGGCGTATGCTTCAGCTCCCAGGAACGCGCCTTGTAGCGGAAAGGCTTGCTGGTCAGTGCCCCCACCGGGCAAAGGTCAATCATGTTGCCGGACAATTCCGACTGCACAGCCTTGGCGACATAGGTACCGATAGCCATGTCCTCGCCACGTCCGGTTGCTCCCAGTTCCATGATACCGCCAATCTCCTGGCCGAAGCGTACGCAGCGGGTACACTGGATGCAACGGGTCATTTCCGTCGCGATGAGAGGACCGATGTCCTTGTCCTCCACGACCCGCTTCTCTTCCGTGTAGTGGCTGTGCGGATTGGCGAAACCCATAGTGATGTCCTGCAAGGGGCATTCGCCGCCCTGATCACAGATCGGACAGTCCAGAGGATGGTTGATAAGCAGAAACTCCAGTACGCCCTGCTGTGCCAGCTTCGCCTTGCTCGAAGCGGTGGCAACCTTCATGCCGTCGGCAACGGGTGTTGCACAGGCAGGCAAGGGCTTGGGGGCTTTTTCTACATCCACCAGACACATGCGGCAATTGGCCGCGACCGACAATTTCGGGTGATAGCAGAAAAATGGAATATAAATCCCCAAGGACTCGGCGGCTTCCATAATGGTCGTCCCCGCTACCACCTCAATGGCTTGCCCGTCGATTTCAATATGTGGCATCAGGCAGCTCCCATGCTGATCAGGCAACGCTTATGCTGGATGTGATATTCATATTCTTCACGAAATAGGCGGATGGAGCTCACCACCGGAGCGACACCGCCATCGGCCAGAGCGCAGATGGTGCGGCCCTCGATGCGTGAGCCCACATCCAGCAGCAGTTGCAGGTCTTCTTCGCGGCCCTGACCATTTTCGAGGCGATGCATCACCCGCCACAGCCAACCCATGCCTTCCCGGCAGGGCGTACACTGACCGCACGATTCGTGCATGTAAAAGCGGGAAATACGCTCCACCGTTTTGACGATACAGACACTGTCATCCATGATGATCACCGAACCGGCGCCCAGCGCCGAACCGGCTTTGGAGATGGAATCATAGTCCATGGTCACCTCCATCATGGCGGCTCCCGCCACCATGGCCGTGCTGGTTCCTCCGGGAATAACCGCCTTCAACTGACGGCCCGGCCGCAACCCGCCGGCCATCTCCAGCAAATCCTTAAAGGGCAGGCCCATGGATACTTCATAATTACCCGGCTTCTGCACATGACCTGTCACCGAGAAAATTTTGGTGCCACCGTTATTGGGCTTGCCCAGGTTCAGAAACCAGTCACCACCCTTGCTAATGATGTCCGGGACTGAAGCAAAGGTTTCCACGTTATTAATAGTAGTAGGGCGTCCGTATAAGCCGTAACTGGCTGGGAAAGGGGGCTTGAAGCGCGGTTGCCCCTTCTTCCCCTCCAACGCCTCCATCAGTGCCGTTTCCTCACCGCAGATGTAGGCACCCGCCCCGCGATACACATACAGATCAAAGGAGAAATCGGTGCCGAGAATGTTCTGTCCGAGATAACCCTTCGCGTAAGCCTCTTCCAGCGCTGCCTCCACAATGTGGATCGGTTCTACAAATTCGCCGCGGATGAAAATATATCCGGCACTGGCCCCCATGGCATAGGCACCGATAATCATGCCCTCGATCAGACGATGGGGTTCATAGCGCATGATATCCCGATCCTTGCAGGTACCTGGTTCGCCCTCATCGGCATTGCAGAGCAAGTACTTGGTACCGGTCACGCCCTTAGGCATAAAACTCCACTTCAGTCCGGTGGGAAAACCGGCACCACCCCGGCCGCGCAAGGCGGATTTTTTTATCTCGCTGATGATCTGATCCGGCGCCATGGGGTCCAGCAGCACCTTGCGCAGAGCAGCATATCCCCCTGTCCCGGCGTACACGGAAAGTCGGTGGGAGTCGGGCACACCACGATTCTGCAGAGTAATGCCGTTAACGAACATCGTCAGACCCCCCACGTAATTTTGCCAGCAAGACATCCAGACTTTCCGGAGTCAGATTCTCGTAATAGCGATCCCCGACCTGCATCATCGGTGCATCTTTACAGGCACCCAAACATTCCACCTCCTGCAGGGTAAACAGACCATCCGCTGTTGTTTCTCCAAGACCTATACCCAAACGTTCGCTCAAGTGTTTAATCACCGCGTCAGAACCATTGAGGAAACAAGAGACGCTGCCACAGACGCAAAGCTTGTGCCGACCCACGGGCCGAAGGTCGTACATCGTATAAAATGTCGCCACTTCATAGGCATGAATCGCCGGGAGGCCCAGCAGATCGGCGACATACGCCATCAGCGCTTCGCTCAGATAGCCCTGCTCCTCCTGAGCAATGCGCAGCGCCGCCAACAGCGCCGAACGCGCCTGCTCCGCTGGATATTTAGTCCGCTCATGGGTAATTGCTGCCAGAGATTTTTCCGATAACATCGCTTACCTGTCGATCTCGCCAAAAACAATGTCCATGGTGGATAAAATAGCCACCACATCTGCAATCATGTGTCCGCGCGCCATTTCGTCCATGGCGGCAAGATGCGAAAATCCTGGTGCCCGGATTTTCATCCGATAGGGTTTGTTGGCGCCATCGGAAATCATATAGATGCCGAACTCGCCCTTGGGCGCCTCGACCGCGGTATAGACTTCACCTGCAGGAACCGTCATCCCCTCAGAAAAGAGCTTGAAATGATGGATCAGCGCTTCCATGCTGGTTTTCATCTCTTCGCGGGGCGGTGCGGCCACCTTGAAATCGTCGGTAATCACCGGACCGGGGTTTTTGCGTAGCCAGTCCACACACTGGGCAATAATCTGGTTACTCTGCCGCATCTCCGCCACCCGGACCAGATAGCGATCATAACAATCTCCGGTTTTGCCTACCGGAATGTCAAAATCCAGATCGGCATAAGCGGCGTAAGGTTGCGTGCGCCGCAGATCCCAGGCCACCCCGGAAGCGCGCAGCATGGGTCCGGTGAAGCCCAGTTGAATCGCGCGCTCTGGACCCACTACACCGATGCCCACGGTACGCTGCTTCCAGATACGATTGTCGGTCAGCAGGGTCTCATACTCATCCACATAAGTGGGAAAACGGCGGGTGAAGTCTTCAATGAAGTCCAGCATGCTGCCCTGCCGGTTACCATTGAGTTCTTCCAGGCGCTTGGCATTCCGGTAAGGAGATGGCTGATACAAGGGCATCTGTATTGGCAAATCACGGTAGACACCGCCCGGGCGATAATAGGCGGCATGCATGCGCGCCCCGGAGACCGCCTCATAGACATCCATAAGATCTTCCCGTTCGCGGAAGCAGTAGAGGAAAACACTCATGGCCCCGACATCCAGCGCGTAAGCCCCCAGCCAGAGCAGATGATTAAGCACCCGGGTGATCTCATCGAACAGGGTACGGATATACTGCGCCCGGGCGGGCACAGCGACGCCGAGCAGTTTTTCCACCGCCAGGCAGTAGGCATGCTCGTTGCACATCATGGATACATAATCGAGACGATCCATGTAAGGCAGGTTCTGCAAATAGGTCTTGTTCTCCGCCAGCTTTTCAGTGGCACGATGCAACAAGCCGATATGGGGATCGGCGCGCTCGATCACCTCCCCATCCAGTTCCAGTACCAAGCGCAACACACCATGGGCAGAAGGATGCTGCGGCCCGAAATTCATAGTGAAATTATTGATTTCGGGCATTGTAGTGACCCTCCCCTTCCTCGCGGAGGATACGCGGCACCACCACGCGCTCCTCAGTCCGTGTCGGCTCGTAGACCACCCGTCCCTGATCTGCGTCGTAGCGCATTTCTACCATACCCACCAAAGGAAAATCCTTACGGAAGGGGTAGCCCACAAAGCCATAATCCGTAAGGATCCGCCGCAAATCGGGGTGGCCCTCAAAGAGAATTCCGTAAAGGTCAAAGGCCTCACGCTCAAACCAGTTGGCCGCCGCCCAGATATCCACCACCGAGGGCACCATGGGCAGATCGTCATCCGCAAAAATACGTACTCGCAAACGCTGGCGATGTTTCAGGGAGAGCAAATGATAGACCACAGCGAAGCGGGGACCTTCCCAAAGCCCATCGCCGTAGTCGACATAGTCCACACCACAGATGTCCACTAACAGATCAAAGGCGCAATTCACGTCATCCCGGAGCCAGCGACAGGCCGGCAGAAAACCTTCACGAGACAACTCCACGGTCAGTTCGCCGCGGTCCAGACGCGCATTACGCAGGGTTTCCCCTAGTTCCGCGCCCAGATTCCGGCGCAAATTTTCGAGTGCGTCAGTCATGGTTCACCTGGCAATGGTATTGGTGCGACGGATTTTTTTCTGCAGCTGTATCAAGCCAAAGAGCAAAGCCTCAGCGGTGGGCGGGCAACCCGGCACGTAGATATCCACGGGCACGATACGGTCACAACCGCGCACAATGCTATAGGAATAGTGATAATAGCCGCCACCATTAGCACAGGAACCCATGGATATCACCCAGCGGGGTTCCGGCATCTGGTCATAGACCTTACGCAAGGCCGGCGCCATTTTGTTAACCAGCGTCCCCGCCACAATCATCACGTCGGACTGGCGCGGACTGGGACGAAACACAATACCGAAGCGATCTAGGTCATAGCGCGCAGCACCAGCGTGCATCATTTCCACCGCACAACAGGCGAGACCGAAGGTCATGGGCCAGAGAGAACC
The DNA here is from genome assembly GCF_016250455.1 of Acidithiobacillus ferrivorans. Taxonomy (NCBI): domain Bacteria; kingdom Pseudomonadati; phylum Pseudomonadota; class Acidithiobacillia; order Acidithiobacillales; family Acidithiobacillaceae; genus Acidithiobacillus; species Acidithiobacillus ferrivorans. The sequence continues at coordinate 723,689 of NZ_CP059488.1, read as the reverse complement.
GGTACGGCTCCAGTTCACTACCGTATCAATACTCGTCGTGACGAAGCCTTTCTCGAGGATACCTTCTATTCCCATTCCAGCGCCCCTTTCTTCCACTCATAAATGAAGCCGACGACGAGGATGGCGAGGAAGATCATCATAGCGAGAAAGCCCATCATGCCGATTTGATCGAAAACCACCGCCCAGGGAAAGAGGAAGGCAATCTCCAAATCAAAAAGAATGAAGAGGATGGCCACGAGATAGTAGCGCACGTCAAATTTCACGCGTGCATCCTCAAAAGCCTCGAACCCACATTCATAGGGTGAAAGCTTTTCACTATCCGGCTTACTTGGTCCCAGCGAAGCCCCCATCAGCAGCGGGACCACGCCAACCACCAATGCAACCAACAGAAATATGAGCACTGGCAAATAGTGGTTCAACATCCCCAACCCCTCCACCCCAATACTGGCCTCGGAAAACCTCCTCCAAAACCACCTATAAATTATTTTTTATATATAAAGTCAGTCTCTGGTGAAATCCAGGGACAAAAAAACAGCCCTGCGGGCTGCAATTTGGTGCCGAAGACCGGACTCGAACCGGTATAGCTTGCGCCGCCGCCCCCTCAAGACGGTGTGTCTACCAATTTCACCACTTCGGCTTAACGCTTGGAACTCTCTCATGACACGCTAACGACGTCAAGGCGTGGCGAGGGGTTTTCCCGCAGAAGCAGAAGAGACCGCAGCAGCTGCCAAACCCGCTGTCGTTGCTACCGACTGCGTCGGAGCAGCAGAGACTGGTACAGCTGTCGTCATTGGCATGGTGCTAGGCAAGACGATACCAGAAAGCACATTGCTGCTGGAATGATCGGAAAGATAGGCCAGTCCGAGACTGTTTAAAAAAAACACGGCGCCAATCACGGCAGTGGTGTGGCTCAGGAAATTACCCGCACCACGCGCACCGAAAACAGTCTGCGAACCACCGCCGCCAAAGACCGCACCAATATCCGCACCCTGCCCCTTCTGAATCAGAATAAGCCCCACCAGGACGGTACAAATAACGACCTGGAATATCAGCAACACCGTGTACATCAATTCAGCCTCCTCGTCCTGCCAACTCGGCAGCACGACAAATTTGGATAAACTCACCCGCCTGCAAGGAAGCACCACCGACCAGTCCACCGTCAATATCTGCCTGGTCAAAAAGTGCGGCTGCATTGTTACCTTTAACACTCCCGCCGTAAAGCACTAAGAGACGTTTGGCGAGTTGCGCCGAATAGGCGGCCACCAGTCCACGGATGAAAGCATGCACCGCCTGCGCCTGTTCGGGGCTCGCACTCAGACCGGTGCCAATGGCCCAAATGGGTTCATAAGCAATGATCATATTAGGCTGGCTCGCTTCGAGATTCAACAGCGGCAAGATGGCTTCGACCTGACGGTATAATACCGCCTCCGTGGCGCCATGTGCCCGTTCCGCTTCAGTTTCGCCCACACAAACCACTGGGATAAGACCGGACAGTAGCGCTACCTTAACTTTCTGGGTGACCTGCATATCACTTTCCGCAAAGATTTGCCGTCGCTCTGAGTGCCCAATCAGTACATAACGACACCCCATATCACGGAGCATGGCCCCGGATATTTCTCCCGTATAGGCACCGCTGGCCTCCCAGAAGAGGTTTTGCCCACCCCAACGCAGGGCGCTGCTTTTGGCCTCCTGAGACACTGCGTGGAGCAGGGTAAAAGGCGGGAAAATCACCACCTCCGGGCGCATTGGTTCCAGTTCGGCATGGAGGATGGCTTGGGTGAGATGCACTGCATCCGCGCTCAAGCCGTTCATCTTCCAGTTTCCTGCTACCATTGTGGGACGCATGACACTCCTTCCTTATGATCAATGCCCACGACAACTGCATCGTCCCTGGGGGTGCCGACGGCATGGTCATGATTATTTAATGTATCGATTAGTGTAAAGATTCCGCCTCCAATGGTCAATTTAGCGGTCCCAGGACCGCGCTGGCAAGCGCCAGCTTTGCTAGTCCTGTAGTCAGCGTCGCCGCCACATCAGCCGCCATATCAGCGGATGCCGCCTCTACCATGATCCGTAATAAGGGTTCTGTCCCGGATGGCCGTACCAGTAAGCGTCCGGTGCCGCCCAGACGATCCTCCGCATCAGCAATAAGCTGACGCGCTAATGGCTGGTCGAGCAAACTTTGCGCACCCGCTATGCGTACGCTCTTCAGCACCTGAGGAAAAGGACGGTAGCCTTCGCGCAACGCTGCCAGCGCCTCACCAGTGCGGCGCAAAATAGCCAATATCCGTAGCGCGGCAAGGATACCATCACCAGTGGTATTCGCGGGTGTAATGATGTGCCCCGATGACTCGCCGCCCAGCGGATAACCATGGCGACGCATGGCCTCCAACACATAACGGTCACCCACGGGCGCCCGCACCATAGGCACACCGCAGCCAGCCAGTGCCTGTTCCAGAGCGAGATTAGTCATGACCGTACCGACCACACCAGAGAGCTCGCCATACTGACACATATCCCGTGCCAGCAACCAGAGAATTTCATCACCGTCGATCAGTTCACCCTGATCGTCCACCAAGAGCAAACGATCACCATCACCATCAAAGGCAATACCCATATCGGCGCCGGTGCGAAGCACTGCGGCACGCAGCGCTTCAGGATGGGTGGAGCCCACCTGATCGTTGATATTGATGCCGTTGGGCTCCACTCCCAGCAATTCCAGGGTGGCGCCCAGTTCCCCAAAAATCATCGGCGCCACTTTGTAATTGGCGCCGTGCGCACAATCCAGAACCAAGTGCATACTGCGCAGATTGAGGTCGGCGGGGAAGGTGGTTTTGCAAAACTCTACGTAACGCCCCACCGCATCGTCTACCCGCCGTGCCTTACCCAGGCGCTCTGATGCAGACAGAGTCATGGGCCGGTCCATCCATGCCTCGATGGCCTCCTCCTGGGCGTCCGGCAGCTTATAACCGTCGCCCGAGAAAAATTTGATGCCATTGTCCTGATAGGGATTGTGTGAGGCGCTAATGACAATACCGGCATCCGCGCGCAAGGTGCGGGTCAGATAGGCGATGGCTGGTGTCGGTAAGGGGCCGACCAGCAGAACATCGACGCCCGCTGCGGCCAACCCGGACTCCAGAGCAGACTCCAGCATGTATCCGGACAGACGGGTGTCCTTGCCAATAACCACCTGGGGCCGACCCGGCGCGTCGGCCGTGAGCACATGTCCCGCAGCCCAGCCCAGACGGAGAACCCATTCCGGATGAATGACAGAATCACCGACCTGACCGCGCACCCCATCGGTCCCAAACCATTTTCTCGCCACAGCTTTTACTCCATATATGGACGGCTTATCAGCGCCTGAGGCGCAGCCCTGCCTGTAGTTATAAAAGATGAATCTTCATATCTTCAACGCAAACCAATTCCGCGCCAGACTCGCAGCGCCTGCACCGTTTCTGCCACATCGTGGACGCGCACAATATGGGCGCCATGCTCTACTGCCCACAGTGCAGCAGCGATACTGCCAGCCCCACGAGCTGTAGCCAGTCCCACACCAGAAAGCTCGCCGATCATGCGCTTGCGGGAAAGGCCAACGAGCAGTGGCACATCCATGGATGCAAAGGCATCGAGATGACGCAGTAAACTGCAGTTAGCTTCCAGATCCTTGGCGAAACCAAAGCCGGGATCGATGAGCAGATGTTGTCGGGGAATGCCTGCTGCGACGCAATGCTTTATGCGCTCAAACAGGAAGTTCTTCACCTCTGCCACCACATCGCCGTAATGCGTTTCTGTTTGCATATTCTGCGGGGTACCCCGCATGTGCATCAGACAGACGGGAACACCCAACTCGGCGATAGTCGCCAGCGCCAGCGGATCGGCACGTAACGCCGTCACATCATTCATCAGCCCCGCACCCAAGGCCCAGGCGGCGCGCATAACAGCTGCTTTGTTAGTGTCAATGGAAATGGGCAACGGCACTGCTGCCGCCACCGCCTCCAATACCGGCAGCAGGCGGCGCAACTCATCCTCAAGCGCCACTACCGGCGCCCCGGGACGGGTAGATTCCGCCCCGATATCGATGATATCGGCGCCTTCTTCCCACATCCGTTGGGCGCGGGCAAGAGCAGCCTCCACAGACAGATAGGTGCCGCCATCGGAAAAAGAATCGGGGGTGATATTGAGCACCCCCATAACACAAGGGCGCCCGAGAACCAGCGGGCGCCCGTTGCAATCCAGCGTCAGGGTCAAACGGGGTGTTCTCCCGGATTCAGACTAGGCAACGGCTGCCCGCCGGATTTGTCCGTCGTCGTGACATTGCCACCGGGTGCGGAGGGATAATTTCCCGCGTCCTCTACCGGCGGCTGCGGGTCACGACCTGCCATAATGTCACTCACCTGCCCCGCGTTCAGCGTTTCATACTTCAGCAGGGCTCGGGCCATGGCCTCGACCTTGTCGCGGTTTTCTTCAATCAATTTACGGGCAATGCCGTAGCGCTCCTGGATAATATCGCGCACCTCCCCGTCTACGGTTCTCGCCGTCTGCTCAGAGATATTACTATGCTTGGTCATTTCCCGACCAATAAATACTTCTTCCTCTTTTTCACCGATGACCATCGGCCCGATGGTAGACATACCCCACTGTGTCACCATTCGCCGCGCCAGGTCTGTGGCACGCTCAATGTCGTTACCCGCGCCCGTCGTCATCTGATTGAGGAAAACTTCTTCCGCAATGCGCCCGCCCATGAGAATGGAGATGTTACAGAGAATTTCCTGACGCTCGTAGTTGAAACGATCTTCCGTCGGCAACTGCATAGTGAGCCCCAGAGCCCGGCCACGCGGAATGATGGTGACCTTATGCACCGGATCCGTGCCTGGCAGTAGCTTAGCTACCACAGCATGGCCAGACTCGTGATAGGCCGTGGTTTCCCGTTGCTTATCGCTCATGACCACCGACTTGCGCTCCGCCCCCATCATGACCTTGTCTTTGGCATCCTCAAAGTCGTGCATATCTACCAGACGCTTGCTCCTGCGTGCCGCCATCAGTGCTGCTTCATTGACCAGGTTGGCCAGATCCGCACCGGAGAAACCAGGGGTACCCCGGGCAATAACCTTGGGATCCACGTCCGGAGCAATCGGCACCTTGCGCATATGCACCTGCAGAATCTGCTCGCGCCCGCGAATATCCGGCAACGGTACGGTGACCTGCCGGTCGAAACGACCGGGCCGCAACAACGCCGGATCCAGCACATCCGGACGATTGGTAGCAGCAACCACAATGATGCCCTCAGTACCTTCGAAACCATCCATTTCCACCAGCAACTGATTCAGGGTCTGCTCGCGTTCATCGTTACCGCCACCCAGGCCCGCACCGCGCTGACGACCCACCGCATCAATCTCGTCAATAAAGATAATGCAAGGGGCATGCTTTTTAGCCTGCTCGAACATATCGCGAACCCGCGATGCGCCGACACCAACAAACATTTCCACAAAGTCGGAGCCGGAGATAGAGAAGAAAGGTACCCGTGCTTCGCCCGCAATCGCACGCGCCAGCAAGGTCTTACCCGAACCCGGCGAACCCATGAGCAATACGCCCTTGGGAATCCGTCCGCCAAGGCGCTGGAACTTCTGCGGATCGCGCAGGAATTCAACAATCTCTGCAAGCTCATCCTTGGCTTCTTCAATGCCCGCCACATCGGCGAAGGTGACCTTATTGTTTTCTTCCGTCAGCATCCGCGCCTTGCTGCGGCCGAAAGTCATTGCTCCCCGACCGCCCGCGCCACCACCACCCATCTGGCGCATGAAGAAAATCCACACACCGATCAGCAACAGCATCGGGAACCACGAGATGAGGATAGAAAGCAACAGTGATTGCCCTTCCGGCGGCTTGACCGAGATTTTCACCCCGGCAGCCAGCAGTTGGGGAACGAGTTGAGTGTCGTTGGCCGGCGTGTAAACACTGAACTGCTGCCCGGAGCTAAGGCTACCATTCACATGGTTACCATTGATGGTGACATCGGCAACCTGACCTTGCTTCACACTAGTCACAAAGGTCGAAAAGTCCATAGCCTGGGCTGGCGTCGAACTGCTCGTATTGAGGTTCTGAAACACCAGCATCAGAATGACGCCAATCGCCACCCACAACAGCACATTTTTTAAGACATTATTCATTCACACACCCCCCGAATGGGAGAACCAGACTGATTAATAAGACCAATATATCGTTCGATGTTAGCCTTCCCAAGATCACCTGACAAGAGCAGGTTTTTCACCCTTGTGTTCCACCCACGGTCAGATCACGGATTTTCAGCGTCGGCTGCCCAACGCCTACGGGCACACTCTGGCCATCCTTGCCACATACACCCACTCCTGTATCTAATTGGAGGTCGTTGCCAATCATTTCAACCCTGGTGAGCACATCCGGGCCGTTGCCAATCAGGGTGGCCCCTTTGACTGGCTTGGTTATCTTCCCATTTTCAATAAGATACGCTTCAGAAGCGGAAAAAACGAATTTGCCGTTAGTGATATCCACCTGACCACCCCCGAAGTTGACGGCATAGAGCCCATGTTTGACACTGGCGATGATTTCCAGGGGATCGCGATTCCCGGCCCGCATGTAGGTGTTAGTCATCCGCGGCATCGGCAGGTGCGCGTAGGATTCGCGGCGGCCATTGCCCGTTGAATGCGTTCCAGTCAGGCGGGCATTGAGGGTATCCTGCAAATAGCCTTTGAGAATACCATCCTCAATCAGCGTAGTGCACTGAGTCCGGGTCCCTTCATCATCGACATTGAGACTACCGCGGCGACCATCCAGAGTACCATCATCAACAACCGTGACGCCCGGCGCCGCGACCCGCTGGCCGACCATGCCACTGAAGGCGCTGGTACCCTTGCGGTTGAAGTCACCCTCCAGACCATGACCAATGGCCTCATGCAGCAATACTCCCGGCCATCCTGGTCCGAGGACCACTTCCATACAACCGGCAGGCGCCGCTTCCGCCTCCAGGTTGACCAAGGCCTGACGCGCAGCCTCCCGGGCAAAGTCTTCGGCCATGTCACCCTGAAGAAAGGTCTGATAATCGTAACGACCACCACCACCAGCACTGCCCTGCTCGCGCCGCCCGCCCTGCTCGACAATGACGGAGACGTTGAGCCGTACCAGGGGGCGCACGTCGGCAGCCATGGTACCGTTGAGACGCGCCACCAGCACCACCTCAAAACGGGCACTCAGGCTGGCCATCACCTGAACAATACGCGGATCACAGGCCCGAGCAGCCCGTTCCACCCGCTCCAGCAGAGCGATTTTCTCGCTATTGGGAATGGAAGCCAGAGGATCGACAGGCGGATAGAGCGCCAGCCCCTGACGCCGCTGCCAGACCAGCCCTTTCGTCTGCCCCGGATGATGGACAATGGCGCGCGCCGCCTCTGCCGCCGTCAGCAAGGCATCTACGGCGATCTCGTCAGAATAAGCCAGGCCCTGACGTTCACCGCTCACCGCTCGCACACCCACGCCCTGTTCAATGGAGTGACTACCCGACTTTACGACCCCTTCTTCCAGGCTAAAGCCCTCGCTGCGACTGTACTGAAAATACAGATCAGCATCGTCCAGGGCGCGATGGGAGAGATGGCCAAATACTTTTTCCAACTCCCCTTCGCTGACCCCACCGGGGGCAAAAAGAGTAGCGCGGGCAATTTCCAAGGCTGAGGCAGTCATCACGTTCCTTCCTGGCAGATTAATTAGGATAGGATCAGTATGCGCCCAACCAATCGTTTAGAACAAGTCCAAATTCATAAACCGGCAGAGATGCCCTCGCGCCCGCCTCCGGACAAGAGATAAATTTTCATTGTTAAATGATACTTCTGGCCTGGTTATCCACATCTTTTGCCAAACTTGCACACGATGTTACGCACAAGATATGGTTGACACCAACGGAAACAGGTCTATATTTAGTGCTTGGGCGCTCTGCGATCCGCCTTGCACGCCGCCCCGGTGTATCCTTAGATTACGCTGCCTCGCTGTTTGCGTTCACTATCGCCCCGATTATTTAGGAGTCGCCCATGTCCAACCCTGCCGCCCAAGCCATCGTCAGCAACCCTGCTTACGACCCCTCCGAAGCCAGTCATTACAAAGTCATTCGTCGCAACAACGCGGTGGTCAATTTTGACGCCAGCAAGATTCACATCGCTGTGACGAAGGCCTTCCTGGCCGTGGAAGGCGGCAGCGGGGCGGCCAGCGCACGCGTCCGTGACCTTGTCAGCCGTCTGACAGAACAGGTGATTGAAGCACTGAAACGGCGCCAGCCAGGGGGCGGCACCTTTCACATTGAAGACATTCAGGATCAGGTGGAACTGGCGCTCATGCGCGCGGGCGAACACGAAGTCGCCAGGGCCTATGTGCTGTATCGCGAGGAGCGCACGCGGGAGCGCCGCCAGCAGGCAGCGACGGGAACCCCAGCCGAGATCCCGGCTATTAAGGTCAGCCATCCGAATGGCAGCCAGCGGACACTGGACATGGAACGACTGCGCGCCGTTATCGAAGAAGCCTGCAGTGGCCTGGGCAGCGCCGTGTCGATAGATGCCATCCTCGGCAATACCGTCAAAAATCTCTACGACGGCATCAGCGAGGATGAACTGTTTCAGGCTCCCATTCTTGCCAGCCGGGTACTGATCGAGCGTGATCCTGCCTACGCCTATGCCTCAGCGCGCCTGCTCCTCGACCGCGTGCGCTGGGAAGTGCTCGGTGAAGCAGCAACTCAGGCGGAGATGACTGCACGCTATCCTGAGTATTTCCGCGACTATCTGCAAACCGGCATCCAGAATGAGCTGATTGACCCGCGGCTGGGACAGTACGATCTGGAGCGTATTACCGCCGCGCTCAGGCCGGAGCGGGACCTGAACTTCCAGTATCTGGGTATGCAAATTCTGTATGATCGCTACTTTTTGCACGTGCGGGAGCGTCGCATTGAATTGCCGCAGGCCTTCTGGATGCGGGTGGCCATGGGTCTGGCGATGGATGAAATCGACCGCGAAACCCATGCCATTGCCTTTTATGAAGTGCTGTCCAGCTTCGACTTTGTCAGTTCGACGCCCACCTTATTCAATGCCGGAACCTTGCGCCCGCAGTTGTCCAGTTGCTTCCTGACCACCGTGGGTGACGATCTGGATGACATCTACGAAGCCATCAAAGAAAACGCCATGCTCTCCAAGTTCAGTGGCGGCCTGGGGAACGACTGGACGCCGGTGCGCGCACTGGGGTCTTTCATCAAAGGCACTAATGGCAAGTCGCAGGGCGTCGTCCCTTTCCTTAAGGTAGTCAACGACACAGCGGTCGCTGTGAATCAGGGCGGCAAACGCAAAGGCGCGGTCTGCGCCTACCTGGAAACCTGGCACATGGACATCGAGGAATTCCTCGAACTGCGCAAGAATACCGGTGACGACCGCCGCCGCACCCACGATATGAATACCGCCAACTGGATCCCCGACCTCTTCATGGAGCGCGTGGAGAGCAACACGATGTGGACGCTGTTCAGCCCCAACGAAACGCCAGATTTGCATGACCTCACCGGGTCAGCCTTCCGGGAGCGTTATGAACACTATGAACGCATGGCGGATGCGGGCGAAATCGAATTGTTCAAGCGCATGCCCGCCATTCATCTCTGGCGCAAAATGCTGACCATGCTCTTCGAGACCGGCCATCCGTGGATCACCTTCAAGGACCCGTGCAACCTGCGCAGCCCGCAGCAGCATGTCGGGGCGGTGCATAGCTCCAATCTCTGCACCGAGATCACCCTCAACACCAATGCCAGGGAAATCGCCGTCTGTAACCTGGGATCCGTCAACCTGGTATCTCATTTGCGGGCAACGGCGAGCACCGACACTAGCGCATTACGCGAGGACAGCAGTCCGGAAGAATTGCTGGCGCTGATGGACGAAGAGAAGCTAGGACGTACCATTCGGGTAGCCATGCGAATGCTGGATAATGTCATCGACATGAACTACTACGCCGTTGCCAAAGCGCGCAATAGTAATATGCGGCACCGGCCAGTGGGTCTGGGGCTGATGGGTTTCTCCGATGCCCTGTTGCAGATGCGGATTCCCTACGCTTCGGCCGCAGCCCTCGCCTTTGCCGATATCAGTCAGGAAATCATTTCCTACCACGCCATTGATGCGTCGGCCGATCTGGCCCGGGAGCGGGGCAGCTATCAGAGCTTCCCGGGGTCCTTGTGGAGTCAGGGTATCCTGCCCATCGACAGCATCGAACTGCTCGCGGCCAGCCGCACGCAGGGTGTAGACGTGGACCGCAGCCAGCGCCTGAATTGGACCGCCCTGCGTGACAAGGTCAAAGCGGGGATACGCAACAGCAATTGCCTGGCTATTGCACCGACCGCTACCATCTCCAACATTGTCGGTGTCAGCCAGGGTATTGAGCCGATTTACCAGAACCTCTATGTCAAATCCAACCTGTCCGGCGAGTTTACGGTGGTGAACAGCTATCTGGTCCACGACCTGAAACGCCTGGAACTCTGGGATGAGGTCATGGTCAATGATTTGAAATACTTCGATGGTTCGGTCATGCCCGTAGACCGCATTCCAGCCAGCATCAAGCCCTTGTATGCCAATGCTTTTGAAACCGACCCGGCATGGCTGGTGGAAGCAGCAGCCCGGCGGCAGAAATGGCTGGATCAGGCCCAGAGTCTCAACCTCTATTTCGGCCAGCCTTCCGGCAAGAAAATTGACGAAACCTACCGGCTGGCCTGGAAACGCGGCCTGAAAACCACCTACTACCTGCGCTCACTGGGCGCCACGGCAGCGGAAAAATCTACGGTGCAGACGGGCACTCTCAATGCTGTTGGATCAGGTCAACCCAAAGCCTGTGCGCTTGATGATCCGACTTGTGAGGCTTGTCAGTAATACGGGAATTGTTTAACAAAGGAAATTATCATGCTACGTTTTGAAGAAAATATTCGCAAAGAACCTATTCCCGATGGGCCGTTAACGATGCGTCCAGAGCATGTTAGTGGTATCGAAGAGACTGCCATGACCAGTTTTGAGCGGGTGCGTGCCGAAGATAAACGCATTATTAACGGGTGCGCCGATGTCAACCAGTTGGTGCCCTTTAAATACCAGTGGGCCTGGGATAAGTACCTCGCCGCCTGCGCCAACCACTGGATGCCGCAGGAGATTCAGATGTCCAGGGACATCGCCCTGTGGAAAGACCCCAAGGGGCTGACCGAGGATGAGCGGCGCATCGTGAAGCGCAATCTGGGCTTTTTTGTGACTGCGGACAGCCTGGCGGCCAACAACATTGTACTGGGCACGTATCGTCACATCACCGCCCCGGAATGCCGCCAATATATGCTGCGCCAGGCCTTTGAAGAGGCTATTCATACCCACGCCTATCAGTACATTGTCGAATCCATTGGCCTCGATGAAGGCGAGATATTCAACATGTACCATGAGGTGCCATCGGTACGGGATAAAGATCAGTTTCTGATGCCCTTTATCGACATTCTGGCGGACCCCCATTTCAAAACCGGCACCCTGGAAAATGATCAGAAGTTATTACGCTCGCTGATCGTGTTTGCGGCAATCATGGAGGGCACCTTTTTCTATGTGGGTTTCAGCCAGATTCTGGCGATGGGTCGACAGAACAAAATGGTGGGCGCGGCGGAGCAGTATCAGTACATCCTGCGCGATGAATCCATGCACTGCAATTTCGGTATCGATATGGCCAACCAGATCAAGGTGGAAAATCCGCAGCTCTGGACAGAGGCTTTCCAGCAGGAAATCATCGACCTGATCCGCCGTGGCGTAGAACTGGAATGTGCTTATGCCGACGATACCATGCCCCGCGGCGTGCTCGGCCTGAATGCACCGGTCTTCAGAGAATACGTCCAATATATCGGCAATCGCCGCTTGGTGCAGCTCGGTTTGCCGCAGCAATATCCGGGCGTACAGAATCCCTTCCCGTGGATGAGCGAAATGATGGATCTCAAGAAAGAGAAGAACTTTTTTGAGACGCGGGTCACCGAGTATCAGACCGGCGGAGCGCTGAGCTGGGAATAAGCCATTGGACATCATTGGACGACACATAAAGTGAGACTGGCGCGACACATAAAATGAGATCAAGCGATACCAGGCAGCCAAACGTCGGCTGCCTATTTTGGTGTAGTGATGCCAAAAGATAAAAACCTCGGCTCGCGCGTAATGTGTACCCATAATTCGAATGTCCACAGGGCAGCGTAACCGGACGTACAAAAGTTGGTGGTCAGCACCCATCACAGTTGGGTGACGTTTGCTGGACATAGAAAGATAGACGGCTTTATCGACACACTCAGGGCCAGAAATGGCCCTAAAAGTATCATAAAATAGAGGCGTCATAAAACGTTCATTAAAGTGAGTGGCAAGCTAAAATCGCCAAAATCCAGTTATCCTAACTCAAACCCCACCGTGAGCGCATCTAAATCATGGAATGAGGCGATATTCGCGCATGTGGCCTAGGTGCTGCACTATGCTCTCATGTGTGTCGATGCAGCCTGTAAAGCCCGCACTCCTAATTTTGATTGTGCTTTGAACCATGTCAAAGTCGGTATTCAGCCAACCATCAAGGAATGGCCATGCGGCAATTTCTGCCCAAGGCGTCGCCTGAAGTTTATTCTTTTTGACAATTCTCTCCCATATTGAAGCTTTGTCGGACATCTGCTCAGAGAGCAGCATCGGCTGAGGTGTCGCGGTTGGCATATCGAAAAATTCGGCTATTTCTGACCAAAGATGCTGCCACCGAAAATTATCACCATTAGTGACATTAAAAATCTCATTGCGCGCAGTCTTCGTCGATAATGACCAGAGAACGGCTTCGGCCAGTACCCCTACGTCAGTCATTTGATGCAACGCCGACCACGCACCGAGACTGCCGGGAAAGCGGAGAGGAACACAAAGTTCTCGACTGATCGAAGCAAAACTCGCTAACCCCGTTAGCATATTCATTGGCGAACCGATACTTGGTCCGATCACACCGTCCGGTCGCAGGACGGTCCAGCTAAACCGATCTCGTTCGGCCTGCTCCCACAAAATGTCTTCTTGGTCATTGTAGAAGATAGGCCCCAGGAAGCGCGCATCACTTTCCTTCGCAGGTGTTTTGTAGGGACCGAGGTGCTCACCATAAGATTTGCCACCACCAATCAGCACGACATGATTCAGATTGGCTCCTACATCTTTTAAAGTGGTGATGGTGTTGCTTAACATGGTGACATTGGGGGCAATAGTCGCGGCCATAGTATCACGCTCCGTATAGGCGCAAAACACAATATCCGTGACTGTGGTCAAGCTAGAGAATGCTTTCTTCGTAGATGCCAGGTCCAGCAAGTCAACCTGAACATGTGGTGGTGCAATTTTGCCATTCAACAATTTGTGGGGGGCTTCGCGACGTGCCACGGTCGTCACCCTCCAGTTTGGTAACGGAGAAATTGCATCGACAACGCCGTTTCCCACTACGCCATAACCGCCCACCACAATGAGGTGGCGTGAAAAATTCTTATCAGTTTTATTTTTAGTCATGAGAGATGACTCCATCTTAAGGTAAGCAACTGAGCAGTGCTGAGATTTATATTTTAGCTCTGTTCCCGTTGGAACTTCGGAAGATCGGGATTCATAAAATCCCAATGTGCCGCACTAGATGTGAATATATCAACGTTTGGCTTGAACAGTGAAGCATCATCTAGTGTGCCAGCACGCAGTCCTAAGAGACCAAGATACCGCTCCAATTTTCGAATAATTGAGAGCCACATTTAGGGCAGAACCCGCGACTATCTTTCTTACCGCTGTCGGCTATTGGTTCGTAGCATTTGGCTTCCCCGTATATTTTCACGGAACCATCTGGCATAAATATCGCTGGTGTAAATGCTCCACCAGATGTTCTCTGGCAATCGCGGCAGTAGCCGTTCCCCAAGAAAACCGCATCCCTGTAGCCTCATATAGAACATCTCCACAGAGGCATCCACCATGCATTTTGTTTGTCATAAGCTTGTTATCCCATTAATTGTTTGTTAGGGAGACCTTTTGCATCATACTGTTGCATGGTCGCTGATTCAGGGCTGCAAGTTTGTGGCTATCGTCGAAAAACATGCTAAAGACTAGTGTGTTGTTGTTTTTTAGCTATGCTTTTCCCGCCTATTATCCAACCTAATAAAGGAAACTACCATGAGCAAGTTCACCACCGCCTTGAAAGTAACCGCGCTGATTTTGCCCTTGGGCTTGGCCGGTTGTGCGACCACCTCTGACCTCGGCAAAGTTGCTGCCAAGGCTGACGCCGCACAGTCCACCGCCAACGAGGCTTTGGCCAAGGCCAATTCCGCGCAGAGCACCGCGACAGACGCGCTGAGCAAGGCTAACGCTGCGCAGAGCACTGCTGGTCAGGCGATGAACACAGCCAACGTCGCCAATCAGAAGGCTGATGAGGCCAACGTGAAGGTAGAGCGGATGTTCAAGAAGGCGATGATGAAGTAATTCTCGCGCCGATTGTTTGCGATGGGTCCTGTCGATTCTTTGGCGGGACCTTTTCGCGTTTGAGCGTCGGATAGGATTCGGCGGCAACTTCGTCCGTGTTTGATGCTGGCCACCGTGGTACCTATGTCATAAAAAATCGGCTAAGTCATGCAACTTCATGTCAGGAATCACTTAATTTTTTATTATGTTCAATCGATTTGTTGGTTGGACAAATCTACCGTGGCATGTCCGCCGCCTCGTCATCCATCACGGGCCGGCCTGGGTCGGTACGGATGGCCTGCCAATAGCTGATTTTCGACCCACAACCAGTGCCCGGTATCGGTATTACCATTTGTTACGCCTGTGGCAGTGCTTCGTGCTGGATGTGGCGTCCCCCTTGAATCGCTCCACGGTAACCAGAAGCAGTGCGAGCGCAATAAAACCCACCAAAACCCCCAAGGCATTTGCCAAGGCTTGCTCGTAGCCCAGTTCCGCCGCATTAATGAATGGATAGGGGTAAACACCGGACAGGGCGCCGCGTGTCATGGCATACACAAAATAGAGGACCGGGTAGAGCATCCAGGTGAAAACACTCGTCCAGCGCACATCCCCTCTCGGGACGGCAACCCACCAGTAGACCAGAAAGAGCAACGGCATGACATAATGGAGTAGCATATCGGCCACGAGTTGGAGCCCTTCAGGGTGCCATAGATGTTGCAGAAGCAGGGCGTAGGCGATACCCACCAGGGCGATGCTTGCCGCAATACCTGTATTCACCCCCGGTCGCGTAAAGAATTCGGCAACGCTAGATCGTACCCGCAGCAGAGAGGCGGTCAGCGCCAACGCCACCAGAAAGTTCGTCAGGATGGTGAAGAAGCTGAAATAGATGACCAGCCCGCCAAACACGCCCTTACCGTGCGCGATGGACAATTGCAGGGACAGGTAGAACTGCAGGGCGAGGGTCATCCAGCCGAGACCTGCTGATGTGGCCACGAACGATTTGAACCTGTGCCCCCATATCACGGCCATCTGCGAAGGGAACCTATTCAATGCCGCATCCCCTGCAAACTGTCCACGAGTACACGGTCGGCAAAGTCCACACGGATAAAACCCAACCGGGGATATTCCATATCCATGATGGTGAACAAGGTAACAGAGAGTGCCGAGGCAAAGAGAATAGTCTGTAGCCAGGATATCTTGGGACTGGAGGCCATGCCGTAGCCCGCAAGCAGGGCAGCTATCAGCGCCACGCCGAATAATACGATGAAGATGATTAGGGGCGGGTGGGTACGCGCAGCAACCAGTCGCGTTGTAGTCATGTCGAATGTCGCATTGAGCGCCATGCCATCAGACTGACGATGGCTGTGTTGTTCGTGGCCAGAGGGCTGCGGACGTGCCTTGTTGCCAAAGGGCAGCCTGCAATTTGAGGCTCTGCAAATACGCCGTATGTGCGGCTGGGGATCCCACCGGGGCAAAGTAGTCCGATCAGGGTAAATACGGTTCCATTGATGTGGCTGACCCCGTTATTATCGTTGTCGCCGGACCGGCTTCTCTGTTGTCGGCCGAGATGGTAACCAAAACGCACAAAAACAATGAGAAGAACAAAAAGGGCGACGGAAAACATCCATATGCTATCGTAAGACTTGATCATGAACATCCTTTGTCATTAAACCAGGGTGTAACGAACCCTTTTTTCCCATGCCGGTCATTACCGTGCCAGTGGATTATTATGGCTCATGGCTCCATCGAGTTCGATAGTTCGCCAGTGAACATCACCGATTTTGTCATTTTGCTCCAGCATTTGCTCAGCGCCTATTTTCTGAAAACGCTGTGATGGCACGTGTTGTCTCTCAATGACACGTGCTTTTACACGCTCGGAATGATACGCAGCGAGCCCTTGACCCCTTGACCATATCCCTAGCCGCCGATCGGAATGACCTGAAAATCGACAAGCTCGTCCGGTTCTCCGCTATAGACCTGATACCCGGTGGTCTCGATGGCCAAAAAAGCGCCATGAGCCAACCCTGCCGGGTGCAGAAGGTAGTCCCCCGGGAAAAGACGCTGCCGTCCCGACTTGTCACCGTGGCCGCCAGCGAGAATGTAGATGTGTTCGTCGGAGCGGGCGTTCGCCACGATCTTGATGAGCATTCCTGGGGGTGGGGAGAAGCGGACGATCTGCGCCATGCCGCCGCCTTCGGATCGGCGGTCGCTCAATACCTTGAAATGAACCGTTTCCTCGCCTTGGAAGAGGGACAGATCCCCCAGTGCCTGGCTGCCGGGGATCCACGGAATCTGCTCTGGCGTGGCGATGATGGGGTGCAGGGACATGACATTCTCCTTTTTTTGCGCGTTCACGAAAGAGCAGCCACTATACTCCCGTGAAGGAATCACTGGTTTCGATGATGATCGAAATATGGAATAAGGAGGGAGTGCGCACATGGAGCTGCACAAAGTGGTCGCGTTGCTAGGCGTTCCGGCCCGTGCAGCCATGGCCTGGGCCCTGGTTGGAGGCGACGCGTTACCCGCCAGTGAACTGGCCTACCGGGCAGGGGTGACCCCCCAGACCGCTAGCCACCATTTGGCCCGGATGGTGGATGGTGGACTGCTTGCGGTGGAACGCTGTCTACGCTACCGCTACTATCGTTTGGCCAGTCCGGCGGTGGCCGAAATCCTGGAGAGTCTGATGGCACTATCCGGCCCGCCGATCCTCAAGAATCGCCCAGACCGCGCCGCAGTGGATCCATTGTGCCAAGCACGGAGTTGTTACGATCATCTGGCGGGGAGTCTTGCGGTCGCCTTGGCAGATACCCTACGGCGCAACGGGTGGATAAACCTCCAGGAACGCGATTATCAGGTTACAGAGATTGGCGAACATGGATTCGCGGCTTTCGGGTTGGATCTGCCCGCCCTACGTCATCAGCAGCGGCTTTTCGCGCGGCGCTGTATCGATTGGAGCGAGCGTCGACCCCATATCGGTGGAGCGCTGGGGGCCGCTTTGATGACGCGCTTCCAGGAGTCTGGATGGATACGGAAAAACCCCGGAGATCGAAAAATATGGGTTTCGAGTGTCGGCCAACAAGGGCTGTGGAAAACCTTCGGTGTTGATGCGACACCATAAGTGGTCGCGCTATGCCGATGCACCGCCAAGAAGGCTCGGTCCATATCCTGCCTCTTGCGCATGAATAGTCGCTCCATAAAAACCTCCCTGCTCCGCAAAAGAGGTCATGATAAATAAAACTACACAACGTCGCCGCTGCCTATGGATGACCGTGGAATTCGTGGCCGGATGAGACTGGAATACGTTGGCCCTATGGTGGACTATACGGATAATGTAATGTGATCACCGCCAATGAACGGCCACAATCAGTTTGCAGTCGATGATCAAGCCGCCAACGGCGGCAGGGCAGCGTTATGTATACCTCGCGATTATGTATAGTGGTACAGTTGCGAGCCTTGCTACGCCTGGGTTGTAGGGCCGAATTGTGCTCGCGAGCTCTACATAATAAACGCCATTTTGGAGACTCCAGCAAGATGACTGCCCACCGGCGGTGCCGAATATTGGTGTCAGGCTTCCGGATCGGAAGAAGTGCTAGGATTCACAGGCAACCACCTTCCCGAGCAGTAAGTTAATGGTGATCCAAAGATCTCTGATCAGCATTGTGGCCATGGATCAGACCGGTAGCTGGGGTGTTGATCTGTGGCGCATGCGGAGCCCTGTCGTGGTGACTACACACCGAACCGACCAATTTTATGTATAGCATCACGCGATACCGCTCCTACCAAATGGCGAGCATTGACAGGGCTTACAGCCAGCTCGACATGCGCACTATACATAATCACGAGGTATACATAACGCTGCTTATGTATACATACACATAAGCAGCGGAAGCAGTCATTCACCTGCCAGGAAACTCATCTCGCTGGTCCAAGCAGCTCCATCTAGCCTTTGGGCAGGCGGTATACTCTGAAAAACCAGCCGCAGGAGATGTGTGCCGCATACGAATCTGAGGTCCCCTTTTAAAGAACTTGGCTTTCGATAATGAATCACTCGCCGTCCCTACAGCAGTACCGCGTCGGCTACGGTGGTCACGTCTCGATGATTCATGCCAGTGAGTCATATGAAGCTGACTGGTAATCAGCGTAGACATTCGATTCATTATGGATAGATATCAAAGACTAACCACACAAGAAAGCCCATGACGCAATTCTACTCATTGTTTGCCAGGTCATATCGGCACCTCTCATAGGAGGTGATGAAAAGATGACCCATCTAAATTTAGGGAAACAAGACCGCCACGCAAAACATGCACTACTTTGGTGCATGCAGTGATTGTATGGTGCAGACATACATTGTGCACGGTTCGGGGAGAATTAAAGAAATAATATCCGATTTTAGTTGTAATATGGTGACATGTGAATATTTATGACGCCTTACACCAGACAACGTAAGTTAATGCACAAAATCTGTGCGAACAAAATAGTGCAATAGCCTGTATCAAGGTGATCATACAACTGACTATTTATGTTGAGATTCACCATTCTCTAATGCGATTGGTAGTTCCTTAGCCACCCTCGATATAAAAAACTGCGCCTCGAATCAAAGATCTATCGCCGCCTAAATAGATAGTTTTATTTATGTGTTTCATGCAGATAGCAAGTCACAGGCTTCGCAATGAGGTTGTGATCTTCCGGCATTCAGACCTTAATGTTAAGAGTAATCCAAAAACAAAATATTACATGAGGCGGTAAGAAGATTTACTTGGCACGTCTATTGCTTGTGGTAGGTTGTCGATGTGGCAACCCAGTTGAACCAAATCGACTTATTGAGCAGTAAAGTAAACAATTATTTGACAGACGAAGGATAGAGATTTCTTCAACGTTAAACGCGATGGAAAATTAAATATGTAACCCCAATGTGAAAACCATGCTTGAAGTTATTTTCGTGGGGCAAAGGAGCATACTTGCCTTTATAACTACACCAAACAAAAGATTTTGATAGTCTACCAGATCAACTTGAAGAAATTATGTTTTATAAACGATGAGCATGAAGCAGTTAAAGAATCTCATACTTTTCAGCATGATAAATAACAGGTTAAAAATGATAAAACGTACCGCAATTATATCGACTTGCATTCTAAGTCTAACTGGCATGACACGGATAGCATCAGCCGCAACCCCAGCTTGGTTGGTTGGATCGACCATCAAAGGATTTATTGCTTCATATGACTGGACATCAATAAATAATCAATTCTCTAAATATAACCAATATACATTAACAGAAGGTGGAGGACTATTCCTTGGGACACCAACATATGACGGATTTAGTGTCGCTGTAGAGCCACTGGTGCAAAGTGGTCTCGGTCTTCATGCATCAAACCCAAACCATGTGTCAAGAACTCTGGGGCCATCCGTGACGGCATTAGGTCAAGCCTATATTAAATACCATAATTATAGAACAACATTTAAAGTCGGAGACTTCGAGTTGAAAAACACTCCATGGAACAGTTCTGCCATGGGAATAAGGTTGTTGCCAATGACATTTCAAGGTGTTCACATAAAAACTAGTCCTATGACTGGATTAACTTTTTATGCCACGCGGATTTTTCGTTTCCGATATGTCAACCAAAGTCAGTATAACAGAGGGACCGTATACAGTACTTATAAACCAAACATATTAGATCGAGCATCTTCCGGTTTTTTAAGCGTAGGCGCAGCCTATAATGGAAGGATACTAGGTGATCCCGGAATAAAATCAAACGACAGCTTATGGTTTTGGGATTATTATCAATATGCTAGGCTGTATTTGGCGCAATCTATAAATTCAGTAGAAATGGGATCTATTAAGGGCCTATTTGGCGTTCAGTTGATGCACGCTGGAAAGAAAAATGGCTTTCTTGGTTCAGTCAACGCACAACTATATGGTGGTGAAGTTGGCATGGCATATAAGCCGATTAAGGTTGTGTTCACATATGACTACCTCCCAGCACATCCTGGGACATTTAACTATGGGGGACTGGTAACACCATATAATTCAACAACTGATTCTGGCCCATTGTTTTCCCAGCCAATAACCGACAGTACAGAAGACTTTGGCTCGGGTTCCGCCTATGGGGTACATTTTTATTACACAGGAATAAAAAACTTGTTTACACAACTGCGCTTTATATACCTGCACATGCGCACCTCACAAATTTACTCTAATTTCCGCGATATAAGCCTTATAACGTCATATAAGTTTTCCCATGTACATGGCCTAAGAGTTAAAAATATCGCAAATTTTGCAACGAAGTTACCAGGAACAAATCTACCTAATTTCTTCCAAAATAGACTGATGCTGATATACAACTTCTAGTCATCCACAACTTTTTAAGGAGATGAGATGAACACTATTAGAAACGTGGCACTATCGTTGAGCCTTCTCACACTACCGCTTACTGCATTCGCATCAACCAATCTGCCTGCATGCGTGGCCCTCCAACATCAATATCCTGGATTCGATGGAAAAACGCTTACGCAGGCGCTGACTCCGTATACACCAGGTTACGAGTCCCTTGATCCGAACAATCCTACTAAATATATAGGTTTTGATGTAGATTTAGCGAAAGCTATAGGAGGTTGCCTAGGTTTTAAAGTAGCGTACAAACCGGTTGCTTTTGATGCACTGCTGCCAACGCTACAGGCTGGCCGTGCAAGTTTTGTAATGTCCGACATGTATGCCACAAAACTAAGAGCTAAAGCTGCAAACTTCATTACGTATGGGAAAGTATATGTCGGAAGTCTTGTAGCAAAAGGGAATCCGCTTCACATTACAGGCATTAACACGTCACTTTGTGGGCATACCGTTGCCGAAAATACAGGTTTTGTGGAAGTACTTTTGGTTAATGCTGTTGGACCAAAGTGTACGGCCATACAAAAAGCCCCACCGCATGTGTTACTGTTCAACAACAATGCAGATTGTTTTGAGGCGGTCTTAAATGGTAGAGCCAATGCCTACTTTAATGATGCTAATACAGTAGATCATGCAGTTGATAAAAACCCATCAAAATTAATGAATGCAGCAAACTTAAAGTTGCCGTATTCTTTAGGTCTTGCAGTTCCAAAAGATAACAAGACAGAACTGCCTGCTTTCAAATCCGCACTAGTTATTATTCAAAAAGCGGGTATTCAGAAAATTCTGCTAAAGAAATGGGGGCTTCCTACGAACCTCCAAGAGACCCCAAGAGTTGTTACGTCAAAATAGAAAAGGAATCGCTAAATGCACCTTTTTCTCCACTATTTATTTATGAAGTACCTCCTCGGAGGTATTAAAATTACAATATACGTAACTTTTCTGGGCCTGTTTGGCGGCGCTTTTTTTGGTATTATACTGGCTGGATTGCAACACTCTCGGATAAGACTATTAGCTCTTCTTGCTAAAATATATGTTGGAATATTTAGAGGTACACCTCTGATATTACAAATGGTTTTTGCCTACGATGCATTACCTTATATAGGCATAATGTTACCGGGAATTTTTGCGGGAGGCCTAGCGCTGGCAGCTAATGAAGCACCGTTCATTTCAGAATTAATAAGAAGTGCTCTTTCGAGTGTAGGTAATGGACAAGTAATGGCTGGTGAAACTCTGGGGCTAACCAAGCTGCATAGATCAGTTTATATCATCTGGCCGCAGGCTTTTCGTGCAGCACTCCCAGGTATAGGTAATGAAACAATATCAACGTTAAAAAACTCAGCACTAGCAATGGTCATAGCTGTTCCTGAATTAACGCTGAGGAGTACCCAGCTAGCATCATCTACATTCGACTTCTTCTCAATATTTTTTGCGGCTGGGGTTTGGTATTTGGTTTTAACTGGAGCAGTGAGCTTGGCTCAGGAAGGATTTGAAAGGATTTTAAATCACGAAGGTATTAAGTCGAACAAGAAGTATAGGTTTATGAGCTACTTCAGTAAAAACACATGGAGAAAACCAGAAATTGCCGATTCTGATTTAAAAAAAGTAGTTAATCAGGTGAACATGCAAATCTTAGAATCTAGGTCAAACTATGCTGATATAAGAGACAAAGCTCCTGGCAACTATATAGAAATAAAAAATTTGCATAAAGCATACGGTGGAAATATTGCAATAGCAAATATAAATCTAACTCTCCCTACCGCTACCACAACCGTTTTGCTTGGTTCAAGTGGGGCTGGAAAAAGTACCTTGTTGCGTTGCATAGGTCTTTTAGAATTGCCTGACGGTGGTAGCATGAGGATTGGAACGAGAACGTTTTCATTCGACTCATCAAAGCGATCATTTTATGATGCTGATAAGATGGCTGAGGAGCGTAAAGCAGGTGGCATCACTGTTGTATTTCAGAATTTTAATCTTTTCGAGCATCTAACTTCCACAGAGAATGTAATGCTCGCATTAACTTCTTCTTACAAAATACCCAATAAATACGCAAGAGATGTTGCCACTGAAGCCCTAAATTCTGTTGGATTAAAGTCTCATGCCAATAAATTGCCTAAGCATCTCTCTGGCGGCCAGCAACAACGTGTTGCGATCGCAAGAGCATTAGTTATAAAACCCAAAGTGCTTCTGATGGATGAGCCAACCTCGGCGCTAGATCCTGAGTCTGTGAATGGTGTGATTGACCTTGTCAATGTGCTAAAGGGCAATAAAGATTTGTCTATTATAATAACAACACACCAGCTAAAAGTAGCAAGCTGCTTAGGAGATAGAATAGTATTCATGAATAATGGTGGCATAGTAGAAAGTGGCACCTCTGATAACATATTATTAAATCCTAAGAATCCGCAGACGATTCGCTTTATAGAAGCTTTCCAGTGATTTTATTTGGTCAGAGTGTTTTTCCTTTTAATGTACAAATATGACTTTTTATCTATATTTTTGTGGCCAATAGTTTTCGCATGCCAAACAGTTATAAGGAGGCAAAATGCGGGTTGAGTTTAACATGGTAGCAGGAGCACCAAAGAGAATAGCGCCATATTCACATTCAGTTCTATGTGGCGATTTTCTGATGGTTACTGGACAAATGCCTATAGATCCTACAACTAATGAGTGGGTGCGTGGCTCCATAGAGAATCAAACCATGGTCGTAATGGAGAATATTAAAAATATTCTTATCTATTCACAAATGTCTATTCGGAATATAGTACAGTGCAGAGTCTTCTTATCCAGCATGGAGTTGTATGACAAGTTTAATGTTGTTTACGAGAAAATATTTGTAGACGGTGATCTTCCAGCTAGGACATGCATAGCGGTAAGTGGATTGGCAGGTGATGCCGATGTCGAAATTGATGTTATTGCATGTAGACGCACGGATTGATTTATTCTTAGGAATGTCAGATCTCATAGAGGGATTTATGTTATACAAAATAGTGGCGACACCAAAAAATGTTCATTGGGGATATTTTGATGCCTCATTAAGTCCAGTCCAAATTGTAAAAGACGGAGATATAATAATGATGGAAGCAATTACCCATCATGCTGGTGATGCTCCTAACCTGATGATGGATAAGGGAATAGAAAAAATATTCACCGACATACCAATTGAAGACAGAAATCCTGGTGTTCATATTATGACAGGACCGCTATATGTCCAGGGTGCAAAGCCTGGAGACATGCTTGAAGTCGAGTTTCTAGCTATGGATGTCAGAAATCCGTATGGGTCTAACTATGCTGCACCATGGGGATATCTTTATGAGGAGACAGATAGGAGTGAGAGAGTAACAATATATCGTGCAGACACGGCAAATATGTTTGTCCGGGCTGTATATGCATATGATTATCCAGACGAATATAGTTATCCTGGGAAAATAGTCAACGATGCATGCTGTTGCCACGAGGCGGCCTGCGAAGGGATAGCTGTTACCATGGCTCATCACCTTGGGACAGCAGGCGTTGCGCCCGATCTGCCGGGACGGATTAGCACAATACCTCCTGGTGCGCATGGTGGGAACATAGACAATTGGAGAATTGGTGCAGGGTCGAAAATGTTTTATCCAGTTTTTGTTGACGGCGCTTTATTTTCCATAGGAGATCCTCATATATCCCAAGGTGATGGTGAACTTAATGGTACAGCGATAGAGGCCTCACTGGATGTCGTTATTCGTGTTAAAGTTCGCAGAGATTTTTACTTTCCTACGCCACTTCTTGAAACATCAAATGAATGGCTAGTACACGGATTTGATGTTGATCTTAATGCTGCCATGCGTAATACTGCGGCGGATACATTACGGTTTCTTACTAAAATTAAGAAACTAACTAGAAATGATGCCTATTCTATTGCTAGCATTGCCTGTAACTTCGGAATTACACAAGTTGTTGATGATAAAAAGGGAGTTCACTCCATTATCCCCAAGTCCATGTTCAGACCGGATATAATTAAATTTTTTTGACTTATAAAAAGTTGACAATCATTTTGAAAAAACAAACTTTATTCTTGTCAAAAAAAATGAATGTACCGGAGCTTTAAAACATCTTTAAAAATATTATAAATAACGTTAATAGTGATAGTTATTGGGTTTTGAAATATACTATTATCTATTTTAGAAACCAATTTTGCGGTGATCGTGATTATTAGTTCGTCTTCTATTACGCTAATCGCGTGATTCATACGAGCGACCCGCATCCCTGTGACTACCCCTTTAGTTGCATGCTATAAATCTTATCCAGATGACTTGTTACGTTTTTTTAATGTGATATAAAAGTGGAATTCAATATGAGTATTATTTTTATTTATTTACTGGCTGGTGCATTCGCCGGAGTGTTGTCAGGCATGCTTGGGGTTGGCGGTGGCATCATCTTGGTTCCCATCCTAATCTTAATATTTAGCAGCAGCAGTATGCCGGCAGGCTTGGTGGCGCATATGGCTATTGGGACTTCATTGTCAACTATTATTTTCACTTCAATGTCCGCAATTTATGCTCAGCATAGACGAAGAGCGATTGATTGGGTGCTGACTAGAAAGCTTGCCCCTGGAATCATTCTCGGAAGTTTAATTAGTGGATATCTTGCGGGTCTAATTCCTGGGTTAGTTTTAAAAGTGATGTTTGGCTTGTTTTTATCAGTGGCAGCTTTACAATTGTTTTTTGAATGGCGTCCCGCTCCCTATCGGACATTGCCTGGTCAGGTAACTCTTGTGGGCACTTCGAATAACAAAAATTTCACGACTTGAGAATGGAATATCCCCCTTTCCTCGCCACTTTCAGGCGATTTTTACGCATTATCCCTACTTTATCTGCGTATTTCCAGTATTTTTAGCCTTTTTCGTGGGCTTTGGACGGATTGATCCCTACCTGGCCACCGATTGCTGCATTAAGCAGGTAAATCGCCGCATGTTATAGACCAGATTCATCATGCCGATTTTGACTTCAGCGCGAGCCATACCAATGGTGCGCAGAAACTTACCACCCTGCTGTACCATGGCGCCAAAGGCATGCTCAACCCGTGCGCGGTGGTGTGACCGGCGCGTGTTGGCCAACTCCTGGGCCTTGGTCAAGGGCGGTTGCGTTGCGCCTTCTCGTGGATTCGGCTGCGGTAACCTTTTTGACATAGCATTTGCTCCGCTTCCGTTGAACGATAGGCGCTGTCCGCAAAAACCTGTACGCCCTGATTCTCCGGGTCCAGAAGCGCTTCCAGGCACTGACTGTCATGCACAGCGGCATCCGTGACCATGTACTGATGAATCAGCTTGTGGCGCTTGTCCACGTTGATATGGTTCTTGTATCCGAAGAAACTGCGGCCATTCTTTTGGTCCAGCGGGCATCGGTGTCTTTCTGGCGGCGCTTGGCGGGCTGATCCTGCCACGTCTGGGGCGTTTCGCCCTGATTGACCTGTTCCCGCTCCTTCCGGTGCATCCGTTGCCGTGGAACCGTCACAAAACTCGCGTCGATGATTTGCCCGGCCCGTGCGGCGTAGCCGGCTTCCCGCAGAAAAGCATGGAAGGCCGTGAACAGTCGCTCCGTCAGTTTGGCCTGGGCCAGTGATTCACGGAATAGCCATAAGGTCGTGTTATCGGGTACGGCTTCCTCCAACCCAAGCCCCAGGAAACGCTGAAAACTGAGGCGATCCCGAACCTGGTATTCGGTTTGTTCGTCGCTGAGATTGTGCAGTTGCTGTAACACCATCATCTTGAAGAGCAGCATCCGGTCGTAGGGCTTCCTCCCTCCCGGCCCTTTGGGTTTGGCCTTCGGCACACTCTCCAGAATTGGGCGGAAGCGCTCCCAGGGAATGAGCCGGTTGAGCAGCGGCAGGCCGTCGCCCAGCAAATCCAGTTCCCGCAACCGGCGGTCTCCGGGGAAAAATCCTGTTTGCCCTACCAGTCCTGCCATGGTTGCTCTCCCTTCCAATCGGCTCCCTATATTTTACTGGAAGTGGGGAGTTTTTCGAACCGCCCTTGTGAGTATTGGTACAGGTATAGGAGCGCTTTCTGCTCTACTAGGAATTGGAGGCGGCACGATTTTGGTTCCATTTTTCCATTGGTGTAATGTTGATTTGCGAAAGGCTATTGCTACGTCAACGACTTTGGGCTTTGGGTTGGCAGTTTTAGGCACTATCGGTTTCATCATGTCCGGGCTTGAACGGTCTGGCCTGCCTTCTGGCAGTTATGGTTATGTTTCTGTACCAGCTTTAATTGGCATATCTAGTACAGCAATGCTATTTGCGCCGTATGGCGTTTATTTGTCGCATCGCGTGCCTTTGCGTAAACTTAAACGTATATTTTCTTTGCTCCTATTATGTCTGGCGGTCAACATCGTTGTTGGTTTAATCTGAATATCTTATCGTGCAACAATTCTTTTTCTATTGTTTGTTGCCTTATCACCGGATTTTTACTTGTGAGAATACGTTATGGATAGTACCGACCATGAAATCCTTGCTTTGCTAGTGGAGGACGGTAGAATGTCTTTTGCGGATATTGGTAGAAGTATCGGGATAACCCGTGCAAGTGCGAGGGAGCGTGTACAAAATTTAATTGGGAATGGATTTATTGAAAAGTTTACAATAGTTGTAAACCCTGGACTATTAGATAGAAGCGTCTCTGCCTTTTTTGATGTTCAGGTGACCGCCCAAGCAATTGCTATCGTAGCAGAAACTTTAGCCAATCTAAAAGATGTTTCAAGTCTCTATATTATGAGTGATATGTGCAGCTTACATATGCACGTCTTAGTGAAAGATATGGGCGCGCTGGAAGCCTTTACTCATGCACATCTATTTGGTCATCCAGATATTGTAAACATACAATGTAAGATGCTTATGTCTCGGATAAAACAGCGACGCGGCGGTCCACGAATATAGTAGGATACGCATCATATTTATGAGACTCTTCATCCATATTCTGAGGCAATTCCTCATTTTGTACTATTTTCTGTGTGCTGAAATGGTAAAGATCTTCTGCGTCTACGCTCGCCTCGCCGTCTACTATCCCAGTATGGTTACATTTTTTGTGTTACCTAATGTAGCAAAGGCACCTGCAGACTGGGTAGAATTTCACCGTTCTTATGGCAAGTTGCAATTGTTCGCGAACGACCGCTTCCAGTCTGCTGCCGACCATCGGGGCTTACGGTGGACCCATTGGTCAAGACAGATAGAGGGTGAGTTTAAGCTGGTCCGGTTACTTCCACTGCAGCGGAATGGCGCTGCCCCAAATCATCCATGAGTAACGGCTACGCTGCGATCTTTGGATACTTGTCCACAATACAGGCCCCGCCGCCTTGGCCGGTCAGGCAAACCTGATCCGGTGTAGCATAACCGAGAGACTGGTGCAGACGGCGACCATTGTAGAACTCAAAGTAGGCGGTCAGCCCGATCATCAGCTCCGGCACTTTGCCATAGCCCTTTATGTAGACCTCCTCGTACTTTACGGTGCGCCAGAGCCTCTCCACAAATATGTTGTCCAAGGCCCGACCGCGGCCATCCATACTGATCCGTACATCATGTGCCTGAAGCACGCCAGTAAAGGCCTCAGAGGTGAACTGGCTGCCTTGGTCCGTGTTGAAGATATCTCCGGCGCACCATAGCGTTGCAGAGCCTCTTCCAGGCAGGCCACACAGAACTCCGCTTCCATGGTATTACTAATCCGCCAGCTCAATCCAAGTAAACCACAAGAATCAGGGTACCTCAGTTAACCAGAGCAGCGGCTTATTTTACAAATTTGGTGCGATTTGCCGCAAGGTCGCCAAAGTGGGCTGAAAGAGGTTCCAGACGCTTTGGTCCACCTGAAAACTCTATATCGCCTATGATGCTGGACACGATTCGCTAGCAATTAAAATGCCTTGAAGAGATGGACAAGGATACTGCAGAGATTGAAAAGCGTTTGACGCTGTGGAAGAAAGACCAGGAGGCAGTGACTCGATTGATGGCCATCCCCTGCGTGGAGCTGCTTGCTGGTGGTAATTCGCGGCAAACAGGTCGGTTTTGATCGCGCTCTTTCGTGGTGTCATCTGTCATACCCCATAATTTTCAAATGGTTATATTTTAACATATACGGCTGAAATGGGAAGATTCTTCGAGGCGCCCCAACGTCATCTCCCCTTCTATCGCGTGGGAGGGTTCAGCCACCGAACAGTGTCTGGTGTCTCCCGTCCCATGGGCATGGTATTTACCCTCTCAATGCATCCCAGGCATACCCGGAATCATGGGCATCGTCCGCAGATACAGCTGCGAGAACATCCACCAGGTCAACCCTATCGTAATTACAAACAAGGGAATAAACATGATCAGGGCAACGGTGTTCCAGATGCTGTGTTCCGAAAGGTCCATGTGCAGCAGGAAATAAACCTGTGCGATAATCGCCAGTCCGGCGCAACCCGTGATCGCCAGCAACAGAGCGAAAGGCGGCAATAGATGCCCGCTGACGAGAACGGTCGCCGCCGCCATGAGCAGTGACGCGACGATAAAACCCGTCACATAGCTGCGGTTATTGGCCATCTGCACTTCAGGATGCGCCAACGGGTTACCGTGTCCATGTCTCATGACATATACCCCCACAAATAGACAAACACGTAAATAAACACCCACATAACCGCCTGGAACTGCCAGAACATGCGCAGACTGATCAGCCGGCCGATGACATCCTCGGTAAATTCTTTACGCACCACCTGGTAGATCATCACCAGCATCCAGATTAAACCGAAGAAGATATGCGCGGCGTGTACCTGGGTCAGCATGTAGAATGCCGAGAGGCCCCCACTGGTCTGCGGGGTGATGTGCATACTGAACATCCGCAGAACATCGTGGATATCCAGCCCGAGAAAAACCACCCCCAACACGCCAGCCGCAAGCAACCCGTTGATTACGCCAGCCCGATTGCCACGCTTCAGTGCGGTCATCGAAAACCCATAGGCGAGCACACTGAGAAACAGCACCATGGTCTGAATGAAGGTGTACCAGGGCGCAACAAATTGCGCGGGCGTCGGTCCGGTATAATAGCTGTGCGCATAACTGAGCACACCGTAGGCCGCAAACAGCGTGGCGAAAAGCATGCCGTCGCTCAATATATACAACCAGAATCCGAAGGTGCGCGTGGAAATCACGTCATGTCCTTCATATTCACCGGCCCACAGCACCACCTTTTCCGGATCCACTTTCTCTGCTGCAGAACTCATAAAAACTCCTTATCTGTTTGTCGGTCAGGTGAGGCCGTGAGTCATATCACGACCTCACCTGTACCGCGCGCTTCAGGGACGATGATCGGGAGCACCCCGCAGGTTCGCGGAACCTTCGCCAGCCGCCCCAGAATCGTAAGCGATGGCGCCGCCAAGCACGCCACCGGAATGCCGGGGCAGATCGGCGCGCGGCATGGCGCGTTCCGCCTCACGATCCATACACTCCACTTCTTCCGCCGGGATGACATGGCCGGGATCCCCCTTCGCCGAGCGGTAGATCATCATGACGATGATGGCCAGGAGGCTGATCAGGGAGAGCCACCAGATGCGCCAGGTCAGAGCGAATCCCAGGACAAAGGTCAAGCCCCCGATAATGATGGCGATGCCGGTGTTATTGGGCATATGGATCGCGTCGTAATGGCTCGCGCGCCGGGCCGACAGCCCCTGCTCACGCCGCCACGCCACCTCGTCCCTGGCATTCACCTGCGGCACCACGGCAAAGTTGTAAAACGGCACGGGCGACGCTGTCAGCCATTCCAGAGAGCGGGAAGTTCCCCAGGCATCCGCAGCGGCCCGATGTTGCGCACGATCACGGATGCTCACGTACAGCATGACCACAAACGCCAGTATGGAAAGCACATACACCAGGATGCCAAGCACCTGAATATCCAGGTAAGGTGCCCAGTGTGGATCAAACGGCCAATCCAAACGCCGCGTCATCCCCATGAAACCTTCCATAAACATGGGAATAAAGACCAACGCAGTCCCGGCGCTGAAGAGCCAGAACATGGCCTTGCCCCAGGCCTCGTTTAATTTATAGCCGAATACCTTGGGAAACCAATAGATGACGCTGCCGAAAATCGCATACACGATGCACAGGAGCATCATGTGAAAGTGCGCCACGACGAATACGCTGTTATGCACCATATAATTGATGGCCGGAATAGACAGCATCATCCCCGTCAAACCGCCCA
This sequence comes from Acidithiobacillus ferrivorans, assembly GCF_016250455.1. Classification (NCBI taxonomy): domain Bacteria; kingdom Pseudomonadati; phylum Pseudomonadota; class Acidithiobacillia; order Acidithiobacillales; family Acidithiobacillaceae; genus Acidithiobacillus; species Acidithiobacillus ferrivorans. Next base: position 692,629 of record NZ_CP059488.1, on the reverse strand, counting down.
CCAGCAGCAGAAATAACGCGCCTAACGCCCAGCACATGGCGGCCGTATAGGTCAGCCGCCCACGGTACATGGTAAATGCCCAGTTGAACACTTTGACACCGGTGGGAATCCCCACCAGCATGGTCGCCACACTAAACTCCGTACTCACATAGGGTCCCATACCCATGGTGAAAAAGTGATGCAGCCAGACCAGCCACGATACGCCCGCGATGGCAAAAGTCGCCAGCACCATGGTGACATAGCCAAAAAGCGGCTTCTCGGAAAACGTGGGGATGATTTCTGAGATCATTCCGAATGCGGGGAGAATGACAAAATATACTTCAGGATGACCCCAGAGCCAGAAGAGATTGGTATACAGCATAAGGTTTCCACCAAACCCCGCTGTAAAGAAGTGCGTACCCAAATAACGATCAGCTGCCGTCAGTCCAATCGCCACCTGCAAACAGGGAAAAGAGGTCAACGCAATGATGTTGGCGGACAGCGAAGTCCAGGTAAACATCGGTAGGCGCGACCACTTCATTCCTGGTGCCCGCATTTTTACAATGGTCGCGATGAAGTTGATGCTACCGAGGGTCGTGCCGAGCGCCACCAGTTGGAGCGTCCAGATCCAGTAGTCCACACCCACCCCTGGACTATAGGCCAGTTCAAAAATAGGTGCATAGCCAAACCAGCCGTTGTGGGCAAAATCACCCACAAACAAGGAAGCCATGATCAGCACAACGGCCGCCGCCGTAATCCACAATCCGAGGGCATTGAGATAGGGATAGGCCATATCACGGGCACCAATCTGCAATGGGATCACAATATTCATAATACCGACCAGTAATGGCGTGGCCGCCAGGAGAATCATGATCAAGCCATGTGCACTATAAACCTGGCCAAAATGAAAGGGGGTAAGATAACCGTGTATGGCGCCCATCATTCCCGAAGCATGTGGACCGACCGCCATCGCCTGCTGAGTGCGCATCATCAGACCATCAATGAAACCCCGAAATAGCATGACCAAGCCAAGAATGATATACATGATCCCCAGTTTTTTATGGTCCACCGTGGTCAGCCATTCTTTCCAGAGATAACCCCACTTCCCATAATAGGTAATACCGGCGACCATCAGCAGTCCGACCACCACCACGACCACGAATAACGGCGCAAGAATTGGATTCGTATAGGGAATTTCGGAGAGTGCCAGGCGCCCCAACCACGGGTTCCATGGACCAGGTAAATTTACAAGCATAGCGATTTCTCCTTCAATCCGGTTAAGCCCGGTGTTCCGCGGCCTGTTTCTTCAAATAGCCCACCATGTTTTCGGTCATAAACATGGGCAAAGGCCACTTCCTGCCATGCATCACTTCCAGGATGACCTGATTAAATAACCCCTTCTGAACCTGAGAAAAATACTCTATCTTATTGTTTATGTTTATATAAGGTTCGGCAAACTGGTTAAATCCCGCAATGCTCAAATTGCCGGTGGATTGCTGGGCATGGTGCACCCAGCTTGCGAAGTCACCCTTGGATAGCACATGGGTCTTAAAGAGCATCCACGAGGTGCCAGCACCACAGTAATCGGCAGCGACGCCCTGATACTGACCAATGCTGTCGCTCTCCAGAGCATCCTTGGTCCGCATGCCGGGCATCACATCAATCATCCCCAGCAATTGCGGCACGAAGAAATCCGTCGTCACCGCCGTAGAAGTCAGTTTGAAGAAAACAGGGGTATGGGCAGGCACCACCAGTTCGTTAGCCACCGCCATATGGTATTGCGGATAAATGAACAACCATTGCCAGTCCGTGGCAATCACATCCACCTCGATGGGATTACCATGGGGTTTCATGTGACGGGTAATCACCGTCGGATTATATGGGTTAACGGCAAATGATCCATTTATCGCTACCGCCCAAGACAGAAACCCTACGGCCACGATGGGAATACCCCAGACGAACACTTCAATCGTGGTCGAATGTGCCCATTTCCCATCATACGTACCGCGGTTTTTACCCTTGTGATAACGCCACATAAACCAGACAATCATAATGCCGGTCAGGCCGACGATACCCAACATCACCACCACGTCGATCATCATGTAATCAAAACTGGCCTTGGCGCCGACCCCGCGAGGATCAAATATCCACCATATAGAGTGCGTCGCGCAGCCATTCAGTAACAGCAGTAAAGGAGCCAGCGCCACATAGCGTACCCAGCGTAGCTGTTGCCATTTTCTAGTAAACATGCGCACCTCTCTGTATCTAAAAGATTGATATTATGCAGTTTTAATGGGATAGAGGCCCATGACCTGTATCTACGATGGGTGGCTCATCTAAAACCTCGCGCGTCGGTTGCCGAGTGGAAGGTCTGAACGCGGTGCCGGAGGCGGCGCCATAGCCGATCCCGGCGATTGCTCGTCGGCGTGATAGCGATATTCGGCAACGACCGTCCTGGCATCCCAGTTACCTCGTTCACGGAGCAGGTAGTCGCCGCGCCCTGGATCGGCGCAAATTTTCAGCGTAAAATCAAAGTTCTCATGGCGACAGACCGCGCCGTTAATAGTCGTTGCCCACGTCCCGTCCGCAGGTTACCCTGCGGTGTGTTTTGGTAATACCCCTGCTTTTTCCAGATAAGTCGGCAGGGTTGCCAAGACCCGGATGCCACGCTGTACATTGGGATCTTTAAGCATGTGGTAGAGCCCGGCAATGCCGCCCGCCTGGTCTTTGGGCTCATGTTCGGTGGCTTCGGCGAGGGCCTGAGTCATTGCCTTGCCGCCGTGCATCAGGCTGGCGACGAGAGCCGGGAGCGGACTGTTTCTGCTGAGTTCGATGAAGGGACCGATCAAGGACTCGATGTCGATGGTCTCCGTCATGAGCCCGATCTGACGGCTGATGTCGGCTACACGGTGCAGATTGCCGTCCTCTTGCAATTGCTTGAGCAGGCGTAATGCTTCGACAATGGTGGTATCCGCCGAGGTCTCTTCCCAGAGGTCGCCAAGTTCCTTGAGTCTGGTTACCAGCGCGTTACCGGCCGGTCCCTTGAGGAAGGTCAGGATATCATCCACGCGCGACAGCAGGTTGCCCAGCATGTGCAGTGCCGCCAGCCATTCGGTAACTGGGATGGTGTGCAGGGTTTCGAGAATTTTGGGTGCCAGCGGTGCCAGGAGTTGCAGGCTTTCGGTCACAAAAGCGGCGTTTTCACTGATGAGTTTGAAGGCGCCAGCCTTGCGCAAGGCCTTCATGGTTTCCAGAATTTCCTCAATCCCGCCATCCAGATCAAAACGCTCGTTCCATTGACCGGCACGTAGTGCCATTGCCATGGGCAAGGTGCCCGCCGGGCCACCCATGAACTGCTCGGCGCCATTGGCGAGATCGCCCAGGCGGGCGAGCCCCACCCATTGCTCGGGGGTTAAAGAGGGGATAAAAGCGTCTTTCGGTTGTGCTGCCATGTGCTGTCTCCTTATGCTTTGCTCGCGGATCAGGGGCCGTAGCCCCCTTGCGTCAGGCCGCGAAGAGTTTCTCGGCAAGCAGTTGAGAGGCATCCAACCCCCACTCCGGCATCTTGCCCTTATTCTTAAAGAAGAGGTTTTTGTATTGCATCTTCAGCAGGAAGGGCATATGGCCCATTTTCAGGACCTGATCCGGACCACCAAACCAGCTGTTGGAACGGATATAGAAGGCTTGGTTGTTGCCCATGTCACCGATGCAGTAGACCACGGGCTCCAGCGGCTTGTCGGCTTCTGCCGCTGCTAGCTTGCCCAGATCCTTAGCGATCTGCCTGGCCACGATCGCGCACTGGGCATGGCCAATGCCGCCGAGCTTGGGCACGGTGATGGCGGCCGCGTCCCCCGCCGCAAAGATGTTTGGATACTTTGGGTTACGCATGGTCACGTCGGTCACCACAAAGCCCTCATTATCACTGATCGGGAGCCCCTTCATGAAGTCGTGGGGTACCCAGTCCGGAAAGACAATTTTCAACTCCGCCTCGATCTTTTTGCCGCTGGCCAGTTCGACCCCCTCTTTCGTGAGACGGGTAATGTCCTTGGCTTCGTTGACGTAGTTAAAGCCCATGCCTCCGGCAATTTCCAGCAGCTTGCCGACTACTTTTTCACCGGCATCTTCGGCGATCAAGCTGCCTGGAGTGAAGACCGTGATTTTGTCCGGTCCACCTTTGCCATGCTGACCCAGCCAGGTGGCCATGGACAGCATGACCTCAACGGGTGGTCCCTCGCAGGCCGCTTCAGCACGGGGGAAAGGATGCCCGCCATACAGAGTGATGTCTTTGGTGCCATCACCCTGATGGAACCGGGCAGAACCAACGGCGATGGGGCCGCCTTTGTAGTCATTGGCCAGAAAATGGCGCAGTTTGTTACCATAATAAAAATCGCTGACGGTCTGACCATGTTCGGCAAAGCCTTCGATTTTGTCATAAGCCAGCCGGTTGCCGACGGCAACAATCAGGTAATCATAGGAGATGCTATCCGGTGCGGCACCGGGCCGCTCATTGGGAACAAAGTCCACCCGCCGGGCCTCAGGATCAATGGCTTTGATTTCTGCCTGCAGGAATTGGACATGGTCCTCTTCCAGGGCGTCCGGGATGTTCATGCGTAATGTCTTGCCCGGATCACGGCCTTCAAATACTTCTGCGGGCACATTGGGAACGAAGAGCAGATAATCCTTGCGGTCGATGACGGTGATACGCACGGAATCACCACAATATTCACGAACCTTCTGGGCGGAGCCAAGGCCAGCAAAGTTACCGCCCAGGATGACGACATGAGAGTTCATTGAGAGTTCATAAGATTTCATAGATGTGTCCCTCCGATTTTTCGACATGAAAAAGTAGGAAAACTACGCATTACCACTAAGGGTAGTACAGATTGCGAAAAGTTCAACGGACCTCCTGCGAGATATTCATTCCGGTGCTTTTGGACAGGATATCCCCCACTAAATATTTTCCTTTAGAACATCAGTTTTTTGCGCCACATGCCCTGTTCCATCATGGGCGCAAAAAACATATAATAGGGACCCTTATCCAAGTGCTGTAATACGCCGTTGTTATGTATCTGGCGCAGGTCATAATCGACCATGACATAACCGAGTCCAGTATGCGCATGTGCAGGAGATTCCCATTCCATGTGAATCAGGTACTGTGCAGGTGTTTGTGCTGGAATAGGCGGCTGAGTAGGGATCTTGGATCCGTAATTGGTATTGTATTTCGGCGGGTTGGCACCCAATGTAGCTTTCAGCATTCCTTCAGGGTCAAGCTGAAACGATCCGATTGCCGAGGCTCCAGTTTGTTTCAGAATCATCCAGCCGATCATGCCCGGAACCGACGCTTTCAGCCATTCGAGAGTCTTGATAACACCCACCTCAAAGTCCTGTTCGTGCCCCTTCATAACCCAATGGTCCCCTACAGTGATAGCGCGTTGCTCCGCCAAAGCGACTTTAGGAACCGGTTGTTGCTTGGCAAAAGCATCTCCCAAAATGGTCGGCACGTCTGTTATTCCCATAATAGGCGGCAAGTCAGATTTGATTATCTCGTAATAGACTTCCCAGGGCCCTTCAATCACCATATCCAGACAGCTTCCACATAATTCGTAGATGGTATCAAAGTTGTCGTGATGCATTTCTTCGTGAGAATGTACATCTTTCCATACCGTGTATTGGTACATGGCGATTGGATTTAAGGTTTCCCGCATGTCTACGGAACCACCGCCATAGCGGCCTGCCATCGGATGAATGCCCGTTTGTATGAGTTGTTCAAAGCCCAGAAATCCCGGGTGGTTGGCCGTGGTAATACAGACTTTCGGTCCTACCTTCATCATGATTTCATGACTTTCTGGACGATTGAATATTTTGGCCTGATTGATCGCAATAATTGGGTTCTTGCTCATGGTTTGATCTCCTCTTGACATAAAATTGTCAGAATCTACCCAAAGCATCATAAATTTTACATATCACTTTGAGTGCTGTATGTGCGGCACAACACATACTTAATGTGTTGTGATGATTTATGATAAAACTTACCGACCAGATTTAACTATAGGCCTTTATGTGCCACTTTGCAAAATGCCAAGGCTGCCTGTAACAGTTTTATTGTATTTGATTGTGTATTTATATTTTTTTTAGTTCAAATTATCGTCTGAAGTTTAGACATTCAATTGCATTCTTGATGCAGTTTAATGGTTGGCATGGTACAACGGAAAAATAGACGGGGCCTTTCATCAGGGATGAGTTATCAATGACCGAACAGATAAGGAGCTGTCCAATGACTTTCAAGACCATCATGCGCCTCGGGCTCGCGGCTTGCGCCATTGCGACCGGGGTGAGTTGTACGGCGCAGGCGGCGGACACGCCTTCGTTCTGGCCGATGTATGCGATGCAGCCAGGCCATAATGCGGCGATGAAATCGCCGTTTCCGGCAGTGAACTGGACCTACGAGGTGCCGGGGGCGGCGGATGCGCGCAAGGCAGTGAAGAACAACACGATCATCCGTGATCTGGTCGGGTTTCCGATAGGAGTTGCGGTGGTCGACGGTGCGGTGTTCGCGCCGAACGATAACGGCTATTTGTACAAGCTCGATGCCAGGACCGGAAAGCTCGAATGGTCGTTCAATGCCCATAACCAGTTGATGAGCACGCCGGTGGTGGCCACTGCCGGTGGCAAGCAGCTTGTGTTCATCGGTGCCGGTAACTCGGTGTTCACATACAGCCATGCCAAGAAATTCGGCGTCAATGGTGTTGCGGTGATTCGTGGGTCCGATGTTTCGGCGGTTGATGCCGTCGATGCCGCGACAGGCAAGCTCGTGTGGACCTATGGGACCAAGGGCGAGGATATGCCCACGGCAGTGTTCGACAAGGGGATGCTGCTGTTCGGCAACGGTGGCGGGCATATCTATGCGCTTGATGCCGTGACCGGGGCGCTCAAGTGGAAGACCGCGATTATGTCCTTCGTCAGCATGTCGTCCGCCACGTTCGATCCGAAGAAGAATGTGATCATCATGGGTGGCACGCATCCAAGCAATATCTATGCGCTCGATGCAGCGACCGGCAAGCCGTTGTGGACGGTGCATCCGAAGAACATCTTTTCGAGCAGCGGCGGGGATGGAACCTGGGCGGTCGGGGGTGATGTCACGATCGGGCAGATCGAAACCCGGACGTCTTCCCAGAAGGCGACCTCGGGTTCGGAGGAAATCGCGATCGATATCGGGACCGGCAAGATCATGTGGTCGAAGACGCTCGGGGTTGGCAAGACGCCGCCGCGCAACAAGGATGCAGTTCCAGCGATCATGGATGGCGTGGTCTATACCGGCAGCCCCGTGACTCACGACGAATATGCGATCGATGCCAAGACCGGCAAGATCATCTGGACTGCGCCGCTCAAGGCGGGAATGAAAGCGGCCCCGACGATCGTGGGAGACGACGTGATCCAACCGACCGGCAAGGGCAAGATCTTCACGCTTGCCAAATTGAGCGGCAAGGTCACTCATGTTTATGACCAGAAGGAGGGCGGCTACGGCCCGCAAAACGGCGTTGCCGTGGGCAGCACGTATTTCATCGGTACCAATGATGGATTCATGCAGGCAATACCACTGAAGATGCTCGGCGCATCCGAGTAGGCTCGATGGCTGGTGGGGTCAGCGCGATTTTTTCGAAGTTCGGGGTTGAGACTGAGGCCTCGGGTTGGAGGGTTTGGAGAGCGGTTTGTCGAAGCGGCAGTCGTCGTCGGGTGGGAAGGTGAAGCTGTAAAGAATCTGTTGAGTGGTGTTCTTGTTGGATCAACCTGAAAGGAGAATGGACATGATCAACAAATCAAATCTGTTGAGCCGCAGAGAAGCAATGAAGCGTGCGGTACTGGGCGCAGGGGTGGTAGCGGTGGGTGCTATGGGCGCCAGCGCCAGCGCCAGCGCCATGGCTGCGGGGATGAGCGGAAACCCAGGTAACCTGTTGCCCCCCGGGGCCAGCACACTGCAGGAATTGAGTAACCGGCTGGCCAAAGCGCCCCGGCGGCGCGATTTCAAAACCGTTCCCATGATACTGACCAGCCCGGACCAATGGGACAGCGAGGCGCTGAACGAGGTGCTTCACTATGCTGGCGGTCCTAAACAGGTTTGGGATAACACCGTCTTGAAAAGCCCGTGGCTCAATCTCATGCGTAATGCCATGAACAGCCAGATATGGTCTTTCAAACATGCTGATTTCTTCTGCGTGTCTGCCACCCATGGTTCCGCGCATCTTGCCTTGTATGACAATTACATCTGGAACAAGTATCTCGCCACCCTCACCAAAGGCAAATGGAAAGCGAACGCTTGGTTGAAACAGCCCCCGGCATCGGCGACCAATCCGGCTGATTTTGAAGACGCAGAGGGCGTTTTCTCTCCCCACGACAACAGCATAATCGTTCTGCAGCGTCGTGGCGCTGTATTCATGGCGTGTCATAACGAGGTATGGGAACTCACCATGGGCTTGCACAAGAAAGGGATCAACCCGTCCAAGCTCAGCCATGTGGAAATGGCTGCGGAATTTACCAACCACCTCATTCCTGGCGCGATCCTGACACCGGGCATCGTGGGTACATTGCCGGAATTGGAACTGGCTGGATTCCAGTACGCGAAATAAATTCAGTTACTCACACGGAACGCCGCCTACCTCACCCACTGACCGTCAGCTAACAGCTTGATCATCGCAAGCTCATGGCGAGGCGGCATAGCAGGTGAGGTAGGGGGCGCGATGAGGCAATGTGAGCCGCACCCATCCGGATTCAGGTCCGACAGGAGGTTTCATGGCAACTACAATGTCTAACACTGCCCTACAAGACTCGGGCAATCGCAGCTGGCGACTCGCCGCTATCGCCCTGCTCGCGATTCGCTTCGTTCAGGGGTGGATTTACTGGGGCGGCGGGACTAGGCGTTTTATCTACGGCCCGCAAAAGCTGGACGTACATGATCACTGGATGGCCTATAAATTCCAGACGGCAATGCCCGGAGCCATACTGGATACGGATCATCTGATAGCATATCTATTGCATCATTTCACCCTGCTCTACGCCGGCGTGATCATTTTCAGCGCCGTTGAAATGATCGCTGGTTTCATGTTGATTGTCGGCTTGTATACCCGCCTCGCAGCCGTCGCCACCCTCGGCTTATCCTTCGTGCTGATGCTGCTGTTCGGTTGGCAGGGCGCCACCTGCATTGATGAATGGACCATGGCCGCCTCCAACTTTGCTATGGGCACCACGCTGTTTCTTGCCGGAAGCGGCGCGTATTCCGTGGACAACTGGCTCCTGTCGCGGAAACCGGCGCTGGCCAAAAATGGTCTGTTCCGCTGGCTGGGGGGTGCCCTGCCTTTGCCTTTGAGTGATGGCGCCTTCAAGAAGTTCGCGTTGACACTGTTCTGGATTACTGTGGTCTTCATCGTCGCCACTTACAGTTATTACCGCGGTTCGGTGTTTACGCCTTACCACGGTGGTCCGGTGAGTCCGGCAAAACATCACTGGAAGTTGGACCATGCCACGCTGCTGACGGACGGTGGTGTGACATTCCACGTCTATGTAGATTCCGGAGTGGCCGCCGAGCCGTCCAATGTGCTCGAGGCAGCGCTGGTCGATATCAGCACCGGCAAGCCAGTGGAGAAATGGACCAGTTCGACCCTCTCCGCGCTGCCCAAAAGTGCCTTTTCCAACGATTTTGCCTACCAGCAGATTCACACCGGTAAGTTCGGTATTACCGGACCTGTCGGTGCGCAGGCCACCGTACGCCTGCCGTCAGCGATGCCAAGCTGGGCAACCATCGGTCAAGGCTCTTACGTTCTGGAGCTGACCTCCGTAAACGGCCACGTATGGAAGGCACCGATACAGCATCCATGAGCACCATCTAGTGTAGTGTTGCATTTTTGATGCTGTTTAATGGTTAGCATGGTAAATAGGCTCCATTCTGAAGAGTCCGATGGAGTCAAAGCATTGCGAGTGGCACCCAAAGTGACTTTAACCAGCGAAGAGCAGTCTGAACTGGCAAGGATAGTGGCTTCCCGATTAAGCAGGGTCAGATTGTCGCAGCGTGCTCAGACGGTGCTACTGGCGGCTGGTGGTCTGCAAAACACCACCAAGCCGCGTTGGTATGCCGCGAGATCTGACCGATGAGTCCCAATGACCGCAATCAGTCTGCTGTCGACCATCAGGGCTCAGAGTTCAACCGCGACAGGGCAGCGGTAGCCGTCATTCGCCGGGGGCGAGGTACAAGAGGATATGATACGCCTCCGGACCATTAGCACCCATGCTGACCAGTGTCGCGAGAGGGTAACGCTGATTCCGTGCCCGTAAAATCTCAGAGCGCGTTTCTGCAAAGACTTCAGGGCAGTACATGGTCGATCTCATGGCGGATTTCCGCAGCATGGGTCAGCAGCACCATATGAGCGCCATCTTCCGGTCGATGATACTGAGCATGAGGAATGCAGGCGGCGATGGCCGCGCCAATGCTAGGGTTGATTACTTTATCATGGGCACCCCCGAGTTCGACAGTTCATCGGCAAAAATCGTCAATTTCGTAACATCGCCCCAGCATTCATAGGGGTTTCAGCGCCTATTTTCTAAAACTTCTGTGGTGGCACGTTTTATCACTTAGGCTCTTTTGTTGACATGCCTATGAACGCTGATAAAGTGGCGGCATGCATGTGAAGATCACCACCTCCGGCAGCCGCCGCTATGTCCAGCTTGTCGAGTCCTACCGGGATGATGCCGGAAAGGTCAAAAAGCGTACCGTCGCCACACTTGGGCGGCTGGATCAGGTCGACAGTCAGTTGAATGCCGTGATTCAGGGCCTGATGAAGGTCAGCGGCCAGGTGCCCACCCCGGCGCCAACGATTTCTTCTCCACCATCCATCGCTTTTGAAACAGCGCGTGCTTTTGGCGATGTCTGGGCCTTGACCGAACTCTGGAAGGAGCTGGGGTTCAGCGCCCTACGTCAGGTGTTCCGCAAGACCCGCCATACGACCGATGTGGAAGCGCTGATCCGGGTGATGGTCCTCAACCGGCTCTGCGATCCCGAATCGAAACTGGGCGTACTGCGCTGGGTGGAAACCGTCGCCTTGCCGGATGTCACCGTGACAACGATTACCCACCAGCAACTCCTGCGCAGCATGGATGCCCTGATGGAGCAACAGAGTGCCGTAGATGCTGTGGTAGCCGGACTGTTGCGCCCCCTGATCGATCAGGACCTGTCCGTGGTCTTCTATGACCTCACCACGATCCGCAGTGAAGGCCTGGTCACGGTTCCCCAGGACGTCCGTCAATTCGGGATGGCCAAGGAAGGTCTGATCGCTCGCCAGTTCATGCTGGGGTCGTGCAGACTGCAGAAGGTTTGCCGATCTACCATGAGGTCTTCGATGGCAACACCGCTGAGACCAAAACGCTGCTGCCGACCCTGGGCAAAGTGCTGGAGCGCTTTCCGACAGTGCGGCGCCTGGTGCTCATCGCGGATCGCGGGTTGTTGAGTCTGGACAATCTGGAGGCGTTGCAGGCGATCCGGCTGGCCAACGGGCAGTCGCTGGAGTTTATCCTGGCCGTACCGGGGCGGCGGTACCATGAATTTACCGATCTGCTGGATAGTTTCCAGCGGAGTCGTGCAACACTGCCACTGAAGAAGTCATCGGTGAGCGCACCTGGAACGACCTGCGGCTGGTTATCGCCCATGATCCCATGACGGCGGCGGACCAGACCGCCAAGCGGAATGCGCGGATCGAAGCGCTGATTACTCAGGGCGACCAGTGGGCCGGCAAACTGGATGATCAGGACGACGGCAAAAGCATCGGGGACGCAAACTCTCCGACAGCGGTGCCAAGGCACGCTTCTACCATGCCGTCTGCGAGGCGCATTTATCGCGCATCATCCAAGTCGATATGGCCGCACAGCAGTTTAGCTACGACATCGACAAAAGCGCACGCACCCTGGCGGAAAAGATGGATGGCAAGCTCCTGCTCGTGAGCAATGTGCAGGACCTGTCACCGGCGGAGGTCGTGGCCCGCTATAAGTCTCTCGCCGATATCGAGCGGGGCTTCAAAGTGCTCAAATCCGAGCTGGAAATCGGCCCGGTCTACCACCGCCTGCCCGACAGGATACGGGCGCACGCAGCGATCTGCTTCATGGCGCTGATTCTGCATCGGGTCATGCGCAGTCGTTTACGTGCGAGTCACACCGGGCTGACGCCGGAACGAGCCTTGGAGCAACTCCACCGCATTCAGCATCACCGAGTTCGTCTCAATGGCGCCCCACCCGTATCCGGGGTGTCTTCCATCCAGGAATGTCAAAGCGAGGTTCTGCATGCCCTCCGGGTAAAAAAACCAGCCGCGTCTCAGCAATTGACGCTGTTGTAGTGGAGCGTTTTGAAATCGCTATTTTCAATATCAAGGAGTTGCGAGATTAACTGTCGAACTCGGGGGGACCGGTTGATGCTCCGGAAATCTGGTCTGTGCTGCGCCGTCAGGACCATCTGCTGTTTACGCTCGCACGTCGAAGTCCTCGGTTGTTCCGTTTGGTGCTGCGCCTAAGTATGCGGGGTCTGCGCCAAAACCCGGAGCGGTTTTCTGCGAAGCTGGCAGCGAAAATGAGTGACCGCGATCAGTCGCTGCTGACGGCTCCAGATACGCTTGCGGTGCTGAATAATGATCTGCGGGAAGCGCTTCATCAAGGGACAAGCGGAATGGCAGATGATCTCATGGTATTAAGCTGGCCCTGGCCATTCCCGCTGGAAGATATTCAGGTACCGGTGCACTTATGGCAAGGTGCCCCCGAGTTCGACAGTTAATCTCGCAACTCCTTGATATTGAAAATAGCGATTTCAAAACGCTCCACTACAACAGCGTCAATTGCTGAGACGCGGCTGGTTTTTTTACCCGGAGGGCATGCAGAACCTCGCTTTGACATTCCTGGATGGAAGACACCCCGGATACGGGTGGGGCGCCATTGAGACGAACTCGGTGATGCTGAATGCGGTGGAGTTGCTCCAAGGCTCGTTCCGGCGTCAGCCCGGTGTGACTCGCACGTAAACGACTGCGCATGACCCGATGCAGAATCAGCGCCATGAAGCAGATCGCTGCGTGCGCCCGTATCCTGTCGGGCAGGCGGTGGTAGACCGGGCCGATTTCCAGCTCGGATTTGAGCACTTTGAAGCCCCGCTCGATATCGGCGAGAGACTTATAGCGGGCCACGACCTCCGCCGGTGACAGGTCCTGCACATTGCTCACGAGCAGGAGCTTGCCATCCATCTTTTCCGCCAGGGTGCGTGCGCTTTGTCGATGTCGTAGCTAAACTGCTGTGCGGCCATATCGACTTGGATGATGCGCGATAAATGCGCCTCGCAGACGGCATGGTAGAAGCGTGCCTTGGCACCGCTGTCGGAGAGTTTGCGTCCCCGATGCTTTTGCCGTCGTCCTGATCATCCAGTTTGCCGGCCCACTGGTCGCCCTGAGTAATCAGCGCTTCGATCCGCGCATTCCGCTTGGCGGTCTGGTCCGCCGCCGTCATGGGATCATGGGCGATAACCAGCCGCAGGTCGTTCCAGGTGCGCTCACCGATGACTTCTTCAGTGGCAGTGTTGCACGACTCCCGCTGGAAACTATCCAGCAGATCGGTAAATTCATGGTACCGCCGCCCCGGTACGGCCAGGATAAACTCCAGCGACTGCCCGTTGGCCAGCCGGATCGCCTGCAACGCCTCCAGATTGTCCAGACTCAACAACCCGCGATCCGCGATGAGCACCAGGCGCCGCACTGTCGGAAAGCGCTCCAGCACTTTGCCCAGGGTCGGCAGCAGCGTTTTGGTCTCAGCGGTGTTGCCATCGAAGACCTCATGGTAGATCGGCAAACCTTCTGCAGTCTGCACGACCCCCAGCATGAACTGGCGAGCGATCAGACCTTCCTTGGCCATCCTGAATTGACGGACGTCCTGGGGAACCGTGACCAGGCCTTCACTGCGGATCGTGGTGAGGTCATAGAAGACCACGGACAGGTCCTGATCGATCAGGGGGCGCAACAGTCCGGCTACCACAGCATCTACGGCACTCTGTTGCTCCATCAGGGCATCCATGCTGCGCAGGAGTTGCTGGTGGGTAATCGTTGTCACGGTGACATCCGGCAAGGCGACGGTTTCCACCCAGCGCAGTACGCCCAGTTTCGATTCGGGATCGCAGAGCCGGTTGAGGACCATCACCCGGATCAGCGCTTCCACATCGGTCGTATGGCGGGTCTTGCGGAACACCTGACGTAGGGCGCTGAACCCCAGCTCCTTCCAGAGTTCGGTCAAGGCCCAGACATCGCCAAAAGCACGCGCTGTTTCAAAAGCGATGGATGGTGGAGAAGAAATCGTTGGCGCCGGGTGGGCACCTGGCCGCTGACCTTCATCAGGCCCTGAATCACGGCATTCAACTGACTGTCGACCTGATCCAGCCGCCCAAGTGTGGCGACGGTACGCTTTTTGACCTTTCCGGCATCATCCCGGTAGGACTCGACAAGCTGGACATAGCGGCGGCTGCCGGAGGTGGTGATCTTCACATGCATGCCGCCACTTTATCAGCGTTCATAGGCATGTCAACAAAAGAGCCTAAGTGATAAAACGTGCCACCACAGAAGTTTTAGAAAATAGGCGCTGAAACCCCTATGAATGCTGGGGCGATGTTACGAAATTGACGATTTTTGCCGATGAACTGTCGAACTCGGGGGTCCCAGACTGCTGACGAGGTGGGCTGCGTAGACACGATCCGGCATTATGTGCGCACAGGCTAAAGCGTAGGGCCCACCTCCTGAGAATCCCAACACCTGGAATCGATCTATATTGAGATGATCGGCGCAGGCGGCGACGGTCGCGGTCACGTCTGCCATGCCCAATCCCAGACATCGGGAAGATTCGCCATAACCCGGCCTATCTATCGCGATCCAGTGCACATTTTCCAGCAATGCACCCGGCAACAAATCCAGTTGGAAGTGTGAGCCGGGGGTGCCGTGAAAGAGGAAGACCGGCATATCGCCAGGATTCCCACGCTCTTCATACGTGATGGCTTGTCCTGGTCTTATCGTCAAAGATTGCTTCATCACTTTATCGGCTCACAAATGCATTCATGGATGAGACGTTTCTCGGTGTCCATATCAGCACCGCTCCTTGGAGATGTCATCATGAGTGTGGCCAATATGGTCATTTCGTGCTTATCCGGCTGTCTCCAAATGCCACTAAATATGGGGTATCCGTTAGGCTCAATGTGGCTACTCGAAGACGGGCCGCATGAAAGAGCGCTCATAGCTAATGAAACACCTTGTTTCTTCGTAGTAACGCATAGCGGCTTGACATTCTGGGTCTCTGCCCGCTTTTAAGCGATACGTTTCATAGGCCGCAAGCGAAGGAAACGAAAACAAGGCAAGAGCGATATTATTAGCACCTTCATGAGGCATGAAGTAGCCGTGATGTTTGCCGCCGAATTTTTCAACTAGTGGTATCCACATCTTTCCATAAGCCTCAAATTCCTTGAGCTTGGAAGGATCGACCACATAGCGAAGATAGCAGGTAATCAAAGTATTCTCCCAAAGGGCCTAATGCAAATTCGATTGCACTAACGGTGCAGCGCGATATTCCAAGTTACAGTATAACACGGCCATTGTCATCCCCAATGAACCCCATCATGAACGGCTTTTACTGGTCGAATGATGTCATTTGCTTTCCGCTGCTGAATGACCGCAATCAGTCTGGCTACCGACCATCACATATCAACGGCGGCAGGGCAGAGTTTGCAGTCATTCAGAAATTGGTGGTCAGTACGCTGCGCGCTTGGGTGACCTTTAGTAAAATCATCATACAATTATTTTCCTCATCGGTTCAGAGAATCCACCAAGTCAGGTCGCATTTCTCGACAGCCGCAGGTGAATAAGCGCAATCCGATTTCCTTTCCTGCCCTGCCGCTCCTCAATGGCGTAAGGTTGAAATCCCAGCTTCTGATAAAACAGTAAGCCGGCAATATTTTGATTGAAACACGACACTATTATCTCGGCCGCCTGATGCTTTGAAAAAGCAAGGGCAATCATCTGTTCGATGAGATAGCGGCCCACCCCGCGCCCACGGGCCGCCGGGGAAACGATGACATTACCAATGGAGCAACGGCCACCAGACTCCCAGCGATAGAAATTGGCAAAAGCAATGACTTCACCACCAAGCTCGACTACCGTTGAGTCCGAACGCTGCGCTATGGCATCCCGTAATTGCGAAGAGGATAACGGGAATTCCGCCTTTGGGAACAAGAAAAATAGTTCGTCTTCACTTTGTGGAAACCCACAAATGATTTGAATGTCTTTCTCGTCAACGGGGCGATGCGTCAGCGGCATGTTCTCAAGCGCCCTAATCGGGACAGTTCTGCACGATACTGACCTGCTTGGCACCCAGTTCCGTCCGGCAGAACAGCCAGGCCCGCCGGCCCATGGGGATCACCCGTAAGCCCCGCTCCAGGTGGTTGGTGTCAAATGGGCACATCGGCATCGCTCATGAAGACCTCCAGCCCCGCCCGGCGTTTGTGGGCATAAACCAGGGCTTTACTCAGTGGATTGCTGGGCAACAATCCAGTATCGACCACCCAGGTGAAGAACGCCTCTACCAAAGGCTTGGCTTTGGTCAGCCGGACATCCTGCTGCTTTTTGGCGCCTTTCAGTCCCTGCTCGCAAATATCGGTTCCACCGCATAGAGGTTGCCGATCATCTCCAGCGCCATGGCCGCCCGCTGCGGATCGGCGTCCTGGCTCTCGAAGAATTCACGGCGGGTGCGCGCCCAGCACTGGGCATGGGTTAGCCCCTCCGTTTTTTGCGCAGTCCAAAATACCTTACTCATCCGGTTGTCCTGCCGCAAGCAGTCCTATGATATATCAGCATGGCCAGCCCGGCGCCGACCAACCCGATAAAAGCTCCACCGATGACATCGGTCGGAAAATGCGCCCCGACTGCTATCCGTGACCAGGCAACCAGCAATGCATATATCAGAGCGGACACCCATATGGCTTTAGGCGATTTACCAAAAAACAAACTGCCGAACAGTAAAAAAGCCAGTGCCGCGTGTCCAGACGGAAAGCTGTGCCAATATTCCGGTTTTCCGATCACATCCACCGCCTTTTTCCCCAGTGCAGTCAATGGGCGAGGATAATCCATGTCGGGTTTGATGGTGGCTATGGCGGCCCATATGGAAAGGCGCGTTTTTGCTAGTTGGTGTCATGGCTACTGCCAGATCCATCAAGTGCTCTTTGGTGCTGATAGCCTGGTAGTAGTTCCATTGGTCCGTCGCTTTGGCTTTCTCCAGTACGACTTCGTTCTTGGCCAGCAGGACTTCGTTCATGAGATGGGTCCCCTGCCCTGGTAGCTGACGATGGCACCGATCGTCGCCAGGAGGGCTGTAAAGATGGCTATCCACTGGTACAGAGAATGCTTCTTGGGATTATGGGATTCTGCCGCCTCATGGACAGCTTCTTCGTGCGGTGCGGGGTATGTAATCCTTCGCTCATAGTTTGTTTTCCTTAAAGTAATTCTCAGTATTCACACTGTTCCTTCATCAGGGCAAAGATCTATGGTTTTCTTTTGTCCAATCCAGGCAGTTTCTCACCGAAGTAGCCACCCAGTAGGCCTACGCGCCGGGCATACCCGACATCTACCAGGGGAGCGAACTGTGGGATTTCAGCCTCGTGGACCCCGACAACCGCCACCGCGACCTACTGCATTGGCTGGCGGGTGCCGCCCGTGGGCAGGACAAAACGGCCCTCGCCCGGGACCTGCTGGACCATCTGGAAGACGGCTGTGCCAAACTCTTCGTCACTTGGCGTGCCATGGATGCCAGGCGCCGATTTCCGGAGGTATTTGCTGGCGGCGCCTACCTGCCCCTTGCCGCCAATGGCGCCTGAGCCGACCACGTCGTGGCCTGTGCACGCCAGGCGAACGGGCGCACCGTAATCACCATCGCCACCCGCTGGTTCGCCACCCTGCTCGGCGATGAAACGCACCTGCCGTTGAGCGAGCCGGTATGGACCGATACAGCGGTGGAGATCCCCGACCTGACCGGGACATGGAAAAACGTGTTTACAGGAGAGATGGTGCGTCCCGATGCCGCCGAAGACAAGCCTCGCCTTTCTCTCGCCCAGACGTTGGCTTACTTTCCCGTCGCCCTGCCGGTTCCGGCGGATACCTGGCGTTGAACCTCTAACGGTCGACCGGCAGCAATGGGTCGGTAACCGCCCATTCAACCAGAGGATGACAAAGCTGACGGGGCAGAGGGGGTTGGCCCTATTCAATCTGGCCATTGATAGCAAGCTTCGTAGATGTAATCTGGTCGCTTTACGGGTGAAGGACGTGGCCCATGGTGGCCAGATCGCTCGCCGCGCCATCATCCTGCAGCGCAAGACCCAGAGACCGGTTCAGTTCGAAATTACTGATCAAACCCGGGAATCCCTGGCGACCTGGATCGCCAAGGCTGATTTGAAGCCCGAGCAGTATCTTTTTCCCAGCCGGCTAAGGGCATCCCCAAATTTGTCCACCCGTCAATATGCCAGGATCGTTGATCGGTGGGTGAGATCCATTGGTCTTGATCCCACGACGTATGGTACCCTCAGCGTGCGCCGGACCAAGGCGGCGACCCTTATTTACAAGCTCAGGTCAATTAATTTAATTTATGAATGGTTTATTTCGAAGGTCATTCACCGGGTGGCTATGCAGCCCGCTCGGCTACTCCACATCAAGGATAGAGCACCATGGGTTTTAACGGCTTTCGAACCTGCCGCCTCCGCGATCCGCTCTTATGGATAAGCGTCGCGCTGCTGATGAGTTTTGCGGGTGACGCCAATGCCACTGGCATCGCGCAAATCATCCACGCACGTAAGGTGCACTTCAGGACACTCGGCAGGACCGACAAGTCTCTGCGGGACCAGATGGATCGCTCGCACCTGAATTGGCGCCTGATCCAAGTGGACGCGAGGCAAATTGCCGTGCTCGCCGCTTCCCTGCCCACATGGTTTCCTGCGGGCAGCGGGAAAGGGCATGGGGTCGGCACCCGAGCGAGCCCGGAAATCTGGGCGAAGCCCGCTGCGTTCACCCAGGCCGCACAGAGAATGCGAATCAGCGCACAAAACATGACGCGGGACGCCGCAGACCACGACCTTCACGCGCTCGCATTGGATACCAGGAGACTCGGTCAGTCCTGCGACAGTTGCCATCGGGTTTTCCGCACGCACAGCAGCTGGTGGTGATGCATGGTCAATACGGGGGGTTCAGTTCGAAAGCGCGTTCGAGTCTGGGATCTGCCGACGAGGATCTGGCACTGGAGCATCCTGATTCTGTTTGCGACCTGCTGGTGGACCGCGGACACCGATCACATGCGATGGCACCTGTTCGCCGGCTATGGAGTCCTCGGTGTCGTGTCTTTTCGGATTTTGTGGGGTTTTTGCGGCGGACAGACTGCCAGGTTCAGCAGTTTCGTTCGCGGACCCGCGGGCGTCTGGCGCTATGCCCGCAAGCTCCGCGATCGCCATGAGTCACTCGGTCACAATCCGCTGGGTGCACTCAGTATCATCGTAATGCTGAGCCTTTTGCTGCTGCAAACAATTCTCGGTCTATTCGCGGTCAATAACGACGGCGGCTCCTCAGGTCCATTGTCCCAGTGGGTCTCTTACACAACCGGACGGCGTTTCGCACATTGGCACGCCGACAATTTCAATCTCCTTTTGCTCCTCATTGGTCTGCATCTCACCGCGATCGTATTCTACCGCCTGGTTCTCGGAGAGAACCTGGTGTCGGCCATGATTCATGGCTACAAGTCGCACCAATCATCCGGTGAAACTCCGTATTTCGTGCCGCTGTGGCGCGCGGCACTGCTCGCCGTCCCGATTCTCATCGGGATCGTATTGTTGGCGAGAATCTAATGACAGCGAGGGGTATAATAAAAATAAGCGGCCATTTTAACTGGGTCCAGTATGGCTCGTCGCAGACAGACAAGTTTTGCTGGGTGAATATCACACGCCGCGCCTGCGGCCCCACCGCAACGCGATAGGTGATGGAAGGCCCGAGCAATCGCTCGGGCCGGTGATGCTGGTAATGACCCGCATCCCTCTCCCGGGTGGCTGCCCTGGCCCGCCACCGTGTGGGGCATCCCGAGTTCGACAGTTCATCGGCAAAAATCGTCAATTTCGTAACATCGCCCCAGCATTCATAGGGGTTTCAGCGCCTATTTTCTAAAACTTCTGTGGTGGCACGTTTTATCACTTAGGCTCTTTTGTTGACATGCCTATGAACGCTGATAAAGTGGCGGCATGCATGTGAAGATCACCACCTCCGGCAGCCGCCGCTATGTCCAGCTTGTCGAGTCCTACCGGGATGATGCCGGAAAGGTCAAAAAGCGTACCGTCGCCACGCTTGGGCGGCTGGATCAGGTCGACAGTCAGTTGAATGCCGTGATTCAGGGCCTGATGAAGGTCAGCGGCCAGGTGCCCACCCCGGCGCCAACGATTTCTTCTCCACCATCCATCGCTTTTGAAACAGCGCGTGCTTTTGGCGATGTCTGGGCCTTGACCGAACTCTGGAAGGAGCTGGGGTTCAGCGCCCTACGTCAGGTGTTCCGCAAGACCCGCCATACGACCGATGTGGAAGCGCTGATCCGGGTGATGGTCCTCAACCGGCTCTGCGATCCCGAATCGAAACTGGGCGTACTGCGCTGGGTGGAAACCGTCGCCTTGCCGGATGTCACCGTGACAACGATTACCCACCAGCAACTCCTGCGCAGCATGGATGCCCTGATGGAGCAACAGAGTGCCGTAGATGCTGTGGTAGCCGGACTGTTGCGCCCCCTGATCGATCAGGACCTGTCCGTGGTCTTCTATGACCTCACCACGATCCGCAGTGAAGGCCTGGTCACGGTTCCCCAGGACGTCCGTCAATTCGGGATGGCCAAGGAAGGTCTGATCGCTCGCCAGTTCATGCTGGGGGTCGTGCAGACTGCAGAAGGTTTGCCGATCTACCATGAGGTCTTCGATGGCAACACCGCTGAGACCAAAACGCTGCTGCCGACCCTGGGCAAAGTGCTGGAGCGCTTTCCGACAGTGCGGCGCCTGGTGCTCATCGCGGATCGCGGGTTGTTGAGTCTGGACAATCTGGAGGCGTTGCAGGCGATCCGGCTGGCCAACGGGCAGTCGCTGGAGTTTATCCTGGCCGTACCGGGGCGGCGGTACCATGAATTTACCGATCTGCTGGATAGTTTCCAGCGGGAGTCGTGCAACACTGCCACTGAAGAAGTCATCGGTGAGCGCACCTGGAACGACCTGCGGCTGGTTATCGCCCATGATCCCATGACGGCGGCGGACCAGACCGCCAAGCGGAATGCGCGGATCGAAGCGCTGATTACTCAGGGCGACCAGTGGGCCGGCAAACTGGATGATCAGGACGACGGCAAAAAGCATCGGGGACGCAAACTCTCCGACAGCGGTGCCAAGGCACGCTTCTACCATGCCGTCTGCGAGGCGCATTTATCGCGCATCATCCAAGTCGATATGGCCGCACAGCAGTTTAGCTACGACATCGACAAAAGCGCACGCACCCTGGCGGAAAAGATGGATGGCAAGCTCCTGCTCGTGAGCAATGTGCAGGACCTGTCACCGGCGGAGGTCGTGGCCCGCTATAAGTCTCTCGCCGATATCGAGCGGGGCTTCAAAGTGCTCAAATCCGAGCTGGAAATCGGCCCGGTCTACCACCGCCTGCCCGACAGGATACGGGCGCACGCAGCGATCTGCTTCATGGCGCTGATTCTGCATCGGGTCATGCGCAGTCGTTTACGTGCGAGTCACACCGGGCTGACGCCGGAACGAGCCTTGGAGCAACTCCACCGCATTCAGCATCACCGAGTTCGTCTCAATGGCGCCCCACCCGTATCCGGGGTGTCTTCCATCCAGGAATGTCAAAGCGAGGTTCTGCATGCCCTCCGGGTAAAAAAACCAGCCGCGTCTCAGCAATTGACGCTGTTGTAGTGGAGCGTTTTGAAATCGCTATTTTCAATATCAAGGAGTTGCGAGATTAACTGTCGAACTCGGGGGGCATGATCCGCGTCCTTGCGATATTGTATTTTTGTACAGCCTATCTCCTAGCTGCGCGATCTTGAATCCTCAGCCGAATTGCCAGCCAGTGTCGCCCCACCCACTCGAGCGATCGGCTACATCAGAACGCTGAGTTACCGCTTTTGGGCCAGGAGCCGACGGCGCGCCATCGGTACGCCACCGGCCGCAACGGGTCGGATGATGTCATTTGCTCTCCGCTGCTGAATGACCGCTATCAGTCTTTCAGTATACCTCGTGATTATGTATAGCGTGCATGTCGAGCTGGCTGTAAGCCCTGTCAATGCTGGCCATTTGGTACGAACGGTGTCGCTATGCTATACATAAAACTGGGCGACCCAGAGTAGTGCCACCACGACAGCGCTCCGCATGCGCTGCAGATCAACACCCCAACTACAGGTCTGATTCATGGCCACAATGCTGACCTGAGATCCTTGGATCACCATTAATTTACTGCTCGGAGAGGTGGTCGTCTGTGAATCATACCACTGTTTCCGAGCGAAAAACCTGATACCGATATTTGGCACCGCCGGTGGTCAGTCATCTTACTGGCATTTCCAAAACAGCGTTTATTATGTAGAGTCCGCGAGTAGGTTTCGGACGTGCGACCGTAGTGTGGGGTGGTTGCTTCCACTGACAACCCCAAAATTCTTAGCTTTCTATTCGCGAGGTGAACCTATGGAATATCGTCAACTCGGTCGTACCGGCATAAAGGTCTCCACTCTTTGCTTAGGAACCATGACGTTCGGCTCCGCTTTTTACAATATCGCGACGGTTGGCCAGAAGGAGGCCGACGAGATTGTGCGTCACGCATGGGAATCGGGCATCAATTTTTTCGATAGTGCGGACGTTTATTCCCGTGGAGAGTCTGAAGAGATTCTTGGAAACGCACTGAAAAATAACGGGATAGATCGAGACTCCGCCGTCATCGCTACCAAGGTACGCGGCACCATGAGTGATGTGGATCCCAATGGATCTGGCCTATCCCGCAAGCACATCATGACGGCTTGCCATGCCAGCCTGCGTCGTCTGGGCACGGACCATATCGATCTCTACCAAGTTCATGGCTGGGACTGCCGTACACCCATGGACGAAACGCTGCGTGCCCTTGATGACCTGGTGCGCAGCGGCAAAGTGCTCTATGTGGGTTGCTCCAACTGGCCAGCTCGGCACATCGCCCGGGCGCAGGCGTTAGCAGATATCGGCCAATGGACGGGTTTCTCCTCCTTGCAGGCCTACTACTCTCTGGTCGGACGAGATCTGGAACACGAACTGCTCCCCCTGTGTCGCGAGCTGGGACTTGGAGTTCTCCCTTGGTCACCTCTGTCGGGTGGCTTTCTCACCGGCAAATATCGTCGGGATACATCCGCGCCTGCGGACAGCAGACGGAAGGACTTTGATTTCCCGCCCATCGACCAAGTGCATGGCTATGACGCTGTTGAAGCCGCCGAGTCCATCGCCCAGAAAATCGGCGCGACCATTCCCCAAGTGGCAATAGCCTGGCTCCTTGCTCAGCCTGGTACCAGCTCCGTGATCATCGGGGCAAAAAGAATGGAACAATTGAAAGACAATCTGGGAGCCGTCCAGGTCCGATTGAGCGAGGAAGATGTGGCTATCCTATCAGCAATAACCGCTCCGGCCCCCCTCTACCCGCAATGGATGGTAAGCAGGCAGAATAGCGATGTGTGAGAGAGCGACATCAGGAGTAGCGTCCGAGTGACAAGCGACCGTGAATGGGTCTTCGGTAATTCATTTTGCTGAGAGTAAGACAGAAGAATGACAGCATCTTCAATGCCAAACCCTAAGGAATACTTGTTTTTCACCCCTGCCGTGAACCCCTGGCTTAGATGAAGCCCCAGCGTCATGGATACAGGGTATCCAGCGTCGTTGTCCCCAGAATAGGGAGGCACAAGGCCCCCGGTTCCTCTCGTTTCTTCGGGTCATTGGAGCTGTGGTATAACAGCTGGCAGTCTCCTCCTCCATCCAACAGACCATTAGTCTTCAGGAATTCCACAAAGAACACCACATGATCTATCCCAAAACCCCTGAAGGCGCCCGTCCATGGCGTTTGCGAACATAACTTTTACGGACTCAGGAATGACCTTTTGTGGGTGATTTTCTTCTTCACCCATAGGGTGAGCCTCCATAATCAGGGAAGCCTAACCCTATCAAGGGTAATCTACCATTTCTGCAGGGGTAACTGCCGGATTTAGGATTATAGAAGCATGGCTTACCGCCGCTCCCACCCCCTAGCCGCGATTCGCCCTCTCGACGCGAACGACAGAATCGCAGCGTAACTGGTCACTCAGAAATTGGTGGTCAGTACGCAGCGCACTTGGGTGGCGCTTACTAGACATAGAAAGATGGATGGGTTAATTGACAGATTCAGGGCCTATTCCTGAGATAACTCACCCTACCCTTTTGGAAGACTTGGTCCATTTTCACCATGTGCCGGTGCCGCAAACAGGTACTCCATAAAGGCCTTGACGATTGGGGAAAGCTGTTTTCCCGCCGGATAAACCGCATACCACTTGCGCTCCAGCGGAAAACCGCGCACGTCGAGTATCGCTAGTTCTCCGCTGGCGAGTTCCGCACGTATCGTACTGGCAGAGAGCACGGCAATGCCCAAACCGCCAGCCACAGACTGCTTGACAGCCTCATTACTACCAAATTCCATACGTGTTCTGAGAACAACGCCGTGTTGCTCGAAAAACTTCTCTGCCGCCAGGCGCGTTCCCGAACCGGGCTCGCGCAAAATAAATGGTGCGTCCTGCAGGCGAGATGGCTCAATGTCTTTTTCCGACATTAGGGGGTGGTCCGGTCGGACCACCACTACCACGGGGTTATCAGCGAAACTTTCCGCGACAACATGCATATGTTCTGGCGGCTGACCGAGGATGTAGAGGTCGTCCTGGTTACGCGCGAGGCGCTCCAGCAGGGTCTCCCGATTACCAATAAACAAAGCACTAGCGACACCAGGATGTTCCGTACAGAATCCTCCCAACATACGTGGGATAAAGTATTTCGTGGTGGAGAGCGTGGCCACCTTCAAGCTGCCCTTCTCCAGTCCCTGGAGGGCGGCTATCTCTTGCGTGAAATATTCCAGTCTATCCAGGACATCGTGGCACGCCGACGTTAGCGCTTCCCCTGCCGCTGTCAGATAGATTTTCTTACCTATTTGATCAAAAAGCGGCTGGCCAACGGCCTCGGCAAGTTGTCGGACCTGGATGGACAGGGCGGGTGGTGTCAAATGCAGTTCTTCAGCGGCACGGGCAAAGCTCATGTGTCGAGCGACGGCAGCGAAGATCTTGAGTTGGTGCAAGGTAGCGTGACGAATAGACATGCAAACAGTAAACCATAGTAAATCATAATAGTAAATATATTTTACTTTTATAAATTTTCAGATCATCCACAATGCCACTCAAGCATTGGTGCCTAGCAGGTGGCTCCAATCATCGTCGTCTACCATGACACAAGGAGAGCAAGCATGGCCGTAAAAAAGTATGAGGCCGGTGTAAAGGACTACCGGCAGACCTATTGGGCCCCCGAGTATATGCCTTTGGATTCCGATATCCTAGCCTGTTTCAAGATTACGCCGCAACCAGGGGTGGATCGTGAAGAAGCCGCCGCCGCAGTAGCTGCCGAGTCTTCTACCGGCACATGGACCACAGTGTGGACCGATTTGTTGACCGACATGGATTACTACAAGGGCCGCGCCTATCGCATTGAAGATGTGCCAGGCGATGACACCTGCTTTTACGCGTTCGTTGCCTATCCCATAGATTTGTTTGAAGAGGGGTCTGTGGTTAACGTCTTCACCTCTTTGGTGGGTAACGTGTTCGGCTTCAAGGCCGTGCGTGCGCTGCGCCTAGAGGATGTACGATTCCCGCTCGCCTACGTCAAGACTTGCAATGGACCGCCGCATGGTATCCAGGTCGAGCGCGACAAAATGAACAAATATGGCCGACCGATGCTTGGCTGTACCATCAAGCCCAAACTCGGTCTATCTGCCAAGAATTATGGTCGTGCAGTCTATGAATGTCTGCGCGGTGGTTTGGATTTCACCAAGGACGATGAGAACGTCAACTCGCAGCCCTTCATGCGCTGGCGTGATCGGTTTCTGTTTGTGGCCGATGCGATCCGCACCGCCGAAGCTGAAACTGGCGAGCGCAAAGGACATTATTTAAATGTTACAGCGCCGTCGCCCGAGGAAATGTATGAACGGGCAGAGTTCGCCAAGGAACTCAATATGCCCATCATCATGCACGACTTCCTCACGGGTGGTTTCTGTGCCAATACCGGTCTGGCGCGTTGGTGCCGGAAGAACGGCATCTTGCTGCACATTCATCGTGCCATGCATGCGGTGGTGGACCGTAATCCGCATCACGGCATCCACTTCCGTGTGCTGGCCAAGGCGCTCCGTTTGTCGGGTGGTGATCACCTGCATACCGGCACAGTGGTTGGCAAGCTGGAAGGTGACCGCGGCGCCACTCAGGGCTGGGTCGACCTGCTGCGCGAGTCATTCGTCCCCGAGGACCGCAGTCGCGGCATCTTCTTCGACCAGGACTGGGGCTCCATGCCTGGAGTATTCGCCGTGGCTTCTGGTGGCATCCACGTCTGGCATATGCCAGCGCTATTAGCCATCTTCGGCGACGATGCAATATTCCAGTTCGGTGGCGGTACGCTGGGGCATCCATGGGGCAACGCTGCCGGAGCAGCTGCCAATCGCGTTGCGCTGGAGGCCTGTGTAGAAGCGCGTAATGAAGGACGTGATCTGGAGCGCGAGGGCAAGGACATCCTCACCAACGCTGCGAAAGATAGTCCGGAGTTGAAGATAGCTCTGGAAACCTGGAAAGAGATCAAGTTCGAGTTCGACACCGTAGACAAGTTGGACGTAGTGAACCGCTGATCCCGGGACCGTCATCGCAAAGGCACAAACGAAAATCCGCGCGGCGTGTGGCTTGACGGCTCGCTCCGCGCACTAAAGAAAGGGATAGAAAATGGCTGACATTCAAGACTACAACTCGACACCCAAGTACGAAACCTTCTCTTATTTGCCGGCAATGGGACCGGAAAAAATGCGCCGTCAGATCGCCTATCTCATAAGTCAGGGCTGGAACCCCGGCATCGAGCACGTGGAGCCTGAACGCGCATCAACATACTACTGGTACATGTGGAAACTGCCCATGTTCGGCGAGCAGTCGGTGGACACCGTTATCGCTGAGTTGGAGGCATGCCATCGCGCTCACCCCGGCCACCACGTGCGCTTGATCGGGTATGACAATTACTCGCAGAGCCAGGGCAGCTCCTTTGTGGTGTTTCGCGGGCGCTAAGCAAGATGGGTGCTGGGCTATCCAGCGGATGGCTCGCACAGGGGTTTGATGGATACGGAAGGATCAAGGCATGAGCGACTCTATGGCAAACAATATGGCGTCTCCGCGCTCGGCGCGTGCTGCAGCACTGGAGCGGCGGCGGGCGCTGTCACACAACGGTGCCGCCGCGCTGGGGGCAAAATCCCCCGCACCGGCGCGGACAGCGGGCAATACGGCGGGCATGGCGGCGCCAGGGGCTACCGGCAAGTCGCTTTCCCGTGCCCGCCGTGAAGCATTGTCGCAAGGCGGCGGTGCCATAGAATCGCCGCAGAGCCAGTCTGCGGTGCGCACGGGGATTCGTGTACTTGCCTCGGACCTGCCGACTACCACCACGCCTGCGGAAACGGTTGCTGCAGCACCAGGCGCCGCCTCTTCTGATAGCTGCGGCTGCCAAGGGAAGGCGGCAACTGAAATCGCCGAGCGGGAGCAGTTGCTTGAGGCAGTATGCACGCTGGTAGACGAAGATCCGGCATCTGTGGCCGGGTCGAGCACCTCTGCGGTGCGCAAGCTTTGCCAGGAGCGCCGCCGCGCGCTGTCCCGTCAGGGAAAAATGGCAGAAGGGCCCGCGCGGATCCCTGTTTCGCGTACATCATTGAGCGGGCGCGACGCAGCCCAGATGCGCCGTGACGCGCTCTGTCAGCAAGGGCGCGGCGACCAGCCTGCGTGCCGACCCAGCGGCCGGATCCGTCAGAAACCTGCAGCACCTGCCAAAGTGGAGCAAGGAACCACCCTGAGTGGCACCCCCGTGACTGGCACCCAGGTGGAGCGTAGCACCAGGGTCACCGGTACCGAACCGGGCAGTTGCCGGGCCATCACCGGCACTGAATATATCGGCATCGAGCAGTATGGCACGTTATGCGCCGCCATCCCCGAGCCTGCTCCGGCTAAGGTGGGCGTAGGCCGTACCGCCCGAGGTCAAAGTGTGAGTGGTGCGGAGATAGGCCGTAGCGTGAAGGTCACCGGCGACGAACACGGCTCCTGCAAGGCCGTGACCGGCACCGAATATCTCAGCGCCGACAAATTTGAATCCTTTTGCGCAACCCGGCCGGCGCTTACGCCAGCCAAGGTCGGCGTAGCCGCCACCGAGGCTGGTCAGCGCGTGAGTGGAACCGAAGTCGGACGCAGCGCCAGAGTGACTGGGGATGAGCCCGGATCCTGCCGCAAGCTCACCGGCAGCCAATATTACCAGCCGGAGTCGTTCGGTAGCCTGTGTCGCGATGGCGGCAGTGCTCCGCACAAGGTGAGCGTGATGAGTACGCTGCGCGAGCAGGCTTTGACCGGTACGGAAACAGCCCCCGGAGAGCGCGTGACGGGTGCAGAACGTGGGGTCTGCGCCAGTGTGACGGGCACAGAATCTGCAGGACTGGCGCAGTATCAGGCCTGCAACCGGAAGCCCGTTTCCGTAGCGGAAAAAGTCAGTGTGATGCGCACCTGGCACGAGCAGTCGGTATCCGGAACGTCGGTGGAACGCAGCCCCAAGGTCACCGGAGATGAATATGGCGGCTGCCAGCCGGTCACGGGCACGGAATATGCGGGTCCCGATCAGTATGTGGCATTTTGCGCAGCGGACCATCAGACCACGGCACGGGCCCTGATGGCGAGCCGAAGTGGCGTCGCCAGTGCGATGATGACCGGTATCCGGCTGGGCCCGGACAGCAAGGTGACTGGTTCCGCCCGTGGTGAAGGACTGGTTTTAAGTGGAACGCCCTATGGCGGCGAGGATCAGCGGGCATTGCCGAATGGCGATGGGACGCGGATGCATCCACTCACCCGTGGTCCGGTCGATGCGCTGCGCATGGCAGTCGCTGCCCCGGAGGTGGCAGCGGTCCGCGGAAATTTTAGCGTCACGACCCCGGCGCGCAGCGCGCAGGGGGGGGCACTCAGCCGTGTTACCGGTACCGCCTATGGTGCGGTGGGGCGCATTACCGGTCCGGTGAATCTGGCGGCAGGTCTGGTTTCCGGCACCCCCGAGTTCCGTTATCGGGATGAGGCCTATAGTGCCGCACCGGTGGCCGCACCTGTGGCCGCAGCGCTGGAAGCGCCGCGCAGCCGCCTCACCGGGGATGGACGTGAAGGGGGTTTTGCCATCACGGGGGCGGCCTGGAGACGGAATGAAAGCATTACCGGCACCGAAGGCACCTCTACGCGCCGCAACCCGACCTTGCGCGGAGATCAACGCGGTACGCTGGTCGGGGCTGCGCAGTTGAAAGACCGCGAGCGGCCGGAATTGCCCATCAGTCGAGTGACCGGCAGCAGCGGCAACGATGCCAAAGGCTCTTCTATCACCTATTCCGGCGGTGCACGAGGTTAATGTGATACCTACGGCGACTGCACGCCCATCCACGAAGCGCGGACCAGAGATTGCGATGAACACGAGAAACCGTCCCGGGCGGCATCTGAGCCCTCAGCCAGGAGCAAACCGACCCCCTTATGGTCTGGGTACGCCAGCCAGTGCGTTACAAGCACGGCCGCCGTCGCGGGCATTCGCATCACACGAACTGCTGCACAGCCCAATGCATGCAGCTAACCCGGCTTGCGCTATGGACCAGGGACGACCTTGTCGGCACCCGCTCAGCAATGAGTCGGAGAACCGCCGCCTGCTGGCCCACGAGCAGGCGATAAAGGGGCACTTCGCGGCCATCATTCCGGCGCTGAAGCGGCTTGCCGCCCAGCAGCATGAGGCCGATTTTCCTGAGCGCGCACAGCGCCTTGCCGACGCGGATCTGGGCTTCACGTTGCCCGTCGGCATTCTGGAGGATGCCTGGATAGCCAAGCTGGATATGCGCGCGCTGTATGGAGCGTGCGTCATGCACACCATTCGCCTCATGGCGGAACAAACGCAGGTCGCGCCGCCGCTGCAGAACTCGGACGAGATGAGCTCATTCTTGCTCGACTGTGGTTACCACGCGGTGGATATCACGCCGTGCTCGGATGGGCGTCTGAAGGGGCTGATACGCTACATACTGCGTCTGCCCGATGACGCGGTGCGCAGCCGCAAGGCTTACGCCGGTGCCATGTTCGACGTGGAAGCCAACGTAAAACGCTGGATCGAGACCGAACTGATGCGCTATCGCGAAGGCCGTCCGGTGCCTGCCGACGCGGGTACGCGGTACTTGAAAATAGTGGTGTACCACTGGAGCAGTTCCGATCCCGCCCACGAGGGTTGTGCGGCGCATCACAGCAACGAAAGGGATGCAGCAGAAGCCGGCCTGGGGCGATTGCGCGAATTCCGTCAGGCCATCGAAAACAGCTTCTGCTGCGGGGCCTCGGTAGATACTTTGCTGATCGGGGTGGATACGGATACCGATGGCATCAAGGTGCATGTGCCCGATGCCGATGGCGAAATGAGTTTGTATCGTTGGGTCAGCAATCTGACCTTATATAAGGAAACGCTCAACGAGGATGCCAGCACTGCGCGACTCAAGGTGTATCAGGCGATTCAAGCCGCCAGTGCTACGGATGGCTGGGGCAAGGGCAACGGCGAGCCACACGAAGGCATGCGCCGACTCATCGCCACACTACTGATCAACAACCTGTCGCAGATTGAGTATGTATGCGGCAACTGGGAAGGACGCTACCCGGACATTGGCCACAACGAACGCTTCATCAGTGTGGGGGATGGATTCGAAGAATTCCAGGTGCGTAATCTGGCGTATTTCGTGTATTTGCACACGGTGGAGGAAGGGGGGCCAGATCTCGACGTGGGCATTCAGATTTTTAGCCGGATCAATGTTCTACACGGATTACCCGTGCCGGTGGCGATTCATTTCCGCTATGACCGTCGCGTGCCCGGCAGTCGCGAACGCACGGTAGAACACTGCCAGCGGGTCAAGGCCGCGATCGAGTCGCGCTATGCGGAATTGCATCGGCAGGGTTTGCTGGTATGCGGCATGACCGTGCAGGACAAGGCCTCGGGCAGCCCGATCGAAGCGCTCGAGGCGAATGGTGCCGCGGCATTACGGAGCGCACGATGAAGATTTGTCAAGTGGAAAAAACCCTGGTTTCGACCAACCGGATCAAGGAAATGGGGCACCGGCCACTGCTGGTGGTCAAGGAAATGGGCGGTTCAAGAAGCATCGCCGTGGATGCAGTGGGCTGTGTCACTGGCGACTGGGTGATTTGCGTCGGTTCGTCCGCAGCGCGCGAAGCGGCGGGCAGTAAAGACTTCCCGAGCGATCTTACCATCGTCGGCATCATCGACCACTGGTCGGAAGATTAAGGGGGCCGATTTGGACATCATGCGCGTCGTCTCTGATCTCGTGGCCACCCGACGTATACCGGGCCTGCAGAATGCATCGCTCCGGGTACTCACCGATGCGAAGGGTCGGCTCAGCGTGGCCGCCGACCCGGTCGGTGTGCCACCAGGCAAATGGGTGATTGCCGTGAGCGGTTCGGCCGCCCGTTACGCTGCGGGGGATTATCGGATACTGACTGACCTGACCATCGCCGGGATCATTGATCACTGGGATCCCAGTGCTGGACAGACAGGGAATTAAACGTTTTTTTAACCGAAAGGAGTAGTTGAAATGGCAAACGTCAGCGGAGTGGCACTGGGTATGATTGAAACGCGCGGCCTGGTGCCGGCGATCGAGGCGGCGGACGCGATGACCAAGGCGGCGGAAGTGCGCCTGGTGGGTCGCCAGTTCGTGGGCGGCGGCTATGTCACCGTGCTGGTGCGCGGTGAGACCGGCGCGGTGAATGCGGCGGTGCGAGCCGGGGCGGATGCGTGTGAGCGTGTCGGCGATGGCCTGGTGGCCGCCCACATCATCGCCCGCGTGCACAGTGAAGTGGAAAATATTCTGCCCAACAGCCCGGTGGAATGAGCAGTATTACTTAGCGTCAAGCGAACCAGAAAAGGAGTAATGAAAATGGCAAACGTCAGCGGAGTGGCACTGGGTATGATTGAAACGCGCGGCCTGGTGCCGGCGATCGAGGCGGCGGACGCGATGACCAAGGCGGCGGAAGTGCGCCTGGTGGGTCGCCAGTTCGTGGGCGGCGGCTATGTCACCGTGCTGGTGCGCGGTGAAACCGGTGCGGTGAATGCGGCGGTGCGGGCCGGGGCGGATGCGTGCGAGCGTGTCGGCGATGGCCTGGTGGCCGCCCACATCATCGCCCGCGTGCACAGTGAAGTGGAAAATATTCTGCCCAGCAACCCGACGGAATAAATGGTTTAAACGGATCAACCGAAGCAGTACATGGAGTAATGAAAATGGCAAACGTCAGCGGAGTGGCACTGGGTATGATTGAAACGCGCGGCCTGGTGCCGGCGATCGAGGCGGCGGACGCGATGACCAAGGCGGCGGAAGTGCGCCTGGTGGGTCGCCAGTTCGTGGGCGGCGGCTATGTCACCGTGCTGGTGCGCGGTGAAACCGGTGCGGTGAATGCGGCGGTGCGGGCCGGGGCGGATGCGTGCGAGCGTGTCGGCGATGGCCTGGTGGCCGCCCACATCATCGCCCGCGTGCATTCCGAGGTGGAGAACATACTACCGAAGGCGCCCGATGCCGGTGACAGCGGGCTGGATGGCGTGGTCAGCCAGTCGCTCAGCTAGCGCCGACCCGGCCATGGCGAACGATCCGCGAATGACGGGCTACCTGACGCGCGCGCTCAGTGCCGAGATGGCTGCCGTGCAGCAGTATCTCACCCAGTCCAGCCTGACCGCGATGTGGCAGTTGAAGGAATACAGTAGCCGTTTCCGCCGTGATGCGGAGGAGGAGCTTGGGCATGCGCAGCGACTGATCGAGCGCATGCTGGTGTTGGGTATCCCATCCAATGGTACTCAACTGCCGCCCATCCGACCGGGCCGTTCGCTGGAGGAAATGCTGCTGATCGACCGCGAGCTGGAGATCGAGGTCATTCGTCTGTACGAAGAAGCCGCCAACTACTGCGCCCGAGTGCGTGCAGCAGAGACGCAAACTTTATTCGCCGACCTGCTGCAAGAGGAACTGGGTCACTTGCGTGATCTGGATGGCATGTTGACCGGGATGCATCAAGGAGAGACGTCATGAATGCTGGAACTAATCCAAGTGCGGCACCATCAGGGCCACAGGAACGTCTGCCCACGCTGAACTGGCGATTTGAGTTCGGGAGCTACGCCAAGACGCGGCATTTTCTGGACCAAATGGCCGATCTGTCCAAACGCGAGGATTATTATCCAAATGTGAGCTTCAGCAAAACCTACGTCAACATCAGTATCGATGCCGAAGGTCAGGTTGCGCTGGCCGAGCGCAAATCCAGCTTCATGGGCGAGATGGAAGCGCTGGCCACTGCGGACAGGGCCTAAAGCGGCGGACCGACAGCAGCGGCAGCAGGGGCAAACATGGCGGACAGCATCATCGCAGTAATGAACCAAAAGGGCGGTACCGGCAAGACCACCCTGGCGCTGAATCTCGCGGCGGGCCTGGCACGACGCGCTGCCACCCACTTGGTGGATGCTGATCCTCAGGGTTCGATCAGTCAGTGGGTCGCCATGGCCGCGACCCACACTGGCCTGCCGCCGGTGGCACAGCCTGGCGCTGATCCCTTCGCCACCATTGCGCAACTGGCATGTACCCACCGCTACGTGGTGGTGGACTGCCCGCCAGCTATTCAGGGTGACCTGGTCGCCGCGGTGATGCGCTCGGTTCAGGTGATATTGATTCCGGTGTTGCCCTCCCCGATTGATCTGTGGGCCAGCGTGGGGATGGCGGCAGCGCTGGGCGAGGCCCGGCACTTGAATCCGGACTTGCGCGCAGGACTGGTGCTGAATCAACTGGAATCGCGTAATGCCCTGTCTCGCGCCATGCGCGAGGCCCTGGCGGAGTTCGATATACCGATATTGCAGGCCGGCATGCAGCGGCGTGCGGCTTATCGCAGCGCCGCGGTCGAGGGGACAAGCGTTTACGGACTGGGCAAACGCGCCCAAGCAGCCGTGGCGGATATGGAAGCGATCATTGAGGAGGTCTTATGCCTGTGAAGAAGTTGGGATCCAAACTGGCGCAAGGGGTACGCCAGGTTCAAGCGCAGCAAGTCGATACCCCGTCGCCGACGACAGAGGCGTGCGCGTCGGCCGCGCCGGATGACCAAGCGAAAGGCAGCAGTACGGCCCATCCGGACGAGAAGCCGCCGCTATCACCGCGCGCATCGGGGGACGAACGGTCCTCCACACGGCGCTCAAAGGGTCACAAGAACCTGCACCCGCGGCGGGTGTGGCCCGATTAAATGCCTTATTTTTGGCCTCAGGAGTGAAATAATGTCACCCGAAATTGATCCATATCTCGTTCAAGATATGCCCTACTACCGTGCGGTAGCCGACGAAGTAGAATTATACGAAGCGGCCTATTCGGTACGCATGCCCATGATGCTGAAAGGACCTACTGGTTGCGGGAAAACACGCTTTGTTGAATACATGGCGTGGAAGCTGGGCAAGCCACTGATTACCGTGGCGTGTAACGAGGACATGACGGCATCCGATCTGGTCGGCCGTTTCCTGCTCGACGCTTCCGGCACCCGCTGGCAGGATGGCCCACTGGCCATTGCCGCGCGTTTTGGGGCCATCTGCTATCTCGACGAAGTGGTAGAAGCGCGCCAGGACACGACGGTGGTGATCCACCCGCTTACCGACGCGCGACGTGTGCTGCCGCTGGAAAAGAAGGGCGAACTGGTACAGGCCCATCCCGATTTCCAAATGGTAATTTCCTACAACCCGGGCTACCAGAGCTTAATGAAAGACTTGAAGCAGTCGACGAAACAGCGTTTCGGTGCACTGGATTTCAGCTATCCCGCCCACGCTATTGAAACCGAGATCGTTGCCCACGAAACCCGTGTCGGTGTTGAAATCGCCGGCAAACTGGTGTCCATCGCCGAACGCGCGCGCAATCTCAAGGGGCATGGCCTCGACGAGGGGATCTCCACACGTATGCTGATTTACGCGGGCAGCCTTATTACCAGGGGTGTGGAGCCATTGGCGGCATGCCGTATGACGCTGGTTCGGCCGATCACCGATGACCCAGATATGCGTGACGCACTCGACGCTGCGGTAAGCACGTTCTTCTGATATCCGGAGCCAAAGATGGCGGTCGAACTCGAAAAATACCAGGACATATTGGCCGAACTCGGGGAGCACGCCAGCGAAGTGCTGCGTGCCTCCTGGGATGAGGCAGCGCGGGTGTTCACCCCGCGTGGACTGGAAAATGGCTATTTGAAAGGCGCGGCCAGCCTGAAGTCCCTGGGACGCGGCACCGATCTGGTGGTGTCATTTATCCAAAGCGCACCGGCGGTGGCGCGCGAACTGGGCGAAGATGCCGTCCATGACATGCTCGCTGCCGGGATCAAAATGTATTCCAAGACCAGCGCCACGGTCATTGCAGCGATGTTTTCCAGCAGTCCCGTGGCGGCCACGCGACTGGGGGATCCGGAGCTGTTCCGTGCTTATTTGCACTTGCTCGATATGCTGCTCGCCCAGGCGCCGCGCGGGGTGCGTCCGATGCTGGACCACCTCGGCATACTCCTGGGCCAGCTTACCCTGGGCGGGCTGCGGCGCTGGGCGCTGTGGGGCGCGCAGGCGCACAAGACCGATTTTGATGGCCAGGCAAAATATTTCGCGTTGGAAAGCCCGGAATCTATGGGCATTCTGCAAAAGGAACGCAAAGGCACGCTGTTCATCGACGTGCAGCGCCGCATCGGCATGTATTTGCGCGCCTTGTGGGGACGCGATTTCTTCATGCGCCCCACCAGCGGCGACTTCGAGCGGCGCGAAGGCTACCGCCCCTCCATTGAGGGATACATTATCCATCTCCCCGATGCGTACGATGATTTGGTGTGGCTGGCACCCTCAGGTGAGGAAACACGCATTTCCGGCATTGCACTATACCGCGCCAGTGCCGCCCACGCGGCCTGTCATCAGGTATACACCACGCACCAATTTGACAGTGCCGGGCTTAGTGCGATGCAAATGACGCTGGTCGGATTGGTTGAGGATGCCCGTGTGGAAGCCATCGCCCTCAAGCGATTTCCTGGGCTCGGGCAAATCTGGTTGCCGCTACACACGGCAACACCCGCATCCGGCAACGATGCCGCGCCCTTGATGGCGCGCTTGGCACATGCTCTGCTGGACCCGGAATATTTCGATGACCATCCTTGGGTGGCGATGGGCCGCCAGATGTTCAGCGAGCAGCAGAATCGCCTGCGCTCCCCCGAATGGGCGCGTGAGGTCGGTTTGCACCTTGCTGCGGAAATACAGCAACTTGGGGTGGTCTATTCAGGCACAGCGGACCTGCCGGATATTCCCTATCGGGACGACAACCGTTATATGTGGGAGTTCGAGGATGTCCGCGAAGTCGGGCAGGTGATCGCCGGCGTCACCACGCAGCAAATCCGCAAGTACGTCAGCGTGATGGAAATGGTCAATGCCATCGACGTGCCCGGTGCAGGCGATGACGCCAACGAAATATGGGTACTATCCAGCGAATTCTTCCGCGATGAGGAACCCACCAGTCTCAATCAACAAGAGGGTCGCGAGCCACCGCCGGAGCCCTATCATTACCCGGAGTGGGATTACCAGATGCAACTGGAGCGACCAGGCTGGTGCACCGTGCTGGAAAAGCGGGCCAAAAGTGGCGCTTTGGAGATCATTGATGAAATTGTGGCCAAGCACAAGCCTGTCATCGGTCGACTCAAATATCTGATCGAAGCGTTGCAACCGCAAGGTGTGCAGCGCCTGCGCAAGCAAGAGGATGGCGATGAAATCGACCTGAACGCCGCTGTACGTGCCATGATTGAGATGCGCATGGGCGAGCAGCCCGATTTGCGCATCATGATGCGCAACGTGCGTAAGGTGCGTGATCTCTCAGTACTGCTGCTGATCGATCTGTCCGAATCCACCAATGACCCGGTGCTGGGTTCGGAAAGCACCGTATTACAACTGGCACGTGAGGCTACGGTGCTGCTCGCCGATGCCCTCAACAAAATAGGCGACCCCTTCGCCATTCACGGATTCGATTCAAACGGTCGTCATGATGTGGAATATTTTCGCTACAAAGATTTCGGCGCAGCCTACAACGACCGTGCCAAGTCCCGTCTGGCGGGCATGAGCGGCCAACTATCCACCCGCATGGGTGCGGCAATCCGCCATGCTGGCTCGATTTTGAAACGTCAGCCCAGCAACAAAAAACTCTTGCTGGTGATCACCGACGGTGAGCCGGCGGATAACGATGTGCGCGATCCCCAATACCTGCGATATGACGCCAAGAAAGCCGTCGAAGAACTGACCCAGATCGGCATCTCTCCCTACTGCCTGAGCCTCGATCCCCGGGCTGACCAGTACGTATCCCGCATTTTTGGCGCGAACAACTATGTGGTTCTGGATCAGGTGCAGAGATTGCCCGAAAAATTGCCGATGCTCTACATGGGGCTCACCCGATGAAAAACCAGCCGAACGATGATGGGTAAACGCTTTGTTCAGGGTCAGGAATTACCGGAGCCGGTGCCGGTGATGCGGCGCCGGGAATGGAAATCTTTCCGTACAGGATTCATTCGGGGGATAGCGTTATGCCTTTGGTGCACATGAAAGATCTACTGAACCATGCCTATGCGCACGGATACGCGGTAGGTGCTTTCGACGTCGTGAGTCTGGAGTTCGTCGAGGGCGTCATGGCCGCTGCCGAGCGGTCTCGCGCCCCGGTAATCCTCTCTCTGGCCGAATCGCACCTGGAGCACTACGATTTCGAGCTGCTGATGTCAGGGGTAGAGGCAGCGGCACGCCGTAGCGCGGTGCCGGTAGCTCTCCACTTTGACCGTGGAGCGAACTTGGAAGCGGCGGTGCGGGCTATCCGTCTGGGTTGCAACGGCGTGATGGTGGACGCCTCGCAGTCGACTTTCTCCGATAACCTGACGCATACGAAGACCGTGGTCGAAATGGCCCATGCCTGCGGTGTGCCGGTCGAAGGGGATTTGGGTTACATCCCCGACGCAGAGGACATGGACGCCCAACGGCGTCCTGCCACGTTACCCTACACCACTGTGGCCGAGGCGAAAGGCTTTGTCGAGCGCACGGGAGTAGACTTCCTCGTGGTGTCCATTCAGGCGGAACAGATCTGTCCAAATGGTAAAGCCAAGCTGGATATTCAGCGCCTGCGCAGCATCAACCAGGCACTGGGTATTCCGTTGGCAATCCACTGCAGAACCCGGTTCGACGATGACCAATTTCGGCGACTCATTGTCCATGGCGTGGCCAAGATCAACTATTTTATCGCTTTGGCTGAAGCCGCGAACGCGGCGATCCGCGCCCGGGCAAAATCGTCGCCGGGCGCTGGCTACCTGGACTTGGTTCAGGACGTTGGTGCAGCGATCAGCGCCGAGGCTGAGCGCTGTATGCGCGTGTGGGGTGCTGCCGGGAGGGCCGCCGAGGTATTGGCATGCTGTCGACCGTGGGCATTCGTGGAACACCTGATCATCCACAATGTTATGGGCATTTCTGAAAAGGAAGTGACCGCGATGATGATCGAGGGGCAGCAGACGCTGAGCACCATTCCGGGGGTGCGGTCAGTGATTACGGGTAAGGCGATGAGAGAACGCGCTCAATACCGCTACTGCTGGCGGGTGCGTTTTGCGGCACCGGAAGTAATCAATTCCTATCATGAGCATCCTGACTATGTGGCCTTCACTAACCGGCGTTTCCGGCCCGTGGCCGACCGGGAAATCAGTATCGACTACGCCATGGAAGGCCTATGAAAACCATTAGCGACGTTGTTATGTCAGATATTGCAGGCCTCACCGGGCTCTTTGTTACTGGCACTGACACGGGTGTCGGCAAAACCTGGGTGGCGGCAACACTGACCCGCCTCATGGTGCAGCGGGGCCTATTGGTGCGCTCGCGCAACCCAGTGGAATCCTGGCGTGCCTCGGGTGAGGTCGGCCTGCTGCCCCAAAACGCTATTGCGTTATGGGGGCTGCTGGCGGTACCGAATCAAAAAATATTATCAATGGAAGAAAATGTCGATAATATTTTGATTAAATAAAGATGAAAAATAATTGTGGACGTATTCTGTGCAAAAAGATCAATCAGAAAGCTTTTGTAGAATTCTGTAAGTTCAAAGATCTCGATACCTCCTACGATGGTAAGGTGAAAGGACGTCTTGCCGACATGACGGGACAGCTTTCCACGCGCATGGGTGCCACTTTACGTCATGTGGGACATTTGCTAGATCAGCATCCAAGCCAGAAAACCCTCGTTCTTTTACTGACAGATGGTGAACCAGATGATAATGATGTGCGCGATCCCCAATATTTGCGCTTCGCTACAAATAAAACGGTGGAAGATATTAATCGTAAGGGTATCCGCACGTTCTGTTTGTTACGGGATATTTATGTCGAATAATATATATTTATGACCTTCGCTCAACGTAATTATTGGGTTCTGTATCATGCCGATAAAATGCCAGGGAAACTACCACAACTCCATATTTCCATGACCAAATAGCTTTATAGGAAGGCGTAAGAGGACGAGATGGAAATTCTGACAATAATCACACCATTTCTGCCGGTGTTGTCGGCAATCATTATATTTCTATTCCTGCGTTCAAAACGCATAATATCTGCACGGGTCAGCGTGATAGCCACATTGGTCACGTTTTTTCTGTCACTGGTCATGCTCGGTTACTATGTGGTCGCTGGCCATTCGCAGGTGGTACATATCGGTATCCATTGGGGCAGCATCTGGTTAGATCCTCTCAGTTTGATCATGTGGGTATTTGTCAGTGGAATTAGTTTGCTAGTACACATGTATTCGGTACGGTACATGGTTGAAGAACCGAACTATACACGGTTCTTTGCTTTATTGGATTTAATGACTGCGATCATTTTGTTCATGGTTTCTGCGGCAGATTTGGTTACCTTGCTGGTGGCCTGGTTCCTCGTCGGTGTGGTTCTTTATTTTCTCCTCGGCCATGATACCAACCGCCCCGCAGCGGGGCGCTATGCCTTCTGGACACAAATCACTTACCGGGCAGGCGACTTGCCGCTTTGGTTCGCCGCATTTGTGTTGATCAAAACCTACCATTCCATATCCTTGCCAGTTATTTTTGCGCAGATACAGATAAATCCGCATCTTCGTGCTTTTTGGGGATTATCTATTCCGGAGCTGGTGGGCTTTCTTCTGGTTTTTGCGGCTTTCGCCCGCTCTGCACAGTTTTTACTCCATGGATGGTTGCCTTATACCATGGACGGACCGACCCCGGTTTCCGCATTGATGCACGCAGGCATCGTCAATGCCGGTGGATTTCTTTTTAATCGTTTCGCACCGGTTTTCGAGTATGCGGGCGGCGCTCTGCACATGGCTTTCATAGTGGGCTTGGTCACGGCGATTATCGGCTCGGCCATGATGTTGATTCAAAATGATGTGAAACGCTCTCTGGGCTATTCCACCATGGGGCAGATGGGTTTCATGGTCATGGAGTGCGGCGTGGGCGCTTTTCCCCTCGCCATTTTCCATTTGATAGCCCATGGTTTTTTCAAGGGCTCGATGTTTCTGGGTGCGGGAAATGTCATCGGTGAAGCACGTGCTCACGATGGTGTGCCCCCCGATTCCATTTACACCGCCATTGTTGAGCGGCGACCGGCGAAGCCTTCCCGCTTGCCTTGGCTCGCGGCGGCGGCTCTAACCATTCTAGTGCCGGTGGCGGTTTTGAGCTTGTCCCATTTCTTTGTGTCTTCGGAATTGCTTTACGAGCAGGGCGTCATCATTCTTCTGTTTTTCGGCTGGGTAACTGGAGCGCAGGCGCTATTTGCAACCCATAAGATGACGCACACTAATCCGTGGCGGCTTATGGGTGGGATATTAGGATCATTCGTGCTCGTTGTGATTGGTTACACTCTGATCAGTCATTATTTTGGTAGTTTTCTCTACCCGCATGGCGTCAGCCAAAAGCTTTATGCTGCCGCCAGTATTAATGCATTCGCTTTTGATGCGCTGGTCATTTTTCTTGCCTTTTTATTCGTTGGTGGCTGGGCACTGACCTTCTTTGCCGATTCTTCCGGCTGGTGGGATCGTGTCGATAAGGGACGCAGGCGCGGAGCTTATCTTTCGATGTATGCCCTGCTCTCCAGGGAATTATATGTGAACGATCTTTATGCAAGGCTGACGCAGCTTCTCTTGGTTTTTTCGCATCGCTTGAATATTTTGTTACGGTGGTGCTGATATGGATATCTTGATCTGGATCATGGCTGGGACATTGCTTCCGTGGTTTCCGTTAAGCTGGATTTTTAACAAGCTGCTTGCCAGCGCTCCGGGATTCTGGGCTCAGGCTCTGGCTATTCTGGTGTTTCCACAGTTGGGTTTGCTGCTTTTGATACATTCTGGAGCATGGCAGGCATTACCGGTTGGGCTGGATCCCGACTTGCGCGTCGTAGCGCTTTTTACGGCAGTGTTCTACGCCTTTCGTGCGGCTAGTACCCGTGAAGTGCAGGTCTGGGCACGGCTGATGACGACGTCTGGGCTCGCACTAACCTGGTTGCTACATGGGCAGAACCTAGATCCCCTGATTCTACAGTCAGTTGCGCTGGCTTGGTCGATCCCCGGCGCGCTGATGCTGGTCTGGGCAGGACTTCTCAAGCAGCGGATGGGAGGTGCCTACCTGGGGCTGACGGGTGGACTGGCGACGGTCTTGCCCCGTCTTTCCGCGCTGGTCACGCTCACCGCCCTCGCAGCTTCGGCGACGCCGATTTTCCCCAATTTTTTCATCCTACTCCACGTGGTAAAGGCTCTGCCGTTGCTATGGATCCCAGGGGGCCTTCTGGTTTTGTTGCTTTGGGGCTGGGCCGTAGGACGGTTTTTGCAGGATTTACTCTTCGGTATCTACCGGGGTGAGTTACTTGAGGATCTGACAGTGGGCGGCACCTGGTTGGGCGGCCTCGTGCTGGGACTATTTGCGGTTGGAGGCATTTTTTGGGGGGGCGCATGGATAATAAATTAACCTTGGGCGACCGGCTCAATGTTCGTTCGATGATTTATGTGGCCAGTGAACCGATCCCACGGTTCTGGCCGA
Organism: Acidithiobacillus ferrivorans; assembly: GCF_016250455.1. Lineage (NCBI taxonomy): Bacteria > Pseudomonadati > Pseudomonadota > Acidithiobacillia > Acidithiobacillales > Acidithiobacillaceae > Acidithiobacillus > Acidithiobacillus ferrivorans. The sequence goes on along the minus strand of NZ_CP059488.1, from coordinate 650,159 downwards.
TGCGTACCTTCATTCATCACAATCCGCTTTTTGGTCTTGAGCATCTGTCTTTTGAAGCAGCGATAGAAGAAGCCAACACACTTTTCCACGGTCGTGGATATCTTTCAAGAAGTCAGTACCAAGAATATCGCCTTGCCGGAAAAGTGGATGATGCCAAGCTTGAAAAGTATCTTGACGATTTCTTGAGTGCGATTCCCGGGGTATTGCCCGGCGTGGCGCTCCGGAAGTGGCTCTGGTCTTTACTGACGGTTTGTCAGAGTGAGCAGGTGGTACCGAAAACGGACTGGCTCAACGGACAGCTTCTTCATGACGTTCTGCATGGTCAATCAACGACCATGGATAGGGACACGCAGCAGCTTCAGCTTGGTGTGATACTCGCTCATAAAATTGCTCCGGATGGCCCGGTTTACGCCAACATTGATCGTCTATTTGGAACGGATATCGGTCAAACCTTGGACGAACTTCTCATCAAGAGTTGTCTGGATTTTTTTGATGAAGGGCAATCCGCCTGGCAGGCACCGGGACGTGACCAGGGATTTTTTGCTGCCTGGAAGGAGGTAGCACAGCACAATGTGCGTTTCTTCTTGCGTGGCTTGCAGTTGCGACAGCTGCTGGAGTCTGAAGAGACTCCCGAGGGAATGATCGCGCACATCCTGAAACGGCTCAAAGTGCCTGAGGAATCCTGGCAGAGATATATCACTCGACAATTGACTCGACTGCATGGGTGGGCCGGGTTTATTCGCTATCGGAGCTCGGCAAGACATTACTATTGGGCGGAGCAGTTTCCGGCGGATCTAACGGATTTTCTGGCGGTGCGTATGGTTCTGGGGATGGCGCTTCTGCAGGAGGCGGTCCGGCATCATGACTGTCCGGCGAACGCCGAGGCGGTGCAGGCATTTGTTCATGCCGATCCCCTGGGGGCTTATCTGCGTCTTGAACTACATACCGGATCCATCCTCCCGGCGTGGGCCCATCGTGTCGAGGATGTTCTGGCTCGCCGCCGTCGTCCCAGTTTTGAAAAACTCGCCCATGCGTACATGGATAACAAATCCCGTTGGGAGGGCGAGCGTCAGGCGTCCCATCTGCGTCGACTGGCCGCGACCATGGGTGGAGATGCGGAGGCAGAGTTGATGGCGATGACTCCTGCGCAATTGCACGAATTTATGGAGGTTGTGCGTAATTGGGAGAAGGGAGAGGGCTTTGTCTGGCTGCGTTCCATGGAAATGCATTACATCAAGGCGTTGATCAATCGGGTCAATATTCCCAAAGCCTCGGCTCCGCCAGTAGATAAACGTCCCTTTGCTCAGGCCATGTTATGTATTGATGTGCGCTCCGAGCCTATGCGTCGACATCTGGAGGCTATTGGTGATTATGAGACATTTGGCATCGGTGGCTTTTTTGGCGTTCCGATCAGTTTTTTGGGATACGGCAAAGGCACTGAGGTACACCTTTGTCCTGCGATTCAAACCCCAAAAAACCTGATTCTCGAAATTCCTGTAGCACTGGAGCTCGAAGAGGAGCCACTTTATGGCGCTCTGGAACATGTGCTGCATGACCTCAAGGGATCGGTGCTTTCACCATTTGTGGCCGTTGAAGCCGTCGGTTTGATATTTAGTCTCGGATTGATCGGCAAGACTGTGGCACCACTTACTTATCACCAGCTGCACGACCGTCTGCATGCGGATAAACCCGTTACGCGCCTGCTACTGGATAAGCTGAGTCATGACCAGGCGGACTCTATTTTGCGTGCGGTACAACGTGCCATGATTGTTCGTGCCTTGATCAAGGAGTGGAACATACCTCGTGATCAGGTGACCGATGATGATGTCCGGCAATTGCGGGAAATTGCCCTCGAAAATGCACAGGGCCCCAGCGACTTGGCGCAGAGGCGACATATTAGTGATCAGGATGAAACGGCATTTATCCAGAAGCTGCGTGATATCTATCGGGTAGAGCGTCATGAAATGAGTTTGCAGATGGAGCGACTCGGACGCATCGGCTTTAGTGTGGATGAACAGGTTCGTTATATTTCTCAATCGCTTCTTTTGGTTGGGCTGATTCGTAATTTCTCCCGTTTTGTACTGATGGTGGCGCATGAAAGTCAGACCCAAAACAATCCTTATGAATCAGCTTTGGATTGTGGTGCCTGTGGTGGTGGCAAGGGCCTCCCCAATGCGCGTGTTTTTGCCGCCATGGCCAACAAGCCGGAAGTCAGACGACGTCTACGTGACTTAGGTATAGTCATTCCGGAGGATTCCTGGTTCATGCCCGCCGTTCACAACACCACGACGGACGCGGTCGAGCTCATGGATATCGATTTGTTACCGGCCCGGCATCTGCTCTATCTGGAACGTTTGCGTAATGGACTTTCTGCTGCCTCCCGACGCTCGGCAGCAGAGCGTATGCCCACCTTGGGTGGTCCTGGACGCTTGGCTGAGGAACCTTACGCGGCGGCAATGATGGCTCGACGGCAGGCGCATGACTGGTCTCAGGTGCGTCCGGAGTGGGGGCTGACCCGGAATGTCTATGCGATTGTGGGCAAACGCGAACTGACAGAAGGGCTGGATCTGGAAAGTCGGGCTTTTCTGCATTCGTACGACTATCGCCTCGATCCCAAGGGACGTCTTCTGGAGACGATTCTGTCCAGTCCTATGGTGGTCGGCGAATGGATCAACTTGGAACACTATTTTTCGGTGGTGGATACCGAGCACTATGGTAGCGGTAGCAAAGCGTATCATAATGTGGCCGGCAGATTTGCGGTGATGACCGGTAATCAGAGTGACTTGCGTACCGGCTTGCCTACCCAGACTGTTCTCAAGGACGGCAAACCTTATCATGAACCGGTACGTCTGATCGTGCTCGTGGAGGCGCCGCTGTCCTTTGTGCAGAAAGCGGTCGGTAATTTGGTGAAAATTAAGGCGCTGGTGGGCGGTGCCTGGGTACGAGTCATTATTATGGACCCGGAAGACGCGTATCGTGCCTATGTGCTGGATGATGGTGCGTTCCGCTTGCAGGAACGATCCGAGTTATCAATGAGTCAGCCCCTTATGGAGGATATTGCATGAAAACCCTGAATCTGAGCCCACTGAAGAAGTTGGAGATCATCATGGAAGGTGTCCACAAAGACTTTGCTACGGATCTCCTAGATCGTTCTGGTGTAAAGGGATACACCATTGTCGGAAATCTTTCCGGAAAGGGCAGTCACGGTATTCATGGTGGGCATGTCATGTTTAACGAAGATGATGTGTTGATCATGATCATTGTGGCTGTTCCAGAGGAGTTGGTACCTCCCATCCTGGAAGGTTTCGCCCCTTTTTTTGAGAAGCACACTGGAGTGGTTTTCGTGACCGATATTCAGGTCAGCCGTCTGGTGAAGTTCAAGAATTAACTTTGCAAGGTATTTTTGTGAATAGCGCTCAATACCGCTACTGCTGGCGGCGGGTGCGTTTTGCGGCACCGGAAGTAATCAATTCCTATCACGAGCACCCTGACTATGTGGCCTTCACCAACCGGCGTTTCCGGCCCGTGGCCGACCGGGAAATCAGCATCGACTACGCCATGGAAGACCTATGAAAACCATTAGCGACATTGACATGTCAGATGCTGCAGACCTCACCGGGCCTCTCGTTTCTAACGTTCAATCTGTTACGGCCCCCTTACTGGCCGAGGAAACCAATTTGGCGTACTTCGCCAAAACGCCGCGCGTGTGGCGCGGTGCGGGTGCTTGCCAGACGGCGCGGCGGCGTTCAATTTCTTCATCAGACACATTGAGTTGCAGCAAACGCTGTTCGGGATCTATAGTCACCGAGTCGCCCTCGATGACGAGGGCAATCGTGCCCCCCACTGCAGCTTCCGGCGCGACATGGCCGACCACCATGCCGTACGTCGCCCCGGAAAAGCGACCGTCGGTAATGAGGCCGACCGAATCGCCCAGTCCTTCACCGATGATCGCCGAGGTGGGAGACAACATTTCGCGCATGCCGGGGCCGCCCTTGGGTCCTTCGTAGCGGATGACCACGACATCGCCGGGCTTGATTTTCTGCGCCAGGATCGCTTCCATGCACGACTCCTCGGATTCAAAAACCCGTGCCGGACCGGTGATTTTGTGCATTATAAAGCCGGTTATTTTCGCCACAGCACCTTCCGGCGCGAGATTGCCCTTCAGGATGGCAAGGTGCCCTTGGGCATAAATGGGATGGTTCCACGGGCGTATCACCTCCTGATCCGTACGCGCTTCGCTCGGCACATCCTGCAAAACTTCTGCAAGCGTCTGACCGCTGATGGTCAGCGCATCGCCGTGCAACACGCCGTGGGCGAGCAGCATTTTCATCACCTGGGGAATGCCGCCCGCCCGATGCAGATCGGTGGCGACGTAACGGCCCGATGGTTTCAGGTCGCAGAGTACCGGCACACGCCCGCGCATGGCCTCGAAATCATCAAGGGTGAGCGGTACCTGTGCTGCATGCGCAATGGCCAGCAAATGTAATACCGCGTTGGTGGAGCCGCCCACGGCCATGGCCACCGCAATGGCGTTTTCAAACGCCTGCCGCGTCAATATCTGGCGCGGCAGGATTTGTTTTTGGATGGCGCTTACCAATACCTCTGCGGACTGTGCCGCACTCTCCGCTTTTTCTGCATCCTCCGCCGCCATGGTGGAGGAGTACGGCAAACTCATGCCCATGGCTTCGAAGATGGAAGACATGGTGTTGGCGGTATACATGCCGCCGCAGGAGCCCGCGCCAGGGCAGGCGCGACGCTCGATTTCCAGCAGTTCTTCGTCGTCAATTTTATGGACGGTGTGTTGCCCCACTGCCTCAAAGGCGCTCATGATGGTCAGATCTTGGCCCCGGTAGTGGCCCGGCTTGATGGTGCCGCCATAAACGAAAATGGCTGGAATGTTCATGCGGGCGATGGCGATCATTGCGCCCGGCATGTTCTTATCGCAGCCGCCGAGGGCGAGCACGCCGTCCATGCTCTGGCCCTGACACACCGTTTCAATGGAGTCGGCAATCACTTCGCGTGACACCAACGAATATTTCATGCCGGCGGTACCCATCGAAATACCATCGGAAATGGTGATGGTGCCAAACGTTTGCGGCATCGCCCCAGCCGCCTTGAGTGCCGTTTCCGCACGCGTGGCAAGCGCGCCGATGCCGATATTGCAAGGCGTGATGCTGCTGTGCGCATTCGCCACGCCGACGATAGGTTTGTCGAAGTCCTGATCACCAAACCCCACCGCACGCAGCAGGGCCCGGTTGGGGGAGCGCTGCACGCCCTGCGTGACGGTCTTGCTTCTGCGGTTGTCAGACATCATTACCCTCCTGAGTATGTGTAAGCCGCAGCAAAATGCAGCGGAAATTTACGGAATCCTGGGAGTCGACACGCTGCCGGCTCATGTCAGCACTGTCCACGCCATCGTTTTGCCGGCGCGCAGCGGCACCACCGTGTCCTGCCCGAAATGCAGTTCTTCGGGTACCGTCCAGCTCCGCCGCTCCAGGGTGAGGGTGTCCCGGTTGCGCGGCAGTCGGTAGAAATCGGGCCCGTGGAAGCTCGCGAAGGCCTCCAGGCGGCCGAGCGCACCGGCGCGCTCGAAAATTTCGGCATACAGTTCCATTGCGGCATGCGCGCTATAGATGCCGGCGCAACCGCAGGCGGACTCCTTGGCGTGTCGCGGATGCGGCGCGCTGTCGGTGCCGAGAAAAAACTTCGGGTTGCCGCTCGTGGCCGCGGCGACAAGCGCTGCGCGCTGCGTCTCCCGCTTCAGGAGCGGCAGGCAATAATAATGTGGCCGTAACCCGCCCTCGAATAGCGCGTTGCGGTTGAGCAGCAAATGGTGTGCGGTAATCGTCGCGGCGACGTTGTCGGGGGCCTGCCGGACGAAGTCGACCGCCGCGTGCGTGGTGATGTGCTCCAGCACCATGCGCAGGCCGGGAAAATCGCGCGTCAACGGCATGAGGTGCCGGTCGATGAACACCGCCTCACGGTCAAACACGTCCACGGTCGGATCGGTCACTTCGCCGTGCAGCAACAACGGCAGATCCTGCTTTTCCATCGCCGCGAGCACCGCATAGGCACGCTTCAGATCGGTCACACCATGCTCGGAATGGGTGGTCGCGCCGGTCGGGTAGTACTTGACTGCCTGCACAAAACCACTGCTTTTTGCCTTCGCGATCTCGGACACCGGCATATTGTCCGTGAGATAAAGGGTCATGAGCGGCTCGAAGCACATCTCCGCTGGGAGTGCCGCGAGGATGCGGTCGCGATAGGCCTGCGCCAGATCGACTGTCGTGATGGGAGGTTGAAGATTGGGCATGACAATGGCGCGCGCAAAACGCCTCGCCGTGTCGGGGAGTGCCGCGGCCATCATCGCGCCATCCCGAAGATGGAGATGCCAATCGTCGGGGCGTATGAGCGTCAGTCGCTTTACCATGGGTACCTTCCTGGCACATAAAGTCGGAGTATAACCATCCTGGTCGGGTTTTACCGTGTTCATTTTTTCAATGGCATGACAGTTCATCCTGTAAGGACAAAGCACCCGTATCCGGGTCGCAATAAATCGGGTCGGCAATCCGAAGCGGATAGCGCAGAGTCAGTTGCTTGATCTCGGCGTGCACTTGCTCCATGGGGGTGCCACGCGCGAAAACCGGTGAATAAACGCCAACGGTTCCGGTGTCTCCCTGCGTAAGCGCAATCAGCGCATCAAGCAATAGGTTATGGGAAAACCCCATCCCCTCATTGGTCTCCCGACATACCGCCTCGATCGAGGCAACTGACCAGATACCCCACAAGGCAAAAATTTCCCGTATCGTTAGCAGAAGGGTCTGAGTGGCTGACAATGGCCGCCCCCATTCTTGAGGAAGGTTGGTGACTGTGTGCTTATCCACCCAGGCACCCAAGAAACGTTCATTGGCGAAGGAATCGCTTGGGCGACTGCGACAATACGCAAGAAACTCTTCGACCTGCCGGCAGGCACTGGCAAGGTCGTCTGCTCTCCGCACGAAAAGAAACAGACGTGCTACTGAAACATCCTGCACTGCCTCGGTAATCGTTGTCATGATGGGATACTCCTCAATTCGGGCTGCCGACACATGGCTGCCATGCCGTTTCTGATTCACGGATTGCACCAGTCGCAGTGGCCCGCTGGAGCGGCCTTCTCCTGGCGTTCCAGCGCGACCTGGTGGCCACACCTGGCACAACGGTGGATGTCCGCCCGGGTGTCCCGCGTCGGGGAATCACAATCCTCACAAGGCAAGCCGGGAATGCGCTCCACGATCTGGAAGCCGGGCGTGTTGCAGATCGGGCATGGGGTGCAAAGCTTGCGTGCGAGATCCCGTGTGGCCGAAGCAATGATCTCCATGCGCATGGGGTTCATATGGGCACGCACGTCGGTTTCCAGGAAGGCGCAGCCGTTGTCCGCCTCGCCGCAGGCCCAGAAAAAAGCCTCACGCAGCGATTCCCAGTCGGCAATCCCTTTGCGGATGCGGGAGTCGTCCTCATGGCGCGGGCGCACTATGATCCCGTGTTCGGGAAAATCTGTCGCACGGGCGAATGCCTCGGCCTGCTCCCAGTTGGCAGCGAGCAGATGAGAGAAGTTGGTTCTACCCGAGGCAACACCCACCACTTCGATCCCGAGCGTATCGTCGATCCAGACGATCATTTCTACGTTCAAGGAAAACAGCCCGGTAAACGGGTCCGGCCCAAAACTGCCCTCGCTAGCGAGTCCCAGGGGCAAATGCGCCAGATCCATACCAATGCGTGCCTTTTTCCGCACCGCCTCAATCTGGGTGCCAGCACGGGGGATGCCGCGGGTAAAGGTACCCAGCTGGTCCGTGTCAAAGCCTGTCACCAGGACAACATCGCAACCAATGGCGGCGGCCAGTATAGGAGCAACGACTTTCTCCTTGCCGTGCTGGGTAAGTAGCGCCACGTTTGAATCTTTGTAGATGGCGTTTTTCAAACGCGAATATTTTGCATGCTCTATCTCGGGCATTTACTGGCATGACTCCCAAAAAAGCACAGGCATGGGGTTGCCAGGGCAACCCCGACTTCATTTGCTCAATCCGCCACATTCCAGTGGGTTCCAACATGACCGGCACGGAGCCATGCCAAGTAACGGCGCGCTTCATGGATACTAAGAAGAGACGGCTCTTGATCGTGGTGATAACGTACGCAGACATAATGCCCCGCCGCCCGGGCGTGGGCGCCGTTGAATTCTTCAAGGGACGGCGCCCCCTTTGACGAAATGGCATCAATGTCCTGAGCAAGTTCGAAAGCCGAAAGCCTCAAATCTGCTGCGGGTCTTACCAACTTCCTGAAAAGCGACATAAAACCTCCCGTTGCTCCATTCAAGACAGGCATCGTCTGGAACACTCTTTAGCGTGTATCACGAGACCTCATGGCTCGCACCCGATATCACATGGGGAAAATGCTCTCCATCGGGTCCGTCGGCGCGCACAGAGGGGCGATGACTGGAGAAGAGTGTGGGGGAGACTTTGTTTTAATAAAAGTTAAATATTATTACCAATATATTTAATGATAATTAAATATATTGGTGTTTTCTGTCCTGCGGATCGATGTCATCTTCCACATCTAATCATCCTTAGGTATGCCACTCACGATCATGGTAACGATTCCTCAATATCTTCGGTCCTCCGCGACGGAAAGAAACGCAAGACCACAGTGAGCAACTGAGTCTGGACCATCTCCTTACCGTTTACCGGAAAAGCCAACGCAGACCACAAGCCACCTCAGAGACTAAGCCCACTTCCGGGCGATTGCCATAAGGTATAGTCTAGCAAGGGTTACTGTGCAAAACCCACGAGATAGGATGAGGATCCTCTACTCCGGACGTTTGATCCAGATCAATGAATGTCCGAAAAAACGGCCAAGAATGGTTCGGTATTCATTTGATGATATATGGAGAAACCATGCCCTTCATCAACAATCACGACCCGCGTGCCCTCTTGGAACAATTGCGCGCCCGGTACGGGGAGCGGGTGGAGATCGCCTATGAGCAGCGCGAGCTACGAAACATCCGCATTCGCTTCACGGTGCATGCAAGCGCTTCGGCATGAGACTTTTGGGCAATGCCGCCCCTTCCTTCGACGATCCCGTGAGGCTGCTCCGGGCCTGCCATGAACGCATCCTGGGGCACTGCGAGACCTTGGAGCGCCTGGCCGAACACTTGGCGCGAGTCGGTGCCGACAGCGAAGCACGGCTGGCCGCTGCACGCATCCGCCGCTACTTCCATGTGGCCGGTCCCGCCCACCATGCCGACGATGGCAGCGGCCGTGGCTGGGTCCTGAGCCCGGAGCGACCGGGCTGGATACCGCCGGACCTGTCGCACCGGGTGGAGTTCATGGGCCCGGTACGCTTCTACGTGAGCTTTTGGCGCTGAGCCAACCCCATGAAAAAGGTAGCGGCACGACCTTTGCCGTAGGCGACCCTGTCACCTGGAACTCGGAGGCGGGCTGGGTGACGGGCGTGATTATCGCAGTACAGATGGCGGATTTTCCGGTCCACGGCTATATCCATCATGCCAGTTCCGAAGACCCCCAATATGCTATCCAAAGCGACAAAAGCCGCCATGTGGCCTATCATAAGGGCGGTGCCCTGCGACTCGTGGGGGAAGGCTCGCAGAGCTGATGGTCCGAGTTTTTCCGAGAGGGACAGCCGACATGGAAAGGAATGGGAGGGGTCTGCCTCGTCTGCTGGATGCTGCCGTACAGGACCTGGCCCCCGCCTATTTCGCTCTGGTGATGGCCACGGGCATCGTCTCCCTGGCGGCCCAGGCCATGAGCATTCCGCTCCTCGCCCGATCGCTCTTCTGGCTCAACGGGACATTCTACGGAGTTTTGTGGTTCCTGACGGTTTGGCGCATGCTGCGCTTTGGTCAGTGGTTGAGCGCGGATATCAAGGATTACCAACGCGGCCCCGGTTTTTTTTCCGTGGTGGCTGGATCCGCTATCCTCGGCGGCCAGTTCATACTCCTTGCGAATGATGAAATGACAGGAATGCTGCTCTGGGGCCTTGCCATGGCTCTTTGGCTGCTGCTGAACTACGGCATCTTCACTGCCTTCACCATCCAGAAGCACAAACCTTCCCTGGAAGATGGCATCACCGGCACTTGGCTTTTGGCGGTGGTTGCTGCTCAATCCATCGCCGTGCTCGCTGCGCTGCTGGATGCCCACTGGAACCCCATGCATCGCCTGGAGTTCAATTTTGTCGCGCTCTCCCTGTGGCTCTGGGGCGGCATGCTCTACATCTGGATCATAGTCCTCATTTTTTACCGTTATAGTTTCTTCCCCTTTGCGGCGGAGGATCTGGTGCCGCCCTACTGGGTCAACATGGGGGCCATGGCCATTTCCACCCTGGCGGGCTCCCTGCTCATCGATAACGCCGCCAAGGCCCCCTATCTCCATTCGCTGCTCCCCTTTCTGAAAGGCTTTACGGTCTTTTACTGGGTAACAGGAAGCTGGTGGATCCCTCTGCTGGTCGCCCTGGAGATCTGGCGCCATGGTATCAAGCGGCTTCCCATCCGCTATGACCCGCTTTACTGGAGCCTAGTCTTCCCCCTGGGCATGTACAGCTTGTGCACCATCCATATGGCGCAGAGCATGGATCTGCCCTTTTTGCTCCCTCTCGGGCATATCTTCTTTTATCTGGCGCTACTGGCTTGGGCGATCACTCTCTACGGGATGATCCGCAGGATGGTATTCAACGGTTCTTTGGTGCGTGGCTGATTGAGAACACCGCATTGAGAGAGCGGCATGGAACAAGCACCCATCAATGCAGAGGTATGCCTCTGAGGGTATCGCAGAAGGTCTCCCTTTACTTTTGCGGCACTATTTTCAAGAAAAACCAGATTTGTCCATAGTTTTATGCATAGGTCAACCCATTTAGATAAGTAAAACGTTAAGGTTATAAATCTTAACTTATTATTTATTAATAAGCGGGTTACTGTTCACTTCGCAAGACTGTAGCAAGCGGTCACCGGGTTACATTTCAGATTTCACGCAGGAGTTGCGTATGATTGCGATTATTGCATCCTCTCTTCTTATGTTGGTTGCACCATGGCCATTGCTATTGGTGGGTTTACTGGTCGGAATCCGCGCGGACCATCATGCACGCTGGGTCAAGACACTGAGCGACGGTGCCAATTGGTTTGCGCTACTTTGTAGCATTTCTGCCACGGCAATGTATGTGACGATGGCACAGCATTCACAGACCTTTCTGTCGATGCCTCTGCCTTGGGAATTAGGCTCATTTGCCATCCGAACGCTGGTTAATCCATTGACGCTCGTCATGTTCACGTTGGTCTCCTTCATGGGAATGATTGTCTCTCGATACTCCGCCACGTATATGGTAGGGGACGCTCATGAGGGACGGTTCCACCGGTGGCTGAGTCTGACGGTTGGCGCATTTCTAGTGCTGATTGTGACAGACAATATCTGGGGATTCTGGATTTCATTTATCGCCGCCAGCCTGTTTTTACATCAGCTATTGATATTCTATCGCGAACGTCCACTCGCCGTGATAGCCGCACGCAAAAAATATTTGTTTTCGCGTATCGCCGATGTGAGCCTTTTCACTGCTTTTCTGCTGATAGTACGGACCACCGGAAGGACAGAGTTTTCAGGAATCGCACAGTGGATGCACGCGTGGCACGGAAGTCTTCCGGCCAACTTGCAGATCGCAACAGGCCTGATTGTGCTCTGTGCTATTTTAAAGAGCGGGACATTCCCTCTGCATGGTTGGCTTATTCAGGTTATGGAGGCCCCCACGCAGGTTTCGGCGCTATTACATGCGGGACTCATTTATACCGGGGCATTCCTGCTCTTGCGTGTCAGTCCCATGATCACCCACGTAAGTTGGGCCTGGACCGTACTCATTCTCGCTGGGCTTTTATCTGCAACCGTGGCATCTCTCATGATGATGACGGAAACCAATATCAAAGAATCGCTGGCATATTCCACTTCTGCGCAACTGGGTTTCATGCTGATGGAATGTGGTTTGGGTTTGTACAGTATCGCCGTACTCCATATTGTCGCTCACTCTGTCTATAAGGCGCATGCGTTCCTGTCTTCCGGAAGCGTGGTAGACAATTTCCGTGGACCGATGATCCAGAAGCTCAATATTAAGCAAACGCTCGGACGCGCGGAATTGGCAATTCTTATATCAGGGCTGGTCACCTTTGGCGTTGCCATGGCATTTGGCTTCGATTTGCAAAAGCAGCCCACTTTGCTGACGATCGGCGCCATCGTCGCCATTGCGATGGGTCAGCTCCTGCTGCAAGCCCTCAATAGATCTGGAGTCGGAGCTGGCACCTTGCTTTCCCGAGTGGCTCTGTTAAGCATCATTGTCTGTTCAGCCTATTTTGGGCTGCCATGATCTGTCCACCGACTTGCTGGGAAGCAGCATTCCCAGTGATACCCTACAGGCTGATCATATTCCAATCTGGTTACTGGCGCTTATTGTTGTGGCTTTCCTTTCCTTGTTACACATTCAGCAACTGTTGCCCCGGTTGCAGAAGTCATCTTTTTGGCAGGCCGTGTATGTGAACCTATATAATGGACTGTATGTTGATCTTGTTTTTAGTCAGATGGCCTTTCTTCACGCCTCGAAGATTGGGGAAACACTGGGTGCGGCAAATCCACAAGTTCAGTTTCCGGAGGAGTAGACATGAAAGCAGCAGCGACATCAAACTTGTATCAGGACATCAAAGCGAACATTGAAGGCGCATGCCAGAGAATTGCTCCCCTCTGGCCACTCAAGCACTTTGTTGCGGTAAATCCATACGTTGGCTTGCGCGACCAACCGTTCTGGCAAGCGGATCAGACGCTTCGCAAGATCACCGGTGAGGGGCTGACTATGCCGCGGCCCTATTATGAAGAGCAGATCGCCAGCGGACGGATCACCCAAGAGGATTTGGACGAAGCACTGAAGGAAATGCACAGTATTTGGGGAGTGACCCGGCTCAAACAGGCGATGAAACAACGATCGGCAAGCCGAAATGTGCCCTTTCCGGTCTTCGCTGATGCCATGTTTGCCGATGATCGTCGCAATTGGCCGGGCTTCGTTGTGGAAAGGATTAGCCAATATTGCGCGGCGTACTTTGACGAGGGGCAGGCCACATGGAGCATGCCGTGGCGCGATGGCCCGATGTATCAGGGCTGGTTAAAGTTCATGCATTTCGACAAGAGCCCGCGCATGATCGGCTTGCGCGGAATTGGAGATGCGGCCGCCGCACTCCCGGCAGCCGCAGAAACGGCCATTGCCTGGGCGCTGAAGGAACTCTCCGTCCCGTTTGATCTGACCGATGATTATCTCTTTGCAGCACTCCTGAGTATCGGAGGCTGGGCGGGTTGGGCTAGATATTTGCGTTGGCAGGCCGAATTGAAGGGTGAGACCGATCAATCCTTGCGTGATCTCCTCGCCATCCGCGTGTGTTGGGATGCCATTCTTCACAAGACCTGCGCCGATATCGCCGTACGAAAACAATGGCACCGGATGTTGCGCAGCCAACAAAATAGGGCGATAGAGAAACCGTCGGAGCATGTTGATGCCATTTTGCAGACCGCACTGGAGATCGGCTACCAGCGTTCATTAATCAAATCACTAATAAAAGCATCGGAGTCAAGCAATGCAGTCACTGAACGACCCATGGCGCAGGCTGCGTTTTGCATAGACGTGCGCTCCGAAATCATCCGCCGGGCGCTGGAAACAGTGGCGCCAGGCATCCAAACCTTGGGATTCGCGGGCTTCTTTGGCGTACTCATGGAATACGTTCCATTCGCTGCGAATACGCCTAAAGGGCATCTCCCCGTCATTTTCAATCCGCCTTATCGGGTATGCGAGGACCTGAGTCATGCGAGCGCGGATGAAACGCAACGGCATGCCGCAAAAAGGCAATTACGCCTACGGGTAGCCACCGCCTGGAAGAGTTTCAAAACATCAGCCGCGTCGACTTTCACCTTTGTGGAAGCCACTGGATTGATATATGCCCCGAAGCTTTTCGGTGACAGCATGGGTTGGACCCGCACCGTACCCCATCCGGACGAAAAGGGCCTTAATATCGAGACGAAACAGCGACTGCGCCCACGCTTGATCGCTAGCGGTAACGGTAAAGCCAGTACCAAAAGTACCGGAATACCAGAAACTGAGCGGGCGGGGGTCGGGGCGTTCATCCTTAAAAACATGGGGCTGACGCAGACATTCGCACGCCTGATCTTGTTGGCGGGCCATGGCAGTACTACGGTCAACAATCCGCAGGGGACTGGACTCGATTGCGGCGCTTGCGCCGGGCAGACGGGAGAAGCCAGTGCCAGGATTGCGGTAAGCTTGCTAAACGATCCGGCGACCCGCCGGGGTCTTGAGGAGAAAGGGCTTAAAATTCCGGAAGACACCTATTTCATCGCCGGATTGCATGACACCACAACAGATGAAGTGATGCTCTTCGATACGGAAGATCTGCCGGCAACACACGCCAAAGATCTGGCGCAACTCCGCCAATGGCTGGCCGATGCGGGTGAACTTACACGGATGGAACGCGCCACCCTGCTGGGTACGGCCTCTCAAGTTCCTGAGGTGGTCACGCGCGACATGCGGCGACGCACTCGGGACTGGGCCGAGGTCAGACCCGAATGGGCACTAGCGGGCAACGCCGCTTTTATTGCGGCTCCCCGCCAAAGGACAAGGGGCGTTGACTTGGGGGGTCGGGCTTTTTTGCATGATTATGACTGGCAAAAAGATGTTGGCTTCTCCACATTGGAATTGATTATGACTGCACCCATGGTGGTGGCAAACTGGATCAATATGCAATATTACGGCTCTATGGTAGACACTTTGCGTTTCGGTAGCGGCAATAAGGTGCTACATAATGTCGTTGGGGGATCTATCGGTGTTCTTGAGGGGAATGGAGGGGACTTGCGTGTCGGCTTTGCCTTGCAGTCTCTGCACGACGGTAATCATTGGGTTCATGAACCGATCCGTCTCAACGTGTTGATTGAGGCACCCCAGGCGGAGATGGAGAGCATCATTTCCCGCCACGTTCTCGTCCGGGAACTGGTGGATAATGGTTGGCTTTATCTTTTCCAAATCGATGATGATGGCAGCGTTTACCGTCGCGTATTCGACAAACAGTGGCAACGGATGACGTGAAAAATTCCTGCCGCATCGCGGCTTGGGCCAATGACACGCAACGTGCGATGTTCGACGCCAGCCTTGGCCTGGCAAAACAGCTCGGGATGGAAGTGGTGGCGGAAGGGGTGGAAGATCTGGCGGACTGGGATTTTCTGCGCCAGCGGGGCTGCGACCTGGCCCAAGGCTACTTCATTGCCAAAGCCATGCCAGCCGAGGATATGCCCGCCTGGCTGGTCACCTGGGAAGCGCGTCGTCCAAAAGTAAGTCCAACAAACACACTACCAGGGGCAGATTGAAAATGTACCATATTGCCTTTTAGGCAGATGGTGACGTAAAGGCTGGAAGCGCAGCCCACCTGCAGTGTGTTGTGCCAAGGGCTAATACTTCGTCCACCCCTTCATATAGAACATCCCCTCGATGCTACTATATTGTTAATGGGTGTTTTCTGAAGGTGGAGGCTGTGCCTTGGCTACCGCTGCGTTGTCCCGCATGTCCTTCACCGCCTGCCCCAGCCCTTCCTGAAAGCGGTGACTATGCCCATGCAACTGGCCGAGCAGGCGATGGAGTTCCTCGCGCGTTCCACTTTGCCGTACCTGAAGGATTTCCCGACCCAGGATATGCACTGTTTCGTGCTCGGCCAGCGAGGTCTCCACCTCGGGCAGTTCCGATGCATGGGCGTGCAGCCAGGTCGTGATCGGGCAGGCGGCCAGTTCCGTATGCTCGTAATCCTCATGATTCATCACCGACTCTGCTGCCGCCCGCACCCATCCCAGATGCTGGTACAGGGCCAGCATCGGCGTGTCCGCATCCCCGACGCCGAGGACAAAGCTGCGCACAAAATCCGCCACCGCCACCGCTTCCGCCTCCATCGGCCTGGCAATGGCGTATCCCTGGAGATAGTTGATTTTCATCTCGCGCAGGAGGGCGATGTGCGCTTCGGTTTCCACCCCTTCCACGGTGATGAGGACGCCCATCGCCAAGCCCAGATTGACGAGACTTTCGACGAAAATCAGGTCCTGGGGCTTCTCGGGTTGAGTCATCGAGGGTTTCTACCGTGGAAAGAATGAGATGCTACCCCACACGGTCGATGGATATCAGCACAGGAAAACAATCCGGTGTGTAATGCTGCATTAAAGCGACAAAGTCCCGTACTCATAACTGATTGTATTAAAATTGGTATAAACACGTTCTCCTATAAAAATGGGTTGACAATATGCAGGCGCCCCTCAAGAATCTGTCCATGATGCATATCCTCCGTGTATAACGTGACGCAATGCGCCATGAGGGCTGAAGCCACGATCATGGCATCCCAGATATTGTACTGATAGCGCTCTGCAATCTGGATGCCCTGAATATGCGTGTCCAGGGTAACCGATGTGACTTCACAGAGGCGATAGAGAGGCGTTAGTACCTCCCGGACTTCTGGTAAGGACATCGCCATCTTACGCCGGGCGACAGAAGCAAACTCGTTCAGCACCTGGGCGCTAATGATGCCCCCCTGCACGATGACACTTTCTGCTCTATCTGCCTTGACGGTGTCCTCGGATAGCAGATACAGCAACACGTTTGTGTCGAAGAATGCCTTATCACTCGTCATGGGCTTCCAGTCGGTCAAATCGGAAGTCCGCTGGGAGCCTGCCACGATAACGCCTTAATCGAGCGAGCAGTTCAGCATTTTGCAGTGTGCGCTGAATTTGAAATTGCTTTTCGCCCAATACCTCAATCTCGATGTTGTCGCCTTCTTTGAGTCCCAAGGCTGCAACAACGGCAGCCGGGAGACGAACGGCCAGGCTATTCCCCCACTTGGACACTTGCATGCTGAACTCCTAATAAGGTAATTCATGATAAACACTGTTGGCAGTGTATATCATTGGACGGGCGAGCGTGCAAGAAGCGGTGACACAATGGATGCGCACCTTTAGCGGAGAAGTCCATCCAAATTGGATCTGACTGTTTCAGGATGCTGAAGTGGCATGGTGCTCAGAGTATGCCACCGAGTAATAGGCCATCGTCGGCCTACAGCTGCCATCCAGAAATTTATGATACAGTGTACAATGCGTTTGTTGCGCACCCATGCTGTCAGCCCCAGTGAGACAGCGGTGGGGGATGCAACAAGCAACCAGCGGCCGCCGTAGTTGCTCAGGAGGCCGAAATCGATGCCTGTATTCCAGGCCATCACAAGATTGAGATAGGGCCCATAGTCAGAATTCTTAAAGCTATCATCTATCCTGGTTCTCGTTGGAACTTAGGAATATCTGGATTCATAAAATCCCAACGTGCCGCACTGGAAGTGAATATATCAACGCCTGGATTAAATAGCGAGGGGTCATCTAGCGTACCAGCGCGTATGCCTATTATGTCAGGCAGAATTTCTAATTTTGCACATAACTGGGAACCACATCCAGGGCAGAACCCGCGACTAACTTTTCTACCACTATAGGCGGTTGATGCGTAGTATGTGACTTCGCCAGAAATTGTTATAGAAGTCTCTGGTGCAAATAATGCTGGCGTATAGGCTCCACCAGATGTTCTCTGACAATCTCGGCAGTGGCAATTCACCGAGAACACCGTATGTCCTCTAGTCTCATATAAAATAGCCCCACAGAGGCATCCACCAAGCAGTTTTTGGTCATAATAAGTTTCCTTTAGTCAGATGGCTCTATACGGGACATTTTGTATGAATTTGTCTTGTGGCCGCAGTCCCCATCTGGACAAGCGGCCTAATTTTTCCGGGTTCTCAACCTGCCGAATGAGGGTTATTTTGAAGCAAAAAGTAAGGCTTATTTTCCTCGCAGCTGGCAATTGTCCAGCCTGTCGTATCGTTGCCATTGTGGTCTCTCTTTCCTTCATGTCCTTATGAAGGAATCATAGTGCAATTCAGCGGGCCACGTCATCCATTATGTGATCGGTTCCTGAATACTAACTGGCATATGGGCAACCGAATGACCGCAAACAGTTTTAACCCGTCATTGGTGGTTTCGGAACACGCACGGGCATACAGTCGGCCGCTTGAAACGGGACTGCCTACTATTGCCAGGCTATTTCACTCAACGAACTGTGCTCCCCTATAGTTTGGCTATAGCAACAAGGAGCATCTCGCACCGAATAGCGAGGGCAGCAACAGTTTCTCTGGTCAGGCATTGGTCTGGTCCAGATTTAAAATCAGCCTGTGGCGACAGGAGTTAATAGACTTATTGACGAACATGCAATATATAATTAGAATTTTAACCGGTTAATCGAATCTTGGCGAAGATTCGGATATTTAAGTGACAGACTGGATCGGATACCGCTGACTGGCTGAGCGCTATAACGTCTCGGCGGTGCGGCCATTGCGCTCCCAAAGCGCCATTGCCGCATCCAGAGCCACCGTGCGGGAGGGCGGCCACGTCCATGAATCTATAACCCCGGTAGCCAGGTAGTCTGGCCTGCCAACACCTTGGCTGGCCATTTGGCCTTCGCGCTTAAGCACGAAGGCATCCATCTGGAGTTCCTGGCCAGACTATTGAACAGGAAATGCGCAAGGAGGCGAATTATCTGCGCAACCTGCGCATGGCCCGCGAACGCATCAAGATGGTGATCGAAGCGAAGGTCCAGATGGGGATATCGACCACATCCTACGATCCGTGCGTGATAACGGCGGCAAGGTGTCCAACAAGCTGCTCAAGGAGTTCCCGATATTGGCCGACAAGGCCCTAACCAACGAGGTGGATAGCATTATCCAGGCCGCGCCTGTGCAACCATAAGCCTCATTTATTTCTGAGTGCGCATCGTCATTTTTGGTTCCTATATTGGTTTTCTTCTGGCTGGCACCTCTAAAGACCGGCGTAGACTGGCGTGTACTTCACCTTTCCCTGTTCCCTACTTCTGGACATTGGCATGCACCAATTACGATTTCCTGTGCTGGTGTTGACGCCACCAGCACAGACTGACGCGACCCGGGCGTTGGCTTCGCGCAGCGGAATAATCGCGCTAACCAGGTATAGTTATATGAAGACAGATCGCAGGTTATCACATAACGCTACATCCAAAGTTTCCACCATGGTTTAGTTTTTACATTTGTGATCCCCTCAGTAAATGGGGCTTTATTTTCAGGATTCGACATCGGCGTCGTAACAAGTCGTGTGATCGCCCTTGAACCGCACTCAGGGCAAGTTAAACATGCTTCAACATCATCTTCATCCATTTGAATTGTTTTTCTCCAAGCACATGCAAGGCACCCTAATACCACATATCTTTGACGAACTGGATTTTTGATATTCTGTTTCCTTGTTGTTTCAGGTGGTTCGTAATGTAACAAAAAATCCAACATCACTAATCTGCTTTTGTAAAAGTAGTGTGCAATGGCAGACTTGGCAAAATGTATCACCTGTCCTATGACCATTATTTGCCTATTTATTGAGGTGCATAACAGTTTCAGACAACGAGCCACTCATAACGGGCGGCGCGTCGCGTTTTTGCCGCTAAGGTGCACACGCACCTCCCGGGGGGGATCCTGGTCCACAGGGGCCACCTAGTGGAGATCGCGGGGGCCGAGGCGGAGGGGCACCAGCCGGCATTTCCCCACCTTCCCATCTGGCACCCATGACATTTAACAAATAAAATTAGTTGCTTAAGAATTTAAGGCTGATCGAAGGTTCTTAGGTAGGATTTATTCCGCCTTTCAGCGGTCCCTTGTCTCCCGTGATCAGGCGTGTGCCTCGTTTGAAAGTGAGATAGGCCCAGAACCAGTTGAACATCACCGAGATGCGGTTGCGCAACCCGACCAGAAGCGCCACATGAATCAGACCCCATAGCCACCAGGCCGGTGCGCCGCTCACGTTGACACCATTGAAGCTTGCCACTGCAGCTTTCCTGCCGATGGTGGCGAGGCTGCCCATGTGATGGTACGCAAATGGCGGTTGCGCTGGCTGTCCCTGCAGTTTCCGGCGAATCGTCCTTGCCACGTAGGCCCCGCCCTGCTTCGCCGCTGGTGCCAGGCCGGGCACCGGTTTCCCTTTCCAGGCATTGGCCAGCGCCGTATCACCGATAACAAACACGTTTGGTAGACCCGTTACCGAGAGGTCCGCTTCGACTTTCACCCGTCCGCTGCGATCGGCTGCGGCATGGAGCCATCGCGCTGCCGGGGATGCCACGACCCCCGCTGCCCACAATACGGTGCGAGATGCCAGGCGTTCGCCATTGATGCGCACCCCCTCCTGATCGATGTGCTCCACCCGGCTCTCCAGCATGACCTTAACGCCCAACCGTTCGAGTGACCGCTTCGCTTTTTCCGATAAAGTCTCGGGAAAGGTCGGTAATAGGCGCGGAGCCGACTGGACCAAAACTACGCGAGCGCTGGCCGGGTCGAAATAGTGGAACTCCTTCTCCATGCCGTAGCGCGCCAGTTCGGCAACGGCCCCTGCCAACTCGACCCCCGTAGGCCCACCCCCTACAATCACGAAGGTGAGCAGGCTCTGCAGATCAGCGGGATCTTCGGCGGCTTCCGCCCGCTCGAAAGCAGAAAGTACGCGCCGCCGCACTTCCTCCGCGTCATCAATGGTCTTTAACCCCTGCGCATGGGGTTCCCAGTCGTCCCGCCCAAAATAGCTGTGAGACGCGCCCGTAGCGAGCACCAGATAATCATATGGCACACGTCGTTTGCCGATTAACACCTCTTGCTGCACGGTATCGACCCCTGTCACTTGTCCCAACAGCACCCGTACGTTGAAATAATCGCTAAACAGGCCGCGCACCGTAGCAGCGATATCGGCGGGAGACAGCGAGGCCGTGGCGACCTGGTACAATAACGGCTGGAACAAGTGGTAGTTATGGCGATCGATCAAGGTCACCTGCACCGGCGTTTTCGTCAACTTCGCCGCGCAAGTCAACCCACCGAAACCTGCGCCCACGATCACCACGTGCGGCGCCCCTTCCAGCGAGAATATTTGCCTGCCGCTAATCTGTGGCAGGACGCTAAGGATCAGCCTGTCGAGCGACAGGTTACCGGGCCCATACAACGCAACAAGTGCGAGCGTCATCACGAAATATACATCCGCCGGCCCAACCGCGCCGACTATATGCATCCCGGCAACGGCCATGATAAGCACTAGCGCGGCGGGACGGGCAACAAAGCCGAAAGCAAGAAGTAGCGCACAGACCAGCGCCATCATAGGTGTTGGTGCAAAATGAGCCAGCGATTTTTCCGGAATCAGTTTTGCCAGCCCGACGGGTATCGCCGCTCCCAGACTTACCACCAGCAGTGCCAAGCCAAGCCACAGACGGACAACCAATTGATAGTATGACTTGAGGTACTGCGTAACGGCGCCTGCCAGGCGGGTCAGAGCCGTGGCGAAGGGCAGCGCGGTATCCCCTAATCCGCGCGCCAGGAGATGATCCAGCGACAGCGGCCCCGCGCCACATATCACGAACCACCCGAATAGCACTGCCGAGTACAGGTTAATATCCAGGGCGAGGTAGTTGAACTGGACCACCAGCACGAGAATGAGCATGTACAGCGCGGCCCACCGAGTTGCCAACCCCAGCGCGAGCAATACCGGAATAAGCATCTGTATCGCTGCCCCCAGGTAGGTAGGGCTTAGCGGCTCCACCCAAGGCACGGGATAGGCAGCATTAGACAGATAGGGTGCGATGCTCAGATCGAAAATCTTCAATATCCCCGACACAAAGAAGACCTTCGCCAGCCACAGACGGATCAGGAGTCCCACCACGGGTCCAACCGATCGTTCCATCACTCGGTAAACGGCACCGATAATGCCCATCAGCACCAGCAACCAGCGAATGCCATCGGGTGCGAACCGGAGCCGACGGTCGTTAGTGTTCAGCGACACTACCGAAACCCTTTAACAGCAACATTGCAGGAACTTTCATGAGTTGGCAACCGCGATGCATCTTTAGAAATCCTTGTCATATCCAGAGCACTATTCGCTAAAGTGCAATCAAGGTGAGGTGCATACAGCTCTATGAAAGCGGTTAAATACTGGCGCAAATAAGTCTCTTTCCTTAGCGCAAGGTAAGTGATACTCGGCTCAAAAAAGTGGCTGGCATCAAGCATGCCAAGACTTGAATCCCGCGTCGAATCATAAGCCATACTAGCTACAATACCAATGCCTAGCCCCAGTTCTACATAGGCTTTAATTACATCCGGATCAATCGCTGAAAGCACGATATTGGGTGACAATCTGTGATAGGAAAAAGTTTTATCAATCAATGAGCGCCCCGCAACGGCTTGATCATAGGTGATAATAGGATAATCCGCGATTGCTTCCAAGGTCAGCCGTTGGCTTTTCAGCAGATAATGGCCGAGCGGCGCGATGACAACGCGATTCCATTGATAGCAAGGAATGGCAACAAGACCAGCATGAACGTTTAATGCCTCGGTTGCAATAGCCATATCCGCATCACCAGAGGCAAGCAGCTCCGCGATCTGGGTAGGATTACCCTGGCGCAGTCGTAACTGGGCATTCGGGTAACAACGGCCCGTAAATTTTTTTACCGCGCCAGGCAGCGTATATCGGGCTTGGGTACGGGTAGTGGAAATCACGAATTCCCCATAATCTCCAGAAGAAAATCCTGTCCAACTTTGCGAATATTCTCTATATCGCGTATCGCCTGCTGAGCAAAGTGAAAAACCCTTTCACCCTCTGGGGTCATTCCGACTATTCGTTTGCCCCTACGCAAGAAACGTTCAACGTGGAGTTCAGCCTCCAAAAGCTGGATCTGTTTGCTCACCCCAGGCTGCGACGTATGCAGGTTGTCGGCAGCGGCACAGAGCTGTAGTAAGTTCATCCGGATTATTATCACCCAATCTAATCGGCATATAGATATAATATATCGGTCTTTCCACCTTTGTACATCCGTGCTTAGAATCAAAGCCCTTGATGAACTTGGCAAGTTTCCCGCCGTACACATGGGGGTATGCACTTTTGCCAGCGTGGACCGGACTGTCCCAGTCTTTCTGGATCTCGGATTTGCCACGGGATCCCAAGAGGAGAAGGGATCTATGGCTAAGGACTGCCGGGAAGCCACTGCTGCCAGGATACCCACAAAAATATAACCATGTTTTGGAAAGGAGCTCTAACTGATGATTATCAATCGTAAAAAGGCCATTGAACGTGCCACGATTCTTACCCGAACAAGTAGTTTGAACGCGGCGACGATTGCGGTTGGGGAACAACTAGCAGGGGCGGCGGAACTCTCCATGGATATGGCCATAGCCGTGCTCGGCAACAATCAGATCGCCGAAATGGCCGGATTCCTCAATGATAGCAAGACGTGTAAGGAACTTGATGTACCCTGCGACGGCGTGGGATTAGACCTTGATGAGTTGCGGGAGTGGGGCTTGACGAGAAAACAATATTGCGTTGCCCATGAAATCGCGCTGGTTGCCCATATGGTTGATCGGGCTCGTACACACCACAATGAATCTACAGATACACCAAGAATCCTAAGAGCCTATGCTTCTTGAGACTCCCAGAAAGAAAATCGCAGTCATTCGAGCTGCGCTATAAATAATTGTAAAAACCTTAAGGATGACATGGAATCGCTTCAACGATCAGATGTTCCGCTGACTTTCTCCAAACAGGAAGACTTGCGGCGTTTCGCCGAAAGTTTGAACCGCGAGCAATTACTCTGGGCCAGCGGTTACCTGACGGGCGTTGGGAATACGGTCAACGTTCAACGGATATCAGGAGATGCCGATGCGCGTATCACTATCTTGTTTGGTACGGAGACCGGCAACGCCAAAAGGTTGGCGGAGGCTCTGGTAACTAGGGTACAAGCCGCGGGTATGCAGGCTGATCTCCAGGATATGCTGACGTACGGTCGCGCCAAGATGCGGCGGGATCACACCCTGCTGGTTATCGTGAGCACGCATGGCGATGGCGAGCCCCCTGACAGCGCCCGTGCCCTGCACACCCTTTTAACGAACCGCCAAGCGCCGGATTTGCGCCACCTCCGCTTCTCTGTATTGGCATTGGGCGACGCGAGCTACCCTCGGTTTTGCCAGGCCGGAAGGGATTTCGATGCGGCCTTCGCTGCCGCTGGTGCGCATTGCCTGGTCCCCCGAGTCGATTGCGATGTGGATTATGAAGAGCGTGTTACATGCTGGATGGAGCATGTCCTGGAAGCCCTCACCGTTGGCGATTCCTCTCCGGCGGCATCGCTTCCCGCCCCCACTCCGAAACAGGGATACTCGAGCCATGCCACTTTTCCTGCCGTTCTACTGGACAAGGTGAATCTCTCGGGCCGCGGATCGAGCCGGGAAGTCTGGCATCTCGAACTCGACCTCGATGGATCGGGCCTTCACTACGCACCGGGTGATATCCTTTCCGTGAACCCGGCCAATCCGCCGCAACTGGTAGAGGAACTGCTCGATCGGCTCGCACTGGATCACCGGGCTCCGGTACGGACCAGACAGGGTGAAATGCCGCTGGTGGAGGCCCTCGCCGCGCACTATGAAATCACCAGAATCACCTGGCCATTTCTGGAGCGTTACGCGCGCCTCAGTGACGCGAAGGCTTTGCAAAGCGCGATTGCCGGGCGGGATGTCAACGGTCTCGACACCTGGACGGACGGCCGTGATGTCATCGACGTCGTTGGGCAATACCCCGTCAAGGGACTCAGCGCGCAATCCTTCACCGACTGCCTGCGACCCTTACCGCCGCGGCGTTATTCCATCGCTTCCAGCCTTCTGGCCGTCCCGGGCGAAGTCCATCTGACCGTCGCGGCCGTCCGCTACAGCAGCCACGGACGGGAACGCATGGGTGTTGCCTCGACATTTTTGGCCGATCGTATTGCTGTCGGTCGGCCTGTACCCATATTTATCGAGCCCAACGCCGAATTCCGGCTACCCGAAGATTCCGGACAGGCAATGATCATGATCGGGGCCGGGACCGGGGTGGCCCCCTTTCGTTCCTTCTTGCAGGAACGAGAGGCGTTGGGCGCTGCCGGGAATAACTGGCTTTTCTTCGGTGACCGCCACTTCAGCACCGATTTTTTGTATCAGCGGGAATGGCTACGTTGGCTCAGGGATGGACGCCTCACCCGGCTCGACGTCGCCTTCTCGCGCGACCAGGAACGCAAAATATACGTCCAGGACCGTTTACGCGAGCGTGCCGGTGATGTGTTCGCATGGCTTGAAAAAGGTGCCGCCGTGTATGTTTGCGGGGCCGAAGCGATGGGCAGGGCGGTACAGCAATCTCTGGTGGATATCGTTCAATCGGCCGGGCGCACGCAGGTTCAGGCCGAGGAATATATTCTGGAATTGAAACAGACGGGGAGATATCACCGAGATGTCTATTAATGACAAAGCACTTTCCGACGTGGAACGGATCAAGGCGGAGAGCCAGGGGCTGCGTGGCACATTGCGGGAGAGTCTACACAATCCCGTCACCGGTGCGCTGGCGGAAGATGATGTTCAGGTCATCAAATTCCACGGCATTTACCAGCAGGACTATCGCGACCTGCGGGCGGAACGCCACCAACAAAAACTGGAGCCCCTGTATCAATTCATGGCCCGGCTGCGCTTGCCGGGCGGCGTATTAAGCGGAGCACAATGGCTGGCGTTGGGCGATATCGCCCGCACCTACGGCAATGGCGGTCTGCGTATCACCAGTAGACAGAGCATACAATTTCACGGACTGCTCAAGCCGCATCTCCAGCCGACGCTGCAAGCCCTCGATCGGGCACTGCTCGATACGGTCAGCGCCTGCGGCGATGTCAACCGCAACGTCATCGTCAGTTCCGCCCCGCAAATCTCCGCCTTCCATGCCGAGGCATACGGCTGGGCGCAGAAAATTGCCGAGCACCTGCTGCCGCGGAGCCATGCCTATCATGAAATCTGGCTCGACGGCCAGCAGATAACCGCGCCGGAGGAGGATCTCCTGTACGGACCAACTTATCTGCCCCGCAAATTCAAGATTGCCATCGCCGTGCCACCGCACAACGACGTCGATGTGTTCACGCAGGATCTTGGGTTCATCGCCATACACGAGGGTGGGCGGTTGCTGGGATTTAATGTGTGCGTTGGGGGAGGCCTGGGCCGCAGCCACAACAAACCAGATACCTACCCGAGACTGGCGGATGTCTGCGGATTTTGCGCCCCCGGGCAGGTGTTGGCCATTGCCGAAGCCGTGCTCACTACCCAACGCGACTACGGGGATCGGAGTGACCGAAGCCATGCCCGCCTCAAATACACGGTGGACCGTATGGGTTTGGATCGCTTCATACAGGAAGTGCAGCACCGCACAGGGTTCCCCTTATCCCCGTCACGCCCATTTCACTTCGAGACTTCGGGAGATCGTTTTGGCTGGCTCGAGAACGATGATGGAACCGCCTGCCTTACCCTTTTCATACCCGGCGGCCGAATTGCTGATACCGATAATGATCCCTCACTCTGCAGCGGGCTGGATGCACTCGCCCGCCTGCACCATGGCGAGATCCGGCTGACCTGCAATCAAAATCTGCTGATCGCTGGCATTTCCCCTGTGGAACGCCCCCTTGTCGAAACCGTGCTCGCTGAATACGGGCTCAACAGACTGCGGAATCTCACCCCTGTCCGTACCCACGCGATGGCGTGCGTGGCGCTGCCCACCTGCCCTCTGGCGATGGCCGAGGCCGAGCGCTACCTGCCGGTTTTTCTGGATCGCATCGAGGCTTTGCTTGCCGAGACCGGTCTGGAAGGAGAAGCATTGTCGGTGCGTATGACCGGGTGCCCGAACGGGTGCGCCCGGCCCTATCTTGCAGAGATTGGCCTCGTCGGCAAGGCACCCGGTCTTTACGATCTTTATTTGGGCAGCGATCGGACCGGCATGCGCCTAAACACACTTTACCAGGAGGCAATGGGCGAAGAGGCCCTGCTGGATACCCTGCGTCCCTTGTTGAAGCGCTTTGCCGGGCAACGCAGGGCCGGCGAGACATTCGGGGACTTTGTCCGACGACAGAATTTATTACCGCCGGAGCCCGGCCTTCCGCATACAGGGAGGCAGTGAGGAACCCATGAGTGCAGAGACCAGAATACAGGAGGTGCTCCTCCTTTTTGGGGAATTGCGCAACGCGCCATACGCACCAGCGACTTTTGCCACCAGCTTTGGGGCGGAAGACATGGTGCTCACGGACCTGATTGCGAAGCATGCGCCCTGGATGGAGATATTCACCCTCGATACCGGCCGTTTGCCGGAGGAAACCTACCGACTGATGCAGGAAACCCTGGGGCATTATCGCCTTCCCATCCAGGTGTATTTCCCGGAGCACGGGACAGTGGAGCGCTACGTCCGGGAATATGGGCCCAACGCCTTTTATGAAAACCAGGAATTGCGCAAGACCTGTTGCCATATGCGCAAGGTCGAACCCTTGCGGCGGGCATTGCGGGGGAAAGGGGCCTGGGTGACCGGAATGCGCCGGGAGCAGGCGCTGTCGCGGCAGGACCTCGCCGTCCGGGAATGGGACGCGGCCCACGAGATACCCAAGTTTAATCCCCTGGCCGATTGGCATGGCGAGGAAGTCTGGGACTACATCCGTCGTTTTGAGGTGCCCTACAATCACCTTCATGATCAGGGTTACCCCAGCATCGGCTGTACCCCCTGCACGCGCGCCGTCGCCCCCGGCCAGGATATCCGCGCGGGTCGTTGGTGGTGGGAAAATCCGGATACCAGAGAGTGCGGCTTGCATGTCGTTGACGGCAAACTGATCCGCACCAGACCTGCAACACCACAAAAAACAGCAGGACAAATATGATGCATACTGTAGTCGAAAAACATGTTCCCGATGCCGCCAGCAATCACCATCTGGACTGGCTGGAATCAGAAGCGATTCACATCATGCGCGAAGTCGCCGCAGAATGCGGCAATCCGGCGCTGCTGTTTTCCGGCGGCAAGGATTCGGTGGTGCTGGTGCGCATCGCCGAGAAGGCCTTCCGTCCCGGCAAGTTCCCGTTTCCACTGGTACATATCGATACCGGCCACAACTTCGCTGAAGTCATCGAATTCCGCGACCAACGCATTGCTGAACTGGGTGAGCAACTGATCGTGCGTTCGGTCGCGGAGTCGATCAGGCGCGGCAGCGTGCGCCTGCGTAACCCCGCAAGCGATTCGCGTAATGCGGCGCAGGCCGTCACGCTGTTGGAGGCCATCGCTGAGTTTCAGTTTGATGCCTGCATCGGCGGTGCCCGTCGCGACGAAGAGAAGGCGCGCGCCAAGGAGCGGATTTTTTCATTCCGCGACGAGTTCGGGCAGTGGAATCCGAAGGCGCAGCGCCCGGAACTCTGGGATTTATATAACACCCACATGCACCCTGGCGAAAATATGCGCGTGTTCCCGATCTCCAATTGGACCGAATTGGACGTCTGGCAATACGTCGCCCGCGAAAAACTGGCGCTGCCGCCGATTTATTTTGCCCATGCGCGCCAGGTCATTGCGCGCAACGGCTTTCTGGTACCGCTGACCACGCTGACACCGGCCCAGGAAGGCGAGGTAATCGAGACCCGAGTCGTGCGTTTCCGTACGGTCGGCGATATCTCATGCACCTGCCCGGTGGCGTCGGATGCCGCCACCGTCGAGGCCATCATCGCCGAGACCGCCATGACCAAAATCACCGAACGCGGTGCAACCCGGATGGATGACCGGACATCGGAAGCCTCAATGGAACAACGCAAGAAGGCAGGATATTTCTGATGAACGCGGCCATTCCCAAACAGTTTTTGCAGGAGCTGACCAGAGAGCGCGGCTTGCTGCGCTTCATTACTGCCGGTTCGGTAGATGATGGCAAGAGCACCCTGATCGGCCGTCTGCTGTTCGACAGCAAGGGCATTTTTGCCGACCAACTGGACGCTATGTCGCGCGCCAGACACCGGCGCAGCACCGGCGACACGATCGACCTGTCGCTGCTGACGGATGGTCTGGAAGCCGAGCGCGAGCAGGGCATCACCATCGACGTCGCTTACCGCTACTTCGCCACGCCCCGGCGCAAGTTCATCATCGCCGATACCCCAGGTCATGAACAGTACACGCGCAACATGGTCACCGGGGCATCCACCGCCGACGCCATCATCATCCTGATTGACGTCTCGAAAGTGCGGCTGGGCGACGATGGCAGCGTGGAATTACTGGTGCAAACCAAGCGCCATTCGAGCATAGCCCACCTGTTGCAGATCGAGCATGTCGTGGTCGCGGTCAACAAGATGGATCTGGTGCATTACGACCAGACGGTATATGACCGTGTCGTACAGGCATATCGGGAATTCGCGCAGCAAATGGGCGTGGCGGACGTCCGCACGATTCCACTGTCCGCCCTGGCAGGCGACAACGTGGTTATCGCGGGCGACAGGATGCCCTGGTATCAGGGGCCAACGCTGATCGCACTGCTCGAATCCCTGAGCGTCTATGACGCATGCCATGACGAGCCGTTGCGTTTTCCGGTACAACTGGTGGCGCGCCACAATGGTCACGAGGCCAATGACTTCCGCGGTTACATGGGTCGTATCGAAGCTGGAAAAGTCAGCAGGGGCGACCGACTGGTAGTGCAGCCAGGCGGCTCGACGGCGACCGTGAAAGACATCCTGATACTTGATCAGTCGCTGGAATCGGCTGTCGTCGGCCAATCGGTAACGCTGCTGCTGGAGGAACACCTGGATATTTCGCGCGGCGACATGCTTGCATCCGCCGATCGTCCGGCCAATCCGCTCAAAACCGTCACCGCCGACGTCTGCTGGTTGTCGGAAGAGCCACTCGATCTGCGTCGCAAATACTGGCTGAAACACACAACCCGGCAAGTCACCGCGCGCGTCACCACAATCAACACGTTGCTCGACATCAATACACAGCAAAAACAGCCGGCAGCCACCTTGCAACTGAACGATATCGCCAATATCACGCTGAACGTGCAACAACCGCTCGCTGCCGATGCATATGACGCCATTCGCTCGACCGGTGCGTTCATTCTGATTGATGAAGTGACCCATCAAACAGTCGCCGCGGGGATGATTCGCCGCGACGCTTCTGGAGTGGAAAATGTATCAGGATGCTAAAAACTTCTTTCTCCAGAATATAGAGGATTACCACCAGCGTTGCCCTGTCGGCGGGATGTGGCTCCTGCGGAGAGATGGAGGATTGCGTCTATGAGCGGAGTTAGTTACGGCAGCGCTGGAAAAGTCTGGATTGTTGGGGCGGGTCCCGGCGACCCGGAACTCCTCACCCTGAAGGCGGCCACGCTTGTAGGCATGGCCGACATCATCTTCCATGACGCACTGGTTAATATTCGCATCCTGGCAATGGCACGACCAGATACCCAATTGGTGAACGTCGGCAAACGTGGCGGCCAGCCCTCAACTTCTCAGGTGAGCATTCATACACGTATGATTCACGCCGCGCGGCAAGGCATGCGGGTAGTTCGCCTCAAAGGTGGTGATCCCTTTATTTTTGGGCGCGGTGGTGAGGAATGTATAGCCCTGTGGACGGCTGGTATCGACTATGAAGTGGTGCCCGGCATCACCAGTGGCAGTGCCGCCGCTGCCGCTGTCGGCGTGCCACTTACTTACCGCACAATCAGCCAATCTGTCCTATTTGTAACGGGACATGCGGCCCCGGGGGACCCTCCGATAGATTGGGCTCATCTCGCAAAGGCTGCGGATACACTGGTAATTTACATGGGGCTAGCACAGACAACGGAGATCCAGGGCGGCTTAATCGCCGGTGGGCGGCATCCAGACACGCCCGTACTGGCGGTACATTGGGTGACCTTGCCACAACAGCGCCATGTGTGTACCCGGCTAAACCGGTTTGCCGATGTCATCCATGAAGCTAATCTTGGTAGTCCGACAATCATCATTGTGGGTGAGTCGGTACGCCTGTCGCAACGCCTGTCGTTGGAGGAAAACATCCATTCGGAAGATTTTCAGCGGACAAAAACACGTAACATTACGGAGGTTTTTAGCGTATGACTGAAGAAAACTTATTGCTTTTATATAGCCGAATGGAGTTGTTACTTTTAGAACATACCCGCCATGCACGGAGCGGTTACCACCATTATTATAGAGGATGTTCAGCACCTGATTGACCTGGTATAGATTTCAGGAATACATGCACATTGACGGACTACAGAGACAAAGTTTACAGATATTGCAAACAATATTAACTGCACTGACTGGATGTATTTTCATCACGTAAAATCAGGAGCGTATGACAATGAGAGAAACTACCGTTCATATTTTTAAGGATAAAGAGCGTCACATTGTAGCATGCCAACTGGAAGACTCTAAAAATATAATTTTAAGGTTTTCTTTGGATGATGCACAACTCACCCCATTGCACATGTTAAACATAGCTCTTGGTCAATGCATAGCTGAACTCGCCTTGCGGTTTCTGGAGCGCAGGAATCTAAAATCATGTTGCCTGACAACCATCTGCATGGCAGTAAAAAATACCGGTTCCGTTCGGATAGAATGTGCTGATATTATATTGAAATTACCTTTACAACTGTCGGCAGAAGACGAGACAGTTCTGATTAGGATGTTGCACCAATGTCCGATACATTCGGCCATTTCAGGGAGCGTTTCAATTAGGATTTCAATATGCGATGGCCGTGAACTAATTTCGCAGTACGAACAGAATCTATTAACCAACGTGTAGCACACGGCAGCAGCCATTTATGATTTGGCAAGTAGTATATCATCATTTGCGGCGATGGCGATGTGGGGATCGGAAGGACACATTAAATTTTTGTCGATAAATGCCTTTCCGTATATTGCGAAGGAGCACAGATCCTCATTTTTAATGCTGTTGAGCAAGGAGCTGGTGATGAGCATACAAAGAGTCGTAGATGCCCGTGGCAGTTTTTGTCCCGGGCCGTTGATGGAATTGATATCAAATATGAAGATGATGGCTGTGGGCGATGTCCTGGAACTCCTGTCCACGGATGCCGGTTCCGCCGCCGATGTCCCGGAGTGGATCAAGAAGGTCGGCCATACAATGATCAATACGGAACAGGATGCCGAAGGGACCTGGCATATTCGAGTCCGCAAAGAAAAATAACCCATCATTACGAAGGAGTGCATCATGAAGATTCTCGTCATCGGCGGCGGTATGGGTGGTACTATTTTTGCCAACCATCTGGCCCGCCGTCTCCCACACGAAATGAAGACCGGCAAGACCCAGATCATCATGCTCTCGGCCAACCACCAGCACATCTATCAGCCTGGCTGGTTGTATGTGGCCATGGGCCGTGCCACCCCGGATGAACTGGTCCGTGAGCAGGCAAGCCTGTTGGAGCCTGGCATCGAGTTCCATGTGGACCCGGTGGAAGAGTTTCACCTCGCCGAGAATCACGTCAAGTGCAAGAGCGGCAAGGTCTATGAGTATGATCTCATCGTCATCTCCACAGGTTCCCGGCCCACGCCAGAGACCATCCCCGGCCTCCGGGAGAACTCTATCCACTGCTATACGGCGGATGACGCGCTGAACTTTTTCAGGCAACTGTCGGCGTTCAAGGGCGGACGCATCGTCATCACCGTCGGCCTGCCGCACAAATGTCCGATGATTCCGCTGGAAATCACCTTTGCCATGCACGACTTCATCAAGGATCGCGGTCTGCTGGACAAGACGGAGTTTTACTACACCTATCCCATCGGTCGCGTCCATAGCCTGGAGAATGTCGCCAAGTGGGCGGCACCGGAATTCGACCGCATGGGCATCCGATATGAAACCTTCTTCAACATGAAGGAGGTGGATGGCAAAAATGCTGCCGTCCTCAGCGAGGAAGGTGCTGCCGTGAAATACGACCTGTTGGTGGCGGTTCCGCCGCACAAGGGTCAGGAGGTTATCGAGAAAAATGGTCTCGGTGAAAACGGTTGGATCCCTACCCATCGCAACAGCCTGCATATGGAAGGTGAATATGGTAAAAATGTTCTGGTACTGGGCGATACCACCAATATTCCCATCAGCAAGGCCGGTTCCACCGCCCATTATGAGGCAGAGGTCGCCGCTGAAAATGTCGCGGCACTGATCAAGATTGGGTGCCCGGTGCGGGAATATGACGGCAAGGTCTTCTGCTTCATTGAAGCGGGCAAGGAGCGCGCCACCTATGCTTCGTTCAACTACCAGACGCCGCCCCAGCCCAAAGTGCC
Organism: Acidithiobacillus ferrivorans; assembly: GCF_016250455.1. Lineage (NCBI taxonomy): Bacteria > Pseudomonadati > Pseudomonadota > Acidithiobacillia > Acidithiobacillales > Acidithiobacillaceae > Acidithiobacillus > Acidithiobacillus ferrivorans. Next base: position 616,906 of record NZ_CP059488.1, on the reverse strand, counting down.
AACCGGTGCCGTCCATGCCTTCAAGATGGCCTACAATCAACTCTACTGGGCGACTGCCCGTGGTTTACTCTAAAGAGGGAGGACAGCATGGCTACCGTAATCTCAGAACACCATACCCACGATGCCGAACTGCGCCGGGCCCAGGAGGCCTTGGCCGAGCTGGTCAACAATGGCGACCTTGACCGCCTCGTCCAGCTCGCGCGCTTGATCGGCTCTGCCCAGGATGCCATGAGCGACGAGATGATCAGCCGGATGGCTGGCATGGCGGGGGATGCCCTCTGTCTGGTGGACCGCATCACGCGCGCAGGCACGGCGGAACGCCTGCTAGAGGTGGCCGAGCAGATCGAAAAGACCCATGTCATGACGGATCTCCTCCAGTCTCTCGCCGGCGCCGCTGAAGAATCCGCCCATGCCCCCACGCCCAAGGGCGGCGTGGGCGGCCTCTGGGAGATCATCAGGCAACCCGAAACCCAGCAGACCATCCAGTTCCTCATCCTGGTGGGCAAACATTTCCGCTCCCGCCGGCGCGCCCATCCTGCCGAAGCATAGGATCTTGCTTGCCGCACTTGCCGCCCCCGCACGCCTAACCACCAGAAAATATTGTCGGCACAGCACCGCAAACGGCTTCCGCAAAGGACGTCCGTAGCGCGTCCTGTACAGACCCCGCCGCAACGATTTATCATTTGCCCTTAATTTTTCATGAAATCACTGAAAATGGCACTCATCGTACAGAAGTTTGGCGGCACCTCCGTTGGCAGCGTGGAACGCATCCGGGCCGTCGCGGAACGGGTCACGGCCAGTCATCGCACCGGTCATCAGGTAGTGGTGGTCGTCTCCGCCATGTCGGGTGAAACCGACCGTCTCCTGCAACTGGCGCGCGCCCTGGCCGATGCCCCGGCGGAACGCGAACTGGACACCCTGCTCAGCACCGGCGAGCAGGTGACCATTGCGCTGCTGAGCATGGCGCTGGAGAGTATCGGTCAACCCGCCATTTCGTTCACCGGCGGGCAGGTCGCCATCATGACCGATTCTGCCCATACCCGGGCGCGCATTGAGCATATTGACGACCATAAGATCCGGGCAGCACTGGATGCCGGCAAGATTGTGGTCGTCGCGGGCTTTCAGGGAGTCGATCCGCATGGCAATATCACCACCTTGGGGCGCGGCGGTTCGGATACCACCGCAGTGGCCCTGGCGGCGGCGCTGCATGCCGATGAGTGCGACATTTTCACCGATGTGGATGGCATCTACACTACCGACCCGCGGGTAGAATCCCGGGCACGCCGCCTGGATCGCATCACTTTTGAAGAAATGCTGGAAATGGCCAGCCTCGGTGCCAAGGTTCTACAAACCCGTTCCGTCGAATTCGCCATGAAATACCATGTTCCCGTGCGGGTCTTGTCGTCTTTTCAGGATGGTCCCGGCACTCTGGTTACCAATGAGGAAAATTCTGTGGAAGCTCCCCGTGTCTCCGGTATCGCCTTCTCCCGCAATGAGGCGAAAATCACCGTCGTCGGTGTGCCCGATCATCCGGGCATTGCCTATGCCATTCTGGGCCCGATTTCCGCGGCCAATATCAATGTGGACGTAATCCTCCAGAATGTTTCGGAGGCGGGTAAAACCGACTTCACCTTCACGGTGGAGCGCAATGATTTCGCCAAGACCCAGGGTATTCTCCAGGGCGTGGCCCGGGAACTCGGCGCCGAGGATGTACGGGGCGATACCCACATCGTCAAGGTTTCCGTGGTGGGCGTCGGGATGCGCTCCCATGCCGGTATCGCCGCCACCATGTTCGAAACGCTGGCACGGGAAAACATCAATATCCAGATGATATCCACCTCTGAGATCAAGATTTCGGTCGTCATTGAAGAAAAATATCTGGAACTGGCGGTGCGGGCACTGCACGCGGCTTTCGCCCTGGACGGAGAGGTACCCGCCTGATGCCACTCATGTCCACTTATGCCCGACTACCAGTCGCTTTTGCGAGGGGCGAGGGAGTATGGCTCTATGATACCGAGGGGCGCCGTTATCTGGACGCCCTGGCAGGGATCGCCGTCTGTGGCCTGGGTCACAGCCATCCGGCCGTGACCCGCGCCTTGCAGGCCCAGGCCGGGCAACTGCTACACACCTCCAATCTCTACCACATTCCTGCGCAGGAAAAACTGTCTGACACCCTCTGCGCGATCAGTGGGATGGATGCGGCCTTTTTCTGCAATAGCGGTGCCGAGGCCAATGAAGCGGCCATCAAAATCGCCCGTCTCCATGGTCATGGCAAAGGCATCGCCGAACCGCAGATTCTGGTATTCAGCAACGCTTTTCATGGCCGCACCCTGGCGGCACTGACGGCCACCGGTAATTTTCGCATCCAGGAAGGCTTCGGCCCCTTGATGCCAGGCTTTGTGCGCGCCCCTTATGGCGATCTCCACACCGTCCGCGCGCTGGTTGCAGCCAACCCCGGCATTTGCGCCATTCTCGTCGAACCTGTTCAGGGCGAAGGCGGTGTACGCCCGGCGCCTGAAGGTTTTCTGATGGGCTTACAGGAAGTCTGCGACGCGCATGGACTACTCCTGATGCTGGACGAAGTGCAGACAGGCATCGGTCGTACCGGGGCTTTCTTCGCCTACCAGCAGATTCCTGGTCTGCTTCCCGATGTGCTCAGCCTCGCCAAAGGACTGGGCAACGGGGTACCCATCGGTGCCATGCTCGCCCGCCAGTCGACCACTGCCCTCTTCGGACCGGGCAAACACGGCACCACCTTCGGTGGCGGGCCTTTGGTCTGTGCCGCCGCGCAAGCCGTACTGGATACCATGCAGCGGGAAGCCATACCAGCCCACGCCGAACGTATGGGTGCCCTGCTGCGCCAGCGCCTGCAAGAGCGCCTGGGACAACATCCCGAGGTGGTGGAAGTGCGCGGCATGGGCCTGATGGTCGGTATCGAACTGGCCCATAAGCCCGAACGTCTGGTGGAACGCGCCCTGGAAGCGGGACTACTTATCAACGTCACTGCCGAACGGGTGATCCGTCTGTTGCCGCCACTGATTCTGCAAGCGGCGGAAATCGACCTCCTCGTCGCTGGCCTGGCCAGCCTTCTGGAATCCGCATCATGAATATTCGTCACTTTTTACGCCTCTCCGATCTCGGCCCCAGCGAACTGCGGGCACTCCTGCAGCGCGCCATCGCCCTGAAGAAAATCCAGCGTGCGGGCGAGCGCTACGCCCCTTGCGCGGGCCGGACACTGGCGATGATCTTCGAGAAATCCTCCACCCGCACCCGGGTGTCATTTGAGACGGGCATGGCGCAGTTGGGCGGTCACGCCCTTTTTCTCTCACCACGGGATATCCAACTGGGGCGCGGCGAGAGCATTGAAGACACCGCCAGGGTAATCTCGCGCATGGTCGATATGGTGATGATTCGCACCTTCGGTCACGACAATCTCATCCGCTTTGCCGCCGCCTCGCAAGTGCCGGTGATCAACGGGCTCTCCGACGACCACCACCCCTGTCAACTTCTGGCCGATCTGATGACGGCGACGGAACACTGGGGTGACCTGCGCGGCAGGACTGTGGCCTATATCGGCGACGGCAGCAATAATATGGCTCACTCTTGGATGGAAGCCGCCCGGATTTTCGACTTTCGACTGCGCATCGGCGGCCCTGCAGGGTATGTACCCAGCACCGAAATGCTACAGACCGGCGGCAACCAAGTCACAGTCCTGCACGATGCAATGGCCGCAGCCTGCGGTGCCGACCTGATCGTCACCGACGTCTGGACCAGCATGGGGCAAGAAGAAGAGGCCGCCGCACGCAAAGCGATTTTCGCCCCTTTCCAGGTCAACACCACGCTCATGGCCGCGGCGGCGGCGGACGCCTTATTTATGCACTGCCTTCCTGCCCACCGTGGCGAGGAGGTCAGCGCCGATGTCATCGATGGACCCCGGTCTGTCGTCTGGGAAGAGGCGGAAAACCGCCTGCACGCCCAGAAAGCCCTGATGGAATTATTATTTGGCATCGGCCCCGTGGCCGCACTGCAAGGAGATTGATGCATGGTCAAGAAAGTCGTTCTCGCCTATTCCGGTGGTCTGGATACTTCGGTCATCCTCAAGTGGCTGCAGGATCAGTACCAGTGCGACGTAGTCACCTTCACCGCCGACATCGGCCAGGGTGAAGAGCTGGAACCGGCGCGCGCCAAGGCGGAGAAGCTCGGTGCCAGAGAAATCTTCATTGATGATCTGCGCCAGGAATTCGTCCGTGATTACGTGTTCCCCATGTTCCGCGCCAACACCATCTACGAGGGCGAGTACCTGCTGGGTACCTCCATCGCCCGGCCCCTCATCGCCAAACGCATGGTGGAAATCGCCGCCGACGTCGGTGCCGATGCCGTCGCCCATGGGGCTACCGGCAAGGGTAACGATCAGGTGCGTTTTGAGCTGGGAGCATATGCCCTCAACCCCGACATTCAGGTCATCGCCCCCTGGCGGGAATGGGATCTGAACTCCCGCGAAAAGCTCCTCGCTTATGCCGAACAGCATGGCATTCCGGTGGAACGCCACGGCAAAAAATCCCCCTACTCCATGGATGCCAACCTTCTGCATATTTCCTATGAAGGCGGCATTCTCGAAGACCCCTGGGCGGAAGCCGAGGACAGTATGTGGCGCTGGACCACCGCGCCGGAACAAGCGCCAGATCAGCCCCGTTATCTGGAGATCGCCTTTGCCCACGGCGACCCGATCGCCATCGACGACGAACCGCTCACGCCCGCGCAGTTGCTGGCGCACCTCAACACGGTCGGCGGCGAGCACGGCATCGGGCGCCTGGATATTGTCGAAAACCGCTACGTCGGCATGAAATCCCGAGGTTGCTATGAAACCCCCGGCGGCACCATTCTGCTCAAGGCCCATCGCGCTATCGAATCTATCACCCTGGACCGGGAAGTCGCCCATCTCAAGGATGAGCTCATGCCCCGCTACGCCAGTATCATCTACAACGGCTTCTGGTGGAGCCCGGAACGCCGCGCCCTGCAAACGCTCATCGATCAGACCCAGCGACTGGTCAATGGTGTGGTGCGCCTCAAACTCTACAAGGGGAGTTGTATGGTGGTGGGACGGCAGTCCCAAGAGAGTCTTTTTGATCCACGCATTGCCACCTTTGAAGATGATGCCGGCGCCTACGATCAGAAAGATGCCGAGGGCTTCATCAAGCTCAATGCGCTGCGTTTGCGCATCGAAAAACGTTTGCAGGGTTAACGGCGATGGCTCCCGAGCAGCATGTACCGGCCAACGCACTGGGCAAAACCAGCCGCATCTCTCTGGACGGGCGACGCAGTGAACGCAGCGTTATTCTCGCCGATGGCAGCATGCACAGTCTCACCCTTCTGCACCCGGGCATCTATACTTTGCGCAGCGAAGTAATGGAAACCATGCAGATACTCAGTGGAATAGCCTACTATCGCGCCGAAGGCGCCAATGACACTCAGGAGTTGCATACTGGCGACAGCATGGTCATTCCTGCCAACCAGAGCTACCGGCTAGAAGTGGTGGAGCCTCTGGATTACCTGCTTTCAAGTTAAGGAGATTCTCATGCGCATACTGCACACCATGCTTCGCGTCGTCGATTTGGATCGCGCCATTGCCTTCTACACAGAGGTGCTCGGCATGCATCTCCTGCGCCGTAAAGATTATCCCGAGGGCGAATTTACCCTGGCCTTCGTCGGTTATCAGAACGAGAGTGCCGGGGCGGTCATCGAGCTGACCTATAACTGGGGCGTGGAACATTACGAGCTCGGCGACGCCTTCGGGCATATCGCCATTGCAGTAGAAGATGCCGGGGCGGCCTGTGACCGTATCCGCCAGCGGGGCGGGAAGGTGGTGCGCGAGGCGGGGCCCATGAAGCATGGCAACACCGTCATCGCCTTCGTGGAAGACCCCGATGGCTACCGCATCGAGTTGATCGAGCGCAAAGCAGACTTTGCCGAATATCCGGCCTGAACAGCGAAATTGCGCACTCGGGTCATTCCTTTTTAATCCTCAGACCACAATGCTGTGGCCCCCATATTCCGCAAATATTGCTGATGGACCGCGCACTCCTCGGGACTGGCGCGAATCACCCGCAAGGGGTCTCGTGGCCGCGCTAATGCCGCCGGAATGACCGCGCTCCGACCATTCGCAGAGCGTTGCGCTTCCGCTGCGGCATGGGAGCCACCCGCAGCACCCAACAACCCCATCATATCCACCTGCCCACCCGTCATAGCCAGGTAGACCTCAGCGAGTATCTCGCAGTCCAGCAAGGCACCGTGCAGATCACGACGACTGTTGTCCACACTATAGCGTCGGCACAAACTGTTCAGATCATTTTTCTGGCCGGGGTGGCGGCGGCGCGCATCCACCAGGGTATCCATTACCGCCTGCCTTAATGGTGCTTTTTCCACCTGTTGCAGTTCATGATTCAAAAAACCCAGATCAAAAGGCGCATTGTGAATAATGAGTTCCGCGTCACCCAGGAAGTCCAGAAAGGCGTCCGCGACCTCCGCGAAACCCGGCTTATCCTGCAAAAACTCGGCGGTCAGTCCATGCACCCGCAAGGCCTCGGGATCACTGCTGCGCTGCGGATTGAGATATTGCTGGTAATGTACCCCTGTCACCCGCCGGTCGATAAGTTCCACGGCACCGATTTCAATCACCCGATGCCCTTGCCTCCAGTCGATGCCCGTGGTTTCCGTATCCAGCACCACCTGCCTCACAGCCATCCTTCCCCCTCCTGTGCCTGCCCACCCGCTGCATATTGATCCATGACCAGATTCAGCAACGCGTCTACCCGTTCATTCTCGATATGCCCCGAGTGCCCTCTCACCCACTCCCATTGAATCTCGTGAGGTGCCGCCACCGTCACCAAGCGCTCCCAAATGTCCTTATTTTTTACCGCATCCCCAGCGGCCGTCCGCCAGCCCCGGCGCTGCCAGCCAGCCAGCCATTGGGTCATACCATCGCGCAGATAACGGGAATCACTGATTACCCGCACGACGCTGGGACGTTTAAGTGCCTCCAGGCCACGCAAAGCCGCGGTCAACTCCATCCGATTGTTCGTCGTTTCTGGAACGAAGCCCCATAAGACCTTCTCCTGCCCTGCCAGCCGCAGACACGCACCCCAAGCCCCCATACCCGGATTACCGCGGCAACCCCCATCAGTAAATAACTCTATGATTTTTTTTGGCATGATACAGGGTTCTCAGCAGGATTGGGGGCATCATAAGCAACCGGCGCTTCGGAACGGACTTTTTGACGTCCAGAACGCAATTTGAGCGGACGCAGCGCGCCGACCAACGGGCGCTCGGGATCACGCCGCTGTGCCAGCAACAAATAGGCGTTGGCCCCTGCCGGCCACCAGCGGTCGCCCATCAGTTCCATCCATTGCGCATTGCGCTTCAGGCCCGGCACGGAATATTGAAAGTAGCGTCCCTCGCGCAGCACAAAATCCTGCTCTTCCAGCAGGGTGCGCAGTCGTCCCAGTGGCAGAAAGGGACGCCGCCACGGCCAGGCGCGGTCCCGGCGCCAGAGGTGCCAGCGGCGGACTACACTCAGACTACCCCCTGGGTTGAAGTCCATAATCAGCACATGTCCCTCGGGACGCAGCACCCGCCAGCACTCCTCCAACACTGCCTGCGGATTGGCTATCCGGGTAAGACAGAAAGGGACGATAACCAGATCGAAACGCATGGCCGCAAAAGGCATCGCCTCACAGGCGCCATAGGCTTGCAGATACTCGTCGGCAGGCAAGACAAAGCCATCATTGAGCAACACCCAGGTATGATCATGGCCGGGCGGCAGTCCCCAGAAAACGGGTTGCCCGAGTTGCAGAATGGTCTCCGGCTGCAAGCGTTCTACCCAGCGCGGCAGAATATCCCGGGCACGGTCCAGCAAGAGGCGACCGCTACTCCCATCCCACCAGATGGCGGCACGACGCTCCCGCGGTCGACTGCGACGTCCCAGACTCTGCATATCAGCGCAATAGCCTTGCAGCGGCAGAAAAAGAAAACACTAGCGTCGGGTACCCCAATTCAATGCCATAATGGGCCTATGGTACCTTGCCCGGAGCGAGATGCAAAAATGCCCATTCATTTTATCCCCGCCTTCACGGATAACTACATCTACATCGCAGAAACACCCAAAGGCGCATGGATTATCGACCCCGGTTGCGCCGACCCCGTCTTCGCTTGGTGCGCAGAACATCAGCTCCGTCCTAGCGCCATTCTCTGCACCCACCATCATGCGGACCACACCGGTGGCGTGGAAGCACTGGTGCAACATTTCCGGATACCGGTCTATGGCGCCAATCAGCGCATTCCACAACTCACCCACGCCGTCCGTGCAGGTTCTTTAGCACTGGACGAGGGGTTGCTCACCGTGCTGGAAGTGCCCGGTCATACCCGCGATCATCTCGCCTATATCTGGAAAGACGCGCTTTTCTGCGGCGACACCCTCTTCGCCGCGGGTTGCGGGCGCCTCTTTGAGGGCACGGCAGCGCAGATGTTCCACAGCCTGCAACAGTTCGCCGCATTGCCGAAGGATACCGCCGTCTATTGCGCCCACGAATACACCCTCAGCAATCTGTGCTTCGCAGCACAGGTCGACCCGGAGAACCCGGTCATAGCGCAGCGCCAAAAAGAGGCCACCGAACAGCGCGCGCGCAACGCACCTACCTTGCCCTCCAGCATGGCCCTGGAGTGCGCCAGCAACCCCTTCCTGCGCTGCCATGAGCCCGCCTTGGTCAACAGCGCCAACGCTTTCGACCCGAATACCGGCGACGACCCTATCCGCGTCTTCGGCACGCTGCGCCGTTGGAAAGACCACTTTTCCTGAGTTCAGCGCCGTGTCGGCAGGCACATCAATTCAAAACGCTCGGTCCAGGCCTTACGCAAGACCCGCCACACGGCATCGGCGTCCACTGCAGCCAGGATCTGGAGAGACTCTTCCACCGGAATCAGGCGTCCCAGATAGAGCCATTGACGCGTCAGACGGCTCATGCGAATTTCCGCGTCCTCCTGCCCCAGCAGGAGCTGAATCCGCAGACTGCGCTTCGCCCAGGCCATATCCTCCGGCTGCGGTCCGTGCTCCAGTAATGTAGCCAGGACCTCCGTCACCGCTTCTGCCGCCTGAGCTTGCTGTGCGCCCGGCGTAGCTGCATAGAGCGTCCACTCTCCGCAATCCCGGAGGGGGTCAAGATGGGAAAATACCTGATAGGCCAACCCCCGTTTTTCACGCAGTTCGCGGAACAGGTAAGACGCCGTGCCGCCACCCAGTATGGCATTGGCTACCACATAAGCCAGGTAATCGTCTGCAGCAACGCTGCAAGCCGGCGCCATCCAGATCAGATGCGCCTGTTGCGCCTGGGCGCGGTGCAGGCGTTTCTGCCCGCCATGAAACTGCGGGGCCGACATGGCGGCACGGGTGCCATGGCGTGGCCCCCGGAAAGCCGCCGCCGCCCAGGCACAGAGCGCCGCATGTTCCACCTCCCCGACGGCGGTGACTATCAGTGGCGATTCAGCGAGGACCCGCTGATGGTAGGCGCGCAGCCGTTTCTGACTCGCTGCCCGAATACAACGCGCATTCCCCAGCACCGGCCAGGCCAGGGGATGATCTCCCCAGATTTCCACGAGAGCACGCTCCTGCGCCCAGTCCTCTACATCCTCAGCGGCCATGGCCGCCTCTTGCGCGACTACCCGCTTTTCGAGGCGCAGGTCAGCATGGTCAAAGCGCGGTTTCGTCAGCAGCTCGGTCAGCAGTGTAAAGGCTTCAGCAGCATCTTCCGCCAGTACGGTCCCGTGAAATACCGTGCTTTCGCGATCCGTAAACGCATTGATGGTGCCACCCAGCGACTCCATGGCCGCATTGAGCGCATCGCCATCGCGCTCCGTGCTACCTTTGAAGAGCATGTGCTCCAGCAAATGGGCAAAGCCGTTTTCGTCGGCGGCCTGATCACGGCTGCCATTGCCGACGGTCAGTGACAAAGCCACACTCCGGCGTCCGGGCAGGCGCTCACTGATCACCGTCACACCATTATCCAGCGTTGTGCAGAGCGATCCGGTAGCGCGCGTCATATCAGGAAAAAATTATAAAAGAGTGTATGCAAAGAGAGAGACCTTTCTAAGACCATCTATTTTCAGGCGACATCCGCGCACCGGTAGCCCACAAAAAGCAAGGGTGGACCATACCCGTCCACCCCCACCCCCATTGGCGTTCAACAATATTGAAATGATGTCAGCGGACCACTTATTGCGGGATATCCTTCATACTCAGTTTGATCTTGCCCTGACGATCCACTTCCAGGACCTTGACACGCACTGCCTGCCCTTCCTTGAGGTGATCGTGGACGTCACTGACCCGCTCGCTGCTGATCTGGGAAATGTGCAGCAAGCCATCCCGTCCCGGCAGAATCGTCACAAAGGCACCAAAATCCATGATCTTAGCCACTTTGCCATCGTAAATGGTATCAACCTGCACATCCGCCGTCAGCAGTTCAATACGCCGCTTCGCTGCGGCGCCAGCTTCACCATCCACAGAAGCAATGGTTACCGTACCGTTGTCCTGAATATCAATGGTCGCACCCGTTTCTTCGGTCAGGGCGCGGATGACCTTGCCACCCGGTCCAATGACGTCGCGAATACGATCCGGATTGATCTGGATGGAGATAATACGCGGTGCATAGTCAGACAGCTCGCCACGGCTCATAGACAGCACGCCATTCATCAGCCCAAGGATATGCAGCCGCCCAGCCAGCGCCTGCTTAAGCGCCTGTGCCATGATTTCCCGGGTAATCCCGTCAATCTTGATATCCATCTGCAGGGCGGTCACCCCCTGTTCGGTGCCCGCCACCTTGAAATCCATATCACCCAGGTGATCTTCGTCACCCAGGATATCGGTGAGGACGGCAAAGCGGTCGCCTTCCTTGATGAGACCCATGGCCACACCCGCCACGGGCGCCTTGAGGGGCACACCGGCATCCATCAGCGCCAGGGAGGCACCGCAAACCGTCGCCATGCTGGAAGAGCCATTGGACTCCAGCACTTCAGAGACCACCCGCAAACTGTACGGGAATTCGCTGTTACTTGGCAGGACCGCCGCTATCGCCCGTTTCGCCAAACGCCCGTGACCGATTTCCCGGCGTTTGGGGGAGCCTACCATGCCCGTCTCACCGGTAGAGAAGGGTGGAAAGTTATAATGCAGCATAAAACGATCACGACTCTCCCCTTGCAGGGCATCAATGATCTGCTCATCGCCCTTGGTGCCCAACGTCGCCACCACCAAGGCCTGGGTTTCACCCCGGGTAAAGAGCGCCGAACCGTGGGTCCGCGGCAACACGCCCGCCTCAATGGTGATGGGACGCACCGTCCTGCTGTCCCGACCATCAATGCGTGGCGCACCATCCAAAATGCGGCCGCGCACAATGCTCGTTTCAATTTTTTTCAACAGACCACGAACCAGATCGCCGCGCTGTGCATCTTCTGCGGCAAAGGCTATCGCCATCGACTGCTGCACGTCTTCCAGGCGCTTACTGCGTGCTTGCTTCTCTGTCAGGGCATAAGCCTCCTGCAAGAGCGGGGTGGCTTTCTCGCGCACCTGCGCGCCCAGTGCCACATCGGCCACCGGCGCCACCCACTCCCAGCGCGATTTACCGGCTTCCCGCGCCAGAGCCTCAATCGTCTCAATAACCGGCTGGAACTGCGCGTGCCCGAACATCACCGCTTCCAGCATGATCTCTTCGGACAATTGCTGCGCCTCAGACTCCACCATGAGTACCGCCTGCCGGGTCCCTGACACCACGAGATCCAGTTGCGAGGTAGTCAGTTGCGAGTAACTGGGGTTCAGCACATATTGTCCGTCGATATAACCCACCCGGGCCGCACCAATCGGACCATTGAACGGAATGCCGGAAATCGCCAGGGCCGCTGAAGCACCGACCAACGCCAAGATATCGGGATCATTATCCCGATCCACTGACAATACCGTGGCGATAACCTGCACTTCATTCATAAAGCCCTTGGGAAAGAGCGGCCGGATGGGACGATCGATCAGACGTGAAGTCAGCGTCTCTTTTTCAGCGGGCCGCCCTTCACGCTTAAAGAAGCCACCAGGAATTTTGCCCGCTGCATAGGTCTTTTCCTGATAGTTCACCGTTAACGGAAAGAAATCCTGGCCCGGCTTCATCTCCCGGCGGGCCACTGCCGTTACCAGAACGACCGTATCCCCGCTAGAAACCAGTGCCGCACCATCTGCCTGGCGTGCCATTCGGCCCGTTTCCAGCTGCAGGCGACGACCGCCAAAATCCACTTCTTTCCGAATAATGGTCAAAATCTTCTCCTTATTTCCGCAGACCCAGACGTTCGATCAGCGTGCGATAACGATTCACATCCCGTCTCTTCAAGTAATCCAGCAACTTGCGGCGCTGGCCGACCATTTTCAAAAGGCCTTGACGGGAATGATGGTCATGTTTGTTGATCTTAAAATGATCTGCCAGCCCTTCAATACGGGTAGTCAGCAGGGCGACCTGTACTTCCGGAGAACCCGTATCCCCCACATGTGTGGCATAGCCCTGGACAACTGCTGCTTTGATATCACGAGACAACGACATAATTCCTGCTCCTCGGAAATTCTAAAAAACAATAACCCCTAGTTTACGCTCATGAGGCGGCGAGGCGCCACCTTTCCGTCGTCCATAACCTCTCCCAAACCGAGGAACTGGCCCATCGGTCCATAGAGGCGAATGCGCCCAAGGGAAGCAGGTGTATGGGCAACCACGACCCCCTGTCCCTGACGCAGGTAATAGGCAGTGTTCTCCGTCAGAGTCACCGCCGGCAAATAATCTAAAGCCAGATCCATGGCTTTAAGCGGGCATTCCTCACGCCCAAGCACCTCAGCAAGCGCTTCCAGGGTCAACGCCTGCGCAATATCAAAGGGACCGGTAGAGGTCCGCCGCAAGCCATTGACATGCGCACCACACCCCAGTGCTGCACCGATGTCTGCTGCCAGACTGCGGATATAGGTGCCCTTAGAACAGCGCACATCCAGCACCAAACAGTCGCCGTCCAACAAAATCAGGTCGAGCGCATCGATCCGTACCTGCCGCGCCGCCCGCTCCACTTCCAGGCCCTTGCGCGCCAGTTCGTACAGTGGCTTGCCACCCTGTTTGATCGCCGAATACATAGGCGGGATTTGCGCGATCACACCGGAAAACTGCGGTAATACCATACACACCTGCTCTTCGCTGGTGGTAACCGGTCGCTCTTCGAGGATTTCTCCTTCGCTGTCACCGGTTGTCGTGGTTTGCCCCAAACGCAAAGTTGCTCGATAGGACTTGTCCGCGTTGAGAATATAATCAGAGACTTTGGTGGCCTCACCAAAGAGCAAGACCAGCAACCCGGTAGCGATGGGATCGAGGCTTCCCGTATGCCCGGCTTTTTTAATGCCGAGCAGGCGTTTAACCCGCTGCAAGGCTGCATTAGACGTCAGTCCCGCAGGTTTGTCGAAGAGTAGCAGACCATGTTGACAATTCATGGCAGATCCTCTTGTTCCGGTTCCTGCGCCGGTGGCAGATGTGCCAGGAGTTCCGCCATTTCTGCACCCCGATCAAAACGCGCATCGTAAATAAAATGCAGGGGCGGAATACGCCGCAAGGCCAAACGCCGACCCAGCAGCTGACGGATTTCTCCGGCATGATCCTGTAACACCTGACGCACTGCACCGGCCCGCTCAGGACCATCCATCAGCGAAAAATATACGGTCGCCGAGCGCATATCCGTTGGCAAATCCACCATGGTGATACTGGGGGGCAGCAGAACCAAGTCGGAAGGCATCCCATGCAGGCGCGGCAACACCGCTGCTATTTCTTCCCGCAGTAAATGGGCCACCCTGGCGCCGCGCGGATACGCGCGATGAGAACTATGCAAAACCGACTCCTAGACCGTTCGTGCCACTTCGGTGGTTTCGAAAGCCTCAATCACGTCGCCGTTTTTCAGATCATTGAAGTTGCGGACACCCACACCACACTCAAAGCCTTCACGCACTTCTTTGACATCTTCTTTGAAGCGCCGCAAGGAATCCATTTCTCCGGCATGAATGACCACATCCTGACGGAGCACCCGGACCTTGGCGTTACGCCGCAAGATGCCGTCGGTAATCATACAACCAGCAATCATACCCACCTTGGGCACCCGGAACGTATCGCGCACCTGCGCATGACCCAGAACACGCTCACGGATTTCGGGAGCGAGCATACCACTCATCGCGGCCTTCACCTCGTCCACCGCATCATAAATGACGCTGTGATAACGGACATCCACGCCGCTATGGTCAATCAGACGCCGGGCAGGCGCTTCCGCCCGCACGTTGAAGCCGATGATAACCGCCTGAGATGCCGCGGCGAGATTCACATCAGACTCCGTAATTCCACCGACCCCGGAGTGAATGACATTGACCTTCACCTCGGCAGTGGAAAGGCGCTCCAGCGTCGTGGCCAAGGCCTCTACGGAGCCCTGTACGTCCGCCTTAATCAGCAAGTTCAACTGCTGCAACTGACCATCTGCAGCGGCCTCGAACAGGCTTTCCAGCGTCGCTTTCTGATGCTTCGCCAAACGCACATCACGGAATTTACCTTGGCGAAAAAGCGCGACTTCGCGGGCTTTACGCTCATCGGCAACCACGACCACCTCGTCACCGGCGTGCGGTACATCCCCCAGACCCAACACTTCTGCCGGCATGCCAGGAGCCACCAACTGTGTCGACTGGCCCGTATCGTCCACCAACGCCCGCACCCGTCCAAACTGTGCTCCAGCCAGAAGCATATCACCCGTATGCAAGGTACCCTGCCGTACGAGCACAGATGCCACGACGCCGCGTCCACGATCCAGTCGGGACTCGATGACCACACCCTTCGCCGGACCGTTTACCTGGACTTCCAGATCGAGCATCTCCGCCTGTAACAGAATCGCGTCAAGCAAATCATCAATATGCAACCCTGTCTTCGCGGAAACATTCACAAATTGAGTGTCACCGCCCCACTCCTCAGGCACCACTTCATGCCCGGCGAGTTCCTGGCGTATGCGTTCCGGGTCTACGGACGGCTTATCGATTTTGTTGACCGCCACCACGATGGGCACTTTAGCGGCCTTGGCGTGGTGAATCGCTTCAATCGTCTGCGGCATCACGCCGTCATCGGCGGCCACCACCAGCACGACAATATCCGTCGCCTGCGCACCACGGGCACGCATGGCCGTAAACGCCTCATGGCCCGGTGTATCGAGGAAGGTCACCATCCCCTTGGGCGTCTCCACATGGTAGGCACCGATGTGCTGGGTAATACCCCCAGCCTCACCACTGGCCACCTGTGCAGAGCGAATCCGATCCAATAGTGATGTCTTGCCGTGGTCCACGTGCCCCATGACCGTCACCACCGGAGGCCGTCGACCCATGATCGGTGTCTCCGCAATCCCATCCTCTACTAAAAAAGCCTCGGGACTGGTGATTCCCACCAACTTCACCTTGTGCCCCAGTTCCTCTACGACAATGGCGGCGGTTTCCTGATCAATCACCTGATTGATAGTAGCCATCACCCCCATCTTCATCATCGTTTTGATCACGTCAGTGGCCTTGATCGCCATCCGGCTAGCCAACTCACCCACCGTAATCGTTTCTGGAACCGCCACTTCACGGATGACCGGCGCTGCCGCCCATTCACTGGCGGCAGGACCGCCCTTGCCGCGGCCGCGTTTATCTCCGGACTTGCGACGCCGTGCCAGGGCATCGGCATTGCCGCCCTCATCACTACGTCGCCCGCCCCGCCGGGCAGCACCACTGCGGCGGGCATCATCATCCCCGGCGCGCGCGCCCCCCGGCCCGGCTTTTTTGCCTTTCGCTGGCGTCGCCGCGGCAGGCGTTCTGCTGGCCGGCGATGCTGCGGCGGGACGTGCGCGATCCGTACTGATTGTCGGTGTTCGGCTGCGATCAGGACTAGACCGTTCTGGAGTACGCGAAGCTGTGGGTACCAGCTTCGCTTCAGAGCGCGAAGGGGCCTGCTGCACAAGAGGTTCCATCGCCGCCGCCGCGGGTGCCGGCTGCACCTGCTGATCGGCCACGTCTTCCGCAGGCACCGGCGCCTGCACTGGCTCTCCTGCAGAAACCGCTTCTGTAGCTACCACAGACTCCAGCGCCGACTCTATTAAAACCGGGATCACCTGATCAGCACTCGGAGATGGCTCAAGGACAACAGATTCCGCCGCCTCTTCGACCGCCGCTTCGCGTTTGACGTAAGTTCGTTTGCGGCGCACTTCCACCTGCACCGTACGCGATTTCCCGGCGCCTACAGACTGTTTTATTTCCGTGGTGCTGGTGCGGTTGAGTGTAATGCGGCGCAACTCCCCACCGCCCTCTCCGTGCGCGCTGCGCAACGAAGCGAGAAGACGATGTTTATCATCCTCAGTGACCACATCCTCGGCCGTATTCTTAGGAATGCCCGCAGCGTTCAACTGCTCTAACAGCCGAGCATTCGTTACACCCAATTCAGCAGCAAAATTGGCGACAGTTACCGTCATAATCCTCATTCTCCAAAACCGCTACCCAGCAGACATACGTCGCGGGGACAGGGTCTGTATCAAACAAACCAGGGCGCACGCGCCTCCAGAATGAGAGCCTTGGCCCGCTCTGCATCCACACCGACCATCTCGCATAGCTCGCTCGTAGCCAGTTCCGCCAAGTCCTCGGAAGTAATAACACCCTTGCTGGCCAGCAAGTGCGCCAAGCCCTTATCCATATCTTTCAGGGACAGCAAATCCTCTGCGGGTTCACTGAGTGCCACCTGTTCTTCCTGAGCAATAGCCTTATTGAGCAGGACATCGCGCGCACGGCGCCGTAATTCACCGACGA
>NZ_CP059488.1:0-595000 GCF_016250455.1 Acidithiobacillus ferrivorans | reverse complement strand
AAGAACAAACTAGCTCACCCTTAACGCATGAGCAGTGATCAATATCCCTTTCAATCCCAACGACCCTTGAAAATGATATTCAGCACTACACACTAAAATATAACTACCCCTCTACCTCCCCCTCAGCGACCAGCCCGCGCTCTTTGCGGGCCTTCTCTCCCTGTGGTGGAGCTGACCGGTCTCGAACCGGTGACCCCCTGCTTGCAAAGCAGGTGCTCTCCCAACTGAGCTACAGCCCCATTTGGTGGGCCCAAGTGGACTCGAACCACTGACCTCACGATTATCAGTCGTGTGCTCTAGCCAGCTGAGCTATAGGCCCAATTCCTTACCGAGTGGCGTGTGTGGGGTCTAGACCCTTTTCTTTAAAGGAGGTGATCCAGCCGCAGGTTCCCCTACGGCTACCTTGTTACGACTTCACCCCAGTCATAAACCATACCGTGGTAACCGCCCTCCCGAAGGTTAGGCTAGCCGCTTCTGGTACAATCTACTCCCATGGTGTGACGGGCGGTGTGTACAAGGCCCGGGAACGTATTCACCGCGGCATGCTGATCCGCGATTACTAGCGATTCCGACTTCATGCAGTCGAGTTGCAGACTGCAATCCGAACTACGACGCGCTTTCTGGGGTCTGCTCCACCTCGCGGTTTGGCGTCCCTCTGTACGCGCCATTGTAGCACGTGTGTAGCCCTGGACATAAAGGCCATGAGGACTTGACGTCATCCCCACCTTCCTCCGGTTTGTCACCGGCAGTCTCCCTAGAGTGCCCGGCCGAACCGCTGGCAACTAAGGACAAGGGTTGCGCTCGTTGCGGGACTTAACCCAACATCTCACGACACGAGCTGACGACAGCCATGCAGCACCTGTGTTCCGATTCCCCGAAGGGCACTCCCGCATCTCTGCAGAATTCCGGACATGTCAAGCCCAGGTAAGGTTCTTCGCGTTGCATCGAATTAAACCACATGCTCCACCGCTTGTGCGGGCCCCCGTCAATTCCTTTGAGTTTTAACCTTGCGGCCGTACTTCCCAGGCGGAATACTTATCGCGTTAGCTACGACACTCAGTACGCTAGGTACCAAACATCTAGTATTCATCGTTTAGGGCGTGGACTACCAGGGTATCTAATCCTGTTTGCTCCCCACGCTTTCGTGCCTCAGCGTCAGTATTGGGCCAGGTGGCCGCCTTCGCCACTGATGTTCCTCCAGATCTCTACGCATTTCACCGCTACACCTGGAATTCCACCACCCTCTCCCATACTCTAGTTCGCCGGTTTCTACCGCCATTCCCAGGTTGAGCCCGGGGATTTCACGACAGACCTAACGTACCGCCTACGCACCCTTTACGCCCAGTGATTCCGATTAACGCTTGCACCCCCCGTATTACCGCGGCTGCTGGCACGGAGTTAGCCGGTGCTTCTTCTTGGGTTCACGTCAACAGCAGCTCGTATTAGGAACCACCTTTTCGTCCCCCACGAAAGGACTTTACAACCCGAAGGCCTTCTTCATCCACGCGGCATTGCTTCGTCAGGGTTGCCCCCATTGCGAAAAATTCCCCACTGCTGCCTCCCGTAGGAGTCTGGGCCGTGTCTCAGTCCCAGTGTGGCTGGTCGTCCTCTCAGACCAGCTACTGATCGTCGCCTTGGTAGGCCTTTACCCTACCAACTAGCTAATCAGACGTAGGCTCTTCTCTTAGCGCGAGGTCCGAAGATCCCCCGCTTTCCCCCTCAGGGCTCATGCGGTATTAGCCCAAGTTTCCCTGGGTTGTCCCCCACTAAAAGACAGATTCCTACGCATTACTCACCCGTCCGCCACTCGTCAGCACCCGAAGGCCTGCTACCGTTCGACTTGCATGTGTTAGGCATGCCGCCAGCGTTCAATCTGAGCCAGGATCAAACTCTCTCGTTCAATCCATCTTAAAACAATACTGCTCAGGGTAATCATCAGTGCATAAACACCAATAATACCCCTGGGCCTAAACCCCACACATCTCCACTCGGTTGGTAAAGAACAATACTACGTACTGCGAATCTTGGTAGCGGGGGTAGGATTTGAACCTACGACCTTCGGGTTATGAGCCCGACGAGCTGCCAAGCTGCTCCACCCCGCAACAGGGTCTGTAACTATATCAGGTGATCTACTTTACTGTCAACGCCAACATATTTGCTGCTCTCTGTGGGGCTCGCTGCCCTGCCGAGAGGACGAACTATACACGGGGGTATGGGGGCACGCAAGGGCTTTTTTGCCTCTGGAGATGCGGCGCCTGTTCAGGTCGCTGGGCTAGCGGCGGGGGTCGGCACGGGGGGCGGCGTCGCGGTGTTGGCATCGTCACCATAGGGCGCAAAGTCATAGGGTTGGTGAGGCAACTGGGCAACTACCGCGGACAGAGTCGGGGCGTTGATATTAATAGCTGTGGGTATGGTGTTAGGCTTTTCTACCAGATCGATGACCTGCTGCCAGTTAATCGTCCATCTTTGCTGGACCTGCTTTTCAAAGAGACTGACAGCATCGACTGCGCGTTGTTGAGGGTTGCTGCCTTTGTTATAGGCTTCTATGGGTACGAAACTTTGCAGGTAGAGCTGGCCGTTCCCATTTGTGCCGACGACATAAGGTTGATCAATGGTCGTCACCGGGGTGCCCACCTTTACCATCTTGAAGAGTTGCACTTCATTTTCGGGATAGACATGGAAGCAGCCGTGGCTGACCCGCATACCCACACCCCAGGGTTTATTGGTGCCGTGAATGAAAATTTGCGACCAGCCCGTTTCCAGCGCCAGTTCACCCATAGGGTTGTCGGGGCCGGCGGGGAAAAACGCAGGTATGGGTTCTCCGGCTTTGGCGTGCTCTTCCTGTATGTTTTTAGGCACCGTCCAGGTGGGGTTTTTGACCTTGGCAATGATCCGCGTGCTGCCTATGGGGTCAGGCCATTTTGGGCGGAAAATGCCCACCGGGAAGGTGTAGACCATATTCTGACCGGCGGGGAAATAAAACAGGCGGCGCTCCGGGATATTGATGATGATCCCCGTCCACGGCTTGGGAGGGAGAATATATTGGGTGGGAACCAGCACGTGGGTTCCCGCGCCGGGAAGCCAGGGGTCGACGCCAGGGTTCGCGGCGCGGATTTCGTTATAGCCAACATCGTAGTGGCGGGCGATATCAAGCAAGGTATCCTGATGCCGGGCGATCACCACCTGAAGTTGTCCGACCATGTTGCTGCCAGCCGCGGGCAGAGCAAATTGCGCTGCGCTCGCAGCGCTGGAAAGCAACATTGAAAAACCGGCAAGGAGACTGGGGATAATGGGATATTTCATGGTGCAGTATCTTCCTGGACTTGTTGAATATGGGTAAGATCAATCTCGACATCACCGTCGGACTGGCGCAGACGCAGCCATTCCCTGCCCTGCGCGGTCCAGACGTCGAGAACAATGCCAGCTTGCCATGTGCCATCCGCCAAGTGCAAATGCAGTGGACGACGCTGCATCGCGGCCAGCTCTAAGGCGCTGTGCAGTGCGCAACTCACCGGTTCGCTGGTCGAGTGCACGGGTTCAGGCCTTAACGACGTCCATCCCGCCGAGGTAGGGACGCAAGGCGGTAGGAATTTGGATAGTGCCATCGGCTCGCTGGTGATTTTCCAGGAGGGCGACCAGGGTGCGGCCGATGGCGAGGCCGGAACCATTGAGGGTATGGGCGAGCTGTGGCTTGCCCTCTTCTGTGCGGTAGCGTAGCTGCAGGCGACGCGCCTGAAAGCTTTCGAAATTGCTGCAGGAACTGATTTCCCGGTACTGATTCTGGCCCGGCAGCCAGACTTCGAGGTCATAAGTCTTGGCAGCGCTGAAGCCCAGATCCCCCGCGCAGAGGGCTATCACCCGGTAGGGTAGCTCCAGAAGTTGCAATACCTTTTCGGCGTGGGCGGTAAGTGTTTCGTGGGCGCGGACGGAATCTTCGGGACGGACAATCTGCACCAGCTCCACTTTGTCGAACTGGTGCTGGCGGATCATGCCACGGGTGTCGCGCCCATAAGCTCCCGCTTCGCGGCGAAAACAGGGGGTGTAGGCGCAGAAACATTGCGGCAGGGTACCGACAATCTCACCGCGCAGAAGGTTGGTGAGCGGCACTTCGGCAGTGGGGATCAGGTAATAGGGGTCGTCTCTTAAAGCGAAAAGGTCTTCTTCAAATTTGGGGAGCTGCCCAGTGCCAAAGAGGGAATCGGCGTTGGCGAGCAAGGGCGGCGCAATTTCGCAGTAGCCGTGTTCCGTCGTATGCAAATCCAGCATGAATTGCGTCAGGGCGCGCTCAAGACGGGCACCAAGGCCGCGCAACACCACAAAGCGGGCACCAGCGAGGCGGGCGCCCGCCGCGAAATCAATAATACCCAAGGCCTCGCCCAGATCGACATGGTCGTGGGGAGAGAAATCGAAGGCGCGGGGCGTGCCCCAGTGACGCAACACCACATTGTCCCTTTCATCGCGGCCATCGGGCACTGAATCCTGCGGGATATTGGGCAGGTTGCTGGTCAGACTCTCCCATTCAGCAAGGATGCTTTCCAGAGATTGCTCCAGGGTCTTGATCTCCTCACCGTGCTGCGCCGCCGCGGTCTGCATCGCGCTGGTATCGAGCCCCTGACGGCGCACCTGGCCGATCTGTCTGGAGGCCTCATTGCGGGCGTTGCGCACTTCTTCGAGCTGAATCTGCAGGGTTTTACGC
Source organism: Acidithiobacillus ferrivorans (assembly GCF_016250455.1). NCBI lineage: Bacteria > Pseudomonadati > Pseudomonadota > Acidithiobacillia > Acidithiobacillales > Acidithiobacillaceae > Acidithiobacillus > Acidithiobacillus ferrivorans. Next base: position 590,304 of record NZ_CP059488.1, on the reverse strand, counting down.
TGCTGGTCGAGGGTGCTCAGGGCCGTCACATCCAGAGTGAAGTGACGACGGGCGAGGCCTGCGGCTACTTTTTCTGGTGCGCTGCGCAGCAAGCTGGGATCAAGCATGAGGTTTCTTCTCTCCGACCGGTTGACGATGAGCATTTATCCAGCGTAAACGTTCCTGGATACGGGCTTCCAGACCACGGTCACTGGGCTTATAAAAATGGATCTGACGCAGGCCGGGAGGCAAATAATGCTGCTCCGGGGCGATCGCGTCGGGATAGTCGTGATCGTATTGATATTCCTTGCCATAATCCAGTGTTTTGAGCAGCGCCGTGGGCGCATTGCGCAGATGGAGGGGCACTTCCGCACTACCACCCGCCTTGACGGCGGCGCGCACCGCATTCCAGGCATCGTAGATGCGGTTACTTTTAGGGCAGCTGGCGAGATAAACCGTGGCTTGCGCGAGGGCCAACTCCCCCTCGGGCGAGCCGAGAAAGGCGTAGGCGTCCTTGGCGGCGAGTGCCATCTCTATAGCCCGCGGATCAGCGAGGCCGATATCTTCAGAAGCCATGCGCACCAGACGGCGGGCGAGGTACAAGGGGTCGGCGCCGCCATCGAGCATCCGCGCCAGCCAGTAGAGGGCCGCGTCGGGATCGGAACCGCGCAGCGACTTGTGAAAGGCGGAGATTTCGTCGTAAAAGGCTTCACCGCCCTTGTCGAAGCGTCGCCAGGATTGACCGCTGGCTGCGGCGACGATGTCGGCAGTGATTTGTGTTTTACCCGCCTGTACCGAGGCCAGTTGTACCGCGAGGTCCAGCAGATTGAGGAGACGACGGGCATCGCCGTCGGCGGCAGTCAGCAAACCCTTGCGGACTTCCGGGGACATCTCTATCACCAGATTACCCAGACCGAGCACACTATCAGCAAGGGCGTGATCGAGCACCGTGCCGAGTGCTTCACCAGTCAGCGCTTTGAGAACGTAGACGCGCGCCCGGGACAGCAGGGCGTTGACCAGGGCGAAGCTGGGGTTCTCCGTCGTTGCGCCGATAAGGGTCACGACGCCTTCTTCCACATGGGGCAGCAGGGCGTCCTGCTGGCTTTTGTTGAAGCGATGAATTTCATCAATGAAGAGGACCGTGCCCCGGCCCAGGGACTGGGCGGCCTCGGCGCTGGTGACGGCAGCGCGGATTTCTCGTACCCCGCTGTTGACGGCAGACAGAATCTGGAAGTGCTGGCCAGCCGCATGGGCGAGGAGTTGCGCCAAGGTGGTTTTGCCACTGCCCGGCGGACCCCAGAGAATCATGGAGTGCAGGTGCCCGGCCTGCACCATGGCCCGCAATGGACCGCCCTTGCCGAGCAGATGGTTCTGCCCGACGTAGGCGTCCAGCGTCTGGGGACGCATACGGGCCGCCAGTGGGCGAGGGTCGCTACCGGGCAATGCGGCCATGGGCATTCGGCGCGGGCAGCCTATCCCTTAAAAGTCTCGGGAAATGGCGGCGCCGAAGTTGAGGGTGCTGGCTTTGTAGGTGCCGGGAAACCTGTGATTATACGAAGAGGTGTTACCGGAAATAGCATACGAGGCACCCAAATCATAATGCCACGGGCCCAACCCTATACCGACGCCAAAAGAGGCCAGATTACTGCTGGCCGTGGGTACGGCTGCCTGAATACTGGAACCACTGGTGGGACTGCCCTCATGGGCGAGCCCACCGCGGAGCTCAAGATCCTGGTTCAGGTGATAGCTGAGCCCGATACGATAGGCCATGGTGGACTTCCAGCCGAGGCTACCATAGCCGGGCAACTGGGCGTTGCTCCAGTCATTCCAGTCCACATCCAGTTCGGTAGCAAAGCGCGGGGTGAAGCGATAGCGGACACCTGCCTGCACGCGACTGGGCAGGTCAACACTGCCACCGCCTGAAGAAATGCTGGCCGCCGAGCGGTAACTGAGTCCCGCATTGAAGCGCTCCGTGGTGTAGAAAAGCCCGACGTTACCACCGACACCCCCACCACTACCGGAGTTAGGGCCAAAGGTTGCGCTCAGCGTCTGGTAATAATCCAGGCCCACGCCGACACTCAGATTGGGGAATAGCAAATAGGCAACACCCGGATTCACATCAATGATCTGCAAATTATTTTTCCACTGCGTAGCACCAAAAGTCCCGGCAGACCAGGTGTTGTTGGTGTTGAAGGGCGAAGTGATACCAAGACCAACCGCCAGCGGGAGGTCATTAAAACGATGGGTCACAAAGAGATTAGGCAGAATCTGCATATTGCTGCTGGCGTCGTACGTGACATTGTTGTTATCCATTGTGTAAGTAGGGTGCGTCGCGAGAATATCCAGGCCCACCCGCGTACCCGGGAAGAAGACCATGTCCGCAGGATTATCGGCAAAGCTGCTGACGGGCCCGCCATCGGCTACCGTGGCACCCGCTTCCGAGAGTCCCACCACGGAGGTCGGCGCGGCAAAGCCTGCGGCATGGGATTGCGCAGCCACTAACAGGCCGAGGGCAACGAGAGCGAGACGGGTCTTCAAAGCCAACATGCAGTACTCCAGAAAAATTATTGCGAGAGAACATCCACACCGGCTGGCGGAGTGAACTGAAATTCCTGCGCCGAAATGGGGTGATTGAATTTAATATGTGTAAAGCGAAGGACGGTCTGTTGCTGAAACGCATCTTCCATGCGCATCTGGCGCAGGGCACCCTGCGCATCAAAACCCATGCGCAGATCCGTGAAACCTTGATCCTGACCGGTTTTAGGATGGAGCAGGAGCCAATGGAGACCGTCTTTTTGACCCAGGTCGGTGATCTTGAAGCGCTGGCTGAGGTCATCGTTGCCAGCGATCAGCGCCGCCGGAGTCGATCCGAGGGCTTTGCCAAGAGGCTGTACCGTGGCCTGTTCCAGAGCAGGTTCGTAGAGCCAGACTTTCTTACCATTGGAGACAATGGTTTGCCCGTTCTTACCGCTATAGTCCCAGCGGAATTTGCCGGGACGGGAGATCCACAGCTTACCGCCAGCACGCTTGACGATCTGACCGTCATGGTTGGCCACTTCCTGGCTGAACTGGGCCGTGATGGTGTGGGTTTTCTGGAAAAAATCCTGCAACATCGCCAGGCCCGTGGCAGCGGCCACATACTGGATACCGCCCAAGATCAGTAGTGGCACCAAAAACCAGCGCGCCAAACGTAAGGCCGGTAATGGGCCGCGCATAAAGCGCAAATAGTCAGTCCCGACCGGGCGGTGCTGCTGCATAAATCTCTCTGCTCCCGTTACTTTGCAAGGAACCGACCACACCTACCCGCTCCATCTCTTCGATCATGCGGGCAGCCCGATTATAGCCCACCTTAAGTTGCCGCTGCACGTAGGAGATGCTCGCTTTGCGACTGCTGGTAACGATGGCCACCGCCTGATCATAGAGCGGATCGGCATCCTCTCCGCCTTCGCCGTCCACGCCATCACCATCGCCACTCTCATTGCCTTGCAAAATACGTTCGTCGTATTGGGGCGCGCCCAGCTGACGCAGGGACTCCACCACACGGTGTACTTCCTCATCGCTGACAAAGGCCCCGTGCACCCGCACCGGGTAACCGGAGCCGGGCGGTAGATAGAGCATGTCGCCCTGGCCCAGCAAGGTCTCCGCCCCCATCTGATCGAGGATCGTACGCGAGTCGATACGCGACGAAACCTGAAAAGCAATACGGGTGGGGACGTTGGCCTTGATTAGACCGGTGATCACATCCACCGAAGGACGCTGGGTCGCCATAATCAGGTGCAGACCGGCTGCCCGCGCTTTCTGGGCCAGGCGGGTAATCAAGGTTTCCACCTGTTTACCAACCACCATCATCAGGTCCGCAAACTCATCAATGATCACCACGATAGCAGGTAGCACGCTCAACGCGATGGGCTCGCCATCCATATCTTTATCCGGACCCGGCAGGGGATGCCCCGAGGCTACCGCTTCCCGCACTTTCTGATTATATCCGGCGAGGTTGCGCACTCCGGCAAAGGCCATGAGCTTATAGCGCCGCTCCATCTCCGCCACACACCAGCGCAAGGCGTTCGCGGCCTCCTTCATATCCGTTACCACCGGCGCCAGCAGATGGGGGATGCCTTCATAGATGGACAACTCCAACATTTTGGGGTCCACCATGATCAGGCGGACTTCATCAGCGGTCGCCTTAAAGAGAATACTGAGAATCATGGCATTGACGCCCACAGACTTGCCGGCGCCGGTGGTTCCGGCCACCAGCAGATGGGGCATCTTCGCCAGATCGGCGGACACCGGCTGGCCACCGATATCCTGACCCAGTGCCAGCGTTAAATGGCTTTTGGTCTGGGTAAAACTGTGACTGGAAAGCACCTCGGAGAGACGCACCGTGCGCCGCTTCAGGTTTGGCACCTCGATGCCCATGGTGGCCTTACCGGGAATGGCTTCCACCACGCGCACCCGCGCCGCCAGCACGCGCGAAAGGTCTTTACTGAGACCCGCGATCTGGCTGACTTTGACCCCCGGTGCCGGCTCTATTTCAAAACGCGTAATCACTGGTCCGGGATGAGCCGCCACCACGGTTGCCTGCACCCCGAAGTCGGCCAGTTTTTCTTCCAGCATGCGCGACTGCTGCGCCAGCACTTCGGGCTGCAACTGGGAACTGGGGTCTTCCGCATCTGCCGGATCGAGCAGGGCAAGATCGGGAAGACCATCAGCGCGCGGCGGCCCTACGGGTGCGGGCAATGGTAGCTGTCGACTGCCTTTAACAACGGCCTGAGTCGACGCTGATCCGCGCTTTTTGGTGGAGAAGAAGCTCGGCGCTGCTGCCGGAGATGTCTTTTGCACAGCAGGCGCCAGCGTCGTAATCAGCACAGGGGCCGCCACCCGCCGCCGCAAAGGCCAGCGCAGGCGCGGTCGTGGCAAAGAGAAATGCAGAGCGCTGATATGTGCCGCCATCGCACGTGGTCCCAAGCCAGTGAGCAGAAACACACCGAGCACAAACAGCAGCAGAAAGAGCAATACACTACCGCCCACGCCGATAAAAGGCTGAGTATGGACACTGATTTCCTGCCCGAGGATACCGCCCGCGCCGTCTCCGGCAATGGGCCACCACGCCGCGGGCCAAGTCAGCGCGAGGAAGCTGGTCAGACCCAGCGCGACGGCAACAGCGCCCAAAGGGGCCGCCCAGCGTCCTGGATGCTGACGGAACCAACATCGCCATAGCTGCCAGGCCCACACGCCCAGCATCACAGGGAGGAGCCAGGCGATCATGCCAAAAACCTGTACCAGAAAATCAGCGAGATAGGCGCCAGTTTCGCCACCCCAATTGTGCACCTGGGCACCTTTACCACTATTAAACCAACTGGGATCGGAGGGGTGAAAACTGAGCATGGACATTGCCATAAAGGCCGCCACCGCGATCAACAGCAGCAGCAGCGCCTCGCGGCGCCACGGTTTGACGCGCGACAGTTGAACCGGCTTTGCAGGGGCAGGCCGGGAGCCTCGGGACACATTACGGGCAGTGGAACTCATACCGGGCACGCTAAACGACCCCTGCACGGGTGTCAAGGAGATGCCGGGAAAGAAAGGCAAAGAAATGCTATTGTTAGCCGCTTCTAATGGTTCAGAAGCAGGCGTTTATTTCGCGCTATCCGATATCACATCAGGACGGGAGGCAGGGACGGCAGCGTGGAAATGGTGTTAGACTTTTCTCTAGCAATTTCGCATAAGTCCGGGCGGGTTCGCCGTGTGCGCAGCTCGTCCGATACCGTTCTCTTCTGGCAGCGAGGTACCCATGAGCGATCCGAAAAGTGTCATCGATGAAAAACATTGCCGTTTACTCATCCTGGGCTCCGGCCCCGGTGGTTATACGGCCGCTATTTACGCTGCGCGCGCCAATCTGAACCCGACACTGGTACAAGGCATGGAGCCCGGCGGCCAACTGATGACGACCACAGACGTGGATAACTGGCCTGGTGCGGCAGACGGTATCATGGGCCCGGAACTCATGCAGGAACTGGAAAAACAGGCACGCCGCTTTGATACCGAGGTTCTGTTTGACCACATTCATAGCGCAGACCTGAGTCAACGGCCCTTTCGCCTCAGCGGAGACCAGCATTGTTATACCTGTGATGCGCTGATTCTCGCTACCGGTGCTTCTGCCAAGTACCTGGGTTTGCCCAGTGAAGACCAGTTTCGGGGCAAGGGTGTCTCCGCCTGTGCGACCTGCGACGGATTTTTCTATCGCGGGCAGGCCGTTGCCGTGGTCGGTGGTGGCAATACTGCGGTAGAAGAAGCCCTCTATCTCAGCAATATTGCCAAGCATGTAACGATCATCCACCGGCGTAACCGGTTCCGCGCCGAAAAAATTCTGCAGGACAAGCTCATGAGCAAGGAGAATGTCACCATTATCTGGGATCACTCTGTGGACGAGGTGCTGGGTGACAACTCCGGGGTCACCGGCTTGCGGATCAAGCATGTAGAAAACGGCAGCACCCAGGACCTGATGCTGATGGGGGTGTTCGTTGCCATCGGCCACCAGCCCAATACCAGCATCTTCAAGGGACAACTGAAAATGGACGAAGCGGGTTACCTGGTCACTCGCGGCGGGCGCGACGGCATGGCAACAGCCACCAGCATTGCCGGTGTGTTTGCCGCGGGCGATGTGCAGGACTCTGTCTATCGCCAAGCAGTAACCAGCGCGGGTAGCGGTTGCATGGCGGCGCTGGACGCAGAGCGTTGGCTGGAGCAGCAAGAGGACTAAAGCACATGAGGCGGCGGCCACATGAGCCGGAGAAGCAAGAACCGGTGACCGATGCAGAAGAAGCCGATTGCTTTCTGCGGGCGGTGGCTGATGTCCGGCCCCTGCCAGCCCCGCCACCTCCCCCACGTCCTGTACCACCACCGCCCTTACCGCTGCAGCGGCATCAGGATGAGCTGGCCGTTCTCGAAGTACTGGGCCACGGCCTGAACGGCGATGAAGTATTGGAATCCGGAGACGAGTGGCTTTATTTGCGATCCGGACTATCTCCGGCGCTGCTACGGGACTTGCGCCGGGGACGGTTCCGGATTCAGGAGCGGCTCGATCTGCACGGCTGTACCGTAGAAGAGGCGCGCACTGAACTGGCGGCATTTTTGCGGGAAGCGCGGCAATGGCGCTGGACGTGCATCTGCGTCATCCATGGCAAAGGACTGGGATCTCCTGGTCGTGTTCCCGTCCTGAAAAGACTGGTGGGCGGCTGGCTGATGCGTCACCAGGAGGTGCTGGCCTTTGCGCAGGCTCGCCCGGAAGAAGGGGGCAGCGGTGCATTGCGTGTTCTGCTGGGCTGGCCGCGTCGACGATAAGCGCCAACCCAACGAAGCACACTCAGCTCTGCGCCACGGTGCAGGGCGGCTGGCTAACCCGCCGCCCCCCGCGTTCCCGAACAGGCATGGCACCTTCTGCGTCGGTCAGGGAAGCCAGGATTGGGCAGTTTGCAACAGAGCCGTGACCGGGACAGCACTCAGTCTGCTGCGCAAGGGCTGTGCGCATCCGTTGCAAATCAGCGATTTTGAAATCAATTTCGGCAAGCTTTTGCTCGGTAAGGGCTTTGACCTCACCCATATCATTCTCGACACGGCTACTGATATCCAGCAAATCCTTCACCTCTGCCAGAGAAAAGCCGAGATTCTGGGCACGCCGGATAAAACGCAGCCGGGATTCCGCCTCACCATCGTACAGGCGATAGTTGGACCGGGTCCGCTGCACCGGCTGGATGAGTCCAATCCGCTCGTAATAACGCAAAGTCTCTGCGGCGAGTCCGGCCTCACGCGCCAAACGACCAATAGTCACTGGGGTTTGCATATATACGTCCATCCGCTTAATAGAGCTTTAATAAGCACACACTATGCGCTCAAGTAATAGTGTCCATTGTAAGGCACCTAGTCAACACCAAGGTCAAACCGCCGTACATCAGCCATTTCCTGGCCGAAAAGGCCCTCCACACAGCTCGTGGCAAAGACTCCGGCGGGGAGGAAAAAGCTCAGGACAAGGGTCTGTGCATCCTGCCAGTAGCTGGTCAGGGTCTCGGGACGCGCACGCAAGGGACGCCGGGCGGCATCCAGGCCCTGTTCCGCAAGGCGCTGTGCCCAGTGCAGCCCATCGTCTGCTGCACCAGCGATAATGGGTCCGGCACTCAGGGCTGAGCTCTCTAGCACAAGGGCGGCGGCAGTCGGCGCCAATCCACCGCGACCCGGTAAAGGGCCGGTAGGATGCAGGTCCCAGTCAGCGGCGCGCGCCTGCAAATCAGGCAGGTCGCCGTCTACCGCCAAGAAAATGCTGTGTGAGCCCGCCAGTTGCACAACTTCACCCGGCAAAATCTGCGTCCAGTTCGCTTGCCGCACCCGTTCAGCGAGGACCAGATTGAACAGGGCAGCGCGGGCGGCGGACCAGAGCAGGCCACGCCGATGACGGTCTATCCGCATCGGCTGCCCGGATAGCAGTCGCGCGGCTTCCTGCAAATTACGATGCCCGAAACGCTGAGCACCGAAATAGTTGGGGAACCCCTCCTTCATGAGACTTTGCAGGCGGGCGTCCCAGAGACTGCATGCTCCCGTGGTAGCGCGCAAAACGAGCTGGAAGTGATTACCACGCAATACGCCGCGACGCAATTTACGGTCATGGCGGCTGATTTGCTGAAAGTGCAGGCTGCCCTCTTCCAGGCTGGCCCAGTCCGGATCGGGCCCCGGCGTGACTGGCACCGTAAAACTCTGCCGGGTAATGGCATGGCGATCCTTGAGACCAGCAAAGCCCACATCGCGCACCGCCACACCCGCACAGCGCGCCAGGCGGCTGGCCACATCCTGGGTATTGAGGCCGCGCTTCTCCACCACCAGCCAGTGGTGAGCGCCTGAACCAGATGCGGTAAAGGGCAGCAGTTCCGTGACCTGAAAGTCTTCCGGAGTCTGTCGCAATTCGGCGCCGAGCAGGCCGCCCTCTGCGGGATAGATGCGCGGCGGACTTTCAGACATGCTGAATCAGAACGACGGCATGGGCGGCAATGCCTTCACCCCGACCGGTGTAGCCCAATTGCTCGGTAGTAGTCGCTTTGATATTGATCGCATCAAGCTCCACGGCGAGGTCAGCAGCAATATAGGCGCGCATCTGCGGGATGTGAGGTGCCAATTTAGGACGCTGACAGACGATGGTCGCGTCCACATTACCCACCGAAAAACCTTTTCCCTGAACCAACTGATGGCAATGCCGGAGCAGGAGCCGGGAATCTGCGCCCGCGAAACGGACGTCGGTGTCGGGAAAATGGCGACCGATGTCGCCCAGGGCAGCCGCCCCCAGCAGGGCATCGCAGATGGCGTGAAGGAGCACATCGGCATCGGAGTGGCCGGCCAGGCCGAATTTGTAGGGGACCGTCACACCGCCGAGAACAAGGGGTCTACCCGTCACCAACGCATGCACGTCAAAGCCATGACCAATACGCAGTTGCATGGGTTATCCTTCTTCATCACGCGCCGCGAGAACGGCGGCAGCCAGCACGAGATCATCCTGCAGGGTGACTTTGATATTGTCACCATGTCCATGAATCAAACGGGGGCGCCAACCCTGCCATTCCATCGCCGAGGCCTCATCGGTGATCTGCAGATTCTGTTCGCGCGCCGCTTCCAGAGCAGTCAGCAGGGCGCCAAGGGGAAAGGCCTGGGGGGTGAGAGCACGCCACAACTCCTCACGATCTACGGTACCCACGGAGTGAGCATTCTCAGCGCGCTTCAGTGTATCGGCAACCGGTACGGCGAGAAGCGCGCCCTGGGGCGAATGCGCCAGGCTGTCGAGCAGGAGTAACAGGTCTTCGCGCCGCAGACAGGGCCGGGCGGCGTCATGCACCAGCACCCAGTCGGACACCGCTGCCCCCTGCCGCAGCAGCGCCTCCAGACCGAGGCGCACCGAATCCGCACGCTGAGCACCGCCAGCGACAGGGGACAGGAACGGCTCCTGCATGGGTCCCAGCAACTCCCGCCAGGCTTCGGTCGCAATATCTTCGCCCGGCAGAACCAACTGAATGCCCGCGACACGCGGCTCCCGAAGAAAGGCCGCCAGGCTATGGGCAATGACGGGACAGCCGCGCAGCAGCACGTACTGCTTGGCCTGCGCCGCCCCAAAGCGCTGCCCCCGCCCGCCCGCCGGGATCACCACCCAGACGCGCTCCATATAAACCTCCCGAACATTATGGACCAACACTGCAAACCCGAAGTATCCGCAGTCTTTAGGGAGGGCGCAAGAAAGCGGCGACCCTTTTTTGCAGTTTCCACAGCACCCCTTTACACTATGGCCCTTCAGAGTCCCCACATAAGACCAGATATTCTTGGATCGAAGTCTTTTTCTCGGCACCCCGCCGCGCGCCGGGGCGGCACGCGCATTTAGTCAACTCTACGGTGCCGCGGATAGCTGGCTGGCGGCGCAGATGGCACGCCAGTGGCAGCGTCCGCTGCTGATTCTGCTGCCGAACGCCCGCGACGTGGAGGAATGGCAGCGCGAGTGGCGTTTTTTCGCACCGGACTTGCCAGCGCCACTGATTTTCCCGGACCGCGAAATCCTTCCCTATGATCGCCTGGCGCCGCCGGCAGATGCCGCGGCCACCCGGCTGGCCACCCTTGCTGCTCTGCCGGAATGGCGTGGCGTTTGTCTCGCTCCTCTATCCGCCGTCCTGCAACGCCTGCCACCGCGTAGTTTTCTCGACCAGCACGCTTTTGTCCTCGCCGTGGGTGACCACCTGAGTCCGGAAGGTTTTCGTCAACGCCTGATCGATGCTGGCTATCGCAATGTCAGTGAGGTCTCGGAGGCTGGCGAATTGGCCTGGCGCGGCGGAATCATCGATCTCTTTCCCAGTGGCAGCGCCCTACCCTACCGCATTGAACTCTTCGATACCGTGGTAGAAAGCATCCGCGCCTTCGATCCGGAAACCCAGCGTACCCAGCAAAAGGTCGAGCGGGTCTCTCTGCTCCCGGCGCGGGAGGTACCGGTGGACGCTGCCGCGCTGCAGGAATTTCGCAGCCGGTTCCGCGCCCGCTTCAGCGGTGATCCACAGCGTGCCGAGATTTATCGGACGGCCAACCGCGGGCAGGTCCCGCAAGGGGCTGAACATTATCTCCCGCTATTCTTCCCCCAGAGCAGCCATTTGCTCATGCACTTCGCCAAAGATGGTATCGTCTTTCTGCCCCCCGGCCTGGAGACATCCGCCCGGCACATTCGCCAGGACTGGCAGGAGCGGCATGAGGAGCGGGCCCACGACACGGCTTATCCCATACTGTCCCCCGACGAACTCCTCTTAACCCCCGGTGAATGGGAAGACATCCTGCGCGGCCATGCGCTGGTGCATGGTCAAACGGAAGGCGACGGAGAGCGCCTGCTGACAGCCACCCTACCTGATCTGCACGGCACACCGGAAGCGCCATTGGCCGCGCTCGACGTCTTTCTGCGCCACCTGCCCACAGAGGGCCGGGTCATCCTCGCGGCGGAATCGCCAGGCCGTCAGGAGGCCCTCTCAGAACGCCTCGGCAAAGCGGGGCTGCTTCCTGTCCGTGTCCATGACTGGCCGGAGTTCCTGGCGGGCACAGAACGGATCGCCATCACCGTAGCGCCCCTGGAACGCGGCCTGCTCATCAAGGAAAATGGCCTGGTCAAACTAGCGCTGATCTCCGAGGCGCAGATTTTCGGCGACCGCGTCTTTGCCCAGCGGCGCAGCGCCCATACCCGGCAGCGTAGCATCGAAGGCCTGGTCCGTGATCTCGGCGATTTGCAGCCGGATGACCCCGTCACCCACGAAGAATATGGCATCGGCCGTTTTCAGGGCATGGCCACGCCCTTTGCGGCGCAGGGCGACATCAACGAATACGTGGTCCTGGAGTACGCTAACGGCGATCTCGTCTACGTCCCGGCGGATCATCTGGATCGTATCACCCGCTACGTGGGTAACGGTGCAACGGAGCCGGCGCTCTCTCGTCTGGGCAGCAATCACTGGGATAAGGCAAAAGCCAAGGCGCGGCAGAAGGCGATTGATGCCGCCACCGAGCTGCTGGATATCTATGCCCGGCGCGCGGCGCGCGCCGGGCGGGCCTTTCCCGCCCCGGACGACGCCTACTGGGAATTCGTGTCCCGTTTTCCCTTTGAGGAAACTCCGGATCAGCAGCAGGCCATTGACGCCGTCATTAGCGACATGGTCAGTCCCCACCCTATGGATCGCCTGGTCTGCGGCGATGTAGGCTTCGGCAAAACGGAGGTGGCACTCCGCGCGGCCTTTCTGGCGGCGCACGGCGGTACACAGGTGGCGGTGCTGGTACCCACCACCCTCCTCGCCCAGCAGCATTACAAAAACTTTCAGGATCGCTGTGCCGGACTGCCCCTGCGCGTGGAAGTGCTCTCCCGTTTCCAAGGCGCCAAGGCGCACAAGCAGGTGCTCGCCGCTGTGGCCGCCGGGGAGGTGAATATCCTCATCGGCACCCATCGTCTGCTGCAAAAGGATGTCACCTTCCACGATCTGGGCCTGCTGATTCTCGACGAGGAGCACCGCTTCGGCGTCCGCCAGAAGGAACGAATCAAGGCCCTGCGCGCCGAAGTGGACATTCTCACCCTGACCGCCACGCCGATTCCGCGCACCCTGAATCTCTCCCTCGCCGGTCTGCGCGACTTATCCATCATCGCCACCCCGCCCCAGCGTCGCCAGCCAGTGCGCACCTTTGTCCAGATCTGGGATGACGCAACAGTGGTTGAGGCCTGCCAGCGCGAAATGCATCGCGGCGGTCAGGTGTATTTCTTACACAATGAAGTGCGCGACATTGAGCGCATGGCCACCACCCTGCGCCGCCTGCTGCCCGACGCCCGTCTGCGCGTCGCCCATGGCCAGATGCCCGAAAGCGAACTGGAAGCGGTGATGCTGGATTTTTATCACCACCGCTTCGACATACTCCTCAGCACCACCATTATCGAATCCGGCATCGACAATCCGCACGCCAACACCATCCTCATCAATCGTGCCGACAAATTCGGACTCGCCCAACTCCATCAGTTGCGTGGCCGGGTGGGACGCTCGCATCAGCGCGCCTACGCTTATTTGTTCACCCCGGACCCGCGTGCCATGAGCGACGATGCCCGGCGCCGTCTGGATGCCATCCAGTCTCTGGAGGATCTTGGCGTCGGCTTCGCCCTGGCGAGCCACGATCTGGAAATCCGCGGGGCTGGTGAGCTGCTCGGTGAAGAGCAGAGTGGGCACATGGATGAGATCGGCTTCACCCTCTTTATGGAATGGCTGAACGATGCGGTGGAGGCCATCCGTGCCGGACGCGATCCCCACAGTCTCGAAGATCGGCGCGCCAGCGGCCCGGAAATCCATCTCAACACCCCGGCGCTCATCCCCGACGATTACCTGCCGGATGTACACCTGCGCCTGCAATTCTATAAACGCCTCAGTGATGTGCGCAGCGATACCGCGATCGGAGAAATCATGGTGGAGATGATTGACCGCTTCGGGCCCATTCCTGCACCCACCCGCACCTTGCTCTGCCAGACCCAGTTGCGGCTGCTGGCCACCCAAATCGGCATCGAACGGATCGACGCCGGCCCCGCCGGTGCTCGTCTGCAATTTGCCGCCGAAAATCAGGTGGCCCCTGAAAAAATCATCCAGCTCATCCAGCAGTCCCACAGCATCTATCAACTGGACGGCGAGCATCGCCTGCGCATTCGCCGCGACCTGCCCGACGGCGAAGCACGCTGTCAGGAATTATTGCAACACATTGACCAACTGAGGATTCAATCATGAGCAGCACCCGCCTCGCCATTCTCAGTCCCGCCGCACGCGGCCCCATGAGTCTACCAACCAGCATGGGCCAACTGGTGGCGAGTGTGGAAAGCCACCAGGAAGTTTGGGGCTGCTGGCTGCAAAGCTGGGATTTACCGGTCACCATCAGCGAAATCGCTTTATTCCTTGACGAGCTCGCGCGCCAGGCCCTGCAGCAGGGGCGAGAAGTGATCTGGGCCCCGATGAGCAGCGCTAGCAGCAGTGTCCGTTTGGTGCTTCATGGTAGCGCCCAGCCCGAAGCTTTACGCCGGGCGCTGACTACCCTGCATCTGCAAAATTTCATGCCTGGTCGCATATTGCATTGCCAGAGAGATGACTTGGCGCTGGTCCTGCACGGCCCCGATGGCCCCCTGAGCGCCGCGAACCACAGCCTCATTGAAGCGCTGGAAGGTATTTCTCTGGATGTTGCCGTTACCACGCTCTGGGAAAAGGGCTATTTCCAATTACTGCTGACGGACATGGATTCGACGCTGATCAGCATCGAGTGTATTGATGAAATGGCTGACCACCTGGGTCTCAAGCGCCAGGTGGCTGCCATCACCGAACGCTCCATGGCGGGCGAACTGGATTTTCAGACCTCTCTGCGCGAGCGGGTGCGACTGCTGGCCGGTACACCCGCGAGCACCATCGACACCATTATCCGTGAACGCTTGCAGCTCAGTCCCGGCGCCCGTGAACTGGTGACAGCGGCCAAAGCCCAAGGCGTGGAAGTCGGCGTTGTCTCCGGTGGCTTCACCCAGTTTACCCGCTATCTGCAAGAAACACTGGACCTCGACTACGCCTTTGCCAATACCCTGGAAATCGTCGACGGACAGATTACCGGTCAGATACTCGGCGACATCGTCGATGCCGCCGCCAAGGCCGACATCCTCGACCTGCTGGCCATCAGTCTGGGCACCGATGCCAGTCATTGCATCGCTATTGGTGATGGCGCCAATGACCTGCCCATGATCCGCAAGGCTGGGGTTGGCATTGCCTATCATGCTAAAGCGGTCGTCCGCGCTCAGGCGGATTTTCAAATTCGCTATGGGGGCCTCGACACAGCATCTACCTATCTCGGCTGGGGCAACGGCTGAGATCCACACGCTGATCGTCGCCATTTGATACTTGATTTTGTTTTAGACTATGTCTACCATCAGTCCCATGCAGCACATGCGCGCTTTGATGCCTATCGGCAGTGCTGCCACCACCGCAGCGTACACAGGAGACTTAAGATGAAACTGACCAGCATAGAAGGCCAAAGCGTTCCTCAGACCGTATTCCGCACCCGCGCCAACCATCAGTGGCGCGACGTCAGCAGCGACGAGCTTTTCAAGGGCAAGACCGTGGTCGTGTTCTCACTGCCCGGCGCCTATACCCCGACCTGTTCCTCAAGCCATCTGCCGCGCTACAACGAGCTCGCCCCCACTTTTCGCGCCAACGGTGTGGATGACATCCTCTGCATATCGGTAAATGACGCCTTCGTCATGGACGCCTGGGCCAAAGAACTGGCTGTCGAAAACATCCATCTGATCCCCGATGGCAATGCAGAATTTACCAACGGCATGGGTATGCTGGTGGACAAAAGCGACCTGGGCTTTGGCAAACGTTCCTGGCGCTACTCCATGCTGGTGAAAAATGGCGTGATCGAAAAAATGTTTATCGAGCCCGACAAGCCTGGTGATCCCTTCGAGGTTTCCGATGCAGACACCATGCTTCACTACATCAATCCTGAAGCACGCGACCCCGAATTCGTCACCGTCTTCACCCGCGAAGGCTGCCCGCACTGTGCCCGCGCCAAAGCACTGTTAAAGGCACACGATATGACATTTGAAGAAATCAAAACGGGTATGGGAACCGGCGTCAGCTCGCGGACCATTCGTGCTGTGAGCGGACACTCCACCGTACCCCAGGTCTTTATCGGCGGCAAACACATCGGCGGCGCCGACGATCTGGAGAAATATTTCGGCGAGATGCCATGACACAATCCTATGATCTCATTGTTATCGGTGGGGGCAGCGGCGGCATCGCCATGGCCAACCGTGCCGCCCGCTATGGAGCGCGCACCGCCCTGATAGCCGCTGGCCCCCTGGGCGGCACCTGCGTGAATGTGGGTTGTGTTCCCAAAAAAATCTTCTGGAACGCCGCACACCTTGCCGAACAAATGAAAATGGCGAAAGAGTACGGCTTTGATGCCTTGGAGCCCCATTTTCACTGGGAATACCTGAAGCGGCAGCGCGACACGTATATTGAACGTCTCCACGACCGTTATGCCCAAGGTTTGGACGGTAACGGCGTCGTCCTCATCCGCAATCATGCCCGCTTCTCCGGCACCCATCAAATCACTGTCGGCGATGAAGTTCTGGATGCGCCACATATTTTGATCGCCACCGGTGGCCAGCCGGTCTGGCCCGACATTCCGGGTGCGGAACTAGGCATCACCTCGGACGGCTTCTTCGCCCTGGAAACGATGCCCCGCTCTGTTGCCATAGTGGGTGCGGGTTACATCGCAGTGGAGCTCGCGGGCGTACTTCATGCCCTCGGCAGTGACGTTTCTCTGGTCATGCGCCGCAACCATTTCCTGAACGATTTCGAGCCGATGCTCCGCGAAAATCTCATGGATGCCATGCTCCATCAGGGTATCAGCCTCCTTGCCCAACGCCAGGTCCGGGAGGTAGAAAAACGCGCTGATGGCTTGTGCCTGCACTTCCAGGATGGGGACTGCCTTGGCGGCTTGGAAACCATCATCTGGGCCATTGGTCGTCGTCCCAACAGCACCGATCTCGGCTTGGAGCAGGCGAATATTACCACCGACCCCCAGGGGTTCATCGCCGTAGATGCGTTCCAGAACACTGAAACATCGGGTATCTATGCGGTTGGCGATGTGACCACCGGCCCGGCACTCACGCCCGTCGCCATCGCCGCCGGGCGCCGTCTCGCCGACCGCCTCTTCGATGCGCAGACAGAGCGCCATCTCGACGTCCAGCTGGTCCCCACCGTTATCTTTAGTCACCCGCCCATCGCAACGGTCGGGCTCAGTGTGGCAAGCGCTCAGGCGCAATATGGTGAAGAAGCGGTAAAGGTGTATCAAACGATCTTCACCCCGTTGGTTCGCGCCTTTTCTGCGGAACCGGAAAGAACCGCGATGCAACTGGTCACGGTAGGTCGGGAGGAAAAAATAGTCGGTCTGCACGCCATTGGCGACGGCGTGGATGAAATGCTTCAGGGCTTTGCGGTGGCTCTACGTATGGGAGCCACCAAACACGATTTTGATGACACCATCGCCATTCATCCCACCAGCGCCGAAGAGTTCGTCACCATGCGCTGATGCCCACCGTACAGCCGTCGGGGATTACTTTTTGCTATGTAACTGTTTGAGGGCTTCCGGCCCCACCCCAGTGCCACAACTGCACTGGGGACAAACCGCGAGCAGCGGCACGGCCTGTTCCAACACCTTGCGCACCCGTTCCATCCCCTCGTGCATGACCGCGTCGATGGCCTCCATGGTAATGGGCTCTGCCGACTTGCCCGCCGCCGGATTAACCACCAGCGACAAAGGCGCGTAGCACAGTCCGATTTCCCGTGCCAGCACCGCCTCTGGAGCGCCCGTCATCCCCACGACATCCCCGCCATCCTGCTCAATGCGGCGGATTTCCGCCTTGGTCTCCAGACGCGGCCCCTGCGTAGCCGCATAGGTACCACCACCAACCACGGCAATGTCGGCAGTTCCTGCGGCTTGCAGCAGACGCGCACGCACTCTCGGGCAATATGGCTCGGAAAAATCGATATGCACCACCATGCTCTCCCCTCCTTCAAAGAAGGTACTCGGACGCCCGCTGGTGTAATCAATCAGCTGATCAGGCAGACAAATAACGCCTGACTGCATAGCTGCAGAGATTCCGCCCACCGCCGCCACCGCAATAACATGGGCCACCCCCACATGGTGGAGTGCCCAGATATTAGCGCGATAATTGACCAAGTGCGGAGGAATGGTATGGCCGTAACCATGGCGGGCGATGAAAACAACCTCCTGCCCGCCCAGCAGACCGAATGTCAGGGGGCCAGAAGTCTCGCCAAAAGGGGTACGGATGACCCGGCGGTTGTTAATCTGCAGATTCTTGAGACGGGTCAGGCCACTGCCACCGATAATGCCGACCACACCCATCAATCATCCTCCAGCAAAACAAAAATGCCCGGTGCATTACGCCCCAAGCCTCGCGCGTCCAGTCCGTAACCAAAAACAAAATGATCCGGCACTTCCAGTCCGACGTAATCCACCTGCACTTCTACCGTGCGCGGACGCTTTTTCCGCACCATCACCGCCGTATGAATAGCCGCGGCACCTTCCGCCACGCAGTATTCCTGCAAGGCCTGTAGGGTAATCCCCTCATCCAGGATATCATCCACCAGTAACACAACCGCGCCCGCCAGGGTTTCTTTGGGGCGTGTGCGCCACTGCAAACTACCACCACTGGTTTCCGCGCCGTAGCGACTCACTTGTACGCAGTCGAGCACCAGGGGGAAATGCAGGTGAGGCAGCAGTTGACCAACCACCACCACGGCCCCCGTCAGCACGCAAAGCAACACCACCGGACGCCGCGGCGTCAGATGTTCAAAATCCTTATTAATGGCAACGGCCATCTGCTGGATGGCCGTCTCCACCTCTTCCGCGCTAAACAGATGCTCGGCAGGTCCCAAATGGGTAGGGGTCATAATATCAGTAGGTAAAGGTAACCACGTTGTCGTCCATGGCCTGCTCAATAACATAAGCGCCACCAACGATATCCTGGATTTCGGGAATCAAGTCTTCCTTGGTGCAATCCCACAATTCAAGGGTTGGGGTGCAGACAAAGAACTTTACGCCCGCCTCATGAGCGTCCTTGATAAAGTCATAGACACTCTTGGGGCTGCCCGGCATAACAAACATTTTCTCTGCAACACCCTTCTTGGCCAGCTCGCCCGCGCGGGCGGTCAGCACAACTTCCACCTCAAAATCCATCGCGGCAGCCACCGTCGCCTGAAAGAAAGGCGCACCCAACTCCTGGGGGTTGGAAGGATCGGTGTTCACCATAACCATCAACAATTTATCAGCCATGCGTATCTCCTAAAAAAATCGGCCCGTCTATCATAGCTGCCGCAGAACAGCGCCGCGCCATGAAATGATTGATTACACCATAAAAAGTCGCAAGGCCTTATCAAGAATTCTCAGATGTCTGTGTCCAGTGTCTCCATACGGCGCGCCCGGCTGGCTCGGGTCAGAATATCCCGCTCCTCTGCCAATGCCCGCTTGGCCACCTGAATGGCCTCTTGCAGATCCTGGCGCTTGGACTCAACCAGGTCACCACCAGCATCCATCAGGCGTGCGGTTTTCTCCTGGATTTCATCAATGAGTACGCCGATACGTTCTTCCGCCAGCGACTCCAGATTACGCAAGCGATCCCGTCCCTTATCCATAGCGCGACGCAGCTCCTGGCGCGTCTCTGCGCCACTGGCCGGGGCCAGCAACAGGGCACCAACCGCACCAACCAGCACTCCGATAACAAAGCCTTCCGCATTCTTCATAGTGCTCTCCTCGCTGTTTCCAGCTAATGTTTCCGGGAAAAATAACGCCATCCCGTGCGCAGCGCACGGTACCATAAGCCCAGTTCGTGAAGCGGCTGAACCAGGGTATCCGTCGTGTCCATAATCTCCCGACTCAGATATTTGAGCGTGGAATCCACCCGTCCCATCTGTGCACGCCCAGTCTGGGTGATATGCTTAATGTCCGCCAAGGCTATCTTAATATCAAACAGCAGCGGTCCAAGGTCCTGCTCAACCCTGGCCAACAGCCTTTCCAGACGCAAGTGAGTCCGTATCAGCACAGCCGCCGTCACCGCAATGATCAACAGAATAATGATCATGACAATGGCAATGATGGTTACTCCTGTGCCGACACTCATCTTTTCCCCCAGAACTTCCGCATACCGGAAGCAAATCCCTTAACGCAGTGAAGAGCAAAAACTTCGGCCATAACGCTTTGCCCACCCGCCGTCTCGTCCTATTATAGGCTGTATCTGCAGCCTGGGTAAAATTGCAGGTGCCGATGTGATGCGCACAGACTTCATTAGAATGACAATACCTGCCCCATCACCGCCAGTCCGGCGATACCCAGCAACCCCAAAGCCACTCTGCTCCAAATCTGTCGCGCACCGGTCAGTACATATTGTGGATGCCGGTGATGATACGTTCGCCAAACCACCCAGAGCAGGCCCAGCCATAAGCCGGACAGCAACCACGCCCCCAACACATCGCTGGGCCAATGCACCCCCAGGATCAGGCGGCTCCAAGAGATAGCGGCGACCAATGCCGCGAGCAATGTCACCATCGCCAGACGCAGACCGCGATGCCGCACCATAGTAAGGAGGTACAGGGCCAGAAGGCCATAGACCACCAGACTGAAACTCACGTGTCCGCTGGGAAATGCAGGCGACAGCATTTTTATTGCGGTCGGCGACCGGGCACGCGCCGTAGTCACCTTTATCAATTGAACGAGCACGGCGAATACTGTCGTACCTGAAACCACCAGAATACCATCGAAGAAACGCCATGCAGCGAAGCAGGCCGCCGCCATCAGCGCCACCAGCCAAGGCAGAAAATCTGGCCCACCGAGCCGCGTCACGCCGGCCCAGAACGGCTGCCAGGCAAGGTCACGAAACTGCAGAATCTCCGCCTCCCAACGGGCATCCTGCAGCACCATCCGATGCACGAACACACCCGCCAGAAAATCACCCGCGTAAAGCCAGAGCAACGCTGCCACCCCCAGACCGAGCAGCAATAAAGCCAACAACTCCCAGCGTTGTGGTCCCCGCAAATTTCAAAACCCCATATGAAAGCGTCGCCACAACAGCAACGCGGCAATCAATAGCGCAGCGATGCTCAGCACCAACACCGCCGCCGCGCCATAATCCTTGGCGCGCGCCACCAGAGGATGATATTCCGGGTTTACCAAGTCAGCGATGGATTCTACGGCGCTGTTGAGCAGCTCTGCCGCCAACACTGCACCCATAAGCAAAATACCAACCCCCCACCAGATGAGCGATGCCTGGGTCCAGTACAAAAGGATCACACCCACCACAACTGCCAACAACTCTGTCCGAAAACTGGCTTCCTCACGGGTCGCGACCCACAGCCCATGCCCCGCAAAAAAGGCACGCCGCCAAAGTGCGCTGTTTTTTTTCACCAGCCCCCCCGTTCGCGCAGGGACAAGGGTTCGCCATCGCCGACAATAAAGTGATCCAGCAAACGCAGGTCAACCAGTTGCATGGCCTGATCCAGACGCCGCGTCAGGGAAAGATCTGCCGCACTGGGTTCCGCTACGCCGGAGGGATGGTTGTGCGCAACGATGAGCGCCGCAGCATTCAACTCCAGGGCACGCTTGAGCACTTCGCGAATATGCACGGTAGCACCGTCAATGGTCCCCAGGAACATCTCCTCAAAACGCAACACCCGATGACGATTATCCAAAAAGATCACCGCAAAAACCTCACGACAGCGATCGCGCAAAGTGGCAGACAGATACTGTCGCACCCGCTGCGGCGAATCAAGACGATCTCCTCGCTGCCATTCCTCGGCGAGGTGACGCTTGCCCATTTCCAGCACCGCCTGCAAGAGCGCATATTTAGCATCTCCGAGCCCTTTATGCGCACAAAAATCATGATGAGACGCGGTGAGCAATGCCCGCAGACTGCCAAAGTTTTGCAACAAGTCCCTGGCCAAATCCACCGCACTTTTGCCCACCACGCCCACCCGCAGAAAAATCGCCAGCAACTCCGCATCCGACAGTGTCGCTGCCCCTTTTTGCAATAATCTTTCCCGCGGACGCTCATCCGCCGGCCAATCAGTGATGGCCATACGCTCCCTCCTTCCCATTACACTAGGAATGTGATATCCATTGACGCCACCTTGTGACACTCTCCCGCATCGACTAATTGATACATAACATCATCTCGAGAGTGAAGGATTATTAACCGGCATGGCTACGATACGTAAACAGAAGGATCGCTGGCAAGCGATGCTGCACGAAAAGAATGCTGGACACATGAAACTCTTGTTCACCGGTGCCAACGGCTTCGTCGGCCAGCATGTGCAGGCGGCACTGCGCTGCGTGCAGTTGCCCCACGGGCTGGATCTGCGCGACCGCGCAGCCCTGACTGCCGCGGTGGCCGCCATCCAGCCTGACACCGTCCTGCACCTGGCGGCCCAGAGTTTCGTGCCGGCCGCCTTCGAGAATCCCCGCGAGACCTTCGACATCAATTTCTATGGCACCTTGAATCTGCTGGAGGCCTTGCAGGCCGCGAAGTTCAAAGGGCGGATGCTCTTCGTCGGCTCGGGTGACGCCTATGGGCAAGTGGAGGAGCGAGATCTGCCGGTGCGCGAAGATCACCCCCTGCGCCCTCGCAATCCCTATGCCGTGAGCAAGGTGGCCGCCGAGGCGCTGTGCTACCAGTGGAGCCAGACGGCGGCCTTCGAGATCGTCATAGTGCGGCCCTTCAACCATATCGGACCCAGCCAGAGCCCACGCTTCGCCATTGCCGACTTTGCCCGGCAGGTGACGGAAATCCGCCTGGGCCTCCGTGCGCCAGTCCTGCAGGTGGGCGACATCGACGTCACCCGAGACTTCACCGACGTACGCGACGTGGTACGCGCCTATAGCCTGCTGTTGGAGCAGGGCCGGAATGGCGGGATCTATAACGTCTGCTCGGGGCGGGAATACAGTATCCGCGACCTGTTGCTGCGATTGATCACCCTTGCCGGTGTCGATGCCACGATTGAGCAGGACCCGGCGCGCTTACGCCAGGCCGAACAGCGCCGGATGGTCGCCAGTTTTGAGGCATTGCATCGGGACACCGGCTGGCAACCAGCGATCTCCGTGGAAGAAAGCCTTCAGGATTTACTCAACGATTGGACGGAGCAACTACAATGACGAAACACGCCCTCATCACCGGCATTACCGGCCAGGACGGTGCCTATCTGGCTCAGCTACTCCTGGAAAAAAACTATCACGTTTACGGCCTCATCGCCCGCCGCGGGACAGATACCACGGGCCGTTTGCACGAACTGGGCATCGCCGGTCAGGTGCATTTGCTGGATGGCGATCTGATCGATCCGTCTTCCATGATCCGCGCCCTGGAAAAGTCGAAAGCCGAAGAAGTGTATAATCTGGGCGCGCAGAGCTTTGTGGCCACCTCCTGGGATCAGCCCATCCTCACGGCGGAAGTGACAGGAGTCTCCGTGGTGAAAATGCTCGAAGCCCTCCGCATCGTCAATCCCAAGGCCCGCTTCTATCAGGCATCCACCAGTGAAATGTTCGGCCAGATTCAGGAGCCGCTGCAGACAGAACGCACGCCTTTTTACCCACGCAGCCCTTACGGCGTCGCCAAGCTCTATGGGCATTGGATTACGGTCAATTACCGGGAGAGTTTCGGCATGCATGCCTCTAGCGGCATTCTCTTTAATCATGAGTCCCCCCTGCGTGGTACTGAGTTCGTGACGCGCAAAATCACCCTGGCCCTGGCGCGTATTCGCCATGGCCTGCAGGACGTACTGGAACTCGGCAATCTCGACAGCAAACGCGACTGGGGTTTTGCCGGAGACTATGTGCGCGCCATGTGGGCGATGCTGCAACAGGAGCAGCCAGATGATTATGTAATCGCCACTGGTGAGACCTGGACGGTACGGCAGTTTGTCGAAAAAGCGGCGGTGCATGCCGGGTTTGATATAGAGTGGCGGGGTGAAGCCGAGCAGACACAAGGCATCGATCGGAAAAGCGGAAAGATTATCGTCCGCGTCAATCCCGCTTTTTACCGACCTGCAGAGGTGGATGTGCTGATCGGCGATCCCGCCAAAGCCCATCAGAAACTAGGCTGGAAACGTGAGGTCAGCTTCGATGCACTGGTGCAGATGATGGCGGAGGCCGATTTGCAGCGGGCGGCAAAGTAATCGCGTTCAGCCTAACCGTTCAGACTGCGCAAGAACGCTTCCCACTGGGGCAAGATTCGCTCCGGCAGATAGCGAGCACTTTGCTCTGCACCCTCCGCACGCAGGCGAGCTTGCAAGCTTTCAGCATCAGGGCTGTAGATAATCTGCCGCAAAGTCTCGACCACACTGGCGGTATCATAGGGGTCAAAGTAGCAGGCGGCATCGCCGTAGACTTCACGGTGCACCGGAATGTCGGAGGCGGCAACCACGCCGCCGCAGCGCATGGCCTCCGCACCGGAAAAGTCGAAGCCCTCGCCGACGCTGGGACAGACTGTCACCACCGCCTGCCGGTAGAGCAGGCGCAGGGCATCGGCGGGAACGCCGTGGAGCAGAAAGAGGCTGCCCTGCTCGATCCACGGCAAGAAGCCCTCCAGAGCGGTCTGGTAATCCCAGCCGATATGGCCAACCAACACCAGTTTGAGATCGGGGTCCGCGGCGCCGCGCAGTGCCTCCCAGGCTTCCACCAGACGGGCATGATTTTTACGCGGCTCGATGGTGGAAACCATGAGTACGAAACGGCTGTCCGGCCCCAGCGCACGCGCATAAAAAGCGGTTTTCTCTTCTTCGCTCCCAAATGCGCGGGCGAGACGAAAGACCTTTAACTTTGCCTTACCTCTGATCTTGCCCTCAAACTCGCCATGCAAATGACGGCGGACGATATCGGCTACCCGCTCGGGCGCCGGTTCCGCCGGATAATAGTGTGTGGGCAGCATGTTGTGGATAGTGTGGGCCAGCGGCTCCGCCTCGGGGAAGAGGCTCAGCAGATCGCGGCGGGTGGCCTCCGATACGCAGACGAAGTGGGCACCGGAGCGCACGTTCGCGGCCATGGCCTGAAAATGGCTGGCCTGATGAAAGGCACGGTCGGAGATGGTATGCGGCATCAACACCGGAATGGCGTCGTGATAATGCACCACCAGCGCCGTCCCCTGACTCACCCGCCCCGGAAAGGGGGTCTGGGCGACAAACACGTCCAGCCCGCGGGTATCCAGCACCGGATAACGGGAGTGGGACAACACCTGCGCCCGCTCGATCCCCACCAGATGCATGCGCCGCCACGGATAGCCACAAACCCGATAGTCGCCCAGCAACACCTGTTCCCGATCGGCGGCGGGCAGGCTTCGACCATACAGCTCCTGCCAGATAAAATCGCGGAAATAACGGGTCTCGAAGTGGCCCAGAGGAATCTGCCCCAGCCCAGTCCACGCCGCATAACGCAAGCGCCAGGTCTGCCAGAGATTGTCCAGCCACTCTATGACATCGCCTTTCCAGTCCAGCGCGCTGCGGCCCTTGAGGGACACCACCACGCGCGCAAAGCGATGCACCCGCTCCGCCTCCGACAGCGCCGCATTCCCGTAGACTCCGCCGCGCACGCTTCGCATGGACATTTGCAGCAAGCCGGACAACTCCAGCTCTGGCAAGGTGGACAGCACCCCATAGAGCAGACGGGTCTCCTGGGGGATGCCGTAAAAGCCGTCCAGGGCGGGGCGCATTTCCATAAGGACGCGCAAATTTTTTGTTGAATTTTGCATAGGTAATCGCTACCAAACGGTGTGAGGGTAATACTGCGCAATCAGCCGATCTTTGCTCACTAACGGCCGTCCATACACCATCGCCTGAGCGACGATGAGCCGGTCAAAAGGGTCGCGTGTCCAACTCAGCGCAAAGGCCGACCTGCTGATCATCGCAAAGGGGATGGTGCATACCGCAAGCCCTATGGTCTGCGCCAACTCGGCAAATAACGTGTCCGGCGTTACCGTCACGACACCCTTCTCGCACAGATACTGAATCTCCAGCAAGGCCATAGGAGACACCAGCAGGTCGTGGGTCTCGATAACACGCTGACTCGCTGCCGCGAATCGCTCCACCACGCCGGCGTAGAGCCAGACCAGAGCATGGCTATCAAGATAGGCGACTGTCATCACCGCCCTGCCACTCCGACGACCAGTCCAGATGAACGATGCTTTCCGGGTCGCCCCGCAAGGCTTCGGGATGGGGCCGGAGGCGCGCGAGCTTTCCTAAAACGGGCATGGGATCGCGTGGGACGATCTGCACGTGCCGCCCCTTCCACTCAATTTCTTCTGGCTTGCCGGTACTGAGTACCCGACGCAGCACCACAAAAAGATTCGCCCTAAGCTGTGTCGCATTCATCATGCCCCTCCAGATGTACATTAACGGCTCTGACTGTACGTATTAAAAATACAAAGTGCAACCGGAAAGCGACGACCCGCAAATCAGCGCACGCGCGGGGGTTTTTCGTTCCTCTGCGCCCTAAACCACACCTCCGGGAGGGAGACTTCCCTTCTGGTGGGCAACATGGATAAAATGGGTCTGACATAATTAGGGGGAACAAATATGGATACCCATCAATACACCGTTCATGTGGACCAGCGCGGACGCTTGGTACTGCCCGTCGGCATTCGTCACCAACTGGGCATTGAACAGGGAAGCACGTTGATCATGACGATGCACGAAGATGGGATGCTGCGCTTGATCAGCCCTGCAGAATCGGCTCGCAGGGGCCGCGGCCTATTACGTGAATTGGCTCCTGACACCACGAGGGATCGGCACTTGGCGGATGAGCTGATCGCCGAACGACGCATCGAAGCGGAACATGAATAAATCGGTACTCGACGCCTCGGCCTTGCTGGCCTATCTCAACGAAGAACCGGGTGCGGAGGCCGTGGAAAAATCGCTCGCCGCGGGGAGCGCCATCGGCACGGTGAACTGGGCGGAAGTCCTGTCAAAAGCCATGGAAACCGGCATTGCCCCGGAAACACTGGCCGCTGAGCTAGAAAAGCGCGGCATTCTGGGGAATACCCTGGACGTGCTGCCCCTGACCATCGAGGACAGCATGGAGATTGCACGACTTCGGCCGTTGACCAGACCCTTTGGGTTATCGCTGGCTGATCGGGCCTGTCTGGCGCTCGGAAAACGTTTGCACATTCCGATACTGACCGCAGACCGGATCTGGGCGAAAGTGCCAGGCGTTCATGTCACCGTTATCCGATGACGTGCAGGGGGGTTACCGGACATAGAAAGATGGACGGGTTTATTCAGGGTGCGGCTGACATTGGGTTCAGCACGATGCATTCCGTCACCCGCCCCCCAATCGAATCCATGTTGGAGCGTCGGGCACCACCGAACCCCGCCACAAAGCACTCTCTGCATCCTGGGTAAAGCCGTGGGCGGACCAGAAGTCGCGACAGGCGTCATTGCGGGCGGTGGCGGTGAAATGCCCCACAAAATCCGCGTGCCCGCCCTCCCGCAGATGTCGCAACGCTTCGACCAATAAAGCACTTTCGATACCCAGACTAAATACCCGGCAGGATAGCACCACCTGCTCAATCCCATGGTCGCGCAACAGGGCCAAAGCAACGAGGCCATGATTGGCAAAGCGATCTTCGGCGCGCGCTGCCAGCAACCAGCCGCCAGAAGCCAGCCAGTCCCGCAATTCCGCATCGCTCCAGCGCTGGCCGGTGGTATTGAACTGATTGGTCCTGTTCAGCAGTTCCAGAGCGCGGGCATAACGGGAGTGCCCGCCATCGACAATGCGGTCAAAACGCAGAGTCAGCTCCAAAGACTGCAGCCAGGCGTCCCGATCCATACTCGGCGCCACTGACTCCCGCGCCGCTTTGGCCTGGATCGAATCGGTGCGAAGGGCGGATTCCTCGCTCACGCGCGCCACCTGGGTTTCGGGGGCATAGAGCAAGACATGTCGCCAGCGCTCGGGTGCCCCCGTCAAAAAGCGCATCCGCGGAAAAGCCCGGCGCACCTCTTCGATCTCCAGGGGGTGGTCATCGATGAACAGGGCATGATCGGGCAGAATGTTGGTTGTGCGCAAAATCTGAGCGATGTTTTGGGATTTGGGCTGCCAGTTGATCTGCACGGAGCAAAAATCTTCCAGACGCAAGCGCTGGCCCCACAACTGCTGGAACCGCTCGCGGGTCGGTCCCTCATCGTTCTTGCTGCAGATGGCCAGCAATATCCCACGCCGCTTGCACTCCAGCAGGGCCTCGGCATAGCCCAGCGGCCAGCCTTCGGTATGCTGCCAGGGGACGATCTCGTCCTCTTCTGCCAAGACGCCGCGCCAAAGGGTATTATCCAGGTCGGTGATGATCACTTTGACGGGGTCCTCCGCGCGCAATACCCGCATGGCGCCTTCCAGGCGCTCCAGAATATCCCGACCTATCCATTCGCCCTGCACGCTCAACGGCGACAAGCCATTATGGGTATAGTGGGACAGATAACCGTCGTACGCACTGGCATCGCCGTAATACTGGCGGATATCGTTGATTTCCAGATAATAGCCCCGCGGCGACGCGGCCAGATGGTCCTCCAGGGCATCGTTGAGGCCTCTGACCAGGCCATACAGGGAACCCTGACGGTTACGTCCCAGCACGCCCGCCACCTGCGGAGGAGGCTCCAGCAGAGACACAAAGAACACCGGCAAACCCGGTGGAATGGCGGCTAATATATGATCCACCACCTGCTGCACGTTGAGGACAGCCTGCGCCTGAATCTGCCCCATATCCAGCTCTAGGCGCAGATGAAAAAGATCGCCGTCGCCTGCTTCTACCGACATGCTGAGGAGGGTCCGCAGGGTGAGATTGACAAGGACCACATCAAAAGCATCGGCAACGATCTGTCGATCCACCTCCTGCAAGCCCGAATCCATGAGGTAATGCCGCATGGACCAGCCCATATCCAGGGCCACCTGCAGCAAGCTCTCGGCAAGACAGGTTCCGAGCAGTGCGGTGCGGGGGTTTTGTGGCGGACATCGGCGCAGTTCATCAGGCAGCAAGGGGGACTGCTCCGGGCGCAAAATCGTTTTCAGAAAATCGCGGTGCTTTTGATGCCGAGCATAACGCCGGGCCTCCGGTGCGCGCTTAAAGTCCCGCAGCACCCTAGGTCGCGTCCATCCGTGCTGCAACAAGTGCAGGTAATGCGCCTTGCCGTGGCCATCGGCAACACGACCGAGGTGACGCTGATAGAGCGCTTCTACAAAATCACCATCCGAGAGTGCAAGCAGGGCAGGCTCCAGTCGGATCGCAAAAGGCCAGTAGTGTTTCATGCGCATTTGAGAAATACCCAATTATTTGGCTTTATGTTTTTCACTCATGAGTACATCCCATGGGTTCAATAGCGGAACGCCGGTTGGCTCAAAGTCGGCCAAGTTCCGGGTGACAACCGTCATGCCATACACCAACGCGGTTGCCGCGATCAGCGCATCCCTGTCAGAACGAGGGTCAGGCACATGCAGACGGGCGCAGCGCAACGCCACACGTGTGTCGATTGAAAAGGTGCGTTCCGAGAATTCAGGGAGGATATAACCATCCATCCAGGATCGCAGCATGGCTCCTTGGGCCGGATCGCGCCGCTCGATCCGCAAAATGCCGAGCTCAAGCTCCATAATTGTGACCGTGGAGAGATAAAAAGCTGCGGCATCCACGCTGGAAAGCCAGGCAACGACATTAGCATTAGCCTTGCCGTCGCCGGCCTTGCGCAACTCGGAAATAACGTTGGTGTCCAACAGGAACATTATGAAAAATCAGCCGAACGTGCGAGTTCGCGCAATCGGGGAAATTCAACCTCGATATCTGAAAGGCCTGGCATGGATAGGGCTTCAATGATGTTCCGGTGTTGGCCCGTGAGCCGTTGATAATCCTCAATACTGATGAGCACATGGGCAGGTTTGCCGCGGTCTGTGATAAACACTGGCCCGGCGGTCGCGGCCTTCTTGGCGCGACCAGTGTCTTGATTGAACTCGCGGCTGGATATGGTCGTGATGGTCATGACAGTGCTCCTGCTTTCCAATGGCAATCCAGTTTGTATAAACGTTAATACAATGCACCGCTTTCGTCAAGTTTCACGGTACCAGCCCAAAAGTACCTAAAGTTCCCGGTCACATCTGCTCATAGGTGCAGATGGCTTCGTCAACCGAATCGAAAAAGTGCAGCTTGCCATGCTGCAAAAAGGCCACGTGATCACAGTTGTTGCGGATAATATCCAGATGGTGAGAGACCAACACCATCGCCTTGTTCTCCCGGCTTCGCAGTTCTTCTTCACATTTGCGATTAAAGCGGATATCGCCCACGGAGATGACCTCGTCCACCAAAAAGCAATCGAAATCGATGGCCATACTCAGGGCGAAGCTCAGACGGGAATTCATGCCCGAGGAATAGGTCTTGACGGGCTCATCCAGATAGGCCCCAAGTTCCGCGAAGGCCTCCACCCCCGCCACGGTCTCATCCACGTCCACACCGTATAACCTGGCAATAAGTCGAGCATTGTCCCGCCCCGTCAGACTACTGTGGAATGCCCCACCAAAGGCTATGGGCCAGGAAACATTCATTCCCCGGTGCACGGTGCCTGAATCGGGCGTGAGAGATCCACTAATAATCTGAATGATGGTGGACTTGCCTGCACCATTGGGACCCATGATGCCCCAGCGCTCTCCAGGACACACACGAAGCGACACACCATCCAGCACGACGCGCTTATCGTGACCGTGATGGATGGGGAAGGTTTTGGTGATATTGGTAAGAATCAGATCATTCATGGCCAGTTCCTGGGTCATCCTCGCACCCATGGCATATCCCACAATTTCACAAATGCATTGGTCTTTGATGCCAGTGAGATAGAGCCAGTCTTCTGCTGTAGAGATATAGGTGATGTCCACATGCCAGACGGCATCAGGTCCCTGCACGTCAAAGTGCTGGTCCAGCAGATTTGGCGCCACAGGGGAATCATGGTCCGATTGCGTGGTGATTTTGACGGGGCGGCGTTGTATGCAGTGAATGCCCATCTCCCGCCCGCGTCCAATAACAAAGCCTTCCTCTTGTAGTTCTTTGTGTAATCTTTTGGCGCCATAAGTCCTCCGGGTTTTCTCATGCGCTGCGCGAACAGCCACTTTCAGACGCTCATCTTTCTGGTGATGCTTCGACGGCGGTCGCTTCAGTCAGGCGTGAAAGCCGCTCCGGGAAACCTCGAACACACTGGCCATGACTGTTATGGGGTATTGGCTTCGCCACGCCATCATAAGCGCGTACCTTGCAACGATTCCCTGGCAAAGTACGCAGCCGCTTTTTTTACGATATCCCGCTCCATCCGCATTTGTGCCAGTTCCTTGCGGAGCTGTTTATTTTTCCACCCCCAACTCTGCCACAGTACGCGCCCCAAGGGCGCCCACCGCCCTCCCACCACGCGCGCGGCCACCCATCCTGCCAACGTGCCCCTTGGCACCGTAATGCGCTGGGCGGCCTCTTGCAAGGTGAGACCCTGTGTCAAAATCAATTTGACCGCTTCGGCCCGAAATGATTCAGGGTACCTCAGTTAGAGGCTTACGTTTAAAAAGCGAAAGCCCCCACCTTGCTGGGAAAGTAGCTCTCCAGAAAAGAGAGTTCGTAATATCTGTTATTGACTGACTCAAGCTAGCAATCTCGCCGTCCCGATCCGAGACGGCTTGAGTAAGGCCGACAATCTGCCCGTCTCGCTCTGATATGAACTGACTCAAGCTAGCAATCTCGCCGTCCCGATCCGAGACGGCTTGAGTAAGGCCGACAATCTGCCCATCTCGCTCTGATATGAACTGACTCAAGCTAGCAATCTCGCCGTCCCGATCCGAGACGGCTTGAGTAAGGCCGACAATCTGCCCGTCTCGCTCTGATATGAACTGACTCAAGCTAGCAATCTCGCCGTCCCGATCCGAGACGGCTTGAGTAAGGCCGACAATCTGCCCATCTCGCTCTGATATGAACTGACTCAAGCTAGCAATCTCGCCGTCCCGATCCGAGACGGCTTGAGTAAGGCCGACAATCTGCCCGTCTCGCTCTGATATGAACTGACTCAAGCTAGCAATCTCGCCGTCCCGATCCGAGACGGCTTGAGTAAGATCAGCAATCTGACAATCCCGAACCGCAAGTGCTTTTTGTGACTTTGATGAAGATGCCGACACAATACTTGTCAGCAAATAAATTGAATCATTTTGGCCACCCAAGGACTGAATCTGATAAATCTCAGAGCACGGCAATTGCAATCGCCAAATTTCATTCCAAGAAGTTTTTTCGATTGCCAGAACGCACGCGTTATCAACGCCAGAATGTTCAACATTTCTAGAGCGACTCAAACCAACATAGACAATATCACCAAGAACACAAATACCGCGCGTATATCCATCAAATTGCTTTCTTCGTAAAACAGTACAAGATGGCCCGTATTCAACTATTTCCATAGTCTCAGAGTTTGCTAAAATTAAGTTGTCATTTACAGAAACAAGGCTATGTGGCTGCGAAAGATCGGTTATCAACCGCTGACCGCTATGTAGATCCTGAACGAAACCTGATCCAAGAGACTTCCCTTTATAATCATAGCCAATGCTAAAATCGCCGAAAGCAGAAAAAACGATAGCCCCATTCCATTTTGCCAGACAATTAATATGCATAGAATCAATTTCACCAGGGAATACCCAGCGCTGAAGCTCTTTTCCAAACGCTGAAACTTTAACCACCTCATTTCCCGACGTTCCAACTAGGTAATAAAATTCGCCGTCAATCAGCACATCGTGAACATCGTCAAAACCCATCACCTTGTTATCGATTTCATGAACATTTGACTGATCATAGATTGTAACACCAGAGTCTTGAAAACCACGAATCAACTTTCTTCCATTTACACTTAATCCTGTAGAATAAAAATTGTCTAGTTTTACAGGATTACCTTCGCAGATAAAGTATAATCCCCCGCCATTGGGGGATGATATTATTAATTTATCAAAAATGTCATTATTCGGCATTATTAAATATCACTCGCGATACAAGACAACGGAAATGTATATCCTGCCAGACATGAAGCATGCTGCGCAGTTACAAACAAGATTTCCATAAAAACCATAAAAATAACAGGCCCGCCAAATAAGAAAGCAGAAAACTACAGGTCGTCCCCATGGACCACCACTTGCCTGTTTCGCTGCAATTAGCGGGTGATCTGACGCGTTAATATTAAAATTTTGTTTTCCCATATATTGGCTCATGACTTATCTTAGTCAACAATTGACGAAATGCTTCAAAGCTTTTTGACCAGTCGTACAAACCTAAAGTTATACTCATGCCATGCTCTAATGTTGGGTAAATATCGTCATAAGTGCTTTGAGTAATAGCATCAACTGCCGCATCAACATTACGAGGGATAACAATACAGTTATAACCATCCTTAATGTATTCACGATTACCAAAGGCTTCTGTTACAACGGGTATACATCCGCACGACATCGCTTCGAGGGGAGGGAGGCTTAAACCTTCATGTATGGAAGTCTGCAGAAAAAACTCATGGGTGTTATACAAACGGCACAAATCATGATTGTCTGGCTTGTAAATAAAACTTATATTGTGCGCGCTTGGAACCAATGCAATATCATTACCATAGACTGTAATATTGAAATAAAATTCCGATAATTTTTTAATGATATCTCGTGATAGTTGGTACCCTTTGAGTGGTTCACCCCTAGCACAAACAAGAATTGATCGCTTACGTCTTGGCGAAGAAGTACGATTAAAAGTCTCCTTGTCAACTCCCAATCCTACGTAATTAGAATTGAAATAGAATTTTTCAACAAGATGTGCAGCCAACCACTTGTAACAAGCAATATAAATAAATTCAGGCGCATACGACGCAAGTGCACGCATCTCATTGAACGTATCTCTGCCTTTATAATAGGAGCTTTCAATATCTAAAGATAGCCAAACAGGCAAACCTGAAAATAATGACGATCTCCAGACATATTCTGCTGTTTCCCACCACGTTGCTATTTTAATAGCATCTACATGCTTCAAATCATTTTCTAAAGAGCTAAAACTATTATAAGTGCGAAAGTTAACAAAATGATTCAATTCGAACCAATCAGGTTTGGTGTCAAGGCACCATATTTCAACAGAAAACTGTTCTGACAAACTTGCTAAGTATCCAGCAAACCTATAAATTACACGATGGCCGCCACCAACCCCTGTGTCCTTAGTGACAAATATTACTTTAATTCGTCCATTGCCATCTGTAACTTTACGAGTAAAGAAGGAATCATATTTAAGCCAAAAATATTTTTTCGACGAATCCTCTCTTTCACCCAGTTGTTTTCCTCTTGTAACTGATTCATGGTGAATAATTTCTGATGAACCAACATAATTAACTGGTAGCCCACATTTCCAGACACGAAGGCAGTAATCTACATCTTCAAATCCCATAGAAAACTTCTCGTCGAAAACTCCTACAACTCTACGCGTTTCCCATGGAATATAAAGCGCAGCTGCTGTGCAGTATAAAGCATTGTAAGAGGTTAATGCAGGAGGATGAAATCGATCGCGCATGCGGTATCTATGCTCGAACCACTCTGGTGCATTAAAATTTCTAAATCCGCCACCATGCTGAATTTTCATATCAGGATACAGCAGACGAGCACCAGCGACTCCTCCATTTTGCCTGCCAATTGCGCAAAGAGCAGATATTGAATATTCGGTGATTTCAGTGTCACTATTTAATAGTAACACGTCGGCGTTACTAGGAACCTTTAAAAGACCACGATTAACATTCGCTGAGAATCCAGTGTTGATGTCGCTTAGCACCACATCGATTGGAATTTTATAATTATGGTTTTTAGACTTTAGGTGCGACAAGTAATTAGAGTGCTCAGCAGTTGTGCTGCAATCATCTGATATTATTATTTTTGTCAAAAGATGCTGGCCATACTTTTGTAATGAAATTATGCATTTATTTAAAAAAATCGAATCCTCAAAACTAGGAATTACAACGTATAGATCTGGACGGTTACCGATTGCCTTCGTAAAATTATGCATATTTATTTGCTCGCGATAAAGAAAATTGCGCGGCGAATCATTTGGCAAAACCAAGGCTCCCATATCGTTGCTGCAATATATTTTATATTCTGATATGTCAATTACATTCAGAAATAGTTCCAGCAAACTACCTTTCTTTATTTGCACTCTGGCCTTATAAAGAGTCTCCTCATCAACATCGACATCAAGAATGCCTTTGTATAAATCTTTTATCCCATCTACAAGCAAGTCATCATTTAGTATAAATTCACTTGCCCATCCCACCCAATCAAAAGAAGTTTTTTTTGCATGTTTATGGCCAAAAGACGGAAGCAATGACCACTTCATTTTTCCAAGAGGTATCACTCGCAATATCTTGTATGCTTTAAGCAGTTTTTTGCTCCCTGGTGTCTGGCATGCAGCGTCTAATCGCGCATACTCTTGAGAATTCAGTATCTCGGCAATAACAAGCTCCCTGCTAGCTCTATTATGCAATCTATATGTATAATGAATTAACCCTGTAGGATCCGGCCGCCTATTCAACAGACTTGCATAAGCAAATGGAATAAAATGCTCACAATCAGCGTCTAGCAATTGCCGAATGTTTATAGCTCTATCACCTTGCCACATATCATTTTCCTTGTTTAAAATCTACTGTTTACTGTAATCGTGCCACTGGTGAACAGCTACCCTGATTTAACCTTACGGATAGCCAAATTTGAAATGGCAATACCTAGTAGCGTTAACCCTATTAATGCAGTTATAGTATATCGTAAGTGATAGTAACTTGGGACAGAAGCACCAAAATATCCGTGATGAAAATAATCCACCGCATCAATCAATGGAAAATAGAGCAAATAACCCCGATATGGTTCTGGCACCATGAATGTGGGAATAAAAACTCCGCAAAACGGCAGCATTAAATACAGGATGATATGAGATGTCTTTTCGATTGTTTCACTGAGTTCTGCAAGCCCCGCCATAATAAGCACAAAACCGAACGAAAACCAGATGATTAACAAATAGCCAACTGCCATGATTAGGAGGTTGTTTGGTAAATGACATATTCCCACTGCGATAAATATAGGAAAAAGAAACAGAAATACCGCCATTCCGCTGGCGAACTCCAGAAATATTCTGGCATAAATAATGTCCATAGGCCGGATAGGCTGATGGTGCAGCAAAGATCGGTTCCCCTCTATTGCTTTGGTCACCCTGCCTGTACCATTTCTCCAGAACAACAATGTGGGATAGCTCACAGCAAGCCATTCTGCAATGCTGATGCCATAAGGGTATCCGGCGTCAATAAACGAAAAGATAATTATCACTCCGACGACAAACATCGCCGGTTCTGCAATCATCCACAGCATGCCCAGACCTTCACGCCCGAATCGGGTGACCGTCTCCCTTAAGGTGAGTGCCCAAATCACCCGCCCCTGTAACCGCAATTGATCCCAAAATGTCAGGTTGTTGTTAGCGGGCATGGTGCTCCCGAACCCCTGCGAGCAAGATGCTCAGCACGCCCCAGATCATCAGCGACACCAGTAATATGCCCAGCACATCTTCAAAGCGTTTCGGCTCCTGTGGCGCGTCGGGCAAATTCGGCCTGCTGATGGTCTCCAGATACAGCTCCTGCTTCTGTGCCGTAAGGCGCGCCTGCTCCAGGGAGGTCACCGCCGCTTCCAGCAGTTTCTGCGCGAGAAGCTGGTTGACGTTCAGTCGCTCATACTCGGTGTCTTTGCTGGCCAGCGATTGTTTGGAGCCGGTGACCTTGGCGTTTTCCGTCTGTATCTCGCCCTGGAGCGCCTTTATGGAGCTTTGTAGCACCGGTATCTGCGGGTTACTGGGGGCGTGCGCGCGGATGGCATCAAGCTGGGTTTTTTCGGTGATGAGGTGATCCTGGAGCTTGGAAACCATGCCCAGTTGCAAAGCCGATTGGGCGGGCGGGCTGAAAACGCCGTGCCGGTTGCGGTAATTGGCAAGCGCTATGGTGGCATCCCGCAGCTTTTGCTCGGCGGAGGTGACGTCTTTCCGCGCGTAGTAAACCCCTTTAGATCTTGCCCTTTCGTTGAGCCGATTGACGATATCCTGACTTTTTTGCAGCAGGAAGGCGTTGATCTTACGCGCATCTTCTGCACCGTAGGCGCGCGCTTTGAGCTTGCTGATACCGTTGGTACTGTCCAGTTTGTCGGTGACCATGGACTGGTAATAGCGCAAGAGCTTGACATAGCTGCTATGGGGGAAGAATACGCCGCCGAAGCGGTCGAAGATGTCGATATTATCGCCACCATAGACTTTTTTGAGATCGTAAGCTTTGTTGAGGGCCATCATGGCATCCCAGGACTCCACATATGCATGGATGGTTTCTGCCGCGCTGGTGGAGTTGCTGCCACCCAGCCCGCTCAGCAGGCTGGCGAGGCCGGAACTGCTGACCTGCTGGCTGGGGCTGTAGACCACGAAAGAAGATTCACTGATGTACACCGGTGAGGCAATCAAACCGAAGTACAGGATGGCTAACCCCGTCGGCAGCAGCACCACGTAGATAAACAGTTTATTGAGGTTCTTGACCCGGTTCCAGATGGATTGCAGCACAGATGTTCCTTTTATTGCTTGGCTATCGGAGCTGATCCACTTTGCGCATCGGGTAGCGCCCGCCCATAGATATCTTCAAAACGCACGATATCATCTTCGCCCAGATAGGCGCCACTTTGCACCTCGATCAGGTGCAGGTCTATGACGCCTGGGTTACTGAGACGATGGGTTTCTCCTGCCGGGATAAAGGTGGACGCATTGGTCATGATCAAGCGTTCTTCACCGCCCACATGGATGAGCGCGGTACCGGTCACCACAATCCAGTGTTCACTGCGATGATGATGCATCTGCAAGGAGAGCTTTTCTTTGGGCTTGACCACGATGCGTTTGATTTTGAAATGATCACCTTCCTCCAGCACCGTATAACTGCCCCAGGGACGATAGCAGGTAACATGCGTGTCGACGGCGGCGTGGCGACGCGAGCGGAGGGTTTCCACGATGCGCTTGACGTCCTGGTCGCGACTTTTGTCGGCGACCAGCAGGGCATCCGGAGTGTCTACGATCAGCAGATCACGCACCCCCAGCAATGCCGTCACCCGGTCTGGGCTGTGTACTACGCAGTCCGTACTGTCCACGAGTACGCTGTCCCGAACCACCATGTGGTTGTTATGCGCGTCGACCTCCATCAAGGCACCGTAGGCATTCCAGGCACCCAGGTCATTCCAGCCGAATTCCGCGCGGATCACCGCGACGTTACTGGCCTTCTCCATAACGGCGTAGTCAATGGAAAGATCGGGCGCACCCTGAAGCGCCTCGTCCAACTCGATACTGTCTCCGTTACGACTGCTGCAGTCCCAGGCAGAAGTGGCGGCGGCGTACACTTGCGGAGCGTGCTCTGCCATGGCTTGCAGCAGCACATCGGCCCGCATGCAGAACATGCCGGAATTCCAGAGGTAATCGCCGCTCCTCAGGTAATTCGTGGCGGTTGCGGCATCGGGCTTTTCTACAAAGCGCGCGACCTGATGCCCGTTCTGCTCCAGCGCGGCACCCATCTGAATGTAACCATAGCCGGTCTCCGCAGTGGTGGGCACCACCCCAAAAGTCACCAGATACCCGGCTTCTGCCAACGCTGCGGCATGCGTGACGGCCTTGGAAAAGGCCTGGTCACCCTGAATAATGTGATCTGCTGGCAAAAACAGGAGAATGCTGTCTTCTCCCGCTTCTGCCTGCGCCCAGTGTGCGGCGGCGGTCATGGCCGGGGCGGTGTTGCGTCCGACGGGTTCCAGCAGGTACTGTGCCTTTGGGAGTGTGCAGCCATGATGTTTGGCATAAGCCGCGAAGGTATCCCGGGTGAGGAAGTAGTAATCCCGGTTGGTGACGGTCAGTATGGGGCCTTGCAGATCCAGTTGCATAATGCGGCACAGCGTTTTCTGAATGAGGGTTTCGCCATCCGGCAAGGCGATAAACGGCTTGGGGAAAGACTTGCGGGAAAGCGGCCAGAGTCGGCTGCCGGAGCCACCGGATAGAATGGTCGGTATAATCTGCATGATTTTGGCCGTCCTTAAATTTAAGTGTTATGCGCTGTTCTACTATTAGTTTATTTTATGGTACATTACGTCGGCGGGAAAATACAAGTTTCCACGATCAGGCATCTGGGGCGTGCGTCCGCCTTGGTCCGGATCCTCGGTCCCAAATTAAATGCGGAGAAAGATTGAACAAAAAAGCAAACACAGGGATGATCCGCGCTGGTGTCATGGCTGCATTATTGATGGGCATGACTGGTTGCGCCTCTTACATGCCGTATTCCGGGCCTCGCGCGGGTACTGTGGATGATGTGGCACACAATAAAACCCTGGCGGGGATTCAACTGGTGGATGTGAATTACGCCATGTCTCATTACATGAAAGAGGAGATTGGTCAGGCTCATCTGGATTCATTGAAGGGTTTCATTAATCCCAACCCCCTCCGTTACGCCGTTGGGCCCGGCGATACGCTGCAGGTGTATATTTGGGAAGCACCGCCCGCCATGCTTTTTGCCACGGGGATTTCTTCCATGAGCAAACTCTCGGGATCCATGATGACGGCTATCCCTGTACAGATGGTGGGGAGCGACGGCGATATCATGATGCCTTTTGCGGGCAAAATTCCTTGTACCGGCAAAACCCTCAATGAGATTGGTGCCGAGATCCGCGATCGGCTGATTCATATGGCCCACGATCCGCAGGTGGTGGTACGGTTGGTGAAGAATCATGCCCAGAGCATTACGGTGGTGGGCAATGTGAAAAAAAGCACCATGGTGCCCATGATTCCGGGCGGGGTCAGCGTACTACAGGCCATAGCGGCGGCGGGTGGCGTGGCCAAGCCGGTCAACAAGGTAACCATACAACTGTCCCGCGGCGGCAAGGTGCTACAATTGCCCCTGGAAGAAATCATCCGTAATCCCCGTGAGGACGTTTCTTTGCGCGGTGGCGATGTGCTGACGGCACTCTACAAACCCTTGCAGGTGACCGTGATGGGCGCCACCAAGGAAACCAAGGAAGTGGACTTTCAGGCCTCTGGCATCAGCCTGGCCCAGGCCTTGGCGCAGGCGGGGGGGCTCAATGGCAGTCAGACGGATGCCAAGGCGGTATTTGTGTTTCGCTTTGAGAAGCCATCTTTGCTGCCACACTGGCCGAAACCGGTGCAGCTCACCGCCAATGGCGAAGTGCCGGTGGTATTCCGCTTTGATTTCAGCGATCCGGCCACCCTCTTTGCCGCGCAGACCTTCCCCATCCAGAATCATGACCTGATTTATGTGGCATCGGCGCCAATCACCGATCTGCAGAAGTTCCTGGGGCTGATCATACAGATCGTCTATCCGATTCAGGGTCTGACAACGGCGGGTGTGGTCCCCTAGGAAACTCACATGAGCGGATTTGGTGATGCACCGATTTTTCTGGATGTGACTCGCCTGCTGTACCGCCTGATGCGAGGACGCATGCCGACCGGGGTGGATCGCGTGTGTCTCGCCTACGTGCGGCACTTTCACCATCGGGCGCAGGCCATGGTGATCTGGGGCGGTGTTGCGGTAGGCTTGTCCCCGTCGGCTTCCGTGGCGCTTTTCGACCAGTTGGTGGGGTGGGAAGATGGTAAGCGCCCTGCCAGTTTGAGGAACACCCTGAGGGCCTCGCTCAAATGGCCGTTGCGCGCGGTGCCTGCCGGGAGCTGGGTGCTCAATATGGGGCACAGCGGGCTGGACCAGCGGAGTTATCTTGGCTGGCTACGCCGTAAAAACATGCGCTTGCTGGTGATGGTCCATGACCTGATTCCCATTACCCACGCGCAGTTTTGTCAGGCGGGCGCGGCAAAACATCATGTCCGGCGAATGGGCTTGATTCTGGGGCAGGCAAAGGGGATCGTCAGCAACTCCCGGCATACGGCGGAGATGCTCGACGAACATGCCCGGCAGACCGGGGCAGTGGTGCCGCCGGTGGCGGTAATCCCGCTGGGCGCCAAAAAGCACTGGACGGTCTGCGAGGATACGCCTGGCGCGGTAGCGGGGCCTTATTTCGTGATGGTGGGTACGCTGGAGCCCCGCAAAAACCATGCGTTCGTGCTGCATCTGTGGCAGCGCATGCTGGACGAATGGCACGCTGCGGAGATCCCGCATCTATTGGTCATCGGGCAAATCGGCTGGATGTGCGGTGAGGTGGTCCGTCAGTTGAAGACCGACGAACGACTGAAACAGGTTGTGCATCTGATGACGGATTGTGACGATGCCCGGCTCGGGCATTATTTGCGCCATGCCCGCGCCATGCTCTTTCCTTCGCATGCGGAGGGCTACGGATTACCTCTGCTGGAGGCGATGGATTTGGGTGTGCCGGCGCTGACGAGCCCGTTGCCGGTGTTTCGCGAAGTGGCGGGCTTGGTGCCGGATTACCTCGATCTGGACGACGGGGACGCGTGGTTGGAGGCGATTCACGATTATGCGCAACCTGCGAGTGCTCGACGGGAGGCGCAATTGCACCGCCTGCGCGGATTTTCGGCACCCAGATGGTCTGATCATTTTTCCGAATTCGAAAACTTTGTGAGCCGTTTATGAAAAATAAAAAAATCGCGATCATTGGCTATGCGTCGCGCTTACCGCAAACATCGGATGCCACCTTCTGGGAGGACTTGCTGGCGGGCCGAAACCTGGTGACGCGGGTGGCGGAGGAGCGCTGGGCGCAGTACGGGCTCGAGCATCCGTCACGGGCCCATCCAGGGAGCTCGGTGACCTTCGCGGCGGGTTCGCTGGGGGATGTGGGGGGCTTTGATGCGGGGTTTTTTCGCATTTCCCCGCGCGAGGCGGCGGCCATGGACCCACAGCAACGTCTGCTGCTGGAGATGAGCTGGGAGGCTTTCGCCCATGCCGGTATCCCGGTTCTCCGCTTGCGCGGGAGTCGTTGCGGCGTCTTCATCGGCCTCGCCAGTACCGATTATGGCTACCGCTTGGCCGATGATTTGGCGGCCATCGGCACGAACTCGGCGACGGGTTCGACGGCGAGCATTGCGGCGAATCGCCTGTCCTATTTTTATGATCTGCAGGGGCCGAGCATGGTGGTGGATACGGCCTGCTCTTCGGCACTGGTCGCTTTTCATCAGGCTTGCCAGTCGTTGTTGCACGGTGAGAGCGATCTGGCGCTGACCGGGGCCATCAACCTGCATCTGCATCCTTTTGGTTTTCTGATTTTTTCCAAGGCGTCCATGCTTTCTGCCGAAGGCCGCTCGCGCCCTTTTGACGCGGCGGCGGACGGCTATGTGCGCGCGGAGGGCGGCGGGGTCTTCGTGCTCAAGGAGCATGCGGCGGCGCTGCGCGACGGGGATCGCATCCTGGCGGTGGTGGCCCATACCGCCATCAATACGGATGGACACAAGGCGGGGCTGACCATACCACGAGTGGCGGCGCAGGCGGCTTTGCTCACCGCGGCTTATGCGGCGGCGGGCATTGATCCTGATGCCGTCGATTATATCGAGGCGCATGGTACCGGCACGGCGGTGGGCGACCCCCTGGAAGTGGAGGCCATTGGTCGCGCGCTGGGCGCCCGGCGGCGCGCCGACAACCCGCTGCCGCTGGGCTCGGTAAAGAGCAATCTGGGGCATATGGAGACGGCATCGGGAGTGCCTGGGTTGTTGAAGGCCATTCACTGTTTGCAGCAGCGGATCGTACCGGCAACGATCGGCGTGACGCGACTGAATCCGCGTCTGCCGCTGGCGGACTTCGGTCTGGAGGTGGTGACTGCGGCGCGCGCGCTGCGTACTACAGGGCCGCTGACGGTCGGGGTGAACGCCTTCGGTTTCGGCGGTGCCAATGCCCATGTGATACTGGAGCGGGCGGCGGAGCCCCGACGGCGGCTACGTTCCCCCGCAAAGATGCGCCGTTCGCAGCGTTGGCCGCTGCTGCTGTCGGCGGCGACACCGACCGCTTTGCGACAGGTGGCGGCGGATTTCGCCGGGGTGCTGACGGGGGTGGCGGAGCAGGATTACGCCTGCCGCTATCAGGCGAATTTCCGTAGCGAGCGACTGGGTCAGCGCGCCCTGTTCTGGGGTGATGACGGCTCCGATCTGGCAGCGGATGTACGCGCTTTTGCCGCCGGTGAGGATGCGCCCCCGGCGGCACTGGGGAAAGGGCTGGAGACGCCGCGCGGTCCGGTATTCCTCTATTCCGGAAACGGCAGCCAATGGGTGGGCATGGGTCGGGCCCTGCTGAATGAGCCGGTGTTTACGCAAACGCTGGCGGCGATAGACGCGATCTTCCTGCCGCTGGCGGGCTATGCTTTGCGGGATGAGTTGGCGGGCCTGCTCGGTGAGGGACGCTATGTGCTGACGGAATTCGCCCAGCCGGCGCTCTTTGCGCTCCAGGTGGGGATCACGGAGTGCCTGCGCGCGTTGGAGATCGAGCCGGTGGCGGTGGCCGGGCACAGCGTTGGTGAAGTGGCGGCGGCATGGGCCTGCGGCGGTCTGAGTCTCGCTGATGCCGTGCGGGTGGTCTACGAGCGTAGTCGTTTGCAGGGCCAGTCGCGGGGGCTGGGGCAGATGACGGCAGTGGCGGCTAATGCGGATACGGTCATGGGTTGGTTGCAGGACTGGGATCTGGCGGACAGGGTATCCATTGCCGCATGGAACAGCCCGCGCGGGTCGACGGTGGTGGGCGCCCAGGACGCATTGACGGCACTGGAACGGCGATTGCGCAATCGGGGCGTGGGCTATAAACGCCTGGATGTGGATTATCCCTTTCATAGTCCGCAGATGGACGGCTTCCGCGCGGCGCTGCTGGACAGCCTGGCGGATCTGCACCCGATGGCGACGCGCATCCCGCTACTGTCGACGGTAACCGGCGCGGTGCTCGCCGAAGAGACGCTGGATGCGACGTACTGGTGGCGTAATATCCGCGAGCCGGTGCGTTTTCAGCAGGCGGTGGAAGAGTT
The DNA here is from genome assembly GCF_016250455.1 of Acidithiobacillus ferrivorans. Classification (NCBI taxonomy): domain Bacteria; kingdom Pseudomonadati; phylum Pseudomonadota; class Acidithiobacillia; order Acidithiobacillales; family Acidithiobacillaceae; genus Acidithiobacillus; species Acidithiobacillus ferrivorans. Next base: position 546,696 of record NZ_CP059488.1, on the reverse strand, counting down.
GCTGCAGTCATGGAATATCTTTATCGAACTGGGTGGGCATCCGGTGCTGCGCGGTTATGTGCAGGATGCACTGAATGCGGCAGAGCAGGATGGGCGGATCATCACCACGCTGCGCCGTGGCGAGGAAAATGCCCAGGTGTTGACGCAGGCGGCGGCCGCGCTCTGGGTGGCCGGGGTGGCGACGGATTGGCAGCACTATTACCCGGTACCGGCCCCGGTGGTCGATTTGCCCCGTTATCCGTGGGAGCGGGAACATCACTGGCATACGGTCACCAGCGAGTCGGCGCGAACGCTCACTGCTTATCCGGTGCATCCGTTGCTGGGGCATCCGCTTGCTGGCCATGCCGGAGAATGGGAGCAGCAGATCGATACGGCGCGGCTGCCTTTTCTGGCGGATCATCGGGTGGGAGACGGGATAATCTTTCCCGGAGCGGGTTACGTGGAGTTGCTGCTGGCGGCAGCGCGCGAACGCTTTGGGAGCTCCGCGCATCTCGTCATCGAAGATCTGGAAATCGTGGCGCCGCTGCTCCTCGATGATGATGACAGTAAGGTGCTGCGCGTCAGCGTGGATGAGGGCGGCGTGGCGACCATTCAGGCGCGCCCGTTGTTGCAGGAGGGCTGGACGCTCCACGGCAAAGGGCGGATTCGCCAGGGTAATGCGGGCGCGGGACCGGATACGCTCCAGGAATGCTCGACGCCACCCTCCCGGCTCCCGGATTTTGATGCGGATCGGCACTATCGTTTGGCGGATATGGCCGGTCTCCACTATGGCCCGGCGTTTCAGTCGGTACAGGCGGGATGGCTGCAAGAGGACGGCGTGCTGGCGCGATTGGCGCTGCCGGCGCCAGCGGATGCCACGGATTATTTGTTGCACCCCGTACTGCTCGATGGGGCATTGCAACTTTTTGTGAATCTGCTGGCTGCCGAGGGTACTGCACAGGCGGGCTGGGGTTATGTGCCGGTGCGTGTCGAGCGACTGAGCTTGCTGGCGGCGGCAGAGGGCGTGCTTTGGGCGTCCGTGCGGCTGCTGCGCCGCTCGCCACAGTCCTTGTTGGCGGATCTGAGCCTGACCGACGGACAAGGCCGGGTGGTGGTACGATGTGAGGGCGTGCGTCTGCGCCGGGTGCGTTTGCTGCGCAGCGACGTCGAGCACCTGCGCTACCTGCACAGCAGGCTGACGCCGGTACCATTGGCGCAGTGTGCCGATGCGCGGATTTCGCTCGATCTGGCCGCCATACACACGCTATTAGCCGATGCGCTGGCGGATAGTACCGCTGCGGCGCGTTATATCGAAGAGTTTTCGCCACTGGTGGAGGGGCTGCTGCAGGCCTATGGGGCGGAATCTGCGACAGTGAGTGGCGAGGAGATCGCGGCAGCGGATATCTGGCAGACCCTTCTGCAGGATTATCCGGAGTTTTTCCCGATCACCCTGCAGGTCGGGCGCTGGGGTTTGCATCGGTCCGGCAGCGGCGAGTCGGGCACATGGCCGCAGATCGCGATAGCCGCTTACCCGGCCATCCTCCAGACCATGACCCCACCGATGATGGCCGGAATGAGTGCGCTGGTCGCCGCGTTGCGGATGGAATTATCTGCGGGCCAGCGCCTGGGGATACTGGAGATCAGCCATTCGGCGGCGGAGTGGTTGCCGACACTCGCGGCGGGCGTGGGGGAAGATGTCCGCTGCGCACTCTATCAGGCAGGGTTGAATGACGCCGAGGCATCGCTGACGGCGCCGTGGACGACCATCCATCTGCGGGACGAAAACCGGCCTGTGGTGCATCTGGCATGGTTGCGCCTGGATGTGGCCGACAAGGATTTGCAGTTGCAAATGCTGGACTGCGCCGTGGACTGTGTGGCTGCGGAGGGCGTCTTGCTGGTACAAGGGGTGCATCCGGAGCTCTGGTGGCGAACGATAGATGAACACGATCCGTCCCTGATGGGTATGGCGGAGTGCCGGCAGTGGCTGGAGGACCGTGGTTTCGCCGGATGCAGGGTCTTGGGTGCGGAAGAGGCTGGCACGGGTGCGTACGCCTTATTACTGCGTAAAGCAGCGGCGGTGGCGGTGCCGGAAAGCCGTTCCCCGGCCGGATGCTGGTTGCTGGTGGGTACGCCGGGAGCGGAGAACGTACCGGGGGTGGTGATGCTGCGGACGGCGCTGACGGCGGCTGGCGCTGAGTGCCATTTCATTGTCGCCGACTCTGATGCCTTACTGACGGCGGCCCTGGCCGAAAACGCGGGGGACAAGCATTGGGCGGGGGTGGTCTACCTGGAGCGGCCTGCGCTGACAACCCCTTTCTCGCCGGCGACGTTGTCACGATCCTGTCAGATACTCCGCGCTTTGGGCTTATGGGGCGTGAGTCAGACGGCTGTGGCGCCCGTCTTTGTGCTAACGGCGGGTGGTGTCCGGGCAACCTGCCCGTTGGCGGATGAACAATCAGTCGATCTGGCGGCGCTGGATGCGGCGGGGCTCTGCGGCTTTGCCCGCAGCCTGCAGAACGAGTGGCCGGAATGGGCGCTGCGCCTGATCGACTGGGGGACGACATCGCCCACGGCGGCGACGGTGGTGGCCGTCGTCGGTGCGCTGCTCGATCCCGATGCGGAGACCGAACTGGTTTTTGATGCCGAAGGCCGGCGCTATGCCCCACGGGTACAAGAACTGACCTCGCCAGCGGTGGCAGACCCGATGCAGGCCTCGTCCTGCCGACAGTTGGGTTTTTCGCTGCCCGGCCAGTTACGCAATCTGCAATGGGCTGATCATCCGTGTCCGGCCCTTGCTGACGATGCCGTAGAGGTGGTCGTGGCAGCGGCGGGGCTCAATTTCCGCGATGTGATGTATGCCTTGGGCATGCTTTCCGATGAAGCCCTGGAAAATGGTTTCTCCGGCCCCGGTCTGGGACTCGAGTTCGCCGGGCGGATTGTCGCAGTGGGGCGGCAGGTGACGCGCTGGGCGCCGGGGGATGCGGTGCTCGGCTTTGCCCCTGCCAGTTTCAGTACCCATGTGCAGACATCGGAAACGGCCATTGCCGCACTGCCACCGGGTATGGACATGGCGGCGGCGGTGACGATTCCGACGGTGTTCTTCACCGCCTGGTACGCATTACGCGAACTGGCGCGGCTGGAGGCTGGTGAACGCGTATTGATTCATGGCGGTGCCGGCGGTGTGGGTATCGCGGCGATTCAGATCGCGCAGCAACTCGGCGCGGAAGTCTTTGCGACGGCGGGTTCGCCGGAAAAGCGGGATTTTCTGCGCCTGTTGGGGGTAAATCGGGTCTATGATTCCCGCTCCCTCGACTTTGCCGAGGCGATTCTGCGCGATACGGGCGGCACCGGTGTCGATGTGCTCCTCAACAGCCTTTCCGGCGAGGCGATACGCCGTAATCTACAGGTGTTGCGGCCTTTTGGACGTTTTCTCGAACTGGGCAAGCGTGATTTTTACGAAAATACCGCTATGGGTCTGCGTCCCTTCCGCAATAATCTGAGTTATTTCGGGATCGATGCCGATCAATTGCTGCTGGCGCGACCGGCGCTGACGCAGCGGCTGTTCACGGAGATCATGGAACACTTTGCACAAGGCGATTTCTTTACGCTGCCGGTGATCCGTTTTCCTGCGGCAAGGGTGGTGGAGGCGTTCCGGCATATGCAGCAGGCGCGGCAGATTGGCAAGATCGTGGTGGATATGGAAGCACCCTTCACCCCTGCCGCGCGGCCCTCGCGGCAGAGCGGGCCGGGTCTTCGTCTGTCTGCCGACGGTGTTTATCTGGTCACCGGCGGACTCTCCGGTTTCGGGCTGGAGACGGCGCGATGGCTGGTGACACGGGGCGCGCGACGGCTGGTACTGATCAGCCGCTCCGCACGCCCCGATGCGTCTGGCCAGGAAGCTTTGATGGCGATGACGGCGGCGGGCGTCGATCTGCACTGCCTGCCCTGCGATGTCGGCGACGGTGCGCAGGTACAGGCGCTATTTGCGCGGATCGCGGCGGAGATCGGACCCTTACGGGGCATCATCCATGCGGCAGCCGTCATTGACGACGCCCTCGCCCAAAACCTGACGGCGACGCAGATAGACGCCGTGCTGCGCCCAAAAATCGCCGGTGCATGGCATCTTCACCAGAATAGTCAGAGCGCTCCGCTGGATTTCTTCGTGCTGTACTCGTCGGTGACCACCCTGCTCGGCAACCCTGGGCAGGCCCATTACGTGGCGGCGAACACCTGGATGGAAGCCCTGGCCACGCAACGCCGGGCCCAGGGCCTACCGGCCACCGCGGTGCTGTGGGGGGCAATCGGGGATGTCGGTTACCTGGCCCGTAATCCGCAGACGCGCGATGTGTTGCAGCAGCGGCTCGGCGGCGCGACACTGCGGGCGGCAACAGCCCTCAACGTCCTGGAGTCGATGCTGCTGACGCATGCCAGCGCCCTGGTGGTGGCCGATCTGGACTGGGGCGCGGTACGCCGCTTTTTGCCGGGAGCCCAAGCGCCGCGCTTTACGGAACTGTCACGTGAGGTAGAGGACGCCGCCGACGCGACCGACGCGGATCTCTGCGCCACACTACAGACGCTGCCGCTGGGCGAAGCGCAGGCGTTGCTGACGGAGCTGGTGCGCCGCGAAGTCGGGCAGATCTTGCGGCTAGCCGTCGAAAAAATTCCGCCGGACCAAAATCTCGGTCAACTCGGGCTCGATTCGCTGATGGGGATCGAGCTGGCACTGGCGCTGGAGGAACGCTTGGGGATCAAGCTACCCGCCTTTCTGCTCAGCGAAGGACCGACGCCCGGCAAATTGGCCCAGCGGCTGCTGCAGACATTGCGGAAAAGGGATACGGCGGATGCCGCGCTGGCGGAGCAAACTCCCGATGCCGAATTCCAGCGACTGGCTGCGGCGCATGGCGTCGTCCAACAAGAGGTGGATGCTGCGCTACGCACCGGCACGGGAGGCCACTGAGATGAACAAACCCCATCGCAGCCTTGCCGCGCAAGTCAAGGAACGCCTCATTCAGAAGGGATTGGAGAAGCGTCTAAAGCAGATAGATGCGGCGCCGACGACGCAGCCGCGTCAGGAAGATGCCGCCGTACCCGAGGCCTTTACCCGTTTTGATCAGCAGCCTGGTTTCCGCCAGGTACGCATGCTGCAGGAAGGCGCCCAGCGTTTTGGTGTGGAGAACCCGTTCTTTCATGTGCATGCGGGTACGGCGGCCGCCCACAGCGAAATTGCCGGGCATCCGGTTATCAACTATGGCAGCTACAACTACCTTGGGCTTTCCGGGCACCCGAGGGTCAATGCCGCCGCCAAGGCCGCCATTGACCGTTATGGCACTTCGGTTTCCGCCAGTCGCATCGTCGCGGGAGAGCGGCCCCTGCACCGCAACCTTGAGCGGAGCATTGCAGAACTCTACGGCGTCGATGACGCCCTGGTCATGGTCAGCGGTCATGGGACCAACATCAGTCTCATCGGACATCTTTTGGGCCCGAGAGATATAGTGCTGCATGACGAATACGCCCATAACAGTATCCTGATGGGCATACAGATCTCGCGGGCGCAGCGCTTCTCCTTTCGTCACAACGACATGGCTGACCTCGAACAATTGCTACAGAACCACCGTCATCGCGCCGAACGCTTGCTCATTGCGGTAGAAGGGATCTATAGCATGGACGGCGATTACCCCGACTTAGCCGCCTTGATTCACCTGAAAAAACGCTACGGCGCGTGGCTCATGATCGATGAGGCACACGCGCTGGGGGTTGTTGGTCAGCGTGGCCGGGGAATTGCCGAACACTTTGGCATCGACCCTCGGGAAGTAGATATCTGGATGGGCACTTTGAGCAAGTCGCTCGCCGCTTGTGGTGGCTACGTGGCCGGAGAAAAAGCCCTGATCGAAAACCTCCGCTATCTTGCTCCGGGATTTCTGTACAGTGTGGGGATGTCACCACCCGTGGCGGCCGCAGCCCAGGCGGCATTGGATCTCTTGAAAGCGGAACCGGAACGGGTAACCACCTTGCAGGCACGGGGGGCATATTTCTTCGATCGAATCCGGGCCCTTGGGTTGGATACCTGCAGTAGCGCAGGGATCGCCATTATACCCGTTATTTTTGGAAGCTCCCTGCATGCGGTGCGCCTATCCAGCGAACTTTTGCGGCAGGGCATCCACGTGCAGCCTATCATTTACCCGGCGGTACCCGAAAAACAAGCCCGCCTGCGCTTTTTCCTGAGCTCCACCCATAGCCAGGCCGATATCGACATCACCCTGGATGCACTCCGCGCGTGCCTCTAGATCCACGTCACAAAAGAAGCATCTGCGGAGAAAATATGCGAATCGAACTCTATGATTCCATCACGAAGGTCCCCCGGGAAAGCTGGAATCGGCTCGCCAGGACCCATTCGGAAACGCTGTCCTGGGAGTTTTGGCAGGTGGTCGAGCGTTCGGGACTGAATGATTTTGAATACCGCCATGCCATGTTGCTGGATGAACAGGGAGAACCGCAGGCCATCACCAGCTTTTACTCCGTTACCACCGACATCGCCATTTTTGCCCCGCCCGGATTGCGCGTCTTCCTGAATCGTATCCGGCGATGGTTTCCGAACTTTCTCAAGCTGCGGATGTTGGAGTGGGGCTCACCAGTGACCATCAACAGCCCCCCTTTTGCACGCAGCGAGGCGCTCAGCGATAAGCAGGTTATCGAAGCGATGGATGCGGTATTGCGCCGCACCGCACGCGCCGAAGGACATTTCCTCATCGTCGTACGGGATTTCGAGCCCAATGCCCAAAACCTGCGATCCATTTTTCGCCGACGGGGTTATCATTGGACGCCCAGTTTACCCAACACCTATATGGAGATTCATTGGTCCACGCCAGAACAGTACGGGGACGCGATGCGCAGCTATTATCGGAGCAAACTCAAAAAATACCTTAACCGCAACCAGCAGGCAGGCGTGCACCACCGCCTCGTCGATGACTTCGAGAACATGGCCGAAATGCTGCATCACCAGTGGATGGTGGTGCACCAGCATGCGAAGGAGTTTCAGCGGGAGACCCTGACCCCGACTTTTTATGGTGAACTCGCCCGCACTCTGGAGGGACGGGCCAAGGTAATACTCTTTTATCGGGGCGAGGCCTTGGTGGGGCATGCCCTGCTGCTCGTCGATGGCGACATGTTGCGCTGGCTGTATGTGGGTCGCGCGGAGGCAGAAAACGACGGTCTCTATATCTACATCGCGCACCAGGTTGTGGTTACGGCCATCGCCTTGGGGGTAAAGCGCCTGGAAATGGGTCTGACCACCTATCCCATCAAGCAAGATCTCGGTGCGGAGGTCACTCCCATTTTTATGGCCCTGCGCGCTGCCAGTGGATGGATCAATCCCTTCGTCGGCTTGGGGTATGCCTTGCTCAACCACGTGCCGCAACCCAATCAACGACCGGTCTTCAAGAACACGAACGTGGCGGCATAGGCGCATTGCTGTCATCCAATAAACGCCGTGCCGCCTCGCACACCGCATGGCTCAGGCCTGGCTCCTGGAAAAATACGCCGCGGATATGCACCATGGCGGCCAACACCTTGATAAAATCCCGGGTGAGCAATGGATCGGGGGAACTGGGCTGATTCCAGAAGCTTCGCAGGTTTTGCGTAGAACATAAGCCAGGCACGTCGTAGATGGCTTGCCCCAAGGTCTTCACCGGACGCCCCAGTTGCAGGGCTCGTATCCCCGTGGTGCTATTGACGGTAACGACGCCAGCGCTGGCCTGAATCAGGGCATCCAGGTTGCCCCCGCGCAAAAAATACACGCGATCTTTGATGCCCAGGTCTTTGGCGCGCTCTTGGGTGAAATGCTCCCAATTGCTCAGGGCCGGGTCCCAGGGATGTTCCTTGAGCACGAGCCGCGTCTCGGGTGGCGCATCCCGCGCGAAGGAATCGAGCACCTCGCCAATGGCATCTCCCATAGTGGCATAAGGAGAATAGGCCACAATCTGGAAATCGAAGTCGAGCTGCAGCGGAAAGACGAAATATCTTACGTCCGAAGCCAGAATCCCTCGAACGATGTGGTCCATACGGGAGCGGAGGCGGGCATTGGCATAAAGACGCCACGCGCTGGCCAGGGTATAGATGGGGGTCGGTGGGCGCATGTCACTGCGCCGATAACCGGGGTACCATAGCCACCCAAACAGCAGGTTGACCATGTTATAGAGGAGATCGGCGCGCGCCATCCGAAATGCACTATCGACAAAGCGCACGGACCAATCGGGTTCGGACACGCGCGCGGCCAATTGCCGAATCGCTTCGGGCTCGCGGGGAAAACGCGAATTGCCGCTCATTCCGTCCCGCTCCAGGGTGATCCAATCCGGACGTAAATAGCCGAAATCCGTGACAATCACTTCTATACCGCGCAATTTGGCCTGGTGAACGGCCTCCCGATGATAACGCCGCTGCTCTCCCAGCAGCACTATATGGGTGACCGCTTCTCGCGCAAAAAACGCGTCGATGAAAGTCGGCCAACGGGAGTAGCTGCCGCGATAGTCGACGGCCCCAGCACTCCGCCAGAATAAGCGGTCCCCAAGACAAAGGTTGATCCGGGTGACGCGACACCCCTGCTGGCGGAGGATATCGGCGATCCGCGCAAAGAATGGGGACGGCATGCCCTGCAAAAAGACAAAGTGGCGCTGGCTGCTGCCAGCGCTAACGGTGGGCTCGATGGCTTGCGAAGGGGGGAGTGGCTTCACTTGCCCACTCCAGATTTCCGATACCAGGCCATGGATTCCCGCATCGCCTGGGCGTAAGACACCCGTCCCACTGGACAGCCGGCGGTCGCGATACGGTCAGCCCGGTGTCCGCAGGTGCGACCAAAAATCCGCACCAATAAACGATGCAACAAGGGCTCGCGCGTGCTTCCCAACCAGTGGTAGGGCGCCTCGATGAGCGCAGCCACGGCATTCGCCAACCCGTAGGGCAAGTCCAAAATCACTCCCTTGCCTTGGATACCCGCCCGGAAATCATCCAAGAAACGGTGCCAGGAAATGGCTTCCGGATCGGCCACATTGTAGCACTGATCTGACGCCGCCTCGGCCTGGGCGGCCCACAGCATGCAGTCCACCAAATTGTCCACGGCCAGGAATCCACAGTCCTCCACGCCCCCATGAATGGTCAACATCAGTCCCCGGCGCAACTCATCACCGACACGCTGGATGAAGGGACTACGTGGTCCCATCACGTTGGTGGGTCGCAAGACGGTATAAGGCAGGTGCATGCGGGCAGCCTGCTCACAGAGAAGTAACTCTCCTTGGAGCTTACTTTGACCGTACGCAAAGTCGCCACCGTTGGCCGGGCAATCCTCATTGCAGGGAGTCTTGGGGAAACCATAAACATCCACTGAAGAGAGATGCACAAAACGGTGCGGCCGTTGCCCGGCTTGTTCTATGGCCCTCAGCAAATGGCCCAAACCTGCCACGTTCACGGCATGATAATTTTGGGGAAGATCCCAGGTCCTGACATTGGCCGCGCAGTGAAATACCCAGCGCACACCCTGTACTGCCGGGAGTAGGGAATCGGTGTCCTCCAAATTACCCTGGATGATCTCAGCACCGTTCCTGAGCAGAGGAGATAAGCGGGATGGATCGCGCACCAAGAGACGCAGCGGTTGCCCCATGGCAAGGAGTCGTTCGGCCAAATGGCCGCCAATGAAACCAGTCGCACCCGTGACCAGGGATGGGCTTTCTGAACTCGGCATACCGGTCTTTCCCCATAAGTTAGTTCTTACATGTTCGCGCTGTGCATACTGGCCACGTAGAATCGGGTGATCAAGTGGTTTTTCCGCACCTGACTAGCTGATTGTTCATGAAAATGAAAGTAGTGATATGCCACAGAAGTATCGTGTCTAATCGCACAGCTCGCCAGGTTACAAGAACTGCCAAGCATCCATAAAGCGGTCGAGGTTATCCAACTCCACACGAAAAGTCATCTCGAATATCTCATGGGAAAGAAGGACACATCCTGCCATGCAAAAAATACAAGCTACACGGAGCTTAGCTTTCGATCGCGACAATCGAGCCGCTATAGTTCGCAAATCCAGAAGCCTCACATAGGGGGCTTTCTGTTACTATAGAGAACAAACGTTGTCGAAGGATTGTGACAAATGACCGGAGGTATAAGATAGCCTGGATGATGGAAAGCGTATTCAACACGACAGAGCCCCTCGCTGGCAAACGAATTCTTCTGGGTGTAGGCGGCAGCATTGCCGCCTACAAGAGTCCGGAGATCGTGCGCGCCCTGCGCCAGGCTGGGGTCGAGTTGCGTGTGGTCATGACACGAGGTGCTGCACAGTTTGTCACACCGCTGACTTTGCAGGCCGTGAGTGGGGAGCCCGTGCGTAGCGACCTCTTTGCCGCCGCCGAAGAGGCGGCCATGGACCACATCCGCCTGGCACGCTGGGCCGACGCCCTCCTCATCGCACCCATCTCCGCCAATGGCATGGCCCGTCTCGCCCAAGGCTTGGCCGATGACCTGCTCAGTACCGTCGTTCTCGCCAACCGTGCGCCGCTCTTTCTCGCGCCCGCGATGAACAGCGCCATGTGGGCACACCCTGCGACACAGCGCAATGTCGCCCAGTTGCGAGCGGATGGTGCCCACTTTTTGGGCCCGGACAGCGGCAGTCTCGCTTGCGGTGAGGAAGGCACCGGACGACTGTTGGCACCAGAGCGCCTGGTGGGCGAACTACGTCTCGCTCTGACCAAGAAAACGCTGTGCGGACAACGTGTCCTCATTACCGCCGGTCCGACCTGGGAGGCCATCGACCCAGCGCGAGGCTTCAGCAATCGCGCCAGTGGCCGCCAAGGTTTTGCCCTCGCTCAGGCCTACGCGGAAGCCGGAGCGGAAGTATTGCTGATTACCGGCCCTACCCATGAGCAGACTCCGCCGGGAGTAAGCCGCCAGGACGTTCTCTCTGCACAGGACATGCTCGCGGCCTGCCAGCAGGGGCTGGACAAAGCCACGGACATCTTCATCGCCAATGCCGCCGTCGCCGACCACAGGCCGAGTCAGTTTAGCGCGCAGAAGCTGAGCAAAACGGATATTCCCAACCCTTTACCTCTCAGCATGAATCCCGATATCGTCAGCGCGCTCCATCAGGACCCTCGGCGGCCACGCTGGATTGTCGCTTTTGCTGCCGAGACCCGCGACCACCTCGCCGCAGCAAGTGCCAAGGCACGGCGCAAGGGGGCGGACGTCATCGTAGTCAACGATATTACTTCTGTCGATGTGGGGATGGGTGCTGCCGACAATGCCTGTAGTGTCCTGCAGGGCGAGCGGGTACTGCACATCCCCCGCTGCAGCAAAATAGATCTCGCGCGCTATCTGGTGCGTCACCTCAGCAGCATTTTCTCACTTCCCGCTACGGAGTCCGAAGACCTTCATGAATAGTCTGCAAATTTGCATCCTTGATCCACGCATCGGGCAGGAATGGCCTCTCCCTCATTATGCCAGTGCCGATGCCGCTGGCATGGACCTGCGCGCCTGCCTGGACGCCCCGTTGCACCTGGCTCCCGGGCAGGTAGAGCTCGTCTCCGCCGGATTTGCCATGCATATCGGCGACCCGCAGGTTACAGCACTGTTGCTACCGCGCTCGGGTCTCGGGCATCGCGGCCTGGTACTGGGTAATCTGGTCGGCCTCATTGATGCGGACTATCAGGGGCCGCTGAGTATTTCTCTGTGGAATCGAGGTGCTGCAGAGATCGTCATTGAACCCGGTGAGCGCGTGGCGCAAATGGTACTGGTACCGATCATTCGCCCTGACATTACGGTGGTGGACAGCTTTACCACTTCCCAACGGGGCGTCGCCGGCTTTGGCAGCACCGGACGTCGGTAGACCCAAACATGTCAATATCCCCTTATACAGCCCGGCGTCGCCGAGCTTCCGCATGCTATTTATCTTCCAGAAAATAAACCGACATTCTTTCATCCTGAAACCAGTTAAAAAAAAACGGCCTCAAGTATCAGGCCGGTTTTGGTCAACACCATTTCTAACTAATCAGCAGCAACCGCTTGCCGATCCACAAGCTCAACAATAGCCAACGGCGCATTATCACCAGCCCGGAAGCCATATTTAACAATACGCAAATAACCACCTGGACGCGCCAGATAGTGTGGACCGAGGTCATCAAACAACTTGACCACAGCCTGGCGGTCACGCAAGCGCGAAAACGCTAAACGCCGCTTTGCCACTGTCGCATCCTTGGCCAGAGTGATCATCGGCTCCGCAAAACGCCGCAACTCTTTCGCCTTGGGCAAGGTCGTAACAATTCGCTCATGATGAAACAAAGACACCATCATATTGGCAAACATCGCCTGCCGATGACTACTATTACGATTTAACTGTTTACCACTTTTGCGATGACGCATAACCCCATTCCCTCTACAAAATTTCTAACGTTAACTGCTGATAGAATCCGCATCAGTTGACCGCCCAGGTATCGGGGGCAAATTTTCCGGTGGCCAATTGTCGAGCCGCATCCCCAACGCAAGGCCATGCGCCACTAAGACTTCCTTTATCTCGTTCAGCGACTTGCGTCCAAGATTAGGGGCTTTCAAAAGCTCCTGCTCCGACTTCTGAACCAAATCACCAATATAAAAAATATCCTCGGCTTTCAAACAGTTCGCGGACCGCACCGTAAGCTCCAAGTCATCAACCGGCCGAACCAACAAGGGCGTAAGGCTCTCATTGGCCTGCATCAGTGACGCCTCGGGTATATCCTTGGATTCCGCACCGGCCAACACACCGAGCTGACTGCGGAAAATACGGGAAGCCTCTTGCACGGCCCAAATCGGGTCGACCACGCCATTCGTCTCGACATCGAGTATCAGACGATCCAGATCGGTCCGCTGCTCCACCCGAGCACTTTCCACCAGATAGCTTACGCGCAATACGGGACTGAAACTTGCGTCCAGCGCCATGACGCCAATGCGCTTTTCATGACTCTGACGCCGCGTGGCAGCCGCGTCATAGCCCCGACCTTCGTCAATACGCAAATGGAGCACCAGTTCAACGTCGCGGGTCAAAGTCGCAATTACCTGATCAGGGTTGGCCACCTCAATGCCGTGTTCAGACACGATATCCGCACCCGTCATTTGACCAGGACCGCGTTTACGCAACGTCACCACCGCGTCTCCACGCCCATGTGCTCGCACTGCCAACATCTTCAAGTTGAGCAGAATATCCACAACATCTTCCTGCACCCCTTCGATGCTGGAATACTCGTGCAACACCCCTTCAATCTCAACCTCCGTAACCGCCGCACCTTTGAGAGACGATAACAACACCCGGCGCAACCCACTACCCAAGGTGTGACCAAAGCCACGCTCCAGGGGGCCGAGGGCAATACGCGCACGGTGCACTGAAACCTCTTCCACATCGACGCCCTGCGGACGCAACAGCTCTCCTACCTCAGTCATAAGCGTTCCTCAATCCCCGGTCTTACTTAGAGTACAACTCCACGACGACCTGTTCGTTCAAATCCGGAGCGATATCTTCTCGCGCCGGTACTGCTTTGATTGTGGCCTTGAGTTCGGTAGTGTCCATACTCACCCATTCCGGGAAACCACGGCCAGCCGCAGCCTCTACCGCAGAGACAATACGCATGTGCGCCCGAGCGCTCTCGGCAACGCTCACGACATCGCCAGCGCGAACCTGGTATGACGGGATATCCACACGCCGTCCATTCACCAGAATGTGGCCGTGACGAACCACCTGCCGCGCTTCAGCACGAGAGGCTCCGAACCCTAAGCGATAGGCCACGTTGTCGAGACGCAACTCCAGAAAACGCAACAACAATTCGCCGGTAACACCCCGTGTCTGACTGGCCCGCTGGAAATAGCGACGGAACTGTCCTTCTAATACGCCATAGATACGACGAATTTTTTGCTTTTCACGTAACTGGCCGCCGTACTCACTGACACGTCCGCGTCGCTGACCATGCTGCCCTGGGGCATAGGCTCGTATACTTACTGGACATTTATCAGAAAAGCACTTCTCGCCTTTGAGAAATAATTTTCCACCTTCGCGCCGACACAAACGACAACTCGGACCCGTATATTTAGCCACAGATAATCTCCACCTAAAAATTAAACACGCCGCTTCTTAGGCGGACGGCATCCGTTATGGGGAATCGGCGTCACGTCGCGAATGCTCGCGATACGGAAACCAACAGAATGAAGTGCACGCACCGTACTCTCCCGACCCGGCCCCGGTCCCCGCACTTCGACATCCAGGTTCTTCACACCAAATTCCTGTGCTTTTTTACCCGCGTTTTCCGCCGCCACCTGTGCCGCGAAAGGTGTGCTTTTGCGTGAACCGCGGAACCCCGACCCGCCAGAACTGGCCCAGGTTAAAACATTGCCCTGACGATCACTGATCGTGATAATCGTGTTGTTGAAGGATGCATAAATGTGCGCAACACCATCAAGAACGTTTTTCTTGACTTTCTTTCGCACACGGGAGTTCGCTTGTGTTTTCGCCATTGCTAGAATCTTCCTGCTTAACGCGTAATGGACTTAGCGGGACCCTTGCGCGTACGCGCATTGGTCTTTGTCCGCTGGCCGTGAACGGGGAGACCGCGGCGATGCCGTATACCGCGATAACAACCCAAATCCATCAGACGTTTGATATTCATGGTGACTTCGCGGCGTAAATCGCCCTCCACCAGAAACTTCGCAACTTCTGAACGTATGCGTTCCAGCTCAGGCTCGCTGATATCCTTGACCCGCATATCAAAGGCGATTTCCGCAGCGCTCAAAACATGCTGAGCACGCGTCTTACCAATGCCATAAATATACGTCAAGGCAATTTCTATTTGTTTATTGTTCGGAATATTTACACCAGCGATGCGGGCCATCCGCAATTCCTCCAAGAGACTGAGTGGGGTGATCCCACAGACCAAACAGTTTCGCCTACCGCCTTAACCCTGGCGCTGCTTATGGCGAGGTTCAACACAAATCACGCGAACCACACCATTACGACGAACAATTTTGCAGTTACGACAAAGTTTCTTAACCGACGCACGAACCTTCATGTCTATCCCCTATTTGGCACGATAAATGATGCGACCCTTGGTTAAATCATAAGGCGTCATCTCTACGGTAACCTTATCCCCAGGTAGAATACGGATATAATGCATCCGCATTTTACCGGAAATATGTGCATTAACCACATAGCCATTCTCCAAGCGTACCTTGAACGTCGCACTTGGCAAATTCTCTATTACCTCACCCTGCATTTCCAGGGTATCTTCTTTCGACATTTAGCCTGCTACCCCTACCGCTTTCACGATTCTAGAGAATACATCATCGACTTCGCCCTCCCCACTCACCAGGTGATAGGCAGGTCGATCGTGATAGTAAGCGATCAAAGGCGCAGTCTCCGCCTGATAAACAGCCAATCGTTTGCGAATTACTGCAGGCTGATCATCATCACGTTGCTGCAACCCGCCCCCACAGATATCACAGAGCCCATAAACTGTGGGCGCATGGTAGCGTATGTGATAGATCGCCCCGCATTTCGAACATACCCTCCGTCCGGAGAGGCGTCCGACAATTTCTTCGTCATCCAAATCCAAATGCAGCACCGCGCCAATTTCATCGCCATGCGCAGCTAATAAGTTATCAAGCGCATGCGCCTGGTGGATAGTCCGAGGAAATCCGTCGAAAATAACGCCATCCGACGCGTCCTCAAGAAGTAGCCGCTCCTCAACGATACGGACAATAATTTCATCACCCACCAGCGCGCCGGACTCCATCACTGCCGCCGCACGCAGCCCGGTCTCTCTGCCAGACTGAACAGAGGCGCGGAGCATATCACCAGTGGACACATGAGGCAAGTCCATTAACTGGGCGAGCCGCTGAGCCTGGGTACCCTTACCGACGCCCGGAGCACCAAGAAAAATCAAATGCTTTGCCACTATCATCGCCCACTGAGAGGATTTTTACGAATCAACCCCTCGTACTGATGGGTGAGCAGATGACTTTGAATCTGGCCCATCAAATCCATCATCACCACGACGACAATCAACAGACTGGTGCCACCGAAATAGAACGGCACATTGTACTGAACAATGAGGAACTCTGGCAGCAGACAAACCAAGGTCAGATATATGGCGCCCCAAACCGTGAGCCGGGTAAGAATTCGATCCATGTATTTTGCCGTATGCTCGCCAGGCCGGATACCCGGCACGAAGGCTCCAGATTTCTTCAGGTTATCTGCGGTATCCCGCGGATTAAACACCATGGCCGTATAGAAAAAAGCAAAAAATACAATCGCAGTGGTGAACACCACCACGTAAAGTGCAGACCCTGGGCTCAACGCCTGTCCAAAGCGCGCAAGCCACTCCATTCCCGGTACGTTAGCGAACCATCCAGATAACGTCGCCGGCAACAAGATGATGCTAGACGCAAAGATTGGCGGAATTACGCCGGACATGTTCACTTTGAGCGGCATGTGCGTGCTTTGGCCCCCATATATCTTACGGCCAACTTGGCGCTTGGCATACTGGATGGGAATACGCCTCTGCGCACTCTCCATAAATACCACAAAGCCGGTCACCCCAAGCGCAAGGACAAAAAGCGCCACAACGAATAACGGCTGAAACTGACCGGTTTTGGTGAGCTCAACAGTCGTCCCGATGGCGTCTGGTAGGCCAGCGACAATACCGGCAAATATGATCATAGAGATGCCGTTACCGATTCCCCGCTCCGTAATCTGTTCCCCAATCCACATCAGAAAGACCGTGCCGCAGGCAAGGGAAATTGTTGTCGTGAACAGAAACAGTGGACCTGGATCAATCACCACGGGAAGATGTCCGGCGTGCATTTTCTCAATCGCGATGGCGATTCCCAAGCCCTGCATCAGAGCAAGTATGACCGTAGCATAACGCGTGTACTCTGTTATTTTACGGCGCCCGGCTTCACCTTCCTTTTTAAGTTCTTCGAGCTTTGGAAAAACCGACCCTGCCAGTTGGAAGATGATTGATGCGCTGATGTAGGGCATGATCCCTAAAGCGAAAACGGTCAGGCGGGAAAGTGCCCCCCCCGAGAACATGTTAAACATGCCCAAGATGGTTCCACGCTGCTGGTTAAAAAATGCCGCCATTGCTGCCGGATCGATTCCCGGTACGGGTATGTGCGCACCGACACGAAAAACCAGAAGCGCGCCTAGCAGGAAAAGAATGCGGTTACGTAACTCATTGATCTTTCCGGCCCCTTGTGCGGCGCCTCCAATGCTACGTAACCCAGCCATTAACCTTCTACCTTTCCGCCAGCCTGCTCAATAGCCGCCCGCGCACCCGCGCTTACCCGCAGGCCGCGCACGGTTAAAGCCTGCGTGATTTCGCCGGTTAAAATAACCTTAACCGAATCTGGCGAGCCACGAACAATGCGCCGAAGCAGCAAGCCTTCGAGATCTACTACGCCGTCAATTGCCGCAGACTCCAGTTGAGACAACGCCACCTCAACAACGCGGGCACCTAAGGGGTTACGGAAACCACGCTTAGGAATGCGTCGTTGCAAAGGCATCTGACCGCCTTCGAAACCCACCTTATGGTAACCACCGGATCGCGCATGCTGACCTTTGTGACCACGACCGGCCGTTTTGCCGAGACCGCTGCCGATCCCGCGTCCAACACGGCGGCGGTCCTTTTTCGAGCCCTCTGCAGGCGCAATTGTATTTAATTTCATGACAGCTCTTCCCACCGTAGTAGATAGGGTATCTTATTGACCATTCCACGAATCTCTGGGGTATCCAGACGTTCTACCGAATGATTTGTATGGCGCAAGCCGAGTCCCACCACAATCCGACGTTGCTTTTCGGCGACGCCAATCAAACTTTTTACCAGCGTGATACGCAGATGCTTACTCATCATGCCCTCCTCCGCCGCGGATTTCCTTCAGACTCTTGCCACGTTTCATGGCGATTGCCTGGGGGCTGGCCAATTTATTAAACGCATCAAAAGTCGCGCGCACAACATTAATAGGATTATTGGAACCGAGTGACTTGGCTACCACGTTGCGTAGGCCTACCGCCTCACAAACTGCCCGCATCGCACCACCGGCAATGACACCGCTACCTTCCGGCGCTGGCCGTAGAATGACGCGTGCTGCCCCATGACGACCCTCTACCGGGTAAGGAATCGTGCCACCTCGCATCAGAGGTATGGTCGTCATCCACCGCCGTGCCTGATCAGTAGCCTTTTGAATCCCCGCAGGAACTTCTTTAGCTTTGCCGCGACCGAAACCGACCTTGCCATCCCCATCGCCCACCACCATAAGCGCTGCAAAGCCGAACTGACGGCCGCCTTTGACTACCTTGGAAACGCGGTTAATGTGAATAAGTTTTTCCTGCATTCCGTCGTTGGACTGCGTATCGCGATTTTCCCGTGCCATCTTAGCTCTCCATCAGAACGACAACCCGCCTTCACGGGCAGCGTCGGCCAAAGCTCTCACCCGACCATGGTAACGATATCCGCTCCGGTCAAATGCCACTTCCTTAACGCCCACAGCCAATGCCTTCGCTGCAACCCGTTGTCCAATAGTTGCGGCGGCCGCAACATCTGCTCCGTGCGGCATTTGCTTGCGAAGTTCACCCTCTAGGCTGGACGCCTGCGCGAGAACCTTCCCTTGCCTGTCATCAATCACCTGAGCATAAATATGCTTGCCGGAACGAAAAACACAGAGCCGTGGTTTAGCCTGCGATGCGATGCGCGCCCGGGTTTTACGTGCCCGACGAAGTCTTGACAAATTTTTATTCATAGTAGTAAGCCTCAACCATTATTTCTTCTTCGCTTCTTTACGTCTGACATTTTCACCGGCGTAACGTACACCCTTACCTTTGTATGGCTCCGGAGGACGGTAAGCACGAATATCTGCGGCTATCTGACCAACCTTCTGCTTATCGATGCCCCGAATAACTATTTCTGTCTGTGTCGGTGTTTCGATGCTGATATCGTCAGGCACCGGATAATCCACCGGATGGGAAAAACCGAGACTCAGGCTGAGCGACTTACCCTTCGCCTGGGCCCGATAACCCACACCGATAATTTCTAGCTTTTGTTCAAAGCCTTGTGAGACACCTTGTACCATATTGTTCAGTATCGCCCGCATCGTTCCCGCCTGAGCATTTTGGTCTTCCACCCAAGTTAGTGACGCCACACCGGCATCCACCTGCAATTCCACAGCGGGGTGGAAAGGCACCGAAATTTGTCCTTTAGGGCCTTTCACTACCAGACGCTGTTCTGCAACATGGACTTCGACGCCCTTAGGAAGAGGCACTGGCTGTTTCGCTACACGAGACATTTTCGTCCTCCCCTTAGGATACAACGCAGAGAACTTCACCACCGATACCCGCAGAACGAGCCGCGCGATCGGTCATAATTCCCTGAGAAGTCGATATAATTGCGATGCCAAAACCGTCACGCACGCGTGGTAACTCTTCGGCGCCACGATAAATACGAACACCAGGCCGACTTACTCGCCGAATCTCCACAATGACACCTGCACCCGCGTAATACTTTAACGTTAAGTTAAGAACGGGATGCCCGTCTAACACGTCTTCTTTCACATCCAGGATGTAACCCTCTTCCACCAAGACCCGCGCAATGGCGCGTTTCAGCTTGGAAGCAGGCATCTGCACTTTCGCCTTATTTACCTGTTGCGCATTACGAATGCGCGTCAGCATATCAGCAATAGGATCCGTCACGCTCATCGTGTTTCCTCACCAGCTCGCTTTGACGATACCGGGAATCGACCCAGCCGAAGCATGCTTACGAAAGCACAAACGACAGAGGCCAAACTTCCGATAGTAACCGCGTGAACGCCCGCACAATTTGCACCGGTGATACGCACGCACCTTAAATTTTGGAGTCCTTTCAGACTTTGCGATCAATGATTTCTTTGCCACGCGTCAAACTCCTTCAAGACCGGAAGGGCATCTTGAAGGCTTTTAAAAGCCCAAGGCCCTCTTCATCATTCTTGGCGGTGGTAGTGAATACCACGTCCAACCCGCGCAAACGATCGATTTTATCATATTCAATTTCAGGGAATATGATTTGCTCTTTCACGCCCATCGTATAATTTCCACGCCCATCAAACGACCGCGGCGAAAGACCACGGAAGTCTCTGATTCGAGGAATAGCCACACTGACCAGGCGATCCAAAAACTCGTACATCAAAATCCCACGCAGAGTCACCATGCATCCAATAGGATAACCATCGCGTATTTTGAAGGCCGCTACGGATTTCCGTGCGCGCGTCACTACGGGCTTCTGGCCTGCGATTTTAGTCATATCGCCAACAGCTGCTTCTAGAATTTTTTTGTCGCCCACGGCCTCACCCACGCCCATGTTCAGAGTGATCTTCCGCAGTTTTGGCACTTCCATCACACTACTAAAGCCAAAATCTTGCATTAGCTTGGGCGCGATAGACGTTTTATACAAAGAATGCAAACGTGCTTCCATATTATTTCCCTTGCTTAACGGCGGCCAATAACTTCGCCGTTGCTCTTAAAAACACGCACTTTCTGCCCGTCCTCAAGCACCTTATAACCAATTCGATCCCCGTTACCTGTGGCCGCATTAAAAATTGCCACATTAGATACATGAATTGGCGCCTCTTTTTCCACGATACCGCCAGGCTTGCCCATGCGATCAGGACGAACGTGCCGCTTAACCATGTTCACCTTTTCGACCACCACCCGTAACTCTTCCCGCAGTACCTTGAGCACTTTACCTCGCTTGCCCTTGTCCTTACCGGTCAGAATCACGACCTCATCGTCCTTACGTACCTTCAACATGGTCATCCCCTACAGCACTTCCGGCGCCAATGAAATTATCTTCATAAAATTAGCACCGCGTAACTCGCGCGTCACCGGGCCAAAAATACGTGTACCAATTGGTTGCAACTGGTTATTTAAGAGCACAGCCGCATTACTGTCAAAACGAATCAAAGATCCATCTTCGCGGCGTACACCCTTACGGGTACGCACAACGAGCGCATTATAAACGTCGCCCTTTTTTACCTTGCCACGCGGGACGGCGTCTTTGATGCTCACCTTGATGACATCGCCGATACCTGCATAACGCCGATGCGAGCCACCAAGCACCTTAATACACATTACTTCCCGGGCGCCGCTATTGTCAGCAACACTCAGCCTGGTCTGCATCTGTATCATGCGGTATCTCCTTCCACAATGCCTTGAGCAAGCACATTCACCAAACGCCAGCTCTTCGTTTTCGACAACGGGCGACACTCTTCAATTTTCACGGTGTCGCCGATCTGGCAGGTATTTTCCGCATCATGGGCGTGAAATTTCTTGGATCGCCGAATATATTTTTTATAAAGCGGATGTTGGATACGACGCTCAACATTGACCACTATAGTCTTATCCATAAGGTTGCTGACCACCGTACCTACCAAACTCCGCGGGTTCTTCGCCTCGGTCATAAGTGCGCTTCCTTCTTCACAGTAATAGCGGTCCGCACACGCGCAATATCACGACGCACAAAGCGTAAACGCGACGTCTTGGCTAATTGACCTGTAGCGTGTTGCATGCGTAATTTGAACTGCTCCTCCAAAAGGAGCATCAGTTGTGCTTGGCAACCTGCCAGATCCAGTTTTTGAACTTCCTGAGCTTTCATCCCATCACCCGTCTACTGACAAATATTGTCTGTATCGGAAGCTTGGCCGCACCCAGGGCAAATGCCTCACGGGCCACTTCTTCCGTTACACCTTCCATTTCATAAAGCACTTTACCGGGCTGAATCAAGGCCACCCAGTATTCCGGGTTACCCTTACCTTTGCCCATGCGCACTTCTGCCGGCTTTTTGCTGATCGGTTTGTCGGGAAAAATGCGAATCCACATACGCCCACCGCGTTTTACATGCCGACTGATGGCGCGCCGGGCGGCTTCGAGCTGCCTGGCCGTGATACGACCCCGACCAACGGCTTTAAGGCCAAATTCGCCAAAGCTCACTTTGTTTCCGCGAGTAGCAATACCACGATTGCGACCCTTGTGTTGTTTACGAAATTTTGTACGTTTAGGTTGCAGCATCGGACACTCCCGTCACTTCTGGCGGGCAGCGGGCATTTGCGCCGTGCTCCACTCGAGGATTTCGCCTTTGAAGATCCACACCTTTACCCCGATAATGCCGTAGGTGGTTTTGGCTTCTGCGAAACCATAGTCAATATCGGCGCGCAACGTATGCAGTGGAACGCGACCCTCCCGGTACCATTCGGTACGTGCAATTTCTGCACCGCCAAGACGACCGGCACAGTTGATACGCATGCCTAACGCGCCAAAGCGCATAGCGTTGGTAACTGCCCGCTTCATCGCACGTCGAAACATAATGCGGCGAACAAGTTGCTGCGCAACGCTTTCGGCTACCAACTGCGCGTCCAGTTCAGGCTTGCGGATTTCTTCCACATTGATATGGACAGGAACTCCCATGCGTCTCTGTACATCGTGACGAAGTTTTTCAATATCTTCGCCTTTCTTGCCGATAACAATGCCGGGCCTGGCGGTGTGCACCGTAATACGCGCACTTCGCGCAGGGCGCTCAATGATAATGTCAGAGACTGCGCCGCCGACGAGTCGTTCACGAATAAACTGACGGACATTGATGTCTTCCAACAGCTTTTGTTGGAAGTCGCCTTTACCATACCACCGGGAATTCCAATTCTTAATGATTCCCAGACGCAGTCCGATTGGATTGGTTTTTTGTCCCATACGTTCCTCAGTTAACTCTCTGCGACGACAACGGTGATATGGCTGGTGCGCTTGAGTATCCGCGAGCCACGTCCTTTCGCTCTGGCCGCGAAGCGCTTGAGCACTGCACCACCGTCAATCATGATCTGCTCGACGACCAAAGCATCTACGTCTGCGCCTTCGTTATTCTCGGCATTTGCGATAGCAGACTCCAGACATTTGCGAATCGGCAGCGCGGCCTTTTTGGTAGTGAAGCGCAAGATCTCCAGTGCCTTACCCACCGGCTGTCCGCGCACCAGATCAGCGACCAGGCGCGCTTTTTGGGGGGACATTTGAAGTCCTTTTAGTACTGCTGATGATTTCATCACATTCCCCTTTAGCGCTTAGCTTTCTTGTCGGCAACGTGACCCTTGAAGGTTCGCGTTAAAGCGAATTCGCCGAGCTTGTGGCCAACCATATTCTCATTGACGACTACTGGAATATGTTGACGGCCATTATGAATGCTAATGGTTAATCCAATGAAATCAGGTGTAATTGTCGAGCGGCGCGACCACGTCTTGATCGGACGACGGCTGCTGCTCGCCTGAGCACTCTGCACTTTACGGTCCAAATGTTCATCAATGAACGGACCTTTTTTAATCGAACGTGGCACGTGAAATCCCCTTAACCACTAACGCGAACGACGACGCACAATCATACTACTCGTACGCTTATTTCTACGGGTACGATAACCCTTTGTTGGCTGACCCCAAGGTGATACCGGATGACGGCCACCGGAGGTGCGCCCTTCGCCACCGCCATGCGGGTGATCCACTGGGTTCATCGCAACACCACGAACCGTTGGCCGTACGCCGCGCCAGCGCGTCGCACCCGCCTTACCCAATTGGCGGGAGCCGTGCTCTTCATTCCCAACCTCACCTATCGTAGCGCGGCAGGATACATGAATTCGCCGCACTTCACCAGAGCGCAATCGCACTTGGGCATAATCTCCGTCACGCGCCATGAGCTGAGCAGATGCACCAGCAGAGCGAGCAATCTGCCCACCCTTGCCGGGCCGCATTTCAATGTTATGCACCACCGATCCCACGGGAATATTGCGCAGCGGCATACAATTACCGGGCTTAATGGGCGTCTGCTCAGCGGAGAGCACAGGATCACCACTGGACATGCCTTTTGCCGCGAGAATATAGCGACGCTCGCCATCGACATAGCAAATCAACGCAATATGGGCCGAGCGATTGGGGTCATACTCTAAGCGTTCGACCTTACCCGGTATATCTAACTTATTACGCTTAAAATCTACCAAGCGATAGTGTGACTTGTGCCCACCACCCTGGTGCCGCCGTGTAATACGCCCAAGATTGTTGCGGCCACCACTGTGCGACTGAGCCTCAACCAGAGCGGGATACGGATCTCCTTTATGGAGCCTCGCGTCGACCGTTTTTACTACAAAACGCCGTCCCGGAGAGGTCGGCTTGGTTTTAATAAGTGCCATCTGTTATCCCTTTTCCTCAGGCAACGCCGTAATCTATGCTGCTGCCCTCGGCCAGCCGTACATAGGCTTTCTTCCAAGAAGAGCGATGGCCGACATGACGACCCATGCGCTTTTCCTTACCTAGATAGTTGCAAGTCTGGACAGAAAGAACCTGAACCGCAAAGAGTTTTTCAACCGCCGACTTGATTTCCAGCTTGGTAGAATCACGAGCAACCTTAAACACGAACTGATTCGACTGCTGCTGCACCATCGTGCTCTTTTCACTGATAATGGGCGCCAGCAAGACAAGATACTTACGCTCAGCATTCATCCGTACACCTCACCTAATCTGGCTGCCGCTTCGGTATCCAGTAAAACACGGCCATACTGGAGAAGATCAGCAGGCCCGATATCCTGCCATCCGGCGATACCCACCCGCGGAAAATTGCGCAGGCCCAAGAAAAGATTCAACGGCACTTCACCCATGACCAGCAGAAAATTATCTCCGCCCGCGCGGCTCAACCAGTCTTTAGCGAGTCGACTCCGCGGCTCACCGAGATCCTCCTGCTGTATAATTTGCAAACGACCCTGACGCAGCAATTCCGCCAGCACAGTGCGCATTGCTCCAGCCCACATTTTCTTGTTGACCTTCTGGGCATAATTTTCATTGCCGCCAGGAAAGGCGCGTCCACCACCACGCCAGATCGGGCTGCGAATACTGCCGGCACGTGCTCGACCAGTACCTTTCTGTTTCCACGGCTTACGTCCACCACCACGCACTGCCGCGCGATTCTTCTGTACGGCGTTTGCCGAACGCATACCGGCCATCTGAGCTACCACGACCTGATGCAATAATGCCTCATTATAAGGCACTCCGAACACACCATCGGCGACCTCAATATCGCTGCTCTTCCCGGTGGTCACTTCCAAGCTTTGCACTTGCATTATTTTTCTCCTAACCACGCACGGCAGGACGAACTATCACGTCCCCGTCACGGGCACCGGGAACAGCGCCCTTAATCATGAGCAGGCGACGATTCGCATCGATACGCACCAATTCAAGATTAAGCGTCGTGACCTGCTCGGCACCCAAGTGCCCTGCCATTTTCTTGCCCTTGAACACCCGTCCAGGTGTCTGCCGACAACCGATAGAACCAGGTGCACGGTGTGACAACGAATTACCATGACTGGCCCGGTTACTCCGGAAATTATGGCGTTTGATGGCACCAGCGAAGCCCTTGCCTTTGCTGACCCCAGACACGTCCACGCGCTGACCTTCCGCGAAAATGTCGAGACCGATGTCCGCACCGCAGACATAAGCAGCGTCCTCCGCTATACGAAACTCCCGTAAAAGCCGCCCCGGGGCTATTCCGCTCTTGCGAAAATGTCCAGCCAGTGCAGAGGTTACCCGTTGTGGACGGCGCTCACCGGTTGCTAACTGTACTGCACAGTAACCGTCAGTGGCGATATCTTTAACCTGTGCCACCGTATTCGGCGCCACATGAATGACGGTTACCGGCAATACACGCCCGTCTTCTGTAACGATGCGCGTCATACCCACTTTCCGTCCGATCAGGCCCATTACCATTGTATCGTCCTTTATAATTACAGCTTGATCTCGACATCGACGCCAGCCGCCAGATCAAGTTTGATCAGGGCATCTACCGTCTTGTCGTTGGGATCGAGAATATCGAGTAAGCGCTTGTGCGTGCGCTGTTCAAATTGATCACGCGCATTTTTATCCACATGCGGTGAGCGCAGGACCGTAAAGCGTTCAATTTTTGTAGGAAGAGGAATCGGCCCACAAACACGGGCACCGGTCCGGCGCGCGGTTTCTACGATTTCCGCAGCGGAAATATCGAGCATACGATAATCATACGATTTAAGGCGAATACGAATTTTAGAACTTTCCATTACTCGACCACCTTTGAGACCACGCCAGCGCCAACGGTACGTCCACCTTCGCGGACCGCGAAACGCAAACCTTCTTCCATCGCAATCGGTGCAATCAGCGCTACCTTGAACAAAATGTTGTCTCCCGGCATCACCATCTCCACACCTTCCGGTAATTCCACCGCACCCGTTACGTCGGTGGTACGGAAGTAAAACTGCGGACGATAACCATTGAAAAATGGCGTGTGACGACCACCTTCTTCCTTGGACAATACATATACTTCTGCTTCAAAACGCGTGTGCGGCTTGATGCTGCCGGGCTTGGCCAACACCTGACCACGCTCTACGTCATCTTTCTTCGTGCCGCGCAGCAGAACGCCAACGTTGTCTCCAGCCTGACCCTGATCCAGAATCTTGCGGAACATCTCAACGCCAGTGACAATGCTCTTGACCGTGTCACGGATACCAATAATCTCAATTTCATCACCAATCTTGACTATCCCACGCTCAATACGTCCGGTCACCACCGTGCCCCGGCCAGAGATGGAAAACACGTCTTCAATCGGCATCAGGAAGGGCTTGTCAATGGGACGCTCGGGCATCGGAATGTAACTGTCCATAGCCTCGGCCAGCCTGAAAATAGCCGGCTCACCAATGTCACTCTGGTCCCCTTCCAGGGCCTTGAGTGCAGAGCCAATAATCACCGGAATGTCATCACCAGGAAACTCATACTTGACGAGCAGTTCGCGCACTTCCATTTCGACCAGTTCCAGCAACTCGGCGTCGTCCACCATGTCAGCCTTGTTCAGAAACACCACAATAAAGGGGACGCCAACCTGCCGGGCGAGCAGAATGTGTTCGCGGGTCTGGGGCATCGGGCCGTCGGCTGCCGAACACACCAAAATGGCACCATCCATCTGCGCAGCGCCAGTGATCATGTTCTTCACATAGTCGGCGTGACCTGGGCAGTCCACGTGGGCGTAGTGACGATTTGCCGTTTCGTATTCCACGTGCGAGGTCGCAATCGTGATCCCGCGTGCCCGCTCTTCCGGCGCATTGTCAATCTGATCATAAGCGCGAACCTCACCACCAAACTTCGCCGACAACACCTTCGTCAGCGCCGCCGTCAATGTGGTCTTACCATGGTCCACGTGACCAATCGTTCCCACGTTCACATGCGGCTTCGTCCGCTCAAATTTCCCTTTGGACATCTTGAACTCTCCCGTTACGACTAGCGCTGACTTTTCTTGACAATGGCCTCGGCCACATGACCGGGGACTTCCATGTACTTCTCAAACTGCATGGTATAGGTAGCCCGGCCCTGAGAAAGTGAACGCACGGTCGTCGCATACCCAAACATTTCCGCCAGAGGCACTTCGCAGCGGATCATCTTTGCACCCGCCTCGTCTTCCATACCTTGCATCATACCGCGGCGGCTATTGATGTCACCGATGATGTCACCCATATATTCTTCCGGAGTTACCACCTCTACGGCAAAAATGGGTTCCAGCAATACCGGGTTGGCCTTCGCCGCGCCCGCTTTGAAACCCATCGACCCTGCGATTTTAAATGCCGCCTCGGAAGAGTCGACATCATGATAAGAACCATCAAAAAGGGTGACTTTAATGTCCACCACAGGGAAGCCCGCAATGATACCATTTTCCAGCGCTTCTTCAATACCCTTTTCGGTCGGGTTGATAAACTCTTTGGGTACGGTACCGCCGACCACCCCATTCTCAAAGATAAAACCGCTTCCTGGTTCAAGCGGCTCAAGACGCAACCAGACGTGTCCGTATTGACCGCGTCCACCTGACTGGCGGACAAACTTCCCTTCTGACTCAACCATTTTGCGAATCGTCTCGCGGTACGCCACCTGCGGAGCACCGACGGTCGCTTCAACGCCGAACTCGCGCTTCATGCGGTCGACGATGATCTCCAGGTGCAACTCGCCCATACCAGAAATGATGGTCTGTCCGGATTCTTGATCGGTACGCACCCGGAACGATGGATCTTCCTGAGCAAGCTTACCTAGGGCAATACCCATCTTTTCCTGATCCGCCTTGGTTTTTGGCTCGACCGCAACATGAATCACTGGCTCGGGGAATTCCATCTGCTCCAAAGCAATCGGCTTACTTAAGTCACAGAGTGTATCTCCGGTGTAGGCGGTTTTCAGCCCGACAGCGGCGGCAATATCTCCCGCGAACACCTCCTTGATTTCGTGGCGCTCGTTGGCATGCATCTGCAGCACGCGGCCAATACGTTCTTTCTGATCGCGGCCTGGATTGAGCACCGTGGAACCAGCAGTGAGCACCCCCGAATAAACCCGGAAGAAAGTGAGCTGTCCAACAAAGGGATCCGTCGCGATTTTGAACGCCAAAGCCGAGAAAGGCTCGCTATCATCTGCAGAGCGGACGATTTCTGCCCCGCTATCAGGATGTGTGCCTTCCACTGGCTTAATATCGACTGGTGACGGCAGGTAGTCCAGCACCGCATCCAACGCTGCCTGCACGCCTTTGTTCTTAAATGCACTGCCGCACAACACCGGCACCACAGCACCGGCAATCGTCGCCCTGCGCAACGCCGCCTGCAATTCTTTGATGCTGATTTCCTCGCCTTCGAGATATTTTATCATCACGACTTCATCGGCATCAGCTATCGCCTCTACCATGAAGTGACGCGCCGCTTCGGCATCAGCTTGCAAAGCGGCAGGAATCTCTTCTTCCGTAAACCGGGTGCCCTGCAACGCATCATCCCAGTTGATGGACTTCATTTTCATCAGATCGATGACACCGCTGAAGTGATCCTCTTCACCAATGGGCAACTGGATCGGGATCGGATTACCACGCAGCTTGGCTGCAATCTGCTCAACAACCCGCTTGAAGTTCGCGCCCTGGCGATCCATCTTATTCACGAACGCAATACGGGGAACCTTATATTTGTTTGCCTGCCGCCACACGGTCTCAGACTGAGGTTGCACACCACCTACCGCGCAAAACACCGCCATGGCACCGTCCAGCACACGCAGTGAGCGCTCCACTTCAATGGTGAAATCGACATGGCCTGGCGTATCAATAATATTGATACGATGCTCTGCTCGCTTTCCGTCCATCCCCTTCCAGAAACAGGTGGTCGCCGCGGAAGTAATGGTGATACCGCGCTCCTGCTCTTGGGCCATCCAGTCCATGACCGCAGTACCTTCATGCACTTCGCCAATCTTATGCGAGACGCCGGTGTAGAATAAAATGCGCTCAGTGGTAGTCGTTTTGCCGGCATCGATGTGTGCCATGATGCCGATATTGCGATAACGTTCGATGGGGGTTGTGCGAGCCACGTTTCAGTCCTTGTGCGTAAGGTGCAACCAGTTACCAGCGGAAATGAGCAAAGGCCTTATTGGCTTCAGCCATACGGTGGGTTTCCTCGCGCTTGCGAACCGCATTACCGCGATTTTCG
This sequence comes from Acidithiobacillus ferrivorans, assembly GCF_016250455.1. NCBI lineage: Bacteria > Pseudomonadati > Pseudomonadota > Acidithiobacillia > Acidithiobacillales > Acidithiobacillaceae > Acidithiobacillus > Acidithiobacillus ferrivorans. The sequence continues at coordinate 517,162 of NZ_CP059488.1, read as the reverse complement.
GCCGCTTCGAGAATTTCCGCCGCGAGGCGATTACCCATGGACTTCTCGTTACGCTTGCGCGCCGAGTCACGTAGCCAGCGCATGGCCAGGGCCATACGCCGATCCGAGCGGATTTCTACGGGCACCTGATAGGTGGCACCACCAACGCGGCGGCTTTTCACTTCCACCACAGGCCGCACGTTATCAATCGCCTTACGAAAAATTTCGAGGGCATCGCTTTTGCTGCGCTCTGCCACCATTTCCAGGGCACCGTAAACGATTTTTTCAGCCGTGCTCTTCTTGCCGTCACGCATAATCACGTTGGCAAACTTGGCAATTACTTCTTCTTTGTACTTGGGGTCCGGCAGGACGATCCGCTTGGGGACTTCACGACGTCTTGGCATGGCGCAACAACTCCTTCAATCAATGCTTACTTGGGACGCTTGGCGCCATACTTGGAACGTGACTGCTTACGGTTTTTAACGCCCGCAGTATCCAAGGTGCCCCGCACAATGTGATAGCGCACACCAGGAAGATCTTTCACACGACCACCGCGAATCAGCACCACTGAGTGCTCTTGCAGGTTGTGACCCTCACCCGGAATGTAACTACTGACCTCAAAACCATTCGTGAGACGCACACGGGCGACCTTACGCAACGCTGAGTTAGGCTTTTTAGGGGTTGTCGTGTAGACACGGGTACACACCCCCCGCTTCTGCGGGTTAGCTTCCAAGGCGGGTACCTTGCTTTTGGCGACAGGTCGCTTACGTGGCTTACGCACGAGCTGATTTAATGTGGGCATTTACAATCTCCAGAGTACGATGATGGCCGCCAGCCTCTCATCGATGAGAGGGCGCATTCTAGTTAGACTTGCCTTGACTGTCAAGGCAAGTCTTAGTCACACAACCAATTACTGGGTTTCGGTTACCGCTACGGAGAGATCACTCCGCACCGCCTTCTCCACGGAATGGACAGGCTCCCCGCGATTCAGTCGCCGACGATGCTCATGATAAGCGAGCCCCGTCCCTGCGGGTATCAGACGTCCGACAATGACGTTTTCCTTCAGACCACGTAAGTCGTCCACCTTACCTGACACCGCGGCCTCGGTGAGTACGCGGGTGGTTTCCTGGAAACTCGCCGCCGAGATGAAGGATTCCGTGGATAGGCTTGCCTTGGTGATGCCCAGCAGCATCGGGGTGAAGCGCGCCAGTTCTTTGCCGGCAGCTTCCAGCTTGATATTTTCATCTTCAACCCGCGCCCGGTCTACCTGATCGCCGGGAATAAAGGTGCTATCCCCACTAAATGTCACCTCGACCCTGCGCAGCATTTGACGCAGAATTACCTCGATATGCTTATCATTGATACGCACGCCCTGCAGACGGTATACATCCTGCACTTCATCGACGATGTAATTGGCCAAAGCCTGCACACCTAATACGCGCAAAATATCATGCGGAACCGGCTGCCCCTCTACGAGCTGCTCACCGGGACTGACCCGCTCGCCTTCGTAGACCGTCACGTGGCGACCTTTAGGTATAAGATACTCGTGCTGGTCTCCATTCTCGTCGGTGATGATCAGTCGCTGCTTACCCTTGGTGTCTTTGCCGAAGCCAATGATGCCCTCGTGCTCCGCGATGACAGCGAAGTCCTTGGGACGTCGTGCCTCAAAGAGTTCAGCCACTCGGGGTAAACCACCGGTAATATCGCGCGTCTTGGTGGTACCCACTGGCAGACGTGCCAGAATGTCACCAGGATGAATTTCCATACCTTCATGCACCGCGATGATCGCCTTTGCAGGCAGGAAATAACGTGCAGGCAAATCAGTGCCTGGCAATTTCAGATCCTGGCCATGCTCATCCAGCAAACTGATCACCGGCCGCAAATCGCGGCCCTGCGGTGGGCGTTGTTTAGCATCGATGACGACAAGCGTCGACAGCCCCGTGATTTCGTCGGTTTGAATGGCCACGCTCGCGCCCTCCACCGCATCTTTCAAAGAAATTTTACCGCCGACTTCGCTGACAATAGGCCGCGTATGCGGATCCCATTCTGCCACCCGCCGGCCTGCGGTAACCGATGCATTGTCGTCCACCAGGATGGTCGCGCCGTAAGGTACTTTGTAACGCTCCTTTTCACGCCCCTGCTCATCGGTGACCGTCACCTCCCCATTCCGTCCGACGACCACATGGCGCCCACTGGAATGGGTGACCAGCCGAAGGTTGGACTGGTAACGGAACACTCCGCCCTGCTTAATATCGATGCTGCTCTGTGCCGCAGAACGACTGGCCGCACCACCAATGTGAAAGGTGCGCATCGTCAGCTGGGTGCCTGGCTCACCAATGGACTGGGCAGCAATAACGCCGACCGCTTCGCCCGCATTGACCAGATGGCCGCGTGCCAGATCACGTCCGTAACACAGCGCACAGACACCGTGCCGTGAACGACAGGTTAGCGGCGAACGCACCTTCAGGGCATCCACACCCAACTCGTCCAATTGACCCAGGTGTTGCTCCATGAGCATGGTATTGCGGGCAATAACGACCTCACCGGTGTTGGGGTGAACCACATCTTCCGCCACGACGCGACCCAGTACGCGGTCGCGCAGTGGTTCGATGACCTCACCGCCTTCCACGAGAGAAGTCATGGGCAGACCTTCCTCCGAGCCGCAATCAGTCTCAACCACGACCAGATCCTGGGTCACATCCACCAGACGCCGCGTTAAATATCCAGAGTTCGCCGTTTTTAGCGCAGTGTCGGCAAGACCCTTACGGGCACCGTGGGTGGAGATAAAGTACTGCAGAACGTTGAGACCTTCACGGAAATTCGCGGTGATGGGGGTTTCAATAATTGAGCCGTCAGGCTTTGCCATCAGGCCGCGCATACCGGCGAGCTGACGGATCTGGGCCGCAGAACCACGCGCCCCGGAATCGGCCATCATAAATATAGAGTTGAACGAATCCTGCTGGACCGAGCTGCCATCGGGCAAGTACACCGTATCTTTGCTGACCCGATCCATCATGGCCTTGGCTACTTCATCAGTAGCGCGCGACCAGATATCGACGACCTTGTTATAGCGTTCGCCCTCGGTCACCAGACCCGAGGTATATTGGTCCTGAATGGCTTTAACCTCATCCTCGGAGCGCGCCAGAATACCCTCCTTTTCCGGGGGGGTCACCATGTCTCCCGCGCCAAAGGAAATGCCCGCACGGGTGGCCATGCGAAAGCCTGTATACATCAACTGGTCGGCAAAAATGACGGTATCTTTAACACCCAAGCGGCGGTAACAGATATTGATTAGCTCACCGATCACTTTTTTCTTCAGCACCCGGTTGATCACACTAAAGGGGAGGCCTTCGGGAAGAATATCCCCAAGCAAGGCGCGTCCTGCCGTGGTATCCATACGTTCCCCGCGAAAGCGGACGATGATTCGAGCGTGCAACCCCAGATTACCAGTCTCGTAAGCACGCCGTACTTCCGCCGTATCCGCGAAAATACCACCAGTGCCCTTTGCGTCCGCACGCTCCTGACTGACGTAGTAAAGTCCGAGTACAATGTCCTGAGACGGCACAATCACCGGTTCCCCGTTGGCCGGGCTCAAAATATTGTTGGTGGACATCATCAATGTCCGCGCTTCCAGCTGTGCTTCCAGCGAAAGCGGGACATGCACTGCCATCTGATCGCCATCGAAATCGGCGTTATACGCAGCACATACCAGCGGATGCAATTGAATAGCCTTACCTTCGATCAGTATCGGCTCAAAAGCCTGTATACCAAGACGGTGCAAGGTAGGTGCACGGTTGAGCATCACCGGATGTTCGCGGATCACCTCTTCAAGGATATCCCAGACCTCCGGCTTTTCCTGCTCAACCAAGCGTTTGGCGGCCTTGATGGTGGTCGCCAGACCACGTTCCTCCAACTTGTTAAAGATGAAGGGCTTGAACAGTTCCAGGGCCATTTTCTTCGGCAACCCGCACTGATGCAAACGCAGCTCAGGTCCGACGACGATAACGGAGCGGCCGGAATAATCCACCCGCTTGCCGAGCAGATTCTGGCGGAAACGACCCTGCTTACCTTTGATCATGTCCGCCAGTGATTTGAGCGGACGCTTGTTGGGACCAGAAATGGCGCGCCCACGACGGCCGTTATCCAGAAGCGCATCCACCGCTTCCTGCAACATACGCTTTTCGTTACGGACAATGATGTCCGGTGCCTTCAGTTCCAGCAAACGCTTCAATCGATTGTTGCGGTTAATAACGCGCCGATAGAGATCGTTGAGATCGGAGGTCGCGAAGCGCCCGCCATCCAGAGGTACCAGCGGGCGCAGATCCGGTGGCAACACGGGGAGCACTTCCAGGATCATCCACTCAGGACGATTGCCGGACTGCTCAAAGCCTTCCAGAATCTTGAGGCGCTTGCTGAGCTTTTTCGTCTTTGTATCGGAGTTGCTCTCCCGCAGCTCATTGCGGATCCGTTCAATTTCTTGCGTCAGGGGAATACCGCGCAACAAGTCGCGGATACCTTCGGCACCCATTTTGGCCGTAAATTCGTCACCGTGCTCTTCTAAAGCGTCCAAGTACTGGTCTTCGGTGAGGATGTTCCCGCGCTCAAGGGCGGTTACACCCGGATCAACCACCACATACGCCTCAAAATAAAGGACCCGTTCGATATCGCGCAGGGGCATATCGAGAATCATGCCCATGCGGCTCGGCAGAGATTTGAGAAACCAGATATGCGCGACGGGGCTGGCAAGTTCAATGTGTCCCATCCGCTCACGCCGGACTCGCGCCTGAGTCACCTCAACGCCACACTTTTCACAGACTACGCCGCGGTGCTTAAGACGCTTGTACTTACCACAGAGGCACTCGTAGTCTTTGATCGGCCCAAAAATTTTGGCACAGAACAGCCCCTCGCGCTCCGGCTTGAAGGTCCGGTAATTGATCGTTTCCGGCTTTTTTACTTCGCCAAAGGACCATGACCGTACCTTATCAGGAGACGCGATACCGATCCGAATCGCATCGAATTCTTCTTGCTGATCGTTTTGTTTGAAGAGCTTTAACAAGTCTTTCAAGGCATTCATCCTTGCCCGCCGCGGGCGGAAATTTATTTGGATTGTTCCAATTCAATATCGATACCCAAAGAGCGCAGTTCTTTCAACAGCACATTGAAAGACTCCGGCATTCCGGCATCCATGCGGAAATCACCCTTGACGATGGACTCATACATTTTGCTGCGCCCGCTTACGTCGTCCGACTTCACGGTGAGCATTTCCTGCAGGGTGTAAGCCGCACCATAGGCCTCCAACGCCCACACCTCCATTTCACCAAAGCGCTGGCCACCAAACTGGGCCTTGCCACCTAAGGGTTGCTGGGTGACCAGACTGTAAGGTCCGGTGGAACGGGCATGCATCTTGTCATCCACCAGGTGATGGAGCTTGAGCATGTAGAGATAGCCCACCGTTACCGGGCGGTCAAAGGCATCACCGGTTCGCCCATCATACAGTGTGACCTGACCGCTGCGCGGCAAATCGGCCAACTCCAGCATATCGCGGATCTCTTCTTCGGAGGCGCCGTCAAAGACAGGAGTCGCCATGGGCACACCACCGCGAAGGTTCGTGGCGAGCTCGCGTATTTCCTGATCAGTCAGACTGTCGAGATCCTCTTTTTTGCCAGAACGATTATAAATCTCCGCGAGAAAGGCGCGCATTTCTGCCATAGCAACCTCGCTATCCAGCATCCCGCCGATTTTTTTACCCAGACCCTTAGCCGCCCACCCCAGATGGGTTTCGAGAATCTGTCCCACGTTCATTCGTGACGGCACGCCCAGCGGATTGAGCACAATATCTACCGGCGTACCGTCGGCAAGATAAGGCATATCTTCTACGGGAACGATCTTCGAGACCACACCTTTGTTACCATGGCGTCCGGCCATCTTATCGCCGGGCTGCAGGTGTCTTTTGATGGCCACATGCACTTTAACCATCTTCAGGACACCTGGACTCAGATCATCCCCTTGCGTCAGTTTGCGCCGCTTTTCTTCGAGTACGGCGTCGAGACGTTGGCGCTGATCCTCGAGCTGGGCACGGATTTGCTCCAGAGACTCGTTGCTCTCTTCCGTACGCAAACGGATCTCAAACCATTTACTGCGCGGCAAATCCTTCAGATAAGCCTTTGTCACCTTGTTTCCGGCCGCAAGACCGTTGGGTCCACCCTCGGCAACCTTACCAGTAAGCTGCCGCTCAATACGCTGATAACTGTCTTCCTCAACGATACGATACTGATCGTTCAGATCCTTACGAATCCGGGCGAGTTCGTGCTCCTCAATGGACTTGGCGCGGGTATCCTTTTCAATACCGTCGCGGGTAAAGACCTGCACGTCGATCACCGTGCCATACATACCGGCAGGCATTCGCATGGAGTTATCTTTCACGTCGGAGGCCTTTTCACCGAAGATCGCCCGCAGGAGTTTCTCTTCCGGCGTCAACTGGGTCTCACCCTTGGGCGTGACCTTGCCGACGAGAATGTCACCAGGCGCCAATTCCGCACCGATAACCACGATGCCGGACTCATCGAGGTGGCGCAAGGCGCCCTCCGCGACGTTGGGAATATCCCTGGTAATATCCTCTGGTCCCAGTTTGGTGTCACGCGCAAAGACCGAGAACTCCTCAATATGAATGGTGGTGTAGCGGTCTTCAGCCACCACCCGTTCCGAGATCAAAATGGAGTCCTCAAAGTTGTAGCCGTTCCAGGGCATAAAGGCCACTAGAATATTTTGGCCAAGAGCCAGTTCACCCATCTCCGTACTCGGCCCATCGGCTAGCACATCACCGCAACTGACCATATCACCCACCTTGACCACGGGGCGCTGATTCAGTGTCGTGTTTTGGTTCGAACGTGCGTACTTCACGAGGTTGTAGATATCCACACCGGGCTCTTCCGGCAGGGTTTCTTCATCACTGACGCGAATGACGATACGGGCGCCATCGACGATATCCACCACACCACCACGCCGCGCGACAACCGCCGCACCAGAATCAATGGCGACTACCCGCTCCATGCCCGTGCCCACCATCGGCGCGTCAGAGCGCACCGTCGGCACCGCCTGGCGTTGCATATTAGAACCCATCAAGGCGCGGTTAGCGTCATCATGCTCCAGGAAGGGAATCATACTGGCCGCTACCGAGACAATTTGCCTCGGCGAAACATCCATGAACTGAACTTGATCGGGGTTCGCCAGGGTGAATTCATTCTTGTGTCGGCAAGAGACGAGCTCGTCGGTCAGCACACCATTTTCGTCCACCGCGGAGTTCGCTTGGGCAATCGTATAATTACCCTCTTCAATAGCCGACAGATATTCGATCTCATCGGTCGCACGGCAATCGACAACGCGCCGATAAGGCGTTTCGAGAAAACCATAGGAGTTAGTGCGTGCATAGCAGGATAAACTATTGATCAAACCAATATTCGGGCCTTCTGGCGTTTCAATCGGGCAGATACGGCCATAATGTGTCGGATGTACGTCACGCACCTCGAAACCCGCCCGCTCACGGGTCAAGCCGCCCGGCCCCAGTGCGGAAACCCGGCGTTTATGGGTGACCTCCGAAAGCGGATTAGTCTGATCCATAAACTGGGAGAGCTGGCTGGAGCCGAAGAACTCATTGACCACTGCCGCAATGGGCTTGGCGTTGATGAGATCCTGAGGGGTGAGGCCCTCGCTCTCGGCGAGCGCGAGACGATCCTTCACGGCTCTCTCGACACGAACCAGACCGAGGCGGAACTGGTTCTCCATCAACTCACCGACTGAGCGCACTCGCCGGTTACCAAGATGGTCGATATCATCAATCTCGCCGACGCCATTACGCAGGGCAAGCAGCACTTTGAGCACCGCGACAATATCCTCATTATTGAGTACGCCAGGACCGGTAATCTCGTCGCGACTCACCCTGCGATTGAATTTCATGCGGCCTACAGCAGACAGATCATAGCGATCCGGGCTGAAGAAGAGCCCCTGAAAGAGGTTCTGGGCCGCGTCCTTCGTCGGTGGTTCACCCGGACGCATCAGACGATAGATTTCCATCTGCGCCTCGTGGGCGTCACGCGACGTATCGACGCGCAACGTTTCAGAAATGTAAGGCCCGCGATCCAACTCATTGATATATAGGATGTGTAGCGTGAGCGATGGCGCCTGACGCAGAACATCCAAGAGCTCACCACTTATTGGCTCATTAGCCTGCACGAGCACTTCGCCGGTTTCTGGGTGCACGACATCCTTGGCGACAACTTTACCCAGAAGGAAGGTATCAGGCACGGGGATCTCGTGCAGGCCTGGAACCTCGGCGAGCGCCTTTGTTTGACGTGCAGTAATCCGTTTGCCCGTCTGCACCAATACTTCACCGGTGTGTGGATTGGCGATATCAAAGGTCGCCATTTCACCCTGCAAACGCTGGGGGATTAAGACATATCGCAGATCACCGTCTATGATGCGGAAAGTCTCTGTATCAAAAAACATCTCAAGAATGTCTTGCGTGCTGTAGCTTAGCGCGCGCAGCAAGGTTGTTGCCGGCAATTTACGACGGCGATCAATACGCGCATAGACGTGATCCTTGGGATCAAACTCGAAGTCTAACCACGAGCCCCGGTAAGGGATGATGCGCGCGTTAAAAAGAAGCTTTCCCGAAGAATGAGTCTTACCACGATCATGATCGAAGAAAACGCCAGGCGAACGATGCAACTGCGAAACGATAATACGCTCGGTACCGTTGATCACGAAAGAACCGTGCTCAGTCATCAACGGCAGTTCTCCCATGTAGACATCCTGCTCCTTCACGTCCTTAACGCGCTTGGCTCCCGTGACGTCATCTTTTTCCATCACGGCCAGGCGCAGGCGCACACGCAGCCCGGCACAGTACGTCAGTCCACGCTGACGGCACTCAACCACATCAAACACCGGTTTTTCGAGACGGTAGGAAACATAATCCAGCGTGGCGTTGCCAGAATAGCTCTCCATCGGAAAAATCGAGCGGAAAACAGCTTCTAAACCCGTTGCTTTTCGCGCTGCCGGGGGCACAGACTCCTGGAGAAACTCCCGGTAGGAATCCATCTGCGTAGCCAGCAGATATGGCACAGCAAGAATGCTCTGGCTTTTGCCAAAGTCTTTACGAATCCGTTTCTTTTCAGTAAAAGAGTAGGCCATGGATGCTCCGCGCGACGACTGCATGGTTCAGGGGCAAGCGGTTAAAGCTGCTTTCCGCAAACAATGGGGGGCTGGCAGCGCTTTACGCCGCCAGCCGATAAGTTTACCCTAATTTACTACAGGTTATTTGATCTCCGCCTCGGCACCAGCCTCGACGAGTTGCGCTTTGACGCTTTCGGCTTCAGCCTTGGATACGGCTTCCTTCACCGGCTTCGGCGCACCGTCGACCAGGTCTTTTGCTTCCTTCAGACCAAGACCAGTAATGGCCCGCACCACCTTAATGGTGTTGACCTTGTTGGCACCAGCAGCGGTAAGGATAACATCAAATTCGGTCTGCTCTTCTACAGCCGCCGCACCCTCGCCGCCCGCTGCGCCACCGGCAGGGGCCGCAACAGCGACAGCCGCCGCCGATACGCCAAACTTTTCTTCCATTTCTTTGATGAGTTCAGACAACTCCAGTACGGTCATACCAGCAATAGCGTCTAAAATTTCTACTTTGGACAATGCCATTTTACCAACTCCTTCAGTTCAATAGTGAATTAGGCAGCGCGTTGATCGCGGACTGCCGCCAAGGTCCGAACAAAACGGCTCGGGACCTCGTTAAGGGTGCGAACAAAGCTGGAAACCGGTGCCAGCATGGTGCCGAGCAACCTGGCCAGCAACTCTTCGCGCGAGGGCATTTTGCTCAACTGCGCTATTGCCGCCGCATCGATTTGCTTACCACTAAGCACGCCACCGGTAATAACCAGTTTGTCGAAACGCTTTGCGTGGTCGGTGAAGAGCTTGGCGAGGGCAACGGGGTCTTCCGCCGCCGCAAACACCAAAGGACCCTTTAATAAGTGGTCCATCACCGCGAAGGATGTTCCCGCGAGGGCACGCTTCAACAGCGTGTTTTTCACAACCTGCACGTGCACCGACTGCTTTTGTGCTTCTGCCCGGAAAACCGTCATTTGTGCCACCGTCAAACCGCGATACTCTGCCACCACTGCGGCTTGCGCCCCAATGAGTTTGGCTTGCAAAGCGGTGACGACTTGTTCCTTTTCTGCGAGTTTAAGACTCACGTGAATGTCACCTCCTATCTAACCGAGGCGGCCAAAAGGTTTGGCTCGCCGTCGCCTACGCAGGGAAAATCATTAAGGCTTGCGCCCCCTGCGGTCTTCGTACGCCGGCTTACGCCGACCTTCCCGCCCCAGAGACGGAAATCTTTAACCGAGGCCGCCGAGATCCACGACAACACCAGGACCCATGGTCGGGGAGATACTCACTTTACGGATATATATACCTTTACTGGTGGCCGGCTTGGCTTTACGCAGACTGTCGATCAGCACCAACAGATTTTCATGCAACGCCTTCACCTCGAAGGAAGACTTGCCGATAGTGCTATGCACGATACCACCCTTGTCGGCCCGATAACGCACCTGCCCACCCTTGGCATTGATGACGGCCGTACGTATATCCGCAGTCACCGTCCCCACTTTAGGGTTCGGCATCAAACCACGGGGGCCCAGTACTGGGCCCAGTGTGCCCACCACACGCATAGCATCCGGTGTAGCAATCACCACATCAAAGTCCATATGACCGGCCTTCACCTGCTCCGCAAGATCTTCCATGCCGACGATGTCGGCACCGGCTTCGCGCGCTTCGGTCGCTTTATCGGCTGTCGCGAAGACTGCCACCCGCATGTGCTTCCCGGTACCATTGGGAAGCACTACCGCGCCACGTACCACCTGATCCGATTTACGCGGATCAATACCCAAGCCCACCGCCACATCTACCGACTCATCGAATTTTGTCGTGGCCATTTTCTTAACGAGTTCGAGGGCTTCCTCAATCGCGTAACGGTTGTTCCGATCCACCATTGCCTTGATAGCAAGTATACGCTTAGATTTCGTCGCCATGTTTCAGCCCTCCACCGTCAGGCCCATACTACGGGCGGTACCACGCACGCTACGCTTTGCTGATTCAATATCCTGCGTGTTGAGATCAGGCATTTTTGTTTTAGCGATTTCTTCGACCTGAGCTTCGGTCACATGACCTACTTTTACCGTATTGGGGCGACCACTGCCCTTCTTCAGCCCGGCCGCCTTCATCAGCAATACGGCTGCCGGTGGCGTCTTCACTTCAAAAGTGAAACTTTTATCCGCGAAAACGGTGATAACCACCGGCAATGGCAAACCCGGTTCAACACCCTGTGTCTGGGCATTAAACGCCTTACAGAACTCCATGATGTTTAATCCGCGCTGCCCCAAGGCCGGGCCAATAGGCGGGCTTGGATTAGCTTGCGTGGCCTTCACCTGCAGCTTAATATATCCGGTTATTTTCTTTGCCATTTACTTAACTCCTGCGAGGTGCAAACGCCGTCAGGCTCCCTCTGTTGAAAACAATCAGGCCTTTTCGACCTGACCAAAATCCAATTCCACCGGTGTAGAGCGACCAAAGATAGTCACCGAAACCCGCAGCTTGCTTTTTTCGAAATTCACTTCTTCGACGACGCCATTGAAATCCTTGAACGGGCCATCGACAACGCGCACCTGCTCACCGGCATCAAAGCTGAATTTCGGACGCGGTTTCTCAACGCCTTCCTTGATGCGGTCCATGATGGCGTCGGTCTCCGCATCGCTCAGCGGATGTGGGCGCCCCACAGAGCCACCAACAAACCCGGTGACCCGCGGCGTACTTTTGACAAGGTGCCAGCTGACATCGTCCATTTCCATCTGTACCAGGACATAGCCAGGGTAGAACATTCGCTGCGAGTTGGTTTTTTGGCCATTTCGCATTTCTACCACTTCCTCAATAGGAACGAGGATCTCGCCAAATTTATCGGCAAGCCCTTCCCGATTGGCGCGCTCGCGGATCTCTGCCTGCACCTTTCTCTCGAAGCCCGAGAACGCATGAACCACATACCAACGCATAGACATTTACGCGACTCCTCCGAGTAGCAGCCGCACCACCCCAAGGAGTGCCAAATCCACCAGCCACAGGAAGATCGCGATAATAGCAATCAAACCAATAATGATGGCTGTACTACGTAAGACCTCGGGACGCGTCGGCCAGACCACCTTCAGCAACTCGACGTAAGCCTCCCGAAAAAAGATCAGAAGCGCTTTGCCATGGCTACTGGAAACGAAAAGACCTGCGGCAATCAACAAAGCCAGAATGAGCGCAGTACCAGGGTAGTACGTACCGAGGTGGATGGGAATGAGGAAATAGGCGAACACCCCGAGGGCAGCCAATCCTGCCGCAAAATAGAGCTTCACTTTTTCCGACATGAACACCACACCTTTTTAATAATGGCAGGGCAGGAGGGGCTCGAACCCCCAACCTGCGGTTTTGGAGACCGCTGCTCTACCAATTGAGCTACTGCCCTGCAGACGGCAAACGGCGGACAATGCCGCCGTTCAACACTGACAACATGAAACTTACTCGACCACCTTTGAGACCACGCCAGCGCCAACGGTACGTCCACCTTCGCGGACCGCGAAACGCAAACCTTCTTCCATCGCAATCGGTGCAATCAGTGCTACCTTGAACAAAATGTTGTCTCCCGGCATCACCATCTCCACACCTTCCGGTAATTCCACCGCACCCGTTACGTCGGTGGTACGGAAGTAAAACTGCGGACGATAACCATTGAAAAATGGCGTGTGACGACCACCTTCTTCCTTGGACAATACATATACTTCTGCTTCAAAACGCGTGTGCGGCTTGATGCTGCCGGGCTTGGCCAACACCTGACCACGCTCTACGTCATCTTTCTTCGTGCCGCGCAGCAGAACGCCAACGTTGTCTCCAGCCTGACCCTGATCCAGAATCTTGCGGAACATCTCAACGCCAGTGACAATGCTCTTGACCGTGTCACGGATACCAATAATCTCAATTTCATCACCAATCTTGACTATCCCACGCTCAATACGTCCGGTCACCACCGTGCCCCGGCCAGAGATGGAAAACACGTCTTCAATCGGCATCAGGAAGGGCTTGTCAATGGGACGCTCGGGCATCGGAATGTAACTGTCCATAGCCTCGGCCAGCCTGAAAATAGCCGGCTCACCAATGTCACTCTGGTCCCCTTCCAGGGCCTTGAGTGCAGAGCCAATAATCACCGGAATGTCATCACCAGGAAACTCATACTTGACGAGCAGTTCGCGCACTTCCATTTCGACCAGTTCCAGCAACTCGGCGTCGTCCACCATGTCAGCCTTGTTCAGAAACACCACAATAAAGGGGACGCCAACCTGCCGGGCGAGCAGAATGTGTTCGCGGGTCTGGGGCATCGGGCCGTCGGCTGCCGAACACACCAAAATGGCACCATCCATCTGCGCAGCGCCAGTGATCATGTTCTTCACATAGTCGGCGTGACCTGGGCAGTCCACGTGGGCGTAGTGACGATTTGCCGTTTCGTATTCCACGTGCGAGGTCGCAATCGTGATCCCGCGTGCCCGCTCTTCCGGCGCATTGTCAATCTGATCATAAGCGCGAACCTCACCACCAAACTTCGCCGACAACACCTTCGTCAGCGCCGCCGTCAATGTGGTCTTACCATGGTCCACGTGACCAATCGTTCCCACGTTCACATGCGGCTTCGTCCGCTCAAATTTCCCTTTGGACATCAGACACTCCCCCAAGAATACCAGACCCAAGCAAAGACCAAAAAATATGGAGCCCACAACCGGATTCGAACCGGTGACCTCTTCCTTACCAAGGAAGTGCTCTACCGACTGAGCTATGTGGGCCTGAACACTGGAGCGGGTGATGGGAATCGAACCCACACCATCAGCTTGGAAGGCTGAGGTTCTACCGTTGAACTACACCCGCACAAATTAAAACTTAAACCATCTAGCCCTGCGCTCAGCGCGCGACACCACAAAATTCAAATGGTGGAGGGGGGAGGATTCGAACCTCCGAAGGCAGAGCCGTCAGATTTACAGTCTGATCCCTTTAACCGCTCGGGAACCCCTCCCACGATTAGCGGCGCATTGTGCAGCTCAGGCTTTTCTTTGTCAAGTGACTTCGCACCTGTGGGTGTCCGCCATCGCTGACACAGTAGCCAGCATTTTAATGACTTATGCGACGCAGCGCCTTCGACACCTTGACAAAGTTGTCCATTTACAACATCCTTCATAAGAGTGGTCAAGATTTATTGCCGGGCAGCTTCGCCTAGGCTTGAGAGAGGAGGGTTTTAATAATGCTACATATTAAACGTATCACACTGCTGGTTGCCATCAGCGGAGGCCTTTTCGCCAGCGCCGCTTATGCGGATGATGGCTACGTGGGTTATGCCATAGATCACGGCGCCAAGCCCCTTGTCACCAGCACGGGTGTCTGCGTGCGTGGCGGGCGCCCAGTCACTGATGGTCCGGTGCCTGCCCATTGCGCCCCCGCGCCAGTCCCCGTGGCGGTCGCGCCGACGCCTCCCGCACCAATGCCTGCCCCCATCGCACCGGTGGAGCAGACAATTCTGGTGAGCAAACCGATCACCATTACCGGCATCAACTTTAAATTTGATTCATACAAGCTTCTAAATCATGACATCAAGGTACTGGACCAAGTGGCCGATTTTGCAAAAAACCACCCAGATGCCGTACTCGACGTCAATGGCTATTGCAGCAAGGTGGGCAGTTACGCATACAACCTTAAATTGTCTAAGCTGCGCGCCCACAGTGTAGCGCAGTACCTGACGCAACATGGGGTGACGAGCGATCGTATGGTATTGAAAGGCCACTCCTATGATAATCCGGTTGCCACCAACGCTACGCAGCAGGGTCGCTTTCTGAATCAGCGTGTGGAAATCAATTCCAGCATCAAGGTTCAGAAGACCGTTCAGTAATTTCTTCTCCGTGCTACCAGGGCGAGCCCACTAAGGCTCGCTTTTTTTTGCCCCAACCATGGCAGTGCGCGGCGTCCTTTCCATGATAGACTAGGCACCATGCGACAGTTCTTCCTCCGTTTTGTGCGTACGCTACACATCACCCGCGTTCTAGTGCGTTACCGCCTGGACGATGTGCTTTATTTCCTCCCTTTGTTAAAACCCTATCAGGCCATTCTCCGCCTGAGCCCCATGGCCTGGTTGGGGCCGCGTCCACAGGGCACCTTCGCTGAACGCTTGCGTGAAGCACTCGAAACACTGGGACCCACCTTTATCAAACTCGGGCAAATGCTTTCAACCCGCCGAGATTTGCTTCCCGACCATATTACTCAGGAACTTGCGAAACTTCAGGATGCAGTACCCCCTTTCCCGTCAAATGTCGCCCGGCAGATTATCGAGGCGGCGCTGGGCAAACCGATTGAAATGGTCTTCTCTCAATTTGAAGATCAGCCTGCGGCGGCGGCATCTATTGCCCAAGTACACTTTGGACAATTACTGGACGGACGTGAGGTGGCGATCAAAGTCCGACGCCCCGGTCTGCAACGGATTATTGATCAGGACTTAGCCATACTCGCCCTGCTCGCCGATCTCGCGGAGCGCTATTCTCAGGAGGGTCGTCGACTGAGGATACGTGCGGTTGTTGCGGAATATGCCAAAACCATTCGCGGTGAACTGGATCTGCTACGTGAGGCGGCCAATGCCAGCCAGTTGCGGCGTAATTTTTCTGCAGAACCTGATCTTCTCTATGTACCAGAAATATATTGGGATTACTGCGCATCTCCAGTATTGGTGATGGAGCGCATTTATGGCATCCCCATCGGTCAACGCGACGCGCTGCATGACGCTGGCATTGATTTTGATCAGCTCTCGCGACGCGCCGCAGAAATCTTTTTTCGCCAAGTCTTTCGCGATGCATATTTTCATGCGGACATGCATCCCGGCAACCTCTTTATTGATCCGAAAAATGGGCGCTTTATCGCCGTTGATTTCGGCATCATGGGAAGCCTGGATGATGCAAGCCAGCATTACCTCGCCGAAAATATGATTGCATTTTTTCGGCGCGACTACCGGCGCGTAGCAGAAGCGCATGTGGAAGCCGGATGGGTACCACCAGACACCAACGTACAAGATTTCGAAACGGCCATTCGTGCTATTGCGGAGCCGGTGTTTGAAAAGCCCTTGAATGAAATATCCGTCGCCAGTCTCTTGCTTCGTCTCTTTCAGACGACGCGCGCTTTTCAAATGCAAACGCAGCCACAACTCCTGCTGCTCCAAAAAACGCTGGTCAATGTCGAGGGCATTGCCCGCGATTTCAACCCGGCACTCAACATATGGGAAGTCGCCACACCGCTGCTGACGGAATGGCTTAGTCGCCAGCGCGGTCCGCAGGGCTGGTGGTCCGAGATTAAACAATACTTCCCACAGTGGGGATTAGTGCTGCCCGAAATGCCGGTACTCCTGCATAATATCCTGCGCCAGGCCCAACAGGGAGAACTGCCTCTGGTGATTCGTAATAACGACATCGAAGGCATTCGGCAGGAACTGCACCATGGTTTGCAAAAGCTTACCTATGGCGTAGGCGGCACGTTTATTGTGGTAGGCTTAGGCATTATCGCGGCGCTGGAACATCGGCTGGATAGCCCGATACTCAATTTACCGGTATGGGCTTGGCTGATCATCCTGCCCACGGCACTCTGGGCCGGGGCCAGTTGGGTGCGCAGCGTATTTTTCAGGCGTGGTTAAAGTATGTAAGTGACCGTTTACAACAAATACGCAACCAAGCAAGAGAAAGGAGGATATCATGTGGATGGTGGTTTCTTTTTTGATAGCGGCACTGGCTGTCATCTTTGCAGTTCAGAACGGGGCACCCGCCACTATTCATTTCTTCTCGTGGACGTTTGCACAATCCCAGGGGGTAGTCCTGCTCAGTGGTTTCGTCGCCGGTTTTATTGCGAGCATGCTGATTTATCTACCCACACATATCCGTAATAAGCTGAAAATTCGTCGCCATGAACGACATGTCGCCGACCTTGAAGGGCGACTCAATGCCGAACGCGGTAAGCGGGAGTACATTGAAAAAGAACATGCCGCCGCTATGCGTGTCCAGAAAAGCAACGGCATAGCGGCCGACGACACAGAAAAAACGCTGACTAAATGATTAGCTGCACGTCAAGGCGCGCCTACGGTCTTTTTCTCGACAACAGCCACCGTTTGGTACTCCGGATGCAGGCGCGCCAAAGTGGCCAGGTTACTGGTCGCCTGGATATTTCCGAGTGCTGCTGCCTTGCGCCACCAGAGGTTTGCCTTACCATAGTCCTGCGGTACCCCTTGCCCTAAGAAATAGAGATTACCCAAATTATACTGAGCGGCGGCAATACCCTGCGCTGCCGCCTTCGCCCACCAGTAAGCTGCTTTGGTCTCATCCTTACTGACGCCCTGCCCGAAATAATACTGCATGCCGAGATTGTATTCTGCCTTGGCATAGCCATGGAGGGCAGCCTTATCAAACCACTGTGCCGCCAAAACATAATTCTGTGGGACTCCATCGCCCAGGGCACAACGAGTACCAATCGTATTTTCAAGCTTGGCGGTGGTGAGATCAGCGGGCTGAGTGGTAGCTACATCTTCCAAGTCTGCCTTGGGTGCAGACTGCGCTTCGGCCAAGGAAGTGGAAAGTACCCAAAGTGCTGCACCACACGCAGCAAGGAGGAACTGTTTAGTGAAATCATGATGAGCGCGCATAGAAACTCCAGGCTGTTTGACAACATCTTCCAGCTGGCGAGGCTACACCAAAAACCCCGCGTATCGCCAGCAATTTTTTAGCCCTCCCTTGAACCAAAACCTAAGCCACAACGGGGTCAGACAGCGCTCAGACATCTCCCTACCGCATCCCATACCGGGCGTTTTAAGCGGATAGCTGGGTATCGATCCAAGTCTCCGCTGCGTACCAGTCTGCCGCGCAATCACCCCCAGCAAAACTGCGGCTCTCGGCAAGGTAGTAAGCACATTCTGCAATCATGCGCTGACGATCCGCTGCAGACACTGCGGAAGACGTTGTACGTGTACCACTAGATGGCATTTTGACCGGCTTACGGACGCGGGCAGCGTGCGTCTTAGACGCAGAAGTTACCTCTGGTGCCGTCGTCGCGCGGCGGGCCGGCGCTGTCTTGGGTCCTGCTGAGACTTCCTTCGGCTTTCTGACTCGTTTTTTAGGTTGTTCTTCCGCCATGACGGTACTCCTGGACAACGCGCAAAAGATCATTGTGTATGTGATAACACAAGATAGCGGAGTTTTCAAAGCACAGGATCAGCCCTTACCCACATCAGACAAAGCGAAAGCAAACATGTTTGATCTGTTAGCGAGCGGCCTGCAATATCTCTGTAGCCCGCCACTTCTGCGCCAGCTTATCCAGGACAGCGTTCACAAAGCGATGGCCCTGTTCGGCGCCAAAGTCCTTACCTAGTTCTATCGCCTCGTTAATGATCACCCGATAGGGGGTTTGCGGATGATCCCGCAACTCGTAGGCGGCCAGACGCAGAATCGCCCGTTCGACTTCGCTGACCTCGTCGGCCCAGCGGCGATCCTGAATTTCCTGAGCAATAACAGGGTCCAGCCCGGGGATTGCGGCACAAACCCCTTGCCAGAGACTTTTGAAGAAAGCGACATCAGCGCCCTGCAAGCGCTCAGGGTCAGAGGTAAATTGCAACTCAATCTCTGTGCAGTGGCCAGGATTCATTTGCCACTGATAGAGGGCCTGAACGGCGGCTTGACGCGCCAGACGACGGCGACTGATTTTCATGGGTGCTGTTCAGATCTGACGCAACAACTGCACCATTTCCAGCGCAGTCATCGCCGCATCAAAGCCCTTATTACCTGCTTTGGTACCAGCGCGCTCAATGGCCTGCTCAATGCTATCCGTGGTCAGCACCCCAAAAATTACCGGAACCCCCGTATCCATGGACACCTGGGCCACCCCCTTGGACACTTCGGCCGCGACATAATCAAAATGCGGAGTACTGCCACGAATCACCGCACCCAAACAAATCACTGCATCATAATTACCACTGCGCGCCAGTTTCTGCGCAACCAGCGGCATTTCATAAGCACCCGGAGCATAGACGACGTGAATCTGTTCTTCTTCGGCACCGTGACGGCGCAACGCGTCGACGGCACCCTGCTCTAACTGCTGGGTGATGAAGTTGTTGAAGCGGCTGACCAACAGGGCAAAACGATGTTCACCAGCTTGCAAACTGCCGTCGATATGACGAATCATGACTCATCCTCGGAAACTTCTTGAAAGGGACGCTGGCCGACGATCTCCAGACCGAAACCGCCGATACCACGGTACTGAAACTGGCTGTCGCTCAGGATCACCGCCTGATGTACCCCCAGATCGGAGAGAATCTGGGCGCCGATACCAAAAGTGCGCAGAACCCGCCCAGCATCTCCAGCCTGACCGGGCCCCTTGGGCTTTTCAGGCAGCGCGGCAACCTCCCGCAGGAGTTCGTCGACACTCTCCTGGTGGTGGAGGTAGACCAGCACACCGCGACCTTCCTCGGCGATGCGCCGCAAAGCCACGGTGTTTGGACTGGCTTCACCAGCGAACAGATCATTCAGTATTTTGCCAACCTGTACCCGCACCAGTACGGGTTCATCACGCGCTTCCAGGTCGCCAAGGACCAAGGCAAAATGCGTTTCGCGGGCGACCCAGTCACGATAGATATGGAGCTGGAAGGCGCCGTATGGCGTGTGCCACGGGCCGCTCGCTTCGCGCTGTACGATGCGCTCCCGCTCCAGGCGATAACGGATGAGGTCGGCAATAGTACCAATTTTGAGGCCGTGCTCCGCTGCGTAGGGAAGCAGGTCGGGCAAACGCGCCATTTCGCCATCGGCGTTGAGAATTTCGCAGATGACGCCAGCGGGTTTGCAGCCTGCCAGTCGGGCAAGGTCAACGGCCGCTTCCGTATGACCAGCACGGACCAGGACGCCCCCAGCTTCCGCCGTTAACGGAAAGATGTGTCCGGGCATCACAATATCCTCAGGACCCGCATCACCAGCGATGGCCGCCTGAATCGTCGCGGCGCGGTCAGCAGCGGAAATACCCGTAGTGACGCCTCGGGCGGCCTCAATCGAGACCGTGAACGCGGTGCCTAAGCTGGCCGTGTTATGGCCTACCATCTGCGGGAGGCGCAATTGCTCACAACGCTCGCGGGTAAGGGGCAAGCACACCAGACCACGCGCCTGCGAGACCATGAAATTGATAGCAGCGGGCGTCACAAACTCTGCCGCCATAATAAGATCGCCTTCGTTTTCACGCCCCTCATCATCCATCAGGATCACCATGCGTCCGGCGGCAATGTCGGCAATGATGTCCTCGGCAGGACTGATTTTGGCACTGCTCATACGAGGAACCCTTTTGCGGCCAGCGAATCACCTGTAATTTCCGATTTTAACCCGGACCCGGGGTCTGTGGCCACCCAACGCTCCACATAACGGGCGACAAGATCCACCTCCAGATTGACCGCCTGTCCGGAGCGCCATTGCGCGGCCGTCGTCTGCGCTAGCGTATGGGGAATGATATTGAGCATAAACAGGTCACCATGGAGCGCATTAATGGTCAGGCTGATACCGTCCACGCAGATGCTACCCTTGGCGGCCATATAACGCAGCAGATCCGGCGGCGCGGCAATGGCAAACACCTGCGAACGTCCCGATGCGCTCACGTCGCGAATATGTCCGACACCATCTACATGACCCGCGACCAGATGGCCCCCCAGACGATCAGCCAGACGCAAGGCCTTTTCCAGATTGACCGGACTGCCCGGCCGCAGCTGACCAAGAAGGGTTTTGTCGAGGGTTTCGCGGGAGACATCGACGGCAAAAGCATCGCGCTGGAGTTTCACCACCGTCAGGCAAGCGCCGGAAACCGCAATACTGTCGCCCAATTGGACATCACCGAGGTCAAGTTTCCCGGCCGCGACAATCATCCGCAAGTCACCGCCCTGCGGCAGCATCCCGCGAATCTGGCCCAATGCCTGAATAATACCGGTAAACATCGCTTATCGCTCCTGCGGACGCAACGTCCACTTGATATCGTCGCCCAGTTGCATGGTATTGATCACCGACCAGCGCGGCACCTCCGCGAGATTCACATAGGGGCCGGTCACGAGCACCGGGCGCGCATCCTGCCCGAGCAGCAGCGGCGCCACATAGAGCAGCCATTCGTCGACCAAACCGGCGGTGAATAAGGAGGCAGCGATGCCTGGCCCGGCTTCCACCAAAATATCATTCATTTCCCGCTGGGCGAGCATCGTCATTACTTCCTGCCAATCCAGCCCCTCTCTCGTTCCACGACAAGACAGCAACTCCGCACCGGCGGCGCGCAACGCCCCCTGAGCGGCGCTTGGGGCATCCTCGCAGTGACAAATCCATACCGCGCCCAGGGTACTAAAAAGTGCCGCACCGGGGGGAGTACGCAAATGGGTGTCCAAAACGATTTTCACCGGATAGCGCTGTGGGGCTACCGCCAAACGTGGCGCCAAGCGGGGATTATCGGCCAGCACCGTGCCGACACCAACAAGGATAGCACTGGCACGCGCCCGCTCCTGCTGGACATCCGCGCGCGCCGCCGCCCCCGTCAGCCATTGGCTTTGCCCGTTGGCGAGCGCCACCCGGCCATCCAGACTCATGGCCTGCTTGAGCCGCATCCAGGGGCGGCCATGACGCATCCGCTGCAAAAATCCGGGGTTCAGGGCTTCCGCAGCCGCCGCCAGACAGCCCTCTTCAACCACAACCCCGGCAGCGCGCAAACGCTCCACACCGCGCCCCGCCACCAAAGGATTGGGGTCGCGCAGGGCGATCACAACCCGCGCCACCCCCGCTGCAATGAGCGCATCCGCACAGGGCGGGGTGCGACCCTGATGACTACAGGGTTCCAGGGTAATATAAGCGGTGGCACCACGCGCCGCATGACCGGCTTCCGCGAGTGCGAACATTTCGGCATGCGGTTTGCCGGCCTGTAAGTGGGCACCCCGTCCGACGACGGATCCGTCTTTGACCAGCACGGCACCCACGCACGGATTAGGATGTGTGCTGTACAGCCCTGACTCAGCAAGCGCCAGGGCCTCCGCCATAAAGGCGGCGTCCTGCTCAGCCACCACGAGCCGAGTCATCTCCCTCGCTGGGGATCTCTCCTTCTTTCATCCGCGCGATTTCGGCGCTGAAGGCATCGACATCTTCAAAGCGCCGATAGACCGAGGCAAAACGCACGTAGGCAACAGGGTCCATATCCCGCAAAGCCTCCATCACCAGCTCGCCGATGAGACGCGCCGGAATCTCCCGCTCACCGCGTTCGCGGATACGCCGCTGGATCATCCGCACGGCGGCATCCACCCGCGCCGTCGCTACCGGACGTTTGCTCAACGCTCGGGTCAGCCCGCGCAGGAGTTTGTCTTCATTGAAAGACTCGCGCCGCCCATCGGTCTTGACGACCATGGGCAGGGCTAGCTCAGCACGCTCAAAGGTGGTGAAGCGCTGCCCACATGCCGGACACTCGCGCCGCCGCCGGACACTCCCACCGTCATCCGCGAGACGGGAATCCACCACGCGAGTGTCGGCATAGGCGCAAAACGGGCAGTGCACGGCTGCCTAGCCGTATACCGGGAACTGCTGACAAAGGGCTTTCATGCTCGCCCGGACACGTTCAATAACCGCTGTATCACTGGTTGCATCCAGAACATCGGCAATGCCATTGCCTAAGAGATGCATTTCGCTTTCGCCAAAGCCACGCGTGGTGGCTGCGGGCGTACCGATACGGATGCCACTGGTGACTGCAGGTGGCCGCGTGTCAAAGGGCACGGCATTCTTGTTGACGGTGATGTTGGCCTGCCCGAGCGCTTCTTCCGCCTCTTTACCCGTGACCTTCTCGCCCAGATTCAGCAGGAAGAGATGGTTGTCTGTGCCGCCCGAAACGGCACCATAACCCCGCCCGGTCAGCACGTTACTCAGGGTTTGCGCATTGTGGATAACCTGCTGTTGATACAGTTTGAACTCCGGCTGCAATGCTTCGCGGAAGGCAACGGCCTTGGCGGCGATGACGTGCATCAGCGGCCCCCCCTGCAAACCGGGGAAAATCAGGGAGTTCACTTTCTTGGCATACTGTTCCCGACAGAGGATCAAACCGCCGCGGGGTCCACGCAAGGTTTTGTGCGTGGTGGTGGTGACAAAATCCGCATGGGGCACCGGACTGGGATGCAGGCCCGTAGCAACGAGGCCGGCGATGTGCGCCATGTCCACCAGCAGATAGGCGTCGATGCTGCGGGCAATCTCACCGATGCGGGCGAAGTCGATAACACGTGAGTAAGCACTGGCACCCGCAACAATCATCTTCGGACGTTCCCGCTCCGCCTGCTCCGCCATGGCGTCATAATCGATACGGCCATCTTCTGCGCGCACCCCATAAGCCGCAACCTGAAAGAGTTTACCGGACACATTCACCTTGGCGCCATGGGTCAGATGGCCACCATGAGCCAAGCTCATACCCATGATCTTGTCGCCAGGCTGGAGCACGGAAAGATAGACTGCCTGATTGGCCTGCGAACCGGAGTGGGCCTGGACGTTGGCATGTTCGGCGCCAAAAAGCTCCAAGGCACGGTCGATGGCCAACTGCTCGGCAATGTCCACATATTCGCAACCGCCGTAGTAGCGCTTACCCGGATAGCCTTCCGCATATTTATTGGTCAGCACCGAACCCTGCGCGACCATGACCATGGGGCTGGCATAGTTTTCCGAAGCGATAAGTTCGACATGATCTTCCTGGCGCTGGGTTTCTTTGCGTATAGCATTCCATAGCGACGGATCGAAATCAGCAATGGTCAGGGTTTTAGAAAACATGGCCGAACTCCTTAGAACTTGAGAAAAATAGGGGTAAACACTAATGGATGCGCGCGATCACAGCAAGGGTGAAAAATTGGTGTGCACCATGAATCTCTTTCATCCGACGTCGGTGATCCGGATATTCGTTGGATCAGATCTTGATGCGTACTGGCTGTGGATGGCCCTGTAAAACGAACTTCGGTGCCGCCTTTTCTTTCTTGTCACGACGTGGCCGCTGTTTGTCCGCAAAAATATCCTGATAAGCCACATAAATGACCGGCGGACCCAGCACCCAGACCACCAAACCCAGCCATACCTGCGAGAAAGACGGTATCAATACATTACTGATCAAAATAATCGCCCAGAGGGCAATGAGAGGATCGCGCAGTTCCGGTCGGAAAATCAGGGTTAGGGTAGTTTCTACCTCAGACTCCAGCCAGCCGTGTCCTTTGTGCAGGGCTAGGGCTATTCCGAAAAAGGCGGGCGAAAACCAGAAGTAGGGCATGAGCGCGAGGTCAGAAAAACGCTCGCCGAAAGCAAACCACCAACCCCAAAATCCATGCCCCAATCCTGATCCATTATTCCAGGGCATCTGAATCCCTGCGAGGATCCCTCCCATGACCACCACATCCCGGCCAAATTCGAAAATCATGCCAAACACCGCGAACACCATGCCCCATAACACGGCCACATGCAGTGCGTGCCGGGTTTGCTGCGCGGTGTATTCTTCCCCTTCACTGCGTCCGACGATGCGCAAACCGACCAATAGTCCAAGTGGTGCCAGCGCATCCATAAGCCAGCCCGGGAAAGGGATGGCAGTGAAGAGCATGGCTCCTGCGGCGAAAGCGAGCCACGGCTTGGGGCGCGCCGCCACCAACCCGGCACCACCTTCCACCCAACTCACCATTCGATCCAACCATTTCCAAGCCAAGGCACTGCTCCCGGACTGAGGGCAAACGAACTGCGCACTGCTTCGTGTCAGTTCGGGACAATCCTTCGCCATTTTAGCCAAGAACATGCGCCATTACAAAAACCACGGTTAGCCCGGCACTCGTGCCGCTATCTTGTAGCCAGCGGCTAGCGCGATTAGACTCTTTACGGCTTTCCCGACAAAATTAAAGTGCGCAATGCCCGCAGAAATACCCGTTGATTCCGTTGGATTGGTAATCCCGCAGACCGTGACCTTTTCGGCACCTCTGGAGTTGGAGTGTGGCCGCGAACTGCCCGGCTACTCCCTCACCTATGAGACCTACGGCACTCTCAATGCACAGCGGAGCAACGCCATCCTGCTCTGCCACGCCCTTTCCGGTGACCACCATGCGGCCGGTTACCACGGTATGGACGATCGCAAGCCGGGCTGGTGGGAGCACCTGCTGGGCCCTGGTAAGGCAATGAATACAGATAAATTTTTCTTCGCCTGCGCCAACTTCATCGGCTCCTGCAAAGGCTCGACGGGTCCGGCCAGCATCAATCCGGAGACCGGCACACCCTGGGGACTGGATTTCCCGATGGTCACGGTGCGCGACTGGGTGAAGACGCAGACAGATCTTGCCGACCATCTGGGTATTGCACAGTGGGCGGCTGTCGTCGGCGGCAGCCTAGGAGGCATGCAGGTCATGCAGTGGACGATGGATTACCCGGAACGCTTGCGTCATGCAGTCGTTATCGCCGCGGCATCCAAGCTCACAGCGCAGAACATTGCCTTCAATGAAGTCTGCCGACAGGCCATCATGACCGACCCGGATTTTCATGGCGGACGCTACTATGCCCACGACACCAAACCCCGGCGCGGATTGTCACTGGCGCGTATGATCGGACATATCACCTACCTTTCTGACAACGCCATGCGCACCAAGTTCGGCCGCGACACCCGCGGCGGCAAGGCTTTTTCCTTCGGTTTCGACGTGGATTTCGAGGTAGAGAGTTATCTTCGCTATCAAGGTTCCAGCTTTGTTGAGCGCTTCGATGCCAACAGTTATCTCTACATCACCAAAGCCTTGGACTATTTTGATCCGGCCAACGCTTTTGGCGGAAATCTAGCCGAAGCTTTTGCCTCCACACAGGCAGCATTTCTGGTGATTTCCTTCAGTTCAGATTGGCGTTTTTCCCCGGAACGCTCGCGTGAAATCGTGCAGGCCCTATACACCTGCAATCGGGACGTCAGTTACGCTGAGATCGAGGCGGAACACGGCCACGATTCTTTCCTGATGCCCATCCCCCAGTATGTGGCCGTGCTGAGCGCCTATCTCGGGCGAGTCGCTGAAGAGGTGGGCGTATGACCCTGCGTAAGGATCTGGCGATTATCGCCGACTGGATTACGCCACAAAGCCGCATCCTTGATCTGGGTTGTGGCGAGGGCGAGCTGCTGGCTTACCTGCGCACCGAAAAAGGCGTACAGGGCTATGGGGTAGAAATTGAGGAAGCGCGGGTCGTGGCCGCCATACGCCGGGGCATACCGGTGATCCAGCAGGATCTCGATCGGGGCTTACGTAATTTTGCCGATCACAGCGTCGATACGGTAGTCCTTTCCCTGACCCTGCAGGCCTCCACCTATCCGCGCGAACTCCTGTTGGAGATGCTGCGGGTCGGACGCGAGGTTATCGTCACCTTCCCCAACATGGGGCATTGGCATGCGCGTTGGCAGCTGGGAGTGCTCGGCCGCATGCCCATGACAGACGTGTTGCCGCACACATGGTACGATACGCCCAATATTCATCTGTGTACCATTCGTGATTTTGAGTCCCTGTGCCAGGACAGCGGCATCGTGATTCATCAGCGCGTCGTACTGAATGACCGTCGTCGTGAAACTTGGCGTAATCGCCTATTGCCCAATCTCTTCGGCGAGGTGGCTCTTTATCGTTGCGCCCTAAGGGCGCGCTAACCAGCAGCAGGAAAATGCCATGGCCCTAGAACTCATCAGCTTTCCCCTCTGCCCTTACGTGCAACGCTCCATCATCACCCTGCTCCACAAGCAGGTGGGTTTCACCCTTACCCATATTGATCTGGCGCACAAACCGGAGTGGTTTCTGGCGCTGTCGCCCATGGGCAAGGTGCCCTGTCTGAAAATTGATGAACACACGGTGCTCTTTGAATCGCAGGTCATCAATGAATACCTGGACGAAACCATCGCCCCCGCGCTGCATCCCGCCGACCCCCTGGAACGGGCACAACACCGCGCCTGGATAGCCTTCGGCAGCGAAATACTGAACGACCAGCTCCAGATGATGATCGCCCAGGGGGAAGAACGTTTCGCCGCCTCCAGTCGCCAGCTTTTTGACAAGCTGGAGCGGCTGGACAAAATCATGGGGGACGGCCCCTTCTTTGCCAATGATCATTTCAGTCTGGTAGACGCTGCCTTGGCGCCTCTGTTCATGCGCATGGAAATCCTTCATGCCCTGCGCCCATTGCCGCGCTGGGAATCCTTGGGCAAACTGCGACGCTTGACGGCATCACTCATGGAATTGCCAGAAGTCGCCGGATCGGTGACTGCCGATTTTCCAGATTGTTTACGCAACTATATCAGTGAGAAGGGCAGCCTGTTTTTGCGTTCTGCCTAAAGTATTGCAGCACCATGGATTCGCCCAAAGTGAAGGAGTTGACCGTATGAGCGAGCATCAAGAGAACGAGGAACAGAGCCAGGCTCTGGTGCCGACTACCCATTTCGGCTATCAGGAAGTGCCGGAAACGGAGAAGGAACAACTCGTCAAGGGGGTTTTCAGCAGCGTCGCCAGCAAATATGACCTGATGAATGACCTCATGTCCCTCGGCGTCCACCGCCTGTGGAAACGCTTCACCGTTAATCTCGCCCGTCCTCGACCAGGGCAGCGGGTGCTGGATCTGGCGGGCGGCACCGGCGATCTGGCTGCGGCAATTTATCCGCGGATTCGGCCGAATGGCTCAATCGTGGTTTCTGATATAAACGCGGAGATGCTCGCGGTCGGCGAGAGTCGGCTGGCCAATAAGGGCATCATCGCCGGTGTCGAGTTCGTAAAGGCCAATGCCGAGGCGCTCCCCTTCCCGGATCGGGAATTTGATATCGTGACCCTCGCTTTTGGCATCCGTAACATGACCCATCCAGAACGCGCCTTGAGCGAAATTTATCGGGTGCTGAAAACCGGCGGTCGGGCCCTGATCCTCGAATTCTCCCACCCGCGCTGGCCAGGATTACAGAGTATTTACGATCTGTATTCTTTCAATCTCCTGCCACGCATTGGCGAACTGATCGCCAAAGATCGGGAGAGCTATCAGTATCTGGTGGAATCCATTCGCCGCTTTCCCGATCAGGAAACCTTCAAGATGATGATGGAAGATGCCGGACTGGCGCGGGTAGAAGTCTTTAACCTCTCTGGTGGAATTGTCGCACTGCATCGCGGGTTCCGGATGGATTGATGAATGCTTTTCATCACCAAGCCTAAAAATTCCCTCTTGAGCCCACTGGCGCGGCAGGGCATGATGGCGGCAATTTTCGCAGAGGAGTAATGCCCATGACATCGGTCCACAGTCTCGGTTTTCCCCGTATCGGCCACAAGCGTGAGCTGAAAAAAGCGCTGGAAAGCTTCTGGTCCAAAGAAATTGACGAGAAGGAATTACAGTCACGCGCCGCTCAGCTACGTGATCGCCACTGGCGGATTCAGCAAACCTGTGGCATGGATCTGGTGCCTGTAGGCGACTTCAGCCTCTACGACCATATGCTTGACATGAGTTGTACGCTCGGCGCTGTTCCGCCGCGTTATGGCTTTTCCGGTGACCAGGTAGACCTCGGCACCTTCTTCGCCATGGCGCGCGGCTCCAGCACCCAGCCCGCCATGGAAATGACCAAGTGGTTTGATACCAACTATCACTTTATCGTCCCGGAATTTCACGAGGGTATGGATTTCCACCTCGCCAGCGACCGCATTTTTACCCAGGTGAAAGAGGCACAGGCACTGGGTCTGAAGACCAAGCCTGTACTGGTCGGCCCCATCACTTATTTGTGGCTGGGCAAGGAAAAGGACATCAACGCCGAAGCCCACCACGAGGCACAGCATCATCATGATGACAGCGCCTGTCACGGCCACGGCGCGCCGGTTGGCAGCACCTGCTTTGATCGCCTGACCCTGCTGCCCAAAGTATTGCCGGTCTATGCCGAGATTCTCGCCCGCCTGGCGGATCTGGATGTCGAGTGGGTACAGATGGATGAACCTGCTCTTGCCCTCGCCTTGCCCCAGGAGTGGGTCAAGGCATTGGAGTCGGCTTACCAGACCCTAAGCCAGGGCAAAGCACCCAAGGTGCTGCTAGCAGCCTATTTTGATTCCGTTGCCGATCATGCCAAAACCCTCAAGGCCCTGCCGGTAGCGGGTCTGCATCTCGATCTGCGCCGTGCTCCGCAGCAGTTGAATAACTTCCTCACTGACTACCCTGCCAACAAAGTACTCTCCCTCGGTGTCGTCGATGGTCGTAACGTCTGGCGTGCTGACCTCGATGCCACCCTGGCGCTTTTGCAGCCGGCCCATCAGCAGCTTGGCGATCGCCTCTGGGTGGCGCCTTCTTGCAGTCTGCTGCATACGCCAGTGGATCTGGAACAGGAAACAGAGTTGGATGCCGAACTGAAGTCTTGGCTGGCTTTCTCCGTGCAGAAGCTGGACGAAGTGGCCATTATCGGTCGTGCCCTGGACAAGGGTGTGGAGTCCGTGGCGCAGGAACTGGCTACTGCCCGTGCCGCCGTCGCTTCCCGCCGTAGTTCGCCGCGCATCCACAATCCCGCGGTCGCCCAGCGTCTGGAGGATTTGGGTCAGGATGACGGTCAGCGTAGCAGCCCTTTCCCCGCCCGTGAAACCGCACAGCGCGCACGTTTCAAGCTGCCCGCCTTCCCCACCACCAGTATTGGCAGTTTCCCGCAGACTCCGGAGATCCGTAAGGCCCGCTTGCAGAATCGCAAGGGTGAACTGAGCAACACCGATTACCAGAAGGCGATGGAAGCAGAAATTGCGCTGGTGGTGAAGGAGCAGGAGCGCTTGGGCATTGACGTACCCGTGCATGGTGAGCCGGAACGCAATGACATGGTCGAGTACTTCGGCGAGCAATTATCCGGCTTTGCCTTTACCCGGCACGGCTGGGTGCAAAGCTATGGCTCGCGCTACGTGAAGCCGCCATTAATTTTCGGCGACGTGTCCCGCCCCACGCCGATGACGGTAGCTTGGAGTACATACGCTCAGTCCCTGACCCCACGCCCGATGAAGGGTATGTTGACCGGCCCGGTGACTATCCTGCAGTGGTCCTTTGTCCGCGACGATCAACCCCGTGAGCGTACCGCGCTGCAGATCGCCCTCGCCATCCGCGACGAGGTCAAAGACCTGATCGATGCCGGCATCGGTATCATCCAGATCGACGAACCCGCCTACCGTGAAGGTTTGCCCCTCAAGCGTAAAGACTGGGAACAGTACCTGAACTGGGCGTCACGCGCTTTCCGCATCTCGGCGCAAGTCGCCCCGGATGACGTGCAAATCCATACGCACATGTGTTATTCGGAGTTTAACGATATTCTGCCCGCCATCGCGGCCATGGATGCCGACGTCATCACCATCGAGACATCGCGTTCGCAGATGGAGTTGCTGGATGCTTTCGCCACCTTCAACTACCCCAACGAAATCGGACCTGGCGTGTATGACATCCACTCCCCACGCGTACCCAGTGTGGAAGAAATGGTCAACCTGATGGAAAAGGCAATCAAAGTGGTACCCGCCGAGCGCCTGTGGATCAACCCTGACTGTGGCCTGAAAACCCGCAAATGGGCGGAAGTGACGCCCGCTTTGGAGAACATGGTGGAAGCGGCCAAACAGGTACGTGCCCGTCACGCCTGAAGCCTGTCACAAGCAGCACCAGGGAGCCCCCTTTGGGGGCTTTTTTGCGACCATTTTCCAATATTATCAAATTGCTTGATAGTTATTGAGACTTATTGATAAAGTCCAGGGCGAGGTCGCGCTTTCATCTGAATTTCAGCCGATAACGAGGGAGTGAGCCATGAACAACGACGTGATCGACGCCATGATCGACGGCTTCAAGGAATTCCGCCACAGCTATTATGAGAAACGGCCGGACTTCTTCGACACCCTGGTGGAGAAGGGGCAGAGCCCGAAAGTCATGCTGATAGGCTGTTCCGATTCCCGGGTAACACCTACGTCCCTGTATGGCAGCGAGCCGGGGGACATCTTTGTGGTGCGCAACGTCGCCAATCTCATTCCTCCTGCCGAACAGGACGACCACCTCCATGGAACCAGCGCAGCGGTGGACTTTGCGGTCGGGTCCCTGCAGGTAGAGCACATTATCATCAACGGGCATTCCCATTGCGGTGGCATGAAAGCGCTCTTGAACGGCACTGAAGGCAAATATATCGGCCCCTGGGTCGCCATCGCCAAAGATGCACGCGCCGACGTGATGCGCGAATATGCCGACGCCAGTCCGGAGGAGCAGTTAAGGGCAATTGAAAAAGCAAGCATTCTCGTTTCTCTGGAAAACCTTCTGACCTTCGATAGCGTGCGTCGGCGGGTCGTGCGGGGTGAGCTGCAGTTGCACGGCTGGTATTTTGATATGGAAGAAGGTGCCCTGCTGGCCTATAACGCCAGCGCACAGCAGTTCGAACGGCTTGCCTGAGGACAAACGATGGAAAACAGCGTTAATCTTTCGCCCCTCAAAAACCTGCGCGCCGACGTGCCTGCGGCGGTGGTGGTGGCACTGGTGGCGATGCCGTTGTGTTTGGGCGTTGCCTTGGCCTCCGGTGCGCCCCTCATTTCCGGACTCATAGCAGGCGTAATGGGTGGTCTGCTGGTCCCGCTGTTCAGTCGCTCGCATCTGGCCGTCAGCGGCCCGACCCCCGCTATCGTCGCCACGGTACTGGTGGCCATGCAGGTCCTCCCAAGTTTCTCCGCTTTTCTGCTGGCGGTGGTCATCGCCGGGGGCATTCAGATCGTTTTGGGCATTGTCCGTGCGGGCGTCGTGGCCTATTTTTTCCCTTCCGCCATCATTCAGGGCATTCTTTCGGCTATCGGCATCATCATCATCCTCAAGCAGTTTCCCTATGCCATCGGTTTTGATCTGGGCGAATTCGGCAGCCAGGACTTTATCAGTGCCCATGGCGAGAACACCTTCAGTGGTGTCATCGCTGCCCTGGCGCACCTGGAGTGGGGCGCCCTGCTGATCAGCGTACTTACCCTGTCCATCCTGATCACCTGGGACAAAGTAGCGGTATTGCGCAAACAAACCTGGCTATCCGGGCCACTCATGGCGGTAGTTTTTGGTACCTTACTCAACGCACTGCTGCTCTACGCCGTTCCAGATCTGGCCGTCAGCGGCCACAACCTGGTCAACCTGCCGATCATTCACTCCTTCGCAGATTTGCGGGGTATGCTGCAAATGCCGGACTGGGGGATGATCGGATCGAAAACCGTCTGGGTGACGGCCGTCGCCCTCACTTTCATTGCGAGTCTCGAAAGCCTGCTTTCTATTGAAGCAGCCGACAAACTCGATATCTTCAAACGACGCACGCCGCTGGACCGCGAACTGCTGGGTCAGGGCATCGCCAATGTCGCCAGTGGCCTTATCGGCGGCCTTCCCGTGGCAGCGGTTATCGTGCGCAGTACCGCCAATGTGGCGGCGGGGGCCCGCACTAAGGCGAGTGCCTTTCTGCATGGCCTATTCCTGCTGTTCGCCGTGCTGTTTCTGGCGACGCTGATGAACCGGATTCCGCTGGCTGCGTTAGCTTCCATCCTGATTTTCGTCGGCTTCAAGCTGGCCCATCCAAGTATATTCAAGCGAATGTTTCGGCTGGATAAATCTCAGTACCTTCCATTTGTAATCACCATTGTCGCGATTCTGTTTAGCAGTCTCATTACAGGGGTGGTCGTTGGCCTACTGGCAGGGGTGTTCTTTGTACTCAAAGCCAATTACCACAGCGCCATAGAAATTGGACGAGAGGGTTTCGCTTACAAAATTGCGTTGCACCGGGAGGTGACCTTTGTGAACAAGGCGCGACTCTCCCATATCCTGGAGCGACTGCCCAAGGGTGCAGAGGTCATACTGGATGGTGAACATGTGGGTTTCATCGATCACGATGTCCTCGAAGTGATCAGGGATTTTGAACGCTCTGCGCCTCTGCGCGGAATCCGACTGCGCGAACAGGGCTTCGATACCCCAGTATTAATGGCTCCTGTCTGACACCAATAGACGCCGGAACAAGCAGTCAGGAGGCTCTTGATGCATCATCGTTTCTTATTGGACCGACAACCGGTCAAGACCCCAAATGCCAGACAGCCAAATATGCTTGACGTTAATGCACTAATAACGGTATCTTAGCGTGCTTTTCCGGGCAGTCTCGGTGAAAACTCTCGTTGGAGGTTTGTGATGTACGCGGTCATTGAAAATGGTGGCAAGCAGTATCGGGTGACAGTGGGCGACAAGCTCCGGCTCGAAAAGATGGAAGTAGAACCCGGTGCCGAACTCGCACTGGACCGTGTCCTGATGGTTGGTGTCGGCAGTGAAGTTCGGGTAGGTCAGCCTCTGGTAGAGGGTGCTGCGGTGAAAGCCACCGTACTGAGCCAGGGCCGTGCTGCCAAAGTGCACATTTTCAAGATGCGCCGGCGCAAGCATTACCGCAAGCAGCAGGGCCATCGTCAATACTTTACCGAAGTCCGTATTACCGGCATCGAAGGCTAAGGAGTACAGTCATGGCACATAAAAAGGCGGGCGGTTCCTCTCGTAACGGCCGCGATTCCCAATCCAAGCGTCTGGGCGTCAAGCGCTACGCCGGACAGGAAGTGATCAGCGGCAATATCATTATTCGCCAGCGTGGCACCCAGTTTTATCCGGGCGCCAACGTCGGTATCGGCAAGGATCATACGCTCTTTGCCACCGCCGAGGGTGTCGTAAAATTTGAGCGCAAGGGTCCGCGCCAGGTACGCACCGTCAGCGTCGTTTCAGCGGCCTAAGCAGGCCTCTGCTCAGAGGGACCCCGCCCCGTTTCTGCGGGAGCGGGGTTTTTCTATGAAATTTATTGACGAAGTGCGCATTCATGTGACCTCCGGTAACGGCGGTCATGGATCGGTGAGTTTCCGCCGCGAGAAGTTCATCCCCTTTGGTGGCCCCGATGGCGGCGATGGCGGGCGCGGCGGCAGCGTCTATCTGGTTGCTCAGGCCAGTCTCAATACCCTCATCGACTTCCGCTATCAACGCCGCTATCGTGCTGAAAACGGTCATGGTGGCGCCGGCCGCCAGATGACTGGTCGCGCCGGCCATGATCAGGAAATCAAAGTCCCCGTCGGCACCCTGATTTATGACGACGACACCCGTGAATTACTCGGTGACCTGCGTACCGAAGGCGAGCGGCTATTGGTCGCCCAGAGTGGTCGCGGCGGCCACGGTAATCTGTCGTATAAATCGAGCACCAACCGCGCACCCCGTCAGTTTGAGAAAGGCGCTGCAGGCGAGGAACGAAACTTGCGCCTGGAATTGCGCCTGCTCGCCGATGTCGGGCTGCTGGGTCTGCCTAATGCAGGTAAAAGTACCCTTATCCGCGCTGTCAGTGCCGCCCGCCCCAAAGTGGCAGATTATCCCTTCACTACCCTCTATCCCAATCTCGGCGTCGTCCGCGTCGCCACCCACGAGTCTTTTGTACTCGCCGATATCCCCGGCCTAATTCCGGGCGCTTCCGAAGGCGCCGGGCTGGGCACCCGCTTTCTCAAGCATCTCAGCCGTACCCGCCTGCTCCTGCATTTGGTGGACATGGCCCCCGTCGATGAGAGCGATCCGGCAGCCAATATCCGTGCGCTGGAAGCGGAGTTGGCCGCCTATAGTCCGGCCTTGGCCGAGCGGCCGCGCTGGTTGGTGGTCAACAAGTCTGATCTCTTTCCGGAGGAGGCGGCGGCGGCACGCTTTCAGCAAATTCGCGAAGCGCTACAATGGCAAGGCCCCGCCTTTCTGATCTCGGCCGCCAGTGGTGCCGGATGTGAGGCCTTGGTATATGCCATCTGGCAAACCCTCCCCGACCTGCCCCCTGCCCCCGATCCCAAGCAGACCGAGGACTGGGGCGACGAAAGCGACGAAGATGAGGTCTTGGAGGACTGGCAAGGGGACGACCTTGACGCCGACTGGGAAGAGAACGAGGCGTGAGCCGCGACCTGAAAACCGCGCAGCGCTGGGTCATCAAAATTGGCAGCAGCCTGCTCACCAATAACGGTCAGGGCTTGGATCTGGCTGCTATTGAAGCCTGGGTCACACAAATATTGGTACTCCGCCGCAACGACACCGAGATTGTTCTCGTCTCCTCCGGCGCGGTGGCTGCCGGCATGGAGCGCCTCGGCTGGCAAACCCGCCCTACCGCCCTGCACCAACTGCAGGCGGCTGCCAGCGTTGGTCAGGCGGCACTTATCCAGGCCTATGAAGAGTTCTTGCGCCGCGGCGGTGTGCATGGCAGCCAGGTCCTGCTTACCCATGAAGATTTACGAGATCGCCAGCGCTATCTCAACGCCCGCGCCACTCTGCGCATTTTGCTGGAGATGGGCGTAGTTCCCATCATCAATGAAAATGACGCGATTGCCAGTGCCGAAATCCGTTTTGGCGATAATGATACGCTGGCAGCCATGGTCGCCAATTTACTGGAAGCCGACCTACTGGTCATTCTGACAGATCAGGCGGGGCTTTATAATAGAGACCCGCGCCACGATCCGGATGCCCGCCTGCTCACGGAAGTACAAGCCGGAGATCCCGAACTGCTGCGGATGGCGGGCGGTGCCGGGACAGCGCTGGGGAGCGGCGGCATGATCACCAAGGTACGGGCGGCGAGCCGCGCTGCCCAGTCTGGTGCCGCCACCCTTATCGCCCCAGGCAGCACTGAAAACGTACTGTTACGCCTTTGGGCCGGGGAAGAGATAGGAACGTACTTTCGTCCGGGCGTCGCCAAACTGGCGGCCCGCAAGCGCTGGCTGGCGGGACAACTACGCCCGACCGGAACACTCCATCTGGACGCTGGCGCCGCGCGGGTACTCCGGGAAAGGGGTAGCAGCTTGCTCCCGGTCGGCATCACCGCCGCCGAGGGCGATTTTCAACGCGGCGATCTGTTGTGCTGTGTTGATCCGGAAGGCCAGGAAGTAGCCCGTGGCTTAGTGAACTTCGCAAGGCAGGAGGTTTTGCTGCGTCTGGGCAAGAGCAGTAAAGCGCTGAATACCTTGTTCGGCGATGTAGATGAGATTGAGATCATCCACCGCGACAACCTGGTGCTCAGCAGCGACAGCAGCTAATTCGTACGGCCCCCAGGCAAGTCGTCCCGCAGCGAACAAATCCCTACATCCTGCATACCGCGACAGGTGCCATAGAGATAGAGGCTGTGATCGCTGATAAAAAAGCCCTGATTCGCGGCAATTTCCTGCTGCCGCGCTTCCAGCGCTTCATCGAAAAACTCCAGCACTTTGCCGCAGGCCGTGCAAACCATATGATCGTGGTGCCCTGTTTCGTTGAGCTCAAAGATCGCCTTGTCGCCCTCGAAGTGATGCCTTCGCACCAATCCAGCCATTTCAAACTGGGTAAGCACACGATATACCGTGGCCAGGCCCACCTCTTCACCGGCATCCAGCAACTGCCGATAAATTTCTTCCGCGGTCAGATGGCGGGTGTCGCTGTCCTCGAAGATGCGGAGTATCTTCAGTCTGGGCAAGGTTGCCTTGAGGCCGGCTCGCTTCAATTCATCGCTGTTTGTTCGTTCGTAGTTCATTCGCTCGTAGCAATGGCCATGCGTAATGGTTTAGGATAGTTGCACCTGACGCCTAAGACAAGGACTATGAGAAGCTTCCGCCTAATTACTCTGCTTACTTTCTGTGCTCTGTTGCTCGGCGCCTGTAGTATTTATCGCGTCAATGTACAGCAAGGCAACATCATCACCGCCAAAGAACTCGCCGAACTGCACCCCGGTATGGATGCGTTGCAGGTACGTAGCATTCTCGGCTCACCGCTCCTGCAGGATCCCTGGCATCCGCATCAGTGGGTTTACGCCTACAGCTTCAAGCCTGCCTACGGTGCCACGAAAGTCCGCAAGGTGCGGGTGTTTTTTGGTAAGGATGAGAAGCTGGTCAGCATACAGGGAGACGTACAGAGCACAGCCTCACCGACAGCGACCACTACCTCTTAGTCTGGCCGGACGGCGCCCCGGCGTCCGGCTTTTGCACTTCCAAGGCGTCCGGCTGACCATAAACAACCCGCGCGCGCTGGGCAAAGCGTTGCACCATCGTTTCCGCCGCATGCTTGAATATGGGCTCCAGAAAGGCGCCCATCAATCGAGAAGCGAACTCGAAGCGCATATCCAGCGTTACTTTGGTGCC
Source organism: Acidithiobacillus ferrivorans (assembly GCF_016250455.1). Taxonomy (NCBI): domain Bacteria; kingdom Pseudomonadati; phylum Pseudomonadota; class Acidithiobacillia; order Acidithiobacillales; family Acidithiobacillaceae; genus Acidithiobacillus; species Acidithiobacillus ferrivorans. The sequence continues at coordinate 479,916 of NZ_CP059488.1, read as the reverse complement.
TCTGGCGTCCGGCTCCAACTGCCAGAGCCCTTCCAGAAAACGGAAGGGACCATTCACCAGTCGCATCTCTGCCAGCTTAGGCCGCTGATAACGGTTTCTCGTGGTGAAAGATTTGCCGAAGGCGCCGTGGGAGATGGTAATCTCGGCGACCACCTCTTCATCTTTTGCCTGAATAATCCGGGTCCGTCCACACCAGGGTAAAAATTGCGGATAGGTGCGAATATCCTCTATCAGGGCAAAAATTTGCGCAGCACTGTAGGGCAGTACGGTGGTCTTGCAAATATGATGCATGAAATCCTCTCAATAACGACGCTGACCTAGTGCATGCGCCTGCACCCAACGATCCAGTTGCGCCAAAAACCATTCGATGATTCGTCGCCAACGGGGACGCCTGCGCCACGGCCCTGGGTCGATTTCCCGGGCTTGGGTAAACTCGCGTAAAAACAAGATGCGCAGCAAAAGCGCGGCAAGCGGAGCCCGTAACTCCAAGTTGAGCTCATGATTAAACCACAAACTCAGAAAATCAAGATTCGCGGAGCCGACCGACGCCCAGGAACCATCTACCAGCAGATATTTCGCATGCAGAAAGGCGCCTTCATATTCGTAAATATGCACCCCCCTGCGCATCAGTTTTTGATAATACGCCTGAATCCCGAATCGCAACAGCGGATGATCGGTGATCCGTCCAGCCAGTAAAAGCCTGACATCCACACCGCGCTGCACGGCCCGGTAGACGGCGTGCAGGATGATGGGATCCGGATTAAAGTAAGGAGTGGCTATCCAGACACTGCTGCGCGCTGCACGGATGGCGACCAGCAGACGGCGGCGCACAGCGAGACTGCCCGGCGGCGTGCCCTCTAAAAACCGGCCCTGCCCCCACCACCGGGTATCAGCTTGGAGAAACGCGGCCGCACCCAATGACGGAAGGGCCTCTGGGCGGTGACGAAAAAAAATCTGGCGACCTTGTTCTGCTAAATTGCCACGACAAGCAAAAAGCATCTCGCGATATGGCACCATACCTGGCGCGCCGGTGATCCAGGCATCTGAGATCGCAAAACCGCCGACTGCGGCCCACTGGCCATCCACCACCACGACACGGCGATGGCTGCGTCGCAGCCTTTTTTCCAGCCCCTTGAGTTGCAGGCGGTGGTACCAGTGTAAATGGGCGCCAGCGGCGCGCAACTCAGTCACCCAACGGCTCGGGAAGCTGCCGCTGCCCAAAGCATCCAGGGTGATATAGACCTGTACTCCCGCCACCGCCTTATCACAGAGTATACGCAAGACACGCTCGGGCCAAACGCCTTCGGCAAAAATATAGTTCTCAAAGAGAATCTCGACCTGCGCAGCCAACAGGCGCAGCTCCAGCCATTCGGTAATGGCCGACATTTCGCTCAGCAGCACGGCTTCGGTAAGAGACTCCCAATGCCTTTGGCGATAGGGCGCAAAACGTTTGGGCAATGACTTCGACACTTCTTCAGACTCCACGCCAGGGCAAACCGCCCACATTCTACAGGAAGCGCAGCAAAGTCAATCCTGCCTTTCTGCTGCGCGGTCTTTTCCCGTACAATACACAGTTGACCGGCAGGGGAGTAGCAGGATGAGCAGCAGCACCATCGCCCTCAATCGCGAGGCGAAACACGAGTACTTTATCGAAGAGCGCTTTGAGGCCGGCATGGTCCTGCAGGGCTGGGAAGTAAAGTCGTTGCGCGCCAACCGTCTCAATCTCAAGGACAGCTACATCATTGTCAAAAATGGGGAATTATGGCTGTTGGGCGCGCACATCAGCCCACTGCTCACCGCCAGCACCCATATAAATCCCGATCCGACCCGCACACGCAAGCTGCTGATGCATAGAGAACAGATTAATCGCATGATCGGCAGCGTCGAGCGCAAAGGTTTTACGATCGTGCCCCTCGCCATGTACTGGAAACAGGGTCGGGCCAAAGTAGAAATCGCGCTGGTGAAGGGCAAACAGGAGCATGACAAACGCGCCACGGTCAAAGATCGGGAGTGGCAACGGGACAAGGCGCGCATCATGAAGGGCGGGGCGCGGGATGTCTGAACAGCGACGGGGGACTTTTGTCTTCCAGGCGCTGCTTCTTTTCCTTTTTGCCTTCTGGCTTTTTGCCTTTCATACCGGAGATGCCAGCCTCTGGGACGTTGATGAACCCAACAATGCCCAAGCCCTGAAAGAAATGATGCTGCACCACAATCTGGTAGTACCCACTTTCAGCGCAGCGCTACGCCCGGACAAGCCTATCCTCAACTACTGGCTGATGTGGGCCGGGGTACGCCTGCTGGGGATGAACAGTTGGGGCTTGCGCATCGGCTCGGTGGCCATGGGGGCGTTGCTGGTGTTTTATCTGGCCCTTGCTTTACGCCGCCTGTACGGGGACCAGACTGCATTATTGGCAGGCTTGCTGACCGCCACCGCCCTGCATAGTCAGATCATCTTCCGGGCCGCTGTACCTGACCCGCTGCTGATTCTTTTCGTTGCGATCGCTCTGATTTCCTATCTGCGGGGGTATCTCTATCCGGAGGAGGAACGTCGCGGTGTCCTGATCGCCTGTAGTGCGATGGGGTTAGCGACCCTGGCTAAAGGCCCTATCGGCTTCCTCCTGCCCGGCCTTATCATCGTGATTTTTCTGTTACTGCGCCGAGATTTGCCGAATCTCTGGCGCAACGGACATCTGACCTGGGGGATTCCGCTCTTTCTGATCATCACCCTGCCCTGGTACCTGGCGGTGGGCGTTGAAACCCACTGGGTCTGGGACTGGCTGTTCGTTGATCAGCAGAATGTTGATCGCTACGCCGTCGCCATGCAGGGGCATCATGGACCCGTTTATTACTATCTGTTTACCATTGCGCTGGCGCTACTGCCCTGGACGATTTTTTTACCACAGACCTTCGCCGAACTCTGGCGGCGACGGAGTACCCTGCTGCGACAAACGCCCGCCGATGCCTTTATGCTGGTCTGGGCCATTACCTGGGTCGCCTTCTTCAGCCTTGGTGCCACCAAACTCCCCAATTATGTCTGGGAGGCTTATCCCGCCCTCTTTGTTCTCATCGCAGCGCGCCTTTATGCAGCCCTCAACCAGACGCAGCCGCTCAGCCGCCAGGGCGTATTCCTGTCACTCGGAGCATTATTTCTGGTGGGTGTGGCATTGGTGGTGCTGGGAGTCTGGCTGGTACCGGAGCAAATCCCGCCCCTGGGTGATATGATGGCTACTCTGGGCTTGCCTTATATTATTGCGGCGTTGCTAGCCCTACTCTTCGCTTGGCGCGGCCTGCTGCTACCGGTTATCAGCAGTCTGGGCGCCGGGACGATAGCACTTACTGCTTGTTTGATGCTCCTGACGGTGCCCGCCATGGACACCCTAAAGCCCTCCGCGACCATGGGCCGCATGATCCGTGCCAGCGAGGGCACACAACCCTACGCCATTGCCACCTGGCGATGGTTCGAGCCCAGTTTTCTGTTCTACGGCGGGCGCGGCACCATGCCGGTACATCAGCTGAAAAACCTGCAAGAACTCTATCGCGTGCTGGCCGATGGTCAGGGTACGGCCTATCTCGCCCTTCCCGCCCAGGATATACCCGCGGTACGGGCTCAATTATCTAAGACGCTACGCGTTCGTGAACTCTACTCGGGTTATGAGCTCTATAGCCGGAAGTATATCGCTCTACTACGTATTCGGAACTCTTCACCCTTAGAGCACAACAAGGCCGTATCGATCCTGCCAAAGCCATGGTGATCGCCAAAATGCAGGATCGTCTATACTTCAACGAATCCCGGACCCAGGGTAAAGAATTTGAGATTCAGGGCGGCCCTGTCGCCAACGTACCCTTTCTGGTCTACCGTAATGGCAAAAGCATCCATTACATTTTTGACCTACTCGATAACACGCAATGGGGAGATTTACTGAGCGCATCATGAATCCCAGGTATTTACCTTCACTGATCGCCGTACTGGTGGTGCTGGCTGCAACAGGCGCATTGGCGCTGGCACTCTGGTTACAATTTGCCATGGGCTACACGCCCTGTAGCCTCTGTATATATCAGCGCCTGGCCAATCTCGCCGTGCTGGTCATTGTCGTGATGGGGCTCTTCTGGACGGGCGCGGCGCAGCGCGGATTATGGCTGCTGGCCAGTGCCTATGCCCTAGCGGGGGCCGGCCTTGCCGGATGGCAGTGGCATCTCACCGCAGTAGCAACCCACAGGGTGGAGAGATGCGCAGCCGTGAACCTCCTTCCGGGTGAGCACAGCTTCGGGTCTTGGGGTAAAGACTTCGCCTCAGCGCTCTCCGGACACGGCTCCTGTGCTGCCGCCGGTGCCCGCACCTTAGCCGGATGGCCCATCACTCACTGGAGTCTGGTCTTCTTCCTCATCTGCGCCGTATTACTCTGGATCGCACAATGGCTTGCCGGACGCCTTGGTAAGCGCTAGGCCCCTGACCACCACAACGATTATACAGTTTTCTTCAGCGTGGCCAGTGCCAATCGCAGCGCAAGCTTTCGAGAACGGCGATGGCGCGTCCGGTATCCGTAGCGAGCGCATTCACATGCCCCATTTTACGCCGTGGCCGGGCTTGCTTCTTGCCATACAGATACAGTTTGAGCTGTGGATGGCGCAGCAGTGCATCCCAGTCCGGTGTACCGCTTTCCCAAAGATCACCCAACAGATTCATCATCACCACCGGGCTGATCAGACGGGTATTCCCGAGGGGTAAGGCACAGAGGGTCCGGACCTGCTGGTCAAACTGGCTATGCACACAGGCATCCATGGTGAAATGACCGCTGTTGTGGGGACGTGGCGCCATCTCATTGACCAGCAATTGCCCCGCCTTATCCACAAAAAATTCGACCGCGAGCACGCCCACATAATCCAGCGCCTCGGCAATACGCGCGGCGCTGCGCCGGGCGAGATCCTGTAACTCCTCCGTCGTGCGGGCCGGGACACTACTCAGGTCGAGAACACCCCGGTGATGAACATTTTCGGCTATAGGATAAAAGACCATCATGCCATCGGCAGCACGGGCCAGAACGACAGAAATTTCCTGCGCCAGGGCGACACGCGCCTCCAGCACCGCGTCTGTCCCCCCCATGGCCGCCCAAGCACCGGGCAGGTCCTCCGGGGAAGCAAGCTCCACCTGTCCCTTCCCGTCATAACCAAAACGCGTGGTTTTGAGAATGGCCGGGAAGACTACGGTAGCCGCTGCGCCTGCCAAATCGGCGCTACTGCGCAGCAGCGCAAAAGGCGCAATGGCCAAACCCAGGTCGCGGAAGAAAGCCTTTTCCTGGGCACGATCCTGAGCAATAGCCACCGCCCTGGCACCGGGGCGCAACGGCACCTTCTGGGCAATACGTTCCATAGCGCTCAGCGGCACATTCTCGAATTCTGTGGTGACCGCCGCACAAGCATCGGTCAATGCCTGTAAAGCGATTTCATCTTCGTAAGCCGCACAGATGTGCCGATCCGCCACCGCAGCGGCCGGACAATCGCGGTCGGGGTCCAGCACCCAGACGTCATAACCCATACGCCGGGCGGCAAGGCAAAACATTTGCCCGAGCTGTCCACCACCCAGTATTCCCAGCGTCGCGCCGGGTAAAATCAAAGGGTAATCTCCGGCAGGGTCGTCGCCATGACTGCCGCCGCCTGCCGCGTCCGGAAATCCTGCAAGCGCTGGGCCAGCTCCGCATCGGCACCCGCCAGTATCGCTGCGGCAAACAGACCGGCGTTCGCTGCCCCCGCCGTGCCAATAGCAAAGGTCGCCACCGGCACCCCCTTGGGCATTTGCACGATGGAAAGCAGGGAATCCATGCCTTGCAGGTGTTTGGACGGTACGGGCACGCCCAGCACCGGCACCATGGTCTTGGATGCCAACATGCCGGGCAGGTGCGCTGCGCCCCCAGCACCGGCAATAATGCAGCGCAGTCCCCTCGACATGGCGCTGGCGGCATATTCAAAGAGCAGATCCGGCGTGCGGTGTGCGGACACGACACGCTGTTCGCAGGGAATCGCCAGCGCCCGCAACTGCTCTACTGCAGCGCACATGACTTCCCAATCGCTGTCGCTACCCATCACCACACCAACCAAGGGGTGTTCCATGCCCGCCCTCCTCTCTAGGACCTAACGCTAAACAGGTTATAATGCCTGTCATGGAAGAAGCTCTCAAGGCCAGTCATCCCCCCATTCGCAGTTTTGTGCTGCGTCAGGGCCGCATCACCGCTGCCCAGACGCGCGCCGTGGCCGAGCACTTGTCCGCCTGGCAAATGGATGCCCATGCCGTCTGGCAGGACCCCTGGAAGAGCCAGAGACCGCTGTTACTGGAAATAGGCTTCGGTAACGGTGAACATCTGGCCGCTATCGCCCGGCAAAGACCGGGCTGGGGCTGCATCGGTGCCGAGGTACACACCCCCGGCGTCGGGTCCCTGCTGCTGCAACTGCTGGAAACCGGGACGGACAACGTCCGCATTATTCATGATGATGTCGTTACCTGGCTGCAGACCCTGCCCGAAGCTCTGCTGCAATGCATCATCGTCCAGTTCCCCGATCCCTGGCCGAAAAAACGACAGCAAAAACGCCGTCTCATTCAGCCGGAATTTGCTGCACTACTGTGCCGCCTGCTGGTGCCCGGCGGCGAACTGCAGATGGCCACAGACTGGGCAGATTATGCCGAACAGATGCTGGCTGTTCTCAATGCTACCCCAGGCCTGCAGAATACCCAGCCCGGCACCGGTTACGCCCCCCGCCCCGATAACCGCATCCTTACCCGCTTTGAACGCCGCGGACAGCGACTGGGGCATGCGGTCTATGATCTCTGTTACCAACGCCTCCCGTGAGCAACCAATATTCCGGTAATTAGCATTGCCTCATGCGCGAGCGCAGCATTCTTGCCGACTACAGAAAAATTAATGTTTCATCCTGGATCGTTATAGCACAAATTGCCAAACGGCTTTCCCAGGTCGATACTTTCGTCACTGTGACTATTTTAAGGATGCCTACAGACTCCGTCAGCATCCAGCACCCGCAGCTCTATGTGCAACCCTGCTGCTGTCGCCATGTTCACCAACATGTCCAGGCTAAACAGGTCAATCTTGCCGCGCACCAGATCGGAAACACGCGGCTGTGTTACTCCAAAAAGTTGGGCCGCCCGGGCCTGGCTCATCCCGGTACGGGCGATATGGCTCTTGAGGGACATCATCAGCTGAGAACGTAGCTTCATGTTCTCTGCTTCCTCACGCGTATCCTCAATCGCATCCCATACACTCGCAAATCGTTCTTTACTCATGATTTCATTTCCTTCAATAAATCCCAGTACCGCTGTCCAGCAAGATCCAGATCCGCCTTGCGGGTTTTCTGGGCCTTCTTCTGAAAACAATGCAGCACATAAACGGCTTCGGCGAACTTCGCCACATACATGACCCGGTAGGCGCCTGTTGCATCCCGTATCCGAATCTCCTGAACGCCTTGACCCACGCTATTCATCGGCTTCCAGTCGTCCGGCTCTCGACCTTTCTGCACCTGATCCAACTGGTGTCCTGCTTCGCGCCTCGTCGACAGGGGAAAGGTGCGGAGCTCGTCCAGAGATGAGCCCCGGAAGGCGATAGGTTTGGGGTGTGTCGTCGGACAAATATACAAAAATTTATATCGCTAGACAACCCTGTACACCTCTCAAAACCGACCGTTTTCGAGAGGCTTCAACTAGTGGTCATTGCCGCACAGTAAATCAATGGGTTGCAATCCTCGAAACCATTCTCAGTAGACAGCCACGGTTTCCAGCCAGAGTGACGAGTTTTGAGAAAACGATGGCCAAGCCGCTGGACGACTGCTTACGCTGCGTAGTGTTCCTTCGCGATCAAGTCAGCTAGAGCCCACGCATTCCGCAGGGATGGGATGTGAAAATTTAATGGCAAAAAGGTATGAACTTCGTAGTCGGTTGGTTAGATGCCAACTGCGCATTCCGGCGATCGTGGGCAGCGATTCCGCTGATCGTGGGCACCCCCGAAAAGCATACATTCTGGTCACCGCCATTTTATGCTCAGGTGGTCACGATGGGTCAACTTTTGGTATTTCGTGAGCGTCACGATGACGACGCAGGGAGTCTCCCTTCAAGTCCAATCGGTGGGCACTTTGCAGCAGCCGGTCCAGTACCGCATCGGCCACGGTGGGCTCGCCCAGATATTCGTGCCAATGATTCACCGGGAGTTGGCTGGTAATCAGCGTGGCTCGTTGGTTCACCCGGTCATCAATGATCTCCAATAAATCTCGAACGTCTTCCCCGTTCATGGGGGCAAGCCCCCAGTCGTCTAAGATAATCAAATCCACCTTGGCGAGCGTATTCAGATAACGCCCGAAGCTGCCGTCACCATGACGAATGCGGAGTTCTTCAAACAGGCGGGCAAGCGCAGATACCGCACGCTCAATCCCTGACGGCAGGCCTGATGACCCAGGGCACAGCCCAGCCAGGTTTTGCCGGTGCCGGTGGCGCCAGTAATCAGCAGATTATGGCCTTGCCGAATCCAGGTGTTCTGGATCAGTGCCATCACCTTGGATCGGTCCAGTCCACGGGAGCCGCGATAGTCGATATCCTCCACACAGGCATTCTGCTTGAGATGGGCGAGCTTCAGCAGGCGCGTCAGACGGCGTTGATCCCGGGCACAGAGTTCTCGGTCCAGGAGCAGTCCCAGACGCTCCTCGAAGGAGAGATCCTGGATCTGGGGGAGGCGGGATTGTTCGTCGAGCGCGTCGGCCATGGCGTGAAGATTGAGTTGCCGCAGCGCGTTCAGAGTGGGTTGTTGTAACATGCTATTTTTCTTCCTGTTCAATGGTAGTAGCGGGGTCCGCGGATGTTGTCGTGAGCGGGCAATGGAGCCGCCTTTTGAGGTGTCTCCGGTATCTGGTCCAGTCGCTGTTGCAGGATAGATTTGACGCTGTTGGTGGTGGGGGACCCCACCTTCATCGCCCGGAGACAAGCCGCATTCAGGCGGGTTTTGTCATAGCTGCGGGAAAGACTGAGCAAGCCCAGGCAGGAACGATATCCCTGCTCGGGATGGGGTTTGCTCTCCAGCTGCCAGCGCACTACATCCCGGGTCGCAGGGCCGATGGAGAGTGCCCAGTTCAACAGCCGTCCAGGGGTCCATTCGCTATGCCGCTGATGGGCCTTGGGCATGTGCTCCGTGAGCGTGCTGTAGCGGCCCTGACTGTCCTCGCGCAGGTGGCTGGCCACCCGTTGTTGCTGATGGAATATTTCTACGGTTCGGGCACTGACCAGCAGATCGACCCGCTCATGGGCCAGACGGTAAGGGACCGAGTAACGATGCCGGTTATACTCTACGTGGTAGTCGATGCTGACCTTGGCGGTTTTCCAGACGGCAAAGACATAATCCTGCGCCGGCAGGGGTTTTAGGGCGGGCCGATCCAAAGCCTCGAAGGTGCTTTTACGGCTGCCGGGTAGCTGCTTGAAGGGGCGCTGATTCAGATCCTCCAGCAGGCGGCGGATATCCCTGTTGAGATCCATCAGCGAGAAGAACTGGAAGTGGCGTAGACGCGCCAGAATCCAGCGCTCCACCACTTGCACGCCGACCTCGACCTTCGCCTTGTCTTTGGGTTTATAGGGGCGTGTCGGAAGCACTACGGCCCCGTAATGGGTGGCCAGATCCTGATAACTGCGATTGATCTCGGGTTCGTATCGGGAGGCATTGGTGACCGCCGCCTTGAGGTTGTCGGGGACCAGCAGGACGGGTACTCCGCCAAAGTACCGCAGGGCACGCACATGGGACCCCAGGAAGTCGCTGAGGCTCTGGCTCCAGGTGGCCTCGCAATAGGTATAGCTGGAAGCCCCCAACACGGCTACAAAGATCTGCGCCCGGCGAATCTCGCCGGTGCCGGGGTCAATGATCGGCACCGTGGGGCCGGCGTAATCAATAAAGAGTTTGTCACCGGCCAAATGGTTCTGGCGCATGCTGCGTTTGAGGCAGCCTTTCCAGGCCCGATAGTGGGTGCAGAACTGGGAATACTGATAGACGCGCTGTTCGTCATGCGCGGCCATATACTCTTCCCATAAAAGTTGCAGAGTCATGCCCTTGCGCCGCATTTCCGTGTGGATGGTCGCAAAATCCGGCATCACCGGCGCCGTCACGGTGGCGGACCGATGGCTGGGAAAAAGCAGTGCTTCCAGTTTTGCCGGGTCCATTTCGGGGGGCAAAGGCCAAGAGACACTGGCCTGTTCGGCCTTCTGCAAATATTTGCCAACCGCTCCCTTAGAAAGACGGCAGGCCTGCGCAATTTGCCGCTGGCTGAGGCCTGCAGCATGTAAACGGATTACTTCTTGAATCGCCTTCATGGTCATCCTCGGTGTGGGCATCCTGGATCTCCTGTAAAAAGAGCCAAGGATGCTGTTTAAGCCAATGAATGACCAAAATGTTTTCTTTTCGCCAAGGGGAAACCGGGACACCGTTCCGGCATCGTGGGCACCGATTCCGGAAAGTCCACAAAAGTGCCCACGATCAATCGTAACGGGTGCCCACCATCAATCAGAATCACTGCCCACGATCAAACGGAATGGGTGCCCACGATGCCCCGGAATACGCAGCCAACATCCCACTACATAAAAGCTCATGGGCTTTCACGGCACTTTTGAGCCAAATTCACCAGCGCCGACCGAGCCCCTTGCGCATCGATGATGGGATCGGAAACATCGAAACGCATCAGTTTGCCATCGGCTCGAACATCGAAGCCATCGTAATCAATCCCTACCATCTCTACATCAGTGACATCACAACCCTGTAGATGACGGCAATAGCCTCGCAAGTTGTCGCGATGGTCAGCATTCATATGGGTGAGAATATCGGTCTCCGCCGCAACGAGGGCCTCTGTGGGAGGCGGTGAATACTGTTGGGTTAGAACCCAGTGAATTTTGCCGAAGCCGCCGATATAGCGGATGTGTTCTACGCTGATACGATAAAAGAAAAAATCATGGGCGGAGAAGTAATCGGCAGCTTTGGGAAAATAGCGTAGGTAGCGCTCACTAAAAGCGCCCTTGTCAACGAGGCGCGCAGCGCGACCCACTAAGGTCACCCGACCTGCGGTGAGCATGTCCTCAGCGCAAGGGTGGACGATCAGACTCACACGGGGGTCAGCATCGATGTTTTTGGTGTGTTCCGCCAAGGTGGAAATGAGGATGACAGGGTTTCCTGCGTCGTCGAGCACAAAGGGACTCACAGAGGCAAAAGGGTGGCCTGCTAGGCGTTTGGATAGCGAACAGAGCACGCCGTTATGATAAGCACGAACGAAACGGCGCACTTCCGCGCCCAGGGTAGCTTTTTGCTTAACCGTGCTCATAGCGGCACCTCTAACAGTAGGAGGAAGAAATCCAATTCCTGAAGTCTATCCAGATCTGTTGAGTGCGTCGATAAATCCAATAATCCAAGGTCCCGCGATTGGAGTAGACGAATGCAGCACGATTGAGCGTGCGACGATTTCTGACCAGATTTGAGTGTGTGCAGAGGCAGCAGGTTTCTGGTTGGAGCGAGATGCGGAATATTTTGTGTGACTTTTACCTAAACACTATCCGGCTAGAGACTTTCTGTAGATGTTTTTCCGCCGAAGGGCCGATCCAGACTGATTGCGGTCATTCATTGGCTTTGATCAAATGACATCATCCAACCCACTGCTGCCGTCCAACGAAGTGTCGGATAAGCGGCAGGTATCTGAGAGATGTTGCCATTCCGAAACGGATAGGCTCGGCTGTTAAAAATCATGCCGAATGCTTTCGAGCGAGATAATTCTGGAAATTAGTATTTTTTCTTCGTTAGAAGTCTTAGTTGTTCCGTTTTGTATGTGGTCAACTATCTTAGGTATCTCAGAATCTTTTTCGAGAATAATGTATCGGATGTCTTCTGGCTTAAAGGTTAACATGCAGTGGTTATTTGTTAATTCATGACACTGATCGAGCCTATCTTTATTCCGAAAGTCTGATTCAGGCATAAATGGTATTATGTCTTCTGACTTAGGAAGATATTGCCACTCCGACTCTTGGTAAAACTCTTTCTCTTGCGGTTTTCCTGAAACATACATGAGACCACGGGTTGGTTTTACGTAAGCGACGAAGTCGCCTATGATGTCGCTGGCATTTTTTGATTCATCGGGATCATCGATCTTTTTCGATATTCGGACGATTGAGTGCGCTGCATTATAAGCAGGTCCATTCCCCGAGATATAAAATACTGGATTTAAGCCATTTTTTTCGCCCCATTCTCGAGACATGCCGATCCCATACTTCCCGTAGAAATTTACGTGCTCGTCAATCCTGGTTATGGGAATATCACAAAAGCACACCATGGGGAAAGCAAAGAAATCATACCCGTTGAACTTCTGCCAAGATATATCTTCCAGGCAGTATTTTGGCCAGAAACCGTCGCTTATAATTTTAGTTAGAGTATTTAAGTCTTTTGTGAAATGAAAAAAAGTATTTGAGCGCGCTGACATGATTAATCCAGATCCTTGTTAATCAATACTACGGATTCGTATTGTATCGTAATTTTTGGCTTTCTGCCCGCTTCCACCATCGCCTCGTGCCAATCAGTTGAATAGGCGGGCACTGGGCATCATGAGCGTTGATTCTATAATCATAAATAAGTGCTGACACAACCGGCTTGGTGCGGGCGCTCGGCAATATTGGCCGAGTTGCACGCATAGCCCTTACGGCAGCTATCTGTGCCCTGCCGTCGTTGAAACCTGATGGTCGGCAGCAGACTGAAAGCCGTCATTCACTCTGAGGATGCCTCGAAGAGTGGGGCTGGGTATCTGGAGGGCAGCTCGAAAAATACAGAAATTTTTTATGGCTACTCCAACACCTTAGAAAAGGAGATTTTAATGATTGGGTTTATTTTAAATGTCATCATCTCAGCGATTATGTTGGTAGTGATATTTTATGGCTTTAAAAAACTCATGAAATAACTTATAAACCGTCTGTTTATAGCGTTGCGGTACTTGACGATAGCTTGTTATATTCAATAATTTCAAAACATGTCTGACTTATCGATACTATATGGCAATTCATCTGTAGGCGCAACTTCCTGCTCTCTTTGCATGATAAATGGTCCAGTAACCATCTTGCTGTAAGGCTGACCTGGCCCAACCATTGGATAAACACCAGCATCCGGATCAATAATCACCTCCAGAAATGCCGGACCTTGAAAAGAAATAAATTCAGCAAGCGCCTTGGTAACTTCCCCATTCTTAGTAATACGCTTCGCAAACTCAAAACCATCGGCTTCAGCAGATTTCACAAAATCTTTGCGATGTAATGACTTATCGCTTCCGGAGAAGCGATCACTAAAATACAGTTTTTGCCATTGGCGTACCATGCCATCACCAAAGTTGTTAAATAACAGAACCTTAACCGGAAGATTATATGTCGTCACCGTTTCCATCTCTCCGAAATTCATGCGTAAACTACCATCGCCATCAATATCTATAACTAAACGTTCTGGATTGGCGACTTGTGCACCAATGGCAGCAGGAAGACCAAATCCCATAGTACCCATTCCACCTGAAGTCAAAAACATCCTCGAGCCCCTGAACTCGCAATATTGGGCTGCCCACATTTGGTGCTGGCCAACCCCGGTGGTAATAATTGCATCGCCATTCGTTATTCTATTTAGCTCCTCAATTACGTAATACGGTTGAATCAACTCGCTTTCCCTATCAAAGTCCATACGATGTGTGCTTCGAATAGATTGTAGGTGTACGTGCCACGCAGAGTAGTCTTTTCCAATGGCTGCCTTGTGTTCGCACAAGCTCCTTAAAGTCGATTTTATATCACCAACGTGATGCCAATCCGCATTTTTCACCTTACATATCTCAGATGGATCGATATCAATCTGTGCAATTGCACGAGCATTTGGCGCGAACTTATGTGGATTGCCAACTACTCGGTCATCAAATCTTGCTCCGATAGCAATTAGCAAATCGCAATCTTCTACGGCATAGTTGGCGTAAGCCGTTCCATGCATTCCAAGCATGTGATAGTTCAGCGCATGAGTTGTACTTAAGCTTCCGATACCCATAAGTGTTGTAACCACAGGAATACGATACCGCTCGATAAATTCTTTAAACTCTGATCCAGAATTGCTATTAATTACCCCACCTCCAGCGTAAACAAGTGGCCGATGGCTGTTTTCTAGGAGATCAAAAAAGGCATCAGCTTTTTGGGGTAACATTCTGGAAAACACCTGCTGCGACTTCATTCTGTCACGATATCCTTTAAGCTCCAATACACCGCCACCCTGATATTCACCAATCCAGTTTTGAATGTCTTTTGGAATATCAACAACCACAGGTCCGGGACGCCCGGTCCTTGCGATTTCGAAGGCTGTGCGCAAAGTGGCTTCAAGCTTAAGAGGGTCGGTTACGAGAAATACATGTTTTGCACAAGCGCTCATAATGTTAAACACAGACGCTTCCTGGAACGCGTCAGTACCTATCGCCGCACGAGCCACTTGCCCACTAATTAGAACCATAGGAATCGAATCAGCCATGCAATCCCGAACCGGTGTTACCGTATTTGTAGCACCGGGGCCAGATGTTACTAAGCACACCCCTACGTTACCGCTAGCTCTTGCGTAACCTGCGGCCATGAATCCGGCGCCCTGTTCGTTAGCTGGTACGATCAAGCGAATTTGTTTTTCTGGTTCTCTGTCATGAGATTCGTTATAACGAAAGATTGCATCGTAAGTGGGAAGAATGGCTCCGCCACTGTAACCAAAAATCGTATTTACGTGTTCTTGACTTAATACATGCAACACCATGTCAGCTCCGGACATGATAATTTTATTGCTTTCTTTTAAAATATTAGTGCCAATATTATGTTTCATAATTCATCACTCATACACGATTAGCATCTCAATAATACGGTAAGAGCCAACCTGGTTGCACATAAACATTATTTATCATCACCATGATAGCGAATAAATGGATGACATAGTATTATTTACAGCCAATCATTTGGCTGTGTTTTCAGCTAAATGATCACCATAGTTTCGGTGCAATGATCGCTCCGTAGAAGGTAAGGACGGTGCTCAGTATTTGGATGAATGACTGCTTCCGCTGCAAAATCGACCATTAGTCACCTTAATCAAGCTGCGTGGCGTTCAAGCACCTCATAACCGATGCAGGCCAGCCACACGGTCTTTGGTATCGGGCGAGAGCCGTTTTTGTAGTAGGCTATCATGCGCCGAGTCATACCGATGGCTTCTGCCGCACGACTCAGGCTGAGATTGTTCCGCTCCATCCACTCGATGAAATCCTCACGCGTCGGTAATCCTGCCTGCTTCCTACCCAAGGCATAGAGACGGTCTGCGCCCAGATCCAATCCGCCTGGCCAGTTCAGGCCATCGCCCCAGTCATCTGCATGCCCCTGAGCGAAGAAGGCCGGATCATGAAGCGCGCAAAAGGGGTCTTCCTTCCGTGGCGGACCAATAAGATCCTTGAGATCCGTGGTAAACACTTCGCCGGTGGACCAATGGATTTCTATCTGGAACGGGCCAGTAATCGTCGCCGTTTCAATTCTGGGTGCTTGATTCATGGATTCAACCTCCGATATTCCGTCAATAGGACATCCCGATGCGCCTCAATCCAGGTCCGCACCGGTTCCAATCGCTTCCGGGGCGAGACATAGCCGACCAGAAGCGCGCCTGTCTCGATGGCAAGCGACACACGGGATCCGTCACGAAACTGCACATGGACGTGCGGAAGCGGATGCTGCTCCCGGCCGTTGACGCGTACACGCCAGTCATCCCCTACTGAGTAGTTGGTCATGGCTTCATGATAGGGAAATCATTGCACTATCTCAAGGCCAAAATCAATTATGCTACACTTCCGTCTGTTCGGCCATTTCCAAAGCATCATCGACCTCAATGCCCAGATAACGGACGGTGCTCTCCAGCTTGGTGTGCCCCAGCAGAAGTTGCACGGCGCGGAGATTCTTGGTGCGCTTGTAAATCAATGTGGCCTTGGTTCGGCGCATGGTATGCGTGCCATAGGCGGACGGATCCAACCCTATGGAAATAACCCAACGCTCTACAACACGCGCATACTGCCGGGTGGAAAGATGAGGTGAGGCGTGTTTCCTGCTGGGGAAGAGAAATTGGTCATCCTTGAGTTTGGCATGGGCGATCCATGTGGTCAGGGCCTCTCGGGTTTGCTCGGTGATCTCAAATTGGACGGGCCTCTGAGTTTTTTGTTGGAGCACGATGGCGCGGTGCATGACGGTGTGACCATGTGCGATATCGGAAACATGCAGTCCCACGAGGTCGCAGCCCCGCAATTTGCTATCGATGGCGAGGTTGAAGAGGGCTAATTCACGGATCTGTTGGGCCAGTTGCAGGCGAATTCTAATGGCCCATACCTCCTGTAGTTTCAAGGGCCGTTTCTGACCTCTAATTTTGTCTTTGTTCCAAGGGGTTTGAAGGTGCTGGTTGCCGTTGAGTTCTGTTGGCATGACACGGTCTCCATGGTTGTGAGAAGAAGACCATTGTTTGCGAACTCAAAGGGCGGTGCCAGACTGATTGCAGACATTGGGATGCCTGATCGCGTAATGAATAGCCTAGCTCGCTGAATTGCACTATGATTTTCTCATCACGGAATGCCAACAGGAAATATCACTATGGCAACGATACGACGGGGCGAGTAATCGACCAATCCCGAAATGATCAGCCTCAACTTTTAGTCTGATCATGGCACGCCAGACCGCTTGGCCTCGATAGGGAGAATGAGTACATTATCGATAGACGGGCCGAGACCTACCAGACAATTTGATGAAATTTAACAAATAGCGCCACAGCATGTTGATGTGCTTATGGCTAAGCGGCGACAACCGGGTTTCGCCTTTGGGTCTAACTGGGTAGCCATCGCACCAATATTGACTTTTCGTTAGGAGTTTTCTGGGGTTCCGGCTTGCACCACAATAACTAATTCGTGAGGTAAGACATGGCTATAATTCCTGAGATATTATTTGTTTTCGTTATGATTATTGAAGGTTACATAGCTAGAAAATATTTCGGCCCAGATAAACACTCAAAAATATCAATAAACTTTTTTGATAAATATTTTTTCTATATTATAGGTCTGTCAATATTCTTGAGCTTCACGGCTGGACACTTTTTTACGAGTTATTATAAAATAAATTATTTTCACATAATTTTATTTTCTGTTATAGGTGTGATCATGTTTTTTGTTGGTTATATTTATAGGATTTATTCAATAAGTTATTTAGGTAGATATTTTTCTGTTCGGTTGATGATACAAAAGAATCACTGTCTAGTAAGCTCTGGCCCGTATGCCAAAGTCAGGCACCCATCATATCTTGGTGGATGGGTGTCTTTAATCGGCATGGCTATTTCATCTGGAAACCTTGCAACTATATTATTGGTATCGACATCAACAATGATATTATACCTTGTTCGCATTAGCCATGAAGAGCGTATCCTGCTAGAAAGATTTCCAGAATACGAATCTTATAAGTCAAGAACATGCGCCATTATTCCTGGTATTGTTTAGTGTAAATAACATTCTTTGCGGCATAAAAATTTTGATAAAATCGGGGATAATAGCTCCAACAAAAAACAGAAAAATAACATTTGTGACGAGCTATAGTCAATTCTGGTGTATAAGCATTTACTGACATAGCTTCAGGCGGCGCTCTGTTGGTCATCCGGCAGGATTTGATTGGCCGGCAATCCATCCATGAATTTCACCCCTGCAAAAAGATCGTGGACTTTCTCAGGGGCATAAATCCCGATCCAGCGTTTCTCTGCCTGTTGTAACATCTTGAAGCCCAATCCAATGAAGCTGTTGCGCGACACGCAGTTTTTTGTGCGCGATGTCCGGTGACGCACGGTGGCAAAGGTCGATTCAATGGCATTGGTGGTGCGGATGTGTCGCCAATGTTCGGCCGGATAATCATAGAAGGCCAGCAATTCCGCCCGATCCTTTTCCAGCTTGGCCACGGCCTTGGGATACTTCGCCTGGTAGTTGCGCACACGGCCTTGGGATACTTCGCCTGGTAGTTGCGCACAAAGACTTCCAGGGCTTTCTCCGCGGCCTTCCGACTCTCGGCCATCCAGATTTCCTGCAGTGCCGCCTTCGCCTTACCCTACTTGGATTTGGGCAGTTCGTTGAGGATGTTGGCGGTCTTGTGCACCCAGCAGCGCTGCTGGCGGGTTTCGGGATACGCTTCATCCAATGCTGCCCAGAAGCCCATGGCGCCATCACCAATAGCCAGTAATGGTGCAGCTTCCAGACCACGAGCCTGCAGGTCGCGCAGAATCTCCAGCCAGGAGGCCTTGGATTCGCGCAGACCGTCGCTGACACTGACCAGTTCCTTCTTCCCGTCCGCAGTCACGCCAATAATCACCAGCAGGCAGATGCGTGGATCCTCCTCCGCACGCAGGTTGGTATAGACGCCGTCCACCCACCAGTAGGCATACCGTTTACCTTCCAGGGAACGGCGTTGCCAGGCGGCATGATCTTCCGCCCACTGCGCCTTGAGGCGTCCCAATGCCGCAGGGGAAAGTCCCTTGGCCTCTTCGCCCAGGAGGATAAAGCGCCTCCTGCATGTGGCCAGAAGATACCCCATGCAGATACAGCCAGGGGACCGTGGCCGCCACCGTCCGCGATTTACGCACATACGGTGGCACCAGTGCCGAATTGAATTTAATCCCCGAACCCGAGCGATCCCGAACCTTGGGGACCTTCACTGGCACAGGGCCCAGGGCAGTTATGATCTCTCGCTCCGGCAGGTGGCCGTTACGAACGACCGCCTGACGACCATTGACCATCCGTACCGCAGAAAACTCTTCCAGCAATCCGGCCACCTCTGTCTCTATGGCCTGTTCGATCAGGGAACGTGCCGCACGCCGCAGCACGCCCTCTATCCCCAAGCCCAGCTCTCCCATACCACCCTCAAATACGGTATTCTTTTCCACGGCGTACTCCTTATGTTGCTTACTTGGTCTGCAAACCCTTTGTAGCAACAGTACGCCACCTTACTCAAGTCAGTTGTAATCTGCCTGTACACCAGATTCGATCATAGCTCCATTTGTGACACTTCTATATCATGACTCCTTCGGAACCATTTCTGGCCTTGAATCTGTTAATTCAGTTTGTCTATCTTTACTATGTTCAGCATATGTCACCCAAGCGCGCTGGCACTTCCATTACTTTCTCAATGACCGTTTCCGTTGCATACTTGCCATTCGAAAGCTCACCCGGAGGCTGAGAATCCGCGAGACGCCAGGATGATACTAATTTTCCGTGAACACCAGCAGCAAATTCAGGGCTGCACCCCGACCATAAATAAGCGCGCCACGGCATTGTTATGCGCATCGATACTGTCGGGCATAACGAACAAACCTTTCGCCACACCGATCCGCTTTCCAGACAGGGCCGTATCTATCGGCACCAACTTGGCGGCGAAACAACCATTCCTGGCGATCACCATCTCGCGCTTCTGTCCTTGCTCGATGGCTTCCCCCAGGCGGGACAGAAAGGATTTGGCTTGTAACATATTGACTGCATCGTATTCTCCACAAAATGGAGCCCGCCTATAGTCTGGCCAATTAAAATGGTCAAGACCGTGATTATGCTGTCTGCCACCGCAAACGCTGTCCGGGAACTACCCTGTGACGCGCAACACCGCCTGCCGCCACCTCCAACGTCGTGCGGGCACCCCGGCAGGATTTCATGCGCCATGCGCTGACACCTGAGTGACAAGCCAATACACCCTCAGATCGGTATCCGACAGGCCTTGTCTACAGACGACGGGGTACCGTACTATCTTGTGCAACGAACGGTAGTAACAGACTGGAAGCGGACGTTGGGCAAAGCGCAAGGAGAAGTATTGTTGATTGATTAATGTCGAGTGCAACTCCATCGAAGCCGTTCGATCCAATATTGACCGCATTGATCGTCAGATTGTCACTCTACTGGCAAAGAGTGGGACTTATGTAAAACAGGCGGCAAGGTTCAAGAAAAACACTACCGACGTCAAGGCACCCCAACGGGTTGAACAGGTTATTACGAAAGTCGTCACCCCGTCCGTCGAGCTTGGCGCAAACCCAACCGTTACCGAGCAGGTCTACCGTTCAATGATTGCTAGCTTCATTAATGCTGAGTTGGCTGAACATGCGGCCATGTATAATAGCAAATAATGCACAGCATAAATTAATTAGGCCAGCCGTCCGGCGCATCAAGTCACACTGAATTATTACCCAAACTGTCTAACAACACAAAGCATATCGGAATCTATTTATTTACAGGGTACAAGGAAAAAAACAAATGAGATTTATACATATTTCTGATATTCACTATTTTGGTGATTTTAACCAGGAGCGAGTTATTGACGCACTATGCTATGACATTCATAATCTGGTTAAAGCACAAGAAGTAAGCGCAATACTGTGCACTGGTGACCTCGCCAGCAAAGGATCTTTTGAGGAAGACGTCACTGCGAATAAAATCTCCCAGATGTTAAACAGGATTCGTCTGTCTGCCGGGAGCGATATACCATTAGTAATTTGCCCCGGCAATCACGACATGAGTATTAAATCGCGAGACAGCATATACCAGCCAATATTCGACGCTATTGATACTCCAGAAAAAGCAAATAGCCTTTTTGAAAAACTTAGTGCCGATCAGAGTTTTGGTTTGTTCTCCCACCTAAATGGTTATTTGCAACTGGCTAAGCTAGTTAACAAAACATATTACAAAAATAATCCCTTGTATTATACCTATAAGCTTACAATTGGGTCAAATAACATTGGCCTCGCAATGCTTAACAGCGCATGGCTGACTAAGGGCGGCGGGAGCAAAGATTATGGCAGCTTATACGTAGGTGAGCGACAAGTTGAATGTGCATTAGAAGAGATAAATGGCTGTGATGTAAAAATTGCATTGATGCACCATCCTCTAGAATGGCTTAATCCAGCCGAAAGAGAAGTTATTATGCGAAGTTTATCAAGAAACTTCGACGCATTATTCTGCGGCCACAATCATTCGGCCACTACAAGTGCATTAACTACAAACAGCGGAGCTTTGTTTGTCAGTAACGCGGGATGTATATATCAATCTCGCGATTACTTTAATGGCTATTTCCTTGTCGAATTCGACTCAAATAAATCTGACTGGATTGTGTCGGCGAGAGAATATTATTCTCAGAGAAATGAATTTGATATTTCGCCAAGGTTTTCGCACGACGGAATAATGATTTTTTCTATTTCAAAACGCTCTCCAGAGAGCTCGGTTCTTATTCCTGCGAATATTGTTCAGGCCGCTCAAAAGAATATTAATTCTAAATTGTTATCGTATTCGGCATCATCTGTTGCTCCAAAGATTCTTGGTGCAATTTTTGTTGAGCCAACCCTGGCGCGCGAGAGCGAAAAAAATTATGCCGCGCGAGAAACGGTGTCTGCGGAATCTGGCACTAACGATTTACTAAATCTGAATTATTTATTCAGCATTTCGGACGACATACTACTCATTGGTAAGCGCGAGTCTGGAAAAACTACCTTGATTAATTACTTGATAGCAGACCGTTATTTTGATTTCCATTCACCTGCTCGTGCAGCATTTATTATCGACATTTCTAAGCTTAGCAGATTTACAACTGCTGCCATTCTTGAGCAAGCGGTAGATTTTACTGGATCAGAACTGCCCCGCAGCAAAGTTATCCAGCTCCTAACTGGAGGATTCGCAGCCGTTGGCTTCGATAACGTTCAGCTTCATAATCCGGAACACGAAAAGTTAATAACAACTTTTTGCAACGAATACTCGAAAATAAGATATATTTATTGTGCAGCAGAAGAAGAAGTTGATGAGCTGTCCTACAAGGAGCCGCCAACATATCAACGCAACCGCTTTGTAGCACACATTCATTCATTTAAAGGAAATCATACCCGCGAACTAATTAGCAAATGGTTTGGAGAACCACTCCGAAGCGGTATTGTAGATCAAAAGTTTGATATGGTAAATAAGTTGTTAAACGGCCTGCATGTTCCTCACACACCGTTCCTTGTTTCTATCTTGCTCTGGGTTATTGAACAAAATCCAAACACTAGCTTGCTTAATCATGCTTCGGTGGTAGAAGTTCTAATCGACGGCCTTCTCGACAAGCTAAACGAATCTAAATCACGCTCAGAGTTTGATTCAACAATACAGGTGCATTTTCTTACGGAGTTTTCAGCGAAGCTTGACGAAGATAGAATTGAATCTGTCGCCGCACTAGAATTTGAAGCGTTCGTTGTTAACTATTTTCAGAAGAAAGGCCTGAACGTCTCCACTCGTGGGTTTACAGAGGAACTTCTTCGTAAGGGATTACTCTTTGAGGGGTTGCAGCAGATCGGATTTAAGTACGATTGTTTTCGAGCGTTTTTTCTTGCAAGAAAGTTGGCCGACAGTTCCGAACTATTAAGTAACGCAATAACTATAGATAATATTGGAAGATACCATCCTGAAATCGATTTTCTAACTGGATTGCACAGAGATAGAAAGACTCTATTAAGTGACCTTCTAAATCTCGCTCGTGACTTTAAAATTCCAGATGATATCAACGTAGAAAGTTCCTTCATTGATGAGATTGACGGCAAAACAACCCTAGTTCGTGAGCAATTATTAACGGCAATTGATGATGGACTTACGAGCAATAACGTTGATGACGGTCGAATGCGCACCAAGATCGATGGTCTTGCAGAAGTTCCAAGTGATGCTTCGGTGGACCATAAAATCGCTCGTAGGCGATATAGCTATGAGGCATCCAACATCGCGGCTAGACATTTCTCAATATTGCGGATTCTTTCTGTAGCATTGCGCAATAGTGAATTGGTTGATGATGTAAAGCTCAAAGAATCATGTCTAGATGAAGCACTAAATCTTTGGTCAAGATTTATGCTTATAATCTTAAAGTCAATTTCACTTCTTGATCCTGATGAGTTGCAACAAGTCCTTCCTGAGCCTATTTCTGATGGCGGACCCGATGAAATTAAGCAAATCTTATTGATGATCACGCCATCTGCGATTGTAAGCCTGATGTGTGATCTGCTCGCCACGCCAAAGCTAGAGGGTTTTATTTCGAGTAAAACAGGAAGCGGTACAATGCTTGTACGGGCGCTTGCTGTTTGTCTAGCTTTAGAAAAACCAAATAAGTTATTCATTGACCACGCTATTTTGCTAATCAAGGAATGCGGTCGAAATGGTGTTATTCCGCAGTTGATTTACCTCAAGCTTCTCCATCTCTATCTTTTTAATGGATCTCGCGAATCGACCGGATTATTGCGTCATGGATTGGGTGAAGCCTTTGCTATCCTTCGCATTGGCGGCGAAGGTCGTAAATCTCGATCGTTAAAGGGAGAATTCCTTCAGCGAATTGATAAACATCGATCAAAAGTTCAGTCTGAAGTAAATTGACAAAGACTTTTACGCGAAACGTATGATTAATGTCAAGAACCTGAATGACTGATTACGCTGCCCTGCCGCCGTTGAGCCCTGATGGTCGGCGGTAGACTGATTGCGGTCATTCAGCAATGCTGGCGCATCTTCGGGGAAGATATGCCCACCAAACAAAAAAGTTAAACCAACATCTCAAATATAGGAAACACTATGCTTCGCACTTCCACGGCCTCGAACAGCGCATGGATACCGCTGCGCAAGCGTTCCCCGTTTTAACCGCGGAAACCTTGCAACGTTGTACAGCAATGGGATTTCCAGTGATACGGGTGGCCTGGATAAGTATGGAGACGGTCAGGATTGTTATGGAATTGCCAAATTTATCAGCTTGCTAACATATATGACCAAGCGTGGGCCAGCCTTTGTTTCTTTAGTTTGGATTTACCTATTGATATTTTAGAGAATTGTTGTTAAGTATGATATTATTTTCTCCGGCCCGTACCTCAGACGTAAAGGAAATACAATGGCTAACTTTTTGTACATAAAAGAGCAGCAGCGCTTGGAGTTCAATAAGCTTTATGAAAGATATTTAACTGAACACAGTGACGGCACATTTATTCAGTACCCTGCATCTCATGGCCCAGACGTGAACAATGAGCAGATCATGAGAATTGAATTCGGTGAAAATCACTATAAAGAGTTCTGTAAGGCGCTTAGAGAAAACGACATTTATTTCAGAGAGAAAGAGTGATGACTGGGCAACGGAAAGAAGATAATCAATCTCTATCAGCAGGGAAAAGTTACGTCTGCTATTGCTAACTCTAGCTCTCCTTTACTCTATAAATATGTAACAAATGCCCGTTAGGACTCGATGAAACGAAGAAACTCATCATTGGACATAACGAGGCTCGAGTTCAAAGGGATCGGGAGAATCTCGTTGAGACGAATAGTCGTGTTTTTTAAGGCGTCTAGAGTGCCATAGTCATTCGTGACTAAGGTATCGAACGTATTTAGGTCGAGGATTAAGGCAATATAGGCGTCCTCACAGTCATTAGCGTCGATACATAACTCAGTCTCACCGCGTGGCCGGCGATTGGCGTACTGATATAAGCGATGCATGAGATAGCCAAAGTACGGTGCTGTCGCAAGAAAGGTTTTAGCTTGAAGACTTCTGTCGTTTGTTGGAGAAAGCGACTTGGCTGCGTCAGCCAAATAACCGAATAACGCTTCGGATGTAAGCGTGTGTTTACCGTTCAGCAATGGATCAAGCCCCGCGAGGGCAGGAAGTGATTTAATATGGGCGATATAGGTGACTTCCTCCTTTTGGAGAATCTCTTCAATTATCTTTCCAGCATCGATGCATGAAGCGATGGTGCCGTCTGGATAGGTAAGGGTCTTGGTACCTAGATCTGCTAGAGACTGAGATTGTTGTACTGCCAACAGTAACTGGCTTAAAACAAGCTTATCCTCCCCTCTCGTCGAATTAGCTGATAAGTGAAGTTTATCAGAAAGAAGCCAAAAAGGATCGTTCAGTAACAGTGGTATTTGGCATTTAAGAAAATTTCCTCGGGCTCGTAAGTATTCCGGGTCATCCAAATGACTGGCTAATTCTAGGACGGTCTGCGTTGAAACCGCGATGCCCACCTTCGATTTTGCCTCAGTCAACTTAGGGTGAGAAATGCCGCGGATTGCTGACGTATCAAGAATAAACATAATAAGTCCTAATTCATATTTAATGGCGCAATCGACGTATAGCTCGGTGTCGAGTGTCATATAGAAGTTGAAGACAAATTATAACCAATAGAACCTAATATATTTCATATTTATTGTGCTCCATGTAATATCTGCAAAAATGCAGTCCCAGGATAATAAATTGCTATGTGGGGCATATTTACACAAATCCTACGCTGACTCAATAGCTGCATTTGTCGAACGCTGGCAGTTCGTGGTGCCATCACCGTAACATCCGCCTTTGGTCAACCCGAGTTCGACAGTTCATCGGCAAAAATCGTCAATTTCGTAACATCGCCCCAGCATTCATAGGGGTTTCAGCGCCTATTTTCTAAAACTTCTGTGGTGGCACGTTTTATCACTTAGGCTCTTTTGTTGACATGCCTATGAACGCTGATAAAGTGGCGGCATGCATGTGAAGATCACCACCTCCGGCAGCCGCCGCTATGTCCAGCTTGTCGAGTCCTACCGGGATGATGCCGGAAAGGTCAAAAAGCGTACCGTCGCCACACTTGGGCGACTGGATCAGGTCGACAGTCAGTTGAATGCCGTGATTCAGGGCCTGATGAAGGTCAGCGGCCAGGTGCCCACCCCGGCGCCAACGATTTCTTCTCCACCATCCATCGCTTTTGAAACAGCGCGTGCTTTTGGCGATGTCTGGGCCTTGACCGAACTCTGGAAGGAGCTGGGGTTCAGCGCCCTACGTCAGGTGTTCCGCAAGACCCGCCATACGACCGATGTGGAAGCGCTGATCCGGGTGATGGTCCTCAACCGGCTCTGCGATCCCGAATCGAAACTGGGCGTACTGCGCTGGGTGGAAACCGTCGCCTTGCCGGATGTCACCGTGACAACGATTACCCACCAGCAACTCCTGCGCAGCATGGATGCCCTGATGGAGCAACAGAGTGCCGTAGATGCTGTGGTAGCCGGACTGTTGCGCCCCCTGATCGATCAGGACCTGTCCGTGGTCTTCTATGACCTCACCACGATCCGCAGTGAAGGCCTGGTCACGGTTCCCCAGGACGTCCGTCAATTCAGGATGGCCAAGGAAGGTCTGATCGCTCGCCAGTTCATGCTGGGGTCGTGCAGACTGCAGAAGGTTTGCCGATCTACCATGAGGTCTTCGATGGCAACACCGCTGAGACCAAAACGCTGCTGCCGACCCTGGGCAAAGTGCTGGAGCGCTTTCCGACAGTGCGGCGCCTGGTGCTCATCGCGGATCGCGGGTTGTTGAGTCTGGACAATCTGGAGGCGTTGCAGGCGATCCGGCTGGCCAACGGGCAGTCGCTGGAGTTTATCCTGGCCGTACCGGGGCGGCGGTACCATGAATTTACCGATCTGCTGGATAGTTTCCAGCGGGAGTCGTGCAACACTGCCACTGAAGAAGTCATCGGTGAGCGCACCTGGAACGACCTGCGGCTGGTTATCGCCCATGATCCCATGACGGCGGCGGACCAGACCGCCAAGCGGAATGCGCGGATCGAAGCGCTGATTACTCAGGGCGACCAGTGGGCCGGCAAACTGGATGATCAGGACGACGGCAAAAGCATCGGGGACGCAAACTCTCCGACAGCGGTGCCAAGGCACGCTTCTACCATGCCGTCTGCGAGGCGCATTTATCGCGCATCATCCAAGTCGATATGGCCGCACAGCAGTTTAGCTACGACATCGACAAAAGCGCACGCACCCTGGCGGAAAAGATGGATGGCAAGCTCCTGCTCGTGAGCAATGTGCAGGACCTGTCACCGGCGGAGGTCGTGGCCCGCTATAAGTCTCTCGCCGATATCGAGCGGGGCTTCAAAGTGCTCAAATCCGAGCTGGAAATCGGCCCGGTCTACCACCGCCTGCCCGACAGGATACGGGCGCACGCAGCGATCTGCTTCATGGCGCTGATTCTGCATCGGGTCATGCGCAGTCGTTTACGTGCGAGTCACACCGGGCTGACGCCGGAACGAGCCTTGGAGCAACTCCACCGCATTCAGCATCACCGAGTTCGTCTCAATGGCGCCCCACCCGTATCCGGGGTGTCTTCCATCCAGGAATGTCAAAGCGAGGTTCTGCATGCCCTCCGGGTAAAAAAACCAGCCGCGTCTCAGCAATTGACGCTGTTGTAGTGGAGCGTTTTGAAATCGCTATTTTCAATATCAAGGAGTTGCGAGATTAACTGTCGAACTCGGGGGTCAATATTACTCGTTCTGTGTCCGGAGGTGAATGGCTGTTTCCGCTGCCCTGCCGCCGTTGAGCCCTGATGGTAGGCAGCAGACTGATTGCAGACATTCAACAGCGGAAAGCCAATGACATCATCCGACCCAAAGCAGACCCCTGAACTGACGACCGAGCAAAAGCATTGTACCAAAAACCACTATTCGCTTCCTATAGAGGCTAACTAGCGATTCTTGATTTGAATGAAATTGCCTGATAACAGCGTTAAATGTAGTGTCTTTTTTTTAAGAGGGGGACAGAATCTGTATAACAGAATGATTGATTCACTCTTTCGATCAAAGAAAATACTTGGCCTTCTGCTTCAAAGAAATCATTTCTAGGCAAGTAATTCATTGTGATGCCCGTGCCTTTCAGAATCGAAATAATCCTTCGTTGATGTTCCTTATATCGAAATTCTCCCACTTTTGGGTTGCTGGATTTATCGTTAGACGTGCCGATTTCTTTATTTAGTTTTGCCACGAAATCAATATAGTTCTTGGATATGTCTGTTTTCCCGGTTCTGGATTTATCAAAAATACAATTATAAAGAGAAAGCACATCCACAGATGAGGGAGAGATCATGCTCAACTTTTCTATTTCACCATTTATATAGCTATGAAATATTGAAAAATGCGCGATATGATTTGATAGTGCGGATGTGTTTGAGTTATTAAGATAACTAAGAAGGGCGACGATAATGCCCCCGACAGTGGCTACAGAAACCAATAGTTTAAGCGTTGCATTGGCTATATCTATAGCACTATTGATCGATTTTAGAAAGAATCCAACACACTCATTATTCAAGCAGAGCAAAGAATTAAACAACCCCTCATCGCACATGGTCATCACGGCTACGACTGCAGACAAGGCAAAACCGACAAACGCAATTGCCGATAAAGAAATAACCAATATTTTAAGTTCTTTAGAATCCATAGGTCGGAGATATACTTTTTAGCCTGCCTCTAAGCTCGGCAGATGTTTTAAAATATGTCCTCTGCAGTATGTTTAGCCGTTCATGCGCCAAATAAAATCTCTTCATGTACCAAAAGGTGCTTTTATTTGCGCTATAATCTTTTTCAAGTCTTTCAACTATCTTCTTTGCACGAACAATATCTTTTTTGGACGGCAAGGGAATCACTTTTTTTAGCCTTAGCACAAGCTTTTGATGTTGATTGTGACCGATACGCCCTAATTTGTTAACGCGCCCCATGCATCTATTAAAGTCTTTTCGGAATGCATGAGATGTCCTGTAACGATGTTCACTCGCCAGAATTTCAATATTTTTCACTGCCGCCCTAATATTCCGCACTTCAGACGATGGAAGCCTGGGTTCCTTGAAGCCAATCCGGAGACCGTGAACTGTAAGGGGTTCAGTAGAGATGTGTTGAATCTTTGTTTTATTTGGATTAAGTGGCAGTCCTTTTTTATCAAGCATTACTTCAATTGCGCGAACTGCGTAAGTAAAGTCATAATCCGATATTACAGATGAAACATTCATGTCGTCCACATATCGCGTGTAAACTAAATTCTTGTGTCCTAGTTTTACCACCAATTCGCCTTCAACATCCCAAAGGCATAATGAGGCGATGTAACTAGAAGTAAGAGCACCTTGGACGACATGCCCATCTAAACAGCATAAATCAGATAATACCTTGGACACCTCCACATCATACTTTAAGAATTCTGTGAATATATTTTCAACGTAACTTTGATGAATATTATCAAAGAAATTCCTAATATCTAGGGTAAGAACGCTTTTTGCCCCACAATGTCGCCTTGCGCAACTAATATAATCTCTTTCAACGACGAGAGATTCACCACAATGTTGGTTGGGGACCGAGCCGAAAATATGGTCTGGCCAAGCAATTACATCCGAATTAGACAAGATACGGGCGTTAATCCTGCGTTGAATCTTGCGTATGAGAAAATGCGGACTGTATACCTTTCGCAAGGAACCATCGCGTTTAGGTGTTTCCTTAATCTTGTAGCGTTCAGAAGCGGACAACTCTTGCGCTTCTTGTATCTCTTCGAGAGTTACGTCCAGGCATGACGCTAATTTGGCCAAGCTGCCAATCGACTCAAGTGAGATCTTTTTTGGATTGTATATATCTATTTGTCGAGCTTCCATGATAAAGATAGACTCGGCCACCCCATACAATAGGGGAAAATGAAGAGCGTTGTTTTCGTCAGCAAGGCTGTTGGTAGCAACCGCCCTTCATATGGCCAAGCCTAACGTCCTTCTCTCTTCCGGATGGAAGAGACGGAGGGTATCACTCCTCCCGACAAGCCTTGATCCTTTTGAACCAAGACGCTCTAATAATTCAGAGCATCACCAACAACTGTAGATTTGCTGACTGCCACAAGTGAGCGATGCGCTCACGCGACTAGAAGCTTAGCACTATTTGTGTCGTGCGCAAAGAACGAACGTGATTGTTGCAGAATTCAGGGGGCCGTTGGTCTATTTCCGCGCACGGGGCCGGGTCTTGCCGCTTGCCGCTTGCCACATTACGCATACACGCCAGGAGGCTGGGACAAGTTTCTGCTTTCCTGCAGAAGGTACCGCCTGAACTGCCTGATCCATGAAGACGGCGACCGACCGATTATGGCCGATAGTAGCTCTACCCATGCCGCCTGTGAAGGACCGCTCTAGTAAAGGGTTGTCTGATGCCTGCCCACACTGCGGCTGGTTCTGCAGGGCTCCTCGGGCAGGCGTCGGACAAGCCACGAAGGAGGAAACCGCGGGGGGAAACGTGATGTTCAGATGAGGCTACAGGCTATGGGGATTTGAAGCGTCGTATCCTGGCACGAAAGGCCTAATTGGCATGACTGATGGGCTGATTTGTTCTCTTGGATAGGTAGTCTGTGATCGTATATGCTCGATTTCTGGCGATACACTACGGTTCAACAGGCTGAAATTGTCCTGTTTTCTGGACGAGGCCCAAGGGTCTCTTATTGGCTCTGGCCAATATATCGCCGGTTGGCAGTGGGGTAGGTATCGGTATGCGCTGGAAGTCATAGTGCGCCGCAATGCCGGGGTGGCGCGCGGATGGAGGATTCACGCACCAGAATGTCGACGATGATCATCGCGGCCCCGCAATCCGGGCAGACAAAGGTGGGCTGGGTGGCTGTTCCTGCTGACGTTTCATCGTGTTGTGGCGATGTATCGGGAGTCGCGTGTAAAAGCTTGCGTACCAGCGCAAGCTTTTTCTTGCGCCCGGCGTTGGCCAGCAGCCCATAGTGTCGGATGCGATGGAAACTGCTGGGTAAAACATGCATCAGAAAGCGACGCATGAATTCGTCCGTACTGAGGGTCATGATTTTATGACGAGTACGACCTTTTGCCCGGTAATCTTTCCAGCGGAAGGTTACCCCGTGCGCGTCGAAGGCCACGAGGCGCCGGTTGGAAATCGCCACCCGATGCGTATAACGGGATAGATAGGCCAGCACCGCCGCCGGTCCGGCAAAGGGGCGCTTGGCATAAACCACCCATTCGCAGTTCCGCAATGGCGCGAGCCAGTCGGCGAAGGCGGCGGTATCGACCAGCGCAGCATATTCTCCGAAAAACTGGAGCTGACCGGCGTGGTGCGTTTGACTGAGTGCTTCGAGAAAGCGCCGTCGAAACAGGCGCGAGAGCACCCGCACTGGCAGGAAAAACCCCGGCTTACAGGCGACCCAACGGGTGCCGTCGAGAGATAAACCGCCGCCGGGGACAATGCCATGGACATGGGGGTGATGCGTCAGCGCCGATCCCCAAGTATGGAGGACCAGGGTAGCCCCGATGCGTGCACCCAGATGCTGGGGATCTGCCGCAATGGTGTCTAATGTTTCGGCAGCGGCGTTAAACAGCAAGCGATAAATCACCGCCTTGTTGTAATAGGCGATCGCGCTGATGGGTGCCGGCAAGGTGAAAACCACATGATAATAGTCTACCGGCAGCAGATCGGTTTGCCGGGCCTCCAGCCAGCGTCGAGCCGCGCTGGCCTGGCACTTCGGGCAATGCCGGTTGCGGCAGGAGTTATAAGAAATAAAGGCTGGTATGGCTACTTCAAACATGCCCATCGGTTCACCTTCTCGGCAATTGACGGCTTTGTTCGTCGTCGATTGCGGGCAATGCTGCGACGGCAGAAGCATCGACCGGGTCAAGGTCGATGTCTACGCGATCACAAACAATGGCCGAATGCCTTCTTCGCTGATCTTGGGCTGTTCACGATGTACGAAGCCCATCAATTGGCGCGCCAATCCCGATGTGGAAACAACTGACTGGAGAGCCCGTCGCGGGAAAACCGCACACCGGGTTCGGAGGGAGGGGACGGTAATCGCCGTTCCCTACCCCTATCCACCGCTGCATAGTTGCCATTCGAAAGCTCACCCGGAGGCAGAGAATCCGCGAGACGCCAGGATGATACTATTTTGTCCGTGGACACCAGCAGCAAATTCAGGGCTGCACCCCGACCATAAATAAGCGCGCCACGGCATCGTTATGCGCATCGATACTGTCGGGCATAACGAACAAGCCTTTCGCCACACCAATCCGCTTTCCAGACAGGGCCGCATCTGTCGGCACCAACTTGGCGGTGGGACGGCCATTCCTGGCGATCACGATCTCGCGCTTCCGTCCTTGCTCGATGGCTTCCACCAAGTGGGACAGAGAGGACCTAGCTTGTAACATATTGACAGACTGCATCGTATTCTCCACAAAATGGAACCAGCCTATAGTCTGGCCAATTAAAATGGTCAAGACCGTGATTGTGCTGTCTGCCACCGCAAACGCTGTCCGGGAACCACCCCGTGACGCGCAACACCGGCTACCGCCACCTCCAGCGTCGTGCGGGCACCCCGGCAGGATTTCATGCGCCATGCGCTGACACCTGAGTGACAAGCCAATACCCTCAGATCGGCATCCAAGAAAATGACATCGATGGGGAAACGCATACCCACGGTGTGTACACTCCCGCAAGCAGTCAGCAACAACCCCTGCTGATTAGAGAGTTCGGCCTTGCCCAGCAAACCCTGCAAACGGTCGAGAAAACTGGCCGCCATCTGCACCTCAGACCAGAGCACCTGACCATCACGGCAAATCATCCCTGCCGGTTTCAAAAACCGCCTTCCTGAAGAAATTTCATATAGATGACAAAAATCAGCATCAAAAAAATAACCTGATATCGCGGTAGGGATACCCACCATTTTTGCTAAATAAAGTAATTGAAAATTTTACCAATGAATCATGTGAATGATACCCAATTTAATTTACCTAGCTGACACCCCACACTTGCTCGCTGAAAACAAGGACGAGCTCTTTACCAAAGGTTTCTGGTGTGGCACCCCTAGAGCTGTTCCAACAATGACACGTTGTCACGCACTGCAAGAATGCGCTACTTACGGAACGCGTTGCAGGAACTGAAATATCAATTGCGCGATCTGTTTCTGGCCGGCTGCGTTTGGATGTATGCCATCCGCCTGGTAATATACATCAGCCCCGTGGGTCTTGAAAAATCGTCGTAATTCTGCATAAACCGGAATGACCGGAACGTTCATGGCGTGGCCTGCCGTATAAATATCCGAAATGGGGCCACGGATCAACATGGCTTCGCTGATACCGGAATTCGCGTGGATTAGCGGCGGCGGCGTACAGATATAAATCTTGGGGTGCGTTTTGAGCTGTGCGAAATGGCGAATCATCTCTTCTGCATCCGCGGTGAACTGGGAACCAAGTTTTGACCAACTTTTGGGGTTGGCATCATTGGTGCCCAACATGATGATAACAATATTGGGATCAAAGCTTGTGGCGGCTTTATATTCCGCTGTCTTCCAATAAGGCAGGCCGCCATTCTTCAGCATAGTAGCGCCGCTGTGACCGAAGTTTGCAACCTGATAGCCGGTTCCCAATAATTGCTGTAATTTCCCCGGCCATCCTTGGGTATGCCGCTGTGGAACTCCGTCACCGTAGGTAATACTGTCTCCGACGCAGGCCACGCGGATTTTCCCCGCCACCGCCCGGGAGTCGGTGAGCAGAAACAACAAGCCGGCAATCAAGATGACCGGAAACAACCGCCAAGCGCCGGATTTGTGATGGTCCATAGAAGACTTCTCCCATACCGTTAGAAATATGACCAAGCCAGACTCCCGACGGGTCGAACAACGCGGGGGCGTCCGTCATTACTGTAACTCCGCAAACACCCCCAACGCCCGCTTCAGATCCTCCCAGACCTTGCGTTTATCAATCGGGTTGCGCAGCAGATAGGCGGGGTGGTAGGTGACAATCAGGGGAATGCCTTGGTATTGCTGGGTCGTACCCCGCAATTGGCTGAGCGGCGTACCCATCTGAAGCAAGCCCTGCGCCGCAAAGCGCCCGAGGGCGACAATCACGCGCGGCTGCAAGAGGGCGATCTGGCGCTGCAGATAGGGCATGCATGCCTGCACCTCCGGACCCAGCGGGTCGCGGTTGTTGGGGGGGCGGCATTTGAGGATGTTGGCAATATAGACGTCTTTCTCGCGGCTCAGGCCCATGGCGTGGAGCATGTTGTCGAGGAGTTGACCGCCGCGACCCACAAAAGCTTCGCCGCGGCGGTCTTCTTCCGCGCCCGGTGCCTCGCCGACAAAGAGCCAGGATCCACGCGGGTTACCGGCACCGAATACGGCATGTTTACGGGTTTCGCCGAGGGGGCAGGCCTGACAGGTGCTGACCATGTTGTTGAGGGCACGCCAGTCCAGGGTGGCGATGCGTGTGATCCGTTGCGGGTCCGCAGCAGGGGTACTTGCCTGAGTGGCAAGCACTGGGGCTTGCCGAGCTTCAGTCTTGAGCGGCGGAGCCGGGCTGCGCACCGGAGTTGGTACCACCTCTGCGGGTGGTAGGGCAGCAGTCGCTGACCCCACATCGCGCCGTGCAGAGGACATCGCGGCAGAGGCTGGCTGCGCTGGCGCGGATACGGGCCGATTCGGCAAAGCGGTTGGGGCGTTAACCAGCGGTTTTGCCTGCACCATCTCCGGCGGCGGGTCGCCGGGCACAGGCAGACGCAGGAGTTGCAGGAATTGGCGTTGTTCGTCAGTGAAGGTGTCTGGCATGAGTCTATGCTAAAGGTCCGGTCCATCGCTGGCAATCCTTCTCGCCAGCCGGGAAGAACCCATCAGAAGGCTATTCTTTAACAAAAAATTCAGTATGATAGTGGGCACAGGCCACTCAGAGTGAAGCATCACCCGGTCGACCCAATACGAAATCCATTACCCTACAGGGAGCGTAACCATGGAAACCAGCAATCTCGCCGAAGTAGCCAGCAAGGACGATCGTAACATCGCCGCGCTCACCCATGCGGGCGGCATCTTGTTCGGGTTCATCCCGGCGCTGATCGTCTATCTCCTCAAAAAAGACAGTGGCCCCGCCTGGCTGGTGCAGCAGAGCAAAGAAGCACTGAATTTCCAGATCACCGTGCTGATTACTTATGTGCTGGCCAGTATCCTGAGTATCCTGCTGATCGGCATGTTGATTTTCCCACTGATTTTCATAGTGAATCTGACATTTTGCATTCTGGCAGCCATCAAAGCCAGCAATGGGGAGACCTATCGCTATCCCCTGACTCTGCGTTTGCTGAGTTAATGCGCAGAACCTGAGGGCGCTCGCCCGGCTTGCGCTGCTGCGGTGCGCCCCGTACCCTACGCCCTTATCTTTCGTAATTTAAGGATGGGGTCGGCTGAATGTCTATTCTGCGGCTGGAAGCGGGGCAAGTGGAATGGGGTGGCCGGGCACTGCTGGACCATGCCGAACTGAATCTGGAGGCGGGTGAGCGGGTCGGCCTTATCGGCCGCAACGGTGAGGGCAAGTCTACCTTATTGCAAGTACTGGCGGGCCTCAGTGCCTTGGATGCGGGAAACCTGTGGGTGGCACCCGGCGTGCACCGCGCCTACCTGGCGCAGGAGCCGGAGCTGGCCGGAGAACACGACCTGCTCACCGCCATCAAATCCGGGCACCCTGCCTGGCGACACTTGCAGAACGCCGATGCGGACGACGCTCATGCCCATGCCCTCGCCGACCATCACGAGGCCTGGCAGATCGACTATAAAGCCGAGGCCCTGCGCGATAGCTTGGGGCTGCCCGCTGCGGGCGTGGTCAGCGCCCTTTCCGGTGGCCAGCGCAAACGGGTAGCCATCGCCGCCACGCTCGTCGCTGATCCGGACCTGCTTTTTCTCGACGAACCCACCAACCATCTCGACCTGCCAGCGATTCTGGCGCTGGAGCAATCCCTGCTGCGCCATCGCGGCACGCTGGTCTTCATCACCCACGACCGGCGTTTTCTCGACCGCCTGGCGACCCGCATTATCGAACTGGATCGCGGGATACTGCGCAGTTTCCCCGGCACTTTTGCCGCTTATCAAAGTCGCAAGGCCGAAGTTCTCGCCGCCGAAGCCGCCGCCGACAGCCGTCTGGAAGGACAACTGGCGGAAGAGGAGGCCTGGCTGCGCCAGGGCGTCAAAGCCCGCGCCAAGCGCAATCAGGGCCGCCTACGTCGTCTGGAGGGGCTGCGTGATGAGCGCGCCAGCCGTCGCCAACAGCAGGGGCAGGCCACCCTGCAAATCAGCACGGCGGACCGTTCCGGTGCACTTATTGCCGAACTGGATCACGTTTCTTTTGCCTATAAAGGGCGTCCGGTCATCCGCGATTTTTCCACGCGCATTGAACGCGGCGACCGGGTGGGCATCATCGGCCCTAATGGGGCGGGTAAGACGACACTGCTACGCCTGATCCTCGGCGAGCTGGAGCCACAAGAGGGGACGATCCGCCGCGGCACCAAACAGGAGGTCGCCTACTTCGACCAGATGCGGTCCACCCTCGACCCCGAGAGCCGCGTGTTAGACGCCATCGCCGACGGCAACGATTTCATCGAAATCAATGGTGAACGCCGTCACGTACTGAGTTATCTGCAAGACTTTCTTTTTCCACCCAGCCGCGCACGAGGACTGATCAAGGCGCTTTCTGGCGGCGAGCGGGCACGCCTGCTGCTCGCCCGGCTGTTTGCCCGCCCGGCTAACATCCTGGTACTGGATGAGCCCACCAATGATCTGGACCTGGAGACACTGGAAGTTCTGGAAGAGCGTTTGCAGAGTTATTCGGGCACGCTCTTTCTAGTCTCCCACGATCGAGACTTTCTCGATAACGTGGTCACCCAGGTCATCGCCTTCGGCGAAGATGGCCAGATCAGTCAGAATGCTGGCGGCTATGAAGACTGGCTCCGCTGGCAGACGGAGTCCCGGCGTCCGGCAAAATCTACGGAGAGTGGCGGTGGCAAGGGTTCTGGCAAACGGGACGGTGGCGGCAAGGGCAAAAAATCCGCCATGAGCTACAAGGAAACCCAGGATCTCGCCATTCTGCCCGCGCAGATTGAGGCGCTGGAGAAAGAACAGAGTGAAATCGCCGCCGTGTTGGCCCTGCCGGAAACCTACCAGAACCCGGAACGGCTGCGCGAAGTTCAAGCCAGTGCCGATGCCATCGGCGCATCTTTAACGAAAGCCTATGGGCGCTGGGAGGCGCTGGAAGAAAAAGCGGCTGCCCTGACCGCAGGCTCCTAGGAAGCAGACTTCGGCGTGCCGCGCCCCTTGTCGCGCAGCAAAAAATGCAGCATCACGCCGTCAATAATGGCCGGAACCAGAGCGGTGATCAAGCCCACGGCCATACTCATCCAGGGTCCAGGCGGCACCTGCGGGTCAGGGATAAAACCCTGCCATTGCCAAGCTATCCCAGTTACCCCGTAGGCGATAATCAGCCCTGGAATCAGCAGCAGACCATCCACAGCCAGAAGCACCAGCACCGCCAATAGCACGAGCAACACCATACCCGCACCGTTGATCAGTTCGCGCAGCCACTGCAGCCAGTCGCGCGGCTCAGCCATGGTACACCCACAACAGAATATCTTTGCGCGGCAAGGTCACCGAGGCACCGCTTTTGAAGTCCAGGACAGCACTGGGCCAGAAGGCCGTGGCCGCAGAGCGCGGACTTGCCCGATAAGCACCTGGCCAATCGGGAGCCGCCGCTGCCTGATGCCCACCGACAATGATGGCACGCGCGCCCGCTGCATCCACATAAATATGCGCCACCGGGATGCGGGCAAAGGCAGCCGCCGCCAGTACCCCCAGCAGGATCACCGCGATACCTACCGTAAGCACCCTCGCGACCCATTTGTCCAGTCTGCTCATTTGCCGCCTCCCTCCGCCCAGATTTCGGCCTGAGTGGTCGTAATGTGATTATGCTTAGAGGCACAAGCCTTACCTCCGCACCAGCGTGGCGCAATGTTCAACTCTTCAAGGGCATGGCGCATGGTTACCCGGAACACTGGTGCTGACTCGACCCCACCGAAATTCCAGTAGCGAGTACTCCCGCGCAGAGTCACCGCCATCACCAGCTTCGGCGCAAAGCCCGGTGCAAAGCCGACAAAAGTGGCATTGGTCCTGTTCTTCAAAAAGCCGTCCTTGCCATTGGCCATATTCGCAGTTCCCGTTTTACCGGCCACCGCGTAGCCGGGAATGGCAGCGAGGATACCGGTGCCATTGGCCGCACAAACCCCCTCTAGCCAGTGCCGCAGGTGGGCGGCGATGCCCGCAGACATGATCCGCACGCGCTGCACCGACTGTCCGGCAATCAAGGTCGGGGTAACATGATAGCCTCCGTTGGCGATGGCGGCATAACCCTCTGCCAATTGCAGGGTCGTCACGGACACCCCGTAGCCCAGCGCAATTGTGGCGTGGCGCGCCTTATCCCAGGTCTGGGGCTGGGGAAGCACGCCACCCGTAGCACCCGCAAAACCGAGATTCGGCTCCTGACCGTAACCTGCCGCCAGGTACATGTCATAAATAGCCTTTGCGGGCGTCCGCAAAGCAATTTTAGCCGCACCAATGTCGCTGGAGTACTTGAGGATATGCGCCACGTTCAATTCATGGTGTACCACATCGTCGCGGATACAAAAACCGCCCACCGGCAGGCAGCGGGAGACATTGAAGCTCTGGTCCGGCTGGATGCTGTCCGTTGCAAGTGCCGCAGCCACCATAAACGGCTTCATGACTGAACCGGGCTCAAAGGCCTGATGCACGGCATTATTCACATAATCAGAAGGGTCGCCGCAACCGGCGCGCGCGTTGGGATTACAGGAGGGCACGCTCGCCATGGCGAGAATCTGCCCGGTTTGCGCATCCATTACCACCGCCGAGCCCTCTGTGGCGCCGAAGTGCTGTTGCGCTGCCAACAACGTCATGTAGGCCCAATACTGAATCTGCGGGTTGATAGTCAAATGCAGGTCGCGGCCGGGCACTGGCGTCTGCCGCGCACCCACAACATGAAGCACCTCGCCCTGCCCGTCCACCAGCACCTTTTCATTGCCCGCTTTACCCGATAACCATTGGTTGTAACCCATCTCCAGCCCGGCGGCGCCCTGATGATCCAGATGCACAAGGCCCAGCAGCGGTGTGGTTACCGCACCCAGAGGATAATAGGTGCGGCTGGTTTTTTGCACATAGATACCGGGCACATGCAGCGCGTTCAGAGACTTACCCAACTGCGGCTGCACCTGACGCAGGATATAGGCGAAGCCTGATCCACCCGACTGCACCCGCGCCGCCAGAGTCTCCGGACTGATGTCCAGAGCCTGCGCCACTTTGTCCCAGTCTTTGCGGTGGGCATTAAAGAGGCGCGGATCGGTCCAGATGGTCACCGCCGGCACATTTGCCGCCAGCGCATCGCCGTTGCTGCCATAGATCGCGCCCCGGTCGGCGGGCAACGGCCGCGTCTGCAAATAACGCATACGCCCCTGGGTACGCAAATCATGGGCCCGCCACCACTGCAATTCTGTATCTCGTGTCAGCACCACCACCAGCCCCAGCAGAATGACGATAAGGAGCAGCGTCGCCCGCCAGCGCGGCAAAATGCGTTGCAGGCTTAGTCGTTCCGGTGGCATGCGCAGTTCCTCAGCATTTTTCTTGGGTCATCGGCCTTCAGTGTGGCGTTGCCGCCCCATGCGCAGACTGACGATGGATCGCTTGCAGCCAGGAAACAGCTGGGATATAGCTTTGATTGTCTCGCAACAACTGCAATAAGGTAAGCTCCGCTGCATGCTTTTCACCCGCCCGCCATTGGGTCAGGGCGATTTCCATCTGCAGATTACTGCGCGGGTAGGGGAAAAGCGGCCGCTGCAAACCCGCGCTTAAAAAGGCCACCCCCTCTTTGAATTGACCCTGATCCACATAAGCCAATTGGGCGATTTTATTGCGCAGGCTGACACTTTCGGGATTGATGGCCAACCCCTTACGCCAAGCCAGCAAAGCCTGCCGATCCCTATGTGTTTTATCGAGATCTAGCAAGGCGCCCTGCGCCAGATAGAGCGTTCCGATGGAATTCCATACTCCCGACTGCTGTGGAATCCCTACCAGACTCTGCCGGTACTGACTGAGCGCTGCCTTTACCAGAGAACGGCGGTGTGCGACATCCGGCTGCGTCTCACGATCCGCGAGAGTCAGATAAGTGTTGGCCAAATACACATGGGGTTGTGTCGCCAGTGGGCGCACCAGGGTCAGCACATCCGCCGCTTTGAGCAAAAATAAGGCCCGTTGGTTCGGATTCGTGATCACCCGATTGAGCCAGCCATTATCGCTCAGCAAGGCAAAAATCGCAGCATCAGCGATCAGATTCCAGGAAGCAGCCACTACCGCCAACACCAAGAGCGCCTGCGTAATGAATCCATGGTTAATGCCGATCCGCGGCAACAAGGGCGCAGTCTCGCCCTGGACACCGTAGATACGCCATGCACGCGCCAGAAAAAGTCCCGCCAGCAGGCTCAGGGGGAAATTATAAAAAATGAAGTTCCCTAACGCATGGCCGGTAATAGCGAAAACCCCCAACACCAGACCCAAAGCCGGCAAACGGCGTTCATCCGTCACCTGTAGGGCCCTGCCCGCGCGGTACAACAGGCGGTACATCGCGTACATAAGGACTGCCGCAAAACCCAAGAGAAAACCCAGATTGATGAGTCCACCCTCGGCCAGATACTCCAGATAGTCGTTGTGGGTGTAAGTGCCGGCCGAGGCGAGTTCGTCAGGCAGGCGGTATGCGGGATAATTCAGAAAATAGGACCCCATCCCGGTACCCAGCCAGGGATGGCTAAGGAACATATGCCAGGTGGCCACCCACATCAGTCCGCGCGATATTGTAGCGATATTGCTTGATATATAGCCTGGAGCAAGATGCCCGATCAGATCAAAACCATGGGTATACCCCATCAACAGCAGAGCAATGAAGGCGAGTCCGAAAATCAACACGAAGCGCGCGCGCGCCGCGGGCTGTCGCCACAAGCCCCAGATGGCAAAAGGCATGGTACAAGCCCATGCCAGAAGGCCGCCGCGGCTATTGGTAGAGAAGAAGGCGAGGAGCAGCAGCGTCAGCGTCAGCAGGTAGAACAAAGCTACCGGATCGGCACCACCACTCAAGAAGCGGGTACGACGGCGGCCATCCTGCACAAAATAGACGGCAAGGGTCGGAAAAAAAAGCAGATTCAGCCAGGCGGCAAAACTATTGGTATCCAGTAGCGGGCCATAAGGCCGCAAATTGACCAGAGCAACGCCTTGCCCCATCCACTGGTAATACTGCCAGAGAGCCATACCGCTTAGTATCCAGGCACTGGCCAGTACGCCCCGCCACAGCCAAAGCCAGAACTGTTCCGCAACCGGCTCTGGAATCAGCACACTGACGAGGAATACCAGCGGCAAGGAACCCAGCACCCAAAAATAAAACCAGCTGCTATAGGGCGATCCGCTCCAGAACAGGGTCAGCCCAAACCACACTAGCCAGAGCAACATAAAAACCGGTAGGAAGCCGCGGGGCCAGGGCAGTCCCGCACGCAAACGTGGCCACCAAACCGCGGCACCCCAGATCATCAGAACGATACTGGCCATTGCCAGTAGCGGAATCAGCTGCCCGTTGTAATACCAGGAAAGTCCATAAGCGATGAGAGCAAAGGCGGTATAGAGCCCGGCCCGGAAAGAGGGTGCGGCAGGATTCACTGATCGTCTCCGACATGTTGTGGACAACGGTAATCACCATCACCCCGGCCGACCGCCGCACGAATGGAAAGATGTCGGCTGCAGCGCGTGCAACGCACCAAACGATCGACAGCAGAAACTTTCGGACGCCGGCATTTCTGGCGCCAGCCATAAAACAGGATCACAGCAAACGCTGCGACAATAAGCCACTTCAGCATCGGCAAGCACACCCGCGTGATGCCAAGGCGCCCCTATTTCCCATACAGGCGCATCGACCAGGAAAGTCAAAAAGACCATTACCCAACGACTACGAAAAAGGCCCGACAATGCGGGCCTTTCCTCAATTGGTCGGGGCGAGAGGATTCGAACCTCCGACATCCGCCTCCCGAAGGCGGCGCTCTACCAGGCTGAGCCACGCCCCGATAACATAACTTTAAAAATCACGCCGCACAGCAAATGCCGCCAAAAAAGCCAGGGCTTCTTTCTCCACACTGCCTGGGAATCCGGACAAGCAGGCAATAGCCTGATCCACCTTTTCCTCCGCGACGCGCAAAGTGTAATCAATTGACCCTGTTCTGGCAATGATTTCCCAGACAGGTTCAAAGATGGCCGGCGCATCACCGCAAAGAGCCTCACGCAGAATGGCCTGCTCTGCCGCCGTGGCATGTTGCATGGCATGGATGTAGGGTAAAGTTGCCTTACCATCAGCAAGGTCATCACCGCGGTTCTTACCCATTTTCTCGACACTGGCGGAGTAATCCAGGGCATCATCCATCAGTTGAAAAGCGATGCCGAGCAGGGAACCGTATTGCGCCAACGCCTTTTCCGCGGCAACATCCAGATTGTTTACCAAGGCCCCGATACGCGCTGCCGCCTCAAAAAGCTTGGCGGTCTTGGCTTCGATAACCGAGAAGTACGCTCCAGGACTCAGATCAGGGTCGTTGGCATTCTCCAGCTGCGCGACCTCACCCTGGGAAATGACGCTGGTAGCCTCCGCCATGGTGGCGAGGATACGCATATCGCCGTCCTGTACCATCATTTCGAAAGATCGGGCGTATAGAAAATCCCCGACAAGCACTGCGGCGGCATTGCCCCAGAGTTGATTGGCCGTCGCATTACTGCGCCGTAGTTCGGAACCATCGACCACATCATCATGCAGCAATGTGGCCGTATGGATGAACTCCACGATCGCAGCCAGTGGGATCGGACGCGGACCGCAGTCGCCGCCCATACGCGCGGCCAGTAGCAGAACGATGGGGCGCAGCCTTTTGCCACCGGCATTGATCAGGTAAGTACCCATGGCCGGAATAGTCGGCACCCCGGAACGCAATTGCTCTTGGATGACGCTGTTCACCGCCGCCATATCGGACCGCACGAGGCGGTTGACTTCCTCCAAATCCATGCCCTGCTGCTCCCTGTCTGCCTGCATCAGCACCTGCTCCACACCGGAAGGTGCCAAGCTTGCGGCCGCAGGCGATTGTCGTTAGCGCGGCATAAACTTGTCAAGCGCAGTTATTAGCGGTCGGTGGCAACGCCGGACAATCCGGCAGGAATATCCAGGTGGCGTGATTGGGCCAACCGCCGCAAAATCTCTGGGTCACCATTCCACTGCGCCAGCACGCTCCACAAAGGGTGTGGCCCCAGATCGACACCGGCCCGCAGCATGCGCTCGCGCAAAGTTTTACCACCGATTCTCACCGCGAGAAAGAGCAGGATCAATGCGTTGAGATAGTCCTCAATACGACGTTGCTGGTGGGTAATACGCAAGAGTTCGGCATAGAGAGGCAGGCGTAGCGGCTCATGCGCAATGGCCCGCTGCAATACCGCCATACCGTAGGCAGGATCAGCGTTACGAGACACCAGCGCCAGCGCCATCTCTGCAGTCATGACCGTCTCTGAGGCCTGCGCCTGCGCTTGAGGTACCGGCACCGCCATTCCCACCTTCTCGGCCAGCACCAGCAGTTCGAGATTGCCCGGATCCTGCGCCAAACCGGTATCCACGCGTTCTTTCCACCACGCCTCATTCATGGTCGCCGCGCCTGATTTCTCTCCCAGAGCTTCAAGCAGCTCGGCATAACTATCGATGTCTGCCATCGCCAGGTAGGCATCCAGAAGCCTGTTGATCGCCCTGGTCTCATGAGGGTTAAGGTCTACGTACCAGCGCAAAACCGTAGCCGCCTGGGCATAGTGCCCATATTCCATATAAATAACGGCTTCATTGAGAAGGTCGTTAATGCTGAGCACTTGCTGTTCAGCGCCGCAGGTAGTCGTTACAGATGGGACAACAGCATCTACGCTGGATAATACTTCGGGTCGAGTCTTCGCCACGTCCGTGGCGGGTGCCAAACACGCTGCTGAGGAGGCTGGCGCACTGCTCTTATTCTGTACGCGTCGGCGCCGTGCCCGCAGACGGATAAAAACTTCCACCAGCAGCAGCATAACCACCGCGATTTCCAACAGTAACATTACACCTTGCATAGCCGCCTCAAGCTCAACCAAACATGCCCCTTATACCAGCACACAAGGGGTATTTAGTCGAAAGCCTGGGATTCGCCAGGGCCGCTGCCAGGCGCGTCTTCCATGCCCAGTTCTTTAAGCTTGCGGGTAAGCGTATTACGCCCCCACCCGAGCTTGTGCGCGGCGTCCTGTTTATGGCCGCGGGTATGTTGCAGTGCTGCTTCCAGCAGGCA
The DNA here is from genome assembly GCF_016250455.1 of Acidithiobacillus ferrivorans. Classification (NCBI taxonomy): domain Bacteria; kingdom Pseudomonadati; phylum Pseudomonadota; class Acidithiobacillia; order Acidithiobacillales; family Acidithiobacillaceae; genus Acidithiobacillus; species Acidithiobacillus ferrivorans. The sequence goes on along the minus strand of NZ_CP059488.1, from coordinate 435,844 downwards.
GCGCTCGAACTGTGGCTGAATCCTGTCCAGCAAGGCCTCTTCGCCACCGGCGAGACACTGCCGCACCACGGCCCCCAGCAGCAGACGCCAATCCTGGGCGTTCGAATCCAACAGCGGCACGGCAGGCGGCGGCGGTGCGGCCATTTCCGGCGGCAAATCCGTCACCTGGACCTCGCTGGTGGGCGCCATCACGGTAATCCAACGACAGACATTTTCCAATTGGCGAACATTACCCGGCCAACGCCAATTCATGAAGGCGGCCTCCGCCGCCGGACTCAATACCTTACGCTCGACATCCAATTGCTCCGCACTGCGACGGAGAAAGTGGCGAGCCAGACGCGGGATGTCTTCACGCCGCTCCCGCATGGGTGGGAGGTGGATGTGGATGACATTGAGACGGTGGTAGAGATCTTCCCGAAAGCTACCGTCGCGTACCTTGGCTTCAAGATTCTGGTGGGTCGCGGCAAGAACGCGGACATCCGCACGTAGGGGCGCATGGCCACCAACCCGGTAGAAGGTACCGTCGGAGAGCACCCGCAGCAGACGCGTTTGCAGCGCGGCGGGCATATCGCCAATTTCATCGAGAAAGAGGGTGCCCCCGGAGGCCTGTTCAAAGCGACCCTGCCGGGTCTGCACCGCCCCGGTAAAAGCGCCCTTTTCATGGCCGAAAAGTTCCGATTCCAGCAACTCGGCGGGAATGGCCGCCGTGTTGATGGCGATGAACGGTCCGCGCGCGCGGGGACTGTGTCTATGCAGAGCACTGGCTACCAGTTCCTTGCCTGCCCCCGACTCGCCGGTAATAAGCACGTTGATCTGTGAACGCGACAGACGACCAATGGCACGAAACACCTCCTGCATGGCGGGGGCCTCGCCAATCATTTCCGCCGGATCACTCTCCTCAACACCGGCAGCGTGCGGCTCTGTCTGACGGCCAAGAGCGCGCCGCACCAAGGCCACCGCCTCGTCCATGTCAAAGGGTTTGGGCAGATATTCAAAGGCCCCGCTCTGAAAAGCGGCGACGGCATTATCGAGATCGGAGTGCGCTGTCATCACAATTACCGGCAGCTTCGGCCAACGCGATTGCACCTCACGCAGGAAAGCCAGCCCGTCCAGGCCGGGCATGCGCAGATCGGTAACGATGGCCTCTGGTTGCTCGCGCCCCAGTGCCCGCAGAGCACCGTCGGCCTCGGCAAAACTGCGCACCGGGATATCGGCCTGGGCCAGCGCTTTTTCTAATACCCAGCGAATGGAAGGATCATCATCAATAATCCAGACCTCTGTCATGCGGATGCCTCCCGGTGCGGTAACAAGGGCAGGGAAACGGAAAACACCGTTTCCCCCGGTTGTGAGTGGCAATGAACCACTCCGCCGTGCCCGCGCACCAATCCCTGCGCGATGGCGAGCCCCATCCCCATGCCCTCGGCACGACTGGTGACCAGCGGCAAAAAGATCCGCGGCAGCAGGTCTGGGGGGATTCCCGGGCCGCTATCGACCACATCCACACGGAGCGCCAGGCGGAACTTGTGATGCAAGAGGGTAACGTAGCGATCGACCCGGGTGCGAATCAGGATCGTGCCGTGGCGATCCAGTGCTTGCTGGGCGTTACGCATTAAGTTCAGGAAAACCTGCACCAGTTGCTCCTGATCAGCCAAAATATCGGGGATAGAGGGATCGTAATCGAAGCGCAGGAAAATACCCGTGGGCAATTCCGCGTTCAGCAGCCGACGCACATGTTCGAGCACCTGATGGATATTCACTTCGGCAAAAACCGGGCGGCTGCGGGGCCCCTGCAGGCGATCCACCAGATGATGCAGGCGGTCGACCTCGTGGAGGATGACCCGAGTGTAATCCTTCAGTTCCGGGCGCTGCAGTTCACGCTCCAGAAGCTGCGTGGCGCCGCGCAAACCGCCGAGGGGATTTTTGATTTCGTGGGCGAGGCCACGCAACATCTCCTGGGCGACGCCATAGATACGATCCTGCATTTCCTCCTCGGCATGACGTGCCAGCAACTCCATCGGTCGCATTTCCAGAATGAGGCCACCGGTTGGCGCCGGGGTCACCACCAAATCTACTACTGCACGACCGCCCTCACTCAGTACCAAAGACAAAGCCCTGCGCAGTATGGCCATGTTCGCCGTGGCGACATCCGCAAAAAGTGTAGTGAAGTGCTCATCACCGACAATGCTGCAGAATGCCGACAAGGTCTGTCCCAGTGCCTGATGCTGGCTGATGCACAGCAGATTTTCAGCGGCAGGATTCATATAACGGATATGGTAATCACTCCCCAAAACCAGCACCGCTGATTCCAGAGCATCCAGCACCATATTCTCTGTGGGCAGAGCGGTTATTTTTTTGCGGCGCACCATGCAAGCTCCGATTTTGTAACTCACCAAATAGGCTCTATGCTCAGCCAAGCAAAAAACGCACCAACTCATCAGGAAGGCGACACCATTCACCCCGGCATACCACCCGGCACTGCTGAGATCCTCACCAAAAACCGGGCCCACGATCGCCCTGCGGCGGTCGATCGCCAACCCGCCGGTTGCACCATAATAGTGCGTTTTTGACGGATTGCCTAGCGCCTCCGGGAGGCAGACGCGGTCCACGCTTCCCAACGGCCTCATTTTCAGCGAGTATCATAAAATTCATGCCGTCGGGCTCACAGGAACACTCCATGACCTATTGCCTCACCGCTCATGTCGCAGAGGGGCTGATTTTCTGCTCCGACTCGCGCACCAACGCGGGTGCCGATAACGTCAGCATCTACTCTAAAATGCACAGTTTCTGCTGGCCCGGGGACCGCTTTCTCTGCCTGCTTTCAGCGGGCAATCTGGCGACCGCTCAGGGGGTGGTCAAGCGGATGCAGCAAGATATCGACCAGGACTCGGAAACCCATCTGCTCAATCTGACCAGCATGGCGGAGGCCGCGGACTATGTCGGTCTCATCAATGCCGGGGTGCAGCGTAACCAGGCCAACCGCGACACCGCCAACACCAATTTTGAGGCAACCTTCATCCTGGGCGGCCAGATCAACGGAGATACTCCGGCGACCTATATGATTTACCCGCAGGGCAACTACATCCATGAGTCGTCAGATCACCCATTCCTGCAAATCGGCGAAATCAAATATGGCAAACCGATTCTGGACCGTGTCATCAGTCCCGACCTCTCGCTAGAGGCGGCGGCACGCTGTGCGCTGGTGTCCATGAACTCTACCATGCGTAGTAACGTCACTGTGGGTCCGCCGGTGGAATTGCTCATTTATCGCACCGACAGCCTGCAGTCAGGGCGTTACCTGACATTGTCCGAGGATGACCCTTTCTACCGGAGCATCGGCGAGCGCTGGAGTCAGGGATTACTAAAAGCGCTGGATGATCTGCCACGCTTTGCTTGGGAGACTTCCGGCACCCCACTGGTCTAAGCTCTAGCAATGCGGGCAGATATGGAGAAATGTCCTATGCACCAAATATGAATAATGCGCACCGTTATGGTGCAACCGTGCAGTGCTTCCCTGCTCAAATACGGTTTGATACCTTGGTCAGGCTCACCAATCAGAATAGCGTTGTCACCGAGATCAGGAAAAACCGGAGAACACCCGACCAGTAGTTGGCGCAAGTATTGCTTAATCCTTCCAATAATTATAGTGCGCTCTGATCCGGTATACGGACAAGGACGTCGCCTCACCGCCATATCAGGAGCGTGATGCACGCGCAGAGGAGAAAGTGGCTTATGGATTGGCTGAGCAAGCATTATCAGCAGCAGAATGCCTATGATGAACTGGTGGGCGAAGGTGGCATTCCGCGTCTGGTCGCAGCCCCACTGTTTGACTACCTCAGCACCTTGGACAGCAGCGAACTGCTCGTCCGCCGACAAGCCGCAGATGCAGCGATCCTCGCCATGGGCATTACCTTCACCGTGTACAGCGAGGCTGGCAATATCGACCGCGCCTGGCCCTTCGACATTATTCCCCGCATCATGTCACGACGGGAATGGACACGCATTGAAGAGGGGCTCAAACAACGCTTGCAAGCCATCAACCTCTTTATCGACGACCTGTATAACGAGCAACGCATTGTCGCCGACGGTATTTTCCCCGCTGAAATACTGGCCAGCTCCCACAATTTCCGGGACGCCTGTCGGGGCGTGCACCCGCCTTTGGGGGTCTGGGCGCACATCTGCGGCAGCGATCTGGTGCGTGATGCCGACGGCACGATCTATGTGTTAGAGGACAATCTACGGGTTCCCTCTGGCGTCTCTTACATGCTGGAGAACCGGCAAATCATGAAGCGGCTCTTTCCAGAGCTCTTCAAGTCCGCCACCATCCTGCCGGTGGACGACTACCCAAACCGGCTCTACGAAACGCTCGCGGCCCTGTCCCCGCGCGAGGAGGAGCGACCCGTCGTTGCGGTGCTCACCCCCGGCATCTATAACTCGGCCTACTTCGAGCATAGTTATCTGGCACAGCAGATGGGGGCCTATCTGGCGGAAGGTGCGGACTTTTTTGTCGGCCACGACGATGTCGTTTATCTCAAGACAATCTCCGGGCCACAGCGGGTGGATGTAATCTACCGGCGCATCGACGACGATTATCTCGATCCCGAAGTCTTTCTCCCTGACTCCACCCTCGGCATTCCCGGGCTGCTGCGCGCCTGGCGACGCGGCATGGTAGCCATCGCCAATGCCCCCGGTGCCGGCGTCGCCGATGACAAAGTGGTGTACGCCTTCGTGCCCGAAATCATCCGCTATTATCTGGATGCCGACCCAATCCTGCCCAACGTACCAACCTACCTGTGCATGCGCGACGCGGACCGCGATTACGTACTGAATCACCTGGACGAACTGGTGGTCAAACCGGCCAACGAGTCGGGTGGTTACGGCATGTTGATCGGACCACACGCTCTGCCGGAAGAGCGGGCACGCTTCGCCGAACTGATCATCGCCAACCCGCGCAATTATATCGCCCAACCCACGCTGAATCTTTCCACCGCACCGACTTTGGTGGACGATCACCTGGAACCCCGTCACCTGGACCTGCGCCCGTTTATTCTGCAGGCCGACAAAATGTATGTGACCACCGGCGGCCTGACCCGGGTGGCCATGCAACCCGGGTCGCTGGTGGTGAACAGCTCCCAGGGCGGTGGCAGCAAAGACACCTGGATTGTCGATAAGGAGGCCCCATGCTTTCGCGGGTAGCTGAAAACCTATACTGGATGGCCCGCTATCTGGAACGGACCGAAGACATGGCCCGGCTGATCAATGCCACCACACTGCTGCTGCTCGATCTGCCCCAGGGCGCCGAGTTCGGCTGGGACATCCTCTTGCAGGTGACGGGCGATGCCGAACTCTATACAGAGCGTTACGGTACGCCGGAGGAAGATCGCATCATGCGATTTCTCATTGCCGACGAGCGCAACCCCAACTCGGTGATGGCCGCCATCCACCAGGCCCGGGAAAACTGCCGCACCTTCCGCGATCTGCTCCCCGCCGAGTTCTGGGAGCGCCTGAACACTCTCTTCCTCTTCGTGCGTGAATATGCTGGCATCAGCTCGGACAGCCGTCATGCACGTTATGCCTTTCTCAGCGAGGTCATTTCCCGACGCCATGCCCTGGTGGGCCTGCTCATCAGCAGCATGAGCCAGGACAATGTGTACCAGTTCATCAAGCTGGGCCGCAACATGGAGCGCGCCGACATGACCACGCGCATTGTTGACGTGACCAGCGCCGTGATCCTGCCTCAGGATCATGGCCTGCAGAAAACGACTGGAGCCAGCCTCTGGCTGGGCGTACTGCGGGCCATGAGCGCCTTTGAGATGTACCGCCGCCACGTTTCCGTGCAGGTGCGCAGCAATCAGGTGGTAGACTATTTGCTCAAGGACGGCAAGTTTCCACGCAGCATGAAATATTGCATGGGCGAGATGGAGGTGGCGCTGGCCCACCTGCCCAACGCGGGCATTCCTTCCGAGGCAGTGCGCCGGGCACGGCGGCGCTTGGATGCCCTGAAGCTCGCCAACCTGCGCCCGGACCTGCTGCACGAATATCTCGATCAGGCGCAGAAAGATCTGGCCATGGTCCACCGCACCATTCAAGGCACCTACTTCGCCCGGGATGGGGATGCTTCGGGCTTTGATGGCATGCCTCAGGGACTGCATTTGAGCGCCGTACAAGCCTGACGGAAAACACGGCACCCACTTCAACCTTCAGAGGAAATCATCATGGGTATCCATGTTGTTCTGCGCCATCAGACCAGGTATGACTTTGATCGCCTGGTGCAGATCCACCCTCATGTGCTGCGCCTGCGCCCGGCACCACATTGTCGCACGCCGATCCTGGCCTACTCGCTCAAGGTCGAACCGGCCAGGCACTTCCTCAACTGGCAACAGGACCCTTTCGGCAATTATCAGGGGCGCCTCGTTTTCCCGGAACGCGCAAAGTCGCTTAAGGTGGATGTGGAGGTCATCGCCGACCTGACAGTGATAGATCCATTTGATTTTTTTATAGAACCTGCGGCAGAACACTGGCCCTTCCATTACGATCCCACCCTCCGCAAAGAACTGGCACCCTACCTGGAGCGGGAGGAGGCAGGCCCGTTAATGCAGCGTTTTCTGCTCGACATCACGCGCCGTCGTCAGCGGACCGTGGATTTCCTCGTTGCCGTTAACCAGCAACTACAGGGGTACATCGGCTATACCCTGCGCATGGAGGTCGGGGTACAAACCCCGGAAGAAACCCTGCAAAAAGCCAGCGGCTCCTGTCGCGACACCGCCTGGCTGCTGGTGCAGGTGCTCCGCCACATGGGTCTCGCCGCCCGCTTCGTGTCCGGCTATCTGGTGCAACTGGTGGCCGACCAGGCCCCACTGGATGGACCGGCTGGCCCCACCAGTGACTTTACTGATCTCCACGCCTGGGTGGAGGTCTACATCCCCGGTGCCGGCTGGATTGGTCTCGATCCCACCTCCGGACTGTTTGCCAGCGAGGGACACATCCCGCTGGCCTGCACCCCCCATTATGAAAGTGCCGCCCCCATCACTGGCGCCACCGACGCCTGCGCGGTGGAGTTTCACTTCACCAACTCCGTCACCCGCCTGCCGGAGACACCGCGCGTCACCAAGCCCTACACCGACACGCAATGGGAACAGGTGATGGTCTTGGGCAATGCGATAGATATCCGCCTGCAGACCGCTGATATGCGCCTCACCATGGGCGGCGAGCCCACCTTCGTAGCCACCGAAGGGGTGGATGACCCCGAGTGGAATCAGGAAGCCCTCGGCACGGAGAAGCGGAAACACGCTGAACGGCTGGTGCGCCGTCTTGGTCAACGTTTTGCGCCGGGCGCACTGCGGCACACCGGTGAAGGCAAATGGTACCCCGGTGAGCCTCTGCCGCGCTGGGCACTCGGCCTCTACTGGCGCAAGGATGGCATTCCCTTGTGGCACGAACCCCGGCTGCTTGCCGATCCACTGCACGACTACGGCTGGCCAGCGGATACTGTCCACAACTTCGCCTGCGCCCTGACCAACCACCTGCAAATCGACAGCAACCGCCTGCTGCCCGCCTACGAAGATGCCTGGCATATCCTGCATCAGGAAGGCCGCACCCCGGTTAATATTGATCTCAGCACTCATCGCCTAGATGATCCGCTGGAACGCCAGGCGCTGATCGGCAAATTGCAGGCCGGACTCGACCACCCGGTGGGCTGGGTGCTCCCCCTCGCCTGGGAATGGCGCCAGCAGCGCTGGTACTCGGCGCCCTGGAGTTTCCGCGGCGGGCGACTGGTTTTGCTGCCTGGCGACTCGCCGCTGGGTATGCGCCTGCCCCTCGATAGCCTGCCTTGGGTCGTCGAAGCCCATAAAAAATGGCAGCCGGAGAGTGACCCCTTCGCGCCGATGCCACCATTACCGGATATCCACGGCGAGATCGCCGCGCGCAACAGCCATGTCCCCGAAGCACCGCCATCGCCCACGGCGGACCGGCAACTCTGGGAGGAGATACCCCATACCGCAGTCACCCTGGAAATCCGCAAAGGCTGCCTGTACTGCTTCTTCCCACCCTTGCAGGTCATGGAACACTATTTGTACCTGCTCAGCGCGATCGAACACAGCGCCGCCGAACTCAATATGCCGGTGGTCATTGAGGGCTATGCGCCGCCCAACGATCCACGGGTGGAGAAGTTGCTCGTCACCCCCGACCCCGGAGTCATCGAGGTCAATATCCATCCTTCCACGCACTGGCCGGAGATGGTGGAAAAGACTACAGCCATCTACGAGGACGCCCACGCCTGCCGACTGACCGCCGAAAAATTCATGCTTGATGGGCGCCACACCGGTACCGGCGGTGGCAATCACATGACGCTCGGCGGCGCCACCCCGGGCGACAGCCCCTTTTTGCGCCGCCCCGATCTACTGCAGAGCCTGATCACCTACTGGCAGCACCATCCAGCCCTGTCTTATTTTTTTAGCGGCATGTTTGTCGGCCCCACCAGTCAATCACCACGGGTGGATGAGGCGCGCCATGAGGCCCTTTACGAACTGGAGATCGCTTTTGCTCAGGTGCCACCCGGTACCGTGCCACAGCCGTGGCTGGTGGACCGTCTCTTCCGCAATTTGCTGGTGGACATCACCGGCAATACCCACCGCGCCGAAATTTGCATCGACAAGCTCTATGCGCCGACCGGGGCGGCCGGTCGGCAGGGGCTGGTGGAGCTACGTGCCTTCGAGATGCCGCCCCACGCCCGCATGAGCCTGGTACAGCAACTGCTGGTGCGGAGCCTCCTGCTGCGGTTCTGGGAAGCCCCTTATCGCCATGAATTGGTACGCTGGGGTACCACCCTGCATGACCGCTTCATGCTGCCTCACTACGTCTGGGAAGATCTCCGCGACGTGTGTGTCGATCTACAGGAACACGGTATTCCTTTCGATCTCGAATGGCTGACGCCCTTCTCAGAATTCCGCTTTCCGCAGCATGGCCATGTCCGGGTCGGCGAGATCGACATTGAGCTGCGCGCGGCCATCGAACCCTGGCATGTTCTCGGCGAAGAAGTGACCGGCACGGGCATGGCGCGTTATGTGGATTCCTCCGTCGAACGGCTGCAGGTGCGCGTGACCGGCATGACCCCGGGACGCCATGTGATCGCCTGCAACGGACGGCGGGTGCCGCTACGCGCTACCCGTGCCCATGACGAACACGTTGCCGGAGTACGTTATCGTGCTTGGCAGCCACCGTCCGCGCTGCACCCGACCATTCCGGTGCATACACCGCTGACTTTTGATCTGATCGACACCTGGAACGGGCGTAGCATAGGCGGCTGCACCTACCATGTCATGCATCCCGGTGGCCGCAATTCAGAAGCCTTTCCGGTCAACGCCTGGGAAGCAGAGGCACGGCGGCAGAGCCGCTTCACCACCACCGGGCACAGTCAGGGACCACGGCCGGATGCGGTCCTGCAGGGTCCCAGTGAGGGCTTCTTCGTGCCCACCGGCAGCGGTGAACATCGCTGGCTACCGTCCTATGCGGACGACCAGCCAGACTATCCCCACACCCTGGATCTGCGCCTGGCCCGCCCCGCTGCACCAACCTGAGCAACCTGAGGGGACGGCACCCTCCACGCGGGAAAGCGCCTCAGCTTTCTTCCTGGCGCTGATCCTTGTGCTGTAAGAGCAGAACTTCTGCCCGTGCGCCGAGATACACATAGACACCCAGTGCGACCATCAGTGCGGCGGCGGCAAGCAGCAACACCACCGCCAACCACAAATGTTGCGGGGCATCCAGGGCGAATTTGAAAACCAGCATCAACCCTTCAATAGACACCGCAATCAATATGGCGGCGATAAAACGGGTCAGGGTGCGCCGGGTAGTGCTGTGGCGACGAATATCTTTGCGGAGCAGCACCTCTTCTTCAAAAATGGTCTTCGCTAGATCGAATACCGCCAACGCCAATGTAAAGAGAATGGTTGCCTGAAAAGGGGCAGCAAAATCTCCTGGAGAAGCTGCTGACGACCATACCGGCCCCAGCGATAGCACCGCGTGCAACCCCAAAGCCATGCTCACCGCCAGCAATCCCAATGAAAACAAAATGTAAAAAAACTTAAAATAGGGTTCAAAACCGCGGCGAATATCGTCCTCTTCGAGCAGGGCAAGGGCACGATCGAACTCACTGTCCACTACCACCATACCCAGCAGTTTGCCACTTTCATCACGAATCGGAGCGGCGGCAGTCACACAAATATGGCCATTGGCAGAAGAAAGATAAGGCTCGGTGAGTATCGGGCTATTCGCCTCCAGCGTCAGCCGGTAATACGGCCGGTGACTGCGGTCCACGCCTTCCCCACCCTGCGTATTATGTCGGCGGGAGGCAGCAACGTTATCACCAATCTGTAGCCCTTCCGCATCAAGTAGATAGCAAAGGTCCAGGAAAGGATGCCGGGCAATGAGGCAGGCTAGTTTTTGGCGTTGTGTCTCACGGTCCTGCTGCAACAGCAGCGGACTGGCTACTGCATCGACTACTCCACCAAGTAAAACCGAAAGGTCTTTGCGCACCTCACGAAAATGCTCGAAGCGATTCATCGGTAATCACCTGTCGGGTCGAAGGCCGGGAATGGGCACCCACTAACAGAGCAAAGCGTGTGCCACGTCGAGCCGAAGTGCGCCTTTTAAAGATATCACACGGCAGCGCAGCAGCGCATCGAGAAGCTGGCACACTTCCTGCTTTATCAACATTGATCATGGTCATGTGATCACTCCTCCTCAAGTGGCTTCCAGGGCGGTCCTACCGCCCTTTTTTTGTCCACAAACCGCTTTTTCCTATACATCCAGCAAAAACAGTTAATTAAAAACATCATCAGCCCCGCGCCTACCCGTCAAAGCAGAGGGGTAAGGCGCCTTCACTGCACTGGCGCCGCCCAGAATTCTGCACCATACTTGTGCAGCGGGTGCGCCATCCTGGCGCACGACGTTTGCGGCCAGCTCAGTCCGCCCATTCACCGTAAAACGCCCGGCGGTCGATGCTGCTCATGCCGGAGTGGCACGGGAAATGCTTATTTCATAGCGTACTTGAGGGCTACGCAACCAGCGAACCCCATGACCTATAATGGGTCTAAACAACGTGAACGCGGCAGTGCCGCAAGGAGTGGCAAATGGCGTTATTCGACCGTTACCAGGAGCGCTTTCTGCAACAGCAGGAAGTTGTCCTCTCTATAGATGCCTACCTCGATCTCTGCGCGCGTGAGCCCATGGCTTATGCCACCGCAGCCGAGCGGATGCTGGCAGCCATCGGCGAGCCGCAGGTGCTGAACACCCAGGCCGATCCCCGGCTGTCACGTATTTTCATGAACCGTAAACTGCTCACCTACCCCGCCTTCAAGGACTTCTATGGTATTGAAGATGTCGTAGAAAACCTGGTCGCCTATTTCCGGCACGCGGCGCAGGGCCTGGAAGAACGCAAGCAGATTCTCTATCTGCTCGGCCCGGTGGGAGCGGCTAAGTCTTCGCTGGCAGAACGCCTGAAGAGCCTGATGGAGCAATACCCCATCTACTGCCTCGCCGCCCATGGCAAGGTGTCGCCGCTCTTCGAGTCGCCGCTGGGACTCTTCGATCGGGATGAAGATGGTCCGGTACTGGAGGATCGCTTCGGCATCCCCCGCCGCGCCCTCAATGGCGTGATGTCCCCCTGGGCGGCCAAACGACTGCGCGAGCTTGGCGGTGACATCCGCAAATTCACCGTCCACCGTCTGATGCCGTCCCAGTTGCACCAGATCGGCATCACCAAGGTGGAGCCGGGCGACGAAAACAATCAGGACATCTCCAGCCTTGTCGGCAAGGTAGACATCCGCAAGCTGGAAGACTTCTCCCAGGACGATCCCGACGCCTATTCCTATGCGGGCGGCCTCAACGTCGCCACTCAGGGTGTGCTGGAGTTTGTCGAGATGTTCAAGGCACCCATCAAGATGCTCCACCCCTTGCTGACGGCAACTCAAGAAGGCACCTACAATGGTACCGAAGGCTTCGGTGCCATGCCCTTCCAGGGCATCATCCTGGCCCACAGCAATGAATCGGAATGGTCCGCCTTCCGCAATAACAAGCGCAATGAGGCTTTTCTCGACCGTGTCTACATCGTCAAGGTGCCTTATTGTCTGCGCGTCACGGAAGAGACGCAGATATACCACAAGCTCCTCGAAAGCAGTGCCCTGCACGCCGCCCCCTGCGCCCCCGATACCATGGACATGCTGGCCCGCTTCTCCGTCCTCAGCCGCCTCAAGGAACCAGGCAACAGCAGCTTGTGGTCAAAGATGGAGATCTACGATGGCAAATCCCTCAAAGACAAGGACCCCAAGGCCAAAAGTCTGCAGGAATACCGCGATGCAGCCGGTGTGGACGAGGGCATGGATGGCATCTCCACCCGTTTCGCCTATAAAATATTGTCGCGCACCTTCAACTTCGACAGCGAGGAGGTGGCGGCCAACCCGGTACATCTCCTGCACGTCCTGGAAACACAGGTTCGTGCCGAGCAGTTCCCGGCAGAACTGGAGTCCCGCTATCTCGCCTTCCTGAAGACTGAGCTAGCCCCCCGTTATGCTGAGTTTCTCGGCCTGGAAATCCAGAAGGCCTATCTGGAGAGTTACGGCGATTACGGCCAGAATCTCTTTGACCGCTACATCCAGTATGCCGATTTCTGGCTACAGGACACGGAGTTCCGTGACCCCGATACCGGGCAACTCATGGACCGCGGCCTGCTCAACGAAGAGCTGGAAAAGATCGAGAAACCGGCGGGTATCGCCAACCCCAAGGACTTCCGCAACGAGGTGGTGAACTTCGTGTTGCGGGTCCAGGCATCCAACGACGGCGTCAGCCCGGCCTGGACCAGTTATGAGAAGTTGCGCGTGGTCATTGAGAAGAAGATGTTTGCCAATACGGAAGATTTATTGCCGGTAATTTCTTTCGGCAAGAAGAGCTCCTCTGACGATGAGCGCAAACATCAGGACTTCGTCGCGCGGATGACCTCCAAGGGCTACACTGAAAAACAGGTACGCCTGTTGGTCGACTGGTATATGCGTTATCGCAAGCATCATTAGGGATACCAGGCCGTCGCAGGAAAAAGCTAGCGCCCAACACACCCCTCAGCCACCATATCCTGCCCGCATTTGCGGGCATTTTTAACAGTGGTCCGATCATTGCCGTGGTGCGGCATATTTACCGCACTATTTTGGTGCACCCCTCGCTCCAGATACCTCATCGCGAGCCATAATCCATACGCCTTCCCGTTGTTAGTCATACTTGCACACTTATTGCTTAACTCCATCGAAGTAATCGACGAGGCAAACTGCCTTATCTCTGACAGGAAAGTAAGGAGTGACAAAATGCAGAAGGGAGCGATACACAAAATTTCTGTGGGAGCGTCGTGGGTCGGCGCATTAACCCTGTTGGCCAGCCCGCTGGCCCAGGCCGACACCACGCCGCCTTTTAACAGTGGCGATACGGCATGGATGCTGAGTTCCACGGCTCTGGTGCTGCTCATGACCGTCCCCGGCCTGGCCCTCTTTTACGCAGGCATGGTGCGCAAGAAAAACGTTCTGGCCACAGCGGCGCAGAGTTTCGCCATCACGGCACTGATTTCCGTACTGTGGATGATCATCGGCTACTCACTGACCTTCACCGCAGGTAATGCTTTCATGGGCGGGCTGAGTCGCCTTTTCCTCAACGGCATGGGCCTGGATTCCGCCAATGATCTGGCCCCCACCATCCCGGAGTCCGTCTATATGACCTTTCAGATGACCTTTGCCATTATCACCCCGGCACTGATTGTCGGCGCCTTTGCCGAGCGAATGAAGTTCTCTGCCCTGCTCTGGTTCACCGGCCTCTGGTCACTGCTGGTCTATGCGCCTATCGCCCACATGGTCTGGGGTCCCGGCGGCTGGCTGGCTGCAGATGGCGTCCTCGACTACGCGGGCGGCACAGTGGTACATATCAATGCCGGTATTGCCGGCCTGGTCGCGGCGCTGGTCATGGGCAAAAGGATCGGTTACCGACATGACATCATGCACCCCAACAACCTGATGTACACCCTGATTGGCGCATCTCTGCTCTGGGTTGGCTGGTTCGGCTTCAACGCCGGTTCGGCGGTGGCCGCCAGTGACCGCGCGGGGATGGCCATGGCTACCACCCAGATTGCTACTGCCGTGGCGGCCCTCTCCTGGATGTTTGCGGAATGGCTGGCGCGCGGCAAACCGACGGTGCTGGGCATGACTTCCGGCGCAGTAGCCGGTTTGGTCGCCATCACTCCTGCCTCAGGTTTCGTCGGCCCCATGGGCGCCCTGTGGATCGGTCTTGCGGCGGGCGCCATCTGCTTCTGGGCTGCGGTCTACCTGAAGAACCAGCTGGGTTACGATGATTCTCTGGATGCCTTCGGCGTCCATGCCATCGGTGGCATTATCGGCGCGTTGCTGACCGGCGTCTTTGCAGTAAAGGCCATCGGCGGTACAGCGGGTGTGCTGGAAGGGAATATCGGACAACTGCTCATTCAGGCGACGGGTGTTGGTGTCACGATTGTTTATGATGCCATCGTCAGCTTCATCATCCTCAAGGTCATCGACTGGACTCTGGGTCTGCGCGTCAAAGACGAGCAGGAACGGGATGGACTGGATATTACCCAGCACGGTGAGCAGGTATACGAGTAAGCCGTGATCAGGGCGGACCGCCCATGGGAGGGGTCCGCCGCAACCATCTGCCCCATTTTAGGTCATAATGAGGGTGAAGCGTCGCTGACCAGGAGTCTGCCATGAGCATGATTATCGACCGGCGCAGTTCCGGAACCCGATCCACGGCCAACCAGGATCGTCTGAACAGACGTGTTCGCGCCCGGCTCAAGGTCGCTGTCGAAAAGATGGCGCGTTCCGGCTCCATTGAAGATCTGGCCAACGCCGACCAGCCCATTTCCATCCCCACCCGCGATCTTCATGAACCCAGCTTTCGCCGCGACCTCAGCGACACCTCCTGGGAGCGGGTGTTACCCGGCAACAAGGAATATCAGCGCGGCGACAAAATCAGCAAACCCGAGGGCGGCGGCCCGGGAAAGGGTCGGGAAGGCTCACCGGACGGTCTCGGCGATGACGAGGTGGCCATCGTCCTCTCCGCCGACGAATTTCTCGATCTGCTCTTCGACGGGCTGGCCTTACCCAACCTGCTCAAGACCGTGCCGGGGGATATTCAGGCCGATCAATGGCGGCGGGCGGGTTTCATTAAAGATGGCAGCCCCTCCCGCATGCACGTCGGGCGCACCATGCGTGCCGCCCGTGCCCGCCGCCTCGCCCTGCGTGCCGGCAAGCGCCGTGAATTGCAGGACCTGCTGGACACCCGCGACACACTGCAGGAAGAGATTCAGGGCCGCCTGACGCAGAAGCAGGATGTCTCCGTGGAGCAGGAGCGCCTCAGCGAACTGGATCGTCAGATTGCCGCTCTGGAACGCAAAATCAAAGCCATTCCCTTCATTGATGAGGCGGACCTGCGCTTCGCCCATATCGACCAGCAGCCCCACCCCATCACCAATGCGGTGATGTTCTGTGTGATGGATGTGTCCGGCAGCATGGGCGAGAAGGAAAAGGATCTGGCCAAGCGCTTCTTCCTGCTGCTGTATCTGTTCGTGCATCGCCACTATCAGGCGGTGCAGATCATCTTCATCAAGCACCACAGCACCGCCTCGGAGTGCAGCGAGCAGGCCTTTTTTGGTGCCCGCGAGGGAGGCGGCACGCTGGTCTCCCCGGCCATCACCCTGACCGAGGAGATCATGCAGCAACGTTTCCCGCCAGACCGTTGGAATGTCTATCTGGCGCAAGTATCTGACGGCGACAATTATTTTGCCGACAACGCGGTGGTGGAAGAGCATCTTATGAGTCTATTGCCGCGCTTGCGCAACCTCTTCTATCTGGAGGTCAACCGTGACAGTGAGAGTGATCTGCTGCAACTGTACGAAGCCATTGCTCAGGATTTCCCGGAGCTGATCACCGCCCGCGCCAGCGAACGCGAGGATATCTATCCGCTCTTCCGTACCCTCTTTGCCACTGAGGAGATGCCGAGCCATGTCTAAGTTCCTCTTTACCGACAACGACTGGACCTTCGCGCGGATCGACACCGTCACCGAAGCCATCGCCACCATCGCCGCCGAAGAACTCCAGCTCGACACCTACCCCAACCAGCTAGAGATCATCAGCGCCGAGCAGATGCTCGATGCCTACGCCTCCATCGGCCTGCCGGTCTATTACGCCCACTGGTCTTTTGGCAAACAACGCGCCATCGAGTCCGGACAGTATCGGCGCGGCGAGATGGGCCTGGCTTATGAACTGGTGATCAACAGCAACCCCTGCATCAGCTACCTCATGGAAGAAAATACCATGACCATGCAGACTCTGGTCATCGCCCATGCCGCCTACGGGCATAATGCCTTCTTCAAAAACAATGTTTTCTTTCAGCAGTGGACCGATGCCGAGGGCATCCTGGACTACCTGGAATTCGCCCAGCGCTACATCGCCCACTGCGAAGAACGCTACGGGATCGACGCAGTGACCGACGTATTGGATGCCGCCCACGCCATCAGCCGCAACGGCGTGGATCGCGCCCGCCGCCCGCGCCAGCTCTCGGCGCGCGAGGAAGAGCGGCGGCGCGAAGAACGCGAGCGTTATCTGCAGCAGCAGCTCTCGGAAATCTGGCGGACACTGCCCCCGCATAGCGTCGACCAGCCCGCTGATGCCGCTGTATTTCCGCCATCCCCCCAGGAAAACCTACTCTACTTCATCGAAAAAAACGCTCCACACCTGGAGGGCTGGAAGCGGGAAATCCTGCGCATCGTGCGCAAGATCGCCCAATACCTCTACCCGCAAGGGCAGACCAAGATCATGAACGAGGGCTTCGCCTGCTTCGTGCATTACCATATCCTGCACAGCCTGCATGCCAGGGGGCTGATTACCGACGGCACCCTGCTGGAGTTTTACGCCAGCCACACCGCTGTCACCTTCCAGCCAGACTTTGACGATCCGCGCTACAGCGGCATCAACCCCTATGCCCTCGGTTTCGCCATGTTCCAGGACATCAAACGGATCTGTCTCGCGCCCACGGACGAAGATCATCGCTGGTTCCCCTTTGCTGGGGACCCCGACTGGCGCAAGCACATCCACTTCGCCATGCGCGAATTCCGCGATGAGAGCTTTGTCCTGCAATATCTCTCACCCAAGGTCATGCGTGACCTGCATCTCTTTGCCCTAAGCAACGATCCCAGCGCTACGACGTACCAGGTGAGTGCCATCCATGATGACTCCGGCTACCAGTATCTGCGCCAGGCCTTAGCCCAACAAATCGCCGAAAGCACCCGCCCGCCGGACATTCAGATCGTGTCCGTGGATCGCTGGGGCGATCGCCATCTGCGTTTGCGGCAGATGGATAGCCAACCCCTCGCCCAGGATGAGGCCCAGAGAACGCTCAGCTTTGTTCATAGCCTCTGGGGGTATGATGTTCACCTGGATATGGAAGACCTTTCTCTGAGTGAACCGCTCACCTCCTGAGGGTTGATACGCCGCAACTCCAACATACGCACCATAGTGGTGCATAACGCATCATAATAGTGCACATCACCGCTTGCTACCTAGCTTGTTTTACTAAACCCATTGATTTTTAAACCGTTACAAATTGGCATCAAGTTTGCTAAGAGCTCCCTGTAATGTCATACAAATAGGGAGCGACAAACATGAAGACGTTAAAAAACGGTTATCGTTATAAAATCATCTCGCTGGCAATGTCTGCGTCACTACCCATGATGATTGAGACCGGGCACGCATCGCCACTGGCGCTGCCCAGCCCCCTGACCTTTGCGGCTGGCCCTTTGGGCACCCTCAACGTACAGGGCGTGGCGAGCGGCTACGGCGTCTGGCAGGACAACAAGTTTGCCGGATCAGGCAACCCTGGCAACAAATCTGCATCCGCCGACATCAGCAACGGTATGGTCATCATCCAGAAGAACACCGGGCTCGTGCAGTTTTATCTACAGACAGGGGCGTATAACGTCATGACCCTGGGCTCCAGCTATTTCTCCACTGGCACCTTCACTCAGAACACCTTCGGTGCCCTGCCCGTCGGCTATGTTGAGATCGCGCCGACCGACAATTTCAATATCCAGATTGGTAAGCTCTATACCCTGATCGGTGCCGAATACACCTATAGCTACCAGAACTGGAACATTGAGCGCGGTTTGCTCTGGGGCCAGGAGAATGCGGTCAATAAAGGT
This sequence comes from Acidithiobacillus ferrivorans, assembly GCF_016250455.1. Classification (NCBI taxonomy): domain Bacteria; kingdom Pseudomonadati; phylum Pseudomonadota; class Acidithiobacillia; order Acidithiobacillales; family Acidithiobacillaceae; genus Acidithiobacillus; species Acidithiobacillus ferrivorans. Next base: position 417,585 of record NZ_CP059488.1, on the reverse strand, counting down.
ATTCAGGCTAATTATACCGCAGGCCCGGTCACTGCGTCGGTATCCTGGAATGATGGCTTTTACTCGAATCGCTTTAACTGGGTGACCGGCATGTTGACCTGGGCGATTAACAAACAGAACAGTGTGTTCTTTCAAGGTGGTGGGAATCTGGGACAGACCGATTATACCTACTCCTCCATCGCTACCACACCGTTGCAGAATAACGAAAGCATCTTTGACGTAGGTTACACCTATAGTGGCAGCAACCTGTCGGTCACGCCTTACGTGCAGTATACCAGCGTACCGGCCGGCGCAATTCAGGCGCTGGGTGCTGGCACCAGAAAGACCAGCACCCTCGGTGCCGCCATCCTTGCCGACTACAGCCTGACGGACAAAATATCCGTCGCCGGTCGGGTGGAATACATCAGCAACTCCGGCACCGTTACAGATGGAGCGGCCAACCTCACCGGCTTCGGCCCCGGCTCCCATGCCTGGTCGCTGACCGTGACGCCGACATATCAGAACGGCGGCTTTTTTGCCCGGGCTGAGTTGTCTTATGTCGCTGCTACCATGCCAAACAATACGGGTTTCTCAGGCACCAACAGCCTTGCCCAGACCCAACTCCGTAGCATGCTCGAAACCGGCTTCATGTTTTAACCCCCGGGGCTTCTGCCCCAGGGATGTTCCAACCCTGTACGAGAGGTGTCGCCATGAAATTGATTACTGCCATTGTTAAACCCTTCAAACTCGATGATGTCCGTGAGGCGCTATCGGCGGTAGGGATCCAGGGCCTCACGGTTACCGAAGTCAAAGGCTTCGGGCGCCAGAAAGGTCATACCGAACTCTACCGCGGCGCTGAATATGTGGTGGATTTTCTCCCCAAGGTCAAGATCGAGGCGGTAATCAGCGATGATGCCGTCGACCAAGCCGTTGAAGCCATCGAAAAAGGTGCCCGCACCGGCAAGATTGGTGACGGCAAAATCTTTGTCTCCGAAGTCCTGGAAGCCATCCGTATTCGCACCGGCGAAACCGGTAATGATGCGTTGTAACCAGCTATAACCGCTTTACCACCGCTCCCTAATCCTTATAGGAGGAAGTTCTTCATGTCAGTAGCTTGGCTTAATACCGGCGACAATGCGTGGCAGCTCACCGCAGCAACTGTCGTTGGCTTGCAAAGTGTCCCCGGGCTCGTCGTCCTGTACGCGGGCATCGTCAAAAAGAAATGGGCCATCAACTCCGCTTTCATGGCTTTTTATGCCTTCGCCGCCGTATTGATCGCCTGGGTGCTCTGGGCTTACAACATGGGCTTCGGCAATGAATGGTTTTCCTTCGTCGGCATGCCGCACCCGATCCTCACCATGCAGGATGAGCTCACCCAGGCGCGCATTCCGGCCTCCAACACCACCGCCGCTTTCCCCATGTCTACCATGGTGTACTTTCAGTTCGTTTTTGCCGCCATCACCTTGATCATCATGGCTGGCGCATTCCTCGGGCGCATGAGTTTCAAGGCCTGGATGATTTTCGTGCCACTCTGGCTGACCTTTTCTTATACGATCGGTGCCTTCAGCCTCTGGGGCGGCGGCTTCCTCTCCACCCTCGGCGTCATCGACTATTCCGGTGGTTACGTCATCCATCTTTCTGCCGGGATCGCGGGCTTTATCGGTGCGGCGGTCATTGGCCCCCGGCTGGCGCGTGATCGCGAAAACTTTCAGCCCAACAACGTACTGCTGATGCTGGTTGGTGCCGGAATTCTCTGGCTCGGCTGGAACGGATTCAATGGTGGTGACCCCTACGCGGCGAGTCGCGATGCTGGTGCGGCCGTCCTCAACACCAATATCGCCGCCGCCGTCAGCGTGATCGTCTGGACCATCATGGATCTCATCTACTTCAAGAAGCCTTCCGTCATTGGTGCTGTGCAGGGCATGATCACCGGCCTGGTGGCCATTACCCCGGCCGCCGGCGTGGTAGATGGTTGGGGTGCAATCGCCATCGGCATCGCCTCCGGCATCATTCCCTGGCTGAGCATGAATCTTCTCGGTAAAACCGCACTGTTCCGCAAGGTCGATGACACCTTGGGTGTCTTTCACACCCATGCGGTAGCGGGTGTTCTGGGTGGCATCATGGCGGGCTTGCTGGCCACCAAGGCCGGCTGTGCGGCTTTCGGGCTGAGCACTCCCGGTGGTGCCATTGATGGCAACTGGCATCAGGTCTGGCTGCAGCTTATCGGCGCAGCGTTTATCATCGTGCTGAACGTTGTGGTGACCTACATCCTGCTCAAGCTCATCAGCCTGATCGTGCCACTACGTATGTCTGAAGAAGAACTGCTGATCGGCGATGATGCGATCCACGGTGAAGAAGCCTACGCTTTCTATGGCGACGGTGAACGTCGACCGGTGGCAGGGGACTAAACTCCACTAACACTTCAACATCCTTGCACACGGCGGTTACCCGCCGTGTTTTTTCTCCTTATTATTCACTTAATAAACTATAAATATCTTAACACCTATCATTTGCTATCGGCCACACAATAAACAGAAAAAATAACTTACGGAAAATATAAGGAGATTATATTTTTCACACATTGACACCTTGCCGAATTGTTCTAAATAACATTATAAGGCTAGACAACCGGCCTACCATGGCCGACTTATCGGGAGAAAGACACGCCATAAGTTAACGCATAATGGCATATTTTATGACTTTTACATCCCAGATGAAGACCTGCCCAAAGCCCAACAACAAGCGTCTCGTTTTACTGAGGATCATATGGAAAACGTAAAACTCTCTGAACGTGTTCCTGTCGGTGCATTCTACCGAACCAACATAGAAGCGGTAGAAGATGTACGCAGCAGATACTTCATCGCACTATCGATTCCTGCATTTTTACTCATCATGATTGGGATCGGCACCTGGGAGTCCTTAGCCTTCCACGCGCGATCTGCGACCTCATTTCACCAGTATGAACACTACCTGGGAGCGCTTAACAAAATTCAGGAGGGTCAAAGTTCAGCAACACACGCTCTTCAAGAGCTTGCCAACCAGACAGCAAAGTCAAGAACCAACATTAGCGGCCAGTATCTATCTAATTTTGAAAAAAAAATGGCATACAATCAGCCATTAAACACTGCCTTATCCAATCTATTACATGGTAACAATGGAAATATTCCACTAATACGTGGACAACTAAAAGCAGCAGCGCACCATTATCAAGAAATCGAAAAACAGTACTTCAGCTATGCTCAGTGGTTCTTATCAGGAGGTGGGGCGCTCATTTTTTTATCACTGATATATGTTTGGTTCGGTATTCTGCAGCCCATCGGCAAACAAAGCAGGGAGCGTGCGCTTGCCCTAGCCCGTGCCGGTGAATTCAATGAGGACGTCATTAATACTTCACGGGTAATCATCATGGTGATCGACGCAAAGGGTAACGTCGTTCTCGTGAATCATTATTTTCAAACGCTTTTGCAATGGCCTCGCACACAAATAGTCGGTCACCCTTTACTGAATCGTTTATTTCTTCCGCAAGATCATGCAAGCATACTAGCACTGTTAGACGTGGGCAATCCGGAGCAAATTCAAGAGCTCCCGATACTCAATTCTGCGGGTAACCAACTGATCATGGCGTGGACTGTGACGCCGGTACGCGATGTGACTGGCGAGGAACTCCTGCGGGTTGCCATGGGCGTGGATGTCACGGAACGGGCAGCCGCCGAACATGCACAACAAATTGCCCTGCTCAAGGCGCAGTCGTTGAGCGATCGTCTACAAGACGAGGCACAACAAGCGGCAGAACTACACACAGCTTTTCTCGGCCCAGAGCAGATCTCGCTACCAGGCCTCTCCGGTATCGCCGCCAGCATCACCAGCTCGGAAGTAGGCGGTGACTATCTGGATTGCTATACCACCAAAGAAACATCCGTGCTGGTACTCGGGGATGTGAGCGGACATGGTCTCGCGGCCGGGAGCATCGTGGCTGTCGCAAAAACAGTTATCAACCAATTGCGGGCGGATGGTATTGGGCGTCCAGATCAAGTGCTTAGGCAGCTCAATAATGCCATTCTTAATACCGCACAGGGATTGCGTCTAATGACCATGATTTGTGCAGCAGTAGATTTTCGCCACGGCATTCTATACATCGCTAATGCAGGGCAGCAATTTCCCTATCTCCAAAAACCGGATGGGCAGTGGGAGATGCTTGAAATTGGTGGACTTCCATTAGGCCAGGAATTGGATCTCGATATCTCCACAAGCGAATTTGATATGCCGTTAGGAAGCCGACTGATCCTCATCAGTGATGGATGGGTTGAAGAAAATGCACCGGATGGAACGCCATTTGGCTATGAGCGATTGGAACAAGCACTCGAAGATTTTTCTACCTTAGGTGACACCCAATTGCGTGATGCGCTAATCGCCAGACTGATTGCATTCTGTGAACGAGATACTTTTGATGACGATTTAAGTATCATCGTTGTGCACCATAACGAGCGTTATCCTGCAGTTTCTGAATGGCGTTCAGAACAACCACTGGAAATCATCAGAATATCTCAGGATTACTACGCTAACAAGACCATTTCTCCGCGCTTGTCACGCCAACATATCGTACTATTTGCTGAACATGAATGGCAAAACCTGCTTCCACGGATGAGTCAGGATGGAATACGTCGGATACTAATTCCAGGAAACCCATTCCTGCAAGCCATGGGCTGGGATAACCTCCTTAATGCCCACAAGGAAATTGACAACGAGCTATCACTATATCTCCATATTGATACTCCTCTGCAATTACCTATCACCACTTCGACAGATAAAGTGGGGGTTATTTCGTCCTTGGCGTCCTGGCTGGCGGAGACTGACGTGCGCGATGACTGGATCGACGTCTGCACACTCGTCGCCGATGAGCTCCTCGAAAATGCACTTTATGCCGCACCACGAGATGCCCGGGGACAAGCCATTTATTCAAAAAGCGTAGATCGCATACTTAACGAAGATGAACATGTCAGTCTGCATATGGGTCGTCGAAATAACATTCTCGCCGTTCAGATGAGAGACAACTGGGGCACATTAACACCCTCAACATTATTACAACGCCTAGGCGCACACATTCAAGGGCATGGACTCATCGCCGATCAGGGAGGCGGTGGATTATATTTGTTGTGGCGCTTTTCTGACTATATGCAAATTCGCGTTTTCCCTGGGCGCGAAACGCGCGCGACATTATTCTTCGACCTGGATCATCCACCGCACGAAGACCACTATCCCGCATTCCAATTTCTTTATCACAGTGACATTTGCGAGGTAAATCATGACTACCTTTGAAATCATCACTCAAAGCTCAGCCGATGATCCGGTCATCTACCGCCTGCGCGGCGTCATTGACGCCGCCGCCAAAGCGCACATGGACCCCCTGCTTGCCATCAACAAGCCAGCCATTCTGGATTTCACCGAAGTTTCACGCGTTAACTCTATGGGTTTAGCCATCCTCCTCAACATCTTGAAACAACTTCACGGTAACAGACTACCCATCGCGGTCAAAGGGATGAATCGCATGACGGCGATGCTGTTTAAAATGACCGGATTGAATCAATACCTGACAAATCATGCAGCCGCACCCGAGGCTGCTCATGTAACATTGACAAATACTTCGTCCACGCAAAATCATCCGTCACCACAACCTCCATCGCGGAGCGATCATTGGCGATTTTCCGTGAGCCTGCAGGAGCGGTCTCAGTTAGAAGGGTGGTATTTTCTCAATACCTATCTTCAAAAGAAATGGGGACACCCTATACGACTAGAGCCCCATTTCGGCGCACTGGAACAGAATAACACGGCACCTTCAGACTCCGCAGATATAGTGTTTGCCTCACCGTTTGCTGTATGCGAACTCATTCAGATGGGTTTTTCACCATTACTTGTACCCTGCGCAGCCCCCGAAGAGGCCGTCGTAATTTGTCGAAAAAATGACGAAAGAATGACATTTAATCAGTTCTCTCGCCCCAAAGTCATTACCGACAGAATGGACAGCTACGCCTACTTGCTAGGTAGACTGCTCATGGATGAATCAGGCTACTCATCGGACAATGCCAACTACTTATTTGTCGGCAATGATATCAAGTCTGTGCAAATGCTGCTACGAAACATGGGCGATATTGCCATTTTGCCACGACAAACCTTTTACGGACTTTCATCCATCACTCAAGATCAACTGAAAGTCATGGATGAGAGTCAAACGGACTTTGCTTATCATGCATTATGCTTGTCTTCACACCGGCGAGCCGATGCCACGGCGATCATAGATCTCTTCATGTCTCTGCAAGATGAAATAAAAGGCCAGGAGATACTCAGTGGGCTTGGCATTCGTGGCTGGCGTGAACCGGCATCCGAAGAAATAAACATGTTGACCGAAGTGTACAAAAAATATGTGGGAAGCGGGTAACATTTAATAACCAATTTTTACAGCTACAAGACTCTAATTTTACTGTGTATTACCAGAACTTTGTGGAGAACCATCATGTATCTAGAACACCCATCTTATTTGAGCCCTGGCGATACTGCGTGGCAGATAACTGCAGCCACACTCGTGGGGTTACAGAGCGTTCCGGGGTTGGCCATTCTTTATGGTGGTATCGTCAAGAAGAAATGGGCACTCAATTCCGCGATGATGGTCTTTTACGCTTTTGCTGCCGTTCTGATTACGTGGATGCTCTGTGGCTTTAGCATCGCCTTCGGCAACCCCGTGCATCTCGGCCCCGGAATACTTTCTGGACTATTTGGTTGGCCTCGCCCCGTCATGTCCGCCATCGACAGCATCGGCCAAGCCAACATTCCACTATTGAATGGCATCATGCCTGCCTTTGCCTTTCCACAATCCGCATTGATTTACTTTCAATTTGTATTCGCTGCCATTACCCCCATTCTGCTTGCCGGCGGCGTTCTTGGACGAATGAACTTCAAAGCATGGATTATTTTTGTACCAATATGGTCTGCACTCGTTTATTCAGTGGGTGCCTTCATGCTCTGGGGTGGTGGCTGGTTAGCGCAACTCGGAGCCGTTGATTACTCCGGAGGTTACGTCATTCACGTCGCTGCGGGTATTTCAGGATTCGTAGCGGCGGCGGTGATTGGACCGCGACTTTTTGCAGACCGGGTGGATTTCCCTCCGAATAACCTCATTATGGCCATGGCTGGAGCCGGTCTATTGTGGCTTGGCTGGAATGGATTTAACGGCGGTGATCCTTACTTCGCCAATCAGGATATGGCCGCTGCCGTGATCAATACCAATCTCGCCACAGCGGCAGCATTACTGACATGGCTATTCATGGACATGGCGTTTCTCGGCAGAGCATCTATGGTGGGGGCCATCAATGGTATGATATGCGGATTGGTCGCTATCACACCGGCTGCGGGTTTCCTGAATGGTTGGGGTGCACTGATACTTGGCGTAACCGCCGGTATGATTCCCTGGATTACCATGAACAAGATAGGACCAAAAACATGGCTGAGTAAGGTTGACGATACGCTTGGTGTATTACACACCCACGCCGTTGCCGGTGCCGTAGGTGGATTGATGGTGGGTCTTCTCGGTGATCCGCGCATGGTCCTATACTACGGAGCAGGCAAAACACCGGACATATCCGTAGATGGGTTACTCTATGGTGGTGGATTCACGCAACTCTGGCATCAATTGATCGCTCTCGTGGTAATCGTGGTATATAACGCCGCTATGACATTCGTTATTCTGAAGCTGTTAGGGGTGTTCATCCCACTGCGCATGAGTGACGCTGATTTAGAGATCGGTGACTATGCCATACATAAAGAGGATCCCATTCCGGGGGTCATGGGTGCGCCCATTGAGAATCTGGTGCCGAATAAACCCGCATGGGATGGTCCCGATACGGTCGGGCCAGCGACTCACTATCCGCCAGCTGGTACGGATTAGTGACGGCTTAGTTGGCGAAGTCCGCTCCATCCGGTTGCGGACTTCGCCAGAAGCAATGGTCCGATCCGGTGGTGACCTAGCCTCTGGTACACCCATCCCCACCCTGCCGTTGTAGGACCTCAAAGGACTTTGATGATTCCCGATTCTGTTCTGAACCGATTACAACATCTGGTGCGCGTCTACGAATTCAGTACATTTTTCGAGGAAACGGCGGCACTAGCCGCAGACCTGATGGAGGCCGATGGCGCGGCCTTCATCGTCCACGAAGATCATAACCTGCGTTACCTGTTTTTTCATGGCCTACCCACGATCTATTCAGACCTGTCGAAGCACGTTTTTCCCGATGACTGCGGCAACAGCGGTGCCGCACTACGGGAGGACCGCGCCATTTATGTGCCGGATTATCCGCACAGCCCCCACGCCATGCCAGAGTATGTGGCTACTGGTTTACAGGCAAGCCTCGCCCTCCCCGTCCACGGCCCCAAGGGTGTCAGTGGCGTCCTGGCCGTTGCCTGGTTCCGCCCGGCGCCCGCAGAGCTCGCTGAAAGCACCCTGCGCCTGGCGCAACTGTTGGCCGATATGCTGGGTGCCGCCTGGTACCGGATGGGTATTGAGCTGCACCTGGAACAGATTGCGACTCGGGATACCCTCACCGGTGTACCCAATCGCTACCAGCTCGAAGAACGCCTAAACATCGCCTGTGCCCGCGCACAGCGTGATCAACGCACCCTCGCCATTGTTTTATTGGATATTGATGGCTTTAAGGAAGTGAATGACAGCTTGGGGCACAGCGCGGGGGATCGTTTGCTGCGGGAAATTGTGACCCGCCTGCATGACGTGCTGCGTGCCAGTGATACCATCGTCCGCCTGGCCGGTGACGAGTTTTTACTGCTGCTGGAAAAACTGCACAGCCCACGCGACCTGGAAGATATACTCCAACGCATTCTGCTGGCGCTCAATATCCGCATGGGGGTGGATGATCAGCAGGTTGGTATAACCGCCAGCGCCGGCGTCACCACCTATCCCCATGATAACGTCGATCCCGTTGAGCTTATCCACCACGCAGACCAGGCGGTCTATCGCGCCAAGGCGGCCGGTGGAAATTGCTGGACCTATTACGATCACGCGGATGATGACCGCCGACGCTCCGCCCAACACCTGCGCGGTGAACTGGAGCGTGCACTGGCAAAACAGGAATTCGTCCTCTACTGGCAACCCATCATCGACATGCAAAGCGGCCTTTGCGTTGCGGCCGAAGCATTGATCCGCTGGCAGCACCCTGAACGCGGTCTGCTCCTGCCCGCCAGCTTTCTGGATGTCGCGGAAAACTCTACGGTCATGCTGCGCATTGGAGCGTGGGTTATCCATAACGCCTGCCAACATGGCGAAGTCTGGGCCAAGCAGGGCATGGTCCTTGACATCCAGATCAACCTCGCTGCTCGCCAGGTAGAAAACCATCGTCTCTGCGACGACTTACGCCGCGCGCTGGCGGACTGCCCCACACTGTCTACAGAACGCATCTGTCTGGAACTGGTTGAACGCATCGCCCTCCACGATATTGCCAAAACCGCCAGACTGATCAGTGACTGCCAGAGACTTGGTGTGCGCTTCGCCCTCGACGACTTTGGAACCGGGCCCGCCGCACTGCAATACCTGCTCGAACTTGGCTGCAACCAGATCAAAATCGACCACAGCTTTGTCATCCCCATGGCCGGGAGTCAACGTCACCAACAGATGATTCAGGCTATGATCCAGATGGCCCACGCGCTGGGCGTAACCGTCACCGCCGAAGGCATTGAGAACATGGAGAGCGCCGACCTCCTGCGCCAGATGCAGGCGGACCGAGGGCAGGGATATGGCATCGCCAGGCCTATGCCGGCATCAGATTTTGCCACATACTGGCTACAAAACACCGCTACGGAACAGCCTGCATCATGACGAAGATTCTCGTTTTACAGCACCATCCGCAAGAAGGGCTGGGTAGCCTGCAACATATTCTTGCGGCACAGGGGCACCAAACGGAGGTGCATCGCCTTGATCTGGGCGTACAGGTTCCCAATGATCTGCTTGGCTATGGCGCCTTGATCATCATGGGCGGACCCATGAGCGTCCACGATACGGGCCGCTACCCGTGGCTCCTCACCGAGCAACAAATTATCCGCCGGGCAGTTGGCGAAGAACTCCCCGTTCTGGGACACTGCCTCGGCGGGCAACTGATTGCCCGTGCGCTGGGCGGCCAGGTAACCCCTAACCCGGATGGCCCGGAAATCGGCTGGTGGACGGTCACCAAAACCCTGGAAGCAATGAGCAGCACCTGGTTAGCAGAGCTTCCCGACTCGTTCACACTCTTTCACTGGCATGGCGAAACTTTTTCCCTACCATCCGGTGCGGTACCGCTGCTCTCCAGCGACTTTTGTGCCCAGCAGGCCTTTGCTATTGGTAAACACTGTCTGGCCCTTCAGGGCCACCCGGAAGTCACCCCCACCATGGTGCAAGCCTGGACGGAAAGCATGGCGGATGACCTGCAGCAAACCGGTGCAGGCATACAGCGTAGCGGGACTATTCACGACCATCTGGAGCGTCGATGTGAAGAGTTGCTGGGCAGCGCCACAGCAATCTACCGCCCCTGGCTGGAGCAGTTGCGCTGACAGCGCAGCGCAGCGCCGCCCAGCCTTGATCATCTCCGCAGTCAGCAAACGGTGCGACGCCATGACCTCCGTCGGATCACCGACAGCAGCGGGTGGTCGGCCGCCATCGCAGGTCACTATGCCGCATTCAAGGTCGCGCGATGGCCTGCCCAACATACTGCCCCATCCAGTGTTCTATCTCTTGCACCTCACGGAGATGTCCATAAAGGCCTATGCGTGCCGAGAATTTAGTGACTGCAGCGCCTTTGGTCCGCAAGGTGATAAGAATGGCGTTACCCTCTGAATCATAGCCATGCACTTCGACCGTATCGGGGCTGATCTGCTTGGACCCGATAAACTGCATCCCCGCCTGAGGTAAGGCTTTCTCAGCCGCGGCAGTAACCACGCTGAGCGATGCGGGGTAATAAGTATAATACGGCACCGGATTAACTTGTGGGGCCCAGCTGGCTGTACATCCACTCAGCCCAAGGGCGAGCACCACAGAGGCCGCCGCGAGGCGTGATGATAGGGTCATAGCATTCTCCATAGCAAAGCACGAGATCGGTCCGGGGAGTGGACCATCGCCCCATACTATACCGCAAAAGGTGGCGGCGGGGATTCATCCTGCAAAGCCTCATGATGGTGAAGTACTAGGAGACACTCGGCCCGGGACAGCCATTGCGATCGGCAGAACTGTACCTAGTTGACTACACTAGCATCCTTGTGGAGCTTGGCACCATAATAAGCACCTAAATATTATACGAGGAGATAATGACGATGAAGACAGCACGCTGGTTGATGATTGCAACATTACCCCTTGCATTGGTGGGCTGCGCAAATAATCCCTATGCCAGTAATAGCACTACGGCGAACACGACGGGAGGTTCCCTGCTCGGTGCTTTAGCCGGTGCGGTTATCGGTAACCAGACAGGTTCCCCACTGGCGGGCGCCGCCATCGGCGCCGGGTTAGGCGGACTTGCCGGTTATGGCATCTCTAACAGCCAACAGCAGGCACCGGCACCACAGCCCGGTTACTATGCAGCGCCACAGGGCAGTGTACCGTGCCCCACCGGCTATGTGTGTACACCGACGGCGCCGCAATACCAGCAGGCCCCCGCCTGTCCGCCAGGATATACCTGCTACCATCGATAAGCTTGTGAAGCATGGCGTAGTCCAAACGTCCGGCAGGGCGCCCCGCTGCCACATATACAGTGGCGCCTGGAGGGCAGCGACCGGACGGCAAGGCACGGGGCACATTAAACAGAACAAAGGAAACCCTGATGGAATTCCGACAGCGCTGAGGCGGCCCATGGCAGCAGAAGTGCCGACCGTACACATCGTTTGCCGATACTTCTCGTTTATTGCTTGAGAATAAACAGCCAACCATCAGCTTCACTTGAATTTTCCGGAGACCATGGCCTAGAATGCAAAGGTCTTTCCAGACGGAGGCCGTGCATCAGCATGTGCGTACGATACCATCTTCAGATTTTCAGGCTGGGGGCTTTCGGCTTCGCCGCCGCAGCACTTGCGGGCTGCGCGAGTGTGCCCAGTCACACAGTCGGCACGTCAGGCGGTGGCTACGGTTCGGCGATGGTGGGCTCCGCTTATTCCACCGGGCAGGATTGCCACGCGCCGACGCCAAACCTCAATGCTGCCTACAATCAACCTTATGAAATAAATGGGTATTGGTATCATCCTATGCGTGGCGATGCCAGTTTTTCCGAAAATGGAATCGCCTCATGGTACGACCAGCAATCCTCCAGTGCTGTAACCGCCATGGGCACTGCTTTTCATGCCCGACAAATGACAGCCGCGAGCCGAACGCTACCGCTGCCCTCCTGCGTGCGCGTCACCAATCTGAAGAACGGGCGCAGCGTCGTCGTGCTGGTCGATGATCGCGGTCCCTTCGTGAGTGGTCGTATCATGGATATGTCTTATGGTGCTGCCAGCCAGTTGGGCATGCTCAACCAGGGCACAACGCCGGTACATATCCAGGTGATTCCCAGCAGTTCAACCCCCAGCACACCGTCCCCTCAAGTGCTGCCTGTGGCACAACGTATCATGCCCAGGATGGCGCCCGCCTATTCACCGCCTTCCACTGCCAGCGCCAACCTGACGGCTGTAGTGGACGACGCTTTTTCCAACAGTCCGGAACGCGCCATATCTGCCGCCGCCCAGAAAGCCCCTCCAGCTCCTATTCCACCGCGCCGGGAGGCCGCCACCCACATCTTAAGGCAGTGGCGGCAAGCACCGCGGTCCGAGCAAATCTATCTGGAAACGGCAAGCCCCATGCAGTTGCAGACTGCTGTCCGCGAGCGCGGCAAGCTGCAAGATTTCGGGATCAGCACCGCGCACATGGTACCAGTATCCTCCACAACCGCGGGCAGGCTATATAAAATCAAAATCGGTCCGATGGCTCCTACCTCCGCCCCGCAAGACTATGCGGCCAGCTTGCAACGCCTGCGCCTTGGCACCTTTGTCGTCAGCACGCAGGAGGGTTAAAGACATCCGCGCTTAATTTGCGCAAGGGTGGTGCCCGCCGCTCGCCGAGAATGGCCCAGACTATCAGGATGATCCAGGCAATGCCCGACCAGCCGAGCACGATGTTCAGCACCAGTACCCACAGAAAATGTTCGTGATGCCGTGCGGCGGCAACAATGCTGGGGATGAAATAGATGAATAAACCGAGTATGGCACCTAATAACCATACCACCACGTGTAAAAACATCGCCGCAATGCCCAATCCTATCAGGGCCAGCATAACAATGCTTATCGCCATTAAAGTACTCAAGCCGCAGCTCCTTCCGCCTTAGCGGTAAATAGTTTACTGATAATGGTATCTCCCGCCAGTTCTTCACCACTGAGCGTCAGCGCCAGCAATTCACCGCCCAACACTTCCGGGGAAATAATAAGGTCCACACCGATTTGTCGTAGACGTTCAAGATTTTTACCGTTCTGAACCGCCGCCACGGTTTTTCCGGGAATGGCCAACTCCTTGGCTGCAAGAATGATAAAGGCGTTCTCGCTGTCGACAACCCGCAATGCGAGCACACCCAAGGCGCATTCTGCCCCCGCCTTACGCAAAACATCCAGGTCCGTTGCATCACCTATCATGAGGTCTTCCTTAGCCATCCACACATGCTCTGGCGTCACGGGAACCAGCACCAACGCCGGTAAATGCCGGGCACGTAATGCACGATAGGTGTTTTGTGCCAACGCATTATCACCAATAACCAGATAATGGTTACGGTGAGCACGTTTTCTTTCTCCCATCAGCAGGCGCTGCATCCGGCCATTCACCAACGGTACAACGACCGCAGAAATAGAAGTTGCGAAAACGGTGATACCCAGGATGATGATAGAGATAACAAAAAGTCTGGCATCTTCGCTTGTCGGCACAATATCCCCATACCCCACAGTGGACATGGTGACCACGGCAAAATACAAGGCGCTCACCAGATTCTTGATAGGCGGCGAAAATCCTGCGCCCAGCACGTAACTGCCCAGTACCGCATAACTCATCAGAAGCAGAATAGAAATCGCCGCAAAAAGCGTACCTGCAGCCACGCTCGAACGTGCAAAATGACGCCGAAACAACAGCAACGCAACCAGGATGACGACATTAAAAATGGTAACGCCACTCCATACAATACCATAGTGATGCAGCAATATGGCCAGCATCGCTGCCGCCAGCACCAAGGTAATGGCCCAGGAAAAACGGGAGCGAAAGAGCAACCCGAAAGCCATCAGCAGCAGCACAAACCCGGCCACCGCTTCGGGTACTGTACCCAAAGCCGACAACAGGGGTGCCTGGGTCAGACTGGTGGAGGGTGCGAGATCAGCCAGTTCAGGGAAGAGCTGTATGAGATGGGGCAATGCATCCAGTATGGCCAGCACCCCCAGTAGTCCTACAGCAATAGCCATCGGTATCTGTGGAAACCATATATCCAGATGCAAAACTACTGGTGCCTTAACCACGAAGCGAAAAAATCGCTGCCGCAGCGATAGTTTCAGCACATCGGGGATTCTGATCATGGACAGCCCCTCATTTTTGGAGACCAGACGTTGGTAAATTGGAAATTCGGCTGCCGGACCAAAAGTGTGCGCATACCAGCGGCAACGGCCACAATCCACAACCCATCCAGAACGATAAACGTTCCATAAAACATTTTTCCAAGTGTCCAAAAATTCAGTAACCAGCACAAAATTGGACTATGATACATCAAGATCGTTCAAAAATAGCGACATGCCTTCTGGAGAGTTTGCCGCTGTGCATCTGTTATTGGAGAAAACGAAACGATAATTGCCGAGGCCCATATTGACCGGTCCGTCCTTCGATGTCATTTATACCATCTTCCACAACTGCCCATCCGCCAGATAAACCGCACAGAAAATCGCTCTTGACATTACACCGAGCTCCAATGTTTATCATGGACAGATAGTAAGCTATATGTAAACTGTCAGCAGCCATCCGTAAACGTGGCTTACAGCGGACCTTGCCGCGAAGAGGTGCATTCATGGAAGACGAAAAACGTGGGCACCTTGAGATTGGCATAGAGGGGATGACCTGTGCCTCTTGTAGCGCGCGGGTGGAACGGGCGCTGGGCAAGCTGCCCGGTGTAACCTCAGCCAGCGTGAATCTGGCGACTGAGCGCGCCGAGGTGCTTTTCGACCCACAACAGCTCGATGCCGCCCGCATCGCCGGGGCGATCCAGGCGACGGGCTATGCGCCAGTGACCGATGAGATCGATCTCGCGGTGGATGGCATGACCTGCGCTTCCTGCGTGGGACGGGTGGAGCGCGCACTCAGACAGCAACCCGGAGTACTGGAGGCGGCGGTGAATTTGGCTACCGAACGCGCGCATGTGCGCTATATCCCGGCGATGGTCGGTATGGACGAACTGGCCACCGCCGTAAGCGCTGCGGGTTATGCAGCACATCCCGTACATGAAAATGGGGAGCAAGACACCGACCAACGCCGCGCGCGTTTGCGCGCCATGGGCCGCGATGTGATCGTGGCCGCAGCGCTGGCCACGGTGATCCTGGTGTTAGCCATGGGCACGGCCTTCATCCCGGCCTTGCATCGTGCGCTGGCGGCGGCGAGCCCCTTTGCGCATTTCTGGGAGTGGGTGCAGTTCGTGCTCACCAGCATCGTCCTGTTCGGGCCGGGTCGGCGCTTTTTCAGACCAGGCCTGATCGCCTACCGCCATCTGTCGCCAGACATGAATTCCCTGGTCGCCACCGGCACCGGCGCAGCCTGGGCTTACAGTGTATTGGTGCTGCTGGCTCCCGCGCTGTTTCCAGCGGAGGCGCAGCATGTGTATTTCGACTCTGCGGCAGTAGTCATTGCCGCCGTGCTCGCAGGCAAGTACTTGGAAGCACTGGCCAAGGGCCGCACCTCGTCGGCGATCCGCAAACTGGTCGGGCTACAGGCCAAGACTGCGCACCGGCTCGACGAGAACGGTGCCGAGCAAGATATACCGGTGTCGCGATTACGCACCGGCGAGCGCATCGTAGTCCGCCCCGGGGAGCGCATTCCGGTGGACGGACGCGTGCTCGAAGGCCGTGCGCATGTGGACGAGGCGATGTTGACGGGCGAGCCCATACCTTCTGCCAAAAATCTGAATGATGCCGTGGTCGGCGGCACGGTCTGCCAAGATGGGCGATTGGTGGTGGAGGCCACTTCGGTCGGGCGCGATACCGTACTGGCGCAGATCATCCATCTGGTGGAGAACGCGCAGACCGGCAAGCTGCCGATTCAGGGACTGACCGACCGCGCGGTGCGGGTGTTCACGCCGGTGGTGCTGGTCATCGCGCTGGCGACCTTCGGCGTCTGGGTGGTATTGACGGGCAATGCCAGTGTGGCGCTGGTCACGGCAGTGGCCGTACTGGTGGTGGCATGTCCCTGCGCCATGGGCCTGGCGACTCCGGCGGCGATCATGGTGGGCACCGGGCGTGCGGCAGAACTCGGCGTGCTGTTTCGCAGGGGCGAGGCGCTGGAAACGCTGTCGAATGTCGACACCATACTGTTCGACAAAACCGGTACGTTGACCGAGGGTCATCCCGCGTTGGTCGATCAGGGCGGCGGCGCACCCGAAACCGCGTTGCGTCTGGCTGCAGCACTGGAATCAGCGTCCGAGCACCCGCTGGGGCGAGCGATTGTCGCGGCGGCCGGAGAGCGCGGCATGAACATACCTGCCGTCAAGGATTTCCGCGCTATTGTGGGCTATGGTGTCGAAGGCGAGGTGGAAGGCCGTATGGTGCGGGTTGGCGCCCGTCGTTTCATGGAGCGCGAAAACGTGGCGCTGGGCGATGACGCCGAGATGGCCGCGCGCCTCGAGGGCACCGGGCGCACGGTGGTATTTGTCGCTGTCGACGCAACGCTGCTCGGCTGGCTGGCCATCGCCGATCGCATCAAACCGGAGGCGCGCGCCGTAGTGCAGGCGTTGCGCGAGCGCGGCCTGCAGGTGGCCATGGTCACCGGTGATGCGCGCGCCACTGCGCAGTCAGTCGCCACGGAACTGCGCATCGAGGAGATACACGCCGAGGTGCTGCCCGAGGATAAAGCCACGGTCGTGACCGGTTTGCAGGAACAGGGCCGCCGGGTCGCCTTCGTTGGCGATGGCATCAACGACGCTCCGGCGCTGGCGCAGGCCGACGTCGGCATCGCGCTCGCCTCGGGCACTGACATCGCCATCGAGGCAGCGGACGTGACGCTCACGCGTGGCCAGCTCGGCGAGGTGGTCACGGCGCTGAATGCGGCGCGCCGGACGCTGGGCAACATCCGCGGCAACCTGTTCTGGGCCTTTTTCTACAACATCCTGCTGATCCCTATCGCTGCTGGCGTGGCTGCGCCTATCGGCATCCATCTGAATCCGATGGTGGCTGGTGTAGCCATGGGTCTGTCCTCGGTGTTCGTGCTCGGCAACAGCCTGCGGCTCAAGCGGCTCAAGGCTTACATACCCCTGATTACACCGGGCGCGGTGAAACATACCGCGCTCACACCCGCTCATTCCTGAGCCATTGTTCAAATCAAGGAGAACATTATGAGTCAGTTCGTTTTCAGTGTACCCGCCAAGGGCGATTTTGATACCACCGTGGCGCAGGTCACCGAAGCCCTCAAGGTTGAAGGCTTCGGCGTGCTCACCACCATCGACGTGGCCGCCACGCTCAAGGCCAAGCTGGGTATTGAGGGGCGGCCCTACGTCATTCTCGGGGCTTGCAACCCGCGCTACGCACATCAGGCGTTGGCGGCCGAGCCTGATATCGGCGCCCTGCTGCCCTGCAACGTGGTGGTGCGCACGGAGGCCGATGGCAGCGTGAGCGTGGTGTTCATGGATCCCGCCGCCGTACTCGGCATGGTCGACAAGCCGCAAATCACCGCGCTCGGCATCGAGGTGCGCGACAAACTCCAGCACGTGGCTGATGCCGTGCGTGCTTGAATAACTTTTATGCGAGCGCTTTGAATGATTCCTTTCACTTCATTCCCAACAGGAGAAAAGCCATGAGCGATACCAGGCTGAAGATCACCGGTATGACCTGTGCGCACTGCGTGCGTGCCGTAACGAAGGCACTGGAAGGCGTGCCCGGCGTGGCAAAGGCGGACGTCACGCTGGAGCCAGGAGAAGCCGTAGTGCACGGTCAGGCGAGCACCGCCGCACTGATCACCGTAGTTGAGGAAGAGGGCTATAAGGCGGAGGTGCGGGGCTGAAGCCCTGCACGCCGATCCGCCATGTCTGATCCTGTGCTGCTCTACACCAGTCCTGGCTGCCCCGACTGCGCCGCCGTGCGTCGCTACCTCGAAGAACACCACGTCGCTTACGAGGAACGCGACGTGACCGCTCCCGGCGTGGCTGAGGAAGCCAAATCACGCTACGGTGTGCGGGTCGCGCCGATCACAGTGATCGCCGGCGAGGCGTTGTGGGGGACATTTGCCCATCAAAAGCCACGGCTCGATGAACTGCTGACCAAGACCTGAACTTTTATGGATTGGGTTGTCGAGAGCCTATTACGACGAAAATACTGGCCAAGGCAGGCACGATCATTCCCCCCGAAGCGGGGGCATCGATGCCCCCGGTCTGCTCATCCCGGCTGGCGGGTGCCTTCCACCTCGACTTTAATGTGGATGGTGTTGGACAGGCCTTCCGGCAGATAAGCGGTCATTCCGTAATCACTCCGCTTGATGGTGGTACTGGCTACAAAACCCGAGAGGTAACCGCCCCAGGGCTTAGGCAGATAAGCCACCTTTCCGGCACCACCTATGTGCACCTGGAAGACCACCGGCTTGGTAACACCATGCAGTGTCAGGTTGCCGAACAGCTTGCCGGTTTCTTTGCCCGTGGGCTGGTATTTCGTGCTCACGAAGGTGACCTCCGGATATTTTTTGACGTCAAAGAACAACTTGCTGCGCAGGTGCTCGTCGCGCAGGGCGAAATCCGTATCGATACTGGATGCCGGTATGGTGATATGGACCTGGTCTTTCTGCGGGTCCTTGTTGTCAAAGGTGTAAGTTCCGGAGATTTTGTCGAAGCGGCCGGTAAAAGGTGCAATACCCACATGGCCGAGGGTAAACAGGACTTCCGTATGCTGCGGATCGATTTTGTAGGTGCCGTTGGGATTGCCGGTCAACCAGTGATACGAGGAGGATGCAGCGGGTGCGGCCATGGCGACAGTGGCCAGCACACCGGTGCCCAGCACGGCGACCGCCAAAGCGGTTACAGGTTTTAGCGTATTCATGGGATCCACCTCAGGTATGGCTTCATAAATTTTTGGCAACCTCGACAAAGTAGGTACTAAATAGCGGGGGACAGCTCCCGGGGTATGACTTCCCCATCCGTGTCTTCGGCATTCCAGCGCCGCGCCAGCGTATCCAGCGCGTCCAGCACTTCCCGCAACTCCAGTCCACGCCGGGTCAGGCCATAAGTCACTTCCGGAGGAATGCTGGGATAATACTCCCGAAAGATGACCTGGGCCTCCTCCAGGGTACGCAAGCGCTCCGTCAGCATGCGCGAAGAGATGCCACCCACTTCCCGTTTAAGCACCCCAAAACGCAACGGGCCGCGCTGCCTCAGGGTCCACAGGATGTACGTGGTCCATGGCCCCATCAGCAAGCGGAGCAGGGCATCCATGGGGCAGGTGATTTCTTGTTTGCTTTTTCGAGTCATGGTTACTCATCCGTACCTACTTCACAAACCATACTAAATGGTCTTTACTGGGCAGGCAATGTTCACTGACGCGAGGAGTTCATCATGAGCAAAATACTGGTTCTGTATCACAGCCTCTGGGGTCATATCGAAACCATGGCCCAAACCATCGCCGAGGGTGCCCGGGAAGTCTCTGGCGTGACAGCGGACATCAAGCGGGTGCCCGAAAGCATACCGGCAGAAACTCTGGCCGCCATGCATGCCAAAACCGGTCAGCCTGCTCCAGAAGCCCACCCCGATGATCTGGCGGATTATGATGCCATTATCTTTGGCACGCCGACCCGCTTCGGCAACATGAGCGGACAGATGCGCAATTTTCTCGACCGTACCGGCAATCTCTGGCAAGAAGGCAAACTGGTGGGCAAAGTCGGGAGCGTTTTTGCCAGCACGGCCACCCAACACGGCGGCCAGGAAACGACCATTACATCTTTTCACAGTTTCCTTTTTCATCAGGGCATGATCGTAGTAGGCGTCCCTTATAGTTGCCAGGAGCTTATGAACATGGATGAAATCAGCGGCGGCACGCCCTATGGGGCGACAACCATCGCCAAAGGCGACGGCAGCCGTCAGCCCAGTGCCAACGAACTGGCGGTCGCCCGCTTCCAGGGGCGCCACGTCGCGGGCATTACCCACAAGCTATTCGCTTAGCTTTCAATACCGCAACCCGTAATTACCACCTTTGGTACCACTTACGGTATTGGGCTGGTGCCCGCATGTAGGCAGAGCACAATCATTCTCCTAAAAGTGCGCATCCCGCGCTCAGGTCAGCCCCTGACCGGCAAAGACACGGACGTGCCCAATAACATGGGCCTCAGAGCCATGATTCCCCCGCATGGAGCAGACGGGTGAACCATCCTGCAGGCTGTACTGCGGTTTTGGCAACCACCGGCACCGTCTGCAGGAGATGACCATGCCAGCTAACAGACAGGGTACCAATGGGTGCACCGGCGCGAATGGGCGCTTTAAGACTGGCGACAGGAATAAACTGCGTATTCAGTTTGGTACCTTGTTGCTGTTTGGGTTCCGACACGATCACCGCGCTGGTGGTCACCCCCTGCACGGCTGCCGGACTCCAGTCTCCGTGATGGATTTGCGCCACCACCTGCCCGGCCGTATACAAGGGAACATTCTGCCAGCCATCCCAGCCATAATGGAGCAGTGCACTGGCGTCACTACCTGCCGCGCTGCGCGAGGGGGCACCCATGACGACCGCCACCAGGGTGCGGCCGTCACGGGTCGCGCTGGCATCCAGATTCCAGCTGCCTTTCGTCGCCAGACCGACACCCAGGCCGTTGATGTCCGCCCGACCAGCGAGGGGGTTGTAGTTGTACTGGGTGATATGATTATAGGTGTAAGCGGTTTTTCCAGCCAACTGCAACACCGCAGGATACGCCCGAATCAAGTACTCCGAGAGTCGCGCAATATCCAGTGCGGTACTCGTCTGACCGGGCTGGGGCAAGCCATCGGGGTTGGTAAAGTGGGTGTGCCGCAAGCCCATAAACCCGGCATCACGATTCATCAGGTCCACAAAACCGCCGACGCTGCCCGCTACCGTCTGGGCGATGGCGATGGCGGCATCATTACCCCCATCAATGAGCAGACCGCTTTCCAGTTGAGCCATGGTCACCGGCATACCCGGCTGAATAAACATCCGCGAACCCTGCACATGCCAAGCGCTGTCCGCAACCCGGATATTGGCTTGCGGCTGAACTATCCTTTGTTTTTCGGCCTGATACAGGACGTAGGCGGTCATCAATTTGACCAGCCCGGAGGGGTTGAGGGGTTTTTCGGCATGCTCCGCCATGAGCACTTGACCGCTGTTGACATCCAGAAGGATGGCACCTTGTATACCCGTCAGTTGTGGTACCGGCATGGGTGGCGGCGGGGGCAGGGTTGGTAATGCGGGCAAATTCGGGGTGGCCGCATTAGCACTCCCCCATGCAATCAAAGCCACAAGGGCCAGAACTTTGGGCGATTTCATCGTTTTCGGCGGCTCTTTATTAATAAAATCCGGCTAATAATACCTTGTTGGAAATCCACCGACAGGGAAAAGTTCCCCGTGGGCGTCATTTTTTCCATCCGCCGGAGCGTACGGCAGCAAAACACCGTACCAGCACAGCATGAGCAATCAGAGACCAGCACCTCTACGTTGCAAATAACGCTGCAGTAAAGCCATCGTCGAGGCGTCGTGGGGATGACTGGCCGTACCCCGCATATCCGCCACAATCCGCTGCGCCAACACCTTGCCCAGTTCCACGCCCCATTGATCGAAGGAATCAATGCCCCAGATAATGCCCTGGGTAAAAACGCTGTGCTCATAAAGTGCCACCAGAGCCCCCAGAGTGTGCGGCGTGAGCGCATCAGCCAGCAACACACTACTCGGTCGATTGCCAGAAAAAACGCGGAAAGGCACCTGCGCTTCGGCGACACCTTCAGCACGCAATTCCTCCGCCGTCTTGCCAAAAGCCAGCGCCTCGGCCTGCGCGATGAGGTTAGCCATCAGCAACTCATGTTGCTTTGCCAACGGACTGAGCGGTTGACAAAAACCGATAAAATCACAAGGAATCAGACGTGTCCCCTGATGAATCAATTGATAGAACGAATGCTGCCCATCGGTGCCGGGCTCGCCCCAGATAATAGCGCCCGTATCGACGGCAACAGGGTGACCGTCTTCGTCCACGCTCTTGCCGTTGCTTTCCATCTGCAGTTGTTGGAGATAAGCCGGGAAACGCGCCAGATCATGGGCATAGGGCAATATGGCCTGGGTCTGCGCACCCCAGAAGTTATTATACCAAAGCGCCAGCAAACCCATGAGCACCGGCAGGTTCTGCTCCAGGGGCGCCGTTTGAAAGTGGGTATCCATCGCATGAAAACCCGCCAGCAAGGCGGTGAAATGCTCAACCCCCACGCCCAGCATGGTAGACAGGCCGATAGCCGAATCCATGGAATACCGGCCACCAACCCAGTCCCAGAAGCCGAACATGTGCTCGGTGTCCATCCCGAAGGCCTTGACTGCTTCAGTGTTGGTAGAGACCGCGACAAAATGCCTGGCCACTGCCGCCTCGCCCAAGGCCGAGGTAATCCAATGGCGTGCTTCCTGGGCGTTGGTCATGGTCTCCAGGGTAGTGAAGGTTTTGGAAGAGATGATGAACAAGGTCTCGGCAGGATCCAGATCCGCCGTAATGTCGGTAAAGGTCGCGCCATCCACGTTAGCAACAAAACGTAGTTCCATACCAGGGTGACGGTGGGCGCGCAGCGCCTTCCAGGCCATCTCCGGCCCCAGGTAGGAGCCGCCAATGCCAATATTGACGATCTTGCGAACAGGCTGGCCGGTCGCCCCCCGCCATGTGCCCTCATGAATGGATCGGGTGAAGGCGGCCATGTGTTCCAGCACCTTATGGACTTCCGGCACCACATCCACCCCCGCCGTACGCATGACACGATCTTTGGGCGCGCGCAGGGCCGCATGGAAAGCCGCCCGCCCCTCTGTGTGGTTGATCCGTTCGCCCGCGAACATCGCCGAGCGGCGCTCTTCCAGGTGCCGCGTCCGCGCCAGGGCCATCAGCAAACGCAGTGTCTCCGGGTTAATAAGGTGTTTGGAATAATCCAGATAAAAACCACAAGCCTCGGCGGAGAAGTGCTGGGCACGCTGCGGATCGTCATGAAAGAGTTGACGCAAGGTCACCTGCTCCCAGCTTTGCCGATGTTGCTGTAAATCCTGCCAGACAGATAATGTATTCAGGGGTGCAGACACGGAAAAACTCCTTGCAAGAGCGGGACGGACGCGGAAAGGTACTGGCCCAAGAGTAGGCAAGGCGAGCCTTCGCTGCAAGGGCAAAAGCAGCAGCAAATGATGAAGCGCCGGGCTTTTGCCCTGGGCAGCATGATTTCACCGCCCTCCGGCCAAGCCCGCGGAAACCCCTGAATCACGGCACCAAGGATGGCAAGTGATCGGGGGGCCTAGCGGCCTGGATTTTCCTCTAAAGCCCACTGCTCATCGAGGCGCTCGCGGCGGCGAATGAGGCGGTGCTGATGGCCGCCGATGAGCACTTCGGGGGGGCGGGGGCGGCTATTGTAGTTGCTGCTCATGGCGAAGCCGTAGGCCCCGGCGCTCATGACGGCGAGCAAGTCACCAGCCTTGGCCGCCAGGGGGCGGTCCTTGGCGAGGAAATCGCCGCTCTCACAGACTGGGCCGACGATATCCATGGGCTGCGTGGCTTCTGCGCTCTGGTGCAGCGGCAGGATGTCATGCCAGGCCCCGTAAAGTGCCGGGCGCAGCAGGTCATTCATGGCGGCATCCACCACGCAGAATTGCTTGCTGCCGTTATCCTTGAGGTATTCCACCCTGGTCAGCAGCACGCCGGCATTACCCACCAGCGCCCGGCCCAGTTCCACGACCCGCCGCACCTCTAAACCCTGCAAGGCCTGCTCCAGCGTCCAGGCATAATCGGCGGGATTGGGCGGGGTTTCGTCGTGGTAGCAAATACCCACACCACCGCCCAGATCCAGATGCTGGAGGGCAATTCCATCGGCAGCCAGTTCATCATATAGTGCGCGTACCCGCGCTGCCGCCTCCCCCAGGGGGGTCAGGTCCAGCAACTGGGAGCCGATGTGACAGGCAATGCCTTTAAGCTCCAGCGCGGGGTGTTGCGCGGCCTGCAGGTAGAGATCGCGGGCCTGCTCCATGGGGATCCCGAACTTACTCTCTTTCAGCCCCGTGGCGATGTAGCGATGGGTGCCGGGGTCCACGTCGGGGTTGACCCGCAGGGCGACGGGCGCACGCTTGCCCATGTCGGCGGCAATGTCCGCAATGCGCCAGAGTTCGGCGGCGGATTCGACATTGAGGCAGGAAATAGCGGCGTTGAGGGCAGCATGGATTTCGACGCTGGACTTACCCACGCCGGAAAAAACGATCTTGCCCGCATCGCCGCCGGCACGCAGCACCCGCTCCAGCTCACCACCAGAAACAATATCGAAGCCCGCGCCCATCTCCGCGAAAAGCCGCAGGATGCTGAGATTACTGTTGGCCTTGACCGCATAACAGACCTGGGTATTCCCCCCGAGGGCAGTGCTGAAGGAGTGATAGCGCTCGCGCAGCGCCGCTTCGGAATAGACGTAGCAGGGCGTGCCGTAGCGCTCCGCGATCTCCTGCAAGGGGAGATCTTCGCCATAAAGGGCGTGATTGCGGTAGTGAAACGTATTCATGGGGCAGCAGGGCTCTGAACAGGCGCCGTGGGCTCAGCGGATGTGGGGTTCTGGGCAGAAACCGTGGGTGCGCCAGGTGTAACGCTGTGGGCGGGCGGCAGGGTCAAGGCCGTTTTACGGCCGCAACCGCCCAGCGCGAGACCAAGCAGCAGGAGGAGGAAGATGGCGCGGGCGCGGTTCACAGGGCCTCCCGCTGCAAGCGCTCACGGGCGCGCCGGATGGCGGCTTGCACTTGCCGGGGTGCCGTACCGCCCAAGTGGTCACGCGCCGCCAGGGAGCCTTCCAGCACCAGCACCTCATAGACTTCCCGACCGATGAGCGGTGACAAGGCCTGCAAATCCGCCAGTGGCAAGGCTTCCAGGCCGATGTTGCGTTCTTGGGCCAGGCGTACCGCCCGTCCCACCACGGCATGGGCATCACGGAAAGGCAGCCCCTTGCGCACCAGATAATCGGCCAGGTCCGTGGCGGTGGCAAAGCCGCGTTCTGCCTGCGCGCGCATAACTGCAGGCCGGGTCTGCAGGCCCGGCAGCATCCGGCCCATGATCTCCACGCTGGCGCGCATCTGGTCGAGGGCGTCGAAAAAGGTTTCTTTGTCTTCCTGATTGTCGCGGTTATAGGCGAGGGGTTGACCCTTCATGAGGACGAGGATAGCGACAAGATCGCCAATCACCCGCCCACTCTTGCCGCGAATGATTTCCGCGACATCAGGGTTCTTCTTTTGCGGCATAATGCTGGAGCCGGTGCAGAAGCTGTCGGGCAAATCAATGAAGCCAAAGGGCGCCGACATCCACAGGATCAGTTCTTCCGATAAGCGCGAGAGGTGGACGGCGAGGATAGCCAGGTCCGATAACACCTCCATCACAAAGTCGCGGTCGGAGACGGCATCGAGGCTGTTTTCGGCGACGGCCTCAAAGCCGAGCTGACGCGCCACATCCCAACGATCAATGGGGAAGGTGGTCCCCGCCAGCGCCGCAGCACCCAAGGGCAGCACGTTCACCCGCCGCCGCGCATCCAACAAGCGCTGGGTATCGCGGTGGAACATCTCCACATAGGCCATGCAGTGGTGGCCGAAGCTGACCGGTTGAGCCACCTGCATGTGGGTCAGGCCGGGGAGGATGGTTTCGACTTCGCGTTCAGCGAGATCAATAAACACCTTTTGCAGATGCTGGAGCGCCTGGATGAGGTCATCCAGACAGCCGCGGGTATAGAGGCGCAGGTCGGTGGCCACCTGATCATTGCGCGAGCGGCCGGTGTGGAGCTTCTTGCCGACGTCACCGATGATCTCGGTCAGACGCGATTCCACATGCATATGGATGTCTTCCAGGGCATCGACAAAGGGCAGGCGATCCTCGGCAATTTCCTGGCGCACCTGCGCCAGCCCGGTGACGATGGCTTCCGCCTCCGCCTCCGTCAGCACGCCGACCCGGCCCAACATGCGCGCGTGCGCCATGGAGCCGCGGATATCTTCCCCATACAAACGACTGTCCACCTGAATAGATGCCGTAAATGCCTCGACCAGACTATCGGTGCCCGCCGCGAAGCGCCCACCCCACATTTTTTCACTCATGCCCACCCCTCCTGTCTTGCCCGCGACTATAACGAAAAGGGGGCGTTGTTCGCCAGCGCTTCCCGCCACCGCTCTTTGGCATTCCTCTCCGGCTCTTGCTACAGTCTAAAAGAGGCACTTACACACGGGGGTACAACGAATGGACGAAGCCGAAAAAACGCATAGTCGGCGCTGGCTGATCGTGTTGCTGTTTTTGCTGATTGTGGCGGCGGTACTGTTCTTCTGGTGGCAGAATCAGCAGGTCAAGGCACGGGCCAAAGCGCCAGCAGAGGCAGCGGCTGCCGTGCAACTGACATCCCCCACGGCCTCTACGCAGTCTGTTGCGAATTTTCCCGTTGGCAAGACCATTTCTCAGGAAGGCACGCTGGAGGGCCCCATCAGCGGACAGTGCGGCAACATCAAGTGGCATGATCTCAGTCCCGCCGAAGTCGCCAACCTGCGTAAGCTTTGCCCGCCCGTAGCCGCTGCCCGGTCCTGAAGTCATCCATTTAACGTGACTGCGGCAGGGTTATGCGCGTCTCCAGGCCGCCACCTGGGGCATTGGCCAGGGAAAAACGCCCGTGATGGTAGGCCACAATCCGTTCGACGATGGCCAGCCCAAGTCCTACCCCGCCGCCCCTTCCGGCTTGTGCAAAAGGCGCACGCACGGTTTCCAGTTCAGTCTCCGCAATACCTGGCCCGTGGTCGCGGATGCGGATCAGTACGCCGCCCGCCGCGGCTTCTGCACTGACGTCTATGGGTGTTCTACCGTGCGACTGCGCATTGTCGATGAGGTTTTGCAGGGCGCGGGCCAGACCCACTTCCTGTATGGGCAGCTTCGGCAGATCCGCCACAGGGGGGTGCCACACCACGCCAGCCTGCTGGCGCAGAATAAACATTTTAAGCCAGAGACCCAGGTCAGTCGCTACCAGCGGCTCCTGCTCGCCGCTGCGGGCATAATCCAGAAACTGGTGGATAACCTTATCCATTTCCTGAATATTGGCGATAATTTCACCACGGACCGCCTCCTCGGCCGGTAGAAATTCGGCGCTCAGGCGCATGCGGGTAAGCGGCGTGCGCAGATCATGAGAGACCCCCACCAGCACCATCTCCCGCTCTTTCCAGAGACGATGCAAATCGCGCAGGGTCTGGTTGAAGCGCTCGGCCAGGCGCCGCAAATCAGCCGGGCCCGCCTCAGGCAGATCAGCCGTCGTATCGCCGCCGCGCAAACGTGCCACCCCCTGCATGAGCCGGGTAAGAGGCCGGGTGACTTGACGTACCGCCAGATACGCTCCCAGCCAGGAGAGCAGCAAAATGGCCGCCAGTTTGAACCAGGGCAACGGCAGCCCCGGTGAATGAGGCATGGGCATGGCCAGAGCCAGGGTTGCCTCGGGCCGGGCTTGCAACCAGAGCAGCCGGCGCTGGCCGTCCATGCGTAGTTGTGCCTGCGGCCAGCCCATGCGGTGCAGCAGCTGCAGGGCATTTGTCAGTACCGGCATACGGGGTTTGTGGCCGCGCAGCGCACCGGCAGGAACGATGCGGAGCCCTTGGCGCATCAGCATGGACTCTGTCGCCTGACGCTGGGCCGGGCTCAGCGTTTCACTCAGGGTCAGCATTTGCGCCCAGTTCTGCGCCAGACGCTCGGCCTGCGGGTTGGCCTGATAGATATTGAAAAACCAGTACACCGCAAGCTGACTCAGGAGCAGCAACCCGGCGATGATGAGGAACATACGGGTAAACAGGGTATCCGGCCAGAGGCGCGATTTTTTCATCCGGGTAAAACGCCTCCTTCCCTGGGCGTTGCGCCCCCACCGTCCGGTACCAGCACATAGCCCCGCCCCCAAACGGTCTGAATATAGCGTGGCTCGCCAGGATCGTCCTCGACGAGGCGGCGCAAGCGCGAGATAAACACATCAATACCCCGTGAACCCGGTGTGGCGTCGTCGTTACCGTGGGTCATGGCCAGCAGACGGTCCCGCGAGAGCGGCTGCCAGGGATGACTGGCCAGCGCGTGCAGAATGGAAAACTCGCTGTCGGTAAGGGAGATTTTCTCCTCATTCCGCCACAGACTGCGGCTGTCGAGAGCGAGGCGGAAGGGCCCGAAAATAAGCACTCCCGGGGTTGGATCGCTACTGCGCAGATCCTGACTGCGGCGCCGGACGGCACGGATACGGGCAACCAGCTCCGGCGGCTCAAAAGGCTTGGAAAGATAGTCGTCGGCACCGACATCAAGGCCTTGCACCCGGTCGCGGAGATCACCTCGGGCAGTCAGCATGATGATAGGCAAATGCGGTTCCTGCACCCGCAGGCGCTGACAGATGCTGAAGCCGTCTTCGCCGGGCATGAGAACGTCCAGCAAGAGCAGGTCATAGCATTCCCGCTCCAATTGGCGATCCATCTGCACGCCGGAGGCAGCGGCGTGGACGACAAAACCCTGCCCTTCAAGGTAACGCACCAGCATAGTGCGCAGCCGGGAGTCATCATCAACCAGCAGGATTTTGCCACCCGCCGTCATTTACTTGCCCCAGTGTCCCCGCTTGGTTCCCATTTTTTTATACAACGCGGTAGCTTTCTGCCACTGCACCGGCGTCAGGATCTTGTGGAGATAATTCACCTGCTGGATGCCATGTTCGAGCATTGTGGCATGATCCTTGAGGACCGCTTCCTGCAAGGGGACGATGGCACTGCCCGAGTCACCATTCAGCAACGCATCACGCAATGCGGTGTTGTGGACCAGCATCTCGTGACGCCAGGCCGGCATGGCTTTTTCCATTTGGCTTCGCCAGTTTTTCAGATCCGTTTCCTGCACCGGGGTCAGCTTGAGGTCCACCGCATGCCGCCAGACGATGGGCATCAGCATGGGCACGGGTGCATTCCGCATCCAACCACCCTTGCGCATGGGGCCATGCTCCCATCCCCCCGGACAGTGATGACCTTGCATCATGCCCGGCCCCATGGGGCCACCCTGCATGGCTGGCGGGGTCTCAGCACCTGTCGCAAAGGCAGGCACTGCCGCCAGCGCCATCGTTCCAACCATCAATCCGGATACCATATGCTTAAATTTTAACATCACTCGGCTCCTCGTCACTCAGGGGGAAAGGTGTGCCCTTTCCGTAGGAGACAAGTTAGCGCGCCGCCCCGGCGGACGCCAGCAGCAAAGTGTCAAGAATTGTGAATAGGAGAAATTGCTTGTTGCTGTGGACACACAGGGCAGTCCACTCGTGAGGAATAGCAACCCACATGGGATTACGCCGGCACTTCCAATGCAAAACGAGCAGAGCCGCCTGTTCAATGACAAAAAAGTTCCTGATTAGCACGATTTTCCAGCCGTACTTTCGGTTCAGTGCGCCGTTGCGATATTTGGCAATACGGTTCTAAACCGTAAATCATTTGGTAACATTAATTTTTGATATAGTTACCAAAAGTATCCCCGCTAGCATAGTAGTTGCGGCCAAAATCAGACGGGCAGTTATTTGTTCGCCCAGCAACGGAGCCGCACTAATGACGACAATCACGGGAACCAGCATTTGTATGACAGCACTCGTTACGCCCCTTAGCTCCTTCATTAGAATATACCAGAGCACATAAACCAATGCCGACGTTATTGCACCAATGAGCATAGAATAATAGATTCCTGCAAGGCTTATATGAATGACTTCATGATGCCAGCTTTCTATCGCCGTATAGATCACCAATAGAATAATAGCAGCCAGCCCAGAATATACAAAATTTGCCGTTGTAGTCGCCAAGTCATCCATAGAACTTTTGCCCAGTATCGAATATCCAGCCCATGCGACACCGGCCCCTATCATCAATCCTATCCCCAAAAGCTTAGGAAGATGCGAGATGCCACCCACCAACACCCACAACCCCACGAGAGTTATTCCGCTGCCAACCCACTGCCGTTTTGACAACCGGTAGCCACCACGAATCTCCCATGCCAGCATGGTCGCCTGGATGGCAAAAAATAAAAAAAGAGTCCCCGTTGCCGCCCCAAGCTGTTCATAGCCATATGCAAATGCCAACGCATACACAAACAACATCATTGGCATCAGCAAATGATGCAATCTTGGCCGCGACTTAGTCACCATCATCAGGACAATTAAGATCGCCGCGCCACTCTCTAGCCGAATTGCGGTAAATGGAAGCGGACCAATTAAATGTCCTCCCAAGGCAGCTCTTGCCAGCAGACTATTACCAGCCATACCAAAGAGTACTATCAGAGTCAGCAAGATTATGCGTACGCGGGACATATAATGATTTTCCTTGAACGCATTTGCCCCAAGAGAATCCATATAAATACTGATTTCAACGCATAGTGACGAGTCGGAAAGGAGTAGAGCGGTTCTTGGCTTTCCCGGAGTAGGCGGTGCCCACGGCGCAGATGGCTATGGTTTCTGGATTTTTCAGCGTTTATCTTTATGCTTCCTTATTTTCCTGTTAAAGCGACTTATGGCTTGGCATGATTTGCACGTATCCAGACTGGCCAGGCTCTTGCCTATGGCAGGCCTTGGATACCGTCCGAACTGATGGCAAAGTTGAGGCAGGTGATTAATCTGAAAGTCAGGATCATGTCCAGTCTATACACAATCTTGCCTGCCTCGCTCCGGGGATCAACCGCAGGGTACCAATCCATGGGGACTGATGCCAAGACATAAGTCTGGGCCAGCCATCAGACGGCGCTGTTTCCTGCGATGCAGTAGGGAAACTTGAGAAGTGCGGGACTAACAGACACAGTTATTTGACGCTACTATCGGATCGCGTTAGCATTCATCGATGATCATGAGCTTTGCCGACAAGCAAACCGCCGCAGTCTTCGCTGGCCAGCAAGTGCGCCGCTTTGGAGCGGAACTGCTGCGGATGGCGCAGCGGAAACTGGCACAGATGCATCGCGCCGGTCGGATCGAAGATCTGGCCGTACCGCCAGGCAACCGCCTGGAGAAGCTCTCCGTCGATCGGAGCGGCCAATGGAGCATGCGCATCAATGATCAGTGGCGGATTTGCTTCGTATGGCGCGACAGCAACGCCTGGGACGTGGAGATCGTGGATTATTACTGTATGGATGGAGGTATATCGTGAGCATTCGTGTGGAAGAGATCGAAAAGATGGATTTTTCCGATGTGGCGAATTTGCGCGCAGGTCGGTCTGTCCCCATTCACCCCGGCGAAATCTTGCTGGAAGATTTTCTGAAGCCGATGGGTATCACCCAGTACCGTCTAGCCAAGGAACTCGGCGTCCCGCAGCGCCGTATCGGGGAGATCGTGATGGGAAAGCGGGCCGTTACCCCGGATACCGGGCTGCGGCTGTCCCGGTTTTTCGGGATGAGCGACGGTTTCTGGGTGGGCCTGCAAATCGATTACGATCTTGCCGTGACGCGCCACGCCATGCAGGCAGTTCTCAATAAGATTCAACGATACGACGTTCATGCGGCGTAACGACCAGGATCCGCTGGTAACGACTCCGGCAGGTTGAGTTTGCCGCACTCTGGGCAGGTGGACTGAAAGGCTATATTGCAGCGGAAGCAGACCTTCCCGCGCTGCCTGGGGACGGCTAATATAGGCCAGTAACAATCATTTGTGACCGGGGGTGGTATGGGAATATTATACTACAGTTTGGAATGTTACGCTGCACTGTCAGTGTAGTCGAATTAGCGTTATGCACCCATTATCAGATAGGAGTCTTTTATGAATGCAAAGCATTCTGGGCAGTGTCTTTGTGGGGAAATCAGCTATTCAGTTGATATTGAACCAGTGTTTACTGGAAATTGTCATTGCAAAGACTGTCAAAGATCATCAGGCAGTGCATTCATTCCGGCGATGCTTTTCCCTGAAAAAGATGTTATTGTTTCAGGGGAAGTAAAATATTTCGAGTCTCAGGCAGACAGCGGAAATATACACAAAAGAGGTTTCTGCCCGAATTGTGGTTCTCAATTGTTCGCTCGGTTCAGCCATATGCTAGGAATTCTGGGTATAAAGGCTGGAACTTTAAATGACTCATCGAATTATGTTCCAAAGCTAGATTTCTATGTAGGTAGTGCTGCACATTGGGATTTTATGAACCCAGAGCTACCTAAAAAGCAAGGGGCAGCACAAAACTAACGATAATGCATAACGATTAATTCAAGCCGACACTGCTTCTCGGCGCGGCTTAATTCAAGCGTTATACGTCTCAATCGGAGCCTTCATGAGTGACATCTACGCCAACGCTGTTGATTCGCTTCAAATTGGAATTGAGCACTTCCTGAAGGAGCCCGGTTACTCCAGCAGAAAACACGCGATCCTGACGCTATTTCACGCAATAGAGATGTTCCTGAAGGAGCAACTGCATAGAACGAATCCGATTCTTATCTATCGGAACATCGACGCAATAATCACGGCCGACTCGATGACAGTCGGTATCAAAGAGGCGCTTATACGGCTCGAAAATCTGTGATTAGGTTTACCGAAACAGCCGCAAGAAGTCGTTGCGCGAATTCAAAAGCGAAGGAACCGCATTGAACATTATCGTTACGATCACAAAGGAGAAGATGAGACCATAATATCGGAGTCGCTGGCTTTTATCTTGTTCTTTGCAGAAATCGTACTCAAGGCTAAGCTTGAACGCGATGTGCCGCTGGAAACGCTGTGCAAAATTCGAGGCTTGGTCTACGACCGCCAAGATCTCTACTGGATAGCAATGTATCGACTTGAGCAATGGATGCATGAAGTTTGGCCTCAATGGAACAACGAATAGTCAGACACCCCAGACGAGTTCCATGGAACAATTAACTGCCAAATTTGCTGTGAGTCCTATCTGGTGATCGGGTACCACGACAAGCCGTTTTTCTTTCGCTGTAATACCTCTGTTGCCGCTGCCGAGTGCAAAAATTGCGGTCGTACTTATCTCTTATATGGATGCCTCCATGTGTGCAAGAGGATTGCGATGTCTGACATGTTGAGGTCGGGTTGCAGTCTTATATCCGGCCTTTGATGCATGACATTAAGCCTGCTGGCCCTGATGAAATCTGCCAGGAAAGTCCTCATCTCTAAAGCGTCCTTATTAGGACAGAGAACTTCCAGGTTCCCTTTCCTGCGGTCTGACCTGTTTTGCCATCAATCGTGTACCGCCTGCGCAACTCCTTTTTCTGAACGTCAACAATCCTGTAACTATTACTATAGGGCGGCCGCATTCCTAGCGTGATTGGCCACACATTCTGTGTTTTTCACCAGTAGCTCCCAGATGGTTCGTGCCATCTTGTTGGCCTG
Source organism: Acidithiobacillus ferrivorans (assembly GCF_016250455.1). Classification (NCBI taxonomy): domain Bacteria; kingdom Pseudomonadati; phylum Pseudomonadota; class Acidithiobacillia; order Acidithiobacillales; family Acidithiobacillaceae; genus Acidithiobacillus; species Acidithiobacillus ferrivorans. The sequence goes on along the minus strand of NZ_CP059488.1, from coordinate 383,845 downwards.
TGCCACGACCACCACATTATGGGGTCGCCGACTGAGCAGTTTGTCAATCCAGGGATTCCGATTCTTGATCTGGAAGTTCACCACCGCCCTGGCTCCATGGGTCAGCAATGTTCGGAGATAGGTATCCCCCCGTTTGCTGATCCCCAGTAACCGGACCTTGCCACCGGTCCCACTCTGGCGGGGAACCAGCCCCAGAAACGCCGCAAACTCCCGTCCTGAACGAAAGGACTTCATATCTCCCACGGTGGCGATAATGGCAGTTGCCGTAAAGCGCATATCAGGCCGCTGTACGGCTTCCCAGATCGCTGCCGCATCGTTCTTGTTGGTCTTCACGAAGGGACGCACAAACTGGGCAGCAATCAAGCGGACCTCATGCCCCAGCTTACGCAATTCCCGTCCCCAATAGTGGGCGCTACCGCAAGCCTCCATCGCCACGATTCCCGGTTGGCGAAAAACTCCAGGAGTGCACGGCGCTTCAACTGTTTGCGGTGAATCTCGCCGGTCTCCAGGTTTACCCAGTGCAGTTGCATGACCCTTTTTGCCAAATCCAATCCGTATGTTGTAACCTGCATGACGAGTCCTCCTTGTCCTTTACGTGGATAAATTTCCACCTTGGCACCTTGATGCCGTCCGGATCAAGCGGGGACTCCCTTCTGAAGCGCCCCGCTGCCGGTCCTGTAGGGGGAGGCATCCATTCCATCTGTTTGATCTCTTTGAAGCCCGCTTCGATCTTCCAGCGGGCGCCATAGTATTCGATGATCTGTGTCACCGAGAGAGTCAGGTCCGTGGTGAAGAAGGCCACCCTCTGGGTCTTGCGAAATACCCAGACGACCCGCACCGGGCAGCGCAGGTTTTTGAGCATAAAGACCTGATCGTAGGCGAGCACATCGCACTGTTTGCCGTAGAGCATGACCGAGAACGTCTGCGCTAGGTCCCGTAAAGACTCTGCCAGATCCGTCACCGATCCGCAGCGATCTCCATATTTGCGGGGCCGCCCTTTGGCGGCCTTGGCGGCGTCATTCGGTTCCGCGTACAGGGCGGTATTGATACGCAGGCGGGACAGCAGGTGGATGGATTGTCCCGATGCACTCAGGGGCTTCCACAGACCGTTATTACTGAACCAACTGTCGCAGACGACCAGGAGGGGTGGCTTATCGATAAAATGGGCGGCGATGCGCAGGATCATCTCCGCCGCCTGCGCCATCTTTGACTGAAAGGTCACCAGCTGGCCGTGACTGCGGGCGTTAATCTTCCCGGCATCGATGTCCTTCTGCCGATGGTAGAAGCGACTGGCCAGCGGCAAGCAGGACCAGCGACCCTTGATGGGTTTGAGCAGCCCGAGCATGACGATGTTCTGCGCCCACGGGTAGGTCGATTGGTTCACCTTGGCGGTATGATCGAAGAAGAAGCCGCAGCCAAAGATCCGCTTTCCAGTTTTGTTGTTGATGCTGTCGTCGAAAGCCAGCATCAAGCGCCCGTCGACCAGGGGGACGGGATCAGGTTCCAGGCAATGGGCCAGAGGCGATCCCAGGCCAGATGGGTCGAGGCCATGAAGAAATAGAAGCGGCGGGCATTCACGTTCAGACCGAACAGGGTCTGCAGGGAGTGCAGCAGATTGGAGCTCATAGAGGAGGTAAAGGGGACGATGACCGCCAGCAGGGTGAAGATGAACCAGTGGGAACGTTCGCGACCCAGTCGCGTGTCGGAAAAGTCCGATTGGAAAGGGGTGAGTAAATCGCGTAGCATAGTCATCGAACAGGGCCTCTTGCGCTTTATAATCAGTGAGTTAACGTGCGCTTATTATGTCACGACGAGACGTTCTGTTCACCTCTATCTAGCTGTTTTATCGAATAAATAAGGTAAGAAGCGGTTACCAAAAGGCACAACAATAAGCACTTTTTATTTATTCATAAACTCAATGTACGAGTGACGGTACTGAAAAACGGTGAAATTTCAGTGCCTTGACAGACGCCGCTTCCCATGCCTTTACTGTTGTCATCTTCACTCCACACGGGCCATCGCGCATGGGAATTGGTTATACTATACTTACAGACAGGTTCTCGCTCCCGGTCTTGGGAGTTGAGATTATCCATGCTGGGAATATAAGGAATCAATGCCCTGCTGGCAATTGGTTGCGTGTAATGCAAGCTTATGGAAAATCTTCGCGAAGGGTTTCTGAATCTGCAAATAGGGCGGGCACAGGATGGGGAGGCCATGCTGTCAAATAGGCAAGAATTCGCGAGCCCACATTGCTTAGTCCATCTCTCCTGGACACGTAGGCAAAGCGTATGCAGCTGCTGGTACAGGTTGTGGATCGACAGATCGCTTTAGGACGGGCGCAGATACAGGTAACGGCGCGGTGCCACACTGCCGACTATCAGTGCCGGTGCTGCCTATGGGTGGACACTGTCACCGTGCCACGGACCGGCGACAGCTAAGCTGAGTTTCCTGGAGTCGGTAACATGCTGTAGAGGTGGATTTATGCTGAAAATGTGCTTTAGCAGGAGGTTCTACCAGACCGCGAAGACTGACAGATCTTGGATCGTCTCATGGATTTTTCTGGCAGCAACAAGTATTACCACGATCCACGCCTATGCAAGCTCGCAATTTGAGGAGAATGCTCAGCATTTGGCGTTTACCAAAAACAAAGTTGGCACTTTCGATATCCGTGTCGGGCAACCCATTATTGCTCCACCTGCTGTGGATGGGAAAAATCTATTGGTGACGACAGGGAAAACCGGTCGCCATCAAAGTGGCCAGGTACTCAGCATTAATGAAAAGACGGGTGCAATTCTTTGGCGAACGCCTTTGGGCAACATCACGATGACGCAAGCGGTTGTAGCCGGAGATTATGTGATAGTGGGTCTTGGCGGAAAGCGCATGTTTGCAGTCAACGCCGGACGATCCTGTCGGTCCCGGTTTCCTCATGCCATCGTCGCACTCCAGGCAACTACTGGTAAGATCGTCTGGAAATATGCTACGCGCTGTCAGGATATGCCGACACCCACAGATGTACACCACGAGATTCTAACGCCGACCGGCGGTGGGCGCTTCATTGCGCTTGACAGTCACACGGGGAAACTACTTTGGCAAATACCCATCGCTGGGTGGTCAGGGATGTCCTCTCCTGCCAGAGCCCGCTCAAATCTCTACTTCGGAACGGATAATACCTTTACGAATCGTAATGACTTTTATGACATCAACTGGCGAACCCACAAAGTCGTATGGACACGAAATTTTACGCATGCCGTCAATCTTGCAGAAGCCTCGCCAGTGATTCATAAAGATACGGTGTTCACGGCATTTATGCACATACAGTCCTACGGACCATTCAGCTTTGTTGCACATCTCTGGAATCATATTCCAATGCGTGAATTTACATTTCAGATAGTTTCCATGAACGCTACAACAGGACAATTGCTACATCAGCAGGTTATTTATTCTCACACTGTGTCACCGGTAAAATGGGCTGATTACAGCATCACCAGTAACGATATATACTGGAAGAATTGGGTCATGGCGGCATTGCGAAAAGCTGCACGCGCCCTCAATATGACGATAAGATTGTCTGATATGGATAAGTCTGATCCTGCGCTCCCAGGTATCTACGATCCTCCACTTACGGCATGGCATCATATCATCTATGTCGAGCCAAGACTTACTAAACGCTTATATGCCATTGACGCTCACACCGAGAAAATTCTTTGGTCTTTTCGCACGGGGGAGGATATCACTAACCCCAATATTTATCACGGTGTTCTTTATACGGTAAATATGAAAGGAAAATTATACGTGCTGGATGCGCAAAGTGGTGATTTGATTTATACCAAAAAACTCGGAACCGGTACTGTCGGACCCTCCGAAGGGTTACTCAGCCCACACGCATTTATCGTAGGTGGACGTTCCGGAAAGTTAATATCCCTGTTTATCGCATCTCGCCACAGGAAATGAGTCAAGTCGTTTCGCATAAGCCTTGGGTTATGAATATCAGCCGCTTACATTACACATTCCAAAGACGCCCCTACGGCTGAGCAAGCCAGTTCGCACCGGTCATCATCATAAGGGCACCTCGAAAAACCTTCCCATTTCGGCTATATATGATAAAATATAACCAGTTGAATGTTCTGGGGTATGCCGGATGACACCACGAAAGAGCGCAATCAAAACCGACCTGTTTGCAGCGGATTCCCACCATCAGAAACTGGATCAGTTGGGTGATCCATTGCTGCGCATCGCTCCCTGCATCGACTTTCCTGCCCTGGCGGCAGAGGTCGATCGTGTGGCCCTCGTCCGGCGAGTCCCCAGGGCGGTCGCCCTCCTTATCCCACGGAAACCATGGTGCGGATGGATATTGGTGTTAAAGCGCCTTTACAATCTTTCAGACGAGCAGATGGAGTATCAGCTGCTGGATCGCCATAGCTATCAGCGTTTTTGCGGTCTGGTGGATGCTGCACGTCTTCCGGATCGCACGACTATCTGGCACTTTGAAAACCGTATTGGCGTAGCCGGTGCCGAAGCGCTGCTTGCGGCAGTCGAGCAGCAAATCCTGCAGCACGGCTATGTGGCCCGGGGGGGCCAGATCATTGATGCCACGCTGGTACCGGCACCCAAGCAACATTTCTCCAGAGATGACAAGGAACAGATCAAAAAAAACGCTATGCCTGCCGACTGGAGCCCAGCGAAACGCCGTCAGAAAGATCTGGATGCGACCTGGACGAAGAAGCATGGCAAAAGCACCTATGGCTTCAAGCTCTATTGGAGTAGATCGCAAACACAAACTGATCCGCAAGCTGGTGACCGACACGGCCTCTGTCCACGACAGCCGGCACTTTGAAGTTGTACTGGATGACTGGAATACCAGTGCGGAAGTGTATGCGGATAGAGGCTACCCCAGTCAGGAGCGGGAAGAACAACTCAAGGCCCAAGGCTACCGGAGTCGTGTCCAACGGAAAGGCAACCGCAACCACCCACTGTCCGAATGCCAACAGCGGCGCAACCATAAAATCGCCAAAGTGCGGGCGCGCGTAGAACATGTATTCGGCGCCATGGAGCAGATGGGCGGCAAGTGTATCCGGACCATAGGCCAGGCGCGGGCCGACTTTGCGCTGACCATGATGGCGGTTACCTACAACATCAAGCGACTGGGGTTTCTCGAAGTAGGTCCTATGAGGGCGTTGGCTTGCCCGCAATGCGGCAAATTATGGAAAAACAGCCGTAAAGAACAGCATTCGGCATCAAAACAGCAGGAAAATAACCTGAATTCTGAGCGCCGGTTTTTAGAGGTGCCCATCTGTAACTTTATCCCAATCCACCATGGTATTCCGTCAATCCTATCTGCGTGTTACCAGATACTCTAAGCGCATGCTGGCAAACATCGAAATCGGGCTGTGGATTGCGTGATCAGCCAGTCCTACGCTTGGTCCGCTGTGTTTCCCCGCATGGCCTTCACCGCCTGCCCCAGCCCTTCCTGAAACCGATGACTGTGCACATGCAACTGGCCGAGCAGGCGATGGAGTTCCTCGCGCGTTCCACTTTGCCGTACCTGGAGAATTTCCCGGCCCAGGATATGCACTGTTTCGTGCTCGGCCAGCAAGGTCTCCACCTCGGGTAGTTCCGATGCATGGGCATGCAGCCAGGTCGTGATCGGGCAGTCGGCCAGTTCCATATGCTCGTGACCCTGATGATTCATCACCGACTCTGCTGCCGCCCGCACCCAGCCCAGATGCTGGTACAGGGCCAGCATCGGCGTGTCCGCATCCCCGACGCCGAGGACAAAACTGCGCACAAAATCCGCCACCGCTTCCGCCTCCAGCGGCCTGGCAATGGCGTACCCCTGGAGATAGTTGATTTTCATCTCGCGCAGGAAAGCGATGTGCGCTTCGGTTTCCACTCCTTCCACGGTGATGAGGACGCCCATCGCCAAGCCCAGATTGACGAGACTTTCGACGAAAATCAGATCCTGGGGTTTGTTCGACAACTCGCGGATGAAACCCTGATCGATCTTGATCTCGTCAATGGGCAGATTTTTGAGTCGCAGGCGAGAGGCGTAAGCACTCCCCACGTCGTCCAGAGCGATTTTGATGCCCGCGCCGCGCAGTCGCTGCAGATGTTCCAGGGCGGCCTCCTGTTCGAGGATTTCCCCGATTTCCAGCACCTCCAGCACCAGGGATTTCGGAGGGACACTCGGATACGCCGCCAGGATGCCAAAGACCGTATCGGCAAATCCGGGTTGATCGAGTTCTTCCGGGGTGACATTGATGCTGAGAAAGAGGTCCAGTCCGGTTTCCCGCCACTGTGCGAGTTGCTGCAGTCCCTTTTGCAGCACGAAGCGCCCCATTGCTTGACGCTCCCGTACCCCCAGGGCGGAAAGGAATTTGTCGGGGGAGACCTCCCGACCCTCCCGGTGCCAGCGGGTCAGGGCCTCGAGACCCGCCACCCGATCCGTCGCCATGGCCACCAGAGGCTGATAGCGGAGGGTCACCGCTCCGCTGGCCAAGGCGCGCAGGAAATCCCGGCGCAACATCTCATCGCCCATGCTGACGCTGCCAATATCCGGGTGGTAGAGCTGCACCCAGCCCCCGCTCTCGCGACCAGATCGTATTTTGGCGGCATACATGGCCTGGTCCGCGTGGCGCAGGAGTAGGTCGGCATCCCCCTCGTCAAAGGGATAGAGCGTCAACCCCAGGCTCGCCCGGATGCTGACAACCTCTCCCTGGATGTAGAAAGGCTGCGTAATCGTGGTCTGGAGACGGGCCAGAACCAGATCCAGTTCATCCATGCTGCGTAGGCCTTCCAGCAACAGGATAAATTCATCGCCCCCCAGGCGCGCGACCGTATCGGCTCGCCGTACCGCGTTCTGCAGGCGGCGCGCCATTTCCTGGAGCAGATCGTCACCGGCGGCGTGCCCGTAGGTGTCATTGACCGGTTTGAAGTCGTCGAGATCCAGAAAACCCACGGCCAGAAGCTGTTCCTGGCGGTCGGAACGCGCCAGCGCCTGAACAAACACCAGTCGCAGGCCATCGCGGTTGGGTAGGCCGGTCAGGGCATCGTGGATGGCGCGTTTTTTTTGGTGGTCCCGCTCATCAATGAGAATCTCTTCTTGCCGATTACGCAGACGCATCTCCCGCGCCAGCAAAAACAGCGTAAAGGCACCAATCCCAAGCAGGCCCAAAACGATGCCAATATTATTGGGCAGCAGCCTTTTCTCCTCGTCCCACCAGGCTTGTTCCGCCAGAGACGATGGCCATCCTGCAGCGATGGTCCATGGGTATCCAGGTACTGGTTCATGCACTTGATTGTCTGAGGGAAAACTCTGCAGGGAAGGACCGGAAAGAGAAAGCTTTCCCTGCCGGAAAAAAACAAAGGGTACATGCTGGGCATCCAGCAGAAACAGGTCGTAATTGGGTAAAATGGTAAGCGTATCGAGACTCATGATATTGATCGGGCTGCCGACTGAGAATAACAGATGGGCGCCTCCGGCATCATGCACCCTGTAGCGCATAGTGATTACCCGCGCGTGCATCCTCTGGGCATAGTGAAGCTTGCCAATCAATCGGTTCGGGTGGCCTGGCAAAGGCGTAAAATCATTCGCTAGCGAAATCGGCTGGGAAGATTGCGGCAACGTTGACCAAAGAATGCGATCCCCCAAGCTGTTTTGAAGATTGATGGCCATGACATTGGGATATTGTGCCCGGAGGATTTGCACCTGCTCTAAAGTCCTGGTGCCGGGTGTCTGCACTCCGGCATCTTGGGGCAGCAAGACGTTGCCGACGTAGACCAAATTATCGAAATACTTATTGAAAACGGCCGCTACCTGCAGCGCCGCGCTCTGCGCGGACAGTGAGGCGTGCAGTTTGATTTTCTCTGCAGCGACTCGATGCAAATGCTGGGACTGCTGAATGTACAGCGCCGTCAGCAGGCTCGCCAGAAGCATAAAGGCTATGCCCACCTGCCGGAGGGTGCGGCGCTGCGTAGCGGTTAATGGTGCAGTGATCATGGTAAGCGGGTACGATTTTGGGAGGAATATCTGAATAGTAGACAATGGTATCTTTCCGGCACCTGGTGAAACTTGCTCCAGCAGCGGTGATAGCTTGTCATTCCGACCATCCTATCGTTGGTGTTCGGCTGCACCATTCTAGATCATAACGATACCGGGTGTCCTCATTTGTAGTTTGACAATAATGGATAGTCCCGTTTCAAGCGGACAATCGTGTGAAAGACTATGCGAACACAGCGGGAGCCAGCTAACCAATCCGTGAATGCCAGCGTTGGCGGTTGCAATAAATCTCGATGCATTTCCGAATAACCGATGGTTGTTATAACCGCGCTGTCCATATCCGCTATGGGCGGTAAATCATTCAACCGGACAAGGCCATAGCCCCAGGACTACGGCAAGCATGCTGCTATCTCTTTGATTGGTTGATCCTATCTCTGTATTTTTACGCTGTGTACGATGAGCAGCATTGAATCTTCTGCGAATTCATCAGGTTGCAGCGAATCTGATATGCATGAAAATATGAATAATCAATGAGTTATGGAAGACTTTGGCGGAGCCCTGGAGGGGAAGGAGAGGTTCATCCCATTAAAACAGTGATTTTCTCCATTTTTAGGATCAGACACGAGTCCTACTATTTTAACCGAGTCCTATGTCCGCTTCCAGTCTGATTCTGCCGTTCGCTCCGCAAGGTACTACGGCACCCCGTCGCCTGTAGACAAGGCCTGTCGCAAGAGGCAAAAGACGGGTTGCCGCCAAGCATACCCCGTCGTCTGTGGATCAGGGGACTAGGATAATACTATTATGTCCGTTAACACCGCATGCGTGCTCTGCTCGCGGACAAACCGAATTAATAACTATAGGCAAGCCCGAGATTCATACCGAGCAGATTGGTCGATGATGGGGGCTCCTTACCAATATACTTCGTGGCACCTTGATAAAACGTTACAATGCCCGTCCCAGTGTAGGTAAGGTGGGTGAAATCCAAGCCACCATAAACATGCCATCCACCGGAAATTTTATAGTCTGCATGAATCCCTACGGTTTCTTCTCCACTGGTACCAAACCCAGAGGACCATTGGGATGTTTTGATGCCCCCGCCAACAAGCGCGAGTACACGCATGTCAGCACCCAGGACCAACCTGGCTGTCGGTGCGTACTGATACATGAGACCGGCGCCAACAAGCGCAGAATGGTAACGTTCGTGAGTACCGGGAAGCTGTCTGTTCCACAACAGAAACCCACCCGCTATATAGGGTGTGAGCATCATGTTATCACTAATAGAAAAACCTTTGCCCAATTTTCCCAGAAAGTTCTGCGTGGTTGCCTGATCCGTTGTATCAGCGCGCCTAACTGAGTTCGGTATGCCAGGGTTATACACGAACCCTTTATAAGCTATCCCGGCCGAAGAATAATTGTAATTAAGCGATAAATACAGATTTCTTGTGAGGTTATTATTCATCCCCGAGAGATTTACCGAAAATCCCGGCAACCATCCTGATTCCGTATCATCCATTGGCGCACTGAGGACACCTGTTGTGGCAAAGTGTTCCTGATAATTCATCAATGTGCCCGTCGCCGCGAGACCTATTTCGTTGTTGGCCGCAACGATTGGATTCTGGCTGGCATTCCAGGCGCTGTCGGCCATGGCAGAGGCGGAAAACAGGGCCAGACTTGCTGTGGTCAGGGTTGCGATGGCTTTCTTGTTGATCATGCGGACATCCTTTTATTTATCCCTTAAGATAGTGTTCACGCGCTGAATCGGCCTGTAACCCAATGGTAACCATACACGTCACAGAGTCAGTAAAGATTTATATAGAACATGATTCGTCTTCCGCAAGGCCCGCCCGTAACATTTCGCAACAATTTCCTCTGGTGCCACATCTTCCTTGTGACCCCGCTTTCCGGGAGAATGGCGGCTCCACTGCCGAGGAACCTGAGCGTGCCCCCCAAAGCGCTATTGCTGGCTGTCTGTACCGTTTTCTGTATGGCTCAAGGCGGGCTGGCGCAAGCTGGCGTCGGTGCGTGGCTGGCCGACCCTCTGGATACGGATAGCGGCCTGAGTGCCAGCCCGGCCCAGCCTTGGACCACCCAAGCCACCCTGCCCGATTTACCTAAGCTCCAGGGCCTTTCTGTGGACGAACAGGCGCAAATCTGGACGCTGCCGCAACTCACTGCGTATGCCCTCGCCCACAACCCGCAGACCGCCGCCGCCTGGGATGGATTGCGTGCGCAGGCGGCAAGCCTGGGGATGGCGAAAAGCGCCTGGCTGCCGAGCCTGTTCCTCAATACCAATTTTAGCCGCCGACAAGCAGCCTCCACCGCCGGCTTTACGGTCCCGGCACGCAACAGCGCCAACCCCAACCTGACCTTGAGTTACACCCTATGGGACTTTGGCCTACGCGCCGCCAAGGTGGATGCTGCCCGCGCCCAGGAATGGGTGGCGGGCTTCACCCAGAACCAGAACATCCAGACCGTGGCCTTCAGCGTCGCGCAGGCCTATTACCAACTCCTCGGCAATCAATCCCTAGTCCTTGCCGATGAAAAAACCGTTGCGGAAAACCAGAAAAACCTGGAAGCCGCCGAGGTGCTGCATCGTGCCGGGCAAGCCACCATCGGCGCCCTCTATCAGGCTCGGGCCGCCATGGCGCAGGCGCAGTCCACCCTCGCCGCGCAACGCCAGACCGTGCGCAGCAGCGAAGGGTTGCTGGCCAGCACCCTGGGCCTCAGTCCGCAGACCACCCTGAAGATTACGTCCCTCAAACTGGGGCAGGAACCACCCCAACTCCACAGCGCTGCCAAGACGCTGATGCATGCCGCCCTCACCGCCAATCCCACCCTGCAGCAGGCGCGGGCGCAGGTAGCGGTGGCCCAAGCCAATGTCCGCAGCGCCGAGGCCAGTGGTCTGCCTAGTCTGGGGGTCAACAGCTCTTATGGTTATCTCTATCAAGGCGGCTTCCGGCCCGGTGACACCTGGACGGTGGGTTTCACCCTGACGGTGCCCCTCTTCACTGGCTTCAATACGCATTATCAGATACGCCAGACACAGGCACTGAGAGACCAGGCTCAATCCAACCTCGCGGCCAGCCGCAACAGCACCGAAGCGACGGTCTGGCAGGATTTTCACAACTTCCAGGGCGCCATTGCGGCCTACCCCGGCGCACAGAGCGGTCTGGAAAATGCCGGGAAGGCGCTGGAGGTGGTACAGGCCCAGTATCGGGTCGGCCAGGCTACCATTCAGGATGTCCTCCTCGCCGAATCCACCCTGGCGCAGGCGCGCTACACCCTGATTCAAAATCTGGTTAACAGTTATGTCGCCCTAGCGCAACTCAGTCAGGCCGTCGGCATACCTTTGGGAGAGAATGCACCGTGACCCGTCCCCCTGTTGTTCTCCTGCTGACGCTGGCAGTCCTCTCCCTGCTGTTGAGTGGTTGCCAGACCAAGACCAAGCATGAAATGCCGCCCCTGCAGGTCAGTCTCGTCAGCGCCAGCACCCGCCCCATGACCCATTACGAAGCTTTTCTGGGCACGGTGACGCCCCTGCAAACGGCGACAATCGTGCCGCAGACTTCCGGCATCCTGCAGAGCGTGCAGTTTGCCGAGGGGAGCATGGTAGAGAAGGGACAAGCCCTGTTCACCATCGACCCGGCACAGATGCAGGCAGCGCTCGCCCAGGCCCAGGCCAAACTGGTGGCGGATCAGGCCACCGCGCGCTACAACCGTAACATAGTGGAGCAGGACCGCCCGCTGGCGGAAAAGGATTTCATCACCCGGCAAAGCTTCGATCAGGCAGTCTCCCAGGCACAGGCGGCGACAGCGCAGGTACAGGCTGACCAAGCCGCCCTGGAGCAGGCCCGCCTCAACCTCTCTTACACCCGCATCGCCGCCCCCATCAGCGGTCGCATCGGGCTGGCCCAGGTCAAGGCAGGCAACCTGGTCATCGCCAACCAGACACCACTGGCTACGGTCAACCAGATCGCGCCCATTACCGTGAATTTCAGCATTCCCCAGGGCTTGCTGAGCGCGGCGCGGTGGGCGCAACAGCAGGCAATTCCCCTGCCCATCAACGACGAGAAAATCGGCACCGTGCTCGCTCAGGGCAAGCTCACTTTTATTGACAACAGCGTGAGCCTGGGGACCGCCACCATCGGCCTGCAGGCTACCGTACCTAACACCGACCTCGGCCTCTGGCCAGGGCAGTATGTGCAGGTGCAGATGCCGGTACAGCAATTGGCACAAGCCACAGTGCTGCCGGTGGGCGCGGTCCAACAGGGCAGCAGCGGGCCCTTTGTCTATGTGGTGCAAGATGGCAAAGCGGTGGACAAATCGGTGCAGGTGCTCTGGGAATCGGGCACGGATGCGGTGGTACAGGGCGTAGACAAGAGTATTCGGGTGATTTTTCCGCTTCCCGCCCGCCTCTATCCGGGGGCGAAGGTGAAACTCACTGGCACCCCTGCAGCCACCGGGTCGCATAGGGGTCAGCAGAGGAAATCCGCATGAATTTCTCCGCCCTGTTCATTCGCCGCCCGGTGATGACGGTCGTCCTCATTCTCGGACTGGTGCTGTATGGCATTTTTGCCTTTATGAAACTGCCGGTAGCCTTGCTGCCCAGTGTGGACTTTCCGACGGTCATGGTCGCGGCGAGTCTGCCGGGAGCGAGCCCGCAGACCATGGCCAGCGCCGTGGCTACGCCTTTGGAGAAACAGTTTTCCGCCATTCCTGGCCTGTCCTCCATGAGCTCGGTGAACAATCAGGGCTCGACGCGGGTCATCCTGCAGTTTGACCTCAGCCAGAACATTAATGTCGCCACCCAAAATGTCGAAAACGCGGTCACCCAGGCCTCCCACCTGCTGCCGCCGGGCATGCCCAGCCTGCCCTTCGTCAAACAGCTCAATCCGTCGGCGGCACCCATCGAGTTTATTGCCCTCGCCGCGCCCAATATGCCTATCTATCAGCTCAACCAGTATGCGGTAGACAAGGTGGTGCCCGCCATTTCCGGTATTCCCGGCGTCGCCCAGGTGCTGATCTTCGGCGAGCAGAATTACGCGGTCCGCATCCACGCCAACCCCTTTGCCATGCAGGCGCATGGGATATCGCTGCAGGCCCTTACCCAGGCTATTTCCAGTCACAACGTCAATCTGCCGCAGGGCACAGTGCTGGGTGCGGTGCGCAATTATGCGGTGAATGTGCATGGCCAGCTCCATGATGCCCAGGCTTTCGCCAGCATGCCCATCACCTTCGCCAACGGCGCGGTGGTGCCACTCGCAAATATCGCCCAGGTCAGCAACGGCGTGGACAATGACCAGATCGCCAGTTGGCTGGGGGGGCAGCGCGCCCTGATTCTCGCCGTAGTACGCCAACCCAATGCCGACACCGTGGCCATCTCCGACGCTATCCAGAAACGCCTGCCCCTGCTGAGCGCTAGTCTGCCCGGCGGCGCCCACATGACGGTGGTGTACGACAAAGCCGACTATATCCGTTCGGCGGTGGAGGAGGTCGAAGTCACCCTGTTGCTCGCCTCCATACTGGTAGCCGGGGTGCTCTGGCTTTTCCTGCGCCGCGGCAGCCCGACCCTGATTGGCGCACTGGCGATTCCCGCCTCCATTCTCGGCACCTTCGCCATCATTTACGCGCTGGGCTACACCCTGAATACGCTGACGCTCCTGGCGCTGACCCTGGCGGTGGGCTTTGTGGTGGATGATGCCGTGGTCATGCTGGAAAACATCGCCCGCCATGAGGAAAACGGCGAAGAGCCCTATCAGGCGGCGATTGTTGGCAGCCGCGAGATCGGCTTTACCGTGATTTCCATGACCCTGTCGCTGGCCGTGGTCTTCCTGCCTTTTCTGGTGATGGGTGGCATCATCGGTCGTTTATTTCGCGAGTTCGGCGTCACTATCGCGGTGGTCATCCTATTGTCCGGGCTGGTATCCCTGACGTTAACCCCCATGCTCTGCGCCCGCTATCTGCGGGTGAAACATCAGGGACAGAGCCGCTTCGAAAGCGGTTTCCTCAGCCTGCGCGACTGGTATGGACGCAGCCTGCGGGTGGCGCTCAGCCATCGCGGCTGGGTGTATGGCGGGGCCTTGCTGAGCCTGCTGGCCACGATCGGACTCTTTATCCTGCTGCCCAAGGGCTTCATCCCTACCGAAGACAGCGGCATGATCATGGGCAATCTGGAATATCCCCAGGGCATTTCCTTTGCCCAACTCGAAACCACCCAGAAGGCCATCGCCGCTGCCGTCGGCCACAATCCAGCCGTGCAGTCCGTGTTGTCCAGTGCCGGGCAGGGTGCAGGGGCCTTTGGCTCCGCCAACACCGGGCGGCTGATCATCCGCCTCAAGCCCTTGGGCGAGCGGGCGTCAGGAACCCAGGTCATTGGGGAATTGCGCAGTACCGTCAGCCATTTTTCCGGGGTTGAAGCGAGTTTCCAGTTACCGCCCGCCATTCAGATGGGGCCGGTCTCATCACAATCTCATTACCAATACATTCTGCAGAGCGAGGATCAGAATAGCCTGAATGTGACCGTGCCCAAACTGGTAACAGCCCTGCGCAAAGTACCCGGACTACAGGCCGTTAACAGTGATCTGCAATTAGCCAACCCGGAAATCGAAGTGCACATCCTGCACCAGCGCGCCCAGGCTCTGGGAGTCACTCCTCAGGCCATCGAGCAGGCGTTGAACTTCGCTTTCGGCGGCACCCAGGTGGGCACTATCTACGCCTCCACCAATCAATACGAGGTCATTCTCGACCTGGCGCGGCCGTTTCAGGAAAATCTCGGGGCACTTTCGGCGATCACGGTGCCGGGCAGCACCGGCCTGGTGCCCCTGGCCGCATTGGCGCACTTCGCTTACGGCGTCGGACCCTTGAGTATCAGCCACTACAACGGACTGCCCAGCGTGACCATTTCTTTCAATCTGGCCCCCGGCACCTCCCTCGGCGATGCGACCCGGACCGTGCAGGACACGGCGACAAAGATATTGCCCGCGGATGTGCAGGGAGAGTTTGGTGGCTCCGCCGCGGCCTTTTCCCAGTCCACCGGCAGCCTGCCACTCTTACTGCTGGCAACAGTGGCTCTGATCTACGCCATTCTGGCCATTCTCTATGAAGATTTTATCCATCCCCTGACCATCCTCACTGCCCTGCCCCTGGCCGGTTTTGGCGCCTTGCTGGCCCTCTGGATTTTCCATCAGGAACTCGATCTGTTCAGCTTCGTCGGCATCATCATGCTGGTGGGGCTGGTCAAAAAGAACGGCATCATCATGGTGGACTTCGCCATTCACCGCCGCCGCGAAGGGGCCAGCGCCATCGATGCCATGGTCGATGCCTGTGTCACCCGCTTCCGTCCAATCATGATGACGAACCTTGCCGCGGTGCTGGGTATTCTGCCTATCGCCATTGGCATCGGGGCGGGTGCTGAGTCGCGGGTGCCGCTGGGCGTGGCGGTGGCGGGCGGCATCATCGTCTCGCAGTTTCTGACGCTCTATGTGACGCCGGCATTCTATGTACTTTTTGAGGGATGGAAAGGGCACTGGAAGGGCAAGGCACCTGTTTCAGAGACGGCATCTCACGAAGCGATGTAAGCATCTCTCGGCGCCGGACTCCGCAATATCGTCCATTTGTGATATATAACGGGTAAAGGCCAACTATCTGAGAGTCTCGCCACATGCCCGCAAAAATACTTTTCCTCCTCCTCACGCTTGCCCTGTCAGGCTGTGCTTCCCTGCCACCTTCTTCCTCTTCAACCACCACCGCCAGCGCTGCCGCGCGCAGTACCGCTTTGGCCAATCGCAATAGCGAGGCTGCGCAGCAACGTCTCGCCGCCGTCGCCGCCCAGCGCGCTGAGGCGGCACAGCAATTCTGCCCCAACTGGCAGCAGGCGCTCGATCATGCACGCAGCAACGCGACGGGTTGCGCGCAAATGCCCACCAACGAACAGGCCACCTGCTGGCAAGCCGTTTCCCAGTGGGCACAGGAAGAGAGCCATTATTTCCATGCCCTGGCGCCACTTCTCCAGAGAAGTGCTTATGCGTCCCCAGCAGCCCAGGCGGCACATTTTTTTGATTTGACTCAGGGGTGGGCTATTACTTGTCAGAACGGTCAAAAGGCCTGCACCGCAGCGTCTGGCCACCGGCAGATGGACAACAGCAAAAATGCCATCAACCATTTCTGCCGGCGTTAATCAACGACATTTCATAAGTGATGGTTGTTTTCAATTTTAGGCGCATTGGTTATCCTACGGACAATGGGGCTTTAAGCAAGTAGTCAAAAAATGGTCGGCCATCATCAAAGGTGATTATCATGCTCAAAGCGTTTGCCAAGGACTTCAAAATATTTTTGCAGCGCGGCAATGTCATTGATTTGGCTGTTGCCTTTGTTATTGGCACGGCATTTTCCGCCATTGTGACGTCATTGGTCAGCAACCTGATCATGCCGCCTATCGGTATGTTGCTCGACAAAGTCGACTTTTCCAACCTCTATATCGTATTGAAGGAAGGCACCGTTCCCGGCCCTTACCAGACTCTGGAGGCCGCCAGGAAGGTGGGCGCCGTGACCGTGAATTACGGCCTCTTTCTCATGTCACTGATCAGCTTCTTTATCATTGCGCTGGTTATTTTTTCCATTGTGCGAATCATCAACAAGCTTTACACCAGACCTGCTACTGCCGTTACTACCAAAACCTGCCCTTTCTGTGCATCGACGATCCCTCTGGCAGCCACACGCTGTCCCAACTGTACCTCGCAACTGGGGTCCTGAAACCGCAGCGCATGAGTACCCGCTCCGCCGGGTATTCTGGCTCTGTTTTTGCCAACCGCTTGCGTGCCATCGCTTTGACGCCCCGCTTCGCGTATTCTCAGACTGCTTTTTCTAACCTGTAGGACCGGCTTTTGATCTGGGAAAATCTGTTGTATCTCATTGTCGGCGTGATGCTCGGGCTATTTGTGGCTGGACTGATAGCGCGCAGCATGATCCAACGCCAACACGATATCAGCGAGGCCCTTCGGGAAGGCAAGCAAGCCAGTGCCGCTCAGATGGACAGCCTGCAGCGAGAAATAAGTGCGCTGCGGCAACAGGCTCAGGAACAACAGGAAATCCTCCGCCATGAAAGTGAACATAGAGCCGGTGCCGAAGCGGAAAGCCGCCGTATCCCGGCGCTCGAAAATGCCTTGGTGGCGGAGCGCAACCATGCCGCTTGCCTGCAAACAGAGTTAGCCGCCCTCCAGGGCCAGTTGGCGGAACTCGGTGAACGGCTGGAGCAGGAACGCCTGCGCGGCAACGAAAAACTGGCACTCCTGGAAGACGCCCGCCAACGCCTCGGCGATGCCTTCCAATCCCTCTCTGCCGAAGCCCTACGCCGCAACAACCAGTCCTTCCTCGAACTGGCACGGGAGAATCTGGAGCGTTTCCAGGAAAGTGCAAAAACCGATTGGGAGGGCCGCCAGAAGGCCGTGGGACAACTGGTGGAACCTATCCGTGAGTCTCTGGAGAAAGTGGGCACCCGCATCGACGCCATGGAAAAAACCCGCGTCGATGCCTACAGCGCCCTCAATGAGCAAATTCGCGGTCTCGTACAAGACCACCTGCCGCGCCTGCATCAGGAGACCGCCGCGCTGGTGAAGGCGCTGCGCCAGCCCGCCGCCCGGGGTCGCTGGGGCGAAATGCAGCTCAAGCGTGTCGTCGAAATGGCCGGCATGCTGGCTTATTGCGACTTCACTGAGCAGGAAAGCGTTACCACCGATAACGGCCAGCAGCGCCCTGATCTCGTGGTACGACTGCCCGGCGGCAAACGCATCGTCGTCGACGCCAAGGCCCCTCTGAATGCCTACCTGGAAGCCATGGAAACGGACGACGAACAAAAACGTGCCCATTTCCTGCACAAGCATGCCAGCGAATTACGCACCCACATGACCCAACTCAGTAAAAAATCCTACTGGGAACAGTTTCAACCGACCCCGGAGTTTGTCGTTCTTTTTGTGCCCGGCGAGGTATTTTTTAGCGCCGCCCTCCAGGAAGACCCATCGCTCATTGAATACGGGGTGGAGCAGAAGGTGATCGTGGCCAGCCCCACCACCCTCATTGCCTTGCTGCGCGCGGTGGCCTATGGCTGGCGGCAGGAGTCCTTGGCCGAGAACGCCCGCGCGATCAGTGATCTGGGCAAAGAACTCTATGATCGCCTGAGCACGTTGGCGGGTCACTGGACGCGGGTAGGTAAGGGGCTGGGCCAGGCGGTAGAAGCTTACAACAAAGCGACCGGATCGCTGGAAGGCCGTGTGCTGATCTCGGCGCGCAAATTCCGCGACCTCAAAGCCGCACCGGATAACAAAGAAATGCCCGTCATAGAACCCGTGGAACTGGCCCCGCGCCTCCTTCAGGCTGATGAGATCATTGGCGCAGAGACTACGGACCCGCTCCCGGAGCGACGCTAACTTACAACAACCCACCCGGAAGCGGGACAATACAGTGTCAGGAGGCGTTTTCCCGTCGCGGTTGCGCCTGCACCAGCGCCAAGGGCAGACTGAAAGTGACTTTCTCCTCTACACCAGGCGTCTCTTTCGGAATCCGCGCGCCCCAGCTCTGGAGGGTGTCGATAATCTCCTGTACCAGGCTTTCCGGTGCCGACGCTCCGGCACTGATACCGATTTTCTCCACCCCGTCAAACCATTCGCGGCGCAGTTGTTGCGCATCCTCAATAAGATGCGTCGGTGTGCCCAGCCGGGTACCCAATTCCGCTAAGCGGCTGGAGTTGGAGCTGTTCGGCGCGCCCACCACCAGCAGAATATCGACGCCGGGCGCCAGCGACTTCACCGCATCCTGCCGGTTCTGGGTCGCATAGCAAATATCATCTTTCTTCGGCCCTTCAATCAGCGGGAAGCGCGCACGCAGGGCAATAATCACTTCAGCGGTGTCGTCCATGCTCAAGGTCGTCTGGGTAATGTAAGCGAGCCGCTCCGGGTTGCGGGGCGCCAGGGTCGCCACATCGGCGACATTGGAAACCAGATACATCATGCCCTCCGCGACCTGACCCATGGTGCCCTCCACCTCCGGATGGCCGGCGTGACCGATGAGCACCATCTCCATACCGTCCCGACTGTATTTCTTAACTTCCATATGCACCTTGGTCACCAGTGGGCAGGTGGCGTCAAAGACACTCAGCCCTCTTGCCGCCGCGTTCTGGCGAACCGTGATGGGCACTCCATGGGCACTGAAGATCACCGTCGCCGCATCAGGCACCTCATCCAACTCTTCGACAAAGATGGCGCCACGGGCGCGCAGATCTTCGACGACATGACGGTTGTGAACGACCTCATGCCGCACATAGATGGGCGCACCAAAAAGCTCCAGCGCACGATCGACAATCTGGATCGCCCGATTAACTCCGGCGCAAAATCCACGCGGATTCGCTAACAAAATGTCCATGCTGAGATTCCCAAAATTAATCAGCCTCGATGTTCTATCCTGCCGCCCGCCCTGTCAACCGCCGCGAGCGACTATTCCGGCAGGGGCTCCGGTGCGGGGCATGGGTGTAACCGCAGGTCTGAGGCGTAGTATCATGGGGCCGTCGACACCCATCGGCGGCTCACTTTCTGCCGGAGACAGGGCTTATATCTCCGGCCTGTTTTTTTAAGGCAGGTCATTCCCATCTGAGGACTGAACGGATGCTCATCAACTGCGTAGTGTATAACGATGGTCGCAAACAAGCGGATATTCCTCTCGAAGAGATTTCAGCGCACTTACATCAACCCGGTAACTTTGTCTGGGTGGCGCTGCAAGATGCCAGTGAAGCAGAATTGCGCGCCATGCAGAAGCAGTTCGGGCTGCATGAACTGGCGGTAGAGGATGTCTTTAACGGGATACAGCGGCCCAAGGTCGAGGAGTATGACGAGCACCTTTTTGCCTACCTGCAAGTGCCTGCCTACCATGGCGGGGAGGTGCATATCGGTCAGATCAGCATTTTTGTCGGGCCCGATTTCGTGCTTTCGGTACGCCAGAACTGCGAACAGACCTTACTGGGGGTGCGCGAGCGCGCGGAACGGGAACCGCATCTGCTCAAATATGGCTCTGTCTATGTGATGTATGCCCTTTCGGACGCCGTTGTAGATCTCTTCTTCCCCGTAGTAGATGCCCTGGATGATGAACTGGAACAACTGGAAACCGCCATGTTTCATAATCAGGAAACCCGCAAAAACATGGAGCGGCTCTACGATATTAAATACAAGGTCAACGTGCTGCGTCACGCCCTCCTGCCCCTGGCCGATGGTTTCAACAAACTCTACGGGGGCCGGGTTCCGGCGCTGGTGGGCGATGCCGAAAACTACTTCCGCGATGTCCATGATCACATCATGCTGCTCAACAGCCAGTTGGACTCCATGCGCGACACCATTTCCACCGCCATTCAGGTGAATCTCTCCCTCATCACCATTGACCACGGGGAAGTTAACAAAAAACTCGCCGCCTGGGGTGCCATCCTGGTACTCACCACCATTTTTACGGGCATCTGGGGTATGAACTTTAAGTACATGCCGGAATTACACTGGAAGTTCGGTTACCCGCTGGCTTTGCTCATCATGGCCAGTTGCGCCGTTTATCTTTATCGACACTTCAAGAAGACGGGCTGGATCTGACGGGGCGACTCAGAGATCGCCCCACAACGCCTGGGCGACGGCGATGGCGGCGATGGCCGCGGTCTCCGCGCGCAGGATGCGCGGTCCCATGCGCAACAAGCGAAAGCCGTGGGCCCGCGCGGCGGCCACCTCCTCCGCTGCCAGCCCACCCTCAGGGCCACTGAGCAAGGTAATCTCCGGCCCCGGATGACTTTCTATGCTGACGAAGCGCGCGCTGCCCTCCGGGTCGAGGACCAAGGGCGTTCCGCGCACGGCATCCCAGGCCACTTCCAACGCCAGAGGCGGGGCCAGCTCCGGGATGGTCGTGGCGCCACTTTGCTCACAGGCAGCAATGACGATGTCCCGCCAGCGCGCCAGACGCTTCTCCCCGCGCGCTTCACTCAGTTGCACTACCCCATGGCGGCAGGCCACCGGTTGAATCCGCCGCACCCCAAGTTCTACCGCCTTCTGCAAACTCCAATCCCAGCGCTCTCCCCGGGTCAGGGGCAAAAAGACCTGAATGGCCAAGGGCGAGAGCGTCACCTGCAGGTGACGCCCAGCAAGCTCCAGCAACGCCACCCCTGAAGACACCCCGACCAGAGTGGCGTGATAGACAGCACCATCCCCATTAAACAAGGTAAGTGGCTGCGCATTTCGGGCGCGCAACACCTTGAGCAAATGGTGACTGGGTCCGGCGGGAAGCAAAAAAGGTCCGCTTTCAGGGAGATTGGAATCAGCGTATAAGTGAATGCGTGGCATAGGGTCTGACATTGAGCAGGAGAACACGGGTGGGATTATATCATCGTGACACTGGCGTGGGTGACCCATGATCAAAGACACCGATTGCCGTCGCCCCCCCGTCTGGCAGACACGGCCCGGGCTGGTTCCGGCCTGGATTTACAATCAGGTCATCATTCTGCAACATGCCGCCCCGGGCCCCGTTTTCATCCCCTTGCGCTACGTCTCGGTCATGGCCATCCTGATGGAGCGGGAATGGGTGTTCTGCGACTACATCGGCGGGCGCATTGCGGTCAGCGTTTGGCACCACTTCGCCACCCAGTCCCGGGACGACCTGCACGAGGGCGTGACCTGCCAGATGGATCTTTTCAGTCCGGAAGGAGAAGAGATTCTGCGCCGCCTGCCCATGGAATTTCATCAGGCCCTGAACAACGCCGTCAAAAAGTCCGCAGAAAAAAGGCGCCACCCTGCCCAAGTGATCGCTCTGGATACCCAGCTGCGTCGGGGCCGAAACCCAGAGGCTGAGCACTAAGACGCGTACCGGAGACAACACCCATCATGACACCAGAAATCGATCAACAATGGGTGGGCAAACTGCTGCGCACCTGTGCCGAACGCTTCATTCTACCCCGTTTCCACACTGTCAGCGCCAACCGTAAACCCGATGGCAGCATCGTCACCAGCGCCGACATTGATAGTCAGAACTTTTTGCAGGACATGCTTGCCGCCCGTTACCCCGACATTCCCCTGCTTGGCGAAGAAATGAGCCTTGCCGAACAAGCCCGCCTGTTACAGGAAGCAGACACGCTCTGGTGCTTGGATCCCCTCGACGGCACCAGCAACTTTGCCGCCGGTGTCCCGGTGTTCGGCATTTCCCTGGCCTTGCTGCAAGGCGGGCGGTCCATGCTTGGCTGGGTGTATGATCCAGTGCGCGCCGAGCTTTTCTCCGCAGCACAGGGCGCTGGTGCATGCATGGATGGCGTACCCCTGGCGGCTCGCCAGGCACCGAAGCTCCAACACTGTGTCGGGGTCGTCGACTACAAAAGACTCAGCCGCCCCCTCGCCCTGCGCCTGATTGACGAGCGCCCCTTCCACAGTCAGCGCAACTTCGGTGCCTCCGTCCTGGAATGGTGCTGGCTGGCCGCTGGCCGCTATCATTTTTATCTGCATGGCGCCCAGCAACTCTGGGATCGCGCTGCGGGTGCCCTGATTCTCAATGAGGCAGGCGGGCGAGCCACGCAACTTAATGGCGACGGCCTGAGGGAAAGTGATCTGCCACCACGCTCCATCCTCGCCACCCTCGACCCCCAACTCCACGAAAGCTGGAGACGATGGCTGGAAACCGCCGCCGAGTTCCCAAATGCAGCCCTTTGATTTATGCTAAAACGATTATTGTCTTCTACTAATCCATCACTGAAGGAAAAACCCCATGGCCTCCATTGGTAATCTCGCGTTGTCCCTGCTTCCCGTTACTGAATCTGCGGCCCGCGCCGCCAGCAGCTGGATCGGTCGGGGGGAAAAGGAACTCGGCGACGGTGCTGCAGTGGATGCCATGCGTTCCGCCATTGCCCAGGTCCCCATGCGTGGCCTGGTCATCATCGGTGAAGGTGAAAAAGACGAAGCCCCCATGCTCTATAACGGTGAGGTGGTAGGCTCGGGTACCGGCCCGGAAGTAGAGATTGCGGTTGACCCCGTCGAAGGCACGACCTTCCTGGCTCAGGGCATGCCCGGCTCGATCTGCGTACTGGCGGCGGCCCCTAAAGGCAGCATGTTCCAGCCTGGTCCGGCCTACTATATGGACAAACTGATTGTCCCGGCCCCGGCCCGCGGTAAAATTGATCCTGCCGCACCGATGAAGGACAAGCTCCACGATCTGGCCCGTGCCCTCGGTAAAGAGGTCCGCGAGCTGCGCATTTTTCTGCTCAAGAAGCCCCGCCACGAAGCCATGATTCGCGAGATCCAGGCGGCCGGTGCTACCGTGCGTTTACAGACGGACGGTGATGTCAGCGGTGGCATCATGGCCGCCCTCGGCACCAAGGTGGACGCCATGATGGGCATTGGCGGCACCCCGGAAGGCGTCATTTCCGCCTGCGCCGCCCGTGCCATGGGTGCCGACATGTTTGGTTGCCTGTCGCCGCAGAAGCCCGGTGAAGCCGAAGCCATCGCCGCCGCCGGTCTTAAAGCCGGGCAGTGGTTGAGCCGCGATGAGCTGGTGTCCAGCGATGATGTGCTGTTCGTGGCTACTGGCCTGACTTCCGGCGACATCCTCGATGGTGTAACCCGTTCCCACTATTTCGTAGAGAGCGAGAGCCTGGTCATTTCCGGTCACGACGGCATCCTGCGCCGGGTCCGTACCCACCAGCGTATCGACTGATTTTTATTGATAAGGAGTGTTGTTTATGACTATCACCCGTACTGATCTGGCGAATGCTATCCGCGTTCTCACCATCGACGCCGTAGAAAAAGCCAAAAGCGGCCACCCCGGCATGCCCATGGGCATGGCGGATATCGCCGAAGTGCTGTGGAACGACTTTCTCGTCCACAACCCGGCTAACACCCACTGGGCCAACCGCGACCGTTTCATTTTATCCAACGGGCACGGGTCCATGTTGCAGTACGCGCTCCTCCATCTCACCGGTTACGATGTCTCCATGGAAGACCTTGAGAGCTTCCGCCAGTGGCACAGCAAGACCCCCGGCCACCCGGAATATCGCGACACTCCCGGCATCGAGACGACCACCGGTCCGCTGGGTCAAGGGCTCGCCAACGGCGTCGGCATGGCATTGGCCGAGCGGATGCTGGCATCGCAATTCAACCGCCCCGATCATGAACTCATCAATCACTACACCTACGTCTTTCTCGGTGATGGCTGCCTCATGGAAGGCGTCTCCCACGAAGTCTGCTCACTAGCCGGCGTCTGGGGCCTCAACAAGCTGATTTGCTTTTACGACGACAACAACATCTCCATCGACGGTCATGTGGATGACTGGTTCAGCGATGACACCCCGGCGCGCTTCGAGGCCTATGGCTGGCATGTCGTCCGCCATGTGGACGGTCACGATCCTGAAGCTATCAAAAAAGCCATCGTCGAGGCCCGCAAGCAAACTACCAAGCCAACCCTGATTTGCTGCAAGACCGTCATTGGTCATGGTTCACCCAACAAAGCCGGTACCCACGACGTCCATGGTGCGGCGCTGGGTGCGGAGGAAATCGCCCTGACCCGCCAGAATCTGGGCTGGAGCAGCGAAGCCTTCGAGATTCCCGAGGCGGTCTACCATGCCTACGATGCACGCGCCAAAGGGGAATCAGCCGAAAGCGCCTGGCAAGAAAAATTTGCCAAATATAAGTCCCTTTTCCCGAAAGAGGCCGCCGAGTTCGTGCGTCGCCTGTCGGGCAAACCCAGTGCTGACTTCGACAAGGCCATCGCCCGGCTCATCAGCGATTTCCGCAAGGAAGCGCCGAAGATCGCTACCCGCGTCGCCTCCGGCAAAACCATTCAGGGTATTGCTGCGACACTGCCCGAGTTTCTCGGCGGCTCTGCCGACCTGACGCCGTCCAACAATACCCGCTGGAAAGAAGCCATCGACATCGGCAAGCATCGTCTGATGGGTAACTACATCCACTACGGTGTGCGCGAATTCGGCATGTCCGCCATCATGAACGGTGTCGCCCTCTACGGTGGCTTCCTGCCCTTTGGCGGCACCTTCCTGATCTTCTCCGACTACAGCCGCAACGCCATTCGTATGGCGGCGCTGATGGGTATTCGAGTGGTCTACGTAATGACCCACGACTCCATCGGTCTGGGCGAAGATGGCCCCACCCACCAGCCCATTGAGCAGGTCAACAGCCTGCGCCTCATTCCTAACCTGCATGTCTGGCGCCCGGCAGATGCCGTGGAAACCGCCATCGCCTGGGAGTCCTCCGTCAAGCTGGAGCGGACGCCGTCCCTGCTGGCTCTCAGCCGACAGAACCTCCCGGCCCTGCCCCATACCGACGAAACCGTGGCCAACGCCCACCGTGGCGGCTATGTGATCAAAGATGCCGAAGACGGCAAAGCCAAGGGTATTCTCATCGCCACCGGCTCTGAAGTGGAGCTGGCACTGGCAGCACAGGCCAAGCTGGCGGAGCAGGGACATCCGGTGCGCGTGGTTTCCATGCCCTGCATGGACATCTTCGCGGCCCAGGATGCGGCGTATCAGGAGAGTGTCCTGCCCAGTCACATCACCAAGCGGATCGCTATCGAAGCGGGCACCACCGGGCTCTGGTACAAGTATGTGGGCCTGCACGGCGCGGTCATCGGCATAGATCATTTTGGTGCCTCGGCTCCGGCGCCGATTCTATTCGAGAAATTCGGCTTCACCGTGGATAACGTCGTCGCACGTTTCCAGGCACTGTAAATATTTTTATTCTTAACATTTAAGGAGTTAACATTATGGCGTTGCGTATTGGTATCAACGGCTACGGGCGTATCGGACGAAATATCCTGCGGGCGGTATACGAAGCGAACCGGACCGACAAGGTCCAGATCGTCGCGGTTAACGATCTCGGGAGCCCCGAGACGAATGCCCATCTGACACAGTACGATTCCGTGCATGGCCGTTTCTTCTTGCCGGTAAGCGTGGACGGCGGGGACATGCTGGTAGGTGACGACCGTGTCAAGGTACTCGCGGAACGTGATCCCGCCAAACTGCCTTGGGGCGATCTGGGTGTCGATGTCGTGTTGGAATGCACCGGCTTCTTCGCCTCCCGCGAAAAGGCCGCCCTGCACCTCAAAGGCGGCGCCAAGAAGGTCTTGATCTCTGCTCCTGCCAAGGACGCGGTGGATCTGACGGTGGTGTACGGCGTCAACCATCAGTTGCTTGACCCGGCCAAGCACCACATTGTCTCCAACGGCTCCTGCACGACCAACTGTCTGGCGCCGCTGGCCAAGACCCTCAATGATCTCGCCGGCATCGAGGGTGGCACCATGAATACCATCCACTCCATGACCAATGACCAGCGCATTATCGACGTCTATCACGAAGACCTGCGCCGCGCCCGCGCTGCCGGGATGAGCATGATCCCCACCAGCACCGGTGCCGCCAAGGCCATCGGCCTGGTCCTGCCGGAGCTGGCCGGCAAGCTGGACGGCTTCGCCATCCGCGTGCCCACGCAGAACGTCTCCCTCGTTGACCTCACCTGTATCGTCAACAAGGAAGTCTCCGTCGATGAAATCCATGCGGCGATGAAAGCGGCCAGCCAAGGCGCGCTCAAGGGTGTTTACGGCTACAACGACAAGCCCCTGGTCTCCATCGACTTCAACCATAATCCGCACTCCTCCACCTACGAGTCCTCCCTGACCAAGGTCAAGGGCAAACTGGTCAAGGTCTGCTCCTGGTATGACAACGAGTGGGGTTTCTCCAACCGCATGGTGGATACCGCCCTTGCCATGATGGGTCAGGCCCGCTGAGAGGGGAACTGACCATGAATATCATGCGTATGACGGATTTACCCCTGAAGGGCAAACGGGTGCTGATTCGCGAGGACCTCAATGTCCCCATGAATGATGCGGGGGCCATCACCGATGACACCCGTATCCGCGCCAGCCTGCCCACCATTCGCGCCGCGCTGGAAGGCGGCGCGCGGGTGCTGCTGATGTCCCATCTGGGGCGTCCCAAGGAAGGTGTTTTTGACGAAAAGGCCAGTCTGGCCCCCATCGCCACGCATCTCGGCCACTTACTGGGCCGCAATGTACCTTTGGTGCGGGATTGGCTGGATGGCGGCAAGGATAGCCTCGCCCAGTTGCAGGACGGGGATGTGGTCGTCCTGGAAAACGTCCGCTTCAATGCGGGCGAAGGCAAGGATGACGAAGCGCTGTCCAAAAAAATGGCCGCGCTCTGCGATATCTATGTGATGGATGCTTTTGGTACGGCCCATCGTGCCCAGGCCAGCACCCACGGCGTCGGCAGGTTTGCTCCCATCGCCTGCGCCGGCCCGCTGCTGGTCAACGAACTAGAGGCGCTCGGCAAGGCACTGCAAAATCCCAAGCGTCCTTTGGTCGCCATTGTCGCCGGGTCCAAAGTCTCCACCAAGCTGACCATCCTCAAGTCCCTGGCGGACAAGGTGGATCAACTGGTGGTAGGAGGCGGCATCGCTAACACCTTCATCCTCGCCGCCGGTCATTCCGTGGGCAAGTCACTGTGTGAAGTGGATCTGGTACCCGACGCCCAAGCCATCATTGCCGCCGCCAAAGCCAAGGGTGGCGACGTCCCGCTGCCCTCTGACGTGGTCGTCGCCAAGGAGTTTTCGGCAACGGCCCCGGCGCGGACTTGCGGCGTGGCCGAAATCGCCGCCGATGATATGGTGCTCGACATTGGTCCCGATACCGCCAAGGTCCTGGGCGACATTCTGCGTAAAGCAGGCACCATCGTCTGGAATGGTCCGGTCGGGGTGTTTGAGTTCGACGCCTTTGCCGGCGGCACGGAAGCCATTGCCCACGCCGTAGCCGAAAGCAGTGCCTTCTCCATTGCCGGAGGCGGTGACACCGTCGCTGCCATCAACAAATTCAACATTGAAGACAAAGTCTCCTATATCAGTACGGGTGGCGGTGCCTTCCTGGAATTCCTCGAAGGCAAGACCCTGCCCGCCGTAGCCATGCTGGAAGCACGTGCAAGAGGTAAATTCAATTGATACGCCGGACGAAAATCGTCGCAACCCTGGGTCCTGCCAGTTCCGATGTGCAGGTCATCGATCGTCTGATCGAGGCGGGCGTCGATGTCGTCCGCCTCAATTTCTCCCACGGCACGGCGGAAGAGCATATCCAGCGTGCCGATATGGTGCGGGAAAGGGCGCGCGCCCATGGCCGTGCCATCGGTGTGTTAGCTGATTTGCAGGGGCCCAAAATTCGTATCGGCAAGTTTGCCGAAGGCAAAATCCACCTCAAGGAAGGCGAGCCTTTTATCCTCGACACCACTTGCGCCCTCGGCGATCAGACGCGGGTGGGGGTGACCTATCCGCAACTGGTCGGGGATGTAGACCGGGGCGCGACCCTGCTGCTCAATGACGGCATGATCGTCCTCTGGGTAGAAAAGGTACAAGGTCACGAGATTCACACCCGGGTCGTGCAGGGGGGTGAACTATCCAACAACAAGGGCATCAACCGGGCTGGGGGCGGACTGACCGCACCGGCGCTGACCGACAAGGACAGGGCTGACATTATTACCGCCGCGCGCCTGGAAGCCGACTATCTGGCGGTTTCTTTTCCGCGCAGTGCAGCAGACATGGATGAAGCCCGCCGTCTCTTCCGGGAGGCGGGCGGACATGGGGCAATGGTTGCCAAAATCGAGCGGGCCGAGGCAGTAGAGGCCATTGAAGAAATTCTCGCGGTCTCCGAAGTCATCATGGTGGCGCGCGGTGATCTGGGCGTTGAAATCGGCGACGCCGCAGTGCCCCCCGTACAGAAGCGGATTATTGCCCTAGCGCAAAAATACAACCGCCTGACCATCACGGCGACACAGATGATGGAATCCATGATTCATCAGCCCATTCCTACCCGCGCTGAAGTATCCGACGTCGCCAATGCCGTGCTCGACGGGACTGATGCCGTGATGTTGTCTGCAGAAACGGCGAGCGGCGCATTCCCCGTGGAGGCCGTTGCGGCCATGGATCGAACTTGTCGCGAGGTCGAGCGGCAGGCACCCATCAACAATACCCTACCGATTCTCGACCGGCCACTGGAACGGATGGACGAAACCATCGCGGCTGCCGCCATTTTAGCCACCATGCGCTCCCCCATCGTCGCCATCGCGGCGTTTACCGAAAGTGGCTCCACCGCCTTATGGTTGTCCCGTGCCAATCCCCGGGTGCCGATCTACGCGTTAACGCCGCAGGTCTATACCCGGCGCAAGGTGACTTTGTATCGCGGGGTCCACCCGGTGAATTTTCCCCAGAGTCGCCATGATGATCCGGTGCAGGTCATGCGGGCGGCAGAAGACGAACTGCGACGACGCGGTGTCGTTCGCAACGGTGATCTGATCCTCATTACGATTGGCGAACCCATGGGTGCCTCCGGTGGTACCAACACCCTCAAGCTGGTGCGTGTCGGAGATGTTACGCATCGTGCTTAAATCTGTTTCTTTTGAGACTGTTACCGGGGTCCACTTGCAGTTTACGGGGTCCCTCTATACGATTACTCGATACCAACCAATTTTTCATTCACGTTTAGGAGAAGCATTATGGCCCTAGTTTCCTTGCGCCAGTTATTGGACCACGCCGCCGAGCACAGCTACGGAATTCCGGCTTTCAACGTCAACAACCTGGAACAGGTGCGCGCAATCATGGAGGCCGCTGCTGCCGTTGACGCACCGGTTATCCTCCAGGCTTCTGCCGGTGCCCGCAAATATGCCGGCGAGCCCTTCCTCCGCCACCTGATTCTCGCCGCCATCGAAGAATATCCGGACATCCCCGTCGTCCTGCACCAGGATCACGGCGCCAGCCCGGCGGTCTGTATCCAGGCCATTCGCTCCGGTTTCTCCAGCGTGATGATGGACGGCTCCTTGCTGGAAGATGCCAAAACCCCCGCCAGCTATGACTACAACGCCACCGTTACCGCCAGAGTTGTGGAGATGGCCCATGCCGTCGGCGTCACCGTCGAAGGCGAATTGGGTTGCCTCGGCTCCCTGGAAACCGGCCTCGCGGGTGAAGAAGACGGCGTCGGTGCCGAAGGCTGTCTGACCCATGACCAGATGCTGACCGATCCGGAAGAAGCCGCGCTCTTCGTCAAGGCCACCAAGGTCGATGCCCTGGCCATCGCCATCGGCACCAGCCATGGTGCCTACAAGTTCACCCGGCCGCCGACCGGCAAGGTGCTGCGCATTGACCGCATCAAGGAAATCCACGCCCGCATTCCGGACACCCATCTGGTCATGCACGGCTCCAGTTCTGTGCCCCAGGACTGGCTGAAAATCATCCACGAGTTCGGTGGCGATATCGGCGAAACATATGGTGTGCCGGTAGAAGAAATCCAGGAAGGCATCAAGTACGGCGTGCGCAAGGTCAACATCGATACCGACCTGCGTCTGGCCGCCACCGGCGCAGTGCGCCAGAGCCTGTATAAAAACCCCAAGAACTTCGACCCCCGCAAGTTCCTGACGGCTTCCCTCGATGCCATGCGCGACATCTGCCATCAGCGTTTTGAGGCTTTCGGCAGCGCCGGGCAGGCCAGCAAGATCAAGGTCATCCCGCTGGATACCATGTTCAAGCGCTACAGCAAGGGCGAACTCGACCCCCGCGTCACCGGCGTCTAAAACACGCTACTGACCTGTTGGCTGGCGAGAGCGCATGGCGCTCTCGCCCTGTTTTGGAGGCAATATGACCCAGTTCAAGATTTCCCCCTCCATCCTTTCGGCGGATTTCGCCCGTCTGGGTGAGGAAGTGCGCGCCGTCGATGAGGCGGGCGCCGACTACATCCATATCGACGTCATGGACAACCATTTCGTCCCCAACCTGACCATCGGACCGCTGGTGGCAGCAGCCATCAAGCCGCATACCCAAAAACCCCTGGACGTGCATCTCATGATC
The DNA here is from genome assembly GCF_016250455.1 of Acidithiobacillus ferrivorans. Taxonomy (NCBI): domain Bacteria; kingdom Pseudomonadati; phylum Pseudomonadota; class Acidithiobacillia; order Acidithiobacillales; family Acidithiobacillaceae; genus Acidithiobacillus; species Acidithiobacillus ferrivorans. Next base: position 352,957 of record NZ_CP059488.1, on the reverse strand, counting down.
TCGCCGGTGGACAGCATCATTCCCGACTTCGCCAAGGCCGGCGCTGACATCATTACGGTGCATCCTGAGGCGACGCTGCACCTGGATCGGACCATCCAGTTGATCCACAGCCTGGGCTGTAAGGCGGGTGTCTCCCTCAATCCGGCCACACCGCTCAACGTGCTGGACTATGTGCTGGAAAACCTCGATCTAGTACTGGTGATGAGCGTCAACCCCGGCTTCGGCGGGCAGAGCTTCATTGAGTACACCCTGCGCAAGATCGAGGCGATCCGCAAACGCATCGAGGCCACCGGCAAGGCCATCGAGCTGGAAGTGGACGGTGGTGTCAAGGTGGATAACGTGCGGCGGGTCGCCGACGCCGGCGCCGACGTCTTCGTGGCGGGCAGCGCCATCTACAACACGCCCGACTACGCCGCGACCATAGCCGCCTTCCGCAAAGCGCTGGCGGGCTGAACGATGGTGAAGCTGAACACCAAGCCATTTACCGCGCGCGTCGTCCTGCTCGATCTGGACGGCACGCTGATTGATACCGCACCAGATCTTGCCGGTGCGGCCAACCATGTGCTGCAAAAACTCGGGCGTGCGCCCGCCGAAATGCCGGTCATTCGTGGTTTTATCGGTAACGGCGTCCGTGAACTGATGCGCCGCGCGCTGGCGATCCACAGTGATCCCAGCGAAGTGGAATTGGATGCGGCCATGGTCGATTTCAGCCAGTACTACGGGGAGCATCTGCTAGACCATAGCGTGATCTACCCGGGGGTGCGCGGCACGCTGGAGGCCTTGCAGGTTCAGGGCCGGGAGCTGGTATGCATCACCAACAAGGCGGCGGCCTTCACCGTGCCGCTGCTCCAGCGACTGGACCTGTACGATTTCTTCGGACTGGTCTTGTCCGGCGACAGCCTGCCGCGCAAGAAACCCGATCCATTACCCCTGACCCATACGGCCGAACATTTTCATCAGCCGGTGGGAAACTGCCTGCTGGTCGGCGATTCGCGTAACGACACGCAGGCGGCGCGAGCGGCGGGCATGCCCATTGCCTGCGTGACCTACGGTTATAACGGCGACGAACCGGTCCACTGCCTGGAGCCTGACGCGGTACTGGACAACATGAGCGAATTATTGGATATTCTGGCGTAGATTTGCGAGGAATCAGAGGCATCATGCGGAAAACACTGCGGTGGGAGAGACGATGGCGTTGCTGCTGAAAGGCAGTGACTTCTTTTCTATCGCTCTAACGAGGTGATCCGTGATTCCAAAAGCAACCTTTGAGGCTTTGGCGCGCCAGGGCTACAACCGTATACCCCTTTCCCGCGAGGTCATCGCCGACCTTGACACCCCCTTATCGGCCTATCTCAAACTGGTCGATGGTCCCTATGCCTATCTGCTGGAATCTGTGCAGGGCGGCGAAAAATGGGGCCGTTATTCCATCATCGGTCTTCCGGCACAGCAGATATTGCGGGTCACCCAAGGTGTTGTCACTGTTCATGTGGACGGCGTCGAGACCGAGCAGGCGACCCCGGCGGACCCCCTGGAATGGATCAGCGCCTTCCGCAAGCGCTTTCGTGTGGCACCGCTGGAAGATATCGGTGACCGCTTCAGTGGTGGCCTGGTCGGTTATTTCGGCTACGACATCGTCCGCACTATCGAGCCCCGCCTCGCCCGCAGCGCCCCCTTGCCCGACTCGCTGGATTTGCCGGAAATTCAGTTGCTGGTGGCCGACGAACTGCTGATCTTCGACAACCTGCGCGGGACCCTCCGTTTGCTGGTGCATGCCGACCCCGCCCAACCCAATGCCTGGGAGCGTGGCACCGCCCGCCTGCAGCAGCTCCAGCAGCGGCTGCGCGAGTCGGCACTACCGCCCCCACCGCCGGTGCGCACCAGACCCGTCCGCGAGGAAGATTTCACCGCCAGCTTCAGTCGTGAGGGGTATATGGCGGCAGTGCGCACCATCAAGGAATATATCGGCGCCGGAGACGTGATGCAGGTGGTGCCATCCCAACGCCTGTCCACGCCGCTGACCGCGCACCCGCTGGATCTCTATCGCGCCCTGCGTGGCGTCAACCCCTCCCCCTACATGTTTTATGTGGACTTGGGCGATACCCATCTGGTGGGCTCGTCGCCGGAGATACTGGTGCGCGTCGAAGATGATCAGGTCACGGTGCGCCCTATCGCCGGCACCCGTCCGCGCGGCAAGACCCGCGCCGAAGATGAGGCGCTGGAGCAGGAATTGCTTGCCGATCCCAAGGAACGCGCCGAACACCTCATGCTCATTGATCTGGCGCGCAACGATGTGGGGCGTATCGCCGACACCGGCTCGGTGCAGTTGACCGATTCGTTTGGTATCGAACGCTACTCCCACGTCATGCACATCGTCTCGCAGGTCACGGGACGATTGCGCCCGGAACTGGACGCCATGGATGCTTTACGAGCGACCTTCCCGGCCGGGACCGTTTCCGGTGCGCCCAAGATTCGCGCCATGGAAATCATCCGCGAGGTGGAGCCGGTAGCGCGCGGCGTCTACGCGGGGGCGGTGGGCTACTGGGGCTGGAATGGCAACATGGACACCTGCATCGCCATTCGCACCGCAGTCATCAAGGATGGCATGCTGCATATTCAAGCGGGCGGCGGCATTGTCGCCGACTCGGAGCCCGCGGCGGAGTGGGAAGAGACCATGAACAAACGCCGCGCCATGTTCCGCGCCGTAGCACTGGCCGAAAACGGCCTCGACCCCGAAGGGAGGGCAGATCATGTTGCTCATGATTGATGGTCGGGGTTGTACTGACATCTTCTTACCAGGTAAGAAGTGAGTGCTACCATGCGAACCGTAACTGTTTCTGATAAGGGCCAAGTCGTCATTCCGGTGGAAATCCGTCGTCGCTTAGGGATCACGCCGGGCTGTCAACTCGACTTTAGTTTGGAGGGGCATGTCATCCGTGCGGAGGTGAAACGCCAGGTTACCCCGACGATCGCCGAAGACGGTTTTGGCATGCTGGTTTGCAGGCGGCCGGGCAAACGCCGTCTTGCCGATTTCGATGTCGCCCTCGCCATGCGGGAAACCAAAGATGATCGCCCTTGATACCAACATTCTGGCGCGTTTCTATGTGGCTGACCCGGCTGACCCCGAGGCCGCCAGACAACGTCCGATTGCCCATAGACTCCTGACCGAATCCCCCCAGGTGTTCGTACCCCTGACCGTAATCCTTGAGCTCGAATGGGTCTTGCGCGCCTTTTATGGCTTCGCGGACGAGGATTTCGTCAGGGTCGTCAAACATCTGCTTGGTCTGCCCAACGTCAATGTCGAGGATTGGTCGCGCATCGCCGATGCCTTGGCCTGGCACACAGAGGGGCTGGACTTCGCCGATGCGCTACACCTGCTGGCCAGCAGCCATTGCACGGAATTCATGAGCTTCGATGACCGTCAATTCGCGCGCCGCGCCAAACGTCTTAGTGTTGCACCTGCAGTCGTTGTGCCTGCCAAGTAACCGCCGTCATGCCGTTACCCATCAACATCAATGACCTCCTCCACGGTAAACCCGTCGAATGGGAACGCCTGGAGTTCAAGGCTGGCTGGAACCCGGAGGCTGTCCTCCACACGCTTTGTGCTTTCGCCAACGACATTCACAATCTGGGCGGTGGCTATATCCTGATCGGCATTCAGGAAGAAAACGGTCGTCCCGTACTGCCGCCCGTCGGCCTCGACCCCGCGCAAATCGACGCCATCCAGAAGGAACTGCTAAACCTCGGCTTCAATGCCATTGCCCCCTATTACCACCCTATTGCCGTTCCCGTGGAAATCGAGGGGCGGCACGTTCTGGTGCTCTGGGCTTTGGGTGGACCGACGCGTCCCTACAAAGCGAAAATCAGTCTGGGCAAAGAGAGCAGAGACTACGCCTACTACATCCGCAAAAACTCCAGCACCATACGCGCCAAGGGGGCAGACGAAACTGAGCTGATGTCATTGGCGGCCACCATCCCCCACGACGATCGCGTCAACCAGCAGGCCAATGTGGAAAGCCTCTCCCGTGAACTGATGCAAGACTATCTGCAACAAGTGGGCAGTGATCTGGCCAAGCAGGCACCCGATCTTTCATTGGTAGAACTTGGCCGCCAGATGGGCGTCGTGGGTGGGACAGACGAAGCGCCGTTCCCCCTCAACGTCGGCCTGATGATGTTTAATCCGGAGCCATGGCGCTTCTTCCCTGTCATGCAGATTGATGTCGTCTGGTTTCCCAAGGAAGGGCCGGGTGGAAATAAATTCTCGGAAAAAATATTCAAAGGCCCGATACCCCGCATGACCCGCGACGCGCTCGATTACATCAAGCGCAACCTGATTACCGAAACCGTCATCAAGCATCACGGACGAGCCGAAGCAACCCGCGTCGAAAACTTCCCTTACGACGCCCTCGAAGAAGCCGTCGTCAATGCGGTCTATCACCGGGGCTACGACACGCGCGAGTCCATCGAAATCCGTCTCGAACACACAGAGCTGATGGTCATCAGCTACCCTGGGCCGGATCGCTCGGTGCGGCTGGAGCAACTGCGCGCCGGGCGCGCCCGGCCACGACGCTATCGCAACCGCCGCATCGGTGAATTTTTGAAGGAGTTGGAATTCACCGAAGGCCGTTCCACTGGCATCCCCAAGATCATGGAAGCCATGGAAAAGAATGGCTCCCCGCCTGCCGAATTCGAGTTCGACGAAGACCACAGCTATTTCATGGTGCGGCTACCGATCCACCCGGCGGCATTAGAGGTAGCAGAGTCAGCAACCGGCACTGCGGCGATTCCATCGGTAAAAATGGGCGCTGGCGATACGGCGGCAGGTGCCGGGATCAAGTCGGGACTAAGTCGGGACCAGGTTGAAATCTTGCACAAGTGCTTGGCCGATAGCCCAATTGCAGATCTCATGGCCGTCGCTGACCGGACCAACCGCACCAAGTTTCGGGATCAGGTCATCAAGCCAATGCTTGCCGATGGCCTGCTGGAAATGACCATTCCGGACAAGCCGACCAGTAGCAAGCAGCGCTACCGCATCACCGACAAAGGCCGGAACCTCCTCGCCTCGTTGAATTGAAGGCGCAGCATGAATTACCCCAGCATCCGCATCGAAGGCGCAATCCTCTCACCGGACATCCTCGACCATCTCGACGATGCCGCTGGTCAGCGTCCTGCCGATTTCGGTCTCGACACTGGCACAAGGTCCGTGGGAAGCCATCGACCAACTGGTGAACCAGCTTGGGCGGGTGCTCGGACGAACACCCATCGCATCGGGTGCTGGTGGCTGTCTAAATCGCACTTTTTACGGAGAACGCGTAATCTACAGCCCAATTAAAGCACTGCCTTGCAAAAAGCGGGCATGGAAGAGGGCATGATTCGCGAGTGTTTTATAGTAGAATACATACAAATCAATAGGATAATTTTATTATGCTACTCATGATTGATAACTACGATTATGTTCCAATAAGGGCCATGGACGTTTACGTTTTCTATAATTCCGTATTATATCAGCGTGTAATATTCTAGTGGCTTCTAATAAGACATAATGACATCCAAATAAAAAGCGGGTATAAAAGCGGGTATGATTTCAACCATACCCGCTTTTTTATGCTCACGGATGTAAAAGTTCGCCAGGTCAGGGCTACAGGCAAACCGTGTAAGCTCACCGATAGCAATGGCCTCTACCTAGAGGTTATGCCTAGCGGGGTTAAACATTGGCGCTATCGCTATCGCATATCCGGCAAGGAAAACCTATTTGCCATAGGAGACTATCCAGAAGTCTCCCTACAGGAGGCACGAAGGGCAAGGGATGCGGCCCGCGAGCTGGTAAAACAGGGAACGCATCCCTCTCATGCACGAAAAAAGCTGCAGATAGACCGACAGACGGATAGTGCGGTGACGTTTGAGTTGGTGGCCCGTGAGTGGTTAGCCAAGAAAATGGAGCACTGGACGCCCTACTACCATAAACAAGCCACACAATGCCTGGAGCAGAATGCCTTTCCTCGGATTGGAAAGGCGGCGATTAGAAACGTGAAATCAGCCGACATTCTCGAAATCATGAAAACGATGGAGGCACGCGGCGCCGAGACCTATGCGCTGCACCTGCGTCAGTGGTGTTCGTCCATTTTTCGCTATGCGGTGGTTACTCTGAGGGCCGAAGGGGACCCCGCCGCAGCCTTGAAAGGCGCCATCATCCGCCCGAAAGTCAATCATTGCAGAGCGATGGATAGGGCGGATATTCGTGACTTCCTACGTCGCCTGGAGGGCTACGGTGGGAATCTGACGACGGTCATCATCCTGCGACTTTTGATGTATTTATTCGTGCGAACGGTAGAGTTGCGGAAAGCCCGCTGGGGGGAGATTGATTTGGGTGCCGCGGAATGGATGATACCGGCAGAGCGCATGAAAATGCGGCGAGCGCATCTGGTACCGCTGCCCACTCAGGCTGTGGAGCTACTTACGGTGCTGCAGGGTGTTACTGGGGCTGGTGTGTGGCTGTTCCCGAACTTTCGTAGGCCGACAGACTGCATGAGTGCCACTACGGTCAATCGCGCGTTGGAGCACATGGGCTATCCGTCCGGGTGTTGGACTGGCCATGACTTCCGCGCAACGGCGTCAACGCGCCTGCATGAGCTGGGGTTTGCAAGTGCGGTCATCGAGCGTCAATTGGCCCATGTCGAGGGGAATGCGACTAAGGCGGCCTACAATCACGCCGAATATCTGCACGATCGTCGAATCATGATGCAGGCCTGGGCCGACTGGATCGACGCCACGAAACTACCTTAACCGGTCTTCTTGTCTCGCGCCGCTGTCACTTGGGAGGCAATCCATTCCTGAATCTCAGACTCCAGCCAGCCGACCATGCGCGGCCCTATCTTGATCTGATTTGGGAACTCCCCTTTTTTCATGTAGCTGTAGATGCTGGCGGTACACATGCCTACGATCCCCCGTACTTCTGCAATGCGCAGGATCCTATCCTTGCCCTCTTGCAGATTGTTGAACGTGTTTTCCGGCAATGCGAACAGGTTGGTTTTCGGCTTAGACATGATTTATACCCCTTCTAATGGCTTTCATCGGCACCTAACGCCATCTAATAACATACAGAATACCGTTATGTCAAAATCGCATGAATGTCGATTTACGTTTGAAAATGTCATGCGAGTTTTCCTAAGTGGAAGCGAGATGTGCCGGGTAGCGTTAGCGCGATGGGCGCGCCAACGGAGCCGGTCCGGCATGATTGCCAGACAACCGCTATGCGAGTGATAGGGTGAATCGGTCGATCTATTTTGTACGAAGTAGCGTGTCTATTTTTTCTCGGCGGCGCTGTTCCGCGTCCTGAATCTCTCGGAAGATTCGCTCCTGTTCGCGTTGAGGCAACTGCTGAAAAATCTCTAGTAGCGCCCTATCACGATGATTTGTAATAAAAAGATGTTCAACATCTTCTCGCCCGTTCAGCAGCCAATCGACGGACACTTCCAGCTCATCAGCGAACTTTGGGAGCTTCCGCTTGTCCAGTATGCCGTCATTGAGGAAGTGCTGGATGACCTGCGGCGCCTCTCCAACCTGTCGTGACAGCTCAGCTTTGGTGTACCTGCGTCCCATGGCGAACTCACGCGCCACTTTTCTTTTAAATGCTTGAGTGGCGCGTCCCGCAATTTGCTGGTTGGTCGGTTCATCATCATTCATCCTAAGAGGATACTTGATTATAGACACCTGAACAGATCACTTGACGACAACCCGAATGCAGCATAACGTAATAAATAATGCATGGTTAAGGCTGGTGATATTATGTGTAAACATAAAGGGCGGACAGATGGACTCGCCAAGGTCGGAGGTGGCGGGCGCAAGTGCTCTGGATGGGTGAACAGAGATGTCTTGATCAAGGCGGCACAGTTCTTCGGAAACCAGAGAAAGCTTGCACTAGCGATTGGTGCGTCCCCCGTACTGGTGAACCAGTGGATGCACCAATCCACCACTTTTCGGCCTGAGTGGGCTGTGCGCATTGAGAAGGCATCTCGTGGAGCCGTGCTCCGCGAGGAACTCCTGCCAGACGTTTTCGACCGCTCCTGGTCCAAGCGGAATCCGATCTGCGAGGCGAACTGATGGCACACCCAAAAGGAAAATCCAGGCCATACGCTGTCTGCTGCGAGGACGGTGATGGCGTCCACCCCTTGCGGGGATTCCGCTATGCGACACGGGCGTCTGCGGAGACTGCGCTGGGCGATCTGGATTGCGCGATGTCCTTCAGGCGACACATGGGACTCGGCGGCTGGCAACGCGGCTGGCACAGCTTTGTGGTCATCGACATGAGGGAGGCCTCTTGAGGTCGTTCACGCCCACAAAAAAACAGGCCCAGAAAACTGGACCTGCCTTTCTTTTCGCTGTTGCTGCTCTTCACCGGATATTTGCAGCGGATGAGGCGACCCGTTACAAAGTGGCTACTCTTTCCATAATGAGCAACATAATCAGCTACTTGGTGTTATGCTGGCCTCTTTCTGAAAGCGGGCAAAATGCCATATCAGAAACCCATTTCCATTCCGGATACAAGATGTCTTCTTTCGACGGACGTCATCTTGCACCGATTCAAATTCAACATCACACACTCAGCGCCACATACTCGGCACCACAACCATGCACTGCACAACACGTACTACGAGCACTACGACATGCACTGCACAACACCTAGCTATAATATAGCAGAAAACGGGTTTTACAACACCCATGCCGTGTCGGGGGTAGGGAAGCCCTACGTCATACCAATGGCTATCGTCGGGGCAATGCAGGCGGTGCTGAACGCTGCGTCTGACGTACCCATGAGGGCGCGTTTAGTGCTGGCACAACTCGTTAGTTGTGCGAAAACCCGTAATCTCGCAGAACCCGTATTCCCAAGTGTGGCGACATTGGCGAAGCGCGTTGAATGCTCAGAATCCACGATCCATCGACACCTGAAGGCGTTGGCGGACGCGGGTTACATCGAAAGAAAACCTCAAGGCCACAAAAAAAGGGGCGGGTTGGCCGTTGTTCATACCATGCTGAAACACCGCGTCGCCGCTATCGTTGGGCTCCCCTACAATCCGTATGGATGCAGCCAGCGCCTCCTGTTTGACAACAAAAGCTCGGCAGCCCGCCAGCAATCCGCAGTGGCAGGCGCTCAATACCCAGAGGATCGGCAGGAAAGTTACTCGATAGAATTACCAGCGCCTACCACCCCCCGGCGGCCCAGCAAACCCGTCCCTCACGACAAATTTGTCGCAGTGCAACAGGGGGGTGCCCACGCCAGCATCCCTGAGGACCTTGTGTTTTTGCTCGACAAAGGAGCGCATGTTTTCCAGGTGTGCCGCTGGATGGCTCGCGCCAGGAAAGCAGCATGGAAACTCAGCGACCTGGTCCGGATGCGTAAAGAACGGATACTGAATGCCGGAAATCCCGTAGGTTATCTGGTCGGCCTACTGAAAGCTGCGGAAAATGGTGAAAAAATCACTGATTATGCACCCGGAGCCATGGATACCATGGCCGATGAAATCCGTGCGGCCAACGCCAGAAAACACCAGGAAGAAAAGGAAGCCGCGATGCGAAGGCTGGAGTATACCCTGGTTGAGTGGGCATCGCCTGGAGGCTTGCGATGGGTAAGAACTGAAAAAAACGCAGAGAATGGAAGGATGTATCTGGAGAATCCAATGGTAGATCCCACTGCCGTCCCGAAAGAAGCCATTTCTGTGAAGCTGCTCGATAGTTATGTCCAGGCTGGATCAGCGAAAGTGATTTTTGATTACGGACCTTCCTATGGTGAGGATAACAGTCAAGGGCTTGAGTTGATACAACAGAGTGTTCGGAACATTTCAAGGAGATAGTAGATGGGACATAAGACGTGCCTGACACCGATAACGGATTTGTTAACCGGTTTTATTGATCGTGCTGAAACTGGCTCCTTTGCTCAAAGCGTAACTCGCTTATCTACGGGATTCACGGATCTGGATGAGATTACTGCTGGACTGCATCCTGGGCAGTTGATAGTGCTGGCTGGCCGCCCAAGCATGGGGAAAACGTCGCTTGCCATGAATATTGCCGAGCATGTGGCCTGTGTCAAAGGTGATCCGGTTGCCGTTTTCAACATGGAAATGTCCACGGATAACATTACGATGCGGGCACTTTCTTCTCGTGCTTGGACGGATGCTCGGCGTCTGTGTGCAGGCCGCACGCACGATGACGACTGGCCGCGCTGGTGTAATGCCGCCAAGGAGTTGGCGAATGCCCCATTATTTATTGCCGCATCATCGGAAAACACCGTTGAGAAGATTCGCGCTAAAATAGTGCAGTTGAAGCAGAAGCAGAACGTGCGTCTGATCGTTGTCGATTGTCTCCAACGAATGATTCATGGTGATAAAGCGGAAGAAATAACCAAGATCGTCCGTGGATTGAAATCGCTAGCCATGGAGTTGCAGCTTCCCGTGATTCTTACATCCCAACTCAACAAAGAGATTGATTGCCGTGTGGACAAAAGACCCAAGGTCAGCGATCTGCTCCACATGGGTGCTCTCATAGATGAGGCTGACTTAATCCTTTTTCTCTACCGTCATGAGATTTATTACCGCGATGAGATTCTTGACCAAGAGGAAGATAGTCTTCTGGGGATAGCAGAGGTTATCATTGGGAAACACCGAAATGGTCCTTTGGGGAGCGTGCGATTTCGTTTCTTTGGTGAGTGCGTTCGTTTTAAAGATCTATGAGCGCCCTCCTCATCGTCGAATCCCCCAAAAAAGCCCAGCATATCGGGCATATTCTCGGGAACGGCTGGCAGGTGAAGGCTACTCTCGGCCATATCCGGGATCTTCCCGTAACCGGGGAAGCCGCTTATGTCCGCCCGCCAGACTTCGCCATGCGCTACGAGATTCTGGATACGAAGCACAAAGAGATCGTCTCCGGACTCCGGGCTGCGGCGCAGAGCGCCGATGCCGTGTACATAGCCACCGACCCGGATCGGGAGGGCGAAGGTATCGCCTGGCATGTCTGCCAAGTGTTGAAGATCAAACCCGGTGAAGCCAAACGTGTGTCCTATCAGGAAGTGACGGAGACCGCCATCCGTAAGGCATTACTGGCTCCGCGTCCGGTGAACATGCGCCTGGTAGCTGCGCAAGAAGCCCGCCGGGCGCTGGATCGCATGGTCGGATGGGAAGTCTCCCCTGTCCTCAGCAATACCATCGGGGCGAAGGCCTCGGCGGGACGAGTGCAGAGCCCAGCACTGGCGTTGGTGGTCGAGCGCGAGCGAGCCATCAAATCGTTCAGACCCACGGCGTTCTACCAGGTACTCGCACACATGCCAGGCAAAGACGGGGTATCCGGTTGGAGAGCATCCTGGATAGACGGCACCAAAGAAGGCGAATACTTCCAGGACAAGGCATTCGCTCAGGCACTTGCCGATGCTCTGCCCTCCATGCCCCTTGTCGTATCCAAAGCGGAATCGAAACCCACACGCAAGGCCCCTGCTCCCCCCTTCACCACCAGCTCCATGCAGATGGATGGCGCCCGCGCCCTCAAGGTCGGAGTGGAAGACATCATGAAAGCCGCACAGGCGCTCTTCGATAAGGGGCACATCACTTACCACCGCACGGACAGTCCGAACCTCTCTGAGGAAGGTGAGGCGCTTCTGCGTACCGCGTTGGAAAAAGCCGGGCTTCCCGTTGTGGAAAAACCGCGACGCTGGAAGGCCAAGGGCGACGCCCAGGAGGCTCATGAGGCGGTTCGCCCCACGGAGCCCCTGTTGGAGGAAGCCGGTGAGGATGCTAATCAACGCGCCCTCTATCAGCTCATTCGCAAGCGGGCGCTGGCGTCCCAGATGCCGGATGCGATCTATCAGCAAACCTCATGCACGCTGAGTGGCGGGACTTTTCACTGGAGAGACCTGTCGCACCCGGCACTGTTCCGCGCCGTGGGGTCGGTGCTTACGGACCCTGGCTGGCGTGCCCTCTATACCGAGAGCGAAGACGATAGCGAGGGCAAAGAGACGGAGGCCGCAAATCCGGTACCCAAGCTCTCCGTCGGTGACAAGCTCAAGGCCGAGCGCGGAGAAATGGTCAGCAAAAAGACCAAGGCACCGCCGCGCTACACTGAATCGACACTTATCAAGGCACTGGAGGACCACGGCGTAGGCCGCCCGTCCACCTATGCCAGCATCATCAAGGTGCTCTACAAGCGTGATTACATGAAGCGCAAAGGCAAGGCGCCTGCCCTCTACGCGACGGATCTGGGTGAGCAGGTCGTCGATGCGCTGCGCCCTTTCGACTTCGCGGGCCTGGAATACACCCGGCTGATCGAGGAGAGCCTGGATCTCATCACCGAAGGCAAGATGCCACCCCGTGACCTGCTGGCGAAATCCTACGCGGATATTCAAAGCACCATAGCAACCATGCCCAAAGGTGCAGACAACTCGCAGCCGTGCCCGATAGACGGGTGCGGCGGCACCGTCAGTCGGCGCGAGAGCAAGAAGAAAAAGGGGTCGTTCTTTTGGGTGTGCTCCAATCGGGATAACCACAATCTGCTCCAGGACAAAGACGGGACACCGGGTGAACCTTTCGGGGATCAAGCGGAATCCAATACGGACGGGCCAGCGTGCCCGGAATGCGGAAAGCCGACTGGACGCTATGAGACATCCAAGAGGCATGGGTTTTTCAGATGCGCCAAAGGCCACGGAACCTGGTGGGACGACAAAGGGGCCATCGGTAAACTCTGGGAGACACTGCCGGCGGGCAAGGGCGGCAAGGCCAAGCCCGAAGCCGCCGCCAAAAGATCCGCGGGCAAACCGGCGGGGACGCGCACGGGTAAGCCCGCAGCGCGGCGGTCAACGATCATGGATTAAGGATTATCCGCATAGGACGGCGATATGTGGGTGATGCACAAAATACGCCGGAACCGTTAGACGATAGGAGTATGAGCCATGCAGATAGATACGAAGTCAAAAAAGGCGATTGAAGATGTCATCAACCGCAGAACAGCCATCCACTCCATGCAGGAGCAGATCAAAGAAGACATCAAGGCTATCGCCGAATATCTCGACATCAAACCGGCCCAACTCAACAAGATCATTGGGCTGGTCGAGAAAGAGCGCGAAAATGGCGACGTGGTAGAGTCGGAGCGCGATATTCTGGATACGGTAGAGGATATTGCCGGGTCAAAATCGACGGAAGGGGAAACGGCATGAACACAGAGGAACGCAAAATGCGATTAGCGGAAATTGAAGAGGAGCTGGCACGCAAACGCATACAGGAAAAGCTCTTAGTAGAGCGAGTTGAATTTCTCAAGAGCTGCGGTGATGATGACGAAAGCAACTTCGACGATTTTGTGGCGCAGGTGCGTCAGGCAAGGCCGGATCAAACATTCACCTTTGAAAAAGCGACAAAGGAAAACAGGATGGGAAGCCACCAGGCACATTGGACATTCCCCGGTGCACGACGTGGCGGAACCGTTACGTGGGTACACGGTACCAACGAACTATGCTGGGGCATTGATCATAGGGATGTTGATGCCTGGGAACAATACGAGCGGTCCTGTGGACGAGAGCCCAGATACACCTGAGCTGTCGTCCTGCGGGATCCAACACAGAAACGGAAACAGGGCACGCCTAAAAAAGCGGCATCCCGAAAAGCACATGGATTGTTTCGGGAATGTGACGATGCGAGTAGAGTTATCCACAGAAATTGTGGGTTGTCCAGGCAAAAGGAGAGAAAGGATGTTGAAGAAAACACTGTTTGCAATTATTGCATTAGGAACTTCAGGACTCGCTTTTGCGGCAACACCGTATGCGGGAAAATGGGAAGCGCGGTTCTCTGGCGGGGATCAGGGGCATTGCGCGATCCAGATTCGGGTATCTGGACGGCTCACCGGCATCTGCCACGGACGCAAAGAGAGCAATACACCGTTCCAGGTGGCAGGATTTGTGCGCGGTTCGACCATCCATTTCGGAATCGCCGGAACAGGTGCCAAGTTCGCCGGATATCTGAAAGGCGATCATGGCAAAGGTACATGGCGGAATACCGGAGACGGTGGCACCTGGAGTGTGAACAAGGACGCTTATTGATCACTGGCAGGGGTCCGGCGAACTTGGCACCTCCAAGGGACGCGATAGCGGCCCGCACGTTCCCGGACGTGCCCCCGCCCGCAGGGCGTGAACCGGCTCGAAGAGCCTGATATGGCCCGATAGGGCCTGACTGGGATGCGCGATAGCGCAATCCTGAAATCCCCCCGGAGGGGGTGATGAATACCAATATCCAGCAATATTCATGCTGGCACGATGGAATACGCGATAGCGGCACGGGGGTTTGATATGGGAGCAGCACGGCAGCAACAGATCGAAGCGTTCTTCGCGCAGCGACGCGACTGGCGGACACCGGACATCGTAATCAATCCGGTTGGAACACTGGTTCTTCATGACGGGAGGGGCTGGGTCTGTTCGCCGTGGCTAGAAGAGTTCATGCGCGAAATACGGGGTCGATACAATGGCGCGGATGATCCACGAGTGATGCTCTCTGTTCCTGCACACAGGAGTGGTGCCGGGCTATGGGACTTGGCGTTGTTGGAATCTGGCCTCAGCACATACTTTGGCAAGGCAGAGTATCTCTGGCCGCAGCCCATGCCGCTTTCGGCCATAGTTGCCTTGCGGAATATTGGGTACCCGCCAGGCGTAGAACCTATCACCTACATAGACTGTCTTCCTGACCGGATTCTCGACACCATAAGAAACAAGGACACGACGAATCCTGACCGGATTATCTACTGGCGGCCATCGGACCAATCCATCACCACAATGGATCGCTTCGGGATCGGATGGGTGGACAAGGAAGAGGATTTGCTGGACATCGTACAGGTTCAGTTCGCGGGGCAGCCAGAGGATGTTGTGGCGGTTTTTGAACCTTGAGCCGCAAAAAACCCCAAGCCGAAGCATGGGGGTGGGGGTAGATCAGGAAGCGCCGTCGGATAGATGGCGCTCGGGGTGCTGAGATTGTGTCTCTCGAAGCTCCCGCTCTTTTCTGGACTGTTCGGCCTTCATGTTCACAAAATCCAGGAACAAATAGAAGCCGCCGATGAAAAGAGCAATGCCTATCATTGTCAGTGCGAAAACTGTAATCCCATTCATCTCACTCTCCTTTTTCTGAGGGTGCAACAATTGCGGCGACGAATACCAGAACCAGCCAGACCACAGCGGCAAGGAACAACTCTTCGAGTTTGCTGTTTACCAGCGAGGCAACCGCTATGTAAGCAGACGCGCCCCGTGCAGCCAGAGACAATTCATGTGCTAAAAGACGCCGCCGATGCGGCGCATAAAAAAGCACAAACACCTTGGATCGGCGCAAACGCTCCCATAGATTATACATCGAAATACTCCTTCTAGGTCATACCATTCAGGAGTGCCGGACAGTTTCTATGTACCTGCGGGCGATGGACACGAAAAAACCCCAAGCCAAAGGCGAGGGGTGGGGGGAGAATCAAGCGGCAGTCTTGCGACGTGCCTCGATAGCATCAAACAACTGTTTCGCATCATCGCCGGTGAAGTTGACCTCCACCCACTGCTTCGCATACTCCAGGCGAGCGGCTTCAGTACGCTCGATCCTTCTAATGGCGCGAGCGACCTCTTCAGACGGCCCCGACGATGGATCTGGGGCAGCAGCTTCAGAGGGTTCAGCGGCGGTAGAGGTGTTGCCGAACAGGGCAGCGACCTCACCTGCCAGGCCAAGGAAATATTCCTCCTTTGCGGCCTTCCGAGTGGCGTCAAGCGCAGCCTTGGCTTTTACGCCCGCCTTTTCAAGCGCAGCAACAGCCGCCGTGCAAGCATCTTGGGCACGACGGAAGTGCGATTCCGCCTTAACCTCTTGGCCGTCTGTCTTAACGGACGCAACATGATTAACAAACGTCCGGCCACCGCGATCAACCGACGTGGGAAAGCACGCGATGGTGATCGCAACGCCAATACCGCGGTCTTTAATGGCAGCCTCCAACTTCGGAAGAAGCCGCTCACAAAACTCTGTTCCAAGGTCAAGCGAGAGAACTGTTGAGTCCTGGCCGTTGTTTAGGAAAACCCGCACCTTTTGGAACACGTTTCCCTGGGCGTCTTTCGTTTGGGGAGTAAATACCCCGGAGAGCGTGCCAGAGAGCTTGGTCAGAAGGGGTGCCCCGTGTTTCTTGAGAGCAGCACGGGCGACTTTGGACCTTTCCTCGGTGTAACCCGCCTTCCAGCCGGCCTCACCAATCTCGGCGCGTGCCTCTTGAAGCGCCGCGTTGGTGGTGGCGTCATTCACCAATATAAACCCAGCTACAATCGTATTATGCTGATACATAAGATATCTCCTTTCAAAAGGTCCGGCGAAAGTGCCGTAGATCGTTCCGACCAGGAGTACCGGCCAGTTTCTATGTACCAGCAGAGGGCTGGCATGGAAGATGCCGCGTCAATAGTGTATTTTCACTAGACTAGGATTTTCGACGATTGTGAATCAAAGAAGGACGCCCTTGTTCCGAAACTTTGTCTATAAGGCCTGGGTCGATCCCAAGGACGAACCCTTGCTGATCGAGCAGGCCCAGAGAATCAGACGTACTTACGCCAAAGCCTGCCAGTTCGGGACGATGGATGAAGGGCGAAAATACTTAAACAGAGAGCTGGCAGACATCTGGTATGCCACGCGGCAAATGACAGCGACCTGGCTCAAGGGCGAACATGCTCGGCGCACCATCAAAAGAAAAGGCCGTCCAGAGGACAATGATACGGAGAAGGCCGCGCACGACGGCTACGATGGCGTGATCGGGGGTGTGCTCGTGTCCGCCAACGAGATCCCCTATGCCGAGTTCCTGAAGCGTGACGAGAAATACAAAGTGCATTTCAAAACCATTAAAGCAGGAGAGAAACCGCTGATGGAGCTGACGATGCCGCTCTGGTCACGGCGCGATGGAGAACCGTTCTCCGTGCGTTTCCTGATGCACAGGCCCATCGCAGGTCATTTATTGGTGCGCCGGTTTCACCTGGTGATGCGCTATAAGCGCCACGCAGGCAAGCTCGTCGGATATACTTGGTACGTCAGTATCATGGTGAAGATGGATAACCCAGAGATGAGAAAACCCCGAAGGATCGGGACCCTCTGGCCGTCCTGGAAGGTGGAACCAGACGGCAGCATCCTCGTGATGCGCCTGGAAATTGATTATCTTGACGGCAGTAAAAAGGACATAAAGTACCATCTGCCACCGGGGACCATATCCAGGGCACGGCGAGCCTATCACCTGTCAATCATCGGACAAGATAACATCGAATACAACAACTTCGACCGGTGGCGCATGGATACCTACCGCAAATGGGCCGTGGATGTCTGCAAACGGGTGGATGTCATCAAGCAGGTGGATTTCACCAAGCCCATAGGTCTTGAGGTTGGGAGCAGCGTGCCGGGCACTATACCGCGTCATCGACCACTCGTGGCCGTGGGACTTCTGATCGCGGCGATCCGCGAAAAAGCCAACGGCAGCGGGATTAGCCTCGCCACGGAATAGGTCGTTCCATCATCACGCGCTTGCATCCTGCATTATCATAGTGTATTTATAATAACCGAATGGAAACCGTCCGTCTGGCAGTGCCAAAAGAGGTTGCACACCGCCATAAGCGCGGGTGGATACTTTTGTCGATCATCACCGGTGGATTGGGATGTGCGGCGGCATTGTGGGTGATTATTTTCCAGAATGGACCCATCAAGGCGGTCCCGTTACCGCCCGCACCCGCACAACACGTTTCGGATAGGGCAAGGAAGAACGTGGTGACGAAGCCCATAGTGATTAGGTCTAAACAAGTGGTTACTCCGGTGGAGGCGCCTGCCGTAAGCAATCCGGCAGTAGCGAATATGATCAGACAGGTGCAGGAAATGCAGCAAAAGGTGCAGGGCATGGAGGCTGAGGCTGAAAATGGTCAATAAAGAATTCAATATGGATGCGGAAGCAGTGGATTTGCTCACCCTGCCCGCCAACGAATTTGCGGCATCCATCCTGACCATGCTCTATCTCAATGTGCTGATGCCCAAGGGCGTCACCGAAATGACCGTGATCTGTAATGGTAGTGTAATTACACTAGGAAAAAATGACCCAATGGATCGCCTCCGGCGGGCAACGCAATGTCTGGCTGAAGAAATCCGCGTGCAGGAGATCAAAAGTGCGTAATCCTTTTGCAAAAAAGACGATCGACCCCCGAAAGGAGCCGGTAGTGGGCGAGACGGAAACGAAGCCCATAGACGGCATATCAGGCGGGAAAGCCAAAAAGAAGTCATTGAGCGCCAAACAGAAAACGGTCATTAGTGTCACGGTTCTCGCCGTGGTCGGCTTGATGGTTGCCAACAAGATAATGGGGCCAGCAAAACCAACCGAAGCGGACCAGTCATCGGGCATTGCCCCCATCATGGCGCCACACCAGACCGCGTTGCTTCGTCATTCAGCTACTGCGCATCCCGAAGCACCATCCAAGACCACCGCCACCGGGCCATTGATGCCGTCAACCACCCAGGTGGTAACGGCGCAGCCCGCCGTGCCCTATTCCGCCACACCCACGACGGAATCGCCACAATCCATTCAAAACTTGTTGAGTTCCGCCAGTGATGATACGGCCACAGTGATTCAGACATGGCCAGGCCCCGGCGGATTGACCGGGGCGCTCTACCGGGATGTCAACGGACAGGAAGGCGTCGCCTGGGTGGACGCACCGGACAACCTCGTGATGATCGGCACACTCGTTGGTGCCGATGGCAAGAACTACAACACCAGCTCAGATTTCGCGCTGGCGGCGAATCATTCGGTAGCTACACAGCCGGTCAGCGAAGAGCCGACCGCTGCGGGCGCCGTATCGACCCTCGGCACGCTCATGACAGGTGGAACCGGATTCACCGAAGGCAGATCCGGCCCGCAGGCTACGGTGTACATAGACCCCAATAGCAGCGTCGGACACAGCCTCTATCTGGCCTTGGCACCCAAAATCGCTGCGGGAATCCTGAATATTCGTTATGTCCCCATCGCCGAGAAAGACAAAAGCAGTCTGCACAAGGCCGAAGCCATCCTCGCCGCGCCCGCACCCGCCAAAAAGATGAGTATGGACGAGCGCCTGTTCAAAAAGTCTCCCGACGGGCAGATGGAAGGCGGCATTCGCGGCGTACCCAGCACGCTGTCCATGGTGCAGGAAGTGGACGGAAATACCGCATTACTGGCGACCGCGGGTTACATCAACAATCCGGTGATGGTCTATTGCGACAAAACCGGTAAGCACCAGGTATCGGTAGGAGACGCCACGGTCGGCGATCTCGCTTCCATTCTGGACAACATCGGCGCTTGCAAAGCCGGGGTCTGACTTTGAAACACTTTGGCGAGTTGCTGTTTTTTCTGTTCATTGCCTTTCTGATCTGGGTGTTTATCGGGGGTACGCCCGACCAGCGGATTCACCGGGTATGCAGTCCTATTTCTTGGGTAGGTAACTTTGTTGGATCCGTAGCGATAGCGGCAGACACCGATTACGGCAGGAGCATCAAGAATGGAACCGCTAATTTGGACTATCGGTGTCAGTTGACGATTTGGGATTATTTCTATGCGGCCAAGTGGGAAAAAGAGCACCCCGGAGTCCCGCTCCCCGGTGCTCAGAATGCTCAAAAGGGTTCTTAAATGGCGGATATTTGTTCTGATCATGGCGGTAGGCATGGCCTGGCATACCTGGGAGTTCCAGTGGGTGCCCCAGGTGATGATTCCGTGCTACGGGCAGTATGTGAACGACCCGCAGAAGGAAACCCTGGACTGGCAGATGGCCCATCCCTTCATGGCCGGAGTCTGGTCCGGCGCATCCCTGGGATTCTGGCCAGACGGTTACGCCGTCCCCAAGGGATGCAGTTATGTCAACGAGGGTGCGGGGGTTCCGCCGTGGACCTACACGCCCTTCGCGCATCTGGCATTTCCCGCTTTCCAGATATGGGCCACCTTGTTCACGGCGGTCTTCGTCTGGCTGTATGCGGCGTTCTTGGCCTGGGCCTTTCGGCCTGCGCCCACTGGACGCCCTCTTGGATGGAAAAGCCTGTGGCCCAGGCGCACGCACCCGCAGGTCCCGTCATCTACCAGCCTCAGCCCCGACTCGGAGCGGCATGGCAATACCAGCAGCCCGAGCCAGGACTCGCCCACGTCCTCGGAAAACAGATGCCGGCCATCGTGAATACTCCCGCATTCGGCCCCATCATCGTGCATCCCCGGATGATTCCGACACATTCACCATGGATGCCGCAGCAAACGATTCCATTTCCGACAAGGAGGCCCGCGTTCCATATCCCGGAGGCCTGGTTCAAGGCGGGCGCCAAGCGGCTGCATACACAGGCATCCATCGTTAATCCGTGGAGCTGCAAGCCAGCAACGCTCCCTTGTGGAAAGACAGGTACCGACTATTGGGCCTGCCAGAAGCGCGACAAGACCCTGGCACAAAAGGGGGAAACATCATGCAAGCCGTAAGAATGCCCAACCACGTTGACGACACCCAGCAGATCCTTTTCTGGGATGTCGAAGAAGTCGCGGTAGCCGCCATGTTTTTTATTGTCGGCTATGTGATGCGCGAACTTACCATCTGCGTAGTGCTCAGTGTGGGGGTGGTGTACCTCTTCTCGGGCTGGAAGAACAACCAGCTCAACGGTGTACTCCCGCACATGAGCTATCAGTTCGGATGGTGGCGGCTCAATGATGTTTTCCGGAATGGAAACATCAAGGAGTGGATCTCTTGAACTGGGACTTCTTCCGCAAAACCTACGACAAACTGGCGGAGAATAGTCGCCTGTATCTGTTCGTCATTGTAGCGCTCGTGATAGTGATTCTGTCGCAGCAGTGGATGATCTTCACGATGAAGACCAAGACCACTCTGGTACCACCTTATCTCGATAAGGCCGTGAATATCGGGTACGCCACGGCCAGCGCCGGTTACTACGAGTCCTGGGGCTTGTACGTCGCTGAGCTGGTCGGAAACCTTACGCCGGGCGACGCGACATACGTTGCCAATAGCCTCGGTAAGCTGTTCGATGCGAACGATTTCGCCATCGTTAAAGGCAAGGTGCTCGCCACGGCAGCCGCCGAGCGCGGGGACCAGGCAAATTTCTTTTTTCAGGCGAAGCGAACCATCTGGCAGGCGGCGAACAAAACGGTTTTTGTCTACGGGCTTCTCAGCCAGATCAACAATCTCGGGCAGACCGTATCCAAGGTGCATTACACCTTTTCCATGGCGGTACACATAGAAGGTGGCAGGCCTGTGTTGGATAACTTCAACGCCTATCAGGGCGGACCGCACACCATCAAATGGACCATGGCTCAAGAAAAAGACAAGGGGGCGAAATGATGCGCCGTTACGGGATCCTCTGCACCTTGGCCTTATGGCCTGTAGCGACGCTCGCAGGTGTTATGGCGCCGCCGCCCCCTACAGATACAGCGCTGACGCAAGGAGCGAGCCTCGGTCAACAGGGAGCGACAGAATATCAACAAGCCAGCGCAGGTAGTGCGGCATTCGCGCAAGGGGCAAATAACGGCTCTGGGCGATTCGTCATGCCGAGTTCGCCAGATCGCACGTCAGTTCTGCAGCAGTCGCCCGCCTTTGCGAGTCTTGGGCACATCCCCGCAGCGCCAAGTCAGCCCGATTTAACCGGTGGCAGGATGCCGGCACCCATGCCGCCCAGCGCACCCGGTAGCGCACCGTATATGCCACCGGCCACAGTAACCCCGCCGCCGGTCGGCGCCAATCCGTACACGATCCGTAGCGCCGCGATGAACACCTATGGCGCGTCCAACATCCCGCCGCACATGAGTTTCAAGGCGGCACGCATCGGGAGCATTCCAGTATCCACTACGGATATTCGCGTAGATCCCGGAAAAACCTATGCAGTCATAGTATCTGGTGTCACGCCTAACCTTTTTGTCACGCCATTCGCACATCCCAAAATCATCGCGGGGAGCAGCCAATATGCCAAGCCCTTCAAGCATGGATCAGATGTCATCATCGGTGTGACACCGAGCTTCCCCGAAGGGGTATATATCACCGGAGAAAATCCGGACGATCCAGTGGCGTCTCTCACTCTGATTCCGAAAAATACGCCGGCGAAAAACTATAAACTGGTTTTTCCGGGCTTCGTACCCAGAAGAGCCCCTAAAATCCCTGATCGGTCGGCCTATGCCAGTGTCATGGTCAGCCTGATGCGGGACGCGGTACTCGATCAGGTGCCAGAGAATTATCGGCAAAGCCGACGGGTTCCGAACCTTATATCGCCTACGCCATTATCCTGGACGGGCCTCTCGCACTGGATCGGGGGGCGCTATCAGATTGTGAGCTACAAGCTCACCGATAATGTCCATCAGGCCGTCAACCTGGTCGAAAATGAATTCTACCAAAAGGGCGTTCTGTCCGTAGCCTTCTATCCGCATCACAAACTCTATCCCGGAGAAAGCACGCAACTCTACCTCGTAGAAGCATTACCCGCCTCGCACCGGGGGCTGGGGGCCGTATGGTAGGTATCAAGGACCGCGCCAAGCTCTGGTGGAAAACCCAAAGCCCGGAGACCAAGCAAAAACTCAAGTTCGGAGGCCTTGCTGCGGGTGTGATAGGCGCCGTTGTCATCGGCAGCCAGCTCGCAGGACCACACAACAATAGTGCCGCAAACGCGGCATTGAAGAAGGCTATGGCCACCAACAGCCAGGTCTATGTTGAGCATCCTACTTCGCAAACGCCTGCGGAAATGGAAGCGCGGATAGACCATCTGGAAGATCAGATGAAGAAGCTCGTCAAAATCACGGCGGCTGAAAGCGGGATGACGAAAAATCAGGAAAAGGACCTTTCCGGGCATATCAGCAAAACCCTGCTCGCCAAGCTGAAGGCGGAGCACCAGTCCGTGCCTGGGGCAGCGCCCAGCCCGCAGATGCAGCAGTTGGAAAGCAGCATTTCCGCGCTGCAGAATCAAATCGCCACGATGAGATCCCAACCCATACAGCAACAGCACTACACGCCGCCGCAGACCTGGGTACCGGCATCAAGCCCGGTAGTTTTGGGACAGTTGCCGCAAACGCCAAGTGGAATACCGTCAAGCAATGTGCCTACGGCACAGGGCGGAATCCCTGCGGCTCCGACAACCCCTGCGCATCTGGATACCGTCAATCTAAAGCATCCGCACAAGCTCTCCACAGTGATGAATGCCGTGACGGTGAAGAGCAAAAAGGGCATCTATCTGCCCGCCGGCACCATTTTAACAGGCGTGTTGGTTAATGGGTTGCAGGCGGGTACAGGGCCACAAGCGAAAACCAATCCGCAGATCGTCGATATTCGTGTCAAGAAACGGGCCATTTTGCCCAATGGATTACGCGCCAATCTCGAAAACTGCATGGCGATTGCCAGCGGATACGGCAGCATCGGCAATCAAAAAGTGTACATGCGAACCAATATGCTTTCGTGCGTCGCACGAGGAGGCAAGGTCATCTCGGCGCCCATCCATGCGTATATCGTGGGATCCGACGGGCTGGTAGGCGTGTCCGGGAAAGTCGTATCGCATCAGGGACCGGCGATGATCAAGTCCTTTATCGCCGGCATCTTCTCGGGGCTCGGCAATGCGGTGCAGCCCATGGGTGTCCAGGGCCTCAATCTCAACCCGGCATCTGGCAGTACTCAGGGATTCCAGATGCCCTCTCCGAGCTACATCGGTGCAGAAGCCGCGGGCGGCGGGGTATCCACGGCGGCGGGCCAGATCTCCAAGTTCTACCTGAATGAAGCCGAGTCCATGTTGCCAACGATCCAGGTCAACCCGGGCGTGTCAGTCAGCATGATTCTGGAGACGGGCGTGCGGGTGCATACCGACGGTGAAAGCAAAGCGCAGATTCAAGAGGCCCAACTGCAGTCGGCACAGGCATTGAACAACAGTCCGATGGCGCCCAGCGGGATGCAAAGCCCCTACGGAGAAACATCGCCCTACGCAGGGGCCGGCCAGTCCCCCGCCGTGGCGTCCGCTTTCCCCAGCCAGGGTCAGTACAACAACACACCGGAAGCCCAGACCCGTCAGGAGTACGCCCAGCCATGATGAACCGCTATCTCTCCATTCCCGTTACGCTGGCGGTCGTCGTCCTCAGCGGATGCGCGGCCAGTCATCCGTGTATCCACGGAAAGGGCGGGGTCTGCGTCGGTCCTCGTGAAGTGTGGGGCATCACGCGGCACCGGGACCAGGTGAATCCAGACAAGAGCACCATCAAGGAACAGACCCTTGCGCGAAAGCTCTTGCGGACAGCGCCCGGCAAAAACGATGTTCTACCTTCTCTGCACCCGACGACCGCAGCTTCTGGAACCACGGTGGCCGGTGGCGGCACAAGCCAGTCTCAGGCGACAGCATCGGATTCAGGCAGCACCGGGACTGCACCCCTGATGGCCCCTCTACATTACCCCAGGCCGCTGATTTCGCAGCCCAAGGTGTTGCGGGTGTGGGTCGCACCCTACCATGGACCGGAGGGCAATCTGCATTTTCCGGGGATGGTGTACTCCATCATCACGCCGCAGACGTGGACTTTGGGAAACGGGTCCGCCCATGCCCAGGTTCCGGTGCCGGCAAGCTGATGGGTTTTCAATGAATGTTTCTCTCTTGATCAAGGAGTCTGATATGACAGCAGCAGTAATGAGTAAGGCGGCCAACGGGTACGATCAGATGATCACCCGTCTTGACCAGATGTTGAGCAGCAAGAAGGCACTCATGACGGCGGCCCTGTTGCTCGTCGCCGTCATGATGATGGCGATTCAGGCGCACGCCGGTACGGGTGGTACGTCCTTCGCCGCAGTAGCCACCAAGATCGAAGGTTGGGCGCAGGGTGATCTGGGTCTGGCCATCGTCGCGGGTGGCCTGATTTTTGGTGTGGCTACCATGGTTTTCACGGGTAAAGGTACCGTGCTGGCCGTCGTGGTTGGCGGTGCCGTGGCGCTGTACTACGGTATCCCGGTCCTCATCAAGATCTTTGCGGCTACTGCGGGCACGATCATCAGTCACACGCTGATCCTGCATGGCGTTGCCTGATGGTTAAATGGTCCATGCGGACCTTGGCCGGCGGATTGGCCGCCGGCCTGTTTCTCGCAGCGCCCGCCTGGGCGTTCGCCGGAAATGTGCCGCTCGCATTCCAGGCAGGCGCCAAAACCATCATGGCGATGAGCCACGGTCAGGCAATTATTCTCAAAACATTCCCCACAAAAGCGGGGCTGAATGGATACACCGTGCAGGTGTCTCCGGGTCACGCACTGATCATGTACAGCACGAAAAACGGCAAGTATGTGTTCATGGGCGGGCTGTTTACCGCCAGTGGAACCAACGAGTCCGTGCGCTATGCCCAGAAATATTTGCCCGCCGCTGATAAACCGCGAGTGATCAGCCCGGTGGACGTGGGCACAACGGTCCAAAAAACCACCAATTTCCTCATTGGAAAACCGGACGCACCCAAGCAAGTCTGGATGGTGGCGGACCCGAACTGCATCTTCTGCCACCTGGCTTGGGATCACCTGAAATCCTATGTGGATAACGGATCACTGGCCATCCATCTGATACCCGTTGGCTTCCTGAAGCCGAGCAGTCTGCCCAAAGCGGCAACCATCATCGCGTCCACAAGTCCGGAGAAAGAGTGGCGTTTCGACGAAACCCACTTTAACAGTCAGGAGGAAGAAGGTGGCATCGTGCCCAAGGCGCAGGTATCCGCAGAGGACACTCGCTCCATACAGGCGAACAACCGCTGGATGAACGCGCACGGTATCCATGGCACCCCTGCCTTGATCTACAAGAATCCACAAGGGAAGTGGCAGGTGACGCCCGGAATGCCCAGAAACACCGCAGCCTTCGTCCAGGACGTTGGCTGATGGCCGTCGTCGCCAAGGCATTCATCTCGACCAATGACCGTGACAAGGCGCTCACGGCCACTATGAACGAGCTATTTGAAACGGCGGCGCGAAAGAGATGGTCAGATCTACATTTTGAGAGCCTGGAGGATGGCAGCACGGAAATCCGGACAAGAATCCGTGGACGACTCAGTGTGGTGGCCGTCATCTCCCCGGGTGAGGCAAACCTGCTCGTTAATAAATTGCGGTATCGGGCAAATCTCGATGTCGCCGACACCCGGCACGAACAGGATGGCCGATTTGTGCAGGAGTTCGAGGGACGGCGCATCGACATCCGCCTGAACATCGTGCCGACCAACTTTGGGTATTCAGCAGTGGTCCGGTTGCTGGATTCAGCCAACGCGGGTTTACCCATAGAAAAACTGTTTATGCCGTCGGGTGTGGAAGATGCCTTCCGCTGGGCACTCAGTCAGCGCGAGGGCCTCATCCTCACCGCAGGACCGACCGGATCCGGTAAAACGACGACGCTGTACTCCGGCATGAATGCACTCAACACGCCGGACGTGAAGATCGTTACGGCAGAGGATCCCGTGGAATACACCCTGCATCGTGTTCAGCAGATTCCAGTTGGACCTGGCACGGGCCGGACCTTTGCATCGGCGCTTCGCGCCATGATGCGCCAGGATCCGGACAAGATTCTGGTCGGCGAAATCCGGGACGAAGAAACGGGAGCCATCGCCATGCGAGCCGGTATGACCGGCCACCTGGTCATGGCCAGCCTGCACGCCAATTCAGGGACGGAAAGCTATTTCCGGCTGGAAGACCTCAAGATACCCAAGCACATCATCGCCGCATCGGTAAAACTCTTCCTGGCGCAGCGCGTGATCGCCACTGTCTGTCCACATTGCAAGGCCGCTTCCGAAGTGCTCAATCCAGAGGTCTTTACGGGCAGCGGCGTTGCCGTACCGGATCAGGAATGGATTGGGAAAGGCTGCGAGGATTGTATCGGTACGGGGTATGCGGATCGTCGGGCCATCTTCGAGGCCATCAAAATGACCAAGTCCTATCGGGCGGCATTGGGAGATCAGGAGGCCATGGAGGCCGCAGCCCGCCTGCAGCCCCAGTATGCGACGCTGCAAACCGCCGGCTGCAATTTGATCGTGGCTGGAGTCACGAACAGCCTGGAGATCACCAGGGCATTATCAGAGGGACTCGCTGCATGACACGGAAGGTGCAAGTTGCCGCCATTGTGGCCGGGATCATTCTGGGATTTGCCAGTTCCGCCGCTTTCGCGGGACTGAATGGGCTGGACGGCATGACAGACAACGCCCACCAGTTCAAACCATATCGCCGGGTACACCTGGGACCGAAATATCAGGACACCATCATCGAGGCGATGGTCTATGAATGCCCGTTTTGCCGGGCACTGAACAACCAGACGCTACGCTGGGCCGACACCTTGCCATCCAGTATTCACTTCGAGCAGATGCCGGCGGCGGTCGGCAAGCCCTGGATCTCCATGGCGCAGAGCTATTTTGCGGTGGCCGCTGTTGATCCCGGAATCCTGCCACGATTCGATAGCGAGGCCTTTCATTTGGTACAGGATGATCACGACTCCTACTCGGATCCCAGAACCTATGCGCTGGCGGCAGAGAAAATCGGGGTGCGGCCCGCCGATTATCTGGCGGCTATGCGGTACAAACCCATCCAGCAGCTCGTGTTGCAGGATATTCGCGTCATGGGCAAAGCCGAGATACGCCAGACGCCCTCTCTCATCATCTGCGGTCGCTATGTGATCACACCGGGCAGCGTGCAGGGAAATTACAGCCTCTACTTCCAGCTTGCCAACGCCTTGGCATCGCATTGCATTTCCGAAAACCACCTGGAGGATGAAACCCCGTGAGCACGTTAAACGATCAGCTTTACCGGATCATCCAACGGCGTCGCCTGGAGACGCTTTTCCCCTGGTATGCCTGGGATCCCGAAAGGAAGCTCATCTTCATGAATCGCGGGTATGTGGGGACCACTATGGCCTGCAACCTGCTGTCCGGCGCGGATGATTCGCTCATGGACGAACTGGGTGCCGCGTTGTCCATCAATCTGCCCGCCGGCACGTTTATCCAGATCGTCAACTGGAACGTGCCAGATGTCACCAATATTATCTTCGATTATAAAAGTGCCCGTGATGACATCTTTTCCGATCCGGGCCTCACCATGGCGCAGAAGAAGCTACTGGACGGGTTTACCGACAACATTGCCGGGTTTATGACCGGGATGGAGAAGAACGGCAAAACCTTCAAGGATTCGGGGGTGCCGCTCACCCAGAGCATGGTGCTTATCTCGATCAAGGTGCCCACAGCGGAGATCCCGAGTGACGAGCATATCAAGCTGGCTGACGAACAGATCAGCGCCTTTCAGTCCAGCCTCAACACCTTTAATCCTCAGCGACTGAGCCGGGAGCCCACACTATCCATCTGGCGTCGATTCTTCAATATCCAGGGTGAATGGGAATACGACGCTGACGATACCACCTTGCTGCGAGACCAAATCCTCGGTCCTGGTGACGGCATAAAAGACGACGGCGGCATGTTCACGATCTCGCATGGAGACGATAAGGAAGACGTGATCTCAGTGCTTTCCATCAAAGGGTTTTCGCGCCCGGTGAACGTCTTTTCGACGGATTTTCTGATGGGTGATCCGCTGGGGAAAACCACCCAGCTTATCCGTCCGGCTGCGTTAGTCTGGACCATACACATACCGGACCAGGTCAAAAAGCGCAGACAGGTCACGGCCAAGAGTCTGGCGATTAACTGGCAGGCTTTCGGACGCATGGTGAAGTGGGTGCCACGCATTGCCCTGAAAAAAGAAGGCACCGACTATCTGGTCCATGCTCTGAACCATGGTGAACATGCGCTGGAAATGGCGTTTACCGCCATTCTTTGGGGTCGGAACATCAAAGAAGCGAAACAGGCTGCCAGCAACTTCACCAGCCATGCCGGTAAAGCAGGATTCACCATGCTGCCCGACAAATATCTGGCCCTGCCCATGTTCCTGAACGCCTTACCCCTGTTCCCGGACACCGAAAGCATGGGTATGACGCACCGGCTCAAATCGGTGGCCACGAGTCATGCCACAGCCGCAGCGCCGATTCTTGTGGACTGGACCGGCAATGCCGGCCAGGGCCGCATGACGACGAAAGGAGCCGGTACGATTTTCATAAGCCGGCGCGGGCACGTAATGCTCTTGGACCTCTATTCCTCTGAGTCCGGTCAAAACTTCGTTCTGGCCGGCATGACCCGCTCCGGCAAGACCGTCACCGGGCAACAGATCATCATGGATCAGCTTGCCCTGGGTGCCCAGGTCTGGGTCATCGAAATCGGCAGAGGATTCGAGAAGCTCTGCAAACTCTTCGGCGGAGATCATATCGACGTGCGGCCCGACATGGACATCGGCCTGAATCCTTTTTCCAGTGTGGAAACGCTGGATGATGAATTGGAGGAGTTGGTCGGGATCATCGGCACCATGATCTCGCCGAGTGGCAATCTGAGCGATTCCGATATGGCTACCATAGGCATCGCCATTCGCGCCGTTTACGGGGCCAATGGCACTAACGCCACACCTACCCACGTCGCGCAGTATCTCGCAGCACAGGATCACAAGTCGCGTGCCATCGAAATGTCGGAGATGATGCACGAGTTCACCGAACACGGGGCTTACGGACATTGGTTCAATAAGCCCATGAACGTCGATCTCACGGGGCGATTCGTCAACCTCGAACTCATCGAGCTGTCAAAACGTAAGCATCTTATGATGGTCGTTCTGATGCAGATGATGTTCGCCATCGCTCGCCAAATCTCCGCAGACAAAGATCCAAGTGATGTGCGCCGGCGGATCCTCTTCGTCGATGAGGCCAGTGTGCTCCTCAAAATACCGACAGCAGCCCATTTCCTCGAAGGGCTGGCCCGGCGAGTGGCCAAGCATCGCGGCGCACTCGGTATCGGTATCCAGGGACTTTCGGATCTGTACGCCAATGAACAAACCAGAACCATCGCGGCACAAACAGCGCACTTTATCGTCATGAAGCAGAGGGGCGACACGATCAAGCAGCTCGAAAAAAACGAGCAGTTCGACATCGGCAGCTACGGGCTATCCCAGATGCGGACGGTACGTAAAACCGGAGAGTACGCAGAGGCATTCATCTACAGCGATGGTGCCATGGGAGTGGGGCGATTGAAGCTCGACCCCTACCGGCGTGTGCTCTTTTCGACGGAAGGCCCGGAAAAAGAGGAGGTCCTGGCGGATATGCGGGCGGGCATGGATCCCGACTCGGCTATCCGCAAGTTTATGGCAACTCATCCGGGCTACATCGAAGCACAGGAGCAGGCCCCGGAAGAAGAAGAGGAAGACATGGACGACACCGATCCGCCGGATTATCTGCAATCCATTGCGGAGGCAGAAGCCGCAGCGGACGCGGCTTTGGCGGCAAAGGAGGTTGCGTGAGCACTGAGACTACGACAACAGAAGGTGCGTCTCCGACGCCTGCGACTGAAACGGCAGATCCACAGCCGGTCCGCCCTCAGAAACGCGGCTTTTGGCCACGGTTCGGGTACCCGGTCATGGTGGTTATCGGGATTCTGGGCGCGGGGGCCGCATCTTTTCTGGTACAGGCCAACTGGGGATATTTCTGGGGGCATAGCGGCACGAGTGTCACGGCACCAGGGCCGGTGAAAGTCAAAGTCGTCTATATCGACTCGGGCAAGATCATGTCGGACGTGATCAAAAACGTCACCGTCAACGGTGGCGGTGTATCGCACCGGCGGGCTGCGGAAATCGGCCTTGCCGTAGGCCAAACTATACAGGGTATTGCCAATGCCTATGCCGCCAAAGGGGATCTTGTCCTATCCCAAAACGTACTGGCCGCACCCGCCAGCAATAACCTCACGGCCATGGCGGAGGAAGAAGTCATGGGGCGTGTAAACGCCATCCTGCAAGGGCCAGCGGCGCCCGCCGGCGGTACCCATGACTGACAGCCCGCGCAAACTCGGCATTCGCGCAAAGATGACGCTGATCTTTGGCCTGGCTGCTATTGCGTTGGCATTGAGCCCCTTTTTACGCCCGGCGCTGGCCGCACATTACAGCCTGACCATCGACCCGCAGTATCAGTCCTGCCTGCCCTGGACCAGCTTCTTCGTCCGCTATGGACCCGTAAAACCCAAGGTCGGAATGCTGGTGGTATTTCATGACCGGAAAATCGACGTGATCGCCAACGGTCAGCACATCCTCGTGGTGAAGTATGTCGCGGGTGTGCCCGGTGATCGCGTGAAAATCACGCGCCGGTCTATCTGGATCAATGGTCACTACTGGGGCAAGCGGTGGCTGATGCCCTGGGTGCATTTTGAGCATCTGCGTGTGCTGCATCCGGGACAGTTCACTATTCCTGATGGCAGGTATCTGATCATGGGCACCACGCCCGGAGCCTACGATGGCCGGTACTGGGGCTTGGTCCCAGCTCGGAACATCATTGGCCAGGCATGGCCGGTGTAAGGGAGAGGACGATATATGACACTTACCACAAGAAAAATTTGGCCCAAAGCTCTATTCGCAGCCGTCCTCTTAGGAAGCATGGCCACACAGGCCTTCGCCGCCCCAACAGGGATTCTGGCGCATGTGCTTGCCGCACATCACGCGGGGAAAATCTTGAGGACTTTCCCCGGTCCGGACGGGCTGACTGGTATCGTCATGGAGTACAACGGCAGCAAGGCCATCGCCTATCTCACTCCGAACGGGAAATACCTGATCAGTGGGCTGGTGGCGAACCTGGAGACCGGGGCGAACGTGACCGCCGGTTATGGCATCAAGTACATCGGCAAGATCAACCTGGTGAAAGGCCCCGCGGCATCGAAAATTGCTTTCCAGTGCGCAAGCCTGTCCGGGATCACCGTGGGCAATAAGGGCGCAGCGAACGTCATGATCGCCGTATTCAACCCTTCCACGCCAATGGGTCACAAAGTCATGGCAGTTATGATGGGGGAGGCCGGACAAATGGCAAAAAAGGGCACGCTGCATGTCATGGCACTCAGACTCGTGCCCTATGGACCGCTGGCCCCGGCAATCCTTTCGGCGGGGAACGCTGGACGTGAGCAACGCCTGGCGAGCGTGTTAAAGCACAAGTCGCCGGGTTATGTCACCACAATGGGAACGCGCTTCGCGCAGCGGAATAATGTGGTACTCGGCAATATCCCGATGAAGCCGCCTTTTCTGGTCATCTACTTTCCGCAGGCGGGCCTTTCCGCAGCCGTCCCGGTCCGCAGCCTGATGCGGGTAGCATCCACCGTGAAGTCGGCGGAAGTTATCGCCGGGAATGTCCAATGATCGCGCCGGTCATCAATCAGCAGCAGGTTGCGGCCATCGTGCAAAGGTCGGATGCGATTATGAGCACTGCCGGCACCAGATCGGCTCCGGCATGGCTTCGAGAGCCCAAGGCGACACCTGCAGAGCAGGCCGCGGTCACGCCACAACTCGATAAGCAGGGCGCCAATATCCTGCAGGAGTATGCCGCCCAATATGCGCCACAGAGCAATGGCAAGGCGCAGGCATGGCTTCGCACGCGGGTCAACGGCGTGCCGGTGGTGCCGCCCAATCTGCACGGCAAGGCGCTCCAGGAATATGTCGATCACACCCTCATGGCGAAAGAGGAAACCTCGGCAAAAACGCTGGTGTTCATCAGCATGGATATGCCGCACAGCCTCTTGCGGCGCTGGTTCAAGGAGGTCGCCGATAACAAGCATCTCTTCGAGACCACGGTGTTTGTCCTCAGAGGATGGCCGAATAAGGCGGAAGGGCTGCCGGAAATGATCAGCACCGTGAACAAGCTCATGCCCTCGTTCAAAAAGACCGCGAACGTAGAGATCAATCCCATCCTGTTCACCGATCACAAGGTCAATCTGGTGCCGGTGATCATCCATCAAGAGCCCAATCAGCAATGGGGCGTGATGGTCGGTGACGAGTACGGGTTTCGCGGGGCGGTAAAGCGCATCGACAAAGGCAAAGGGAGTCCTACCAAGGTTCGCGGCGAGGCCTGGAAGGTCGCTGAGCCCAACATGGTTGCCGTGTTCCAGCAGAAGATCAAGCACTTCAACTGGAAGACGGAGGAGGCCAAGGCCAAGGCCCACGACTGGCAGAGCGTGCGAGCGCGATTGGGCGATCCCTTGCCGGATTCTCTGCGCGGGCGGAACTACAGCTTTAACCCTTCCGTCATCGCCACCCGAACGATCCGCCTGCCCAGCGGCAAATTGCTGGTCCGCAAAGGACAGGAGATCGACCCGCTCACCATGTTCCCCTTCCCCTGGAGCCAATCCTACATCGTCCTGAACCCGTCCCAGCCGTGGCAGGTGAGGCAGGTACAGGCGTGGGAAAGCATGTACCCCAATGTCGTGATCATGGCGAGCGAGTTGCCCGCCACCTGGCAGGGGGAGAACGCCGTGGTAAACGCTCTGAATCACCCGGTCTACGGAATTTATCCGGGGTTGGCGCAACGGTTGGGCATCAACCGGGTGCCGGCGTTGATCCAACCCGACCACGATGTGTTGTCCATTACGGTTCCGAAAGAACCTCTGCCGGGGGAACGGAGATAAAAATTGAAAATAAATGCGTTAGAGACTATCGGCAGACTTTTAAGCAAACCTCATTCGGTCGGCCCCCTCTCAGTCGCGAAGTCACACAGTTTAGAAAAAAGCACCGATTAAAGTGAGTCCACAGATTTCCGGCCAAAAGGCCTTTTCAACGGAGGTGTGTCATGCAGTTGAGCAAAGCCATGAAGGCGGTATCAGCGGTCGTTCTGGTTGCGGGAATGGGGTTTTCTGGTGCGGCATTTGCTGCAACAGATTCGGCGTCCTGCGGACCCAGCAAGATGCCCGACACGACGAATTACTGTTGTAACGCCAACAAAGTCTACAGCGTGGGAAGCACCATCCACAAAGGAAAACTCGTTTGTCATGTGGCTGGAGAACCTTTCGGAGCTCCGACCGTGGCTTATTGGACAAAGGGCAAGTAAATGCCTCTTCGCACATGGATCGCCGCAGGACTCACGGCCATTAGCCTCGCCCTGTCTGTACCGGCACTAGCCAGTAGCGCACAGGTGGCGACCATGTGCCCGGACGCGGGCGTTTTCAATGAACTGATCGGCGGGGTGTGCTGGTCCGCCCTCTTCCCGCTGCGCATCGCGGGCTCGACGTGGTTCGGCGGCAACTCCGGGGTACCCAATGGCGCGGCATCCGGAGCCGTCTGTGAGTGTGGCGGGAGCTGGAAGCACCTCACCCTGCCAACCGTCGGTGTCCAGATCGGATACTGGCAGCCCACAATGCTCATTGAGGCCGTGAGCCATCCTTTTTGCTCGCCGGTTCTGGGTGGCGTGAGTTTGTCGCCCAGCTCGACCACGGGAAACCAGTGGACCGGATCGTGGGGTGGCAACATCGGTACCGGAACGTCCACGTCCCAGCACAACAGCACCTTTTTCAATGTGCAGCTCTGGACTTTTCCACTCATCACGATGATGCAGCTTGCCAACATCCCGGACTGCAATACGGGTTACAGCGGCATGAATCTCATGCTCATGAGCGAAGTGTTCCCGACCTGGAATAACGATCTCCTGTCCTTTTTAGCTTCGCCGGAAGAGTTGCTGTACGACAACCCCATCGGATTGATCGGTTCCGCGGAAGAGTGTGCCCAGGAAAGCGTAGGTGCCCAGCCCATCGACAATGAATACTGGACGGCGGGCTGTTGGGGACTGCTCTATCCGATGGTCGGCAGCAATCTCGATGGTAATGACCCCATACAGGCGTCCAGTATGGATGTGTCACGGATGATCGCCATGGGATTCCGTCTCGGATTCCTGGAGCGCACGATGGGCAACAGCACGCTCTGTGGCCCTCGCCGCACCTATGTCTTGCCCAAGGCGCAGTTCCGCTTTCAGATCCTCTTCCCGAACGATGAAACCAATCAGGAACCCAACGCCAGCATCAATCTCGGCAATGCCCAGCAGCCGTCCGCGCAGAGCATCCCGCCGGCCAATTATGTGACCCCATCGGCGAGTAACCAAGGTACGGTGGCGCAGCCGGGCGGCGTGAATATTCAGGCGCCACCGACGCAATCCGGGGAGTGTACGCACTGGATGGGACAATCACCCTTTCAATGGGGGGAATGGGATAGCCAGCCCGCGACCGGGGGCAATTACGTCTATCTGGTCTGGCAGTGGACCAACTGCTGTCTCGGCATCATCGGCAACCAGGGGCCTACGGGGTAGCCATGGGATTCTTCGTCTGGATGGGACACCCCAAGCGTCAGCGCCGCGCCGCTGTGTTGTTTATGTCGTGGATGGTCGGCATGGGGATTTACTACGAATCCACGGCGACGGCTGAGGCGAGCACCTTTATCAACCAGGCGCAAAGTGGTGCCAACTTCGGCAACTCCTTGCTCATGGGCGGGCAAAGCGACGCCGCTAATAACGCGGGCACCACGGAGATGCAGGGCTTCGCCGGAATGAGTCCGACAGGAGGCCAAACGCAAGCATCCTCCTACTATCTCTCGAACAACGTGGGTATGACCCCCGGCAATGCCATCAATCAGGCCGATAGCGCCAACTCCGCTCTGATGAGTGATCCATCGTGCCCGGCTGGATGGCCCGGCCCGCTCAACACCTTTCAGCAGGACGGTGTCGGCAGCGTCACCGCCCTTGAGCACGCCTGCCAGGCGCCCTTGCAGGCCGCCCGGAGCAGCATAGAGACGGCGGGTGGGGGTGCCACCACGGGCGCTTATGCGGGCGCCCTGGCCGCCATCAATGCCTTTCAGCAGGCGGAGAATCGCGCAGGTTCCGCAGGCAATAATCTCGATACCTCCTGTGCGCCCGTCATCAACGGCGCTTACCAGTACGCACCCGCCTGCAATCTTTTGAGTCAATCGGGCACAGCGAGCGTTGCCGCGCTGGGGTCCACCTGGAACAGCACGATAGCGCCCCTGGAATCGCGCTGCAGCACGCTCTATACCAGCATCACGAACCCCACTGCGGCTCAGGGTCTTACCAATGTATTGACCTCGATGACCGCCAGCCTCGACGGGCTCATCGGCACGGGTGTCACCGGCGGTGCGGTGAATGTCAGCAATAATGGCGACGGTGCGGTGGCCCTGCCCACAGGCTACGGCACTGGCCAGACGCAGGCATCGCAGCAGTATCAGCAGATTCTTGGTGCCTGTACCTACGCCCAATCCTATCTGGAAAACATTTCGGCGTACCCCGGCGGCATGAATGCCTACGCCAGCGATCCCATGATCAACAATTTCATGAGTAACCTGGCGAATCAGCCGATGATCAACAATATGATGCCATTCATCGAGAGCAACCCTTCGGTGTTCGGCCAGTATTATCAGAACGTCGCCTGCACGAACAACAACACCAGCATCGCCAATGCCAGCACGACGGCGACCGGACCAAGCACGACCACCACCAGTGCGCCCAGCTTGAACTCTAACCCCGTTGCCTGCACCGAACCTTTATCCACTTACGAAAGCACAGGATGGATCACCAACTTCCCTGATCCTAACGCGCAGTGGATCTACGGTGTAACGGGGGGCTGTGGAGCCGGCGTGCCCAACGGCCAAACCGATCTCATGGAGGGCACATACTCCAATACGACGGGTGCCCCGATCAACGCCACACTTTATCTGGCGGCGGACGATGAGGGCATCGTCAATATCAACGGAACGCAAGTGGCGTCCTATTCGGACGGTGGAACGGGCGGTACCGGGGCGCAAGCCTATCCCGCTACCGGGGGTGTGGTTTCAGTCCCGATAACCCTCAGTCCGGGGCCGGACGAAATCATGTATTACATCACCAATAGTGCGGGATCTGCGTCTGGAAATAACCCATCGGCGGGCATACTCTCCATCATCGGCACCGTGAACGGTCAAAATCAGGTGCTCATCGACACGAATAGCAGTTGGGTATATGTGCCGCAAAACGCGGCGCAGGCGGGATCAACCGTCACCGTCAATCCCGGATCCGTGACCGCCAACACCACACCGAACACCCATGCGCAGAGTATTCTTTGCAATAGTCCGATTCAGTGCATGGGTACCCAGTGCCATGCGCTTTTTGGCAACCAAGACCTGCACTTCAATCAGGCGCTCACGGCACTGTCCGCCCTGCAACAAATGGAACAGGGGGCCATGTGCGCGACGGGAACGTCTATTGCCGCGGGTAATTGTCAGCCCATCATTTTCGGCGGAGTGGCCAGGTACTGCCGTACCTGGCCTGCCGGCGGGGTATTTACGAATAATTGTTGTGCGCAAGGTCTAAAAGACGCCGGGGCAAGCGGGAATTTGGCCAACTACCTCCTGCTTGCGCATGACACCTGGAAAATCGCCAACGCGCCAATCGTGGATGCCCATGTCTGGGGCATGGGCGCGTTTCATGGATGGGTAGAAAGCGCTTACAGCAGCATGAATCAATGGGCGGCCACTTCCTGGCGCTATGTCACCACGGTTTTCAAGGGAGCGGCTGAAGCCGTTAGCAATGCG
Organism: Acidithiobacillus ferrivorans; assembly: GCF_016250455.1. NCBI lineage: Bacteria > Pseudomonadati > Pseudomonadota > Acidithiobacillia > Acidithiobacillales > Acidithiobacillaceae > Acidithiobacillus > Acidithiobacillus ferrivorans. The sequence goes on along the minus strand of NZ_CP059488.1, from coordinate 315,534 downwards.
TTTGGCATCGTAGGATCGTCGGCATCCACGTCGGTAGGCGTTACAGCTAATGCGGTAACAAGCGGAACCAGCACTGCAACCACGGGCTTGGTCAGCACAATGGAGCTCTATGTAAAGGACTGGCTCATGCAGGCTGCCGCCTATATTCTGAATATGGTTTTTGGTCCGCAAATGGCGGCTGAGATTATGACTGCGGTGTATAATTTCATAACCTCGGCGTATTACGAAGATATTATGATGTTTTTCAGCGTGATCGGCTGGATATATATGGTCTATCAGATTCTGCAGATCATAGGAAACCTTCTTACCGCGTGTAAGAACGAAGAGTTCAAGTTGGGACAGAAGCGCAAACTCCATGCCTGCCAGAATCTGGGAACATACTGTGTCACCAAGGTGCTGGGTATCTGCATGGAGCACAAGGATGTGTTCTGTTGCTACGCGAGTCCTCTTTCGAGAATTATCGCATCGCAGATCAGGATCGGACAGCCCAACGTGGCGGGGGGTTATGGCACGGCCCAAAACCCGCAGTGCGGCGGCTTCACAGTGCAACAACTGGCGGCTGTGGACTGGGCTGAAGTGTCGCTCAGTGCGTGGCAGGCGATGCTCCAGAATGCAGGGCTTATTTCCGGGAGCAACGCGCAAGGTGCCGCGACCTATACACCTGCGCAAATAGATCATCCAGCGGGCGACGTGAATATCAGTCAGGCACCCATATCCGTAGGCCATGGGCCGGTTGTGGCGCAAACGCCGGTCGCGGTGCCGACAGGGAATCCCAATGCAATTCCTTGATCAATTCATGTACCGCATCACAATGTTGTCATGGTGCTGAAAATGATGCACCATCACACATCATTAGATGCAAAGGGGGTGAGTATGAGAACCACTGTGACGATTGATGATGTGCTCTATGAGCGGGCGTTGGAGGTTGCTGATCCTGACATGGATAAGGCTGATCTATTCCGTGAGGCCATCAAGACCTTTGTGAGAGTCCAGTCGGCCAAGCGACTGGCCGCCTTGGGCGGAACCGTGCCGCAGATGCAGGAAATCCCCCGCCGCCACGAACTTGCGGAACAGTGAAGGGAATTCTTGTGGATACATCGGTGTGGGTCGATCACTTCCGGCATCGCAATGATGCGCTGGTTGAACTGCTGGAGCGTGATCTGGTGATGGCGCACCCTTTGGTCTTGGGCGAAATCGCCTGTGGAACACCGCCTAATCGGGACAAGACGCTGTCCGATCTCGACCGCTTGCAGTCTACTCAACAGGCCACAGTGCGGGAGACGATGGCGTTCATTGGGCGCGAGCGACTGTTCGGTTTGGGTTGCGGCCTGATAGACATCCTTTTGCTGGCATCCACCATGATAACGCCGGGGACGGAGCTGTGGACACTGGACAAACGGCTGTGCGCGTTGGCGGAGCGGTTTGGCGTGAAGCACGGGTCATTCCTGCATTAGGACTTGGGATCGTTGGCTGAAATGACGGGACGCAGCCGTTCCTGGTTGGCGATGGAGGCCATCAAGGAATACCTGGAAAGAGAACAATGGCAGGTGTCCCAGATTCGTGAAGCGATTGCGGAAGCGGATGCCGGGGATTTTGCTTCTCAGGAGGAAGTTGCTGCGGTATTCGGCAAGTGGACATCTCGTGCAGGTTAGGTTTCTTCGGAAAGCCCTACGGGATCTCAATGATAAATTTAGCGCATAAGGGAAACGTCATGCCCATATCCATCAGACTGCCGGAAGAAATCGAACACCGGCTTAACGAACTGGCCGCCCGTACCGGGCGCAGCAAGACCTTCTACGCGACCGAGGCCATCCAGGAGCATCTGGATGACCTGGAGGATTTGTACCTGGCGGAGCAGGCGCTGATTGAGGTTCGTGCGGGTCGCTCCGAAACGATCCCACTCGAAGAGGTCATGCGCCAGTATGGCATGGAGAGTTGATTTGTCCGGCCTGGCTCGAAAAAACCTCGCTGAAATGGATCCGCCCGCAGCCCGAAGGATCCTAAACTTTAGGAAATAGGAAAGGGAGAAAACCCGTGGGTATAACGCATACGACGATCCCGCTTGGTAACCCCGTAAAGCGGGAACTTGCCCCACTGGAGGTCAACGCCCTCTCGGATACTGGCGCGCTGCACCTGTGCATGCCGCAGCATGTGGCGATCCTGTTGGATCTTCAGGAACAGGAGAAGCGGGAGGTCACGCTGGCGGATGGTTCCAGACTCCAGGTGCCGTATGTCGGGCCTGTAGAGATTCACTTTGGAAATCGGCGCTGTTTCGTTGGTGCCATGGTGATGGGCGACGAGGCGCTATTGGGCGCTATCCCGATGGAGGATATGGATCTGGTGGTGCGCCCCATGACGCGGGAGGTGATGGTCAATCCGTCCAGCCCCAACATCCCTTTATCCATGGCAAAAGGAGCGGGGCGGTGAAGATCTATCACGTAAAACCTATTATCGCTTCTCTGATCGCTGTAATGCTCGCCGGTTGCGTTTCCGCGCCTTCGATCATGCCGCAGGCGGAACGCACGCAGTATCCAACGCTGCACCGGGCCATGGAGAACACATCCGTTGTTGAACATTGGAAAGGGTGTAGTGGCGGCTGGGGAAATTATTACCGTGAGTGTCAAACGGAGTTTATCAACCAGTCTGTTGGCCCAGTGCCGTTGCTCGTGGCCGCTGTGGGTGCCAAACACCTGCCAACCAGTATGCGACCGCTCAACGACGCGATGGATATCGGCGATATCGTCAATGGAGCCACGATGACGGGGTTTGGGGGCCTCGCTTCCGGCAGCATCGGCCTGGGGCTTTTGGGCCTGCTTTCCGGAGGGGCGTCACCCGATCTGGCCGGGCTCCATCGTTTTCAGTCGGGGAATTTCCTCTATGCGGTTCATTTTGAATCCACAAGAGCGGCGGCCAACTCATTTATTCCCAATGCCGCGATGTTGGAAGCCCAGGTGTCGGCAAAGTCTGGCGGGGCCGTGGTGGGCCATACGTCCTTTCAATTTGACGGTGTAACCTGGAAACCGCATAAGGAGCGCTGGAGAGCCGGGTCAGGATCCTTTGGGATTTTTTACAAGGCGCGTCCAAAAGCAAACGGTGCCGCCATTCAACCATTCGCGGTCTGGGATACCAGACTAAAACCCTTGATGAAGGCTTATGCGGTCACTGATCAGTGGGAATGGGCAACCGGAATCACGCAAAAAGAACGCGATATCAAGGTCAAAACAATCTCGGCGGTCTATCCAGGATGGACGTTCGTGGCATCTGAGGGTGCAGATGTTACGCTTATCTGCACGTCGGGATTTTGCCATACTGGCCCGAATATCAATGGTTAGGCGATCTCGATGAGACGCATAGTAAAGTTGTTTTCGTGCTTATCGGATTAGCTCCCAAAGACATCATATGTGGTGTGAAGCATCTTTCATGAGCACAATCTATTGTATGAGAAATGTTACGTTGGGAGACAACCCGATAAGCACGGTTGTTTTATCTGGCATTCATGGCGGTGGTGTATTTACACGCCGCCAATGCCCATGACTATCCCGGCGAAGCCGAAAGCAAAGTAGGAGATCTTTGGTCAACTACCCCGCCTTGAAGGGGCGGAGCTTGGGGCAAAAGCCACAGGCTGGGTTGACCAGGGGACCGGAGTGATCCGGTAGACGTGTGGCGCAGGTCGTTGAGACCCACTCCGGGATGCTTCCTCAGTCCCGGACACTGGAAGGTGAGAGCAATGCTGGCGAAAGGTAAAGCGCCGAATGTTTCCACCGCCCTCGAAAGAGGGGAGCCGGTGCCACACAGCCCCGAGGGGAGATGAGGCGCAGGCCTCGCGTCACAAGCCGTCCGTAAGGACATGCAGTCAGCAGGACAAAGGAGTAAAAAATGGCCGTATTGGTTTTGGACAAAAGGAAGAAACCGCTCATGCCGTGTTCGGAGAAACGGGCGCGGCTGTTGCTGGAGCGTGGGCGGGCGCGGGTGCATCGCATGGTGCCCTTCACCATCCGGCTGGTGGACCGGTTAGTGGAAAATTCCGTGCTGCAATCTGTCCGGGTGACAGCCGCCCCCGGCAGTAAGACCACGGGGCTAGCTCTGGTGCGGGAGAAGGAGACGGTGGATGCGATCACCGGCGAAGTCTCCCGCACCATCGTGGTGCTGATGCTCCTGGAGTTGCAGCATCGGGGCCATGCGATCCGCGATGCCCTTGTCAGTCGCGGTGCGTTTCGGCGGAGGCGGCGCGGGAATCTGCGTTACCGTCCCGCCCGTTTCGACAACCGCACCAAACCGAAAGGCTGGCTGGCACCGTCGCTGCAACACCGTGTCGATACGACAATGGCGTGGGTGACGCGGCTGCGGCGCTGGGCACCCGTCACGGACCTGTCCACCATGCTGCATCGCTTCGATACCCAACGGCTCCAGAACCCGGAGATCAGCGGGGTGGAATACCAGCAAGGTGAATTGCAGGGCTACGAGGTCCGTGAATACCTGCTGGAGAAGTGGGGCCGCAAATGCGCCTACTGCGATGCGGAGCATACACCCTTGACCATCGACCATATCCACCCGAAAAGCACGGGCGGCAGTGACCGGGTGAGCAATCTCACATTGGCCTGCTTCCCCTGCAACCAGCGCAAGAGCAATCGGGACATAGCGGAGTTTCTGGCGAAAGACCCGAAGCGTCTGGCCCGCATAGAAACGCAGCGGAAAGCGCCACTTCGAGATGCCGCCGCCGTCAACAGCACCCGCTGGGCGTTGTGGGAACGGCTCAAGGCAACGAACCTCGATGTGGAAGCCGCCAGCGGCGGGCGGACGAAATGGAATCGTAAACGGTTCAGCGTACCGAAAGCGCATTGTCTCGACGCCGCATGTACTGGTCCTGTGGATGCGATTCATGGCTGGCGGCAGTCCATGCTCCACATCAAAGCGACAGGTCGCGGCAGCTACCAGCGCACGCGCCTGACGAAGCACGGATTTCCGCGTGGGTACCTGACCCGAAGCAAAAGTGCCTTCGGGTTCCAGACCGGTGACATGGTGAAAGCCGTCGTCACTACCGGCAAGAAAGCGGGCGCTTATCTCGGCCGCGTCGCCATCCGCGCCAGTGGCAGTTTCAACATCCAGACGGCAAAAGGTCTGGTACAGCACATCCATCACCGTTTCTGCACACTGGTTCAGCGTGGTGATGGCTATGGATACAACCTGACGCTTCTCCACCCCGCGCTGAACCACGGGGTTGCCGAAGCAGGAGAACAGTGATGCGAGGCAGGATCAGAGCATTCGCGCTTTTCATAGTGTTATTACACTCCGGATATATTTGGGCCACCACCGGCGATACCGCTCAGCAAGACATCGCCCGCGAGTTTTCGGGAGCGCCGACGACGAACAACAACGGCGCCAATCCCATCGCGGCGCCAACCGACTGTAATGCCGCGTTGCAGCAGGAAGAAGCGGCGGGTCAAATCCCCGCCAATGAGTCCTGCTACTGCCAGGTGGGAGCCACGACGCCGACCTGTGTACAGAATGCGGCAAGCACTTGTCAGGCCATATTGCCGGCAGAGGAATCCCGGCTGGGACCGAATGCCGAGTATTACGAGTGCACCTGTCCGTCCGGGGCGAGCACCCCGTCCTGCCCCAGCTATTACAGCTTGTGTCAGGACAACCTTCAGTATTACCAGAACGCCTCGAATCAGTGTTCTTGCTCGAATCCTTCGACGACGGCGGCACCCTCATGCGTCAGCGATTATTCGCTCTGCGAGAATAATGCCGCACAGTATGAAAATAGCAATACCACCTGTTCATGCTCGCAAACGAGTACCTCGCCAACTTGCTGTACATCGACGACCACGCAGAATTGCTCAACGACACAGCAATGTACGACGACGCAGCAGTGTCAGCAGGTGGCTACGGGTTGGTCCTGCCCGGCGACATATAACGGTGTTCCATTTTTCTCTATGGAGTGCCGGGGTATCAACTCTGAGGTTCACCAAACCAACGAACCACTGAGCTACTGCACCACTCAAACGCCAGATTGCCTATACTCGACCGGCTACTACCTTTACGTGATATCTGCAGGTACTACCTATGGCCAGCAGTGCACTCCAGTGACCACCTGCACACCCGTACAAACCTGCACCCCCGTCACCACCCAATCCTGCATCACGGAGCCCTGATGAAACTCCGCGCCGCCATCCTCTTCGCTCTCTTCGCCGGCCTGCCGGCTGCAAGCCTATCCACCACTGCCCAAGCCGCTTCTGTGTACGGCATCGCCCAGAACGATCTCCAGATGAACACGCTGGGCACACCATACATCCATTCGCGCCATACGGGGCTTATGCCCTACTGGGGGCCATGCGAACGGTGTACGACGCAAATGGTATCCGAGCCCGCCTGTACAGTGGGTTCGCAGCCTCAAACACTCGCAACCTGGACAAACGCCGGTAATAGCTCATGCGGCGGATATGAGAGCGACACGTTTACCGCGACGACGCAGTGTTCCCTCTCTGGCGTGGTGCAGCTCGTCATCACCAATAACAGCTACAACCCGGCGGACACTACGGGGAAGGTAAACTACGGCATCAACATTCCGTTGACCGTTCCGAATGGCGGCAATTACGGCACGCAGCTAAACATGAATGATGTGTTCGGCGGCAATAACTGCTCTCAGAATTTCGATTGGTACCCGTCGTTCGGTATTACCGGAGAAGATGTTAATGGTACCTTCAACGGCTCCATCACCTTCGGCAATTATCTCTCGCCATCGCAGTACGCTCAGAGCCCGACGTTCCCGGTGGTATTCCAGAATTACAAACTGGTATCGGTGCGGACCTGCAAGCAATACGCGCCCACTTCCACCGAATGCCAGACGCCACCGCCCGCCTCCCAACTGAACCAATCCTCCTACGCCTGGGCTTGCAATACGGCGGAAAATGGTTGGCAGAGTGAGGTGTGTACGAACAGCGCCATCGCGAGCTCCGGGGCGCAGTGGATATTCGGAGCAAACGACGGCATCACCGGCACCGCGCAGGCCGGATATTCGGTCATGCAGGCGCAATATGCCAATCCCACAAATGTTGCCATGCCCGCCACGCTCACTTTCGCTGCCGATAACTATGGCTGGGTGTGGATCAATGGTCAGCAGGTGGGGTTTACAAACACCTTCAGCACGCTGACGACGACCAGTATCACACTGCCACCGGGCACCGACACGGTGGATTTCATGGTGATGAACATGCCCAATTCACCCCAGAGCAATCCTACGCAGTTTGAGAATCCGGCGGCGGGGATACTGGCCATAACCAACGGCTCCGGTCAGACGATTCTATCCACTAACGACACGGATTGGACCGTTATCGACAATCCGCCAGCGACACCCAATCCCACACCACAAAGCCTGATCTCTGGCACCGGATACACCCCGCAAAATTGCGCTGCAGGAGGATGCTGATGAAACACGCAATCACGGAAACGGATAATGGGTCCAGGCTCATTGATGCCCAGGGTCATCTCATCAGGACGGCGGACGCCGACCGCAGGCTGCTTCATGTTTTGCCAAAACTGTATGTCGATACGCCGATTCTGCGCCGCTTTATGCGGCCTGAGCATGTGCGGCTTTCCGTCACCGCCGATCAGCCTGAGTTGAACCATCTGCAACCGCCTGGAGGATCCATTCAAGTGACGCAATGCGTGCCGAACAAAGGCTATTTCATCGGAGGATGCCAGGACACGCGCTATGGATGGTTCGTGCGGCTGCCGGACGATCTCGATGTGATTGATCTCGTCTTCCATTGGGACATTGCGGTGGACGCCGCGCATTTACGCCAGCGCATCGAGCACGAGATCAGTCTCAACCTGAACCCAGGTCCTTACAATACATGGTCCATGGATTTGTCCGCCTGGCATCGTGTGCGCCGGTTCGAGCCGGGCAAGCCGCCACTGGTCTTTCAGCCGACCACTCTGCTGTCGGGTGCGGGATTTAATGAGGGGCGCAATGTGGAGGTTATTGACATCCTCCTTGGCGACGAATCTGAGGATGGTGATTTATTCGTGTACGTCGAGTCTTTGGAAATCCCCGCCATCCCCTTTTCGGATCTAGCTTACATCGAGGCGTTCCAGGACAGGCAACTGCATGAGATTTCACGACAAGCGACATTCACCAGGAACAACGATGCGCACCGGGAAAACGCCGTCATAGAAATGCCGAAGGAGGTCTTTGTCTCTGCTGTTCGCGCCGCGAGGGACGTTCCTTTCGACAAGAGCACGCCATATTTCAAGGGGCTCTGCGCGGATCATCCGGCCATGAAAACCCTCTCCGACTGGTGGAATGAGCACGCGCCGGAGCATCGCTGTGCAGCCTTCGCCATGCCCTGGGTGCGGGTAGAAGAGGACGCCGATGAATACTGGTGTGGATACTACGAAACCCCCAACACGGCAATCGCCCCTTTCGCCAAGGAGCAGACGGCCAACGCCCGCGTCGGGGATGGTGTTCTTGTCCAGTTCATGCGCCCGATTACGGAACAGGATTGTGGCCCGCATGGGGTGGACGTTCACCTGGTCAACGGGAATGTCCTTTGGAACGTGGGCGTAGACATCGAGGATGTGAAATCCGGGGAATATGATGAGGCATGGTATTCACTTGAAGCACTGTCTGTTTTCCCGAACCGCTTCCCGGAGATTTGGGGCGCGTTGGCGGAGGAGGCGATAACATGCTGACCGAAGAGCAGAAAAAAGAATGGGGTCGTTGGGCGAAATTGGCCGAGGCGAACGCCCAAAAAATGCTGAAGCCAGGCGATAGGCTGCGCGTAACGAAGTGCCCAGGGACAAAGCGATGGATCACGTTCTCACATTGGGACGGATGCTGGGTCGTTTCCAAGTCGGGGATCGGTGATTATCACCCCGTCAATGTGGATTTTGTTAATGGTCTGCCTGTCGATTTCGCAGGAAGAGGGATTCATGACTGAAGAACAGAAACTCGACATCATAGTCAGCGCCCGGCTTTTTTGGCGTTATTTCTGGCGGATCGCGCTGTTTACCATTGCCGGCATGGTCGGGACTGGCGGCGCTTCGCATTGGTGGATCACAAAAAATCATTACACGGGAGTGCAAGCGCACAACGTAGCAGAGTGGTTCACGCTGGTCTTCCTGATCCTGCTGTTGATTTACGGCATGGGCATCTGGGCGGGGCGACTGGTCACACGCCCCATGACGGTGCATGGTGAACGGATCTCGGTGACGGTCGTGCGGAAGAATGGCCAGCCCATTCACCCATTAGCCAAGGCGCTGGCCTGTTGGTGGGGCTTTAATTGGCGGAACAGCCTAATCTTCGTAGTAGGGACAGGCCTGCTCGGTGCCATTACTAAAAACCCGGATGTCCTGGTAACGGGTTATCTTCTGCTGGTCGTCCTGGGCGGCATTGGCTCGATGTGGTGGTGGATTTTTCATCCACTGGGGAAAATCCACCTGGTACTGCAAAAGGATTCCACATGAGCATCTTGCGGTTCCTGAAAGGCGTCATTTTTCACGGATTGCTGTACAGCGTCGCGGCAAGCGTCCTGGCATGGATACTCATATTTGCTATTGCCGTCTACCGTTACCGTTACATCGGGCACACGCCAGATCATATCCTCTGGCTAGCACCGCACATGATGTCATGGCCGAATGCGCTGGGTAAGGCCGCTTATATCGCCAGCGTTGCGGCCATCATCACCGTTGCTACGGGTCTGGCCCTGACCGTGCTCTTTAACATTGTTAGTGGGCTGGTGATGTTGGTTGCCATTGCTATTTTCAAGACCCGGCATCACGAGACGTTGAGCCAACATACGAAGCGGTTATAGGAGGCATTATGATCTGGTTGCTGGCGGTAATCGGTATCCCAATTCTGGTGGTTTTGATGCTGTTCTTCTCGGCGGCTGAGGATTTCTGGTCGATCATCACCTTCAGGATCGACTTCTCCCGACTTGTCGGCGATCTTCTCCATATTTTGTTTATCGTTGGCGTTGGTATTTTAGCGGAGTTATTCAGCCTGTTCATGCTGATAAAAGACATCCTTTAGGGGCCAAAATGTGTAAGAAACCTATCCATACAGGAGCTAGAATGCTGACCGCGCACGCCATCAAGGCGTTCGTGTTACGCGGGGCGTTATACACCATGTTCATGGCAACGCTGGTGTGGTTTTTTGTGTTTCTCGCGGGGATATATCACTATTTCAGCGTTGAGCACCTGGCCTGGGACGCGGCACTGGAAATTTCAGCGCGGCTCTCCGGCGTTGTGGCACTGGTGATCGCCGTGACCACGTTGACATTGATGTATGCCGTAACCGGGGCGGCGCTGGGGTTTTCATGGATCACCGACAAATTCAAACAAAAAAGAACAGGGAGCGAATAAGTGAGCAATATCATAAAAATATCACCAGGACAGGGGCGGGGTGAAACCTTCGAGCACATTACGCGACTTGCTGCGGACTGGATCTACCGCTTCGGTTATTCCTCACGGGACATCATGGAGAACCATCTTTTTCCATCTGAGAAAACCAAGGGCTTAGTGCGTGCCCTCTTCGCAAAGGGCTGGGCCACCGAGATTCCGTGCTTTTGCGGGGATCCGTCGAAGCGGGATCAGCCCAAGACCGTCATTGTTCTGACACCGCTGGGTGTTGCGCAGTTCCGGGATGAATACGATACCGTCTGGGAATACCCGGAGGTGGCATGGACGCGCTGCGACCTGGTGCGCTGCGACGACCTGCTCTATGTGCAGCAGGCCACGGCAAATAACCTGCGAACCGGCTCCATAGATCAGTTCTGGACGCCACGGATGATACTCGGGGCCGACCCCGAGTATCCGCTTCCCGATACGGAATGGCTGACTCGGACGGGGGAACGCCTGTCTGTGGATGCGGACACCGGGTGCTCTTATCCGTGGCGGCATCGACTGTGCCTCAATCTGAGCATTCGCATGGGTGCCGATCACCCGATCTATAACCGTGCGGCACTTCTATCGACGCAGTACGAGATTGTGGAGGATTACCACGAGCGACTGAAGGCCGGGAAGAAATTACCCATCTGGGCCGATGAGCCAGAGGATTTCGTCCCGCTCGCAGAAGTTGAGGTGCCAGACCTGTCGCGCAAGATGGTGGTGTTCCTCGCGGAAAGCGGACGGGAGATCGTGTTGTGATAGCTGTAGAGCTTGGGGGGTTATTCATTGTCGGGTGGTCGCTGCGCTTGCTACAGCCGTCCATAAAGGGCATGACCGGGGAATGGAAAGTCCGGCAGGCGTTGTCCTGGCAGAAAGCCACCGCACTGAACGACGTGATTATCGCGGATGACCGCGGACTCACCCAGATCGACCATCTGGTGCTGACGCCTGCGGGCATCGTGGTGCTGGAGACCAAGAACTATGGCGGAAAGCTCTACGACCGGGGCCGCAAGCGACCCTGGACGCAATACATCGGTAAGCAGCAGAACCAGATCCACAACCCGCTGGACCAGAACTACCGACATCGCAAGGCGCTGGCCTTTCTGGTGCCGGGTGTGCCCCTTCTGGACTTCGTGGTCCTCGCCGGAAGTGGCAGGTTTGCGGGCGTGGTGCCCCAGGGTGTGCTGACGATCTCCGAGTTGAACCGGAAGATCTGCGAGTTGAACGCGCTGGGGAGCGTTCCGGAATCCCTACAGGATGCGTGGCACACGCTACAGCCGGCGGCCCACACGGACAGCGCCACCCGGCGGGCGCATTTGCGCTCTATTCCAGGCGGTACAGAGGCGATCTGGCGTAGCGGCGCAGGGAAGTGGGGATTGCTTCTGGGGGTGGCCATGGTGGTGGCGGGAATCGTATGAAAAAACAACGGCAATCTGCAAAAAGAGGTTGACTAGCGATCATGAGGTGGTGAAGGGAGAAATGCCTGTGGTGTGCAAGAAGTGGTTGACTGGAGTCATTCTCAATATGTGCCGTTCTGTGCAGAACAGGGTTGAACACGCGGTCGTGGCACTGCCATCAAATTCTCTGCCTGGTGGTTAATCATCCCCAACCTGCGAATGCGAATGACCGGGTCGCAGCGAAGGATAGGGGTAGGAAACGGCGATTGCCGTCCCCTCCCTCCGAACCCGGTGTGCGGTTTTCCCGCGACGGGCTCTCCAGTCAGTTGTTTCCTCATCGGGATTGGCGCGCCAATTGATGGGCTTCGTACATCGTGAACAGCCCAAGATCAGCGAAGAAGGCATTCGGCCATTGTTTGTGATCGCGTAGACATCGACCTTGACCCGGTCGATGCTTCTGCCGTCGCAGCATTGCCCGCAATCGACGACGAACAAGGCCGTCAATTGACGAGAAGGTGAACCGATGGGCATGTTTGAAGTAGCCATACCAGCCTTTAAGAGTCGGGTTGAGAGCTGCAATCACGCAATCAATAGAGTTTCCCTCGTTACGCTTCGTCTTGATGCGGATTTTATCTCGCAAGGACATCAGACTTTTCTTGCGTACCCGACGCTGCCCTGCTTCAAACCGGTAACCCAGAAACTCAAACCCTTGATCCTTTACCCGGCAATCCCCAACATGGGTCTTGTCCGGATGAAGCGTCAATCCGTTCGCACTCACCCAAGCGCGCATGCGAGCCAGCGCAGATTCCGCTTCTTCCCGACTGCGACATAACACCACGGCATCATCGGCGTACCGCACCATCACCAGCCCGGCTTCACGCATTTCTACGTCAAGTTCGTGCAGGTAAATATTGGCGAGCAGAGGGCTAATCACCGCCCCTTGCGGACTACCAGACATCGGCGTCCATCGCTTCATGTCCTCCATGATGTCTTGCTTGAGAAACCGCTGAACGAGCTCCAACACTCCGCCATCTGCAATCCGATTTCCCACTTTCGCGAGAAGAGATGCGTGTGGAATCGTGTCAAAGTAGCTTTGCAAGTCTGCGTCCACCACCCAGCAGTGGCCTGCTTTCAAATACTGATCCACTTCGCGCAGCGCATCTTTGCAGCCCAGACCTTGCCGAAAGCCGTAGCTTCTTGGCTCGAATTCGTGCTCAAAGATCGGCTCGATCACCAGCTTCAGTGCCGCTTGAACCACGCGGTCTTTGACGGCAGGTATACCGAGCGGGCGCCGCCCCTTGCCTTTTGGTATGTACACACGTCTTACCGGTTGCGGGCGATAACTGCCATCCCGCAGTGCTTGCGCCAGTTCGGCCAGATACCAGTCCCGTCCTTGCGCGAATCTCTCCACGCTCATGCGGTCTACACCAGCCGCCCCAGCGTTCCGTTCGACCTGTATCCATCCCAACCCCAACGTTTCGGGGCGCGACACTTTGTCGATCAGACTATGCCATTTGCCTCCCTTAACTCCTGTTTGAAGAGCTGCCAACATAGCTTCTGTCCAGATTGGAGCTGGCACGAATTTCCGCTGCATGCAGCTTCCCAGCGCGCCTGCATCTTGTTTAGTCGTTTCCAACACTGACGATGCTTTGATTTCCATCTCTGCTCTCTCTGGCTTTTGGCTATCAACTTTCCTGCCCCACTTCCCTAATGCGCCTTTTGCTCTGACGCACGTCTCCACGTTACAGCTACTGCTCCGTGTCCGGTACTATTGGGACTCTGACTCCTGCCCGCGTTCACCGCACAGGCAGGTATCCCCGCTTGCTACGTGCCACCTTCCCATCGTTCCGTCCTCAACCACGTTGTACGCCACAGCATCGCTTTATCCGCCACTACAGCGTGCTGCGTTAATTCCAGGCTTCGCCACTTTAGTGCAGGCTCGCCGCAATACCCCGCCGAAACAGGTTCGTCATCCTACGGACCGACAGTTCGCTTCCGGTTACTCCCCACCCCGCCTCGCGACGACGCAGTTACCTTCAGCTACGGAGCTGTGGCCAACTCCGACAGGGACTTTCACCCTGCAAATGGCACGCCCTCGCGGGCGTACACTAAACCGCTGGCGCGGTAGGGTGGCTTCGTTCTGATTTTGTGGGCCATTGTGACAACGTGCCCTCCATTTCCTATGTTGAAAGCTCAGGCAATTCGCCTGCTTTCAGGATAGGAGCAGCGTCATGACCCCTTTGAATCGGGACATTACTCCCCTACGTCAACGCATGATCGATGATATGCGGATGCGCAAACTAGCCCCTAAGACACAAACCGCCTATATCCGAGCCGTGCGGAAATTCGCAGGCTATCTGGGGCGACCACCGGACACGGCGGCAGCGGAAGACCTCCGTTCTTTCCAGTTATACCTCGCCAATCACGGTGTTTCGTCGATCACCGTCAACGCTACCATCACCGGGCTGAAGTTTTTCTTTGAAGTCACGCTTGATCGTGCTGACTGTATGTCAAAGATGCAATCCGTGCCGGTCCCGCGCAGGCTACCCGTGGTATTGAGTCGTGAGGAAGTAGCCCAACTGATCGCCTCCGCCCCAAATTTGAAGTACCAAACCGTCTTCTCGGTCGCCTATGGTGCAGGACTGCGCTCTCATGAGGTGATCTCCCTCAAGGTCGGAGACGTCGATAGCCAGCGCATGGTTCTGCGGGTCGAACAGGGCAAAGGACTACAGGATCGCTACGCCATGCTCTCGCCAGTACTGCTGGAGCGTCTGCGTGCCTGGTGGTGGGCAGCCCACGCACAAGGGAAGATGCTCCGTGGTGGTTGGCTGTTCCCAGGACGCGACCCAAGTCATCCGCTCAGTCCTCGACAAATCAACCGCGCCATACACTTTGCTGCGACTGCGGCAGGGATCAGTAAACGGGTTTCGATGCATACGTTGCGCCATAGTTTCGCCACCCATCTGTTGGAACAGAAAGTCGATATCCGGATCATTCAGGTCCTGCTCGGCCACCGGCGTCTGGAGACCACGGCGCTCTATGCCCATGTGGCCACGGAAATCCTGCGTGAAGTGGTCAGTCCAATCGAGGGCCTGCGCCCCATGTAGGCCATCTCCGTGGAACAGCCCGCCGTAGAGGTCGCGGATATTTTTCGTGCCCATGGGCCTTCCTGGCGACAAGCTCAGCACACCCACTTGAGCCGCAGCCAACTCAAGGTCATGTCCGCCATCGAACAGTGCCGCAGCGCAGCGCTGGGAGGACATCTGCTGCGCTGCACGGAGTGTGCGCATACGGACATCTCTTATAACTCTTGCCGCAACCGGCATTGCCCGAAATGCCAAGCCAGCGCGGCTCGACGCTGGCTGGAGGCACGGCAAACCGAGCTGCTGCCAGTGGATTATTATCATGTGGTATTCACCCTGCCAGCACCCATCAGCGCGATCGCTTATTCCAACAAGGCGGTGATGTATCGCCTGCTGTTTAACGTCGCTGCCGAAACACTGGAAACCATTGCGGCCGATCCCCGGCATCTGGGTGCACGCATCGGGGCTACGCTGGTTCTGCACACATGGGGATCGGCGCTGACACATCACCCCCATGTCCATGGTATTGTCCCCGGTGGCGGCTTGTCACTAGACGGCACCCGTTGGGTCGCCTGCAGACCGGGGTTTTCCTACCGGTACGGGTGCTCTCGCGCCTGTTTCGACGGCGCTTTCTCGAAGCGCTCAGCCAGGCGCACCACGCCGGCCAGCTCCAGTTTTTCGGAGAATATGCTGCGCTGGTCGATACCGGCGCCTTCGCCGACTGGCTCGCGCCATTGCGGAACTGCGAATGGGTGGTTTATGCCAAGCGCCCCTTTGCCGGGCCTGCAGCGGTGCTGGCCTATCTATCCCGTTATACGCATCGGGTGGCGATTTCCAACCGGCGCCTCGTGGCCTTTGACGCGCACGGGGTAACCTTCCGCTGGAAAGATTACCGGGCAAAAGGTCGTACTCGTCATAAAATCATGACCCTCAGCACGGACGAGTTCATGCGTCGCTTTCTGATGCATGTTTTACCCAGCGGGTTCCATCGCATTCGCCACTATGGGCTGCTGGCCAACGCCAGGCGCAAGAAAAACCTAGTGCTGGTCCGTAACATTTTGCACGCGACACCCGATGCATCGCCAGAAAACGAGGATACCTCCGCAGGAACAACCACCCAGCCCACCTTCGTCTGCCCGGATTGCGGGGCCGCGATGGTCATCGTCGAGACTCTGGTGCGTGCATCTTCCATCCGTGCACCACCCCGGCATGGAGTTGCGCAATGATTGCCAGCGCCCACCGATACCTACCCTACTGCCCACCGGCGATATATTGGCCAGAGCCAATAAGAGACCCTTGGGCATCGTCCAGAAAACAGCATAATTTTCGCCTGTTGAATCGTAGTGTGCCGACAGAAATCGAGCATATCCGACCACGAGCTGCCCGCCCCGGAGAACAACTCCGTCCACAGTCCTGCCAATCTGGCCTTTTATGCCAGGATATGACGCTTCAAATCCCCATAGCCTGTAGCCTCATCTGAACGTCACGTTTCCCCCCGCGGTTTCCTCCTTCGTGGCTTGTCCGACGCCTGCCCGATAAGTCCCGCAGCACCAGTTGCCGCGTGGGCAGGCATCAGACAACCCTTAGCGTAACCGGACATCCAGAAATTGTTGTCAGTACGCAGTGCGCTTGGGTGACGTTTACCAGGCATAGAAAGACACGTGCTTATCCTGCTGTCTCCCAATGCCACTAAATATGGGGTTCTGTGAAAGCCCCTAAAAACTACACTACGACGACCGACTGGCCTTGCCTAGAAATGCTTGGCGAGGGTAGTGGGTTTGGGAGACAACCGGATAAGGACGGAAAGACAGACGAGTTGATTGACAGATTCAGGGTCATAAATGACTAAAATGTGTCTAGAAATAGAAGCATCACAAAAACGTTCGTTTGTGTGACAAAAAATTGGCATAACAATTGCTTTTGTGATGCGGTATAGCCAGATTTTGGGTATGCAGGTACGCTTTGCGACATCGCGATATTCTGTCATATATATCGAATCTCTCGATGGTTGCTCACTTTTTCTAAAAATGGAGACGTCCAACATGCAAAACAATTGGTCTGCTTTGGTACATCGTTATATGTCACAAAATATAGAGTCGGACCCCCACCTCAAGAATCCAGCCATTACGCCGACGTCAGGGGCGGTCAGGAATCGGTCGGTATGCATGAAAGCACAGCCGCCTGTCATGGCCTTACTCGCCAGTCTGTGGGTGGCGGGCATGGGAACCGCTGTGGCCGCCCCCCCACTCCAGGTCGCCTATGCCGGTTCCATGGGAGCGGTTATGGACAGCATTTGGGTCCTGCCTTCGCCAAAACACACCATGTGACCTACCAAGGAGAAGGACAGGGTGCCTATGGCCTCGCCCACCTCATTGCGGCAAAGAAGCTGCGCACGGACGTATTCATCTCCATTACGCCCGGACCCATTAAGGTGCTGGAAAAGGCCGGGATGGTGAGCAAGGCGGTCCCCGTGGCCAGCACCGCCATGGTCATCGCCTACAGCCCCAAGAGCCGCTATGCCAAAGAGTTTGCAGCCGCAGCCGCTGATAAAATGCCTTGGTACACGGTGCTGGAGAAGCCGGGGATCCAGTTCGGACGCACGGACCCGCAGACGGATCCCCAGGGTCAGAACATCATCTTTACCTTCCTTCTGGCGCAGAAGTACTACCACCAGCCTGAGCTTGTTCAGCGTGTTCTAGGCCCTGTGGAGAACCAAAAGCAGATATTCACCGAAGCCTCGCTGCTAACACGCCTGAAGAGCGGACAGATGGACGCTTCCTCCGGATATGAGAGCGCAGTGAAATCGCTCCATCTTCCCTTTATCATTCTCCCGGACGAAATCAATCTGAGTAATCCAGCCATGGCCAAGGCCTGGTACGACACCGTGCATTTCAGCATGATGGTGGACGGCAAGACCAAGACCCTGCATACCCAGCCTTTGGTGTTCTATGCCGCCGTGCCCAAAGACGCGCCGCATCCAAAATTGGGTGAGGCCTTCATCCGCTTCATGACCAGCAAGGCTGGGCAGGTCATGTTCAAGGAGACGGGCTACAACCCACCCAAAGGGGGCGATCTCTCCTAAAAGGGAATCATGAGGTCCTTAAATGGACCTCTTTTAATGCCTTGCGTCATATTCCGTGAAATATCTCGATACAAATCGTTATCAAGGAAAACTACCATGAGAAAGAGAGCACTTCCCCTTGGGTTCGTGGCCGCCACGACCCTGCTAGCCACCAGCATTCCTGCTCATGCAGAAACCCTCACCCAGTTTTTTCAGAAAAGCCACATCGATGGCCAAATCCGTTCCTATTATTTTAGCCGCCTCTATGGCACACCGAACACGCCCAACGCCAGCGCCTACTCCCTCGCGGGTCGCCTGAATGTCATCACAGCACCGTTTTTGACGGGATTTCGTGTGGGCGTGAGTTTTTATACGGCCAATTCCCTGGGCACGCAGAGCAGCGATCCCGCGCGCATCGATAAAACCTTGATGGGTATTGGTTCCTCCATTAACACCCTGGGGCAGGCCTATCTGCAGTACAGCCAACCCTGGCTAACGGTGCGTGTGGGCGATCAACTGATCAACACCCCCTGGCTCAACCGTGTGGGTGGCCGAGTGATTCCCGTCACCTACCAAGGGGTCTACGCCAAAGTCAGCCCCATCGCGCATCTGAACCTCGTGGGACTCCGAGTTTTTCGCTGGAAAGGTCGCACCTCGAACAACTTTTACCGGGACAACCTCTATTATCCGACGAACTACAATGGGGACGCGCTCTATGCGGGTCCCAATAATCTTCCCAGCACGATACCAGCCGCGAACGGCGCGCTGGCATTTGGCGTGAAATACGCCTTGGATGGCGCTACAGTGCAGTCTTGGTACTACGACTTCTATCATTTCGCCAAGATGTGTTACGGCGCTGGGCAATACATGCTGCATACCAGGACCGGTTTCAATCCCTTTGTGGCCGCCCAGTTCGTGCGGGAATGGGAAAGCAATAACGCCTTCGCCCAAACCGGTACCCAACTGTTCAACCAGCCCGGTGAAACGGTCAACAGCACGGCTTACGGCGTGAAGGCGGGCCTGAAATTTCCCAAAGGCAGCGTCTTCTGGGCCTATGACGCGACGAATCTGCATCCGGGTGCCGTGGGTGGCGGGGCGATCGTTTCTCCCTATACCATCGGGTACACGGCGGACCCCTTGTACGTGGATGCCATGATTCAAGGTTTGGTGGGCGTAGGGCCTGGTCATGGCTGGCGTCTGCGTGCGGCTTATTGGCTCTGGCATCGGCGGATCCATCTCGCGACTGGTTTTTCCCAGTTCAACACCTATTTTACCGGGAACAGCAACTGGACTCACGTTAGCGTGACCTATTTCCCCAAAGGGTTCTTGCAAGGCTTGGCGGTACGGGATCAGTTCGAGGTGGCCAACGGAGGCGTCAATCTCTATCCCGGCAGCGGGAAAAACGCCTTCGTGTATAACCGGGTGATGCTGACGTATAAGTTCTGAGCAAAGAAAGAGCGACTTGGAATTTTCTGCCGCGCGCCTCATCCAGTATCGCTGTGTGAGGCGCGCGTAGCGATGATGTGATGTGCTAAACTTTACTCACGCACTCAAATATCATCCCAATTTCCACTAAGGAAACTCTCATGAAAACCAGCCTACGCAATCACCTGAAAGGAAAAATCGTCAATATCATCAGGGGGGAAGTTGTCTCCGAGATAGAGATAGAAACGGCAGCGGGTACCGTGGCTTCAATAATCACCACGCATAGCCTCGATCATTTAGAATTTAAGGTCGGGGATTCAGCCATCGCGGTGGTTAAGGCCACGGAAGTTGGTGTCGAGAAACCCTAACGATAACCACCTACCCATTACCCAAGCATTCCTGTGTAATGGGAATGTAGCGCGATTTAATTGTGTGGTCACGTCACACCAGACAATTTGCATCAATTTGTCTGGTGGCCGCCGTCCCCGTCTGGACAAACGGCCAAATTTTGCTGAATTCTCCGCCTGCCGAATGAGGGTTATTTTGAAGCAAAAAGGTAAGGCTTATTTTCCTCGCAGTTGCCAGTTGTCATGGTGGTTTCCACCGCCCTCATATCCTTATGAAGGAATCATAGTGCAATTCAGTGAGCCACGTCACTCATTATGTGATCGGTTCCTGAGTACTAACTGGCATATGGGCAACCGAATGACTGCTATCAGTCTGGTCCGGACGATCGGGCTACGGATCACCCAGGCCACTTGGAAAGGTACGGCAGTTCTCAGCACGTGAGCAAGGGCTCGTGAAGGAGCCGGAGGTGGGCGGGTATTTCTGCCTGACACCCCTGGGACCACGTTCGATGGTCACATCCGCTCAGGAAGCGTTGACCGCACCCAGAGCACCGAATGCCACACCGGCCAACAATAATCAACCCATACGTCCGCTGCGTTTGCTCCGTCAGAGTGAAACTTATATGGATGCCTCCTTTTGTGCAAGTCGACTAGACGTCTAGCTTTTTGAGGTCAAAGTGCTGCCTTATATCCGGCCTATTATGCAGTTTTTCCTGCTGGCCCTGATGAAATCCGCTGGAAGGGTCCTTATCTTTATTGCGTCCTTTTTGGGACAAGTTTACTCCAGGTTCACCCTTCCCCGGTCTGACCTGTTATGCCATCAATCATGTCTACCTGCGCAACTCTGAAACTTTAGAATAGTGTGAGTGTCCAGCTACTCAACGGTGATCAAGCGGTAGCCACCGCCGTCGACTTGTAATTCGGGTCAAACTGGCGATTCTTAGCCAGTAAGGCCCAGATCGTTCGCGCCATTTTGTTGGCTTGTGCCACGACGACAACATTGTGGGGCCGTCGGCTGCGTAATTCGTCGATCCAGGGATTTCGATTCCTGGTCTGGCAATTCACCACGGCTCTCGCCCCATGAGCCAGTAGGGTTCGGAGATAGGTGTCCCCACGCTTACTGATGCCCAACAGTCGAACTTTGCCGCCGGTACCACTCTGACGTGGAACCAGTCCCAAGAACGAGGCAAACTCCCGCCCAGAGCGAAAGGACTTCATATCTCCTACTGTGGCTACAATGGCCGTTGCGGTGAGTAATCCCACGCCGGGGATGGCCATCAAACGAGCCACCGCCTCCTGGTTCTTTTTCCATAGGGTCAGGCGCTTCTCGATATCGGCTATGTCCTTGTCGAATTCTTCCAGCCGCTTGCGCTGACGCCGAAAGGTCTCCAGCGCCAGGTCCGATAGCCTGCCCTCCAGTGTTGCGAGCGCCTCAGGGAATTCCTTCAGGCCTTTCTCGCGACCTTGGGGAAGATCTATGCCAAATTCATAGAGCAGCCCCCGGATCTCGTTCACCTGCATGGTCCGGATCTTGACCAGCTGCTCCCGCATGCGATGCAGGGCCAGAACGGACTGCTGCTCCTCGCTTTTGACGGTGACAAAGCGCATATCTGGACGCTGAACAGTTTCCCAGATCGCCGCCGCGTCCGCCGCATCGGTCTTGTTGGTCTTAACGAAGGGGCGCACAAACTGCGCGGCGATTAAGCGCACCTCGTGGCCCAGCTTACGCAGCTCCCTGGCCCAGTAGTGGGCACTGCCACAGGCCTCCATGGCGATAATGCCAGGCTCCCGGTTCACGAAGAACTCAAGGAGTTTGCCACGCCGTACCTGCTTGCGATGGATCTCACCCGTCTCCCAATCCACCCAGTGCAGCTGCATCACTCGTTTTGCCAAATCCATCCCATAAATTGTATTCTGCATCTTGAGTCCTCCTTAACCCATTTGTGGATGAACTTCCACCTTGGCACCTTGATGCCGTTCGGTTCAAGCGAGGACTCCCTGCCCCTGGAGCTCCCCGCTGCCCGTCCTGTAAGGGGAGGCATCCATTACATCTTTATTGTCGAGGTAGTATTTTTTTATCCGTTAAGAGCCGCGCATGGCTCTCTTAAAGATTGCTTCTTGCAATAAACGCTCTGCTGATTACTTGCTGGCCAGCCAGTCTACAACTTTAATATCGAGTACATATCTTTATTTTCCAGTATACGACTTTATTACCAGGTATAGAACATTGTTTTACTTGTACATCAGGATTCCGGCATGCGCGCTGCCTGTCTGGCCGCTTCCAGCCGGAGAGGGGCCAGCACATGCAACCACAGCAGCGTGGCCAGACTGCCGATGGAGTTGCGACAAAGAACGAAAGTTCCCACAAGAATGCAACACTACACTAGGCGGTGAGCCGAACCTTCTGAAGGAGCTTGGCGTTGATGGAAACGATCACGGTGGAAACGGACATCAGGGCCGCCCCCACGGCTGGGGACAACACTATGCCGATGCTGTAGGCCACCCCGGCCGCAAGCGGGATCGCTACGATATTGTAGCCGGCACCCCACCACAGGTTTTGAATCATCTTGCGATAGGTCGCCCGGGAAAGTTCGAGGATGGCCGCCACATCCCGAGGATCGGAACGGACCAGCACGATGTCCGCTGACTCGATGGCGATGTCCGTACCCGCCCCGATGGCGATCCCGACGTCGGCCTCCACCAGGGCGGGGGCGTCGTTGACGCCGTCACCGACCATGGCCACGCGCAATCCCCGCGTTTTTACCTCCTTGATCTTCTCCGCCTTCTGCTCAGGGAGCACTTCGGCGAAATAGTCGTCAAGCCCCATTTCCTGGGCCACCCAGCGGGCCACCGCTGCCGAGTCCCCGGTCAGCATCATCACCTGTACGCCCATCCCCTTCAGCCGCGCGAGGGCTTCCCGCGACTCTGCTCGAATGATATCGGCCAGCGCGACCGCCCCTGCCGGTTTCTCATCGACGAGCAGGTATACCACCGTTTTGCCCTGGGATGCCAAGGCCCCGATCCGCCCATCGCTGACATCGAGGCCGTGCTCCTTGAGATAGCCGGGACTTACGACTTTCACGTTGCGTCCTTCCACGATGGCTTGCGCGCCCTTGCCGGGGATGGCCTTGAATTCCTTGGGAGGCTCGAAGCTTATGCCCCTCTCTTTGGCATCTGCCACGATGCCGGCGGCGATGGGGTGCTCCGACTGGCTTTCGAGGGCTGCGGCGAACCGCACGACCTCATCTTCGGCATATCCGCCCAGCACGACCACATCCGTGACGCCGAACCGCCCCTCCGTCAAGGTCCCGGTCTTGTCGAACACCACCGCCTGTAGTTGGCGCGCCCGCTCAAAAGCAGACCGGTCCCGGATAAGCAGCCCATGCTGCGCCGCCATGGCGGTGGACACGGCGACGACCAGCGGAATCGCTAGGCCCAGAGCATGGGGACAGGCAATCACCATAACTGTGACCATGCGGGCCAGGGCAAACTCGAAGTGCTGGCCAAGGACCAGCCAAGTGGCAAGGGTAAGCCCCCCGACACTCAACGCGGTAAGGGTCAGCACCAGGGCCGCGCGGTCGGCCAGGTCCTGGGTCCGGGAGCGGGACTCCTGTGCCCGGCGCACCATCTCGATGACCTGTGAAAGATAGGTTTCACTGCCGGTCTTGTGGACCTCGACGGTGATACTCGACTCTCCGTTGACCGAACCGCCGATCACTTCGTCGCCGCCCCCCTTCTCCACGGGCTGGCTTTCGCCGGTGAGCATGGCCTGGTTGACGGTGGTTCGCCCCTCGACGATCAGACCATCTGTAGGGATTTTTTCGCCGGGCTTCACCAGCACCCGGTCACCGCGCTGCAGATTGGCGACCGGCACGTCTTTCATACCGTCCGGGGCCACGAGATGAGCCTCGGAAGGCATCATTTGCACCAGTTTTTCCAGTGCGCCGGATGCCCCCATGACCGATTTCATCTCGATCCAGTGGCCGAGCAGCATCACATCGATCAGCGTGGCGAGTTCCCAGAAGAACACTTCGCCCTGAACCCCGAACACGACGGCACTCGAGTAAAAATAGGCCACGCTGATGGCCAGGGCGATCAGCGTCATCATGGCTGGCTTGCGGGTTTCGAGTTCGGCAAACAGCCCCTTCAGGAAGGGCCAGCCGCCGTAGAAATAAACCCCGCTCGATAGTGCGAAAAGCACATAGGACGACCCTGTGAAGGCGAGTGCCGCCTCCAGTCCCAACAGTCGCTGGATAAGCGGCGACAAAAAAAGGATAGGGATCGTCAGGGCCAGTGACACCCAAAACCGCTGCCTGAAATCGGCGATCATGGCGGCATGGTTGTGACCGCCGTGCGCACTGAGATGAGCGGTACCCATCCCTTGTTTCTGATGTCCCGAATGGTCCATAGAGTCCTCTCCTTTTACCGCCGCAGGGCCTTATAATGCCGGTTGCCGGTTGCCGGTTGCCGGTTGCCGGTTGCCGATTGCCAATTGCCAATTGCCAACCTTAGTGCGCGTTGAGCCTGATTCCGTAGGCTAGGTATGGTAATGGGACAAACGTCCGATGAGCGGCGGAGCAAAATAGAATGTCACACCCTATATACGGCTACGCCTCGGCATCTGGGGATCCACATCCATGCCGCAGACTGGATCCTTAACCAACGAGATAAGCTTTCCACCGCTGCCCCATCTGTTGGTAGCGCATCCGGACCAGCTTCGGCGGATGGGGAAGCGCTATCGTTCCAGGTCGCGGCGCCTTTCCAGGTACTCATCCCTTCCAATTTCCCCACGAGCATAGCGCTCGTGGAGTACATCCAGCGCGGTGGTTTTCTCGCCACCCCGACTCCCGTGACCTGGGAAGGCCCGCACCAGCGACACGATCCCGGCAACAATGCCAAAAATCAGCAAGAGGCAAAGCAAACCCCAAAACAGGATCATGAATGCCGACCCGACCCAACCGTAACCATTGAAAAAACCACCCATCATATAAGGCCACATTTTCTGTTCCTCATCGTGCTCGCTACACCATGGACGCAGAACTAACTCTCGCCGATAACCAGCTCACTTAAGGCTTCAGTGTAGTAGGCAGTGTCCACTTATTCCATCTTCTTTCAGGCCATCCAATGGATGGGGCCAGCCATCGGCGTCCTGGCGACTGAGGATATGGTCTGCGGCAAGATCTTCGGCCACCCGTACCTTTGCTGCCAATGGCCTTCCCTGGGTTGACCGTTAGATATCTCCTCAGCTCACCCCTGCCTCGCAGTAACTTTGCTCCACACGTTGGTAACGGCGCCACACATAGATTGCCCAGATGCGATAGCGTTTCTCGCCGATCATGGCAACAGCCTCTTCCTTGTGTTCCTCCAAGCGCCGGACCCAGTGGGTGAGGATTTGGGCGTAGTGGGGGACAGAGGTTTTTCACGTCCAGGACTTCAAGGTGCTGGCCGGCCATTTCGAGGACCAGCCGCCAGAGATGGGGAATCTCGCCGTCGGGAAAGACTTGCAAACACCGACGGTTGGGGCGGTAGAAAAAGCCGTAGATAAGGGGCACGTCAGTAAGGGCGGGAAGCGCGGCACTCAGTCGCGGCAGCATTGACATTTGATGGCCGTTGAGTTTTAATGACTAAACTAACGTCTCGAGATTGGGGTACTGTGCGCGTTTTTCGCCCGTTCGTTCGCCGGATAGCCTTTATGGCCCTGCTTCTACTGCTGCCTTGGATAGTGGCACCCGTAGACGCGGCTCCGGCGCTGTGCGCCCTGTCGATGACAGGGGTGGCCGCACACGGCACACAAATGCCGCGTTGCGAACAGGCCCTTGGTGCCCCGGCTCAGCAGCAAGGCTCCTGCCTGACTGCTTGCTGCCACCACGATATGATGGCGCCGGTAGCGGAGAGTGCCCACAACATCACCCCCGCCATGTCGGCTCTCGCCGTTTCCGTTGCATCCTGGATTACTCTCTCTTCTCCTAAGCCCGTTCCACACTTTCTCCGCGTTGCGGCCCACACTGGTCTTCCCCCACTCTCCGCAGTTCGTTTTCTCATTTAGCCTCCCGCCTGAATCCGCAGTCCCGCGCACATAGTCGCGCCGGACAGGAAATTCGCGTCTTAGGCCCTAACTCGGGCCGTATGTGGAGGCTATATGAGCGATGTGCAAAGAAGTTCTGGAAATAAATATTTTCTAAAGTGGGTTGCGGCTATTTGCAGGGGCGCGGGGCCACTCTCCCTTCCCGCCATGCTGATGATGGTGTTCAGCCCTTATGCCAGTGCCGCCCCATTGAGCCTGCAGGGTGCTGAGGCTATTGCCCTGCGGCAAAACCCCGGTCTCGGCGCCCTAACCCAGAAGATCGCGGAATTACGGCATAAAGCCGTGGCGGTAGCCCAACTGCCCGATCCGCATCTTGGTCTCGGTGCCGTGAACCTGCCCATCAACAGCTTCTCCATGAACCGGCAGCAGATGAGCATGCTGAGCGTGGGCCTGAGTCAGACTTTTCCCTCCTTTGGCAAATTAGGGCTGGAAGGACAACAGGCGGGAATGGAAGCGCAGATGGCGAACTTCACCCTGCGCGGCCAGGCTGCCGAGTTGGTGCTATTGCTGCGCCGCGCCTGGCTGCAAGCCCTGTATACCGAAAATGCCATGGCCACGGTCCGGCATCAGGAACAGTTGGAGGCCGAAAGTGTGCAAGCGGCACTGGCGCTCTACCGGTCCGCTCAAGGGTCGCAGGCCGAGGTACTCCGTGCCCAACTGGCGCGCGACAGTTTGGCCAATGACATCACCAGATTGCAGGCAGAGCAGGCAAGCGATCTGGCGCAAATCGCCCAGATTCTGAACCTGCCGGAACCGCCGTCCATAGAAAAGCAATGGCCGAATCTGCCGCCACCACCCACTCTTGCCGAAATGGAAGCCCGACTTTCCGGCCAGCCCCTCCTGCGCGCCGCCCAGGCGCAAACCCGGGCCGCGCAAATGGGCGTGCAGGTAGCCAAAACCGGCTATTGGCCGGACGTCACCGTCAGCGTCGGTTATGGCCAGGATTTCCACCCCGGCAGCCCCAACTGGCTGTCAGCGGGGGTTAACCTGAGCCTGCCGATTTTCCCGGGAGATCGCCAGGACCAGGACGTTGCCGCCGCCCAGGCCAAGGCCCAGCAGGCGCAATACCGCTACGACGATCAACACCTGGCCCTGACCCGGCAGGTGCGCGCCGCCTTTGCCCGTTACATAGCCCTCAAGACCCAGTTGGATCGGACCGATCAACGCCTGCTGCCCACCGCACGGAACGCCTTTTCCGCAACGCTCGCCGCCTACTCGGCAGGGCGCGCCGGACTGAATGCGGTGTTGCGCACCCAGAAGGAAATGCTGGACTACGCCCTGGCCCGCCTGCAATACCGCCGCGACCTGGCCATCAGCGCCGCAGAACTGGATTTCCTCACCACTCAAGGAGAGATGCAACCATGAAGTCACGCAACTGGATCATCGGCATGGGTCTGCTCGTCCTTGGCGTAGCCCTCGGGGCTGGAGTGGTGTGGTGGCTGCGGGCCCCCGCCGCGGCACCGAGCGCCAACGCCGCCACAACCCAGCCTCAGGAAAGCACATCCAAGGGACGCCACATCCTCTACTGGGCCGCACCCATGAACCCCAAGATCCATTCGAATCACCCGATGAAGGACAGTATGGGGATGGCCTATATCCCGGTCTATGCCTCCAGCCCGAACGCAAAAAAAGAGTCCGGTCTCAGCATCGATCCGCGCCTGGCGCAAAACCTGGGGGTGCGCCTTGTGGCGGTGCAGCACCGTCAGATGGGGCATGCCATCCATACCGTGGGCACCGTGGCGGTGGACGAGAACCGGGTCTATTCCGTCACACCACGTTTCTCCGGCTGGGTGACCCGCTTGAACGTCCGCGCCGTGGGTGACCCCGTGCAGCGCGGCCAGGTGCTCGCCGAGATATATTCTCCCGAGCTGTATAGTGCCCAGCAGGAATATCTCATTGCCCGCCGCCAGGGTGGAGCGATGGAAGGCCCGGCACTGCTGGCGGCAGCCAGGGCGAAATTACGGCTGCTGGGCATGCCGGAAGGCCAGATCGCGGCGCTCGCCCGGCGCGGCACGGCGGAGCGGGACGTGCCGCTCATGGCGCCCGCGTCCGGGGTGGTCGAAACCCTCAACGTGCGCCAGGGTGGTTACGTCTCGCCGCAGACGAATCTCTATGAAATAGCCAACCTCGACCGGGTTTGGGTCAATGTGGCGCTCTACTCCCATCAGTTGTCCTGGGTACGGATCGGCAACCCCGTGCGTCTGCATCTGCCGGCCTATCCCGGCAAGACCTGGGAAGGACGTTTGAACTTCCTCTATCCGACCCTCGACCCCAAAAGCCGGACGGTGACGGCCCGGCTGAGCTTTCCCAATCCCGGGGGAAACCTGCGCCCCGGCATCTATGCCGACGCCACGGTTCTGGCCAGCCCCGAGGAGACTCTGGCGGTGCCCAGCAGCGCCGTACTGCGTACCACTCAGGGGGATTATGTGATGCTGGGTGAGGATAATGGACATTTTCTGCCGGTCCAGGTTGCTCTGGGGCCGGAGGCCGACGGCTGGGTAGCCATCGACAAGGGACTCAAGACGGGGGACCGGGTAGTGGAAAGTGCCCAGTTCCTGCTTTATTCCGAGTCTCAGTTCCAGTCGGTCAAGGCCCGTATGTTAGGGGGCAACACGGCGTCCACCACGAGTGCCGCGCCGGGCGTAGGGGTTTCCCAGCCGCAGAACATGACTCAGGGCCGGAAATCCTCTGCACTGGCCGCTCCCGCCGGGAATGCTGGTGCCCCGCCAACGCCACCGGCCTCATCCGGTCCGAGCGCCATGGCCGGGGTGAACAGGGGTCAGGGGGGCAAATCCCATGATTAGAGCGATCATGCGTTGGTGTATGGAAAACCGCTTGCTGGTCGTGATCGCCGTCCTGGTGTTGATCGTCGGCGGTACGCTGGCGGTGATCAACATCCCCCTGGAAGCGCTCCCCGACATCTCGCCCACCCAGGTCATCGTCAAGACCTCCTACCCGGGTCAGGCTCCGCAAATCATTCAGGACCAGGTCACCTATCCCCTGGAGACCACCCTGCAGGAGGTACCCGGTGCCCAGGCGGTGCGCGGCTACTCCATGTTCGGGGACTCCTATGTCTACGTCCTCTTCAAAGGGGGCACCAGCATCTATCAGGCCCGCAATCTGGTACTCCAATACCTGAGCCAGGTGCAGTCCAAGCTGCCGCCGGGGATCACACCGGCCCTGGGCCCGAACAGTTCGGGGGTGGACTGGATCTTCGAGTATGCCCTCAGTGACCCCGGCGGGACCTTGAATCTCGCCCAGCTCACCACCTTGCAGAACTGGTTTCTCAAGTACGAACTACAGGCCATCTCCGGCGTCGCGGAGGTGGCCACGGTGGGGGGCATGGTGCAAGAATACCAGGTGGTGGTGGACCCACAAAAGCTCCTCGCCTACCACCTGACCCTGCCGGAGGTGGAGACCGCCATCCGTGCCGCCAACGGGGAGACCAGCGGTTCGGTGGTGGACATGGGAGGAGCGAGTTATATCGTCCGCACCTCGGGCTACATTCGTTCCCTGAAAGACCTGGAGGATGCGTCGCTGGGGGTGCGCGACGACGTGCCCATTACGCTGCGGCAGGTGGCCCGGGTGCAGTTGGGCCCGCAGCTGCCCAATGGCATCGCCGATCTCAATGGCCAGGGTCAGGTGGTGGGCGGAATCGTGATGATGAACCAGGGCGGCAACGCCTATGCCCTCATCCACCAGATCGAGCGCAAGCTGAAGGACATCCAGCCCTCCCTGCCCAAGGGCGTGCAAGTTGTCACGACCTATAGCCAGGCCCCGCTCATCCAGCGCAGCATTCATACCCTGACCGGCAAGCTGCTGGAAGAATCCCTGGCGGTGGCGCTCATTTCCCTGCTCTTTCTGCTGCGCGCGCGTTCGGCGCTGGTGGCCCTCGTCGCCCTGCCGCTGGGAATACTGGCCGCCATCCTTATCATGTGGGGCATGGGTGTCCCCGCCAACATCATGTCCCTGGGCGGCATCGCCATCGCCATCGGCGTGATGATGGATGCCCCCGTGGTCATGATCGAAAACATGCACAAGCACCTGGAGCAAACCCCCGGTGTCGATCCCTGGGCGGCGGCGATGGCGGCGGCGGAGGAGGTCGGTCCGGCCCTGTTCTTCTCGCTGATCATCATCGCCGTTTCCTTCCTGCCGGTCTTCGCCCTGGGCGGCGAGGAGGGCAAGCTCTTCGCGCCCCTCGCCTTTACCAAGACCTTTTCCGTGGCCGCCGCCGCCATCCTTTCCATAACCGTGGTGCCCATTCTCATGGCATGGTTCATCCGCGGTCGCATCCGCCCTGAAAACAAAAACCCCCTGAATCGGGTCCTGGCTTTCCTCTACCGTCCGGTCATCCACGGTGTCCTGCGTGCGCCCTGGATTATTTTGATCCTTGCCCTGCTGCTCACGGCCACCCTCTACTACCCCTGGAACCGCCTGGGGTCGGAATTTATGCCGCCGCTGAACGAGGGGACGCTGCTCTATATGCCGGTCACTCAGGACCCGGCGGTTTCCATCGGCGAGGCCGCCACGCTCCTGCAGCAGACGGACCGCATCCTCAAGACCTTCCCCGAAGTGAAAACGATCTTCGGCGAGGCGGGACGGGCCCAGACGGCGACGGACCAATCGCCCCTGTCCATGTTCGATACGGTGGTGAATTTAAAGAATCCCGACCAGTGGCCAGCCGGGATGACGATGCAGAAGCTGCAAAGCAAGATGAACAAAGCCATGAGTATTCCCGGCCTGTCGAATATCTGGACACAGCCGCTCAAGGGACGGGTGGACATGCTGACTACCGGTCTACAGACACCACTAGGCATTAAAATCGGCGGAACGGATCTCGATACCCTGAACCGCCTGGGGCAGGAACTCCAGACCGTCCTGCGCAAGGTACCCGGCACCCAGAGCGCCTATGCGGCACAGGTCACTGGCGGCCGCTACATCGTCGTGCACTCCGACCGCGCCAAGGCCGCCCGCTATGGCCTATCGGTGGCGGATGTGAACCGTCTCGTGGAGACGGCCATCGGTGGCGAGGTCCTGACCACCGCGGTACAAGGACTGGAACGCTTCCCAGTGGATCTCCGTTACCCCCGGGAACTGCGCCAGTCCCTGTCCACCCTGATGGAAAGCCGCATCGCAGCTCCCGATGGCGCCCAGATCCCTCTGGCCCAGGTAGCCGATCTCCGGATCGAGGGCGGGCCTGCCATGCTTACCAGCGACAACAGTCGCCTGAACAGTTGGATCTATATCGACCCGAAGCCTGGCACCAACATCGGTGCCTATGTACCCCGCGCCAAAGCGGCCATTGCGAAAGCCGTCAATCTCCCAGGAGGTTATACCGTCTCCTGGGTAGGCCAGTATCAGGTCATGGAGCAGGCCGCCAAGCGCCTGGAGCTGGTCATTCCTGCCGTCATTCTGCTGATCGCCCTGCTCCTCTACTTCAACTTTAAAAACTGGGTGGAGGTAGCCATCATCCTGCTCACCCTGCCCCTGTCCCTGGTGGGAGGCTTCTGGCTCACCTACTGGCTCGGCTACAAACTCTCGGTGGCGGTGGCCGTGGGCTTCATCGCCCTGGCGGGAGTGGCGGCAGAATTCGGGGTAGTGATGCTCCTCTACCTGGATCAGGCCCTCATCCGGCGGCAAGCTCGTGGCGCTTTGCAGACCTGGCACGACCTTCGGCTCGCCGTCATCGAGGGGACCATGCTGCGCCTGCGGCCCCTGGCCATGACCTTGACCCTGGTGGTGGGTGGCCTCTTACCCATCATGTTCAGCCACGGCGCCGGTGCCGATGTGATGAAGCGCATTGCCGCCCCCATGGTGGGCGGCATGTTCAGCGCCGCGTTACTGGCGCTGCTGGTGATCCCCGCCCTCTACGCCCTGTGGCAAAAGCGGCGATTGGGCCTGCGGTGATGATGGCGCGCGAAATGCAGAAGGAGAAGTTCGTGGCAACACTAACGAAGCGTAGGCGTGGAGGATCGATGATGGAACCGAAATTATTGACATCGGCGAAGGTGGAAGGTGGGGGGCATGGTGGGATCCGCTTCCGTCTGGAGGGGGAATTAACCCCGATATTGACGTTGGACTTGGACCCTTTGAGTTTTGTGCTCTTCGAGCATCACACCTTATTGTGGAAAGACTCGAAAACCGCTATTTCGGCCACGTCGCCGAACAGCGCTCGAAGTTTCTGGGGCCGTCCGTCGTGGCTGATGATGGCATCCGGACCCGGGTCACTGAGTCTCAGCCGGGATTGCGTCGGCAAGATATTCGGGGTGAAGCTGCATGACGGAAATACCTTGTTGGCACCCGCCCCGCACTTTCTGGCGGCGAGCGGCGCGGTCCACATTGAGAGCTTCTCCGGCGGAAGCGACGGACCTTGGGTTACCGGGGACACCGCGCCAAGCGTTGATCGCTTTTCCGTGGCGGGCGACGCGGAGGGGTTGGTTTGGTTGCACGGTCACGGTGATATCTGGGAACTCACACTGGCAAAAGGGGAGTCTTTGGACCTGGATCCGGGGGCATGGATCGCTCGTGATCCCTCAATCCAATGGGAACCCATCGGACTGGGATCGCTTTCTACGGATATGGCCGCAGGAGCGAACTGGGGCATATGCCGCGCACAGGGTCCCGGGACCATCTGGATGCAAAGCGGCGGAGTCGGCCCTGCGCGATGGTGAGGGCTGTTCCACGGATATTTGTGGCCTGGTCAATGATACGCAGATCCTGGAGGAAGTATGAAATCGACAACGGATAACCGTTATATCCTGCACCCTGTCTGGGACCCGCTGCTGCGGGCACTGCATTGGTGGATGGCGCTTGCCATGATGGCGCAATTCACCTCAGGCGCTACCCTCCTGGCCTTGGGTAACGACATGTCTGACACCCTGATGGGGAAGATCGACATCATCCATTATGTCGGCGGCTATGCTTTCGCCGCCGGGCTGGCGCTGCGCATCCTCTGGCTCTTTGTCGGCCCGCCGACGGCGCGCTGGCGCGACCTCCTGCCCCTGACGTCAGCCCAGCGCCGGATCTGGCGGGAAACCCTCGCCTGCTATCTGAGCGGCTTCCGCCGTCCGATTTCCCCCTATTGGGGACATAACGCTTTCGCTGGCCCCGCCTATCTCGCCTTTTTCCTGATTGCCGTGGCGCAGATCGCCTTGGGAATCAGCCTCTCACTTATGCCGGATAGTGAAGCGATGAACTCCCCGTTGATGGTGATGCATGAATGGGGTTTCTTTCTGCTGCTTGCCTTCGTCATTGTCCATGTGGCGCTCGTGATGGCGCACGAGATCGCGGGCCGCCACGGTTTGATATCGGCCATGATCCACGGCCACAAGGGATTCACCGAGTCGGAACACCAAGCCCTTCATGCCGATTGGGACGCTGCGCTCAGTGTCCAGGCGGACCCGAGCGGCGGGACGGAAGAGCTGGACGATATTACTTCAAATAACGGAGATGTCACAAAAACCAGGCATGAGTGATGGATAGGCGAGTGGTACGGACGCGCAATTTCGCCGTGGGCGGAAAGGAGGGACACCGGAAATTATTGCCATAACCAAGTGTTTAAACTTTGACAAACGAACAGTTCAACAACAGCAAGGAGACGAACATGAAACGTTTTTATCTCACCCTCATCCTGGCGTGTTCGGCGGCGGCCACGCTTCCGGCATATGCGGCCACAGGCAACATGCCGGGTATGGACAATATGCGCACCGTGTCGGGCCAAGCGACCAAGGCCCAAACCTTCATGGGGCAGGGCAAAATCAACAGCATCAGTCCTGATGCGAACTCGGTCAATGTCGCCATGGGCCCCGTCAAGGCCCTTGGTTGGCCCAGTATGTCAATGAATTTCCTGCTCCAGAACACGGCCATGCTCAACAGCCTCAAGACTGGAGAGATGGTGAATTTCGTCTTCGCAAAGGATACCGCCGGGGGGTACGTCATCACTAGGATCACGCTGGTCAGACAATGAAAACACGAAGTAACTGTAATCCGGCCCATCGGGGAATACCACGGGGATATTATCGAGTTATATCATCCACTGGATCGCTACTAAATTCATCTGAATCAATACAGGAGGATTCGCCATGACATTAGAAACATCCCACCAGGAGACATACAAAGAAATACGGATCATGACAATCAGACTTCGCCATGCTGCCCTGCGGGGTTTTATGATGACGATTCTTATGACCGCACCATTATCTGCCTATGCACGCGAAGATCATGCGCCAACCAATCCGAGGTATGAGACAAAAATACTGACAGATAAAGCAGAATATTTAACGTACACCATGATTGTACAGATCAAGGATGGTCACTGGAAGGAAGTCGTTAAGGACGCCCAAAAGGTTGCCGAGATTGGCAAACGAATACAGGCAATAAACACTTATTGATGTGGCCACCAGCGCCATTAGACCTTCGTGACGAGCAGGAACGCTAGCATCTATCAGCCGGATGGCTTGGTGTAACGGGACGATGCCTTTGTGGGCGAGGGACGGTCGGGCGGGAAATTGGTCGTGGCGCTGAAAGGTAAAACTCCCGTCATTTTGGCCGTCGAAAGTTCAGGAAAGAATGCATGCTTAATTCTAAAAACAGCAGTTCCCTTTCGCTGAAATCATGAGATTCACCTGATAGGATGGGTTTTTCGTTGTGAAGATGGTTACCCAACGGCTGACCACTTGGGGGTTTGCTTCTCATGGTCTTTGGGGGTGGAAACACACTTGGACGGGCACGGACTGTTTGCGGTGCTACTGCAGAACCGCAAGCCCACCGTCATCGGGTAAAGGCTGCGCGGGATACAGCCAGCAGTGCGCTGCCGCTTGTTGGCGTAAGGCAAAATCACCATAACGGATTTTAGAGTTATTTTGGTGAGGTATTCGGGTATATATTCGTCGAACAGCCGGTACAGAGGTTACGCTACCGCCAGGTACAGCAAACTCAAGGGATACCACAAATGGCTAATTGCTGTGAAGACAAAAGCTGCGAGATCGCCAATGTCGGTGTCTTACTAGCCGCCAGCAGCATTTACCTGCTTGTGCTTGCCTCGCGCTGGCCGGACATCATCGTCGGTGCCCTTATCTCCGGCGTGTTTCTCAGCTCCGCGCTTAATGTCCTGCGGCAATCCTTGCAAGCGCTACGTGCGCCCGTTTCATCCCGTTAAGGCGTGCAGCGGTTCGGCTTGCTCGGACAAGCCGTGACCGAAAGAAATCAGACAACAGCTTTGGACAAGGGGTTAACCGGGCTTTACGTTCCGGGCTCCCCCAAACCCCAATAGCGATAACTCCAAAAGCCAGCTTGAAAACCAAGGTTTTGTGACGGCATGGGCACCCGTTCCCGATGGCGCCCGGTGTCCGCCACTGGCACCCGCATCGTCACCAACCCTTAACCCACGACCACCCTCACACTCCCAATATGCACCATCTGCATGAATGAAGGCCTTAGGAGATTTCTATGACCTCCGGGCTGTTCGGGGCCGAACCGCCGTGGCACACACACCCTTCCCCTTGGGCAGCGGTCACCAACTCATGCAGGATACCGCATTCGGCGGTGGTATGCCGCCCGTGGCAGCATCCGCGCAGTTGCTCAAGCTGCCTCGCCAGCGCTTGTAGCGATTGGAGCCGTCCCTGTACATGAGCCAGATGCGTATTGATCAACCGATCCACGTCCAGGCAATCGTCCAGCGGATGATCCAGCAGATGCAAGAGTCGCTGCACGTCCGCGAGTGGCATGTCCAGCGCCCGACAGTGGCGAATAAAGGCAAGCCGTTCCAGATGCGCGGGGCCATAAGCTCGATAGCCGTTCGCCCGCCGAACTGGCGCGGGCAAGAGGCCTATCCGTTCATAATAACGGATGGTCTCTGGATCCACGCCCGTGGCCTGCCTAAGTTCGCCAATTCGCATATCATCCCCCCAAAAAGAGCAGTATAAATCCTTGACCATGTAGTGACTACAAGGTTTTTAATGGCAATTCATTCGGATTTTTGCAGAGAAGGATGATGTATGGCACACGATTCTCATGACCATGCCGGCCATACCGCTGGTCACCATCATACCCACGCGCATAGCCATGCCCACGGTCCGGCAAACTACGGCCGCGCTTTTGCCATCGGGGTGGCGCTCAACCTGAGCTTCGTGCTGGCTGAGGTCGTGTTTGGGATGATTGGACATTCCCTGGCTTTGCTGGCGGATGCCGGACATAACATGAGTGACATCCTGGGCTTACTCATGGCTTGGGGCGCCACGGCACTGTCTCGCCGCCAGCCCTCGGCGCGCTTTACCTACGGGCTGCGCAGCTCGTCTATTCTGGTGGCTCTGGCCAATGCCGTATTCCTTTTGGTGGTGACTGGCGGGATCGCCTGGGAAGCGATTCAGCGCCTGCTGCATCCCACGCCCGTGGCAAGCGACATAGTCATTGGCGTCGCAGCCTTCGGAGTGGCGATCAATACTGGGACCGCCCTGCTGTTCATGGCGGGGCGCAAGGGCGATCTGAATATCCGGGCGGCATTTCTGCACATGGCGGGCGATGCCGCTGTATCGCTCGGGGTGGTCCTGGCGGGGATCGGGATGCTGTTTACTGGCTGGTTTTGGCTGGATCCCACGGTCAGCCTGCTCATCAGCGCGGTGATCGTGATCGCCACCTGGGGCTTGCTGAGGGACTCCCTCAACCTGACCCTGCACGGCGTGCCCGAAGGAATCGAAACCCAGGCGGTACGCGCCTATCTCGCCGCCCTGCCGGATGTGGCGGCGGTACATGACCTGCACATTTGGGCCATGAGCACCACCGAAACGGCGCTGACCGTGCATCTGGTCATGCCCAACGGCTACCCCGGAGACGCGCTCCTGAACCGGATCGGCAATGAATTGCAGAGGCGCTTTCGCATCGACCACCCCACCTTGCAGGTGGAGGCTGGCGATCCGGCCCACCCGTGCGCACTGGCGCCGGATCATCGGGTTTGAGATTTTCCGGAAGGTTTATGCAAGGATCCAAGAATATGGCTTCGAGAAGATTTCTTTTCCACAATTATAGATACTCTGAAGACCAATGTCCTCATGGGATTAGGAAAGAGACAGGATATGCCATCAACACCTTTGAGGATCGGCTTGTCATAAACTCCGGTACTTGGTATTCAAGCGATATCGCCGACCGGCTGATCATATCGCCAATGCAAGCCGATGTTCGGCCCTTCAAATCCTCATCACCTGTACCTAATCAGTACAGATCGTTGAACAGGTATTTCTTCGGTATGGGGGGCTATGGCCTGAATCAAAACTATTGAGGAAAAGGTCATGAACCCGACTGGAGCCCGAGGACCCACCCCCGAAGAAGCCCAAGACCGCCTCGCCCGCTTCGGCTCCCACCAGAAACATCGAGGAAGCAGAATATTTAACGTACGCTACCGCTAGGTACAGCAAACTCAAGGGATCCCACAGATGGCTAATTGCTGTGAAGACAAAAGCTGCGAGATAGACGCCATGCGCGACAGTCACAGGCGTGTACTGTGGATCGTGCTCGCCATCAACGCTGTCATGTATTTCGTGGAAGGCTCGGCGGGCCTAATCGCCCATTCAATTTCGCTGCTGGCGGACGCGCTGGACATGCTGGGCGATGCCTTGGTGTATGGGTTCAGCCTCTTCGCGGCGGCACGGTCGGCGCGCTGGCAGACAGTTGCTGCCTTGGTAAAGGGCGGCTTCATGCTCGCCTTTGGGCTTGGTGTGCTGGGGACTGCGGCCTACAAGGCGTTTCACCCCGTCATGCCGGGTATAGAAACGATGGGAATCGTCGGCATGCTGGCACTCATCGCTAATCTTGCGTGTTTTTTTCTTCTGTACCGATCCCGTGGCCACAACCTAAACATGAGTTCCAGTTGGCTGTGCTCTCGAAATGACTTGATCGCCAATGTCGGTGTCTTACTAGCCGCCAGCAGCATTTACCTGCTTGCCTCGCGCTGGCCGGACATCATCGTCGGTGCCCTTATCTCCGGCGTGTTTCTCAGCTCCGCGCTTAATGTCCTGCGGCAATCCTTGCAAGCGCTACGTGCGCCCGTTTCATCCCGTTAAACCGTGCAGCGGTTCGGCTTGCACGGACAAGCCGTGACCGAAAGAAATCAGACAACAGCTTTGGACAAGGGGTTAACCCGGTTTTACGTTCCGTTGCTCCCTAAACCCCAATAGCAAAAACCCATGGTTGACATCTCCGTTTTCTGCCGGTACAAAGGCCCCTGAATTCTTCACACAGGAGGGCCAGCGACTTGGACAGTGACCCTAGTTGCTTTCACAAAGCACCGTTGCAGTTCGTAGATCGGGTCATCCTGGCATAGTTGCTGTTGCCATCACCCGGTCCTCGGGTGATGGAATATTTCCATTCATTATCGTTGTTTTGTGCGCGCCGCCGTGAGTGCGTCCCAGTCGCATGCCCGTAAAGGAGCATACGATGGCGACAGAGGTACAAACCAAAAATATCACTAACCTGTTGGCATCCCTTCCCGAGGATCAGCGCCACCGGGTGGCTGACCGCTGGCGGGTCCACCAGCAACGGGAAGCATTGATTCAGCGCCCTTCCTTTTGGAAACGGCTCTGGCTCTTTCTCACCCTCATCGGGCCAGGAATTCTCGTTATGATCGCGGATAATGATGCTGGTGGGGTGATTACCTATGCCCAAACCGGCGCCGCCTATGGTATCGGATTTTTCATTCCGTTTCTCATCCTCATGGTCCCCGTGGCCTATGTGGTGCAGGAGATGACCGTCCGTCTTGGCGCAGTGACACACCGCGGGCATGCCGAAATGATCTGGGGTCGTTATGGCCCTTTTTGGGGCGCCTTTTCCCTCTTCGATCTGGTCGTCGCCAACATCCTCACCCTCGTTACAGAATTCATCGGTATCACCATAGGGATGAAGATGTTTGGCGTGCCCGCTGTTTGGAGCGCATTGGGCGGATTTCTCATCGTTGCAGGAGTG
This sequence comes from Acidithiobacillus ferrivorans, assembly GCF_016250455.1. Classification (NCBI taxonomy): domain Bacteria; kingdom Pseudomonadati; phylum Pseudomonadota; class Acidithiobacillia; order Acidithiobacillales; family Acidithiobacillaceae; genus Acidithiobacillus; species Acidithiobacillus ferrivorans. Next base: position 276,796 of record NZ_CP059488.1, on the reverse strand, counting down.
CTTTTATTTTTGCGTTATCACACCTGGGAACGGGTGGCGCTTTGGGTTGCTGTTGGAAACTTGATTTTTGTCCCGCTGGCCATTGCTTCCCATCCACACTGGGGACAGGTGGTAAAGGCCTTGGGGAGCTGGCATATCCCTGCGGGTATCGCGGTAAGCGGCTTTGTTTATGTGATTCTCGCAAACCTGGGCACGACGATTGCGCCATGGATGCTCTTTTTCCAGCAATCGAGCGTGGTAGACAAAGGCCTGACAGAAAAGGATATCCCCATTGGCCAGGCCGACACCGCCATTGGCACCATTCTGATGGGGCTGGTCGCCATAGCCTTGGTTGCCCTGACAGGATCTTGGGTGTATGGGTTGTCCGGCGCGGGAAATTTCGGAATACACCGTATCATGGCAGCTCTTGCACATAGCCCAATCGGGTCTGTCGGTACCGCGCTCTTTGGGCTGGGACTGGTCGAGGCCGGTCTGATTGCCGCCATCGCGATTACCGCAAGCACTTCCTGGGCCGTGGGCGAGGCGCTTAAACTGCCGCGAAGCATCAATTTACGGCCTCAACATGCACTCCCGTTCTATTTGTCTGGGCTTCTAGGTACGGCTTTGGCGGCCTTGATCGTCCTGCTCCCACATGCTCCTTTGGGATTTTTGAACCTCACCGTTCAAGTGGTCGCCTCCATCTTCATGCCAGCGGCAATGATGTTCCTGCTGCTATTGCTGAACGACCCTGAAATCATGGGTCAGCATGTGAATCGTCCTTGGCAGAATATGGCGGCATTCAGCATTGTGGGTTTACTGATGGTCGCCGACGGTCTCTATGGATTTACGGTGGTTTTCCCTCACGCACTTTAGGAGATGGCACATGCAAGATAAAGACTTTTATCCTGACACCGGGGGCCCCAAGGAAACCTTAGATGTCTCTGATGGCTTTGAAAGCTTTCTTCTGGCAGAAGGGGGCGGGGAGTTGGCCCCATTATCCCGTGCACCCGTTCAAGGTGCGGTGAAAATCGCGTTTTGGGGGCTGCGGCTCTACATCGTCGCCATGTTGATGCTAGTGACGATTGGTTTTACCCGCGGGATGCATTGATTAGGGTGCGGGCTTATTAAGGAGGTGCCACAAATTGGGCAGTAAACGTTATATTTTATATTCATATACGAAAATTGTCTGTTTCTAAGCATAACCGCTGATTCGTGGGAGTGCCCTGGCAGGCATTTTGAAAAGGAACCAACATGAATAAAATAAATTTTTTCCCTATTACCGCCTTGCTGGCAACGCTTATCATGAGCATCCAAGCCGTACGTGCAGATGATGCCGTCCAAAATCCCTGCACCGGACCATCCGCATTACTCGCTCTGCTAGATCGGCCCACGGTGTCTGACAGCGCGTGCGTGGTGCAATACGGCCAAGCCGTACTGGAAGCTGGCTACCAACACGCCAACCTTACGGGAACCGGAGGCGGCACTGCCGATAATTTCCCCGAGGCGGAATTGCGCTTTGGCATGCCGGGCCACAACGAATTCGTCCTGCTGCCGCCCAACGACAATCTCCAGCAGGTCCCAGGCAGCCCACATCTCCAGGGGTTCTCGGCCACCACGGTCGGCATCAAGCACGAATTGGGCTATACCAAACACTGGCTGGGGGCCGTGGAAAGCTTGTTTACTCTGCCCTCCGGGAGCCCGGCATTTGGCAGCCGGGGGACAGGGGTAGCTTTTAACGGTATCGTTGACTATGCTCCCAGCAACGACACCGGGATATCCTTGCAATTGGGCGTCACATCTCAGACCAATCCCGCACTCGCAGGCGGTGGTCGCTTCACCAGCGTTAATCCGGACATCACCTTTACCTGGTTGCCTTTGTGGAATCTGCAGTTCTATGGCGAGGTCTACGGACAAAGCCGCACGGGGCCGGGCCTGGGGTCCGGTTTTGATGCGGACGGCGGTGTGCAGTACCTGCTAACCCCCTCCTGTGAGGTAGACCTCGAAGAAGGTGTGCGCCTGAGCGGAAACCTAGGTGGATTTACCCATTACTTCGGGGCAGGGATGGGTTTCCTGTTCTGATCCGTTAGGGTCCTTAAACAAAAGGGTATCAGATGTCCTGACAATGCAGCCGCCCCTCCCTCGTCGTAACAAGGCATTGCAAAGCGATGGGGGTGCGACAATTTGCCGCATGTAACCGTATCCGTATTAACTGTAAGATAATTTACCTGGGACGAGGAATCTGGTGTCTGTCAGCGATAAACAGCGCAGCCTATAGCTTTAACCGTGTCTTTGGTGCCGAGGTGAAGGTTAAATTCCAGATCCAACCTGGGAGGTGGACGGTCCTGCTACTGTGGCCAAATATGCCGAACTCCTTCAATAACCCAGGTGTGCAAAGCGAATTTTCGATCAACTGATGGGCATCATACCGATGGTCGCTGGTCTTTTACGGTCAAGTAACATCTTCCGATGCTGGATCTGTGGAGCGGGCGGGAAGGGCCCCACATCAATGCTCCAAGTTGCCAGGATTCTGGATGTACAGTGTTCACAGTGTAGACAATACTGGAACCATCCCCGTGGGGCGCTGTGCGCACGCAGTGAATATCCAAAGTGCGTTGGGGGTGGCGGTGTTCGTCGCGTCGGTTATCCTCCATCACGCCATGCCGCCATCTGACATGCGCCAGCTTGCGTCATCGCAGTCCATCTCGATAGTTAGCCCCATCGAGGTAGTTAAACTAACCATCACTGCACATGATAGCGCTTGAGCCAAGAGTGAGAGCGACTGATCGCATGATAATTGGAAAGGACGCCGTCATGAATAAGCTCCTCGTCGCGCTGTTCGTAATAACCGCCCTTGCAGGGTGTTCGCGTTCCAATAATCTGGATGATAGCCATACCGTGAAATGGTACTTGGCGCACGATGCCGCCGCCTACCCCTCTTTTCTTGTTGGTTTTTTGGGGTCGGCGAATTCAAATAATAACCACCCGCCCTCTGCGCCCAGGAAACCTGAAGCGTAAAAGAGCTCGTAAGGTGTCTGGTATCACAATGCCAACCCCATCCCCGGCGACGCAATGCATAGTGGAGCCCAGCACCTGCCTCCAACGTGTCGAGACATACCTCTCGTGCAACCCAGGTAGTGGCTCTCGACAACCCAATACGTACAGGAACGCGCCGAGCGGTCCCGTAGCAATACAAAGCCCCACTTGAGAACCTTGGACTCTGGTGTGGCGCGAATATCAACCGCAACAAACAGTACTGATAACGCGGTAAGGATAAACCACAAAAGCATCACGCCATTCAACATTCCCCCTCCCCCCATCCCCTTGAGCCACGCCCAAGTGATCGTTGCCGACAGATAGCGCCTGCACTTACGCCCAGATCTGGAGCATCTCCAACCACCTTGCCCGAGTCAGAAGGCGCAATATTAAACGAGGAGAAGCATCCAGCTTGCTCTACGGTCCATCCTATGACCGTTTGTAGTCATTCATGTGCTTTTATCCCCATGTTCAGTAAAGTTTTAGGTCCCGGCCAGCAATTCATCAAGCCGTGGCTTCTGATGAGCAAATGTTCCCCATAACGCCTCGCCAGCGATCACCGTGATTGGCGCGACCCGCACTCCGTAGCGTGATTTGGCTTCCTCAGCCACGCCGGGAGCAGTCACGTCACGTTCCTCGTATGCGACATCGTGTTCCTTGAGGTAACGGCGCACTGCCGCGCAGTCGGGGCAGCCGGGACTGGTGTAGAGCAGTACCGGATCAGACATGACGGTCGGTGTGCGGGACTTCAGCCCCGCCCCTCCGCCTCATAGCCTTCTTCCTTGACCGCAGCGATCAGTGCGGCGGTGCTCGCCTGACCATGCACTACAGCTTCTCCTGGCGTGAGAGTGACGTCCGCTTTTTCAACGCCGGGTACGCCTTCCAGCGCCTTCGTCACGGCCCGCACGCAATGCTCGCAGGTCATGCCGGTGATCTTCAGATTGATATTGCTCATGGGTTTTCTCCTATTGGAAATGAAGTGAAAGGAATTATTCAAAGCGCTTGCATAAGTATTATTCAACCACGCACGGCATCAGCCACACGCTGGAGTTTGTCGCGCACCTCGACGCCGAGCGTGGTAATTTGCGGCTTGTCCACCATGCCGAGTACGGCGGCAGGATCCATGAACACCACGCTCACCTTGCCATCGTCGTCCTCACGCACCACCACGTTGCAAGGCAGCAGGGCGCCGATGTCGGGCTCGGCCACCAACGCCTGATGGGCGTAGTGCGGGTTGCAAGCGCCAAGAATGACATAGGGCCGTCCCTCAATGCCCAGTTTGGCCTTGAGCGTGGCGGCCACGTCGATCGTGGTGAGCACGCCGAAGCCTTCCACCTTGAGGGCCTCGGTGACCTGCGCCACGGTGGTATCAAAATCGCCCTTGGCGGGCACACTGAAAACGAACTGACTCATATGGATTCTCCTCGTTTGAACGATTGCTCAGGAATGAGCGGGTTCGAGTGCGGTATTCGGTACCGCGCCCCGGGTTACCGTTGGCACATAAGCCTTGAGCCGTTTAAGGCGCAGGCTGTTGCTGAGCACGAAGACGGAGGACAGCCCCATGGCTACGCCAGCCACCATCGGATTCAGATGGATGCCGATAGGCACGGCCACGCCAGCCGCAACCGGGATCAGCAGAATATTGTAGAAAAAGGCCCAGAACAGATTGCCGCGGATATTGCTCAGTGTGCGCCGTGCCGCCGTCAGTGCCGTGACCACCTCGCCGAGCTGCCCGCGCGTGAGGGTCACGTCTGCTGCTTCGATGGCGATGTCCGTGCCTGAGGCGAGTGCAATGCCGACATTAGCCTGTGCGAGCGCTGGGGCGTCATTGATACCATCGCCGACGAAGGCGACCCGTCGGCCCTGTTCCTGCAACTGGGTGACGACTTTCGCCTTATCCTGGGGCAGCACCTCGGCATGCACCTGCTCGATCTGTAATTGCCTGGCAACAGACTGAGCGGTAGCCCGCGCATCGCCAGTGACCATGGCCACCTGCAGCCCACGCGCGCGTAATGCCTGTACAACCGCATACGCCTCCGGTTTGATGCGATCGGCAATGGCGAGCCACCCGAGCAGCGTTGCGTCGACCGCGACGAACACCACCGTGCGCCCGTCATTCTCTATTTGTGCCGCAGTCTCGGCGTTATCCCCCAGCAGTACATTTTCGCGTTCCATAAAACGTCGGGCGCCAACACGCACCATACGGCCTTCCACTTCACCTTCGATCCCATAGCCGGCAATAGAGCGGAAATTTTGGACTGTAGGCAAGTGTATACCGCGCTCGCCGGCCGCAGTGACAATAGCCCGCCCGAGCGGATGCTCGGAAGCCGATTCCAACGCTGCAGCCAGACGCAGTGCTGTAGCGGGATCAGGGCCACCCTGATCAACGAGGGCGGGACGGCCTTCGGTCAACGTGCCAGTCTTGTCGAATAGCAGGGTGTCAACATGTGATAGCGTCTCCAGTGCCTCGCCTTTGCGAAACAGCACGCCGAGCTCCGCCGCACGTCCGGTGCCCACCATGATCGCCGCTGGCGTTGCTAATCCCATGGCACAGGGGCACGCCACCACCAGCACGGCGACTGCTGCGACCAGTGCGATGCTGACATTGCCCGTCAAGGCGATCCAGACGCCGAAGGTTGTTAACGCGATGACCAGCACGACTGGGGTGAACACCCGTACCGCACGATCGGTCAGCCCCTGAATCGGAAGTTTGCCGGTCTGTGCGCTCTCTACCAGGTGGATGATATGTGCCAGTACGGTGTCGCGCCCGACGGAGGTGGCCTCTACTACCAATCGCCCATCCTGGCAGATGGTGCCACCCACTACAGTGTCATCCATGGTCTTTGCCGAAGGCAGGGGTTCGCCGGTCAGCATAGCCTCGTCTACATGTGCGCGCCCCTCGACTACGCGTCCGTCCACAGGAATCCGTTCACCGGGGCGCACCACGATGCGCTCGCCAGTGCGCAGTCGCGATACCGGCACCTCTTGCTCGATACCGTTCGCATCGAGCCTATGCGCGGTTTTTGCCTGCAAACCGGCCAACTTGCGAATGGCCGATGAGGTGCGGCCCTTGGCCAACCCCTCCAAGTACTTGCCAGCGAGTACGGCTGCGATAACGACCGCGGCTGAATCGAAATACACATGTCGTGCATCGAGTGGAAACCATGCGGGCGCCACCAACACCAACGCACTGTAAGCCCAGGCCGCGCCAGTGCCGGTGGCCACCAGGGAGTTCATGTCTGGCGACAGGTGGCGGTAGGCGATCAGTCCTGGCCGGAAAAACCGCCGACCAGGCCCGAACAAAACAATACTGGCAAGCACAAACTGCACCCACTCCCAGAAATGCGCAAAGGGACTCGCGACCATCAGCGCATGATCAAAGGCTGGGACGAATGTGGCACCCATGGACAGCACCAGAATCGCCATGGCCAGCACCGCAGCTACGATGACATCACGACCCATGGCGCGCAAACTCACACGGCGCTGGTCTGCCTCGTTGACATCCTGCTCCCCGTCTTCCTGAACAGGATGCGCGGCGTAACCAGCCTCGCTTACGGTGCTGGCCAATTCGTCCATACTGATCATCGCCGGGATGTAGCGCACATGCGCACGCTCAGTAGCCAGGTTAACCACAGCCTCCAGTACTCCGGATTGCTGTCTGAGTGCACCTTCTACGCGGCCCACACAGGAAGCGCAGGTCATGCCCTCCACCACAAGATCAATCTCATCGGTCACCGGTACGTAGCCGGTCTCGCGGATCGCCTCGGCGATGCGGGCGGCATCGAGTTGCTGTGGGTCGAAAAGCACCTCGGCGCGCTCAGTCGCCAGGTTCACATTAGCCGAGGTTACGCCGGGCAGTTTGCCCAGCGCCCGTTCCACCCGCGCGCTACAAGAGGCGCAGGTCATCCCGTCTATGCCAATCTCAAGGTGTCCACGGGTTTTGTCATCCATGAATATATCTCCTCGGGTGATGCCCGCTGTGTACAGTGGATCACGTCTTAAAGAAGGATTCCGAGAAACTATATGTAACCCACTATCCGTCCATCATAAACCTTGAAGCTTGCTACAATGTCAAGAGTATTTGATTGCGTTTAGCTCTCGCAAACGAAACTCCGACAGTCTGCTAGCAGCCCGTCGGTTTTAGCTTCGGGCTGCCGCCCATCCCCACCCATGGTTTTTTGAAAACGCCATTATTTGGGTAGTTTTACCCATTGTTGCCCTATATTTTGCTGTTTTCTTCATTTTCCTGCCCTACAGGCGCAACACGGCCATACGTTTTATATTCCACGCCAGACAAACAAGGCTCCATTCCCCTTGTGCCTGGCGCAGGCCGCGCAATGAGAACTGCCGAAACCCCATCACCGATTTGATGATGCCGAAGACGGGCTCTACCGTTTGCTTGCGTAGCCGGTAGATGCCGCGACCAGCCTGGGTCTTCAGACGATGGATCATGGCCTGCATCAGGGTGGCAGCTTCAGCCAGTTCTTCAGGCTCGGTATGCCGCTGCCGCCAATCTGGATGATGATCTTCCCGGGCCACGGCAATGAAGGGGGTGATGCCTAGCGCCTCACAGGCTTCGACATTCTTTTCGCTGCAGTAGCCTGTGTCGGCAACGAGCGCCTTTATGGGACCCAATACCGCAGCTTAGGTTTGCAGCATCTCCAGCATGGGGAGTACCTGCTCTTTGTCATTCGGCGCTTGGCTGACACCCGTGGCCACCACCAGCATGGTCTGGTCATCGACGGCGGCTTGGGCATTATAGGACTGTTCAAAGCCGCCACCCGAGACCGGCATGATGCGGGATTCCTCATCGGTGAGGTTGATCTGATCCTGCGCTTTCGGGGCGGGATCGGGTGCTTTGGGTTCTTTGCCCAGACGTTTCTGGCCGGTTGCTTCACGTTCAGCGCGGCGGGCCATTTTCTCGTCGTAAAGGATTTTTTCCTTTTCATAACGGGCTTGAACCCGTTCGGCAATCTTGGCCTTGGCGGCGGCCATCACGGCTAACCGGTCTTCGCGGCGACGTATCTCCTCGGGCAAATTCACACCATCAGGAATGACTGCCTGATCCGCTTGCTCTGCCAGCGCGAATAATTCCTGCACTTCGGCCTTCAGCTGCCGCTCCATCTGTTCGATATGGCCGTGGGACAGGGCTTGATGTTTGGAGGCGTTCGCGTGGATCTTGGTGCCATCCAGACAAACCCGGCCAATCTTCAGCAGCTTCATTTCTTGGGCCAGTTCCAGCACCTGCACGAACAGGTTTTGCAGTTCACCCAGGAAACGGCGGCGGAAGTTAGCCAGAGTATCGTGGTCAGGATGACTGCCGGCAGCGAGATAGCGGAAGGCTACGGAATCGTAGGTGGCCTGTTCCAGTTTGCGGCTGGAGAATACCCCATTGGCATAGCCGTAGACTAAAATCGCCAGCAATGTTGCCGGATGATAGGCCTTGCAGCCTCGACCGGCATATTGCTTAACCAATCGGGAGAGGTCCAGATGCTCAATCACCTCGACGATAAAGCGGGCAAGATGCCCTTCGGGTAACCAGTCCTCCATGGACGGAGGCAGAAGATAACTGGTCTTGCGGTCGGGGTCGATAAAGAGGGCCATCGTTCACTCATCATATTGAATATAAATAATTATATCTCATAATGAGGCTGAACGAAACTCCGACAGGCTGCTAGCAACCTACACGCAGACATCAGCGAAGCTCCAAACGCTGGCCGGAAAAATAAAGCTACTCGAATGCCAACATCAAGATGACCCCACTGCATTTCCGCTTGATGCGGCCACAGCTGGCAATCTATTCGACCAGATGCAGATGATACTCTCAAACGCAAATCAGGAATGGACGAAGATGATGAAGGGGAATAAACCTGAGCAGCCAAAAGATGCGTTCAGCAAAAATTCTAACCACTGAAAAACGCCATATTCTCGAAAAGCTCACCAGAAGCTCTGACACGCGCAGTGCTATGGAGCCTGACTACTTCCATCTCGGCGATCCGTTACTTGATCGCCCAACACTGCGCGGATCCATGGTGCTGGCACTGAACGAAGGTTTTCTACTAGACAATAAGAGGTCGTTTTTGTATGGAAGTCCCATGGACGTAGGAGGACTTCGTTTTGGATTCATCAATCCGCCCGGTGACCGATCACGCCTCCTCCAGCTCGTTCAGTGTGACGCTTATAAGTTCTTTGCTTTTTTGAGCGCACTTGCCGAAGTGCCGAACGAAGCGCGCTTGGCGCTGTTTTCTCACCGCCCGCATGAAGCGGTGAGAGCAATTATCAGCGATGTGTTTGGACACGAAGTGAGCCAGTCTATGTTCACGCTCGGAGACGATCCTCACGCATGGCTTTTCGAATACGCATTAAGGCCGGACTATATTCTGAAACCAGAGCATGTCTCTTCGTTGTGGTGCCCGAATACCTACAAAAACACAGACAGTTTCCGCACGCTACGTCGATTGCTGAGCGGGCGCATCCACTACTACAACCCGAAGTATGGACTGGAGGCCTGCTGTGGGAAATAACCCAGCATTTATCATTGTGGGGGCCTATGAGTGTGCGGAATTGGAGGCTCTTCCGTCCCATGTGTCGCCGATAGTCGCAGAGGCAACGACTGAAGGATTCCGGCGTTGGCGCTATAAGATTACGAAACCGTACCGAATCTCGCTTGAAGGTCCCATTGGGCCATTCAGAAAAGGGATTGGCGACCTATTTCCGGTCCGATCATATACGTCCATCGAACCTGTTGCGTTCGTAGACACAGTTCAACTGATTGCCATTTCACAGGCTCGCGTAATTGTTTCTGAACATAAAATGATATTGGCCTTGAGAGTGATCAGCCTGGCTGTGAGGAAATGGAACCGCCCAAGCGATATGCGTCGCATTTTGATCACTTTAGTTAATATATTTCTCTAGCGTGGAAATGAGGATGACACCTCGGATCCCACAGTGGCCAACAAGGTGTTTCGCGTGGAGCCCTCGTTCACTGCACTCACTCGGCGTACGTGAAGACCGTGTTGAAAATGTAGATGGAGTAAAACGACTGGTTTACGCCGCACACCGGCCACTAAATTGGCGATGCCAGACCGCCCCTTGGGGTCGTCTTCTGCCTAATGGAACCCATCCAGTAAGCGGTCATTACGAATTATTACAGTGGACAAATTAGACGTGATTCTCTGGTCAATTCAGCGTGATTTTACAACCAGGAGGAACAGGTTGAGCGAGCAAGAGGCTGAACCAGTAAAGAATAAAGCCCCCAAGGCTTTGCGGGATGTCAACGAAACCGAGTTCGCCGCGCTGGTGCGCGGCCTTGTCCTGGATGTGGTGGATGCTCACATCCACTGGGGCCAATTAACTCTATTAGAAAAAGAAATGAATGCGAGGCCAGATGTTTCGGCTCAGGCGTACACGTTCTGGCATTACACGCGGGTAGCACATCGCCAAACCGCTCTTGCGAGCCTGGCCCGCGTATTCGATCAAGAGCCTGGTTCGCTTCACATGCGTTCGTTTTTGGAAGCCATACGTGACCACTTACACCTCTTTAATAAAGAGGGGATTTCACGGCGTCGGCCTGATGATCCGTTTGTAAAAATGATGTCGCCAGAGGCCGCAAAGCCAGATCCAGCACAACTCGCACGCGATATAGATTCGTGTTCAACTTTGGATCCAGACATCAAGGCGCTGAACAGATTTCGCAGTAACCTTTTGGCTCATCGTGGGGCCAAGCTGACAAGACAGGATGATGTAGACAAATCACCTCCGCTGTTGGTCGAGCAGGTGAAGCGGCTACTCGACAGAGCTAAAACGCTACTCAATCGGTACAGTTTCATGTTCGATAATTCCGGCTATTCCATGGTTCCTCATGGACACGGGGACCTTGTGAACATTTTCGACGGTGTCGAGCGCGACCTGAATCCCAAATTCCGCGATTGAAGCAGGCGACTATGGTGCGATGGGGAGGGAGCAGGTTTTCGGCAAGATTTAGGGTCGTGCGCGACGATATGTTCAGCGATATATCACTGATTGAGGTGGTTTTTGCGTGGGATTCGGGTATAAGAACCCTGCTAATCCGGGCGTCGGGCAGCGATGTCCATCGTGCAGTGCGCGATCCTGGTGGTGCTTGTCCTTACGCGCCAGTCATCCGGGTGCAGGGTCGTGAATGAAGGCGTAAGCGCGGCTCCGAATGGCCGCAAAGTCTTCTGCAACAGTTGCCGCCACCTTCAGGACCCAGGTACCAGCATGGCGGATCAGGCGGCCCGGTATTTGAAATAGCCGCCAGCGCACGGTGGCCACCCGATGCCGCTGCCAGCCTTCGCCGAGGGCCGAGTGTTTGAAGAGCACGAACAGATTGTGGGCGATGACCCCGATTCGGAAGAAGGCCGCATTAGCGCTCTCTTGGCCGCAAGGCATCCGTTCCATGCCGAAGCCGACTTTGAGTTCCTTGATGCCATTCTCGGAATGTTCACCCCGCTGGCGGTACCAGATCAGCACATCGGCGGTACTGCCCGTGCGGTTGCTGGCAATGACGTGGTAATGGGGCCGGTCTTCTTCCAGCAGTTCCGCCTGATGGTGATACCGCACTACGATGAGACGGAAGGCTTTGTGGGTATGCTCCATGCTGTGCACGGTCTCGGCTACGGCGCAATCGGCATACTGGGTCCAGGCGGAATCTGGAATGGCGGCGATGGCTGCCAGCGTCGGGGCATCCAGTTTGCCGCCGATGGCGAAGGTCTTGCCGGTCTCTTCGCAGTAATTGAACAGATCGGCCTGATAGCTGGCGGAGTCCGCACGGACGGACGTAAGGGTATGGTCTTTGGGCAGGCGCGCTTGGCAGGCTTTGACGAAATCAAGATTGGCGCTGGCCGGAGCGACATTCCCGGCCCGGAAGCCGTCGTGGATCACCACCCCGGCTTCGGCCAAGTGCCCCACCATGGGCATGTAGCCCCGTTCCCCTTTGTAGGTCCAGGCCGCATCCCGTTTCTCCGCAATAATCTGGGTGGCATCGATATCCAGGGTGTGGGTCCGGCGTTCCAGCTTGCGCAGGCGCTGGGCCACGATCCGGCGGTTCACCCGGTCCAGCCCCGTCAGACCTGCTCCTTCTCCGGTGCGGCGCAGCCAGTCTCCTGCCGCGTCCGTGCTGGGTAAAGTATCCAGATGCAGCAGGCTGCGTAAGCCCTTATCCATATGGATCATCTGCAGATCCTCCAGAGAACGTCCGCCACCAGTCAGCATCAATACGAAGGGCAGAACATGCGGAATCGCTCCATAACCCCGCTTGCTGCCCGGCTTGGGCATTTCCTGTTCCAGCCAGCGATGAACGCCCAGCCCTCGAATGAACTCTCCATGGAGCACCAACCCTGATTGTGCGGTCATGGGTTCTTCAGTTGCTGCCACCTTGAAAGGAAGCACGGTTCGTGCCATTTTTCTCATCGGACCCTCCTGTAAGTCTCCCGGTAGGTGATCTGCTTTCGCAAAGCCATTATACCGGAAACCCTTACAGATCGGGTCCTTCAATCCACTTCCACCTTATTCCATCGCGGAATTAAGGTGAATCGGCAAAAGGCTGAAGCAGAAGCACAGGGAAAGCCAGAGTTTCCGTAAGATCGTAGATAGCCCGTGTCGCGGCCGCAGTTGGGTTTGGAGTCGACAGTGCATCTCCGACACGCAGCAGTCCGGAGTGGGTCGAACGCGGTTATATTGATGATTGGGAATGAATGACCGCTTCCAGTCTTTACCGGCCATCCAACAGAAAACCTCCACCGGTGCCTTTGACATAAGGAATACAGGTCGCGGAAGCATTCTCCTTCCTACCAGCATGCTTCTACATACCCTAATCACCGCGTTCCGTTTTCCCACCCAAGGCCAATGCGAATTATTCAGGTTTACGGCCTGCAAGTCCATGGGCTTCCAACCTCATTTTACAAATAGCCCTTTTTTGTCACTGAACCCATAGGTCTTCTTGCCCGCACGTCGGCGTGAACGGTATGCCCACAAGTCGAAAACCGGACAAACCTCTCCTGTCGGGGTGCAACATCTTGATCGTCTCGCGGCTCCAAGCAAAGTGTGGTTACAATCTGCGACGCCATGATAACCGCCTATTGGTGAACTGCGCTCCGGATGCGCTCATCGGCCAGTATCCGGTACCCATGCTTCGACCGGCGTAGTGCCGCGTCATACAGCAGAGCCGTGACTTCCTCAGCGGAGGGAGCAAATCCGAGATAGGCTTTCTTTCTGCCGCCAAACGGTGTGTTTTTACGCCACCACGAGTGAATCAGGAGCCATTCTCCGAAGAGGTCCTGACATAAGTCTACCTGGTAGCGCCGCTGTTTCTCTTCATTCTCCCAGAGTGCCGTAATCCACCCGGTAGCCGGGTGGCTCGATGCGTGCAGCAGGCGGGCCTGTTCCTGCGCAATGGCCTTGTGGTCGATGCGCGGTTTACGCGGCTTCTTTGCCGCGGGCGAATGTTCTTTGACGGGCACCACGTCGATCTTTGGTGCGGGCCTGGCCACCACAGTGGCCGCCGGCGGCACCGCAAAGGTGCTCGCCACCGACCGCAAGACGGGCCGCATCGCTGGCCCTTTGGCATAAGGCCTGTGAGGCACATAAGGAACGGATCTTCCTTGCATTACATCCCCCTTACGGCATCCTGCCGTGAACAATATCGCGCAAAACAGAGTCCGGGAAAACACCTTTAATCATGCCCACATGGCCATCCGGAAGCCGGAACACGAGATCCGGCACAATGTCCACGCCCGTCTCAATGAGCATCGAGCGGTTGTACTGCAGCCCGGCCCGCGCTGCAGCGTCAGGGTCTATGGCTCGGACGCCGCCCGTGCCGTTTTGCACAACGCCCTTCATGTCTACGGCGAGGGCCGCAGGAGGATTCGGTGCCTCCAGGATGGCCGCCGACTTCCCCAAACTGGAGGGCGTCAGGAATCCTACGGGGATGTAACGCACCGTCAGTTTTCCTTCTGGATAAACTGCTGTTCCAGCTTGTACGGTACGGGGCAGTAAGAGCAATTTGGGTCGAAAAAGTCGTAGACCACGACGGGGCCATGGCCGACCTGGACATAGGCGGAATGATCAAGTTGCCGCCAGTATTGCACCCATGACGCCCCATGCGCGGCCAATGGGACAAACCCCAGCATGAGCGAGGCCGAGAGCGCCTTATACCACAGCATCCTGTCCTTCCGTCTTCGCAACATGATTCTGCAATTCTGCGCCATCGGATGAAGAATGGTGAATTTCATCAATGCCGGACGCACCATCTGTTTTTATGCCGAGCCATGCGGCAAAGTCGCCGAAATCCGGGTATCTTTCCCCACTTTCCAAACGATACTGCTCAATGACCTTTCCTAAAGCAGCCAAGGCCACTTGCATCAACTTTGTGTCCCTTTCGCTTTTGCTGCGGGTGACTCGGTTCAATCCGAGTGATACCTCGATGATCTCCAGATCAACGGCTTCATCCCCGCTAAATTCTGCGGAAACCCTGCGAACCGGAATACCTGCGATGTTCTTTGCCATGGCGGTCAATCTCCTCGTAACCACGATACGGCTTGGATTATATCGCATATAACAGATATTGACGATAGGTTGTCGTTATGATGTTATGATAATGCACTCACGTTCTGGGGGGTTGGTGGCGTGACATGAGGATACTGTAGTTATGATAACCTATATTATACTAACTAGGGCTCATTCAGGCAGGGGAAACAGGGGTCATGATCGACGTTGACGGGCTGACAAACCGCTTCACCCGGTGGCTTGTGGGGCCAAACTTCAGAAACCCCTACTCGGTAGCCACAATCCGCCTATATGGGGTAACAGTGCGCCGCTTCCTGGAGTTTGTGGACTTCGACGGGGTAATGGAGATTCAGGAAGTCAGCATCCATCTGGTACGCAAGTACGTCGTTAGCGGTAAAATTGGAGCTATAGCGCCGAAAAACACGCAGACTGTTAGATCATCCAGCCTTGTACTGTTCTTTGATTATCTCGAATCCAACGAAGAAAACTTCGGAAATCCCGCAAGGGAGTTTGTAGATGACCAGAAGCGCAAAAGCGGTGGCAGAGGCGGAAGAACGGCCAGCAGACTCAAAACCGTGCTGGAATGGGATGAGATCGACCGTCTGCGCTTCGAGGCGGGAAGATTGGAGACGATTGCCGGTATCCGCGATGCGGCTCTCATCGGATTGATACTCGACACCGGCCTGCGGGCGAGTGAGGTGTGTGGCCTCACTATAGCCGATGGCGATGGATACCTGGCAGGACGCCTCAAGGTGATCGGCAAGGGCGACAAGGAACGCCTGGTGCGCTTCGAACCGCATCACGCACCCCGGATGCAAAGCTGGCTCCGGACTCGCCGACGGCTCACCACCCGCGATGGCAGCCTTTTTGTGACCGACCAGGGTAACGGCCTGACCATCGCTATGCTCTATATGATCGTGAGTCGTCTACTGGAGCGTGCGGACATTCACAAGACCCAGCAGGGGCCTCACCTGCTACGACATACAGCGGCCAGCATGTGGCTGGCCAAGGGCATTGAACTCAAGCAGGTACAGGAGAATCTTGGGCATAGTAATATTGGGACTACGAGCAGGTATTTGCACCTGCTGGAAGATTCCCGGAACCCTTAAAATCGAAACGGTGATCGTCATACTCACCACACTGAACAAACCTCATTTCTAATGCTGCTTGTGGGACAGATCTTTTCACTGATAGCATCATCCTATATCTGGTGGCATAAGAGTCGCCATAGATATTTTTACATGTAAAATCCATATAAAAAGGATAATACTCATTCGATGAAACAATGGAGTTAAATAATCCATTGATGCCACCATGAAAGCACTTTGATCCATTTATTTCAAACGCAGTGCTTTCGTCGAGATCATCTAGCGTAATTCTCTTGTCTACATTAACAAAGCCGTTGTGACCTAATCCAGAAGCTACTTGAAGGTTATTGAACTCGGGTATAATTTTTTGATCGGACAAATAGGATATATTCAACCTACAATCTATTGCGAATGCCGAAGAAATGTTCGTTAGCCGCCCAGAAATATGTGCACCAGGATGGCTGGTACTTTTGTCGCTAAACATGCTAAAACCAATCGCTCGACGATCGTTCTCTTCGTCATCATTGGCCTCAAAGTTCATGACCAGCATTGGGCTATTTCGCTTGCGCTCTCTTTCCTCCTCTTTTCTGTTTGCTTCCCGAGACTCATAACCCAAATAAAAGGTAGCTGCTGTCATCACGGATGTCACAACAGCCAATGTCATTGTTGCAACCCCTGTTAAATGCTCCACGATCCAATTCATGACTGTCATCACACCAACCCAACCAGATTACCCACAATCCTCACCGTCTCCACACTCACCCTTACAACCTGCTGAACAAGCCTGAAAATATATTCTGGATCCTCGTGCTCCCGGCACCAGTCATTTGGGTCGTTCCTGATCCCGCTGTCCTTGTCCACAGTGATCTTGTAACGCTCCATGATCCACTCGATAGCGGGCTTGCCGTTCACGACATACTCATAGGCTTCCAGCGGGACACCCTTGATGGTGATGTATCCGTTACAGTGGATGATAGTCTTGTCCCTCTCCCGTCCCGTCAGCTTGGCAAACTCCATCTTATCGATGTGATAGAGCGTGTGGGGCGGCAGGTTCTTCGCCGAGTCCTTGATGACGATTTCCAGCCCCTCATAGGGATCGATCTTTTCATAGTTCAAGTGCCAGTAGGCGAGATCCCGCCCGGCCTTGCTGAATGCCCAGAAGTCTGGTGCAAAAGGAATTCTGGGGAGCATCTTCTTGAGGTCGTTGGCATAGCGTTCCCGGTACTCTGGGGAGTGCAGAATGCCATAGACGTAGTAGAAAATATCCTCTTTACCGATGGACCCGTCCAGATAATGGGCGCGGTAGTCCGCCAATGCCGCATCGGTGATGGCGTCGCGGCGGACATAACCGTCGGCATCCGTTGCCATCTCCACATCTTCCAACAGGCCGCCCTGGCCCTTTTGTTCGGATGGCTTTTCGTAGTAATAGAAGGGGAAGCATTGTGCGCCATCCATGTGAACGTGCAAATCTGGTGTCGTATCAACTATTAAGACTGAAAAATCTTTTCTATGCCCCGTACCCGGAAGAACGATAGCGAGGTTTTGATGGTGGGCCGTGGGGAATAATACCGGCATCTTGTAAACCATATCGTTCATCTGGCGACTGGTGTAAAACCACTCATGAACGAATGGCCGATAGGCACCAATCCGCACTGCTTCTTCTTCGTACACATGAAGGCTATGTGCAAACTGAGGTGGGAAGTCTTTGCTCGCATCAAACCCGACCAACCTCCGTTTTGTGCAAAACATGGTTGCAAGCCCACTTGATTTTTTGCGGGCTCCATTTATGATACACATGTGCTGAACATGCACAGCAAGGAGAAAGCAATGGCAACAGCCAATGAACGCATTCCGGTTCTGGTGACTTCGCAGGAGAAGGCACTGATCTCCAAGATGGCCCGGGACGCTCATATGTCGATGGGAGAGTTTCTACGCCGCGCCGCCTCGTCGTTCCGCCCGAGCGAGGACGAGAAGATGCTGGAGGGGATGATTGACCAGATGTTGAAGACAACTGCCCAGGCGAGTGCTGCCGTTGACGACGCATTGTCCTTTGTGGATACCTCAAACAAACGTATTGCAGCCATGGAATCTGGGCGGGTGTATTGATGGCAATCACGGACAAGATGTGGGATGCGTTAACCACCGTCATCAAGATGAATGACAAGGTTGAGGCACTGGCCGGCACAGCAAAGTCACAGCAGGAAAAGATTGAGAATCTAACGGAGCGGGTAATTCGGCTTGAAACAGCGTTGGAAATTGCATTATCACGTCCGGTTACCACAAGGACTGATGCGGTCCAACTGGAACTCAAAGACTGATCGCGTTCCGCTGCCTACCGTCCAATGGGACGTTCCAACCAGAAGCATTTAAGACCATCCGATCGATCAAAGCCGCTGGGCTTGCGGTTTCCAACCTTGTTTTGCATATTGCCCACATGAATAATGCCGCGCTCACAGTCATTTTTCAGTCCGCGAGACCAACTGATTCGTTGGGAATCTGCGCTGCCAGAATATCTCTGACGGGCCTGTTCATTGTAGAATTCGATCATTCCCCGTATATTCTTTGCTAATGCGGGCCTGCTAAAGTTATATACCCAAGCATCTCTATGTGATGCTACTCCAAGAGAATAAATTGAAAATATAACCTTTTTACATTCTCCTGATTTATCCCCAACGGCCATAAATGAACTAAAATCCTCACTTCTCTTATTGATCCAATCATGGCTTTCATTGGGCGTTATCCGTCCCCATGGCACATTCTCGATGCTGGTAGAGTCCTGCACAATCTTCAGCTTTTCTTCACACGACAGATAATCGCCAATATCCCGGTAATGGATATTGCAAGGCCCAGTCTTGGCCGGATTCCTAATCAACAGAGTAATGGCGATGGTTGCTCCACTTCCTTGACCAAATATATTGCCGCCTTCTTTTTTGTCAAACTTCCGAAAATTCCCCCGCAGGTTAAACACATAGATGCTCGTAAACTCCTCCGTCAACGATTTGCGGAAGCCGTCCATGGTATTCCCGTCAATCCAGCCACCATTGCTCACAAAGCAGATCACGCCCTGGTCCTTGATGCGGTTGGATGCCCAGCGGAAGGCCCTCATATAGCTGTCATAAAGGTCAATTTTACTGCCGGCGGTTGAATAAGCCGCATAGGTATTCCGTATGCTCGCATCCAATGCCTCATACTTGAAATTTTGGTTGTTATCATTAGCATTTTTCTGACCGGATGAGTAGGGCGGATTTCCAATTATCACCCTTATATCCGCCTGATTCTGTCGGCGTGCGCGTTCGCTATTTTCCTGGGAGAACATCTCCGTTTTCTTCTGTCCTTTCTGATCCCCCATCATGAAGGTGTCGGTGAGCACGATACCGGGGAACGGCTGGTAATCCTGCCCAGATATATCGTGATAGGCCGCCTCGATGTTGATGGCGGCAATATAGTAGGCCAGCAGCACAATCTCATTGGCATGCAGCTCGTGGGCATATTTGTAGGGCAGTTTCTCAGGCTGGATCAGTCCGTTCTGGAGCAGGCGTACAAGGAACGTGCCCGTTCCGGTAAAGGGATCAAGGATATGGACATGCTCATCGGCCAGCCGTACACCGAACTCTTTTTGGAGTGCCACGTCAGCACTTTTAACGATGAAGTCCACGATTTCCACCGGGGTATATACGATCCCCAGTCGATCCGTCATGGATTTGAACGCAGTGCTGAAAAACTTCTCATACAGCTCCACGATCACCCGCTGGCGGGCCTCATGATTATCCAGGCCGGATGCGCGTTGGCGCACGCTGTCATAGAAGTCCTTGAGGTTTTCCGTGTCCTTTTCGAGCGCCTGCCCCTCCAGTATATCCAGCATCCCCTGCATAGCCTGGGAGACGGGGTTGTGGCTGGTGAATGCGTAGCCGGAAAACAGCGCATCGAATACGGGCCGGGTGACGATATGCTGCGAAAGCATTTCCACAGCCTCATCGCGGCTGATATTGGGGTTGATATTCTCGCGCAGACCGCCGAGAAAAGTATCAAAAGCCTCTTTCGTGCCAGGCCTTGGATGTTTCAGGAGATGCTCGATGCGCCGACGGTGATTCTGGGCGATCTCGGCCACGTCCTTGGCCCAGGACTCCCAGTAGCGCCGGTCGCCGCACTTCTCGACCACCTTAGCGTAAATGGCGTCCTTCCACTGGCTCAGGTTCTCCTCGGTCAACTCGAAGGCAGACTGGACGCCATCGACATCTACCCGGTCCTTTTTGGGCGGGGTAACAGCCTTGACACCGATCACATTGATCTTGTCGTCTTTCTTCTTGTTCAGGTCGATGGTGGCAAACTCGCGCTCCAGGCGGTCATCGTGGGCACGCAGAGCATTGAGCACCTGCCAGACCACCCGATACTTCTTATTGTCGTCAAGGGCCTTTCCCGGGTCTTTATCGCCCGGTATGCCGATGGGCAGAATCACATAGCCGTACTTCTTTCCCGGAGCCTTACGCATGACGCGGCCAACGCTCTGAACCACATCCACAATGGAATCGCGGGGATTCAGGAAGATCACAGCGTCGAGTGCCGGCACGTCCACGCCCTCAGACAGACAACGGACGTTGGTGAGGATACGGCAGGTGTTTTCACCCCTGCCCGTATTCGCCTTGAGCCAATCGAGCTTATGGTTGCGCGTCAGAACATCCATAGTGCCATCGACGTGCTCGGCCTCAAGGGCCATGGTTCCATCTCCATCCTCCCGAAGCTCGTCCACGACCGCCATGAACTCCCTGGCCAACAGCTTGGAGTGCGGGATGGTACCGGCAAAAGCCACGGCGGTTCGCATGGGCTGCGCGTCACCCCCGAAGTCCACGCTGCCAAAGGCACCACGCTTGGCAAGACCATTCCAGCAGCCCACAATCTTCACGGCATCATCCAGCTTCAGGCTGTCCCCGGAGTCGCCAATGCGATCCTCCAGCTCTTGCAGGATGCTTTCCTGATCTACGGCCAGGATCAGCACCTTGTAGTCAGACAGGAGATCCCGATCCACCGCCTCGGCAAAGCTCAAGCGGTGAAAGACCGGCCCGAAGTGGGCCTCATTGCTCATGGAATAGACCAGGTGGCCCTTCTCCTCGGCCTTACGGCTGGCGTCATCTTTGTAAATCTTCGGGGTGGCCGTCATGTAGAGGCGCTTTTGAGCGTGGATATAGTCGTTATCATGGACGCGCACAAAATGGGAGTATTCCAGCGTATTCTTCTCGTTGTCGAACTGAGCCACCCCCGCCGTGCGATGGGCCTCATCACAGATCACCAAATCAAAGGCTGGGCACCCAGCCTTTTGCGCTTCATGCACGACTTCGATGGATTGGTAGGTGGAGAAGATCACCGTAATCCGGCCATCGTCGGATGTGCGGTTCAGGTGCTTGGCGAGCTTCTGAAAATCAGTCGTCGCAGGATAAGCAAGATCATGAACCCGGATGTCTTCCTCTTCTTTGCCAACTTTACTGTCAGAGCAAACTGCATAGCAGCGCAACGGTGCATGGGCCTCTGCCGTCCATTCTCGAAGCGTTTGCGCCAACAAAGCCAGGGACGGCACCAGAAAGAGTACATGGCCACCGGGTTGCACCATGGATTCCATGATGGACAATGAGGTATAGGTCTTGCCCGTACCGCAGGCCATAATGAGCTTGCCCCGGTCATGGCCCTGAAAGCCCATCAGCACATCCCCACGCGCAGACTCCTGGTGCGGGCGAATCTGCTTGCCCGTCTTGCGGCGCAAGGATTCCGGCTTCTCCACGTCGAAGGCGGACCAGTCAATGACGCTGTTTTCTAGATCGGTTAGACCGATACGGCGAACGCGGATTTGTTGGGTGTCCAGCATCTCATCGGCGTTTTTCCCCCAGTGATCTGTAGTGGAAATAATCAGACGGCTGGTAAATGGCTCCCTGCCGGAGAGCATGAAGAACGTCCCCAGATCATCCATGGAAATGCGCTGATCTTCCCCATAGAACTTGCACTGGATCGCGCAAAAACCGACATCACGGTCCTCGGCCACGAGATCCACCCCTTTGTCCTGGGCAGTGAATCCATGGGCTTGCAGCTCCGGCCAATCCTTCCAGAGCCAGACACCCGAGAACTGGTCCGCGAACATCGGATCTAGACGCAGAAAAGCCGCCATCAATCGCTCAAAGGCATCTCCCTTGCCGCGCTGATCGACGGTGTACTGGCGGAACTGGGCGAGGATGTCGTGGATGGTGTTTGCGGACATGGGGGATTAGCTCTCTTCTTTGGGTGAGCGCTCAGGGGCTTTTATTTTCACACAGAGAGGCTGCGGGGATCGTTCCTGTAACCAGGTGCTGTCTGCAGGAGGCGGGTTCAGGTAATTTATTACAATATCTGGCAATTCATCATCACTTATCATCATAGTTTTATCTTTCAAAAAACCGAAACGGCTTGTGAAATACTTGACGTTCGCATTAAACAGGCCAGAAAACCAGAGCCACTTCCGCCTTGCTTCTGGATTTATGTGGACAAGATTATCCATAATTATCTGACGATATTTCTTGAAATATTCTTCAACATCACCATTTTTGTTGGGAAGATAATTCTGTTCTGGGTAAATCGAGTCCAGAATAATCTGGCCTGAATTATTTTTTGCAAATATGCCTAAATTGCCATAAAGGGAGCCTTTCAATCCATCTAGTGCTTGCACCGCTGATTCATTTAGCATTATTTGCGGGTCAACTGCACTCTTTTCCCCTTCTACCGCTTGCTGAAAACCAGTCCCAAAGATGTTTGATTCAGTGCAATGGGCATTCCCAACGGCAATAGCGCCACGCACCAGGAATCCCATATCCAGTAGCGCGTGTGTAATCTGGATGGCTTTAATAGAGACGGCGACAAGCGGAGGGTATGGTGACTTTTCGGAGATTGGTGCAGAGATAACCAAGCTATCTGAACAGCTCAAACACTTTAGTTCCATATTGTCTGGAAATGCGGAATTTCTACCCTCTGAACTGATTTCTCTTGGGATAATCTCGTTAAACAACATATCTAATTGTTTCAACTTGATCGAGTCTTCCTCTGCCGCCTTCACGAAATTTGAAAACCCCAAAATATCCAGATAGGCAACAGCGTGTGGGTGAAATTCCATCATGATGACGCTTCCTGCGATACCCAAGGATTGATAAGCGGAATGCTGAGATCCTCGAAGTCTGAGATGTTGCGGGTGGCCAGATGCGCCTGCCGAAAATGGGTGATGGCGGCAATCTGGGTATCCGCCTGGGGAATAGCCCGCCCAGACAACTTCCTCTGAGCGGCGATCTCTGCAAACGCCATTGCAGCGCCTCCATCAAAGGGAAGTATTCGCCCCGCAAAGTCTTCCCGAAAGATAGCAGCGATAGCCTGTTCGAGGTTGGTTCGGCGACTTCCTTCCGGCAAGATACGCACTCCATAAAACATCTCTGCCTGCGTGATGCTCGTCGTGTAGAGATTATCTAATGGTTGGCTGGCTATCCAGGACATGACCTGTCCGGCTGGAGCGGGGCGAAGCAACTCTGAAATGACGTTGGTATCCAGTACAATCATTGGAAGTCGGGAGGATCCCGAACAGGATCTCTAGGCATGGTCGGCAAATCCACTCCGCCAAGAGGCTCCATTCGCGCTCGAATCCTCTGCGCCAGATTGCCTCCCTGTTGCTCCGACGATTGCAGAGCAGCGCGTAGAATCTGTCTGGCTTCTTCTTCCATAGACAGCCCGTGGGTCGCCGCACGGATGCGAAGGCTGGTTTTTACGGATTCATCCAGGTTCCGAATGGTGATGATGGCCATGATAACTCCGCGTTTCGCCAATTTCGATTTAGTATAGGCATTGCATTCATTGCAGGCAACCATAGGCCGCGAAAGGCATCTGATGGTTCTTTCGGTGAATCACTCGGCGAGATCCCCCGACGGGGAACATCCGCTAGTTGTGGCTCTGTGCCACCCAAGCGACTCAGACGGTGGGCACGTTCTCGAATTAAAGCACGCAATGCCTCTTTCAATAGGGTTCCACGGTCTTCCAGTCCCCCTACCCTGATGTTGGGAAGCTATTGACCTGATGCAAACCCCTCGCACTTTCGCCTTGCATTCGGAAAGCACGCCAGATAACCATCGTCTGCCTTGCCCGAAGGCGGTAGCCCGACCTGTGTCTTCCCGCAGCGCCCGATGCCGTTGGTACCTATAACGTCCGGCGTGAAATGGCGGCAGGAGCCACAGGTTATTCTGGTGTTATTTTCTGGGTCAGCCATTCGCTTTCTCGCGCACTATCCGGCTGCTCCGGTACGTCACCACCCGGCGTGCGGAAATTTCGACCGGATCCATATTCGTCGGATTCCGCCCCGGACGCGCATTTTTATGCAGCAGGACAAAATTGCCGAAGCCTGAGAGCTTCACGTCTTCGCCAGAGGCCAGGGTCGTGCGGATGGTGTCGAATATCGCCTCGACCACCAGCTTGCTGTCTGTTGCCGACAGCCCGACGGTGTCGGATAGGTGGCGGGTTAAATCCAGCTTGGTAACGGTCATTTTTATGGGTTCACCTTGTCCTGAAGCGACTTGGCGGCCTTGAACGTCACATTATTACGCGCCGCGATCTGGATCTCTTCACCCGTCTGCGGATTCCGCCCCTTTCGTGCTTCCTTGCGTGAAAGCTGGAACGTGCCCACTTCTGGGACGACGATCTTCACCACCTTCGTGATCTCGGCATGAATCGTCTTGCCGAAGGCTTCCAGAAAACGCTCTGCTTCAGTCTTGCTGCTTTCGGCGTGATACGCCAGCGCTGCCACCAATTCTGATTTCTTCAAGGCCATTCTCCTTTTCTTAGTGAACCGACTATTGCCGAGGGGTACTGTTACTGCATACAGACTGAATTAGCGCATCCACATCCTCATCGGACATTCCAAAACGTGTCTTGAGGCGGTCTCTAGCTTCTTGCCGGTGTTCATCCGACACCGGACCAGCTACCCGCAGATCGAGGTGATAGCGCACCGACCCGGGTGCCGCCAGCCGGGCCAGATAAGGCTTGCGTCCGGTCAGAACACGGATCGCCATGCGCACATTTGTCGCCGTGATGTCTTTGACGTGGCGGCTTCCGATAAGCCCCTCTCGGATAGTCGCCACCAGATCGCCCCC
The DNA here is from genome assembly GCF_016250455.1 of Acidithiobacillus ferrivorans. Classification (NCBI taxonomy): domain Bacteria; kingdom Pseudomonadati; phylum Pseudomonadota; class Acidithiobacillia; order Acidithiobacillales; family Acidithiobacillaceae; genus Acidithiobacillus; species Acidithiobacillus ferrivorans. The sequence goes on along the minus strand of NZ_CP059488.1, from coordinate 252,033 downwards.
AGTACCAAGGGCGATAGGCAGCTCATGCTTGACGATGAGCGCCACGTTGCCCCATTTCCCCAGAAGGCGGCCAGCCAGCGCTCCGGCATCCACGAAAGGCGGACCCGCATCCTTTCTGGCCAGGCCAGGGCGCTTCCTGGGCGGCCTCACGGGCTTTGTCTCTGGCGTCTCGGCGGTGGGTTCAGTCCGCACATCCTGCTTCCGCAGATCAACCGCCGCCATTTTCAGGATGTCGATAGCTCTGAGATGTCCTGGATCTTTCTTGGCGTCCAGCACGGCAGCTTGCGAAAACTCGGCGGTTTTGGCCTTTTTCTGCTTGTTATAGACGATTTTCTGCTGTTTTTGGACTTTCTTTCCCATTTCACATCCTAAAATCGAATCCTGATAAGAAAATTATCGCACCCAGAACAGATAAGCCATCACCCCGACGATCCCCAGCGGAATCGCCGACAAGGATACTAGGCGCAGGTCCGGCCTGGACGGAATGCACTCCAGCAGGCACTCAGCCGCTATAAGGGGCGTCAGGATGAACTGCCAGCCACCCAGCCACGAGAACCGCCCAGGCGTCCCGTACACGATAACCGCGTATGCCAGAGGCATGAGCAGCAAAGGGGACAGTCCGATCAGTGCCCCATTAAACCAGCGGGGGTTATGGATCGGCACACGGCCCAGCGCATAGGCATTCCCCATCTTCTTGGGAATGAATCGGGGAAAGCCGGGGCGCCCGAAAGTGGCAAACGCCACCATCCAGTGCGTCATCTCGTGCAGAATCACGCCGGGCAGCGCCGCCAGCCAGAACGCCACGATATTGCGGCGAAACAGACGCAGTATCAGCACCCAGATCAGGGTGAGCGCACCGACGAGTTCCATGGGCGTTAGCACGCGGCAGGCGTCAGCACGCGGCGACACAAAAATCCATGGTAGGGGATAACGCCCACGATTGCGCGGCGCAGTCCCACGACGCATCGCCCGCCAAGCGTTCAGACAGACGATGCAAGCCTAAATCATCGCAAAATGTTTGGCAGGCCGGGGCGTCGAAGTCCTCACGCATGACGCCTGTATTTCCCGGTCGCAGCTCGGGAGCCTTGCGCCAGTCCATGATATGCAGGTTGCGCTCGATAGCGGGAATCATGGCCGCTATGGCGACCGACTTCTTATCTTTGGCGTGGCCTTGATCTACCGCTTGCTGTATGCCCTCCAGCCCGCCGTGCAGTCGTAGCAGTTTCAGAGCGGTTGCCATGCCGACGCCAGGTACGCCGGGAATGTTGTCGGATGGATCACCGGCCACGGCTTTCGCTAAAAGATATTCATCTGGCCCCGCGAATGGCCCATCTTTAGCGGCGGCGGTGCGCAGCATCTCCAGCGACATCGGTTTGTCGGTGATGGGCGTAAACCAATCGACACCCGGTGAAAGTGCCTGCCACCAGTCGGTATCGCCGGAGATCATTGTAACCCGGTCTATGCCATGCGCTGCGGGCGCTTCGTTCAGACACAATCGCCCGGCGAGATCATCGGCCTCCGCATCCACGGCCCGCATTTGAATCACGCCCATGTGCAGCAACAATGTGCTCGCTAACGGCTGCTGTTGCCGCCAGCTATCGGCTACCGCCACTTTTTCCGGCGTGTCTTTACGGTTGGCCTTATATTCCGGGCAAAGCGATTTTCGCCATGCGGCATGACCGTCCCAAAGCACCACGGGTACTGCGCCGGGGTATAGTGACGAGATTCGCATGACCGACTGTGCAAGCCCCATGACGCCGCCCGTCGGCTGGCCATGGTGCGCCAGGCGTGAGAGGGCTGGCACATACATCGAAGCGTATCCGATGTTATTACCGTCGATCAGTAGAACGTGCCGCATATCCTATCTCCTCTGTGATTCATTGGCAGAGTCCGACATTACGGGCTCTTCCAACAATAATGCTTCAACGTAATCCCGATACCGTTTCCACGACCCCACGGCATCCCGATAAATCGGCTTATTCACCTGCCCCTGGCTGGCAGTGAGTATCCGTCTTGGATTCTCATAGAACCGTGCGCAGGCTGGATCCCAGTCTTTGCCCAGCGCCCGCAGCAGGCCGGTCACGGTACCCTGCATATCGTCCACCAGCGCCTCATAGGACACCTCCAGCACCCGCTGGGGATAATCCTCCCGGTATCCCTCCATAACCTCCTCATGCCAGCGGAAATACCGCCCCAGCGTGCCGAGATCATGTGCGTAGGGGTGGATTCCTCTGAAGTGCTGACGATAGATCGACGTGCAGTTATCCATCGGATCACGGCGGCACCAGATCACCCGGGCACGCGGGAACAGGTGCAGAATCATACCGGCATGGACGAAATTATGCGGCATCTTGTCGATGCACCATGCGGCGCGGGGCGCAATATTGCCGGCTTTGCGGCTGAAAGCGTCGCAGGCCTGCAGTACGGTCTCACCGTTGTCCGTGGCGTAGTACCGCTGGGCCACCATCGCCATGTCGTGAAGCTCGCCCGCCCCATGAAAAGCGGGGTGCATGTCGAGTATTTGCTCCAGTAGCGTTGTGCCCGAGCGCGGCATACCCACTATGAATATCCATTGTGGACCATCACGGGGCGCTGGTGGTGCCAGTTGCAACCAGGGTCGCCGGCGGATCCATGTGTCGAGCTGGTGATGGCCCTCTTCGCTGAAGGGTTGACTGACCGCCATGATCCGGTGCGCCGCATGATAGTGCTGCATGGCCGCCGCTGGCGTGCTCTGTTCTTCGGCGATCCGCGCCAGACGAAAATGCAGATCAGCGATGTCTTGCGGATGGTCCTTTCTGGGCGTAGACAGGTACGTCAGGGCATCGGCGATGCGTTCGATGACCTCCGGCCCTTCAGCCGCCATGATCCGCAGCGCGTGCGCCCGTGCACACTCCGGTAGGCCCTTGACGCGCTCGCGGGCCTCAATGAGGTATCCGGCATGGATGAGCACCCAGGCCACCAGTTGATCGACCGCCGGGCCGTGCATCGTGTGCGTTAGTACCACGGCTTCATCGAAGCGTTGCAGCTCGGAAAGGACCAGTACCCGAAGATACCGGGCAAGATTCCCTGTCTTGTTCTGGTCGAGATAAAGGGCGGTTTCCTCATCCACCAGCGGGGCCTTGCCCGCATGGATCATGCACACGACGCGGCCCTCAAAAGCGCGGCCATTGGCCATCTTTTGGTACACCACAGACCAGGCATCCACCGCTTCTTCCCAAAGCCCTAGGCCCTCTGCGAGTTCCGCCCGGTAGCGCCATCCATCCATGCGTTGCGGATGCAGCTCGCAAACTTTTCGGAAGGCGTGCAGGGCGTCCAACACCTGCCCCTGCTCTTTCAGGCTGCCCGCCAGATTAAACCAGGCATCAACATGCGTGGGATCCATCTCTACTGCGGCGCGTGCGGAATCCTCGGCGGATTTCCAGTCGTGCAGGCGCAAATGGCACACGGCGGCGTTGGAAAGTGCGTCCGAGCGCATCATCACCGGGGCGCGGTCGTTGCCCCAAACCATCTGGAACGCGCCGATGGCCTCCCTGTACCGCCCTTTCTGGAGATCAAACATCGCGTTTCGCATGGCAATATCGGGTGGCATCATTGTTCAGTGCTCTAAATAAATACTGTCTCAACAGGATGACGATGGTGGCTGGTATGAATCACAACCCTGCCGAGTCGGAACCAAACACCGCCCGTTCCTCCGCCGTGCCGTGGTCAATCTCATGGCAGTAGTCCGGCGGTGGCGATTGGTCAGATGGATCAATCCAGCTTGGCGAGCCGCAATATTTGCAGGTGAACGGTGCTTCATTCTTTCCCACAAGCAGAAAACCAGACTCGTTGAACTTGAACTCAGGAAGCGCCCATTCGCAGGCAAAGGCTGTGTTCTGCGCGGTTTGCAATGCGCCCACAATGGCGTCCTTGCTTTGCCAGGACATGCTCATCTCGCGCACTTCACGCACGATTGCATCAAGGTCGATCCGGGCGCTCGTGCTGTTGAAAAACTTCCACTCTGCAATGTTTTCGATGGCAGCGGAAACGTGAGCGACTGCAAAGGCATTGGCAGTATTGAAGTCGCTCCCAGGAAGCAGTCGCTTCGCCAGTTCATTCGCGCTGTAGAGCATAATGATTGGGTGATGCTGAAAAAGCGGATGAACGATTTCCATACTAATCCCCTTCTAACTCACTGAGAAACTCATGTTCTTCGCCCAGGGTCCTGTCTCCGGCATCCCAGCCGGACACCCGATGCGCACACTCGCTGCACACGCCAAGGCCCGCCGCTCGGTCCAGCCTGACCCAGCAGCATCCCGACTCGCAGGCGTGCAGGTCGTCGCAGCCGCACTCAATGCACTTGGCAATCATTCGGCACTCTCCCCCGGCATGAATCAGGCCATCGTCCCAATGACGACAACCACGGACCCGACCCAAACGCCGCAACACAAGCAAACGTGAAAGGCGCACCTGGTAGGCTTGGAGCCTATGAAAACGCACGACGCGAAGGGGCTCAAAACGACAAGAACCGGATGACGACACCAAAACAGCCGGAGAAAAGTGATGCCAGCACAAAACAGGCTGACCAGAATAAGAACAAATCCAAAGAAACGGTTTATCTTTTATAATCATTCGTATATCTCCTATCAAGCGCGTGAAACATCGCCCAGCACTGGTGATATTCCGCCATGGAAAGGCTATACCGGGCCATCAGGTGATAGCTCTCGTTTCTCTGAGGCAATTCCCGATTCAGCACGGTTTCGGCGGTCGTGCGCCAGGTGCCATCGAAGTCGAAAAGCACCTGGTCGGCATCTATGGCTATTCTCTTTGCAATCATTCGGCAATCCTTCTCAACAGAAAGTGGCGAATAATCGCCGCCATTTTCTTGCTCCATGGCGGTGTAGCGGTCTGGATTGGAGGCAGTCCGAACATGGCTCTGGCTCCATCGACGGTGATTATTTTATAAGGATCGCGTTGACGCACCACATCTGCCATTTTTTCTAATATGGGGACAGCTTTGAGGTATTCCAGACCTTCAACCCAGAGCACGGTGTCTTTGACTCCGCGCTCGTTGTGGGTCATCACCTGCACATCCAGCAGTAGAATCTCGGGGAGATAGCATTCGAGTACATCTATAACCAGTCCCATATCTGTATGACTCATGTTTGCTATTGCTTGATTTTTGATGCGTTGTATTTTGCTCATTCGGCAATCCATCATCTATGATATTTACCCGTTATCTTGTTTAAGACCGCGATTTCAATCTGATCCTTTTTGATGTTTGTGTTAGGTATATTCACGCCACCCCTCCAACCACACTTAACGCAACAGCCACCGGCTGCACCCAAATAGGCATGGCATTGAGCATGAAAGTCTCTCCGGACCACGCCAGCAGGAGCGTTTGACCCATCACCCCGGCGATGGCCTGTGCCGCTGGTGGAGGTACCGCGTTCCCTATCCTTTCGCGCCAGGCCGAATCGCTGAGTCCTTCCAGCTCCAGATGCTCTTCGGGGTCTACCAGCCCTTGCAGAGCCGCCAGCTCCAGAGTGGTGAATGGCCGATGCCAGGTGTTGTCCAGAGCGCGGATGACGGCCACTAGATTGGTGTTCTGATCGGGCATTTCGTCCGCCTCATTCCCGATCGAAAAACAGGAAGCGCGTGGGTCCGCCACGCTCCACTTGCCGTTATCATGCCCGGCGGCTGCCGATACCGCCCCACAGGATTCTGCCCAGGGCACAACGCCGTAATGGGCCGCCGTGAGGTAGTGATCCCCTTTGGCGCGAGCAAGGCCCGTGCGGGGATCGGCCACGGCGAGTGCACCGCCAGCAACATGAGATGCGCCTACGACGGTCTTACTCGCGCTGTCCCATGGGACGATGCGATAGATGTTCTGGTGCGTAGTGCTCTTGTAACCCGGTCGCGGGTCTGCCACGGAGAATCGTCCCGTCATGGGGCGTCCGCTGGCTGTTACAGCGCCACTTGCCTGCTCCCACGGCAACACACCCAAAGTACCATCGTGAATTTCCTCAAGGCGCGGGTCGGCGACAGCGTAGCGCCCATTGGTGACAGTACCGCGTCCCGAAATGGTCCCGGTCGGCGCATTCCAGGCATTGACGCCCAGGTAGTGGGCGCGGCGTTCCGGCAGAATCAAATAATCCTTGAGGGTTCCATCCTGGACCGCCAGCTTGTTGAGTGATCGCCAGTCGCCGCCGGCCTCCACGAAGGCCAGGCGCACCCAGGTCTTCCATTGCAGAGAAGGGACTCGGTGCATGGCGCCGCCAGAAGGATCTCCAGGCATGGGCATCCGGCCCAGAATGTCGCCCACGGCCAGCAAAGGGCGCTTTTCCGGCTCATAGAGGAAGGGTGGCACCTTCTCCATGTGCCGGGCCACCAGCAGGAACCGCTTGCGCGATTCGGCGAGGCCGCCCAGTTCGCCGCAATCGTGGGTAGTCTCCGCCACGGCATACCCATACCGGCGCAGCAGCCCACCGATCTGATCCAGCAGGTGCCGACCCCGGTTCTGAATCCGGGGGACGTTCTCCAGGATCACGAACTCCGGCAAGTCATCTTTCCAAGCTTCCAGGGTCAGCCAGATCCCGCGCACGGTCAGGCGGTTGAGGGCCTGGTATTTTTCGGTTTTGCTCTTGCCCTCGGAAAGCAGCCCGGAAAACGCCTTGCAGGGTGGGCTGGTGAAGACGATATGGGGCCGTTCATTGCCCGCGGCCTTGCGGATGTCCGCTGGCGTCGCCTCTCGCCAATCCGCAGACGGCTCCTCGCCGTGGAAGGCACGGAACTGATCCCTGTCGAAGAGATTCAAAAGTGTGCCCGGTACGCCGGCAAGGCGCGAAAAATCGGCGATGGCCCGTTTGTCGGAATCGACCCCACCTAGGCAGCGGAAACGGGCCTGCATGGAGCCGACGCGAGCCTGCCCACGGTTGAAGCCGGCAGCGCCGCCGCCCAAGCCGCAGAACAGGTGGAAATGGCGGATTTCGCGGTAGTTATTCATTATTCTTCTTCCCCTTTGCATGGCGCCATTCCTGTTGTCCACGACTCCCTTGATTCCCTTTCCGCCTGATACAACCAACGATACCGCGCTAGCCAGTCGTCTATATTCCATGGACTCGGTAGAGCACCGTCCCCCCGCCCTGCCTCGCGTATCTGAGAGGCCCACATGGTCAGGTCGTCGGCTAACTCAAACGCAATCTCTTGTTCATCATCCTTCTTCATAATTCCATCGCCTTTCGTATCTGATATGGCTTCAATCCAGCAGCCACGCAGCCAGCTTCCGTGGCATGGTAATAATGAGTCTCTTCATATGCCCGACCCTTGCGTACCAAGCCCGCGAACTCCAGCCGCTCCATGCTCTGCAGATCCACTCCAGCCGGAGCAAAATGGTTACGGTAGCCCCACTGCCGCTTTTTGATGTGCGACCCAATGCCGAGCATGTGACGGAGGTTGTCCATATCTGTATCGTTTATCATTATCTTTCCTTGAATAATAACCGGCATAACGAACAAAATGTGTCACAGAACTTACGGTATGGTATTCGGGCCAGCTCCAGACCAGTTGCTGCCAGATGAATGGCTTTTTGTGTTGGTACCCACATAATGACCGTGACTGCTAGGCCATTGCGTAGTTTCGACAATCGCGTAGTAACCCGCAAACGCAAGCAGGAGCCAGCACACCGCTATCGTGATTGGCCATTTTGATAGTTGGAGAAACTTGTCTTCTGTCATTTCTGGATTTTCCGACTCCACCAGTGCTTTGTACGCTCTTGTGTAAAAGCGGATCACAAAAAACAAAAAAGAAACAAGCATAAAAGAGAACAGTAAGATTAATATTATTCTAAAGTCTTTAGGTCCTATACCGACTTCGCTATAAAACCTGAATATAATGTCATTCAGACTCATTTATTTTCTCCTCTTCACCAAAGCATGTGTTTTTGCACCGATTGCGACGATCACCGCGCCGCTCCCTTGCTACCCAAATGGTACACATGACGAATAAAAAGAACCGCCACAGTGATCGCCTGCGAGACGAGTCCGATCACACCAAGATAAATAAGATAAATAAACCAGTGCGGATTAATGTTTCCCACCTCAGCACGCGGCTTAGTGTATCCCAGCCCGGCAATCAGAAAGCAATAAGGTAGAACCACCCAGCACGCAAAAATGAGATGTGCAATAAATTTCAGAAAGACGCCAATCATCCTCCGCCCATGGGTGTTAACTCCCCGCACCATTGGCATGAATTCCCGCTCCAAAAAAATGTGAAGACCTCTCTTGAAAGTCATGACGCGTTCGCTTATCTGTGTCATGTTATCGCACCCCCACAAAAAATCCCTATCATCGCTAGCCACTTTTTTAGCTTAGGTTTTCCGTTACAATTTTCTACATTCCATGTTGCATTAGTCCAGGCGATGCCGGTTTTGTCACTCATAAACAGCGAGGCGCGAAAAATCGGCGATGGCCCGTTTGTCGGAATCAATCTCGCCCAGGCAGCGGAAACGGGCCTGCATGGAGCCGACGCGAGCCTGCCCACGGTTGAAGCCGGCGGCACCGCCGCCTAAGCCGCAGAACAGGTGGAAATGGCGGATTTCGCGGTAATCTTTCAGCATGATCTTTTACTCTTCATCTTTCTTCTGTTTTCCATTTCAATGGACCATAATAACTGCCAATATTTTCAGGATCAGGTTTTATGTCACCTATGTACTCCATATAAAGATGTTTCCCATCATTGACCAGATAATGTCCGTTTTCGACGATCTCTCCGGGTTCAAGAATCTTCGCCAGACCGCTGGTGCATTTTTCAGCCCATGCTTGCTCAATAACGTATTGTGAAGCACCGTTTTGGTGCAGCATCATGCAGAAATTCGCTATATCGACAGGATCGCCTTTGTTTATATGTTCCATCAGTAATTGCGCCAAATGCTCAGGTGTGGCCGTCTGCCATCCACCACGACCTTTCTCTTCGCGGGAACGACGCATTTTGGCTTTCATCGCTTCGGCAAAAGCATCAATGGCAAGATCGTCTGGATGTTCGGTTTTTGCGGTCATACTTTTTCTCCAGGCCCCAACTCTTGCCAATCCATTTCCACTGGATCCCCAACACGCCAGCCTTCTGCAAGTAGCCGTTCAAGCGGTTCCAAAACATCTGGTTCTTCGGTGCCTATATCCAGCACATCTGGATCATTGACGCTCCAATGTACGTCGTGGACATAAACGTAATCGCCCTCTGGCGTACATTGGAGCGCGGTGCCCACTGTTGGCACGAACGGGATATGAATGCAGATATAAATATTCTCAGCTTCATATTCCTGTTCGCCGATAGGTTCGGCGATATGTCTAACAACGGCTTTCATGCTGATAGCCCTCCATGAAAACTCTCCTATCCCTGCGCCAAAACCGATTTACGAAGACGATCCCGTGCGCCTTTATCGCAATCCGAATAGGATGCAGACAATGCCCGCAGCAGCACCACTATGGCCCGATGCCGGGCCTCCGAAAATGTCTCCGCCGGATTCTGGAGAATAAAAACGGGGCCGCTGCGACCGCCGGTGTTGTGCCGGAAACCTGCCGTCCAGTGATAGCCGGCGGCATCGCGGCCTATCCCGATTTCCCACCAGGTATCACCATCGAGATCGTGCCGCTCCCAATGGCAACTGTCTTGCGCGAAGCAGCGCGGATTATTTTCGCTCACCCGCGCCGCCGCCACATCCGGCACATCAAGACCAGCGAACAAATCCGGTGTATAGCCGGGCATAATTCTGCTTCGCGTATCAAGCGATGGCATGATGCGCCTCCACATCCCGAAATAGTGGTTTTCCGGCCATGCCCACCAGGGCAGACCGGAAAACTGTGGTGGCCCAGAGGGACCGCCCCAAAAAAGAACGGGCAGCAACCCCCTTGCTGTGGACGACGCGGCGGACCGCGCCGCCGACAACCCGGACGATGGCCCGAACAACCGAGACGGCGACGGCCTGAGCCATGTCCGCCACGCCGTCAGCAGCTTCCTCGATCTCGCTACGACGCCGCATGGCCTCGTCAATCAACCGGCCAACTTTCTTCTCGACGGGCTCCAGAGCCCGATTCTTAAACAGAGAGGCGTCATCAGCCACGAAGATCCCCGCCTTAGCCGCGATCACCACGACCGCGAACAGCGTCGAAACCCGAATGATCATCACCATGACAGCACCCCCTTAACCCTTCCTAATCCAAATCCCTACCCATAATCGTTATTCGTCGAACGTCAGGCCTAGCGATTTTTGCAAGCGCCGCCGTTCGGTCAGGATATGTTCCAATCGTGCGGCGAGCCGTTCGAGTTGAATGGCAGTGGGATGGCAGTGGGATGGCACTCCGCCAACCTCCTGGCCTGCGTCCGCGCCCTCACCACCAGTCCAATGGGATTGGGCACCGGGCGATCCGGCTCCTGACTGCCACCTACTGTTGCCTGTAACACGATTTTCTCCTTCACTCGCTCTTGCTGATTCGCCGACAGCCACGACCAACTTGTAAGTTATATTAAATACACTATGATTCACGAAGTCAAGAAAAAATAACAACGTGTTCACATGGTTAGCCCTTATAGAATCCTGACAGGAAAATGAACATGAAGCTTGCCACCGTTATGAAAACCATGCCCCACTTATAAAGCCGTGCCCGCCCCTCCTTGGTCAGGTTGACACCGATCAGCGGGAGATAGCTCTCCGCGATTTTCCAGCCATCCAGAGGCGGAATCGGCACCAGATTGAAGCCAGCCAGGGCAAAGTTCGCCATTGCCATGATGAAGAACACCTGCCGCCAGTTCTCAGCAAAAGGCAGGTAGTGGAGACCCAAAAAGAAGTAGGCCGTAAGCACCGATGCCGCAGGCCCCGCCGCAAAGATGAGCCGCCAGTCCGCCATCGAGGCTTTATCCTCGTCGAAACGGACATAGCCCCAGATAGGCAGGATGCCCACGGCCATCTTTTTCCAGCGCAGAAACGTGAGGGATCCTGCACGGATTTCAAAAACGGCACGCCGTCCCAGCAACAAGGCTACGACCGCCGCGTGCCCCAACTCGTGCGCCAGAATCGAAAACACGAAGAGTAGCAGCGTCGCCAGTAAAGCGAAGAGAAAGAATAATGGGCTACTGTGCATAAGAATCCCCCTCACTGCATTATGAGCAAGAAAAAACCCTCAAGGCAAAGCCGAGAGGGTGGAGGATTACCAGTTCCAGCTTAAAGAAGCGGGAATTGTCTGGAGCAGCCCACTAAGGACAGCCTTCGAGCGTTCGCGCTGAATGGCGCTCCGGCGCTCACCAAACTCCGCCTTGAGCACACCTATCGTATGCGCAAGAACGATCTCCTCATTTCCGTGAGTCGAATCCGCTTGTAATGCCGCATGGACACGCACGGCTATGTGCTCAGGACTGACAGACATACATAAATGTGCAGAACTCAATATCGAAACGTAACCGCTATTAAGCTTCTGGATACGCCGATCTTCCGTCTTTGTTACGTTCATACTCTGGATTTGGGCACCGCCATTGGCGAGACTGCCCATAAACACAGACACCTGGATAGCTATTGGGACGGGCTGCTTTTCGAGATCCCGTACATAGCCCCATATTTCACGGGTCGATGCCTTATACAAAACAACCAGTTGTTTCAACATTACATCCTCCAAAGAAAAAACCCGGAAGTGGGTTGGTTCATATCCATGGAGGATTACCGGACAATTTCCATGTGCCGGCGGCGGGTACCGAACACAAAAAACCCCAAGCCGAAGCATGGGGTGGGGGAGGATCAGGGTTTGCTAAAGGTGCTCATGCTCGCATCCATACGAACACGATCTTGTGGATCCGCAAATACCTTGCTGAGACTATCCACTACGTGCGTCGATGTCTCATGAGGAATCCGACCGCGAACAGCCGCTAACTCTTCTGGTGTGGGCATATCGTGCGCCACGCCCTCCGGAAAAAACTGATCGTAGAGGCGGTTGATGGCAATGTGGACCGCCTTGTTTTGTGAAACACCTAAGTGCTCCGCAATCCGTTTCAATGCGAAGTGCGTTGCTCCCGTAATCGTCTTCTCGTCATCAAAACGGACGGTGATGGCATGGGCCATATCAATCTCCTGTAACCACATTGGTATGATGGTATCATAACGATACCGTTTTGCAATCATCGGGTGCGGGTCAGAAACCGTGAACAGCGCCCAGTGCCCTTCTCAGTTTGCCCATGGTCACTGGATCATCCAGCCGAAGTCCCCCTATCTGAGCACACTCCTCCGGTCGAAAACGCGCCGTCACCTTGAAGTCGAACCGAGTTGGCTGGCTTAATCCAGCGGCCTCCAGATCTTCCTTCTCCCACAACACCATCTCGTGCGCCAGATGCCCGGAGATGGATACTTTCTTCGACGACCCGTAAGTCACCGTAACCACTTCGCCGCCGAAGGTGCTTTCCACCAACACTACCACTCCGTAATGAGGGAGGGTTCGGCCATCATCCGTCGGAAATGGCACTTTTACGATGTCGCCCGCGCTAATTTGCGTGTCCATACAACCTCCAAGAAAATTGGTTCATACCGGGAGGAGATACCGGACAGTTTCCATGTACCGGCGGGCGCCGAACACAAAAAACCCCAAGCCAAGGGCGAGGGGTGGGAAAATCATCAAGTAGCACCCTTTACGGTGTTCAGCAGCTTGCAGAGCGCATCGCCTTCGTCTTTGCCAAGACCATCGGCGAAACCAAACGACACAGCAGCCCAGATGGGGTCCGGCTGGCTGTCAAAGAGCCGCGACCGCAGAATTTCCCCGATACGCACCAGGCCGCGGGTTGAGAGCGGAGCGGACAACTCGCCTGCACGATACGCCGAGCGGGTCTCGGTCCCGAACCGGATCAGGAGATCGAGGATCTCATCCGGGAGATCGGTTCCGAACTTGCCCGAAAGGATCGCCTTCTCTTCCTCATTGGACGGATAATCCACCTCCGTGAAAAGAAAACGATCCAGAACCGCGGCATCCTGTACCTGCCGCGCACGGAACGATCCCGTCTCATCCCCGCGACCACGGGTGTTACCCGTAAAGGCCACCCGAAAGTCCGGATGCGGCTGGATGGTGTCGCCCGTCTCCGGGATCACCAGTGCGGAGCCTTCCAGGACGCGGTTGAGAATGATCGTGATCGACGGAGGCAGCGCATCGCCCTCATCAAACACAATCATCTGACCATTGCGCAGCGCACGGACCAAGGGGCCATCCACGAAGGCCGTAGCCCCGTTTTCAAGCCCCAGATACCCCACAATGTCCGCACGCTCCGTGCGTGCGTTGCAAGACAGGGTAACGCAGGACCAGCCCAGCCGTGCCGCCAACTGCTCGGGGAAACTGGTTTTGCCACTCCCAGCGGGGCCGGAAAGGTACATGCTCCGCCCTGCCACGCCCGCCATCCAGAGAAGCCCTTTGCGGAGCAGGTCTGGACGGAAAACGTAATTCTGAATCTTGTCGGGGACTCCTTCCGCCCCGACTTTGCCGGGAAACATCTTTCCCGCGAGTGCTGGGATACCAAAAGCGGTTCCCAAATCAACGGTGGTAGTGGTCATTACATCCTCCAAAGAAAAGGCCCCGGAAGTGGGGCGGTTCATACCGAGGAGGATTACCGGACAGTTTCTATGTACCGGCGGGGTTCGGACACAAAAACCCCCAAGCCAAAGGCGAGGGGTGGGGGAGAATCAAGGTTTGCTGCAGTACCAGTCTGAGAAGTCCTGCCTCCTCACCAGTTCCAGCCAAGAGAAGCCGGGATGTTCTGTAGCAACCCGGTTAAATCCCTGCCCTGAGCAACCTCAACGGGTGCCGGTGCCCGCACGACCTTCCATTGGTCCAGCAGCGCGTCAATGCCGTTACTGAGGCCGCCATGACGGACGAAATTGCCGTAAACATTCTTGATGACGCTGTCCATCAGGAGGTCCAAATGGGAAGTCCCTTGAGACAGAGGTTCCGGCACCTCAATGTCCCGGTCCCAGCGGAGCGGGTAACATGGAGTCTTCTTGCGATGTGTCGCCACCGCCTTGGCAATGTCCGTAGTTGAAACGACAGGCCTGCCGCCACCCCCTGGGCCACCGTAGAAAACCTTAGTGAGCGTGCCCCGGGCATCACGCCCCTGAAGCACACCCCAGACCTTCATCTTCGGGCTGTTCGGATCCTGCAACAGCCATAATCTTGCCTTCATAAACACCTCCAGTTTTCCCCAAAAACGTCCGTAGTTCATACCGTATTCAGGTACCGGACAGTTTTTGTGTACCGGGATAAGGCTTCGGGCTTTCATTAAATCAGTTTTTATAGTAAAAACACTATGAAATGAACATCGAAAAACGCGAGGCCATCATTCTTACCAGCACCCGAGGCATGGCACATGCCCTGGGGCGGCGGTTTGGCGTGCGTTCGGCATCCGCATCGGAAATGGTCACGCGCAAGGGCACCCGCATTCTATGGACAGGTGGGCCGCTATTGCGGCACTGCACCCCCGGCGAGTACCGACCGCGATGGAAAGACTATCGCCTGAGCGATTTGCCGATACTCCCGGACTTCCGGCTCAAACCCATCGCTACCGCGAGAGATCGCATCAAGGCGATACAGGATGCCCTGTCCGCCTGCGATCAGGTCATCCATGCCGGAAGCCCGGATGCAGGCGGGCAGTTCGGAATAGACACCCTCCTCGATCACCTCGACTGGAAGGGCTCGGTGCAGAGGATGCTGTTACCATCCCTGCATCCGGAGGACATCAGCGAGGTTCGGCCAGTGTCCAACACGCCATATCGCGCCTGGACGGAATCCGAGAAGTGCCGGATGCACGCGGACTGGCTCATCGGCATCAACCTCTCCCGGATGCTGACGCTGACCGCCAACCAGTCCACGCCGATTCCCGCTGGCCGCGTCATGACGCCCCTACTGGCTCTGATGCGCGACCGCGCATCGACCCAAATCCCCAAGCCTGAATCCGTCATCACCCCATTCGATACCGCCCATCTGCAAGCCGCCTGCCTGCGATCCGCGGGCACGCCTCCCGAGAAAACGCTGATGGCGGCACAGAACCTCTATGAAGCGGGTCTCATCTCGTATCCTTTCACGAATCACAAAAAGCTGAATCCGGCGCTCTGGTCAGCGCACCATGCGTTTCCAGTCGATCTGCACCAGGTCGAACCGGCTGTGATGGCCCACGCCGGCGGCCTGCAGATACTCGACATGCCGAAACGCCCCCTGAAATCCGACGAACAGACCGTGTTCGAGGCCATATTGGCGCGGGAATCGCAGCTCCGGCAGGAATGCTCCCGGCAGGGCTGCACCCGGCAGACGGCGCACCATCCGCAGAGCACCCATGCGCTCGCGGATCTGTACGAAGACATGGCGGATTTGCGCCGCTGGGTAGCATCCCCCGAGTTGCGGGCACGCGCTGACGACAGCATCCAGCTCGGCACGCCCCGATCTCGCCACACCATGCTCGCTAAAGTTTTCAAGGACGGATTCGTGAACCCGTCCACTTTGCGCATCACGCATAAAGGCGAAAGCGCCCTGGCACACGTCCCGCCGTCCATGCTGGATTCGGGAGCGATCATTTTGTGGGAGTCCGCAATCAGCGCTGTGGCGCAGGGAAGTCTCGACGCGGACGCATTCATGCGACGCATTCAGAGCTATGTAGGCAGTCTTTTGCAAGAAACTCAAAGGAGAAAAGCATGTTAGGAGATAAGCCGCTGGCCAGTTACGGCCACGAAAACGGGATGTTGAACGTCGCATGGATCAGCGGATTTGCGAGGAACTTCACGCGGGATGGGGATAGCGTCAGTGGATTTATCCAGCAGACCAACGATGTCACCCGCATGGTTCCCGTGGGACAGTCCCCGCGTCATAAGCGCACCTTCGCGGCCATCCAGAACGAAGAGGCGGTCAAGATCACCGGACGGGTGCATGGCCGCTTCGTCACCTGGAACAACGGTACCAAGGAGGTGACGGAGCACAGCGCCTTTCTCGACCCCCTGGAAGTGTCATCCCCCAGCATCATCGAAATGCCCAGTTCGCTGACCTGGCACACGCCGATCAAGAATCGCAAGGCCGACCGGATTCAGCAGGACGACTTCCAGCCCTTTGGCGGGGAAACCTTCGGAGAAGGCCGGATGCGGGATGCCGCGAATAACGTCGTGCTCGCCGGCATTGTAGACGGTATTCGGTCTTTGCGCGGCGAGGGGCAGAATGTCATCGTCGGAGTCGAAATCATCCTGCGACAAACGGAGAACCCTGAAGAAAGCATTCCCGTGCGGATGATGAACAGCAAGCTCGCCCGCATCATCAGGGAAGAATTGCGCATGGGCCGCCCGATTATGGTGCAGGGCAAGCTGCGGGTGCGTGACCTGAAGGCCGTTGATGCCGACGGTATCGAGACACCAACTGGGCAGCAGGTCGGTTACGTCTGGTGCAGAAGCATCCTCAATGCCCGGCGTGGCAAGGACATCCTCACGATTCCATCCTGGGTGAAGGACATCATGGCCCGCTATGGCCAAGCGCCGGAGGGCGGCGAAACGGCTCCAGAAGAGGATGCTCCCAAAGCTGCGGATGCCCCTGAACGTGCGGGGACCGCCGCCGAAAGCAGCATAGAAGATGAGATCGCCAGCCAACTGGCGAGCCTGTAAGTGGCGCGGGGGGGCGCGGGTGTGGTAGATTTTCTGGGTGCCCGGCCAGTTGCCGGTGACGTGTATGAAGAGCCGGATCCCGCAAGGAGTCCGGCTCGCTTGTTTTCAGCGTCCGCACCGCCTCCCTCCATAAAATCATCCCCCTGGTACATAGAAACTGTCCGGTACTAGGGGTCGGTATGAAGCTCTGGCATTCCGCCAGGCATTTTCTTGAAGGAGATACACCATGTATAGCATGAATAAGGTTCAGTTTGTTGGCCACCTGGGCAAAGACGTGGAGCTTCGTTACTCGCCTGCGGGTAACGCATTCGGATCCACATCCATTGCCACATCCCGTCGGGTCAAACAGTCGGATGGCACCTATAAAGACGCCACTGATTGGCACAATCTTGTCCTGATGGGTAAGACCGCTGAAAACGCCAACAAGCATCTCGGCAAAGGCAGCTATGTCTTTGTGGAAGGCCGCTTGCAGACCCGCAAATGGGCTGACCAGGACGGGAATGACAAGTACACCACGGAGGTCATCGTGAACACCATTGGGTATCTCGAACCCAAGGAAGGTAGTGCGACAACTGGCAATGGCAACGGGATGCCCCCGGCACCAGGCGAAGACTTCGACGACGACATTCCGTTCTGACCAGTACCCCACCCCTCGCCTTTGGCTTGGGGTTTTTTTACGTCTGGCACCCCTGGCACCAAGGATAAATAACCCGTGCGCGACAAGCTGAAGCTGGGAGGCAGTGAGGATACGGCGGCCCTGTTGGGGATCGCTGCCTCCCTGTGGGCCTGTGGCCCCTATATCGTGTCCGGACCCATCTGGCAGACCGCGACCGGCATTGCTACGGCGGTCGGCGGTCTGCACCTCACCCGCAAGATTCATCGCTGGATGGACGGTGGAGAGCACGCGATCAGAACCCGCGTCGATCTCCCCTCTGACCCCCCTATTCTCAAGGTTTCGCATCACGAATCCTTGCCGGATGCCGTATTGCTCGGCTACTTGACCAATTCCGGTGAACCGCTGTGGCTGCCGACTCTGGGCGACACCAAACGCCCGGAGGATCCACCGAACGATCACATGATGATTCTCGGCATGTCCGGTGTCGGCAAGACGGTCGCTGCCAGCGAAATGATGCTGCAACAAATCCGCGCCGGCGGTGGTGTCATCTTCGCCGATGGCAAGATAGACTCCGGCAATATCAACGTGCTCTGGCAGATGCTCCGCTGGACCGGGCGCGAAGATGACTTGGTGGTGATCCATCCAGGTGATCCTTCCGTCAGCAATACCTACAACCCCATCCTTTATGGTGACGCAGATGAAGTGGCCTCGCGTATCATGTCCATGGTCCCTGCCGCCGGCAACAGTGCGGGTGCGGACTTCTACCGCAAGAGCGCGACACAGGCCCTCAGCGCCCTCATAGCCGCACTGCAGCGCGGCGGATACGCCTATACCCCTGCCGACCTATCCCTCTTGCTTCTGAGCCCCTCGGAACTCGATAAACTCCCCAACCTGCCGGGTATTCGCGGTACGCCGGAGGGTCGTGTAGCCGCATTGTTCATCAACCGCTTCCGGGTGCCCAACAAGTCCGGCGGCACAATGATCAATGTCGAGAAGGTCAAGGATCTGTTCGGCGGCATCGGCGGTCGTCTTGGCCTCATGGGGTCCGGCAAGTTCGGTGAGATTGCCAACACCACCCGCCCCGACGTGAGCCTCTACGAGTGCATCATGCAAAACAAGATCGTCTATCTTCCCCTACCCACCATGGGCAAGGAAGAGACGGCCTCTGACTTCGCCAAAATGTTCATTGGAGACTATCGCACCGCCGTCTCCTGGATTCAGAACCTTCCAGAGCGGATGCGGCCCAATCCATCCACTCTGGTCTTCCTGGACGAACCAGGTTCTTACCTGTCGGACACCTGGGACCGCCTCTTCGAGCAGGCCCGCTCCGCCCGCCAGCGACTCATGCTCAGCCCGCAGACCAAGGCCAACCTCGATAGTGTCTCCGAAACCCTGTTCGACAAGGTGGCGGGCAACTGTGCCACGAAGACCTTCTTCCAGCTCGGCGCCCAGGAGACGGCGGAGTTTGCCGGGGATTTCATCGGACAGCGGTTGGGTGTGTTGAAAACACTCTCGGAAAGCAGCTCGGATTCTGCCAGCGAATCCTCAACGGATGTGGTAGGCAGCGGTGCCGCCGGCGCGGGCGCGGGAACCACGGAAGGCGAACGTGAGCAGGAGATGTACAAGGTCTCCCCGGATGACCTCAAAGCATTGGGCAAGGGAGAGTGCATAGTCTCTTGGGGAGGAAGCAGCACCTTTCACGTCAAGGTGCCCATGGTTTCCTTCAGCGACGAGTTCAAGAAGTGGGCGGGAAAGCCAAAAATTTATGCTCCCGAGAACCCCAGGCGTCCGCGTCCGTATCGGACGGATTACGGTATTTTCGAGCGCCTTGAGATGGTCATCAAGGCCGATCAGGATTACATCAAAGCGCAGTTCCCGGCGAAGCAGGAGAAAAAGGCCGAAACCAGGAAGCAGGCGGATGCTTAGATCGGAGGCGTTTGACAAGGCCAGCACCAAGGCGTTAGGCTCTAACATACGTTACAGCCTAACAGGCGGGTGTATGAGCGCGGAATCAAATCGGGAACGGCAAAAGCGGTGGCGGGAACGCACTTTGAAGGAATCCGATGGTCCGCAATTGACCCGATTGCAGGTGTATATCGAGCTCGAAGCCGCTGCCGATCTGGAACAGATCGTCCGGAAAACCGGGTGGACGAAGCGTGTTGCCATCGAAACCGCCATCAAAAAGCTGGCCCGCGATGTTGATTAGAAAGGAGCTGAATCATGAGTCAGTCCATTATGTCCCCAGTGACGGGGGCCAGCCCCGTGGCGGCGACACACTCCACATCGGCACATGCCGGGATGCTGGCCCATTTCTTCACACCGGGGACGGACTTCCTGATCGTGGCGACCGTGGTATTGCTGCTGCTGTTGCTGTGGATGCCGGTAACGCGGGAGATATTGAAGGGGATTTTTGGGACGCTGTTGATGCCGGTGTTTTCGGCCATATTCCTGGCGACCTTTCACTGGATGGTGAAGACGGGTCGGACGATAGTGGATGCCCATCTGATTTTGTTTCGGAATCTGTACTCTTCTCACAAGGACATACATCCCACCCTGGAAGATCCGAAGAGAAAGTAACCCGCGTCATCCGGGAGTATGTCGATGAGTTGACGCCGGACAGGCGGCTCGTTTTCTACCACCTGCAAAGCAGGATCGCCCTGGCCACGACGAAACGGGTGACACCGGCACGCAGGGAGTCGGCGGTGCTCTGGATTTTTGGCGCAGAGTCACGGGAAGACATCGGCTTTGCCGATTGTTGCGAGGTGCTGGAAGCGCGTCCGTGGATCGTGCGGTTGCGGGTGCAACTCCAGTTCTGGTTTCGGGATATGCGCTTTACGACAGCCATTCCCGCCCTGGTCACGCCACTGCCCGCCCGCATCGTGGAAGAGGCCTTCGGCGCGTCCGGTGAGGACGGAATATGGGCGGCCAGGCGCCTCTGGGAGTGGCCAGGCGCGAGCCACGAGGCGTTATGCCGGATCACCGGCGCACCGGCTCCCTTGGCGCTACGGCACGCCCTGGAGCATCTGGAACAGTCAGGGATCATAGTATCGGGATTCGACGGGTTGTACTGGTACTGCGTCGGACACAGCCCGCTGAACCGCTACGGGCAACCGATCCCGGTGAGCTGGGCCAGCTTTTGGAAAACGGTCTGAAGGAGATTTTGATGAGAGCTTACACATTCGCGCATTACGAGAAGGCCTGGACCGGCTTGATGGTCTCACATCCGCGCTTCGGCGGCGGTGTCATCGTGCGCGTGGTGCGCGACGGTGGCGATGTCCTGGTAGCCGTCCGTTTCCACGACGGGCTGCGCAAGACCTTCGCCTCGGGCGAAGAAGCATTACGCGAGCTGAAGAGCCTCCGGGGGATTCTCTCCGCCCCGCTGGATCCGCTCGACCGACTCAGCGACCAGGCGCTGCAGCGGCGTATTCAACAAGCCCAGCGTCGCCACGATACGCGCTGTCAGATCGACGACGATCTTGAAGAGCGCCTGGATGCGGCTGCCGGAATGCGCAAACTCATAACCTGCCCGCCGGCGGGCTCCGCTGCCGCCTGGACCTGGTAGCAGTTTCCCATGGCCGCAGCTCCACATCGTCGCATCGTCAAATCCACCCTCACGGTGCTGACGTTCTGGGTGCTTGTGGGCCTCGCCGTGGCCGCCTGGACCAACCTGCCGATGATGCTCTCCCGGATCCCGGAGATTCCGTGGAGACTGTCGTGGATCGCCATCGTGCTCTTCTTTGCGGCGGCGCTGGCCCTTGCTGTGGACGCCTATCACATCTTCCGGGTAACGATGGGATTGCGGCCCATGGCATACCGGGGTGCCGTCACCAGCATTGGCATTCTGCCGTCGCCCATTCTCCCGATTCGCCTGACCATCTCAAATAAACAGCAGGTGCTACGCCTGCAAGCCTTGCTGGCGACGATTTCACCGGACAAACACGACCCCCGGCTCAATACCGCGGTACTACTTGATCTCGCCACATCCAAAACCCCAATGGCGGACCTCTTCTGGGCGGTGTTCTCCATTCTGGATGCGTCACAGCTCCCGGCCTCCCCCGTGCGGGGATCCCACGGGGATGCGCTCCTGATCAGCCATAGCCTGCGGGTATCCGCGGCCATGGCGAAGCTCTGGGAAACGGCGACCGCACCCGTCATGCCGACGGACGTGAATAAGCCCGCGCAAAGCCGCCCATACGATCTGCCAACCGCGATCCTCGCAGGCATCGCCCATGACATCGGCAAGGTGCGCTGTTTCAAACGCGGGTCGGACGGGACCATTACGGTGATTGGCCTGCACGATATGGTAGGCAGCAGGATACTGGCCAACTTGCCCGAGTTCTGGGGGATCGTGGATGACCAGGGCGTGCATGACGACTACATCCAGCGTCTCCTCACCCAATCCATCCGCTATTACCACCATCCCAACGCCTATCCCGGCTCCGGATACAAGCGATCCCTCATCCATACCGACGGCGCCGTTACCGCCCTTATGGAGGCGATTCATGATGCCGATCTCGTAGCCGGGGCCATAGAGGGCCGCAGCAGCGAAATCATGGCCGACTATCGGGACGAAGACGAACTGCCCGAACTCGATCTGAATCAGCAGATATGGGAAACCTTCCTGCACCTCATGGACGATGGATCCCTCATCAACAGCAAGTCCCCGCAAAAGCGCATCGCGTACAAGAAGGGGCGCGTTCTCTATGTCATAGAGAACAAGTTGCGCACGCTGATCTGCGATCACCTGTCTTTGACTCGCGCCGACTACACCGGCAACAACAATGGCAATCCGGGCAAACTCATCAATGTCATTGCCCACCGCCTCGATGCCCAGGGGCTGATCAAGAAAGACTTTCAGGGGACGGTCTGCAAGAAACCGGAGGGCGCCGGTTTCTATCTGCAAATAGACGGAACCAATAAGGATGGAGAATCGTCCGAAACGGAATTGCGTCTGCCCCACTACATCGTGCGCATCACCGAGGATGAGAACAATCCATTCGCCAAATATGCGAACATGGAGGATTATCCTGCAACCATCACGCCCAAGGCTCCCACATGGCCGCAGTGGTTCTCCAAACCGAAGGAAGAGGCCGCAGAGCCCCTGCAAGCCCCGGAGGCTACTGCAGCATCTGCCCCAACGCCCCCCGCGCAACAGGCCTGGGCAGGAGATGGAGAAGACGAAGGCGACGCGGACGATAACGACCGCGACATACCGCCGGACCTGCATGAAGCAGTCCCCCACGACGCACCAGAAAGCACGGGAGAAGAGGAGGACGATGACGACCCCTTCAATGTACCCAGTGTGCCACCGGCACCTTCTGGAGAACCCCCTTCAGGAGAAATCTCTTCGGATGAAACGCGAAGCGAGCCCCCTGACACGCCGCCCGCACCCGTTGCCGAATCCATCGGGAATATGCTACCCGCGGAATCTGCAGCGGAAAATCAGACGAACATTCGCCAACGCGAAGAAAAGCTGCGCCAACTACAGCGCGTCCGGGACCGCGCCAGTATGAACAGGGAAAGCGCCCACATCATCAGGAGAGAAATGGAGACCCCGAAAGAGAAGAATCAGAAGCTCATCGAGCGTGTGCGCTACTATTGGACTCAGTACCCCGACATTCTCACGGAAATAGCCGGCAGAGATCTGCACCTGGATACCGCTGCCCGCAAGTCCGTGCTCTTCGCCCTGATCTGGATGGACCAGATTCGCCGGGATCGTGCGCAAATGACCGGAGCGGATGACCCCAATGCTATCCAGAAGGTCAGTCTGAACGACCTGTTCAGCTTCCCCGTGAAAGACAGTACCGGGAAACTGGTGCTTAAAGCTCTTGAGAAGCTCGGCACCGGACGTGTGCTTATCCCCGAGATGAGAACCCTGCTGGAAATCAGAACGCTTGCGGACGGGAGCATCGACCTTGAAAACGGCACGCTCTCGGCGCCCGTTCAGTTGCCGCACGACCAGTCTGCCGCCTGATGGAAGAGCGACTGCTGTCCGCGACCGAGATCAACCAGGCGTTATCCACCTGGATCCGGGGTGACAGCCCGAATGAGGAGCGCCTGTTCCGGCAACTCCTGCCCGCCTTCCGGCGCATCGTGCGCGGTGTCGCCGGAAGGATGTGCCGGAAGACGGGCATCCCGCTGGATGACGAACTTCAGGAGGAGATTCTTCAGAGGATATGGATAGCGTTACTCAAACGACGGGACCAAAAAGAAGGCTTCACCAGTGAACTCCCCGCGAGCTTGTGGGTCTGGACCACCGCCCAGTTTGCCATGACCCGGATCTTTCGATCAGAAAACCGCTATGCGCTGTCTGCTCAGTCCGAGGACGGTCACGACTGGATGGACAGCATGACCGAAGGACGGATCGGCGATCCTCTGGAATCCATCATGGAAGAGGAAACCATGACCCTGATGGAACAACGACGGGAGGAGGCTATGAAGCGAGTCGCACCATTCATCGGGAGTTTGCCCACACCGCCCGAGACACCTGCGAGAGAGCGGGAGATGGCCCCCATCGGCCCCGCTATGGAGTTGCGGGGGGTCATTCGTAAATTGCACTGGAGTCAGCGGCAGATGGCGGAGTATCTCGGTGTCTCCGTAGGCATAGTGTATAACTATGTCTACGGACGCACGCTTATCCCCGATTACCAGATGGACCGTATTCGCGCTGCGGAAAGAACGACGGGAGACTACTCGGATACCGGCTGGGACGAACTTCTCCGCAGCGCGGAAGCGGCCCTGCATGTGACAGAGATCCCCCTCAGAACCGAGCTTGCGGAGCGCATGGGCGTATCCGAACGCACCCTGCGCCGCTGGATCGCTGGCGGCGACGGATCGGCAAAGGGGCTCACCAAGGCCGTAGCACTCAGGAATCGTGGCTGGACGCGGGCATAGAAAACCCTCAAGCCGGAGCGAGAAGGTTGGGGTGGATCAGGATGCCAGCGGCAAATGTCGCAACCCCTTCCTATCCAGAAGTTTATTTAATACACTATGAAAGTATGTAGCCGCAGAATTGGGGATCTAACACCTTGTTTGTCATCGCACCTGCCTGGACACACCAAGCCGATTTTCACGGCGCACCGATCTCCTGCATTGCTGCGGCGTCCAGGCAATACGGTGTCCCGAAGCGGGACATCATCGCCCTGATGAAAAATGAGGGTGCGGCCCCCGGTGTGGCGGCACACGACAGCAATGGCACTACGGATCTCGGTCCGATGCAGGTCAACACCTGTCACCTGCCATTCCTGCGCCAGTACGGATACAGCTATCAGGTACTCAAGAATAACGCCTGCGCCAACGTCATTGCTGGTACCTGGGTGTTCACCCGCTGCCTCGCTCAGACGGGTAACGTCCTGAATGCCGCCGCCTGCTATAACGCAGGCATGAGTGGAATGCCGATAGCCTGGCAAAACGGTTATGTGGCGCGATTCGCGGCGCACCTGGGGCTGCAGATCCAAAATGGCCCCACACACCAGGAAGAAGCGATACCTGCGGGTCTCGTCGTCCTCAAAGGACAGAGGAATTGAACGGGCGGGCACGCGCACTGACAGCCATCGGCATGGCCGCCGCGATGCTCACGGCCATGCCGGGCGCATTCGCAGGCCCGCTGGACAGCAACGCGCACGGCTGGTTCTGGTATCAGCTCCCGCCACCACCGCCCCCCAAGCCGCGGCCATTGCCCGTCATGGCTCCAAAGCCGGTAGCAAAGCCCAAGCCAAAGCCCAAAAAACCGCAGGTTCTTTCGGTAAAATGGATCCGCGTGCATCTCAAGAAGTACCGGAATGAGGCGATCAATAACCCCAGCACGAAAAACGTCACCAATTACCTATCGCTTCAAAAGGTGATGTTCGACAAGGCCCAGAACTTCGCCGAGAAGTTCGTGCAGGTCGCCAATACCAATCCCGTGCTCAACTACTCGAACCTGGTACCCCGGTCCAATGCCGGCAACAGCGCGTTTAACACCTACATTGCCGACAATCGCCAGAAGGCGCTTCAATATCTCACCAAGAAGGTCGGTATGTGGGTCTTCGTCAAACACGACTGCCCATTCTGCAATATGCAGCTCGGCCAGTATCGTCATCTTCTACAGCTCGCCCACTTCCGCACGGTCTACATAGACGTGAATCATGGCTCGATCTCTGGCGTCCCGAAGAACGCCGTTTTTGTGCAGGATCACGGGCAGGCCAAAATGCTGCACCTGGTAGAAACACCCGCCATCGTGATGGTCTGGCCACCAGACAATTTTGCCGTTGTGACCCAAGGATACCAGGTGGCGGGCACCCTGATGCAAAACATCGTGACCGATGCCGGATATGTGCATCTTCTACCAAAGAAACTCGCTCAGTGGTCCACCAGCGCCTACGAGCGCGGTGTCATGACCACGCAAGAGATTCAGGCTGCTGAAAAAGAGGGTATCACCGCTCCCGGGCAGATCAGCAATTATGTGCAGAACCAGACTGAAAACCGGATTCATACTTGGTAGGAGAAATTTGATGCTAAATCAGGACGCCCCCTCATTCCGCGTCATTGCTAAAGGTGTTTTACTCGCCGTGGGCACTTCCATGGCCACGACCATGGCCCTGCACGAACAGATGGCCTATGGCCTGGGGATGCAGAGTTTCGTGCAAGGCATGTTCTCGGCGACTTCCGCTCCGACCCTGGCGAATACCGGCAACGGCTACACCCTTTCCGGCGGCTACTCCGAGATCCGCACCCCTCTCAGCGGCGTCAACATCCTGTCTTTCAGCCCCCCCGACATCTCCGCCGGATGCGGGGGGATCAACCTCTACATGGGATCCTTCCACTTCATCAATGGACAGGAGTTTCTGGCCCTGCTCCGCACCATTGGACAACAGGCGTTGGGATACGCTTTCCAGCTCGCCATTGACGCCATGTGTCACCAGTGCGGTGCGCTACTGGCATCCATCCAGAAAGCCATCACCGCCATGAACAACGCTCTGCACAACACCTGCCAACTGGCGCAAGGGGTTTTCCCGGCCAACCAGATCTTGGGTGCCTTCAAAAGCGTAGGAGAACAGGCAGTAAAAACCATGGGTGCCAACGAGGGTGATGTCAGCGACTTTTTTTCCGCCAGCAACTCGTCGAATCATGCCGGGGTTTTGTCACACATCGCCAACACCTTCTACAAGAATATTACCCAGTCTTTCAATGGACAGACTACCACTCGGCAAGTCCCCCAGTCGGCCTTAACACCCGAAGGCAATATGTTCTGGAAGGCCATCAACAATAGCGAGGCATACAACCTGCTGACCAATATCGACGCCGGTGCCACAGGCACGCTCAATGGTCAGGCCTGCGCCACGGCAGGGAGCAACGCCTGCACCAAGGAAATCCTGATGTCACTGGTCGGAACAGAGATTCTGCGCCCGTCCGCAAGCGCCCAGGGCAATACCGTGCAATCGAACATGCAAAACCAAGCCACATCCTCCACACCCAACGCTTCCGATTCCAAAAACACCGAAACCGTGGGTCCGAGTCTGTTTCTCTCTAATCTTGTGGATGGCACCAAGGGTGCCCCGGTATCGACCTGTCAGCCCTGGGTATCAGCTAATAATCACACTTATCAGCCTTTCTCACCCAACATGGGATGCGAACTGGTGGACCCTGGGCAAACCACGCTAGGTGCCATGGGTTATGAGGGCATCGCCAGACACATCAAGCACATGATGTATGGGGGTGGCCCAGGCAATCACCTCGGGCTGGTGAATTACCTCAGCACCGGACAGGCGCTTTCCACGAACCAGATGGCCTTCATATCGACCGTCCCCGCCGGGATCGTATCCCTCATGCACGAGGCACAGCCTAATGTAAACCTCATACACACCATAGGGCAGGACGTGGCCCCCATCCTAGTGGATGCCTACGCCGTCAAGCTGGGTACCGCACTGATGTCCACGGAATCCAGCGTCTACAACGGAAATTCCCATGTAATTATTCCTAAAGAATATTACACCGCCATGAGTGGTATGGCGCAGGAAATTGATGCGTATTCCGAACGCGAGGCGATCCACGAAAACGTGATGAATACCCTGACCACCATGGTTCGCAATTATCGCGCATCCTTGGCAGAAAATGGAGCGAACAGCCAGTAATATCCGGCAAAAGAGGGCTTTGACGTGGTTCCAAATATCTATGTCGTAGGCAATCTGAACAGTTTTTTTTCGGCGCTGACCGCGCTGCAGATGCTTTTCAATCCGGCAAACAACACCCTTTGGGCCGGGAATAACGGCGCCTTTGGCGGCGGCGCCCTGATTGCTTTGGGACTCGTAATAACCCTCGTGATTCTTTTCGTCACCTCGATGCTCAAGCAGCGATTCGAGATGCACCAGGTCCTCCTTCTGGCGGTATTCTTCGCAATCATGTTCGCTGTCAAAACCCCGGTCAACCTGGAAAATATGTATAACGGAGATTCCAGTATCGTCGATGGAGTACCCATAGGGGTTGCCTATACCGCGTCGATCTTCTCCACTGTTTCCTATGAGGCCAGCAAGGAAATCGGCCAGGCCTTTCAGCAAGCAAACAATACGGATACCAGCCTGTTTACCGGTTCTAATGGCAATGGTGGTGTCTACGGATTCGATGGGCCATTGGCACTGACTTACAAATTGCGCGGTTTGTACAGTCTGTTTTCCATGAAACAAGCACCAATGAGCAATTCAGTAAGCAGCTTTGTAGCTTCCTGCATCGAACCTACCAGCGATGTTTCACAAGGAGAAATAGGCACGGCGGGAAGCCTGACCTGCGCTTTCTTTGGCCTGAATTGTACAACTGGTCAACAGCTCCCTCTGGCTAATGCCGAAGCCACGCTGTATGTGAACAGCGCCGATCAACCCGTATCCGGGCACACCGTACCCTGCAGTACCGCATCACAGACTTTGGCAAGTGCCTGGTCTGACTTCCAGAATGGCACCACCAGTGCCGGTGTCCCGAATTTTAACGATCTGCTACAGGAAAAGACGACCGGATCCAGTCTGAACGGGCAGACACCTGCGTCGGCCAGCATGATGGTCGGCACCATGCTCCAGGGTACGGCCAATACCGGCTACGACTACATGAACAACATGATCCTGAATTGTGCATTCCAGGCTGGGGAGCACGTCGGATTGTCCGTTTATGACCCTAATATGCCAACCGCCTTAGACCCGTATTGCGTTACCAAGGCTACCGCCTTCGGACGCCAGGCGGCCATGAATGCCGGTACCGCATCATTATTCGGCATGAACATGCTGCCTCTTATGGCGATTCT
Source organism: Acidithiobacillus ferrivorans (assembly GCF_016250455.1). NCBI lineage: Bacteria > Pseudomonadati > Pseudomonadota > Acidithiobacillia > Acidithiobacillales > Acidithiobacillaceae > Acidithiobacillus > Acidithiobacillus ferrivorans. The sequence goes on along the minus strand of NZ_CP059488.1, from coordinate 223,521 downwards.
CCAATTCCTGTTTTTCGCCATGACCCCTATCGTGATCGGTGTCGTCATGATGCAGGGGATGGCGGGATTGAGTAATTTCGGGAAGTTCCTGCTTTTTGGCGCATGGACCGAGAGCTGGATGCCTGTCGCCGCGTTGATCAATGACTACTCCCAGGAGATCGTCGGCGAATCGTTCAAGAAAATCAGTGCCAACTTGGGCGGCGTCCCCATGACCAGCCCATCGAACATCGGGATGATTCTGGATCATGTGCAGCGCAATCTTTCCATGGCGAACCTCATGATGGGCCTGACACCCGTACTGACATTCGCCATCCTGTCAGGATCCTATTACGGCTTCTCCCAGCTTGGAACGGCCATCCGTGGTGACAGCGTGATGGACAAGAACATGAGCGAGTCCACGCCGACGGCGGGCGCAAGCACCCTGGCGGGCAACACATCTGAGAGGACGTTTGCCAGCCCTGGTAATGGCCGGGTGATGGACATGGAATCGGCGCTAAATGCCTCTAGTATATCGAGTGCAAGCAACACGAGTAGCGCGGTAACAGGAGCCCAAACGGCCTCTATTGCAAAGGCACAAGAGGCCTCTGCCAGTGCAACGCAGCTCGGAGAAGCAACGTCATCGCTTTTGAATGACAAAAGCACAGCACTCAACAGCTACCTAAAGGATAATAACGGTGCAAAGCAGGCTTATGCTCAGATGCAAAGCGCACAGCACTCTGTGAGCAATGCAACAGGCCTCGCGGAAGATAAGGCCGCAGATTTTTCGGCGCACTTAAAAACGAATATGGGCGGCAAAATTCTCGGCAGAATCTCTAGTGGAAAGGTTGTCGCTGCAATGGCAGATGCGGGTATGAGCATCACTGGCGAAGAAGGTTCAAAAATTGCGGACAAGCTGAACACTACCGCAGGGATAGCCGCTTTGAACTCGCTCACCAGCAGCAGGAATCTGGATCACTTTAACGGTGTTGATTCCGGAGTGGAGAATAAAGCCGGCCAAGGAACAAAGGCCAGCCTTGGTCAAATGGCCCGGCAAACCTGGGCGGATGCAGCACAGGCCAAAGTGGCTCAACAGCAAGCGCAGTCACTTGCCGAAGCCGCAAAAAATGAGTCAGGTCAGGGTGCAGCCCAAAGCTACGATACCGCAACATTAGGTGCTGCTATTCAGAACCGAGCGTCTGGTCATCCGGCAATACCATTTACGGAAGCCATGGCAGAGGCCAACGGTCTGGGTGGACTTTTTGGTAAGGGCTTAGAGCTTGCCAAAAAGTCTGGTGACACCAGCCAATCTGCACAAGCCGCATGGGCCGCCCAGTACGCATATCGGCGAGCAGGCGGGGAAGGCAAATGGGGTAACGCCGACAATTTCATTCATGCCATAACCGGAAACATGGCGTTTGGTGGGGAGACTGCACACATTGCCGAACAGGCGCAGCAACAGATTGGTTCAATCTCTCACAATACCAATGCTGCGGGGAATAATGCCGCCATATCCAGCATTCCGGCCTTCAACGCTGGAGTGGATAGTGCCACAGAAACATCCCCAGGAGGGCCGACCCCTGGAGCGGCGGCAGCGAAAGCTGATGCCGCTCAGGGGGCCACCGATGCGTTCTATGGTGCCAACTCTGGTGGACAAGATTACGCTCCTGGAACTGGCGCACGGTTTTATAAAGCCAACAACAAAGGATTTCACAGTCCTGTTCTGAACAGCCCGATTGCTGGCACCGTAGTGAACGCGGTGACCGCACCCACCGCCGTCAACAACCTTGCGGATGGAGAGACCAGGCATCCGGGACCAGTGAATGAAGTTGCGGACACAACGGATGCGGCACTGAATGTAGGAGGAGCTTTGGCAGCGCACACCGCCGAGGTTGCACAAAAGGATTTTGATAAGGCATCCGTCGCGGCCACAAATAGCCCGCAAGAGGCAGTGGAAGTTCAGGGTGGCGCACCTTGAAACAACCTACTTTCATGAATCCTAAAAGGATTAATATAGATACAATCTTGTATTCCGACTTCCATTGTGGTATCAGATCAGATATATCCGTTGGAATGAGGACTCCGACATGAAAGCAAATAATATCCAGAACTCACAGATTGCTGATGATCCGCCACTCCCTACTTTCTGGGGAGAGATTCGTAACTTTTTCACCGGCCTTCCCGATAGATGGAGCCAAGACACGGGATTAGCTCATATTGATCGTCCTGCGGAGTGTCATAAAAACATTACAGAGGAAGAGGGCTTGCCTACTCTTTCAGGTCTTATTGGGTCCTTTTGTGCTTCCCACCTTGATAGCTTTGATAGCGCCGCTGAGATGATCTCTGACCCGACATCGTTTGATGGCTATATGTTTGGAGTCGGGCCATTCAATGGTTTTAGCAAGAGCGACGACGACTAAATCTCGTTATCACGGCTCTCCCTCCTGACCCATCAGCTAGCGCATAGAAATGCCTAAGTGCATTACATAATGCTTTAATATTACATGTAGAATTATGCTGTAGCCATTGATATCGTCGTGTAGTACGTTCGTATCCATTAGGAACGCACCGAGGCAGCCACCGATGAGGGATGGGTGGGCAACCTGGGCGAAATGGTTTTTAACTCGTGGTTCAAGCACGAGGGAATCCAAGGTTTTGAATGGGTACTAAACGATGCATCTGGTCAGCCCGACTTCGTGACGGCCCTGAACATTCGCATTGGGGTCAAGACGGTGAAGCGCAAGGTGCTACCCCGTGAGGACTATACCGCCAAAATCACCGCCCGCCATACGGATGAACCAATCGACCAGGTCTTCTTCATGACCTACGAAATCGCCAAACGACGCATGTGGCTTCTGGGTGGTATCGACCGCGAGAGATTCCTGCAGGAGGCTCGCTACTACGGGGCCGGGGAATGGGTACATACCAACTACCAGATTCGGCAGGGGCATGAGATTTACAACATCGAGATAGCTAAGCTGACCGCTCCCAAGGACTGGATCAGCCAGGTCACCTAGTGGGCTTAATATCTGTAGCCGCAGTCCTCGCTTTTGCACGGAAGAACCCACACATGGGGTTGTCCGTCCTACTTTGACGATACTTGCTGCGCCATGGGTTGGGAGATGAATGTCTGTGAGGAGTGTGTGCAGAAGCTTTCTGGTTGGAGTGAGATGGTGTACAGTTTGTGAAACTTTTACCTGAACTCTCTCCGATTAGATACCTCCTGTAGAGTTTCTCTACCGAAAGACCGGTCCAGACTGTTAGCTGCCATTGGCGATTTAAACCCCTATAGTCCCAGGTTAGCACTGGAAGGCGGTCAATCTCCACTGGTGAGCGCTATGAGATGTCTACGCATTTAAGCAAGTGTATGGCGCTGGATGCGGTTCCCGAATGGTGGTGCACGACTACAAATACCGCAGATAGAATAGGAATATTCGTTCGAATGCTTCTTTTACAAAAATCAAATTCTTCGAACGCCGCGGAAAGATATTTCGAAACGGGGGTCTACCATCTTCCGATCTGTGTAGCCACATGGCATCATTCTGCATGTCCAGTATACATGAAAGCTCCTGTCTATAAAGATTCGTGGATCCTTTACCATTTAAAATTGCTTTCATGTTTTTCGCCGCTGCGCTAGCTCGAAGTTGAGCCATATGGGCTTGATGCGGCACCCATGGCGGCGGATTCTCGTGATTAGCGCAATCTCCCGCGGCAAAAACATGAGGCAGCCCCTTTACCTGTCCATATTTATCTACATCAATATGGCCACCAATAGACACGGGAAGGCATGACTTCTGCACAAGCGATGGTCCCGTTATTTCAGGAGAATAGAGGACCAAATCGGCCTTCCTGAACCTGCCATCCTTATCAGCCATCCCTCCATCTAAAAATTCTGCCGGCTCATATCCATCGTCAAGGATGATCCCGCGCTCACGCAGTCGATCGGTTATCGCGCCTTTCTCTCCCGGACTTCTATCTGGGGAGAAGAAATGAATCTCAAAATTATTTCTTACCTCCCTTTCTCTCAATGCGTAATCCAGGAGGCAGGCGCATTCATACATGGGGCCGGGACGTCCGGCAACGAAACCGTCCATCCGGTTAATCTTGTAGCCGACATATATGATACCAGCACTCAGGGATTCCAGCTTCTTTACAAATACATCCATGTCATCAGGACCATAACATGGCGAATATGTATAGTCTTTTGTTCCAGGAATGTCGTCTTTTCTAAAGGATGGCCCTATACCAATAAATAGATAATCATTCTTGTATTCTCCATCATGGGTAATCACGGTCCGTCCGCCGTCCTGTATATCGACAACCGTACCCTCAATAAAGCGAATGTTTCGTCGTCTTAGGAATGGACGAATATCAATGGTGACATCTGCTTTGTTTTGCTTCTTTGTGAGAAATTCAGGAATTGCTGGAAAATAAATGAATTTACCATTTCCGATGACTGTGATGTCGTATCGGGAATATATCCTTCGAAAAAAATAGGCGATGACAGGAAAGATGGGGATGGCGAGAAAATACCTAACGAAAAACAGGGATGCGAACCCATTGCCTATGATGGTGATTTGTTTCTTCATCAGTATCCCTTTTCAATATGCTCAACGACATGATGCCCAATGAGCAAGCGATCATTCCGGAGGACGCGCATCGGTACATGCCCGTCCCGGGGAAACCGTCAGCCGTTAGGACTTTTCGATGATTTCCGCATGCAGGCGGATCTTCCCTTGATTCTGCAGATGGGCCAGCAGGGTGGTCACGCTCGCCGGACTCATGGACAGCGCGGTGGCCAGCGCCTCAGGGTCCAGGCTGCCGCGCTCCTCAATCAGCTTTAGAACATCACCTTCCCGGGCCGCCAGCCATTCTTCAAAAAGCTGGTGCAGTTCAGGCTGCGCATAGACCGCCAGGGAAGTGGTGCGACGCATGGTGTCCAGCATTTCCGTACACATTGCCATGCACGTCCCCATCATCTGTTGCATGGGATTGCCGCCGCTTTCCGCCCCTTCTCCTTTCTGACCCATCATCTTCTGCATCATCGCCATGGGGCCTCCGCCGCCCTGGCCCATCTGACCCATCATTTTTTTCATCATGCCCATGCCCATGGACTCACCGCCGCCTTCTTTTGTCGCTGCAGATGCTTCCTGCGGACTCTCCGCCTGACCTTCTGGTGCTTTCGTTTCCATTGTAAACCTCCTGAACTGCAGAACCTGATGGAAAGGGAATGTCCCGGAACCTGCGGAGCATCCCCACTTTTCCCGTTAACCGGGAAGCCGGAAAATGGCGCCGTAATGATACGGAGGAAGTTCGACCACGCGATCCAGCCGGAGACCAGAGGGTTCGACGACGGCGCGCACCTGCTCCGGCGTCATGCGCAGTTCCGTGCGCGGTCCGCGGGCCTGCCCCAGGACCGGTGTTTCTACCCGAGGGCGGGCGTGCCAGTTGACGACGGCGAAAAGCCCGCCGGGCTTCAGGACGCGGGCGATCTCCCAGACCAGGGCCGTCTGCTCGGGCACGCCGTGAAAGGTATTGGCCATGAGGCAATAGTCCACCGGCTCGGGGAGCAGCCGATGCAGGTCCATGGCGTCGCCCTGCAGAAAGGTGCAGTTTCCCAGCCCGGCGCACACCGACGCGGCGGCGGCCAGCATCTGCTCGTCCAGATCGAAACCGAGGATTCGGCCGTCCTGCCGGGCGAGGGCGGCGGTGAAATAGCCATCCCCGCAGCAAAGATCCAGCACCGTCATGCCGGGCCTGACACCCAAAGCCATGACGACCCCCTCCGGATCGGGCCACAGGGCCTGCCACCAGTCGGGATCGGGCATGACCGTGGCCGGGAAAAACGCCGCGTGCTCTTTCGTATCCATCCCTACTCCTTCCGTACTATTCCAGATCCTTGCGCATCTGCTGGTATTCTTCGCGGGTGATCTCGCCCCGGGCGTAACGCCGGTCCAGGGCTTCCCGCGGAGTTTCTGCTGCGCCCGATGTTTTGTGCGAACCCCCGCACATGGGGCCGCCGCCCATGCCGCCGCGCATCATGAAAACGATGAAAACCACCATCAGCACCAGAAAAAACAAAGGGAAAATCATCATCCAGGGCGTCCAGCCCCACCCGCCATTTATCCACATGAGTTGGCCCTCCTTTTGGTCATGGAAACGCTTTCGTTGCTAATATCTTCCGAATCCTGAGTATTGGCCAATGAGGCATGTGCGGCCACCCAAAGCTGCAACGATTGCAGGATCGCCAACAACTCCGGATCGGGGAGGCAATAGTAAATAAAGGCTCCCCGGCGCTCTGCACGGACGAGGCCCGCCTCGCGCAAGATGCGCAAATGGAAGGACACATTGGTTTGGGGCAGAGCGGTGGCATGAATAATGTCGGTCACTGGCCGACATTCCGTCCCCAAGGCGCAGAGAATGCGTAGGCGGTTGGGCTCAGCCAGGGCCTTGAAGACGGGTCCCAGGAGGACGGCGGGGCAGGATTCAAAATCCACGGCAGGCACCTCATTGACATAAGTCATGTTACATATGTATGTTTGCTCATACTACTTATGACGCATAGATTTTGTCAACGGATTTCGATGGGTTATTTTCCTCCTCCCACCCTGCCAAGGTTTTGCCATGTTGACTTTGATCCACTTCGATTTCTGTCCTTTCTGCCAGCGGGTACGATTGGCATTGGGATACAAAAATATTGAATTTGCCGAGCTGCCTGCGCGGTTTTATGGACCAGACCATTTCCGGAACATCAGCGGATTTGAGCGGCTTCCAGTCATTATCTATCCTGATGGAGACCGCCAAGGCGAATCCCTGGATATCATTGCCGATCTCGATCGGCGTTTCCCGGCAACGCCGCCGCTCCATCTGGGAGCCATCGCCGCCGCCGATCTGGAGGCGGTGCTGGCCTGGCGCGCGCGCATCAGCGGCATGCTTTTTCGGCTGATTGCACCGACTTTGCCGCAATACCCCGGGCTCGGCGACGATCCCCGCGCCATGACTTTCTACCGGGAACGGATGGAGGGCTGGCTGGGAGACACCCTGGAAGGACTGCAGGCCCGGCGGCATCAGTGGTATGCCTCCCTGGAGGCGGAGCTCAACGGGATTACGGACCGTATCGCCCGTCATGGTTTCTATACGCCGGTATTTTCTGTCGCGGACACGCTCATCACCGGCGATCTGACCGGTTTGCGCCTTCTGGAGGACATCACGCTGCCGCCGGAGTTGAGTGCCTATTTCGCGCGGGTGGAGACGGCTGCGGGGGTGTCTCTTTTGCCCGAACCCCTCAAACAAGGGCAGAATCTTTGACGCACGCCGCCCCAAGGCTCCCACCAGGATGGGAAGGTCGAAGCTGGACAGCCAGTACCGGATTCTATAGAGCAGCGGAATGCCGGAGAGATCATGGAGGGGGCTTTCATTCAGGGTCAAAGGCCAATCTGGTTTGGCCCTAAAAACCTATCCTACCTCTCCCGAGATTACCACCAGGCCGCCCCAGGGCAGTGTATGGGGCAGTACCCGTTCCATCGCCCGCGCCACGCGGTTCCCGGAAGGGAGGAATATGGCGGAGTGTACCGCCAGCCGGCGCACTCTCAGGCCGGAGAAGAAGTCGAGCACTTCGCGGGGACGATGCCAGCGCGCCCCACGATAGGCCCCGCTTCCACCGCCCCGGCCCTTCTGCCTGTAGAGCAGGCTCGTCCGGTTGAGCCAGCCGATGGCAAAGCGCTGCCGCGTCACCCGCACGATCTCGGCCACAGCTTGGCGCTCGTCTTCCACGAAGCACAAGGCCGCGACCGAAACCACCCGGTCGAAACTGCGGTCGGGAAAAGGCAGGGCACGGGCATCCCCCACGATCCAGCGGATCGCGGGAGGCCCCTTGATTTGAGCGAAGGCGAGCCAGTCCGGGTTCGGATCCAGACCGCTGGCGAGGAGACCCTCCTCGGCAAAGCGGCGGGTGAACCACCCGGTACCACAGCCCACATCCAGAAGCGTATCCCCCGGCCGGGACTGTAGTACCCTGGAGAGCAGGCGGAACTCGGCCATGCCGATCCAGCGCCCGCGAGCGGTATCGTACCAGGCGTCATAAGACGCGGCGTCCATCAGCCTACCGCGCCTGCCAGCCCGCGCCAGGCGTTGATCAGAGCGTTCGCCGCCTCGTCGATCTCCGCCGTGGTGGTGAATCGGCCCAAACTCAAACGGATCGCACCCAAGGCTTGTTCCCGGGGCATGGACATCGCCGCCAGAATATCACTCACCGTATGCCCGCCCGCATGACAGGCGGAGCCCGTGGATGCGGCGATCTCCGGGGCGGCGGCGAGGAGTTGCCAGCCCGCCACGCCGGGGAAAGAGAGATTCAAGGTATTGGGCAGGCGCTCGGTAGGGTGGCCATTGAGCAGCAGGCCGGGAATGGCGATAACCAGCCGTTCCTGCAAGGCATCCCGCAATAAGCGCAGCCGTGCCGCTTCCTCCGCCACCCCCTCCTGTGCCAGCCGGGCCGCGGTGCCCAAGGCCACGATGTGCGGCACGTTCTCGGTTCCAGGGCGCAGGCCCCGTTCGTGGTCCGCCCCGGCCATGATCGGCAAAATGGGGGTTCCTTCCCGCACATATAGGGTGGCCACGCCCTTGGGCGCGTAGAACTTGTGCCCCGCCAGAGTGAGGAGGTCGGCGCCGAGATCATGGACATCGATCGGGATCTTGCCCGCTCCCTGGGCGGCATCCACATGCATGAATGCGCCGTAGGCATGAGCGAGTGCGGCGATTTCCGAGACGGGTTGCATCGTCCCCGTTTCGTTGTTAGCGAGCATCACGGATATCAAAGCGGTGTCGCGGCGGATCGCCTGCGCCGCCGCCTCCATGCGCACGCGGCCCGTGCCGTCCACTGGCAACACGGTGAGCTGCCAGCCCTCCGCTTCCAGCCAGCGCATGGGCTGCATCACCGAGGGGTGCTCCACCGCCGACGTGACCAGGTGGCGCCGCTCCCCCCGCAGGGCCCGCGCCGCCCCGAAAATCGCCAGGTTGTTGGCTTCCGTGGCGCTGCCGCAGAAAACCATATCCTCCGGCCGCCCGCCGATCAGCGCCGCCACCTCCGCCCGCGCCGTTTCCACTGCCGCCTTTGCCTCTTTGCCATAAAGATGTGCGGAAGAAGGGTTGCCGAAACGCTCCCGCAGCCATGGCTCCAAGGCCTGTGCCGCTAAGGGATCTACTGGGGTGGTGGCGTTGTAGTCGAGGTAAATTGGCAAATCGTTCATTAGACTCCCACCGGGACTTCCAGGCAAAAAGGCCGAAACAAGCTATTGTAGGAGTATGGTGGGCCCTTGAGGGTCTTGCAATCGACAATGCACAAGAGTCCCCACCCGATTGAGTCATGGCATTCCATGTGATCTTTTTTGGCGAAAAAACAAGATGCCAGCCGTCTTACGCCCAGTAAATCCGGATGGCAGTCTGACTCCAATATTCATCCGCTCCTTAAATACACGGGCGGCCGGACCAGATCTAACGGCACTGCAGCCTAGCTGTAGGGTCCGTGTTTTTTGGTCCTCTTTAATAGGCCGATACCTTCGCTACGGCTTGCCCGAAGCGCCCGAAGCGTATGGCCAGAATGGGTAGCACCAGCAGATTCAAAACGGTAGATGTAATCAGGCCACCGAGAATGACCTGCGCCATTGGTCCTTCGATCTCGTTGCCCGGCGCCCCGCTGGTGAGCGCCAGGGGCAGCAGGCCCAAGGCCGTGACCAAAGCGGTCATGAGAATCGGTACCAGCCGCTCCTGTGCACCCCGAATCGCCGCATCCTGCCCCCAGGACACCCCTTCCTCCCCAACAAGATGTTGGTAATGGGCAATCAGCATGATGGAATTGCGTAAAGTGATGCCGAAAATGGTTACGAACCCTACCAAAGATCCAAGGGACAGCACACCGCCTGTAAGCAACACGGCGGTCACCCCACCAACCAGGGCGAAGGGTAGATTGAGCAGTACCAGGAACAAGGCTCGCATGCTGCCCAAAGCGATGTAGAGCAGGAGGACAATACCAACCCCCGCCATCAGCGCGTGCATGAGCAGTTCGTTTTGCGCTTTCGCCTGGGCCGCCGCCGCACCCGAAAAGGTCACATAGGTCCCAGGGGAGAAAGAGACGGCTTCGTGGATTCGTTGTTCCGCAGCATGTACAAATTTACTCAACGCCTGCCCGCGCACATTTGCGGTGACGGTCTGTACCGGCTGTCCTGCGGTTTCGAGGATGGCATAGGGTCCAGGGCTTTCATGGATGTCGGCCAAATCGCGCAAGGGTACCATCAATCCATTTGGATTGCGCAACGGCAGATTGCCCACCTGCGCGGGATTACGCCGCCCTGCGGGATCAAGCGTTACCACCACATTGAACACCCGGTTGCCTTGATAGGTTTGCGCAACTACGGTGCCCGCGTAGGCGGTCTGAACCGCATCCAGCACATCTACCGGTGCAAAACCCCAACGTGCCAACGCCGCTTGTCGCAGGCTAATGACCAGTTGCGGCGCAGTTGGAGGCGCATGCATCTGCACGTCTACCGCGCCGGGCAGGTGCTTGAGAACCGCGGCGATTTCCCGCGCCTTTTCATAGAGCGCATCGAAATTGGTCCCAAAGACGCTGATTACTACCGGCGCGGTGTAACCGGAGATTGTCTCTTCAATACGATCCGACAGAGGGGTTTCAACGGAGAAACTCACCCCTGGAAACCCCGATAGGGTCTTGCGGATCCGGGTCAGGGCCTGCTCCTGGGCCTCCCCCGGGAGAGATTGGAGACCGACGATAAATTCGCTCACGTTGACGCCGTAAGTATCCGTACCCGTTCTCTCCGCCCGCCCCACCCGCTGTGCCACCGAGCGGACCGCGGGGATGCGGCTCAAGGCCATAGATATGTGGCGCCCGAGTTGCAGCGACTCGGCAAGCGACGTCCCCGGTGCAGTGGACACATGCACGATGAAATGCCGTTCACTAAACTCCGGGAGGAAATTACTTCCGAACGAGTGGAAGACTGCCGCTGCGGCCAGGAATAATATCGTGATCCCTACCATCAGCCACCGGTGCTGGCCCGCGATGGCGGCGAGCACCCGCGCTTGCCCCGCCTTGAGCGCACGGATCCAGGCATGATCGATTGGGCTGGTTGGCGTGTGTCCCAGCAACAGGTAAGCCAGGGCAGGGGTCACGGTCAGCGCAACACCCAAAGAGGCGAAGACGGCCGCGATATAAGCCTCCCCCAGCGGCGCGAAGAACTTACCGGCTACCCCGGAGAGCGACAGTACCGGCAGGAAGACCAAGGCCACGATAAAGGTGGCGTAAGTCACCGCTCCGCGTACTTCCATCGAACTTTTGAGCACCACTTTCGCGATGGATAAGGGTTGTGGCCGGGCGCGGTTTTCCCGCAGACGCCGAAAGATGTTCTCGACATCGATGATGGCGTCGTCCACCACTTCGCCAATGGCAATAGCAAGTCCACCCAAGGTCATGGTATTGATGCTGGCGCCCAGCGCGTTGAGAACGATGACCGCGGTGATCAATGAGAGCGGGATGGCGATGGCCGATATCAAGGCGGTGCGCACATTGAACAGAAAGAGAAAAAGCACGGCAACGACCAGGATGGCCCCTACCAGCAGCGCCGTGCGCAAGTGGGCGATGGCGGTTTTTATGTAACTGGCTTGCCCGAAAAGATCCGGATGCAAAGACACGCCTTGCGCCGCCAGTACCGGTTCGAGTTGTCGGAGCCGATCCTTCAACACCCTGGTCACCGCCAGGGTGTTGGCACCGTACTGCTCCTCGACATTAAGGATGACCCCCGGCTTGCCCCCTATGGTGGCACCGCCGATGGCTGGCGCCGGGGCCGCCGCTACCTGCGCCACGTCGCCCAACCGGACATCCGCACCCTGGTGACGCAGGATGACCACGTTCGCCAACTGGGCGGCGGTGATGCTTTGGCCCTCGGTGCGTATGGCGATCCTTTGGTTGGCATCCTCCAGGAAGCCCGCCCCCCGTACTCCGGTGGCCCGTTGCGCAGCGCGAACGACGTCCTGGAAGGTCAATCCGAAACGGACCAGCTTTTCCGGTTCGACCTGGATCTGCAGCTCGCGCACTTGCCCACCGTATATGGCGACATTGGCCACGCCGGGGATGCTGAGCAGTTGTGGCTTGAGCAGCCAATCGGCCAGGGTGCGCAGTGTCATCAGCGAGCGGGTGTCCGACGTAAGACCCAGCACTTGGACAACGCCCGTCGCCGACGTCAACGGGGTCAGAAAGGGGGCGCGTACACTGAGCGGCAACTGTCCGGCGACGGTGTTCAGCCGTTCGGCCACGATCTGGCGATCCCGGTAAATGTCCGTCCCGTTATGGAACGTCAAGGTAATCACCGATAGGCCTTGAATGGATCGAGAGCGCATGGCCTGCAAACCGGCTATCCCGGATAATGCGTTCTGGATGGGCTGGGTGACCAGTGCCGCCACTTGCTCGGGCGAAAGACCCGGCGCTTCGGTATCAACCACCGCTAATGGCGGTGTGAAGTTGGGGAAGGCCTCCATTTCCATGTGGGAGAGGGTGTACAGCCCGTAGCCGACCAATAAAAACGACAGGGCGATGATCATCCCGCGAAAGCGGATGGAGAAGCGGATAACGGCTTTGAGCATGGCGGATTCCGAAGTGCGGTGGGCGAGTCAACGACTGAAATTTAGTCGTTGTCCTGGTCTTCATTGGCCTCGTGGCTTGCCGACGGCGGGGCCAACAGCTCCTGGGATAGCAGGAGTTGGGCACCTTGCGTCACCACCCGTTGTCCCGGTCTGATATCCGTCTCGAACCAGCCGCTCGGGACCGGATTCCGCGTGGACACCAGATGCCGGACAAAATGGTCCGCGTCGGTTTGTAGATAGACCCAGGCTTGACCGGCATACCACAGCACTGCGGAATCCGGCACCACAATGCCCTGCGTCGCCCGTCCTGCCAGCGGCGCATCCACTGCTACCCGCATGCCGATGCGGACATGGTGTGCGGGCATCCGGTAAAAATAGGTCTCACCCTGGACGCTGGGATCACTCTGCGGCGCAGCGGAAATGAGCCAGGCGTCGGTGTAGGCGGTCGACTTGCCGCTCTCAACATGGACAACCGGCGGCATGGAGGGAATGGCCAGACTCGGCGGCAACGTGACCAGCAAGAGGGCATCATGGCCGTTGAACAGGCGAGTGAGGGGGGCGCCGACTTTGCCCAGTATCCAGCCCCCCAGCGCGGATCCCCACTGGGTAAGCGCCATCTGCCGCAAGCTGGCGGCATTGGCCAATGCCGCAGTGAGGCGTGCCTGGTCCGAGCGATACGCCGCCTGCGCCGCCTGTGCGGTTTTGATGGAAATGTTCTGGCCGTCTCGATTCAGGTGGCGCAGCCGTTCATACTCCCCCTGCGCAGCAGTAACGGTGGCACGAGTCACCCCTGCCTGACCCAGAGCGGCGGTGTAGCTTGTGCGCAACTTCAGGAGCGGTAGTGGGTCAAGGATCACGCCATAGGCACTGACTTGGGCTCGATAGCGCGCTGGGGTAAGGGGTCGTGTGCGGATACTGGCCTGCGCCTGCAGCGCCGCATCCAAGACAACGACCTTCAGACCGTGCGCAGTAACAGTCATCGGCATCTCATGGGCGGGGTCTGTTTTAGCGCCGCCCCCGCCTTCGGGGTACGCCCTCGCGCCAAACCAGGTCAGGATGACCAGGAACAGCAATGCGGCCAATATGCCCGCAATGACCAAATTGCGTTTCATGCGCGCGCCCTCTCGCGACCGGATGGGGATTTTTCGTGAAGTGCAGGTTTGAGAGAAAGATGCTCCGTAAAGGGCCGCTGCAGGGCATTTTCCAAGGTACCCAGGGCTTGTTGTGCCTGATACAAGGCGGCGAGCCGGTCCTGGGCCGCTACCAGAGACGCCAAGTGCCCACCGAGCATGGCTACGGATCCGATGGCACCCGCAGCAAATCGCTGATCAAGCATGCGCTGGTGTTTCGTTTGGATTGTGAACAGGTTCTGCGCCGTATGGAGTGTTTGTACAGCGCCGCGATAGCCAACGACGGCCTGACTGACTTGCCCGATCACCTGGGCCTGCAGGGCGGCGAAGCGCGCAGATTCTTCCGTCACGCGTGCCTTGGCGACGGCGATTGGGCCTTGGTTTTGATTCAGCAGGGGAAGGGTTAAGGACAACAAGCTCAGCGACCACCGGCTATCCCCTTCTTCCCATTCGTAACCTGGGCCCAAATTAATGTTGGGATATTGCTTTGCGATTTCGAGCTTGAGGGTGTCCTCGGCGGCGGCATATTGTGCCAAAGCGCGCCGAAGATCCAGGCGGTGGAGCAATGCCATCCGTTCCAAGGTCCTGGTGGATAGCTGCTGCAACGCGGGAAGACGGTCTATGCTCGTGAAGTCGAAACGCGTGTCGGCAATGGCGCCTACCGGCAGGCCCAGCGCTTCAGCCAACGCCGCCCGCACACTGGCGGCGTGCGCCTTGGCGGCGGCTAGCGCCATCTGCGTCCGTTGTAAGGCCAGTTGGGCGCTGTTTACCTCAAACGTGGCGCTCTCGCCGACGGAGAAACGTTGTGATATCAGTTCCAGCATCCGGCTGCGCACCGCTGTTTCGGCCTTGAGTGCTTTGATTTGCTCTATGGCCGCAAACAGGTCCAGGAATCGTTGGCGGACACGGGTGCGCAGCTGCCAGGCGGTCTCGCCTACCTGGAATCGCGCGGCGGATGCGAGGTCAAGGGCCTGTTGGATGCGGTCCCCCCGTTTGCCCGCCGTTTCAATGGGCACATCGAAGGAAAAACCGAGCGTCCAGGGCAAAACTCCGCCAGGGGCGATGCTGTGGTGCTGAGAAAGGAAGCTGATACGGGGATTCGGGCGTTGGCCGGCGGTGATCACACCCGCACGAGCAACTGCCCAGTGGGCACGCTGGGCGGCCAGTTCCGGACTTTCATAAAGGGCTACCAGGGCAAGATCATCCAGATTCCAATGCCGCTTGGGCCAGTGCTTCGGCGGGCAGCCATAGTGGGCGAGAAAAGTCCTTAGTTTCGGGTTATCAAGGCTGCGCGCCTGAAAGGCGGCTGCGGTCACTGAGGGCACCAGCACGCGCGGATGGTAACTGGCGCAGCCACTCAAAACTGCCAGGACCAAAATCGTCAGCACCGAGTGCCGGTGCACGCGCACAGCAGACATTACGGCGGATGATGCTGCCGCCCTCTCCCCGCAAAGCGCCTGTCTCGGCGAAAAAACAGCGCTTTCCCTCTGTCCGCCTTTTGACAAAACGCCCGATCCTTCAGAAAGGCGCCTCTCTGATTGCACCTCTCGGCCAGCACTCCTAATGGTCCATCGCACTGTTCTTTCCCTTTATCTGTGGGCAATCAGGAGCACTGTTTTGAAGACTTCCACTGCCTCGGCAGGCTCATGTTCTCGCCTCCCCGTCTTGAAGCGACGATGCCGTGACGTGTGCGAGTCGTTGACAATCTCGTGAGTCATTATTATATTCATTCAAATGAAAGATTCAAGCACTGCACCTCGCTGCCGTATCCGTTGCTTTGAACCCGAAAAAGTAGCGGGTATCCGCGATCGCCTGGCTGAGGAAGAGGCACAGATTGCGCGATTCGCCCGTGTTTTCGAGGTGCTGGGCAACCGCACCCGGCTCCGCATTCTGCGGGCTTTGGCGCGAGAGGAGTTGTGTGTTTGCGACGTGGCGCAGGTCCTGGATCTCAGTATCGCCGGCGCATCCCATCAACTCCGGGCATTGCATGACCGGGGATGGCTGCATATGCGCAACGACGGCAAGATGGTGTATTACCGACTGTCTCCGGACGCCCTGCGGCAGGTGCTGCAGGAGGGCAGGATTTTCCTGGAGGAAGGCATCGCTTCATAGGGGGTGACGAGGGTTTGGGGAGAATCCCGCAGATGGAATGGTTACGCACCGTCAAAAACTGAAGGTGGTTCGGATGCACGGTTGGCGCAGGTTATCCATAGTCTATCGTGCCTCGGGCCAAAGGGTATCGACGATATGACCACGGTCCAGAGCAGACGACCGTCGTTCTGGACCCCAAAACTTCGGTTGCCGAAGTCTTAATCAATCCAAATCCTATCCCAGCATCTGCCTGGCGAACACGGTAACTTTACGCCCGTTGGGCGAAGATCTACTATCCGCAATGGGTTGCCGGTGCGGATCCTCCAAATAGATTGCGGAGAAGTGCGGTGAGGGCTTTTCTCCCATATAGGTGACCGGAGTGGGCTTCAGCCTTTGAACATTGCAGTTCTGTCGCCGGAGAAAATCTGTCCAGGATTTTACGGTTGGATGCCATTTGGGAACGCTTTCTTGAGGAGGTAGGAATGAACGAGAAGAACATCGGCCTTTCCACTCGTTGCGTCCATGCCGGAGAGCTGAAGGACCTCCACGGTTCGCCGCACACACCGATCTACACCACCACCACCTTCAAGTTCGATTCCACCGCCGACTTGCTTGATGTGGTGGAAGGACGCAAGTCGGGCAGCCTGTATACCCGCTATGGCCTCAATCCTACCCTCTTCAGCCTGGAGGAAAAGCTGGCCGCGCTGGAAGATGCGGAGGCAGCATGGGTATTCAGCTCGGGCATGGCTGCCGAAGCGGCGCTGTTCCTCGCCTACGGACGCAAGGGCATCGTTTGCATCGGCGACGCCTACGGCGGCACCATGGAACTCCTTTCCAGCCAGTTGCCCGAACTGGGCATTCCCACCCACTTCCTACTCGGCAGCGAGCTTGGCGGGTTGAAGATGTTACTGGAAACCGGGGCGGGTCTGGTATTTTTCGAGACACCGACCAATCCTACATTGGAAGTGCTCGACGTTCGGAAAATTAGCGGCATGGCCCATGAATACGGCGCTCTGGTGGCGGTGGACAGTACCTTCGCCTCACCGGTAAACCAGAACCCGCTCGCACTAGGCGCAGATTTCGTCATTCACAGCGCAACCAAGTATCTGGGGGGTCACAGCGACATCACCGCCGGTGCATTAATGGGATCCAAAGATCTGCTGGCATCGGTGTGGAACTGGCGCAAGAATCTGGGCACCGTGATCGCTCCGGAAACGGCTTCGCTGCTTGCGCGCAGCATCCGCACCCTGACCGTGCGGGTGGAGCGACAAAATGCCACGGCGCAGGCAGTTGCGGAGGCAATGACAGAGCATCCAAAAGTGGCTCGGGTATTTTATCCGGGGCTGCCCGCTTTTGCCGGCCACGCGGTGGCCAGGTCTCAGATGAAAGGGTTCGGCGGCATGCTGACGCTGGAACTGAATGGTTCCTATGAGGATGCAGTGCGGGCGGTGGACAGGTTCCAACTCTTTGCCATCGCGCCCAGTCTGGGCGGGGTGGAAAGCCTCGCTACCATGCCGGTGACTACTACTCATCATGGTCTGTCACCGGAGGAGCGGATGCGGCGCGGCATTTCCGATGCCATGATCAGGCTCTCCATCGGCCTGGAGGACGCCGCCGACCTGATTGCCGACCTGGAACAGGCGCTCGAATGAGACCCTGAAGAAACACCTTCGTAGGTCTTCTTAATAACGGCTCTCCGCCGCCAAGTAAGCTGGCAGGAACTGGCAGAATGGCTTGATGATTACCCAAAAATAGTATCCCAAAAGGCTACCAATTGCGCTCCATAATCTTCAATTTTGTGAATGGAATTGTGGCCCGCCTTGGGCAAAACCCATAGCTGCACCCGTTCGTTTTTGCGCTGCGCATAAATCGCCCTGGCGTCCGCCACCGGTACCTGGGCATCGTCCTCGCCATGGACGAGCAACACGGGACACTTTATCCGCTGGATAGTCGCAATGGGAGCGATATCGGCAAAACTCACACCAATTTGCCTCTCTACCGTCTTGAGCACCCAACGCCCTACCGGCCAGTAAGGGACATGATGAGCTGCCATGAGCCTGCGCATCACCACGGCAGGATGGGCAAAGGCGCCAATACTGACCACCCCCGCCACACGGCGGCGGGAAGCCACCAGCAAGGCCGCCGCCGCCCCCAGCGAATGACCCAAGATAGCGACCCGCCCCGGCGCAACATCAGGCCTGGCTTCGAGCCAATCGATGGCATGCTCTAGATCCTCGGCGAATTTGGGCATGGAAGAGAAATCATCCGTATCACTCTTGCCATGATTCCTTGCGTCAAAAAATAGCAGCGGATAACCCGCACGATGTAAAACTGGCGCAAAAGGCAACATCATCTCTGCGTTTCCTCCCCATCCGTGGATAACCGCGATGACCGGGACCGGGAGGGGTGAGGAGGTGATCTGTGGCGCGGGAATGTACCAGGCGAAAAGCCGTTTGCTCCCTTCGGTGGCAAGGGAAATTTCCTGGTAAGGCAGATTAAAACGGGCTGGCGTGCCTTTTTCCACCATTCGCGGCGCCCGAAAGGCACGGCGGAGGAACCATGGCGCGAGAGCGTCGAGCAATACCAGCAGGGCGGTAATTCCAATGAAGAGTTCGATGATGCATGCCGTCATGGTTGGCAACCGGATATCCCCAAAGGCGATCTCATGAGCGCGATGCTTCAGCTAGCCCATGTTTGACACCATGAAAAATTTTTTCAATAAGGACTGATCGGCGTACTTCTGGGCGTACATTTCTGGGCTCGGTTCTAGCAGGTTTCTTTTTAGGCATAGGGCAAAATAGAACGGACTTAGACTTGCGGTCTAACGTGGGTCTAAGGGTCTGCGCGCTTTTGCGTAGACCCGCTTGAGCGTAAGTTTGGGCTTATACGGCTCCATTACAGCACCATGCCATTTTCACCCTACTAAAATTTGTGGATAGTCTTCTGGAAAGCAGACATAATTATCACCAAGATAAACAGAAATTTTTTTATCTCTGTTAATACGGATACACAACTCATTGACCAAATCCTGACTATGAGGCTCAGTTGTGGCATAAGCTTGATTACTTGATATGCCTGCTTCGATGATTTTGAATTCCCTACTCTGAAAACGGAACCAGTGATCTCCCGTTGCTATTTTTAAATTCATTTCCCCTCCTCGGGTTATTGGCACAGCCTAACAGTTAATAGAGAGACCGGCGGGTCAGGACATTGTTTGATATAACGACGTCGTCCATAACACAAAATCATCATTTTTATTTAACAATATTATCTCTCCAATCGGTCCCTATATGCATGTATGAAAAGGTGGGTCCGGCACTGTCCATCTTTGTGCATTGGAATTATGCTCCAACTCTTTGTTGTCTTCTATAGGAGCGAACATCATGGGGGTGACCCCGCCCCCACCTGATGGACATGGTATCCATCGTCTGCCGTCGCCGGCATTGCAGTTTCTGCATCGAGGACAACCACATCCCACAGGTGCACCGCACACTAACCAAAATTATCTGGACGTCCGGTTACGCTGCGACCCGGTCATTCGCATTCGCAGGTCAGGGATGATTAACCACTAGGCAGAGAATTTGATCGCCGTGCCTCGACCGCTTGTTCAACCCTGTTCTGCACAAAACGGCACATATTGAGAATGACTGCAGTCAACCACTTCTTACACACTACAGGCATTTCTCCCTTCACCACCTCATGATCGCTAGTCAACCTCTTTTGCATATGGCCGTAAAAATCACTCCCTTGTGCAAATCGGGTAATGGGCTATTTGATCGCCCTTTTAACCGCCGGTGCAGGAACCATTCTCATCGTGATAGGAGGGCCTTTGGGTGTCGGTTTATCCAATTTATCTCTGATATGGGGTGCGATGATTGCGGCGATTTATGTGGCCAACGGATACTGAAGGACAATGCGACGAGTCTGGCCGAACCGGTGTGGGATACCCCGGGAAGCGCGATTATCCCAGCCTTACCGCCGTCCCATAAGCCGTCACTTCGATAAACTCTTCCTCATTCCCGGCCCCCATGCTACTACTGTCGAACCGAAAACAGATGACGGCATCGGCCCCGTTATTCTTCGCCTCTTCCTGCATGTCGGCCACGGCGTTTTCCCTCGCCGCTTTCACCAGCTTTTCGTAGCCAGCCATCTTGCCGCCGGTTATGGATCTGATCTTGCCCATAACGGTCCCCAGCTCCGAACGGGAGCGAACGGACACCCCGTATACGGTGCCCAGCGTCTGGGTGATTTGCTTACCGGATATTTCCGCACTGGTCGTGATGAGCATCGGTGACCCCTTCCTATGTTGATGTGCTTGCTGGATCGGCAGCGGCCCCGGCCCCTTGCAGTTCATAGAGCATTTGCAATCGCTCCATGGTGTAAGGTGTGCGCGATGAGTATTGTTTGGCAAGCTCGACCAGGTGCGGCGGCGTATCCGGTGGCAGATTGGCGACGGTGAATGCCACGAGCTCCTCTCTGGACATGTTCTCCGGGGCAGCGGCTGACGTTGTTGGCGAAGCTGTAGAAGGGACAGTCTTTTGATCCGTTGTACCCACCATCTCTTCACGTCCGGACCCGCCACGCTTCTTCATTAGCGGCAACAATGTGCTATCTCCGGCTATGCCATGCTCTGCCGCGTTACGCAGGGCGAGCTTAACCATCACGCTCCTATATGATGGCTGTATGCTGTTATACCAGGCTAGTATTTCCTCATCATCATCGCCAATATAAATCGTTATCCGTTTCGACATATCATCCCCCGGTCTAATCGTTTCATATCAGGACTTACGCCGATTCGCCATGCCGGGCATTCCAGACGCCTTCACCAAACCGCCGGAAACCTTCCGCTACGGCGAATCGTGGATCCTCAATGAGTTCTGCTTGTGGCCAGTAAGGGGCCAGCCCATCGAAGAGCAGTTCGGCACCACCGCCAGCCACGAGAATCTTGTCGAGCTTGCGCCCGTTATCCCCGAACTTCGTGGATACGGCATCAAATATCTCTGAGGAGAGGATTCGCATGGCGATCTTCACGGTGGCAGAAACGTCTATCTCTTTGCCGTAGTATTGGATGGCGCCCTTCCAAAGCGCATCATCGGCATCCAGGTAGTCCACCTCATAGCCCTGGTCCTTCAGCTTCTTTTGCACCATGATGGCCGCACGGCTCATACCATTAGCAGATCCTGCAGCTTCTTCGACCCATCTACCGTTCAGCAGAGCCATCGAGTCGGTGGTGAATCGACCAATGGCGATCACGCCCATATTCTTTTTCGCATCGGGAATCATACGGCCCTTTTCGTCAATGCTGTATCGCATGGAGACGCCGTTGGGCTCCGGATAGACCTTGACCTCCGCTTCGGTGCAGGCGGATACGATGTTGCGCATCTGGAGCTGCTTCTCACGAAAGATCGCGGGTGGAAGACCTGTAATCACGCTGTCTATATTGCCCACATCCGCCATTACCAGATTGATGGCCCCTTGCACCAACGCCCGGAACTCCCGCATCTCCAGCCAGCGATGATGCAGGCCAGCGACCTTGAGCGAACCCGCCTCATGAATAGCCGTGTCACCGATGAAGTAAACATCGCCATCCACAGTGACGGTTTCCTTCGCGGCTTGGTCTGATGCGGCCTTGTCGCTAATGGTCATAGCAGGCACAGCGACCGATGGAATGGTCACATGCTTGATTTCGCCATCCTTACCTCTCCAAGCCACTTTTACCGCTGAGTGTCCGATGTCCAAACCTACGCACGCCATAAAAGCCTCCAGAAAATGAGAACACCACACCTAACACCAAAACAGCGCGAAGCAACACTATAACGGTGTTCACGCAGCCTGTATGACACGATACAACATCAAACGACACACAACAACACCAATCATCGTCATAACCACAATGGCGGTGATGGGAATGACGCCACAAAAAGGCATTTAACGCGCTATAACGACACCACGCCACGCTAATGCAACATGAAAGATACTGTTGTGACACTAAAATGGCCTATAAATGGATAGCTATCGCTGCTTGTGGGCACGATGCCAACCACCACTGACATAAGTTAAACCTTAAAATATCATTTTACCGTCACTCCATCGTTTTCATGATAATATGGCCTATCAAGAACCTGCTCTGGCGGCACTCAGGTGCTATAGCACCACCACAACAACACCACACGACACGATTGATGACATCAGAAAATTACGCCCTTGATGATGACCTGATCCGCGAATCCAACCGCTACGCGCCGCTTCCTGCTGGATCCGATGCACAGATGGTGCGCTACCTCACCATGCACAGGGACCGCACGGTGGCCCTCCTGGGCGAAATCGACGAGGCGTTAGATGTTTACCGCCGCGCCCTTGATGCGTACCAACCGAAGAGCAACCAGAAGGTAGGTCTTATCTGGATGCGGGAAAGCGACCGCCTCAACGGTGCCACGAAGCCCATAATGGTTCGCTGGCTGATCCGTAATTACTCCGGGGGAATGCGCTGGTTTTATACGGAGCTTCCGCAAAGGGATCTGCCGCGTCGGGCGAAGAGCCGCGGAGGATGGGCATTAGGTGCCGATGAGACGAAGGAAGCGTTGCGCCGCATTCAAACTCTCATGGAGCAGAGGAAAAATCTGGTGGCCCACTGGGCGAATCTGTCTCGGGCCTTGTCCGCAATGGAAGCGTCGATACCGGATCTGCGTGAGGAGCGTCGGAAGGTTCTGGAAGCTCTGCCGGCTGCGCCTTTCTACGCCCAGTCCCAGAAGTACAATCGGGGCGGTTGAACTGTCCGTTACGGAAAGCCCGCCTTACCTGCCGGGCGCACCACAAAAAACCCTCAAGCCGAAGCGAGAGGGTTGGGTGGAAAATCAGAAACAGCCGGTTGCTTCAAGCGCAAACATCTTTTCAGCGTGCGGCGATTCCGTAATGGGCGTTTCCGTCCACAACAGCACCTCATCGCCGTCGGGATCCAATACGGTTTCGCATTGGGTGCCTTCCACGTCGTAGTCGGCGATCACCACCTGGACCTTCGCCGCTGCCGCCTCTTCGTCGAGATAGACGGCGTTGACCAGGCCACCAGATAAGCTCACGAGGATTTTCATATCGCACCCCCGACTAGGCTATCCAGGCGGCCCTTGATGGCCTCAGCCAGCGCGAACATATCGCTGTCGTTTGCCAAGGCATCATCAAGATCCAGAAAAGCGCAGACCTGACGCCTCTCCAACAGCATGAATTTGGCGGACTGGAACACATGATCCGCCTCATCCAGTGCCTCGGCACGCACAAGGCGCCCGAATGGTATTTCCCTGAAGAAACACAGCCCGGCCTTTCCATTGTATTGGTGGGCCGCCCCATCATCGGAAAGAATGGGTGCTTCAGCTGGTTCGTACAAGAAGTTCACCTTCTCGCCGTTTACAAGCCGCTGAAGATTATTCTGCCAGACTTGCGCTTTATTGGTGACCCACTCCAGATAATCAGCCTCGGTGATTTCTTCCAAAGGCGGGGTCAATGGTGCGATCTGGTCCAGTCTGTCTTGACACCAACGCCGGATCGCTGCCGGATTGTTGCCCTTGTCGATCATGGAAATGATGTCCTTGGCTTCCACCAGCTCGTCTCCGTCCGTGACCACCAGATCCTCGGACTTTCCTCCGGCACGAAACCGGAAATAGGTCTTCTCGGCCTTATACTCAAAGTATTCACTGGATTCGAGATCATAGGGAATTCCCAGACGATCCAGCTCCGCCACCAACCACGGCTTGCCATTGCGGGCTTCTTCTTCCTCAAAACATGACACCTTGCTGCTGGGCTCCAGCTCCAGGCAGCAATCTTCTGCGTCCTTGGGCAGAAACTTCGTCGCCCACGCAGGAAACCGCACCGCACCATAAAAACGGTCACTCATGACACCCTCCTGAAATGTGCTCGTGGCGGAATGCCAGAGCCTCATACCGGGAGGGTGTACCGGACAGTTTCTATGTACCGCCAAAGAAAAACCCCACCGCAGAGCGCGATGGGGTTGGGGGGGATCGAACTGCCCAAAAACCGATCACGCTTTTTGGGCAGACTTAGAGCCTAATCAACTTGCCTGGGAACGCCCCGTGCTGCTCGGCAAGCTCAGAAAACCGCTTGGCGACTCGTTGGATGTCCTCTTGGGTGCCCGGCTGGTACCCCTTTGCCGCCCTGGTACTTCGCCAGTCTTCCATAGAAGGTTCGTCTTTGTCGGCCTCGACCAGATCAATCCAAAGGCGATTCACGGCCATGACCACCAATTCCGGCGCGGTATGGTGAGGATACATGGCCAGGATTTCGTCAAGCTTCACCTTGACCCGGCGGGCTTCGTCTTCAGTCAACCCAAACATATTTTTCTCCAGAAACTTCAATGCAAACATACTCCACCTCCTGATCAGATATGTCCAGCAGACCGCAATGCCCGCTGTAGCTTGTAGAACAGGTTAGGGCATTCCTGAATGTTCGAGACAGGCTCGAAATCCCGAATATCGACCCACGCCACCTCCTTCATGTCGAAACGAGTTTCCCTGGCAAGATGCAATTTCTCTACATCCCGCTTCTGTTCGATCTGAAACTCATGTTCCAGAGGGCAAGAATCCAGGTGACTTGACGTTCCTGCCGCCACCAGCATCCGTTCCTCGTTCACTTCCAATACGAAGCAGTAATGCTTCATCTTTCTGCGATCAGTGATCGCTTGGTACGGATATGGACCGTACACAATGTCTCCGTCCTCCATGGTGGATCCTCCTTGTCAAAATCATTCCGGAGAGGACTACCGGACAATTTCTATGTACCGACGGGCGTGAGACGTAAAAAAACCCCAAGCACAAGGCGAGGGGTTGGTGGTTGTCGTGAGCAGAGGACGGGATACGTCCAAAGCCCTTCTGTTCCCAGGGATCGACTGTAGCCCCGGTCATCCTTAACGATGACAGGGGTGCTCAGGAATCAAATGATTCCGAAGCTGGCGAGCTTACCGCGAATACCAGCATAAAAACTGGTACCTGCGATAATGCAAGCCACAATGACGATAGCCATTGCAGTCTCTCCATATTGATTCATACCGACCCCTAGTACCGGACAGTTTCTATGTACCAGCGGCATGTTTTTGTGGACTACCGGACAGATACATAGAAACTGTCCGGTAGTCCTCTCCGGAATGACCGGCCCGCTTCGGGCTTTTTCTTTGGAGAGGCATTATGAAAGCATTACGCATTTTGGCCGCAGCATTGGGCCGCAGCATCGGCGGGGTCAGCGTCACCGTGGATCCCAGCGCGGACACCGCCTACACGGACGGAAGACGGGTCGTATTGCCCCTTCTCCCTGACGTAGGCGGAGAAGGCCTGGAGGACCTGCTACTCGGCCTCACTGCACACGAGGCATTCCACATCCGTTTCACCTTCGGTGGCAAAGCTGCCGAACCACCTGCGGGCGTCCGCGTCACACCGTTCATCGAGCGCCTTCAGAATGGTTTGGAGGATCCGCGGATCGAGGCCTTGGGCATGAAGCAGTACCGGGGAATCCCCAAGTACCTGCACAAGCTCATCGACTACGGGGTCCGGCAGGGTTGGTTTTCGGACGCCCCGAAATGCCGGGAGCACCCCGGCAACCTGGTCCTCTTCGGTCTGCTTTACCAGTTTCGTGCGCATTTTCTGGGGCAACACGCCTTGGATACCGCTGCGAAGAACTGGGGGGATGCCGTCATCAAGCAGTTTGGTGGCGAACTCTGGGCTCAGGTCGTATCCATCGGCGAAGCGGCGGTTCGCGCTTCCTCAGTGGACGCCCCGGATGGCCCGTGGATTGCCGCGCAGAAGATCAGCGATCTTTTGGGCGACGCCGCCAAGAACTACCCCAATAAAAAGCGGGGGAAGGCGGCGAAAAAGGCTATGGAAGCCCAGGAGGGCGAGCTGCGCCAGACAGACGTTTCAGGCATGGCGACAGGAAACCTTACGGCGGAAGTGAAAAATGCCTCCTGGCAGATGACGCTAACGCCTACTCGTCAGCAGGTAGCGGATATTCCGGATGACGTAAAACTCGAAGCCGGCAGGCTCTACCGCAAAATTGCCGGCCCTCTGGAAAGCAAGCTCTGGGCACGGTCGCAGGAAGAGACATATGCGGCTCGCACGGGCACTTGCGGGGTTGTAACGACAGCCCTGCACCGGGTAGGTACCAGCGGATCGGTATTCGTCCGGCGGGTTGAAGGGGATTCCCGCAGTATCGCCGTGAAGCTCCTGATTGACAGATCCGGGAGCATGGAAATAAGTAATTCTGGATCTGAGAGTCGGCACTTCTTGGCTGCTGCCGGTGCTTTGGCGCTTGTCAGAACCTTCGCGAGCCTCGGCGTCGAATATTCGGTGTCGTGGTTTAACGGTGAGTTCACCCAGGGGCGTCCGTTTTCTTCAGCGCCGCTCAAGGCAAATGAGGGCTGGTCGTGCTTCTGCTCTGGTGGAACCTACATGGAAGGCGGCATGACCCATGCCGGCCTTGAGCTGCAAAATCACCAGGCGGATCGGAAGCTGCTGATCGTCCTTACGGACGGTTCGGTGGCGGAAGAATCCGTAGCGGCCATCGACGATGCGTTTATGCGGCAGGGCATCGAGGTCCGGTACGTCCTGATCGGAAAACTGGATGGATTTGATTTCGCCAAAGGACGTGTTGGGTCTTCGGATGATGTTGGAAAATCCATGATTGAAGCTTTTTCTGGTTTTGCTACTTGATCCCCCCACTCCCACGCTTCGGCCTGGGAGTTTTTTGTGCCTGGCGCCCGCCGGTACATAGAAACCGTCCGGTACCTCCTATCGGCATGAATCACTAAGGGGGTATGCTATGCTGAGTTTGACGAAGTGGTTTTTGGGGCTTAATAGGGCCGCCAAGAAGCACCTTGCGCGAAGGCTGGACGTAGCCAGCCATGCTGTTACTGTTTTCCTGATGCCGTTGCCAGCCTACGGGTTACAGCACGCATTTGCGGGGACCGTAAGCGAACTGGACTGGGTGAAAATCGGTCTTTCTTCGCTGGTGATCCTGGTCTGGTACGCGATAACACAATTTGCCGTAGTTGCCATCATCAACACACTCGATGATGCGTAATAAGGAGGTTAAGATGCTGAACTTTTTACCATTATTGATTCTTGAGATTGTAATTGTGAGTCTTGGCGCCTGGTTCTCTATCACTATTATTCGTGCTGCGGCACTATCGAAGAAGGCGGACAGGAAGCCTGCTGAACCAGGTAGCAATGACACCGCTCATGAGTGTTGACTGGTCACTTTAACCATCGGTACCGTGGTGGTTTTGGCTTGAGCATTTGGCGGATACCGCCACGCGATCATTGATCCCTCCCAACCCTCACGCTTCGGCTTGAGGGTTTTCTTTGTGCGGCGCCGCTCTGGCGCTACTTGCCGACGGTGCGGTTATCGAACAGACGGCCTCGGCACCTCTCACCTACCGAATCATCCACCAGGGCGCGTCCGTGCCCCTCTCTGGCGACATCGTACAGCGATTGAGAATCGACCAGCACATCAGGGAGGTCTGCACCGTGAATGGAAGAAAGCAGTTTTATCTGCGCTGACGCGGATCACATCCAGCCACCGACTTTCGATTAGAGTCTTTCGCATGGTGGGGCACGCCACAAGCACCGCGAGCAATGGGTCATATTTGCCCTGTAGCGCATTTTCCGACTGTGGTTGGATGGGTGGGACGATTAATGCGCCCAGCAGGTGGCCTTGGGGCGTGCCAGGCCTTCCACAGCGCCTGGCCTCGGCGAACCCGATGTTTTAGAAAACCGAAAACGGTGCCTCTGTGCATCTTTGTTTTCTGTTATAGATATACAAAAATGCTATAAATAGGTTGTTGTTCCGGGATTAAAACGCAACATATTGAAATTACAACTTAAAAGACACATTTGTTGAAATGTGTGTCTATCATTATGGGGCACGGTTTCGGTAGAAAAAAGGCCGCCCAAGATCGACCTGGGCGGCCACTGTCCTGCGGAAACGCCCGGAAGCGTCAGGTGAACCTATCCGTTAGGGCGGTATGAATTCCTCTGATCTCCGCGCCTGAACGGAAGATCAGAGGCCCCTGATTACCACCTCCGGGTGCGGAGTTTTTGGAGATTGATCCCGGTGGGGGATCATAAGGCGGCAACCTGCCCTATGTCGCCAAAATACACTTGCGGCCCCGCCACGTCCATGCCCGGTACATAGAAACTGTCCGGTATCTCCTCCCGGTATGAACGCGGCATTTCGCCGAATCCTTCAGGAGATTGACATGAAAGCACACGTACACACGGCCACTGGCCGCGCAAACATTTTCCAAGACGAGACGGGCGTGCATCTGCGCGTCCTGGAAACCAATGGCAATGTTTGGGAGGCAGGGTTTTTCCCCGCCGAGAAGTGGGATGAGCTGCCGCAGGCGTGGCAAGCGGCACTATCATTGGCGCGGGAGATCATCTCTCCCGATTTTGGAACACGGCACTAAGGGAGGAAAACGCCATGAAAACAGTAGTTTTTCTCCCGGAAATGAAGGCGATAAGTGGTACCAGGAGCATCGACCGCAATTTGGTTGAAGCGCGTGACGGGCGGGATCTGGACAAGGTGTTGGCCTCCGCCGGCACCATCCAGATCATGCCCAAGGACGCGCTAAAGCCCTTTGGCCAAGCCCGCAAGGCGGTTGACCGGGTGTTGTTGCGAAAAGGTACCCGCTTCTTCGGTGGCTTCATGGTCGCCGATGCAGTGGTCCCAGAAGTCCAGGCTGAGTTGGAAAAAATCAGCCTGGACTTTGACGCAGCGAAAGCCAGACTCATTGCGGACCTGCCGGGTTTGATCGCCCTTCGGGTATCCGAAGCGCCGGAATGGGAGGACGTAATTCGTGCTAACGCCCCGTCCACTTTGGATCTCGCAGAAAACATCAGCTTCGGTTGGGTGAAAGCCCCCATCGACCTAGCGGATCCGGAGATTGTGGAGACCCTCAAAGGTGATCCGCTGGCAATAAAAATTGCCCGAGAGATGGCTCAGATGGCTTCTACTCATCTCAGCAAGCCTCAGACGGGCAAGAAGGGCATTGCCGGCCTCTCAGTGCTTCAGGCCATCCGGGTGAAAGCTCAGGCTCTGAGCTTCATTGATAGCCGCCTGGGAGGTCTTGTAGCAGCCCTTGATGCAGTTATCTGCGACGCAAACGCGGCCAAGGGCACGCCAATGCAGTCGGCGAGCGCCCTCGTGGTCGGCGGCGTACTTCAGGGTATGACCAAGGCGTCCGCGATACTCGCCGTTGGTGAGGCGGGCGCATTTGATCTACCCTCACCGGTCGATCCGATTCTGGGTACTCCTGATGCTGACGCTGATGTCGCTGCGGACGCATCAGCGGCCATTCCTGTCGCCACACCGGCTGTCCCGGTCTCATCCTGGGCCTTCTGATCTCCCCACACCCCTCGCTTCGGCTTGGGGTTTTTTTGTGGCTGGACAGCCCCGACCACCGTCTTTGGCTGCCCAAATCGCACTTTTTTTCAAGAACAGGTACTCTACAACCCCATGAAACCACAGCATTATAAAAAGCGGGTATAAAAGCGGGTACGAATTGAAACGCTGACATGAAATAACTTATGTTAATCAGTAGGATGGTGCAATTATGCTACTCATGATTGATAACTACGACAGCTTCACCTACAACCTGGTGCAGTACTTCGGCGAACTGGGGGCGGAAGTGCGGGTCGCGCGCAACGATGCCATCGACGTGGCGGCCATTGAGCAATTGGCACCCAGCCGCATCTGTATTTCGCCCGGCCCCTGCACCCCCAACGAGGCGGGTATTTCTCTGGACGTCATTCATCATTTCGCCGGAAAAATCCCCCTGCTCGGGGTCTGCCTCGGGCATCAAGCCATCGGCCAGGCCTTCGGCGGCAAGGTCGTCCGCGCAGCGCAGGTCATGCACGGCAAAACCTCGCCCATTTTTCATAAGGGTCAAGGGGTATTCCGCGGCTTACCCGACCCTTTCGCCGCCACCCGTTATCACTCCCTGATCGTCGACCGTGACTCCCTGCCAGAGGCGCTGGAAGTGACGGCCTGGACCGCCGAAGGAGAAATCATGGGCTTGCGCCACCGCAGCCTGGATGTAGAGGGTGTACAGTTTCATCCCGAATCCATTCTCAGCGAGCACGGCAAGGTCTTGCTGCAACACTTTCTGCAAGGAGGCGCGCAATGATCGTCCGGGACATACTGGAGCACATCGTGGCGGGGCAGGACTTGTCGCGCCACGAAGCGGAAACCGTCTTCGCCGGTATCATGGCCGGGGACTGGACGCCCGCACAAATCGGCGCCCTGCTCATGGGCCTGCGCATGAAGGGGCAGCGGGTTGAAGAACTGGTGGGCGCTACCATGGCATTGCGCGCCTGTATGACCAAGGTCGTGGTCTCCACGGATCACCTGTTGGACACCTGCGGTACCGGCGGCGATGCCTTGAGTACCTTCAACATCTCGACCGTGGCGGCGGTGGTGGCGGCGGCGGGTGGGGCGCGGGTGGCCAAGCACGGCAACCGTTCCATGCTCAGCCGCAGCGGCAGCGCCGATGTGCTGGAAGCGGCCGGTCTGCCTATGGACATGAGCCCCGAGGCCGTCGCCAACAGCATTGAACGCATCGGCATCGGTTTTCTGTTCGCGCCGGCGCACCATAGTGCCATGCGCCACGCCGCCGGCCCGCGCAAGGAACTCGCCATCCGCACCCTGTTCAACCTCATGGGACCACTGAGCAACCCTGCGGGAGCACCGCATCAGGTGCTCGGCGTTTATGCCGAGCGCTGGCTGATCCCTCTGGCGGAGGCCGCGCGTGAACTGGGATCGCGCCATGTGCTGGTCGTCCATGGTCACGATGGCCTGGATGAAATCAGCCTTTCGGAACCCACGGATATCGCCGAGTTAAAAGACGGCGTGATCAGCCGCAGTCGGATTCAGCCGGAGGATTTTGGCATAGCGCGGGCACCGTTGGCCGCTTTACAGATCGACAGTGTGGCGGCGGCGCTGGCGGCGGCCGAAGAGGTTCTGCAGAATCAGCCCGGACCCCGTCGCGACGTGGTTCTGCTGAACGCTGGTGCTGCCCTGTATGCAGCAGACGTAGTTCCCGATATGGCCGTTGGTGTAGTTTTGGCACGGGACGTGCTGGAGTCCGGCGCCGCCTGGAACAAGTGGCAGGCCTTACTGGGTAAAACTCCACAGGGATAGAAGATGGCCGATATACTTAAGGAAATTATTGCCCGCAAGCGCGAAGAGTTGACTGAGCGCAAAGCTCGCCTGGGCCTCACGGAGTTGCAATCGGTAGTGGCCCTGACGGCCCCGCCCCGTGACTTCATTGGCGCCATTCAGGCCAAAATAGCCCAAGGACAAGCCGCCGTGATCGCCGAAATCAAGAAGGCATCGCCGTCGGCGGGGGTTATCCGCGAGGACTTCAACCCGGTGATCATTGCCCAGGATTATGCGACCCATGGGGCGGCCTGCCTGTCGGTCCTGACCGATGCGCACTATTTCCAGGGTGCTGACCTCTATCTGACCGCCGCCCGCGAAGCCTGTACACTGCCGGTATTGCGCAAGGATTTCTGTATTGATCCCTATCAGGTCTGGGAGGCACGCGCCATCGGGGCCGATGCCATCCTGCTCATCGTCGGGGCACTGAGCGATGCCGAACTACAGAGCCTGGAAGCCATCGCGCAGAGCCTCGGTCTGGCGGTACTGGCAGAGGTGCATGATGCGGCCGAGTTACAGCGGGCATTGAAGTTGCGCACGCCCCTGATCGGCATCAACAATCGGGATCTGCGGCGCTTTGTCACCGCGATCGAAACCACGCTGCAACTACTGCCGGAGATTCCCGAAGGGCGGATAGTGGTCACCGAAAGTGGCATTCATCGACGCGAAGATGTGGTGACTTTGCGCGCAGCGGGGGTGGGTGCTTTTCTCGTCGGCGAGGCATTCATGCGCGCCGCACAGCCGGGAGAGGCCCTGGAACATCTGTTTTTTGATTAAACGCGGTTTACACGGCTAGTTGATTGTCATTAAATGGGAATCTGCAATTTCCGGAAATAGGGAGTGGTTTGTGAAGGCACGTGTACAGTGGATGGGTCCTGAGCAGATGAGCTTTGTCGCTGAGGCCGATAGTGGTCACGCCCTGGTCATGGACGGCTCCGTCGAGATTGGCGGGCGCAATATCGGGCCGCGCCCCATGGAACTCCTGTTGATGGGTCTGGGCGGCTGCTCCAGTATTGATGTGGTCATGATCCTCCAGAAGTCCCGGCAAGATATCCGCGACTGCGTGGTGGAGCTAAGCGCCCAGCGCGCAGATCAAGAACCCAAAGTATTCACCCAGATACATCTGCATTTTGTGGTATCCGGCAAGGCGCTCGACCCCAAGCGGGTGGCTCACGCCATAAACCTGTCTGCAGAAAAATATTGCTCGGCCAGCATCATGCTGGGCAAAACTGCGGTGATCACCCATGACTATGAAGTTCGAGAAGAAGGCTGAGGATGCCGTTATGCTACTAAGTAAAACCAGCGAATATGCCTTGCAGGCCCTGATTTATCTGGCCGCCCAGCCGCCCGGAGAATCGGTACTGAGCCGGGACATCTCCGATTATCTGCATGTTCCCGCCCAATATCTGGCGAAAATTCTGCAAGATCTCGCCAAACGCGGGGTGCTGGACTCCTTCAAGGGGCGCGGCGGCGGTTTTGTCATGCGTTCCGGCGCAGAGCAGCTAAATATCCTGGAAGTGGTGGAAATTGTCGAAGGACAGCCTTTTGGTCAAGGCTGCGTGCTCGGCCTCAAGGCTTGCGCCGATGAAACAGCCTGCCCCGTGCACACGCAATGGAAGCCACTCAAGGCCGAGGTGGTCGGTCTGCTCAGCAAGCAGACCATTGGCAGCATGGCCGAAGCCGTACGTGCCGGACGCTACCGCATTTACCTGCCGGGTACGGAGTTGAATATGCGCCCAATCCGGGCACCCAGCAAAGACCTCTCCTGAGCCGTCAAATCCAGAGTGCCCCCCGCGTCAGGACCTTGGAAAAAACCCCCATAGCCATACGTACCGGCATGGGGAGTTTTTCGGCGCCCAGCGCCTCCGCCTTTTCGGCGTGCCCGACTTCGTCGTCCCGCATCTGTGCCACAATGGCGCGGCTGCGCTCATCATCGGCGGGGAGCTCATCCAAATGGCTGTTGAGATGTTCTTCCACCTGATTTTCCACCGCGACGACCAAGCCGAGATTGCTGGCGCGCCCGCGACGGGCAGCCAGAAAGCCCATGCTCCAGCCCGCGCTGTACCAGAGCGGGGCGAGCAGGCTTGGGCGACTGTTGAGTTCCCGCAGACGGGCTTCACACCAGCGCAGGTGATCTTCTTCCTCCACACGGGCCTGCTGTAGCTGCTCACGCAGGGCAGGGTCATTCGTGCCCGTCGCCTGGCCCGTATACAGCGCCTGTGCCATGATCTCACCCGCATGGTTGACCCGCATCATGCGTCCGGCCCGCTGTCGTTCCCAGGGACGCAGGAGCGCGTCGGGAACGTCCCTGGCCGGATACGGTCGATCACTGCCAATCTGCTGTCCGGTCAGGGTACGCAAGGCATTATCGATATTGGCGATGACTTGATCGCTGAACATGGCATCTCCACACGCTGTCAGTAAAGGCTAATTTGGGTATAATGTCCTTGTATGAAGAGGGGGTCAACGCTTATGGAAGATGCTTTTTATCAACGGCATATGTTTCTTTGCCTGAATCAGCGCGACAATGGCGAGCAGGCCTGCAATAACAGCGGCCTCGCCGAAGAGATGTTTCACGAGGCCAAGAAGCACGCCAAAGCCCTCGGCATCCATGGCGAAAGCCAGGTTCGCGTGAACCGTTGCGGTTGTCTGGGACGGTGTAGCGAGGGGCCGGTTGCCGTCGTTTACCCCGATGCCGTCTGGTACACCTATGTAGACGCCGACGATGTGCGTGAAATCGTCGACTCCCACCTGCGCAACGGCGTACCCGTCGAAAGGCTGCGAATCTGATGCTACCCATTGATCGCCGGCATCTTTACGATGGGGGCGAACTCGCTGGCCTGGAATGTGTAGGCCAGCACGTTACCATTCCGGGCCCGGCGGGTATGCTCGAGGGTATCACGGCGTGCCCCGATAAGGAGACGCGCGGCGCGGTAGCGGTCATCCTCCATCCGCATCCGCTTTATGGCGGCACCTTGAACAACAAGGTTGTGTATTGTCTGAGTCAAACCTGCAATCAATTGGGCATCCCCTCGCTGCGTTTCAATTTTCGCGGCGTGGGAGAGAGTACCGGCGTCTATGATGATGGTCGGGGCGAAACCGAAGATTGTCTGGCGGTGCTCGACTGGGTACAAGAGCGCCGCCCCGGCTTCGATATCTGGCTGGCCGGATTCTCCTTCGGAGCCTATGTGGCCTATCGCAGCGTGCGCCGCCATCCCCGTATCAGCCATCTTCTGACCGTTGCCCCGCCCGTTAATCTCTTTGATTTCGGTTCATTGCCGACCCCGGCCTGTTCGTGGACCCTGATTCAAGGCGAACTGGACGAACTGGTCCCCGCCGCCGGCGTGGCAAACTGGGTCGATACCCTGCCCGTTCAGCCCCGGAAGATTTTGCTGCCCGCAGACCACTTCTTTCATGGTCAGTTCAACGCCATGCAGGCGGCGCTGTTACAATCCCTCAGTGACGAAGTAACCGAGATAGGAGTCAGTGATCCCTGTCGTGAATCCAGCCTTTCTTGAACTACGGGCGCTGCATAAGCGTTATGGCGAACGCGAGGTGCTGCGCGGGGTAGACTTCGCCGTTGCCGCCGGGGAGTGCTTTGCCCTGGTCGGTCCCAATGGGGCGGGCAAGAGCACCACGGTGCGGGCGATCCAGGGACTGACACCCACCGATGGCGGAGAGATTCGCATCGGTGGTCAGGTGCTCGCAGAAATGGGGCGCGCGGCGCGGGCAGACATGGGGGTGGTGCCGCAAACGGATAACCTGGATCCCGATTTTAGCGTGCAGGAGAACCTCTGGACCTACGGCCGCTACTTCGGCCTGCCGAAGGCGCTGATCCGCCAGCGCAGCGCCGAGTTGCTGGAGTTTATGGCCCTCAGCGGCTATGCCGCGCAACCGATCCATTCGCTGTCCGGCGGCATGCAACGCCGCCTGACCATCGCCCGCGCCCTGATTAACGCCCCCAAATTGCTGCTGCTGGACGAACCCACCACCGGCCTCGACCCCCAGGCCCGTCATCTTATCTGGCAACGTCTGCGCGAGTTACGCCGACAGGGCACGACCTTGCTCCTGACCACGCACTACATGGATGAAGCGGAACGGCTGGCAGATCGGGTCGGGATCATCGACCATGGCCGGATTCTGGCGGAAGACAGCCCGCGCGGTCTGATCGCCACCCATATCCCGGGGGGCGTCGTCGAATTGCGCCGGGTGGACGGTGCACTGCCGGACCCGCAGGATTTGCATCGCCAATGGGTGCGCATCAGTGAGCGCATAGGCGATACCCTGATCTGCTATGGGACGGATCTGAGCCCGCTGCTGGCGCACTTCGCGGAGGATCCGGCCTATCGCTGGTTGCAGCGTCCCGCCAGCCTGGAGGATGTATTTCTGCACCTCACCGGGCGCGATCTGCGGGAGGAGACCGAATAATGCCGATTGGCGAAGTCTTGCCGGGACCAGGTGCGCTGGCCGTCTTGCAGCGCAACTTCGGCGTCTGGCGCAAGCTGCTGGTGCCGAGCATGCTCGGCAACTTTGGCGACCCGCTGCTTTACCTGCTGGCGCTGGGGTATGGTTTGGGGCACTTCGTCGGGCGTATGGACGGGATGCCCTACATTACCTTTATCGCCTCCGGCATTGTCGCCAGCAGCGTGATGAATACGGCCAGCTTCGAAGGGCTTTACTCCGCTTTTACCCGGATGAGCGCTCAACGCACTTACGCGGCCATGCTGGCCACGCCCCTGCGGGTGAGTGACATTCTCGCTGGCGAAGTGCTCTGGTGCGCCGTGAAAGGCCTGATCAGCGCCGTGGCTATCATCATCGTCGCCAGCTTCTTCGGCGCCATACAGGGCCCCTGGGTGCTGCTGGCGTTGCCGGTCATTCTGCTGGCGGGGCTGAGCTTTGGCGCACTGGCGCTGGTCATGACGGCACTGGCGCGCAGTTATGATTTCTTCATGTATTATTTCACCCTGGCGGTGACGCCCATGTTTCTCTTTTGTGGCGTTTTCTATCCCCTCCATTCGCTGCCGCCCCTTGCCCAGCAAGTCGCGCAGGTGCTACCCCTGACCCATGCGGTGGCGCTGCTGCGACCACTGCTGACCGGGCATCTGCCCCACGAGGTGCTGTACCACGCTGGCGTTTTGCTGTTGTACACCCTGGTGGCCTATGGATTTGCGTGGCGCCTGCTCAGCCGTCGGCTGCTGCGCTGACGATAAATGGACGGCAGTCGCACCGGCGCCCTTGACAGCGACGCAGGTTAACGCTTTAATTTGCGCCTCACGGCGCTTTAGCTCAGCTGGTTAGAGCAGCGGAATCATAATCCGCGTGTCCGGGGTTCGAGTCCCTGAAGCGCCACCATATATCAGCCAGTGATCCGCCCCATTCTGGCAATCATCAGGTGCAAAGCTACTGCTCGGCCAGATTGTTGGGCGCGCAGTTCCTCCTCGCTCAGGTAGATCTTCGCAACACCCATATCGGATTTTAGGGTATCTGTGCCTTTCCAAGTCGTCAGGCCCATGTTCTGCACCGGATATCCCATGAACCCGCCTGGCGAGAGGAGGTGAAGCATGCAACGCGTAGCGGGTGCCGTGATGGGCGCCCTGATTGGTGATGCACTGGCTTTGGGATGTCACTGGTACTACGACCTTGCCGAGCTGCGGCGGGAATGTGGTCCCTGGATTACCGATTATCTCACGCCGCGCTCCGGCCGTTATCACAGTGGCCTGCTTGCCGGCGACATCTCGCAAACCGGATTGCTGCTGGTCATGCAGATGGAGTCCTTGGTCCACTGCGCGGGTTACGTGGAGAAAGATTTCACCCAGCGGCTGGATACGGAGCTGTTCCCACACCTGGACGGCACGCCCATGCAGGGGCCGGGGGGCTACACCAATCAATCCATTCGGGAGGCCTGGCGTAAGCGCGTGCCAGAGCATCACCCATGGGGAGAATGCGCCGGGGACGCGGACACGACGGAGGGTGCCGAGCGCGCCATTGCCATCGCTGCCTTTTATGCCCTGCGGCCGAAAAAAATGGCGGAGGCGGTGTGTAGCAACATTGCCCTGACCCAGCGCGATCCGGCCATCGTCGCCATGAGCGTCGCCTTCAGCGCCGTTCTGGCCCAGTTGGTCTCTGGCGCTGCGTTGACGCCGCAGATAGGCGCCACGCTCATGGCGCAGGTGCGCAGCGGAGCACTGCCATTCCACACGGTTACCCAAGGCCACTTGCAGCCACCGCCGCAGGGCGCCGAAAGGACGCAGGCAGGCCGGTTTACGTCACCCGACGCCCTGCTCACGGCCGGATACGCAGCGCTGGCCGCCGCAGATCCCGACATCGTCATTGAACCCGCCTGGAAGGTGAGTCTGGTTTACGGCATGCCCTGTGCCATTTACCACCAACTGCCTGCGGCTTACTACCTGGCCAGTCGTTTCCGGGAAGATTATGAATCAGCCGTACTGCACGCCATCAACGGGGGCGGACAAAATATGTCCCGCGCGATGTTGACGGGTGCGCTCGTGGGCGCCCAGGTGGGTCTGGAGGGAATTCCCCGTCGTTTCATCACCGGGTTGCGTGACGCCCAGCGCTATCTGGCGCTGGCGGCGGAACTGGAGCAATCGGCGGCCAGACTGGTGACCCGCACCGCAGCGACCGGGCCTCTGCGACAAGCCGAAGCTCAACCGGTTAAGCCAAATCATTGAGCTGTCTTGCGCATGCCAATCAGGAGGGAATTGATGTCGGCCACACCCGAACTGCACGCCAGGCCCAGCGAAGCGGATGTGTTGCAGCGATTACCCGAGGAGGTGCGGGAGCGCATCCAGGATCGCTGGCGGATTTATCAGCTCCGCCATCATCCCTCCTGGTGGCGGCGACTACTGCTGTTTCTGAGTCTGATCGGGCCCGGCATCCTGGTGATGATCGCTGACAACGATGCCGGCGGCGTCATCACCTACGCCCAGACAGGGGCAATGTACGGTATCGGTTTTTTTATCCCCTTCCTGTTGCTCATGATTCCGGTGGCCTATGTGGTGCAGGAAATGACCGTGCGCCTTGGCGCAGTGACGCATCGCGGTCATGCCGAAATGATCTGGGGGCGTTATGGCGCTTTTTGGGGGGTGTTTTCTCTGCTGGATCTGACGGTAGCGAACATTCTGACGCTGGTGACGGAGTTTATCGGTATCCGTGTGGGCATGAGCGTGTTCTCCGTGCCGCCGGCCCTTTCGGTCATGCTGGCCTGGATATTTGTCGCCGCGACCATGATTTTTTTGCATTACCATACCTGGGAGCGGCTGGCGTTGTGGATCGCCGCAGGCAATATCGTTTTTGTGCCCCTGGCTATCGCGGCGCATCCCGACTGGGGCCAGGTTATTGCGGCGGTAGGCAACTGGCACATCCCGGTGGGGACTGCAGTGGGTGCCTTTACCTATGTTGTACTCGCCAACCTCGGAACGACGATCGCTCCGTGGATGCTTTTTTTTCAGCAATCTTCGGTGGTGGATAAGGGACTGACGGTCAACGACATCCCCAGCGGCCAAGCCGATACCGCCTTCGGAAGCCTTTCCATGGGGATCATCGCCATTGCCATCGTCATCTTGACGGGCACCCTGGCGTATGGGCACGTCCATACCGCCCAGTTTAACATCCACGCGATCCTCCACCTGTTACGGCAGAGCAGCCTCGGCAGCGTCGGAACCGCGCTGTTCGCTCTGGGCCTCGTCGAGTCCGGGCTGATTGCGGCCATTGCCATTACGGCGAGCACTTCCTGGGCGGTGGGCGAGGCCCTCAAGCTTCCCCGGAGTCTGAATCTTAAACCGCAACGGGCCTTGCCCTTTTATCTGTCCGGCATTTTGAGCGCCGGAATGGCCGCTCTGGTGGTGCTGATTCCCCACATCCCCCTGGGGTTTTTGAACCTGACCGTGCAGGTGATCGCTTCCATATTCATGCCGGCGGCCATGCTATTTCTGCTCATGCTGCTCAATGATCGCGAGATCATGGGAAGCTACGTGAATCGGCGCTGGCAGAATTATTCAGCTTTCGCCATCGTTGCTTTCCTCATCCTCGCCGATGCCATTTACGGCTATACCGTCGTCTTCCCATCCGCCTGAGGAAGTGTTACATGCATCCCAAAGAAGACTTTCGTTCCGAGGCGACCCCGGAATTTCTGGCGTTTCTGGAAGAAGAGATCCATCAGGAACCCAGGCCCCTGACCCGCGCACCGATTCGGGGAGGTATTCAGATAGCCTTCTGGGGCTTGCGTATCTACATCGTGACCATGCTGATCATGGTGGCCATCGGTTTTGCACACGGTATACATTGACCGCCCATCTCTTCCTCTCGCTGACAGCGGTCAAGGCGCGGACATAACCAGCCGCCGTGCGGAAGGCCAGAGCCCCACCAGGATGGCAGGATCTTTTCGCTAGTCCGCCTCACTTCCCGATGCAAAAGTGCGAAAAAATCTCGCCGAGAATATCTTCTACATCAATATGGCCGGTGATACTAGCCAATGCCACAGCGGCTTCACGCAGCGACTGCGCGACCAGTTCGGGGGAGTCTCCCAGGCGATGTATATCGCACGCGGCGTGAATGTCCTGCAGGCAATGCTCCAGCGCCTCGACATGGCGGCGGCGGGCGCTGAAAGGACAACTGTCGCCCTGCACGCCGAGGGCTTCAATCAAGCTGCGGCGCAAAGTATCGAGACCGGCGCCAGTTTGCGCAGAGAGGGCGATGCCCTGCTCACCGACGGGGGCGAGGGGCGGGGCAGAAACCAGATCCAGCTTGTTCCAGAGGATCAGGCGCGGTCCTTCCGGCAGGTCACGCAGGATGGCTTCGTCCTCCGCCTGCCATCCCGTGCTCGCATCGGCCACCAGCAGGATCAGTTGCGCACTGTGCAGTACGTTGCGGGCACGGGCGATGCCTTCCGCCTCCACGGCATCCGTGGCCGCGCGCAATCCGGCGGTGTCGATAAGCTCCACCGGCAGGCCGTCGAGGACGATTTCTTCGCGGAGCAGATCGCGGGTGGTGCCGGGGATGGCGGTGACGATGGCCGATTCGCGGCGGGCGAGGGCGTTCATCAGGCTGGATTTGCCGACGTTGGGTCGTCCGGCAAGCACCACCCGACCGCCGCGGGCGAGTCGGGCGCCTTGTTGTGCTTGCCTGAGCAGATGGGCGATCTGGCCTTCCAGCCGCATCAGGCCATCGGCGATGGCCTGTTCGTGGGCATCGCCGAGGTCTTCTTCACTGAAATCCAGTCCGGCCTCGGCGAGGGCGAGGAGTTGCAGGAGCTGGCCATGGATGCCATCGACCGCCTGCGAGAAGGCACCCTCCAGGCTCGCCGCTGCGGCGCGTACCTGGGCGTCGCTGCGGGCATGGATGAGGTCGGCAACCGCTTCGGCCTGGGCAAGATCAAGACGACCATTGAGAAAGGCCCGCTCACTGAACTCGCCGGCACGCGCCGTCCGCGCGCCCAGAGCGATGGCCTCGCTGAGCAGGCTGGCGAGGGCCAGCGGGCTGCCATGGCCCTGCAATTCCACGACAGTTTCGCCGGTATAGCTGTGGGGGGCGGGAAAATAGAGGGCAATGCCATGATCAATCACGCTGCGGTCGCGGGCGTGAAAGCGGCGAAAATGGGCATGCCTGGGCATCAGTGCTTTTACTTTTGCTCCACCGCAGAGCGTCGTCGCGATGGCCAGGGCCTGTGGCCCAGAGAGGCGCAGAATACCGACGCCGCCCTCTCCCGGCGGCGTGGCAATCGCCACAATGGTGTCTCCCTGCTGATAGGCCAAGGCTTTAACTCAACACGAAGGCCCCACCCTAGTCCTTGGTCGCCATGATATGGCGGGTGATCAGGTACTGCTGGCCGATGGAGACCACGTTGTTGGTCAGCCAGTACAGTACCAGACCCGCCGGGAAGAAGGAGAAGAATACCGCGAAAATCACCGGCAGTGCCGACATGATGCGCTTCTGCATGGGGTCCACCGGCGCTGGATTGAGGCGCTGCTGGAAGAACATGGATACGCCCATGAGCAGGGGCAGGATGTAGTAAGGATCGGGTATGGCCAGATCATGAATCCAGAGGATAAAGGGCGCCTGCCGCAGCGAAACGCTCTCCACCAGCACCCAGTACAGGGCGATGAAAAAAGGCATCTGCAATACAATGGGCAAACAGCCCGCCATAGGGTTGACCTTCTCGCTGCGGTACAGCTCCATCATGGCTGCGCCTAGCTTCTGGCGGTCATCCCCGACCTCCTTCTTCAGTTTCTCCAGCTTGGGCTGCAACTTGCGCATATTGGCCATGGAGCGGTAACTGATGGCTGAAGGGTAGAAGAAGATGAACTTGACCACGATGACCAGCAGGATAATCGCCAGACCCCAGTTGCCGACCAGTCCATGGAACCAGGTCAGCACCACATGCATGGGCTCGGCGATGATGGCGAACCAGCCGTAGTCCACGGTCTGCTCCAGGCCGTTACCCATGGCGACCAGGGTTTGCTGCTGCTTCGGCCCGAGGAAGAGCTGCTGGGTGATGGTGGTGCTCTGGCCCGGTGCCAGGGTCGGCAGCAGGGTGCTCACTCCGGCGACATAATTGGTACCCGATGGACGGGTATAAACCTGGGATTGTGCCTGTTGGGCAGGCACAATGGCCGTGAGGAAGTAGTGATCCATCATCCCCGCCCAGCCGGGGCCGGACTTCAACTCCGGATGATCGTGGATATCTCCGAAACTCACTTCGCTGAAGTTGCCCTGGTGCATGAGCACCGCGCCGGTGAAAATCGACATAAACATGTGACTTTCAGCGCGGTCATTGCGCAGGATCTGGTCAAAATAGCTGCCATTCCACGCCGTGGACCCGCTATTGGTGATGGTGATGTGTTCGTCCACCACATAGCTGTCGGGCTGAAATATCCATGTTTTTTCGACGCTCAGGGGGCCGGCTTTGCCGATGAGGGTGATAGGCTGGCCGTCGGCCCGCCGAACGGCAGGAACGGCAAACTGGGCAACCAGAGTCTGTCCATCGCTGCTGACGAAGCCGCTCTGCTGCACAGTGAGCTTGGCTGCCGCCCTGTCGAGGATGGGATAGGGTGCAGGATTATCCACCGCCTGCGGATAACGACGCAGGCCGAGCTGTTGAATATCGCCGCCATTCAGGCCGATCTGGCCAGTGAACACCTGCGTCTGGAAAGACACCGTAGGCCCAGTCGCCAACTGAAGACCGGTGCTGACCGGCGCAACCATCGGTCCAGTCACTACCGCCGCTGAGGTAGCCCCAGCGGATGTTGGCGTGCTGGGGGTCGTGACACTTTGGCGGACGGCAGTCGGCGTAACCGGTTTCGGCGCATTCTGCTCCTGCCAGGCCTGAAACAGCAGGAAGACGACTACGGCAAGTGCAACAGCGAGGATGGTCTTCTGATTATCCATGAGGCCCCAAGGCGTTTAAGGAACGGGATCGACACCACCGGAGTGCCAGGGATGGCAACGGCTGATGCGTTTGATGCCTAGCCAGGAACCTTTGGCGATGCCATAGCGTTCAATGGCCTGACAGGCATATTCGGAGCAGGTCGGGTAAAAACGGCAGCGCGGTCCGAACATAGGGCTGATGACATACTGGTAGCCGCGCACGACAACGACGGCCACGTGCCGCACACTCATGCCCTCTCCAGCGTCTGTTGGAAGTAGGCACCCATGGCCCGCATGCTGAGTTGCCGGGCACCCGCGCGCGCTACAACCAACACATCCCGCCCCTGCGTGCGCGTTGGCTGCTGCCGAAAGGCTTCGCGCAAGCGTCGCTTGATACGGTTGCGGACCACGGCATTGCCCACCTTGCGACTCACTGCCAAACCCAGACGGGGGTGCGGCAGTTCATTACGCAGGGCGTAGATCACCAATTCTGGGAAGACCTTCTTGCGTCCCTGCTTGAGGGTGCGCTGGATGGCCGCCTTCTGGCGGAGGCGATCCTCGCGGGTAAAACGATGAGGATGCACCGGCGCCGGGTTCATGACTTACGGGCAGAGACGCTGACGGCCCTTGGCACGGCGCCGCTTGAGTACAAGGCGACCGGATTTGGTGGCCATGCGGGCACGGAAACCGTGGGTCCGCTTACGATGAACAACGCTGGGCTGAAAAGTACGCTTCATGAGACACTTCCTGCGGATAATTCTTAAGGGCTGAGAAGATAAGGAGATGCTGCACGAAAGTCAAGGCACCGGGCCGCATTTTCGGGACCCGGCAGCCCGTATCTTCAGAGGATACGGGGCAGACGGCCGTCGGCAGCGAGGCAAAAAACCCTAACGCACAATCGGCTTATACCGCAAGCGATGGGGCCTGGCGCCCTCCTCACCCAAGCGGCGTTTTTTGTCTGCCTCATATTCATGGTAGTTGCCCGCAAAGAACTCCACATGGGCATCGCCTTCAAAGGCGATGATATGGGTCGCGATACGATCCAGAAACCAGCGGTCATGGGAGATGACCATGATGCTGCCCGCGAACTCCAGCAAGGCGTCTTCCAGCGCACGCAGGGTTTCCACATCGAGGTCGTTGGAGGGTTCATCGAGGAGCAGGACGTTGCCGCCAGCGATGAGGGTTTTAGCCAGATGCAGGCGGCCACGCTCACCGCCCGACAGCTGTCCCACCAGTTTTTGCTGGTCGGCGCCTTTGAAGTTGAAGCGGCCGCAATAGGCACGGGATTGGATCTCAAATTTACCGACCGTGAGAATGTCCAGCCCACCGGAGATCTCTTCCCAGACATTGTTCCCAGCGGCGAGGGCATCACGGGACTGATCGACATAGGCCAGTTTGACCGTGGAGCCAAGGGTGACGGCGCCGCTATCCGGCGTCTCCTGACCCACAATCATGCGGAAAAACGTGGACTTGCCAGCACCATTGGGGCCGATAACGCCGACAATAGCGCCCGGCGGCACTTTGAAGCTGAGGTTTTCAAACAGCAACTTATCGCCGAAGCCCTTGGTCACATCATGAAATTCCATCACCTCGTTGCCGAGACGCTCCGCCACCGGGATGAAAATTTCCTGAGTTTCATTGCGGGTCTGATATTCGTAAGAACTCAATTCTTCAAAGCGGGCCATACGGGCCTTACTTTTGCTCTGCCCACCTTTAGCGTTCTGCCGCACCCATTCCAGCTCGTGTTGCATGGCTTTGAGGCGCGAGACCTCGGTGCGGGCCTCCTGTTCCAGGCGCTTTTCCTTCTGCTCCAGCCAGGCGGAGTAATTGCCCTTGTAAGGGAAGCCGCGGCCGCGATCCAGTTCCAGAATCCACTCGGCGGCATTATCAAGAAAGTAACGGTCATGGGTAACGGCAACTACGGTACCGGAGAAGCGTTGCAAATACTGCTCCAGCCAGTCTACGGATTCGGCATCCAGATGGTTGGTAGGCTCGTCGAGGAGGAGCATGTCGGGACGGCTGATGAGCAGGCGGCAGAGCGCAATACGGCGCTTTTCACCACCGGACAAGGGGCCGACCAAAGCGTCCCAGGGGGCGAGACGCAGGGCGTCGGCGGCCACTTCCATCTGTTGCTCGGCCTGATGGCCATCACTGGCGGCGACAATAGCTTCCAGACGTGCCTGCTCGGCGGCGAGAACGTCAAAGTCCGCATCAGGCTCGGCGTAGGCGGCATAGACCGCTTCCAGCTCCTGTTGCGCGCCGAGGATCTCACCGAGACCCTCCTCCACCACCTGGCGCACCGTTTTATTCGGATCGACCTGCGGCTCCTGCGACAGATAACCAATTTTGAGACCGGGCATGGGCAGCGCTTCGCCTTCAAAATCCTTGTCGACACCCGCCATGATCTTTATCAGGGTGGACTTGCCGGCACCATTCATGCCGAGTACGCCAATCTTGGCGCCGGGGAAGAAGGACAGGGAGATATCCTTGAGCAGGGCGCGCTTGGGCGGCACGATCTTGCTGAGGTGATTCATCGTAAAAACG
Organism: Acidithiobacillus ferrivorans; assembly: GCF_016250455.1. NCBI lineage: Bacteria > Pseudomonadati > Pseudomonadota > Acidithiobacillia > Acidithiobacillales > Acidithiobacillaceae > Acidithiobacillus > Acidithiobacillus ferrivorans. The sequence continues at coordinate 178,540 of NZ_CP059488.1, read as the reverse complement.
TATTGCGCCATGCCGTGTTTTCCATCCAGAGAGTGGGTTTAGACCGCCAAGGGGCGGAGTTGTCCTAGTGTAGCGCAAATGGCAGGCCGATTCTCGAACAGCTGACACTGCCGGCGCAGCGCCAGCAAGAAAGGCAGAGAAAGTAAAGTATGCCATACCCGCCAACCGGCATTGTGGTCGTGTCCTGCCGATTTGCCGGAGCATATACGCCATTCGTGTGACCCATTTCCCAAGAATTAAGCCGCATACTCTGTGCCATTCTTTTTTGGCTTTTTTGGGGTCCCGATTAAATATAATGAAGCCCATATTAAATGGCAGACACTTTATCCGGCATAGCTGCTTGCCGTATTCTTAACTGGTCGGAGTGGGCTGAGCTGCGGAAAGGTGAAGTCCAGAAGGTGCCTGTGCACCGTGTAAATGAAGGATGACTGAATTTGAACAACATGCCTTACAACAAGTTTAACCCGCGCGAATTTATTCTGCGGGACTGGCTGGCCCTGGACAGGACCGTATTGGCCAATGAACGGACGTTTCTGGCGTACACCCGGACGTCATTGACCCTGGTTCTTGCCGGCCTGACTTTTATCCGTTTTTTTGGTCCCGACATCTGGTCCACCATCGGCTACATCTCCCTGATTTCGGGTACCACCCTCTGGGTGACCGGCGTCAAGCGCTATCTGCACATACTGGGGCATTACCGCGCCATGATTGTTGCGGAAAACAAGGCACTGAACGACAACAAAGGCAGTGCCGTCACGCCCTGAGATTCCCACACCCGGATGGCATCGCGCTCAGGAAGTGCCGATGTGTACCAACCCAGGGAATAAGGCCGCCAGGCCATTGGCGATAAAGGTCACGGCAATAGCCGCGAGCACCAGCCCGAAGATGCGGGTAGAAATATTGATGCCGGTCACCCCCAGTCGGCGTGACAGGGGCTCCGCCAGGCGCAGCGCCGCATAGGCTACCCCGGCAATCAGCACTATATCGACGATCAGCAGGCCGCTGGCCAGCCACGACGCATTTTTGTGATGGGCAATAATCACGGTGATCATGGTACCCGGACCCGCCAGCAACGGAATCGCCAAGGGTACGACGGCAACCGCCTCTTTCTGCATCCCCTCGGCAGCTTCCTCCGGGGTATGCCGATAGCGGCTGGACTTGGCCTGCAACATGTTAAAAGCCAGCATCATCAGCACCATGCCGCCAGCCACCTGAAAAGCGGCGATGCTGATCCCGAAGAATTTCAGCATATATTCACCGAGAAAGGCAGACGTCAGCAGCACGACGGCTACCGCACGGGATGTCAGCTTGGCCGTAGCGATCTGCTGTTGCGCATCTTCGTCGCCGGTCAGGGCAATGAAAATCGGAATAGCGCCAATGGGGTTAAGAATGGCGAGTAGTGCGATGAGCGTCTGCAATGCGCTGTGCAGTTCAGTAGCGATGGGCATCCGCGCCCCCCTTATCGGGTCGGTCCCAATGTAAGGCCCTTGAAAATTGCGGCGTGAAGACGTATTTAATAGGCATCTTTGAAGTTACAACCCAATACGGAGTCGATACGATGCCAACTTACGAGTATGTATGCAAGGACTGCGGGCACCATCTGAGCGCCGAGCAGCGCATGAGTGATCCCCGTCTGACCGACTGCCCCCACTGCGGCAAAGCGGGACTGGAGCGGCAACTCAGCGCCGGCGGCTTCGCCCTGAAGGGTTCTGGCTGGTACCAGACCGATTTCAAGGGGGGCGGCAACAAAGCCAGTGAGAGCAAACCGGAAGCCGCCGCTGCGCCGTCCTGTCCCGCTGGGGGCTGCGCCTGTCATTGACGTAGCGCGCGCGGCAAGGCTAGATTGTGCGCGGGCCTCCCGGTCGGGTGGCCCTTTTCTTGTTGATTCATACGGGATGTAGCATGCGGACACACTATTGTAACGGCATTCACGAAAGCTTGATTGGCCAAACCGTCACCCTCTGCGGCTGGGCGCAACGGCGGCGCGATCACGGCGGCGTCATTTTTATTGATCTGCGGGATCGCGAAGGCTTGGTCCAGGTCGTCGCCGATCCGGACCAGGTGGACGCCTTCGCGGCCGCCAATGAGTGCCGCAGTGAATTCGTGTTGCAGGTGGAAGGTGTGCTGCGCGCCCGTCCCGCGGGCACCGAGAATCCCCACATGCCCAGTGGCAAAGTGGAACTGGCCGCAGCGCGCATCAGCATTCTCAACCGATCCGAGCCGGTCCCTTTCCCGCTGGATGAGGAAGACATCGCCGAGAATCTGCGGCTCAAATACCGCTATCTGGATCTGCGCCGCCCGGAAATGCTGAATCGCTTGCGACTGCGCCACCAGGTGACCCGTTTTGTGCGCAGCTACCTGGATGCCGCTGGCTTTATCGATGTGGAAACACCCGTCCTTACCCGCTCCACCCCCGAAGGCGCCCGTGACTATCTGGTGCCCTCGCGCACCCAGCCGGGACATTTTTTCGCGCTGCCCCAGAGTCCGCAACTCTTCAAACAGCTCCTGATGGTGGCCGGGCTGGACCGTTACTACCAGATCACCAAATGTTTTCGTGACGAAGACTTGCGCGCCGATCGTCAGCCGGAGTTCACCCAGATTGATATCGAGGCCTCCTTTGTCGATGAAGAGGCCGTTATGGGGATTGCCGAGCCCATGATTCGCGGGCTTTTCGCCGAGGTGCTGGGGGTGCAGCTCCCCGACCCCTTCCCGCGCATGACCTACACAGACTCCATGCACCGTTTCGGTGTGGACCGCCCCGACCTGCGCAATCCGCTGGAACTCACCGAACTCACCGATCTCATGGGCGAGGTGGACTTCAAGGTCTTTCGCGAAGCCGCCGCGCGCCCGCGCGGGCGGGTGGCCTGCCTGCGTATTCCGGGCGGTGCCCAGCTCAGCCGGGCGCAGATTGATGTCTACACCCAGTTCGCCGCCATCTACGGGGCCAAGGGCCTGGCCTGGATCAAGGTAAATGCCCTGGATCAGGGTAACGAAGGTCTGCAATCCCCCATCGTCAAGTTCCTGCCGGAAAATGTCTTGCGGGAAATCCTCCGGCGCTGCGGCGCGGCAGCGGGCGACATCCTCTTTTTCGGCGCCGATACGGCCAAAATCGTCAACGAAGCCCTCGGTAATTTGCGTAACCGTCTGGCCACTGATCTGGGTTTGCTGACAGGCGAATGGTGCCCGGTCTGGATCACCGACTTCCCGATGTTCGACTATGACGACAAGGAAGACCGCTGGACGTCCACGCACCATCCCTTTACCGCGCCGCAGACGGAACACCTGGAAACCCTCAGTCAAGATCCCGGTAACGCCCTGGCACGGGCTTACGATCTGGTGCTCAACGGCAATGAGGTGGGCGGCGGCAGTATCCGCATCCATCAGGAGACGATGCAGGAAAAGGTTTTTGCCGCCCTCGGCATTGCTGCGGAAGAGGCGCGGGATAAATTCGGTTTCCTCCTCGACGCCCTGCATTATGGCGCGCCACCCCATGGGGGTCTGGCTTTCGGACTGGACCGGCTGGTCATGCTCCTCTGTGGTGCCGAGACGATCCGTGATGTGATCGCCTTCCCCAAGACGCAAAAGGCCGGTTGCCTGCTCACCGAAGCCCCTGGCACTGTGGCCGACAAGCAGCTTCAGGAGTTGGGCATCCGCCTGCGTCCCGGAATCGGCGCCGACGTACAAAATCCCTGAAAAGGGCACCGCTTGACGGGCAGCAGGCGGCTTCGTAACGTAATCGGATATTTTACACGCGCGATAGCGCCTGAGAGGGTCGGTTATGGGTGTGGAAACGGTGATGATTCAGGGACTCCGGCGTAGCGATGGGTTGGAACTCGATGCGCGGATTCGGCGGGCCAAGGCAGCGCTGGGCAAACGCGCGGTCATCCTCGGCCACCATTATCAGCGCGAGGAAGTCTACCGTCATGCCGACTTTCATGGCGACTCCCTGCAGCTCTCCCGTGCGGCCGCCGAGCAGGAGGCCGAGTTCATCGTCTTCTGCGGCGTTCACTTCATGGCGGAAGTGGCCGACATTCTCAGCCGTCCGGAACAGGCGAGCATCCTGCCCGACCTCAATGCCGGTTGTGCCATGGCCGATATGGCCGATATGCCCCAGGTGCAGCGTGCCTGGGAAGAGCTGGCGACGGTGATCGATGTGGAGCGGGAGGTCACCCCCGTCACCTACGTGAACTCTTCGGCTGCGCTCAAGGCCTTTTGCGGCGTCCACGGCGGCACGGTCTGCACCTCCTCCAATGCCCGCAAAGTGCTCGACTGGTCTTTCCAGCAACGTCCCAAGGCCCTGTTCTTCCCCGATCAGCATCTGGGACGCTGGACCGGGCATCAACTGGGTATTCCGCTGCGCGACATGCCGGTCTGGGACCCCAGCCAACCCCTCGGTGGCCTCACGCCCGAGGAAATCCGCCGTGCCAAAATTCTGCTCTGGAAAGGGCACTGCGCCGTCCACCAGATGTTTCAGCCGGCCCATATCGAACGCTGGCGGCACGAGCACCCGCAGGGACAGGTGATCGCCCATCCGGAAGCGTCTTTTGAAGTCTGTCAGCGCTCCGACGCCGTCGGCTCCACGGACTTCATCCTGCGCACGGTCAAGGCTTCGCCACCCGGCAGTGAATGGCTGGTGGGCACTGAAATCAATCTGGTCACCCGCCTCGCCGAGGAGGTGCGCGCGGAGGGCAAGACGGTGGAGTTCATGTCGCCTATGGTCTGCATGTGTTCCACCATGTTCCGCATTGATCCGGAGCAACTGGCACGCTCGCTGGAAAGTCTCCTTGCCGGTCAGGTCGTCAACCGGATTCAGGTAGACCCCGAGACCGCCGCCCAGGCCCGCCTGGCACTCAAACGCATGCTCGCCGTTTCCTGACGGACACCATGGGGCTATCGTCTACGACGGCCGATCAGGCAACGGAATGGTCCTTTACCCAACGCAGCCTGCATGCCCTGCTTTACGGCTACACCCGCTTTTATCAAGGAGGTCACTGGGAGTCCAGCAGCATTCCCGCAACCGGGCCGGCCATCCTTGCCTGCAACCACGTCTCCGTGCTCGACCCTTTGTTCCTGGTAGCCAGCAACTGCCGGATGATTTCCTTTCTGGTCGCGCGGGAATATTACGACAACGCCTGGACACGCCGCCTGCTGGAGCAGACTTACAGCATCCCCGTACGTCGCGACCGCCGTGACGTGGGTGCCCTCCTGCAGGCGCGCCGGTTATTGGAAGACGGACGCGTGCTGGGCATATTTCCCGAAGGCGGGATCAACCGCGGTCAGACCCAGAAAGGCCTGGCTTGGCTGGTGCGGGAAAGTGCTGCTCCGGTGGTGCCCGCCCATATCAGTGGCGCACGGCAAGGCCGCTCTGACCTCGCCACCTGGCTGCGCCGGCAGCGGCCCCTGCTGCGTTATGGCGTGCCCCTGCATTTTCATCGTGATGCCGATGCCGCCGAAGTGCTTGGCGCCACCATGAGCGCCATCACCACCCTCGCATGACGGCATCCCCGCCTTTGCGGTACCATGGGCGATATTTTGGCAGAATAATCCAGTGATAGAACAGGGAGTACGTTATGTCCGGGCATAGCAAGTGGTCCACCATCAAATTCAAGAAGGCGCTGAAGGACGCCAAGCGCGGCAAGATTTTCACCCGCCTCATCCGCGAAATCACGGTGGCGGCGCGGGCGGGCGGCGGTGATCCAGCCAGCAATTCCCGCTTGCGTCTTGCCCTGGACAAGGCCTACGGGGCCAATATGACCAAAGACACCATCGAGCGGGCGGTCAAACGTGGCACCGGTGAGCTGGAAGGTGTGGATTACGAGGAAGTAACCTACGAGGGCTATGGCCCCGGCGGTGTCGCTATCCTGATCGAGACCATGACCGACAATAAGGTGCGTACCGTCGCTGAAGTGCGCCACATCTTTTCCAAGCGCGGCGGCAATATGGGTACGGCAGGCTCGGTGGCTTACCAGTTTAAAAAGCTTGGCCTGATTATTTTCCCGGCAGATGCTGATGAGGACCGGATTCTGGAAGCGGCCCTGGAAGCAGGTGCTGAAGATGTGGTCAATGAAGGCGAGCGGATCGCCGTTTATACGGCCCCATCGGATCTTCACAGCGTGGTTCTGGCCCTGGAAGCGGCAGGGCTCAAGCCGGAAGAAAGTGAAATGACGATGATTCCGGAGAATACGATCGAGGTCAGCGGTGAGGAGGCGGAGAAATTGCTGCGGCTCATCGATTTCCTCGAAGAAAATGATGACGTGCAGAACGTCTATGCCAACTACGAGATCAGCGACGAGGAAATGGCCCGTCTGGAAGCGGCATCCTGAACCCGCGATGGCGCTTTTGGCGGAGTCTGCGGCCATGCTGAATGCCGGAACGTCGCCGGCACCCCTGCCCAAAGCCGCAGTGCGGATAATCGGTATTGATCCCGGTTCTTTGCGCACCGGCTACGGCATTATTGAGTCTGACGCGTCTGGCCAGCTCCGGCATATCGCCCATGGTTGCCTGAATGTGTCCGGGCAGCCCTTTCTGGAACGCATTGGCGCCATCTATCACGAATTGAAACAGGTTATTGGCGACACTCAGCCGAACGTGGCGGCCATTGAGCAGGTGTTCATGGCGCGCAATGCCGACTCTGCTCTCAAGCTGGGGCAGGCGCGCGGGGCGGCGCTGGTCGCTTTGCTCGAAGCCGGGTTGCCCGTACATGAATACACGGCACTGCAGATCAAAAAAGCCGCCGTCGGTGGTGGCCATGCGGCCAAGGAACAGGTACAGAGCATGGTCCGCTGGCTCCTCAAACTGAGCGAAAACCCGCAGGCCGATGCTGCCGATGCCCTGGCCTGCGCCATTTGTCATGCCCATCATGCCAGCACCCAGCAACGCTGGCAGCTGGCTGCCAGCCGCTGAACCGCGTCACGACCGAAGGGACCACCCGTCATGATCACCTCGCTTACCGGCACTATCTTGCAGCGGCGTCCGCCCTGGCTCTGGCTCAATGTGCAGGGCGTTGGCTATGAACTGGAGATGCCCCTGTCTGGCTTTTATCAGATGCCCGCCGAAGGTGCAGCGCTGACCGTGCATACCCACCTCACCATTCGCGAAGATGCCCATTTACTCTATGGCTTCATGACGGTAGCGGAGCGCGATACGTTTCGCCTGCTGATCCGGGTCAACGGCATCGGTGGCAAGGTGGCGCTGGCCTGCCTTTCCGGTCTGTCTGCGGAGCGGCTCAGTCAGGCCGTGGCCGAAGGTAACACTGCGCAACTCACCGCTATCCCCGGCATCGGCCAGAAAACCGCCGAACGGCTGGTGGTGGAACTGCGTGACAAGATGGGGGGCATCGCGCCGGGACCTGTCGGCAGCACCGCTAGCGGCGACCCCCGTCAGGAAGCCATTGCCGCACTGCTGACTTTAGGTTATAAGCCTGCGCAGGCGAGCCAGGCCATAGCCGGTCTGGCGGAAGGTCTGGGTTTGGAAGACCTTATCCGTCAGTCGCTGCAAAATTTGTCACGTCATTGATTTTTTGGAACCCACCAGCGCGCCAATGGTCAGATCAGAATGATGGATAGAGGCCCTCTCGACCCCCAGGAAGCCCACAATGATGCGGTGGATCACGCCCTGCGTCCGCGGCGGCTGGCGGAGTACCTCGGACAAGCCAAACTGCGTGAATCTCTGGGTCTGTATATTGATGCGGCGAAAGGTCGCAGCGAAGCACTGGATCATGTGCTGCTCTTCGGGCCACCCGGCCTCGGCAAAACCACCCTGGCCCATATCATCGCTCAGGAGATGGGTGCGGGCCTCAAGGTCACTTCTGGCCCGGTGCTCGACAAGCCGGGTGATCTGGCCGCCATCCTCACCAACCTCCAGCCCCACGACGTGCTCTTTGTCGACGAGATTCACCGCCTCAGTCCGGTGGTGGAAGAAATCCTCTACCCGGCGCTGGAAGACTACGAACTCGACATTCTCATCGGCGAAGGACCCGCGGCGCGCTCCATCAAAATCAGCCTGCCACCCTTCACCCTGATTGGTGCCACCACCCGTGCCGGGCTGCTGACCTCGCCGTTAAGAGATCGCTTCGGCATCAGTTTTCATCTGGAATTCTACAGTGACGCCGAATTGACGCAGATCGTCACCCGTTCCGCCCAGATTCTTGGCACGCCGCAAGCCCTGGAGGGTGCGCAGGAGATCGCCCGGCGTGCGCGCGGCACGCCGCGCATCGCCAACCGCCTGCTACGCCGGGTGCGAGATTATGCCCAGGTACGCGGTAATGGCGAAATTGACATGGCGACGGCGCAGGCCGCCCTGACCCTCATGGAGGTGGACCAGCACGGTTTTGATGGTCAGGATCGCAAGTTGCTCCAGGCCGTTATCGCGCGCTTTGCGGGCGGGCCGGTAGGGGTGGAGAGTCTGGCGGCAGCCATTGGCGAGGAGCGCGGCACCATCGAAGATGTGCTGGAACCCTTTCTGATTCAGCGCGGTTATCTGATTCGCACCCCGCGCGGACGCTGCGCGACGGAACTCAGCTATCTCGCCCTCGGCCTGACGGCCCCCAAGGAACCCGGGGGATTTTTCAATGCTGGCTAACGATCCCGTCAGCACTTTCCACGTTCGCGTTTATTATGAAGATACGGATCATGGCGGGGTGGTGTACCATGCCAACTACTTACGCTTCATGGAGCGCGCCCGCACCGAAATGCTGCGCGAACGGGGTTATGAACTGGATGTACTGGAGCAGGATGCAGGAATCATTTTTGCGGTGCGTCGCGCCCGCCTGGACTTCCGCGCTCCGGCCCGTTTCAATGACCTGCTCCGGGTGGAAACCAGCGTCGTGAACAAAAGCCCCGTGCGCATGGGTTTTCATCAAGTCGTTTCGGTTGGGGACAGGATACTCTGTAGCGGAGAGGTGGAAGTGGTCTGCCTCGATGCCGCCGGTTTTCGTCCCCACGTTATTCCTGCGGCATTATTGCAGGCCATTCCTCTTTCTGTTCAGCCGTGAGATTTTATGGATCCCCATACCATCGCCGATACCACCCAATCCCTCTCCATGACCCATCTGGTGATGCACGCCAGCGGCGTCGTACAGGTTATTCTCGTCATATTGCTCATCGCGTCCGTTGCTTCCTGGACGATCATCTTCCAGAAGTTTGCCGTCTTTAGCAGCGCTCACAAGGCCCTGGCACGCTTCGAGAAGCGTTTCTGGAGCGGTGGGGAGATGAGCCAGATCTATCAGCATGTTTCCGGAAACAGCAACCTGGAGACGGGCGCGGGCAGCATTTTCTGTGCCGGTTATGAAGAATTCCAGCGCCAGCGCAATAAAATCCGTCCCAGTGATGCCCTGGATGCCGCGCGGCGCGCCATGCGGGTTGCCCAGATGCGCGAAGTGGGACGCCTGGAAAACAATCTGGCCTTCCTCGCCTCCGTATCCTCCGTCAGCCCCTTTATCGGCCTCCTCGGCACCGTCTGGGGCATCATGACGGCTTTCATGGCCATTGGCGTTGCCGGGCAGGCCACTCTGGCGACGGTGGCGCCCCCCGTCGCAGAGGCCCTTATCGCTACGGCGGCAGGTCTGTTCGCCGCCATCCCGGCAACCGCGGCTTACAACCGCTATGTTCATCAACTGGACAAGCTGGATGCGCAGTACGAGGTTTTCATGGACGAATTCACCAACATCCTGCATCGGCAGGTGCCTGAGACGCAGCCATGAAACGACGGCGTCTTATGGCGGAGATGAACGTCGTCCCCTACATCGACGTGACCCTCGTGCTGCTGGTGATATTCATGCTCTCGGCGCCGCTGCTGACTCAGGGGGTGAATGTCAACCTGCCCAAGGGGGTGACCAAACCGGTATCGGATAAGACACCGCCGGTACTGATTTCGGTGACCAGGCAGGGTGGTATCTCGGTGCAGTACAAGCAGAGTCACCGCGCCGTTGCCCTCGATGACCTCGCGACGATGGTGCGGCATATTGCTGCCGCCAGCCATGATCAGGTGCAAGTGCTGGTGGGCGGTGATGCGCATGTGGATTACGGCAAGGTCATGGCGGTCATGGCGCGTTTGCAGGAGGCGGGCATTTCCCATGTCGGCCTGCTGACCCGCCAGGAGGGCCATTGAAAGAACGCAAATCGTTCTGGCCGCTGGCACTGGCCATCGCGCTCAATAGCGCGATACTGGTGGCCTTGTTCTGGAGTTTTCATATGGAGGTGCCGAGCGCCGGAGACACCCCGATGCAGGCACAACTGAGTAGCGGCATGCCACCGGTTGCGGCACCTACACCACAGCAGCCAGTTCCGCTAGCCAAGCCAGTCCCTGCGCCCAAGCCTGCGCCGAAACCGGTACCCGCACCCACTCCGAAGCCTGTACCAGTACCAAAGCCGGCGACACCGCCCCCACCCAGCGCCGCCCGGATTGCCGCCGAAAAGGCGGCACAAGAGAAAATGGCAGAGCAGAAAGCCGCGCAGATCACCGCCGAAAAACAGGCCGCCGAAAGGCGGGCTGAGGAGTTGGCGGCACGCGCTGCGCATGAGAAAGCCGCGCAACGGGCAGCCGACAAGGCAGCCGCTCAAAAGGCAGCCACACAAAAAGCCGCGGCGCAGAAAGCGGCCGCAGAAAAGGCCACCGCCGAAAAGCAGGCGGCGCAAAAAGCGGCCATTGCCCAGCGCGCTGCGGCGCTGAAGCAGCAACTCGCCAAGCAGCAGGCCAAGGCTGCAGAAGCCGCGCGGGCCAAGGCACTGCAACAGCAGATGGAAGCCCGGGCCAAGCTGCAGGCCGAGGCCAACATGGCGGCGGCGCTAGCCAAGCAAGCAGCAGAAAATCAGCGATTGTCCGCTCTTTTCGGCAACCAAATTGGGGAGCGTGTCAAGCGACATTGGCAGCCCGTTTTTGCGCCCAACCTTCATTGTCAGGTAAGAATTGAGCTTTCACCGCAAGGTCAGCTGGAAGGCGACCCGGCAATTACCCGGTCCAGTGGAAATGCACAATTTGATTCAGCAGTGATTGCTGCGATTGAAGCGGCAGCACCGTTCCCACCACCCATTGGGTTGTCTTACTCGGAATTTAAAGTTGTGAATATCGTCTTCAGCGCTAAGGAGCTCAGTAATGGCTAAAAAGTTAATATTTATTTGGCTGCTATCGCTTATAACATGGACCGTTGCCCTTCCCGCCCAGGCGGCGCTCACGGTGCAAATCACCAAGAGTGTTGCCTCGGCTCTGCCTATCGCCATTCCTTCCTTTGGTCCGGGCATAGCCGGACAGCCATCCGTCGCCGATGTGGTCCGTAATGACCTGAGCCACAGTGGTTTGTTCCGGGTCATTGACCCGACGGGCTACCCCGGTGATCCGCGCGCGCCCAGCGGCGTGCAGGCGGCCGACTGGACAACGGTGGGCGCCACCGGCCTTGCCGTGGGCTCTGTGGAACCGCTGAACGGCGGCTATGTGGTCAACGTCTATGTCTACAACGTCAGCACGGGGCAGGAACTCATCGCCAAACGTTTCACCTGCTCCGCCGCCGAATTGCACATGACCGCGCACCACGTCGCGGATGTCATCTACCAGGCGTTTACCGGCAAACCCGGCCCCTTCGCCAGCCGGATCGCCTATGTCCGGCAGACCGGCGCAAACTACGAACTGCTGGTGGCTGAATCCGATGGCTGGAATCCACACCCCATCGTGCGCGGTATTATGCCGGTGTTTTCGCCGGTCTGGTCGCCGGATAATCACCGTCTGGCCTATACGACCTACGCCAATGCCCGGGCCGTGATTTATGTGCAGGATCTGGCTACCGGACGGCGCCAGTCCATCGCCCCCGGCGGCGAGATTGTCAGTGCTCCGGCTTTTTCGCCCAACGGCGAAGAATTGGCATATGCCCGCTCCTCCGGCGGCCATACGGAACTCTACGTAGCGAATTTACGCACCGGACAGCGCCGCAGGCTCACCAACGATGACGCTATCAATACTTCCCCGACCTGGTCACCGGACGGCAGTCAGATCATATTTGTCTCCGACCGCGCCGGTAGTCCGCAGATCTATGGGATGAATGCGAGCGGCGGCGGCGTGCATCGTCTGAGCTACGACGGCAACTACAATGCCGATCCGGTCTATTCGCCCGCGGGTAACGCGATCGCCTTCATTCACCGCACCGATGGCGTCTATGCCCTCGCCGTGATGAACCCGGATGGCAGCGGCGTGCGCGTGCTGGATGCCCAAGGCAATTGCGATCATCCGAGTTTCGCCGGTAATGGCCAGATGATCCTCTACGGCACCCACCGCGGCGGGCAAAAAGTGCTGGCGGAGGTCAGTCTGGACGGCAAGACCATGGCCATACTGCACAGTAATGCGGGGGAGGATAGCCAGCCGGCCTGGTCCCATTAACCGGCGCGGCGCTCAGACATCCTGATAAGGCGTGGGATCGGCAATCCCCGCCTTTTGGAAGCCGTCCCGACGCAGACGGCAACTGTCACAGCGGCCACAGGACCGGCCTTCGGCATCGAGCTGGTAGCAGGAGCGGGTCATGCCGTAATCAACCCCCAAACTGCTGCCGAGACGAATAATCTCGCTCTTGTTGAGAAACTGCAGGGGCGCATGAATACGCGGTCCGCGGGCTTCATCCCCGAGACGGGTGGCCACCTGCGCCAGTGCCTCAAAAGCCTGTACGAATTCGGGGCGACAGTCCGGATAACCGCTGTAATCCTGACTGTTCACGCCCAGAAAAATATCTCTGGCGCGCAGCACTTCTGCCAGCGCCAGCGCCAGCGCCAGAAAGACGGTGTTGCGCGCCGGTACGTAAGTGATGGGTATGCCCGGCGTCAGTCCGGTCTCGGGGACGCTGATTTCCGGGTCGGTGAGTGCGGAACCACCAAAGGCCGCCAGATCAATATTGACCACCCGATGGCTGGCGGCGCCCATGGCCTGTGCCAGCAATGCCGCGTAATGCAATTCTTCCTTATGGCGTTGCCCATAATCAAAAGAGATGGCGTGGACCGCAAAGCCATCCCGGCGCATGAGCGCCAGCACGGTGGCGGAATCCAGTCCGCCGGAGAGGAGTACGATGGCAGGTATGGCAGGCGTTGGCATGGTCAATGTCCGGGCAGGTCGCCCCAGATCAGTTTGTGCAACTGAATCTGCAAACGTACCGGCAGATGGTCAGCGAGTATCCATTCGGCGAGATCACGCAAGGCAAGCGCACCATGGCTGGGAGAAAAGAGTATTTCACAGCGCTCCGCCAGCGCTTCCCGCACGAGTACATCCTTGGCCCAGTCATAATCGGCGCGACTGCAAAGCACGAATTTAATCTGGTCCTGCGGGTTAAGCAAGGGCAGATTTTCCCAGAGATTGCATTCGCACTCCCCGGAGTCAGGACTTTTGAGATCGAGCACCTTCACCACCCGGCTGTCCACCCCGGCCACGGAAAGAGCGCCGCTGGTTTCCAGAAAGACTTCATAGCCCGCATCGCAAAGCTGCGTCAGCAGCGGCAGCACATCGGCCTGTGCCAGCGGTTCACCACCCGTCACCACCACCAAGCGATTGCCACCAGCGCGAACGGCTTCCAGAATCCCGGCAATTTGCTGCCATTCACCGCCATGAAACGCGTAGGCCGTATCGCAGTAATGGCAACGCAAGGGGCAGCCCGTGAGACGCACAAAAGTCGCGGGGCGCCCGACACTGCGGGTTTCCCCTTGCAGGCTGTGGAAAATTTCCGTGATGCGGAGCCGCCCCTCCATCACTTTTTGGCGGGTAATGCCTGCAACTGCGCCTCAGCCTTCTGTGCCGATGGCGTGCTCGGGTATTGCTTGATGATCTTGTCGAGGACGACGCGGGCTTTGCCGGGCTGACCGATGGCCTGATAGATTTCCGCCATGCGCAACATGGCTTCCGGCGCCTTGCTGCTTTGGGAGAAGCGGGTCTGCACGGTATCAAGACTTTTCAGCGCCGCGTCATTCTGGCCCAGCACATATTGCGCCTGCCCCAACCAGTAATACGCATCGGGAACCAGACTGCTTTGCGGATGCCTCTGGATGAAGCCCTGCAGACCGGTTACGGCGGAGCCGTATCGGCCTTGGCGCAGCAGATCGAAAGCCCGCTGGTAATCAGACTGCCCCAAGCCCTGGATCGTGGGCGCCGAAGTGTTACTTGCGGCGCTGGCGATGACCGCAGCGGAATTGATAAGCGCGGCGCTACTGGCGGTAATAGCCGTGCTGCTGGTACTGGCTGTAGCAGAAGTCAGATTCGCCAGTTGTGCAGTCAATGCCTGCTGCTGAGTCTGCAGGGCATGGGTTTTGGTGTCCAGTTCGCCGCGCAGATCGCGGACTTCCTGTTCCAGACGTTGGGTCCGGACGAGGAGGTCAGCCAGCGCACTCTGACTGCCCTTGCTGGCCTGCTGAACCGCCACCAGGCTGCCCAGTTCGCCCTGCATGACCGCCATCTGCTGTTGCAACTGCAGCACTTTCTCGCCGGTTGACTCGGCCTGTGCAAAAGGACTCAGGCATAGTAAGGAAAGGACGGGAAAAAGATGCCAGCGTGTCATCAGCAAACTCTCCTTGGCGTTCAGCCCTTATAGCCACCGCTGTAAACGAAGTCCACACGACGATTTTTTGCCCAGCAGGCAGAATCGTTCGTGGTACACAAGGGATTGTCCTTGCCAAAACTAACGGTGCTGACCCGCGCCGTGCTGACGCCCTGGGATTCCAGGAACTGTTTCACGGTCTCGGCGCGCTGTTCACCGAGGGCCAGATTGTACTCCTGGGTACCGCGATCATCGGTATTCCCCTCCAGACGGACCTGGATATGGGGATGGGCGACCATGAACTGCGCATTCTGGGTGGCAATCTGCTGGGCCTGTGCATCCATAGAACCACTATTGAACTCAAAATGCACCCGCAAATGCTGCGGCAAGGCGGCCAATTCAGCGGCAGTCAGACCACTGCTGCCCCCGCCGATGGGGCCATTGGCATTGAGGTTCTGGCCATTGATGCCTTCACCGGCATAACCGGCCGTGGCTGCAGAGTGGGCGGGAGCCACCGCTCCGGCGTTAGTCGGAGCCCCGCTCCCCACGTTGTGCGCACATCCCGCCAGCGTCAGTGCCCCGGCCACAGCAACAACCACCTTCAGAAGATCAGAACGCATATTTTTAACCCCCGCAAAAATTTACGGAATTGTAGCCTGTAGCCAGAGATAATAGCAATGTGGCCCTCTACAGCCTCGACGAGCGATCCCTTTCGCGCTAGATTGTCAAAGGATACTACCGTCTCCCACGAAACAAGCATGGCCCTATGAACCAGACTCCGGAACAAGTCATCCTGGCGCATGCTCACACCACCAGCCGCCTGCTGCCCAAGGCGGCGGTGTGACCGATCGCGCTGCGCCGACACCCGACAGCGAGGCATCGGAAAACATTCATCGCGGTCCGCGTATCGCCTACTCTACACTGATCAACTTGGCGGGTGCTGCCATACCAGCAATCCTGCTGTTAATCACTGTGCCTCTCTATCTCCACCTCATTGGTGAGGCGCGTTACGGTGTACTAGCTATAGTTTGGCTGCTTTTGGGTTACTTCGGTGTGTTCGACATGGGGTTCGGGCGAGCGGTCGCCAATCGTATCGCCGCCCTCCATGATGCTTCGATCGAAAAGCGCCAAGGTGTTTTTTGGACAGGGTTAGCAATTAGTGCCATTACCGGAATCTTTGGAGGTATCATTCTCTATCTGGTTGGAGATTGGCTATTTGCCCATGTTTTCGACATCAACGGTTCCTTACGTGACGAAGCAGAAAATGCCATGCCGTGGATGGCACTCGCGCTGCCCCTTGCCATTATCATCTCGTTGCTCGCGGGCGCCCTAGAAGGACGACAAGCGTTCCTCGCTCTTAACGGGGCACAAATTTTTGGCACAGTACTTTATCAGTTGCTTCCATTAAGCGTGGCCTATGCAGGCTGGATAACATTACCCTACCTAATATTTGCCGCCATTGTGGGGCGGTTTTTTAGCGCTCTGTTGCTTTTCGCCCTCAGCTATCGCTATACACCCCTATCGCCCCATCCTCATCTCGCCATCAACGAAGTAAAGCCATTGCTCCATTACGGCGGCTGGGTTACCGTCACGGGATTGGTCGGCCCCTTATTAACCGTTTTCGACCGCTTCGTCATTGGTTCCAGAATGGGTATGGTGGCGGTCACCGCCTACACCGTACCCTATAACCTCGTCATGTATCTCTCCATCCTGCCTAGCAGCCTGCAGACCGCCTTATTCCCACGATTCGCCATGGTGGGTTCTGACGAGGCAAAAGTCCTAGCGGCGCGGAGTGTGTTATCAATAGCCGCCATCATGACGCCGGTAGTGGTGATTGGACTGCTGCTCATCAAACCCTTCCTGATCTTCTGGGTAGGCACAGCGCTGGCGGAAAAGGCAATCCCGGTCGGACAAATTCTGCTCCTCGGCATCTGGATCAATACACTGGCCTTTATTCCCTTTACCTACCTCCAGGGCAGGGGACGCCCAGATCTACCGGCCAAGTTTCATGTCTTGGAGCTTTTGCCCTACATCGGTATTCTGTGGGTGTTTATAGACTTACTCGGCGTATCAGGTGCCGCTTTGGCGTGGGATCTGCGCGTCCTTGCGGATGCCCTGCTCCTTTTTTGGGCTGCGCAGACCTTTTCCGCCTTGAGCCATGCCATGGTGGGTATCCTGCCCATCACGGGAGCCTTCGTCGCAGCTTTTGAACTGCCTTATGATTCTGTCCTATATATGGGAATTGGCGTAGTGCTGGCGGGCGCGAGCGCCGGATGGTCCGTTGCCACCATTCCTCAAAACCTGCGCATAGCCCTTTTGCAGCGCCTATTGTTGCGGCGACCCCCTGTCGAATCATCGGCATCCCAGGAAACTCATGGACCATAAAAATATTCAACTTCAGCCCTGGCCCAAAGAAGGTTTGGAGCGAGTGGAAAACTGTCCGATCTGCGGAGAAGTGGACCGAACACTGTTATATGAAGGCTTGACGGACAAGGTATTTTTCTGCGCGCCGGGACAGTGGTCACTCTATAGCTGCCCGACGTGTGGGTGCGCTTACCTGGATCCCAGGCCGACGCCAGCCACCATTGCCATAGCGTATAGTGCTTACTATACGCATGAAGAGGTGGTAAATGATGTTCCCAAAGGCCGACTCGGCTTATTCAAACGCAGGCTGCGAAACGGCTACCTGAACGCCCGTTATCAAATGCATCTTCGACCAACGTGGGGGATGGGGCGCTGGATAACTCCCCTCTTGCCCCAAAAGAGGTGGGTGGATGAAGGGGTTCGCCATCTCCCCACCACCGAAAAGCCAGGTATTTTGGTGGACATCGGCTGTGGCAACGGTCAGTTTCTGCGCACAGCCTTGCAACTGGGTTGGGACGCATGGGGCGTTGATCTCGACCCCAAGGCGGTGGGAACCGCCCAAAAGACGGGGGCCACCGTCATCCAAGGCGCCTTTCCAGATACCGGCCTACCTTCCGGACATTTCGATATCGTGACCATCAGCCATGTGATTGAACATGTTCACGACCCTCTAGCGGCGTTCCGGGAAGCGTTCCGAGTGCTCAAGCCGGGGGGGGCGATATGGCTCGCCACGCCAAACTTGGAGAGTTTCGGCCACGCACGTTTCGGCTCCGACTGGCGGGGGCTGGAGCCGCCACGCCACCTCGTACTTTTTACCGGCCATAGCATGGAAAAGGCAATGATCAACACGGGATTCGCAAATATAGAATACAAGCCATGCCCAATGCAGGCTTCAGGATATTACCAAAATAGTCTGCGTCTTTCCCGTGGCGAGGATTCCTTCGATGACAGAGCGAGCACCCTACCTTTGGCCCTGCGGCTCGAAGCCCTAATCGCAGACCTCAGAGCTGTGGCCAACCCATCTCGAAGTGAAGCCATCGTGATGACGGCCACACGTCCGCCATCAGACTGAATTCCAACATTAGGATAATCGCGATGAATGCTGATAACGTAATTAACCCCGGCCAGGTGACGGTAGTTACGGTTACCTATGGTGACCGCCGACACTTGCTGGAACCGGTACTGCGGGCAACACTCGCACAAGAAGTGGGCAAGATCATCGTCGTTAATAACGGTGCATCCTGGAATGTGGATGCTTTGGCTAGCACGCTGGAATCTAAAGTGATCGTCCTCAATATGGACGGTAATGTGGGATCCGCAGGGGGTTTCTCTGCAGGTATTGCGCGAGCGATAGAGACCGACGGCGAGGTCATCTGGCTCCTGGATGACGACAATCTGCCTAATGCTGATTGTCTGAAGGAATTATTACACGCCACCAACCAATCTGACTCTGAATACTTTATTGCCTTGGCTGCTAGACCCAGGATGATTGCCAACCTTAATGCATCTGCAACCCAACATTTTTTTGAGAAAAAATCAAATTATTTTTTAGGAATCCATATTATTGACATTCCCAGGAAAATAATAAAATTATTATTTTCAAGCGATCCCAAACAACTCAGCGCAAAGTGCACAGATATAAACGTATGGACCGCGCCCTATGGGGGGCTGTTTTTCCACAAATCATTAGTCAACACCATTGGCCTGCCGAAGGCAGAATTGTGCCTGTATGTTGACGATTCAGAATATACTTGGCGGATGGTTCATCATGGCTATCCCATCCAGCTTATATGCAGAGCTACCATCAACGACATAGATGATTGGGAAGAGAGATCTCATGGAAAATTTGGCATGACGGCATGGTTGTCTGTTCCGTCATATCGATTTTACTATTTCATGAGGAACCAGATTTGGTTTACTTTCCATCAGGTATGCAAAAATAAATTTTTATTTTTGTTTAACGGACTAATATTTTTTATTGTTTTAGGCTCAGTAAGCATCTTTCAAGGAAAACCCCATGCGATCACCACTATGTACAATGCTGCATATGATGGGATTTTCTCAAGACTCGGAGAAAGCTACAAATACCCACTTCCTGGCAACATGAAAAACCATTAGTTAACAATTAAATAAGATACAGTTATGAATAAATAACGGCAATTATCCATGGCCTTGTTTGCAACCAACTGTATAACATTGTAACCACCAACAAACAATTCAGAATAGATAATTATTTAATAAAAATTAATAACCAGAAATCCACAGAAAATATATCGCACAAAATATCTAAATAATTTGCTCCGTCTCAAAAACTGCAATGCCATTACCAGCGCGGCTGGGGAGGGGTTTCATGAAGGCGGATCATAGGTGGGAGATCGCAACACGGAAAATAACACCCACTTGGCTTAAGACTCTGGTTTATCGAACGGTTTTTCCCATACCGACCACGCTACAATCCAACGCTAAAGGTTGCCATGAAAACCTCCAACCATTCGCCCTCGCCTAAAAGGTCAATGAAAACTGTCATAAAATCATGGATGCGCGCTTTATTGGCAAACCCGAATGTCATTGCCATCGCTCGCAACATGTTGCGCCTATTTCCAGCACTGGAAGAAGAGGTACGAGTATGGGTTTATTTATTTAAAAAATATACCCTTCGTACCCGCCACGCACCACTCTTGGCAGAAAGCCATCGGACGCAACCAAGTTTTATTCCCGAAGAACATCAACTATTGGTAGACATATCGGGCCTGATATTGCGTGATGTACATACCGGCGTGCACCGAGTCGTGCGCAGCATCTTACAAGAACTCCTGCGCCATCCACCTTCACGCTATGTTGTAGAACCAGTTTATGCCGATGGGACAGGCCAACTTTGGTATGCACGAAAATTTCGCAACATCCTAATGGGCAAGGAACCCACCGATCCTGAAGAATCTCTGGTGCTCCTTCAGGCAGGAGATGTGTTTTTTTGCCCTGACCTGTACCTAGACTATCCCTTTCCGGCATTATCGGCCCTGCAACAGCGCGGATTACGGATTGTGTTTACTATCTACGATATCATTGGCCTGAGTGATCCATGGCTTTTCCCTAGAGCCTACAACCTCGCCTTCACCGACTGGCTCGCTGGCGTGATGACGGTGGCCGACGCCATCGTCTGCGACTCCCGCTCTGTTGCTGACGAAGTAAAAAATTGGTTGCAGCAACACCCCGATGCGCGGCAGGCGCCTCTGCCCATAGGCTATTTCCAACTTGGTGCGAACCTGGAGGCCAGTAAACCCACTGAAGGCGTAAACGCGAATGAGGCAATGTTGCTGACGCAACTACGCGAGCGACCCACCCTCCTCATGGTCGGCACCGTAGAAGCGCGCAAAGGCCACGCCCCGGCACTCGATGCGCTGGAAATGCTCTGGAAAGAGGGCACGGACATCAATCTCGTCATCGTCGGGAAGGAAGGCTGGCGCAGCCACGACCTGGTCCGCCGTCTGCGCCGCCATCCCCAGCGCAACAAGCAACTGTTCTGGCTGGAAAAGGCCAGCGATGCCCTGCTCATGCAGCTTTACGCCCAATCGACGGCCTTACTGGCCGCCTCCTTCGCCGAAGGCTTCGGTCTGCCGCTCATCGAAGCGGCCCATTACGGCCTGCCCGTCATCGCCCGCGATATCCCGGTTTTTCATGAGGTGGCGGGCGATTTCGCCTTTTACTTCCCCAACAGCGATAGCGCCGCCTTGGCCGACAGCCTCCGCCACTGGCTCCAGCTCCACGCCGAGGGCCAAGCCCCTCGCTCCGCCGACATGCCCTACCTCACCTGGGCGCAAAGCACCCAGCAGCTCCTGAAGGTGATCCTGGAAGACCACTGGTACACCACCTATCAGCCCGCAGATGCGCGGGAGACCCCCAGCGCTAAATAATGCGTGCGAGATTTTTTCTACCCCTGGTGTTTTGTGTATGACACCCCAGCCGAATCATTTCGCAAGCGAGCAATCCTTGTTTCGTTGCAAGCTATGGTCAATGCCATCACTTAACCCGCCAATAATGCTTTGAGATCCCTGTTTATGCCGCGTGGCCGTGCAGGGCACGAATCGCCGCATGGGGATCCACAGCCACGATCTGCAAAAGCGCCCTAGCTGGCCCTGCCGGACGTACCCGCTTCTGCTCCCAATTCTGCAAGGTCTTGAGCTTGACCCCGATCATCAGGGCGAACTGCGACTGAGAAAGCCCTGTGGTTTCACGGATAGCCTTCACATCAGGATCCGGAATGCGGGTCGTCCGCCCGTTATCATCCTCGCCGCGCATATGACGGCCCATCCAGCGCACACTATCCAGCAGTTCGTCAAATCCTTGCTCATCCATGATGTAACTCCTGCTCAACGAGCTTTCCTAGCTGACGGATTTGCTCCTGCGTTAGATCTGACCCTTGCCCGTCCACCAGTAGTAGATCACGCGAATCCCTCCACGCTTTCCCCTGCCTTCGACTCCCCACCGCACCTTGCGTAGACCACCGCCATGGGGAATCACCACGCCCAATGCGGGGTTCTCTACCAATGCATTTTGCATGGCTCGGTATCCCTCATCATCGAGGATGGCCACGATGGCTTTGGTGAATACGGGTGACTCGACGATGACCATGTAGTTATCATACGCTGCAAGCGTATGGTGGGCAAGATTTGATGCGGGAAGCCGAAACAAGCCTTCTGCACGCGCTCCTCACCTCAGCCCGCGGATGCGCGGGAGACCACCAACGCTGAATAACGCGTGCAAAACTTTTTCTACTAAATACGGTTGAACAAGGCCGTTCAGAGCTTGCCCTCTGCCGACCTCGCGGCATTCTGGCGTGGGTTCGCTGAATTTGACGCGGCGACCTGGGATACGCAGATTGAGGTCAATGCGACAACAGGTTAGACTGGGCGGGTTGCTGGGAGAAGCGCTCGCCGAGTAGCACAGCGGCACGGTACGCGAGATTTGAGGTACTTCACATCCATCTGAAACAAAACCCTGGGTACCCATCATTAATGTCATTGGCGATGATTATTGCCGGACAAATCCACATACGGTATGAAGTATCGCGATGCTTAGCGACTTATACGAAGCCAGTGTAACCCCACCGGGAGCTGATCATGTTCTCCCGGAATAGTGCCGCCAGCCGATTCTTTGGACTGAAGGCATTCACGATTTTTCTGCTGGCACTGCTGTTCTTCGGCTGTGGCATTGGCAATACCAGTCTTTGGAACATCGACGAACCCATCTATGCCCAGTCGCTGAAGGACCAGATTGCCCAGCACAATCTGGTGGTCCCGACCTTCAATGCGCGGCTGATGCCTGACAAACCCGCACTCAATTACTGGCTCATGTGGACCGGCGTCAAGGTGCTGGGCTTGAACTCCTGGGGTTTACGGATGGGTTCCGCTGTCGTCGGGGCCTTGCTGATCCTCTATCTGATCATGGCCCTGCGGCGTCTGTATGGTGAAAATATTGCGTTGATCGGCGGCCTGCTGACGGCCACGGCGCTGCACAGCACGGTGATTTTCCGCGGCGCCACACCGGACCCCCTCCTCATCCTGACGGTCACCATTGCCCTGCTGAGTTATCTGCGCGGATACCTGTTCCCGGATATCCGCAGCCGCGAACTGCTCATCACCTATGCCGCCATGGCCTTCGCCACCCTGGATAAAGGCCCCATCGGCTTCCTGCTACCGGGCCTGATTATCGTGCTGTTTTTGTTGCTGCGCCGGGAGCTGTCCTTTCTCTGGCGGGAAGGTCGGCTGGACTGGGGGATACCGCTTTTTCTGCTTATTATGCTGCCCTGGTATCTTGCCGTGGGCGTCGAAACCCACTGGGCCTGGGATCGCGCCTTCATCTTCAAGCAGAATATCGGTCGCTTTGATGACAGCATGCAGGGGCACCGCGGCCCCTGGGTGTATTATCCGATCAGCACTTTTCTCGGGATGCTGCCCTGGTCGATCTTTTTACCGCAGGTTTTTCGGGATATCTGGCTTTCCCGCCAGCACTTTTTACGCAGCCAGCCGAAGACGCTTTTTCTGCTGGTCTGGGCGACGGCGTGGATCGGCTTTTTTACCCTGTCTGCAACCAAGCTCCCCAATTATGTCTGGGAAGCCTACCCGCCGCTCTTCATTCTGCTGGCCGCTTATTTTGAGAAAGTCCGCGTTGCCGCCACGCAGCCCGCGCGCTGGGGAATGGCGGCCTCTCTCGGGGTGCTGTTTCTCATCGGGCTGGCACTGAGTGTCTTCGCCGCCTGGGTGGTGCCTTTGCGCGAGCCGCAGCTACCGGGCATGGTGGAGATCGGGATACCTTATATGCTGGCAGCAGCGGTCGCCCTCGTGCTGCTCCGGCGGCAACGCTGGCCGCAGGCTGGAGTCACCCTGGCTGGCGGCAGTGTGGCGCTGGCGGCACTGCTGGTTTTCGTCATCACCCCGCCCATTAACGCCGTGAAACCCGCACGGGCGATGGGGCAACGCATTGCTGCCCTGCAGGGCCCGCAGCCCTACCGGCTCGCCTCCTGGCAGTGGTTTCAGCCGAATTTTCTGTTTTATGCCGGGCGCGGCAACATGCCCATCCGGCATCTGCGGGCATTGACGGAGTTACCTGCGGTCCTCGGCCCGGAGCCTCTTTATCTGGTTTGTCCGGCCAGTGATATACCTGCCGTTCGCGCCGCAGTGCCCGCCGCCTATCAGCAGCAAACCATCATGATACGATACGAAATCTACAATCACACGGATATCGCGCTCCTCCGCATCAGCGCACGGCAGGAAACATCTTGACCTCCATAACGCGCCAAACTACCATAAATAAAACATGTGGTGATGGAGTCCACCCGATAACCGCCTTTATAGGCTAATGACTGCTACTGATCCTGATCGCAAGGTCGGGCCGTGGAGCGTCATGGAAACCATATAAAGGGGAAGACATGTTCGGCGATATCGTCCTGCAGTGTGGACAAGTCTTGACGGTGCTTTTGTTGTCACCGCTTTTGCACGGCTTCATGGTCACCATGGAAGAGCGCGTTCAGCGCGGACAGGGGCCGTCCATATTCCAGCCCTATCGGGATCTCTGGAAACTATTTCACAAAACCCTGCTGATACCGGAATCCGCATCCTGGGTGTTTTTCTGGGCGCCGGTGGTGGCTTTTACCGCTATGCTCATCGTGCCGATGCTGATTCCGGTGCTGACCAATTTCCCCCTGCCGCTCTCGGACATGGGCGATATCCTCGGCGGCGGCCTGATTCTGACCCTCGGTGGCTTTTTCATCCTGCTGGCCGGGCTGGATACGGGTCAGCCCTTTGGTGGACTGGGTTCCAGCCGGGCGGTTATGCTCGCCATCCTCGCCGAGCCGACCCTGATCCTGGTCTTTGTGGGTATCACCTTTCTCGATCACTCCATGCTGCCTTTCGTCGCCAATCACCTGCTGGCACAGCATCCGGCAGCCTACTGGAGCCCGGCGCATATTTTTCTGATCTTCGCTTTTTTCATCCTGCTGACGGTGGAAACGGACCGCCTGCCCATCCACTCCACCATCCCTTACGAAATTTACATGATCGACGAGGCGCGAATTCTGGAGTATTCCGGGCCATTGCTGGCCCTGCTCAAATGGGCGGGCTGGATGAAGCAGTTTTTACTCTACACCATTTTCCTCAATGTCTTTTTCTTTCCGTGGGGATTGTCCACGACGGGCAGTCTGGGTTCAGTGCTGCTGGCGTTGCTTATCATACTGGCCAAATATGGCGCGGTGGGGCTGGTGATGGTGGCCGTGGATACGCTGCAGTCGCGACTACGCTTCTATCGTTATCAGGAGCCGCTGGCGCTGTCTTTTCTCTTTGCCGTGCTGGCCATCGTGGCTGACCAGCTTTAGGAGGGTGCGATGCTGATCTTTCATCTCGGTCCCCTGGCTACGTCCCTGTTCAGTCTGCTGGCGATTCTGGCGCTGGTGCTGTCCTTTGTGATGCTGGCATCTCATTGGCTGAAGAATCATGTTTATGCTTTTGCGGCAGAATCCTGGACTATCGCGGCCATTTCCGCCGCTATCGGCTATTACGGGCATTATCCCGAACTCTACCTCATCGCCGTTCTGACAGCGCTTTTTCGCGGAACCATCCTGCCCTACCTGGTGCTACGTCTGGTCAACCGACTGGATATCCAACGCGAGTTCACCCCGCTGCTCAAACCTTCCTCCAGCATGGTCCTTGGCGCGGCGCTGGTGATTTTCTCCTACGAGGTCGCGCGACAGCTGGGGGTGGCGCTGCACCTGACCGACAACATTGCGGTGCTGGCCCTGACCTGCATGTTCAGCCTCAAGCTCATCGGCTTTTTGATGATGATCCTGCGCTCCGAGGCCATCAGCCATATTTTGGGGCTGCTGGTGATTGAAAATGGTATTTTTCTGGGCTCACAGATTCTCGTGCCCGGCATGCCGGTGCTCCTGGAACTGGTGATCATCTTCGACCTGATGACCATTGTCATGGCCTTCGGGATGCTGGTGCGTTTCCTGCAGGCCCACGCCGGGACGACCAGCAGCCGCGGCCTGCAAAAGCTGGTGGGCTGAGATGGATTTTACGGCGCTCATTGCTGCCCTGTGGATTGTGCCCGCGGTAGCTATTGTGCTGATCATGGCCATACGCCGCCCGCGCTGGGCGGAGTATCTGAATCTGACGTCATCGGTGGCCGTTTTTGGCCTGACTCTGGCCATTCTGGTAGCCCTGCCCGGCAAGGCACTGGTGACCGGTGCAGGCTATATTCTGCTGACGCCGCTGGGGGCCTGGGTGCTGCTCTGCGTTGGGCTGGTCTACCTGCTGGCGTCTCTCTATGCCATCGGCTATATGCGCCTGCTTCCCGAGGAAAAGCCCCGTCTCCACAAATATTATGCCTTACAGGCCGGCTTTGCGTTGACCATGCTGATCGCGCCACTAATGAACAATCCCGGCATCTTCTGGATTGCCATCGACTTCACTACCATCGTCAGCGCCTTTCTGGTGGGTTTCGAGCGGGAGGCGGAGTGTATCGAGGCGGCGTGGAAATATCTGATCATCGTTTCTGCGGGTCTGGCATTGGCGCTGCTCGGCATCATTCTCTTCTACTGGGGCGGGACCTTCACCCTGGGGCCGACCTATGCCCTGACCTGGGCTAATTTGCGGGAAGTGGCGCCGCATGTGCCGGAGACGCTGCTCTTTCTCGCCTTTCTGCTCACCCTGGTGGGCTTCGGCACCAAGATGGGTCTAGCACCCATGCATACCTGGCTGCCCGATGCCCACAGCGAAGGCCCGGCGCCGGTTTCCGCCATGCTTTCCGGGGCACTGCTGAATATCGCCCTGCTCGGCATCTACCGGTTTCTGTCCATCGTCGACAGCGGTGGTTATGGAGTGATGGGGCATACGGCACTGCTGGTGCTGGGCGTCATTTCCCTCTTCGTCGCCGGAATGTTCATCGTCCGGCAGGATGGCGCCAAGCGCATGCTCGCCTATTCCTCCCTGGAACACATGGGAGTGCTGGCCATCGGCTTTGGTTTCGGCGGCCCCCTGGCCTTCGCCGGGGCCATGTATCACATGATCAACCATTCCCTGACCAAATCCATGATGTTTTTCGGTGCTGGCAACATGATGCGCGCCTATGGCACCAAGTCCATGAGCCAGATGCGACGGGTATTGCGTTATTACCCGGTCAGTGGCGCGCTCTGGCTGCTGGGGGCGGTGGCCATTACCGGAGCACCGCCTTTCGGGCTTTTTCTCTCGGAAATCACCATCCTGCGTGGTGGTATACTGAGCCCCAACCCCTGGGCGGTGTGGGTGATGGCGATATTGCTGATCCTCATTTTCGTCGCCTTCATGAACCACTTCCGGCGCATGATCTGGGGACCGGAACCGGCGCCCGGTGCGGAGCCGACCCTGAAGCTGTCCGTCTGGAATACCCTGCCCATGTGGCTCGCCTTTGTACCGATTCTGGTGCTTGGACTGTGGTGGCCGGAAGGGCTGTGGCATTTCTTTCAGCAGGCTTTTCGGGCGCAACCATGAGTGCGGCCATGACCTATAACGATTGCGAACGGCGCCAGATATCGGCAGCGGAGCTCACGGCGGTCGCCACCGACTGCATAGCCGCCGGGATGCGCTTTCAGATGGCCTGGCATGATTGGGAGGAGGGTGTCTGTGTCGTGCGCTATCTGATCAGCCAAGGCAACCGGGTACCTTTTCTGCTATTGGAGTTGCGTACGGACGAAACCTTGCCGTCCCTGGCGGCCATCGTGCCTCTGCTCGGCTGGTATGAGCGGGAGATGCAGGATCTCGGTGGTCTGCGCTTTACGGGGCATCCAGAGCCCTATCCCCTGGTGATCCACGAAGGATTTTCGCTGCCGCGCCCGCCGCTGGGGCGGGAGGGGCCGGAAGGCCACCTCAGCGGTGCGTATGCACCGCCCACCATGCCGGAAGTGCGGGGAGATCAGGTACAAGACCTCTATTGGGGGCCAATACGGGCCGATGTGGTGGAGACGGGGGAATTTCACTTCTCTTACATCGGCGAGGCCATCCTCCACTACCATCCCCGGCTGTTTTTCAAACATCGTGGGATGGAAGCACGCTTTGCCGGACAGCGTGTCGAGGCGGCCGTTTTTCTGGCGGAGCGCGTGTCGGGCGTCGGCAGTGTCGGCCATGCCCTGGCCTATTGTCAGGCCGTGGAGTCCGCCTGGGGTATCGAAGTACCCGCGCGGGCACAACTGCTGCGGGTGATCCTCGCGGAACTGGAGCGCCTCTACAATCACTTCCACTATTTTGGTCTGCTGGCCAAGACGACGACGCTGAAAGTGGGCTCGGCGACGGGCTTTCTGCTGGAGGAGCGCGTGAAACAGCTTGCCGGACAACTGACCGGGTCGCGCTTCCTGCGCAGCCTGCTGACCATAGGCGGGTTGCGCCACGACCTCCAGGCGGAGCACCTGGCGAGCGCACTGGAAAACATCATCGACGAGGGCGAAGCGTATCTGACCCGCTTGCACCAAACTGCCAGCCATCTGGACCGCCTGATGGGCACCGGAATTTTATCGAAGGAAGCCGCCTTTGATCAGGGGGCGACGGGACCGGTGGCGCGCGCCTCCGGCCTCGACCGGGACCTGCGCCGCGACCATCCCTACGCCGCCTACAGCCACCTGCGCTTTAATGTGCCGGTGCGCGAAAAGGGCGACGCCATGGCCCGCAGCGAGGTTCGCGCGGAATCCCTGCGCGAGGCTATCGCTCTGCTGATGCAGGCCTCCGGACACCTCAAGGCGGGTCCGGTGCGCGCCGAATACACCGCGCCGCAGGGACAACAGGAAGGCCTGGGCTGGGCGGAAACGCCGCGCGGCTCGCTGTATTACAGCGTACGGATCCGCGATGGCCGTCTCGAACGGGTGAAGATCAAATCCCCCTCATTTTCCAACTGGCGGGTGTTCCCGCTCACGGTGCATGGCACCAACATGATGGACTACGCCATCAATGAGGCCAGTTTCGGCCTCACCACCGCCGGTTGCGACCGTTAGGAGGACAAAATGCCGGTATGGACCTGGACAGGATTAAAAGCGGGTAAAGCCGCCACCCACTGGCCGCAGCACGGTCCCGACGGGCAGGAGGGCGTGCTGGGCATGCCGCGCTGGGACCCCACCGCCTGTCGCAGCGACTGCAACACTTGCGCCGCCGCCTGCCCCACGGGCGCTATCGCCGTCGTCAAGGACACCGTGGCGGTTGATTATGGGCGCTGCATCGTCTGTCAGCGTTGCGTGGAGGATTGCCCGGAAGGGGCGATGACCAGCTCCTATGACTGGGCCTTCGGCGTGCGGCGACGCGAAGACCTGATCTGGGCTGCGGCACTGAATGGCCCCGAAGGACAGCAACTGGGCAAGGGGGTGGCACGAAGCCTGCGCCGCAGCCTGCACATTCGTCATGTGGATGCGGGCTCCTGCAATGGCTGCGAATCCGAAATCAGCGCCCTCGACAACCCTTTTTATAACCTGCACCGTCTGGGTATCTTCTTTACACCCTCGCCACGCTTTGCGGATTTGCTGATGGTGACGGGCCCGGTGACGGCGCCCATGCATGCACCACTGCTGGCCACCTGGGAGGCGATGCCGGAACCCCGCATGGTGCTGGCAACCGGTACTTGCGCGGTCTCCGGCGCGCCCATGGACGGGGGCTACGCGGGTGGATCGGGATTGGAGGATGTGCTGCCGGTAGACGTCTGGCTACCGGGCTGCCCGCCCAATCCCGCGGCACTGATTCATGCGCTGCTCCTGCTGCTGGAACGGATGCCGCAACGGGTTCAGGGAGGCCATTATGGTGCTGGATAGTTTTTGCATCGCAGCTCTGCTCCTGGTTCTGACCATTGCCCTCGGTGTGCTGCGGCAGGGCTGGCTGGCGCGGATCACCCTGATTGTGGGTACACTGGCGATACTGATTGGCAGCGCCTCCTGCCTGCCAGACGGTTCGGCGACCGGGGCGCTGTGGCCGCTGGGCGATATTGCCGTGACCTGGCAGCTCCAGCCCGCTGCGGCCTGGCTGTTGCTCTGGGG
Source organism: Acidithiobacillus ferrivorans (assembly GCF_016250455.1). Lineage (NCBI taxonomy): Bacteria > Pseudomonadati > Pseudomonadota > Acidithiobacillia > Acidithiobacillales > Acidithiobacillaceae > Acidithiobacillus > Acidithiobacillus ferrivorans. The sequence continues at coordinate 149,147 of NZ_CP059488.1, read as the reverse complement.
TGGATTGGCGGCGCTGGCGGCCTTTCTCTCCCCCAGTCGCGCCCAAAATCCCGCCATCTGGATGGCCGGCGCGGCCGTTGCCCTGCTGGGCAGTCTCGGCGTTGCCGGTTTGCAGGAGGGTGTCTCTTTTCTGATGGCCTGGGAGTTTTTGAGTTTCGGCGGCGCGATCATGCTCCTCGCCGATGGCCTGCAGGAAACTCAACGCGGCGGGCAGGCCAGTCTCTATATGCTGGCCCTGTTGGAAATCGGCGCGGTGGCGTTGTTGCTCTGCCTGGTGCTGCTCGGCGCGAGCGATACGCAGTTTGCCGTCTGGGCAGCGAGCTGGTCCACTTATGGCACGGCGGCCTTCGGAGTGGCGGTGCTGTTTATCATCGGCTTCGGCGCCAAGCTCGGCATCCTGCCCTTTTACGAATGGTATCCGGGTGCTTACGGGAGTGGCAGTGGTGCTTCGGGGGCACTGCTTTCCGGCATTGTGCTGAACGTCGCGTATTTCGCCCTGGGACGGGCCATGCTCGACTGGTTGCCGGTCAGCGCCGCCACCGGTGTGGGCATTCTGCTGGTGGCCCTGGGGACGGTATCCGCCATCCTCGCTATTCTCTACGCCTTTCAACAGGAAGACTGGCGACGCCTGCTGGCATTTTCTACGGCGGAAAATGCGGGGCTGGCGGTGGTCGCGCTGGGTGCCGCCTCCCTGTTCCGGGCCGACGGCCTGTCCATGCTGACGACTCTGGCCTGGACGGTAGGCCTGATTCATCTCGGCGGCCATAGTCTGGCCAAGGGTGCCATGATGCTCAGCGCCGATCGGGTGGCGGCGGTGCGCGGCAACTATCAGATCGCGCAGAGCCGGGTACTGGCCCTCGCCCCTTGGACTTTAGGCATCGGCGCCCTGTTCGGGGCCATGAGTCTCGCCGCCATGCCGCCCATGGCGGGTTTTGCCAGCGAATGGTACCTCTTTCAAACCGTGTTTCAGGATTTCCATCTGACTTCTTCTGCCGCCCGGGTAGCGCTGGCGCTGAGCGGTGCTGGCCTGGCCCTGACCGCTGCCATTGCCCTGGCGACCATGGTCAAAGTCTTCGGCATCGGCCTGCTGGGACGGGAGGAAAACCCGACCGAAGTCACGGGCCGCTGGCCGCTTCTGGGTCTGGGTCTTTTGGTGCTGGCCTATGCCGTGGCGCTGCCCTGGACATTAGCGGCACTGGTCCGGGACGGCTGGCCCGCCGTTCCCCGCTGTGGCCGCCATGGTGCGCGGCCCGATACTGGTGCCATTGACTCCTCATTTCGCCTTTATTTCGCCCCCTTTGTTGCTGCTCATGGGAGTATTACTGGCACTGATTCCCCTGGGTTTGCTGGGCTGGAGCCAGCACAGTCACGGCCGCCGCCGGGTACCCGTATGGGGTCACGGCCTGCGCCGGATACCGGCGGACAATGCGGTGACTGCGCTGGCTTTTTCCAATGCACTGCGGGAATTTTATAGCTTTGTGTACCGGCCCAGCACCAATACCGAAAAAAGCCATACGGACCGCCATTATTTCGTTCATGAGGTGCACTTCAATTACAGTCAGGCCCCCGTCTTTGGACCCTGGTTGTTTCGCCCGGCAGTACGCCTGGTGCAGAATCTCAGCGACCGGATTGGTCTGACCTTGCAAAATGGCTCACTCAACGCCTATCTCGCTTATATCGGGATACTGTTGATCGTCATTCTGGGCAGCGTCTTTTATTTGTAATAGAAAGGAGTAAAAATGTTTGCCACTTTCGGCTTCATTGCGCTGTTTGCCGTACTCGGTGCCTGGGCGCGTTATGGACAGACCTTGCTGGTGCAGACGGTGTTCGGCCGCGGTTTTCCCTGGGCAACCCTGAGCATCAATGTGCTGGGCTGTTTTATCATGGGCTTCCTGTTTTTTGAGACCTTGGAACGTATTTCGGTAAGCCCGGAATTACGCACCGGAATACTCACCGGCGGACTGGGTGCTTACACCACCTTTTCGACATTCTCCCTCGAAACGCTGGTGCTTTTTGAGAATGGTGAAGCCATCAAGGGCCTGCTCTATATGTTTACATCGCTGTTTCTGTGCGTCGGTGCCGCTTTTGTCGGGGCCTGGGTTTCCCGCAGCATCTGAGAGGTGAAGCATGACTACGGTATCTGTAGTGCGTATTTATATTAAAGAAGGCGATAAACATGACGGACATAATCTCATGGAGGAAATCTTCCGCATGCTCCACGATCAGTACAAGGTGCATGGCGTTACCGCCTTTCGCGGTATCGCGGGCTTTGGCAGCAAAGGGGTCGTGCATGCCGACGATATACTGCGCCTGAATGTGCACCTGCCGCTGGTGTTGGAGTTTTTTGATGAGCCAGAGACCGTGGATGCCGTGCTGCCGCACCTGCGGGAATTGGTGCCACCAGGCCATATTCTGCGCTGGGAAGCGGATTGCGATTGCTGACCTTGACGGGAATTTGAATGACCAAGGGTGTCCTATACTCAACCCAAGGCGGATATTTGCGCATATAACTTGAGTGTTTCTGCCATCCATTTTGCAAGAACGGGAGTCTCAACGTGAAAGATCTACGCACTAGCTTCTTGGACCACATTAAAAAAGGCCTCAAGGGAAAGCCGTTGCCGCTGCGCGTCCTTTTCTGGGATGGCCATGAATACACCTTCGACGAGCAGCCCCTCGTCACTATGCATCTGCGTTCCGCCAAGGTCCTCTCGCGCCTGCTCATGGGCAGCGCGCTGGATGTGATCGGCGAGGGGTATGTGGAAGGCACCATCGGCCTTGATGGTCGCTATCAGGATATTCTTGCGGTAGCAGAAGGATTGGGCGATGTCTTCCCCGCCAAAAAGCCCAAAGGTGGCATTTTTCGTAAACATCACGCCACCCACAGCAAATCTCAGGATGCCGAGGCGGTTCAGTACCACTACGATGTCTCCAATGATTTTTACAAGCTCTGGCTTGACCACAACATGGTCTACTCCTGTGGCTATTTCAAAACCGGCACCGAAGATATCGACACCGCGCAGGAGCAGAAGCTGGATCATGTTTGCCGCAAACTCCATTTGCAGCCCGGCGAAAAGCTCCTCGATATCGGCTGCGGTTGGGGTGGCCTGCTGACTTGGGCCGCAACGCATTACGGGATTCAGGGCGTGGGTGTCACCCTCAGCGAGCAGCAGTTTGCCTACGCCAAAGAACACATAAAATGCGAGGGCTTGGCCGATCGCGTAGAAATTCGCCTGCAGGATTACCGCGACATTCCCGAACGGGATTATTTCGATAAAGTCTCTTCGATAGGGATGTTTGAGCACGTCGGCCGCGCCAAGCTAGGCGAGTATTTCCAGGTGATCAACCGGGTGCTCAGGGAAGGCGGCTGGGTGATGAATCATGGCATCACCGCCGGCCAGCAGGATGACGAAGACGGGCATCATTCCGGCAGCGATTTCATGGATAAATACGTCTTCCCCGACGGCGAGATCCCTCATTTGTGGCGCCTGGTATGGGAAATGGCGGGACAGGATCTGGAGGTTCTGGATGTAGAAAACCTGCGCCCCCACTACGCCCAGACCCTCATCCATTGGGTGCAACGCCTGGAAGCACGCAAAGCAGAAGCCGTCGCCATGGTCGGGGACAAGCGCTATCGCATCTGGGCCATCTACATGGCGGGCTGCGCCTATGCCTTCTGGCGCAATTGGTCGGCTCTGCATCAGGTACTGGCGATCAAACAGACCAAAGAAGCATTAACTCTGCGCCCCTGGGAACGGCGCTATCAGTACCAGGAGGACAGCTTCCACCGGGCCGATCCGGATTGGGGGGATTTGTAAACGGCGCCCCAGGACAAACGAGCCCTCGTTAGCGGACGGGGGATTAAGCCCGACATCCGTGGTGTGGAAGGGACGCGATGCACTTACGCCGTCAGCGTCAGCAGGATATCGGCATACCAGGTGCAATTGAGGCCCAACGATTCATCGACTTCGGTATCCCGCCCCCCCATATCGATACGCGCGGAATGCACACCCAGCAGCTTCCACGGTAGGACCTGATCACCCTCTGTACAGCGCAGCACCACAGGTGCGCCGCTGCTGCCACGGTGTGTCCGTGCGTCCGTGAGGAAATACCCTTGCCCCTGAAAGCGCAGACCGAAGGAAGAAGCAATGACTGCCTGCCGGACCACCGGCAGATGATGTAGCGTGTCATGAAAGCCCAGCGGAAAGCCAACCACCAGCAATAAGCTACCCACTTCGATTTCCTGGAATGAGCTTTGCAAATGCGTCGGCGTAAAGCACTGGATCACCACCGACTCCGGTAAATCACTGCGATCGATTTCAATGACCGCCACATCAATCTCTCCCCCACTGTCTTTGCCCTGGCGCCAGAGGCTTTTGCCATCGCGGTAAAGATAAACCGACAAAACGGTTGCGCAGGTTAAATTCTCGGCATCCGTATGGAGTTCAATCTCAATACGGTTCGGGAAGTGTTTGCTGGGTTTGTCCGCGACCACATGTCGGCTGGTGACGAAAAATAGTCGTGTATCTCGGGCGAAAAAGAAACCACTGGCGCGGGTGAGCAGTCGATCAATATCAAATGTCGACACGCGGGCCGTGGTTAAGAGCAACGATTCAATCATGGGGATCCTTGGTGCTAACCATCCGTCGAGAGGGCTGAACGCACCAGTTGCGGCATCACGAGAAGGCCATCAGCACCGGCTATGGCCTCAATATTTATCACTGGCGGGGAAGAGCCCACCTCTCCAAAAATCGTCGCGAAGGCGACGTCGGCGGCGTCGCGTCCCGTGCCAAAACGTACCAGCCCCATGGGAATCGCGGTTCCCGAAGGGTCGAACAAATACCATCCACCGACTAAATACACTTCGACATAAGCATGAAAATCCAGGGGGCCATAGGCGGGATCCACCCCATAATTGATGCCCGTCGTAAAGCGGGCAGGTATATTGCTGGCACGGCAAAGCGCAATCATCAAATGGGCAAAATCACGACAAACACCCGCTGTCTCGATCAGGGTGTCGATGGCGGAACTGTTGGAATCCGAGATGTTTTTGGCGTAAGTAATCCGCTGCGCCACCCAGTCACGAATCGCCTGAACCCGGCCATAGCCCTGCTGCCGCTGACCAAACTCACGCATCGCCAGCCGATAGAGGCGGTCAGACTGACAGTAGCGACTGGGGTAAATGTAACCTAATACCTGTGCCGGCAGTCGCGCTACCGGAACCTCGGCGATCTGTTCCGGTGCAGCCATATAATGGGTCAGATCAACAGATGCCGTATAAAAGATTTGCAGGGGCCCCGTAGCAGCACTCAGCCGCAGGTAACGGTTGCCGGTCGTTGGATCGGTCTCTACGGTCAGCGGCATCTGCTGATTGACCACCAGCGACTCATCGACCACTACTTGTCGGTTGGTATGCGCGGCATGGATGTTAAAAATGAAGTTGCTGCCCGGTTCATTCACTTCATAACTTAAGGCCAGGGAGAGTCGCAGACGAATCATGGCCAGGGCACCTCTCTGCAGACTATAAATGTGTGTTGATCACTGGATCAGGTTTTCGCCGGATAGCCGATGATGCACTTGCTTGTAAGTATGCCGTATTGCTGGCTGACGATCCAACCTGGGGGGGCGCGCCGTCACGACCTTTTGTTTTGCGCTACGTCCGCCTATGCTTCTTGTCGACTTTTGCCACTTTCACCCGGTGGCGTCGCAGCTACCGCTCTCCATAAACGGGTTGCCAGGATGAACCAATTAGTGACTACGACGCGGCACTGGAAACGCGCCCCATGACGAAGATGCAGGATGATACAGGAACGCGAGGGCAGCGACTGGGCACGTTCACCGTAAAGTGGTTATTGCAGTGGACCGCCCGGTGGCCGGATACATGGCGTTCACGTTGCGGCGGCGGGTTGGGGCTGATCGCCATGGTAGCACTCCCCAAGATACGCAGGGTGGTGGACATCAATCTGGCGATTGCTTTTCCTGACTGGTCGCTCGCCAGACGTCAGCAATTACGCCGACAAAATTTTTGTGAACTCGGGCGCACCGCTCTGGAATTAGGACCGATATGGGCGCGACACTTACCTGGGGCACTAGATATGGTGCGCACGGTGGAAGGCGCGGAGGCCGTCGATCACGCCCTCACGCTGGGGCATGGGGTCATTCTGTTCACCGCGCACCTCGGCCCCTGGGAGGCAGCCGTCCTCTACACCGGACAGCGCTGGCCGATTACCGGTATGTACCGGGCGTTACGCAATCCCTGCATGGATGCCCTGATGCGGCACTGTCGCGAACGCAGCGGGGCACGCCAGCTCAACAAGGAGCGTGGCATCCGCCCCTTATTCCGAATCCTCAAAAAAAAGGAAATCATCGGCATCCTCACCGACCAGAATGTTGATCCGCGAGAGGGAGTGTTTGCGCCATTTTTTGGGTATCCCGCGTGCACGACCCCGGTGCTGGGGCGGCTGGCGGCGCGTGACCGCGTGCCCGTTTTCGGCATGTTTGCCTATCGTTTGCCGCAAGGGTCGGGGTTCAGAATTGAATTTGTGCCGCTGCCTGACACTTTTCCCAGCGGCGACGCCGTGGCCGACGCCTCCGTCATGAATGCCTGCATGGAAACCGCCATTCGCAAAGCCCCAGAACAATACTGGTGGGTGCATCGCCGCTTCAAAGATCAGCCCGCAGCGCGCGAACGCCCTTACTGAGCCTGCGTCAGAGAGCCACTACCGAGTCATTCATTGCACATCTCCGGGATCAATTCTTCAGCGCGAAGGGGAATCCTTGCAAGAGCTGAACGACCTCTACATACTACGCTCAGGTAACAGATCGTGGCGGCGCCGCCCTGGCGGACCGCGTCTTGGGTTATCATCCATCACCGCCAACTCCGACTTAGAGGAAATAGCCATGAAACAAGCTAATTTTGCCCGTTCGTTCGCCCTTGGCTCTGCTTTTGCCGTGACCCTCGGCACGCTCCCTTTGCTGGCCACTTCGGCAGACGCTGCGACCATGCGCATGGCGACTGCACAGCCCGTCGCCATGAGCACCGCCACCAAAAGCGAAGGCAACTGCTCCCAGAAGATGGGCAAGGGCTCCCAGGAAGGAAATTGTTCCAAAGGCAACATGAAGACCAAAGAAGGCAAACACGTCAAGAGTCACATGAAACAGCAATAATAGACTGTATCTATGCCATCAAGGATTCAACGGGATGAAGCTGCCCTGGCAGGATACGGGCAGCCGGCGCCTTAACATCCCATAAGCGGGAGGGGCAGTCATCCATGCTATCTGCTTTGAGCAGCAATCCCCACACACCCGCCAATAAGGCGGTTGGTTTGGGCCTGCGCCGCGAATTCCTGCCGCAACTCCTTGCGACACCAGGGCACGGGGTGGATTTTTTTGAACTGGCCCCGGAGAACTGGATTAACTTCGGCGGCCGCCCGGCAACCCAACTCCGTACCCTGACCGAAAAGCATCCCTTCATCTGCCACGGTCTGTCTCTCTCCATTGGCGGACCAGCGCCGCTGGACATGGCGCTGCTGGAGGCCGTTCAGGGCTTTATGACGGAGCATGGCATCCACCATTACAGCGAACATCTCGCCTACTGTGCGGACCACGGCCAACTTTACGATCTGCTGCCGCTGCCCCTCACCGAAGAGATGGTACACCATGTGGCGGGGCGCATCCGTCAGACGCAGGACTTCCTGAAAATGCCGCTGATCGTCGAAAACACTGCCTACTACGGCGGATTCCGCCATAGCGCACTCACCGAGCTGGAGTTTCTGCTGGCCGTGCTGGAAGAGGCGGATTGTCGCCTGCTCCTTGATCTCAACAACCTCTACGTCAACAGCATCAACCACCACTACGACGCGGTGGATTTTCTGCGTGCGTTACCCGCCGGACGTATCGTCTATCAGCACCTTGCCGGTCATGCCCGGCACCCCCAGGGCTGGCTCATCGACACCCACGATGCGGTGGTCGAGGCGCCGGTCTGGGATTTGCTGCGCCGCAGTGAACAACTCTTCGGCCCCCTGCCCACCCTGCTGGAATGGGATAACCAGATTCCTCCCCTGCCCCGGCTTCTGGAGGAGCTCCAGAATGTGCGCCCAGTGCAGGAAGCCCGTGGCACAGCCTGAATCCGGCAGCGATCGGGCGCTGACCACGGCCCTCGCCGCGCATCTGCGCGCGCCTGTAGATCAGAACTGCCCCGCAGACTTCGATTTCCAGGCGGCGGAATTATACCGTGAACTGCTCGTCGGCAATTTTGCGGCGGCCCTGCAAGCCTGCTTCCCCCTCTGGATACGAGCGATGGGTGAGGCGCAGTGGCTGGCGTGGCGAGACGCCTTCATCGCCGAACACGCCTGTCGCAGCCCCTTTTTCCGGCAAATACCCGACGAATTTCTCGCCTACCTGTCTGACCGGCAGGCAGACCTTACGGCAACGCTCCCCTATGCCCTCGAACTCGCTCATCTGGAATGGCTGGAGCTTACTCTGGGTGTCGCCGAGACTGACCTGCCCCCCCAATGCGACACCGACGGCGACCCCTGGACCAGCACCGCCGTTCTGAACCCGGTGCATGCCCTGCTACAATACCGTTACCCGGTACAACGGCTGATCCTCGATCCGTCCTTCACCACGGCGCCGGGGCTTGCACCGGAGCCCAGCCCCCTTTTTCTCTATCGTGATGCGGAGGATGTCGTGCAGATGATCGTGCTGGATGCCCTTGGTCTCCGCCTTTTCGCTACACTGCGCGAAACTCCCATGCCCGGTGCCAGCCTTTTCGCCCAGTGGCGGGAGTGCGGTCTGTTGGAGCAAGCGACGGACCTGCACAGCCTGGAGGCAAGCATTCGCGCTTTTCTGCAACGGATGCAGTCCGCAGGGGCCATTCTCGGCACTATACCTACGCCTCCATGAGCCACCCGGCAATCGAACCGGGCTTTATCGTCCTCCACGGCGACCGTCTGGAATGGCTCAGCGATGCGGTCCTGGAGTGGCTGCGCGAGCACCCGTTGCAGCCGCTGGAAGAGGAAATCTTTCTCGTCCAGAGCAATGGCATTGCCGAGTGGCTGCAATGGACCCTGGCGGCCCATGAAGGCATCTGTGCCGCAGTGCGCGTCGCGCTGCCGGGACGCTTTCTCTGGGACAGTTATGGACGAGTGCTCGGCACCGGCATCGTCGCGACCCGCTCGCCCCTGGACAAGGCCCCCCTCACCTGGCGCCTGATGCGGCTCTTGCCGGAGCTGCTGCCCCAACCCGATTTCGCCCCTCTGCGGCATTTTCTGGGGCAATCGCAACGGCCTGGCGGTGCATTGGAACGGCGCTGGCAAATGGCCGCCCAGATCGCCGATCTCTTCGACCAATATCAGGTCTATCGTGGCGACTGGCTGGCGGACTGGGCCGCCGACCAGTCGTCCCTGCGCCGTGGCGATGGCGAACGTATGGCCCTGCCCGCCGACCAGCGCTGGCAATCCCGGCTCTGGTCGGCGTTACGGCACGACCTGCAATGCCGCGAACAGGATCAGGCACTGGGTCGGGCGCAGGTGCATGACCAGTTTCTCGCGGCCCTGAACGCCGGGCAGCCCCCCGCTACACCGTTGCCCCGCCGCGTTATTCTCTTCGGGGCCGCCACGCTGCCGGAGCAGAGTCTGACGGCGCTGGCCGCGCTTGGGCAGCAGATGCAGGTGATTCTCGCGGTACCCAACCCCTGCCGCTATCACTGGGCCGACATCGTCTCGGGACGCGAATTGCTGCGGCGCGAACGCCGTCGCCAGGCGTTGCGCAACGACCGTGATCTGTCGGCCGTTGCGCCCGCAGACCTGCATGTGGAAAGCAATCCCCTGCTCGCGGCCTGGGGCCGTCAGGGCCGGGATTTTCTCAATCTGCTGGACCAGTTCGATGAAACGGCAGCACTGCAGCAGCAGATGGACATCCCACGCATCGACCTCTTCAGCGAAGATCAGGGCGGCACCCTCCTGCGCCAGTTGCAGGTGCAAATCCGTGATCTGGAGGGTATCAGGCCGGAAACCTGCACCGCGCTGGCCGATAATGATCACTCCGTGGTCTTTCACATCGCCCACAGCGCCCTGCGCGAGGTGCAGATCCTGCACGATCAACTGCTGGACCGCTTCGCCACCGGCAAGCTACAGCCCCGCGACGTGATCGTCATGGTGCCGGAGATCGCCAGTTTTGCACCCCTCATCCGCGCCACCTTCGACCAGTATGATCGGGAGGATAAGCGTTACATTCCCTACCACATTGTCGACTTGCAAGCCCGCGACGAACAACCCCTGCTTCAGGCCCTGGACTGGCTGCTGCATTTGCCGGAACAGCGCTGCCGGCAGAGCGAAATCCGCGATCTCCTCAACTGCCCCGCCCTGCGCCAGCGCTTTGCTCTGGAACTGGAGGACCTGCCCATCGTGCAGCAATGGTTGACTGGTGCCGGCTGGCGCTGGGGCCTCTCGGCGCAACAACGCGCCGCCCTGGGCCTGCCCCATTGCGGCCCCCAAAACAGCGGCGCCTTTGCCCTGCAACGCCTCTGCCTCGGTTATGCCAACGGCGATGACAGCCATTTCGCCGACATCGAGGCCTACGGCGAGGTGGGCGGGCTGGACGCCGCACTCCTCGGCCCTCTCAGCCAATTGCTGGAGAAACTGGAGCACTGGCAGCACGTTTTGACGGAGTCCCTGACGCCGGAGCACTGGGGTGAAGCGGCTCGCGCCCTGCTCATGGACTTTTTCAGCGCTAGCGATGACGACGACGCAGCCCTCCTGCAAAATCTGGAAGAGACCCTGCGCCAATGGCAGGCGGACTGCGCGGCGGCAGATTTTAACGAAGCGCTCCCCCTCGCCGTGTTTCGCGGCGCCTGGCTAGAGATGCTGGATGCGCCGGATTTAGGGCGCAGCTTTCTCGGCGGCGGCGTCACCTTTTGTACCCTCCTGCCTATGCGCGCGGTGCCCTACCCGCTGGTCTGCCTGCTTGGCATGAACGAGGGCGACTACCCCCGGCGTAGTCCCCGCCTGGACTTTGATCTCATGGCACTGCCCGGCATGGCCCGCCCCGGCGACCGCTCCCGTCGCGATGACGACCGCTACCTGATGCTGGAAGCCCTCCTTGCCGCCCGACAGGGACTTTATATCAGTTGGGCCGGAAAGGATCAGCGCAACAACCGCGAAAGAGCGCCCTCTCTGCTGGTGACGCAGTTGCAGGATGCCATGCGCAGCGGCTGGCCGCTGTCCCTGGAAAAGCGCACTTTCGCGCATCCCTTACAACCCTTCAGCCTGGAATATCTGCTCGGCAAACCTGGACTATGCACCTGGGCCCGCGAATGGTATCCATCTCCGCACAGCGCCCCGGAAGACACCGCGCTCCCCAACCCTGCCGAGCTCACCCCCCGCCGCATCCGCGAATTGCTGGAGTTTTTCCGCCTGCCCGCACGCGCATTTTACCGGCAACGCTTGCGCACGGACTTCAACGAAGAAGACTTGGCAGAAGAAGACGACGAACCCTTCACCCTCAACGGTCTTGAAACTTATCACCTGCTCGAAGACCTGCTCCGCGGCGCCGAAAAAAATAGCCCGGAGACCACCGCCGCAAGGGTGCAGGCGCAGCAGCGCAGCGGTCAGTATCCCCTCGCGGGCATGGCGGCGAGAACCGCGACCGTACTGCTCGACGACGCCACCGCTATCCTCGCCGCCTGGCGGGAGATCAGCGCGGAATGGGCCGCAGCGCCACAACGACCGGCTATTATCCATGCTCACGGCCAAATGTTGCTGGAAGACTGGTTACCCGCTTTGTACCAAAATAACGCAGGAGACCTCGCCTGCATCCAGCTCTGCGCCAGTCGCCTGCTGAATAAAGACAGTAAAAAACCGGAAGGGGATAAACTCGCCGCCCTCTGGCTCCAACAATTGCTGGCCAGCGCCACCGGCCTGCGCTGCGCTGGCATTGTTGTGGGCCGGGATGTGCTTATCCGCGCCGCGCCGCTGCAACTGGATGCCATGGTCGCACTGGACGCTCTGCTGGATCTCTGGCAGGAAGGCCTCTGCCAGCCCCTGCCGGTCACCCTCAAAACCGCCCTCGTCAGCCTGCAAGGTAAAAACCCGAGTCTGATTTACGACGGCAATAAGCGTCGGCCTGGCGAAGTCCAGAAAGACCTCGGCCTGTTCCGCGATTACCCCGACTTCACCACCCTCAGCAGCACCCGCATTGGGCCCCGGCAGCGCGGCTTCGCTGACTATGCCGAAGCCCTCTACCGCCCCTTCGCCGATTGGCTGGAAACCCTGGAATGGCAGGCGCACCCATGACCACGATTCTCGACCCCCTGCACTTGCCCCTGCGCGGCAGCCGCCTGATTGAAGCCAGCGCCGGGACCGGCAAAACCTGGACTATCGCCGCCCTCTACCTGCGCCTGATCCTCGGGCATGGCAGGAAGGACGAATGCTTCACCCGCGCCCTCCTGCCCGAAGACATTCTGGTGATGACCTTCACTCGCGCCGCCACCCAGGAACTCAAGGAACGCATCCGTGATCGCCTGCAACATGCCGCCCAATACTTTCGGCGCACCGACACCCCCGCAGAGCCAGATGCTTTTCTCGAAGCGCTGCTGGCCGACCATCCCGATCCCAAAGCTCGCGCCCAAGCCGCGCACCAACTGGTCCTCGCCGCCGATGCCATGGATGACAGTGCCATTTTCACCATCGACGCCTGGTGTCAGCGCACCCTGCGCGAACACGCCTTTGCCACCGGCAGCGATTTCCGCGAAACGCTGCTCCTGGACGAAACGGATCTACGCAACGACGCTGTGCGCGATTTCTGGCGGCAGGAAATCTATCCGCTGACCGAGCCCGCCCTCAGTGAAGTCCTTCAACTCTTTTCCAGCCCCGACAAGGTGCAGCAAGAAACAGATGCCCTGCGCCGGCTCGACCCGCCCCTGCCCACCCCCGTGTCTACTCTGGCGGACTGGCTGCCCGCCGCCGTCACCGCGCCCCGGCGGCAACTTGCCGCCCTCAAGGTGCAATGGGCGGCGGAGCATGATGCGTTTGCGGAATGGCTACTGGGGATATTACAAGGTCCGAAATCGAGCAACCCGCTGAACGGCAAAAGCATCAGCGTAGCCATCGTCACGAGGACCCTCGCTGCACTGCGCGGCTGGGCAGACCGCCCAGAAATTCTGCTCCCTGATGAGCTGGCCATGTGTCAACGCCTCACCGCCAGCAATTTACCGTCCTACTGCAACAAAAATCAGACCATTACTCCACCCCCCGCTGCCGAGGTACTGGATACCCTGTTCAGTGCGTTAGAGGCCATCGCTCAACAATTCACCCAACTGCACGGCGCTATCCGCAGCCACGCCGCCGCCTGGATCAACGCCCGTCTGAGCCAGCTCAAGGCCAGGAGCGGACAGGTCAGCTTTACCGACTATCAACAGCGCCTCGCCGGGGTGCTGCACGACAAAATTCAGGGACCGGCGCTTGCCGCCCGCCTGCGGCAGAAATATCCCGCCGCCCTCATCGACGAATTTCAGGATACCTCCGCCCTGCAATACCAGATTTTCGACGACATCTACCATGCCGCCGACAACGCCCCCGACACCCTGCTCCTGCTCATCGGTGACCCCAAACAATCCATCTACGCCTTTCGCGGCGCCGACATCGACAGTTATCTGCAGGCACGCCGTCTGACCGAAGGCCGCCACTACGCGCTCGGCATCAATTATCGCTCCAGCCACGCACTGGTCAGCGCCCTCAACGCCCTCTATACCGCCGCCGAACACACCGACACCCAGGGCGCATTTGCCTATGCAGCGCCGGGCGCCGACAACCCGCTCCCCTACCAGCCGGTGCGGGCCCATGGCCACGAAAAGCTCTGGCAAGTGGCCAAACAGCCCGCCCCAGCACTCACCTTCTGGGCAGCAACCGAGTCACTCACCAAGGACCATTACAAGGCACTGCTGAGCGAACAGGCAGCAGAATGCATCGCCACCCTGCTCACCGACCCGACCGCCGTTTTCGCCGAAGACGGGAAAGATCCAAAGCCAGTCCAGCCCAAAGATATCGCCATCCTCGTCCGTGACCGCTTTGAGGCCGCCAGCATCCGTCAGGCGCTCCACCGTCGCCAGTTGCGCAGCGTCTTTCTCTCGGAGCGGGACTCCGTCTACACCAGCCATGAGGCCCGCGACCTGCTCCTCTGGCTGGAAGCCGTCGCCGATCCTGAAGACGCCCGCCGCCTGCGCGTCGCCCTCGCCCTGCCACTACTGGGACAACCGCTCAGCATCCTGGATGCCTTCAATCAGGACGAAACGGCCTGGGAAGCGCAGTTGGAGCAGTTCCAGGATCTCTCCCGGCAATGGCGACGGCAGGGGGTGCTGGCCATGCTCCACCACAGCATCCATCAGTTTGGTATTGCCGCCCGGTTGTTGACGCAGCCTGAGGGCGAACGCCGCCTCACCAACTTGCTCCACCTCGGCGAACTGCTGCAGCAGGCCAGCGCCACCCTCGATGGCCCCGAAGCCCTCATCCGTCACCTGCACGAGGCCATTGCCGCCGGGAGTGATCAGAATGACGCCCACATCCTGCGTCTGGAGAGCGATGCCGAGCTGCTGCGCGTAGTCACCATTCATGCCGCCAAAGGCCTGCAATATCCACTGGTATTCCTGCCCTTCATCGCCACCAGCAAAGCGGCCAGGGCCAGTCCGTTCACCGTCACGCACAGCGCCGCAGGGCAGCCCGCCATCCACTGGGAAAGCGGCGACACGACAGCCGCAGAAAGGGCACGCCTGCAGGAAGATCTCCGCCTCCTCTACGTCGCCCTCACCCGCGCCGAACACGCCCTCTGGCTGGGTCTCGCGGCACCCAAGAACGCGGGAACACCGATTTTTGCAAGCAGCGCCATCGCCCACCTGCTGGGCAGCGAACGCCCCGCCCGTGACCTTGCCACGCTGCTCGAAGATTGCGCCCGACTTTCTCCCGAAATTCGCGTCGAGATGCTCACGAACAACATTCCCACGACGCTGGCCGTGCAGCACTACAACAACACCCTTAATCCGCCTGCAGAATACACCACCAGCTTCGAGAAGCACTGGGGCGTCGCCAGCTTCTCCCATCTGGTGCGCGATCTCGCCGCCGACCCGTCGGCGCCACTGACACCCCGGCGCGCGCAGACCGGGGCTCCCTGGCATCGCTACCCGCAAGGCAGGAATGCCGGCAGCTTTCTCCATGACCAACTGCAACGCCTCGCCCAGAACGGCTTTGCCCAAACCGGTCAGGACCTCTTTGCCGAACAATTGCACAAGGCCTGTACCCAGGCCGGCCTGAGCGATTGGGCCGAGGAGAGCGCCGAATGGCTGCAAGCCATCATCCACAGCCCCCTCGCCCCCCTCCCGGCGACCCTCCACGACCTTACGGATTACCAAAGCGAAATGGCCTTCTGGTTTCCCAGCGACGCCCTGCGCAGCGATGACCTGGACAGGCTCTGCAAACAGCACGTTTTTCCCGGCGCAGAGCGCCCCAAACTCCCCCAGCGCGTCATCCACGGCATGATGCGCGGCTTCATGGACCTGATTTTCAGCCATGCCGGGCGCTATTACGTCCTCGACTACAAATCCAACGTCCTCGGCGGCGGCGATGCGGAGTACCACGCCGGAGCCCTGCGCGACGCCACTCTCGGCCATCGCTATGAGTTGCAATCCAGCCTCTATCAACTAGCCCTGCACCGTCTGCTGCGCCAGCGCATGGGCAGCAGCTACCGGCCCGCAACGCAGCTCGGCGGTACCCTTTTCTTTTTCCTGCGCGGGCTGCATGGACCGGAGCAAGGCATGCTCCATCTTCCCGCCGATCTCGCCCTGCTCGACGCCCTCGATGACCTGTTCGGCCTGCCACAGCGTATAGCTCAGCCATGCGTAAGCCCATGACCTCAGCCATGATGGACCAACTCCGCAGCTGGACTGAGGAAGGCTGGCTACGCCCCCTCGACCTCGCCTTTGCGCAGTTCCTCATCCGCCTGGACCCGCAGGCCCCGGCCCTCCTGCCCCTGGCGGGTGCCCTCCTGGCGCGCCTCGAGGGGGAAGGGCACCCCTGCGTCGCGCTAGATGACTTCCTCAGCGCGCCCGAACGCTTCCTGGACTGGCCCGCGCCGGAGCTCGCCACGCTGGCAACCGCGCTCGGTTACTGGCCCCACGCCGCCGCATGGACAGAAACCCTCGCCCAGAGCCTCTGCGTGCAGGTCACCGAGCGCAACATATCCGACCCGGCAAACAGCGCAGAAACACCTCTGGTCCTCAGTGCCACCCGCCTTTATTTGCGCCGCTACTGGCGCGACCAGCAATTCATCGCCGAAACGCTGCGCCAGCGTGCCCAACAGCGTGTCGCCGATACCGCCAAGCCCGAGGCCTTAAAACCCTGGCTGGAGCAGCTTTTCCCCGCACCTGACGAAACCCGCAACGAGCTCCCCTGGCAAAAAATCGCCTGCGCCCTCGCCCTGCGCAGCCACTTCGGCATCATCACCGGCGGCCCCGGCACCGGCAAAACCTACACCGCAGCGCGCCTCATGGCCTTGCTCATGGCGACCAGCAGCACCGCTCTGCGCATCGTCCTCGCCGCCCCCACCGGCAAGGCCGCCGTGCGCATTGACGAATCCCTGCAGAGCGCCGTCAGCACCCTTCCGCAACTGGGCCCGGGACCCGATATGGCCGCCGCCTTCGCCCGCCTGCGTCCGGCGCGCACCCTGCACAGCCTGCTCGGCGCCCGTCCCGACCGCCGCCGCTTTCGCCACAATGCCGCCAATCCCCTCGAACTCGACGTACTGGTGGTGGATGAAGCCTCCATGATCCATCAAGAGATGATGGCCGCCCTGCTCCGCGCGCTGCCGCCCACGGCCCGCCTCATTCTCCTCGGCGACCAGGACCAGCTCGCCTCCGTCGAAGCGGGCGCCGTGCTGGCCGAGATCTGCCAAGGCAGCGGTAGCTACGATACCGAGACCTGCCACTATCTGCAGGCCAGTTGTGGTGCCACACCGCAGCCCAACGACAGCGGCACCAGCCCCCTTACAGCAAGCATCGTCCGCCTGCAACGCAGTCACCGCTTCAACGCCGAAATCGGCGCTTTGGCGGATGCCGTCCACGGCGGTCACCCCGAAACCGCTATCCGCATCCTGCAAACTGCGCAGACCAGTACCCTCGCCTGGCAATCCGCCCCCGCCATCCACCAGATACTGGATCTCGCCGGCACTGAGATCGCCTATGGCCGCGTCTGGCAAGCGGCGAGACAGCCGCCGCCAAAAGACCCGCAACAACATAGCGCGTGGGTTAAGGCCATCCTCAAAGACTACGCCGATTTCCGCATCCTCTGCGCCTTGCGCCAAGGCCCTTGGGGCGTCACCGGCATCAACCGCGCCATTGAAGACTATCTGCAACGCCAGGGCATCTTGCAGAGCCGCGGCCTTTGGTATGTCGGCCGCCCCGCCCTCGTCACCCGCAACGACCCCGGCCTCGGTCTCAGCAATGGCGATATCGGCATCGCCCTGCCCGACCCGGATAGGCGTATGCGCGTCTATTTTCCCAACAGCGACGGCCCGCCCCGCGCCATCCTTCCCAGCCGTCTCAACCACACTGAAAGCGCTTGGGCCATGACCGTCCACAAGGCGCAGGGCTCCGAGTTCGCCCACACCGTACTCATCCTCCCGCCGGAAGACAGCCCAGTGCTGAGCCGCGAACTGCTCTACACGGCCATCACCCGGGCCCGCATCTGCTTCACCCTCATCGCCCCCCGTGCGCGCCTGGAAAACGCCATTCAGCGCCAGACGCGGCGCATGAGCGGGCTACATGCGGCCTTGTGCAATGCCAGCCGTTGAATGGCACCGGCATTATTTTGGCAAAATTGCCAGGAACCAGCTGATTTAGCTCATGGACATACGCCCCACGGCACCAACTAACGCCCATCATGTGACCGGGCTTACCCGCGCAACGGCGGCGCGGCGTTTGGCCGAAGAGGGTCCCAACCTGCTGCCGGGCAGCACGCCAAAAACGCTGCTGGCCATCGTGCTCGGCGTCCTGGTCGAGCCGATGTTCGTGATGCTGTTGGTGGCTGGCGGCATCTATCTGCTCCTGGGGGACCATGCCGAAGCGCTCTTCCTGCTGGCCTTTGTGTTCGTGGTCATCGGCATCACCCTGGCCCAGGAGCGCAAGACCCAGCGTGCGCTGGAATCGTTGCGCGATCTCTCCGCCCCGCGTGCCTTGGTGATCCGTGATGACCGGGAACTGCGCATCGCCGGACGCGAGGTGGTGCGCGGCGATCTCCTGGTTCTACACGAAGGCGATCGCGTCGCCGCTGATGCACAACTGGTGCAGGGTCAGCTCACGGTGGACGAATCCTTGCTCACCGGCGAGGCGGTGCCAGTGGACAAGCTCCCTAACCCGAAGATCACTGAGCTGGCCATACCTGGCGGTGATGGCACGGCAACCTTGTACGCCAGCACCTTGGTTACCAAGGGGGTAGGGTTCGCGATGGTCGGTGCAACGGGTACAGACACTGCGGTGGGACGTATTGGCCAGGCTTTGGCAACAACGGGAGAGATGACCTCCGGCCTGCAACAATCCACGCGCCGGCTTGTCCGTAACCTGACGGTGATCGCGCTGTTGTTGGCCGTATCGCTGTTTTTGGTGAACTGGTTGTGGGATGGACGTTCGTTGCTGGAGAGCCTGCTCTCGGGCATTGCCCTGGCCATGGCCATCCTGCCCCAGGAGATTCCGGTCATTCTCACCGTATTTCTGGCCTTGGGCGCCTGGCGTATTTCGAAAAAAAAGGTGTTGACGCGCCGCATGTCCGCCGTTGAGTCGCTGGGAGCGGTCACTGTGCTTGCGGTGGACAAGACCGGCACGCTCACACAAAATCGCATGGAGGTCGCGGAGCTGGCCGCAGGTGATGCGCATTTCATTGCGTCACAGGATGCCGATCTGTCCGAAGCCTTTCACCCCCTGGTCGAATTCGCCATGCTGGCAACGCCGGCAGATCCCTTTGATCCGATGGAAAAAACCATCCAAACCTTTGGTCACACGCGGCTGGCAGGCACCGAACACCTTCACGACGATCGCCGCCCCGAATTCCAGTACGATCTGTCACCCAACATCCTGGCCATGACCCGGGTGTTTTCTGGTGCGCGACCGGCCACCCATTTGCTGGCCACCAAAGGCGCCCCTGAGGCGGTGGCTGATCTATGCCATCTGGCAGATGAACTGCGATTCGCCATTCAGCGTCAGGTTGAAGCCATGGCCGAGCGGGGACTGCGGGTGCTGGGTGTGGCCAAGGGCGAATGGCAGGCAGGCAGCCCGGATGCGCCGTGGCCACCAAGCCAGCACGACTTTGATTTTACCTTCCTGGGCCTGGTCGGTTTTTTTGATCCGCCGCGCCCCGAGGTTTCCGCAGCGATTGCCGAATGTCGAGCGGCGGGAATACGCATTCTCATGCTCACTGGCGATCATCCTGCCACCGCGCGAGCTATTGCCAGGCTGATCGGTCTGTCCGATAGGCCAGAGGTTATCACCGGCGCCGAGATCGCGGCGCTGGATGACATCGGTCTGCGCCAGCGCCTGCTGCAGGTGGACCTCTGCGCTCGCCTACAGCCGGAGCAGAAATTGCGCCTGGTGCGGGTGCTGCAACAAGCTGGCGATGTGGTAGCGATGACCGGCGACGGTGTCAACGACGCCCCCGCACTCAAAGCTGCTGATGTGGGCATCGCCATGGGGGAGCGCGGAACAGACGTCGCTCGCGAAGCTTCTGCCCTGGTGCTGCTGGACGATAGCTTCGCCAGCATCGTCGCCGCCATCGCACAAGGGCGGCGCATCTACGACAACGTCGTCAAAGCGGCGCGCTTTGTCTTCGCGGTGCATCTGCCCGTTATCGCCCTGGCGCTGCTGCCAGCGATATTCAATTGGCCCATCCTGCTGTTGCCGGTGCATATTGCAGTGCTTGAACTGCTGATCGACCCGGCCTGTTCCACCGTGTTTGAGGCTGAGCCTGCGGCAGCCGACATCCTGTGTCGACCACCGCGCCCACGCGACGCTAACCCATTCGCTGCCGGTAACATTGGCTTTGCACTGGCGCAAGGCCTCGGGATCGCCATCATTCTTCTGGCCGGGTGTGCATTGTTGCAGAACTTAGGCTGGACCGAAGAAAACCTTCGTATCAGTGTGTTCACCGGCTTAGTGCTGGCGTTATTTCTGTTGATCCTGAGCAATCGCGACTTGGCCCATACGGCGCTGCGTAATCTGGGCGGTAATAATCCGTTACTGGCACCCATGTTCGCGGGTGTCGGTGTCGTGCTCGTGGCGACCCTGACGATTCCTTTTGTGCGCAATGTGATGGGCTTTGCTGCCATTAGCATGCCACCACTCCTGGTTGCCGGCGGACTGTTGTTGGCCTGTATCCTGTGGATGCAAATCGTGCGTTTGGTATTACCAATTATTTTGATTTAACTCCCAATGGACGGTCCTCAGAAAAATCTTCAAGGTACACTTCATTTCGCCAGCGATCATAAGAATCTACTATTACCACAGCTTGCAGCAAGGCCAATTGATAACTTGACATTCAACCTGCTTAACTGTTTTATTGCACCATGACAAGCGCGTGGATAAAGCGGATTGCTGAACACTTTATTAGCAGAAAGCGTCATAGTGCGATTTTTACAGTCATTGCATCGAGGGGATTTTATGGATATCATGAAGCGCTATAAGCGGTTAATTTATGTGGCGGCATTACTTTTTGTTGGTGCTTCCATGCTTTCTGGCTGTATAGTGGCTCCGCCGTATGGAGGCTATTATGGCGGCCATTACGGGGAAGGGCGCGGCGGGTGGCATCACGGTGGCGATGACTGATTACAACCCACCCTGTGCAATGCGTTAATAGTGACCGCCTGACATTGTTAACGCCTCTTTTTTTCAACATATGGAATCCTATGAAAAAATATCTATTGACAACACCGTTATTTATCCTGGGGCTCACCTTCTCCGTTGCCCACAGTGCGTTTGCTGACGACCAGGGTTACGCTCCTGGTTACTACATGACACCGCAGGCTTACTATGGTCAACGTACAGACTATAGGTCCCGTGATGAGCACAGATACAGAGATGGTGAGCGACACAGAGAAGATCGGCAGCATAGGCGCCGAGATTATCATCGCGGCGACCATTAGGCAGCCGATCCCGGGAGTCTACGGATCTCTATTTGCGCAACCGGATACCCAAAATTTTACCTTCTGGCAAATGGCGCGAGGCGTCATGTAGCGCACCCGGTGGTCATGCTTGCTGGCCCACAGCCAAACTGGCCAGCCACCTTATAATACGAAGCACGATGAGGGATTAATGTCGCGGTGACGGCCGGCAGTGTGAGGCCTGGCACGACACGACGAGCTCGGCCCGGTGAAAAAGCCGGGCCGAGCTGTGTCTGAATACATCGCCATATCCACAAATGCAGAAAGTTAACACTACTCAGATATATACCGGCTCCCCAGGGCCGCCGACTATTGGAGCATTCCAGTAGTGGCTTCCTGAAGGGGAATAAACATATTCTGGGGAATACCTACTAAGGGGCACTTCGAATAACAAAAATTTCACGACTTGAGAATGGAATATCCCCCTTTCCTCGCCACTTTCAGGCGATTTTTACGCACTATCCCTACTTTATCTGCGTATTTCCAGTATTTTTAGCCTTTTTCGTGGGCTTTGGACGGATTGATCCCTACCTGGCCACCGATTGCTGCATTAAGCAGGTAAATCGCCGCATGTTATAGACCAGATTCATCATGCCGATTTTGACTTCAGCGCGAGCCATACCAATGGTGCGCAGAAACTTACCACCCTGCTGTACCATGGCGCCAAAGGCATGCTCAACCCGTGCGCGGTGGTGTGACCGGCGCGTGTTGGCCAACTCCTGGGCCTTGGTCAAGGGCGGTTGCGTTGCGCCTTCTCGTGGATTCGGCTGCGGTAACCTTTTTGACATAGCATTTGCTCCGCTTCCGTTGAACGATAGGCGCTGTCCGCAAAAACCTGTACGCCCTGATTCTCCGGGTCCAGAAGCGCTTCCAGGCACTGACTGTCATGCACAGCGGCATCCGTGACCATGTACTGATGAATCAGCTTGTGGCGCTTGTCCACGTTGATATGGTTCTTGTATCCGAAGAAACTGCGGCCATTCTTTTTGGTCCAGCGGGCATCGGTGTCTTTCTGGCGGCGCTTGGCGGGCTGATCCTGCCACGTCTGGGGCGTTTCGCCCTGATTGACCTGTTCCCGCTCCTTCCGGTGCATCCGTTGCCGTGGAACCGTCACAAAACTCGCGTCGATGATTTGCCCGGCCCGTGCGGCGTAGCCGGCTTCCCGCAGAAAAGCATGGAAGGCCGTGAACAGTCGCTCCGTCAGTTTGGCCTGGGCCAGTGATTCACGGAATAGCCATAAGGTCGTGTTATCGGGTACGGCTTCCTCCAACCCAAGCCCCAGGAAACGCTGAAAACTGAGGCGATCCCGAACCTGGTATTCGGTTTGTTCGTCGCTGAGATTGTGCAGTTGCTGTAACACCATCATCTTGAAGAGCAGCATCCGGTCGTAGGGCTTCCTCCCTCCCGGCCCTTTGGGTTTGGCCTTCGGCACACTCTCCAGAATTGGGCGGAAGCGCTCCCAGGGAATGAGCCGGTTGAGCAGCGGCAGGCCGTCGCCCAGCAAATCCAGTTCCCGCAACCGGCGGTCTCCGGGGAAAAATCCTGTTTGCCCTACCAGTCCTGCCATGGTTGCTCTCCCTTCCAATCGGCTCCCTATATTTTACTGGAAGTGGGGAGTTTTTCGAACCGCCCTAAGGTCTGAATATGCGCAGAATGGCTGGTGATTTTGCGGCATGAAGCGTAGCCATGCCGATATGACCCCACCAGTACAACCAGACAAATGACGAAAGAAAATCGTGCATTTTCTTGGGAATCTGGTAGAAGCTGATCGGGGCTGCCACTCCGTAATTTGGAATTAAGAAAAACATGATAAATCCTAAGAAGGCCATACCGGTCACGGCAAGTAAACCAAGACCATGTATCATGCCCGGTAAACCGCCGCGCATCCCACTGGGTGGCAACCTTCTCTCTGCCAGCCCCTTTATATCGCTGCATATATTTTCTAAATACTCGCCACTGTACGGGAAAAGGTGTGCGCGTATGCTTTTGTTATAGAAAACCTGGGTCCAGAATGCAATAACAATGACTGTGGCGAACATGCCAACCCACATGTGGGCATGAAACAATAAATGCCGAAATGGAAGCTCGCCAAACTTTTTCCATATGGCTTTCATATCGAGCTCACTGAAAAGCAGAAAAGTCACCACCAGTGCAAATCCCACATGTATCCATCGCGTACTTCTTGGCCATTCTTGAACATTTTCAGACATGGAAATCCCCGTAATTTGATGATATATAATTTGTAAAATAAAGCTGATTATTCACCGATCGAATCTTAACAGGTGACGCCGCATGTTGCAATCATCAAAGCTGTTTTGCATATTACTAAAAATCATAAATATAATGATTAACTGTCATGTTGTGTTTGGCTTTTTCCTAACTGGCAATTAATGGCAATAATGCAACAACCTCATATCATTACAGTTCCCATCCTATAATTTATCATCACGCCACCGAACACGAACGCAGCCCACCTTCCCGGACTGATGGGTGGGTATTCTCATAATAATCGGTATTACTGAAACCCTTTGACAAGTTATGATGCTATCACTTGTCAAAGGGCAGCGCGTCACAGGACGCAGTGCCCTAAAACAGCTTAGAACTTGGCCGATACCGTCATAAAATACTGCCGGGGAGCACCCGGATCAGCCAGAATGGCACCAGTACTGTTACCACCGAAGTACCCGCCACTGGTAATGTACTCAATGGGGTTGTACTGTGCGTCAAAAAGATTGTATATCCCCACCGAGAGCTTCACGCCTTTTAGAGTCGGTATGTATTGATTCAAACGGCTTGTTTTTATCCCAAGGCTAAGGTTAGAGACGTTGTATCCCGGCTGCTTCTGATGCGATGGCGCACCGGTCACGTTGTTAAAGAGATACTGTGAGCTCGTGTACTGATCCACAAACTGGGGTGAGAACAGGAAGCCATGATAGTAGTACCGATAATCAATACCTGCACTCATGGTAAGGTCCGGGCTATAAGATACATTGGCACCATGTAACGTCGTACCCCCACCCTGCGGAGTATATGAGGTATAGTACGAGTGATTGAATGCCAGATTAGCAAACAGATGCCAGTTCCAGGAGGGATTGTCGGCAATCGCGATATTTACGCCATTCACCACCGCATTCGCCGATGCAAATTTGGTTTGGGCGATATTGCTCAGGTAAGTCGCTATGGTCTCATTGGCCAGATGATCATAGTAGTAGTTGATGTTGAATGTGAAATTATGAAGCATCATCCAGTTGTGCACCATGAACTTGGCACCCACTTCATAATCCGTACTTTTTACCGGCTTCAAGCTATTGAAGTCGATGCCACCGCCGTGGCTATTATAGGCCCCAAAGTTATTATCAGTAGGATTTTGATAAGACCGGGCATAACTGGCATATATGGAACCCCACTTTACCGGGGCAAAGCGAATGCCAACCGAAGGTTCAAGACCGGATATGGTGTCCGCAGAGCTATTGATCAGCGTCTGATTCTGAGCACCGGCAGGAAGGTTGGTGAATGCCTGGTTCCCGTTATTATACATTTGGGTCTGGTACTGGACTGCAGCAATGCCCGGCGTAATCTTGAAGCCGGAAAACGGCGTGATCGTGTCTTGAATAAAGCCCGTCAAATAGTTGTTATACAGCACATCACTATTGTACTGACTGGGAAACGACGGACTGGTGCCGAGAAGCGTGTTGTATCCGGCATAGGGCGTGGTGAATTGTTGGTGAATCCATGACCCACCTGCTTTCAGGAGATTCATCGGCAGATGCCAGTCAAAATACAGTTTGTCTCCATAGGTGTCTGATGTCGGATTGTAATACTCCGAATTCGCACTATTCCCTGGTATATAATTGTTAACGCGATAATGCACCCGGTGGCCATGGCGATACCACGCCAACTCATGTAGCGTCACATCTTTACTGAGGTGGAGATTCAGCTTGGAGTACAGCATGTAGTCTTGTACCTTCAACTGTTTAAACCAGATGGACTCTGGCAGTGATGCGTAATATCCACTGGTCTGCTGACTATACAAAGGCGCATTGGCGTTCAGACCTTGGGTAGTGATGCCCTGTATGGGAGTAACCGGGATAAAATTAGGTCTGAACTCGCGCGAGCTATCTACATAACCGCCGAGGCTGAAGGTGCCACTTCTGAAGGTCTTCACCGCCTTACCAAAATAGGCAAAGGACTGGGCTGGGGCACTGAACGAACCCGTGCGGAAGGTGTTGTTTTTCGTATAGCCTCCGGCCAGAACAGCGGACCAACCATCGTACATCCCCGTTTTGAGATCGAAGTTGTAGCCGAGCGTGCCGTTACTTCCGAATGAAGTCCCTATTTCAGCGCTTGGTTTTACCGATGGCTGCAGCGGTACGAAGTTGATGGTACCGCCGATACTGTCGAACCATCGCCCGGCGGGATTTCCGGGACCGTAGGTCACATTGATGCCATGGATCATCTGCAGGATCGGGATTTCGTTGGAATCCCAACCACCATTGTGTGAAATCAAATTATTCATAGGGATCCCGTCAAACAGCACCGTCAAGCCATTGCGCTCGACGTCACCGTTCACCGATGACCAACCGACCTTCACGCCGCGCACGGCGATTTCATAGCGCGCGGTCGATGCGATGCCGCCATAACCACGGACAGCGATACCGGGCGCCAGAGAGAGCGCTTGTGCAGCGCCGGCGGCTGGCCCAACCCCTTTAATTTCACGCTTTCCGAGTACCGCCTGGGATTGGGTGGATTTGAATATTTTCTTTTTGGTCAGCTTACCATCGGTGCTGGCCAGCGCTTTGGCCGAATCAGAAAGTGCGTTTGCTGAAGCGTTCACTTCACCAATACTGGTGGATTTACTGCCCGCATTTTGCACCTGAGAAACGTTACGTCCAGGCACCGAGTCGGCACCGAAAGCTGTTGTTAGGGTACTCAGTGTACAAAACCCCGCAGTACACATTGCGAACAATAACGGGTTAATAAAAAACCGCTTACTCATTTTTGGCTCCTGTGTAAAAAGATGCTCGCATAAAATCATGTGATGCCACCATGTTGCTCACGCAACAAACAAAATACTACAGGAGAATTATGACACTCAGATTACGCTACAATGACCATAATATGACATTCCACATTTAAAAAACCGAGGCGAAGGAATGTTTCGCCCCGGCTAACCGCATTACTTCGTGATGCTATAAATAAGTTTTAATATCAGATAGTTAACAACAAGCACGGCTAAGCGTGAAAATCACACCTAGCCATAATGGAACGTGGCGTCTACGCAAAATGACCTTCAAGGCTGACATAAACCGCCCGTGGCATACCCGGATCCGCTAACATCTGGCCGGCCACACCATAATACCCACCGCTGGAGATGTATTGATAACTGTTATATTGCTTGTTGAGCAGGTTCAACACATCCACATTCACCGACAGTTTGTGCAAGGCAGCAAACAGATATTGATGCCCAATATTCACTCTCAACGCCGCATTCCAAATGCCAAAAGCAGGCAGCTTCTGGTTGGTTGGTGCCCCGGTGTTGTTATTGTAGATATTCTGGGCACCGGTATATTGCCACCATATTCTGGGCTCATAAACCACTCCGGCATGGTACCACTGGTAATAAGCGCCAATGTTCGCCGTCTGTGCAGGGACATCGGATACCGGCATCCCATCATAGGAAACCCCATGCGAATTCACATAATTTGAATACACGGCCTTTTCAAAGCTGAGATTGGAGAAAATATGTATATTATACAATGGGTCATCTTCGAAATACAGGTTCACTCCGCTAAATGTCGACGATCCTGATGCAAACTCACTATACAGATGGCTTACCACGGGGATGGGGATGATCTCGTTGGTGTCATTCAAGTGATAATAATTGGCGCCGAACGAAGCATGGTTGAGGATCCCGTCATGGGGTACATAGGCTTTGACACCGAACTGATACTGCGATGAGGATTGCGGCTTCAGTGAAGACGCCAGCATATGCGCATAGGTCCCGGTCGCCCCGGCCGGTGCTTTATATGCGGTGGAGTAGTTGGCATAAACCGCGACATTCGGGGTGATTTGCCAATTGGCGCCGATCGATGGTTCCACGTCCGTGAAGTTGGTAGATGAATTAGGCTGACGATCCCCGCTGGTACCATATGAATTAACGCCATTGCTATACCCGTTGAGGGGGAACTGGGCCGCTTCATTGTTGACAAAGTTGGTGTTGAATGTCACTACCCGCAATCCTGGGGTGATGCGTAGATTGCTGACGGGTTGTATATCATCCTGAATGAAAGCTGCCAGGTCAGTCATATACATGTAGGAGCTATGAGAGTCCCCATTAGGTACCGCAAGACTGCCATTTACCGGCGCACCAACTATAGGGTTGTACTGTGCCTGTGCAGGACTAGAATTGTAAAACTCCAGAAGCGAGTTGTATTTGTTGTTGAGAAAATAGCCACCAAAAGTAACCGTATTCCATGGCAAGCGGTCGGTAAAGTATAGCTTGTCACCATAGGTGTCCGATTTTGCCAGATAATATTGGTTCAAGGCGCCAGGACTATAGGTATTATAGTGCAAGTGCTCCCGTGACCCGTGACGGTACCATAATAGATTGTGCAGCGTTAAGTTGCATGATAAGTGGTCATAAAACTTCGAGTACAGAATATAGCTGGTATTGAACGCTTCCTTCCAATATACGGAATAGGGTACCGTAGTATAAAATCCGGTCGTCTGCTGACTGTAAATAGGCCCAGGGTTTGAA
This sequence comes from Acidithiobacillus ferrivorans, assembly GCF_016250455.1. Taxonomy (NCBI): domain Bacteria; kingdom Pseudomonadati; phylum Pseudomonadota; class Acidithiobacillia; order Acidithiobacillales; family Acidithiobacillaceae; genus Acidithiobacillus; species Acidithiobacillus ferrivorans. The sequence goes on along the minus strand of NZ_CP059488.1, from coordinate 121,204 downwards.
TTACCGTTGGCATTAATCCCGTTAACGGTGACATTGGAGTTGGGGGAAACAGGGATCGCTAATGGTCGATATGAAACTCCTCTGGCGGCGTATGCACCAAAGCTGAAATGGCCGCCATGGAATCTTTTGATGACTTTCGCATAATAGGCGTAATTATTGCTGGGATTGTTGAACCCATACCCGTTCAGGTAGTTGCCAGCACTCGTCATGCCTCCCGCGATAATGCCCGACCAGCCATCAATATTGCCGGTGCGTACATTAAAGTGGACGCCACGCGTGTTGAAGCTGCCGTAAAAACCTCCGATACTGGCACCCGCTTTGGCGGTAGGTTGCAAGGGAAGAAAGTTGATGGATCCCCCGATATTATTGAACCAGCGGTTTACCGGATACCCAGGGCCATAAGTGACGGCAATACCTTTGATCATGGACATCTGTGGCACCTCTGGGGAGCCCCACACACCATAGGCGGGATCGACCATGGGGACACCATCAAAAGTGACCATGACCGTGCCGTCATTCGCATTGCCAGCAATATTGCTCCATCCGGTCTTCATGCCGTTAATACTGATCGTCGTTCTAGAGCCTCCGGCTGGCGAGTCGGTTTGCGTGTTCACGCCAGGGGCGACCGCCAGTGCTTGGCCAGCACCCCCTGCAGGTCCGGCGGTCTCCATTTGTTTCTTACCAATCACCTTGACGGATTGTGTGGACTCGAAGACTTCCTTTTTGGTGGGTACTTTACTCAGTGTATTCAATGCCAGTCCGGCTGACACCCGCCCAACATTAACCGCGCCATGAGTGGGAGCAGAAGTGGTTGATGCAGTGGCCCCGGCTTGAGCCGCCGCCATGACGGTAATGTTCAGTGCGCCCGTGGCGGCAATAGCCACTAGCAGAGGTTTTAACGGCAGTTTCTTGTACATCTCGTACTCTCCTTTTTATTTCAGCGGGGTTTTGCGGCAATACCAATATCACTGACCCCTGCCTTCTGGCAGGCATCCATGACGTGAACGAAGTCTTGAAACGGTACGGCTTTATCAGCGGCGATGGTGATCTGGGTCTTGCCGGGGTTGCCGTCACGGGCGAGCAGTTGCCTGAGACCGGCAAGATCATAGTGCTGCCCCTTGACCGCCACCGTCCCATCTTTCTCGATGTTGATGGTGTAATGCGGGTGCGGCAGCAGCTTCGCCTGACTGGAGGCGGGCAACTGCAAGTTCAGCCCCTTGTCCGGGATCATCTGCAACGTAATCATGATGAAGAACACCAGCAGGAAGAGCATAATGTCGATCATCGGGATGATCTCGACCCGCCCCTTCCTCTGTTCGAAATAGCGCCGTTCCATCAGCCCGCCCTCGTCACGGTCGCTGCCATCTTCGGCATCGCGGTCTGGATATTCCCCGCGCCGTCGGTGATCGGGTGTCCGTCCATGCGGTTGAGCAGCATGGTCTTCACCGAATCCAACTGCAGCAGAATTTGCCGCACCTGATTGTTGAAGGCGTTGAAAGCCACCAGGCCGGTCATGGCAATGAAGAGACCGGTGGCGGTGGCGACCAGGGCATCCGCCACCCCGCCCGTCACCGCCGCCGGTGCGTGTCCTGGTGCGGCCAATATGGAGAAGGCGTGAAACATACCGATGATGGTGCCAAAAAGTCCCAGCAGTGGTGCCAGGGTGATGATGGTGTCCAACACCCATAGGCGACGATCCAGTTGCGGCGCCATGACCAGGATGCTCTCCTCCAGGCGACTGGCCAGTGGATCGCCCTGCACGTGTCCCGAGTGGCTCGCCGCCGTTTGCAAGAGCGCCGCCTCCGGCAGGTCGCCTGCGGCATCCGCGAGGGTTTGCAGGGCACCGCGATCCAAGCGTCCGTGCTGGGCGAGCTCCTGCACAAAAACGGTGCCGCGCAGCATGGTGCGGCGCAGATACCAGAACCGGTCGACAATAACGCCCAGGGCGACCACAAGAAGGCCGGCCAGCACATAAAGCACACCGTCGGAGTAATTGGCGAGGTGGATGAGGTAAGCGGTATTCATCAATAAGACTCCTGAAATATCAGAAAGAAACGGCGCCGAAGCGCGCGCGGAAGAAGAAAAATTGGTGCTGGGGGTAGCGTCCTGCGCGACTTGTAGATGCGGCAGGACCCTTGGATGAATCGACGGCTGTTACCGGGCAGGAAGCCCGGGTAACCGACCCGAATGGTGCTTCCCGGTCAATCCAACTGCTTTCCGGCGGTTTGCCGGCGAGAAAGCGAAGCGGAGTGAGTCGCTGTGTGCCCAAGGCGGCTTTACAACGATGCAGGCCACTGGCCCGAAAGCTCAACCCGATATAGGCAGACAATCGATCAGGCAAGGCGTGGGCAATCAAAATGTGTCCCGCCCCGGCACACACCAACGGGTATGCCGGGCTTTGTATTACGGTGTTCATGCGGCTACCTCTTTATATGCGCCGGGATGTATCCGACGACATCAAAAGTGGAGGTCTTTTGCCTCTTGGAATAGCCCCATGCTAACAGCCGAATATTGCATCCATGTGTCACTGAGGTGCTGATTTTATGACGTTGTTATGACATTTTTATGACGTTTTACGTATTCTTTGGTGGTGAAAAGCGGTATCCGAAACTGTGCACTGTTTCCAGCCAGCTTTTGGCACCAACACTTTCCAGAATCTTGCGTAAACGATAAATCTTGACCACCAGGGTATTAGGAGCGAGATAAGTGCCCTTACCCTCCCACAGGATGTCGGCGATCTGATCGTTGGAAACGACCTCGTCCGGATGGGTGGCGAAATAATAAAGCAGATAAAAAAGCCGTCGCGGCAGATGAATTTCCTGTCCCAATATCCAGACCCGCAGTGACACCAAATCGATGCAGAGGTTTTCCTCTTTAACCACCCGGGCAGGCGCCTGTGTGCGCAGCTTCTTGAGGAGACCGCAGACCTGAGCGGTTAAGATTTCCGGCCCCATACTGGCAGGGATATACGCCTGTGCACCTACTTCCAGAGCTGCTACAGCGTGTGTTTCTTCATGGTCTACCGCACTATTGCCGACCACCAGGAAGGGCAGATCGCCCGCACGCGGCGCGAATTGCAGATGCCGCACCCAGTCACTTGTCGTGGCAGACCATCCGAGCAGAACCAGGACTTCAGGGTCCCAGCGCCGCACCAACTGCTCCGCTTTAGAGCGCTCCATGATCCGTATTACCTGGCCACCAGTGCGCTCCAGAGCCACTTCAACGGAGATGATCGTTTTACCGTTGGTCCGTGCATTCACCAGCAACAGGATCCGTGGGCCGTGTGGTGATCCGGTCCGCATCGGCGAGGAGGGTCGCGTCTGCGCAAACATTGCCGCACGTAGCACATGTACCGCGTGCGCAACAGCGCTGTTTAATAAAATTAATAACATGGCGGAAACTCCATGCGCACCATGCACGCGACGCACAGATGGAAGAAGCTCACCGAGCAATGTTGAGCGGGGGTGTCGATGACACGGAGTTGGACTACGTGCGTGCCCGTGGACTGACTCATGCAGTTCTCCTTAATGCGGGGCTAGATTGCGGCTCCGGTTAGGATAACTGGCTTATGTGACATTAGCATGAAGGTTACATGACTTTTTTATGACAATTCATGCCGGCGACGCCCTCAGACCAGGGATTATGGTTACTCTCCTGGCACCATAGCAGAGTTTTCCACAGGCATGCGTTTATCTGCAAATACCCTGCTCGCCGTCATCTGTCGCCAACGAGCGACATCCACACATAACGACTAAATTTCTCTTCTCCCCCTCTGAAAAGCGCTAATTATTAAGTGGACTCAAATACATAAGAATTTACTGCAATTGCGCGCAGGTTATTTATTTTGTTGTTCCCAGGCGACGAAAATGGTTGCGCGCCTATAGCCTCAATTAAGCCATTTTTACAGAAAATTAGTGACCTACGCCTGGTGGCATATAACTTGCTGGATCTATCTGCATGACTATCAGCAAATCAAAATTCAATATCCGTATCATCGTGCTTCCCCTGTGTTGTGGGGCGCTGCTCGCGGCTGTTTCTCCGGGTGCTGCAGCAATACCATTCGCTTTCAGTCAGGTGGTGCATGACGCTCATGATCTCGCTCAGAGGGCCTGGCATCCGCGCCCGGTGGAGGCCAGTAAAAGCCTGCGCCAACTAAGTCCGCAGGCGTATGGGCATATACTCGATACTCATCCACTGTGGAAGCACGACGGTTTTCCCTTCGAAGTCTTATTTTACCCGTTGGGCGGCACCTTTGATCATCCCGTGCGCGTCAATGTGATTCGCAACGGTCAGGTGTATCCCATTCGCTATGATTCGAAGACCTTTTCCGTCGAGGGCGCGCTGGCGAAAAAGGTCCATATCCCCAAAAATGGAGGCTATGCGGGTTTCCTTGTTAAAGATACGGGATATGCGCGGCAGCACGATGAATTTCTGTCTTTTCTTGGTGCGAGCTATTTTCGGGCGGTGAACAAAGATGCGGTTTATGGCACCTCGGCACGCGGACTCGGGATTGACACCGCGCTGCCCTCCGGTGAAATTTTTCCGTATTTCCAGGAATTCTGGCTACAGCGCCCAAAGCCTGGCGTGCATCATCTGACGATTTATGCGTTGCTCAACAGTCCGTTGATAACCGGCGCCTATCGCTTTGAAGTTACCCCCGGCAAGAACACGCATATCCGCGTCCACGCGGTCCTGTATCCGCGCAAGAAGATTCGCCAGTTGGAAATCGCGCCGTTATCCAGCATGTTCTGGCATGGCCGTGGACGCGGCATTCGCGCTGGGGACTGGCATCCGCAACAGCATGATTCCAGCGATCTCATTATGGCCAACGGTGATGGTGAGTGGATTACCCGACCATTGAATAATCCACTGTATACGCAGGTCACACGGTATACCTTGGCGCATCCGCAGGGCTTTGGTTTGTTTCAGCAGGATCGGCGATTCACCAGTTATGAGGGAATCTACACGCAATATCAGAAGCGTCCGAGTGTCTGGATTCAGCCTTTGAACGATTGGGGAAAGGGGCAGGTAGAGCTGGTGGAATTACCTACCAATAACCGCAATCTTGACAATATCGTGGCGTTTTGGGTACCGCAGCATCCGCCGCAACCGGGGCAGGCCTTTTCCGTTAGTTATCGCCTGAATTTTTTGCGTGACGCCGCCGATCTGCCACCAGGGGGGCACCCCGTCGCGACCTATTTTGGGACCGTGCCGCACAGCGGCGGGAGCCGCCGTATTGTGGTAGATTTCGCGGGTGGCGGTTTAGGCCGACTCCCAGCGAACACCCCCGTGCAGGCGCATATTTCCGTGGGGCCGGGCACCCGTTTAATCCATTCCGCGGTACGCTTCGACCCGGCCAATCATCAGTGGCAGTGGCGGGCCCAGATCCTGCCACCAGCGGATCATCCGACCAACGTTCGCGTCTTTCTGGAATCGCGTGACCACGCCCTCAGCGACACCTGGACCTATCTGCTGCAGCGCAGCAAGAAGTCTTAGGCGTCAGACAATAACAACCTGAATAGATCGTGCGGCGCGATGGCTTCTTGCAAGCCATCGCGCCGCACTCCCCAAAGTATGCTTCAGTCCCCGTTCGTCAACTGTTGCGTTGCGGAGCTGGGATTGATCTGGACGTGATCCCCGTGGGCATGCGCAAATGCCGGGGCGGTCAGGCCACCCATCAGGATAATGCCCCATACGACGGCAGCTCTGACCATCCTTTTACCGCGTGCAGAGGTACGACGTGCTGGCAAGACAAAAGTAGCTTTGAGGCTGTCACCTATTGTTGAAGCGACGGGTTGCTGACTGAAAAAGTGCCGCAATGCATCTTGCGGAGAACGCAGAAACGGTTTTGAGGCCATCGACGAACGGTGAATCACCGGAACTTGCTGACGACGCAACCATGCCGCAGGATACTCAGCGTGACGCGTGGCGGGCAATGAGAGCGTCAGTCTCGCATGCAGTTCATCCCCCTCCGCGAGGGACCCGAGCGCGGCCTGTAGTGCAATGAATGCGTTACCATTTCCCGCACCACTTGGCACCTGTGTAATTTCCTCTTCTACCCAATGCCGCTGTGCGGGTGTCAACGCCAAGTGGTCCAGGTAGCGCTGCGTCAGGGCGGGTGTTGTGGTATGCGGGACCTCACCGCGAAGTAGCGGTGATCTGGAAATGTTAACGGCATCAGCATCTTTTAACACGATAAAACTCCATGATTTGGCGGTTTCCCTAAACCATATACCATGTAACCAAGCAGATATCGTGCCATAGCCGCTATCGGTTGTTTTTCGCGCTGTCAGTCCAATAGTTGACCATACTGAACCGTACTTTCGTCGCCCTAAGGCAACAAAAAGAAAATGAGCTGTGGCGACACGCGAAATGAAAATCATCGATAGCATGGGATTAAAATCTATCGTTTATTGATCCGTTGTAGAGGGATTGCGACACCCGGCTCTTCCGTCGCTCAATAACGACATTCACCACCCTTTTCATCTTCGGACTGGTATTAAGGCGTTCAATACCGTTTAATGGAAACTACGTGGCCTTTTCAAAGCGCAACGCTGCCGAATTCAGGCAATAGCGCAGTCCCGTCGGTGTCGGACCATCGGGAAATACATGCCCCAGATGGCTATCACAACGGGCGCAGCGGATTTCCGTGCGGACCATACCGTGACTGGCATCGCGAATTTCGCAGAGGTGGTCAGGCGCATAGGGCTCCCGGAAACTCGGCCAACCGGTCCCCGACTCAAACTTGGCTGTAGAACGAAACAGCGGTAGGCTGCATAACGCGCAGACGAAAGTCCCATCACCCTTTTCATGCAGCAGTCCACCGCAGAAAGGCGGCTCCGTACCATGCTCAAAGAGCACATGACGCACCTCGGCAGACAATCCCCGCGCCATTTCTGCACGTTTATCAGCCTCAATCGGGGTTAGATCAAATCCCGCAGATGAACAGATCATCGCTATAATCTCCTTCAAATATTACGCAACAATTGCGGAAAATGCGCATGCAGCTTTTCCACTTTCGGTAGCGCCACCGCACAAATATAGGGTTGATCGGGATGCCGGCGGGCGTAATCCTGATGGGTGTCTTCGGCGGGATAAAAATGCGTCAAGGGCGTGATTTCGGTGGCGATGGGAGCCGCAAAAACACCCGCCTGATTGATCTGCGCCACATAATCCCGCGCCATCACCGCCTGCGCATCGTTCAGAGTAAATATGGCGGAGCGGTACTGCGTCCCCACATCATTCCCCTGCCGGTTGTGCTGCGTCGGATCGTGGGCCACCGCAAAAAAGACCTGCAACAAACGGCCAAAAGAGAGCAGCCTCGGATCGTAGTGAATCTCCACCGCCTCAGCATGGCCCGTTGCACCACCGCACACCGCCCGGTAGTTCGCCGTCTCCGCCGCGCCGCCCGTATAACCAGACACCACCCGCGTCACCCCGGCAAGATCCAGATACACCGCCTCCACGCACCAGAAGCAGCCCCCCGCCAGTACCGCCATACCAGGTATATCGGCGGCGGGATCCTCCCGGCCGGGAGCAGGAATCGTTAAAGTCATGACATGCACTCCATGAGCGCCCATTACCCCTGACCGGAGTGGGCATTGTCCTGAGCATAGCGACAAACTTTCAGCAAACCAAACACCAGCGGGCTGATGTGCCAGACTCCAGCGCATTTGCTAGTATTTACGCTCTGGCGAGATTCGTTTTGCAAAAATTGGGGAGAGTGGGCATGGCAGATGAAGATCAGCGCAGCAGAACAAAAGGGCGCATTGCATTCAGAAGAGCCGCAGGGCTGCGTTTAGCGGCGCTGCTTTTCGGCCCACTAGTGCTCGCCGGGTGTGCAACCACCAGCCCGAATCTCAAATCTGCGGAGCATCTGGTGCAAAGCAACTTCCATGGCCAGGCCCATGTGGTCAAGGTTTTTCCCGGTCCCACCCAAAAACTTACCGGCATCGTCGCCGAGAATAGCCAGCATCAGCAGGGCATACTCTGGATGTTGTCCAACCGCTACCTCCTGCTCGGCCCGGTGGTGAACGATAAGGGCCACGACATCACCCAAACGGCCACAAAAAGGTATCTGGCCCAACCCAGGAAGGTCCCTGCCGAGCATCTCGCCCCGGCGGCCCTGAAGGCACCGGGCTTCACGATAGGTCATGCCGGCCCGCTGATCGTGGTGTTTATGGATCCCAACTGCATTTACTGCCATCTGCTCTGGAAAGCGTTACAAAAACCCGTCGCCGACGGGCAGCTCCGGGTAAAATTAATCCCGGTCGGCTTTCTGAAAGACTCCAGTGCCGCCAAGGCCGCCACGATTCTCGCCGCCAAAGACCCGGCAGTCGCCTGGGCGAATAATGAGAAAAGATTTAATGACCATACCGAGGAAGGCGGCACCCAGCCCTTGGCGCAGATTCCCCCAAAGGACGTGGCAGCCATCAACACCAACACCACGTTGCTGCAGGCCAGCGGCGAAGAAGCGACACCAACCCTGCTTTTCTGCCAGAAGAATTCGTCTGCCGCCAACGCAACAAAGGATAAAACCGGCCCGCAGATGACCCTGGAACATGGCATCGCCATACATGCACTGCCCGCGCTAATCGGCTCGCTCGATGGCAATGTGAGCGCGACGGGCTGCACCACCCCTTAATCTCCGCACGCCTGGCGCACTTCGATGCGCGCCGACTTCCCTCCCGGGCAACCCTTGGTTATATTCCGCCTATGCACCGTTCCACACATGATGATCTGGTCATCCTCGGCGGCACCTTCGACCCTATCCACTACGGGCACCTGCGCGCCGTGGAAGAAGTGCGGCAGGCCCTTGGCGTTACACAGGTGATGTTGATCCCGGCCGGGCACCCACCGCACCGCCAAAGCCCGTGGGCTGATGCCCGCCATCGTCTGGCCATGACCCGCATCGCCGTCGCCCACCACCCGCAGTTCACAGTCAGCTCCTGGGAAGTGAAGCGGGAAGGGCCGTCCTACAGCGTCGACACCCTCACTGCCCTGCGCCAGCAACGCCCAGATGCGGTACTCGCCATGGTCATCGGCATGGATGCCTTTCTGCGCTTCGACACCTGGCACCGGTGGCAGCATATTCTGGACCTCACCCACCTCATTGTTACCGGGCGCCCCGGCTGGCCCGCCGCCGAATTACCGGAAGCCCTGCGTCAGGCACTCTATCAGCGCCGTTGTGAAGATGTCAGCACCCTGCGTCAGACGCCAGCCGGGCGCATTTTGTTCCACACGGTCACCGCGCTGGAGATCTCCGCCACCAGCATCCGCAGTCTGCTCGCCAGTCATCACAGTCCGCGTTTCCTGTTACCGGACGAAGTATTGGATTATATTGACGCTGAAGGGCTCTACCATAGCCCGTAACCCGACACAAAGGATCATAACACTTGGCGACAGCAGAAACCCTCCGCGACCTGGCCATCTCCGTTCTGGATGAACACAAAGCGCTCGACATCAAGAGCATTGATGTCCGCAAGCAGACCGACATCACCGACTATCTGATCATTGCCTCCGGCACATCCGACCGCCACCTGCGGGCGCTGGCCGACGCCGTGATGGCCCGCATGCGCGAGGAAGGCGTAAAGCCTATAGGCAAGGAAGGCCTCACTGTGGGCGACTGGGCGCTGGTAGATCTCGGTGACGTCGTCGTCCATGTGATGCGTCCGGAAGTGCGCGATTTTTATCAGTTGGAGCGGCTCTGGGGAGAGCTCCCGCAACTGCGTGGCCAAAACGAGGGGCGCTGATCCGCAATGCGCCTCTGGGTGCTGGCCATCGGCAGCAAAATGCCGGCATGGGTAGAGGCGGGCGTCGCCGAATACACCGCACGGATGCCGCCGCAAATGCGCGTCGAGTGGCGCGCGCTCCCGCTGGCTCGACGCGGGCGCAGCGGGGACCCGGTACGCTGGCGGCGCGAAGAAGGCGAGCGAATTCTGGCAGCCACTCCCGGCGGTGCCGAGCGGGTAGCGCTGGAAGTGGGTGGCAAGCGTCTGGACAGCGAAGCCTTAGCGCAGCGCATCGACACATGGTTCGCTGGTGGACGCGATGTGGCACTATGGATCGGCGGCCCCGAAGGTCTCGATCCCGCCCTGCAACCGGACTGGCGCTGGTCCTTGTCGCCCCTGACCCTCGCGCATCCGGTGGTGCGCGTCGTGCTGGCTGAACAACTATACCGGGCCTGGAGCATTCAGGCCCGGTTACCTTATCATCGTGGCGGAGAGGAGTGACGCTGACGTGAATACGCTATGGAACCGAAGTCTCTATCCCCGCCTGGGGATGGCACTGGCCCTGAGTCTGGGCCTCAGCGCCTGCGCGCAGATGGTACAGGTCAACCCGCAACAGAGCGCCGCTGACGCAGTTGCCGTACAGGCGGGCCGGGAGCGCATTCTCGCCCTCTCGCCTGCGGTCAACATGCGGCAACTAGCACCGGTAGAGAAGGCACTGAACGCCGCACGGGAAGCGGTTACGCGCGGCGATCATGTGTATGCCGAGCGGCAGACCCTGCTCGCCAGGGTCCTGCTTGACAACATTCAGACCCGCCTGAATGCGGCCCCGAACAGTCAGCGCGCAGCGCTGCAAAGTCAGATCGGCAATTTGCAGAGTCAGATTGCCACGACCCACCAGCAAATTGACGCCACCAAAGCACAAATCGCCAAGGAGGCTTCATGATGCGCGCCCGTCACTTCACCGCCGTCGTCCTGCTCCTTGCGCTGCCCGGTATAGCGGTGGCCGATATCGCCACCACGCAGGCCTTGCAGCAAGCCCTCCAGCGCCTGGAAAAGGCCCAGCGCAGCGGCCCGCCCATACCTCCCGCCACCCTGTCCGGCCTGCACAGCAGCCTGCGGATGATGACCAGCGATCAGGTCAACCCTGTGCTTTTCCAGGTCGATCGCGCCATTTTTAACGCGCGCCTCGCCGGTCTCCGCGAACAACGTCAACAGGCGGCAGAACAAGACCGGCTCAGCGGCCTGCGACAGCAGGTGCAGTCGTTGACCCGCCAGCACCAGGCGCTACAGAACGAATACGGCAAGCTGCGCGAACAACTGGCGAGCAAAACCATGAGCGGTGCCCGGACCCAGCACCTGCAAGCCGAAATCCAGCAGCAGCAGCAGATGTTGCAGTCTGAAGAACAGCGTCTGGCCGGGCTGGCGCAGCAGCAGGGCGCCACACCCATCCCAGGCGTCGCCGCTAGCCCGCTCACGACGCAGCCCGGCTACGGCAAGGCGTTGATGGTATACGCCCAGGTCCGAGCCGCCAGCGACGGGGTACATGTCACCATGCCGGTAAACAGCTTGTTCGGCAGCGATACCCGGCTTTCCGCTGACGGTAAACAGCGTTTGCAGGCTATTTCCGGCATCCTCAAGCAGACGGCAGCCAGTGAAATACTCGTGCGGGTAGCCCCCCAGCCCCTGGGCGCCAATGTCGCCACCCAACGCGCCGAAACCATTCTCCGCACTCTGCGCCACAATGGTATCCCCGGTACGGTGCTGGCACTGGCCACCGGCGTCGGCCTCAGTTCGGGGACCGCCGAACTGCTGTTGGTGAACGCCAGCCCGACCCCGTGACCCGCCTGATTCTCGCCTCTGCCTCACCGCGTCGCCTGGCCCTGCTCCAGCAGTTGGGCTACGCGCCGGAGATTTTAGTCACCGCCGTGGATGAAACTCCGCGACCCGGCGAGACTCCGGCTGCCCTCGCTCAGCGCCTGGCCCATAGCAAAGCACTCGCTGCGGGTCCGGCCAACCCGGAAGCCATCATCCTGGCGGCAGACACCGTCGTGGCGTTAGGGGATCGCAGCTTCGGCAAGCCCGGCAACTTCGCGGAAGCCATGCAAATGTATGCGGCACTCGGTGGCCTCTGGCATCAGGTGCATACGGCTGTCGCTGTGCTCCATCGGGACCAGGTGACTCTGCGCCTGTGCAGCAGCGCCGTGCGCTTACGCCCTCTTGCCAGCACGGAGATGCGCGCCTACTGGGATACCGGCGAACCGGTTGACAAGGCCGGGGCTTATGCCATTCAGGGCATCGGCGCGGTCTTTGTCAGCGGTTTGCAAGGATCCTATAGCGGCGTCATGGGCCTGCCCCTTTTTGAAACGACTGAGATGCTTGCCGCTTGCGGCCTCTCCACCCCTTACCTCTCAGGACAACCATGAGCGAAGAACTGCTGATCAACGTCACCCCCCAGGAAATCCGCGTCGCACTGGTGGATAACGGCGTCCTCCAGGAACTCCAGGTTGAGCGCAGCGGTCATCGCGGTCTGGTGGGCAATATCTACAAAGGCATCGTCCGCCGCGTCCTGCCCGGCATGCAGGCCGCTTTCGTCGATGTCGGCCTGGAACGAACCGCCTTTCTCCACGCTACGGACATTCAGGATGACAGCGAGGAGGTGCAAGGCGAGACGGACATCGAAACCCGTGCCGGTCACCACGAGGTTCGCAACGTCTGTGCCCTGCTCCACGAAGGGCAGGAAGTGGTGGTGCAGGTCATCAAGGACCCTCTCGGCAGCAAAGGCGCGCGCCTCTCCACCCGCATCACCCTACCCGGACGTTATCTGGTTTACATGCCCTTTGTGCCGCGCATCGGCGTCTCCACCCGCATTGAATCGCCTGAAGAACGTTTCCGGCTCAAGGAACAGCTCAAATCCGCGATCCCGCCCGAAGAGGCTGGCGGCTACATTATCCGCACTCTCGCGGAGGGCGTAGAAGAGACCGATTTCGTCGGCGATATCGATTTTCTCCGGCGCCTGTGGGACTCCATCCGCGCCCGACTGGAGCATAGCCCGGCCCCCGGCCAGATTCACAGCGACCTCAACCTCGCCATGCGCATGATGCGCGATGTGATGTCCGACGACATTCAACGGGTACGCATCGATTCGCGGGAAACCGTCGATGCCGCCCTGGCCTTTTGTCGGGGCGTCACCCCGGAAGTCGCCGATCGCATCGAGCACTACAGCGGCGAGCGTCCGCTCTTCGATCTTTATAATGTCGAGGACGAAATTGAGCGCGCCCTGCAAAGCCGGGTTACCCTCAAGTCCGGTGCCTACCTCATCATCGACCAGACCGAGGCGCTGACCACGGTGGACGTCAACACCGGCGGCTTCGTGGGGCGGCGCAATCAGGAAGAAACCATCTTCAAGACCAATCTGGAGGCGGCTGCCGCCATCGCCCGGCAGATGCGCCTGCGCAACATCGGCGGCATGATCATCATCGACTTCATCGACATGGAAGACGAAGAGCACAAACGCCGCGTCCAGCGCGCACTGGAAAAGGCCATCCAGAGCGACCGTACCCGCTGTAACATCACCCAGATCTCCTTTCTGGGCCTAGTGGAAATGACCCGCAAACGCACTCGCGAAAGTCTGCGCCAGACCCTCTGCGAACCCTGCCCCTACTGCCATGGCCGCGGTTTCATGAAAACCGCAGAAACCATCTGCTACGAAATTCTCCGCGAGATCGTCCGCGAAACCCGTGCCTACCCCGCCGAACGCTTTGTGGTTTTGGCGTCATCGCAGGTCATGGAGAAACTCCTGGACGAGGAGAGCACCAGCCTTGCGGCACTGGAGGAATTTATCGGCCGCCCCATCAAGGTGCAGGCAGAGGCGACTTATACACAGGAGCAGTACGACATCATTCTGATGTAGCAGAGCAAAGACGCGACGGGATTCTTTAATTTATGCAGATTCCCCGCAGCCCATATCAACGTTTTGTTTTCTGGAAAGCTTCCAGCAATCCACCCTCAAACGCTTTTTGCGTCTGTTTCACCGTTTCCCAGTCTCCGATAACGGGGGCCTTCAACAACGATGCGATAGCGCGATGAACCTCCCAATGCAGTCCAAACAAGAGCGAGTTTTCCGCAAGACCCAGACGCCGCATATGCTCATCCATGGCACAGCGGGAAGCCTCTGCCAGTTCATCACTATTGATCAACAGCGGATTATCGAGGATCACCTTTTTCAAAGCCCCTTGGTCGGATACCTGTTTGGCATAAAGTCCGAGCAAGCTGGTCGGATGCTGTCGATGATAGGATGGATGCTGGACGAGAAATTCCCGCAATTGCGCTACGGGCATGGGCCTGGCGATAGCATAGCCCTGCAATAATCGGATGCCCATGACCGAGATCGCATCCAGGATGTCATCCGTTTCCACCCCTTCCACCACCAGGTCCACTCCCATGCCGAATGCCAAATCCCGGATAGAAGCAATAAAATACAAATCCTGGGGCCGCTCCTCCAGGGAGCGGATGAAGCCCTGATCCAGCTTGATCTCATCAATAGGCAACACCTTAAGACGCAGCAGTGAGAAATAAGCACTGCCCACATCATCCAGAGCGAGGCGAATACCCAGATCCTTGATGTCGTGCAAAATAGATAACGCGGCATTACGCTCCAGGAAATCGCTGCCCCCCAGGATTTCCAGCGTAATCCGGGAAGAATCAATGCCGCTGGCTTCAACAACCCCTGCCAGACAGCGGACGTAGCGGTCGTCGACGGATTCCTGGGCTACGTTAAAGGATACCCAGAGCGACCATCCCAGAACATCCAGCCCGGCCAGATCGGCCAATGCCCGGATAAGGACCATCCGGCTGAGATCAGTAGTGTCCTCGGCCGTGATCAGTGGCAGGAACTCTCCCGGATAAAGAATTCGTCCATCCTCGTCCCGCAGTCGCGCCAATGCCTCCACCCCCACGATCTGGTGAGAGTGGGTGTCGAGGACGGGCTGGTAATGGACGAGCAGTTCACCATTCCGCAACAGTTTTTGGACGGCATTCAGCCGCAATGACACTGGTTTCCCATAAAGGGTCCAGAAATGCAAGCGATCCGTCTTGTGACTCTTACAATTATAGAGCGCCTGGTCGGCGTAGCGGAGAAGCGTGTCCGGATTATTGATATCATCGGTAGGATAGATAGACATCCCGGCACTGAGATCGACCACCGCCTTGTTTCCATTGTGAAGATCAATGGGTTGTCGGACCACCCCCCCGATCTTCTCCATGGCGATGTTGATTTCCTCTATGGAGGTGCAGTCTTCCAGGAGCAAAACGAACTCATCACCGCCCAGCCGGGCCACAAAGTCCGTGCGGCGCACACCTTCCCGCAAATGTTGGCCGACGCGCTGCAAGACCAGATCGCCCGCCGCGTGGCCATAGGTGTCGTTGATACCCTTAAAACCGTCGAGATCTATCATGACGACACCTAAAAGGTATTTATAGCGATCGGCGCGGACCATGGCCTTTTCCAGCTCGGCATCCAGAGCACGGCGATTAGGCAGGCCGGTGAGCATATCGAAGAGCGCTTGCTGTGCCAGTTCATCCATCAACTGATGGCGCTCCGTCACGTCCACACAGGTCCAAAGGATACGTTCCACGCCATCCGGTTCGTCCAGTCGTTGGCCGGAAAGATCCATATAGATGATGCCGCCATCCATGCGGCGGTAGGGCACATCTCTGAGTGTTCCATGCCCCTCTTTCAGCACGGTTTGCGCAGCTGCACTCACCCACGCATAGGTTTCTTCTCCTGAAAAAAACTCTCGTAGCGGATGGCCTACCACATCCTCCATAGAAGCAGCCTCGAACATCTCCAGCATCCGTGCATTGATCCGTTCGATAATCCGTTCCGGATAGCGCATCACGTTGATACCAGAAGTTTGTACATTCAGTAGCACTTCGTTGAAAGCGTTGGCTTCCCGTTCCTTGCGCAGGATATCCAGACGATCCAAACCATAGCCCACATCCTTGGCTAAGTCTTCGAGAATCTTCTGGAGATCGGCATCAAAAATGCGTTCTTCGCCACGGTATACCGCCAGGACAGCCCACAGCTTGCCGCCCCGGTAAATAGGGAGCGAGGCGTTCGCCCCCATCCCAAAGGCCTGAGCGCGTTGCACCCAGGGATGCATGTGCGGGTTTTTGGTAAATGACGCATTATAAACCGGTTGTTGATCGCGCCATGACTGGCCTACAGGACCTTGCCCATCGGGAGATTCTGCGGACACTGAAATGCAGATGTCCTCCAGATAGTCCACCGCCCCGGCAGCGGCAAGGCTTTTAAAAGCACCCCTGTCATCGGGCCGACCAATCCACGCCAACCGTATATTCGTGTGCTGGACGGTCAGTGCGCAGAGGGATTGCAGCAACTCCGCTTCGTTCTCCATATGGGCGATGGCTTCATTGGCACTGGAAAGCAGCACACTGAAATGCGTGAGTTGCTGCAGTTGCTGGTGATCCCTGGATTGCGTGAGGGCGGCACCTACGGATTGAACCATCTGTGCGAGGAGATTTTGCAGAGCGGGAGTAAAGTGGTGCCGGGTATCACTTTCGATCACAAGCACGGCGAAGGGATCCGGACTCTCGGACAAGAAGATAGGATAGGCCATAACGCTACGCACGCGGCGCAGCGCAGGGATGCCATTATGGATCTCTGCCATCGCCGCATGTTCTTGGGGATCCAGTGGCCCTAACAGTATTTTTTCGCGAAAACAACGCGCCGGGAGCAGATTGCCATAGGGCAAATGGGCGGAATCCAGCGAAATTTTCATCTGCACCAGGGACTGCTGCAGGTCAGTATCATCGGCCCGGGCAGCGGTGATGCGCAGCCACTCCGCACCGGCCTCGGGAAGGGCCACATAGGCACCGATGGCTTTGGTCTTTACGACGATGGTGTCCACCACCAGCCGATACATCTCCTCTGTATCCCGGAGGTTGATGAGTGATTGTTGAATATGGAGTGCCGCCTTCTGGTATTCATGCAGTTGGCGGATACGGGCATAGGCGATTTGGGTGGCCGTATCCGTGGCTGCGGTGATCAGGAGCAACAAGAAAGTGAGCAGCAGATAGCGCCATTCGTTCTCCCAGAAGAGGTGCGCCAGCGTTACCGCATCCCATTGGGTGTGAACAATCCATGGCAAGCCCGGTATGGGCGTTGTTATTTCACCTACGGGGCGGGGCAGAGGCGAGCCCGGCGGGAGCCAGTGCCCATCCCTCCAGAGGGATATCGCCTTGCCGTCGGAAAGACTCAGGACCACCCCCTGGATCATCGAAGGGGTCTTAATGCTGCTCATCCTTGACAGGAGAAATGGCGATCCGATAAAACCCAGCACGCGGCCGTCGTTATCCCTGAGGCGTTCGCGCAGGGGTAGTATCCAGGCCTGATCCCGTGTGGCAAAGAATGGTGCCCCCAGAAATTGATTTGGATCGTCTTGCAGCGCATGGAATGCCTTGCCCGCGGCAATGATGGGGTGGGAAGATGGCTTTTGACTCGACCAGACGGTGAGATGGCCAGTGGGGTTCTGAATATTGATGGCGATGATGGCCGGATGTGTTTGGCGAAAAGCCGTTAAATCGGCCAGCGCTTTGGCGCTGGGGATCAGCGTTCCAGATCCCTTTTGGAGGAAGGTATCCCGAAGGAACGTCAAATCATGAAAATGGGCACGGATTTGCAGCGCCACCCCGTCTGCGACAATATGCCCCGTCTCTGCGGCTTTGCCATGCAATACAGCATGGGCGGCATTTCTGGCATTTATCGTATTGGATACAAGAAATCCCACGATCAACAGGGTAATGGCAACAAAAAAAGCGTGGATAGAGCGCTCCGGCCGTTTGGCAAAAGCGGACAGCAGATGCATAAAAGGCACGCTGGCCTTCGTTAAGAAGGATCGGTTACGAGAGGCCCTATGGATCATGGAACTAAACCCCTGATGGGCTGTTCTTCCTGTAGATAGGCGATATAGGCAGAAAAGGCAATGCGTTGAGGCCAGGCACGCGGTGGGCTCTTGTTCGCCTGAGGCTTATTGGCTAATGATACGAAAATCTAACCTGTGGCCTGGGTCCGGCGCGACCTGTTTGTTGAAAAACCCCTCCCCATATCTAAAGTAGAGTGTAGATTAAGATATTGAGAAGTAACCGGTTAACCGCTAAAGTGAGGGCCACCGATGACTATTGTTAACTGGCCAAATTTCTATGAATAACCATCGTCGCAACAGTTTTATTGAAGATATCGGAATAAGAAGCATGTTTATAGTAATTTTTGCCGTGCTGGGCGGAGCTGTGGCTTATCTTCTCCGTCCAGCAGTCCCGCTTATCGGGCAACTACCTTTCAGCACCATCATGACAGACGGAAAGAATCTTCACGGTCTTGAGCGCCTCGCGCAGCCTTATGCACAGCAATCTTTAGAATATTTAATCGCTGGCGTGGTGATTGGTGGCATGTTCGGGATAATTGCTTCATACCTCTATGCTCTGTCACAAGATGATGGCAGACATCATCGCACCCCACCCAGGCCATGACAGATGCATTCAGGGCCACTTCAGCAATCACCTACTTTTCCACTGAAGACGGCAAGCCATAAAAAAAGCGCCGCAAAAGAGCGACGCCCTGTGGCGATCATCCGATAAAGGATTATGCCTCGCGCACGTCCTCAGCCTGCATGCCTTTCGGGCCGCGAACACTGTTAAACGTTACGCGCGCGCCTTCCGCCAGAGTCTTAAAGCCGCTGCCCTGGATAGCAGAGTGATGCACAAACACATCTTCCTTACCATCTTCCGGCGTGATGAAACCAAAACCTTTGCTATCATTGAACCACTTTACTGTACCAGTTGCCATGTTTAAGAACTTCCTAACATTATGTTAAATTCGGACGACTTGTCCGGTAGGTCACCATAATGACTTTTACGCACGTATGCAAGGATTATTTGCAGCAAACCCGACTTCCCCAATCAGGATGGGATGCTCCCGGGTTCGTTAGTGACGGTGCAACCGTCTTTCCGGGAAGATACCCGTATGGCAAGGTGCATTTACTGATGGGGATTTGCAAGAAATATGGAGGTGACCGACAGGCTGGAGGCGCTGTCGGTCTGGGAGGAGATGTATGAAGTTTAATTACAGCTTGCCATAGGAATGCAACCCGGAAAGGAAGAGGTTGACGCCAAGAAAGCAGAAGGTGACCACCCATAGACTCATGAATGACCACCACGCCATCTGCTTGCCACGCCATCCCTTGCTGGTGCGCGCATGAAGATATCCCGCATAATTCAGCCAAACGATCAGCGCCCAGGTCTCCTTGGGATCCCATGACCAAAACCCGCCCCAGGCCTTGGCAGCCCAGACAGCACCAAGGATGGTGGCAATCGTGAACAATAAAAAGCCAAGGGCAATCGCCTTGGACATCATGTTGTCCATAATCTCCCCACTGGGCAGCGCTCGTGCAAGAATTCCGCCACCGCCGCTTCTCCGCGAGCGGTCAGCGAGAATGTAGGCGAGGCCCACCAGACTGGCGATGGTAAAGTTCGCATAAGACACAAACATCATGGGCACATGCAGCTTCATCCAGAAGCTCTGCAATGCTGGAATGATAGGGGCTATGCGATTCATATGCTGGACAAACGTGAGCCAGGCCAGAAACACTGCAGACACCGCCACCAACGGCATAACAAAAGCGCCTAGTGCTTTGGACTTGAAGCGGGATTCATAGTAGAGGTAAAAGAGGGAGGTCGCCGCACAAAATACAATCATCACCTCCCAAAGATTGGTCACCGGAACATGCCCCCAATCAGGATGCCCGAGGTAGGTTTCGCGCCACCGCACACCAAGGGCAATGAAGCCCATGAGCACTCCGACCCAGGTCAGCCCCGTTGCCAGACGCCCCACTTTTTCCGAGAGGGTAAAAAGGTATATCAGGTAGGCCGCAGTCGCCGCCAAAAGAAAGCCGATCATCCACATGGCACCAGCGTAACCCTGGAGCACGTAGCGCAAGATGATGTCGTTGGCGGGCGTTTGCCCGATGCTATATAGCCAGACACCCAGCAATGCGGCACTCAGCACGGTCAGGAAGGCCGCTTGAAAGGCGCGCCAATGGACGCCAACGGCAACGAGCGTGACATACCAGGTGGCCAGGACCACATATTGCCAGAACCAAAACTGACTGTTAAAAACATCCACCAACACACCGACGGTAACCGTGAGTCCGGCGAACCACAACAAGTCGAGCCTGCTAAGGCGGTTAATCCAGCGTCCTTCTGCTTCAATCTTTGTGAGCGCAACCAAGTCATCTGCTCGTGAACTAGCCATCATTATTCTCCTTCTGATCATCCTGATTCTTCAGGACACTTCTGAGACGGGTCACCAATCCATCAAACTCTTTGGTGAACTCATACGGGTTTCGGCTGCTGGTGCCGCCGATGATCACTTCTGTGCCCTCTGTCAATGCGCGCAATACCACCGAAAGGCGGCGCTGCGGCAGATAGAAGAGTATAAATATACCAAGAACCAGCACGGCGCAGCCCCAGTAGATCACGATGGTGGCCGGCCATTTCGTTACCTCCAGCCCAGCCGCCCAGCGGTGATCAAATCCGGTCAGGGTGACAATAAAGGGCACCGGGTACGCCTTCAGTTGCAATATGGCGCTGATGGCCGATTGAAAATAGGCGGCCTCGGCATCTGGCGTCATGGCAGGGGCGTTCCTGGCGATCACTTGTCTGAAGGTGTTCAGAACGTAACTCTTGTTGTTTTCACCACTATTTACAGTCGCCTGTTTTTGCAAGGCCGATAAATATTTCATGAATAGCCCAATGCTTCCATTGGGCCCGGTTGGAATGAAGAGGTATTGGTAGGGGGTGCCAAATGCTGTTCTGACACCCTGTACAAAATAAGATTGTCCGCTTTTCGAGATGGGCTGCATGTAGGTTTTGAATTCGGCGCCGGATCCGGACCCGCTTTGCGCGATGGACGTAAAACTCGGGCCCAGGTTGATGTGTTGCTGGTCCCCTGCCGGCACGGATTCGATGGCTGCGGCAGGCACCACATTATCCAATGAGAAGTTTTTGAGCTTTAGTGTGTATGTGGTGCCAGAAAGATCCACGGCTTGCCCGACGCGGCCTTCTTGATGGATGGCACCCGCACTGGGATTATTAAGCATGTAGCGTTTCATTTTCAGAAGCGAGCCGCCATCGACAAAACTGGCTTGAAATATCTGGACACCCTCATAGCTGAGGGGATGATTAACCCGGACATTCGCCTCTTTCAGCACTTTCCTTGCTTATTGTAAAGGACAATATTGGAAATGAAGTCCTTGGGCATGCCGGTGGAGTAGTAGGAGACGTGGAATCGCCGCAACATAATTCGAAAGGGGAGTGGCTGGACGAGATAACCGTTCCCCACCAGTTCGTAGGCTACCTGCGTTGACTGCCCTTCGGGAACGGTAACCGTACCGCGGTATGCTGGATTGCCAACCGGCAGCCATGCAGCCTTGGAAACTTTAGATAATGGAATGTGAAAGTTGTTTTCCGGTTGCGTGGAACCTACCAGCATGGCCAGTTTCACGGGGATATCCGCGTTATAAAGGGCTGCCGCACAAAACACGATAATCGCCGCATGCGTCAATATATAGCCAATGCGGCTATAACGGCCCTTGCGGCCAATAATGACCATACTGCCGTCGCCACGGTCGTGCAGTCTCGGTCGATAGCCGCGCCCACGCAGAACGGCTGTCACCATATGCGTTGCAGAATCCATAGGCAGCGACGAAATGATTTCCGTTTTATTGGCCATACCCAGCGGGTCATATGCCGATGTCATGGTCATATCCGGCTCGCGCATTTCCCTGACCATGCGCGGTGTGTTACGGATCAGGCAAGTGCTGGTGGACAAGACGAGAAAGCCCACAATAGCCAGATACCAATTCGTCCGGTAAACGTTGTATAAACCGAGATCGCGAAAAACATCAAACCAGAACGGGCCAAACTTTAACGCATAGTCCTCGTAGGGTTGTTGCTGGTTGAGAACGGTCCCGATAATGGAGGCAATGGCCAATAACACCAGCAGACTAACCGCCAACCGCATTGAACCAAGAAAGTTTACTACCAAACTGATTCGTGACGGTCCTGCAACGCTGCTAGTAGACTGCTTGGTCAAAGAATGATCCTCTGATTAATTCGCACATGGATAGGTGCTAATATGTTATCCGTACCATTGGTTGTTCTCTAACCGATGAGAGTTATCGAGCACCGAGTAAAATTTACTTCTTCGCATTTTTCACTGCAACTTTTTCCAACCGAGAAACATTCATCATAATGGTGGTGTTAGGCGTCTCTGGAAGGGTTGGCATGGTCTCTTTGGGAAACTTGCCGGTGAGGCTGTCCAAAAAGGAAACAATATCGTTCACCTGCTTATTCGTGACTGTCAGACCCAACTGGCAAGCTGCCATGACCCGCACTGCAGTCTGCAGAGTCCCCACGGAGCCATTGTGGAAATAGGGCGCTTCCAGGGCAACATTGCGCCAACTGGGAACCTTGAATACATGCATGTCTGCCACTTTGTGGGTCACGTCGAAACGGCCTGGATCATCCATGAGATGATATTTCTGTACATATTTGGCACAGACCGGATTGTGCGGCTGCACCGGGAATTTCTGGAACCATCCAGTTCCCATGGGCGTACCGGGATTGTCGAACATCGGTCCGGCATGACACGCCTCACATCCGAACGACCGGATTGTTTTCATACCGGCTATGGCGCTGCTGCTAAGCGCTGCTTTATCGCCTTTGACGTAACGATCGTACGGACTATCTGGCGTTACCAAAGTACGCTCATAAGTGGCGATAGCCTGTGCAACGTGCTCGAAGGTGATAGGACCTTTGTCGCCGAATACCTTACGAAATTCATCGCGATAGCCAGGTATCTCTTGCAAGCGTCTGACCAGGTCCGCTGCATTGGGCATTCCCATTTCCACATGGTTGAGGATGGGACCTTTGGCCTGGGCCTCCAGGCTATTGGCACGACCATCCCAGAACTGCACGGTATTGAAAGCGGCATTAAAGACCGATGGCGCATGGCGAGGCGTGTCCACCCGGCCAAGCACCCCGAACGCAAGGGGCAAACCGTCACTGCCATTGCCCATGACGTTGTGACAGGTTTCACAGGATACATCGCCGGTAAGGGATAGTCGTGGATCAAAAAACAGTTGCTTACCAAGAGCGATTTTTGCGGGTGTCATCGGGTTGTTTGCCGGCACCGGAACCTTCGACGGGAACTCGCCGCCAAAAGCGAATGCCACCTCAGTCCCGCCCAGACAAATGCTTGCCGCCAGAACCGCACGAGCGATGACCAGCCTATACTGACGTTGTCCGTGTAGCTTTGCGATTTCCATATTCCCTCCCAGTAAACAGAGCCATTTCTTAGATCCATTATAAAAATAATTCATGGCACAAGTCTAGATCTGGTCAATGTAACGTGCTGCCACGGCCCGCCCTTAAGGTGGCTATACACATGCAACTGACCGCTGGAGTTCCACGCGCTTCCCGCCGTTTTGCCCCTGAAGGATTTCTCGCCCCCGGGCACGCCCTGTGTTTTATACCCGACCAGCAGGGCTCCCCCCTGGCCGCTCTGCACACCGGCGCGCTACCAGGTCGTGATCTGGCAGAAGGCGTAAAATCATTCGCTGACGAATTTTGGCCGGGACGGTTTTGCTTTGCCGCGGAAGGTTTTGACCGAAGTGGACAAGCCCTGTTCGCGGATCAGCGCTTTCCAGGTCCCGCAAAGGTATTGACGATGGCGGCCATGACAGAAATCCTCTCGACACGATTTGCCACTGTACTGAGATCTGTACCTGATGACGGTCAAGGTCTGAATTTAGATGGTGCCCAGAAACGGAATCGAACCGCTGACACGAGGATTTTCAGTCCTCTGCTCTACCGACTGAGCTACCTGGGCCAAGAGCGCGTATTTAAGCGGGGCCTTGCGCAGAAGTCAAGGCCAACGCGCGCGTATAGAGAAACCGATGGGCCATACCACTCTGATTCGCAGCAATACGCACGGCCTGGGCCAGCGGTAATTCAGCCAGCAGCGGGCTGAGCAACTGGTCGGCATCGGTTGCTTCCTGAGTCTGCTCCGGTGCTCCCGCCACCACCAGCGTCATCTCGCCGCGCACTTTGTCCCGATGCGCCTGCAGCAGCGCTACCAGCCCACCCAGACTGTCCCGCAGGCACTCCTCATACATCTTGGTCAACTCCCGGCACAGCGCTGCCCCGCGATCTGCACCCCATAATTCAGCCATATCCGCCAAAGTCTCGACGATCCGATGCGGCGCCTCATAAAAAATCATGCTCCGCGGCTCCAGTTGCAGGGCTTGTAACCGCGCCCGCCGCGCCCCCCCTTTGGCTGGCAGAAAACCCTCGAAGCTAAAGCGATCACTGGGCAGACCGGACAGTGCCAACGCGGCCAACGCGGCATTGGGGCCCGGAATAATGGTCACGGGCAACTGCTGCTCCCGGAGCAGGGCCAGCAACGGAAACCCCGGGTCGGAAATCAGCGGCATTCCCGCATCTGACAGCAGGGCAATATCCTCTCCGGCGGCGATACGCTGGGCAATCTGCGGGGCCAGAGCCCTCTCGTTATGCTCATGCAGCGCCAGCGTTTTGGGCTGCACACCCAGATGTTGAAAGAGCCGCTGGGCATGACGGCGATCTTCCACCAGAATCAACGTTGCCGTACTAATCGCACGTTGCGCACGCAATGAGAGATCATCGAGATTGCCGATAGGGGTAGCGATAATAGTCAGTTGCCCGGCACCGATCTCCGCAGGTTCGGCATGGTCATTCATCACCATACCCCCGGCTGAGGTCGTGTTTCAGTCATTGAACACCTGCGCCTTTCTCCATACACTCTGCTCATGATGCCCCCCCCAGCCCTAAAGACCTCTTTGCGCTTGCTGATGACCCTGGCCCTGGCCACTGGCCTGAGCGCTTGCGCGAGTATGCCACAGAAGACGCCACCACCGTCGAATCCAACGCCGGTCGAAACGCCGGCCAGCACCCCTGAAACACTGACGGCGCAGCGCGCCGGCCAGCTCACGGCCACGGGGCACGATCTGGCGGCGGCCAAGGACTACATCCGCGCCGCCGCCGAGGCGCGGGGACAAACTCAAGTCCATTACCTGATGGAAGCCGCACAAGCCTCTTTGAAAGGACGCAAGCCGCAGGTTGCCATATTGCTGGCTAATGAAGTTCTGCGTTTGCAGCATGACAACGCCGAGCTACGCAGTGCGGCACTTTGGGTCCGCGCGCAAGGATTCATGGATCAGGGACAGACCCCCAGTGCCAAGGGCAACCTCGAAGAGCTGCTGACCATCACCAGCACGCCCCAGGAAGTGCGCGCTCAGGCCATGGGTACCCTGGCCACACTCTACACCCAGGAAGGTCACGAACTCACTGCACTGAATTTCCTGATCGAAGGGGATAGCCTCCTGAGCGGCAATGACGCCGCCGAAAATCATCGCCGCATTCGTGCCCTCCTTGACTCGCAGTCGACTGCGAAACTTCAGAATTGGCAGGGACGCAGTGGCAACCCCCTGGTGCAGGAATGGCTCGCTGTCGCCCTGATCACCCGGCAAAACCCCGATCCCCAACAGCGGCAGGCAGCGATCAGTGCCTGGCTGACGGCGCATCCGGGGCACCCCCTCATAAACTTCTCGGACCACAACGCGACTATCACCGACACTTCCAGGCTCAACCCGGCGCTTGGCAGCATATGCGCCTTGTTACCCTCCAGCGGACCCTATGCGCCCCTCTCCCAGGCCATCACTGCCGGAATGAAAACGGCAGCGCAATTACAATCTGGTCCTGCCGTGCGTGCCCTGCGGACCACCGGCAACCCCAGTTACACCGCCGTACTCTTTGAACGTGGGATAAAGGAGGGGTGCAAAGTCTTTGTCGGCCCCTGGCTGCCACAAGATATCAACGCCGTAGCCGCCGTCAGGAAACCTTCCGATCCGCCCATCATCACTCTCGGAGTGGTGCCTGGTGTACAGCAGTCGGGGCTCTACACCCTGAGTCTGAGCCGTAACGTCGCCGCTCAACAAATTGCCGTCCAGAGCTATGGGGCGGGTTATCGTCGTGCCTACGTGCTTTATCCGCAGGACTCCAGTGGCGCCGCCATTCAGGCAGACTTTATCGCGACCTGGAAGAAGCTCGGGGGTGAGGTCGGTGGTGTCGCCACCTATCTGCCGGGGCACACATTCACCAATGAAGCGCAACGACTCCTGAGCGGGTCACCGGGACAAGACAGCTTTGTTTTTTTGGTCACCAATGCGAAAAACGCCAACGCGGCCGTTTCCTCTATCCGGTTGATCAACAACAGCGTGCCCATTTTCAGTCCGGCGCTACTGCATGGTGCCGCCTTACCCAATGACGCGCGAGGGCTCTCCGGCATTGCATCCGTCGATATGCCCTGGATCATCAACTCTGGGCAAAGCTGGCCGCAAGCAGTGCTGTTGCTACGCAGTACCCTGCCAAACGCCAGCGATGCCCAGTGGCGTATGGCAGCCTTCGGACTTGATGCTTACCGGATAGCGGAGCGTGTTCTGGATAAAGATACGACAGGCAGCTTGGCGGGCGCCACCGGCACCCTCCACTTTGTCACCCGCAACCAGGTCATACGTGACATGGAATGGATGGAAGTGGAGAATGGCCAAATCGTACCTTTGTCGGGAGTGCCCAAGCCGGGTACCTGAATCATGCCATCAGCACGCCAGAATTTAGGTCAGCAGGGTGAAGACAGCGCCGTCGCCCTACTCGCCGGGCACGGGCTACATCCCCTGACACGCAACTATCGCTGCCGAATGGGTGAAATTGACATTATCACCCTTGATGGCGAAACCCTGGTCTTCGTGGAGGTGCGCCAGCGCGCCCATGACCGGCAGGGGGGTGCAGCGGCCAGCATTACGTGGCGCAAGCAAAAGCGACTGATCCGCGCCGCTGAATATTTCCTGTTGCATAACCCTCAGCATGGGTTACGTCCCTGCCGCTTTGATGTCGTCGCCCTTGACGGTGATGCCTCGGCAAACTGGATTCGTGATGCCTTTAGAGTACCCAGCCCATGACCAGCAATGACTGGATGGATGCCGCCTTGCGCGCCAGCATCCTCTGTAAGGAGAAATCGGCGGCGGCGCTGGCGGCGCCTTTCGCGCAAGCCAGCCAACGTTTGATTGCCACCTTGCAAGCCAACGGGCAGGTGCTTAGTTGCGGCAACGGTGGTTCTTCGGGTGATGCCCAGCACCTGGCCTCGGAACTGATCAACCGCTTTGAGACGACGCGCCGGGCTCTGCCCGCTATCGCCCTCAGTACCGACAGCAGCGTGCTTACGGCCATCGCCAATGATGCCTGTTACGAACAGGTTTTTGCCCGCCAAATTGAGGCGTTGGGTCGTCCCGGCGATTGTCTGGTCGCATTCAGCACCTCGGGCAACTCCGCCAATGTGCTCGCTGCGGTTCTTACCGCCCAGCAGCGCGGCATGTGGGTGCTGGCCCTTACAGGCAAGGAAGGCGGACATCTCGCGCCGCTCCTGCGCCCTGCGGACATTGAACTGCGTGTGCCGGAACAGAATACAGCGCGTATTCAGGAAGTCCACCTCGTCCTCATCCACGCCCTCTGCAATGGTGTGGATGCCAGTTTTGCGGAGCACGCCGTTGTTTCCACGCCTTACACCGGCCAGGTGTTTCGCGACGCGGAGAGGTTGCGGGCAGCTTGTGCCTTCCGGCGACCGCTGGTTTTCACCAACGGTGTCTTTGATGTGCTGCATCGGGGTCATGTGCAGTATCTCGCCGAAGCCCGCTCTGCGGGTGCCTGTCTGGTGGTCGGCGTCAACAGCGACGCTTCAGTGCGCCGTCTCGGCAAAGGTGCGGATCGCCCGATTAATAGCGAAGACGATCGCATGGCGGTGCTCGCCGGATTACAGGCAGTGGATTTTGTCACGCTGTTTGACGAGGACACCCCACTGCAACTTATCCAGCATCTCCAACCCGACGTGCTGATTAAAGGTGGCGACTGGCCGACAGAGCGTATTGTCGGTGCCGATTGGGTGCAGGCCAGGGGCGGTCGCGTGCTCAGCATTCCCTTCCGTCACGAGCGGAGCACCACCGCCCTCTTGCAGAAAATCCGGGAGAGCCAGCCATGAACGTCAGCACCATCACCCTCGCCCTGCGCGCCGCCCTCGATACTGAACGGGTGCGCGACGATGCCGATACCATCGCCATTTACAGCCGCGACGAGACGCCGGGGAGCTGTGCACCGGTGATGGTGCTCTTCCCCCACAGCCACGAAGAGGTGCAGGCGATTGTCAGCATTGCCCGACGCCATCATCTGCCTCTTGTCCCGCGCGGAGCAGGTTCCGGGAATGTCGGCGGGGCTCAGCCGGTGCCCGGCAGCGCCGTCATCAGCTTCGAGTGTATGCAGAAAATCTGCGATTACAGTGTGGTCGACCGCACTATCACCGTCGAAGCAGGATGCATCACGGCCGCGATCAGTGCCTATGTACAGGCCGACGGACTATTCTACCCCCCCGATCCCGGCAGCAACCCCTACTGCCGCATCGGCGGCAACCTGGCAATGAATGCCGGAGGTCCGCACGCCGTAAAATATGGAGTCACTCGCGATTATGTACTAGGCCTGCGCGCTGTCACCGGCACTGGCGAGACGCTGTCTTGCGGGGTCCACACCAGCAAGGGCGTGGTCGGCTATGACCTGACCCGCCTGCTGGTGGGCAGCGAAGGCACCCTCGCCCTCATCACCGAGGCCACCTTGCGCCTGCTGCCCCGGCCTGCCGCCAATGCCACCCTGCGCGCCGCCTATAGCAACACGGCAAGTGCCTGTGCAGCAGTACAGCGGGTCATGGCGCAGCGCCATATCCCCAGCGCGATCGAACTCATGGACCCCCATGCCCTGGCTGCCGTGCGCGCCATGGGCGCGGCCAGTGACCTGCCCGCAGGCAGCAACGCCCTGCTGATGGTCGAAGTGGATGGTGAGGCGGTCACCATCTCCGAGCAAATGCAGGCGATCCGCGCGGCACTGGCTGGGGAAGGGAATCTGGAGATTCTGGAAGCAACTGACGCCGCTGTCATTGCCGATCTATGGGCGGCACGTAAGTCCCTGTCTCCCGCCACCAAGGCCATGGCACCACTCAAGATCAATGAGGATGTGGTCGTACCGGTCAGCCGTCTGTGCGAATTGCTGGTGACCATCGAAGAGATTGCCGCAGACCAGTCCCTGCATATCGTCAGCTTCGGACATGCCGGGAACGGCAACCTGCATGTCAACTTTCTGGTCCACCCCCAGGATAAGGACGAGATGCGCCGCACTCAGCACGGTTTACAAAAACTCTTCCAGACCGTACTGGTGCTGGGTGGAACTCTCTCCGGGGAACACGGCATTGGCAGCAGCAAGCGTGCCTATGTCCCGCTGGAACTCAGCCCGGAAAACCTCAGCATCCAGCGCGCCATAAAACAAGTTTTTGATCCGGATGACATTCTCAATCCTGGCAAACTGCTCCCCAAGGCCTGAATCATGAATAGCATCCTCCACGCCATCCAGCCGGTACGTCATATTTCCCTCAAAAGCTGGCGCGAAGATTTCGAGATGGACCTGGTAGAAAACACGCCCGCCCACCGCTTGCTCCGCGGTGGAGATATTTGGGTGGTACTCTTCCGCTCTGGCGTCCTCTGCTTTTTCGGCGCGGGACCGGCGCTACAGGCAAAAGTCATCGCTACCGTGCAGGCCCAGTTCACCCCCATCGCCAACCCCAAGGTTGAAGAACTGGCGGTCCGGGTCGGCGAGCGCGACGGCGTGGGCCGCGACGGCGTCATCCTCAAAAATCTCGACGAAGAACGGATCCTCCTCGTGGCCCTGCGCCTAGCCCAGAGCCTCGCTCTGGAACTTCATGAAGAAGCCGTTGAAAACCTGCTGGAAACCACTCTGAACCTGCTCTCGGAAGTGACTCGTACCGGACGTTTACCGGGACGGCGCGGCAGACATTTGCGCTTTCTCGCCTCGACTTCCGCCACCCGCACCGAAATCCTTTCCCGTCTGGCGGTGCTGGACAATCCCGACATTGTCTGGGAGACACCAGGCCTGGAACTACTCTCCCGTGAGCTCTCCGCCGATCTGGAACTTACCAGCCGCTTTCGCGCCCTCGACGAAAAACTCGACGCGATTCATGAGGGACTGGAAGTCATGATCGTCGCCAGCCGCCATCATCGGGAGACCATTCTGGAGTGGATCATTATCATTTTAATCTCAGTAGAAGCACTGATTATGTTGATTGGCAAGTAAAATGGGCGAATCATTATCGATCTTAGAGGCGACTTCTGCGGCAGACGATGCTGGCGAAGCAGAACCGCCCTACAACGAATACGACGCCTTCATTCCGCACAACACCCGCATCGCCCACAGCTATGATCCCGCCCGCCTGCTCCTGGTCGGACCCGCCTGGGTAGGAGATATGGTCATGGCGCAAGTCTTGTTGCAAGTGCTGCGCCGCCGCTGGTCGCGCTTGCAGGTGGATGTGCTGGCACCACCCGCCAGCATCCCGGTGGCAGAACGCATGCTCGAAGTGCGGCACGCCATACCGCTGGACATCGGCCATGGCCAGCTCGGCTTACGCCGGCGTCGGCAGGTAGCAAAACAATTGCAGAAGCAGGACTACGACTGGTCTATCTGCCTGCCCAACAGCTTTAAGTCCGCCCTCATCCCGTATTGGGCGCAGATCCAGACCCGTACTGGATTTCCCGGCGAGGGACGGCGTTTGCTGCTCAATGATCGCCACCGCCTGAACAAAAGGAAACTACCGCGTACCGTGGACCGCTTCGTGGCCCTCGGCCTGCCGCCGCGTCTTCCCCAACCCACGCAACTGCCCGCTCCCCGCTTGCAGGTGGACCACAGCGCCCGCGCTGCCGCCTTAGAGCGACTCGAGATCGCCATACCGCAACGACCACTGGTCGCCTTGGCACCCGGTGCCGAATATGGTCCGGCCAAGCGCTGGCCGGTGCGTCACTGGATTACCCTGGCCCAATCCCTCGTCCAGGGCGGCCATGCCGTCTGGCTGTTCGGCAGCCCCAAGGATGCGGAAATCACTCAGGCCATCGCTTCGGCCGTCCCCGAAGTACTTGATCTGGGTGGTCAGACCACCTTGTTAGAGGCCATTGATTTGCTCTCCCTCGCCCCAGTCACCGTGAGCAACGACTCTGGCCTGATGCATGTAGCCGGTGCCGTGGGCAGCCGGGTCATCGCGCTGTATGGGCCTACCCCGCTCACGATGACGCCACCGCTTTCGTCCGGCGCCCAGCCGCTGCGCCTGGATCTCTCTTGTAGTCCCTGTGGCAAGCGCGAGTGTCCTCTCAAGCATCATCGCTGTATGGAAGACCTCAGCCCGGATCGGGTCATCCAGCAACTGTATCCAGGGTAATCACAAAACGGGCGCAAAAAAGCCCCGACCAGCGGGGCGAGGAGAGGAGGAGCAATGCCAAGGCATTGCAGGGATAAAGCGGCCTTGCTGGCCACCGGGCATTTCGCCTCGGCGCCTGCTTCCATTATTAAAATGCGTACGTCAGCATCACCCGGTTATAGATGAAGGAATGCCCTTTGTTGAAACCGGCACCATTACCCTGGAGCCCGTTATAGGCGTCCAGACCATTGGCCACTTCCACACGATCGCGAATGGACAGACCTTTGAACCTGCCCGGAACGAAATACGTCAGATCCGCGTAGGCGTCATTGCTGACACCGTTATAATAGGTGTGGTACTGCGCCAAAGCGGCCATGAACAGGAAGCGCTTGGCGAGGAGATTCTGAGTCCACTTGACCTTCCAGCCGTTGCCCGGTCCGAGTTCCACCAGACCGCGGATCATGGAAGTCGTATAGAGGGGATCTGTGGCATAGCCCGCAGTATAGGGTGAAATAACGGCACCGCCGCCCACTGCACCGGGATGCGCCAAGATTTCATTGTAAGACCAGGTTAGCTGGCCATTTCCCAGTACATTATTAAAAGCCGCATAGTTCAAACCCACTTGTGCACCCCAGGCAGTACTGTTCACCGAAGTAGCGGTAATCGGGGAGTTGTTGATATTCGAGCCATCCAGCAGGCTGTTGTTCTGCCACTGACGGTTGAACTGGGCGCCCACGAAAGGATTGAATCCCGTGCCCGTCTTCAGGGTATAATTCACGTCGCCATATATACTTTTGGCGAACTGATAGTAATCGTAATACCAGACCTGGGCTTTGGCCCCCATGAGACTGCCACTGGTACCGAAAGCCAAGACACCATTGGTCGCCGGTGAAGAACCCGTGATCACCGGTGTACCAGAACCACCGTACATGGAGTCCCCATCAAAGGTGGCCGGGTCGTAGAGGTTATCCCGGTAATAGCCCGACGACGTACGGCTCTTCCAGCGGAAGATGCGCATGCCGTAGATGTGCCAGTCAGAATAGGGAGAAACTTCCGCGAAAACGCCCTGATAAGTAGCTGGCAAAAGACGCGAGTCAGAGTTGTTTACCCAGGGAGTATTGATGACCTGGTCCCCCGCACGGACGAGCAGGACCTTGGGAAGGGCATACTGGATGTAGGCCTGACCCAGGGTGTTGATGGATTGGCGGGGCCCCATCAGCGTGGAATCCACGTAGGGATACGCCGGTGCGCCGGACAAGTTATTCGCCCCAAGGCCATTGGCCGTATAGAAACTGACGCCCACACCAAAGCCCCCCAGGAAAGGCGCTGTCTGCACATTCAAAATACCGCCGACGCTGAAGGCATTCTGGTTAGAGGTATTAGGGCCAGCGGCGCCATAATCACGGCTGAAATAATAAGAACGGATCTGGCCGCCGATCTTACTCTGTTTGAAAAAGTCCGTCAGGGTTTCTGCCTGTGCGGCAGCACTGACGCCGCACAGGGCGGCAACAACAGCGATGGCAATGCGATTTTTGATAAACACAGTGACCTCCTCTTTAGGTATTATTGCAACGATGTGTGCCATAATAAGAGGTAAATATGACAATATGATGACAGTTTCATGAATTTTTTATGACAAATATCCTAAGCAGCGAACCATTCACGCTCGCCGCATCGAGCTCAAAAGTCTTTGCATTACCAGCTGGTCGTGGGACACTGCGAAGCGGATTTACCGAACACCGAGACCCGCATGCCCCTGGAAATACGTCACCTGCGCACCATTGAGGCTGTCGCCCAGTTCGGCAGTCTGGCGGCTGCGGCACAACGCCTGCACCTGACTCCGTCGGCGCTCTCCCACCAGTTACGTGGGCTGGAGGCGGAATTCGGTGTCAGCCTGCTGGACCGGGAACCCGGCACACAGTTGCGCCTGAGCCCCACCGGAGAGGCTTTATTGGCCGTCGCCCGGGAAGTGCTGCCACGCATCCGGCAAATGCAGGAAGATCTGCGGCGACGGGCGGCAGGTAATAGCGGCCGTCTGCGTATTGCCGTCGAATGCCATACCTGCTTTGACTGGCTGACACCCGCCATGGACCACTTCCGCGAGAACTGGCCAGATGTGGAAATGGATCTGGTTTCGGGCTTTCAGCAGGATCCCCTGCCCCTGCTCCAGAATCATCAGGCCGATCTCACCGTGCTCACCGCGCCCGATGCCATGGCCTCCGATATTCTCCTGCATCCACTCTTTGCCTATGAGGTCGTCGCCCTCGTCAATCCGCGGCACGCCTTAGCGGAGCGCAGTTTCCTGACCCCTGAGGATTTTCTGGAAGAAACCCTGATCACTTACCCCGTAGAGGATCGTCGCCTCGACCTTTTCCGCGAGTTTCTCCAGCCAGCAGGTGTGCAGCCCTGGCGCCGACGGCATGCCGAGCTGACCGTCATCATCCTTCAGCTGGTGGCCTCCGGACAGGGCATCTCCGCACTACCTGCCTGGGCAGTGGGAAGCTACGGGGAGAAAAACTACGTGCGCGCCATTCCCCTCGGACCGCGGGGTCTCTGGCAAACCCTGCAAGCGGCCACCACGGCGGAGCAGGCGGAGCAGCCGCACATGCAGGCTTTTCTCGCCGAAATCCGCGCCAGCGTGGCGGCCAATCTGTTTGGGGTAAAAGATATTCCGGGCGTATGATCGCTATTTGACACGTATTTGACGGAGCCCAACAGCAATGGCCATAGATAACAGCCAACATCTTGTTTTTGATCATGCACTTATCCGTCGCTACGACCAGCCGGGGCCGCGCTACACCTCGTACCCCACGGCCCCCCATTTCGGCGAAGATTTCGATGAAAAGGCATTGCAAGCTGTGCTCAACGACTCCAATGCCAGCGGACGGCCGCTTTCCCTCTACTTTCACATCCCCTTCTGCGAGCATTTGTGTTTTTACTGCGCCTGCACCAAGGTGGTGACCCGTCATCACGAGTGGGGGACGCCCTATGTCGCCCATCTGGATCAGGAAATGGCCCTGACGCGAGAACACATT
The DNA here is from genome assembly GCF_016250455.1 of Acidithiobacillus ferrivorans. NCBI lineage: Bacteria > Pseudomonadati > Pseudomonadota > Acidithiobacillia > Acidithiobacillales > Acidithiobacillaceae > Acidithiobacillus > Acidithiobacillus ferrivorans. The sequence goes on along the minus strand of NZ_CP059488.1, from coordinate 86,972 downwards.
GACGGCAGGCGCCCCGTGGATCAGTTACATTTCGGCGGCGGCACACCCACTTTCCTGCGCCGCGGTGATATAGCCTTCCTGTTGGACAGCATCGGCAAACACTTTCATCTGCTCCCGGATGACCAAGGCGAATATGGCATCGAAATCGATCCACGCGCCCTGGAGCCCGGCACCCTCCGCCTGCTCCGCGACTTTGGCTTCAACCGCATCAGCATCGGGGTCCAGGATCTGGACGCGGCGGTGCAGAAAGCGGTGCATCGCGAACAAAGTTTTGCCCTTACGGCCAGCATCATTGATGAAGCGCGCCAACTTGGCTTCCGCTCCGTCAGCCTCGACCTCATCTACGGACTCCCCCTGCAGACCCCGGAAAGCTTTGCCCAGACCCTAGAAGCGGTTCTCACCTTGCGTCCGGATCGCCTTTCAGTCTTTAATTACGCCCACCTGCCGGACCGCTTCCCGCCGCAAAAACGCATTCTCGATACCGACATCCCCAGCCCGGACATGAAGCTACGCATCCTCGCTGAGAGCATCGCCACCCTGCAGCAGGCGGGCTACCTCTATATCGGCATGGACCACTTCGCCCTGCCCGACGACGAGTTAGCCATCGCCCAGCGGGAAGGCAGCCTGTATCGCAATTTTCAAGGCTACTCGACCCATGCCGGGACCGATCTGCTGGCTTTTGGAATGAGCGCCATCGCCATGGTCGGTACAACTTACAGTCAGACCATCAAGGATCTGGACACCTGGGGTGCTACCCTGGACAGCGGTCACTTACCAGTAGAACGCGGCCTGCGCCTGAGCGCCGAAGACTTACTGCGCCGCCACATCATCACCCGCCTGATCTGCGACTTTAGCTTGGATTTTAACGCACTGAACCGGCAGTTCAGTCTCGAGTTCCATCAGCATTTCGCGGCTATTCTGCCTGCCCTGAAGGCCATGTCGAATGATGGACTGCTGCAAATAAACGCCCATGCTCTGACGGTCACTCCGCAAGGACGACTGCTGATTCGCCACATCTGCATGGCCTTCGACGCCTATCTTGCACAAAAAACGGTTCATTATTCACGGGTGATCTGAGCGAATTAGATTGGCCCGGCCCGAGGCCCTGAATAGCCGCCATGCCTATCTCTTCGATCATTATCGGATGCTGTAGCAAGCACTACGACGATTTATCCTTGACCGGTACCCATCTGCACCCGATAATACGCAGCCCTGGCGGTTGTCTCGCCAGGTCCTGCCTTTGGGGATGTAGCTCAGTCGGTAGAGCAGCGGCCTTTTAAGCCGTGGGTCGCGGGTTCGAATCCCGCCGTCCCCACCAAACAAAACAATATGTTATATGATTTTCCCTGCGAATATTTTTCAAGTTTTTAGCGGCTGGCATCCCTACGTCGCGCACATTGTGGAGTAAATTTCAGGCCTCGGCAGCAATATTTGCGTGGATCTTCTATTCAAGCGCGGTTGCGATCAGGAGACAACGCGCTCTCGGAATACCGATCCGGTATAACCACTGGCCATTGCCTCGGTCCAGCCCTCACTCTGGATTCACCGTGGTACCCTAGAGCAATGGCACGCCCATTTTTGGCGCGCTGCACGCTATTGGTGCGCAATAATGGTGCGTTCTGGCCTTGGAGACATCCCTTTAGCAAAGACATGCCCATGATTTATTGATTATTTATGGCGCGGCGGCTTTGGCATTGATATTGCTACCTGTACCTACAGGTATCACAACGGGATCGGTATCAATGACATCTACGAAATACGCCTACTCAACCATCACCTCAATGCATCCATTGTACTTACAACTAAAAGAACAAATACGATCTAGTATTCTGGATGGAACATACGCACCACACTCTCAGATGCCGTCCGAAAGTGACATGGTAAAATCTTTTAACGTAAGCAGAACTACGGTAAGGCAAGCATTAAGAGACCTCCAATCAGATGGATTGATATTTAAAGTCCCAGGTAAAGGATCATTTGTTTCCCGACCAAAGGCTACCCAAGAACTGATTTCACTGCAAGGCTTTGGCGAAGCCATGGTAGCAAAAGGACACGAAACATTTTCGACGTTGCTCGGATCGAAAGAAATAATCGAGAATAAGGCGGTAAGATTAAAATTAAAACGTGACGCCACTGATATTATGGAAATCAGAAGGTTGCGCTATTTAAATCGAGAACCAATATCGGTAGATATTACTTATGTACCATGCGATATTGGTAGACGATTAATTCTAGAGGATCTAGCGACGCAGGACATTTTTGTCATCATGGAAAACAAATATGGCCTTCGGCTTGGCCGCGCAGAGATTCAATTGGAGTCCATACTGTCAGATGAGGCACTTTCTAGACTTCTAAAAATAGAGGAAGGGTCACCCATTCTAAAAATGGAACGACTTACTTATACGGCGGAAGACATGCCAATTGATTATGAACATATTTATTATCGTGGTGACGCATTGAAATACATGATAAATCTTAAGCGGAATCAAGAGGACAAATGAATGAGCTCTACATATTCTGAAAAAGAAGTTGATATCCTTGTAGTGGGCGGAGGTACTGCCGGGCCAATGGCCGCGATCAGAGCCAAGGAAGCCAACCCACTCCTCAACGTAATGCTAATTGAAAAAGCAAACGTAAAACGAAGTGGCGCGATATCCATGGGTATGGATGGTTTAAACAATGCGGTGATACCAGGACATGCCACGCCTGAGCAATATGTGCGTGAAATAACCATTGCCAATGATGGAGTTGTAAACCAGAAAGCTATATTAGCTTACGCCAGCAATAGCTTTCAGATGATCCAAAGATTAGACAAATGGGGTGTGAAATTTGAAAAAGATGAGACCGGAGAATTTGCCGTAAAAAAGGTTCACCATCTCGGAAATTATGTGCTCCCCATGCCGGAAGGTCATAATGTAAAGAAAATATTATATCGCCTGCTTAGAAAAAACAGAATAGATGTTACGAATAGATATAAAGTAACGCGCGTAGTGGTTGGGCAGAATGAACGTGTTTCAGGCGTTATGGCTGTAGATACAAGAACGGCAGAGATTGCATTAATTAAAGCTAAGGCAGTAATAATTTGCACTGGCGCTGCTGGACGGCTTGGTCTCCCATCTTCTGGTTATTTATTCGGCACGTATGAGAATCCCACTAACGCTGGCGATGGATACGCCATGGCATATCATGCCGGCGCGGAACTCTCCGGCATAGAATGTTTTCAAATAAATCCCTTGATTAAGGATTATAATGGGCCAGCCTGCGCCTATGTAACAGGGCCGCTCGGTGGCTACACTGCCAATGCACATGGTGAGCGATTTATTGAGTGTGACTACTGGAGTGGCCAGATGATGCTGGAGTTCTTCAGAGAACTTGAAGGTGGGAACGGGCCTGTTTTTCTCAAAGTAAATCATTTGGCGGAAGAAACTATTTCCACAATAGAAAACATTCTCCATACCAATGAACGACCTAGCCGTGGCCGCTTCCACGAAGGAAGAGGAACCAACTACCGTCAAGATATGATTGAAATGCACATTTCTGAAATTGGTTTATGCAGTGGCCATAGCGCCTCTGGCATATGGGTAAATGAGCGTGCGGAAACGACTATTCCGGGACTCTACGCCGCTGGAGATGTTGCATGCGTACCGCATAACTATATGTTAGGAGCCTTCGTATACGGTGAAATTGCAGGATTGGAGGCTGTAAAATATTGCGAGAATATGAGCAGCGATAAACCGGATAACGATTTTGCTGCACGTGAGACCGAACGTATTCTACAGCCATTAAAACGGAAAGATGGTATTACACCATATCAAGCCGAATACAAAATCAGGCGGCTAGTAAATGACTACCTTCAACCGCCAAAGGTAACAAAAAAGATGGAGCTTGGATTGCGCCGTTTTTCAGAGATTCGTGAAGATTTAAATGATCTCTGGGCAGATTGCCCGCATAATCTTCTACGGGCCATGGAGGTGCATGATATTCTCGACTGTGCCGAGATGGCGGCGGTATCGTCTCTCTACAGAACAGAAAGTCGGTGGGGCTTGTATCATTACCGAGTAGATTATCCGGAGAAAAATGATGACTGGCTTTGCCATGTGCAGTTATATAAGGATAAAGATGGGCAGATGGCGTGCAAAAAAATCCCTATTGAACCCTATATATTTGAACCTGATGAAGGTGAAGTGCAGGCGTATGAACGGCTCAGAATTGTCACCAAGGACATGGTATAAATTACCATATAGGATATTATAATGGCTACAGCATCAATGTCTGTTAAGGTCCCAGTATCTGTCGATGCCGACAAGTGTATTGCCTCAAAAGGATGTACAGTATGCGTTGATGTATGTCCACTTGATGTGCTTGTGATCGACATAAAGAATGGTGTTGCGCTCATGCAATATGATGAATGTTGGTATTGTACTCCGTGTGAGGTGGATTGCCCAACCCACGCATTGACCGTGGATATTCCATATCTTGTTAAATGATGGAAGAAATATTGAAGGAGGCATTTAATGGCACCAGATCAAAAAAGTTATAATCCTGATCCAGATGTGAGACGTTTGGTCATTATTAATGCTATAGAGTCAGACAGAGAGACGGCTTTGAGGTTGATTCTCAGTGGATTTGACGATACGAGTAGTGCGGTCCGCGAGGAGGCGGCCAGAGCGATTGCGGATATCCCGGGAGATTACATGTTGGTACCGCTGCTCAAGCTGCTTGAAGATAGCGATGAAAATGTCAGAATGGTAGCAGCAGATACGTTATCAGAGTGCAACTTGAAAGAATTTGGCGATATATATGAGGAGTGGATCACGAACAAAAATGATTTTGTCCGAGCTTCCGTGTTGCGAGCGCTTAGGCCTCTGCGGATCCCTGGTGTGGCCATCTATGCGTTAAAAGGTTTGCATGACTTGTCGCAGCAGGTTCGTTTAGAAAGCGTCGGCGTTCTTGGCTACCTTCAAAACCCAGCGTATGCTCACGATCTATCTAAAATCGCAGTAAGTGATGTAAGTGAGGAAGTGAGGCGCGTTGCCATTGGGGCCATTGGATATTCACTGACGCCAGAGACTTTAGCTGCTGCCCTTCAAGGTTTGCATGACAAAGAATGGCAAGTGCGGGCAGAAGCTACTGGCACAATTGCCAAACTTGGCGCCGACGGCGTATGTGACGAAGTGGTAAAAGTCATGTCTACAGAAACGCAATGGCAAGTGATTTCTAAAATGTTGGTTGCGATAGGTAAAATAAAGTGTCATGCCGTGGTGTCCGAAGTAATTAAAATGTTAACGTATCCTGTGAGTAATGTCCGCAAGGAAGCAGCGATGTGTCTTGGAGAAATTGGCAATCCTGTTGCTATTGCCAGTCTGCGCGACGCACTTTTAGATAGAGATCCGGATGTGAAGAAAATTGCGGCGTGGGCAATAGCAAAGCTACAGGCAATATAGGAGTATTTATAATGACGTTTGTAGTTACCGATAACTGTATCAACTGCAAATACATGGATTGCGTCGAGGTGTGTCCCGTGGATTGCTTTCACGCCGGCCCAAATTTCCTTGTTATAGATCCAATGGAGTGTATTGACTGTACCTTATGCGAACCGGAATGTCCCGCAGGTGCTATTTATAAAGACAGTGATATCCCGCATGAATTTCGTGAATTTATTGAATTGAATGTGCGTCTATCCTCCCAATGGCCGGTGATTACTGAGCGGACTATTACTCCTGTAGATGCGGACAAATGGGATGGTGTAGCTCACAAGATAGGTCACATTATTGACGCTGAGTAATAACACCAGCTTGGGATAGACAAATGAGTCTTGTAATGAATGAATTTTCTTATTCAGAACTTTTCACTGCAGCCGGACTGTTTCGCCTCGATGCGAATTTTTTGCGCCTGCTGAGCGCGCAGGATGGCGGGCTGGCGACCAGGCTCGGCGCCTATCGCGATGGCAGGCAGCCACTCAGCGGGCAGGCCCGGAGTGAGTTTTTATTACGGCTTGCGCCGCATCTTGAACGGTTTATCGCCCGGCTTTTTTGTCTGGAGCCGGAGGTGGCTGCGTTACAGGCCCGGACCCGCAGCCATGATGTGGTCATGGACTTCAAAAAGCACTTTGTGCTGCGCCGCGCGCGCCGTTACCGCGGTGAATTTTCCGAATCTTTTGCCGATCTCGATCACTGGCTGGATGCAGAAATCCAGCAGCGCTGCTGGCCGCAGGAGGATCGCGAATGGGCGGTTGCCCGGCTGGGTGAAGAATGGCTTACGGATGAAGTGGCGCATGCCGAGGCCATTCACCGTCTGACGCAGTGGTGTGCCCTTATCCTCACCGACCCACAGGCCGGTCTGGCGGTGCCGGGTTGGTCGAGTTTCCGTCTGCCGCAACGCGTGGATCACGAAGCCCTGGTGCCGCTGCAGCGGTGCGATGATCTCCCGGTGCGCCTTTTGTCTCTCCGCAAGGCACCTTGCGGCGTCGTGACAGTTTCCATCTCACGGATCAGCGGATGGACCTGCGCGGGGTCCAGAGCGAAGTGCATTATTGTCTGTATTGCCATGATCATGATGGGGATTTCTGCTCCAAGGGCTTTCCGGAGAAGAAAGGGGTGCCGGAACTGGGTCTCAAGGTGGACCCGCTGGGCGTGACCCTGACCGGCTGTCCCCTGGAAGAAAAGATCTCGGAAATGCAGCTCCTCAAGCGCGATGGCCTCAACATTGCCGCACTCGCCATGGTGATGGTGGACAATCCCATGGTCCCCGCCACCGGGCATCGTATCTGTAACGACTGCATGAAGGCTTGTATTTACCAGAAGCAGGATCCGGTGAATATTCCGCAGGTGGAGACCCGGGTCCTCACCGATGTGCTGAACCTCCCCTGGGGGGTCGAGATTTATGATCTGCTGACCCGCTGGAATCCGCTGCGGCACACCCAATATCTGGCGCAGCCTTATAATGGGCGGAAGGTGCTGGTCGCGGGTATGGGTCCGGCGGGCTTCACCATGGCCCATCATCTCTTGCAGGAAGGCTGTGCGGTCGTGGGGATCGATGGCCTGAAAATCGAACCCCTTCCCGCGCCGTGGCTGGAGGAGCCCATTCGCGACTGGAGCAGTCTGCAGGAGGATCTCGATGAGCGCATTCTGCTCGGTTTTGGTGGGGTGGCCGAATATGGCATTACCGTCCGTTGGGACAAGAATTTCCTCAAACTGATTTATCTGACCCTGGTGCGACGCCCGCATTTTCAGATTTTCGGTGGTGTGCGCTTGGGCGGTACCGTCACCCTTGAGAATGCCTGGGAACTGGGTTTTGATCATGTCTGTATTGCCACGGGCGCGGGCTTGCCGCGGGTGGTGCCCATGGGCGAGAGTCTGGCGCGCGGGATGCGCCAGGCCAGTGATTTCCTGATGGCCTTGCAGCTGACCGGGGCGGGCAAGCAGTCCAGCCTGGCTAACCTGCAGGTGCGCCTGCCGGCGGTGGTGATTGGCGGTGGTCTGACGGCGGTGGATACGGCGACTGAGGTGCAGGCCTATTATGTGCGGCAGGTGGAGAAGGTGCTGGCGCGCTATGAGCAGATGGCGGCGCGCTCCGGCGAAGAAAAGCTCCGCGCCGGGCTGTCTGCGGAAGATACCGAGATTCTGGAAGAGTTCCTGACCCATGGCCGGGCGGTGCGCGCGGAACGCGAGCGGGCAGCAACTGCAGGTGAAGCACCCAACTTCGTGCCGCTGATCCATGCCTGGGGCGGCGTGACCCTGGCGTATCGCAAAGGCATGCGGCAGTCGCCCGCCTATACGCGCAACCATGAGGAGCTCATCAAGGCCATGGAAGAGGGCCTGTACTATGGCGAAGGTCTTGATCCACTGCGGGCTGAACTGGATAGCTATGGGCATATCGCGCACATGGTCTTCCGCCGGATGCGCGAGGTGGAAGGGCGCTGGCTGGCCAGTGATCAGGATTTGCGGCTGCCCGCACGTGCCGTCTTTATCGCCGCCGGTACCGTCCCCAATACCATCTATGAACGGGAATATCCGGGGACTTTCCAACTGGATGGGGACCATTTCCAGACCCATGTGGCCCACGCTAACGGGCCGTTGCAGGCGGTGCAGGTGGCTGAACATTGCAAGGCGCCGGAGGCCGGTCCCTTTACGTCCTATGGTGACCACAGCGGGCATCGGATCAGTTTTATTGGGGATACGCATCCGGTGTTTCATGGCAGTGTGGTCAAGGCCATCGCTTCGGCCAAGGCGACGTATCCGCAGGTCATGCACGCTTTGGGGACCTTGGCGGCGGCCAGTGATTTGGATGTGCAGCGTTTTCAGGAGCGCCTGCAGCATCTGCTGAGCATGCGGGTACTGCGGATGGATCGCAGCAATCCCGCCGTCACCGAGCTGTGGGTGGAGGCCCCGCTGGCGGCCCGCAATTTCCGGCCGGGTCAGTTTTTCCGCTTGCAGACCTTCGAGAGTCACAGCCCGATCGTGGACGGCACCCGTTTGCAGATTCCGGTGCTGACGGTCAGCGGTGCGGGGGTGGAAGGCGACGCGGTGCGCCTTTTGATCCTGCAGTGGGGCACCGGGCCGCGCCTGGTGGGTCGTTTGCAGCCGGGCGATCCCCTGATTCTGATGGGGCCGACTGGCGCCCCCACCGACATCCCCACGGGTAAGACGATTCTGGTGGTCGCCGGACGCTGGGGTGCGGCGGTGATGCTCGATATCGGTCCGGCGTTGCGGGCGGCGGGCAATCGCGTGCTTTATGTGGCGGCCCTGGCGAAAGCCGGTGAACTGGATTATCAGGCGGAACTGGAAGCCGCTGCGGACCAGATCATCTGGTGTACGGGCAGCGGCCCCTTGATCACCCCCCATCGGCCGCAGGATCTCAGTGTGGAAGCCAGTGACATGGTGGCCCTGCTCTGCGCCTATGGGGCGGGGGATTTGTCCAGACCAGGGGCGCCGGGCGAGCCAGGGATAGCACTGAGCAGTGTGGATCGCCTGATGGTCATGGGTTCCACCGGCTTGCTCAAGGGTTTTCAGCAGGCGCTGAAGGCGGAGCTACGACCTTATTTCCGGACGGATCTGGAGGCGACAGCGACGGTGGGCAGTCCCATGCAGTGTATGCTCAAAGGGGTGTGTGCCCAGTGTCTGCAATGGCAGATCGATCCGGAGACGGGCCAGCGCACCAAGGCGGTCTTCTCCTGCGCGCAGCAGGATCAGCCCCTGGCTTGGGTCGACCTCGATAACCTCACCGCTCGACAAAGCCAAAATCGTCTGCTGGAGTATCTATCCAGTAAATGGCTAAATACGGTGCTAACAGATAACTAAAGGCGTCAATGATCACATGAAGACATTATCAGCACTCCAAAAATATCTTTGGGTTCATATTCATGACGAAGCAAATCGCTGCCAGAGTTGCGGAATGCCGTTGCGTTTTGATAAAAATTACTCATCCTCTGGCAGATATTGTTCATTTTGTCATGATGGCACATCATTTGTTGACAAAAATCTTACTCTACAGGAAATGAAGTCCAAGGTAAGAAAATTATTATCAGAGAGAAAAGTGAACAGATTTATTAAACTATACTTGATCATGCGCCTAAGCACACTGAAAAGATGGAAATCGGTTTAACTGTAATTAAAATTACATCACCGGTGCCCTACAAATCCGATGGACATTAAAAACAGCATAACCATTAATCTGGTTGGTATTACAACTGCAACATTCGTGAAAACCACCTTAATGGTGGGCGCATGGTCACTGTATATTCTGTCGAGAATATTTCTACAGTTTGAATTGCACCACGCAGACGCACAAAATTGAAGCGCAACGCACAGCTATAGTGCACCTGTATGGCATATGAAGCAATGCTGATATTTGCATCATCATGGTTTCTTTTGGTTTTCATGATCTCCCCAGAGATTGCTTGGCTGGCACAAGGATTGCTTAGCATGTAGGTACAGGTTCCCATATGCTGGAGGTTCACTAAATGTTACGCCTATCGCTCTGTATGGTTACAGCAATCTCGGCGCTTGCAGCATCGCCCGCCTTCTCTAAAACGATAACAATAAGTATTGGCTACCAATCCATGTGTACAGATACATACCCGGCTGGAACGGTGTTAAAGGGTCTGGATCTGTTGCAGAAATATCTACCTCATACAGGTAAATATGCAGGTGTTAAATATCATATAATATGGCGGGATTATGGTTCCGGAGCCCCCATAACAAATATGATGATGGCCGGCAAACTTGATTTCGGAACGATGGGTGATTATCCATTGATAGTGAATGGTGCAAAGTTTCAACAAACATCAACAGAAAGAACCTATTTGATTACGATGACAGGGTACAACCTGGATGGCGCAGGCAATGGCATTGTTGTACCCATTAGTTCTAAAATAACCAATGTAAAAGAGTTGGAAGGAAAAACAATCTCGACGCCTGTCGGGAGTTCAGCGTGGGGAATGCTCTATGAAATGGCCGCAGATAATCACATACCATTCTCATCTTTTCATGTTGTAAATCAAAGCCCAATGGCCGGTATTGCCGCCATTACAGCAAACAAAATACCCGCGCATGCTGATTTTTGCCCAATATCAGAGGACATGGAATATAAAAAAGTTGGCAGAATGATTTACAACGGTGAGGAAACACATGTTCCATATCTTCATGGCGCTGTAGTAACCGCATCGTTTGCCAAAAAATATCCTGAAATTGTCGTTGCCTACGATAAGGCAGTAATAGAAGCAGATCAGTGGATAACCAACAATCCATATAATGCAAGCAAGACCATCGCAAAATGGACGATGATGCCTAAAGAAGTCCTTTACTTATACTTTAGTCACGGCGGATACCTTACCATGGATCCAGCTATCACCCACAAATGGGTAAAAACACTACAATATGATCACACTATTTTGGCTAAAAATGCGAGCATCCCCGCTCTTGACTTCAAAGACTGGGTTAATCCTAAATACCAGGAAACAGCATATAAACAATTAGGATTAAAATACAGCGCGGCAAGTACCGGTGCCTACAACCCTAAAAATAATATAGCTCTCCCTCCTGAAATCTGGGTTCAGGGTAGTGGAATACAAAAGTATAAGTCTGTAAGATTAATGCTGATAGCTGCAAAAGCAGATATTGAGTCACACAAGAAAATTGATGCTACTTATGTATATGACCACACAACTGGACTTAAGTTATTTGGCAATTATGCATACTATACCAAGAACGGCAATAACTACACTGCATACATGACGGCAGCAGGTGCAAAAAATGACGCGCATGGCACCCCCGTCTACAGCTATAAACAGATTCTTTCTGCAGCATAGCCATCCCAAACGTATGACCGTAGTAATATGGCGACGCTATTCTTATTATTACCTTGATGATGGTTGTCGCCATAATTATTCACAAGATATGTGAGGACTATAATGATTGCTTCAGATCAGAAACAAGATCAGAAACCGCAGGGTTTTAATGATCATGCGATGAAAACATCATCGTTGGCCGTTAACTATGGGTTGGATTACATAGTCAGGTTATTTCATATTGGGAAGCATTCGCTGCGCATCCTTATTATCCCATTGCTGTCAATCATGACCGGTCTTCTAGCTTGGCAAGGATTAACTCAAACTCATGCAGATGTAATCCTCGATTTTTCAAATATCCCGTCACCATTGCATGTCTATAAATCTTTTTTAAATGTGGTTGTAACCAAAACGTACTGGAAAGATATTTATTGGAGCCTCTACCGAATAGCTCTGGCATTCACAATAGGATCTCTTGTCGGCATTACCGTCGGTGTTGCCTTGGGTTATAGTACCATACTTCGCCTTATAATTGCACCATATATTGAGATAATGCGACCAATCCCAGCCATTGCGTGGGTTCCAATGTCGATTCTTATGTGGCCAACAACAGAGCAAAGCATCGTATTTATCACTTTCCTTGGCGCGGTATTTCCCATTGTTCTGAATACCTGGGATGGGGTAAAGCGGGTACCCATAGAATTGGTCAAGGCAGCAAGATCACTAGGCGCAAATCGTATAAGTGTATTATTTCATGTGGTAATTCCATACGCGATTCCCAATATAACTGTTGGGATGGCACTGGGAATGGGTGCCGCATGGTTTGCTCTTCTAGCCGGGGAAATGATCAGTGGAAGATATGGGATAGGGTATTTTACATGGGAATCATATGAACTGATTCAATATGGAAATATTATCGTCGGAATGCTTACGATTGGCATTCTGAGTTCCATCACATCTGGGGCAATATATCTTATTAAACGTAAGCTTGTCCCATGGTCTGAATAAGCTGAAAGCACGTAAATGAGGCTATAATTATGGAAGGTATTGGACATATTGAAATTCAACGTGTTTGCCTGGGATACAAATCTGGTCTAGATACCAGAACGGTAATAAAAGACCTATCCTTAACCCTTGGCGCCGGATCATTTACGTCTCTTATTGGCTCATCCGGCTGTGGGAAAAGCACCCTGTTAAATGCAATAGGCGGACACTATAAACCATTATCTGGCAGCATCCTTCTTGATGGGGTCGAAATAAAAACTCCAAGTGCTGATCTGGGCATAGTTTTTCAACAGCACACGCTTTTTCCGTGGAAAACGGTTAAGGAAAATGTGCGATTTGGACCTATGCGACGGGGTGCAGGAAGGGCTGCATCCGATAAGCTTGCAGATGAGTATATCGAACTTGTTGGACTTTCAGGCTATGAAAACTATTACCCTAAAATGCTTTCTGGCGGAATGCAACACCGCGCTGAAATAGCGCGTGCCCTGGCTAATAAGCCTGCCGTGTTATTGATGGATGAGCCGTTTGGTGCGTTAGATGCGCAAATGAGGGCGTCATTGCAAGATAGTTTGTTGTCCATATGGCAGAACACTCACGTCACTATTGTATTTGTTACTCATGATGTAGATGAAGCGATTCGTCTTAGTCAAAGGGTTGTCATTATATCGCAGCGATCCAGCTCAATTTCTTCAATCATAGAAACCAATAAGAATCATGGTGAGTCTATAGAACAATCTGCAGAACGAACAAATGAATTAAAAAGTCGCTGCCTTACACTGCTCTCTGCTTAGCAGAGATAAAGCCATAGTGACAAAATATTTGCATTATATTCAGAGGGTTAATAAAGTGAACAAGAAATTATTTTTAACTGCCTTTTTTATATCGACATTATATCCTGTTTTAGCGGACTCAGATACGCTAACTCAATTCTTCCAGAAAAGCAAAATATCTGGTCAGGTGCGATCATACTACTTTAGCCGTCTCTACGGCGCAACGCATGTGCCAAATCAATCTTCCTTTGCCATTGGTGGTCTACTTAATATTAAAAGTGCACCATTTCTTGGCGGTTTTGGCATTGGTGTTAGTTTCTACACAGCCAATGATCTTGGAACACATGGGTATTCGCCTTCAACGGTTGATACCACCATGATGGGATTAACGCCATCATTAAATGCCCTTGGCCAAGCGTACATCCAGTATGCCAAACCAGGAAAACTACTCGTGCGGGCAGGTGATCAAATAATTAGCACTCCGTGGATGAATAATTCTGATGCACGTATTTTACCGGCCACCTATCAAGCTTTATTCGCTCAATACAGCCCGCTCCCGGATGTAAAGCTGGAAGCGCTGAGAGAGTTCCGCTGGAAGAGTCGCACGTCTCCAAATTACTACAAAGACAATCTATATTACGGTACCGGATATAGTGGTGACCCGATTTATGGTGGTGTGCCAAAACTTCCAAATTCTGATCCACAGGCGCAGGGCACTCTGGCTTTTGGCGCCAGCACCACCGCTTTGGGTGCAAAAGCTCAGGCCTGGTATTATGATTTCTATCATTTTGCGAAAATGTTCTATGGTTCAGCGTCATATACTCTCAAAACTGCGACGGGGATTGATCCTCTTGTTGGGGTTCAGTTCGTTCGCGAGTGGGAGAATAATAGCTTGTTGAATAGCAGTATGGGTGCACAAGGTGTTGATAATACCATAGGCAATACGGTGAATAGTAGTGCCTGGGGTGTTCAGGTTGGTGCTAATTTTGACATTGCGCCTAATATATTGGGGAAGGGCCAATTAACTTGGTCATACAATGAGATTATTCCCCATATCGGTGCTATTGGTGGGGGTGCCATTGTCTCGCCATATACCATCGGCTATGCTACGGATCCGCTGTATACCACTTCGATGATTCGTGGATTAGTAGAAATGGGGCCGGGCAATGGCTGGAAGGTGAAATGGACACAGAATATTCTCCACAAGCAGTTTCTATTGATGGCAGCTTTTGCGCGTTATCATACGTACTACAATGGCAACAGTAATGACGCTTATATGGATCTTACTTATTTTCCCGGTGGTATGTTTAAAGGATTATCCGTTCGTGACCGAATGGAAGTTGCGAACGGAGGATTGGTGCATGATGCGCCACTCAATCCACACAACAAGACTTTTGTTTATAATAGGGTTATGCTGACTTACATGTTTTAAGGTTCGCCACTGTTTTTAAGTGGGCAACCTGAACTGTACTTACCCAGGACGGGAAGGAGCTAAATAGTTAGTCCTGCAATATTTACTCTTAGCGCTGGCCCTTTATGACACCCCAGGAATGGCTAATTGGCGATGGCGCCCGCCATTCCCTCATTGATTAGATTAATATATATTCAATCCGGGGCGGCTATACCCCGTTGTGGCGAGGTGGAAATTGGACCGCGGCAACCCGCGCCGCCACCAGGACTGCTAACAGGGCGGCGATGGCCAGGAGTACGGGCGAATCCATGCGGTGCGCGTAAAGACCGATGAACATCTCGCGCAATACAAAAACGATGCCCACTTCGGCCAGTACCCGCAAGCGGAGGCGATGAAACTCCAGATAATCTGTGAAGGTGCGGAAGAGTTCGATAAGGACAAAGGTGGAGAGAACATCAACGACAAGGCCTTGTCCGAGGCTCTCAACGAGACCGTGGACATGGGTGAGGCCCTGAACGGCAGCGGCGGCGCGCAGAGTACTCACGGCAACTGCAAAATCATAAATCAAACCAACCAATGCTCCCAGCAGGGTAAGCAGCATAACAAAGATCAATGCTATAACAATGAGATCCAGAAGCCTACCATAAAAAACCAGGGTTCTACCTCGAGCCCCAACCACCATCTCCTGCGGCACCATCCCATTTCTTTCCTGCTGTTCTGGCATAGACTCATTCCCTGGCCCCGATAGGCTGGCGCAAGCAAGCCCCCAAAGCACATTGCGACAGCGACGGTTTAAGTCTGAACCTTTTTTTATCAGTCGGCAAGATGCGTTCCATTATAGGGTCTAAAAACCCGTTGTTACCATAGCGATTATCTTCTGAATTTTTAGATTGTCACGCTGCCTGATAGCAGATCCCAGGCAAACCGTTCTTATCGGGCTTTATTCAGTTAGGGGTGCTTCGGGACCACGCCATGCCTTAGCACACCACAACATGATTATCTTGATGAAGGCAAAATTGCCTGCTAAGCTTACGCCTGTGCGGGAAGGAGCAGCACCACATCACCTTCACTAGGAATTCCTTCGATTTTGGCAAAAGATTATGATTACTCGCTGGCGGCGAGTGCTTATTGCAGTTTTGGCAAGGTGCTGTTACTACAGATAGATTAAATCCGTCTTTGAATGGTAGGGGGCTTATAATGGGCATAGAAAATCCGGATGGGAAAGAAATAAAAAACGTTATTCTCGCTATAACTACCGCCCGCACCGGTTGGGGGCGACGTCTAAAAATGATCACTTTCTTCGTTTCTTTTATTGTCAGCCTACTGATTCCCGTGGGAGTCATTGTGATCTATTTTTTATGGAAACATGGCAATAATATTCTGAATAAGAATGGTGCGATTATCCGCCTGAATTACGGTATAAGCACCGGCGAGGAGTAGACGGAGTTGGGCGCTGAGGGTGGGAGCAGCACCATGGACGGTTGTCGTGATGGAGGAATCGCCGGTCGACGATAATAATGCTGCGGGTGCCTTTCCCGGAATCGGGATGCGCCATAAGGAAAATAAGGTCCGATAAAACCAGGCGTGTAGATATTCCGCGGCGGGGTACGCGCGGTCTGCAGGCTGTTCTGATAGTTGTTAATGGCAGCCAGTAGATTAAGCCGGGTAATGGCCGTCTGCGCTTTGGATGCTTTTGACGAGGCTCCCTCTGCTGCCGTCGGCTCCGGATTCGTCCGGGTGCTTGCCGTCGGCGGTGGCGCCGGGGGAATGGCCTGAATCTTCCGTGCACCGCGGGGTGGCTGGTTCCCGTAGCTCACCACCCCGTTCGGCGAAACCCATCGGTAAATCGTGTCCCCGAACGCCAGCGGGGTTGCCAGGATGCCCCAGGCAACTGCGATGGAGATCAGCAGGGCGCTTCCCAACAAAATCCCCACTCTCCCAAAGTCCGGCATGCACCTGTCGTTCCCATTCCCGTTCATCCTTACTCCACGACAACCGCCGTCCCGTACGCGGTGATTTCATTCATTGCCTGCCCTTGCCCCGAGTCAAATTCACCAGAATCAAAACGCATGCCCAGCACCGCGTTGGCGCCGAGGGATCGAGCCTGTTCAGCCAGGTGCAGCATCGCATCATCCCGCGTTTGGGCGATCATATTGATAAAGCCCGACTGCTTGCCTCCGAAAACCGCCCGGATACCGCCCAAAAAGTTGCCTACAAAGTTGCGGGAGCGGACGCTGGTGCCATACACCGGGCCAATTACCCGCACAATCCGGTAGCCGGGGCAGTCATCGATGGTCAGAATAAGGACATTGCCGGGTTCGGGCATCTCATCCGTCCTGCCTGGTGGTCATCTCCGCCTTCAATCGGGCGAGGTCGTTGTCGACTCCGCTGGTGACGCGGAGTTTGTCCATTTCCCGCTCCGTCTGGGTGCGATGGTCGAGAGGATCGTTGATGACACCTGACGCCCACAGGCCATCCATAGCCTGGGCCTTGGCCTGCTCCTGCGCGGTACGCTCCTGCGCCCGGCGTAGCGCATCTCCGGCGTCATCCAGGCCATGACCCAGACCGGTCAGGGATTCGGTCACTTTCACCTGGGCCTGCGCCGCCGCCATCTGGCTTTTCATGACCTCTTTCTGGGTGTGGAACTGTTCGATGCGATCCTGGAGGGCGTGTTCATAATCCATGAGCTTCCGGGCCTGCGCGGCGACGGTGTCGTGGGCTTCCTGCAGGGCGGCAATTTTTTGCGCTTCGGCCTGCTTTTCCGCCAGCGCACTGCGCGCCAGGTCTTCGCGGTTGGCATTGAGGGCCATGCGGGCATTGTCTTCCGCCTTGGCTGCCTGCTTTTGTGCCTGCGCGATCTGATTCTCCAGGGATACCTGCTCAGTGAGCACATCGGCAAGATGGCGCTTGCCCTCTTGCAGGCTGGTCAGCATCTTTTCATAGGAAAGGTCCAGGGTTTCGGCGGGGTCTTCGGCCCGGCTGAGTAGTTTGTTGACTTTAGCTTCCAGAATATTGGCGGCGTGCTTGAAAATGGACATGCAGGGCTCCTGTAGGGCGCAGTGGTCATGGTGCAGAACCACGCACTTAGATATAGCACAGCCCCACATCTCCGCAACCTTTTGTACGCTTTCCTCTCGGCATTCACAAACCCGGAAGGCTGGTCAATCCTCCATAAACCCCCAACCCGCCCGCCAGAATCACCACAAACAGTACCAGCCAGAGATACGGGCCGCGCAAGCGGTGTGCGGCGGGCAGCGCCTTGATGGACAAGGCGACCAGGAAGCCCAGCACCATAGGCAGAAGCAGCGCATTCATCACCTCCACACCGATGTCGAGGCTGACGAGATCGGGGATAGTGATTACCGCAGTGGCGCCTGCCACGATGATGGCGGTGTAAATCCCGTAAAACCAGGGCGCATCCCTGGGGTGATGCTCCAGCGAGTGGCGAAAGCCAGTGACTTCCCCCCAGCCCCAGGCCCCGGCGAGGGAAGCGACAATCGCGGCCACCATGCCCGCCCCAAGGATACCCAGAGAAAATACAATTCGTCCCCAGGTGTCACCAAGATAAGGAATAATGGCCTCCGAGAGCTGGTGTACCGTATTGAGGGGTGCGTTGGGGTTCAGTCGGCCGATGGTGGCGGCCGTCGCGATCAGCACCGCCGCCATGACCGCCTGCGTAATGATGGCACCAACGGCGGTATCCCAGCGGGCGTGGCGATAATGCTCGGGGTGCAGCCCCTTATCGGCGACGGCTGACTGCTGATAGAACACCATCCATGGCATAATGACCGCGCCGATATTGGCGGCGACCAGCATCATATAGTCATCATTGGTGATGGGCGCGTGCAGCAGGCCATTCAGCATTTCATGGATGCTCGGATGGCTGGCCCAGGCGATACCAAAAAAGACCAGTTCAAAGAGACCCATGATCAGGGCGATGCGCTCCACCCGCCGATAGGAGCCAGTCCAGACGATGGTCAACAGGGTAGCCGCCGCCAGGGCAACCCCGACAGAACGCGGCAAGCCATAGAGATTGCTGACGCCGGCCACCCCGGAAAACTCCGTCAACAGGGCACCGGTGGTAGCGACACTGAGACCGGCGACAGAGAGGTAAGCCCAGCCTTTCCCGAAAGTTTCGCTGATCAGTTCGCCGTGGCCTTTACCGGTAAAAATACCCAGACGGACCGTCAGTTCCTGCACGATATAGAGGATAGGCATGAGGATGAATTGCAGGAGCAGCAGCTTGAAGCCCCACTGCGCACCACTCTGCGCCGCGGTGATGATACTGCCGACATCGGTATCGGCGAGCATCACCACCAGACCCGGTCCCAGCACCACCAGGAAAATTTCCCAGCGAGAACGATGGGTGGGTGGGTTAGTTTTGCTGAAGGCGCGTGTTGACGACATGGGAAGCATCCGTTTTATATTTTACTTAAACGAGAATGATTCCTGTTTGCTTGTGCTTTGTCAAGTACCTCCTTGTCCGAAAGTACCACCAAACACCCTCTGCTATTAGGCCTCTTTGTCAGGAAATGACAAGTGAGCGATCAAGCCACCCGTTTCGGCATTGGCGAAGCGGAGGATGCCGCTATGCAACGCCATGATGCGCTGGCAAATCCGCAGGCCAATGCCGGAACCGTGCCCAGACTGGCGCGGCAAGGTACCGTCGTTCATCGGCCCGATGTCGCGTTCCGGCACGCCGGGGCCATAGTCGCGCAGACAGATTTCGGTACGGGCCGGATGGCGGATGATCCGCATATCCAGGCGTCCGCCACCGTAACGCCGGGTGTTGTCAAAAAGATTGCGGAATACGCGTTCCAGCGCCAGGGGGCGGCAGTGCAAGGGCGGTAAGGCGGCATCCCCGACAGAATGCACTACCTGCACCTCCAGGCCGTAGCGTTCCTCGGCCGTCGCGGCCATTTCGGCCACCCACTCGCGCACCTCCACCTGGATGACTTTTTCCTGGTCTCCACTGCGCACCAGGGTCAGAAACTTGTCGATAGTCTCGTCCATTTCGCTGACATCTACCAGCATGGACGCTTTTTCGGCCAACAGATCGTGCCCCTGAAGATGCAGGGTCAGCAACATGCGCGACAGTGGGGTACGTAATTCGTGAGAAATGCCGGTGAGTAGCAGGGTGCGTTCTTCGTGCAGGCGATGCAGATCGTTAGCCATACTGGTAATGGCTTGCTCCAGATGACGCACCTCCAGAGGCCCGCCAATGGGTTTGAGGGATTCCGGCATGTCGCCCCGGCCAATGCGCTGCGCCTCCACGGCCAGCCGGGCCAGGGGGCGGTTGATCTGGCGAACGATGAGCCAGGCACCAAGCAATGTACACAGGGCGATGACGCCGAGGCGCATAAACATGAAACCTTGCCCGCCGAAATTCATGGGCGACGCGCGCATGCCCAGCCAGGGTTCATGGCGGCCACCGCGAATCCACAGCCAGGTGGCATCCGTATCACTGGGACCAATCCGCAATGCGGCCCCCGGAGACATCCGCGCCAGATAACCAGCGCTCTGGCGCAAAAAATACTTGTTGGCGGGGATGCCGGGCAGGTCGTGGGCGGATCGCCATTGCAGGCCGCCAGCGGATGAGCGTTCGGCACCAGCGGCAATCAGGGCGTGATCCGTCTGCCAGAGGAATTCCGCGAAGCGTTCGGCGGCAGGATTCAGCACGTATTGATGAAACAGGACATAGACGGCGCCTTGGGTCCCCAGCAGTAGAACTGCCAGCAGGAGCACGGTCCGCCCCAAAGTACTGCGCGGCCAGAAGCTCCGCATGTTCATCAGGGCTCTGCGACAAACAGGTAACCATGACCCCAGACCGTGCGGATATGCCGGGGCCGGCCGGGGGAGCTGTCAAGCAGACGGCGCAGGCGGGAGATCTGCATATCAATGCTGCGGTCGTCACTTTCCAGTTGTCGGCCACGGGTCAGCCACATGAGCTTTTCGCGGGTCAGGGGCTGGCCCTCATGCTGAATGAGTGTCGCCAGGGTCTGGAACTCGGCACTGGTGAGAGACAAGGTTTGCCCGCCCAGTTGAATCTCTTGCCGGCCCATATCCACGGTGAACGGGCCGCATTGGAAGGGGGCTGCTACCGCTTCGGGGCGAGGGACGGCAGCGCGGGTCCGGCGCAGGATTGCCTGGATGCGGGCCACCAGTTCGCGGGGGTGAAAAGGCTTGGCGAGATAGTCATCGGCGCCCATCTCCAAGCCCAGGATGCGGTCTATTTCATCGCCGCGCGCGGTGAGCATGAGGATAGGAACATCATGATGCTGGCGCAGCCGTCGGCAGATTTGCAGACCGTCTTCATGGGGCAGCCCCAGATCGAGAACAATCAGATCAATGGTGGTTTCGGCGAGCAGGGTTTCGATCTGGCGCCCATCACTGATGCCTCTTACGGCAAAACCAAAACCCTGCAGGTGCGACTCCACCAAACTGCGCAGGCGCAGGTCATCATCCACCACCAAAATCTGTTTTTGGATATCCATGTGCACATGGTAATCCCTTGTTCTCTCGTGGGCCAAGGCCAAATGTAACAGAGCCTCACGACCGCCGCCAAAGTGACAGTCTGTTACGTTTTAACCGGCCTGCAACAAAGACTGTTACAGGCATTCCCGCTACCATTTTTCTCTGTTGCGACAGCTGCGCGGGGAGTTGCTCTCTCGGTGCTTGCGGATAGGGCCGCTTATTCCCGTATATCAACTGAGTGAGGGTTTTACATGAAAAGCGCTAGATATCTGCACGGCCAGGGGCGGCAGAAAGCGGGGCGTTCGACTCCGGCTATAGCCCGGCTGGGTGCCCTGCTCGGAGTTGTCGCTGCGGCGGGCTGCGCTGTTGGCCCGCATCTCAGCACACCGGCTGTCCCAGCGCCCAAGACCTATAACGCCCATCCCATAAATCTGCACAGTGCTCAGCAGCGGGTCCAGTGGACCACGCAAGAGGCACAGGCCTGGTGGTCGCTCTTCCGTTCGACACCGTTGAATGACTATATCCGCCAGGCCATGCAGGCCAACCCGGATGTACAGGCGGCGCAGGCGGCCCTGGCGCGCGAGCAGTCTTTGATTGCGGTGGCCCAGGGCGGACTACTGCCCAGCGTGGGTGCCGGTGCCGGAGTCAGTCGCGGGCGGGCACAACGGACCGGCGCGAACGGCGGGGCGAGCTATCGCATTCCCGGCAATCTCTACAGCCTGCTGCTAGGCACCGTCGACGTCCACTACAACCCCGATGTATTTGGTCGACAGGCCGATCTGGTCCACGCCGCCAAGGCCCAGGCGGCAGTGAGCCGTGCCAGTCTGCATCAGAGTGAAGTCTTTTTGGCGGCGGCGGTGAGCCGCGCGGTGATCAGCGGCGCGGCGGCGCAGGCGCAGCTTAATGCCGCCCAACAGATTGCCGCCGCCGATGCGCATCTGCTGCATCTGCTGCAGCAGGAATATCAACTGGGTTATCAGAACCTGCAAAGTGTGGATCAGCAAGCGGCCATCACCGCCGCGGCGCAAGCGCGCATTGCCCCCTTGCAGGCGGATGTGGCAGCGGCGCGCCATGGCCTGGCGGCCTTGCTGGGCCAGACTCCCGATGCCGATCTGTCGATGCCGACGCTCGCCAGCCTGCAATTGCCGGCCAGCCTGCCCACCAGCCTGCCTTCGGCTTTGGCCGCGCAGCGCCCGGACATTCAGGCGGCGACGGCGGAGCTGAAGGTGGCGGCGGCGCAGGCGGATGTGGCCACCGCCAATCTCTATCCGCAGTTTAATATCACGGCGGACATCGGTAAGGCGGCCATGACGGGGGGGATGTTCTTCAACCCCATTTCGACCCTCTGGTCGCTGGGCGCGGGGATAGCGGCACCGCTGTATAACGGCGGCGCGCTGCACGCCCAGCGCCGCGCGGCCCTCGATCAGTACAAGGTGGTCAGTGATCACTATCGCGGCACCGTGCTCAACGCCTTCCGCGAAGTGGCCGACGCCTTGCGTGCTTTGCAGGGCGCTGATGCAGCTTATCAGTACCATCTGGCTGCGCAAAAAGCCGCTGGGGCCGCCCTGCACCTGGCCGAAGCCCGCTACCGCGACGGGGCCACCGACTATGCCACGGTCCTCAATGCCGAGATCGCCTATCAGCAGGATACCGTCGCCGCCATCACCGCGCGCAGTCAGCGTTATCTGGACAGCGTCGCGCTCTTTGTCGCCCTGGGCGATGGCTGGCGACCTGATCCCAGCGCTGTCACGGCTACCGATGCCAAAACCCATTCTATCGTTCAAAACGCGCAAGGAGCCCCTGCATGAAGAAGGTCTTTTTCTTACTGGGTATCGTCGTCGTGCTGCTCTTCGGCAGTGTCTATGGCTGGTACCAATGGCGTCAGGGTCAGTTGCATGCCCGCCTGGCGGCTGCCGCCAACCCGGCGGTCACCGTTTCCGCCACCCGTGTGCAGAGTAAGTCGATGGCGGGCGAGCTGACTGCCGTGGGCGAAATCGTGCCGCAACAGGGAGCGGTGCTCAGCCCGCAGACCGGCGGTGTGGTGCAGCGTATCGGTTTTCACTCCGGTGCCACCGTACAGAAAGGACAATTGCTCCTGTCCCTGGACCCTGGCGCTCTGCCTGGCCAGTTACAGGCCGCGCAGGCCCAAGCTGCCCTCGCCCGGGTAGACTACCAGCGCGCCGAAAAGGTTTTCGCCATCCATGGCATCTCCACCGCCGCCCTGGATAAGGCTCGCTATGGTGCGAGTGCGGCACAGGCTCGGGTGACGGCCTTGCGGGAATCGCTGGCGGACACGCAGATCCGTGCGCCCTTCGCCGGGATCCTGGGCTTGCGTACCGTAAATCCGGGTGAATATATCCACGCCGGCATGCCGGTGGTGCACATCGAAAATCTGCAGCAGCTCTATGCCGACTTCAGCGTCCCGCAGCGCAATGTGCAGGACGTACAGACAGGGGCACAGCTACGGATTGACGTGCATAACGGCGATATCCTGCGTCACTACAACGCCAAAGTGCAAGCCATCTCCAGCGATGTCGATGCACAAAACCGGGCGGTCAGCGTCCGCGCGCGCATCGATGCACCTCAGGGTCTGAAGCCGGGCATGTTCGTCCGCGTCGTTCTGCAAAAAGAAGCCCCCAGCGCGCGCCTGATGATTCCCATGGTCGCCGTGAGCTTTAACACCTACGGCGATTTTGTCTACGTATTAACCCCCGGTGGCCCGGACCAGACGCTCATCGCCAAAGAACAATTGGTGACCACGGGCACGCAGCGCGCTGGCGAAGTCGTCATCCGCTCCGGCCTGAAGGCTGGGGATCTGGTGGTCACGGCCGGGCAAGTCAAGCTGCACAGCGGCGACCATGTGCGCATCAATAACGCCGTGCATCTCTGAGGATCCACATGCATTTCACCGAACCCTTTATCCGCCGCCCCATCCTCGCCATTTCCCTGAGTCTGGTGCTGTTTTTCTTCGGGCTGCGCTCCCTCGGCCTGATGCCCATCACCGAGTATCCGCCCACCAACAGCTCCATGATTACAGTGACCACCCACTACTTCGGGGCGACTCCGAAGACCGTCAACGCTTTTATTACGGCGCCGCTGGAGAAAGCCGTCGGCCAAGCCCCCGGCATCAACTACATGACGGCGGTGAGTGAGGACGGCATTTCCATCCTCACCCTCTATATGCGCATGGGCGAAGATCCCAATGCGGCCTTGTCCCAGGTGCAGAGTAAGGTCAATACGGTCCTCAATCAGCTCCCCAAGGGGGTGATGCAGCCCGTGGTGCAGGAAATGTCCGGTTCCGGTGCCTACCTGATGTTGCTGAGCTACCATGGTAAAGGCTTCAATCAGCAGCAGATCACCGACTACCTGACCCGCGTGGTGCAGCCCGCCATTCAGTCGGTACCAGGGGTAGGGCTGACTTCCATTCTGCCGCCGGGCACCGGCCCCAACGGCAATACCTACGCCATGCGCGTCTGGCTGAATCCCCAGGAAATGGCCGTGCTGGGCATTACCCCCGCGCAGGTCAGTGCCGCCCTGAAGCAGAATGATTTCGTCGCGGCGGTTGGTCGTCTGCGCGGTCAGTACACGGCGGTTTCCCTGAGTGCCAACACCGCCTTGCACAGCGCCGCCGAGTTCCGCAATCTGGTGGTGGCGACGGTACATGGGGTGCCGATTCATCTGGGACAGGTGGCCAAAGTCTCCCTGGGTGCCCAGACCTATGACTCATCCGTTATGGTGGACGGTCAGCCCGCGGTCAATATCGGCATCCAGCAGGCCCCCGGCAGTAACGCCCTGAAAGTGTCTCAGGGTATTCAAAAAGTCATGACCCAGTTGGACTCGACCATGCCGCCGGGCATGAAGGGCTACACCATTTACAATGGCGCGCAATTCGTCAAAAGCTCCCTGCAGGAAGTGGAAGTCAATATCGCCCTCGCGCTGCTGGTGGTCATCCTGGTGATCTACTTCTTCATGGGCTCGTGGCGGGCACTGATCGTGCCGGTCCTGGCGATTCCGGTGGCGATGGTGGGGGCGATCACCATCCTCCATACCCTCGGTTACACCCTCAATCTGCTCACCCTGCTGGCCATGGTGCTGGCCATCGGGCTGGTGGTGGATGACGCCATTATCGTTGTGGAGAACGTCCATCGACATATCGAAAACGGCGCCACGCCGCTGCACGCCGCCCTGACCAGCGCCCGTGAACTGGCCAGCCCCATCCTGGTCATGGCGACGACGCTGGTGGCGGTATTCGCGCCCATGGCTTTCATTGGCGGTCTGGTGGGGCATTTGTTCAGCGAATTTGCCTTTACCGTTGTCGCCACGGTGATACTGTCCATGGTGGCCGCCCTGACCCTCGCCCCCATGCTCGCCTCGCGGGTCCTGAAGGCGGGGCACGCCGGCCGGATGGCGCATCTGGTGGACCACGTTTTCGGGCGACTCAAGGCCCTGTATGGTCACACCTTGTTTCAGAGCCTGCGGGTCTGGCCGGCAACCGTGACGCTGGCGCTGGTCCTCACCGTCGGCATTTATTTCCTCTTCTCCATCAGTCAGAGCGAGCTCGCCCCGCCGGCCAATCAGGGCATCGTCTATGTCAACGGCGTCGCCCAGCCGACGGCGACCCTGGAATACATGAATGCCTACGACCACTATCTGACCCAGACTGTCTTTAACAAAATAGACAGTCGCAGCCACAGTTTCGCGGTCAACGGGGTGGGTATTGGCGGCATGTTGCTGAATAACGATGTGATGGCGGGTGTGGTGCTCAAACCCGAGCGCGGCGATGTGACCACTCAACAGGTCAAAGAAAAAGTGCAGAAACTGGCCGAGCAGGTGCCGGGCATGAAGCTTTCCGCCTTCGGCCTGCCGCCCTTGCCGGGTGCGGCGGTGGGGCTGCCGGTGCAGTTTGTGATCACCAGTACCGGCGGCGGTTACCATCAACTGGACGCCGTCTCCGGCAAGCTGGTACAGGAGGCCAGAGCCAGTGGCCTGTTCTCCTTCGTCTGCAAAAATCTGAAGTACAACAATCAGATCCAGGAAATTCATATCAACCGGCAGATGGCGGCCTCCTTCGGTCTGAGCATGGCGGATATCGGGCAGAATCTGGAAACCCTGCTGGGCGGCAACTATGTCAATTATTTCGACATGGATGGCCTCAGCTACCGCGTCGTGCCCCAAGTGCCGCCCGCGCTGCGCGCCAATCCGGATTTCCTGAAGGCCTACACCATCAAGACGCCATCCGGTGCGCAGGTGCCACTGTCCACCTTTGTTTCTCTACAGTCGCGACCGGCACCCACCTTCCTGCCGCAGTTCCAGCAGTTGCCTGCGGTCTTCATTCAAGCCAATCCAGCACCGGGGGTGTCTCTGGGCCAAGCCCTGCAATTCCTGCGGGATCATGCCCAGAAAATCCTGCCCGCCGGTGATCAGATCCACTATGCCGGTGTCTCTCGTCAGTACATGCATCAGGGCAGTGCGCTGGTGGTCACCTTCGCTTTTGCGCTGTTGATGGTCCTGCTGCTGCTGGCGGCGCAATTCAACAGCTTCCGCGACGCCCTAGTGGTGCTCACCGCGGTGCCCGTCGCCCTTTTCGGGGCCTTACTGCCCATTAGTCTGGGGGTTTCCAGTGTCAATATCTATTCTGAGGTGGGAATGGTCATGCTCATCGGCCTGATCGCTAAACAGGGCATTCTTATCGTGCAATTTGCCCGTGTCATGCAGGAGGAAAAGCATTTAGACCGACGCCATGCAGTGGTGGAGGCGGCAACCCTGCGCCTACGTCCCATCCTCATGACGGTAGCGGCGATGATCGCCGGCGCCGTACCCCTGCTTTTCGCCAGTGGCGGTAATGCCGATGCGCGGTTCTCCATGGGACTGGTCATTGTCAGCGGTCTGAGCTTCGGGTCGCTGGTTTCGCTCTTTGTGATCCCGGCGTTTTATGTGTGGTTCGGGCAGGTGGTGCGGAAGCCGGAGAGGGATTTAGTGGTGTAGTTTTGTTATCGGTGCGCTGATTGTAGTGGTGGGCGCCTTTCGGGGCGCTTTTTCGTTGGAGGGGAGGGAATCATGGGGTGGATTGAGTAGGATCATGAATTGGTGTAGGTTTGTGGACAAGAATAGGTGCTGATCTGCATTTCTGTGCGGATTCGTTTGCGTGTGGCGTTCATCCGGAAAAATTTAGGCTGCTATAAATGTTGCAGGAGGGTGTTGGGTGCTTGATTTTCTGGGTGGCGGGTGGGGCTGGAAAAATTTAGGCGACGTGGGCGGGGCTGTGCAGTCGTTTTCTAAATTACGTTATGTGCTTCATCGCCAACACATTCGCGGCTAAATTCAAGGGCAACACAAAATGTTTGAAAAACACGTCGATATATCCATCCCATTTCTTTGGGGGCAGGAGCACTTTAAAAAACATCAGTGGGGTGCAATTAATTATCTGGTCGGGCCAAATGGCACTGGCAAGTCGTTATTGGCAATGCAGATAAAGCAGCAATTTAATGGTGGAGGTATAGCTTCAAGATATTTGAGTGCAGAGCGTCTTGTTGGATTGGAAAAGCAACAGGAGGGGCGTTACGGGGGCGGGAACCTGCAGCGGGGCTTCGATCTCTCAATCCTGGCCGATTATAAGTCTAGGGCAGAGAACGTAGGTCTATCATCCTCAGGAATTATAATTCTTAGGGAACGCCTCGACATTCGCATAAAGATCGAGGCGCTGCTATCAGATATTTTTGGAAAGACAATTAGGCTTTCCGAGGAAGGGGGCTTCCTCAAGCCCAAGATGCAGAACATAAAAGCAGGTGATGAATACGGCCTAAGCGAAAGCGAGTGCCACGGGCTCAAGGAGCTGATAACACTTCTCACGTTTCTGTATGATCCAGAAAAGAACTGCATAATATTTGATGAGCCAGAGCTGCACTTGCATCCTCAATATCAGTCGTTCTTTCTTGAAGAAATTCGAAAGATCGCCGGGAATCCATTAAATGACCCAAGCAAGAAGCTAATATTCATTGTCACGCACTCGCCATATTTCATTGACATTAAGTCGATCGATGACCTGAAGAGTATTTTGGTTTGTAGTCCAGGAAAAGTTCCCGCGTATGTCGGCGAGCTTGATGATAACGACAGGTACATACTAAGCCGATTTCTTCCACGCTTTAATACGCATCACAAGCAGTTCTTCTTTTCACCAAACCCAGTGTTTGTCGAAGGGCATACCGACCAACAGGTCATCACCATCATTTTCGAGAAGCTGGGGATCAACATTGGTGCAGCCGGATCTTGTGTAATTGATGTTGGTGGCAAAGATGAGCTTGGCGTCTTTTACAAGCTGTGCAGCGCATTGAAGGTGGACTGTAGGGTTATTGCCGATCTGGATGCCATTTTTCGGGGTAGATTGCGGAGCGTGGCAAGTGATGACGCACGGGCTGTTGCATATGTGCAGGAACACGGGATAGGTCAAACGACCGCGGCAGCCATCGGCGAGTTAGAGAGAATTCTCGTCGAACTGGCAGATTCTCTCATTGCCAAAGATCCCACAATGCCGAGTGTCTCTAGACTAGCAAAGGCAATGCGTGAACTGACACCTGAGGAGCTTCACAGGAAACGAGTCCTGATGCTTCTTGGCGTTCTAAATGTCGAAAATGACCTTCGGGAAATATTTTCCGGTGGGGACTTGGGTAAGCTCAATCTGGTTATTGGCCGATTCGCACAACTCCTGAAATCATTTGGTGCGGCCAATGTATATATCCTGCCGAGGGGCGAAATCGAGCACTATTACACGAAGACAAGTACCGATTATCTGAATATCACCAATAAAGACGCGTGTTTCTACACCGAGAGAGAGCACCTTCTTCAGGTGTCTGCCGCAGAGGAAATCAAAAGGGAATATGCAGACCTAATTGATATGCTGAAGAAGGCTGTGCCTATTGTCGAGATTGAAATTAGGAGGCACATTCGTTTTGAGGTCTTCGAGTGGATACACAAAGTCCAGACTTCTATCGCCAAGCGAGAAGTGTCCGGGATTGAAGATTTGAAGAGGAGCGCGAGAATCAACTACGCGCTCTACAGTCAGATACTGGACGTGGAGCGTCTTACCATCAATGATGATCGTACGTTTGAGTGTGGGATTTCTCTGAAGAAGACGGTCATTGGTGAAGACGTTCCAATCACGTTCAATCATTCAACAAACGCACACACTTTCGTGGTGTAGAAAGACACACATAACCAGCCGCTGAACCGGACGCTCCTGACGTCGCGCCGGTTAGCGGCACGTTAGATCACAAGGAGAAATAAATGGCTAGTAGTGAACATCATGGAGCAAGAGGAGAAATGTGGCTTAAACACTCGTGGACTGAAACAAGCAGTGGTCATGTTGAAACATACGATGATTTGAAACTTGAAAGCACTCAAAATGAAAAAAGCATAGTGCTAGTTAAAACCAGTGGCGTAAATAACTTCATTAAATCTTCAGACAGTAGCAGCACTGAAGAACGGTATGAAATTCTAGCTGATGATTTGGTCAATTTAATTAAACAACATGGCAAGCGCGTCTAACTCATCCATCAAGCGGGACGCGCTAAAGCGCGCCCCTTATGTCAAACGTTGGGCATTCTGAGGAGATTGATCTTGGACGATGAAACAGAGGAACTTCAGATCGTGTGCCCCTTGTGCTCAGAGGAGCACAGCTACCGGCTGGCGGTTGATCGAAGCTACGTTCTTTATCACATGACGTCAGCAATGATGGATTCCAAGCCGACCTACAAGAGATTCAAGCGAATATTTACATGTCCGGCTAAGAACGAGCATTTCCAAGCTGTCGTAAGACTTGAGGAGTCATTTGGAACGATCATCAACGATGTAAAAGTCGTTCCGGACGATATTGCATGAACACCAAGTCATCACCCGTTGTCATAGAGTCGGTTGAGCCGTTGTCCCCGCATGCCAAGGCTGTACTCGAAGCCGGGCAGCAGCTATTTCTCGATTCCGTTGAAGTCGGTCGGGAGTTTTGTAAGACGATGGTTGGAACTGCGCTGACTGCAATTCCTGTCTATGTGGGACTAATCAAACTTTTTCTGCCGACAGGCTCTTCGCCGATAACGGTTATTGGAATTGGCTGGTTTGTGCCAGTCGTGCTTTTCCTACTGTCTGCGGCCGTATCGGTTGGCGGTCATTTGCCGGGGCGAACGCTTATTTGCCTTGATCTGCCAGCTGAAATCGAAGCTGCACTTGCTAAAGCAACGGCGCGGCGTTTTTGGTGTGGAGTAATCGCATTTGTGTTTATGGCCGCAGGCATTATCGACTGTGTGTATGTGCTTTCCAGTATCTGAGCGCAGATGCCCAACCCATCATTCCACCGGACCTTGCGCATAAAGCCGCGCAAGGCCGGTGAATTCAGACGTTGGGTATCATCACGGAGCTCAAGGGCGTGCCAATAAACCAATTTACAGCGTTTTACCCGTCGAGGCCGTTCTGGGCATGCAGCAAACCCGACTTCTCAAATCAGAACCGAGAAGGCTGGTTCCATGACCAAATGGCAAAGGAAGTCTTTTCGCGTGAAACGGATTCCTACACGATCAAGGTTTGCAGGGACGGTCGAATCATGCTCCGCATTGAAGCTTTGGAACGGGATCCTGAGCCGGAAATGCCAGGGGGAATTGAAGACATCGTAAAACGGTGGGGCGATTATCTCGATTATCTTAACGCTTTCTACCTACTTCTTGACTCGGCGATGCTACAGGTTTCCAAATTCGCCTACTTTAATCTCCACGAGATCACGAACCGAGATGCATTCCGCGTTCGGTACGAGGGCGGCAAGAGCGTAGGGGAAAACATCGCGATAGAAAGCATCGCGTCAGTTTTTCAAATGGGCCGACATCTTTCAAGCTACCCGCACTGGATGCCGATTGAGTACGACTCCAAGATCATGATGCGCCAAGTCGTACCACTCGACGTCATTCAGTTTGCTTCGACTCAGTTTGAGTCGGTCTTAAATGCTCCAGGTTCCGAAAAGGACTTGGCATCCTTCGCAAAGAGCTTAAGCGAATACAAAGTTGGCAACTACGAGACATCTTTAATTCTCGCCTGGTTCATCACGGAGGGCAGCATCGCCTACTTGTGGGAACGTCATCTTGATGGCCTCAATTGCGAATATGAGAACGGCCAAAAGAAGATCAATCGGGAGAGACGTGATTTGCTAGTCGGTCGGGATTTCACTATTAGCATGATCTCCAATTTGCTGGAACTCTGGGATGTTTTGCCAAATTCTCTATTCAAAGACGTAGATGCAGTTCGAGGGTTTCGGAACAAGATTGTCCATAAGTTGAAATATGAGCCGAATGCAACGGATACTCAGCTTGCAATGAAAACGGCACAGGTGATGATCGAACGGATATGGAACATTTCCTTCATTCCAAGCTTGGGCTATTCGGTCACCGGCATATGATGCCCAACCCATCATTCCACCGGACCTGCGCGAAAAGCCGCGCAGGCCGGTGAATTCAGACGTGTGCGCCGGGTATGGCGCGTTACTTCATAGGTACGAGTCCTATGGCCAGGTTTACGCAGAGCCGAAGGCAAGGAGAAGGGCAAGGGCGTTGTCGCGAAACAGGGTCTGAAGGAAGCTGACTCGACTCCAAAGCTGCGGGGCGATGAACAAAAACCGGATAGGAGGCGTGGTGCATCCGGGACGAGCGGGTGCATGACCGCGAAGTCCTCCATCTGCGGAGGTTGGGATGCACTTTGTAAATCCGGCGCTCGCGCGGCGAAAGTGACGTGTCTTACCCCGGGAAGTCTCTCCGGTGCTTCGGAGGATTGAAGCTGGGCATCTGGAAACGGGTGCTGAATACCGTGGAGAAGTCAGCAGAGGGCATAGTAAGTGGGTGGCACCACTGAAGGCCCGAACAATGAACGACGAGGGAACTGCATGAAGAGTGACAGAACAGCATCTGACAACCTACTTTTGCAGTTACGGGTTCCGCCCCGGACGCTCGGCGCATCAGGCCGTGCGACAAGTCCAGGCGGATATCCGCGCAGGCTATGCCTGGGTGGTGGACACCGACATCGAAGCGTTCTTTGATCGCGTCAATCACGATCGGCTCATGGTGCGGCTCAAACAGCGCACCAATGACCCGGCCCTGTTGCGCCTCATCAACCGCTATCTGGAAGCAATGGGGAGGGGCGGGTTATCGGGAATTGCGCAAACGCGGCGTATCTGTGCGCGAAGCATGGAACACTAGTAAAAGCGCACACGGCCCGTGGCGCCTGTCGAAAACCCCGGCGCTATCGCTGGCACTGCCAGCGAGGATCTTCAGCAGTATGGGTCTGCCATCCCTCGCGGGATGACAGGAAATTGTTCATTGAACCGCCGTGTACGGTCCCGTATGCACGGTGGTGTGGAGGGGGGCAAGATCGCGAGGTCTTCCCCCATCCCGATTGGGCATCTCGTTGGACATTTCCCCTTCACTCGGCACCAACCTCACGGTATAACTTAATATTATCTTTACGGAGACATTAGCCATGGGAAATCAACTCGAATTGCTCGAAGCCGAAGCCCTGAAACTAACTGCAGGGGAGCGCGCAGCTTTCGCTCAGCTATTACTCGCTAGTCTCGACGAAGATTCCGAGATTGAGGAAGCGTGGGCCGCCGAAACCGAGCGCAGAATCTCTGACATCGAAAGTGGGGTGTTGCAAGTCATTCCGATTGCTGACGCTCTGGCACAGGTCCGTGCAGCGCTGAAGTGAAGCTCGTCGTTATTCCACCGGCGCTCGCCGAACTGCACGACGCAGCAGCATTCTATACGCTGAAGGCGGGTGTCGAGCTTGGTCTCGCGCTTGTGGCTGAGTTTGAACGCACGGCCAATCTCGTTCTGGACAACCCTCTGCTCGGTGCTGTGTTCCGAAGCAAGCGCTGGCGATATATCCTCCGTCGATTCCCATATAGCATCATCTATCAGGTCACCACAGAGGAGCTTCAAATTCTCGCCGTGGCGCATCACAGGCGTCGTCCCGGCTACTGGGCGCAACGGAAGTAGTACGCAGTGTCTCTTCGATCAGCGCTGCCCAAAACCCATCGTTCAAGCGGGACGCGCCAAAAGCGGCGTACCCCTTAAACACGTTGGGCCGGCCACCTTTACCTTAACGTTGGCCTTGATTTATACTACGTCCATGCCTACTCCCACTGCCACTATTGAATACATGAAGTTGTCCGTTTCCGAGCGCATCCAGCTCGTTGAGGACATATGGGATAGCATTGCTGCAGAGGCACCTGATACCGTTGAATTGTCACAAGCTCAAAAAGCCGAGTTGCATCGTCGCGTTGCTGCGCACCGTGCTGATCCTTCCACCGCCATCCCATGGGAACAGGTTCGATCCAAATTATTTCCGAATAAACCGTGATGTTAGTCGTGCTCCGTCCAGAGGCAGAGCATGAGCTTCTGGAAGCGCAGATTTGGTATGAGTCAAAAGCGCTGGGGCTTGGTTTTGAGTTCGCCCGTGCCGCTGACGCGGCAGTTGCGTCAGCGCTTCGCAATCCCTTTGGGCATTTGCGCATCGAAGAAGAAGAGTTCCGGCGTGTGTTATTCCGCAAATTTCCCTACACGCTAATTTATCTACCAAGTCCAGATGAGTTGCTGGTAGTTTCATTCTTTCATCAGCACCGTGAGCCTGGTGTTTGGATAGAGCGGTTTAATAGCTGATACCCATGGAGCATCACGTTTGCGAACACATTCAGCCCAACCCTTCGTTCGAATGGGACAGCCCAGAAACGGGCTGCCCCCTCAACTTTACGGTGCGCCGGGCATGGCGCGTTACTTCATAGGTGCCGAGCCTTGTGGCCCGGTAAGCATTCAATTCATCGAACCGCTAGATACGTGATCCGTACGTCCGGTGGTGTGGGAGGGAGGTAGGGGCCGTGAGACTTCTTCCTATCCCGATTAGCCCCCAGAAAGCGCGACCGCGATGCCTGGAAACGCCCCTAACAACTTACCGTCCATCGTTACCAGCTTCGTGCCCAATTTCATCGCTAGTGCGACAAACTCGCAGTCATATGCTGAACATTCGCTATCCCGCACCAGTTCCAAGACACTGAGCGAGTCCACTTCGTATTCGGCTCCAGCGAGCAAATCTTCTGCCTCACACTGGAGGCTATGCGCTTGCTGGAACGTCAGGCTTCCGCGTCTAAGGTACCCAGCCAGCCAGGATGTTTCGAAATTCACTTCGCCAAAGAACCGGCGCAGCCCAATTTGGGTCGTGTTCGAGCAGGGCTTCTGCGACCGAGGTGTACTCGCCGGGCAGATACAAATACGCCAGCACATTCGAGTCCACGACAATCATGGACGTCCCTGCCTCTTCAGGATGTCAATGTCGCGCGCTAGAAACTTCGTTGTGCTCAACCCCGCCCTTAGCTGGCGCGCACGCGCAAGCCGTTCGCTGGGAGCTATCTTGGTCGGCGTAAGCACGGTCTCAAGGCACACAATCGCCTCACTGTTGAGGCTGCGACGGTGCGCTTCCGCTGCAACCTTCAGGCGTTCGTACACCTCATCCGGAATGTTCTTCAACGTCAGCGTTGTAGGCATAGCTTTCTCCAACCATAATGGCACCATAACGGTTCCAGCATACAGTCTGCCGCGCAGCTTGCCAATCTGCGGGCTAACCCGGCGTTGCAGGGGACGCGGCGCGATAAGGCCGCGCAGCGTCCGATTAGCTCTACGTGTGCGCCGGGCATGGCGTGTTACTTCATAGGTGCGAGTCCTATGGCCAGGTTTACGCAGAGCCGAAGGCAAGGAGAAGGGCAAGGGCGTCGTCGCGAGGCGGGGTCTGAAGGAAGTCCAATCCGAAATTGCGGCATCCGCGCCCAACTCACGCGCGGGGGAGCGGGTGATGGCGAGCGTGACAGGCCTGGTAAGTGACTCGCTGAGGCTCACAGTGAATTCGCTGAAAAGCGCGGTGGACCTATCCCGATGGGGCGTCTCAGTAGTGGAAACGTAACTGAGCAATCATCAATGCATCACCTTCTATTCGATACACCATGCGATGCTCATCCGTAATACGGCGTGACCAAAATCCTGAAAGAGCATGCTTCAGTGCCTCGGGTTTGCCAACTCCCGCGAAGGGTTCACGCTGTGTCTCATGTATCAGTTTATTGATTCGCTCGACCATGCGCTTGTCTTGCTTCTGCCAATATAGGTAGTCTTCCCATGCATCGTCAGAGAAGATCAGCCTCACTTCGCCAGCTTCCGCTCAACGCCTTTACCGGCGTTCAGTTGTGCGACGGCCGCGAGAAGGCGCTTGGCGTTGGCGGGGGTACGCAAGAGGTAGGCGGTTTCCTCCAGCGCCTTGTAGTCTTCGAGCGAGAGCATCACGACGGACTGTTCGCCATTGCGGGTAATGATCAAGGGTTCGTGGTCGTCGCAAACGCGGTCCATGGCGCTGGCGAGGTTTGCACGAACGGTGGTATAGGTAATCGCATCCATAACAAGCCTCCAAATATGTACGTGTTACTGTACATATTCTACGACAACCTGTCTAGCGCGACGGTGCAGACGGCCCACCCCGCGTTCGAGAACGGACGCGCCGATCCAAAAATAATGCGCCCTACGAATCCCTATAACGCGAAATCACCAGATAATGCATTACATAGAGTGATTATTCATTATTACATGTAACTAATTGTAACGCTGTTTCATCATGTTACAATTTTTGTCCTTGACGGGATCAATTGATCTGCCTAATGTGCGATTACTGCATGATTAATAACAATTTATTAATTGGTTATATGGTTTATTTCTGATTGATAAATTTTTAACGGCGCGCAGGCGCTTCCCTTCCTTGAGGAGATAATAAAATGAAAATCCGCAAAGCTGTCGTTTTATCCGCAATATGTACGTTAATATCCGGCACGGCCTGGGCGCAGACCGCTACGGTCCCGCTGGACCCGGTCAACAACGCGTTAGATCCGCAGAGTCCATTTGCCGTCCTGTACCTGCCGCAAAACGCCCCCGCACCCGTCGATCAGGTCGGCCCCACGGCGTGGACCCATGCCTATGGTAACCCGCAACATAATGCCGCCTTTCCGGTTGCCGCCAGCGCGCCGGCCTGGATTCGTGAGGGTGTACGCTGGAATTTCCCGGAGGCCCGGGCCTGGCCGTTGGGCGACCCGCATCCTTATGGGGAAAAGGTCTATGGCATCAAAGAGGCCCTGCCGGTGCAGACCCAGTTTTACGGTAATGCGCTCGGGGTCTCTGTTGTCAAGGGCGTGGTGTACGCCGAGAGCGATGACATGTTCGCCTATGCCGTCAATGCACGGACGGGCAAACTGATCTGGAGAACCAGTCCGGTCGCCAATACGCTGATGGGCAATCCGCTGGTGGTCGGCACGCATGTGTACCTGTCTGCCGGAAGCGTATCCTTTAACTTCGCCAACGTGATGAAATACGCCAAGCATCCGGCCCAGGCGGGGCGCGGCAAGGACATCAGCTACAACGGGATATTCTGTCTGGACCGAACCAACGGCAAACTGCTCTGGAGTTTCAAAACTGCTGGTGACGCCATGCCGACCCCAGCCTACGCCGATCATTCCCTCTTCATCAGCACCGGAGATGGCAACATTTATCGCATCCGTTCAGCGGATGGCCGGAAAATGTGGCGTACCCATGTCGGCGGTATCGCCAACATGTCCAGCCCCATCGTGTGGGACGGAAAAGTCTACGTCTCCATGTCCGTCATTCCTGGTCTGTATGCCCTGAATATGCAGACGGGCAAGGTATTATGGAAGGGCGAAATTCCCGGTGCCGTGAATACGGGCATGGGGGATGTGCCGCCCGCTGTGGCGAATGGCATCGTGGTCATGGATTCGGTGGCAAATCCGCAGATGATCCAGGGTAAACCCACCATGACCACCCTGGTGCGGGCTTTCGATGCGCGTAATGGCAAGGTCCTGTGGACCGATGACATGGGACGCGGATCAAGAGTTCCGGCATTCAAGGGGGGCGTGCCTATGATTCATGATCATACGGTCTATGTGGGTTCACCGGTCACGTCCGCCTATGAAGCCATTGACTTGCATACCGGTAAAGTGGCGTGGACCTGGCATGTGCCCAACCCCGGCCCGGCTGGTGCCGGTCGCGGCGCGCCGACCTACTATGATCATACCCTGTATATTTCCACGGGACCGGATATTTATGCCATCGATCCGAAGAACGGGAAGATGATCCATCAATACAAGGTCGGTGGGCGTTTTGGCATCGTCAATCCGACCATAGTCGGTGGCACCATATATCTGGGCAACTCTTGGGACTGGATCAACGCCGTCCCCGTTCATGATGTGAATCCGCAATTCAACGCCCATCCGTCGTAACTCAGGGAGTGTCGCGCAGGAAATCACCCATACCCTGCTATACTTCTTCCTCTTTCGCCGTCGTGAACTGGCTCAGCCGGGCTGGCGAAGGTCGTGACGGCGTGATGAGGGACTGATATGCAGTCAGATACACAGGCTTGGGCCGCTGTGGGCGCGGCCCTCTATGCTGCTGATCCACAACAAAAAGTAGAGCAAGTACGGGCTTTGCGCTGGCCGCTGGCATCCATGCCGGAAGTCTCGGCCCCACCCCTTTCCGCCACACCGGGGCGACCGAGCCATCCCCTGCTGTTGGGCCCCAAAGACTTGCCCAAACGCCGTGCCCTGCATACGCAGGCAGGCCGCTTCGCTTTGTTGCACGCCCTGGCGCACATTGAATTCAATGCCATCAACCTAGCGCTCGATGCCCTCTATCGCTTCCCCGGTCTTCCTGAGGATTTCTACCGCGACTGGTTGCGGGTGGCGCAGGAAGAGGCGGAGCATTTCGTCCTCCTGCGTCAGCAGTTGCAGCGCCTCGGCGGTGATTATGGCGATCTGCCCGCCCACGATGGTCTCTGGGAAATGGCCATGGACACGGCGGCGGACCCGTTGGAGCGCATGGCGCTGGTGCCGCGTGTGCTGGAGGCGCGGGGACTGGATGTCACCCCGGCCATGCGCGAGCGACTGCTGGCCGCAGGGGATGCAGAAGCGGCCGCCGTGCTGGCGCGCATTGAAAGCGATGAGCGCGGACATGTGGCGGTGGGCAGCCGCTGGTTTCGCTACCTCTGTGCACAACGCGGGCTGGAGCCGGACAGTACCTTCATGGCACTCCTTCAGCAGCGTTATCGGGGACGGATTCAGGGGCCGCTGGCATTGACGGCGCGGCGGGCGGCGGGTTTTTCGGAGCCGGAGCTGGACTGGCTGCAGAGCCGCATCGGACAACCCGCCGCCACGCGGCCAGAGCAGGTGCGCCATGATTGAGCGGATCCTGGGCATTGAAAGCTCCTGCGATGAAACCGGGCTTGCCCTCTACGACCGCCAGCGTGGCCTGCTCGGCGAAGTGCTGTTCAGCCAGATTGCCCTGCACGCGCCCTACGGCGGCGTTGTGCCGGAACTGGCGTCACGCGATCATGTGCGCCGCCTGCCCTTGCTGCTCAACGAGCTGCTGGCGCAAACCGGCGGACAGCGCCCTGACGCCATCGCGGTCACCGCCGGACCGGGGCTCATCGGTGCTCTGCTGGTGGGGGTGAATTTTGCCCGCGGCCTCGCCATGGGCTGGGATATTCCGGTGATCCCCGTGCATCATCTGGAAGGCCATCTGCTGGCCCCGCTACTGAATGGCGTGGACCCCTTCCCGGCGGTGGCCCTGCTGGTTTCCGGTGGGCATACGATGCTGGTGGAAGTCCGGGGCATCGGCGACTATGTTTTGTTAGGGGAGACGCTGGACGATGCGGCCGGTGAAGCCTTCGACAAGGCAGCCAAGATGTTGGGTCTCGGCTATCCCGGTGGGCCAGCGCTGGCGGCACTGGCGGAGGGCGGAGATGCCCAGGCTCTTCGCCTGCCCCGGCCACTGCTGGACCGGCCGGGACTGGACTTCAGCTTCAGTGGCCTGAAAACGGCCTTCCGCCTGGCCGCCATGCCGATCGCCGCCGACGATGCCCAAAGACGGATGGATCTGGCCGCCAGTTTTCAGGCGGCGGTGGTAGAAACGCTGTTTAAGAAATGTCAGCGCGCCCTGCGCCAAACCGGGCTGAAACGCCTGATCGTGGCGGGTGGGGTGGGTGCCAACCGGGCGTTGCGGGCCGCGCTGAACGGGCTGGAGTCGGACGGGGTCGAAGTCTTTATCGCCGACCTTGCTCATTGCACCGACAATGCGGCGATGATCGCCCTGACCGGCGCACTGCACACGGAGCGGGCCCAGCCAGCCACCGCGGATTTCCCGGTGCGGGCGCGCTGGTCCCTGACGGAGGAGGAGGCGCAGGCATGATGAACGAGCCATTACGGACTGAAGGGCTTTAACGCTTTTTAAAGGGGCTTTCGCTGCTATCCAGCAGGCGGCGGATGTTACTGCGGTGACGCCAGAGGACCAGCAGCACCAGCACGATGATGAGCGCCCGCAGACTGGTCCCGGAAGACAAGACAAAAGCGAAAGGCACCGCGCTGAGCGCCGCCAGCAGCGCCGCCAGCGAGGACACGCGCGTCAGCGCAAACACCAACATCCAGACGCCCAGTATCAACCCGCCCAGCGCCGGTTTCAGTGCGAGCAGAATGCCCAGCGCGGTAGCCACCCCCTTCCCGCCGCGAAAACCAAAAAAGACCGGATACAGGTGACCGAGGAAAGTGGCAAGGGCCACGGCAGCCAGCGCCCAGTCGTGCAGCCCGAGCAGGCGGGCGACAACGATGGGGATCGCCCCCTTGCTCAGGTCACCCGCCAGGGTCAGTGCTGCGGCCTTTTTGCCGCCGATACGCAGGAGGTTGGTAGCGCCCGGATTGCCCGATCCGGACAGACGCGGGTCGCCGAGACCCAAGGCACGCGCCACCAGAATGGCGGTGGCGATGGAACCGACGAGATATCCGCCGCCGGTGAGGACAATATCCAGAAGAAGTGACATGCGGTGCTTTAGTCAGAAAATTGTTTATTATAAGCTGAGCTGCGGCAGATTGTCGCTTTTTTCGGGATAAGCATGGATATTCTTTTTGTACGTG
Organism: Acidithiobacillus ferrivorans; assembly: GCF_016250455.1. NCBI lineage: Bacteria > Pseudomonadati > Pseudomonadota > Acidithiobacillia > Acidithiobacillales > Acidithiobacillaceae > Acidithiobacillus > Acidithiobacillus ferrivorans. The sequence goes on along the minus strand of NZ_CP059488.1, from coordinate 47,004 downwards.
AACTGAAGGTAGATACCCGTATCGGCATCTACGACTGGGAACGCGAGGTCAAACAGACGGTACTCATCGATCTGGACATTGCCGCCGATGTGCGGGCTGCGGCCCAGACGGACAAGGTGGAGAGCGCCATCAACTATCAGACCATCTGCCAGCGTCTGGTCGCCCATATCTCAGCATCAGAAGTGGAACTGGTGGAAACCCTGGCCGAGCAGATTGCGGACATCATTCGCAGTGAATTCGGTGCGGTCTGGGTGCAGGTGACGGTGCACAAGCCCGCCGCCGTGCGCGGCACACGGGATGTGGGAGTGCGGATCGAGCGGGGCAATCGCTTGCCCTGAGCGACCCAAGGCCGGGATCAGGCCGACACCAGCACCCCGTACAGATCATGGGCATCGGCCCGGGTGATCGTCACCTCCACCCTGTCCCCGACCTGCAACCCCGCTGCCTTGCCCAGATGGACCACGCCGTCGATCTCCGGGGCATCGCTGGCCGAACGGGCGGTGACTTTGCCGCCCCGGCCCACGGCGTCCACCAGCACCCGCTGACGCTGGCCCACCCGGCGTTGTAGCCGCCCACGGCTGATGGCTTCCTGCACGGCCATGAATTCGGCGCGGCGTTCTTCTTTGACCGACTCCGGCACCGCTCCGGGGATCGCATTGGCGGGCGCACCTTCTACTGGCGAATAGGCGAAACAGCCCACCCGGTCCAGCTCTGCCGCCCGCAGAAAATCCAGTAGCTCCACAAAGTCCGCATCGGTTTCGCCGGGAAAGCCGACGATAAAGGTGCTGCGGATGGTCAGATCGGGCACGATCTGGCGCCAGCCGAGAATCCGGTCGAGGGTTTTTTCGGCCGCGGCGGGGCGGCGCATGGCCTTGAGGATACGCGGACTACCGTGCTGCAAAGGCACATCCAGATAGGGCAGAATCTTGCCCGCCGCCATCAGGGGCAGGAGTTCATCGATATGCGGGTAGGGGTAGACGTAGTGCAGGCGCACCCAGACGCCGAGTTCGCCCAAGGCCGCGCAGAGATCGGTGATGCGAGTCTTGAGCGGGCGGCCATTGTGAAAGGCGGTGCGGTATTTGCGGTCCACCCCGTAAGCGCCGGTATCCTGAGAAATTACCAGCAGCTCTTTGACACCACCCGCCACCAGCGCCTCGGCCTCGCGCAGAATATCGTCCGGTTCGCGGCTCACCAGCTTGCCGCGCATGCTGGGAATGATGCAGAAGCTGCATGACTGATTACAGCCCTCGGAGATTTTCAGGTAGGCGTAGTGGGGCGGCGTCAGGCGCAGGCCCTGGGGCGGGACCAGATCGGTGTAGGGATCGTGGGCCGGAGGGAGCGCCGCATGAATCGCATCGAGCACCGCACTGGCTTGATTGGGGCCAGTCACGGCGAGCACCTTGGGATGGGCGCTGCGCACAAAGTTGCCGCCTTCGCGGGCCCCCAGACAACCGGTGACCACCACCTTGCCGTTCTCCTCCAGGGCCTCGCCGATGGCCTCCAGCGATTCTTCCACCGCCGCGTCGATAAAGCCGCAGGTGTTGACGACGACGACATCGGCACTGGTGTAATCCCCTACCAGCAGATAGCCTTCCGCACGCAACTGGGTGAGGATGCGCTCGCTGTCCACCGTGGCCTTGGGGCAACCGAGGCTGACGAAGCCGACTTTGGGCGGGGTATTCGGGTCCGGCCTCAAAAGGTATTACTCACACTGACCACTCCCGGCACCGCGCCGACAATACGCTCGACGACCTGCTTGAGGTCGATGACGGCATTGGGGCAACCGGCGCAGGCGCCTTTCATGCGTACCCGCACATCGCGTTCGATGATTTCCACCAGTTCGATATCGCCGCCATCGCGCTTGAGAATGTGGCGCACGGTCTGCACCGCTTCCGCCACGGCCGCAGGTTCGGGCAGGGGGTCGTCGGGTCCGTAGCGTTTCTGGCGGTCGAGTCCGCGTTCGGCCATGGCCTGGGCGTGGGCAATTTTGGCTGCGGCAAGGGGGTCTTCACCCTCCAGGGCGTCCAGTTCTTCTTCGCTATAAAAGCGGATGGGGGATTTTACGGTTGAGCTCATGGCCATCAATATAACATGCGACCACCATCGACGACGAGATTGTGGCCGGTGACATAAGGCGCATCGAAGAGCAGATAGGCGACGGCGCCGGCAATATCCTGGGGACTGCCGACACGCTTCAGGGCGTTACGCTCGATGAGTCCCTGCTGGTCGCCATCGGGCGGGTCTTTATCCTCGGCCCAGAGCACCACGCCGGGCGAGACACTGTTGACGCGTATTTCCGGCCCCAATTCTTTGGCCAGGGCGCGGGTAAGCGCTAACAAACCAGCCTTCGTGACACTGTAGGGCAGGTAGCCACGCAGGGGGATTTCGGCGTGGATGTCGCCGATGTTGACGACGGCGCCGCCGCTTTTCCGCAAATGGGGTGCGGCCGCCTGGGTCAGGAAAAGGGGCGCGCGCAGATGCACGGCCTCCATCGCTGCCCAGTCACCCGACGTGATTTCGCCAAAAGGGGCAGGGGCGTATAAAGAAGCGTTATTGACGAGGCCGTCGAGACGACCAAAATGTTCGATAGCCGCGTCTATCAAGCGAGCGGGGGTTTCTGCCTCGCTGAGATCGCCGGCGATCAGAAAGGCTTCGGTGCCATACTGCATGCGCAGATCCTGCACCAGGGCTTCGGCCTCTGCGGCGGATCGCTTATAATGCAGAGCGAGCTGGCAGCCTTCCGCCGCGAGCTGGCGGGCAATGGCGGCGCCCACCCTGCGGGCGGCGCCAGTGATGAGAACGACTTTTCCGGTAGCTTTCAAGAGGTGTCCATGCGCGTAGAGCGTCCTGATTTTTTAACCCATTCTCACAGGGCGCGCAAGGCAAGTTTGCCCGTCCCGAACGCCGATGCGCTGGCCCACTCGGCGGCGTTGCTGACGCATATCCGGCAGGAAATCGACGCCGCCGGTGGGATAATCTCCTTTCGTCGTTATATGGAACTCGCCCTCTACGCGCCGGGGCTGGGCTATTATATGGCGGGACAGACCCGCTTTGGCGCAGCCGGCGACTTCGTTACGGCTCCGGAAATGGGCCGGGTGCTGGCCGCCGTGCTGGCCCGGACCCTGCAATCTGATCCAGGGCCGGACGGCATTCTGGAATTTGGCGCTGGGAGCGGCGCGCTGGCCGGGCAGATCCTGCGAGATTTGCCGGACACGCCCTATACCCTGCTGGAACCCAGCCCCGATTTGCAGGCGCGGCAACACGCGGCCGTGCCCGGCATTCAGCATCGGCAAACGCTGCCGGAACATTGGCGCGGCGTGCTGCTCGCTCACGAAGTACTGGATGCCATGCCGGTGCAGGTGCTGGAGTTGGACGCCTCCGGGCAGTTGCACGAATGCGGTGTGCGCTGGACTGGCGAGGCACTGGAGTGGGCGCTGTTGCCGCCGCCGGTCGCTACGCCGCTGGCGGCGCGCCTGGCGCCCTATGTACCACATTGGCCCCGGCCCTATCGGGCGGAAATCAACCTTACGGCAGAAGCCTGGCTACGCGAGGTCGCCGCCCGCCTGGACTCCGGCGTCATCCTCCTGATTGATTACGGGCACGAAGCGGCGGAGTTTTATCACCCGCAGCGGCAGACCGGCAGCCTGCGCGCCTACTATCGCCACCACTGGCTGGACGATCCTTTTTACCTGCCGGGCCTCTGCGATCTCACTGCCCATGTGGATTTTACCGCGCTGATGACCGCTGCGGTGACGGCAGGGCTGGAAGTGGCCTTTTACGGTAATCTCGCCCGCTTTCTGATAGAGCATGGCCTGGCCGAGGTGTATGGCGCCCTCTGCGCGCAGGCGGGTGACGACGGCATATTCGCCCTGAACAATGAGATTAAACGCCTCACCCTGCCGCAGGAAATGGGCGAGAGCTTCAAGGTATTGATTCTGAAAAAGCGGGAGAACGTATGACCATTCAGATTTACGGCATTCGCCACTGCGACACCATGAAAAAAGCCTTCGCCTGGCTGGACAGCCAAGGGCTGGAGTACCGCTTTCACGATTACCAGAAGGCCGGGGTGCCGATGGCGGAACTCCGCCACTGGCTGGAGCGCTGGGACTGGGAACTCCTCATCAACCGCAAAGGGACTACCTGGCGACGCTTGCCAGAGCATGAACGGGAGATCGTCGTGGATGCTGAATCCGCACTTAGACTGATGGAAACACACCCCAGCCTGATCCGGCGGCCCATATTGACCGACGGTGATCAAGGCTTGCTGGGTTTTGATGTGGCGGCGTGGGCACAGGCCTTCCCTATCCGCCACGGGGCGGGATGACCGACCATCCTGGACAGGCATGAGGTACGGACCTTAGCTGTCCGCTGGTTGCCCGATGGGTTTGTCTATCGTTCTTCTACGGCTTTACTGCGCTGGAACGCATCCAGAATCACCGCCTCAAATGCCTTTTCCGCCTGTTCAACAACGCGCCAATCACCATTTATGGGAGAAGAAAGCAATAGGGTATTCATGGCTGCGATGGCTTGGTGATATTCTGCGTGAAGCCGATACAGCGGATCGTCGTCAGGAATTCCCAGGCGATGCATATCCGCATGAATAGGACAGATTGTGGCATTCGCCAGTGTCGCGCAGTCCACCAGGCGTGGATTATAACAAATCGTTTTTTTCAACGCGCCATGATTAACGAGCTGTGTGGCATAGAGCCCGAGCAGGCTGGCGGGCTGCTGCCGCTGATGCGAAGGTGCCGGATCGAGAAATGCCTGTAACTGTGACAGTGGCATGGGCCTGGCGATCGCATAACCCTGGAGGAAATTGGCACCCATGATCGTTACGGCATCCAGGATGTCATCCGTTTCCACGCCCTCCACCACCAGATCCACGCCCATTCCAACGGCGAGGGCCTGGATAGATTCCACAAAGTGGAGATCCTGGGGGTGCTGTTCCAGGGTTCGGATAAAACCCTGATCCAGTTTAATCTCATCGACGGGAAGATCTTTCAGGCGCAAGAGGGAGGAGTAGGCACTGCCCACGTCATCCAGGGCCAGACGCACGCCAAGCGCCCGCAACTCCAGAAGATACTTCAAGGCGGCGGGCTGTTCCAGAAAGTCACTTCCTTCGAGAATCTCCAAGGTGATGCGTGACGGATCCACCCTGCCCGAGGCAACCATTTCCCGCAGCCACAAGGTGCTGGATTCCGAGATGGAACTTGGATCTACATTCACGGATACCCACAAGGACCACCCTTGAGCCTCCAAGATGGGCAGGTCCGTCAATGCCTGATCCAGAACTTTCTTGCTGAGCACAAACAAATCGGCATCTTGTAATTGTGGCAGAAACTCCGCCGGTGACCAGATTTTTCCTTCTGCATCCCGCAAGCGAGACAGCGCCTCTACACCCACCACCTTGCGGGTGCGGCTATCCAGGATCGGTTGATACCAGATCTCCAGAGCTCCGGTATCCAGTAGACGTTGCGCCATTGTGCGCTGTGTTTTTCGGGTTTCCTCGCCGAAAAGTACCCAGGAAAACTCCCGGTTGGCCTTGTGGGCCTTACTCTCATATAGCGCCTGATCGGCCAGACGCAGAAGGGCGTCGGGATTATCTCCCCCCGCAAAAGGATAAATGGCCACCCCCATGCTGAGACCGATACTTACTAGCTGCCCGTCCTCCAGGGTGATAGGCGCACTGATCGACGCTCCGATCGTGTCGAGGATGGCTTCCAAGGGATCCAGGCGGTCTAAGTTCTCTACCAGCACGACAAACTCGTCGCCGCCTACACGCGCGATAAAATCGGTTTTACGCAGGCTCTGCGGCAAGCGTTGGGCGACGATCCGCAGCACCTGATCTCCGGCGTCATGACCATAAGTGTCGTTCACCGGCTTAAAACTATCCAGGTCCAGCATACATAACGCCAGAAGACTCTTGTACCGCGCTGCGTGGGCTATAGCGCGATCCATCTCCATATCCAGGGCGCGGCGGTTAGGCAAGCCCGTCAACAGGTCAGAAAGAGATTGCCTGGATAACTCACCCATGAGGTGATGACGTTCCGTAACCTCCATGGAGGTCCACACAATAACGGGATGTTTCGGATCCGTCAGCAGTCGCTGACCAGAAACGTCCACATAAACAATCTGGCCATCTTTGCGTTTTATCACGAGATCTTTCAGTGCCCCATAGCCCTCAGCGAGCACTTCCTGCGCGAGTGTGGCCATGCTTGCGCTGCTTTCCTGATCGGGACAGCTCTTTCCCGCAAAAAGCTCCACCAAGTCCTCCACCGAAGAGGCTCCATAGATTTCCAGCATGCGGGCGTTTACCCGTTCGATAACCTGATCCGGAAAACGCACAATGCTGATGCCCGCAGCAAGGTTATTCAGCAGCGCCTCATTGAAATCCTGGGTAGCACGCTCCCGGCGGACTGCATCCAGATGGTCCAGCCCAAAGCTGATGTCTTTGGCCATCTCTTCCATGATCCCACGAACATCGGTATCCGCCACCTTTGCATCGCCTTTTGCATAGGCGATGCACACGGCCCAAAGGACTCCGTTCCGACGGATCGGCAGCACAGAACTACCGTGAAATCCAAAACGTGCGGCACGCTCTCGCCAGAGGGCTTCCGCATTCTGGGAGAAGTCGGCATCATAGATGGCCCTTTGCTGTCTCCAGACCATCCCGGTGGTTCCTTGTCCTTCTGGAATATCCGCCCGGCTGGATATTTTTATATCATTCAGATAACCGGTTTCTCCGGCTGCCGCCAACACCTGGAAATCTCCTTGCGCATCAGGTCTGCCAATCCAGGCAAGGGCGCTGCTGGTATACTGCACAATGAGGTCGCAAACCTCCTGAAGTAGAGAACCCTCATCATCTGCGCGAGTGATAGCTTGATTTACCTCACCCAGCAGCACATTAAAATCTGTGAGCTGCCGCTGATGCTCCAGGCTCCGTTGCAAATCCGCCTCCAAGAGTTTGCGCTTGGTAATATCTCGGGCAGAATCTAACAATACCCATTTTCCCTGTATCTGGATGGGTGAACCATGGATTTCCACATCGATAATGGTCCCATCCTTACAACGATGGCGGGTCTCAAAACGCAAGGACTCTGCTGTGGAAAATTGCCGGGCGATTAACTCCTTCAGCACACCGGCGCTGTTCTCGGCGTCCCACTGGGAAACGTGCATACCCAACATTTCCGCACGGGAGTAGCCGAGCATGGCGCAGAACCGATAATTGACCTCGATCAGAAAGCCGTTTTCGTCAAGAACATGAATACCATCACTGGCATTGTTCAATAAGGCTTCATTTTTCTCCGACGATTCCTGAAGGGATTTTTCCAGAGAGATGAGTGCCTGGTGTTGCCGCCGCTGCGTCAGGGCCAGACCGAGGGTGGCGGCCAACTGGCCGAGCAAGCGCTGCAGGGATGGGGTGAAATGCCGGGACAAGTCGCTTACTATCACCAGCACGGCGGATGGCTCCGTGTCTTCGCACACGAAAACCGGATAGGCCATGACACTCCGAATACGGGACAGCGGCGCTTGCTGTTGTTGTACGGCCGTCATCGCGGGAGACTGCTGCGGACGGGTGGGTCCCTGTGCGGTTTTTTCGCGGAAGGCCCGACTGGGGATCATATCGCCATAAGGGAAGTGCGCCGCATCACGGGAGGGTGTCAGCGCTTCCATGGCCTGTCGAAGTTCCGGTGTATCCGCGCTGGCGGCCACGACCCGTAACCACTCGCTGTTCGCCTCGGGAACGACGACATAGGCGCCGATGGCTTCCGTCTGCTCCACCACGACCGCCACCAGCCGCCGATACATAACCTCGGGATCCTCCTGGCGCAGCAAATCCTGCTGGGCCAGGATCGCTGCCATCTGGTATTGGCGAAAGCGCAGTATCCGGCGGAGGAGTTGTAGTAACAGCGCCACCCCGGCCAGAACGAACAAAGCGGCCAGCAGAATGGACAGCCGCGTCCGTTCCACCCGCCAGAAGGCGTGATCCAGTGCCGCCGCCGTCCATTGCACCTGCAAAACCCAGGGATAACCGGGGACAGGAACCACCACTTGACCAACGGGCCGGGGCAGAGGCGTACCCGGTGCCGCCCAGTGGCCTTCTTTCCAGATCGATATAATCTGCCCATGAGGACGCATGAGGACGATAGATTGCAGATATGGCGGCGTATGGATCACGCTCAGATGGGAAAGTATGAAGGAACAGCCAATGAACCCCAGCACATGGCCTTCGCTGTTCCGGATACGCTGCCGCATGGTCAGTACCCAGGCATGCGCCCGATGGGCGTAGAAAGGCTTTCCCATGAAGCGATCTGGATACCCAGGTAGGGGCGTGAAATCATTTCCCGAAGCAATGCGCCGGGTCGACTGCTGCACGCTCGACCAGACGATTCGATTGCCGGACGGATCCCGGACATCGATGGCCATAATGGCCGGATGGGTCTGCTGAAAGGCGACAAAGGCAGAAAGAACCTTGGCACTCGGTAACAGATGGTCCGTGCCCTGCGCAAAAAAAGCATTTCTGAGGAAGGCAAGGTCAAAGAAACGTGCGTCGATGTTGGCGGCCACTATGCCGGCGGTTTGCGTGGCCGTGACTTCCGCCCAGTTATGAAAATCGGCATGAATGGACTGCTTCAGATCAGCGGCACGCCACCAGGCAATACTCATGAACAAGAGTGCCAAAGCGATGAAAAAAACCCTGGTTCCCCACAGAATTCCACGGTCACTGCGGGAAAACACCCCGATTTTCTTCTTGGATTTGATTCCCATGAAACGAGCCAGCAATAAACGCCGGGCGGATAATACATGGCGCAGAGAGGGCATGTTGGCGGGATCTCCAGTCCTTTTCGCAAGTATATCAGATCGGAGCCGCCATCATCAGCCTTCTGAATAACAGCAAATTCGCCGTTAGTGACCCTGATTACCAAGATTACCAGCCAGACATTAATCGTGCCAATGGAATTGACGAAGCTGTTGCCGCACGCAGCGACCAGGAATGGGTTATACTGGACGACGTTTGGTGGACCTTCGCACACCACCACATAGGAGCATGATCATGAACCGTTGGATGGCAACCATGACCGGTATACTGCTTATCGGTAGCTTCGCTGCCGGAGCCCAGGCAAGTACGGACAGGGCATCGGCCCCTTATCCGCTCACGCATAACAGGACCATCGCTCAGATGCGCGCGCAGCTCAACCATGAAGAGATCGCTCAGCACCAGTTGGAAGAAAGGATTATCACTCTGAAGGCCCATCATGACCAGGCAGGTGTCATTCGCGCCGAGCAACAATTGAGATCCAGGAAGGCCAATATTGCAGGACTCAGAGAAGAGCTGCACGATGCTATGACCAATGGTGAAGGATACCAGAGCAAGACGCATTAAAGCCCGGTGATAAAATCACTCCAGATTGGCTGTATATTCCAAGCACCTGCACAGAGGAAAATATCATGAGCAAAACACAGCAGAGCAATAAAGAAACCAAGAAGCAGCCGGCGATGTCGCCCAAAGAGAAGAAACAGGCCAAACAGGCCAAGAAGAATTCCGGCGGTAGTGGAGTCACCATCGTTCCCCGCTGAGATCATCGGCGCCCGGTCAAAAAAATGTGGGGGAGTCCCGTAACAGGAACAGGTTGCGGTACACAGAAGCAAGGGAGAATACGTGATGCTCTAATGTGTCGTCAGGTTATTCCGAGGAGAGCGTTATAGCTACAAAAAAATTAGAGTTTTCGTCCTGCGTAAAAAATGCCCTGAACAACGCATCGGATACGAACTTGTTACGCTCGGAGTTGTTCAGCGTTGAACAACTGAAACAACATGCGGTAACGTTGGCTGGTCAGCATGCTATCAATCCATACCCCGGGCCAGATCGCCTGCTACCACGCCTGGCCGACAACGCCGCTGTTTTGCGTGCGGCCTATGACGTGGTCACCGCAGGAACCGCGCAGACTGAGCAGCGGACCCTGGCTGGCGAGATTTGGTTGCTCGATAATTTCTACCTCATCGAGCAACAAATCATTCTGGCACGAAAACATTTGCCTAGCGGCTATGGCAAGCAACTGCCACGCCTGCAATCCGGCAGCTTAGCGGGATTCCCCCGTATCTACGACCTCGCCTCTGAATTGATTGCGCATCAGGATGCCCGTGTCGACAGTGATAACGTCAGCGCCTATATTCAGGCCTACCAAAGCGTTACGGCATTAACGCTGGGCGAATTATGGGCCTTCCCCATCATGCTGCAATTGGCGTTGTTGGAAAACCTACGCCGTGCTGGTCTGCTCGTTGCCTGCCGGCGAGAGGAACGCAACGCCGCCATGAACTGGGCGGATCGCATGTTCGCCACCGCAGAAAAAAAGCCGAAACTGCTGATCCAGCTACTTGCTGAATTCGCGCATGCGGATATGCCCTTGACGGCACCGTTTGTAGAGGAGTTTTACGCCAGATTGCAGGCCTACGGTCCCGCTATGGCGTTCGTGCAAACCTGGGTCGAACATAAATTACTCGAACAGGGCATAACCGCGACGCAGTTGTCCGAAGTGTCCGCCAGAAGGTCCGCTGCCAACCAGATATCCATGGCAAACAGTATTGGAAGCCTGCGCTTCCTCACCGCTGTGGACTGGCGGGATCATGTCGAAGCATACAGTGTTGTCGAACAAAGCCTGCACCAAGACCCTATGGGAATATACGCCGGACAAAATTTCGCAACACGCGATTGTTATCGCCACGCTATTGAAGATATTGCGCGCAGCAGCAGGCGTGATGAGCTGGCCGTGGCGGCGGAGGCGATTGCACTTGCCCAGGCGGTAGCGCAGCAAACCGGCAGCGGCGATCGCGCTGCGCATGTCGGCTATTATCTGCTGGATCGGGGTCGGCAACGCCTTGAGCGGGCGATGGGCTGTCACTTTGAATGGCGGTCAGCGGTCCGACAGATGGGCGACCATCTCCGTCTTTCCCTGTATATCAGCGCCATACTATTATCGACGGCACTGATCAGTTTAATTTTGTGCTTCCCCCTTGCCGGTCTCAGCTCTGCAGACTGGCGTTTCTGGTGGCTAGGCATTGTCGGGGTTGTGAGCATTTCAGCTTTGGCGGTTTCTCTGGTAAATCGCCTGATTACCCTCTTTATGGCGCCCGGCACCCTGCCGCAGATGGATTTTTCGCAGGGTGTTCCTGATGCGCACCGCTGCATGGTTGTTATCCCGACGCTGCTGAGTACGCCCCAAGAAATTGACGCGTTGTTGGAGGCCCAGGAAATCCGCCACCTCGGAAACCGCGATCCCAATATTTACTTCGCGTTACTGACGGATTTTCGGGATGCGGCAGAGCAGACCTGTCCGGAAGACGCTGCATTGATCGACTATGCACGTGTCGCTATTCAGACCCTCAACGCCCGCTATGCCGATGATCGACCTTGCCTATTTTATTGGTTTCATCGGCCGCGGGTATGGAACCCAATTGAACGGGTGTGGATGGGCTACGAACGCAAACGCGGCAAACTGGAACAATTTAATGCGCTGCTCCGGGGGGCGGGGGTGTCGGCATTCTCGGAGCAGGTCGGCGACCTGTCCATCCTCGGCAGCATCCGTTATGTCATCACCCTCGATACCGACACGCAATTGCCCCGTGACACGGCGCGGGCACTGATCGGTGATATGGCGCATCCACTTAACCAGGCCGTATATGACGCCGACAAGGGCCGTATCGTCGATGGCTATGCGATCATTCAGCCCCGCGTGGCGATCGACCTGACCAGTGCCGGTCAATCGCCATTCACCAAACTCATGGCCGGGGATTCCGGTATCGACCCCTATACGCGCGAGGTGTCCGATGTCTATCAAGATATTTTCAGCGAGGGCTCCTTCATCGGCAAGGGCATCTACAATGTAGATGCCTTCCGCCAGGCGGTTGATGGCCGTTTTCCAGAAAACCTCATCCTCAGTCATGATTTACTGGAAGGCGGGTATGCCCGTGCGGCACTGGCGACCAACGTCGTCCTGATCGAAGAATTGCCGGGAAGTTACACCGCAGAGGCCTCCCGTCGACATCGCTGGATTCGGGGTGACTGGCAGATTGCCGGCTGGCTGTTGCCGTCGGTGCCCGGTGCCCCAACGGCCAACGGTATGCAGGCACCGCGTCCGGCCAATCCGCTATCGGGCTTGTCGATGTGGAAAATCTTTGACAATCTCCGTCGCAGCCTGGTGTCGTCCGCGCTGTTGTTACTGCTGGCGGGGGGATGGCTCCTGGACTCGGCCTTCTCCTGGTTATGGACCACACTGGTAACCGCGATCATCCTCGTGCCGGTCCTGCTTTCGCCGCTCATCGACCTCTTCCGCAAGCCTCAAGACCTCGACTTGGCAGCACATCTCGCCCTGACCAGAGCTTCGGCAATTCGCCCACTGCTCTCCGCGCTACTGACTGTCGCACTGCTGCCCTATGATGCCGTGATGAGCCTGGATGCCATTCTCCGCTCAGGCCTGCGAATGTTCTTCACCCGTCGGGGATTGTTGCTTTGGCAGCTGCCCTCCTACGCATACCGTAACGCCTGTCATACCCCCGGCGATTTTTTCAGGGAGATATGGAGTGCACCACTGCTCGCCATCTTTATCGGGATAGTCTTGGTGGTTGCCGCCAATCTGGGGCTCAGTTCGCCCGCGGCCTTACTGTTCAGTACGCCCATTTTAGTGTTATGGCTGTTTTCACCGCTTATCGCATGGCGGATCAGTCAGCCGCTGCGGACCGGCGTTACGGGTTTGGATGACACACAGCGACACTTTCTGCGGCTGTCGGCACGGCGTACCTGGCGGTTTTTTGATGACTTTGTCGGCCCTGCGGAGCACTGGTTACCCCCCGATAATTTCCAGGAGTATCCCGCAGCGGTCATTGCCTCGCGCAGCTCACCGACCAACATGGGCATGTCCTTGCTGGCGAATCTGGCGGCCTATGATTTTGGTTATATTTCCGCCGGCAAGCTCCTTCAACTGACCGAAAACACCGTGGCAAGCATGGAGCAACTGGAACGCTATCACGGTCACTTCTATAACTGGTATGACACGCGCACCCTGCAAATACTAAGTCCGCAATACATCTCAGCGGTGGACAGTGGCAATCTTGGCGGCTGCCTGCTCACCCTCCAGGCGGGGTTGAACGCGCTCAAAGATCATCCGGTGTTGCCGGATAATGCCTTTGCGGGTTTGCAGGATACGCTGCATCTGTTGGCAGCATGCATCCACGACATCCCCACGGCGGACCTGACCGAAAAAGTCCATGCACTGCACGATATACTGTCTGCCACGGTGCTCAACGGGTTCCCCTCATCCCTGCTGGATGCCCGTGACCGGCTTGCTGATATTCAACGGATCAGCAGCGAGCTCGTGAATGGGCTCCCCGCCGATGCTCCGGCGGATAGCGAATGTGCTTACTGGGTGCGGGCATTTGATCAACAATGCCGCGCTTTCGCGGCGGATCTGGAAGACCTCACCCCTGCAGCGCGGCATTTAAACGCTGCCCTGACACTGGCCGAATTGGCCAATGACATTGCCATGGGGACGGCAAACACCCGGGCGTCTGCCGCAGAACGGTTGCGGGTCATTGATCAATTGGTGGATCGCTGCCGCGCGTTGGCGGTGATGGATTTTGAATTTCTTTACGACCATACGCGCGACCTGCTGGCTATTGGTTATGATGTCGGGGAACGGCGCCGTGATCCCGCCTGCTACGACCTGCTGGCATCAGAAGCACGCCTGGCCAGTTTTCTGCTTATTGCACAAGGGCAGGCACCACAAAAACACTGGTTTTCGCTGGGTCGCCTGTTGACGAGCTACGGCGGCGAACTGTGCTTGATTTCATGGAGCGGCTCGATGTTTGAGTATCTCATGCCGCAATTGATCATGCCGGATTTCCCCAACACGCTGCTCAACCAGACCTGCAAAGCGGCCGTCTCCCGCCAAATAGAATATGGTCGCCAGCGCGCCATACCCTGGGGGATATCGGAATCCTGCTTCAACGCCATGGACATGCATCAAGTCTATCAATACCGGGCTTTTGGGGTTCCCGGTCTCGGTTTCAAACGCGGTCTCGGCGATGATTTGGTGATTGCACCCTATGCCAGCGCGCTGGCCCTGACCGTGCTGCCCTGGGCGGCATGCCACAACTTGCAGGCCCTTGCTGCGCAAGGGTTTCTCGGTACTTATGGATTTTACGAAGCCATCGATTACACGCCATCCCGGGTACCACCGGGCGAGAGTCATGCCATTGTCCGCTCCTTTATGGCGCATCATCAGGGCATGAGCCTCCTGGCTTTTGCCCATGTCCTTCTCAATCAGCCGATGCAGCGCCGGTTTTTATCTGATCCCGGCATTCAGGCCACTCAGTTATTGTTGCAGGAGCGTCTGCCCAGGCAAGAGGCTACCTTGCATCCCCATGCGGCTGAAGTCAGCGCCGCCGCAAAGGTATCCAGCGCCGAGACCGCCGCGATTATGCGCGTATTCACCAATCCGGATACGTCGCTGCCAGAAGTCCACCTTCTGTCTAATGGCCACTACCACGTCATGATCAACCACGCTGGCAGCGGCTACAGCCATCGTGGTGGTCTCGCCGTGAACCGCTGGCGCGAGGATACCGCCATAGACACCTGGGGAACCTTCATCTACCTGCGTGATCATCATTCCGGACACTTTTGGTCGACGACCCATCAACCCACCCGAAGCAAAGCCGATCACTATGAGGCGATTTTCGTCCAGGCGCGGGCGGAATACCGTCGCCGCGATCAGATGATAGAAAGCTATATGGAGGTCGCTGTTGCGCCGGAAGACGATGTGGAGATCCGCCGCGTAACGCTCACCAATGTCTCCTCGCGCATTCGTCAGATAGAGTTAACGAGTTATACCGAGCTTGTCCTCGCGCCGCTGAATGCCGACCTTGCTCACCGCGCATTTAGCAACCTGTTCGTTCAGACCGAAATTCTGGCAGAGCACAATGCGATTCTCTGTACCCGACGTCGCCGCTCACCGGACGAGCAAGTACCTTGGATGTTTCATCTGTTTGCGGCTCCGGGAGTTACCGCCAGCGCAGCATCTTACGAAACCGATCGTGCGCAGTTCATCGGCCGTGGTCGTACCGTCGAGCATCCGCGTGTCTTCGATAGTCTACAGCAGGCCACCTTATCGAATAGCGAGGGTCCCGTATTAGACCCCATTGTGGCCATCCGGCGTACGCTGACGCTTGGCGTAGACACGTCCGCGACGGTGCAGATCATTTCCGGACTTGCCGATACCCGTGCGGCGGCCATTGCCCTGCTGGAGAAGTATAGCGATCGTCATCTGGTGGAACGTGCTTTTGAAATGGCCTGGTTCCAGGGCCAGGAAGTGCTCCGGCATCTGCGCGCCAGTGAAGCCGATGCCCAGGTGTATGGCCGTCTCGCCAATTCCGTGGTCTACGCCAGCGCCCTGCGCCGGGCCACGCCCAGCGTGATTGCCCGTAATCAGTTAGGGCAGTCCGGCCTGTGGCGCTTCGGGATATCGGGCGATTTGCCGATTGTGCTGCTGCACGTCAGTCAATTAAACCGCGTTAATCTGGTAAAACAAATACTGCAGGCCCATGCCTATTGGCGACTGCAAGGACTGGCGGCCGATCTGGTGATCGTCAACGAAGATTTCACCAGTTACCGGGCCACGCTACAAGACCAGATTATGGGCTTGATTCACACCGGTCCGGAAGGGCAAGTCATCGACAAACCCGGTGGCGTCTTTGTACGCCGCGCCGAAGAACTTTCCGAAGAGGATCGCGTGCTGTTCCAGACCGTCGCGCGCATTATCCTCACCGACAGCGCCGACTCCCTGCTGGAGCAGGTGGAACGGCGGGTATCCGGGGATCGCTTCCCTGCTCCGCTGAATCCGCGGTCTCCCCCCGCCACCGAGATCATACAACCGCTGCTTCCGCGTGAACGTATCTTTTTCAACGGATTGGGTGGATTCACGGCGGATGGACGTGAATACGTCATCAGCCTCGAGCCGGGCCAAAGTACGCCCGTCCCTTGGGTCAATGTGATTGCCAGTCCGCATATCGGCACCGTCATCAGCGAGAGCGGCGGCGCCTATACCTGGGTCGAAAACGCCCATGAATTCCGTCTGACCACATGGCACAACGATCCCCTGAGTGACAGCAGTGGCGAAGCTCTGTATATCCGCGACGAAGACACGGGGGCGTTTTGGTCCCCCTCTCCACTACCCGCCTGCGGCCAGTCCGGATATGTATGCCGCCACGGATTTGGATACACCGTTTTTGAACATTATGAGTCGGGGATCTCTTCAGAAATGACCACCTACGTCGCGATGGACGCGCCGGTGAAATTCGTGGTGGTCAAACTGCGCAACCATTCCAAACGCCTGCGGCAGCTTTCGCTGACGGGATACTGGGAACTGGTGCTCGGCGAGTGGCGTCATGCCAATATGATACATATCGTCACTGAAAGCGATCCGCACAACGGTGCGCTGTATGCCCACAATGACTATGGCCGCGAGTGCGGGCATCGGGTCGTTTTCGTTCAGACCAGTGAACGGGAGCGTACGATCACTGGCAACCGCAGCGAGTTTATCGGCCGTAATGGTACGCTTGCCAAGCCTGCGGCACTGTACCGCAACCGTTTGTCGGGTAAAACAGGGGCAGGCCTTGATCCCTGTGCCGCCATACAAACACCGATTCATCTGGCTGAAGGCGCGGAGCGCGAGATCGTGTTTGTTTTTGGTACCGCAGCCAGCACCGACGAAGCGCAGCAATATACAGACCGCTTCGCCAGTAGAGAGCGTGCGCGGCAAGCTTTGGCAGGGGTGCGGGAATACTGGAACCGGACCTTAGGTACGATATATGTGGAAACCCCGGATCCTGCACTGAACGTACTCGCGAACGGCTGGCTGGTCTACCAGACCATCTCCAGCAGACTCTGGGGCCGCAGCGGCTATTACCAGTCGGGCGGGGCTTATGGTTTCCGCGATCAACTACAAGACAGCATGGCGCTGATTCACAGCACACCCTGGCTGGCCCGGGAGCAACTGATCCGTTGTGCAGGACGCCAATTCCGTCAGGGGGATGTCCAGCACTGGTGGCATCCGCCCCACGGCCAAGGGGTGCGCACCCATATTTCGGACGACTATCTCTGGTTACCCTATGCCACCTGTCGTTTTGTGATGGCTACTGGCGATAGTGGCGTGCTCGACGAAACCATTCATTTTCTCGAAGGCCGCGAGCTGAATCCCGAGGAAGAGTCTTACTACGATCAGCCCCAGCAATCTGCCGAATCCGCCAGCCTCTATGATCATTGCGTGCGGGCGCTCAAAAACGGCTTGCGCTTTGGTGCCCATGGCTTGCCGCTGATGGGCTGTGGCGACTGGAATGACGGGATGAATCTGGTCGGTCACGAGGGTCGGGGTGAGAGCGTCTGGCTGGCCTGGTTCCTGATTCAGAATCTGCAGCAGTTTGCCGGGCTCGCGCGCAGCCGGGGGGACAGCGCTATCGTTGATCTTTGTCTGCAACAGGCCGCCGTATTACAGGAGAACGTAGAAAAAAATGCCTGGGACGGTGCCTGGTATCGGCGGGCTTATTTTGATGACGGTACGCCCCTCGGTTCTGTTACGAATGACGAATGTCAAATAGATTCCATCAGCCAGAGTTGGGCCGTCCTTTCCGGTGCGGGTGATCCCTTGCGGGCTCAACAGGCCATGGCGGCGGTGGACAAACATCTGGTGAGTCGCGATGCACAGCTTATCCGGCTGCTTAACCCACCCTTCGACCAGTCAGCCCTCGAACCCGGCTATATCAAAGGCTATGTGCCCGGTGTGCGCGAAAATGGCGGACAATATACCCATGCCGCTGTCTGGACCACCATGGCTTTTGCCCAGCTGGGTGACAAAGTGCGGGCCTGGGAATTATTCAACATGCTCAACCCGGTCCACCATGGAAGTAGCGCAGAGTCTATCGCCCGCTATAAAGTGGAACCCTACGTTATCTGCGCCGACATTTATGGCACCGCACCGCACGTTGGTCGTGGTGGCTGGACTTGGTACACCGGCGCAGCGGGCTGGATGTATCGATTAACGATCGAAACCTTGCTGGGCCTGTCGCTTGAAGTTGATCACCTGCGCATCACGCCCTGCGTCCCGGCGGACTGGAAATTCTACAAGGTCCACTACCGCTACCGCGACACGCTGTACCATATCACCGTCCATGCTGATAGCACCGCATCAGCGCGGGTAGTGCGCATTACCCTGGATGACACTGAATTGCCGCAAGACAGGATTCCGCTCATGGATGACCGCCGCGAGCACGATGTCGATGTCTACCTCGACTAAATAAATGTTTGGGAAACTTGTCGTCATCCGCTTTAGGAGGAACGGTGTACCATGATTGCATTTTTCTGGACTTGCTGTTTATGACCTATGAGGTACCCTGATTTGCCGTCCGCAGGACAGGATCTTTACCCACGGCAGAAGCGACGACCAATAAGCGCCCGGGGGGTGAAAGAAAACATCACACCGCCCTGGAAGGGGATCGCCTGCGGGTCACGAAGGCCTGTGCCATGCGGATGGATCAAATCCAACATCAAATTCTAAAGGTGCCGATATTTTCGCGCAACAAATTCGCGGACTTTTTCAATCGCTCCGCTTGATTGCGCGCAGCCTCGCTCGCAACATCGATGTCGCACATCGCCGTTGATATATGGAGAATATTCTCGGTCACTTGCTGGACGATGGTGCTCTGTTCCTCGATCGCCGAGGCCACAGAAATCACCTTATCCGACACAGAGTCAATCTGCCCTGTGATCAAGGAAAGCGCCTGCCGAGCCTCATCTCCCTGCCTGGCTCCGTGCTGGACATGTTCTTTTCCAGATTCCATAGCCCGTATGGCGTCCTGGGCATCTCGCTGGATGGTTTCTACAATGGTGCGAATGGCCTCCACTGCCTCTACGCTCCTGTTGGCCAGACTGCGCACTTCGTCAGCGACAACAGCAAATCCTCTGCCACTTTCTCCTGCGCGAGTCGCCTCTATAGCGGCATTTAACGCCAACATGTTGGTTTTGTTTGCGATATCATTGATAGTGCTGACGATTTCTCCGATGCGCGCGCTGGACTTGCCAAACTGGTTGACTGTCTGCGCTATGTCATCGATGTTCGTCACAATCTCGTTCATCGCATCAAGAGTTTGTCCAATGACTCGCCCTCCATTATCTGCCTCTATTTTGGCCTGTTGTGCATTTGATGCAATTTCCTCCATATGTTGAGCCACATTCGTGGTGGCGACATTCATGGCTTTTGCTGCCGTAAATATGGAGTCTGACTGGTCTTTGGCTTTGGTCGTTTCAGATCTGAGGCCTTGCGATAACGTGTCAATCTCGACACTCTTCTGCGTTACATCATCAGCAGCGATTCGCACTCCGCCAATAATCTGTTTCAAGTGATCCACCATAGTAGCCATGGACTCCATCATCCGACCGGTCTCATCGCCGGTGCGTGCCACCATCCGCACGGTCAGATCTCCATTCGCCACACGCTCTGCAATAGTCATAACCTCCACAAGAGGTTGAGTAATAGATCGTGTGGTCCACCAAGCGATCCAGATGCCCAGCGCAACGGAAATCAGGGCAAGAATAATCATCACCTCAGCGATCATGCGCACCTGGTTGGCGCTCTGCTTTTTTAGACTGGCCATAGCATGTATAGGAGCAACCCGCAATTCCGTGTTGATTTTATGTAAGTGTTGTTCAGCAAGCAGCACTGAATTATTGTAATAATTATTTGCTGCTTTTATTTGTTGCGACCAGTCGCTCGCGGTTGGCAGTGCAGCACTAAGCATGCGCAGATAATTCTGCGACGATTTATAGAACACCACATAATCCGTTTTTGACTGTTGAAGAATAGCCTGGGTACGAGGCACAAGCATGTTGGCATGCAGAAAATTAAAATTGATCATAATGCTTGCGTTGGACGCTTGCAACTCTTTGGCTATTTGTGTCGCCTTTGCTGGAAAAGCATGAGCCAAATCCATTTGACTTTTCATGGCCGCCAGTTCAAGTAGCACAGAATCGACCTTATGAATATTCATCGGTGCCTTACCAGTAGCACGCACCAGATCATTCTGCAGTTGAGCAATGCTCCACCAGGCTGTCGCTCCAATAAGAATAAAAAAAGAAATAACAACGGCAAAAGATAAGCCAAGTCGGAGTCCAACACGCATATTTTTAAACATGTCTATTATCCTATAAATGTCAATCATACGGTTTAATCTGCCGATTTTATTCGGTCCGACTTAGCCGCGCTTGTTTTTCTATATTTTGGCATAATGACGCCTTGTAATGGGGCGACTTTTTCGCACTTCAAAACAACATGTAAGGCTCACTTAAGAAGGCTAAAAACTAATCATAGCTTGCATCGCTAATTCGTTGTCTACTGCATTACTGATACTGTCAGGCACCGAACTTGACAGTGGCGCAGTCAAGCTGCGGAAGTAGTAACCAGCCATAATTTTAGTGAGCGGAGTAATGTGATATTGCAGCCCAAGCGCCCAGGTTTTGAAAATGCGCTGCTGAGCTGGATTATTAGGGAGACGGTCGTAATAATCGTAGCGTATATCGGCCTCGATACGTTTCGTAAAGAAGAGCCCCGCTTCGATATCATAACCATTAGCCTTATTGTTACTTCCGGTATATAGCTGCGTATTCGTGAGATTTGAGGTGGCGGCAGAAGGAGTTAACCCTGCATTGGAGCTAAAAGCTGAGGGGGCCGAAATCCAGCCTGAACCGTGAATATATTCAAATCGCAAACGACGTCCCCATTGGTGCATGTAACCCTGCAAATACTGGAATCCGATACCATCACGGGTCATGCCATAGCTCTGATCTCCCAGTTGTGGCCGCGCGTGCTGATACCAGACCCAAGCGGTGACATCACTGCGGAAAGGCCCCTTACCACCAAAAATGTAAGAACCCTGCAGGCGCCCGGCAACAAGAGGACTATTGGACTGATTACCGGCAGCGACACTGCCGTAGATGCCCACCATAGCACCATAGGCGAGCTCCCAGTGTCCCCATCGAAACCAATCCATTGCCTGAACTCCAGGATAACGATAAGCATTTACACCCAGCGTATTCGAGCCACCGATGAGATAAGGCCTCCCGGAAATATTTGCCTGATGGTAGTTCGCAGCAGAATCGTAAAAAGTTTGCTGCATCAATTGACCTATCACCGTTGGCAAAACGACAAAGTTATTAGCCATGAATCCCTGCATAGCATCTTCTGCACTGGGAGCGCGAATGAGACCAACTTCGATGCGAGCTCCAGGAATGTAGCTAAAGGTAACATGTCCGTCGATCAGCCCTGGCTGGTATTTTTTCCGGATATCAGTAAATCCATCACTTCCAAACTCGCCACCGAAAAAATAGGATATATATTTATTTAAATTTCCACGCAACATCAGTCGTGCGCGAACTATGGTCGCCATAGTACTCTGGGTGTCATTTGGAGCCACGCGATTAATATTGGGCACGGCACTCTGCTTTCCCACTATAGCATCAGTACCGGACATGGCATAGATACTAGGCTCTATAAATCCTGAAACACCAAATATAGGGGCATTAGCCGGAGAAATTCCCTGCACAGAAAACCAATTGGCCGCGTGCGCCAATGGTGAAGACATGGTGATAACAGCAGCCACAATAAAGACCAGACGAGAATATTTATAATAATCGTTCATGCGCACACCTCAATATTTTTTTGCGTGTTTTTTAGAGTGCAGCATCAGAACCGGATTTTATCTGGCGATCATTTCTGGAAAAATGATAAAGCAAGGCTCAAGCCATTATGGAAGTCTTTATCCCATTCAACCCATCAGGATAATCACTTCCATCTACATGTTCATGATACTGCTTAACCGTTTTCGCTATTTCTTTTGCCCCCTGGACAACCCCTACCCCTCATCCCCATCCTCGCCCACATGCCGTTCGCCCTTCAGGGCAATACTCAGATTCTTCAGCTTGCGATACAGGTGCGTGCGCTCCAGCCCCACCACTTCTGCCGTCCGCGCGATATTCCAGTCATTACGGGCCAGATGATATTCGAGGAAAGCACGCTCAAAACGTTCCCGAGCGCGCTTCAGGGTACCGCCAAAATCTTCCCCATCGAAATTACTGTTGGCAAGGACGAGGCGATTATCCAGACCCAGCGCGCCCTCTACCTCTTCCGCACTGACCTCCGGCCCTTCCGCCAGAATCAGCAAGCGCTCCACCAGATTCTGCAATTCGCGGACGTTGCCCGGCCAGGGATAATGGTGCAGCACATCCAGGGTTTCCGGAGCGAAGTGGCGCGCCGCCAAGCCATCGCGGGCGCCATAAAAGCGTACAAACTCTTCTATCAGCGCCGGAATATCTGCACTCCGCGCGGACAGCGGCGGCACCTTCAGGGGCAGGGCACTGAGCCGGTAGTAGAGATCGCTGCGAAACTGCCCGCTCTGCACGGCCAGTGCCAAATCCTGTGCGCTTCCGGCGATCACCCGTACATCCACGGGCACGGGCGTCGTCCCACCCACCCGGATAATGCGCCGCTCCTGCAAGGCCGAGAACAGCCGCGCCTGAGTTTCCAGGTCCATATCGGCAATTTCATCAATGAAGAGCGTCCCGCCATGGGCCACTTCCAGACGTCCACGGGTCAGTTTGCCATGATCTTCATTGCCGAAGAGCTCAATGGCGACATTGGGGCGAGCGATGGCGGCGGCCCGCAGGTCTACGAAAGGCCCCTGTGCCCGTCGGCTTTGCCGGTGCAGATAACGCGCGGCCACTTCCTTTCCGCTACCCGGCTCGCCCAGCAGCAACGCCCAGGAGTCCACCGCAGCCACCCGCTGCAACTGTTCGCGAAACTGGCGAATCGCCGGGCTCTCGCCGCTCGGCCGCTCTATCCAACCAGCCTGGGCGCGCAGATCGCGGTTCTCGCGCTGCAAACGACTGGATTCCAGGGCATGGGTAACAGTGAGCAGGGTTTTGTCCAGGGACAGTGGCTTTTCGATGAAATCATAGGCGCCCAGCTTGGTCGCCTGCACCGCCGTTTCGATGGTGGCGTGCCCGGACATCATCACCACCGGCTGCTCCAGACCCGCTTCAGCCCAGCGTCGCAGAAGGCTGACACCGTCCTCACCGGGCAGCCAGATATCGAGGAGGACGAGGTCCACCATCTGATCGCGCAGCAGCGCTTCGGCGGCTTCCGCGCTCCCTGCCGTTTGCACGCTGTAGCCTTCGTCCTCCAGAATTTCTGCCAGGGTCGCGCAGATATCGGGTTCGTCATCTACCACCAGAATATTCAATCGTGCCTCTTCCATGTCGCCTCCTGAATGCTTGTTTTAACCCAACGGAAAATCAATAACGATACGTGCTCCGCCATGCAACCCCTGATTATCCGCAACAATCTGCCCGCCATGCTCCTCAACGATACGCCGGACGATGGCAAGACCCAGTCCCGAACCCTTCACCTTGCTGGTGACATAGGGCTCAAAAACCCGCGCCAGCAACTGGGCCGGGAAACCGGGTCCGTCATCCAATACACTCAACTCTAGCATCTTTGCCGGATCGGAGTCGGTCAAGCGGGTGCGAATCAGGATATGTTTACCCTCAGGAGGGTCTGAATCCCCCTGCAAGGCATCAATGGCGTTGCGCAGGAGATTATTGAGGATCTGGCGCAGCCGATGCACATCCGCACGCAGGGGGGGCAGGTCCGCACCCAACTCGGTCCGAATCTCCACGCCATTCTCTTGCCCGCGATACAGGTCGAGCACGTCCAGAATCAGCGTGTTCAGATTGAGCGGGCGCAACTCCAGTTGCGGCTGCCGGGCGTACTCCGAGAAGGCATCCACCATCACCTTGAGGGCATCCACCTGATGGATGATGGTGCGGGTGGCACGATCCAGGGTCTCCCCCTCATCGCCAAGGCGTTCCAGATATTTGCGCCGCAGCCGCTCGGCGGAGAGCTGAATGGGGGTGAGCGGGTTCTTGATCTCGTGGGCCAGACGCCGCGCCACTTCACTCCAGGCGGCGCTGCGCTGGGCGGCGACCAGCGTACTGATATCATCAAAAACCAATACGAAACCTCGACTACCGGCGTCATCCGCAAAGTGTGCGCCATGCACGATAATGGTCTGTGGCCCGTCGGAGCGCTCGATCTGCAACTCTTTTTGCATCCCGTTACGAGGGTGTTTCACCCAGTCCGCCACCAGCGTCCACAGAGGCTCCAGTGCGGTGCCATCGTGCAATATATCCAGAGCGCTGCCCCTGGGCAAGTCTTCCTGGAGGATATGAGTCGCTGCGGCGTTGACCTCGGCCAAATAGTTTTCGCCATCAAAGGTCAGGATGCCGCTGGAAATCTGTCCGAGCACGGTTTCCAGATACAGCCGCCGCTGCTCCGCCTGCTCCTGCGCCGCCGCCGCCTGTTGCTTGGCCCGCGCCAGTTGTCGGGTCATATTGTTGAACGAATGTATCAGGACACCCAGCTCGTCGTGACTCGCCACCGTCTGCAAGGGAATAAACTCACCGCGTGCCACCGCCTGGGTACCCGCCGCCAGTCGTGCGATAGGTGCCGTCAGTCGCCGCGCCAGGTGCAAGCCTATCCATACCGCCGACAACACGGCCAGCAGCAAGGCCACCGCCAGGCTGAGCTGAAAGGCCGTCTTCATCGGTTCGCGCATGAGCATCAACTGGTGGTAGCGGGTATAAGCCACCTGCACCGCATCTGCTGCCTGCGTCAGCTGCTCGGGGATAGGCTGCTCCACATAAAGAATATGACTGCCCTGTCCCAGATGCGGACTCAGTACTGGGATCAGCACCTTCACCAGCAAAGCACCGTTGGGCTCCGGCTCAATAGAGGCGGTCGGGTGGTTCTCTTCCATAGCGAGGATTTCCCGGCGCGGCAGGCGCGGTGCCAGACTCAGGTTATCGCTGCTGGTGGCAATAATCCGGTTATCGCCGGAAAAGAGCGTGACACTGCCCAGATGATACTGATCGCGTAAGGCAATCACGGTGATTACGGCGTTGCTGTCAGACTCCCCCACCAGGGCCTGAGCGATGCTCTCCGCCGCCAGCAGGGTGGAATTACGGTAACGGTCCACGCCTGCCTTCGCCACGTTCAGTGCCTGATCCAACGCACTCTGCACCGCGCTGCTGAACCACGAGTCCACGCCCCGATTCAGATATTGCCAGGAAAAACCGAAGACGATGGCTGCCGGCAGAAAACTGAGCAGGGTAATAATCACCACCAGACGGGTGGCCAACTGACTGCCCACTTCGCCGCGCCGCAGGCGCAAGAGCAGCGCCACCACCGAGACCAGCACCAGAATGACCAGAAAGAGGACGACTCCTGCGGAAATCACCAGCATCGGCACAAAATAGTGGCTCAGCGGCCCCCCGGCACTGGTGAAAAAGTTAACCCCCAGAAAGGCGACGATAGCCAGCAGGAGCAGACCAGCGCCCCAGCGCGGTCCCACCCGCTGCCGCTCCGGGGTGGCGCCGGCACTCAAGGCGCGCAACCAGTTTCTTAGTGCGAAAGGGGCGCGCTGACGATCCATGGGGACTCCAGTTTCCAGTGACCCAGCAGAGCACGCAAACGCAACGGCAGGGGTAAGGCCAAAATATCAATATATACCCGCACCGCCACCTGGTCGCGTGCCGCGGCGACCTCACTCCAGGGCGCGTATAAAGTGGGCATCCCGTGCTGATTCTCGATATCGCCCTGCGGGGTCACCTGCAAATGTTTCACGTGAAACGCCGAACCCACCATCGCTATCCCAGGCATGCCCAAAAAACCGCTACATCCGCTCAGGACAACGACAAATTGCTGTTGCCAGCCCCTGCGGGCAGGCAAAGGCAACGCGTCGTTCTGGTTCATGCGGCCTTCTCCAGCAAGGCATAGTAAAAGCCATCCATCGCGTCCTGTCCGGGCAGACGTTGTCCGGTCAGCGGGTGCGCAGAACGGTGCGCATCAGGATGCCGCTGGAGAAAGGCGATGATCTGTTCCTCGTTCTCCTCAGGCAGCACCGAGCAGGTGGCATAGAGCAACCGACCGCCGGGGCGCAGACAGGGCCACAGACCCTCCAGCAAGCGCACCTGCTGTACCACCGCCGCAGTCACATCATCCATTTGGCGGCGCAGACGGATATCTGGATGGCGACGGATTACCCCGGTGCCGGTACAGGGCGCATCCAGGAGGATGGCGTCATAGAACTCGCCATTCCACCATGTGGTGGTTTCTGCCGCATCGGCCGCCTGCAAATGCACTGTACCGCCTTGTCTTTCCAGTGTCTCACGCACCCGTTTCAGGCGTTCTGCGGAGCGGTCCAGGGCATCCAGGCGCGTCGCCCCCAGTGCCCACAGGTGGGCCGTCTTGCCGCCAGGGGCCGCACAGGCGTCGAGAATCCGTTCCCCCTCCTGAGGCGCGAGGATGTGGGCGGCCATTTGTGCCGCTCCGTCCTGCACTGCCACCCAGCCGGCATCCCAGCCCGGCAGGGTCGCGACCGGCACACTGGCGGGCAAACACAAGGCCGCGGCACTCCACGCCACGCCTTTCGCTTCAAGACCTTGTTCTGCCAGCAATTGCCGATAGTGGTCAGGATCCACCCGTTGCGTATTCACGCGCAGCCAGAGGGGCGGCGCCGTGTTATTGGCCGCGGCAATGGCGGGCCAGTCTTGGGGATAGGCAGCGCGTAAGCGCGCCGCCAGCCAGGCCGGATGCCCGAGATCGCGATCGACCAGTGCCCCATCCAAAACCTCCCGCTCACGCAGATAACGACGCAGAACGGCATTTATCAGGCCGCGCGCCCAGGGCTTTTTCAGTGCCTCCGTCATCGCAACCCAATCATTGACTACGGCGAAGGCAGGCCGTTGCCCATGGCGCAACTCAAAAAGCGCCAAACTGAGCAGGAAGCGTAAGTCGGTATCTTCCTCGCGCCAGTCTTTGCGCAGCAGTTTTGCGGCCAGGACCTGCACGGGCAGGTACTCGCGCAGAGTGCCCAGAACCAGCCATTGCATGGTCGCACGATCAGCACCTGTCAACGATACCGGCAACAGGGCAGCATCCACCGTCTGCCCACTATCCACGCCCTGCAACACGCCGATGGCCGCCTTGCGCATCGCCACACCCGCTGTGCTTCTCCCCCGTTCAGTTTCTGGCCGCGTTTCCTTCATCCCAGTACTTCACCGATTTGCGGACGATAACCGCGGGCGAAATCACTGCCGCTGAGCACACCCTTGCCTGCGGGTTGCACCGCCAGCAACTGCAATTGATCCTCGCCACAGGTCACCACTACCCCGTCTTTTTCCACGGCACTGATGGTGCCGGGCGCCTGCTCGCCCCGGACAGCCAGTATCTGCGTCTGCCAGACCCGCAAGCCTTTGTCGCGGAAAAGGGTATGCGCGACAGGGCTGGGGTTGAAAGCCCGCACCAGACGCTCCAGCGTCGCCGCGGGGAGTTGCCAGTCGAGGCGTGCCTCTTCTTTCTTCAGCTTGCGGGCATAGGTCGCCAGGGCGGGGTCCTGGGGTCCGGGTTTGAGCCGATTCGCCCAAAGCCCGTCCAGAGCCCGGCGCAAGGCAACGCCGCCCAATCGCGCCAAACGGTCATGGAGGCTGGCTGCCGTGTCATCGGGTGCAATGGGCACGCGCTCCGCCCACAGCACCGGACCGGAGTCGAGCCCGGCTTCCATCTGCATGATGGCGACACCGCTTTCTTTGTCACCCGCCGCAATGGCCCGGGCAATGGGCGCCGCGCCGCGCCAGGCAGGCAGGAGACTGGCGTGGACATTGATGGCGCCGCGCGTCGGCAGGTCAAGAACCGCCTGCGGCAAAATCTGTCCATAGGCCACAACAATCAGCAAATCCGGCGCCAGGCTGCGGAGCAAGTCCAGAGCCTCCCCCGTCTTGCAAGATTCCGGCTGAAAAACGGGAATGCCGGCAGCCAAGGCCTCCTGCTTTACCGGGCTGGTCTGCAATGCCCGCCCCCGGCCCGCCGGGCGATCCGGCTGAGTCAATATCCCGACGACTTCTTCCGGACCGCGCAGCAATTCGGCCAGAATGATACGTGCGAACTCCGGCGTCCCGGCAAAAACAATGCGCTGTTTTCTAGTCACCGAGCCGCACCCTTTTGTCCGCCTTACGACGAATCAGGTTTTGCTTGAGGCGGGACAGATGATCCACCAAAAGGGTACCGTTGAGATGGTCGATCTCATGTTGCAGGCAAACCGCCAGCAACCCGTCGGCCTCCAATTCAATGGTCCTGCCCTGCACCGTGGTCGCGCGCACCGTCACTTTTTCGGCACGCCGCACCATCTCCAGTACACCGGGTACCGACAAACAGCCTTCCTTCATCTCTTCTTCACCCGTGCTCGCAATAATTTCCGGATTCACCAAGGTCAGCAGATCATTGCGATTTTCTGAAACATCCACGACAATCAGACGATGTCCGGCGGCCACTTGCGGTGCAGCTAAACCGATACCAGGGGCATCATACATGGTTTCCGCCATGTCATCGGCCAGTTGCTGAATTTGTTTGTCCACCCGGGCTATGGGCTGGGCCATGCTCTTGAGGCGGGCATCGGGAAACTCAAGTATTTTCAAGAGGGGCATTTCGTCACCAATTATTACCATCCGGCAAAAATCGTATCTTGAACTAATACTATTCCCTGCGGAAGTCCGGAGGAGATCATTCATGCAGAAGTACATCTGGCGCAACACCCTATTTTGTCTCGGCCTCAGCGCCATGGCCCCGGTAATGGCGCAGGCTGCGCCGTCCGGCATAGGGCTGCGCACTGAACAAAGTTACACCGTCAAATCCGGAGATACCCTCTGGGGAATCGCCGCACATTTCTTGCGGCATCCCTGGCAATGGCCACAGATCTGGCATAAGAATCCCTACATCCATAATCCTAATCTCATTTATCCCGGTGATCGCATCGTGCTCAGCCACGGGGCCAACGGTCGGCCGGAACTTCGGGTAGAAAGATCTTATGGTTCTCATGCAGGAGGTTCTTCGGTCGTCGAACTGCATCCACCGATGATGGTAGAGCCCTTACCCACCGTGGCTACCGGCGAGGTGATGCCCTTCCTCGGTACGCCGGGGGTTATCGCCAGCAAAAAAGCTTATGATGCATTACCTTATCTGGCGGCCGGTGCCAACAGCGGCCGGATCGCCTACACCGTGGGCGACAAGCTGTATGCTTCCGGTCTGAAACGGGTTCCGGTGGGTACCCGCTACGGTATCGTCGCTCTTGGGCCGGAACTGCACCGTCCCGGTGTCGAGAAGCCACTTGGTTATGCGCTCTACGACCTGGGCAGCATCATCGTACGCAGTAACAGTTCCCACGCAGCTGTCGAGATTGCCAATGCCCGCAGGGAAATCTCGCTGGGCGATCGTCTGATCCCCGAAGCGAGCGCCAAAATACCTCGTTATTTCCCCAGCGCGCCCGCCCACCCGGTAAGCGCTCAGATCATCGCCAAAATGAGTGACTACCCGGAACTCCTGGTGGGTCAGGTCGTTATCGTGGATCAAGGCCGGGAAGCTGGATTGAGCGATGGGAATCTGCTGCGGATTGAAAGGGCCAGGGGAGATACGAAAAATGCCGTGACCGGCAAATCCTTCGCTCTGCCGCCGCAGAAAGTGGGCGAAGTGATGGTGTTTCGGGTATTTCCCACGGTCTCCTACGCTGTGATTACCAGGGCAACACGTGGCATCTTAGTGGGTGACAAGCTGGCCAGCCCGGGCCCTGTAACAGCCAGCGACAGCGCTGCAGGAAACGAGTGACAGACCGGGCCTGGCTCGCCCTCAGCCGTATCCCCGGCCTCGGTCCGCTTCGCCAACGTGCCCTGCTCGAACGCTTTGGTGCGGTAGAGCGCTGCTTTCAAACCGGGGCCGGAGCCTTGCAGAACCTCGGCCTGCAAACGGGACAAATCGCCGCCTTGCAGAAGGCGCCCGAGGACATTCTCACGCCGGCAGACCAGCGCTGGCTGGAAAGTCCCGACACCGACCTCTGCCGCTGGACCGATGCCGATTACCCGCCCCTGTTGCGCCATATCCCTGACCCGCCCCTGCTGCTCTATTTACGCGGACAGCGCGCCGGTCTGAATCAGGCCATGCTGGCTATCGTCGGCAGCCGCAGCGCCACGACTACCGGCATCGCCACCGCCGAAGCCTTTGCCAAAAACCTGGGTGAAGCGGGTCTTACCATCTGTAGCGGCCTGGCCCTCGGTATTGATGCCGCCGCCCATCGCGGTGCCCTTCACAGCGGCACCGTCGCCGTACTTGGTACCGGTGCCGACCTTATCTACCCGCGCAGTCACCTGCAACTCGCCCGTCAGATTACCGAACAGGGCCTTATCATCAGCGAACAGCCCCCCGATACCGGTCCACGCAGTGGTCTATTCCCCCGCCGCAACCGCATCATCAGCGGCCTCAGTCTTGGCGTGCTGGTGGTCGAAGCGGCTGACGGCAGCGGTTCGCTGATTACCGCACGGCTGGCGCTGGAGCAGGGCCGTGAAGTCTTTGCTATCCCCGGCTCCATCCACTCACCGTTGTCGCGCGGCCCGCACCGTCTCATCCGCGACGGTGCCAAACTGGTCGAAAGTGCCGAAGACGTCCTCAGCGAACTCGGCCCGCTGTACGCCGTGCTGCGCAGCAGTCAGGCCGCCGCACCCGCAGCAGACTGGCGGCCGGAAGATTCAACACAAGCTAAAGTTTGGGCCGCCATGGATTTCGACCCTCTCGCCCCGGAACAGATCGCCAGCCGCTGCGGATTGACGCTGACCGAGCTTTCGGCCATCCTCTTGGACATGGAATTACAAGGTTACCTCGCGGCCTGTCCCGGCGGTCGTTTCTGTCGCCTCCCACCGGCTTCCTAAGGCCACGGTATGGAAGACGTCATCGACATCATTAGTTATTTGCTCGACCATCTCGACGACGAAGACGACGAGATGGTAGAAGAGCGTTTGCGCGCCGTCGGTTTTCCGGACGACGATATTCAGCGCGCCCTCGACTGGATGGAAGGCTTCGCGGTAGAAGCGCAAGAGGACACCAACCCCCGTTCACTGCGCGCCTACCATCCCTACGAACAGCAAAATCTTTCTGTGGCTGCCCGCGGGCAGCTCCATGACTGGGAGCGGCTTGGCGTCATTAACGGCGCCATGCGTGAACGCATTATCGATCGCCTGCTTGCCCTTGGTCTGGACGATACCGATCTGGAAACACTCGACTGGGTGACTTTTATGGTGATGGCCAATGATCCCGGCCCGGAGGCCTTCTGGGTCGATGCCTTACTGGGCGCCGACGGCGCACGGATTCTTCACTGACCCATGGCATATCAGCTCGTTATCGTTGAATCACCGGCTAAAGCCAAAACCATCCAGAAGTATCTGGGGGATGACTTTCAAGTGCTGGCCTCCTACGGCCATGTACGCGATTTGCAGCCCAAAGAGGGTGCTGTAGATACCGAACATGATTTCGCCATGCGCTACGCTGCCATCGAGCGCAACGAGCGCCATGTGGACGCCATCACCAAGGCCCTGCGCGGCGCCGAAAAACTTTGGCTCGCCACCGACCCGGATCGCGAAGGCGAAGCTATCTCCTGGCATCTGGTGGAGCTGCTGCGCGAGCGTCACCTGCTCGGCAACATGCCCACGCAACGCGTCGTCTTCCACGAAATCACCAAAAAAGCCGTGCAGGAAGCCATTGCCAACCCCCGCGAAATCGCCATGGACCTGGTCAACGCCCAGCAAGCGCGCCGCGCCCTCGATTATCTGGTGGGCTTCAATCTGTCGCCGCTGCTCTGGCGCAAGGTGCGTCCGGGCCTCTCGGCGGGCCGGGTACAAAGTGCTGCGCTGCGTCTGATCTGTGAGCGCGAAAACGAAATAGAAGCCTTTGTCAGCCGCGAATACTGGACCATCGCCAGTCACCTGCAGCAGGCCGGTAGTGATTTCAGTGCACGCCTGACCCACTGGCAGGACAAAAAACTCGAACAGTTCGACGTTACGGAAAGTGATCAAGCCGCAGCGATCCGCAGCGGTATGGAAGACGATCTCAACCGCCAACCGCTACGGGTCCGGGAAGTGGAACGCAAGAGCCGGCAGCGCCAGCCGGCAGCGCCCTTCACCACGTCCACCCTGCAGCAGGAGGCCTCGCGCAAGCTCGGCTTTAACGCCAGCCGTACAATGCGCGTCGCCCAGCAGCTCTATGAAGGCATCAATATCGGTAACGAAACGGTAGGCCTTATCAGTTACATGCGTACCGATGCCGTCAATCTTGCCGAAGAGGCCATCGCTTCTATCCGCGACTTTATCGGCGACCACTACGGCGGCGAATTCATCCCCGAAACTCCGCGCCGCTACAAGACCAAAACCAAAAACGCCCAGGAAGCCCACGAAGCCATCCGCCCCACGGACATCGCCCGCACCCCGGAGGCCCTGCAGGGCGTGCTCGAACGCGACCTCTGGCGCCTTTATGATCTGATCTGGAAGCGCAGCATCGCCTGCCAAATGGCGCCTGCGCGTATGGACCTGGTCGCTGTCGATATGGACGCGGGCACCCACTGGACCCTGCGCGCCAACGGTTCCACCGTCACCTTTCCTGGCTTCATGGCCGTCTATCAGGAAGGCAAGGATGACGGTGACGAGGACGAGGGCAACCGCATTCTACCGCCCCTCAATACCGGCGATGAACCACAGGTGCTCGGCATTAACCCCGAGCAGCACTTTACCGAGCCCCCCCCCCGTTACAGCGATGCCACTCTGGTTAAAACCCTGGAAGCCCATGGCATCGGCCGTCCATCCACCTATGCCAGCATTATTCAGACCCTGCAGAACCGCGAATATGTCGCTGTCGAGCAGCGCCGCTTCCGCCCCACCGATCTCGGACGGGTGGTCGGCCGTTTCCTGACCAACCATTTCGAGCGCTATGTGGATTATGGCTTCACCGCCAGCATGGAAGATGAACTGGACGCCATTTCCCGGGGTGAGAAGCAGTGGCAGCCGGTGCTCAGCGCGTTCTGGGGACCCTTTCGCGCACTTCTTGATGAAAAAGCCAACGTCAGCCGCACCGAAGCCACCAGTGAAGCGCTGGATGAAGCCTGTCCACAATGTGGCAAACCCTTGTTCCTGCGCCTTGGCCGCCATGGCCGTTTTGTGGCCTGTTCGGGGTATCCCGAATGTAATTATACCCGCCCGGTGGATGGCCCTCGCGAACCCGCCGAACCCGTAGGCCGCGACTGCCCGGACTGCGGCAAGCCGCTGGTCTATAAAACCGGGCGTTATGGCCGCTTTATCTCGTGCAGCGGCTATCCCGAATGTAAGCACATCGAGCCCCTAACCCAGCCTAAATCCTCAGGAGTCACTTGCCCCCAGTGCGGTGAAGGCGAACTGGTAGAAAAACGCAGCCGCTACGGCAAAGTCTTCTACTCCTGTAATACTTACCCCAAATGCAATTATGCGGTTTGGGGACCCCCGGTAGCACGCGCCTGTCCCCGTTGCGCTTGGCCGATAATGATCGAAAAAAGCGGCAAGCGCCTCGGTGAACAGCTCGCCTGTCCCCAGAGCGAATGCGCCTTTCATTTCCCGGTGAACGCCAGCGATACGGAAATTGCCGCCATGCTGGTTGACTACACCCCGCCACCGCCCCGCGAAAAGCGTGCACCTCCCGCCAAAAAAGCGGCTCCTGCCCGTAAGGCGGCGGCGAAAAGCACCAGAAAACCGGCCGTGAAAGCGGCAACGCCTGCTGCCAAAAAGCCCGTAACCGCTGAAAAAACGGCCGCAGTGGTAAAAAAACCAGGCAAAGCCAAGACCCCGGCGGCAAAGAAAAGCACCTCGTCCAAAAGTACGGTCGCATCAGCCAGCGAAGCGGCCACGCCTGCACCACGGAAGCGCTCTGTAAAGAACGTCACCGACTCATGACCTACGTCGTGACCGAAAATTGCATCCAGTGTAAATATACCGACTGTGCCGAAGTCTGTCCGGTTGAGTGCTTTCATGAAGGACCGAATTTTCTCGTCATTGATCCTGACGAGTGTATCGACTGCGCCGCCTGCGTACCCGAGTGTCCTGCCGACGCTATTTTCGCCGACGATGAGCTCCCTGCCGACCAGCGCGACTTCACTGCCATTAATGCCGAACTCACCATAAACTGGCCGGTCATCCTCCGCAAGAAGGCACCATTACCCGATGCCGAAACTTGGAATGGTAAGGGCGACAAGCGCCCTTTGTTGCGGCGCTCATGACGCGCGCACATCGATGTTTCACGTGAAACATGGCTAACCCCCGCTCCCCCGGCACGGAAGCCAGCGCGCCTTTACGCGTGTCCGGCGGCGTTTTCACCCTCTCCATCCTCCACCTGGAAAGCAACAACCCCCAACACTTGGCGCAACGTATCGCCGAAGAGCATCAACGCCACGCCGCTGCCGCCGATTTCCATCGCCATGCGCCGGTGGTCCTGGATCTGAGCGCCATACCCGAAGAGGCGCCTCTGGCTCTCGCCGAAATCTTGAATGTATTGCGCGTCGCCAACTGGTTCCCTGTCGGTTTACGCAATGCCGCTCCCCGCCATCGGGCATTGGCGCAGGATCTGAACCTTCCTGTTTTACGGGGCCAGGATCGTAACGCCACCCCGCAGCCAGAAACACCCGCACCCGCGCAATCCGTCCCAATAAGTCCGGGTGGCCTGACTATAGATCACCCAATCCGCAGCGGCCAACGCAACTATGCCCGTGGCGGCGATCTGGTCTGTCTGGCTGCCGTCAATGCTGGCGCTGAAGTCATCGCCGACGGCAACATCCACGTGTACGGCCCCTTACGTGGTCGCGCTCTGGCCGGCGTCAACGGGCAGGACGCTGCGCGGATTTTTTGCATGAGCCTGGAAGCAGAGCTGGTCTCTGTTGCAGGTCTATATCGCACCCTCGAAGCGGATCATCCCCTCTGGGGCAAGGCAGCACAGATTTACAGCCGCGACGAGCAATTGCATATTACTGCTTTAACCTTATAAGTCTTGGAGAAAAGAACCGTGGCCAAAATCATTGTCATCACTTCTGGAAAGGGTGGGGTCGGCAAAACCACCACCAGTGCCGCCTTTGCCAGCGGCCTCGCCCTGCGCGGCCATCGCACCGTCGTTATCGACTTCGACGTAGGGCTGCGCAACCTCGACCTGATCATGGGCTGTGAGCGACGGGTTGTGTACGATCTCATCAATGTCATCCAGGGCGAGGCTAAACTGCAGCAGGCGCTCATCAAGGATAAGCGCTGTGAGAATCTTTACGTGCTGCCCACCTCCCAAACCCGCGACAAAGATGCCCTGACTACCGAAGGGGTAACAGCGGTTATGGATGAACTACGCAAGGAATTCGATTACATCGTCTGCGATTCACCGGCGGGGATTGAGTCGGGGGCACTCATGGCGCTCTACCATGCCGATGAAGCCATTGTGGTCACCAATCCGGAAGTCTCCTCCGTGCGGGATTCCGACCGCATTCTCGGCATTCTAGCGGCCCGCTCACGGCGCGCGGAGCAGGGCGAAGAACCGGTGAAGGAACATCTATTGCTGACCCGTTACTCCCCCAAACGGGTGGAGGATGGGGAAATGCTTTCTCTGGAAGACGTGAAGGAGCTGCTACGTACCCCCCTGCTGGGGGTGATCCCCGAATCCGAAGTTATCCTCCAGGCCTCCAATCAGGGCATACCCGCCATTCACATGGAAAACAGCGATGTGGCCGAGGCCTATAAGGATGTCGTCGCCCGCTTCCTCGGCGAAGAGCGTCCCTTGCGTTTTATTCATCCGGTCAAGGTGGGGTTCTTCAAACGACTCTTTGGAGGCTGACATGTCCTTTCTTGATTACTTCCTCGGCTCCCGCAAGAAAACTGCCCATGTAGCAAAGGATCGCCTGAAGCTGATTCTCGCCCACGAGCGCGATGCCGATGGCCCCGACTTCCTGCCCGCGTTGCAGGAGGAACTCCTGGCAGTGATCGCCAAATACATTCCCGTAGACAAGGAAAATATCAAAGTGAGCATGGAGCGACGCGGAGATTATGAGGTACTGGAATTGAACATCCTGTTCCCCGATCAACATTGAGCACAGCGCCATTCACTTCAGGCTGAGCTGAAACGTGCTGATCGCGCCTATAATTTTCGCCAGGGCGACCAGCGAGTCCCATAGACTCCACAGCCGAAGAGGTTACCTTAGCGGCCCAAATTCGGCTTCACTCAAATTAGGTGATTCTCCATCACGACGAAAAACCCAATTATCGGGAGTGTTCTCATCGTTCAGCGGGGATAACTGTCGAATTTAGTGCCATCAGTCATTACGTAACCGTTACCGTATGGTGTCGATGTAGGTGCCGGGGCGCGGCGCTAATCGAATTCGATCAAAAATATGACTCTTTTATCATGCTCCCCCGCTCATGACATGATCCAGCCACTGGCTGGAGATCCTTTCCAGCAGACGATTTTGGCTTTGTCGAGCGGTGAGGTTATCGAGGTCGACCCAAGCCAGGGGCTGATCCTGCTGGGCACAGGAGAAGACCGCCTTGGTGCGCTGGCCCGTCTCCGGATCGATCTGCCATTGCAGACACTGGGCGCACACCCCTTTGAGCATACACTGCATGGGACTGCCCACCGTCGCCGTCGCCTCCAGATCCGCCCGGAAATAAGGTCGTAGCTCCGCCTTCAGCGCCTGCTGAAAACCCTTGAGCAAGCCGGTGGAACCCATGACCATCAGACGATCCACACTGCTCAGTGCTATCCCTGGCTCGCCCGGCGCCCCTGGTCCGGACAAATCCCCCGCCCCATAGGCGCAGAGCAGGGCCACCATGTCACTGGCTTCCACACTGAGATCCTGCGGCCGATGGGGGGTGATCAAGGGGCCGCTGCCCGTACACCAGATGATCTGGTCCGCAGCGGCTTCCAGCTCCGCCTGATAATCCAGTTCACCGGCTTTCGCCAGGGCCGCCACATAAAGCACGCGATTGCCCGCCGCCCGCAACGCCGGACCGATATCGAGCATCACCGCCGCACCCCAGCGTCCGGCGACCACCAGAATCGTCTTACCCGTGGGGATGTCGGTGGGGGCGCCAGTCGGCCCCATCAGAATCAGGGGATCGCCCGGCTGCAAACGACCCACCAGGCGCGGCCCGGTGCCCCACTGCAGGATCAAAAGGCGCACCGCGTCGCCTTCCACCCCCCGCACCGCTGACCGTCAGCACCGGAATCTGCAAACGGGTGCCGTCCACGATCGGGCTGTGACTCTCGAAGGTCTGCAAGCGGAAAAACTGACCCGGCCGGAAATTGCGGGCCGCCAGCGGGGCCTCCACCCACAGCTCGGTGACGGCGGGATTGCTGCGATCCATCCGCAGTACCCGCATGCTCAGCAGATGCTGCAGGCGCTCCTGAAAACGCTGCACATCCAAATCACTGGCCGCCGCCAAGGTCCCCAAAGCGTGCATGACCTGCGGATACGTCGCCTTGGCCGAAGCGATGGCCTTGACCACACTGCCATGAAACACCGGATGCGTATCCCCAATAAAACTGATCCGATGCCCGCTGTGGTCACCATAGGACGTAAAGGGACCGGCCTCCGGCGCCTTGCAATGTTCAGCCACCTGCACCGCCTGCAACGGCCCGTTAGCGTGGGCCACATGGGTCTGGAAATGGTCCCCATCCAGTTGGAAAGTCCCCGGATATTCCCGTTCATAGATGGTATTGGGGACGGTACCGGCGGCGATAAAGACGGCACGTGCGGGCAGCCGCAAATCCTGATCACTGGCCAGCCAGCGCCCTTCCACCTCGCGCATCCGGCGGAAGACCATGTGCGCGATATGCCCATAGCTATCCAGTTCAGCCCGCAGTGGATCAAGACCTTCGCCATAGTACAGGCCCTCTTCCATGGCCTTGATGAGCTCCTCATGGTTGCGCGTATAGGCGGGCGACTGCCGCATGCCTTTGCGATACGCCAGGGTCACGCCGCCCCAGGCATGGATCAGCGGCACGAAGTTGGGTGCTTCACCTGCAGTTGCTGCCCGCTCGCGTTCCGCGCGCACCGCCCGGCCATGGGTCAGGAACTCTTCCAGAATCTCGGTATCTTCCGCAGACAGCCCGGCGCGGAGCTTTTCTTCGCCGGAGCGCGCCGCCATCTGCTCATAGCGCGCCAGCACCTTCTCCACCTGCCGCACATAATAGGCCTGCACCTCAGTCGCCGTATCCACCGCCGTCAGACCACCGCCAATCACCACCGCCGGCAGGCGCACCTGCAGGTTAGCCAGGCTGGACTGCTTGCCCGCCCCGGTCAGCTGCAAGGCCATCAGGAAATCACTGGCCTGGCGCATCCCGCGCGCCAGACTCTCGCCCATGGGCACCACCCGCGGCAAGCCCGCGCCCGTGGCAATACAGACATGATCAAAACCCAGTTCCCAGGCATTCTCAAGGGTGACGGTACCGCCCAAGCGCACACCACCGAAAATCTGAAAATGCGGGCGTCGCACCAGGGTCAGATAAATCAGTTTGAGGAAATTCTTGTCCCAACGGACGGTAATGCCATATTCGGCCACCCCACCAAAACCGAGCAGAATGCGCTCATCGAGATCCTCCTGCAGACTGCTCCAGTCGCGAATGGGCTCCTCCAGCCACGGCGCGGGAAGGGGTTCGATTTTCAGGCCATCGATCCCCACGACCGCACAGCCTTCCTGCAAGAGATGATGGGCCATGGTGAAGCCCGCCGGACCCATACCCGCGACCAGCACCTTCCGCCCATTATAAGGCTGCGCCAGATATTGGGTGTGCCGCAGCGGATTCCAGCGGGTCAGCAGATCATAAATCTCGACCCCCAGGGAGGTTCAGCACATCGGTGAGGACCCGGGTCTCCACCTGCGGAATATTCACCGGATCCTGCTTCTGGTAAATACAAGCCTTCATGCAGTCGTTACAGATACGATGCCCGGTGGCGGGGACCATGGGATTGTCCACCATCACCATGGCGAGTGCGGCAATGTTGAGGCCATCGCGCTTGAGGAGCTGCATTTCCGAGATCTTTTCTTCCAGGGGACAGCCGGTCAGGGTCACGCCCAGCGGGTCCACCTTGAGACCCAGTTCCGGCACCCCTTTCTTCTCCGGAAAGCCCTTGGAGCAGAAATCCCCATCATGATCATGGCAATACAGACAATAATGCACTTCGCTCTGGACCCCGCGCAGGTCCATCCGCTGATCCGTGAGATGGAAACTGTCACGACGCCGCAAGGTGCCTTGCGGAGAGACAAAAGGCGCACCCGGGAGATCATCGCACCGCTGCAGCGGCACCAGGGCTTCGTGATCCACGCGTTGCGGCAGACGGAAACTCGACCAACCCGGCACCGCCAGACCGGCCTGTGGGTCGGTGAGGATAAGGGCACACCACTGCGTCAGACGGTGAATGGCCTCGGCATGCGCCACTTCATCCGTAAGCCATTCTTCACCCAGCCGGGCAACCGCCCATTCGCGATCCTCCTGCGGCCAGCAGCGCTGCTGGATTTCTGCATCCAGCCAGTGATCGAGATCGGCAAAAGATTCGGAAAATTCACCGCGGTAACGGCGCGCGCGGCGCAGCACAAAGTGCTTTTTGAAGTCCATGACCACATCATGGCTGCGGGTCCGGGCCTGTAACGCAGCCACCTCCGGCTCCAGACAAAAAAGCCGGGCGATAAACCGTTCAAGATGCGGCGCAAGCCGTAATAAAAACTCACTCCGGGCCTTGTCGGTAGGCTGATCTCCTGCCGCACGGTAGATCTGCAAGTTTTCCGCCAGGGTTTTGTCCTTTTCCGCCAGGGACCAAAGAAATTCCCCATCCAAACGCCCAAGCCCTTCATCAGTAAAAAGTTCTTTGTATTCAAAGTTAAATGGGTTAAGCACCATGATCTCCAGAGTCATACCGGCGGCTATACGGCGACCAGCTTTCATCAAACTGTCATATTTTGCTGGCAATATAGGGTTCTGTCACCTTTTCAGGATGGCCCTATGGCCCATTATCGCAGCATATTTCTATCGGATGTCCATCTCGGCACCCGCGGCTGTCAGGCGGAGAGCCTTTTGGACTTCCTGCGCCACAACTCCTGCCAGCAGCTCTATCTGGTCGGCGACATCATCGATCTGTGGCGCCTCAAAGTGCGCTGGTACTGGCCGCGCAGCCATAATACGGTGGTCCAGAAGGTGCTCCGTCTGGCCCGCTCCGGGGTAATAGTACGTTATGTCTGCGGCAACCATGATCCCGTCTACGAATTACTCTCCGACTATGTGCAAAACCAGGGCAACGCCCTTGCCCTTGGCGACATTGCCATCCTCCGGGAAGCTGTCCATGAGACCGCCGATGGCAAAAAGCTCTGGGTCATCCATGGTGATCAGTTTGATGCCGCCATGCGCTATGCCACCTGGCTCATTCGTATGGGCGATCATGGCTATACCCTGTTGCTCTGGAGCAACCGGCTGCTGCAAAGTGCGTTCCGGCGCCTGGGCCTGCGTCGCCACTGGTCCCTGAGTGCTTACATCAAGTACCGGGTAAAAAAAGCGGTACAGTTTATCAACGACTACGAACACCTGCTGGCCGAAGAAACCTCACGCCGCGGTTACGCTGGCGTGATCTGCGGCCATATCCACCATGCCGAGCAAAAAACCATCGATGGCATCCTCTATTACAACGATGGCGACTGGGTCGAGAGCTGTACCGCACTGGTCGAACATACCGACGGGCGCATGGAAATCATCCATTGGCCCATACCCCTGCGTTTTGATCAGCATGTTGCCGCGTAATCAGATATCGAGTCGCGATACGAAACGTGCATTTTCCTCAATAAAGCGGCGACGCGGTTCCACGGCATCGCCCATGAGCATGGAAAAGACCTCGTCGGCAGCGATGGAGTCTTCCACATCCACCCGCACCAGACGCCGGTTTTCGGCGTTCATAGTGGTCTCCCAAAGCTGTTCCGGATTCATTTCACCCAGACCCTTGTAGCGCTGAATCTCGATACCCCGACGGGCATCAGCCAGAAGCCAGTCCATAGCCGCACGGAAACGGCTGACGGTAAGCCCTCGCTCGCCGCGTTCCATACGCGCACCCAGGTGGATATTACCTTCAATCACCCGTGCATAATCGGCCAGATGCCGGTATTCACCACCGGCAAAGAAATCCTGATCAAAGAAACGTACTTCCTGACTGCCGTGATGTTCACGGCGAACCACCAGGCGCAAAGCCTCTGCTTCGCCCACCCGCTCCACCGTATAATGTTCGGCGGGCAGGGCGTTGATCTCCAATGCCGCGCGGAGTTGTTCCGCAAAATCGTCCCAGGTGGCGCTATCCGCCGACTCCGTAACGACAGGCGGCAACGTAGCCATGGCCCAGAGCAGGGTACCGGGATAGCGCCGCTCCAGGCGCTGCACCAAAGCCTCGATATTCTGGTATTGACGCATCATGCCGGCCAGTTGCTCTTCAGTTACCGGCTCAGCATCCACCGCAGGACGGAATTGGGCGCCCTGCATAGCAATTTCGCGCAGGTAGGCGGCCAGTTCGGTGTCGTCCTTGATGTAGCGCTCATCCTTGCCTTTCTTGACCTTGTAGAGAGGTGGCTGGGCGATATAAATATGGCCGCGCGCCACCAGTTCGGGCATCTGCCGGTAGAAGAAGGTCAGCAGCAGGGTGCGGATATGGCTGCCGTCGACATCCGCATCGGTCATGATAATGACGCGGTGATAACGCAGCTTGGCCACATCAAAATCCCCAGCCCCAATACCGGTACCCAGGGCCGTAATGAGAGTACCGATCTCATCCGACGAGAGCATTTTGTCAAACCGCGCCCGTTCCACATTGAGAATTTTACCCTTCAGGGGCAGAATCGCCTGATGCCGACGATCACGGCCCTGTTTGGCAGAGCCGCCGGCAGAATCGCCCTCCACCAGATAAATTTCGCACTTGGCCGGATCTTTCTCCTGGCAGTCGGCCAGCTTGCCGGGGAGGTTGGCAATATCCAGCGCACCCTTGCGGCGCGTCAGCTCCCGTGCCCGGCGAGCGGCTTCCCGCGCCCGTGCCGCTTCGACAATTTTGGCAGCAATGGCCTGCGCCTCTTTGGGGTGCTCATCCAAAAATATCGTCAATGCCTCGGACATGGAGGACTCTACGATCGGTTTGACCTCGCTGGAAACCAGCTTTTCCTTGGTCTGCGAAGAAAATTTGGGGTCCGGTACCTTGACGGAAAGCACCGCTGTCAGGCCTTCACGCGTATCTTCGCCACTCACCACCACCTTAGCCTTGGCGATGATGCCTTCCCGTTCCATATATTGATTCAGCGTACGGGTCAGCGCACCACGAAAGCCCGCCAGATGCGTGCCCCCATCGGCCTGGGGAATATTGTTGGTGAAGCAGAGCACCGCCTCGTTATAGCCTTCATTCCATTGCAGGGCGGCTTCAACGACAATACCGTCGCGCTCGCCGGTGAGGGTGATCACACTGGGATGAATGGCGGTTTTGCTGCGGTTGAGATGCTCCACAAAGGCGCGGATACCGCCTTCATAATGGAAAATTTCTTCCCGTCCGCCCCGTTCATCCAGCAGGGTGATGTGCACACCGGAATTGAGAAAAGCCAGTTCGCGCAAACGTTTTGCGATAATCTCGAAGTGAAAATGGGTATCGGCAAAAACCTGGGGCGAAGGTTTGAAGCGGATGATACTGCCATGTTTGCGTGACGCCTCGCCACGCGCAACCGGTGCCTGGGGTTCGCCGTCATGATATTCCTGGGTCCAGACATAGCCATCGCGGAATATACGCAACTGAAGCATTTCTGAAAGCGCATTCACGACCGAGACACCGACGCCGTGCAGACCGCCGGAGACCTTGTAGGCATTGTCATCAAACTTACCACCGGCATGCAGTACGGTCATGATGACTTCGACAGCAGAACGCCCCTCTTCGGCGTGAATGTCGACCGGAATGCCGCGCCCGTTATCGCTGACGCTGACCGATTCATCATCATGGAGGGTAACAACGATGGCGTCGCAATAACCACCGAGCGCCTCGTCGATGGCATTGTCCACCACTTCAAAAACCATGTGGTGCAGACCGCTGCCATCATCGGTATCACCGATATACATGCCGGGGCGTTTGCGTACTGCTTCCAGCCCTTTCAACACCTGAATACTGGTAGAATCGTATATTCCCGTCATGATGCTGTTTCCTTCTCAAGCTGGCCTGCTGCCAGACAAAAATGACCACCACAACTCACCGCCGCCGGAATCTGCCCAGCCGCGGTGACGGCAGCAAAGACCTGCACACCCAGCAGATCAAGTTCTTTCACCCACCAATCTCGCGCTGAAGCATCGAGCTCCGCCGCAAAATCGTCAATCAGTATGGTCGGCAGGGGCAGGCCTGCCTGCTTCAGGATTTTCACCTGCGCCAGGCGATAGGCCAGACCCAATACCCGCAACTGGCCGCGTGAAAGGATATCCAGTGCCGCTTTGCCGCGCACCCGAAACG
The DNA here is from genome assembly GCF_016250455.1 of Acidithiobacillus ferrivorans. Taxonomy (NCBI): domain Bacteria; kingdom Pseudomonadati; phylum Pseudomonadota; class Acidithiobacillia; order Acidithiobacillales; family Acidithiobacillaceae; genus Acidithiobacillus; species Acidithiobacillus ferrivorans. Next base: position 3,486 of record NZ_CP059488.1, on the reverse strand, counting down.
CCAGATTGGCACGGTGCGGGCCGCTGTGGGTATAACCCATTTCGCGATCCTGTTCCTGATCCCGCTGCAGGCAGTCGCTTAAGGCCAAGCCCTCTTTCCAGCCACTGTGCAGATGCAGGCTGAGTCCGGAAAGTGACCCGGACCAGCGTTCCCAGAGGGTGACAACTTCAGGCTGCACCGTGGCCAGATGCGTTTGCCGCCGCTGCTGGATTTCTTCACCGGCGGCAATGACGCCATCATCCCAGGGTTGCTGACCATAACCGCTTTTCAGCCAGGCGTTGCGCTGTTGCAAAGCCCGCCGGTACTGGCGAAACACCGTGCCATAGTAGCGATCTGCGTAATAAATGCCCCAGTCCAGTACACGTCGGCGGTCTTCCGCCGTTCCCGCAACAAAATGGCTGTTGTCATCGTGCAGGCTTTGTAGTGGCAGAATGTCGAGCAGCATCCAGGCTGAACCGAGCGATTCGCCATCATAGCGTATTTCCCGCGTCTCGCCACGCCGACGCAAGGCGAGAAAATGATCGGGTAGGTGGGCGCTGACCAGATATTCGTTGTCATCCTCCCGCTGAACATGGCGGGGATTGCGTCGCCAGGTTTGCCCCGTGCCGAGAATATGGATGGCCTCCAGCACGGAGCTTTTTCCGGCACCATTGGCACCGATCAGCCAGTTCCATTGCTGATCCGCTTTCAGATCCAGGGTTTCTATGCAACGCACCGATTGGATATGCAGAGCCTCTAGGGGCATCTCAGAGACGGACAGGCATAATGATATACAGGGGATTATCTCCATCTATCGGAGTAAAAACTGCGCTGCTGTCGCTATCCTTGACGCGCATCCGCAAACTTTCCTGGGCGAATATCTGGGTGGTATCCGTGAGATAACGACTGTTGAAAGCAATATCCAGAGTGTCATTCTGATATTCAACAAGGATTTGGATCTCGCCTTCTTCCTGCTCCTCATTGCAACTGCGCAGGGTCATCTGGTTGTTGCTGAGGTGTAAATGGGTGGTCGGATTACGGTCGCTAACCAGGACATCACTTTGTTGCAAGGCACTTTTGAAGGTCTGACGGTCGAGTATGGCGAAGCGAGGATGTCCTTGGGGAATCACTCGCCGGTAATCGGGATATTTGGCGTCGATGAGTTTGCAGGCGAATTGTTGCGTGCCATCGTTGAGCAGAAAGCCGGTGTCCGACATCTCCAATGCGATATCGCCATCATCAAGAATCCGCAGCAGTTCAAGAACGGCTTTGCGCGGAAGAATAGCCTGGTAGCTCCCGCTTTCCAGGTTGTTGGCAAAAGGCAGGGTCATCATGGCCAGGCGATGACCGTCTGTGGCTACGAGACGCAGTTCCTGGCCTTCGACCTCGATGAGGACGCCGTTCAGAAAGAGCCGTGCGTCATTCTGTGCCATGGTGTTAGCGGTGACGGCAAGCGCTTCGCGAAAGGCTTTGGCATTGCAGTTACCCTGACAACGACTGCTGTGAGTACTGAGATACGGAAATTGATCGGCGGGCAACACATGCAGGGTGAAGCGACTTTTAGCAGCTTTTAGGAGCAGCTTTTCCCCGTCTTTATGAAATTCTATGGGGGTGTGTTCGGGTAAAGCACGGCAGATATCATAGAGCTTGCGAGCGGGCACAGCACAGGTGCCAGGAACATCTACCGGATGGTCCAAGTCGGCGGAAAGCTGTACTTCCAGATCCGTGGCGACGAAGCGGCAATGTTGCCCTGCGGCTTCGATGAGGACATGGGCAAGAATGGGCTGTACCGGTCGCCGGTCGGCAATGTTTGCCATATTCGCCAGAATAGGCAGGAGATCTTCGCGATCTATGGTGATTTTCATCAGGGTTTGCTCCTTGAGTGCCAGGTCTGAAAAGGGGCTGATCGGGCCGCTTTATATATATAATTTATATTTTTCCTTTTAACTACTACTATTATTAATGGCCGAGTAGCCTGTGGAAACGTGCTATAACCCATTACTCTGGATAGCCTAATGGGCTTTGACAAGCTGTCGGCAAGCTGTGGATAAGCCGGTATGCTTGGGGATAAAAAAGGGCCCTCTTTTTTATACAGAGTCGGCACAGAGGTTATACAGGGCCTTATCCACAGCTTGTGTGAGTGCTGGATCATGCGCCGAGAATCCGTAGCAGATTGCGGTAATCTTCATCCATCTGGGTGTCTTCCTGACGTAATTTATCGATCTGGCGGCAGGCGTGGAGGACGGTGGTATGATCGCGTCCGCCGAAGGCCTCGCCGATTTCCGGCAGGCTATGGTTGGTAAGTTCCTTGGTCAGGCACATGGCTACCTGGCGTGGCCGGGCGATGTTGCGACTGCGCCGTTTGGACTGCATGTCGGAGCCGCGAATATGAAAATACTCGGCCACGACTTTCTGGATGTTGTCGAGGCTGACCATGCGCTTTTGCACGTCGATCAGGTCACGCAGAGCCTCCCGGGCGGTATCCAGGTTATAAGGCTTGTGGGTGAAGTTGACATGGGCGATGATCCGACGCAGTGCCCCTTCCAATTCGCGGACATGGGAGCGGATTTTTTCGGCGATGAAAAAGGCTACTTCTTCAGGCAGATCGATGCCGCTTTCTTCCGCTTTGCAGAGGACAATGGCCATGCGCGTTTCGAGATCATGGGGCTGGATGGCGACCGTCAGCCCCCAGCCAAAGCGCGATTGCAGGCGCTCTTCCAGGCGGTCCACCTCTTTGGGGTAGCGGTCGCAGGTGATAATAATCTGCCGACCGCCGTCAAAGAGGGCGTTGAAGGTGTGAAAAAACTCTTCCTGGGTACGATCCTTGCCCGCAAAAAACTGGATGTCGTCGATGAGCAGGGCATCCAGTTTGCGGTAGCGCTGCTTGAAATCATTGATGGTGTTGTGTTGCAGGGAGCGCACCATGTCCATGATGAAGCCTTCGGAAGTAACGTAGAGCACCTTGGCATTGGCATCGCGTTGGAGAATGGCATTTCCTACTGCCTGCATGAGATGCGTTTTGCCCAGTCCAACGCCGCCATAGATATACAGAGGGTTGTAGGATTTTCCCGGATTTTTGGCGACCTGCAGGGCCGCTGCCACGGCCAATTGATTGGATTTGCCGGCGACGTAGGACTTGAAGGAAAAGCCCGGGTTGAGCCGGTTGCCATTGCGAGGATCGGTGATTGAAGTAGTGGCTGGAGTAGCCGCTACTACCGGGGCTAGGGCCGCCGCGCCGTCGGTGCTGAGCTCCAAGCGAAGCATCATTCCGGGTGCAAGCTCGCCGAGCACTGCTTCCAGTAGGTCTATCAGCCTTTCCCGCACCCATTCCATGACGAATGTATTGGGTGCGAAAAGGTGCAACTCGTTGCCATGCAACTCGCCACGAAGGGGGCGCAGCCAGGTATTGAACTGCTGGGCGGTGGTTTGTTCTTGCAACTGCACACACAGCGCCGCCCATAAGGCGTCGCCGTTGCGCAGCGCGGATGGCGCTGGATGACTACTCAT